>NZ_CP075691.1:0-2400000 GCF_020026305.1 Streptomyces sp. 135 | reverse complement strand
ACCGGATCGAGCACATCGAGACCGTGCCGGACGACACGGTCCCGCGCTTCGCCGAGCTGGGCGTCATCGCCTCGATGCAGCCGCCGCACACCGCGTACACCCGGGCCGACCACAGCGACGAGTGGTCCAAGCGGCTCGGCGACGAGCGCGCCGCCCGGGCCTGGCGCATGCGCAACCTGCGGGACGCCGGGGCGTACGTGGCGCTCGGCTCCGACTGGCCGATCGCCCACTACGACGTACGTGAGGTCCTGGCCACCGCCCGCAGTCCGCGCGGGGCGGCTTCGCGGGGGCCGGGGCTCACGGGGCTCATGGCGCTGGAGGGCTGCACGACGCACGCGGCCGTCGCCGCGGGGGAGGGGGGCGCGGCGGGGCGGATCGCCCCTGGGTGCCGGGCGGATCTCACGGCGTTCGGGCTCGATCCGGTGGTGGCGCCGGCCGATGAGGTGGCGGCGGCGCCGGTGTTCCTCACGGTGGTGGGAGGGCGGGTCGCTCACCGCGGGGTTTGAGTGGGCTGCGGGGTGGCGGGTGCGGGTCGGTTGTGGTTGCTCGCGCAGTTCCCCGCCCCCTACGGGGCGCAGCCCAGGTGTTACACCTCGCGTGGTAGTGCGTGCGGCAGCGCGCCGTACCAGAGGCGGGTGACCGTGAGGCCGAAGGCCAGGCAGATCATGCCGCCCACCGCGTCCAGCCAGAAGTGGTTGGCCGTGGCCACGATCACCACGAGCGTCGCCACGGGGTAGAGCAGGCCGAGCACCTTGGCCCACGGCACCGACGCCAGGGCGAAGATCGTCAGGCCGCACCACAGGGACCAGCCGATGTGCATCGACGGCATCGCCGCGTACTGGTTCGACATGTTCTTCAGGTCGCCGGAGGCCATCGAGCCCCACGTGTGGTGCACCAGGACCGTGTCGATGAAGGTGGTGCCGTTCATCAGGCGCGGCGGCGCCAGCGGATAGAGGTAGTAGCCGACCAGGGCCACCGCCGTCGTCGCGAAGAGGACGAGGCGGGTGGCCGCGTACCGCCCGGGATGCTTGCGGAAGAGCCAGACCAGTACGCCGAGCGTCACCACGAAGTGCAGCGTCGCGTAGTAGTAGTTCATGCCGACGATGAGCCATGTCACGGAGTCCACGGCGTGGTTGACGCCCCGCTCGACGGCGATCCCGAGGTCGTGCTCGATCCGCCAGATCCAGTCGGCGTTGCGCAGCGCCTGCGCCTTCTGCTCCGGCACGGCGTTGCGGATCAGTGAGTACGTCCAGTAACTCACCGCGATCAGCAGGATCTCGAACCACAGCCGGGGACGGCGGGGGGTCCGCAGACGACGCAGGAGATTCCGCCCATTGCGGTCATCTTCCTCGCCCGCGATGGGTGATGCGGTGGGCGCCTGTCGGCCCTCAAGTGTTGTCACGATCGTCTCACCCATAGGCACAGAGTCTGCCAGATCCCCGTCCTCCGACCGATCATCCCCTGGTCGGGTCCGGACCGCATTCTCTCCGTCGGAAGTACGAGGCCGCGGCCCGAAGAACCCTAGGGGCGCCTGGGGGCCGAAGCGGTTGAACCGCGAACCACCAGCTCCGGCATGAAGACGAACTCGCTGTGCGGGGCGGGGGTCCCGCCGATCTCCTCCAGGAGTGTACGCACCGCCGCCTGCCCCATCGCCGGCACCGGCTTGCGCACCGTGGTCAGCGGTGGATCGGTGAACGCGATCAGCGGCGAATCGTCGAAGCCGACCACCGAGACGTCGTCCGGCACCTCAAGGCCACGCTGACGCGCCGCCCGTATCGCACCGAGCGCCATCATGTCGCCGGCACACGCGATCGCCGTGCAGCCGCGGTCCATCAGCGCCGCGGCCGCCGCCTGGCCGCCCTCCAGGGTGTAGAGGGAGTGCTGGACGAGGTCCGCCTCGATCTCCTCCGGGGCCAGTCCCAGCTGATCCCGCATCGAGCGCACGAAGCCCTCGATCTTCCGCTGGACCGGCACGAACCGCCTGGGGCCGAGGGCCAGTCCCACGCGCGTATGACCGAGCGAGACGAGGTGCGTCACCGCGAGCCGCATCGCCGCGCGGTCGTCCGGCGAGATGAACGGCGCCCGCACCTCGGGCGAGAAGCCGTCCACGAGGACGAACGGCACGTCCCGCGCCCGCAACCGCTCGTAGCGCCGCATGTCGGCGGAGGTGTCCGCGTGCAGCCCCGAGACGAAGATGATGCCGGCCACCCCGCGGTCCACCAGCATCTCGGTCAGCTCGTCCTCGGTGGAGCCGCCGGGGGTCTGGGTGGCGAGGACCGGTGTGTACCCCTGCCGGGTCAGGGCCTGCCCGATGACCTGCGCGAGCGCGGGGAAGATGGGGTTCTCCAGCTCCGGCGTGATCAGCCCGACCAGGCCCGCGCTGCGCCGGCGCAGCCGCACCGGGCGTTCGTAGCCGAGGACGTCGAGCGCGGCGAGCACGGACTGACGGGTGGCCGCCGCGACGCCCGGCCTGCCGTTGAGCACGCGGCTCACCGTCGCTTCGCTGACCCCCGCCTGGGCTGCGATGTCGGCTAGCCGTGCGGTCACAGGAGGGGACTGTACCGGTCGCGTCTCAGGCTGCCCACCAGAGCGTCGAATCGGCCGGCAGGGCGGTCTCGTCGGCGCCCGGCGCCACGCCCGCGCTCGCCAGCAGGAGGGCGCCGGGCGTCGGCAGCGTGACGGGGGAGGCGGTGAGGTTCACCGTGCAGACGAACGCGCGCGTCGCACACGTGCGGCGGAAGGCGAGCACGCCCTCGGGGGCGTCCAGCCACTCCACACCGCGGCCCGCGCCCAGCGCCGGGTGCTCGCGGCGCACGGCGAGCGCGGAGCGGTAGAACTCCAGCGTCGACGTGGGGTCACCGGTCTGCGCCGCCACCGACAGGTCCCGCCAGGACTCCGGCTGCGGCAGCCAGCTCGGACCGCCCTCGGCCGGACCGAAGCCGAACGGCGCGCGCTCACCGGACCACGGCAGCGGCACCCGGCAGCCGTCACGCGTGCCGTCCTGCCCGGCGGAGCGGAAGAACGCCGGGTCCTGGCGCACCTCGTCCGGCAGATCGGTGACCTCGGGCAGGCCGAGCTCCTCGCCCTGGTAGATGTAGGCGGAGCCGGGCAGCGCCAGCATCAGCAGCGTCGCCGCCCGGGCCCGGCGCAGGCCGCGGGCCTCGTCGCCGCCGGCGAAGCGCGTGGAGTGGCGTACGACGTCGTGGTTGGAGAGCACCCAGGTGGCGGGCGCGTCCACGGAGTTCATCGCGGCGAGGGAGCGTTCGATGACGTCGCGCAGCGCCCGCGCGTCCCAATCGGTCGTCAGGTACTCGAAGTTGAACGCCTGGTGCAGTTCGTCGGGGCGCAGGTACAGGGCGCTGCGCTCGACGGTCGGGGTCCACGCCTCGGCGACGGCGATGCGCTCGGTGCCGTCCTCGCGCGTGTACTCGTCGAGGATCTTGCGCCAGTCGCGGTAGATCTCGTGCACGCCGTCCTGGTCGAAGTACGGCACGGCCTGGCCGCCGAGCAGCTTGACCTGCTCCTCGTGGCCGATGTCCGGCAGGCCCCGCGCCTTGACCAGGCCGTGCGCGACGTCGATGCGGAAGCCGTCGATGCCGAGGTCGAGCCAGAAGCGCAGGATGGAGCGGAACTCGTCCTTGACGGCCGGGTGGTCCCAGTTGAAGTCGGGCTGCTCCGGCGCGAAGAGGTGCAGGTACCAGGAGCCGTCCTCGACGCGGGTCCAGGCGGGTCCGCCGAAGACGGACTCCCAGTCGTTCGGCGGCAGCTCGCCGTCGGTGCCCTTGCCGGGCCGGAAGTGGAAGCGGTCCCGCAGCGGCGAGCCGGGGCCCTCGCGCAGCGCCTGCTTGAACCACTCGTGCTGGTCGGAGCAGTGGTTGGGCACGAGGTCGACGATGACGCGCAGGCCCAGCGAGTGGGCTTCCCGCACGAGGTCGTCGACGTCCGTGAGGGTGCCGAACATGGGGTCCACCGCGCGGTAGTCCGCCACGTCGTAACCGGCGTCGGCCTGCGGCGAGGCGTAGAAGGGGGAGAGCCAGACGGCGTCCACCCCCAGGTCGCGCAGGTGCGGCAGGCGTGCCGTGATGCCGGGCAGGTCGCCCATGCCGTCGCCGTTCCCGTCGGCGAAGCTGCGCGGGTAGACCTGGTAGATGACCGCGTCGCGCCACCACTCCCGGCTCGGCACGGAGTCGGTGTGGGCGGGCGCGGCGGTGACGTGCTGGGTCATGAAGTCCCTCATGGGTGCGGGGGGTTGTCGGCTCGGGGGCGGGTCGGGAGGTGGTGGCGAAGGTGCGGGTAGGTGGCTGCGCCGAAGTGGCCGCTCACTCCGGTGAACGCCTCACGGAACGCGAAGGTCACGAGGACGTCCGCCCCGCCGGTGGCCGCGGAGTCTTCGGCGCCCCCGGCGTCACCGAGCAGGCGCGGCCGCAGCGGGCCCGGGTCCTCGCCGGGCAGGCCCAAGAACTGCACCACGTCAAGGTGAGGGGCGCAGATTCTATCGTCAAGTACGCCCTCGACGAGAGAGATTCGGGGATCTTCACCGTTCTCGGTAGGACCGTCGCCGCCCACTCCCGGAGCGCACGGCGGAACGCTAACTTGGACGAGCGGGACTGCTCTCGGACCGGGCGGGCACCCCCGCCCCACCGACCAGCCCATCGACCTGCCCCAAAGGGGCCCCGCTTGAGCGCCAACGGCAAGGCAGACACTACGATCCTGGTGGTCGACGACGTCGCCGCCAGTCGATACGCGCTGGGCGCGGTCCTGCGCAGGGACGGCCACCGCGTCATCCTCGTCGCCAGCGCGGCCGAAGCCCTCGCCGAACTCGACGCGCGTCACCGCATGGGCGAACTCCCCGACGTGGCGCTCGTCGACGTGGGCCTGCCCGACATGAGCGGCTTCGAGCTCTGCCGCCGCATCAAGGAGGCCCCGCAGACCGCCGCCCTGCCCATCGTGCACTTCTCGGCGGCCCGCGTCGCCCCCGCCGACCGCTGCCGCGGCCTCGACGCGGGCGGCGAGGCCTATCTGACGGTGCCCGCCGAACCGGAGGAGATCCAGGCCGTGGTCCGGGCCGTCGCCCGCGGCGCCCGCCACCGCAGCGACGCCGAGGCCGAGGCCGGGCACCTCACGCGGCTCGCCGAGACCATCCTCGACGTCCAGTCGGCCCGCTGCCCGCGCGAACTGGCCGACGCCGCGGCCGCGGGCACCGACCGCCTCACCAGGAGCCCCGCCGCCGCGTTCATCCTCGGCGGCGACGGCGCGGTGCACCGGGGCCTGTCACGGAGCCGGGCCTCCGCCTCCCTGCCCGACGACGGCGCGCACGAAGCGGTGGCCCGCCTCATCCTGCGGATCATGTCGGGCCACGTCGGCGTGCGCAGCACCGTCGCCCCCGCCCCGCTGTGGCCGCCCGGCTTCTTCCAGGCCGAGGCGGTCAGCGGCACCGGACCGCCCGACGGGGCCAGGCTCGCCCTGGCCCGCAGCCGCGAGGGCAGCGCGCCCGTCTGCCTCGCCACACCCGCCTACGCCCAGCACCCCGACCCCGACACCGAGCGTCTCGTGGGGCGGCTCGCCCATGCCACCGCGCTTGCCGCGGAGCGACTGCTCATGTACGAGATGGAACGCCACATCGCCCTCACCCTCCAGCGCAGCTTCCTGCCGACGCACGTGCCGCAGGTGCCCGGCACGGAAGTCGTCGTCCGCTACGAACCCGCCTCCAGCGACACGGAGATCGGCGGCGACTTCTACGCCGCGCTGCCCACCTCGGGCGGCGTCCTCACCGCCATCGGCGACGTGGTCGGGCACTCCCTGGACGCCGCCACCGTGATGGTCGAGATCCGGCACGCCCTGCGCGCCTACTGCGTCGAGGAATCCGACCCCCGGGAGCTCGCCCACCGCCTGGACAACATGCTCCAGCGCTACCACCCCGACGTGACGGCCACTCTCTGCCTGGCCCTCGTCGACCCCGCCACCGGACGCACCCGCGTCGCCAACGCCGGGCACATCCCGCCGCTCGTCGTCAGCGACACCGGCTCGGCCACGTACCTGCGGGCCCACGGTCCGCTCCTCGGCCTCGGCCTGGACAGACCGGCCCCCACGGAGACGGTCCTCGGCCCCACCGACCGGCTCCTCATGGTCACCGACGGCCTCATCGAGACGCGCGGCACCGACCTCGCGGTCTCCATGCAGCACCTGCGCACCGTCGCAGCCGACGCGCCACTCGGCGTCGCCGATCTCTGCGACACCCTGCTCGCCTGCTTCGGCCACGACCGGGACGACGACATCGCCCTGCTCGCCCTGCGCCTGACCGGCGACCGCTAGACCAGGCGCTTCTCCATCAGCGTCACGCCGTACGTGCTCCCGTCGGCGGCCACCTTCCCCGCCAACTCACCGACGGCCGTGTAACCGGCCCCCTCGTAGTACGTGCGCAGCCGGGGGTTGGCCGACACGCAGTCCAGCCGGCACAGCTCGCGCCCCGCCTCGGCGATCCGCCGCTCCGCCCGCGCGAGCATCGCCCTGCCGGTCCCGGGCCGCGCCCCGCGCCGCACCATCAGCCGGTGCACATAGCCCGCGTCCGGCGCCCGCACACCCCAGGCCGCCTCATCGTCCCACCACAGTTCGTACGCCCCGACGACCTCGGCCCCTTCCTCGGCGAGCCACACCTCCTCCACCCCGGAGTCGATCAGCCGCCGTCGTAGAGGCCGGTGAGGGTCGCCGTGTCGGCCTTGTCCGCACTGCGGAACGTCAGTTGCGCCGTCATGGCGATCACCGTAAAGGTGGGCGCCACCAACGGACCTACAGGGGTGGCCATGCCGCAGATCACCGTCGACTACTCCGAGCAGCTCGCCGGGGACTTCGACCGCAGGGGCTTCGCGCTGGCCCTGCACCCGCTGCTCGTCGAGGTCGCGGGCGCCGCCGCCGACGCCTGCAAGACCCGGTTCGTACGGACCGAGGAGAGCGTGGTGGGCGACGGGACCGGCGGCGACGGCATCGTCCACGTCATGATCGGGCTGCTGCCCGGGCGCTCCGCGCGGACCAAGGCCCAAGTGACCGAGGGCGCGCTGGACCTCGTGCGGCGGTACGTGAAGCCCGCGGCCGGCGTCACCCTGCACGCGTCGGCCGAGATCCGGGACCTGGACGACTCCTACCGCAAGTCGTCGGCGGCCTGAGGGGCCAGCGCGAGGAGGCGGCCGACCAGATCGGCGAACGGGCCGTCGGCCGGTTCCTCGGCGAGGATGCCGCGCAGCAGCGCCGCCATCTCCTCGTCGTAGGCGGCGCTCACCGCGGTCAGCGCCGCGAAGTCGTGCACCAGCTGCAGTTCGAGCTCCGCACGCGGCACGCGCCGCCCGTCCAGCCAGAGCAGCGCCGTGGACTCGGCCAGCGAGATCCAGGACCGCACGACGAGTTCAAGCCGGGCGGACGGCTCGGTGACCTTGAGGTGCGCGAGGATCTGGTCGTACGCGGCCTGGCGCACCGAGTCGATCAGTGCGTTCGTCGTGGATGCCGATGCCGATGCCGTCCCCGGGCCCACCGCGCAGCCGCCGCCCGCGGAGACCGCGGGACCGCCCCGCATCAGCGCGGAGAAGCCGGGCCCGTGCTCGTCGACGAAAGACAGGAAGCGCCCCGTCACGCGCAGCAGCCGCGCACCGAGCGGCCCCTCGTGCGGCTCCACGAACCGCTCGGCCAGCTCCTCGGCCGCCCGGCGCAACGCCGCCTCGTACAGGCTGAGTTTGCCGGGGAAGTAGTGGTAGACCAGCGGACGCGAGATGCCCGCGGCCGCCGCTATCTCGTCGATGGAGACGTCGTCGGGCGAGCGGTGGCTGAACAGGTCGAGCGCGACCCCGATCAGCTGCTGCCGCCGCTCCTCGACACCCATCCTGCGGCGCACCCCGGTAGTCATACGAACACCTTACCGAGCGGAACCGGCCCTCCGGCGGTCCGGTCCCGCCCGGTACTTCACAGGTCGAGCACGAGCCGCTCACCGCGCGCACGCGAGACGCAGATGAGCATCGAGCCGGCCCGCTCGCCGTCGGTCAGCAGCTCGTCCCGGTGGTCGATCTCCCCCTCCAGGACGCGCTGTTGGCAGGTCCCGCAGAACCCCTGCTCGCAGGAGTACGCCGTGTCCGGCAGCGCGGCGCGGACCGCGGCGAGCACCGTGCCGTCCGCGGCGACCGCCACCGTGCGCCCGCTGCGCCGCAGTTCGACCTCGAAGGCGGTGTCGCCCTCGGTGCGGGCACGCGGTGAGAACCGCTCCAGGTGCAGCGAGCACCCCTGCGGCAGCGCGGCGCCGACCGCCTCCATCAGGGCCTCGGGCCCGCATACGTGCACGGCGGCGCCCTCGGGCGTTCCGCTCAGGAAGGCGGCCACGTCCGGCAGTCCGTCCTCGTCCTCCGCGACGACGGTGACCCGCCCGCGCCCCGCCCCGCCGAGCTTCTCGACCTCTTCCAGGAACGGCATCGAGGCGCGCGACCGCCCGCCGTAGAGCAGCCGCCACGGCGCCCCCGAGGCCTGCACGGCCCGCAGCATCGGCAGGATCGGCGTGATCCCGATGCCGCCGGCGACGAAGACGCACGACGTGGCGTCGGCGAGCGGGAAGCGGTTGCGCGGCCCCCGCACCTCGACCTCGTCGCCCTCCCGCAGCCGCTCGTGCACCTCGCGCGAGCCGCCCCTGCCACCCTGCCCGGCGCCGATCAGCCGGATCGCGACGGTGTACGAGGAGGGGTCCTCGGGGTCGCCGCAGAGCGAGTACTGCCGTACGAGCCCCGACGGCAGCACCAGGTCGAGATGGGCGCCCGGCTGCCAGGGCGGCAAGTCGGTCCCCTCCAGGCGCAGTTGGATGACGCCGTCGGCCACGCGCTCGTGCCGTGCGACGCGCAGCCGCAGCGCACGGGAGCGCGGCCGCCCGGAGACCGGCTGCTCCAGGGCGGGCAGCGGCCACAGCGGGGAGATGGCGATCCGGCGGCGCAGGGCCCGCCGGGCGAGCAGGGCCGTTCCGGCGGCGAGGGCGAGGACGGGGAGGCGGGCCATGTCAGACGTCCCCCTGCCCGGCGGCGGCCTTCTCGGCGGCGGTGGCGGCCGGTGAGGAGGCGAGGTAGGCCACGGCCTGTGCCGTGCTGCCCTCCTGGGAGGGGTGGTAGCCGCGGCTCAGGTAGCGGGGGATGGAGCGGACCATGGCTCCGGTGGTCGGCAGCGTGCCCGCGCGTCCGCTGCGGTGGAAGTCCTTGAAGCTCGCCCTGCCGTCGACGAGCGTCGGGTCGTTCTCCATGAAGAACCGCGTCCCGCGCTGCCAGAGGAAGACCAGCGCGGTGAAGGCGGTCGCCCACGTCCGCACGCGGCGGCGGTAGCCGCCGTCGACGTGCAGGAAGAGGTCGAAGGCCACGGAGCGGTGCTCGACCTCCTCGGCGCCGTGCCAGCGCAGCAGGTCCAGCATGGTCGGGTCGGCGCCCCTGCGGTCCAGCTCATCGGCGCCCAGGACCCAGTCGCCGAGGAAGGCGGTGTAGTGCTCGATGGCCGCGATCATCGCGACGCGCTCCATCAGCCACCACTTGCGCGCCTTGCCCGGCGGCAGTGTGCGGTCGCCGAGCAGCTTCTCGAAGAGCCAGTCGACCTGCGCGGTGTACGGCGTCGGGTCGAGCCCCTGCGCCTTGAGGTGCGGCAGGACCTCGTCGTGGGCCTGCGAGTGCATGGCCTCCTGGCCGATGAACCCGATGACGTCCTCGCGCAGCCGCTCGTCCCGTATGTGGGGCAGGACCTGCTTGTAGACGTGCACGAACCAGCGTTCACCGGCGGGCAGCAGCAGATGCAGCACGTTGATGGTGTGCGTGGTGAACGGGTCGTCCGGGAGCCAGTGGAGCGGGGTGTTCTCCCAGGAGAAGGAGACGTTGCGTGCCTTGAGCGGTATGTGCTCGGACGCGACGGGCATGGGCACCCGGCTCTGCGTATTAGACATGCCGTCAATGTACTGACGGGTAGGCGGGTGGTACAGGGGTCGGCGGCCGGAAGTTCACCGGCCGCCGCTCACCGCAGCGTCGCCACCTTCGTGCCGTCCGCCAGGGTGCCGGTCAGCCGGGCTCGGGCGGTGCGTTCCGTGCTGACCGCGAGGACGTTGCCCTGCACCTGGTCGCCGCCGGACGCGGTCAGTGACGTGACGTCCTTGCTGCCCGCGCCCAGGAGGTACCAGTTCCCGCCCGGCGACTTCCACCGGACGCCCGCGAGGACCCGGGGCTCCCGGGGGCCGCACGCCGGGGAGTCCTCGGCCTTGGCCGCCACGGCGCCGGTGGGACCGTCGGCCGTCTGGAACTGGGCGAGGCTGCGGCTGCCCGCCCCCCGCCAGGTCTCGGCCCGCGTGCACACCCACTGGGCGGCGGCGCCCGTCTCGGGGAGCGTCTGACGGGCGTACGCCCAGGAGTTCACGGACCGCACGCCGTGCGAGCGCACCGAGGCGAGGGAGCAGGCGGACTTGGTCCAGTCGGCGGGCGCGGCCTCGCGTGGCGCCTCCGGGCGGCCCGCGGTCAGCCGGGCGGGGGTCAGCTCGCCGAGGTCGGTCACCATCCGCACGGCACCGGAGTGGTCGCGCATCCGCAGCGCGTTCCAGGACGTGCACCGGCCGCTCTGCGCCGGACCGGCGAAGGGTTCGGTGACGCCGTCCGCGTCGCGGCGCAGCGCCAGGGCCTGCCCGGCGGGCTTCAGCAGGTCGCGGACGGCGGCCGACCGCACCCAGGGCGCCGTCAAGTAGCGGACGTTGCCGTCGGCGCGGTTGACGACGAGGGCGCTCGCCTCGGGGCCGCTCGCGCCGTCCACGCGGGCGAAGTCGAGGGCGGCGCCGCTCGTGCCCTCCTTCGGCTCGGCGTAGCGCACGATGCGCAGTCCGTCGTAGAGCAGCACCACGCGCGCGGCGTCGACCTCCCCGGCGTACAGCAGCTGCGCCGGACCGGGGGGCGCCCCGGAGGGCGTGCCCGGGGTGGCCGAGACCTGGACGGTCTCGCCGGGCCGCGCCCAGACGGCGAGGGCGCGGCGCAGCAGCGCCTTGTCGTCGACGAGGCCGCCGCGCGCGGGCCACACGGAGAAGTCGGTGCGCGCGGAACGCCGCCACGCCCCGGTGGCCGCGACCGTCAGCTTGCCCGGGTCCAGGGCCGCTTGGGCGGCGGGGTTCTGGGCGTACGGCGGCGCGGCGGCGCCGTCGGGTCCCCAGCCGTCGCCCGGCAGGCCGAGGAGCGCCCCGCACACCAGCGTGGCGAGGGCCGCGACGCCCGCCGCCTTCAGGTGCTGCCTGCGCCGCATCAGGTCGGTCGGCCTGGCGTGCAGGGAGCAGGGGTCGAACTCGGGGGAGGCGAGCAGGGCGTAGCGCGCCTCGACGGCGTCCGCCTCGGCGAGGGCGTCGTCCGGGTCGTCGCAGCCGGCGGCCGTGAGGACCATGCGGACCCCGGCGTCGTCGAGCGCCTCCAGGCCGCGCAGCACGTAGGCGGCGCGGGCGGCGCCCGACAGCTTGGCGAGGCGCTGGTCGAGGGCGAGTTCGTCGGCGCCCCCGGAGCGCGGGAAGAGCCGCAGCCCCTTGACCTGCGGCAGCAGCGGGGGCAGCTGGGCCCGCCGGGGCCAGGACCTCCACGTCAGCGGCAGTCCGGCGTCGAGCGCGCCGCGCACCACCTGGAGGCGTACGTACGCGTACCCCGGGTCCCGCCGGTGCCCGCCCCCCTGCTGGGCCGGGATGGCCACCGCCACGCCGGGCTTGCGGCCGCGCGGCAGGGAGCGCTGGGTGAGGGCGTGGGCGGTCAGGACCCGGCGGTTGCGGCCGAGGCTCGGCGGCAGCACCAGATAGGCGAGCCGGACGAGCCGCGGGTAGTGCTCGACGAGGGCGGCCTCGGCCTGCTCCACGTCGACGACGGGAGCGGGACCGGGGGCGCTCGCGGACTGCGGCGGCTGGGACTGCACATTCGACGACACGTTCAGCAGAACGAGCGAATCGTCGGTTGGTCACCTCATGCCTGGGCGGGCTCCACGAGCGCGCGGGCGTAATGCGCCATCGACCGCTGGTAGCGCGGCAGATGTGGCGCGAGGGCGCCGAGCACGAGGGAGAGGCCTTCGCGCTCACGGCCGAGGGAGGCCAGACACAGGGCCAGGACGGCGCGGACGGCGTCGTCCAACTCGTCGGACGTGCCGATGAGTTCGGGCTCCAGGAGCGCGACGCCCTCCTCGGCCCGGCCGACGTTCCGCAGCGAGCTGGCGAGTTGGATCAGTGCCCGGCGCCTGCGGTAACCGTCCAGGCCGCGCTCCAGTGCCTCCTGGTAGAGCGGCACGGCCAGGTCGGAGCGGCCGGTGGAGTCGAAGGCGCAGGCCCGTTCGAAGAGCCCGGCGGGGTCGCCCTCGGGCAACTCCGCCACCAGCGCGTCGATCACCGCGCGGAACTCCGCGGCCCGTTCCTCACCGTAGGTGTCGTACGAGGCCCAGGCCTCGTCGATCCGCTTCTCCCAGTCGTCTCCCATGCCCTCACCGTCGCACACAAGTGCCCGGGCGCGACACGTGATTACGGCGTCACCTCCCATCCGCTGAACTCCACGGTCCCGCGCTCCCCGGCACCGCCGTCGGTGGCGCTCATGAACATCCCCACGTCCTGCGCGGCGGCCGCGCCCGGCACGGTCACGGTTCCCACAGTCCGCCAGGTGGCGCCGCCGTCCGTGGAGCAGGCACCCGTGAAGGAGTCCCCGGCCCGCGTGAGGCGCAGCAGCACCGGGCCCCGCACCCCCGTGATCCGCTTGTACGTGTCAAGGGTGCCGTCGCCGTTGGTGTCGTACGACAGCACGACCCCGTTGGCCGGGGTGACGGCGAGGTTCACGAACCCCCGCGAGCCCGGCGTGTCCAGGGCGGCGCGGGTGATGACACCGGCCCTGGCCCAGGGGCCCGTGGCCGCCTGCGCGTCGACCCGCACCGTCACCGAGACCCCGTCGCGCAGCGCCCCCGGTCGGTACAGCGTGCCGAACTCGGTGGTGCCCTTCCACAGGTCGGCGCCGCCCCCGTCGATCGCGTACCGCCCGTCCAGCTCACCGAAGACGGCGGCGTTGTTCGTGTACGTCCGCCAGTCCGCGCCCACCGGGCCGGCCTCGAAGAGGGTCCCCTCGTGGACGTACCGCACCCGCCGCTCGCCCGCTGGGCCGTACCGCACGGTGATCTCGTACGGCAGCGGGCGCAGCGGCCGGTCCAGAGGCGTGTCCGGCGCGTCCACCCGCCACGCCGCCTTCCCGGTCCCCGCGGGCGCGACCCTCGGCAGGGACACGGGGCCCGTCGGCTCGGCCTCGACGCCGGTCAACGCGAAGTCGACGCGGCCGGTGGCGCGCAGACCGTTGACGTTGCGGAAGACGGCGCTCACGCGCGTGTGGCCGCCGGGCGGCATGGCGGGCGGCTCCGCGGTGACGGTCACGGACCCCTGGTAGGGCGCCCGCGCGAGGACGCTCCGCACCCGCGCGGCGGTGCGGTACGGATCGCCGACGGGCCGCAGCGGGTAGTCCTCGCGCTCGCGCGTCCAGGGCTCCTCGAAGGCGAACCAGTCGACCGGCCGCGGCTCGCGCCCGGTGGCCAGCGCCTCGGCCAGCTCGTCGAGCCACTTCTGCCAGCGCGGCACGTAGAAGTCGCTCATCAGTCCGTGCCATTCGCGGTTGCCGTACTCGTGGAGCCTGCCGCCGTCGGCCGTGGCGCGGTCGCCCCACACGGTGATGAGCACCTTGGCGGTCCGCTCGAACTCGGCGCGCTCGGCCTCCTGCGTCCCCATGCGCCGGGCCGCCTCGATCCAGGGCCCGAGCAGGAACGCCGGGTCGGTCCCGGTGACCTCGTCGCTGAGCCGCATCAGCCGCAGCCACAGCGTCGAAAGGGCGCGGAAGGTCTCCTGGTCGCCGCGCCGGTACGCCGTCCGCAGCTGCGGCAGGAGCTGTCGGCTGCGATGGGCGAGCGCCTGCCGGGCCACGTCCACCAGGTCGTACCGGTAGCGGGCGCCGCGCCGCAGCGGAGCCGCCACGCCGAGCAGCCCCGCGAGCGCCGCGTCGAAGCGGCCCGGGTCGTAGGTCAGGGCGCGCGGCGCGTACTCGGCGGCGCGGTTCGCCGCGAGGTCGGGGCGGGCGGCGAAGAGGGAGTCGTGGGGGTCGCTGCGCTCCACGGCGGTGTGCTGGTAGGCGGTGTCGTGCAGGGCCCGCCAGGCGGCCCGCGCGGAGCGGTCGCGCGCGCCGTACCGGAAGTCGGCGTACGAGGAGAACCACGCGGCCCGGTCGACAGGACCCCGGACCCAGGCCAGTTCGGAGAAGAGCTCGAAGGCGGCGGGGTCGCGGTCGGTGGCCTCCGGCATGAAGGCGGTGCCCGCGAGCGCGCTGTCCGGCTTGTCGCGCCAGGCGAAGAACTTCTCGTTCCAGAGGTGGGTGCGGGCGCCGACCGTCGTGCGCCCGCCGAAGTTGGGGATGGTGCCGAAGGCGTAGGGCGTGCCGCCCCAGTCCTTCTCCCGGTCGGTGACGCCCGCGTACCGGTCCGAGACGCCGTCGACGATCAGCATCCGCTCCTTGTCGACGGCGTCGAGCAGCGCGGGCAGCGGATTGGCCTCCCAGCCGATGATCACCCAGGTCGCGCCGGGCCGGGCCGCGCGCAGGGCACTCTCCACGCCCCGGGCGGCGGCGGGCACGGGCACGTCACCGGCGGTGCCGCCCTCGTGCAGCAGGTCCATCTTGAAGTGGTCGCAGGCGCCGAGCAGTTGCTGCTGGTGCCGGTAGAAGGAGGCGGCGACCCGGGCGAAGGCGGTGGTGCGCGGATCGAGCCAGTCGGGCCGCTTGAACCCGTGCCAGACGCCCTGCGGCACGACGCGCGCGTCCCCGCCGTTGCGCTCGACGAAGCCGTCGGGCACGTTCCCGTAGTAGCCGGGCAGCACGGGCGCGATGCCGAGCGCGCGTAACCGGTCGGTGATCCTGCGGCCCAACACGGCGCGGTCGTCGATCAGCTGCCGGGAGAGCGGGCCGCCGTACCCGGCCAGGTTCTGGAGCAGCCACCACGGCTGGTGCGAGGGCGCGGGCAGCCATGCCCTGGCCTCGTCGTCGGAGTAGCCGAACTCCTTCAGGAGGCGGTGGTAGACGGCCTCGGCACCCGCCACCACCAGGACCTCGTTGCAGCCGTGCAGGGCGAGTACGTCGATCATCCGCTCCCAGTACGCCCAGTCGGCGTACGGCGCGGTGTACCCGTCGTTGGTGTCGTTCAGGGCGAACCGGTGGGGGAGCGAGGTGGACCGCTCCAGGGGCCGGGCCGGGGCGGGCAGCCTGCGCGGCAGGTCGAGCCGGGAGCCGTGCCACGTGATGTGGGCGCCGCACACGTACTTCAGGTACCAGTGGACGCCGGTGAGCAGTACCGCGGGCGTCGTGCCGGACACCTCGATCCGCCCGGTGGTCCCGGTGACCCGGAAGCGGTCCGTGTGCCCCTCGGCGGCGAGAAGCCTGAGCCGGAACTGCTCCGCGTGATGCGGCAGGAGTCTGTTGAGCGCCTCGCGCGCGGAATCCGTATCGAAGGCGGGGGCCTTCGCGGTCCCCCCGGCGGCGCGGGCCGGCAGCGGGACGCCGCCGAGGGCGGTGCCGAGGCCGAGGGCCCCGGCGGTGCCGAGCAGTGAGCGACGGGACGGTTCGGACATGTGTACCCCCTGGGGTGAAGGCTGCGGCGCACGGTATCCCCGCGCCCTCCCGTGCTCAACGGCACGGCGGAAGATGGCGGGTTCGGCTCGCCGGGAGAGGCAGGAGAGCCAGTGAGGGCAACGCGAGCAACCCAGACGAGGCAGACGACGCGGGCGGCACGGAGGGCGCTTTCGGGCATGGCGGCGGGAGCGCTGCTCACGTTGGCGGGGTGCGGCTCGGGGGGCGACGGCACACCGGACACGGCGAGCGGCAGCCTGGAGCAGCTGGCGGACAGGGCGAGGTGCAGGGCGGACGTCCAGACGGACGCGGCCGAACTACGCCAGGCCATCTGTGCGAACGGTGCCCGGCGCTACATCCTCGTCACCTTCGCGAACGCCCGCGGCCAGGCCGAATGGCTCGACGAGGCGGATGACTACGGCGGTACGTACCTCGTCGGCGGGCGCTGGGTCGCGGTCGGCGGCCGCCGCGACATCGCGGCGCTGCGCGACCGGCTCGGGGGGACCGTGGTGGACGCCGCGGACGGGCACGGCGGCGGCCACCACGGTCACCGTACGGACTGAGGCGGGCGGTCGCCGTCAGGTGCAGCGCTGCCCGGAGTTGACGCAGCCCGCCACGCGCCGCATCAGCCGCTCGTCGAAGACGTTGATGAAGTCGCCGTGGTCGGTGACGGGTTTGTGCAGCTGCTCGGGGAACGAGTCGACGGCGAAGCCGGGCCCCGGCGGCACGTCGTACACGACGCGTTGCACCAGCTTCGGGATCGCCCGGAAGCCCCGCGGGCAGGCACCGGTCCGCGGGTCGGCGAAGGCGACGTGGGTGCGGTGGTTGGCGCTGTCGGTGTTGCGCCCGTCCCAGCAGCTCTGGAAGTTGAACGTCCGCACCACCTTGCTGCCCTCGGGGCAGATCGGGTACTTGTCCTTGAGCTGCCGGTTCTCGAAGCCCGTGCAGCTCCACGAGGCGTTGGCGTTGGCGTCGCCGTTGGTGAACGCCTTGGCGTCGCCGGTGATGACGCGCAGGAAGCGGGGCATCGCGACGACCTTGCTCACCGGGCTGCCGGTGAACTTCAGGGTGACGGCGTCCGGGGTCTGGATCTCGCCGACGTTCTGGTCCTTGCCGCCGCCGTCCGCCTGGGCGTCGTCCTCGTTCGTGCCGTTCTGGAGCCGCAGCACGGGCCAGTAGTAGGTCGACTTGTCGCCCTGGTTGCGGCAGCTGGTGCGGCCGTTCGCGAGGTCGTCGTCGCCGGAGAACGCGTCCGTCGCCTGGTTGCCCACGTAGTCGTGCATGTGGTGCGCGCCATTACTCACGCCGGGCGCGACGATGACGTTGTCGGGGTTGAACTTGCCGTTCTCGTTGCGCCCGCAGTCGGTCGTGAAGGTCCCGCGGGAGGCGCCGCGCCGGTCGCGGGGGCGTACGACGTTGGGCCGGACGGACGTGATGTCGACGAAGTCACCGGCCACGGGGCCGTTCCCGCTCTGCCCTCGGCCCCCTTCCCCGCCCTGGCCCTCGTCCTCGCCCTGGCCCTCGTCCTCGCCCTGGCCCTCGTCCTCGCCCTGGCCCTGGCTCTGCCCCTGGCTCTGCTCCTGGTCGGAGGCGCGCAGAGTGCAGGGGGCCATGCCGCCGAGGCCCTCGGGCCGGGCGCCCGCCCGGTCCATGGCGTCCGCGATCTCGCCGAGCGTGCCCCGCCGCTGCTCCTCCAGCGGCGGCAGCACGGACTCCTGGGCCCCGGCGTCCTCGGCCTTGCTGAACCGGTCGTAGGCCCGCGTGATCTGGCTGTCCAGCTCGGCGAGGCGGCCGTCCACCTCGCCGCGCGCGCCCGGTGGAACCTCCCGCAGCCGGTTCGCCACGTCCGGGCAGCTGATCGTCGACAACTGCCGGGCCGCGGCCGCTTCCGGGGGCTGTTGGGCGCCGTCCTCGGCGTTCGCGTAGACGTTGACGGCGACGAGGCCGCCGCCGCCCATGACGAGAGCCGCGGACGTGGCGACCAGGCGCCGCGCCAGCTTTGATCGTTTTCGTGAGGTGCGTCCCATGGGGCTACATACGCATCAGCGGCCCGGCGTGTTCAGCGGCCCTGGTCCAGATAGGCGAGGACCGCGAGCACCCGCCGGTTGTCGTCGTCGGAGACCGGCAGGCCGAGCTTGCCGAAGATGTTCGACGTGTGCTTGGCGATCGCCCGCTCCGTGACGGTCAGTTGGGAGGCGATGGCCGCGTTCGACCGCCCCTGCGCCATGAGTTCCAGCACCTCGCGCTCGCGGGGCGTGAGCGCGCCGAGCGGCTGGTCGGTGGAGCGCCGGGAGAGGAGCTGCTGGATCACCTGCGGGTCCATCGCGGTGCCGCCGGCCGCGACCCGGCGCACGGCGTCGACGAACTGCGCCGCGTCGAAGACCCGGTCCTTCAGGAGGTACCCGACGCCGCCGTTGCCGTCGGCCAGCAACTCCCGTGCGTACAGCTGCTCCACGTGCTGCGAGAGGACGAGGACGGGCAGGCCCGGCCTGGCCCGCCGGGCGGCCAGCGCGCACTGGAGACCCTCGTCCGTGTGCGACGGCGGCAGCCGTACGTCGACGACCGCGACGTCCGGCTCCAACTCCGCGAGGGCCTTGGACAGTTCGGGCCCGCTCTCCACGGCCGCGGCTATCTCGAAGTCGAATGCCTCCAGCATCCGCACCAGGCCGTCGCGCAGCAGAAAGAGGTCTTCGGCTAGGACAACTCGCAAGGGATCTCCATGGTCACCATGGTCGGACCGCCCGCGGGGCTGCTGACGGCCAGTACGCCGTCGAATGTACCGAGCCGGCGTTCGATCCCGCTCAGCCCGGACCCGGCCCCCAGAGCCGCCCCGCCCTTGCCGTTGTCGGTGACGGCGACGCGCAGCATGCCGTCGCCGTAGTGCATGTCCACCCAGATGCGGTCGGCGCCCGAGTGCTTGATCGCGTTGGCCAGCGACTCGCTCACCGCGAAGTACGCCGCCGACTCGACCGGCGCCCCGGCCCGGCCCGGCAGCTCCACGTCGACCTCGGTGGCGATCGGCAGGCGCAGCGCGAGAGCCTTCACCGCGTCACCGAGGCCGCGCTCGGCGAGCACCGGCGGGTGGATGCCGCGGACCAGGTCGCGCAGCTCGGTCAGCGCCTCGCCGGAATCCTGCCGGGCCTTGGCCAGCAGCTCCTTGGCCTTGGCGGGGTCCGTCTCGATGAGCGCCTCGATGGTGCCGAGGTCCATGCCCATGGCCACCAGACGGGCCTGCGCGCCGTCGTGCAGGTCGCGCTCGATGCGGCGCAGCTCCGCCGCGGAGTTGTCCACCGCGTCGTGCCGGGTCTCGGTCAGGCGGTCCACCCGCCGGGCCAGTTCGCGCTCCCGCATGGCCGAGGTGGGCGCGAGGAACGCGCGGGAGAGGAGGAAGTGCGCACGTACCAGCGAGGTGTTGATGAGCACGCCGAGGACGAAGAGGCCCATGCCGAGCGCCGCCGCCTGGTTGGCGGTGGACTGCGAGGTCACGTGGATGAAGGCGTACCACTCGCCGCCGCCCGCCTCGTGGATCGGCTTCCACACGCCGAGCGCGAGGACCCAGCCGTAGAGCATGTAGAGCGGCAGCGCCGGGGCGAGGACGGCGACGACGGCGCCCGCGGTCATGTTCACCAGGAGCCACTGGAGGTCGCGCCAGGTCGCCGGGTCCTTCAGCATCAGCGTGCAGCGCTCCACCTGCCCGGCCACACCGCCCCGCAGGTCCGCGGGGAGGGGCCGGTAGGGCACGGGGATGTCCACACCGGACCACGCGGCGGCCCGTATGCGCTGGCCGTCGGCGTACTTGCGTACGCCCGCCAGGACGACGGGCGTGGTGAAGAGACCGATGCCGAGCAGGATGAACGCGATCGACAGGACCGAGAGAACGAAGAGGACGATGGATCCCACCATCGCGACGATCGTCAGGTAGAGGCCCTGAGCCCCCGCGATCAACGCGTTTCTGACCCTGGTCATGGTCGTCCGTCCCTCTCGTCAAGCCCGGCCGCCCGGGTCGCGTGCCGCACCCCGGGCCGGGAACAGTCTCACCCGTGCGGCGGGGCCGGGTCATTGGGCCCTCCACCCGGGCGGGGGGTGTACCTGACGACACCCCCGGACCTCGTCCTGGGCTCCGGGGAGAGGGGGGCTCGGCGGCTGGGGCGCCCGGCCCCGGATTCCTACCGTGAGGCAGGTCCTGTTCGACGTTCACTCACGCAGATTGATGGGGGCGGTTCGCCATGAGGCGGAACCTCGCGGCACGACTCGGGGTGTGGAGCGCGCACCACCGCAAGACGGCCGTTCTCGGCTGGCTGGTCTTCGTGGTCCTCGCCACGGTCCTCGGCGGGGCCTCCGGCATGGTCACCGCGTCCGACGACGAGATGGGCGTCGGCGAATCGGGGCGGGCCGCCGCGATCCTGAAGGACGCGGGCATCGACGAGCCCGCGGGCGAACTCGTCATGGTCACCGCGCGGACGGCCGACGGCTGGCAGGAGGCCGCGGCCGACCTCTCGAAGGCCCTGACCGCGACCGGTGACGTACGCGGCCTCCAGGCGCCGCTGCCTTCCGAGGACGGCAAGGACGCGCTGCTCCGCTTCGAGATCAAGGGCCCCTCCGACGAGGCCGCCGACCGCGTCCAGCCGGTCCTCGACGCCGTGGCGAAGGCGGGGGAGAAGGGCGCGGCGCACGGCATCTCGGTCCACCAGTTCGGCGACGCCAGCTCCGAGAAGCACCTGTCGGACCTGCTGGCCGACGACCTGAGGAAGGCCGAGTTCACGGCGGTGCCGCTGGCACTCGGCATCCTCCTGGTCGCCTTCGGCGCGGTGGTCGCGGCGCTGCTCCCGGTCGGCCTCGCGCTCACGGCGTGCGTGGCGGCGTTCGGGCTGCTCTCGCTGGCCAGCCATCGGCTGCACCTCTTCGAGACGACGTACTCCGTGATGTTCCTGATGGGTCTCGCGGTCGGCGTCGACTACTGCCTGTTCTACCTGCGGCGCGAGCGGGACGAGCGGGCGGCGGGACGGGACGCGCGGACGGCCCTGCGGATCGCCGCGGCCACCAGCGGGCGCGCCGTCCTGGTCTCCGGCCTGACGGTGATGGTCGCGATGGCGGGTATGTTCCTGACCGGCCTGCTCCTCTTCAAGGGCTTCGCCCTCGCCACGATCCTGGTGGTGTGCGTGGCGATGGTCGGCTCCGTCACGGTCCTGCCCGCCCTCCTCGCCGGGCTCGGCGACCGGATCGACGCGGGCCGCGTCCCCTTCCTGAACCGCCGCCCCAAGAAGGGCGCGCACACCGGCGGCGGCATCGCGGGCACGCTGCTGCGGCCCGTACTCGCCCGCCCGAAGTCCTTCGCCGTCGGCGCGGCCGTGCTGCTCCTCGCGCTGGCCGCCCCCGCGCTCGGCATGAGGACCGAACAGCTCGGCCTGGAGAAGCAGTTCGGCTCCGACGCCCCGCTCTCCGTCTCGTACAAGAAGATCACCGAGAAGTTCCCCGGCGGCCCCTCACCGGCCCTGGTGGTCGTCACCGCCGACGACATCGACGCGCGGCCGGTGCGTGACGCGCTCGACGCCCTGACGAAGCGGGCGGGCGACGGCGCCGAACTCACCGTCCACCGGGCGGCCGACGTCGCCGAGATCGAGGTGCCGCTGCCGGGCGACGGCACCGACGCCGAGGCCAAGGAGGCGCTGGGCGAGCTGCGCGACGAGACGGTCCCCGCGGCCTTCCGCGGCGTCGACGCCGAAGCCCGGGTGGGCGGCGAGCTCGCCTCCTCCGAGGACTTCGGCGACCAGCTCGGCAGGGGCATCGTCCCGGTCTTCGGCTTCATCGCCGTGGTGACCTTCCTGCTGATGCTCCTCAGCTTCCGCTCGGTGGTGATCGCCGCGACGTCGATCGCCCTCAACCTGCTGTCGGTGGGCGCCGCCTACGGCGTGATGACCGCCGTCTTCCAGCACGGCTGGGGCGCGGAGCTGATCGGCTCGGAGAAGGCCGGCGCGATCGAGAACTGGATGCCGCTGTTCGTCCTCGTCGTCCTCTTCGGACTCTCCATGGACTACCACGTGTTCGTGGTCTCCCGGATCCGCGAGGCGCGGGACCGGGGCATGGACAACCGCGCGGCGATCCGCGAGGGCGTCACGCGCACGGCGGGCGCGGTGACGGGCGCCGCAGTGATCATGGTCGCGGTCTTCGCGGTCTTCGGCACGCTGTCCATGCAGGACATGCAGCAGATGGGCGTGGGCCTCGGCGTGGCCGTCCTGCTGGACGCCACGGTGGTCCGCATGGTCCTGCTGCCGTCCGTGATGGCCCTCCTGGGCGAGCGCAACTGGCGCACCCCGCGCGCCCTTTCCTGGCTGCCGGAGGTCTCACACAGCGAGGAGATCCCTCCGGCCGCGCCCGCCGAGCGGCACCCGGCCGGGGCGCACGCTCCGCACTGACGCACGGGCACGCCCCCCCCGGCGCGCACCGCGCCGGGGGAGTACGTCACGTCACAGGCCCAGCACCTTCGCCTCCTTCTCGGGGGCGAGCCCCACCACCGGCCGGTCGGGGCGCTGCGGCGGGGCCCCGCCGATGGACCGCAGCCACTCCCATGTGTCGCGGACCGTGTCCATGACGGGCCGCGTCCTGAGCCCGGCCGCGACCGCCTTATCCGAAGAGGTGCGGTGCATGGTGTCGTGCAGCTCCCCGGGCGCCAGCCACACCGGCAGCTCCATCCACTGCTCGACGCCCGCCGCCAGGATCACCTCGGGCTCCGTCCAGCGCAGCTCGGCGTCGCCGCCCACCACCCGCGCGCACGCGTCGAGCAGCTCGCCCATGGTGAACCGCCCCATGGGGCTGATGAGGTTGTACGCGCCGTGCAGTTCCGCGGCGGCCGCGTCGAGGACCCACTCCGCGAGGTCCCGCACGTCGATGTACTGGATCTCCAGGCCCCGCGGCTCGGGTGCGAGGACGGGCCCGCCCCGCGCGATCCGGTTCAGCCACCACGGCAGCCGGCCGATGTTCTCGTAGGGGCCGAGGATCAGCCCGGCCCGCGCGAGCACCGTGCGCTCCTCGCCGAACCCGGCGATCGCGGCCAGCTCTCCGCCCCGCTTGTCCGGCGCGTACTCGGCGGCCTCCGCGTCCGGATCGCCGTCCACCACGGGGAAGCTCTCGTCGGAGCCGGCCGCGCCCGGATACTGGTAGACGGAACCGCTGGAGATGTACACGTACCGCCCGGCGCGGCCCGCGAGCAGCTTCGCCGCGTCCCGTACGACGTGCGGCGCCGACGACCAGGTGTCGACCACCACGTCCCACTCGCCCTCGGCGAGCCCGGCGAGGCCGCCCTCGGCGGTGCGGTCGCCATGGATGACGCGGGCCCCCTCGGGCGCCGCGTGGCGGCCGCGGTGGAAGACGGTCACCTCCCAGCCGCGGGCGAGCGCCGCCTCGGTGACGGCACGGCCCACGAACTCGGTACCACCCAGTATCAGAAGTCTCATGGAGGGGACTCTGCCCCGGTCACCCGGGCCGGGGGAACCGTCTTCTGCTCCCAGCAGAGAGCGGGCTCACCGGTGCGGGGCTCAGCGAGCGGCCCCCGGCGCGTACTTGTACCCCACCCGCCGCACCGTCTGGATCGTCCCGCGGTGCTCGGCGCCGAGCTTGCGCCGCAGCCGCGCGACGTGGACGTCCACGGTGCGGCCGTCGCCGACGTGGCCGTACCCCCACACCGTCGTCACCAACTGGTCGCGGGTGTGCACCCGGTGGGGGTGCGCGACGAGGTGGGCGAGCAGTTCGAACTCCAGGTACGTGAGGTCGAGCGGGCGCCCGTCGACCTCGGCGGAGCGCCGCACGGGGTCGACCCTGACCGGCCCGGCGCCCGGCGTCCTCGGCTCGTCCGGTTCCCGCACGGCCACGGGCGCCTGCCCGGCGGGTACGAGGACGAGGTAGCCGACCATCGGTGGCTGGCCCGGCAGCGTCGGCAGGGTGTGCGGCGGCGCGGGCAGCCATCGGGCGCCCGGCGGCAGGAAGTCGGCGATCGGCACGGCGGGATGGGGCTCGTCGGGGTCGACGGCCCGCAGGCGCCCCCGAGCGGCGGGAACGGGAGCAGCAGCGGTGGTCGCGGTGAAGGTACGGGAGTTCGCCATGTGAGGTCAGCTCTTTCGCGCGAAGAAGGAGTCGAGTCGTCGAGAAACAGACGTACGTCGTGCTCGCGCGGGGCGAAGGCCGTGGGAACGGCTTTAGAGGGCCCGCGCGTTCGTCGCGCGGCAACACATCCGGTCGAAGTCGTGATGCTGCCGGGAGGGCCAGAAAGGCTCGAGGTCGTGCCGACCCGTCGCGGAGTTCTGGTAGCTGCTGCCCATGCCCCCCATTGAAGCAGATGGGCCGATGACGACGGGGGCGCCCACCGCGATCGGTGGGCGCCCCCGTCGGCGGGGCCGGCGCCGGATCAGACCTGGCCCGCCTTCTCCAGGGCGGTGCAGCACGTGTCGACGAGCAGGCGCGTGACGACGTACGGGTCGACGTTCGCGTTCGGGCGGCGGTCCTCGATGTAGCCCTTGCGGTCCCGCTCGACCTGCCACGGGATGCGGACCGAGGCGCCGCGGTCGGAGACGCCGTAGCTGTACTCGTTCCACGGGGCGGTCTCGTGCAGGCCCGTCAGGCGGTCGTCGATGCCGGCGCCGTAGTTCTTGACGTGGTCCATCGGCTTGGAGCCCTCACCGAGGGACTCGCAGGCGGTGATGATCGCGTCGTAACCCTCGCGCATGGCCTTCGTCGAGAAGTTGGTGTGCGCGCCCGCGCCGTTCCAGTCGCCCTTGACCGGCTTCGGGTCGAGGGTCGCGGAGACCTTGAAGTCCTCGGCGGTGCGGTAGAGCAGCCAGCGGGCGATCCACAGCTGGTCGGAGACCTCCAGCGGGGCGAGCGGGCCGACCTGGAACTCCCACTGGCCGGGCATGACCTCGGCGTTGATGCCGGAGATGCCGAGACCGGCCTTGAGGCAGTTCTCCAGGTGCGCCTCGACGACGTCGCGGCCGAAGATCTCGTCCGAGCCGACACCGCAGTAGTAGCCGCCCTGCGCGGCGGGGAAGCCGCCGACGGGGAAGCCGAGCGGGCGGTCGCCCTCGAAGAAGGTGTACTCCTGCTCGATGCCGAAGATCGGCTCCTGCGCGCCGAAGCGCTCCTCGGCCTCGGCGAGCGCGGCACGGGTGTTGGACTCGTGCGGCGTCATGTCCGTGTTGAGGACCTCGCACAGGACGAGGACGTCATCGCCGCCGCGGATCGGGTCAGGGCAGGTGAAGACCGGCTTGAGCACGCGGTCGGAGGCGTGACCCTTGGCCTGGTTGGTGCTGGACCCGTCGAAGCCCCACAGCGGCAGCTCGGCGCCCTTCGCGTCGTCCCCGAGGATCTTCGTCTTCGAACGGAGCTTGGCGGTCGGCTCGGTGCCGTCGATCCAGATGTACTCAGCCTTGAAGGTCACGGGGGCCTCATCCTTGAAACGTTCGGTACGGCGCAGAACGTGCGGGTGCTGCGGTGCCGTGGTGATGAGCGGCAGCCTGGCAATCCGCGATTTCCCGGCCGTTGCTCTCATGTGAACCCCGTGTTACCTGCGCCGGGTGTGGCTCACGTCACTTGATGACCGCGTTCGCGACGGCGATGCCGAGGCCGATCGCCGCGTCCGCGCCGCCGAGCAGGACCGCGGAGCGGCGCCGGTAGCCGACCCGCAGCGCGGCGGAGGTGCCCCAGCCGAAGAGGAGCGCGGCGTTCAGCAGCAGTCCGGTGGACGTGACGGCCGGCTCGGGCCAGCCGAAGGCGCCGGCGAGGAGCAGCAGGGCCACGGTCGGCCAGCACGCGACGACGACCGGCCACTCGTCGAGGAGCGCCCGGGCCAGCTGGCGCCAGCGGTGGACGGCCGAGCCGGGGCGGTGCGTGGCCATGTGGTGCGCGTAGCCGTGCGTCACCGCGGCCGCGCCCGCGGTGACCATGACCCAGGCCGCGTCGTAGGTGGGCGTGTAGGGGGCGCCCTCCGAGTGCAGCGCCGCCAGCAGCGCGCTCGCGAGGACCGTTCCGTATACGCCCCCGAACATCCAGCTCCGCATGGCGCGCCCCTTTCTCCGCTCTTCGTGTCCTCCGGAGCTCTCAACGCTATGCGGGTCCATGTAACGGTTTGACGTATATGTCCCATCGGGCTGCGATCGGCTTCCTGGCCCACGCGCCGGACTGGGAGCGCGCCGGAACGTGGGCGCCGCGTCAGCGTGAGAGCGCGTCCCGGACCGCCTCCTCCGTGCGGGCCACGACCGCCGTGCCGTCATCCGCGGTGATGATGGGGCGCTGGATCAGCTTCGGGTGCTCGGCGAGTGCCTTGATCCAGCGGGCGCGGGCGGAGGCGTCGCGCGGCCAGGCCTCGCGGTCCTTGAGGTTCAGGTCCTTGGCGGCCTGCTCCTGGGTCCGCGTGATGTCCCACGGTTCGAGCCCGAGGCGATCGAGGACGGCGCGGATCTCGTCCTCGGTCGGTACGTCGTCGAGGTAGCGGCGCACGGTGTAGTCGGCGCCCTCCGCGTCGAGCAGCGTCAGGGCGCTGCGGCACTTCGAACAGGCGGGGTTGATCCAGATCTCCATGCCCACACGCTACCTCCGGAACACCCGCCCCAGGGCGCGCGACGCGACCGTATTCGAACACCCCAAAGGGCGTCTGGCCAGCGGCGATTGTCAGTGCCTGGCGGTAGAATCACAGTAGTGTTCGAGGGCGCCCGACGGGGGGTCCCGACCGCGACAGGAGGATGCCCGTGCCCGCTGCCGCACTCACGTCGAAGCGTGTGTCCAAGACCGTACCGAAGCCCGTCCTGATCGACCTGCCGTACGTACCGCGGGAGAAGAAGGCGCTGCCCGCCGGGCGCCCGCGTGAGTGGTACGTCAACCACAACCGCCGCCTCAAGGCCATGCGCCTGGCCATCGCCCTGCTCGACTCGGGCGTGTACCTGCCGAACCAGGCCAAGAACAGCACGATCCGAGGCATGGCCGAGGAGGTCGGCATCCACCCGCCCTCCGACATCACCTGCCACATGGTGCGCGCGCTGATGCGCTACAGCCGCTGAGGGGAGTGAACGCGCGGCCCGGGGACGGCAGTTGGCCTCCCCGGGCCGTGCCGTCCCCCCGCGCCGTCTTTCCGCGCCGTCTTTCCGCCTGAATCGCCGCGTCCGCCTGTACGGTGGGTCATGCTGGGCCCATGACCCAGCCGGAACCCGTCGGCGAACTGCCGCTCCTGACGACCGTCGAACTCCCGGACGGCGCCCGCGTTCCGGTGCGCGCCCTGCGTGCCCCCGCGCCCGAGCGTTTCCTGCCGTCCGGCTCGGGACCGGCACCGGGGCCGCCCCCGGCCGCCGCGGTGCTCGTCCTGCCGGCGATGGGCACCCCCGCCCGCTTCTACCGCCGCTTCGCGCGCCACCTGCACGACGAGGGCCTCACCGTGCTCACCGCCGACCTGCGCGGCCAGGGCGAGGCGACGCCGCGCGCCACCGACCGGGGCGCCCGCGACCACGGCTACCGCGCGCTCGTCGAGGAGGACCTGCCCGCCGTCCTCGCGGCGGTCCGGGCCGAGCTGGGCCCTGAGCCGCCCCTGCGCCTCCTCGGCCACAGCCTGGGCGGCCAGCTCGCGCTGCTGTACGCCGCCCTGGGCTCCGGGCCGGACGTCGACGGCGTGGCGCTCGTCGCCTCGGGGTCCGTCTGGTTCCGCGCGTACGGCCCGCGGCGCGCCCCCGGTCTGCTCCTCGGCGAGCTGCTGATCGCCGCGACGGCGACCGTGCTCGGCCGCTGGCCCGGCGCCCGCCTCGGCTTCGGCGGCAACCAGCCCAAGGGCGTCATGCGGGACTGGGCGCACCAGGGGCTCACCGGCCGCTACGCCCCCAAGGGCTCCGTGCTCGACTACGAAGCGGCCCTGGCCGCCCTGGACCTGCCCGTCCTCGCCGTCTCCGTCGAGCACGACACCCTCGCCCCCGCCACCGCCCTCGACCACCTGCTCGGCAAGGTCCCCCGGGCCCGCCTCACCCGGCGCCACTACACCGCGCGGGAGGCGGGCGCCCGCCTCGACCACTTCGCCTGGACGAAGGCGGGCGGGGCGCTCGCCAAGCAGGTGGCGGCGTGGACGGCGGCCGAAGAGCGCCCCGGCCGGGGCCGGCCGCCCGGCGGCTAGCGGATCTGCTCGGGGGTGACCGTCAACCACCGCTTGTCGGCGGTCACCTTCTGGCCCAGCTCGCGCTGCCGCCCGGCGTTCTTCTTCTTCATCCCGTCGAGCTGCTTCATGTACGCGTCCTTGCGGTTGACCCAGACGCGTACGCCGCCGTGCTCCACGTCCGCCGAGTGGAACAGCATCGGACCGTCGCTGACCGGGGTGTCACCGGCGACGAGGACCGGCTTGCGCCACTCGTCGATGTACGTGTTGATCGCGGCCGGCTTGCCCTCGTACCAGGTCAGCGGGGCCCACAGCTTGGGCGTGAGCTCGCGCCCCGCGAGCTTCGCCCGGTCCTTCTCGCCGAAGCGGCCCTCGGCGATCTCCTTGCGGGAACTGGTCACCGCGCCCGTCCCGCGATCCTTGAGCAGCATCGACACCCCGATGACGTTCCGCGGCTTCACGCCGTAGCCGTACTTCGGGTCGGCGAGGACCATCCGCACCAGGTCCTCGCCTGCCGCGCTGACCACGTACACCTCGATGCCGTGCGCGCGCAGCGTCTTGTAGAGCTGCCGCATGCCGTTCGACAGCTCGGGCGGCTTCACCTCGGTCCTGGTGACCTTCCCGTCCTCGTAGTACTCCGCGGGGATCGGCTTCTCGTACGCCAGCAACTCATCGACGTACCCCTTGAGCTCCTTCAGCGTGAACCCGGAGAAGATCTGCGCGGCCCACGGGTAGCAGACCTGGTCGTCCACCTCGCACAGCCGGTTGTAGTAGCTGTAGAGGCTCTCCTTGTGCGTCGCCGTGTCCTTGAACGGGATGACCTTCAGGGACGGGTCCATGGTCTTGCGGGTCAGCACGCCCTTCATCTCCAGGAAGGGCAGCAGCGACTCCTCCAGGTCATTGCGGTACGAGGTGTTGTCCGCGTCGAAGACGGCGTACGCGCCCTTGTGGTCGTTCGCGGCGATGACCTTGCCGAGTTTCTTGGCGACCGGCTCCGGCCAGTGCGACAGCTCGCGGGCGGTGGCGGCCGAGGTGTCGGCCGCCGTCGCCTCACCGGCGGGCCACAGCGCGCCGCCCGCGATCACGGCGGCGACGAGCGCCCCCACGCCACCGATGAGGGCCCGCTTGTTCCTGGCTCGTACTGCCATGTTTCCCGTGTCCCGCCGTTCCTGAGTGCGATGCGCGGCCCCGTCCGGAGCGGCGCGCCATGCTATGGGCCCGGCCACGGGATTCCCATGATCGAAGTCACCGGGGCGGACGGGCATGGGGGGCGCGGTGACGGGTAGCGGACAGGGGCGTCGGCGGGCGCGTGCGGGCCGGGGCGAGGCCTCGGCGGTGGAGGCCGGGGCGTCGCATACTGGACCGCATGGGCTCCCGTGAGTTCGTGCGGGCCGTTCCCCGGCTCGACGGCATGGTCGTCTCGGCGGTCGGCTACCGCACCGCGGGGCAGCGGCTCGCCCTGCACCGGGGCCTGCCGTCGCCGTACCTGACGGTGATCTTCTCCCTGGACGGGGCCATCGCCACCGGTGGTACGCCGGCCCAGGCGACCGGCGCGGACGCGGTCCGCACCGACATCATCGTGGGCGGCCTCCACCAGAGCCCCGCCTACGTCGTCCAGCCCGAGCACGAGGCCGGCGTCCAGCTCGCCGTGCACCCGCTGGCGGCCCGCGCGCTCCTCGGCCTGCCCGCCGGTGAGCTTGCCGGACAGCTCGTCGTCGGCGGCACCGACGTGCTCGGCGCGGGCGCCGCCGAGGTCCGTGAGCGGCTGTGCGCCCTGGAGGCCTGGGAGGACCGCTTCGCCGTCCTCGCCGACTACCTGAGGCGGCGCGCGGACCGGCCCGCCGGAGCCGTGCGCCCCGAGGTCGCCGAGGCCTGGGCCTGGCTCGCCCGGCACCGCGGCGCCGGCACCCTCGGCGGCCTGTCCCGGCACGTCGCCCTCAGCGAGCGCCGCCTGACCGCCCTCTTCCGTGCCGAGACCGGGCTGAGCCCCAAGCAGGCCGCGCGCCTGATGCGCTTCCAGCACGCCAAGGCGGCCGTGACCCGCGCCGTCGCGGCGGGCGACCCGCCGGACCTCGCCCGGGTCGCCGCCGACACGGGCTACTACGACCACTCCCACCTCGTACGGGACTTCCGGCAGTACACGGGGGTGAGCCCCACGGGCTGGCTGGCCGAGGAGTGCCGGAATATCCAAGCCGGGGCGCACGCCGGAGGCGAAGAGTGGCAGACATGAACACCACACCTGACACCACACGTGACACCACACCTGATACCGCGCCTGACACCACACACCACGAGCCGCTCACCACCACCCCCGCCCCCACGACCTGGCCGTGCCTCCAGGCGCAGGACGCCCCCGCCCTGATCGACTTCCTCGTCGACACCGTCGGCTTCCTGCGCACGGCCGTGTACGAGGACGGCGGCCGCGTCGTCCACGCCCAGCTCGACTGGCCCGAGGGAGGCGGCGTCATGCTCGGCTCGTACGACCCCGGGACGGCCGCCGAGACCTGCGGGAAGCCAGGCACCTCCGGCGCCTACGTCGTGACCGACCGGGTGGACGACCTGTACCACCGCCTCCGCGAGGCGGGCGTGAAGATCACCGGAGACATCGAGGACAAGCCGTACGGCAGCCGCGAGTTCGGTATCCGGGACCCCGAGGGAAACCGCTGGTCCTTCGGCACCTACCGGGGCGAGCCGAGGCCGGGCCCGGGCCGGTGAAGGCGCGTGATAACTTGCGCAAGCCAGTCAAACCCACACCTGGGCCAGGGAATCCGGTGGAAATCCGGAACTGACGCGCAGCGGTGAGGGGGACGGGCGGGGCCACGGCCACTGGGCGTCTTCGGACGCCTGGGAAGGCGCCCCGTCCGGTTCGATCCCGAGTCCGAAGACCTGCTGGCGCCTCCGCTCGCACACCGGGCGGCGGAGGCCGTGACGCAGACCAGGCTCCGCGTATGAGCCGTGACACTCAAGGGATCGCGTGTCCTCGACAGCCCGTATGTCCGCCGTGCTCTGTACCGCACTGCTCGCGCTCACCGCCTGCGGCGGAGGCTCCGCCCAGAAGTCCGCGGGCAAGAGCGCCGACGGCTACCCCGTCACCGTCGCCTCCTGCGGCAAGGAGGCCGAGGTCCAGGCCCCGCCGAAGCGCGCCGTCTCCCTCGACCAGGGCTCCACGGAGATCCTGCTCTCCCTCGGCCTCGCCGACCGCATGGCGGGCACCGGCACCTGGACCGACCCCGTCCCGAAGCACCTGGAGAAGGAGAACGCGAAGGTCGAGCGGCTCGCCGACCGCTATCCCGCCCTGGAGAAGGTCCTCTCCAAGGAGCCGGACTTCGTCAGCGCCTCCTTCCTCTACACCGTGGGCAAGGGCGGCGTCGCCGACCGCGCGAAGTTCACCGAACTCGGCGTGCCCGTCTACGTATCGCCCACCGACTGCGCGGGCAAGGACAACGACGGCGGCGGCGACGGCAAACGCGTCAAGACCCTCACCATGGACACCGTCTACGGCGAAGTACGCGACCTCGCCCAGGTGTTCGGCGTCGAGAAGCGCGGCGAGAAGCTGATCGCGGACCTGAAGGGCCGCGTCGCGAAGGCCACGAAGGACATCGACGCGTCCGGTGTCTCGCTCCTGTACTGGTTCGCCAACTCCGACGCCCCGTACATGGCGGGCTGCTGCGGCGCCCCCGGCATCATCACCCGCGAACTCGGCGCGAAGAACGTCTTCGACGACACCCGCGAGGAGTGGCCCCAGATCAACTGGGAGACCGTCGCCGACCGCGACCCCGACGTCCTCGTCATCGGCGACCTCACCCGCAAGTCGCAGTCCGCGGAGAGCGCCGCGGCGAAGATCAGGTTCCTGGAGTCCAACCCCGCGACCAAGAACCTCACCGCCGTCAAGAAGAAGCGCTACGTACTCCTCAGCGGCCAGGCCATGAACCCCACGATCCGCACGGTCGACGGCATCGAGCAAGTGGCCGCCGGGCTGCGGAAGTTCGGGCTGGCGAAGTGAGCCCGGCCGCCCCCGCCCGGCAGGGGCTGCTGTGGCTGGCCGGCGGCGCCGCGCTGGTCCTCTCGGTGGCGGTCGCCGTCACCATCGGCCCCGCCGACATCTCGGTCCCCGACGTGTTCTCGGCGCTCGCCGCGCACCTCGGCTGGGGCGAGGCACACCTCACCCCCATCAGGGACGGCATCGTCTGGAACCTGCGGCTGCCCCGCACCCTGCTCGCCGCGGTCTGCGGCGCGGGCCTCGCGGTCTGCGGCGCGGTCATGCAGTCCCTGCTCCGCAACCCCCTCGCGGACCCCTTCGTGCTCGGCGTGTCGTCCGGGGCGTCCACCGGAGCGGTCGCGGTCGTCGTCCTCGGCGTCGGCGGGGGAGCGCTGTCGATCTCGGCGGGTGCCTTCGTGGGCGCGCTCTGCTCGTTCGCGCTCGTCCTCCTGCTGAGCCACACACTCGGCGGCACGACGGACCGCGTCGTCCTGTCGGGCGTCGCCGCGATGCAGCTGTTCTCCGCGCTGACGTCGTTCGTCATCCTCACCGCGGGCGACGCGGAGACCACCCGCGGCGTGCTGTTCTGGCTGCTCGGCTCGCTCAGCGGGGCGGGCTGGACGGATGTGTGGCTCTGCGCGGCGGTCCTCGCCGCGGTGCTGCTCGTCTGCCTCGGCCACGCCCGTACGCTCGACGCCTTCGCCTTCGGGCAGGAGGCGGCGGCAACACTGGGCGTACGGGTGGCCCGCACCCGCCTGGTCCTGCTCTGCGTGACGGCGCTGCTGACCGCCGTCCTGGTCAGCTCGGCGGGCGCCATCGGCTTCGTGGGCCTGGTCCTGCCGCACGCGGCCCGCGCCTTCACCGGCTCGGGGCACGCCCGGCTGCTCCCGGTCACGGCGCTCACCGGCGCGGTGTTCCTGGTCTGGGTGGACACCCTGGCCCGAACGGCCCTGGACCCGCAGGAGGTCCCGGTGGGCGTCGTGACGTCACTCATCGGCGTACCGGCGTTCGTGGTGGTGCTGTACCGGACACGGAGGGCGACATGACGACGTACGAGGTGACGGCGGACGCCCGGGGCGGTCTGCGCGCCGACCGGGTCACCCGCGAGGCCGGCGGTCGGCTCGTCGTCGACGGCGTGAGCCTCGCCCCGCCGCCCGGCACCACGGTGGGCCTCCTCGGGCCCAACGGCTCCGGGAAATCCACGCTCCTACGCATCCTGGCCGGCGTCCTGGCTCCGGCCTCAGGAGTGGTCACCCTGGACGGCCACCCGCTGCCCGACACCCCGCGCCGCACGGTGGCACGCCGTATCGCGGTGGTAGAACAACACGCGACCACACAAACCGAGTTGACCGTACGAGACGTCGTACGCCTCGGCCGCATCCCGCACCGCCGCGCGTGGTCGGCCCCCACGCCCCACGACGAGCGGGCCGTGCGCGAGGCCCTGGCGCGCACGGGCCTCACCGACCGCGCGGCCCAGTCCTGGCACACGCTCTCCGGCGGCGAACGCCAACGCGTCCAGATAGCCCGCGCCCTGGCCCAGGAGCCCCGCGAACTCCTCCTGGACGAGCCCACCAACCACCTCGACATCCAGCACCAGCTCGACCTGCTCTCCCTGGTCGCCGAACTCCCCGTCACCAGCGTGATCGCCCTGCACGACCTCAACCTGGCGGCGATGTTCTGCGACCACGTACTGATCCTGAAGGACGGCACGGCGTACGCGGCGGGCACGCCGACGGAGGTGATCACGGAGGAACTCATCGCGGAGGTCTACGGCGTACGGGCGGTGGTGACCCGGGAGGACCCTCCCTCCGTCCGCTTCCTGCGAGGACCGGTACCAGTCCAGCCGCGTACGACTGGCCCTTAACGCGCAGCGGCCGCCGGCCGTAGGTTCACGCCGAGGACCGTGAACCACGCGAGGAGGAGCCCGCGGCCATGCGAGCGCAGCCACAGGAACGGACGACCGCGGTGATCGCCCACGTCAGCGACACCCACATCGACACGCGCGAGGAGGACGGCGGCCGCAGCGTCGCCCGCACCCGCGCGGTCATGGAGTACCTGAACGCCCTCCCGTACGACCTGGACGCGGTCATCGTCACGGGCGACATAGCCGACCACGCGGCCCCTTCGGAGTACGAGGCGGCCCGCGAACTCCTGGCGACCCGCCACCCGCTGCTGGCCTGCCCCGGCAACCACGACGACCGCGCGGCGTTCCGCGCACACCTGCTGGGCGAGCCGCCGAGTACGGCCCCGGTCAACCACTCCCGCACGACGCCCCGCTTCACCCTCGCCCTCTGCGACACCTCGGTCCCCGGCGAGGACCACGGCAGGCTGGCCGACGAGACCCTGACCTGGCTGACGAACACCCTGGCGGCGGCCCCGGCGCTGATCGCCTTCCACCACCCGCCGACCACCCTGCACACGCCGTACGTCGACGAGATCCGCCAGTTCGACGAGGCCCGCCTGGCCGCCCTGACGGCCCGCCACCCCAACATCACGGCATTCCTGGCGGGCCACGCGCACACCCCCGCGGCAACGACATTCGCGGACCGCCCGCTCCTGGTGGCCCCCGGCGTCGTCTCGACCCTCCGCCTCCCCTGGGAACCCCAGACACACGCGACCCACCACGTACACAGGGACCTGCCTCCGGCGGTGGCCTTCCATGTCCTGGACGAGACCGGCCGCCTGACTACGCACTACCGGGTGGTGCCGCTGGCGTGAGCTTTGGGGGGCGGGGCGGGGCGCGGGGCAGGCAGCGTCAGCCGTCAGCCCAGAGACTTCTCGATGGCCTCGAAAATGTCCGCGTCAGTCTCCTGTTGCCAAGTCGGAAGCTCGGGCCAATCGGCCACGTAGCCCGGCTTCGGCTCGTCGAAATGCTTGAACATCTGGGCTGTCCAACACGTGGCGACGAAGCGGCTCTTCTGCTCGCGGGACAGCCGCGCCGTGCTGCCGCCGCTGATCTCGACGAAGTGGCGGACCTGGTCGTAGACGGAGCCCGCCGCCTCACGCTCCCACTGTGGGGTGTCGTCCCACGGCATGACGTAGCCGGCCTTCGGCTCTCCCGGAAAGTGCCGGCGAACTCCCGCGATCCAGGCTTCCCGGAACAGTCGTGCACCCTCGGTCTGCGACATGCCTACCCCTCTCGTCACGGCGTGCTCAGAGTGGCGATCTCGACTCCCAGCTCCGCCACGCGGGGGTCGCGGCCCAAAGAACCGAACTCGTCGCACAAGGCCTGGAGTCTACGGGCGACAGACCCGGACCCGGAGGCTCGGGCCAGGCGGAGAGCCTCCTCGCCGTACGCCACGACCTGCTCGGCGTCCCGCCGCTTGGCGCCGATGGCGGCCAGGTCCGTGAGCACTGCTCCGCGTCGGCGGTACGAGTGGCCGGAGGCCAGGACTGTCTGTGCGAGAGCGTTCTTCAATACGCCCTCCGCCAGGTCGAGACGTCCCAGCCGCACGAATCGCGAGCCGCGCTCCTCGGCCAGACGCGCTCCGTCGAACCGAAGCCATCCGCTGTTGATGCTGTCCACGGTGAGATCCCGGACCTTCTCGGCCCTTTCCATCGAGCGTTCGCATGCGTCGAGGTCACCAAGGGCGGCGTACGCCTCGGCTTGTACGGAAGCGACCCAGTGCCGAGTCGAGAGATTGCTGTCCCCCCGGCGGGCCAGCTGTTCGGCCGCGGCGAGCACCTGCGCCGCCTGATGGTAGTGCTGCTCGGACATATCCACATAGGCGTGGCGAACAAGCGCGCACGCCCACAGGTCATATGCCTTGGCGTCCTTGCTGACCGACGCCGCCAGGGAGTACGACGCGGCCGCGTCGGAGTATCGATTGCCGTCGAACGCCACCTCGCCGGCCAACTGGAAGAGATCGGAGGCTGCGTTCAGGAGAAGCTGTGCGCTTCCACGTTGCCCCGCCAATGCCTCGTTCAGGGCCGACAATTGTTCACGGATGACGGGATACACGGAGCCCTTGGCGCGCGCCAGTCGGTAGACCTGCCAGAGACGGCTGTTCATGCGCGCGAAGTCGGCGGGCTCCCCTTGGCGAGCGCCCTCGGTGAGGGCTTCGGCCTCCTCGACCGACAGGACGGTCAAGGCGCCGCTGACAGTCAGTATGCGGAGGAATGCGCGGCGGATCATTTCGTCAGAGTCTCCTGCGCTCGGAGGGTCAAGGGCCTGGCGCCCGGCGGTCTCCTGGCCTGTGACCCGTGACGGTGTCAGGAGGTCGTCCAGCTCCTGAAGACTCACTTCCAGGGCGACGGCCAAACCTCGTCGCTGCGGTGGCTGGGGGCTGATCCTGCCGCTTTCCCAGCGCCCGATCGTCGTGCGGTCCACGCCGACCAATCGGGCCGTGGAGGTCCGCAACTTCTGGCGCTTCCCTTGAGGTTGCCCCGGAAGAGCAGCGGGATTCAAAGGGGAGTTCGGTCATGACCACGCGAGATGACGCCATGGCGCAAGAGCCGAAGGACGATGCGCGGACACAGGCCCCGACCGCCGGACACCGTGTCCTCATGACGCTCAGAGTTTCCCGCGACTCGGGTCGGACGTGGAGCCAGCTGACGGAGGTGCGGGAGGACGAGAAGGCGAAGACCCCCGACAACCCCGGTCGCTTTCCGCCATGCACGTGCCCGCGCTGCACGGACCACTCCTCGCGGCGCGGCGCCCTCCCTCGGATGGAGTCGTGATGCGGTGCGGGCACTGGCGCCGACTGGATCTGGACCTGGCGCGGCAAGCACGGGAGGAGGCGGCCTCGGGATGTATTGACAGCGCCGTGCAATGCCAACTGCCCGTACACGAGGGCAGTGATCACTACGGCTTTCTTGACGACCTGGAGTACGGCACAGCGCTGTGGCTCCGCTGGTGTGGGACGAGGGAGGTGCGGTTGGTCGTCCTGCCGGATTGCCCGGTCATCGGCCCTCGGCCCGATGAAGAGGGCTGCTTCCTGTTCGCCGACCATGCGGAACAGCACACGTGGGAGGACACCACGGAGGAGATTGAATCCACCGCCGTCCACAAGGCGTAGGGGCAAACCCTCACAGGCGACGACAGCCGACGCCCAGCGAGGGCCGCTACCCCGATCATGGGATGGCGGCCCTCGCAGCATTTCTGGCACCGAGTCCAAACGACGGAGCTTCAGCCCCTGCTCACCCGGCCCCGTCTCCTAGATGTCGAAGTACAGCTCGAACTCGTGCGGGTGCGGACGCAGCTGAATCGGCGCGATCTCGTTCGTCCGCTTGTAGTCGATCCACGTCTCGATCAGGTCGGACGTGAAGACACCGCCCGCCTGGAGGTACTCGTTGTCCGCCTCCAGGGCGTCGAGGACCGCGGGGAGGGAGGTCGGGACCTGGGGGACGCCCGCGTGCTCCTCGGGGGCGAGCTCGTAGAGGTCCTTGTCGATCGGCTCGGCCGGCTCGATCTTGTTCTTGACGCCGTCGAGGCCCGCCAGGAGCAGCGCGGAGAAGGCGAGGTACGGGTTCGAGGACGGGTCCGGCGCGCGGAACTCGACGCGCTTGGCCTTCGGGTTCGAGCCCGTGATCGGGATACGCATGGCCGCGGAGCGGTTGCGCTGCGAGTAGACCAGGTTGACCGGGGCCTCGAAGCCGGGGACCAGGCGGTGGTAGGAGTTCACCGTCGGGTTGGTGAAGGCCAGCAGCGACGGCGCGTGCTTGAGGATGCCGCCGATGTAGTAGCGCGCGGTGTCGGAGAGGCCCGCGTAGCCCTGCTCGTCGTAGAAGAGCGGGACGCCGTTCGACCACAGCGACTGGTGGACGTGCATGCCCGAGCCGTTGTCGCCGAAGATCGGCTTCGGCATGAAGGTCGCGGTCTTCTGGTTGCGCCAGGCGACGTTCTTCACGATGTACTTGAAGAGCATCAGGTCGTCGGCCGCGGCCAGCAGCGTGTTGAACTTGTAGTTGATCTCGGCCTGGCCCGCCGTGCCCACCTCGTGGTGCTGGCGCTCGACCTGGAGGCCGTTCTTGTCGAGTTCGAGGGAGATCTCGGCGCGCAGGTCGGCGAAGTGGTCGACCGGCGGGGCCGGGAAGTAACCGCCCTTGTAGCGGACCTTGTAGCCGCGGTTGTTCTCGACCGCACCGGTGTTCCAGGCGCCGGCCTCGGAGTCGATGTGGTAGAAGCTCTCGTTCGCCGACGTCTGGAAGCGGACGTTGTCGAAGACGTAGAACTCCGCCTCGGGGCCGAAGTAGGCCGTGTCCGCGATGCCGGTCGAGGCGAGGTACGCCTCGGCCTTCTTCGCGACGTTCCGCGGGTCACGGCTGTACTGCTCGCCCGTGATCGGGTCGTGGATGAAGAAGTTGATGTTGACGGTCTTGTCGCGGCGGAAGGGGTCCACGCGAGCCGTCGACAGGTCGGCGCGCAGCGCCATGTCCGACTCGTGGATGGCCTGGAAGCCACGGATCGACGATCCGTCGAAGGCCAGCTCCTCGTCCGGGTCGAACGCCGCCGCCGGGATCGTGAAGTGCTGCATGACACCGGGCAGGTCGCAGAAGCGGACGTCGATGAACTTGACGTCCTCGTCCGCGATGTACTTCTTCGCGTCGTCGGCGTTCTGGAACAACATCCAACTCCTCCTACTCCCGCCCGGGGCGGGACGGGGTTGCAGCTCGTGGTGCGGCCAGTGCGGTGGCACACGCTGGGACCCGACCATAGGGACGGGGGATTTCTCAAGCATGACCCATTTGTTTCGCCGAAGTTAACCGGCCCGGCGGCGAAGGGGGGTGCCCCGGTCCCGTCCGGGACCGGCCGCAGTACCGTGGACGGGTGGACAACAGGCAAGTAATCGGATCGTGGCTGTCCGGCCCGCGCGCGGCCGCGGAGGACGCCGGAGTCGACTTCGGGTACCGGGGCGAGCAGCTCGGCCTGCCGGAGGAGGGGCCGGGATCGATCGCGCGCCCCGGCCGCCGCATCGGTGCCATCGCCGTGGACTGGGGCCTGTGCATGGTGATCGCATACGGTCTGTTCGCCCGCGGTGACCAACAGGCCATGGGCAACTGGGCCCTCGGCATCTTCTTCGTGATGAGCGTGCTCACCGTCGGCACGGTCGGCTGCACGCCCGGCAAGGCCCTGTTCCGGCTGCGCGTCGTCGCCGAGGGCGGCGGGCGGCTCGGCATCGGCTGGGTGCTGGCCCGCAGCGTCCTGCTGTGCGTCGCCATCCCCGCCCTGATCTGGGACCGCGACGGCCGCGGCCTCCACGACCGCCTCGCCCGCGCCGTGCAGGTCAGGATCTGACCGGGACGAGTACGAGAACCGGCCTACGACGATGAAGGCCCCGGAACCGATCGGTTCCGGGGCCTTCATCGTCGTAGGTGGAAGGCATCGCCGTAGGTGGAAGGGGCGTGCCGGCGCGGAGCGCTACCGCACGGGAAGAACTACCGCGCCTTCGGGCCGCCGCGCGGCATCCGCATGCCCTTGGGCATTGGACCCTTTGGCAGCGGCATGTTCGACATCAGGTCGCCCATCGCCCGCAGGCGGTCGTTGGTCGCCGTGACCTGCGGGCCCGTGAGGACACGCGGCAGCTTCAGCAGCGTCGTGCGCAGCTTCTTCAGGGAGACCGTGTCGTCGGTGGTGCCGACGATGACGTCGTGCACCGGGACGTCCGACACGATGCGCGCCATCTTCTTCTTCTCGGCGGCCAGCAGGCCCTTCACCCGGTTCGGGTTGCCCTCGGCCACCAGGACGATGCCGGCCTTGCCGACGGTGCGGTGCACCACGTCCTGACTGCGGTTCATCGCGACCGCGGGGGTCGTCGTCCACCCACGGCCGATCTTGTCGAGCACCGCGGCCGCCGCTCCGGGCTGGCCCTCCATCTGTCCGAAGGCGGCACGCTCGGCCCTGCGTCCGAAGACGATCGCCATCGCGAGGAAGGCGAGCAGGAAGCCGAGAATGCCCAGATAGACCGGGTGACCGATCAAGAAGCCGATCGCGAGGAAGACACCAAAGGTGACGATTCCCACAGCCGCGATGATGAGACCGATTTTGGAGTCGGCCCGTCGGGTCATCTTGTAGGTCAGAGCGATCTGCTTGAGTCGCCCTGGCTCCGCGGCCGCATCCGCCGCGGTGGTTTCCTTCCTCGCCATGTCGTGAAGTCTACGTGGCCCCGGGCGCGACTACGACGTGCGGGTTGCCACGCCCTCCTCGAAGACCCGCAGCGCCTCGACCCGGTCCTTGGCGCGACGCCGGTCCTCGAGGACGGAAGTCCAGGCGTTGCGGCGTGCGGTGCGCTGGCCGCCGCTCATCAGCAGCGACTCGACGGCACGCAGGGCGTCGGTGACGGACGGGATGGCGGTGGCGCGTACGGGCGCGGCCTGCATGATGGGGCCCTCCTGGGGAAGCGGCTCGGGGGATGAGCGCTATGGGTAAGGCTGGGGCAATGCGCGGGGGTATGGCTCGGGGTAGAGCTGTACGTGCGGTGACTCCAGGGTCACTGATTGGTGTTACCAGGGCATGACCGACCGGTCAAACGCCGATGAAACCTCGACGCATCGCCCAAAAAGCCGACGCGGCCCGTACGACCCTGTCACCTGCGGGATCGTGCGGGCCGCGTCGTTGCGGCTTCTACCAGTCAGTAGTCTCTTGTGCGCGGATTCACACGGTCTCCCCGCGCCCGGCAAGTGCCGGTGTCACACCGCCTGCGAGGCCACGTACGCCCCGCGCTTCTCGATCGCCATCTGGTACAGGCGGCCGGCGCGGTACGAGGAGCGGACCAACGGGCCCGACATGACACCGGAGAAGCCGATCTCCTCGGCCTCCTCCTTCAGCTCCACGAACTCCGCCGGCTTGACCCAGCGCTCCACGGGGTGGTGCCGCGGGGTCGGGCGCAGGTACTGCGTGATCGTGATCAGCTCGCAGCCCGCCTCGTGCAGGGCGTGCAGCGCCTCGCTGATCTCCGCGCGCTCCTCGCCCATGCCGAGGATGAGGTTGGACTTGGTGACCAGGCCGGCCTCGCGGGCCCGCGTGATGACCTCCAGCGAGCGCTCGAAGCGGAAGCCGGGGCGGATCCGCTTGAAGATGCGCGGCACCGTCTCCACGTTGTGCCCGAGGACCTCGGGGCGCGAGGAGAAGACCTCGGCCAGCTGGTCGGGGTCGGCGTTGAAGTCGGGGATGAGCAGCTCGACCTTGGTGTAGCCCTCGGCGCGCTCCGCCGTCATGGCGTGGATCTGGCGCACCGTCTCGGCGTACAGCCAGGCGCCGCCGTCCTCCAGGTCGTCGCGGGCGACGCCGGTGATCGTTGCGTAGTTCAGGTCCATCGTGACGACGGACTCGCCGACGCGGCGCGGCTCGTCGCGGTCGAGGGCCTGCGGCTTGCCGGTGTCGATCTGGCAGAAGTCACAGCGCCGCGTGCACTGGTCGCCGCCGATGAGGAACGTGGCCTCGCGGTCTTCCCAGCACTCGTAGATGTTCGGACAGCCCGCCTCCTGGCAGACCGTGTGCAGACCCTCGCTCTTGACGAGTTTCTGCAGGGCGTTGTACTCGGGGCCCATTTTCGCCCGGGTCTTGATCCACTCGGGCTTGCGCTCGATGGGGGTCTGGGCGTTCCGGACCTCCAGGCGCAGCATCTTGCGTCCGTCGGGTGCGACTGCGGACACATCGGCTCCCTGTAGCTTCGATTCTTCGGCGCACACCAGAGTACGCCCGTTATTTCGCGGGACTTACTTCCGGCCAACCTCTGGCCAGAGGCGAGCATTCCCCTAGGCGCCCGCGGGCTCGGCCTGCTTCTCCGTCTGCCGTTCCACGACCCGCGGCTTCAGCTCCGCGTTCTCCAGTACGTCCCGCAGATGCCGCTCGGCGACGGGCAGGACGTCGGCGATGGTGATCTCGCGGTCCAGCTCGTACGCCAGGGACGTGACGCCCGCGTCGCGGATGCCGCACGGGATGATCCGGTCGAACCAGGTGTTGTCCGGGTTCACGTTCAGCGAGAAGCCGTGCATCGTCACGCCCTTGGCGACGCGGATGCCGATCGCGGCGATCTTGCGGTCCTCGCGGCGCTGGCCCGCGTTGGACGGCGCGTACTCCGGACCGTTGAACCGGGCGTCGAACTCGTCGTCCGTCAGGCGCGGGTCGAAGTCCAGGGAGAGGCCGCCGAGCGCCGGGCGCTCCGCCACCGGGTCCCCGAGGACCCATACGCCGCTGCGGCCCTCGACGCGCGAGGTCTCCAGGCCGAACTCCGCACACGTACGGATAAGAGCCTCCTCCAGACGCCGCACATGTGCTACGACGTCCACCGGGCGCGGCAGCTTCTGGATCGGATAGCCCACCAGCTGGCCCGGACCGTGCCAGGTGATCTTGCCGCCGCGGTCCACGTCGATGACGGGCGTGCCGTCCAGCGGGCGCTCGCTGTCCTCGGTGCGCCGGCCCGCGGTGTAGACCGGCGGATGCTCCACGAGCAGGCAGGTGTCGGGCACCTCGTCGGCGAAGCGGGCCGCGTGCACGCGGCGCTGCTCGTCCCATGCCTCCTGGTACTCCACGGCGTCCGGGCCGAAGCCCATATGGACGAACCGAAACTCACTCACGGCAGGTGCCTCCCTGAACATTCACCGTGCACATATCGCGCCCCTGCCACTGTACGGGCCACCTCAGCAGGCAACTCGGGCCCGGGTTCCTCACACGATCGGATGAACAGCGGAGGAAGCCGCATCCACGGGCTGTGATGGCCGTTACATTCGCGCCGTTCACGAGGCCATAAGGGCTGCTCAAGGCAGGCCCGGAAGGCAGGAGACCGCACAGCCGATGACGGAACGACCCCCGCAGCGCACTCCCAACCGCCAGCTAGCCGCGCTCATCTCGGAAGCCGGGTTCTCCAATGCGGGCCTTGCCCGCCGCGTCGATCAGCTCGGCCTCGAACACGGCCTCGATCTGCGCTACGACAAGACGTCCGTGACCAGATGGCTGCGCGGGCAGCAGCCCCGCGGCACCACACCCGCACTGATCGCCGAGGTCTTCACCCGACGGCTCGGGCGGCGCCTGTCCGCCCAGGACCTCGGGCTCGACGCGTGCGCGCCGGTATACGCCGGGCTGGAGTTCGCCGCCACGCCCGAAGAGGCCGTCGACATCGTCGGGGGCCTGTGGCGCAAGGACTCCGGCAGCCACGCCGAACTGCGGAAGATCGCGTTCACCCCGGCCGGCCTCGTCGTGCCGAGCCGGGACTGGCTGATCGGCCGGGCCGACGAGCGCGTCGGGCGCGGGGAGACCGATCCCGGCCAGGTGCGCGTGCCCGCCCAGGGCCGCCCCGGCGTGCCCCGCCAGCGCAGGGAGTCCGACCGCGGCCCCGGCCAGCGCGTCACCAACGGCGACATCGCGGCGCTGCGCTCCGTCGGCGAGCTGTTCCGCGCGCTCGACAACGCCTACGGCGGCGGGCACGCACGCCAGGCCCTCGTCCGCTACCTGGAGCACGAGGCCGAGCCGATGCTCCGCGGCACCTACGGCGAGCAGGCCGGGCGGCGGCTCTTCGCGGCCGCCGCCGATCTGACCCGCCTCGCGGGCTGGACCTCGTACGACATCGCGGCCCACGGCCTCGCCCAGCGGTACTACGTCCAGGCGCTGCGCCTCTCGCAGGCGGCGGGCGACCGGGCGTACGGCTCGTACGTCCTGGTCACGATGAGCCGCCAGGCCGTCTACCTCGGGCACGGACGCGAGGCCGTGCAGCTCGCGCGCGTGGCCCAGCAGGGCGTCGGCTCCTCGGCGCCGCCCGTGGTGCAGTCCCTGCTGTACGCCGCCGAGGCGCGCGGGCACGGGGTGCTCGGCGAGGCGCGGGCCTGCGCGGCCTCCCTGGTGCGGGCCGAGCGGTCGCTCGAAGCGTCCCGGCCCGGCGACGAGGTGCCGTACTGGGCGCGGTTCTTCGACGAGGCGCAGCTCGCGGACGAGCAGGGGCACTGCTACCGCGACCTCCAGCAGTACCGCGCCGCCGCCCAGCACGCCGAGCGCTCGCTCCAGCTGCGCGCGCCCGGCTTCGCGCGCAGCCGCCTGTTCTGCCGGGTGGTGCTCGCCACCGCGCGGCTCGGCCTCGGCGAGCTGGAGCAGGCCTGCCAGCTCGGCGCGGAGGCGGCGCAGGCGGCGGCGGAGATGCGGTCCGCCCGGGCCCATGAGTACGTACGCGAATTCGAGCGCCGCCTTGAGCCGTACCGGGACGCGGCGCCGGTGCGGGGGTACCGCGATAGGCTCGCGGCCCTCGGGTGACCTCGCGCGCGACGGCGCTTCCCGGCGGTGCGGAGCTCACTTCAGACGCGCGGCCTCCGCCGGGGACAGCGCCTCGTCCCATGTGATCAGGTCATCCAGATCCCCGCGCAGACCGGCCTTCTCCGTCCCGATCGAACGCAGGGGGAGGGGCAGCGACGCGTCCACGGCGCCGACCCGGACCCCGTCGGCGTACAGGACCGTGTGCCCCGGCGTGGCCACCCACGTCAGCGCGTCGAGACCGCCGAAGCCGACGCCGTCCCGGTCGGAGTCGAACCGCCGGGCCCGGCCGCGCACGCCGGGCACGGGCGCCGGGTTGTCGATGATGTACGACGTGCCGTGCAGGCCACCGGCCACGTCCTCGGCGACGAGCGAGGTGTGGCCGCCGAGCGCCGTCCAGTCGGTGGGGCGGGGGACGACCGACGGTGGCGCGTCCGGCCCCGCGGGCTTGTCGGGGGAGGCGTCGGCCTGGGCGTTGGGCAGAGCGACAGCTCCCATCAATAAGCCGAGGACGATCGACACCACCGGCAAGGTGCGACGCACGTCAGTCCTCCCGCTGCTTGGCGATCCGGGGGGCCGTAATCGCGTATGGCAGGAGCGGCGAGGGGAGTTGCCGGGCCCTGTGAGGTGGCGGGGGCAGGAGGAAGCCCCCGCGTGGGGGAACGGGGGCTTCCGGGGAGCGGACCCAGAGATCGGAGGGGTCAGCCGGGGGAGCGGGGGCGGTCGGACAGTCCGCTTCGGCCTCAGGCCGCGGCGGGCAGTGGCTCCCGGGCGTACGCCGGTGCGATGCCGAAGTCGGTGAGTACCGCGTGTGCCGCGCGCCGCCCCGAGTGCAGGGCGCCCTGCACGGTGCTGGTGTCCCGGTGGTCCCCGCAGACGTAGAGCCCCGAGAGCAGGCGGACCGGGCGGCGCGGGTCGTGCGGCGGCGGCATCGCGGGCACGGCCTCGCGGGTGTGATGGACGGCGAGGAGTTCCCAGCGGTCGGTCGGGGCGCCGTACAGCGTGGCGAGGTGCGCGCGGACGGTCCGCTCGTCCGGCGGCGGGCCGAGCACCGTCGAGGAGACGAGGACGCGGTCGGCGGGCGCGCGCGACGGGTCGACCCGGCTGATGACGGACGTGTGGGCGACCGGGCCCGCGCGGTCGGCGTCCAGGAGCAGCGCGGGACCGTCGAGCGGCGGTTCGGGAGCGGTGTGGTGAAACACCGTCAGCTCGTGGAACGGCGGTACGCGCAGGCCGGGCAGCAGCTCGGCGGCGGCGCGGGCGTCGGTGGCGAGCAGCACGGCGCGGCAGGAGATCTCGCCGTGCTCGGCGGTGGTGACGGACGTCGTCGCCACCGAGGTGACGCGCACCCCGGTGCGGACCGTGCCCGGCGCCAGCGCCGCCGCGAGCAGCTCGGGCAGGACCTCGGCGCCGCCTTCCGGTATGCAGAGCCGGCCGCGCGCGAAGGCGTGCAGGGCGAGGTCCGCGCACCGGCTCGAGGTGGTCAGACCGGGGTCGCAGAGCAGTGCGGAGAGCAGCGGACGCAGGAAGCCGTCGATGGTGCGGGAGGGCAGCCCGCGCGCGGCCAGGGCGCGTGCCGCCGGCAGTTCGGGGCGGGCCAGCAGGCGCTCGACGGGGTCGCCGCGAGGCGGGCGAGCGCGGCGCCGAGCCGGGCCTGGTCGAGGGGCCGCCGAGCGGGGCGGCGGTGCGCGGTGCCGCACCGGAGACGGTCCGTGCGGGCCGCGGCACGCGGGGGCGCTCGCGAGGGCGCGCGCCGCCGTGAGCGCGCCCTCGCGCTCCGTCCCGACAGCGGCTCGGCCGCGCGGTGGCGGCGGCCGTCGCTGTGCACCAGCAGGCCCGGCGCGAAGGGACGCAGGACGAGCGCGTCGAGGCCCGGCGTGCGGCGCAGCTCCGGATACGAGGTGGTGAGCAGCTGCCCGATCCTGTCGAGCCGGAAGCCGTCGACCTTCTCGGTCGACATGCGACCGCCGACGTGAGGGGCGGCCTCCAGGACGACGGTCGTCACACCGGCGCTGGTCAGCCGATGCGCGGCCGAGAGCCCCGCGGCCCCGGCCCCCACGATGACGACATCCGCATGGTGCGCTGGCTCTAGCACGTGCCCTCCCAGAGGTCGCGCGGCTGGTGGGGAGCTGATGCCCTCGACGAGGCGCCGGAATCCCCGACTTCGGGACGAGGGTAGGAGCGGGCCGGGCCCGGGGCAGTCGCGCACGCACCGGGCACGGTCGCACGCCGGTCGCACGCGGCGAGGTCCCCAAGGCCCCTTCACCTCAGGGCGGCCCGCAGCGTCTCCTCGATGCCGGGGTACGTGAACGTGAAGCCGGAGTCCAGCAGGCGCCTCGGCACGACCCGCTGGCTCGCCAGGACATCGCCCGCCATCTCGCCGAGCACCAACCGCAGCGCGGGCGCCGGTGCCGTGAGGAGCGTGGGCCGCTTCAGCACCCGCCCCATCGCGGCCGTCACCTCGGCGTTGGTGAGCGGATCGGGCGCCGTGAGGTTCACCGGGCCCGACAACGACTCCGTGTCGAGGAGATGGCGCAGCGCGGCGACCTCGTCGTGCAGGGAGATGTAGCTCCAGTACTGCCTGCCGTTGCCCAGGCGGCCGCCGAGACCCGCCTTGAAGAGCGGGAACAGGCGCGCCCAGGCGCCGCCCTCGCGCGCCACCACCAGGCCGTTGCGGGCATGGACGGTACGGATGCCCGCCGCCTCGGCGGCCGCGGTGGCCGCCTCCCACTCCACGCACAGGGACGGCAGGAAGCCCTGCCCGGCGGGGGCGCTCTCGTCCACCGCGCGCTGACCGGTGTCTCCGTAGTAGCCGATCGCGCTCGCGTTCACGAACACGCGCGGCGGTACGTCGAGCGAGGCCGCCGTGGCGGTGAGCGTGCCGGTGCCGAGGACCCGGCTGTCGCGCAGCTCCCGTTTGTAGGCGTCCGTCCAGCGGTGGCCGCCGATGCCCGCGCCCGCGAGGTTGACGACCGCGGTGCAGCCCGTCAGGCCCACCGCGTCGACGTACCCCTCCTCGGGGTCCCAGCGCACCTCGTCCTTGCCGCGGGGCGCTCTGCGCACCAGCCGGACCACCTCGTGCCCGTCCGCTGCGAGGGAGCGGGTGAGCGCGGTGCCGATGAGCCCGGAGGCGCCGGCGACGGCCACCCGGTACGGCTGCGGGGAACGCTGCGGCTGTGTGGGTTCCATGGCTCCATCCTGCCTCCGAACGGCCCGGCGGGCCCCGTCGCGGGACTCCGTGGCGGCTGCCCGGGAAAGCCCGGTGGGCGGGGCGGGCGCCGCCGTACAGTGGCGCCATGACGGACATGCACATACGCACCGCGCTGCCCGAGGACGACGACGCCCTCGCCCGTCTCGACCGCGCCACGTGGTCCACCCTGCACGCCGTGCAGCCCCGCCCCGAGCCTCCCTACGAGCCCTTCTTCAACGACCGGTTCGGCCCCCACGACCACCTCGTCGCCGAGCTGGAGGGGCGGCTCGTCGGCTATGTGAAGCTCGGGTTCCCCACGCCGCTCGCCGTCAACGCCCACGTCCGCCAGATCCAGGGCTTCGTCGTGGCCGAGGACGTGCGCGGCACGGGGGTCGGCAGGCGGCTGCTCCGGGCCGCCATGGACGAGGCCCGCAGACAGGGCGCCATCCGCCTCACGCTGCGGGTCCTCGGACACAACACCCCGGCCCGCAAGCTCTACGAAGCGGAGGGCTTCGTGATCGAGGGCGTGCTGCCCGGCGAGTTCCTGCTGGACGGCGCGTACGTCGACGACGTGCTGATGGGCCGCCCTCTGTGACCGGTGGGACACCGCACCCGACGGACCGGCCCGGCGTGCGGTGTCCCCGCGCGCGTAGGAGCGTGAAGAGATGATCAGGGCTGCGGCCAGACGGCGCGACGCGGAGGAGCGCGACTGGCTGCTGCGCGGAACGCCGCCCCCGCCCTGGCTGCGCTGGCCGCCGCCGCTGCTCCTGGTGGTGATCACCCTCCTCCAGTGGCTCACCCCCGAGACGGTGGACCTCACCTTCCTGGTCGTGGCCGCGCCGCCGCTGGCCGCCCTGTCGTACGGGCCCGCCGCCACCGCGCTGATGGGCGGTGCCGTGGTCGTGCTGCTCTTGCTGCCCGACTTCGGGCTCGGCCGTCCCGGCAACAGCGACGCCCTGACGATCGCCTTCATCGCCCTGCTCAGTGTGGTCTTCGCATGGGTGCGCAGCCGCCGCGAGGCCCAGCTCGTCACGGTCCGCACGGTCGCCGAGGCGGCCCAGTTCGCGGTGCTGCCGCCGCTGCCGGAACGGGTCGGGCGCGTGCGGTTCGCGGGCCTGTACCAGGCCGCGCAGCACGAGTCGCTGGTCGGCGGCGACTTCTTCGACGTACGCAGGGGGCCGGGGGTCGTCCGGGCCCTCATCGGTGATGTGCGGGGGCACGGTCTTGCCGCCGTCGGCACGGTCGCCGCGCTGCTCGGCGCCTTCCGCGAGGCGGTCCTCGACCAGCCCGACCTGGAGGGCGTCGCGGCCCGCCTCGACCGCAGGCTCGTCGTCGACTCGGAGGGCGACGAGCACGCCGAGCTGTTCGCCACGGCCGTGCTCCTCGAGTTCCCCGACGACTCCACCGTCGTCCGCGTCGTCTCCTGCGGCCATCCGCCGCCGCTGTTGCTGCGCGGCCCCGAGGTCATCGAGCTGCCGGTGGCGTCAGCGCCTCCGCTCGGCCTCGGCATCTCGGGCCTCGCCCCGCCCGAACAGCTGACGGTGCCGCTGCTCGCCGGGGACCGGCTGTTCGGCCTGACCGACGGGGTGAGCGAGGCGCGCGACGCGTCCGGCACGTTCTATCCGCTGGCCGAGCGGATCAGCGAGATGGTGAAGGCGGACCCGGCGACCCTGGACGACCCCGCAGGCCTCACGGAGCGGGTGTGGTTGGACGTGCTGCGCTTCGCGGGGACGGTGCGCGATGACGTGACTGGGCGCCGCCGCACCGCTCACCACCCCGGGCCCATGAGGCGGTCCAGGCACCGCGCCGCGAGGTCCGCGGGGGAGCCGGGGCCCGTGACGTCCGCGTCCGTCTCCGACCAGGTCTCCAGGGCGATCCGGATGGCGGCGGTCGCGGCGGCCGCGGCGAGGCGGACCTGGAGCGGACCCGGTCCTACGCCCACGCGCTCAGCGACGAGCGGGCGGAGCAATTCCTCGGACTCCTGGTTCACGCGGTACCAGACCGCCCGCAGCGCCAGGTCCCCGCGGCTGCGCGCAGCCCGCGCGTCTGGCGCAGCCCGTCCGCCGCCGCCTCGTCCGGCGCGGCGAGCGCCTCGCGGACCGCCGCCCGCAGCGCGTCGGGCAGGGCCACCGCCGGATCCGTCGCGGCCAGCAGCGCCCGCCACCGCTGCCCACCGACGGCGAGCAGCGGTCCTACGGCGTCCTGCTTGGCGCGGAAGTACCGGTAGAAGGTGCGCAGCCCGACCCCGGCCCGCCGCGCGATGGCCTCGGCCGTGGTGCCGTCGGTGCCCCGCGCGACGAACAGCTCGGCCGCGGCGTGGGCGATCTCCAGCTGCGTGGCCAGCTTGCGGCGCTCGGTGAGGGTCAGGCCCTGTGTGCTCACCACGGCAGAGTACGCGGCTCACACCAGCACACCGGCACCGTGGGCCTAGATGGCACATTGTGCCACCCAGGCGTACTGTGAAGGACGTGCCCGGGGAAGCGAGCCCGGGAGAAGCGAGCGGAGCCGAGAGCTCCAGGAGTGGGAGTACGACATGCAGACCCTGAACCGTTACGAGGGACGCCGCGCCCTGGTCACCGGCGGCGGCTCCGGCATCGGGCAGGCGACCGTGCTGCGCATGCTGGCCGAGGGCGGCAGGGTCGTCGCCGCCGACGTCAGCGAGGACGGCCTGAAGGACACTGCCGCCAAGGCGGGCACGGACGCGGAGCGCCTCACCACCGCCGTCGTGAACATCGCCGACGAGGCCTCGGTCCGCGCCGGTGTCGCCACCGCCACGGCCGCGCTCGGGGGCCTCGACGTCCTGGTCAACGCCGCGGGCATTCTGCGCTCCTCGCACACCCACGAGACCACCCTCGACGCCTTCAACCAGGTCATCGCCGTCAACCTCACCGGCACCTTCCTGATGATCCGCGAGGCGATACCGGCGCTGCTCCGGGGCGAGGGCTCCGCCGTCGTCAACTTCAGCTCCACCTCGGCGATGTTCGCCCACCCGTACATGGCGGCGTACGCGGCCAGCAAGGGCGGCATCCAGTCCATGACGCACGCCCTCGCCGCCGAGTACGCGAAGCAGGGCATCCGGTTCACCGCCGTCCAGCCCGGCTCCATCTCCTCCGGGATGACGGACGGTTCGGGCGCGAGCCGGCAGAGCCTTGGCCCCGGTCTGCCCGAGGACGCCGACATGAGCCTGTTCGTGAAGCTGGCGCCCGCCCTCGGCCAGGGCTTCGCCGGTCCCGAGACCGTCGCGTCCGTCGTGGCCATGCTCGCCTCGGACGACGGCCGCTTCATCACCGGCACCGAGGTGCGCATCGACGGCGGCACCCACTACTGAACCGCGCGGCCGCGGCTCAGTCGCTCATGAAGCGGCCCCACAGCTTCGGATAGCGCTGCGCCATCACCGCGTCGTCCTCGAAGTCCACGGGCGTGCCCACCGGTTCGGGCGGGGCGGGCAGGATGCCGAGGTCCGGTGCGACGAGGCCGGTGAGCTGCTCGTACGCCTCATCGGCCGCGTAACCGAGCTCCTCGCCGTCGCCGTCCAGCTCCTCGTCGAAGTCGTCCAGGAGATCGGCGAGCGCGTCGGGGTCGTGCAGGGCGCCCTCGAAGACCTCCCGGCCCTGGCCGATCAGCCAGCACCGGAAGTAGTCGAAGGCGTCGTCGCTCGCGCCGCCGAGCAGCACCCAGGCGGCGCCCCACAGGTCCCAGCGGTAGGCGCGGTTGTACCGGGCCTCGAAGTGGCGGGCGAAGTCGAGGACGGAGTCCGGGTCGTGCCGCAGCAGTCTCTCGACGAGCAGCTCGGCGTGGTCCTCGGGGTCGCCGCCGGCGGCCTCGCGGGTGCTGTCCACGATCTCCCAGAACTCCGTCTCGTCCATCACGGGTCCAGCATCGGCCCTGCGGAGTGGGGGCGCACGCGGAGTGCGCCGGAATGCGGCTGTCTCGTTATGCGCGCACATGCCGATGGAAAGACCGACAGGAGTTGTCGCCTTTTGGTGGAAGCCTCAAGGACATGGAGACCACACAGCAAGCGACCCGCTCCGCACGGCCGCTGACCGGAAGGATCGCCCTCGTCGCCGGTGCCACGCGCGGCGCGGGCCGCGCCATGGCCGTGGAACTGGGCCGTGCCGGAGCCACCGTCTACGTCACGGGACGCACCACGCGCGAGCGCGTCAGCGAGGTCGGCCGCAGCACCGAGACCATCGAGGAGACCGCCGAGCTGGTCGACGCCGCCGGCGGCTCGGGCATCGCCGTGCCCACCGACCACCTGGAGCCCGCACAGGTCGCCTCCCTCGTCGAGCGGATCGACCGCGAGCAGGGCCGCCTGGACATCCTCGTCAACGACATCTGGGGCGGCGACCTGCACGTCGAGTGGGACAAGAAGATGTGGGAGCACGACCTCGACAAGGGCCTGCGCGTCCTGCGCCTCGGCATCGAGACCCACATCGTCACCAGCCGGTACGCGCTGCCGCTGCTCGTCAAGAACCCCGGCGGCCTGGTCGTCGAGGTCACCGACGGCACCGCCGAGTACAACGGCCCCCACTACCGCAAGCCCTTCTACTACGACCTCGCCAAGGCCGCCCCGCTGCGGATGGCCCGCGACCTCGCCGAGGAGCTGGCGGAGTACGGCTGCACGGCCCTCGCGCTGTCCCCCGGCTGGCTGCGCTCCGAAGCCATGCTCGACACCCACTTCAAGGTGACCGAGGAGAACTGGCGGGCGGGCTGCGAGCAGAACCCGCACTTCGCGATCTCCGAGACGCCCGCCTTCGTCGGCCGGGCGCTCGTCGCCCTCGCCGCCGACCCCGACGTGGCCCGCCACAACGGCGCGTCGCTCTCCAGCGGCGGTCTCGCCAAGGAGTACGGCTTCACCGACGTCGACGGCTCGGCGCCCGACGCCTGGCGGTACATCACGGAGGTCGACCAGGAGAGCGGCACGGCGGACGTCACCGGCTATCGGTAGAGCTACCGGTACAGCGATCGCGGTCCAGCTCCGCGGTACAGCTACCGGTAGAGCGCCGCCGAGCGCGCCGCCGCTTCCGCGAACCGCTCCCGCAGCGTGGCGGGCTCCAGCACCTCCACCTCCGGGCCGAGCGCCATGAGCTGCGTGTACGCCACGTCGTCGCTCTCGACGGGCAGGGTGGCCGTCACCCTGCCCGTCGCGTCGGGCTCACCGGCGCTCTCCATGGCCTCCCGCGCCACCACCCGGTCGGTGGCGTACGGCAGCTGACGCACGCCCGCCTCGGTGAGCCGCACCACGACCTCCGTCCGCAGGATCGCCCGCGCGAACTGCGCCGCCCGCTCCTCCCAGAAGGCCGGCAGGTCGAACTCCTCGTCCCGTATGAAGCGTTCCTCGCCGACGGCGACCGCGGTGAACCGGTCGATGCGGTACACGCGGTGCGAGCCGGAATCGGGCACCCGTGCGCACAGATACCAGACGCCCGCCTTGAGCACGAGCCCGTACGGCTCCAACTCCCGCTCCACCTCGCCCTGTTGGCGGCGGTAGCGGGCGGTGATCCGCCGGTCGTCCCAGACCGCGTCCGCGACGGCGGGCAGCAGCTCGGGCGCGGGCGACTCCTTGAACCAGCCCGGCGCGTCCAGATGGAACCGCTGCGAGGCGCTGTGCGGGGCGTCCCGCAGCGAGGGCATGAGCGCCGCCGACACCTTCAGACGGGCCGCCGAGGCCGCGTCCTCAAGACCCATCTCCCGCAGCGCGCCCGGCACCCCGGAGAGGAACAGCGCCTCGGCCTCGCTGCGGCCGAGCCCGGTGAGCCGCGTGCGGTAGCCGCCGATGAGCCGGTAGCCGCCGGTCCGCCCCCGGTCGGCGTAGACGGGCACGCCCGCCTCCGACAGCGCCTGCGCGTCCCGCGTGATGGTGCGCTCCGACACCTCCAGCTCGGCGGCCAGCTCGGCGGCGGTCATGGAGGGCCGGGCCTGGAGCAGGAGCACCATCTTGATCAGGCGGGCAGCGCGCATGGCGTCCATGATGCCGTCCCGCACACACGGGTGCGGGCCCCCGCCGATGGCAGGGGCCCGCATCGACGTACCGAGTGCCTACAGGCCGTATTTGGCCCGGGCCTCCTTCACCGCGGACGCGGGCACCTCGCCGCGGCGGGCGAGCTGCGCGAGCGCCGCGACGACGATCGACTCCGCGTCGATGCCGAAGTGGCGGCGCGCCGCGTCACGCGTGTCGGAGAGGCCGAAGCCGTCCGCGCCGAGCGAGGAGTAGTCCTGCTCGACCCACTGCGCGATCTGGTCCGGGACCTGGCGCATGTAGTCGGAGACCGCGAGCACCGGGCCCTGCGCGCCCTCCAGCGCCGTACGGATGTAGGGGGTGCGCTCCTCGCCGCGCAGCAGCGCCTCGTCCGCCTCCAGGGCGTCACGGCGCAGCTCGGTCCAGGACGTCGCGGACCACACGTCGGCGGCCACGCCCCACTCCTCGGCGAGCATCTGCTGGGCCTTCAGGGTCCAGTGGATGGCGGTGCCGGAGCCGAGCAGCTGGATGCGCGCGGCGTTGGCCGCAGGGGAGAGGCCCGCGGACTCCGCCGTGTTGAAGCGGTAGAGGCCGCGCACGATGCCCTCGTCGACGCCCGCGGGCTTCGCGGGCTGCGGCATGGGCTCGTTGTAGACGGTGAGGTAGTAGAAGACGTTCTGGTCCTCGCCCTCGTGGGCCTCGCCGTACATGCGGCGCAGACCCTCCTTGACGATCGCGGCGATCTCGTACGCGAACGCCGGGTCGTAGGAGAGCGCGGCCGGGTTGGTCGCCGCGATCACCGGTGAGTGACCGTCCGCGTGCTGGAGGCCCTCACCCGTCAGCGTCGTACGGCCGGCCGTGGCGCCGACGAGGAAGCCGCGGCCGAGCTGGTCGCCGAGCTGCCACATCTGGTCGGCCGTGCGCTGCCAGCCGAACATCGAGTAGAAGATGTAGAAGGGGATCATCGCTTCGCCGTGCGTCGCGTACGACGTGGACGCGGCGATGAAGTCCGCCATGGAACCGGCCTCGGTGATCCCCTCGTTGAGGATCTGGCCGTCCTTGGCCTCCTTGTAGTACATCAGCTGGTCGCGGTCGACCGGCTCGTACGTCTGGCCCTTCGGCGAGTAGATGCCGAGCGAGGGGAAGAGCGACTCCATGCCGAAGGTGCGCGCCTCGTCGGGGACGATCGGCACCCAGCGCTTGCCGGTCTCCTTGTCGCGTACGAGGTCCTTGACCAGGCGTACGAACGCCATGGTCGTCGCCACGTTCTGCGAGCCGGAGCCCTTGTCGAAGGAGGCGAACGTCTTGTCCGCGGCGGCCGGCAGCGGGGCCAGCGGCTGCGTGCGGCGGGCCGGGGCCGGGCCGCCGAGGGCCGCGCGGCGCTCCTGGAGGTAGCGGACCTCGGGGGAGTCGGCGCCGGGGTGGCCGTAGGGCACCTGGCCGTCGACGAAGGCGCTGTCCGGGATCGGCAGCTCGAGGAGGTCCCGCATGTCCTTGAACTCGTCCACCGTCAGCTTCTTCATCTGGTGGTTGGCGTTCTTGGACTCGAAGCCCTTGCCGAGCGTGAAGCCCTTGACCGTCTGCGCGAGGATCACGGTCGGCGCGCCCTTGTGGGTGAGCGCCGCACGGTAGGCCGCGTAGACCTTGCGGGCCTCGTGGCCGCCGCGCGAGAGGTGGAAGCACTCGCTGATCTTGTCGTCGCTCAGCAGCTTGCCCAGCTCGACGAGCGCGGGCTCGGAGCCGAAGAAGTGCTCGCGGATGTAGGCGGCGTCGCGCGTCGCGTACGTCTGGAACTGTGCGTCCGGCACCTCGCGCAGGCGGCGGACCAGGGCGCCGGTGGTGTCGAGCTGGAACAGCTCGTCCCAGGCGTTGCCCCACAGGACCTTGATGACGTTCCAGCCGGCGCCGCGGAACTGGGCCTCCAGCTCCTGCACCACGCGGAAGTTGGCGCGGACCGGGCCGTCGAGGCGCTGGAGGTTGCAGTTGATGACGTACGTGAGGTTGTCGAGACCCTCGCGCGCGGCCAGTGCGAGGGCCGCCGTCGACTCGGGCTCGTCCATCTCGCCGTCACCGAGGAACGCCCACACGTGCGAGGCGGAGACGTCCTTGATGCCGCGGTTGGTGAGGTAGCGGTTGAAGCGCGCCTGGTAGATCGCCGACAGCGGGCCGAGGCCCATGGAGACCGTCGGGAACTCCCACAGCCAGGGCAGGCGGCGCGGGTGCGGGTAGGACGGCAGGCCGTTGCCGCCCGCCTCCTGGCGGAAGTTGTCGAGCTGCGCCTCGTTCAGACGGCCGTCGAGGAAGGCGCGGGCGTAGATGCCGGGGGAGGCGTGGCCCTGGATGTAGAGCTGGTCGCCGGAGCCGGCGGCCTCGCCGGACTCCTTGCCCTTGAAGAAGTGGTTGAAGCCGGTCTCGTACAGCCAGGCGGCGGACGCGAAGGTCGCGATGTGGCCGCCGACGCCGTGCTTCGAACCGCGGGTGACCATCGCGGCCGCGTTCCAGCGGTTCCACGCGGTGATCTTCCGCTCCATCTCCTCGTCACCCTCGACGGCGGGCTCGGCGGAGGTGGGAATGGTGTTGACGTAGTCGGTCTCGAGGAGCTTGGGCAGCGCCAGGCCCGCGCCCTCGGCACGCTCCAGCGTGCGGCGCATCAGGTACGCGGCACGGTGCGGCCCGGCCGCCTGGGTAACGGCGTCCAGGGAGGCCTGCCATTCGGCGGTCTCCTCGGGGTCGCGGTCCGGGAGCTGGTCGAGCTCGCTCGGCTGGATTGCGGAGGGGTCGGTCATTGCGCCGCCTTCCTGAGTCGGAGGGGGTCCCCTGTTCGGTAAGGGGTGGGGGTGCCCGTTGTCTTTGGCAGGACAGGGCGTGAGGTTCTGGTGGGGAGTCGTTTGTGCGGCTCCGCCACAACCCCGTCGGAGACTGTAACTCCGTGATCGATGATCGATCAAAGGGTTGAAGGCGAAAACCTCTCCATACCGAGAAAGTAGGCATCCGGTGCCAGCAAAGCGGGCACGCGGTGCCTTCGATTTGAAGGGTTTACGCAGGTGGGAGCACGTCTGCGGCCACGGGGACACGGATGAGCGGACGACCGGGGCTCAGGCCCGCGGGGCGCACCCCAGGACGTGGGACTTGACCAGCTCCGCGATGGCCGGATCACGCCGCCGGAAGGCGGACACCAGCGCCTCGTGCTCCTCCGCGTACGACTGCTGGACCGTGCCCAGCCAGCGGATCGACAGGGCGGTGAAGACCTCGATGCCGAGGCCCTCCCAGGTGTGCAGCAGCACGGAGTTGTCCGCGGCCCGCACCAGCTCCCGGTGGAAGGCCACGGTGTGCCGCACCTGCCCGGTGCCGTCGGCGGCGCGGTCCGCCTCGTAGAGGGCCGCGACATGGGGCTCCAGGGCCGAGCAGTCCTCGGCGAGGCGCTCGGCCGCCAGCTCGGCGGCGATCGCCTCCAGGCCCGCCCGCACGGGGTAGCTCTCCTCCAGGTCGGCGGCGGTCAGGTTCCGTACGCGCACGCCCTTGTTGGGCGCCGATTCGATGAGCCGCAGCGTCTCCAGCTCCCGCAGCGCCTCGCGCACCGGGGTCTGCGAGACCTCCAGCTCCACGGCGATCCGACGCTCCACGATGCGCTCGCCCGGCTTCCAGCGCCCGCTGACGATCCCCTCGACGATGTGCTCGCGGATCTGTTCGCGCAGCGAGTGAACGACGGGCGCGGTCATGAGAGCTCCTCCGGCAGGGGCTGCGGACCCCAAGGGCGTGTGACCCCTAGACAATACGGCGACGCCCCCGCCCGGATAACTCCGAACGGGGGCGTACGTGCTGATGAGACGAGTGTTACAGCCTCACCGGGCGCCGGTACTACAGGCCGAGCTCGACCTCGAACTCGCCGGCTTCCAGGATCGCCTTGACGGCGGTCAGGTAGCGGGCGGCGTCGGCTCCGTCGACCAGGCGGTGGTCGTAGGAGAGCGAGAGGTACGTCATGTCCCGTACGGCGATGGTCTCGCCGAGGTCGGGGTGGTTGATGACGACCGGGCGCTTGACGGTGGCGCCGATGCCGAGGATGGCGGCCTGGTTCGGCGGCACGATGACCGTGTCGAACAGGGCGCCGCGCGAGCCGGTGTTGGAGATGGTGAAGGTGGCGCCCGACATGTCGTCCGGGGTGAGGCCGCCGCCGCGGGCCTTGCCGGCCAGTTCGGCGGTCTTCTTGGAGATGCCGGCGATGTTGAGGTCGCCCGCGCCCTTGATGACCGGGGTCATCAGGCCCTTCTCGGCGTCGACGGCGATGCCGATGTTCTCCGCGTCGAAGTAGGTGATGGTGCCTTCGTCGTCGTTGATGCGGGCGTTGATGACCGGGTGGGCCTTCAGTGCCTGGGCGGCGGCCTTGACGAAGAACGGCATCGGGGACAGTTTGACGCCCTCGCGGGCGGCGAAGGCGTCCTTGGCCTTGGCGCGCAGCTTCATCAGCTTGGTGATGTCGACCTCGACGACCGAGGTCAGCTGGGCCTGCGAGTGCAGGGCCTTCATCATGTTGTCGCCGATGACCTTGCGCATGCGGGTCATCTTGACGGTCTGCCCGCGCAGCGGGGACGCCTCCAGGGCCGGGGCCTTGGGGGCGCTCGGCGCGGCGGCGGCCGGGGCCGGGGCGGCCTTCTTGGCCTCGGCGGCGGCGATGACGTCCTGCTTGCGGATGCGGCCGCCGACACCGGAACCGGTGACCTCGGAGAGGTTCACGCCGTTCTCGGACGCCAGCTTGCGGACCAGCGGGGTCACGTAGGCGCCGTCGTCGGCCGGGGCCGACTGCTGGGCCAGGGCGGCGGGAGCCTGCGCCGGGCGGCGCTGCGCCGGAGCCGGAGCGGCAGCGGCGGGCTGGGCCGGGGCGGCGGGAGCGGCAGCCGGAGCGGCGGGCTGGGCCGGAGCCGGGGCCTCCTGCTTGGGGGCCTCCTGCTTCGGGGCCTCCTGCTTCGGGGCCTCCTGCTTCGGAGCCTCCTGCTTGGGGGCCTCCTGCTGCGCGGGGGCGGCCGGGGCCTCCTCCTTGGCCGGGGCCGGGGCGGCACCGGGCGCACCGACGACGGCGAGCTTCGCGCCGACCTCGGCGGTCTCGTCCTCGCCGACGACGATCTCCAGGAGAACGCCCGAGACGGGCGAGGGGATCTCGGTGTCGACCTTGTCCGTCGAGACCTCCAGGAGGGGCTCGTCGGCCGCGACCTCCTCGCCGACCTCCTTCAGCCAACGGGTGACGGTGCCCTCGGTGACGGACTCGCCGAGCGCGGGCAGGGTGACCTCGGTGCCCTCGGCGGAACCGCCGGACTGGGCGGGGGCCTGCTGCTGGGGGGCCTCCTCCTGCGCGGGGGCGGCCGGGGCCTCCTCCTGCGCGGGGGCGGGGGCGGCCGGGGCCTCGGCCTGCGCCGGGGCGGCCGAACCGCCCGCGTCGCCCGAGCCGTCGTCGATGACGGCCAGCTCGGCGCCGACCTCGACCGTCTCGTCCTCGGCGACCTTGATGGAGGCCAGGATGCCCGAGGCGGGGGCCGGGATCTCGGTGTCGACCTTGTCGGTCGAGACCTCGAGCAGCGGCTCGTCGGCCTCGACGCGCTCGCCTTCGGCCTTCAGCCAACGGGTGACAGTGCCCTCGGTGACGCTCTCGCCGAGCGCCGGAAGGGATACGGAAACCGCCATGGTTTCAGTTGCTCCTTACAAAAGATTGGGGCCTCCCCTGCTCGAGCGTAGTCGAGAGCTTGGGGAAGGAAGTCTGGTCGTCGTCTCGTCGCGCCCGAAGACTGAAGATCAGTCGTGGGAGTGCAGCGGCTTGCCCGCGAGGGCCAGGTGGGCCTCGCCCAGCGCCTCGTTCTGCGTCGGGTGGGCGTGGATGAGCTGGGCGACCTCGGCCGGCAGCGCCTCCCAGTTGTAGATCAGCTGGGCCTCGCCGACCTGCTCGCCCATGCGGTCGCCGACCATGTGGACGCCGACCACGGCACCGTCCTTGACCTGGACGAGCTTGATCTCGCCCGCGGTCTTGAGGATCTTGCTCTTGCCGTTGCCCGCGAGGTTGTACTTGAGGGCGACGACCTTGTCCGCGCCGTAGATCTCCTTGGCCTTGGCCTCGGTGATGCCCACGGAGGCGACCTCGGGGTGGCAGTACGTCACCCGGGGCACGCCGTCGTAGTCGACCGGGACGGGCTTGAGACCGGCCAGGCGCTCCGCCACCAGCATGCCCTCGGCGAAGCCGACGTGCGCGAGCTGGAGCGTCGGCACCAGGTCGCCCACGGCCGAGATCGTCGGGACGTTGGTCTGCATGTACTCGTCGACCAGGACGTAGCCGCGGTCCATGGCGACGCCCTGCTCCTCGTAGCCGAGGCCCTGGGAGACCGGGCCGCGGCCGATGGCGACCAGGAGGACCTCGGCCTCGAAGGTCTTGCCGTCGGCGAGGGTGACGCGCACGCCGTTCTCGGTGTACTCGGCCTTCTCGAAGAAGGTGCCGAGGTTGAACTTGATGCCGCGCTTGCGGAACGCGCGCTCAAGGAGCTTGGAGCTGTTCTCGTCCTCGACGGGCACGAGGTGCTTGAGGCCCTCGATGACCGTGACGTCGGTCCCGAAGGACTTCCACGCCGAGGCGAACTCGACGCCGATGACGCCGCCGCCCAGGATGATCGCGGACTCCGGCACGCGGTCCAGGGTCAGCGCGTGGTCCGAGGAGATGATGCGGTTGCCGTCGATCTCCAGGCCCGGCAGCGACTTCGGCACGGAACCGGTCGCGAGGAGCACGTGGCGCCCCTGGATCCGCTGCCCGTTCACGTCCACGGAGGTCGGGGAGGAGAGCTTGCCCTCACCCTCGATGTACGTCACCTTGCGGGAGGCGACGAGTCCCTGGAGGCCCTTGTAGAGGCCGGAGATGACGTCGTCCTTGTACTTGTGGACGGCCGCGATGTCGATGCCCTCGAAGGTGGCCTTCACGCCGAACTGGTCGGCCTCGCGCGCCTGGTCGGCGATCTCGCCGGCGTGCAGCAGCGCCTTCGTGGGGATGCAGCCGTTGTGCAGGCAGGTGCCGCCGAGCTTGTTCTTCTCGATCAGGGCGACGTCCAGGCCCAGCTGCGCTCCGCGCAGGGCCGCGGCGTAACCGCCGCTACCGCCGCCGAGGATCACTAGGTCGAAAACGGTGCTGGCGTCGTTCGCCACGTCACGTCCTCCATGCATGTGCGCCGTACGCCGGACCCCTTTTGCGCGGGGGACGACCGGTCGGTCGGCTGGTATTCGGCCGCTCTTGTTTCGGCCCTTTGGTGGGGGCCCTGTCCTGCCGAGAACCCATCTTCGCACTTGTCGACGGGAGGCGGGACGCCGGGCCAGGCTGTGAGACGTCCGATCAGCCGTCTCCAGCGGTTCTGCCGTGTACGAACGTACGGATTTCGTCGAGGGCGAAATCACGCGGGGCCCCGGACGCGTGGAACGTCCGGAGCCCCGAGGCGATGCTCGCGAATCAGCCCAGGTCGCCCGCGGCGGTGCGCTCGGCGAGGCGGACCAGGGTGCGGACCGCGGTGCCGGTGCCGCCCTTGGGGGTGTAGCCGAACGGCGCGCCCTCGTGGAAGGCCGGGCCCGCCACGTCGAGGTGCGCCCAGATGATGCCCTCGCCCACGAACTCCTGGAGGAAGAGGCCGGCGACCAGGCCGCCGCCCATCCGGTCGCCGATGTTGGCCATGTCGGCGGTGGCGGAGTCCATGCCCTTGCGCAGTTCGGCGGGGAGCGGCATGGGCCAGGACGGCTCGCCGACCTCCTCGGCGATCTCGTGGACCGACGTACGGAAGGCGTCGTCGTTGGCCATGATGCCGAAGGTGCGGTTGCCGAGCGCCACCATCATGGCGCCGGTCAGGGTCGCCACGTCGACGATCGCGTCGGGCCGCTCCTCGGAGGCCTTGGCGATGGCGTCGGCCAGCACCAGACGGCCCTCGGCGTCGGTGTTCAGGACCTCGACGGTCTTGCCGCTGTACATCCGCAGGACGTCGCCGGGGCGGGTGGCGGAACCGGACGGCATGTTCTCGGCGAGCGCCAGCCAGCCGGTGACGTTCACTTCGAGGCCGAGGCGCGCGGCGGCGACGACGGCGGCGAAGACCGCCGCGGCACCGGCCATGTCGCACTTCATGGTCTCGTTGTGACCGGCGGGCTTCAGCGAGATGCCGCCCGAGTCGTACGTGATGCCCTTGCCGACGAAGGCGAGGTGCTTCTTGGCCTTGGAGTGCGTGTACGAGAGCTTCACCAGGCGCGGCGGGGCGTCCGAGCCCGCGCCGACGCCGAGGATGCCGCCGTAGCCGCCCTTGGTGAGCGCCTTCTCGTCGAGCACCTGGACCTTGATGCCGTGCTCCTTGGCGGCCGCGGTGGCGACCGCCGCGAAGGCCTCGGGGTCGAGGTCGTTCGGCGGGGTGTTGACCAGGTCGCGGGCGCGGTTCAGCTCCTCGGCCACGGCGGTGGCGCGCTCGACCGCGGCCTTGTACGCCTTGTCGCGGGGCTTGCCGCCGAGCAGGACGGCCTCGGCGAGCGGCGCCTTGGCGTCCTTGCCGTTCTTCTTCGCGGGCTTGGTGTCGCCCTGGTCCTTGTACGCGACGAAGGAGTACGCGCCGAGCAGCGCGCCCTCGCCGAGGGCGCAGATGTCGTCGGCGTCCTCGACGGGCAGCGCGAACGCGGCCTTCTTCACGCCGGTCAGGGCGCGGGCGGCGACGCCTGCGGCACGGCGCAGCGCGTCCGTGCCGTACGTCTCGTCCTTCTCCGGGACCTCGCCGAGGCCGACCGCGACGACGACCGGGGCCTTGATGCCGGACGGCGCGGGCAGCTTCGTCACCTCGCCCTCGCCGCCCGAGGCGCCGAGGGTCTCCAGGACCGAGGCGAGCTTGCCGTCGTACGCCTTGTCCACGGACTCGGCGCCGGGTGCGACGACCAGAGCCCCCTTGGAGCCAGAGCCCTTCGCGACACCGACGACGATCGCGTCGGCACGCAGGCCGGACGCGGCGGCGGTGCTGAGAGTCAGAGCAGTCACGGTGGTGAGGTCCTCTTTCGGTTGGTTTCGACGGGCTGTGGGGTGGTGAGCCCGTCGCGAGCCTACGCCCGTGAGCGCTGCGGTGCGCCTGACTGTGTGTGTTCGATGGAGTGTCGCGTACGCGGCGGTTTCCGCCGACCCGGGAGTCAGCCGAGCACGAGCACCACCAGAGCGGTGGTCGCCGCCGTCTCGGCGAGGCCGCCGAAGACGTCTCCGGTGACGCCGCCGAACCGTCGTACGCAGTGGCGGAGCAGCAGTTCGGCGGCGCCGAGCGCGAGGACCACACAGGCCGCCGCCCGCGCGATGCCGTACGTACCGAGCGGTGCGCCCGCGCCCGCCGCCGCGCCCGTGACGACCGCCGCGACCAGCAGTGCCCGTCCTCGCGGCACGACCCCGGCGACGGCGGCGCCGAGGCCTTCGGGGCGGGCCGGGGGCACTCCGGCGCGGGCGGCCAGGGTGAGGGCGAGCCGGGCGGCGGTGGCCGAGACGACGACGGCGACGGCGCCTTCCGCCCAGGACCTCTCGTAGAGCCGGCAGACCGCGGCGACCTGGGCGAGGAGCACGAAGAGCAGGGTGAGGACGCCGAAGGGGCCGATGTCGGACTGCTTCATGACGCGCAGCGCGTCGTCGGCGGGCCTGGCGCTGCCGAGGCCGTCGGCGGTGTCCGCGAGGCCGTCGAGATGCAGGCCGCGGGTGAGGGCGGCGGGCGTGGCGACGGTCGCCACGGCGGCGAGCAGGGGCCCGGCGCCGAGCAGCGTCAGGGCGCCGCCGACACCCGCCGCGCAGAGGCCGATCACCAGGCCGGCGAGGGGGGCGCACTGCATGCCGGCGCGCGCGGCTCCGCGGTCCCAGCGGGTGACCCTGACGGGGAGCGCGGTGAGGGTGCCGAAGGCGAAACGTATGCCGTCGGCGGGGGAGGTTCTGGACACCGCGGCAGGCTACCCCGGGCGACGGGCCGCCCTGCGGATCGCCCTGCGGGGACGGAGGATGGCCGCATGAGCGACTGGTGGTACCGGAACGTCGTCGAGCCGGGGAAGCTGCCGCTGCTGCTCGCGCTGCTCTCCTTCGTCGGGTCGTTCCTCGTCACGCGGACGATCACCCGGCTCATCCGGGCGGGCAAGGGCCCGTTCCGGAACATCAGTTCGGGCAAGGTGCATGTCCACCACGTCGTGCCGGGCATCTTCCTCATGCTGGTCGGCGGGTTCTGGGCGGCGGCCGCCGGGCGGCACGGTGCCGCCCCGCTGTACGCCGCCGTCATCTTCGGGACCGGCGCCGGCCTCGTGCTCGACGAGTTCGCGCTGATCCTCCACCTCGACGACGTCTACTGGAGCGAGCAGGGCCGCAAGAGCGTGGAGGTCGTGATGCTCACGGCCGCCCTGGTCGTCCTGGTGCTCACCGGCTTCACGCCGTTCGGGGTCGACGACCTGACGGCCGTCGAGCGGCACAACCGCGGCCTGCTGGCGCTGAACATCGGGCTGAACTGTGCCTTCGCCCTGATCGCGCTCCTCAAGGGCAAGCTGCGTACCGCCCTGATCGGCATGGTGATCCCGCTCGTCGCGCTGGTCGGCGCGGTCCGGCTGGCCCGGCCGGGATCGGCGTGGGCGCGGCGCTTCTACCGCGACCGGCCCCGGACACGCGCGCGTGCGGGCCTGCGCGCCTTCCGCCACGACCGCCGCTGGGCGAGGCCGCGCCGCAGGCTTCAGGACTGGATCGGCGGCTTCTCGCCCGACCCGAAGCCGTACCGTGACGCGGACCCGGAGCGCTTGCCGCCGCCTCGGTGAAGCACCGCGGAGAGCGCGCAGAGCACCAGCACGGCCGCGATCGCCGCCAAGTGCTCCTTGCCCGCGAGGTTGTCCTTGACGATCACCTCGACGACCATCAGGGCGGACACCAGGGCCGCGGTGCAGTACGCCCGGTGGCGCCAGCACACGTACAGCGCGAGGCCCACGACGGCGGCGGACGGGCCCGTGTCGACGACCCGCGCGTCCGAGGCGGGCAGGCCGACGGGGCTGCCGGGGCCCAGCTCGATGCCCACGCGCGCGTAGAGCGTGCCGGCCAGCGTGGCCACGGACGCGATGAGGAGCGCGCGCCGCCGGCCGAGGCAGATCTCGGCGATCCCGAAGACGAGCAGGATCTGCGCGAGCGCACCCCATACGGGCAGGTCGAGCGCGGGCACGAAGAGGGAGAGCGGGGTGCGCAGGAGCGCGAGCCACAGGGGGTCGTCGGCGCGCACGGCGCCGACGTTCTGGACGAACTGGTATCCCCAGGACCGGTTCTGCACGTACTGCAGGAGCGCGGTGAGGCAGACCGCCGCGAGCGTCATGGGCACGGCCCGCCATCGCCGGGCGACGAGCGCGTCGCGCACGGTGGAGACGAGGGGTCTCCACTCGGCGCGGGCGAAGCGGGCCAGGGTGCTCATCGTCTCGACTCCAGATGCTTGCGGTGCAGGAACTTCGGCAGTCCCGGCGCTTCGAGGAAGCCTTCCGCGCGCGCCGACGCGATGCCGATGCGCGGCAGGTCGCCGCTCTTCTCGAAGAGGAGGAAGCGGGGTTCCCAGATCGGCCGGTACTTGGCGTTGGCGCGGTAGAGGGATTCGATCTGCCACCACCGGGAGAAGAAGCTGAGCAGCGACCGCCACAGGCGAAGGACCGGGCCCGCGCCGAGCCGCGAGCCACGTTCGAAGACCGACCGGAACATCGCGAAGTTGAGCGAGACCTGCGTGACCTGGATCTCGGGGGCGCGCTGGAGGAGTTCGATGACCATGAACTCCATCAGGCCGTTCTCGCTGTCGCGGTCGCGCCGCATCAGGTCCAGGGAGAGCCCGCGCGGCCCCCACGGCACGAAGGAGAGCACCGCCCTCAGCTCGCCGTCGGCGTCCGTGCACTCCAGCATCACGCACCGCCCGTCCGCGGGGTCGCCGAGCCGTCCGAGCGCCATGGAGAAGCCGCGCTCGGTGGCGCCGTCGCGCCAGTCGTCGGCGCGCCGCAGCAGTTCCGCCATCTCGTCGGGCGGAATGTCCTCGTGGCGGCGGATGCGCACGGTGTAGCCCGCGCGCCTGACGCGGTTGTACGCCTGGCGGACGGTGCGCATGGCCCGCCCCTCCAGGCTGAACTCCGCCGTCTCCACGATCGCCTCGTCGCCCAGCTCCAGAGCGTCCAGGCCGTGCCGGGCGTAGATCGTGCCCCCCTCCTCGCTCGCGCCCATCACGGCGGGGATCCAGCCGTGCTCGCGGGCCTCGGCGAGCCACGGCTCGATCGCCCCCGGCCAGGCCTCCGGGTCGCCGATGGGGTCGCCGGAGGCCAGGGAGACGCCGCCGACGACGCGGTACGCGACCGCCGCCTTGCCGGTCGGTGACCAGACGACGCTCTTCTCGCGGCGCAGCGCGAAGTAACCGAGCGAGTCGCGCTCGCCGTGCCGGGCGAGCAGTGCGCGCAGCCGCTCCTCGTCCTCCTCGCTGAGCGGATCGACGGCCCTGCGGGAGCGGAACGCCGCGTACAGGACGGCGCAGAGCAGCAGCGCGCTGAGGACGTTGATGGAGACGTTGACCCAGCCGGGCGTGGTGATGCCTTCGAAGCGCTGGTCGTCGGCGGCCAGCGAGACCAGGCGCATGGTGCCGTAGCGCCACCGGTCGAGGAAGGCCGAACGGTCGCCGTCCTGGGCGCGGTTGGTGACGGTGACGAGCAGCGCGGCGATCAGCGACGTCACGAGGAGCCCGCCGACCGCCACGGCCGAAGCCAGCCTCGGGTTGGACCGGTCGCCCTTGGCGTAGAACTCGCGTCGCCCGATGACCAGCGCCGCGACGAAGGCGGCGGTCAGGACGAGGGAGATCCAGTTCTGCGCGTACCGCCGGACCTCCGGGAAGCACATCGCGAAGGCGAAGAGCAGCAGGAAGAGCCCGCTGAGTACGACGTTGAGGATCCACGCGGCGCGCTTGCGGCGCCGCATCGTGATCGCCAGGAACATCGTGAACGCCCCGGACGCGAAGCCCGCGGTCAGCAGGTACGGGGTGAAGTAGTTCTCCGTGTTGTGCTGCCGCAGGTCCTGCCCGAGGGAGACCCAGACCGCGCTGAGGAAGTTGATGAACGTGACGGCGCGGAGATACCAGACGGTGAAACCGGCGGCGCGGCGTTGTGTGACGGTGCGTGGTTTCCGTTGCCTGGTGACAACCTGCTCAACTCCCATAAAAAGGGATCATATGGGCAAGGCCGTCGTGCCGTTCCGTGCCGCCGGACGCCTACTCGGTGGGCGGAATGGCAGGCTCCGCCTGGGCCTCCGTTTCGGTGTCCCTCTCGGCCTCCGCCTCGGTCTCCGCGGCGGCGGCCCGCTCCGGCAGCTCCGCCGACAGGGCCGCGGCCGCCTGCACCAGCGGCAGGGCCAGCAGACCCCCGGCGCCCTCGCCGACCCTGACCCCGTGGTCCAGGAGGGGCTCAAGGGCCATCCGGTCCAACGCCTTGGCCTGGGCCGGCTCCCCGCTGTCGTGCCCCGCGAGCCACCAGTCCGGCGCCCGGAAGGCGACCCGCTGGGCCACCAGCGCCGCCGCCGACGCCACCACGCCGTCGAGGATCACCGGCGTACGCCGCACCGCGCACTGCAACAGGAAGCCCGTCATCGCGGCCAGGTCGGCGCCGCCCACCGTCGCGAGCAGCTCCAGCTGGTCGCCGAGCACGGGCCGCGCCCGCCGCAGGGCGTCCCGCACCGCCGCGCACTTGCGCATCCACGCCAGGTCGTCGATGGCCTCGCCGCCCCGCCCGGTCACCACGGACGCGTCGGTGCCGCAGAGCGCGGCGATCAGCGTCGCGGCGGGCGTCGTACCCCCGACGCTCACATCGCCGAGCACGATCAGATCGGTGCCGGAGTCGGCCTCCTCGTCGGCTACGGCCATGCCGGCGCGCACCGCCCGCTCGGCCTCCTCGGCGCTCAGCGCGTCCTCGATGTCGATACGCCCCGAACCGCGCCGCACCCGGTGCCCTGCGACCTCGGCGGGCAGCTCGGCCGGGTCGCAGTCGAGCGCCATGTCGACGACGCGTACGGGCACGTCGAGGCGGCGCGCGAGCACGGTCACCGGACTCTCGCCGGCCAGGACGGCACGGACGAGAGCGGCGGCGCTCCCCGCGGGCCGCGCCGAGACACCGAGCTCGGAGACGCCGTGGTCGCCCGCGAACAGCACCACGCGCGGCCGCTCGACGGGCCGCACCGGCACCGCGGCCTGGGCCGCCGACAGCCACTCGCCCAGCTCGTCGAGGCGGCCCAGGGATCCGGGCGGCAGGATCTGCCGCTCCCTGCGCTCCTCGGCGTCGCGGCGCACCCCGCCGTCGGGCCGCTCGATCAGGTCGGTGAAGTCGTCGAGATTCAGCGAGCTCATTCGCCGAACAGTACCGGCAGGCCGGGCGCCGGTGTTCGAACGGCCCCGAGGGCCGGGACCACCGTCCGGCGGGAGCTCCCCGGCGGTTACGGCATGTGCCTCATTGGGCACATAACGTCATTGCCGGACCTAATCCACCAAAGCCGCACACTTCAGGAGTACGCCATGGACGTCGCCCAGCGGATCGCCGAACGACGCCCCGCCTACCTCGCCGCCCTCGCCCAGGGAACCGAGCGGTTCCACGAGCCCCGCCGCCGTGCCTGCCCCTGGTGCGGCTCCCCGCGGCTGCGGCCCCGGCTGCGCACCACCGACCTGGTCCAGCACAAGCCGGGCACCTTCACGCTCGACCAGTGCGCCCACTGCGGCCACTGTTTCCAGAACCCCCGCCTCACCCCCGAAGGCCTGGCCTTCTACCACCGCGACCTCTGCCACCGGGAGGGCCTCGGCGGCCTCGGCGGCCTGGGGGGACTGGGCGGGGCCGGCGGCGTCGGGGGCATGGGCAGCAAGGCGCTCGGCAGACTCCTCGGCGCCAGACCCACCGACCGGCGCCATCTGGCCCGTGCCCGCGCCCTGCGCGAGTTCGACGAGCCCGAGTGCTGGCTGGACGTCGGCACCGGGCGGGCGCTCTTCCCGGCCCTCGCCAAGCAGGTCCTGCCGTACACGTCCTTCGACGGGCTCGACCCCGGCAAGGGCATCGAGGTGGCCGTGCGCCGAGGCCGGGTCGAGGAGGGCCACCGCGGCACCCTGACCGGACTCGCCGACCGCCTCGCGGGCCGGTACGACGCCCTGAGCCTCTTCCACCAACTGGAGCGCGGCCCCGACCCCCGCGCGGAACTCGCGGCGGCGAGGACCGTCCTGCGCCCCGGCGGCCACCTGATGATCGAGTCCCCCGACCCCGGCTGCCGGTACGCCCGACTGCTCGGCAGGTGGTGGCCGTCGTACTCGCAGCCCCGGCACCTGCACCTCGTGCCGCTCGCCAACCTCCGCGCGGGACTCGAGGAACTCGGCTTCACGGTGGTGCGCGTCGAGCGCCGCGCCTCGCATGTGCCCGCCGACCTGAGCGGGGCGCTCGCCCTCTTCCTCGACCGCTGCCTGCCCCGGGCCGACGTCCCCTGGCGCGCCAGGCCCGCGCCCCGGCTCGGCCTCACGATCCGCCGCGCCGCGTGGTGGGCCGCCGTGCCGGTGCTGACCCTCGCCCAGGCCCTCGACCGGCTCCTGGCCCCGCTGCTCACCCGCGTCGGCTTCTCCAACACCTACCGGGTCATCGCGCGCAGGGGCGAGGCCACCTGACGTACGCGCGGCGACCGGAAGGCCGGCCGGGTCAGCCGCGCAGCGCCAGCGCCTGTCCCGCCACGACGAGAAGCACGTGCTCGCACTCGGCGGCGAACGCCGCGTTCAGGCGGCCCAGTTCGTCGCGGTAGCGGCGGCCCGACGCGGTCGCGGGGACGATGCCGGAACCGACCTCGTTCGAGACGGCGACCACCGTGCGCCGGGTGGCGCGCACCGCGTCCGCCAGCTCGGCGACCCGCCCCCGCAGCCGCCGCTCGCCGCCGCCCGCCCACTCGGCGTCGTCCCACGCGTTCACCTCGTCCATGACGTGGGTCAGCCACAGCGACAGGCAGTCGATGAGCAGCGGCGGCCCGTCGTCCTTCAGCAGCGGCATGAGGTCGCAGGTCTCCGCGGTCCGCCACGAGCCGGGGCGCCGCTCGCGGTGCAGGCTCACCCGGTCAGCCCACTCGGCGTCGCCGTTCCTGGTCCCGCCCGTCGCGACGTACAGCACCTCGGGGAAGGCCTCCAGGCGCCGCTCGGCCTCCACCGACTTGCCCGAGCGGGCGCCGCCGAGGACGAGGGTGCGGCGCGGCACGTCCGGTACGTTCTCGTAGGCGCCGACGACGAGCGTCGTCCCGTCCGGCACGGCCCGCGCGCCCGCGGCCGCGAGCCGGCGCGTCAGCTCCGCCCCCGGCGGCACCTCGTGGCCGATGTGGACGGCGATGACATCGGTGGTGGGTCCGACAGCACCGGCCGCGCGCAGCCGGGCGAGCCCGTCGGGACGCCCGAGGACGTCGGCGAGGACCATCTCGTACGCGGGCCGCCCGCCGTGCGCCCCGGTGAAGCCGAGGCCGAAGCCGTTGCCGTCGCCGTCGGCGAGCCCCGCGGGGGCGCCGCCGGGCGGCAGGTACAGCAGCCGTTCGCCGTCCGGGCCCGTCACCTCGTACCCCGAGCCGGGCGCGTCCAGCGCCACCGCCCGCACCCGGTGGCCGGTCAGCAGCGCCAGCTCCCGCCCGTCGGCGACGCGACCGGGCTGCGGGAGGCCGGCCGGGACCTCCACGGCGGGCCCGTCGTGCGGATGGGAGAGCAGGACCTGGCGCACACCGCCGAGCGAGTGCCCCGCGCGGGCCGCCGCGAAGGCCGCGCCGGGCGTGAGGTCGAGCAGCAGGACGCCGTCCACGAGCAGCGCGGTGGCCGCGCGCGCCGCGTCATCGAGGGCGGTCGCGCAGGCCGCGCAGGGGCAGCCGGGGAGGGGCAGTCCTTCGGGGGCGCCGGTGCCGAGCAGAGTCAGTTCCACACGAAGATCCTCCCGCGTCGGGTCCGGCGCCGCGCGCCCGGCTAGGCTTCAAGCGGATTCAGGCGGCTCCCAAGCCGCTACGGGACCCTCGGGAGGCTGACGATGGCAGCATGGACGTGGCGGTTCGAGAAGGCGGACGGGACGGAGGTCCAGCCCGCGCTGACCCCGGAGGAGTTCACCACACAGGGTGACGCCGAGTCCTGGGTCGGTGAGTACTGGAAGGAACTGGCCGAGGGCGGCGCCGATCAGGTCTCCCTCTTCGAGGACGCGACCAAGATCTACGGCCCGATGAGCCTGCACCCGGACGCGGAGGACGCGCAGGCGTAGCGGGCCCCACGCGGACATACGACACGCGGACATACGACACGCCAACATACGAGAGGCGGCGGCCGGCCCCCCCGGCCACCGCCTCTCCTGCGACCGGGCGCTAGCCCACCCACTCCCGCAGCAGCTTCTCCCGCTCCGCGGCCCGCGGGGTCCCGCCCTCCCACGTGCGGCCCCACTCCGACATCGCGGCAAGGGTCGTGGCCATCGTCGCGGCGCCCTCGGTGAGGCGCGCCAGAAGGGCGCGGGAGAGGTCGACCTCGGCCGGGGGGTAGCCGACGGCCGCGGCGGAGTACGCCAGCAGGTCGAGGTCACCGCCGGCCGACGCCACGCGCAGCGTCATCATCGGCGGGGTCTCCTCCGTCGGGCCGGTGACCATGGGCACCGCCAGGTTCATCACCGTCCCCACGGCGAGGTTCTTGACCGCGCCGATCTTCCGCATGAGGGACTTCACGGGGACGTCCGTCACCGTCAGGGCGCGTATGTCCTCCCACAGCCGCAGGCCGGACTGCCCGTCGCCGAGGGCCACCACGCCCTCGGGGGCCAGCCGCACCCCGGGCGCGAGGCCGGACGGCTTCGCGCCCACGTACACATCGCCCTGGGCGATCCAGAAGAGGCCCACCATGGCCATGCGTCGCTCACTTCTCCCGCCGACGGCGCCGCCGCCGGAGCTCCTACGTCATGTTCCCGGGCCCGTGGCCCCAGTCCCGCTAGTCCCGCACGCCGCACAGATGCAGCAGCGCGGCGACCCGCCGATAGGGGTCGGTGCGCCCCGCCCGCTCCTCGGCGGCCAGCAGCGCCTCCAGCTCCCACTCGGGGGGCAGCGGCGTGCCGTCCGGGACGGTGTCCGTGAAGACCCGCACGCCGTACCAGACCTGGAGCGGTGCCGCGATCCCCGCCAGCGTCGCCGACAGCGCGTCGAGCCGGTCGGCCCGCACGTCTAGGCCCAGGCGGTTGCGGTACGTGACGGAGTCGAAGGCGGCGACGGCGCCGCTCCAGTCCCCGTCGAGCCCCGGCCGCATGGCCAGCGCGTCCGCGTTCCGCACGAGGAGCGAGAGCAGCCCGCCGGGCGCCAGCATCCGGGCCAGTCCCGCGAGCAGCGCGTCGGGCTCCTCGACGTACATCAGTACGCCGTGGCAGAGAACCACGTCGAAGCTGCCCGGCAGGAAGTGCACCCCGGTCTGGTGGCCGTCGCCCTCGACGATCCGCACCCGCCCCTGGATGCCCTCCGGTTCCCCGGCGAGCGCCTCACGCGCGGCGGCGATCATCGTGGGGTCCCGCTCGATCCCGGTCACCTTGTGCCCGGCGCGGGCCAGCCGCAGCGCCTGGGTGCCCTGGCCCATGCCGACGTCGAGCACCCGCAGCCGCTGCCCCACGGGGAAGCGCGCCACTATCTGCTCGTCGAGCTGCCGGGCCACCAGCTCCTGACGCACGGCGTTGCGCAGTCCGCCCAGCTTCTCCAGCCAGGCCCTGGCCCCGCCGGTGAATCCGCTCAGGGCCGCTCTCCGCGCTTGACCTGCGGCTTCGGCAGCCGCAGCCGGCGCATCTGGAGCGTACGCATCAAGGCGTAGGCGACAGCGCCCTTCTTGCTCTCGTTCGGGAAGCGTTCGGCCAGGCGCTTCTTCAGGCGGAACGCGGTGGCGACCGAGTCCACGACGATCAGCACGATCACGAAGAGCCAGAGCAGCAGCGCGATGTTCTGCAACTGCGGTACGCGGACCATGCTCAGGACGAGGATGATCACCGCGAGCGGCAGGAAGAACTCGGCGATGCAGAAGCGCGAGTCCACGAAGTCGCGGGCGAACTTGCGCACCGGGCCCTTGTCACGGGCGGGCAGGTACCGCTCGTCACCGCTGGCCAGGGCCTCGCGCTGCTTCGCCATCTGCGCGCGGCGCTCGTCGCGCTGCCGCTTCGCCGCCTCCTTGCGCGTCGTCGGCGTATTGGTCACGCTGCGGCGCTGCGACTGTGCCATGGCGCGCTTGGGGGTGGGGCGGCCCTTGGGGGCCTGCGGGTCACGGGGCTGCTTGGAGTCGGTCACCGGCGCCTGCGCGGCCGGGGCCTTCTCTTCCTTGGATCGGCTACGGAACACAAAATCCAAGGGTACGTGGTGCGGGGGCATGGACCCCAGCCGGACGGGGAACGATCCGGCAACGCCGGGCGTCTTGATTTACGTGCCTAAGGGGACGTAGCAGGCGGTATCCAGTCGGCCCCAGGGGAGCACCTACTCCTTACGCCGGATCAGGGCCGGACGCAGTCGTCCTTGGGGATGAGCGCATCCGCACGCGAACAGTGCGGTAATGGATGCAGGGCCCGTACTGTGGGTTCTGAGCAGTACCTGGAGCTGGAAGTCCGTCAGAAGGGGGCGCGCGAAGCCCATGAGCGGTGTCATGAAGCGTATGGGGATGATCTTCCGCGCGAAGGCGAACAAGGCCCTTGACCGGGCCGAGGACCCGCGCGAAACCCTCGATTACTCGTACCAGAAACAGCTGGAGCTGTTGCAGAAGGTGCGCCGCGGCGTCGCCGACGTGGCGACCTCCCGCAAGCGTCTCGAATTGCAGCTGGCCCAGCTCAACAAGCAGTCCTCCACCCTTGAGGACCAGGGCCGCAAGGCCCTCGCCCTCGGCCGCGAGGACCTGGCCCGTGAAGCCCTCTCCCGGCGGGCCGCGCTCCAGCAGCAGGTGACGGACCTGGAGACGCAGCACCAGACGCTCCAGGGCGAGGAGGAGAAGCTCACCCTCGCGGCGCAGCGCCTCCAGGCCAAGGTCGACGCCTTCCGTACGAAGAAGGAGACCATCAAGGCCACGTACACCGCGGCCCAGGCGCAGACCCGCATCGGCGAGGCCTTCTCCGGCATCTCCGAGGAGATGGGCGACGTCGGCATGGCGATCCAGCGCGCCGAGGACAAGACCGCGCAGCTCCAGGCGCGGGCCGGCGCGATCGACGAACTGCTCGCCTCCGGTGCCCTCGACGACTCCTCCGGTCTCGCCAAGGACGACATCCAGTCCGAGCTGGATCGCCTCTCCGGTGGTACTGATGTAGAGCTGGAACTCCAGCGCATGAAGGCGGAGCTCGCGGGAGGCTCCAGCGGCGGCCAGCAGGCGATCGAAGGCGGCCAGGGCCAGTCCCAGCCGCAGCAGCAGCCGCAGGACACCCCGCGCTTCGACAAGCAGTAGCTCTACGTCCGAGGAGGACGACATGATCGTACGGATCATGGGGGAGGGGCAGGTGAAGCTGGCCGACAGCCACTTCGCCGAACTGAACAAGCTCGACGACGAGCTGCTCACGGAGATCCGGAGCGGTGACGGCGTCGCGTTCCGCCGCACGTTCCACGCGCTCCTGGACAAGGTCCGGGAGCTCGGCGAGCCCCTCCCGGACGACGCCCTGGAACCGTCCGAACTGATCCTCCCCGCCCCGGACGCGACCCTGGAAGAGGTCCGCGAACTACTCTCGGACGACGGCCTCTTCCCAGGCTGACACCCCCGTTACACGGACGTCCCGTAAGGGGCGCGGGGAACTGCGCGCCCAGCCACGTCCCACCCGCAGAAAACCCCGAAGCCCCCAAAGCCCCACCCCCGCCGACAGCCCGAGCCCCGCAATCCGCCCAGGCCCCCGCCAAGGCCCCGTACGGTTTGCACCGTGACCACACTCGTACGAGGCCGCGGCTGGGCCCGAACTCACCCGCTGGCGGTGGACGCGGCGCTCGCCTCCACCGTCCTCGTCTGCATGGTCGTCGGCTCCTTCGCCGAGCCCAACGGAGAGCACGGCCCCACGTGGGGCACCCGCACCCCCGACCTGCCGAGCCTGCTCCTGATGGCCCTCGGCGCCCTCGCGCTGTTCTTCAGACGCCGCGCCCCCTGGACGGTGCTCGCCGCCACCTGCGCCGCCTCCATCACGGAACTGCTCACCGGCGAACCCCGCGCACCCGTCGTGATGTGCGCCGTCATCGCGCTCTACACCGTGGCCGCCACCACCGACCGCTCCACGACCTGGCGGATCGGCCTGGTCACCATGGCGGGCCTCACCGGCGTCGCGATGCTCTCGGGCCCGCTGCCCTGGTACGCCCAGGAAAACCTCGGCATCTTCGCCTGGACCGGCATGGCCGCCGCCGCGGGCGACGCGGTGCGCAGCCGCCGCGCCTTCGTGGACGCCATAAGGGAGCGCGCCGAGCGGGCGGAACGCACCCGCGAGGAAGAGGCCAGGCGCCGCGTCGCCGAGGAGCGGCTGCGCATCGCCCGCGACCTGCACGACGTCGTCGCCCACCACATCGCCCTGGTCAACGTGCAGGCCGGCGTCGCCGCGCACGTCATGGACAAGCGGCCCGACCAGGCGAAGGAAGCCCTCGCACACGTCCGCGACGCCAGCCGCTCCGCCCTGGACGAACTCCGCGCCACCGTCGGCCTGTTGCGGCAGACCGGCGACCCCGAGGCCCCCACCGAACCCGCCCCCGGCCTGCACCGCCTCGACGAGCTCGTGGAGACGTTCCGCAACGCCGGCCTGCCCGTCGAGGTCGCCCTCGGCCAGGTCGGCCTCGACCTGCCCGCGGCCGTCGACCTCGCCGCGTTCAGGATCATCCAGGAGGCGCTGACCAACGTACAGAAGCACGCGGGGAGCGAAGCCAAGGCCGAGGTCAGCGTCGTCCGCGTAGGGCCGAACGTCGAGGTCACCGTCCTCGACGACGGCCCGGCCCCCGGCCAGGGCGGCGACGGCGTGCGGAAGCCGAACACCGACGGCGGCGGCCACGGCCTGCTCGGCATGCGCGAGCGCGTCACGGCCCTCGGCGGCAGCTGCACGGCCGGACCCCGCTACGGCGGTGGCTTCCGCGTCCATGCGATCCTGCCCGTCATCACGGCAAAGGGAGGGACCGCGTGACGATCCGCGTACTGCTCGCCGACGACCAGGCGCTGCTGCGCAGCGCGTTCAGGGTGCTCGTCGACTCCGAGCCCGACATGGAGGTGGTCGGCGAGGCGTCCGACGGCGCGCAGGCGGTGCGGCTCGCCAGGTCGGAGCGGGCCGACGTGGTCCTGATGGACATCCGCATGCCCGGCACGGACGGTCTGGCCGCCACCCGGCAGATCAGCGCCGACCCCGCCCTGGCCCACGTACGCGTGGTGATGCTGACGACGTTCGAGGTCGACGAGTACGTGGTGCAGTCGCTGCGCGCGGGCGCCTCCGGCTTCCTCGGCAAGGGCGCGGAGCCCGACGAACTGCTCGGCGCCATCCGCATCGCGGCGGCGGGCGAGGCGCTGCTCTCCCCGGTGGCCACCAAGGGGCTGATCGCCAAGTTCCTCGCGCAGGGCGAGGGTTCGGACGGCGAGGTGTCGGTGCGCGGCGAGCGCCTGGCCGCGCTCACCGGCCGTGAGCGCGAGGTCCTCGTCCAGGTCGCGGGCGGCCACTCGAACGACGAGATCGCCGAGCGCCTCGAAGTCAGCCCGCTCACCGTCAAGACCCATGTGAACCGCGCGATGGCGAAGCTCGGCGCCCGCGACCGGGCCCAACTCGTCGTCATCGCGTACGAGTCGGGCCTGGTACGCCCAAGGGTGGAGTGACGCGAGGGTCTGCGTACTGCGTCCGCAGTATGTGTGGCGCGAGAAATGGTCCTGGGAGCGAGGCAGCGCGCCCTGACCATGGCCGAGGGTGTGAGGGACGGGCCGCTCACCCCGCAGGCCTGCTGCCGCTACGCCACAGAGAGAGACCCCCATGTCCTGGCTGTCCAGGTTCAGCCTCGCCCAACGGGCCCTGATCGGATTGATGTCGATCATCGCGATCGTCTTCGGCGCGATCGCGATACCGCAGCTCAAGCAGCAGCTGCTGCCCTCCATCGAACTGCCCATGGTGTCCGTGCTCGCCCCCTATCAGGGCGCGTCCCCCGACGTGGTCGAGAAGCAGGTCGTCGAACCGCTCGAGAACAACATCGACGCGGTCGACGGCATCACCGGCATCACGTCCACGGCGAGCGAGGGCAACGCCGTGATCATGGCCCGGTTCGACTACGGCAGCGGCTCCGAGCAGCTCGTCGCCGACGTCCAGCAGGCCGTGAACCGGGCCAGGGCCGAACTCCCCGACGACGTCGCCCCGCAGGTCGTCGCCGGCTCCACCGACGACATCCCGACCGTCGTCCTCTCCGTCACCTCCGAAAAGGACCAGCAGGCCCTCGCCGACCAGCTCGACCGCACCGTCGTGCCGTCCCTGAAGGACATCGACGGCGTCGGCCAGGTCACCGTCGACGGCGTGCGCGACCTCCAGGTCGACGTCACCCCCGACGACAGGAAGCTGGCGAAGGCGGGTCTGACCCCGGCCGCGCTCGGCAAGGCCCTCCAGGCGGGCGGCGCCACGCTCCCCGCAGGCTCCTTCGACGAGGGCGGCAAGAACCGCACCGTCCAGGTCGGCGGCGGCTTCACCTCCCTGAAGCAGATCGAGGAGCTGCGGGTCACACCCGAGGCACGGCCCGGCGAGCGGCCCGGCAAGCCCGTGCGCCTCGGTGACATCGCCACGGTGAAGCAGCGGCCCTCGACGGCGACGTCCATCACCCGCACCAACGGTGAGCCCAGCCTCGCCGTCGCCGTCACCATGGACCGCGACGGCAGCGCCGTCGCGATCTCCGACGCGGTCAAGGACAAGCTGCCCGGTCTCCGCGAGGACCTGGGCTCCGGCGCCGAGCTGACGGTCGCGAGCGACCAGGGCCCGGCCGTCGCCAAGTCCATCGAGGGCCTCACCACCGAGGGCGCCCTCGGCCTGGTCTTCGCGGTCCTGGTCATCCTGGTCTTCCTCGCGTCGATCCGCTCGACGCTGGTCACCGCGGTCTCCATCCCGCTCTCGGTGGTCCTCGCCCTGATCGTGCTCTGGACCCGCGACCTCTCGCTCAACATGCTCACGCTGGGCGCGCTGACCATCGCCATCGGCCGTGTCGTCGACGACTCGATCGTGGTCCTGGAGAACATCAAGCGCCACCTCGGCTACGGCGAGGAGCGCGAGCAGGCCATCCTCAGGGCGGTGCGCGAGGTCGCGGGCGCGGTGACGTCCTCGACGCTCACCACGGTCGCGGTCTTCCTGCCGATCGGCCTGGTCGGCGGCATGGTCGGCGAACTCTTCGGCTCATTCTCGCTGACGGTCACGGCGGCGCTCCTGGCCTCCCTGCTCGTCTCGCTGACGGTCGTGCCGGTCCTCTCGTACTGGTTCCTGCGGCCCCCCAAGGCGATCCGCGGGGTCGACCCGCAGGAGGTTCGCCGCAAGGCCGAGGAGAAGGAGAGCCGCAGCAGGCTCCAGCGGATGTACGTCCCGGTGCTGCGCTTCGCCACCCGGCGCCGCCTCACCAGCCTCGGCATCGCGCTCGTCATCCTGGTCGGTACGTTCGGCATGGCGCCGCTGCTGAAGACCAACTTCTTCGACCAGGGCGAGCAGGAAGTCCTCAGCATCAAGCAGGAGTTGGAGCCGGGCACCAGCCTGGCCGCCTCCGACGCCTCGGCGAAGAAGATCGAGAAGATGCTCTCCGGCATCGACGAGGTCAAGGACTACCAGGTCACGGTCGGCTCCTCCGGTTTCATGGCCGCCTTCGGCGGAGGCACGGACACCAACCAGGCCTCGTACACCCTCACCCTCAAGGACAAGGCGTCGTACGAGAAGACGCAGGACCTGGTCGAGAAGGAGCTCGGCAAGCTGTCGGGCATCGGCCGGACCACGGTCTCCGCGGGTGACGGATTCGGCAGCCAGGACCTGAGCGTCGTGGTGAAGGCGGCCGACGCCGACGTGCTGCGCGAGGCGTCCGACCAGGTGCGCGACGAGGTCGCGAAGCTCGACGACGTCACCGACGTGCAGAGCGACCTGTCGCAGAGCGTCCCGAGGATCTCGGTCAAGGCCAACGCCAAGGCGGCATCCGCCGGGTTCGACGACACGACCCTCGGCCAGGCCGTCGCCCAGGCGGTGCGCGGCACCACCAGCGCCAAGGCGACCCTGGACGACACCGAGCGCGACGTCGTGATCAAGTCGGCGAAGCCGGCGAAGACCCTCGACGAGCTGAGGAAGCTGCCGCTCGGCCCCGACGTGCGGCTCGGAGACATCGCCGAGGTGAAACTGGTCGACGGCCCGGTCTCCATGACCCGCATCGACGGCGCCCGCGCCGCGACGATCACGGCCAGGCCGACCGGCGACAACACGGGCGCGGTCAGCGCGGACCTCACCGAGAAGCTGGACGCGCTGAAGCTCCCGGACGGGGCCACGGCCTCCATCGGCGGTGTCTCCGAGGACCAGGACGAGGCGTTCGCGTCCCTGGGCCTCGCCATGCTGGCGGCGATCGCGATCGTCTTCATGCTGCTCGTGGCGACCTTCCGCTCCCTGGTCCAGCCGCTGATCCTGCTGGTCTCCATCCCGTTCGCGGCGACCGGCGCGATCGGCCTGCTGATCGTGACGGACACCCCGATGGGCGTCCCGGCGATGATCGGCATGCTGATGCTCATCGGCATCGTGGTCACCAACGCGATCGTGCTGATCGACCTGATCAACCAGTACCGCGCGCGGGGTCACGGCACGATCGAGGCGGTCATCGAGGGCGGCCGCCACCGGCTGCGCCCGATCCTCATGACGGCGCTGGCGACGATCTTCGCGCTGCTCCCGATGGCCCTCGGCATCACCGGCCAGGGCGGCTTCATCGCCCAGCCGCTCGCGGTGGTGGTGATCGGCGGCCTGATCACCTCGACGCTGCTCACCCTGCTGCTCGTACCGACGCTGTACGCGATGGTGGAGCTCCGCAAGGAGCGCCGCCGCGCCAAGCGGGAGGCGAAGCGGACCAGGAAGGCGACCGCGCCGCCGCAGACCACCGACACGCCCGACACCGAGCCGTCCCGGGTCTGACCGCGGAACGACGTAAGGGGCGCCCGTCCACAGACGGGCGCCCTTAGACGTGCGATATGGCAGCGCCCTGAAGGGGCGCGGGGAACTGCGCGCCCGACCACGACGCGCCCGCAGGCGAACGAAACCGGCCGAGCCAAAGGGCGCCCAAGACGCCGGGCACCCCCACCGTTCCCCCCAGCGCAGCGCTACGGCAGTGCCAGCATCCGCTCCAGCGCCAGCTTCGCGAACTGCTCGGTCTCGCGGTCGACCTCGATCTGGTTGACGAGGTTGCCCTCCGCGAGCGACTCCAGCGTCCAGACCAGGTGCGGCAGGTCGATGCGGTTCATGGTCGAGCAGAAGCAGACCGTCTTGTCGAGGAAGACGATCTCCTTGTCCTCGGCGGCGAAACGGTTCGCCAGGCGGCGTACGAGGTTCAACTCCGTGCCGATGGCCCACTTGGACCCGGCAGGGGCCGCCTCCAGGGTCTTGATGATGTGCTCGGTGGAGCCCACGTAGTCCGCCGCGGCGACGACCTCGTGCTTGCACTCCGGGTGCACCAGGACGTTCACGCCCGGTATCCGCGCGCGCACGTCCTCGACCGACTCCAGCGAGAAGCGCCCGTGCACCGAGCAGTGCCCGCGCCACAGGATCATCTTCGCGTCACGCAGCTGCTCGACGGTCAGGCCGCCGTTCGGCTTGTGCGGGTTGTAGACGACGCAGTCGTCGAGCGAGAAGCCCATGTCGCGCACGGCGGTGTTGCGGCCCAGGTGCTGGTCCGGCAGGAAGAGCACCTTCGTCGGAAGGGGGCCGCCCTGCTCATACGCCCACTCCAGCGCACGCTTGGCGTTCGACGACGTACAGATCGTGCCGCCGTGCTTGCCGGTGAAGGCCTTGATGTCGGCCGAGGAGTTCATGTACGAGACGGGCACGACCTGCTCGGCGATGCCGGCCTCGGTCAGCACGTCCCAGCACTCGGCGACCTGCTCGGCGGTGGCCATGTCGGCCATCGAGCAGCCGGCGGCCAGGTCGGGGAGCACGACCTTCTGGTCGTCCGTCGTCAGGATGTCCGCGGACTCGGCCATGAAGTGCACACCGCAGAAGACGATGTACTCGGCGTCCGGGCGGGCGGCGGCGTCGCGTGCCAGCTTGAAGGAGTCACCGGTCACATCCGCGAACTGGATGACCTCGTCACGCTGGTAGTGGTGGCCGAGGACGAAGACCTTGTCCCCGAGCTTCTCCTTGGCGGCCCGGGCGCGCTCCACCAGGTCCGGGTCGGAGGGGGACGGCAGGTCGCCGGGGCACTCGACGCCGCGCTCGCTCCTGGGATCGGCCTCACGGCCGAGCAGCAGCAGCGCGAGCGGCGTGGGCTGCACGCCGAGGTCCACGAGCTCCACGGGGGACTGGGCGGTGGTCACGACGACACCTACCCTTTCTCTTCTGACAGACGAGCCTTTTCGTCTAATTGACGCTATCTATCATAACCGCTTCACGTCAGTTTGACGATGGCCATAGTGTCGATGTGACGCATTCGCCGGCTCCCCGTCCCGCAGGCTGGTGCCCCGGGAAAAACCATGTGCGAGCATGAAGGGGTAAGACGTAAGACGTAAGCGCTCGGCCCGGAATGAATCCGCGGCCCCGCCGGTTGCAACCGTCGGCAAGCAGTCTCCGTACAACCCGGGAGAGAAGCAGATGTCCGTATCGGACGAGACCACCACCGTGAACGACGGCATCCTCCTGTCGGACGCCGCCGCGGCCAAGGTGAAGGGCCTGCTGGAGCAGGAAGGCCGGGACGACCTGGCGCTGCGCGTCGCCGTCCAGCCCGGTGGCTGCTCGGGCCTGCGCTACCAGCTGTTCTTCGACGAGCGCTCGCTCGACGGCGACGTCGTCAAGGACTTCGACGGCGTGAAGGTCGTCACCGACCGGATGAGCGCTCCCTACCTGGGCGGCGCCTCCATCGACTTCGTCGACACCATCGAGAAGCAGGGCTTCACGATCGACAACCCGAACGCCACCGGCTCCTGCGCCTGCGGCGACTCCTTCAGCTGAGCCTGTAGGGACAGACGTACGAAGGCGGCGGCCCCCCGATGCTCGGGGGGCCGCCGCCTTCGTACGTCTTCGTACGTCACTTCCGCCGTACCGTCTCGCCCGTGGCGTTCACGACCTTGCGTTCGCCCAGCGGCTTGTCCAGGGTGACGGTCTTCGAGAGTTCCTTGGCGACCATGACGCAGACCTGGTCCTTCTGCTTGGTCTCCGTGACCGTGACGGTCACGCGGTCGCCCTTCTCGCGCGCCGACGCGGTGTACTCGGCGCAGGCGCTGCCCCAGAAGTGCACCGTCAACGACGTGCCGTCCGCGGTGTAGGACTCGACGCGCGCCGAGCGCTTCTCGCCCGGCTCCTCGGTGGGCGCCGGGGTGCCGGAAGTCCCCGGCGACCTCAGGTACTCGGGGGCCACCGCCGGATGCGTCACCGTGAACGCCTCCCGCGCGCCCTGCGGCTTCACCTCGAACAGCCAGGACGGCACCAGCGTCTGCCTGCCGTCCACGTGGTGCGTCGCGAGCCCGAAGGTGGCGCCGTGCACCGCCACCGGCCGCGGCTTCGGCGGCGCGGACGAGGGCTCGCAGGGCGCCTGCTTCACGCCGCCGCCCCTCGTCTTCGTGCCGCCGCCCTCCGTCTTCGTGCTGTCGTCGGCGTGCGGCACCGGGGTCGCGCAGCCGCCGATGCCGACGCGTCCGTCACCGGCGGTCGCGTTCAGCCGGTCCAGGGTCTCCCGGGCGCCGATCGCGGGATACCGGGCGCCCTTCTCGGGCGCCTTCAACTGCCCGCTGCCGCCCACCACTTGTCCGTCGGTACCGACCTGGATGCCGGTCGACCAGCCGTAGGTCGGCAGGCCGTCCACCTTCGGATCGGCGTTCACCACCCGTACGGCGCCCATCAGTTGGCGGGCGTCCAGCTTCGCGTCGTCCTGGCCGAGCGCCTTGAGGACCGGCGCCGCGGCGTCCTTGGCGGCCTTCTCCCCGACGGCGTCGCCCAGTTCGCCGTGCGGCGCGGTGGAGGTGCTCGAACAGGGCTTGCCCTTGGGGCAGTTGTCCGTGCCGCCCGTGCCGTGCCGGGCGTACGTCCAGGTGCCGGGCGCCTGCTTGTTCACCTGGAGCGAGGGGCCAGAGCCGTCCTTGTCCTGCGCCACCCGCCAGACGCCGTCCCGCGCCGTCGGCGTGCCGGAGAGGCCGAGCGCCTTGGCCAGCGTGCTCACCTCGCCCCGGGTGACCTCGCCGCGCGCGTGGTAGACGGACGCCGACTTCGGCCCCTCGGGCAGCTCGCCGGTCGCCCTGTACGTGGCGCCGTTCGGGTCGGGCTCACCGGGCGCGATGCCGCCGGTGCCGCCGCTGCTGCCTCCTGTCCGGCCGCCGTCACCCGTATAGCCGTCCAGCGCGAGCGGTGGCGGGGGGCCACCGTCTCCCGCCGGGGCGCCGTCACTGCTCTGGCCGCCACCGCCGCCGGACGCGGTCGCCGCGAAGTACGCGCCACCGCCGCCGACGAGCAGCACGGTGGCCGCGACCGAGGCGACGGCGAGGCGGGCACGCCTCCGCTGGGGCTCGGCCACCTCATGGACGGATCGCTCGGTGCTCACCGCATCGCTCCTTCGACTGCACTGCTGTCCCCGGAAACCCATGGGCGGGCTTCGTCGTATCCCAGTACCCCCTTTACGGGGGACGGCGATGGGACGCAGCGGGGGAGCGCACGGTTCCCCCGGCGCGCGCCGAGGCCCGGGGCCAGTCTCCCTCAGTCGCCGTATTCGGACATCCCGTCGATGAGCCGCGCGGAGGCGGGCGGCACGGTGACGCCGTGGATCAGGGCCGGCGGCACCGGGGCGGCGGCGGCCGTGGCGGGCGCCACCCAGTGCGGCGCCATGCGGGCGCAGTCGCCGCGCAGCGTCTCCATGCTCTCGGAAGGCTCCGCGGAGACCCTGTGGGCACGCTTCATGACGACATCCTTCGAGATATGGGTCATAACGGCACCGTACGCATCGGGCCACACAAGAAAAAAGCCCTACTATCGGGTAGTTTTGGCACTTCAGCACGGGTGGGTCGACCCGATAGCGTGAACCGTCAACCCCTCGCCTCTCCTCCACAGGAGCACCCAGCCGTGCGTATCGCAGTCACCGGCTCCATCGCCACCGACCACCTGATGACCTTCCCCGGCCGCTTCGCCGACCAGCTGGTCGCCGATCAGCTGCACACGGTCTCCCTCTCCTTCCTGGTCGACAACCTCGACGTCCGCAGGGGAGGCGTGGCCGCCAACATCACCTTCGGCATGGGGCAGCTCGGCACCCGGCCGATCCTGGTCGGCGCCGCGGGCGCCGACTTCGACGAGTACCGCGCCTGGCTCGACCGGCACGGCGTGGACACCTCCTCGGTCCGGATCTCCGAGACGCTGCACACCGCCCGCTTCGTCTGCACCACGGACGCCGACCACAACCAGATCGGCTCCTTCTACACGGGCGCGATGAGCGAGGCCCGCCTCATCGAGCTGAAGACGGTCGCCGACCGCGTGGGCGGCCTCGACCTCGTCCTGATCGGCGCCGACGACCCCGAGGCGATGCTGCGGCACACCGAGGAGTGCCGCACCCGCCGGATCCCCTTCGCCGCGGACTTCTCGCAGCAGATCGCGCGCATGGAGGGCGAGGAGATCCGCACCCTCCTCGACGGCGCCACGTACCTCTTCTCCAACGAGTACGAGAAGGGGCTCATCGAGTCCAAGACCGGCTGGAGCGACGCCGAGATCCTCTCGCGCGTCGGCCACCGCGTGACGACCCTCGGCCCGGGCGGCGTACGTATCGAGTCGACCGGACAGGACCCGATCGAGGTCGGCGTCCCGGACGAGGAGGCCAAGGTCGAGCCGACCGGCGTCGGCGACGCGTTCCGCGCGGGCTTCCTGTCGGGCCTCGCCTGGGGCGTCTCCCACGAGCGCGCCGCGCAGGTGGGCTGCATGCTCGCCACGCTGGTCATCGAGACCGTCGGCACGCAGGAGTACGAGCTGCGCCGCAGCGACTTCATGGACCGCTTCACCAAGGCGTACGGCCACGAGGCCGCCACCGAGGTCCGCGTGCACCTCACCTGATCACGAGAGCCGGCGGACCACGTACGCGCTGCCGTGGTCCGCCGGCCGCTCGCCCACGTACTCCTGCCCGCGCATCTCGCACCACGCCGGGATGTCGAGCCGCGCCGCCTCGTCGTCCGCGAGCACGGTCACCGTCCCGCCGACCGGGACGTCCCCGATGACCTTCGCGAGCTCGATGACCGGCAGTGGGCACCGCTTGCCGAGCGCGTCGACGACGAGCGACGCGCCTTCCGTACGCCGCTGAGCCGCGACCGGGGCGCCCAGCTTCTCCCGGACCCCGGCGACGGCGCCGGGCAGCACGTCGAGGAACCGCTCCACCTCTGCGGCCTCGGTGCCGGCCGGCAGCGAGACCCGGACGTTGCCCTCGCTGAGCACGCCCATCGCCCTGAGCACATGGCTCGGGGTCAGCGTCGAACTGGTGCACGACGACCCGGACGAGACGGAGAACCCCGCCCGGTCCAGCTCGTGCAGCAGAGTCTCCCCGTCGACATAGAGACAGGAGAAGGTGACGAGGTGCGGAAGCCGCCGCACCGGGTCGCCCACCACCTCCACGTCCGGCACCAGCGCGGGCACCCGCGCCCTGATCCGCTCCGTCAGCTCCCGCAGCCGCGCGCCCTCCGCTGCGGCCTCGGCCCGTACCGCCCGCAGCGAGGCGGCCGCCGCGACGACCGCCGGGATGTTCTCGAACCCGGCGGCGCGCCCCGACTCCCGCTCGTCCGCGGGACCTTGCGCGGCGAAGCGCACCCCCTTGCGCACGACGAGCAGTCCGACCCCCGCGGGCCCGCCCCACTTGTGGGCACTTCCGGTCAGCAGCGACCAGTCCCCGCCGACAGGACCCCAGGCCAGCGACTGCGCGGCGTCCACGAGGAGCGGCACCCCCGCCGCACGGCAGGCCGCCGCCACCTCGGCCACCGGCTGCTCGGTGCCCACCTCGTGGTTGGCGGACTGGAGACAGGCGAGCGCGGTGTCCTCGCGCAGCGCGGCGGCGTACGCCTGTGCGTCCACGGCCCCGGCGCGGTCCACCGGTACCTCGGTCACCGTCCCGCCGCCGGCCTCGTGAGCCGCTGCCGAATGGAGCACCGACGAGTGTTCGACGGCCGACACGATCAGGTGGCGTCCGGCGCGGCGGCGCCCGGCGAGGGCCCCCGCCACCCCCGAGTGCACGGCACGCGTACCGGACGAGGTGAACACCAGCTCGTCGGCGCGGCACCCCACGGCGTCCGCAGCGGCCTCCCGCGCCGCGTCCAGCAGCATCCGGGCCCGCCGCCCCTCCCGATAGAGCCGAGCAGGATCGGCCCACCCCTCATCGAGCGAGGCCTGCAGGGCCTGCCGGGCAACGGGATGAAGGGGAGCGGAGGAGGCGGCGTCGAAGTAGGGCACGCATCCACGCTAGCCCCCTCAGGAGCGCCCTGAAGGGGCAGCTCCCAAGGGGCGCGGGGAACTGCGCGCCCAGCCCCCACCAACCCGCACCCGCGGACCGACAGATTCCACCACCCCCGTAGGCGCCCCGACCCCCCGTCAGAAAGCGCCGAGGGGTGCCCACCCCACCCTTCGGAGTGACCCGCGGCGCGTTAGGCACCCTCCCCGCGCGACCCCAAAATGCGTCCAGTAGGGTTTGGTCCGCATAAACATCCAAACCCCTGCCCGACGCAGGGCGGCGACCGACCAGCGTGAAGGCCGCAGCCGACAGCGCGGGCGAGACTCTCGGGAAGGCGCTACGTGAGTCCCAACGGCTCCGACCGCTCGTCGCGGCGCCCGATGCGGCGGAAGCTGCCGCAGGTGCTGACTGCGGGCCTGATCCTGGCGACCGCCACCGGTTGCACATACAAGGATTTCCCCCGCCTTGGAATGCCCACCCCGGTAACGGAAGAGGCTCCGCGGATTCTCTCCCTCTGGCAGGGCTCGTGGGCGGCAGCGCTCGCCACGGGCGTGCTGGTCTGGGGCCTGATCCTGTGGAGCGTCATCTTCCACCGGCGCAGCCGCACCAAGGTGGAAGTCCCCATCCAGACCCGTTACAACATGCCCATCGAGGCGCTGTACACGGTCGTCCCCCTCGTCATCGTCTCCGTGCTCTTCTACTTCACGGCGCGCGACGAGTCCAAGCTCCTGCAGCTGGAGGAGAAGCCGGCCCACACCGTCAACGTGGTCGGCTACCAGTGGAGCTGGGGCTTCAACTACGTCGAGAACGTTCCTGGCGCCGGCAAGGACAACGCCCGGACGTCCAAGGACCTGGAAGCCATCCCGGACAAGTTCCGCAAGGACTTCCCGGCGAAGGCCAACGGTGTCTACGACGTCGGCGTGCCCGGCGACCGGAACCCCCAGAACGGCAACCCGGGCCCGACCCTCTGGCTCCCCAAGGGCGAGAAGGTCCGCTTCGTCCTGACTTCGCGTGACGTCATCCACTCCTTCTGGGTGGTGCCGTTCCTCATGAAGCAGGACGTCATCCCGGGCCACACCAACGCCTTCGAGGTGACTCCCAACAAGGAGGGCACCTTCATGGGCAAGTGCGCCGAGCTCTGCGGCGTCGACCACTCCCGGATGCTCTTCAACGTCAAGGTCGTCTCTCCCGAGCGCTACAAGCAGCACCTCGAGGACCTGGCGAAGAAGAACCAGAAGGGCTACATCCCGGCCGGCATCGAGCAGACGCCCCACGAGAAGAACCGGGAGACGAACAACCTGTGAGCATCCTCAACGAACCCCAGGGTGCCGCGGCAGCACCAACGGACTCGTACGAGAACGAGCTGCCGGTCCGGCGCAAGCAGCCGGGAAACATCGTCGTCAAGTGGCTGACCACCACTGACCACAAGACGATCGGCACGCTCTATCTGGTCACGTCGTTCGCGTTCTTCTGCATCGGCGGCGTGATGGCGCTCTTCATGCGCGCCGAACTCGCCCGTCCCGGCACGCAGATCATGTCGAACGAGCAGTTCAACCAGGCGTTCACGATGCACGGCACGGTCATGCTGCTGATGTTCGCGACGCCGCTGTTCGCCGGTTTCGCGAACTGGATCATGCCGCTCCAGATCGGCGCGCCCGACGTCGCCTTCCCGCGGCTGAACATGTTCGCCTACTGGCTCTACCTGTTCGGCTCGCTCATCGCGGTCGGCGGTTTCCTCACGCCGAACGGCGCGGCCGACTTCGGCTGGTTCGCGTACGCGCCGCTGTCGGACGCCGTGCACTCGCCGGGTATCGGCGGCGACATGTGGATCATGGGTCTGGCCTTCTCCGGCTTCGGCACGATCCTCGGCTCGGTCAACTTCATCACCACGATCATCTGCATGCGCGCGCCGGGCATGACCATGTTCCGCATGCCGATCTTCGTGTGGAACGTGCTGCTCACCGCCGTGCTGGTGCTGCTGGCCTTCCCGGTCCTGGCCGCCGCGCTGTTCGCCCTGGAGGCGGACCGCAAGTTCGGTGCCCACATCTTCGACGCGGCCAACGGCGGCGCGTTGCTGTGGCAACACCTCTTCTGGTTCTTCGGCCACCCAGAGGTGTACATCATCGCCCTGCCGTTCTTCGGCATCATTTCCGAGGTCATCCCGGTCTTCTCCCGCAAGCCGATGTTCGGCTACATGGGCCTGATCGCCGCGACCATCGCCATCGCGGGTCTCTCCGTGACGGTGTGGGCGCACCACATGTACGTCACAGGTGGCGTGCTGTTGCCGTTCTTCTCCTTCATGACGTTCCTGATCGCCGTACCGACAGGCGTGAAGTTCTTCAACTGGATCGGCACCATGTGGAAGGGGTCACTGAGTTTCGAGACCCCGATGCTGTGGGCGGTCGGCTTCCTGATCACCTTCACCTTCGGTGGTCTGACGGGCGTCATCCTGGCCTCGCCGCCGATGGACTTCCACGTCTCGGACTCGTACTTCGTGGTGGCGCACTTCCACTACGTGGTCTTCGGCACCGTCGTCTTCGCGATGTTCTCCGGCTTCCACTTCTGGTGGCCGAAGTTCACCGGCAAGATGCTGGACGAGCGTCTCGGCAAGATCACCTTCTGGACGCTGTTCGTGGGCTTCCACGGCACGTTCCTGGTCCAGCACTGGCTGGGCGCCGAGGGCATGCCGCGTCGTTACGCGGACTACCTCCACGCCGACGGCTTCACCGCGCTGAACACGATCTCGACGATCAGCTCGTTCCTGCTGGGCCTGTCGATCCTGCCGTTCTTCTACAACATCTGGAAGACGGCCAAGTACGGCAAGAAGATCGAGGTCGACGACCCGTGGGGCTACGGCCGTTCGCTGGAGTGGGCGACGTCCTGCCCGCCGCCGCGGCACAACTTCCTCACGCTGCCGCGCATCCGCAGTGAATCGCCGGCCTTCGACCTGCACCACCCGGACATCGCGGCCCTCGGCCAGATCGAGAACGACGGCCAGAAGGACACCGCGCTGTTCGGCGGCGACAAGGAGGCCGCGAAGTGAAGATCCAGGGCAAGATGTTCATCTGGCTGAGCGTCTTCGTCCTCGCCATGGCGATCGTCTATGGCGTGTGGTCGAAGGAGCCGGCCGGTACCACGGCGCTCTTCCTGGCCTTCGGCCTGTGCATCATGATCGGCTACTACCTGGCCTTCACGGCCCGGCGGGTCGACGCCTCCGCACAGGACAACAAGGACGCCGACGTCGCGGACGAGGCCGGCGAGGTGGGCTTCTTCAGCCCGCACAGCTGGCAGCCGCTCTCGCTGGCCGTGGGTGGCGCGCTCGCCTTCATGAGCATCGCCATCGGCTGGTGGCTGCTGTACTTCTCGGCCCCCCTCCTGCTGATCGGTCTGTGGGGCTGGGTCTTCGAGTACTACCGCGGCGAGAACCAGACCCAGTGAGTCTGTAGTTCCCTTACCGCACCGAGGGGCCCGGACACTCCGTCAGGAGTGTCCGGGCCCCTCGGCGTGTCGCGCTTGACACCCGGACGGGTCACTCACCGTGCCGGACCGGGTGAACGTCCATACCGTGAGTTCATGAGCCACTCACCGCGAATCCGCACGGTACTGAGCTGCACGATGCTGGTGGCCGCCCTCGGCGCGGGGGCCACGGCGTGCGGCTCCGACGGCCACCCGCTCTCGGCGAAGCCGTACGACGCGGCCGGCCATGTCGCCTTCAACGGCCCCGTGGGCAGCAAGAAGGCGGATCCGGACAAGCCCCTGGAGGTCACCGCCCAGGGCGACGACGCGCGCATCACCGACGTGACGGCCACGGACGCGATGGGACGGTATCTGGCCGGTGAGCTCTCCGCCGACGGCTCCCGGTGGCACAGCACCGCGCCGCTCGCGGCCGGCGCCCACTACACGGTGCGGGTGAGTACCGAGGACGACGAGGGCGCACCGGGCCGCAAGGTCCTGACCTTCGACACCGGCACCCCCGAGAAGAAGAAGCGGCTGAAGGTCACCTTCGGCCCCGAGGGCGGCAAGTACGGCGTCGGACAGCCCGTCACGGCCTCGCTCAGCGCCCCGGTGAAGGGCAAGGAGGCCAGGGCGACCGTCGAACGCTCCCTGAAGGTGCGGTCGGTGCCCGCGGCCGAGGGCGCCTGGCACTGGGTGGACAGCGAGACGCTGCACTACCGCCCCAAGGAGTACTGGCCCACCCACGCCACGGTCACCGTCTCCAGCAGCCTGGAGGGCATCAAGGTGGGCGACCGGCTGTGGGGCGCCGAGACCAAGCCCCTGAAGTTCACCACCGGAGACCGGATCGAGGCGGTGACGGACGCCTCGTCCCACTGGATGACGGTCTACCGCAACGGCGAGGAGATCAACTCGATCCCGGTGACCACGGGCAAGCCCGGCTACTCCACCCGCAACGGCGTCAAGGTCGTGCTCGGCAAGGAGTACTCCGTACGCATGACCAGTGCCAGCATCGGCTCCGCGGACTTCTACGACAAGCAGGTCTACTACGCGACGCGGGTCACCGACTCCGGTGAGTACGTGCACGCGGCGCCCTGGTCGGTCGGTTCGCAGGGCTATGCCAACACCAGCCACGGCTGCATCGGCATGAGCACGGGCAACGCCGCCTGGTTCTACGAGACCGTGCGGCAGGGCGACCTGGTGAAGGTGATCAACAGCGCCGGCGAGGACATGCCGACGTTCGGCAACGGCCTCGGCGACTGGAACGCGAGCTGGAAGTCGTGGCGCAAGGGCAGCGCGCTGCTCACCGGCGCCAAGGAAGGCCCCGCGGCGGCCGACGCGGCCCGACTGCGGCCGCAGGTCTAGCGGGGGCGCAGAACGGCGCGGAACGGCACGCGGGGCCCACGCCGAGGCGCCCTGCCCCGCCTGCCGCGCGACCCGGGACCCGTCAGGCCTGCACGGCCTGCGTGCTGCGCAGCAGGGCGGCCAGGGCGTCCGCGAACTCCACCGGATCGACCGGAAGGGTCACCGCCGCTTCCGCGCGGCTCCAGGTGGCCAGCCAGGCGTCCTGCGGGCGCCCGATGAGCAGCAGTACGGGCGGCGCGCGGAAGATCTCGTCCTTGACCTGGCGGCACACCCCCATGCCGCCCGCGGGCGTCGCCTCGCCGTCGAACACACAGACGTCGACGCCGCCCCGGTCCAGTTCCTTGAGCACGGCGGGCAGCGTCGCGCACTCGATGAACTCGACCTCGGGAACGTCCGCCGCCGGCCTGCGCCCGGTGGCCAACCGGACTTGCTCGCGGGTGCTCGCGTTGTCGCTGTAGACCAGCACCGTGGCGGTCGGCTGCATTGTTCCTCCAGATCATCGGGAACCGATGCGCGGATGCTACTCCTCCCGACGCCCCGTCAGCACGGGTTCGGACAGGCCTCCGATGGGCCATACGGGCAGGACACACCCCGCAGACACTCCGAACGGCACCCCCCGGGGTGAGGGCGGGATAAGCGACCGACATAATGTCGGTCGTGGCGACAGCAACGACAGTAGATACCGGGCACGCGCACCCGCCGGTCAATCGACCGAACCTCACCAGCGTCGGAACCATCATCTGGCTGAGTTCCGAGCTGATGTTCTTCGCGGCCCTCTTCGCGATGTACTTCACCCTGCGATCGGTGACAGGTCCTGATCACTGGAAGGAAATGGCCTCGGCCCTTAACTTCCCGTTCTCGGCGACGAACACCACCATCCTGGTGCTCTCCTCCCTCACGTGTCAGCTCGGCGTCTTCGCCGCCGAGCGTGGCGACGTGAAGAAGCTCCGGATGTGGTTCATCGTCACCTTCATCATGGGTGCGATCTTCATCGGCGGTCAGGTGTACGAGTACACCGAGCTGGTCAAGAAGGACGGGCTCTCGCTCTCCTCCGACCCTTACGGCTCGGTCTTCTACCTGACCACCGGCTTCCACGGACTGCATGTGACAGGCGGCCTGATCGCCTTCCTGCTGGTCCTCGGCCGCACCTACGCGGCCAGGAAGTTCACCCATGAACAGGCGACCGCAGCCATCGTCGTGTCCTACTACTGGCACTTCGTCGATGTGGTCTGGATCGGACTCTTCGCCACGATCTACATGATCAAGTAATCGGCGGGGTCGCTCACGCGACGTACCGACATTTTCCAGAAGCATCGACGCAGAAGATCCTGACACCCGGGGTAATCCGTGAAAAAGCTCTCCGCACGACGACGCCATCCGCTGGCGGCGGTCGTCGTCCTACTCCTCGCGCTGGCGGCCACCGGGGGGCTGTACGCCGCGTTCGCGCCGGCGGACAAGGCGCAAGCCGACGACACCGCCCAGTCCCTCGCCATCGACGAGGGCAAGAAGCTCTACGCCGTGGGCTGCTCCAGCTGCCACGGAACCGGCGGTCAGGGCTCCTCCGACGGTCCGAGCCTGGTGGGCGTGGGCGCCGCGGCGGTCGACTTCCAGGTCGGCACCGGGCGCATGCCGCTCCAGCAGCAGGGTGCCCAGGCGCCCAAGAAGAAGGTCATTTACAACCAGGCCCAGATCGACCAGCTGGCGGCGTACATCTCGTCGCTCGGCGCCGGTCCCTCGGTCCCGACCGAGAAGCAGTACAGCCCGGACGGGGCGGACATCGCCAAGGGCGGCGAGCTGTTCCGCACCAACTGCGCCCAGTGCCACAACTTCACCGGTGAAGGTGGCGCGCTGACGCACGGCAAGTTCGCGCCGTCGCTCGAAGGTGTCTCTCCCAAGCACATCTACGAGGCCATGCAGACCGGCCCGCAGAACATGCCGTCCTTCCCCGACACGACGATGCCGGAGAAGGAGAAGAAGGACATCATCGCGTACCTCGACGCGGTCAACGGTGAGAAGACCCAGAGCCCTGGCGGTCTCAAGCTGGGTGGACTGGGCCCGGTCAGTGAAGGCCTCTTCGGCTGGATCTTCGGTCTCGGCTCGCTGATCGCGGTCGCCGTGTGGGTCGCCGCTCGGACCGCAAAGGCCAAGAAGTCATGAGTAGCCAAGAGATTCCAGAAGAGAACCTGCCCACCAAGCAGGAGACCGAGTCCGAGCACGGCTCGGTGGCGGTCGCGGACGACAACCCGTTCGCCGACCCGGGCCTTCCGCCCCACCAGCACCGCATCCAGGACATCGACGAGCGGGCCGCGAAGCGCTCCGAGCGTGCGATCGCGTTCATGTTCACGCTGTCCATGCTGGCCACGGTCGGCTTCATCGCCGCGTTCGTGACCATCCCGGCCGACAAGAGCATCTTCGTCTGGCCGATCGGGCACATCAGCGGACTGAACTTCGCCCTGGGTCTGACCCTCGGCCTCGCGCTCTTCTGCATCGGCGCGGGGGCGGTCCACTGGGCCCGCACCCTGATGTCCGACGTGGAGGTCGCCGACGACCGGCACCCGATCGAGGCCGAGCCCGAGGTCAAGGCCAAGGTCATGGCCGACTTCAAGGCCGGTGCCGAGGAGTCGCAGTTCGGCCGGCGCAAGCTGATCCGCAACACGATGTTCGGGGCGCTCGCCCTGGTCCCGCTCTCCGGCGTCGTCCTCCTGCGCGACCTCGGTCCACTGCCCGAGGACAAGCTCCGGCACACCAAGTGGGCCAAGGGCAAGAAGCTCGTCAACATGAACACGAACGAGCCGCTGCGTCCCTCGGACGTGCAGGTCGGTTCGCTCACCTTCGCCATGCCCGAGGGCATGTCGGAGCACGACCACGACTTCCAGACCCAGATCGCCAAGGCCGCCCTGATGATCGTCCGGATCCAACCGGAGGACATCAAGGACAAGCGCGAGCTCGAGTGGTCGCACGACGGCGTCGTGGCGTACTCCAAGATCTGCACCCACGTGGGCTGTCCGATCTCCCTGTACGAGCAGCAGACGCACCACGTCCTCTGCCCGTGCCACCAGTCCACCTTCGACCTCTCCGACGGTGCCCGAGTGATCTTCGGCCCCGCTGGTCACGCCCTGCCGCAGCTGCGCATCGGTGTGAACGAGGAGGGCTACCTCGAGGCGCTCGGCGACTTCGAAGAGCCCGTCGGTCCTGCCTTCTTCGAGAGGGGCTGACCTGATGAGCAGCGACAACAAGAAGAAGGCACCCGCCGGCGAGCGGGTGGCCGACTGGGCCGACGGCCGCCTTGGGATCTACTCCCTGGCCAAGGCCAACATGCGCAAGATCTTCCCGGACCACTGGTCCTTCATGCTCGGTGAGATCTGCCTGTACAGCTTCATCATCATCATCCTCACGGGTGTGTACCTGACGCTGTTCTTCCACCCGTCGATGAACGAGGTGGAGTACCACGGCAGCTACGTCCCGCTGCAGGGACAGCTGATGTCCGAGGCGTTCAACTCGACCATGCACATCTCCTTCGATGTGCGCGGTGGTCTGCTGATCCGGCAGATCCACCACTGGGCGGCGCTGATCTTCCTCGCCGGCATGTTCGTGCACATGATGCGCGTGTTCTTCACGGGCGCCTTCCGCAAGCCGCGTGAGGTCAACTGGCTGTTCGGCTTCCTGCTGTTCGTCCTCGGCATGTTCACCGGCTTCACCGGTTACTCGCTCCCGGACGACCTGCTGTCCGGCACCGGTGTGCGCTTCATGCAGGGCGCGGTCCTGTCCGTCCCGGTCGTCGGCACGTACCTGTCGATGTTCCTGTTCGGCGGGGAGTTCCCCGGCGGCGACTTCGTGGCCCGGTTCTACTCGGTGCACATCCTGCTGCTGCCGGGCATCATGCTGGGCCTGGTGGTGGCGCACCTGATCCTGGTCTTCTACCACAAGCACACGCAGTTCGCGGGTCCCGGCAAGACGAACAAGAACGTCGTCGGCATGCCGCTGCTGCCCGTGTACATGGCCAAGGCCGGAGGCTTCTTCTTCCTGGTCTTCGGTGTCATCGCGGCCATCTCGGCGATCGCCTCGATCAACCCGATCTGGGCGCTCGGCCCCTACCGGCCGGACCAGGTGTCCACCGGCGCCCAGCCCGACTGGTACATGGGCTTCTCCGAAGGCCTGATCCGTGTCATGCCGGGCTGGGAGATCAACCTCTGGGGTCACACGCTCGTCCTGGGCGTCTTCATCCCGCTGATGATCTTCCCGCTGGTCCTGGTCGCGATCGCGGTCTACCCGTTCATCGAGTCCTGGGTCACCGGGGACAAGCGCGAGCACCACATCCTGGACCGGCCGCGCAACGCGCCGACCCGCACCGCGTTCGGTGTCGCCTGGATCACCTGGTACATGGTCCTGCTGATCGGCGGTGGAAACGACCTCTGGGCCACGCACTTCCATCTGTCGATCAACGCGATCACCTGGTTCGTGCGGATCGGGTTCTTCGTGGCCCCGGTCATCGCCTTCATCATCACCAAGCGGATCTGCCTGGGCCTCCAGCGGCGCGACAGGGACAAGGTGCTGCACGGCCGCGAGTCGGGCATCATCAAGCGCCTGCCGCACGGTGAGTTCATCGAGATCCACGAGCCGCTCGACCAGGGGCAGCTGCACACCCTCACCTCGCACGAGCAGTACAAGCCGCTCGAGATCGGCCCGACGGTCGACGAGAACGGCGTCGAGCGCAAGGTGTCCGGTTCGCAGAAGCTCCGGGCCAAGCTCTCCAAGGGCTACTACGGGGAGGACAACCAGATCCCCAAGCCCACCGTCGAGGAGTACAAGGAGATCACCAGCGGCCACGGCCACCACTGATCACCTGCGAGCTCCCTGAGCTCTGACCCACGGTCGCCACGGCGAGAGCCCCGTCCAGTGCATGGACGGGGCTCTTTGCCGTCCCGGAGGCTGGATAGGGTGGACCCACCCGACGTGTCGGGCACTTTCCTCCCCTGACAGACGAACACCAGGAGCGGCCATGAGCGCTGTGACCCCCGCAGGAGGCACTACCGCGGCGGGCCGTTCCTGGCCCGACGTACTGAACGGCCTGCTCGACGGGCGGGACCAGAGCGCCGACGACACGGCCTGGGCCATGGACCGCATCATGCGCGGCGAGGCCACCGACGCGCAGATCGCCGCGTTCGTCGTCGCGCTGCGGGCCAAGGGCGAGACCGTGGAGGAGATCTCCGGTCTCGTACGGGCCATGTACGAGCACGCCAACGTGATCGAGGTGCCGGGCGAGACGGTCGACATCGTCGGCACCGGCGGTGACGGCGCCAAGACCGTGAACATCTCCACGATGTCCGCGATCGTCATCGCCGGCACCGGCGCGAAGGTCGTCAAGCACGGCAACCGCGCCGCGTCCTCGGCCAGCGGGGCGTCCGACGTGCTGGAGAAGCTCGGAGTCAACCTCCAGCTCACGCCGGAGCGGGTCGTCGAGGTGGCCCAGGAGGCGGGCATCACCTTCTGCTTCGCCGTGAAGTTCCACCCCGCGCTGCGGCACGCGGGCGCCGCGCGCAGCCAGCTCGGCATCCGGACCGTCTTCAACCTCCTCGGTCCACTCACCAACCCGGCCAGGGTGCGCGCCCAGGCGGTCGGGGTCGCCGACGCCCGGATGGCCCCCGTCGTGGCCGGCGTCTTCGCCGAACGCGGGAACTCCTCCCTCGTCTTCCGCGGCGACGACGGGCTCGACGAGCTGACGACCACGTCGACCTCGCGGGTGTGGATCGTGCGGGACGGTTCGGTGCGCGAGGAGGCCTTCGACCCCCGTGCCGTCGGGATCGACCTGGTGCCCGTCGAGGCCCTGCGGGGCGCCGACGCCTCGTACAACGCCGAGGTCGCCCGGCGGCTGCTCGACGGCGAGAGCGGGCCGGTGCGCGACGCCGTGCTGCTGAACTCCGCGGCGGCGCTGGTCGCCCTCGCCCCGACCGACGCGCCGCTCGCCGAGCAGATCCGCGGGGGCATGGCGCGGGCGGCCCACTCGATCGACTCCGGGGCCGCGAGGAAGGCCCTGGAGCGGTGGGTGGCGGCCAGCAACCGCTGACGCTCCCGCCCATCTCCCGCTCACCCGTGTGACGCACGGCGCAGTCCGGATTATGGACTGCGCCTTGCGCGTCGAAGATCGTGTGGCAGGATGCTGGACAGGTCATGAGTGACAGCGACTACGGCCCCGGCCCGCTGTCCGGCAACCCTCCGTCCGTGGCGGGGTGCCCCGGGTGAAGACCAGGCCGTACGCAGCGAGGCGTATGGCAAGCGCGGACCCCTGGACATCGGTGAATGTCACAGCCCTGGGGTCCTGGTCCTCAAGGGAGCAGTCTCGTGAGCAAGCGAATGTGTTAGGGCCTCGGCGCCCCTCTTCCGCACACCTTCCTCTCTTCATCACTGCACCGCCGTACCTCCGCGTACGCGCGTCGACGCAGTGAACTCACCTGCCTCTTACGGGAGTTCGCCATGTCTGTTTCCGCTGTTCCTGCCGTTGCCGCCGACCCGTCCGTCTGTTCCCCGCTCGCCGTCCTCGGCCGGGACGTCACCGTGCCGCTGGTCACCGGCGGCGAGGTGACGTACGCCGCGCTCGACTACGCGGCGAGCGCCCCCGCGCTCCAGCGCGTCTGGGACGACGTGGCCGCCTACGCCCCGTACTACGGCAGCGTGCACCGTGGCGCCGGGTACCTCTCGCAGCTCTCCACCGACCTCTTCGAGAACTCCCGCACGACCGTCGCCGAGTTCCTCGACTGCCGCGAGGACGACCAGGTCGTCTTCACCCGCTCCACGACCGACTCGCTGAACCTCCTCGCCGCCGCCCTGCCCGCCGGTTGCGAGGTCTTCGTCTTCGAGACCGAGCACCACGCCTCGCTCCTGCCGTGGCGGGACGCCCGCGTCACCTACCTCGACGCGCCGCGCACCCCCGGTGAGGCCGTGCGGAACCTGGAGCGCGCGCTCGCCGACCGCGATCCTTACGGCCCGGCCCTCGTGTGCGTCACCGGCGCCTCCAACGTCACCGGTGAGCTGTGGCCGGTGCGGGAGCTGGCCGCCGCCGCGCACGCCCACGGGGCCCGCATCGTCCTGGACGCCGCGCAGCTCGCCCCCCACCACCCGGTCTCCGTGCAGGAGTTGGACCTGGACTGGGTCGCCTTCTCCGGGCACAAGCTGTACGCGCCCTTCGGCTCGGGCGTTCTCGCGGGCCGCTCCGACTGGCTGCGGGAGGCCGAGCCCTACCTCGCGGGCGGCGGCGCCTCGCGGAAGGTGGCGCGACGCCCGAAGGAAGCGGGCGGCGGCGTGGACGTGGAGTGGCACGACACCGCCGCCCGCCACGAGGCCGGGTCACCGAACGTCATCGGCGTCTACTCCATCGCCGCCGCCTGCAAGGCGCTCACCGAGGCCGGGTTCGACGAGCTGGTGGCCCGTGAGCAGTACTTGATCAGGAAGGTCCGCGAAGGGCTGGCCGAGGTGCCCGCCGTGCGGGTGCTCTCCCTCTTCGGTGACGACGCGCCGCGCGTGGGCGTCATCTCCTTCGTCGTGGACGGCTGGAACAGCTCGCACTTCGCCGCCGCGCTCTCCGCCGAGTACGGCATCGGCGTACGCGACGGCCTGTTCTGCGCCCACCCGCTGGTGCGCACCCTGCTCGGCGGTGAGCCCGGCGAGCCCGGCGAGTGCGGGGCCCCGGAGGCCGCGCCCGGCGAGAAGTCGCTGAACGCGATCCGCGTGAGCTTCGGCGCGGGCACCCCCGACGAGCACGTCGAGCGTTTCGTGCGCGCCGTCAAGGAGCTGGTGGCGGACGGCGCGCGGTGGAACTACCGCACGGAGGACGGGCGTTGCGTGCCGGACACCGGCGCCGCCGCCTGACCGGCCGGCAGCCGTGACCCCAGCAGGATCATCCGCAGGGCCCGCTCGGTCGCGTCGGTGAGGAACTCGCCGCCCCGGCCGAGCGCCTCGGTCAGCGAGACCGGGGCGGGCAGGATCGCGCTGTAGGCGTCCACGCCCAGCGCGCGCACCGAGTGGGCGCCGACACCGATCGTGCCCGCGAGGACCAGGACCGGGCGGCCGGCCCGCTTCGCGCGGCGGGCCACCTCGGCGGGGACCTTCCCGTACCGCGTCTGGTGGTCCAGGGCCCCCTCGGCGGTGACGACCAGGTCGGCGCGGGCCAGGCGGGCGTCCAGGTCGACCCGGTCGAGCAGTACGTCGAAGCGGGGCAGGAGCCGGGCGCCGAGCGCGGCGAGACCGGCGCCGAGGCCGCCCGACGCGCCGGTGCCGGGGCCGCCGGAGAGGTCGGCGGTGACGCGCAGGTCGCGCGTGAGGACGACGCGCTCCAGGTCGACCGCCGCGCTGAGGACGCTACGCCCAGGGGTTGCGGATGTCGGTGCCCGCGAGGCGGGGGTCGAGGCCGCTCGTGTCGATGCGGCTCAGCCGGGTCAACGCCCCGCCGCCGCGCGGGAGTTCGAAGCTGTCCAGGTCGAGGAGGCGGGCGCCGAGGGCCTGGAGGGCGCCCGCGCCGCCGTCCGAGGTGCCCGAGTCGCCGCAGCCGACCAGGATGCGGCGGGCGCCCGCGTCGAGGGCGGCGCGGATCAGCTCGCCGACGCCGTACGTGGTGGTGGCGCCCGGGTCGCGCATATCGCGGGGGACCAGCGAGAGCCCGGCCACGGCCGCCATCTCGACGACCGCCGTGCCGTCGGGCAGCAGCGCGAAGTGGGTGCCGATCGGCTGGCCGACCGGGCCGGTGGCGGGCAGCGCGACGAGGCGGCCGCCGTCCGCCGCGGCGAGCGCGCGGGCCGTGCCCTCGCCGCCGTCCACCAGCGGGATCAGATCGGTCTCGGCGTGCGGTACGACACGGCGTACGCCCGCCGCGATGGCCTCGGCGGCGGCGGGCGCGGACAGGGACTCCTTGAAGCCGCTGGGGGCGATGGCGAAACGGGTCAGCATGAGGTCTCCTCGATGGTTCAGCGGACGGGGACGCCGAGCAGCGGCCAGAGCGTCACGGCGCAGAGCAGGACGAGCGCGGCGGTCAGCGGCGCCAGGACCGCCGAGAGGCGCAGCAGGTCGCGCGGGGTGTAGGTGGGGGTGCCTGGGATGTCGGCGAAGAGCGTGACCGGCTTGGCGGAGGCGGGCAGCGTGTGACAGAAACCGGCGGCCGCCGTGGAGGCGAGGGCGGCGGCGACCGGGTTGACGCCCGCGCCGACGGCCGCCGCGACGACCAGCGGGACCAGGACCGAGGAGCGTGCCGAGCGGGACTGGAGGACCAGGTGCGCGGCCGTGCTGACCGTCACGACGGCGGCGAGGAACAGCCACGGCGGCAGATCCAGCGGCAACCCGCCGACCAGCCACTTCGCCGCCCCGGAGTCGGCGAGCGCGACGCCCATCGCCATCGTCGCCGCCATGAAGAGCAGCAGTGACCAGGGCACGGTCTTCAGGGCGTCCTTGAGCCGTACGGTGCCGAGGGCGGGGGAGGCCGCCACGACCGCGCCGATCAACGCCACGACCGCGGGAGGCACTTGGTGCAGCGGCTCGCTGCACCACAGGGCGACGACCGTGGCGAGCAGCAGGGCGCAGCGCGTCTCGGCGGGCTCCCAGGGGCCGGTCACCGGCTGCTGGCTGTGCTCCTGGAGCTGGTCGAGGGTGATGTGGACCGGGCCCTTGCGGTCGGCGCGCCGGGTGGTCGTCAACAGCACGGCCTCGGCGGCCAGATGGGAGGAGGCGATGGCGAGCGGCAGCCCGAGCAGCAGCCACTGCGTGAAGCCGATCCGGTCACCGGTCGCCTCCCACAGCACCGACACCGTGATCAGATGCGCGCCCGCGCCGATCAGGGTCGCCACCGCGGAGAGCAGGATGACGGTCGGGAAGAGCAGCGCCAGCATCACCACGAGCCGCCTGCGCTCGGCGAGGACCTTGGCGAGGGCGAGGAAGACGGGCAGCGCGAGCGCGGCGCGCCCCGAGGTGGCCGGAACCGCGAAGGCCGTCACGACCAGGGCGGCGGTCGTCAGATGGGTCAGCTGCCGTACGCTGCGCGCCCCGCTGACGAGGAACGCCGCGGCCCGCCCGGCGAGGCCGGTGCGCGCGACGGCGGCGGCGAGCACGAAGGCGCAGATCAGCAGCCACACCGTCTCGTCGCCGAGGGTGCCGAAGAGGGTGTCGCTGCTGATCACGCCGGTCGCGGTGAGGGCGAGTCCCGCGCCGAGCGCGATGTACGTGTCGTCGATCGGCGTGCCGATCCAGGCGCAGGTCGCGAGCGCGAAGACGGCCAGCGTGAGGCGGGCGTCGCCGCTCAGCCCCGGGAAGTTGCCGGGCACGAGCAGCAGCGCGCAGAGGCTGAGGGCCGCGCAGAGGGTCACGGCTTGGCGCGGGTTCAAGGTCACGCCGTTCAGCGTGGTGCGCCGCCGTGAGCCTTCGATGAGCCGCTGATGAGGGAAACTTCACCGGCCGTCAGGTCGCGGGCGCGCGGCGTGCCCGGGGTGTCACGCCGGGAGCCGGTACCCCATCCCGCGCACCGTCTCCACCCGCTGCGGGCCGAGCTTCTTGCGCAGCGCGCGGACGTACACGTCCACGATGTTGGAGCCGGGGTCGAAGTCGTAGCCCCACACGTGGGAGAGGATCTGCTCCCGCGAGAGCACCTGTCCGGGGTGGCGCAGGAACAGTTCGAGCAGCACGAACTCACGGGCCGTCAGGTCCACCGTCCGCTGGTCCGCACGCGCCCTGCGCGTGCGCAGGTCCAGGCTCAGCCCGCCGCTGCGCAGCACCGTCACCTCGGGCGCCCGGGCCGCCGTGCGCAGCCGCAGGCGGACCCGCGCGAGCAGCTCCTCGAAGCGGAAGGGCTTGGTCATCCAGTCGTCGGCGCCGCCCTCCAGGCCCGCCACGGTGTCCCGCACCGAGTCGCGCGCCGTCAGCACGATGACGGGGGTGCTCACCCGGGCCTCGCGCAGCTCCCGCAGGACCGTGAAGCCGTCCTTGCCGGGCAGCCCGATGTCCAGGACGATCAGGTCGAAGCCGCCGGTCAGGGCGTAGTCGTGGGCGCTCTCGCCGTCGCCGACCACGGTCGTCGTGAAGCCGCCCGCCCGCAGGCCCTTCTCCACGAAGGAGGCGATGCGCTCCTCGTCCTCGACGATCAGAATGCGGTTCACGGGTGGGCCGCCCCTTCCGGCTGTGGCTGTACGAGTACGAAGGTGGCGCCGCCGCCGTCCGTCGGGCGCAGTTCGACGCGCCCTCCGTGGCTCTCGGCGATGGCTTTCACGATGGCGAGGCCGAGCCCCGCCCCGGTGGCCCGGGCGCCGCGCCGCGCGGTGCCGCGGCGGAACCGCTCGAAGATGACCTGGGCGTCCTGCGGCTGCACCCCGGGCCCGCTGTCGGCCACGTACAGCTCGATGTGTCCCTCGCGCAGCCGCGACCCTATGCTGACGCGCTGGCCGGGGACGGTGTGCTGGACGGCGTTCTGGGCCAGCTGCACCATCGCCTGGGTGATGCGCTGGGCGTCGAGGTCGGCCTCGGTGTCGGCGACCTCGGCGAGGTGCCAGTCGCGCTCGCCGAGCGCCCGGGCCTTGACGAAGACGTCCGCCGTCAGCTCGGCGAGCTGGACCGGCTCCGGGGTGACGAAGTCGGGGCGCTCGGCCTTGGCGAGCAGCAGCAGGTCCTCGACGATGCGGCTCATCCGGTCCAGCTCCTCGGTGACGATGCGGACCGTCTCCTCGCGCTCGGCGGCGTTGTCGGTGGCGGTGTCCATCAGTTCGAGGTGGCCGCGGACGATGGTGATGGGCGTGCGCAGTTCGTGCCCGGCGTCGTCGACGAACTCGCGCTGCGCGGCGAAGGCCCGCTCCAGGCGGTCCAGCATGCCGTTGAAGGTCTCGGCGAGGGCCGCGATGTCGTCCCGCCCCTGCACCGGGATGCGCTGGGTCAGGTCCTGCTCGGTGAGGTGCGCCGCGGTCGTGCGCACCAGCCGTACCGGCTTGAGGATGCGGCCCGCGACCGCCCAGCCGATGCCGGTCGTCATCAGCAGCGCTACCCCCGAGATGGCGAGCAGCATGGTGAACACGTCGCCGGCCTTGGCCCGTTCACGGGCGGGGTGGAAGGCGACGACGAACGCCGCCTCCGGATGCGTCGCGCTCGCCTTGACCACCACCTTGGCCCAGCGGACCTCGCCCTCGGGCCGGTGCAGCGTGCCGGTGGCGTCGGGGGAGTCGAAGACGGCCGTCAGCGACGCGGGGTCCTCGGCGAGCGGGTGGTCGATCCGCGGCTCGCGTGACTGCTCCTTCTTGGCGGGCGCCGCGCCCTCCCGGCCGATCAGTCCGAGGAGCTCCTCGTCGGGGTCGGCGTACTGCCGGGAGAGGAAGAGCCGCAGGAGCGGGTCGGCGTCGGTGAACTTCTCGCCGGTGTGCGGGTCGACACCTTCGTGTACGAAGTTCGTGAACTCCCCGGTCTCCTGCGCGAGGAGGCGGTCGATCCGGTGGTCGACGTCGCGCAGCAGCACCGAACGCGTGGTGGCCGCGACGGCGGCGAGCGCCACGGCCATCACCACGAGCAGCCACAGCAGGATGCGGACGCGGGCGGAGATCCAGCGGCGCGGCGGTTCAGCCGTCGTCACCGGGACCGTCGTCGTTGCCCTGGTCGTCGGCGTCGTCGTCGGTGTCGTCATCGCCCGTGGAATTCTCGCCGACCGGCGGCGGGGAGACCTTCTCGTCGCTGGGGGTGGGCCGGGGGCTGCCGGGCGTCGTGGACGGCGAGCGGCTCTCCAGCTCCACCTTGGGCGGGGCCTTCGGCGGTTCGGGGCTGTCGGTCAGGGCGTAGCTGGTCGCGGCGATGCCGAGCGGGATCGCCACGACGGCGGCCAGGGCGGCCATGCGGTGGGAGAAGACCATGAGGGCGAGGGTGGACGGCGTACCCCGTCATCCGGATGAGCCGCGGATGAGGAAACCTTCATGGAGCCGCGGGGCGTGTCACGAGTCGAGGCCGATCGCGAACGCCGCCTCCAGGTCGTGCTGCGAGTACGTGCGGAACGCCACGTGTGTGTCCGTCGCCTCCACGCCGGGGATCTTGCTGATCTTCCCGGGGATGACGTCCGCGAGGTCGTCGTGGCGCGGCACCCGCACCATCGCGATCAGGTCGTACGTGCCCGTCACGGAGAAGACCTCGCTGACGGAGTCGAGCGCGGCGATCGACTCGGCGATCTCCGGGATCCGGTCCACGCTGGTCTTGATGAGCACGATCGCGGTGATCACGGCTGGCTGTCTCCCTCGGTGGCCGGTACTGCTGCGCCTTTCACTTTAACCTTCCTTACACACCACCCCCAGGCGTACAGGAACCCCAGCGAGAACCCCACCAGGTGCGCCAGATACGCCACCCCCGTCCCCTTGCCGCCCTGCCCCGCCGCGAGCCACTGGAGCGCCACCCAGAACGGCAGCACCACCCACGCGGGAAACCGCAGCGGCAGGAAGAAGAGGAACGGGAAGAGGCTGGTGACGCGGGCCCTGGGGAAGAGATAGAGGAAGGCGCCGAGGACGGCGGAGATCGCCCCGGAGGCACCGACGAGCGTCTGGCCGGAGTCCGCGTGCGCCGCCGCGTAGGCGAGCAGGGCCAGATAGCCGCAGGTGACGTAGAAGAGCGCGTAGTGGAGGTGCCCCATGCGTTCCTCGACCATGGCCCCGAAGACGTACAGGAACAGCAGGTTCCCGAGCAGATGCACCCAGCTGCCGTGCACGAACAGCGCGGTGAACGGGCCGAGGGCGGCGCGCGGGACGCCGCTGAACAGCTCGGCGGGCACCACGCCCCAGCGCTCGAAGTAGGTCTGCTGCGCGGTAAGCAGCTGATCGCCGGTGCCGTAGGAGGGGTTGAGCCCGGACACCGGGGAGATCACGAAGATCAGGCAGCAGACGGCGATCAGTCCGTACGTCACCGGGGCCGACAGCCCCCTCCGCAGCCGGTCCGTGTGCGTACCCTTTGCGTTGATCATGGACAGAGCATGACGTAACGGGTGCTACCCGCATGGACCGCCATGCCGCGACGGAGCCCGCCGCATCGCGACCCTTACAGGCCTTAGGGTTACGGGCGATACGCACCACGGAAAAACCGCCGAAGCACCACGGTCACCGAAGAAAGCGAACAGCCACGATGACGGTTCCCCTGCCGACGGACACCACCCGGTGGCGCTGCACGCTGTGCGGCAATCTCACGCGTTTCGACGTGACCCGCACGTCGAAGGTCGTCGAGTATGTCCATCTCGACCTGGCCGGTGAGTCGAACGTCGAGGAACGCGAGGTGGTCAGTGAGACCATCGAGTCGGTGCGCTGCCGCTGGTGCAACGCGGTGGACCAGGTGGAACTCGTGGACAGGCCGGGCACCGACTCCTGAGGGAGCGGGGCCCGCACAGCTAGTGGGGTGACGGATGGTGGAGAGCGCAGGCGGGGAGCCGGACGACGGCACCGCTGAGGTGCTCGACCGTCCGCTGCCCGACGGGGTACGCCGACGGGTCGTCCGGCTCGTCTCGGACGGCTTCGGCGGCCTGACCCCGGCCGAGCTGCCCGCCCAGCTGCGGCAGTACGCCCGCTTCACGCCCACCCGGCGCGCGAAGTTCGCGGGCAACGCCATGGCCGCGGCGCTGGAGGGCGACACCCTCTTCCGGCAGCGCATCGGCGAACGCCTCCGCGAGGCGCAGCCCGAGCTGGCCGGCGCGCTGGACGCGGGCTCCCCGCCGCCGGCCGCCGACCCCTTGGACGTGGCGGCCGCGGCCTACGTGCTGCGCCCGGCGGGTTGGGTGAAGCTGGTGACCGCCGCGGGCGAGGAGGCCCAGCGGGCCGACGCCGAGCGCGTCGACGACGAGACCAGGGCCGAGCTGGAGCGGCTGCGCGAGGAGCTGGCGGCGGCCCGCGCCCAGACCAGGGCGGAGACCGAGCGGCTGCGCACGGAGCTGGAGGCGGCACGCCGGGAAGCCGAATCGGTGCATCGCAAGCTGCGGGGGGCGCTCAGCGACGTCAAGCGCGGTGAGGCGGCGCTGCGCAAGGCGACCGCCGAGACCGAGGCCGTCCGCACCGAGGGGCAGGCCCAGGTGTCCGCCGCCGAGAGCGAGACGCGGCGGCTCAAGGCCCGCCTCAGTGAGACCGAGGCCGCGCTGGAGGCCAGCCGCAGGGCGGCGCGCGAGGGACGCAGCGTCGAGGACATGCGGGTGCGGCTGCTGCTCGACACGGTCCTGGAGGCGACCCAGGGGCTGCGGCGCGAGCTGGCCCTGCCGCCCGTCTCCGTACGGCCCGCCGAGACCGTCGACGCCGTGGAGCCCGGCCGGATGTCGCCGAAGGACATCGCCGCCCGCGCGCTGTCCGAGAACGACCCGGCCATCCTGGACCAGCTGCTCGCCCTGCCGCAGGCACATCTGGTCGTCGACGGCTACAACGTCACCAAGACCGGCTATCCGACCATGCCGCTGGAGAAGCAGCGGCTGCGGCTGCTCGGCTCGCTCTCGCAGCTCGCCCTCCAGTCGGGCGCCGAGGTCACCTGCGTCTTCGACGGGGCGGAACTGGCCGCCCCGGTGCTGCTCGCGCCGCCGCGCGGGGTGCGGGTGCTCTTCTCCAAGCCGGGCGTGACCGCCGATGAGTTGATCCGTCAGCTGGTGCGCGCGGAGCCGCCGGGCCGGCCCGTGGTCGTCGTCTCGACCGACCGCGAGGTGGCCGACGGGATCGCCAAGGCGGGGGCACGGCCGGTGGCTTCAGCGGTGCTCCTGAAGAGGCTTTCGCGCGGCTAAAAGGGTGCTCGGCAACTCCTGTGCCCTATGCCCGAATTGAGGGCTTCCGTGCGCGACGTAGCGTCAGAAGATCATTACGGGCTGTGCGTTATCGGTAAAGAATGTTTCCCGCGACTGATTTTTTGATGGTGTGATTTGAACTGATCACAAGAAGGTCACTAGGGTCAGCCCTCGAACCCCCGCTCGGTTGATCACCCATCCGGGGTGGCGGCGGTGGTACCCGCCCGCCGCGTCTCGGCAGGCGGCAGGAGGAAGAAGGAGCCGCCCGCGTGGCGTCCCACCGTCGACCCAAGCAGCCGAGCCGCACCCGCGTGACCGTGCTCACCGCGACCGCCGCCGCTGCCGTTGCCCTCACCTCGCAGGGCGCCGCCCAGGCCGCGCCGAAGCCGAGCAAGGACGAGGTCAAGTCCAAGGTCGACAAGCTCTACGAGGACGCGGAGCGCGCCACCGACAAGTACAACGGCGCCAAGGAGAAGCAGGAGAAGCTGGAGAAGCAGATCGGCGATCTCCAGGACAAGGTCGCCGAGGGCCAGGAGGACCTCAACGACCTGCGCGACGGCCTCGGTTCGATGGCCAGCGCCCAGTACCGCTCCGGCGGCATCGACCCCTCCCTCCAGCTCTTCCTCTCCTCCGACCCGGACGACTACCTCGACAAGGCGTCCACCCTGGACCAGTTGAGCAGCCAGCAGGTCGACTCGCTCAAGAAGATCCAGAAGAAGCAGCGGGACCTCGCGCAGCAGCGCAAGGAGGCCGCGGGCAAGCTGGACGACCTCGCGGACACCCGTGAGGAGCTCGGCAAGAAGAAGCGCGAGGTCCAGGGCAAGCTCGGCGAGGCGCAGAAGCTCCTCAACACCCTGACGGCCAAGGAGAAGTCGGACCTCGCCGCCAAGGAGAAGCAGCGCGCCAGCCGCGCCGCCGACCGCGCCGACAAGCCCGCGGACCTCGGCGACGAGGCCCCCGCCTCCAGCCGCGGCGCCGCCGCCCTGAACGCCGCGGCCACCCAGCTCGGCAAGCCGTACGTCTCCGGCGGCACCGGCCCCAACTCCTACGACTGCTCCGGGCTGACCCAGTGGGCGTACGCCCAGGCCGATGTCTCCATCACCCGGACCACGTACACGCAGCAGAACGACGGCACCCGGATCGGCCGCGGCGAGCTGAAGCCCGGCGACCTGGTGTTCTTCAACAACCTCGCGCACGTCGGCCTCTACGCGGGCAACGGCCAGGTGCTGCACGCTCCCAAGCCCGGCGCCGTGGTGCGCTACGAGGCCATGGAGTACCTGGGCGACTTCCAGTTCGGCGTCCGCGTCGCCTGATCATCCCGTCGACACGGGCTGACACGGGCCGACACCGCCCGAACGGGCGAATTCCGGCAACTCCCGCTGACCCCGCGCCCCGCTGATGACCTGCGTCTGAGGCGGGGCGCGGGGCTGTCCGCACCCATCCGGGTCGTTGGCCCCTCCCTGGCCGCACGGCTACTGTCGGCGCGCATTCCCCCGGACGACCGGGGGTCCGTCAGCGGAAGGGAGACCGGCCACCCGTGGGGTTCCATCGCCGTCCCGCACAGCCCGGCATCGACCGGAGCACGCGCGTCACCGTCCTCTCGGCGGCCGCGGTCACCGCGGCCGCCGCCCTCGGCGCCACACCCGTCGGTGCCGCGCCGCAGGACAAGCCGTCCGAGGTCCGGGCCGAGGTGGACCGGCTGTACGCACAGGCCGAGAAGGCGACCGAGGCGTTCAACGAGGCCGACGAGCGCGCCGACCGGCTGCGCGCCCAGGTCGAGCGGGCCCGGGACAGCGTCGCGCGGGGCCAGGAGCGGATCAACCGGATGCGCGGCGCGCTCGGCGCGCTCGCGGGAGCGCAGTACCGCGAGGGCGGCATCGACCCCGCGCTCCAGCTGATGCTCTCCTCCGACCCGGACGGCTACCTCGACAAGGCCACCACCCTGGACCGGGTCAGCGCCCGGCACGCGGGGCAGCTCGTCGATCTGCGGCGGGCGCAGCGCGGTCTCGCGCAACAGCGCGCCGAGGCCGGGCGCAAGCTCGCCGAGCTGGAGAAGAGCCGCACCCTCGTCGCCCGCCACAAGCGCGCCGTCGAGCACAAGCTGGCGCAGGCCCGCCGGCTGCTCAACTCGCTGCCGAGCAAGGAGCGCAAGGAGTACGAGAGGTCCTCGCGCACCGGGTCGCGCCCCGAGCCGCCGGACGTCAAGGGTGCGGCGGCCCCCTCCTCGCGGGCCGCGGCCGCCATCGCCGCCGCCCGCTCCGCCGTCGGCCGCCCCTACGTGTGGGGCGCCAACGGCCCCTCCGGCTTCGACTGTTCGGGCCTCACCCAGTGGTCGTACGCCCAGGCCGGCGTCGGCCTGCCGCGCACCTCGCAGGCCCAGCGGTACGCCGGACGGCAGGTGTCGCTGGCCGAGGCGCAGCCCGGCGACCTCGTCACCTACCGCGACGACGCCAGCCACATCGGCATGTACATGGGCAACGGCCAGGTGGTGCACGCCCCCTACCCCGGGGCGCGGGTCCGCTACGACCCCGTCGGCATGATGCCGGTCTCGTCCGTGACACGGGTCTGACCGGCGCCGCCGCCGCCCCGTACGATCGGGAAGGTGGCTGGTCACAGGCGTGGGTCGTGGGCGGGGGCACTGTGCTCGGCGCTCTGCCTCGCCGTGCTCGCCGTGCTTGTCGGCTGCGGCGCCGACCCCGTCCCGGACACCGCCGCGGGCGACGTGCGCAGACTCCTGGACCGCCGGGCGCACGCCGTCCTCGCCGGGGACGAGACGGCGTACGAGAGGACCGAGCGCCCGGCGCGCGGCGCGGCCGGTGCACCGGACCTCTTCGCGAACGTCCGCGCGATCCCGCTGGACACCTGGGAGTACCGCCTCTCCCGTCTGGAGCGCTCCGGATCGCGGGCCACGGCGAGCGCCGAACTCCGCTACCGCGTCGAGGGCCACGACCGCGCCCCGCTGACCGCCGAGCGCACGCTCTTTCTGGAGCGGCACGACGGGCAGTGGTACGTCACCTCCGAGCGGCCCGCGAGGAAGGCGGGCGAACAGCTGTGGGACCAGGGCAGGGTGCGGGCGGTGCGGGGCGCGGACAGCCTCGTCCTCGGCGTCGGACGGAGCGCAGGGGAGCTGCGCGCCTACCGCCGGCTCGCCGACCGTGCGGTGCCCGCGGTGAGCGACGTCTGGCCGGGGAAGTGGCCGCAGAAGGTCGTCGTCCTCGTACCGCGTTCCCTGAAGGGCATGGCGGGCCTCCTCGGGGCGCCCGCCTCCGGGTACCGGGGGATAGCGGCGGTCACCACGGGGGAGGCGGGCGGTTCGGGGCGGGCCCCCGCCGACCGGATCATCGTCAACCCCGAGGCGTACGGCGTCCTCGGGGACCTCGGCAAGCAGGTCGTGCTGACCCATGAGACGACCCACGTGGCGACCCGCACGAGCACCTCCCCGGCCACCCCGCTCTGGCTCTCCGAGGGTTTCGCGGACTGGGTGGGCTACCGCGGCACCGGGCGCACCGCGGCCCAGGCCGCGCCCGAACTGCGGCGCGCGGTGCGGGGCGGAGAACTGCCCGGCGATCTGCCGGGCGACGACGAGTTCGGCTTCGGGGAGGGCGCCGGTCGGCTCGCGCGGGCGTACGAAGGCGCCTGGCTGGCCTGCCGGATGATCGAGGACCGGTGGGGCGAGCGCAAGCTGACGGACTTCTACCGGGCCGTCGGCGGCCACGGGAAGCGGGCGGGCGCGGTCGCGGACGCGCTGCGGGACGTCCTGCGCACGACGCCGGAGGAGTTCACGGCGCGCTGGCGCACGTATCTGCGCTCGGAGCTCGGCTGACCGGCGCCTGCGCGGGTCGCTGCTCGTGCTCGGCCACCGTCTGCCGCCACAGGGCGCGGCACGCCAGCAGGGCCGCCGCGACCAGCAGGCCGTTGCGTACGAGCAGCAGGGCCACGCCCAGCGGATCGCCGGCCACCACGTGCGAGAACCACACCGGGAACTCCAGGAACGTCACGAACGTGGCGGCGAGGACCAGCCGGGCCGGCACCTCCATGCGGCTCGCGCGGAAGGCCAGGCAGACGGCGGCGGCCCCGACCAGCCACAGCATGTACTGCGGGCTGATCACGCGGCTCGTCGCGGTGAAGAGCAGCACCGCCACGAAGGCCGCGTCCGCGAGGGTGCTCGCCGCCCAGGCCCGCGCCCGCAGCCGCCACGCCAGGAGCCAGCACAGGGCCGCCGCCGAGAGGAGCTGCGCCGCCGTGCTCACCAGCGGCACGTACGGGCCGAGGAATTCCACCGAGCCGTAGTTGAGCCGGACGTCGCCGCGCCAGCCGAGGTGCCGCCCGACGTGGAAGACCAGGGCGCCGAGGGACTCCACCTCCGTGCCCCGGTCGCGCTGGAAGGCGAGGAACGCGAGCGCGCCGGGCATCGTCACGAGGAACGCCAGCGTGACACCGAGCGCCGTGCCCGTGGCCGTGGTCCAGGACCGCCGCGTCGCCCGCCCGCGCGGGACGCCGGCCAGCAGCAGCACCGGCCACACCTTGAGCAGCGCCCCGAACCCGGCGAGCGCTCCCATGGCCCGCGGATGCCGGGCTCCCGCGAGCAGCGCGGCGACCGCGACGGCCGTCACCATCACGTCGTAGCGGGCGTACACCGTCGGGCCGAGCAGCGGCACGCCCACGACCCACACGCACAGGCCCCGGTGGGACTTGCCGGGCCGTCGTCCCGCGTACAGGAGCAGCCCGCAGACCACCGCGTCGGCGAGGAGGGCGAGGACGAAGAAGGCCGAGGCGTAGCCGAGGAAGGGCAGGAGGGCGGGGGAGAGGACCGCGAGGGCGGCGGCCGGCGGGTACTGCCAGGTGACGTCGTCGAGCGGGAAGGTGCCGGTGCGCAGGATCTCGTACCAGCCCTGGTAGATGACGGTGACGTCGCTGGTGACGTCCGGGCCCGGGGCGGTCAGCACATGGAAGACGCAGAGCAGCAGGAGGATCCTGGTGAGGACCCAGACCGTCAGGATGCGCGCCATGCGTACCTCGCCCCCATTTCGCATGCTTCACCGTGATTCGGGGAGCCATGATGCCGGGCGTGCCGGACGGAGGCGAAGAGGCTGGGCCATTCGGTGGCCCCGGGCCGCTTTCGGTACTGTCGGGCCCGATGCACAAGACCCTGATCGTCACGAACGACTTCCCGCCCAGGCCCGGTGGCATCCAGGCGTTCCTGCACAACATGGCGCTGCGCCTGGACCCCGAGCAGCTCGTCGTCTACGCCTCCACCTGGAAGCGCGGCCGGGAGGGCGCCGAGGCCACCGCGGCCTTCGACGCCGAACAGCCCTTCGAGGTCGTACGCGACCCCACGACGATGCTGCTGCCGACCCCGCGCGTCACCCGCCGCGCGGTCTCGCTCCTGCGCGAACACGGCTGTACGTCGGTGTGGTTCGGGGCGGCGGCCCCGCTCGGGCTCATGGCGCCCGCGCTGCGCAGGGCGGGGGCGACCCGGCTCGTCGCCACCACGCACGGCCATGAGGCGGGGTGGGCGCAGCTGCCCGCCTCGCGTCAACTGCTGCGCAGGATCGGCGAGTCGACGGACACGATCACCTATCTCGGCGAGTACACGCGTTCGCGGATCGCCGCCGCGCTGACGCCTGCGGCGGCCGGGCGGATGGTGCAACTGCCGCCCGGCGTGGACGAGAAGACCTTCCATCCGGGGTCCGGCGGTGACGCGGTGCGGGCGCGGCTCGGCCTGACCGACCGGCCCGTGGTGGTCTGCGTCTCCCGTCTGGTGCCGCGCAAGGGGCAGGACACGCTGATCCGCGCCATGCCGGTGATTCTGGCGCGGGAGCCGGAGGCGGTGCTGCTGGTGGTGGGTGGTGGGCCCTACGAGAGTGACCTGCGCAAGCTGGCCGCCGAGACCGGTGTCGCGGACTCCGTCCGCTTCACGGGGACGGTGCCGTGGGAGGAGCTGCCCGCGCACTACGGCGCCGGTGACGTCTTCGCGATGCCGTGCCGGACGCGGCGCGGGGGGCTGGACGTGGAGGGCCTCGGCATCGTCTACCTGGAGGCGTCGGCCACGGGGCTGCCGGTGGTCGCCGGCGACTCCGGCGGGGCGCCGGACGCCGTCCTCGACGGTGAGACGGGGTGGGTCGTGCGGGGCGGTGTCCCCGAGGAGGCGGCCGAGCGGATCGTCACGCTGCTGGGCGACGCGGAGCTGCGGGCGCGGATGGGGGAGCGGGGGCGGGCGTGGGTGGAGGAGAAGTGGCGCTGGGACCTGCTGGCCGAGCGGCTGCGGGAGCTTTTGTAGCGGGGGGCGTCTGCGGGTCGGTGGGGGCTGGTCGCGCAGTTCCCCGCGCCCCTGAGGGGAAAGCGGGGCGCAGCCCCTGCTTTCAGGGGCGCGGGGAACTGCGCGAGCAACCACGAACGACCGGGAGCCGCCAAGAGACAGCCCCCCGCGGCGAGTGGGCGCCCCCGCCCACGCTACCCGCGGTAAATCGCCTCGATCTCGTCCGCGTAATCCTTCGCCACAACATTCCGCTTCAGCTTCAGCGACGGCGTCAGATGCCCCGACTCCTCCGTGAACTGGGAGTCGAGGACACGGAACTTCCGCACGGACTCCGCCTTGGAGACCGCCGCGTTGCCGTCGTCCACCGCGCTCTGGATCGCCGCGAGCAGATCCGCGTCGTCACGGAGGGACGCCGCCGTGGAGCCCGCGGGCTTGCCGTGGTCCGCCGCCCACCGGCCCAGGAACTCGTCGTCCACCGTGACCAACGCGCCCACGAACGGCCGGCCGTCACCGACGACCATGCACTCGGCGACCAGCGCATGCGCGCGGATACGGTCCTCGATCACGGCCGGGGCGACGTTCTTGCCGCCCGCGGTGACGATGATCTCCTTCTTGCGGCCGGTGATGCGCAGGTAACCGTCCTCGTCGAGGGTGCCGATGTCGCCGGTGTGGAACCAGCCGTCGGCGAGCGCCTCCTCGGTGGCGCCCTCGTTGTTCCAGTAGCGCGAGAACAGGTGCTCGCCGTGGAGCAGCACCTCGCCGTCGTCGGCGATGCGTACGACCGACCCCGGCAGCGGCTGGCCGACCGTACCGATCTTCTGCCGGTCCCAGGGGTTGAAGGCGGTGGCCGCGCAGGACTCGGTGAGGCCGTACCCCTCAAGGACCGTGAAGCCGATGCCGCGGAAGAAGTGGCCGAGCCGCTCGCCGAGCGGGGCGCCGCCGGAGATCGCGTACTCGCCGCGACCGCCGAGAACGGCCCGCAGCTTGCTGAAGACCAGCTTGTCGAAGATCTTGTGCTTGATCCTCAGGCCGAGGGACGGACCCGAAGGCGTGTCGAGCGCCCGGCTGTACGCGATGGCCGTGTCCGCGGCCTTGTCGAAGATCTTGCCCTTGCCGTCGGCCTGCGCCTTCGCGCGCGCCGAGTTGTAGACCTTTTCGAAGACGCGCGGCACGCCCAGGATCATGGTCGGCCGGAAGGAGGCGAGCTCGTCCGTCAGATTCTTGACGTCCGGCGCGTGGCCGAGCTTGATCGGCGCCATCAGCGCGGCGACCTCGACGAGCCGCCCGAACACGTGCGCGACGGGCAGAAAGAGCAGGACCGAGCACTCGCCCGTGCGGAAGAGGGGCTTGAGGCGCTCCACCACGTTGCCGCACTCGGCGAAGAAGCTGCGGTGCGTGAGGACACAGCCCTTGGGGCGGCCCGTGGTGCCTGAGGTGTAGACGATGGTGGCCGGGTCGTCGGCCTTGGCGGCGGCGCCGCGCTCGTCGACCGTCTCCTCCGAGACGTCGGCGCCCGTGCGCCGCAGGTCCTCGACGCCGCCCTTGTCGATCTGCCAGACGTGCGCGAGGGCGGGCAGCCTCTCGCGTACGGACTCGACGGCGGCGGCGTGCGCGTCCAGTTCGACGACGCAGGCCACGGCGCCGGAGTCGCCGAGGATCCACTGGATCTGCTCGGGGGAGCTCGTCTCGTACACCGGCACGGTCACCGCGCCCGCGCTCCAGATGGCGAAGTCGAGGAGTGTCCACTCGTAACGGGTGCGGGACATCAGGCCGACGCGGTCGCCGGGCCGCACGCCGGCGGCGATCAGGCCCTTGGCGGTGGCTCGCACATCGGCGAGGAAGGCCTTGGCGGTGACGTCCTGCCAGCTGCCGTCGACCTTGCGGCCGATGACGGCGACATCCGGGTGCTGCGCGGCATTTCTACGGACGATGTCGGTCAGATTGCCGTCCGCAGGGACCTCGTACAGGGCCGGAAGGCTGAACTCGCGCAAGACTGCTGCTCCTACATAGGGCGCCGGCGCCACGACGTTGTGTGCTGCGACGGTGCGGTCCAAGATCGGGCAGGTGCTCAGTCGAGTGGGGGGCTGAGCACTACTGGACTGCCCGGACGTTACCCACCGGTATGGCTTGTTCGGTAGGGGGGCAGGGCCAGATGTTCGGTGCGTCACACGTCGTCGTGGTCTGAACCGCACAGTACGCCACCGTCTTCCCGACTCGGAAGTAACCGCAGGTCCAGCCCCTGACCTGGGCCCCTACCGTCCGCCCCGCGGCCGTCCTAGGGTGATCGGCATGCCAGCTTTCCGGGTCAACGTGGTCAGTGACGTGCACGGCAACGCGGCGGACCTCGCCCGCGCGGGGGACGGCGCCGACGCGCTCGTCTGCCTCGGCGACCTCGTCCTCTTCCTCGACTACGCCGACCACTCGCGCGGCATCTTCCCCGATCTCTTCGGGGCGCGGAACGCCAGCAGGCTCGTGGAGTTGCGCACCGCCCGCCGCTTCGAGGAGGCCAGGGAGTTCGGCAGGCGGCTGTGGGCGGGCGTCGACCGCGGCCCGGCGATCGAGCGGGCGGTCCGCAAGCAGTACGCCGAACTCTTCGCCGCCTTCCCGACGCCGACGTACGCCACCTACGGCAATGTCGACATGCCGACCCTGTGGCGTGAATACGCCGGTCCCGGCACCACCGTCCTCGACGGCGAGCGCGTCGAGATCGGCGGCCGCGTCTTCGGCTTCGTCGGCGGCGGTCTGCGTACCCCCATGCGGACTCCCTACGAGATCAGCGACGAGGAGTACGCCGCCAAGATCGAGGCCGTCGGCGAGGTCGACGTCCTGTGCACCCACATCCCGCCGGACGTCCCCGAGCTGCTCTACGACACCGTGGCCCGCCGCTTCGAGCGCGGCAGCCGTGCCCTGCTCGACGCCATCCGCAGGACCCGCCCCAAGTACGCCCTCTTCGGCCACGTCCACCAGCCGCTGGTCCAGCGGATGCGGGTGGGCGCCACGGAGTGCGTGAACGTCGGCCACTTCGCCGGGTCCGGAAGGCCATGGGCCCTGGAGTGGTGACCCGGCGGCGCGCGGTAGCCTTCACGCGGCAGACGTGCCGTACCGGACCCGACCGCATCTGGAGGAGCCACAGCGATGGCGGAACACACCAGCTCGAGCATCGTGATCGAGGCGGCTCCGGCCGAGGTCATGGGAGTGATCGCCGACTTCGCTCGCTACCCCGACTGGACGGGAGAGGTGAAGGAGGCCGAGGTCCTCGCCACCGACGAGCAGGGCCGCGCCAAGGAGGTCCGCCTCGTCATGGACGCCGGCGCGATCAAGGACGACCAGACCCTCGGCTACACCTGGACCGGTGACGACGAGGTCAGCTGGACCCTCGTCAAGTCCCAGATGCTGCGCTCCCTGGACGGCTCCTACCTCCTGAAGCCCAAGGGCACGGGCACGGAGGTCACGTACCGCCTGACCGTGGACGTCAAGATCCCCATGCTCGGCATGATCAAGCGCAAGGCCGAGAAGGTCATCATCGACCGCGCACTGGCGGGCTTGAAGAAGCGCGTGGAGTCCGGCCCGGCCTGATCGGGAAAGGCGGGGCGAAGCCCCCGCCTCTCCAGGGGCGCGGGGAACTGCGCGAGCAACCACCCCCCACCCGCACCCGCGAAGGCACCGGCCCCCCCACGGCGAGTGGGCGCCCCCAGCCCCCACCCCCCGCTGCCGTACCGTTCACCCTTATGCGCACCCTCCTCGTCACCGGCCCCGGCGGCTCCGGCCGGACCACCGTCGCCGCCGCCACGGCACTCGCCGCGGCGGCCGCGGGCCACAGGGTCCTCGTACTCAGCGCCGACCGCACCGACACCCTCGGCGCCGTACTCGGCGGACCGCACGCGCACCCCGGCCTCACGGCGCGCCGCCTCACCCCCGACGACCGCTTCCGCGACGACCTCGCCGCCCTCCAGGACCGCGCCGCCTCCGCCCTCGACCTCCTCGGCGCCGACCGGATCGACGCGGAGGAGCTGACCCCGCTGCCCGGAGCCGAGGAGCTCGCCCTGCTGCGCGCCCTGCGCGACGCCGCCCGCGACGACACGTACGACACCGTGGTCGTCGACCTGCCACCCGCCCCCAAAGCCCTGGCCGTCCTCGCGCTCCCCGAGCAGCTGCGCCGCTACCTCCGCAAGCTGCTGCCGCCCGAGCGCCAGGCCGCCCGCGCCCTGCGCCCCATGCTCGGCCGCCTCGCCGGCGTCCCCATGCCGGCCGCCTGGCTGTACGAGACCGCCGCCCGCTGGGAGGACGACCTCGCCGCCGCCCAGGCCGTGATCGAGGCGCCCACCACCACCGTCCGCCTGGTCGCGGAGCCGGGCCCCGCGGGCGCCGACGCCCTCGACGCGGCCACCACCGGCCTCGCCCTCCAGGGCCTGCGCACCGACCTCCTGGTCGCCAACCGCCTGCTCCCCGACGCCTCCGCCGACACCTGGCTCGCGGCGCTCGCGGCCCAGCAGCACAAGGCGCTGGCCGCCTGGGAGACGGAGTACGAGCAGGTCACCAGGGTCCGCCACCTCGGCCACGACCCGCGCGGCACCGACGACCTCACCGCCCTCGGCCTGCCCGGCCGCACCGAAGCCCCCGCCCCCGTCCAGTGGCCCGTCACCGCGGCGCCCGCCGACGAGGAGAACCACGCGTACGTATGGCACATCCCGCTCCCCGGCGTCGTACGCGAGGAACTCGGCCTGATCCGGCGCGGCGACGAGCTCGTCATCACCGCCGGGGTCTCCCGCCGCATCGTCACCCTGCCGTCCGCACTGCGCCGCTGCACCGTCGCGGGGGCCGGGCTGCGCGAGGGCGAGCTGAGGGTGCGGTTCGCGCCGGACCCCGGCCTGTGGCCGCGGGAACGCTGAAGATCCACCCGCGATCCGGCCCACGCGCACGGTGAACGGGCTGCCGCCATTCGGGTAACGTCGAGTGGCATGAGCGATGCCACCGGGCGCGAAGGCCCCGAAGCCTCTGAAGCCGACGTCGACGCCGACGCCTGGGAGCAGGCGTGCGCCGAGGACCTCGCGGCGGAGCAGGCCCGCCGCCGCGCCCAGTACGGGCCGCCGCCCGGCTCGGCCGCCGAGGAGCTGCGCAAGCTCGTCGACGCCGTCTCCGACAAGCTCTCCGGGCTCCAGGCGCCGCTGCTCGGCGCGGCCGCGCAGGGCGCCGTCGAGCAGACCGTGAAGCAGGTCGTCCAGCAGGCGAAGGCCGTGGTCGAGCCGGTCATCGAGCGCAACCCCGACGTCTTCGACCACCTGGCGGCGGCTGGTTCCGAGCTGCTCGCCGCCTACCGTTCGGCGGTCGAGAAGCAGGAAAGCCGGTGGACCCGAGGCGACGACACCTCGGACGGCGACGCGCGGGGCCCCGGCCGCCGCGACGAGGGCACCGCCGGCGGGGAACACATCGATCTCGACTGATCCCCCTCGGGTACGGTGGGCCGTAGCGGGGCTCGATCGAACTGAGGGATTCATGGGACTCACCATCGGCGTCGACATCGGCGGCACCAAGATCGCGGCCGGAGTGGTCGACGAGGACGGCAACATCCTCTCGACCTTCAAGGTGCCGACCCCTGGTACTTCCGAGGCCATCGTCGACGCGATCGCCTCCGCCGTGGAAGGCGCGCGGGCCGGTCACGACATCGTCGGCGTCGGCATCGGCGCCGCCGGGTACGTCAACCGCCAGCGCTCCACGGTCTACTTCGCGCCGAACATCGACTGGCGGCAGGAGCCGCTCAAGGACGAGGTCGAGAAGCGCGTCAGCCTGCCGGTCGTCGTGGAGAACGACGCCAACGCCGCGGCCTGGGGCGAGTACAAGTTCGGCGGCGGCAAGGGCCACCGCAACGTCATCTGCATCACCCTCGGCACCGGCCTCGGCGGCGGCATCATCATCGGCAACAAGCTGCGCCGCGGCCACTTCGGCGTGGCCGCCGAGTTCGGCCACATCCGGATGGTCCCGGACGGCCTGCTCTGCGGCTGCGGCAGCCAGGGCTGCTGGGAGCAGTACGCCTCCGGACGCGCCCTCGTGCGCTACGCCCGCCAGCGGGCCAACGCGACGCCGGAGAACGCCGAGTTCCTGCTCTCGCTGGGCGACGGCACCCCCGAGGGCATCGAGGGCAAGCACATCTCCATGGCCGCGCGGCAGGGCGACGCCGTCGCCATCGACTCCTACCGCGAGCTGGCCCGCTGGGCCGGCGCCGGCCTCGCCGACCTGGCCTCGCTCTTCGACCCGTCCGCGTTCATCGTCGGCGGCGGCCTCTCGGACGAGGGCGAGCTGGTCCTCGACCCGATCCGCAAGTCCTTCAAGCGCTGGCTCGTCGGCGCCGCCTGGCGCCCCGAGGCCCAGGTCATCGCCGCCCAGCTCGGCAACAAGGCGGGCCTCGTCGGCGCCGCCGACCTGGCGCGGGAGCCCGACCCCGTCATGTGACCGCCCGGCCCAGTCCGGTCCGGCCCGAACGCCAGTGCCCGCCGCGCCCCACGAGGGAGCGGCGGGCACTGTCGTATCTTGATCGCCATGTCGACGAGTCCCATGGGTACGCTCCCCAACTCCCGCACCGAACCCGACGGTTCGGCGGTCGTCCGGGTGCTCAGCTACAACATCCGATCGATGCGCGACGACACCGACGCGCTCGCCCGGGTCATCGCCGCCTGCGCCCCCGACCTCGTCCTGATCCAGGAGGCGCCGCGGTTCTTCCGCTGGCGCAAGAAACTGGCCCGCCTCGCGCGCGCCGCCGATCTCGTGATCCTCTCCGGCGGCGGCACCGCGGCGGGGCCCGCGCTGCTCTGCTCGCTGCGCGCCACCGTCGAGCGGACCGAGGACGTGCTGCTGCCCCTCACCCCGGGGCTGCACCGGCGCGGCTTCTCGAGCGCCGTCGTCCGCTTCGGGGGCGCCCGCCTCGGCGTCCTCAGCTGTCACCTCAGCCTCCAGACCGACGAGCGGTACGCGCAGGGCGGGATGCTGCTCGACCGCCTCGGGGAGCTGGGCGTGGAGCACGCGGTCGCGGGCGGAGACCTCAACGAACGGCCTCAGGGGCGTACGTTCCGCAGGCTCGCGGCCGAGCTGCGCGACTGCTGGACGGCCGAGCCGTGGGGCGGCGAGTACACCTCGACGCCGGACGATCCGCACCAGCGCATCGACGCGCTGTTCGTCACGCCGGGCGTGGAGGTCCTCGGCTGCGGTGTGCCGCTGGGCCTGCCCGGGGTGACCGAGGCGGACCTGAGGGCGGCCACGGACCATCTGCCGGTGCTGGCCGCCCTCAGGGTCCCCTCTGCCCGGTGAGGTCCGGGCCTCAGACCACCGCGCCGCGCCCCGGGTCGTCGTCCTCGTCGTCGTCCCCGCTGTTCATCCGCACCACGAGCGTGGCGAAGCCGCCCAGGAAGCCGCCGAGGCCGAGCGTGGTCAGCCACCACGTCATCTGCCAGCCCAGCAGCACGGCGAGCAGGATGAGGAGCGGGCCGCCGAGCACGGCGAGCCAGGCGAACTTGGCCGTCACGTCGGCCTCGGGCAGCGGCGGCGGCTCCGGCGGCACGAAGTGGCCCTCGTCGTCCGCGTCGAAGTCGTCCTCGGAGGGCTCCGCGGTGGCGTAGTCGCGCGGGCCACCGCCGCCGACACCGGGCGCGAAGGAGACGGAGCCGCCGAGCGGCTTGCCCGCGCCGGGGCCCGCCTCGTCGTCCGGGTCGGCGGCGCCCTTTCCGGGGTCCTTGCCGACCCCCTTTCCGGCGTCCTTGGCGGGACCCTTGCTGAGGCCGCTCGCGGGGCCGTCCACCGGGCCGTTCGACTCCGGCTCCAGGAGCGCGAGGTCCTCGACCGACTTGAAGGGCTTCGCGCCCGGCGGGTCCGCGGGCTCCTCGCCGTACCCCGCGACGATCGCCTGCCAGGCGGCGTCCTCGTCCAGCGGCAGCCCGTCCTCGGGCGCCGCCTTGTCCTTCCCGGGCTCGCGGTCCTTCTCCGGCTCGCGACTCTCGTCGCGGCTCTCGTCCCGGTCCGCCTCGTGCTCAGCCACCGCTGGCCGTCCCTTCCATACCGACGCTGGGAGCGAGCCGGCCGATGAACGCGTGACTCTCCTCGAAGATCCGGTCCGCGTCGTGGTCCAACGTCGCCACGTGGTAACTCTGTTCCAGCAAGATCTCCGTGACGTCCGTCGACGAGACGCGGCTGAGGACGCGGGCCGAGTCGGCGGGCGGCACCACATGGTCCCGCGGGCTGTGGAGCAGCAGCAACGGCTGGGTCACCTGCGGCAGTTCGGCGTCGACCATGCGGAAGAACACGCGCATGGAGTGCGCGGCGTGCAGCGGCACCCGGTCGTAGCCGATCTCCACCGAGCCCTCCTTGGCGATGTCGCTGGCGATGCCCTTCGTCGTCCGTACGAGGTGCCGGGCGACCGGCAGCGCGTAGGGCGAGAGACCGTGCAGCTTGTTCGCAGGGTTGACCAGGACGATGCCGCTGATCGCGTCGCCGTGCTTGGCCGCGAGGCGCAACGTGAGCGTGCCGCCCATGGAGAGGCCGAAGACGAAGACCCGCGCGCACCGCTCCAGGAGGCCGCGCAGCTCGCGGTCCACCTCCGCGTACCAGTCCTGCCAGCCGGTGACCTGCATGTCCTCCCAGCGGGTGCCGTGCCCGGGCAGGAGCGGCAGCGAGACGGTCAGGCCGCGCTCCGCCAGATACTGGGCCCAGGGACGCAGCGACTGCGGGGATCCGGTGAAGCCGTGGCAGAGCAGGACGCCGACCTCGCCGCCTTCGTGGCGGTACGGCTCGGCTCCGGGGAGGACCGGCACCTTCGGTCTCCTTCGTGAGACGTGGCAAGGGGGGTAGGGAGTACCTCACCGTACGCGACCGGACTGACACCGACCAGGGTCGTCGGGCCCATTGGCCGTACCGCGGGTTAAGGTCTGATCCACAGAAACAGGAGGCACTCGGTTTGATCTACGGCGCAATGAAGGTTGCCATCGGAGGGCCGCTGAAGCTCGGCTTCAGGCCCTGGGTGGAGGGCCTTGAGAACGTCCCCGCCGAAGGCCCCGCGATTCTCGCGAGCAACCACCTCTCGTTCTCGGACTCCTTCTTCCTCCCCGCGGTCCTCGACCGCAAGGTCACCTTCATCGCCAAGGCGGAGTACTTCACCTCGCCGGGAGTGAAGGGCAAGTTGACCGCCGCCTTCTTCAAGGGCGTCGGCCAGCTCCCCGTGGACCGCTCCGGCGCGCGCGGCGCGGGCGAGGCGGCCATCAAGAGCGGCATCGAGGTCCTGGAGCGCGGCGAGCTCTTCGGCATCTACCCCGAGGGCACGCGCTCGCCCGACGGCCGCCTCTACCGCGGCAAACCGGGCGGCCTCGCGCGCGTGGCGCTCGCCACCGGAGCCCCGGTCATCCCGGTGGCCATGATCGACACGGAGAAGATCCAGCCGCCCGGCAAGGTGCTGCCGAAGCTGATGCGCCCCGGCATCCGCATCGGCAAGCCGCTCGACTTCCGCCGCTACCAGGGCATGGAGCAGGACCGCTTCGTGCTGCGGGCGCTGACCGACGAGGTCATGTACGAGATCATGAAGCTCTCCGGCCAGGAGTACGTGGACGTGTACGCGACGGCCGCCAAGCGCCAGCTCAGCGAGGCCGCGAAGGCCGCCAAGGCGGGCGAGAAGTAGCAGCCGGGGGACACCGCGTGGGGGACCGGGGGAGCTGGGGGGCATGGCCAAGCGCGAGCGAGTCATGAGGATGTCGGTCGAGCAGCCGCTCTGGCGCGCCCTCACCGGCTACCGCGTCCTCACGATGCTGTACGCGATCGGGCTCTTCACGACGGCGCACGAGGAACTGGACCGCCCCTGGGTGGCCATCGCCTACTACGTGGTGCTCGCCGGCTGGACGCTTGGCACGCTGCGCCGCGTGGCGAACGCCGCGAGCTGCACCAAGCGGTTCCTCGTCATCGACCTGGCCGTCGCCCTCGTGGGCATCCTCCTGACGCCGCTGGCCGACTCGCACCAGCGGATCGTCGAGGGCGGCCCGACGCTGCCCTCCATATGGACCGCGGGCGCCGTCCTCGCGTACGCCATCAAGGGCGGCTGGCGCTGGGCCGCCTTCGCCTCGCTCCTGGTGGGCGTCGCCAACGTGGTGCAGCGCGGGGCCTTCAGCCGCGACACCATCCACAACGTCCTGCTGGTCTGCATCGCCTCCATCGCCATCGGATACGTCGTGGAGGTGGCCCGCGCCTCCGAGCGCACCCTCGCCCGCGCCCTGGAGATAGAGGCCGCGACCCGCGAGCGTGAACGGCTCGCCCGCGACATCCACGACAGCGTCCTCCAGGTCCTCGCCATGGTGCAGCGGCGCGGCACCGCGATCGGCGGCGAGGCCGCGGAGCTCGGGCGGCTGGCGGGCGAGCAGGAGGTCGCGCTGCGCACGCTGGTCGCCGGCGGCATGGTGCCCGCCTCGCGCGCCTCGGAGGACGCCTCGCAGGGTGCGCTCGTACGGGCCGTCGAGGAACCGGACGACGAGACCGGCGCCGCCGACGACGCGGCGCCCCGCGACCTGCGCTCGCTGCTCGCCCCGCACGCCGGGTCCAAGGTGACCCTCTCCGAACCGGGTGCCCCGGTGCTGCTCGCGCCGTCCGCCGCGAGGGAGCTGGCGGCCGCTGTCGGTGCCGCCCTGGACAATGTCCGCAGACATGCCGGAGCCGAGGCGCACGCCTGGATCCTGGTCGAGGACGAGCCGGGCGAGGTGATCGTGACGGTCAGGGACGACGGGCCGGGCATCCCGGAGGGCCGCCTCGCCGAGGCCGAGGGGGAGGGGCGCCTCGGCGTCGCCCTGTCGATCCGGGGGCGGCTGCGGGAGCTCGGGGGCACGGCCGAGCTGATCTCGGTGCCGGGCCAGGGGACGGAAGTGGAACTGAGAGTCCCGCGCGAAGCGGCGCGGGAAGCACGGGGGAAGGCAGGAAAAGCATGAAGAGCGAGCAGGGGCAGCCGGGGCAGCAGCGGCGGGAGCCGTCCACGGACACCGGTGGGGGAGCGGGCCCGATCAGGGTCATGGTCGTCGACGACCACCCGATGTGGCGCGACGCGGTCGCCCGCGACCTCGCCGAGGCGGGTCTCGACGTCGTCGCCACCGCAGGGGACGGCGAGCAGGCGGTCCGCCGCGCCCAGGCCGCCGCGCCCGACGTCCTCGTCCTCGACCTGAACCTCCCGCTGAAGCCGGGCGTCCAGGTCTGCAAGGAGCTGGTCGCCGCCAACCCCGCGCTGCGCGTCCTGGTCCTCTCCGCGAGCGGCGAGCACGCCGACGTCCTGGAGGCGGTCAAGTCGGGCGCCACCGGCTATCTCCTGAAGTCGGCGTCCACGGAAGAACTGATCGACGCCGTGCGGCGCACGGCCGAAGGCGACGCGGTCTTCACCCCGGGCCTCGCCGGTCTGGTCCTCGGCGAGTACCGCCGCCTGGCCACCGAGCCCGAGGCCGGCACCCCGGACGACCCGAAGGCCCCGCGGCTCACCGACCGCGAGACGGAGGTCCTGCGGCTGGTCGCCAAGGGCCTGAGCTACAAGCAGATCGCCGAGCGCCTGGTCATCTCCCACCGCACCGTGCAGAACCACGTCCAGAACACCCTGGGCAAGCTCCAGCTGCACAACAGGGTGGAGCTCGTGCGGTACGCGATAGAGCGGGGCATCGACAGGGCGGACGACGCCTGACCCCTCGTACGAGTGAACGCCTGTGAGCAACTCCAGCCACATACTGGGGAATTGACCGTTCGCACCGTCCCGTAGTGACCTGGGTCACCATTAGCGTGACTCGCATCAGGTCACTGAGGCGAAGGGACACTTCCATGGGGGCCAAGAAAATTGGCGTACTGACCGGAGGCGGCGACTGCCCCGGGCTCAACGCCGTGATCCGTGGCGTCGTCCGCAAGGGCGTGCAGGAGTACGGCTACGACTTCGTCGGCTTCCGGGACGGCTGGCGCGGTCCGGTGGAGGGCGACGCCGTCCCGCTCGACATCCCCGCGGTCCGCGGCATCCTGCCGCGCGGCGGCACCATCCTCGGCTCCTCGCGCACCAACCCCTTCAAGGTGGAGCACGGGGTGCGCCGCATCAAGGAGAACCTCGCCAAGCACGAGGTCGACTCGCTCATCGCGATCGGCGGCGAGGACACGCTCGGCGTCGCCGCCCGCCTCACCGACGAGTTCGGCGTCCCGGTCGTCGGCGTCCCGAAGACCATCGACAACGACCTCTCCGCCACCGACTACACCTTCGGCTTCGACACGGCCGTCGGCATCGCCACCGAGGCGATCGACCGCCTGCACACCACCGCCGAATCCCACATGCGCGTCCTGGTCGTCGAGGTGATGGGCCGCCACGCGGGCTGGATCGCCCTGCACTCGGGCCTCGCGGGCGGTGCGAACGTCATCCTCATCCCCGAGCAGCGCTTCGACGTCGACCAGGTGTGCGCGTGGGTCGCCTCGCGCTTCAAGGCGTCGTACGCCCCCATCGTCGTCGTCGCGGAGGGTGCGATGCCGAGGGACGGCGAGATGGTCCTCAAGGACGGCACGCAGGACTCCTTCGGGCACGTGCGGCTCTCCGGGGTCGGCGAGTGGCTCGCCAAGGAGATCGAGGGGCGCACCGGCAAGGAGGCGCGCACCACGGTCCTCGGGCACGTCCAGCGCGGCGGTACGCCCAGCGCCTTCGACCGCTGGCTCGCCACCCGCTTCGGGCTGCACGCGATCGACGCGGTGCGCGACGGCGACTTCGGCAAGATGGTCGCGCTGCGCGGCACGGACATCGTGCGGGTGCCGATCGCCGAGGCCACGGCGAAACTCAAGACGGTGGACCCGGCGCTGTACGCGGAGGTCGGCGTCTTCTTCGGGTGAGGCCCCGCCGGGACGGCGCCCCGAGCCGGAGCTCCGGGTGCCGTCCCCGCGGGCGGTCCTTAGACTCGCCGCATGGAGATCCTCGCGTTCGGCGTGCAGTCCGACGAGAAGCCGCTGATGGAGAAGGCCTTCGCGGGACACCACGACGTCCGCTGTCTAGACGTCTTCCTGAACGAGGACACCGCCCCCATCGCCGCGGGCTACGAGATCATCTCCTCCAGCGTCAACGCGACCCTGGACAACCGCGTCCTGCAGACCCTCGCCGCCGGCGGCACGCAGATGATCGCCCAGCGCTCCACCGGCTTCAACAACATCGACCTCCGGGTCGCCGAACGCCTCGGCCTGACCGTCGCCCGCGTCTCGTCCTACTCGCCGTACTCCGTCGCCGAGTTCGCCTGGACGCTCGCCATGGCCGTCAACCGCCGCATCGTCCGCGCCAGCAACCGCACCCGCGACTTCGACTTCCGCCTTGACGGGCTGATGGGCCGCGACCTGCGCGGCCGCACCGTCGGCGTGCTCGGCACCGGCAAGATCGGTGAGGCCTTCACCCGCATCGCGCACGGCTTCGGCATGAACCTCCTCGGCTGGGACGCCGTGGAGAACCCGGCCTGCGTCGCACTCGGCATGACGTACGTCGAGAAGGACCGGCTCCTGGCCGAGGCCGATCTGATCAGCCTGCACGTCCCGCTGCTCCCCTCGACGCAGCACCTCATCGGCGCCGAAGCGCTGCGGTCGATGAAGGACGACGCGATCCTCGTGAACTCCAGCCGCGGCGGCCTGATCGACACCGAGGCGCTCGTCGTGGAGCTGCGCGCCGGACGGTTCACCGGCGTCGGTCTCGATGTCTACGAGGCCGAGGCAGGCCTGTTCTTCCTCGACAAGTCCCTGGAGGTCGTCGCCGACGACACCCTGGCCCGCCTCGTCACGTTCCCGAACGTGGTCGTCACGTCCCACCAGGCGTACTACACGGCGGACGCGGTCACCCAGATCATCGACACCACCGTCCAGAACGTCCTGGACTACCGGGCGGGCCGCCGCTCCGAGAACGTCCTGGTCCCCGCGCCGGCCGTCAGCTGACCGAGCAGTTCCCGCACGATCGAGGCGCCGCGCAGCGTCAGCACCGACTCCGGGTGGAACTGCACCCCGGCGAACCACGGACCGCGCACCGCGTGCACCTCACCGCTCCCCGCGTCCCTGCTGACCTCCACGCCGTGCGCGCCGAGTTCGAGTGCCGCGGCGTCGTCGCAGCGTGCCACGTAGCTGTTGTAGAAGCCGACGGTCTCGGGCCGCCCGAACAGGTCGACGTCCGTCTGCGCGCCCTGGCCGGGCACGTCCTTGCGTACGATCTCCAGGCCCAGCTCCGCCGCGATCAGCTCGTGCCCGAGACAGACGCCGAGCACGCCGTACTCGTGGTCGCGGATCACCTCCGCCGTCAGTGAGCGCAGGAACCGCATCTTCGGGTCGGTGAGGTCGCACGGGTCGCCGGGGCCGGGCCCGAGCACGACGGGCCCCTCGTGCGCGAGCACCGCCTCCCGCAGCCCCCGCGCGTCGTACCGCAGCACCGAGACCCGAAGGCCGCAGGAGCGCAGGACGTGCGCGAGCATCGCGGTGAACGTGTCCTCGCCGTCCACGACGAGCGCGTGCCCGCTCAGTGCGTCACCGCGCTCCTGCATCCGCAGCCAGAACGGCGCGAGCCGCTCCCGCCGCCCGTCCAGCGCCGCCCGCACGCGCGGATCGTCGGCCAGGGCGGGCCGCGTGCCCTCCGTCCGCGGACGGCCGGGCCGCACCCCGAGCGCCGCCAGCACCCCCGCCGCCTTCGCATGCGTCTCGGCGACCTCGCCCACCGGGTCGGAGCCGCGCACCAGCGTCGCGCCGACCGGTACGCGCAGCTTCCCGGCCGCGGAGATGTCGGCGGTACGGATCAGGATGGGGGAGTCCAGCGTCTGCGCGCCGCCGCCGTCCCGGCCGATGAGCGCGAGGGCGCCGGCGTAGTAGCCGCGCCCGGACGGCTCGTACCGCTCGATGACCCGGCAGGCGTTCTGCACGGGTGACCCGGTGACGGTCGCCGCGAACATCGTCTCCCTGAGGACCTCGCGCACGTCCAGCGACGACTTGCCCCGCAGTTCGTACTCGGTGTGCGCGAGGTGCGCCATCTCCTTCAGACGCGGCCCGACCACGACCCCGCCCATGTCGCCGACGGTGCACATCATCTTGAGTTCCTCGTCGACGACCATCGACAGCTCCTCGATCTCCTTGCCGTCGGCGAGGAAGGCGAGCAGGTCGTCGGGGGTCGGCCCCTCGGCCGGATAGCGGTAGGTCCCGCTGATGGGGTTCATGACGACCGTCCCGCCGGACATCCGCACATGCACCTCGGGGCTCGCCCCGACGAGCGTGCGCTCCTCGGTGTGCACGACGTACGTCCAGTACGCGCCCCGCTCGCCCACCAGGAGCCGCCGGAACAGCGCGAGCGCGTCGGCCCGGTCAAAGCCCGGGATCTCGCCCTCGTACGTACGGCGGATCACGAAGTTGGCGCCCTCGCCCCGCCCGATCTCGTCGCGCAGGACGCGCCCCACGATGTCGGCGTACGCGGTGTCGTCCACGTCGAAGGCCCCGCCCTCGACCCGCACGTCGTGCGCGGGAAGCGCGGCCAGGGCCTCGCCGAGCGCGAGTTCGTACGTCTCCTCGGGGGTGAGGACGGTCAGCGGCGTGCCGTCGTCGCGGACGTCGAAGCCGCGCTCCCGGATCTGCCGGAAGGGCACGAGCGCGAGGCCCTCGGGGATGTCGGCGAGGCGGTCGTACGTGCCGGTCGGGCCGATGAGGACCTCGACCGTGTCGTGCTCGTGGCCCGGCGTGCGGCGGCGCAGCAGGGCGAACGGGCGGTCGTCGCAGAGCAGATCGGTCAACTGCATCAGTTCTGTTCCTTCTCACTCGGAGAGGAACGGCCCGGCCCCGGGGAGTCCGGGAAACACGGAAGGCCGCCCCTCGGGCGGCCTTCGCGAGTCTGTGGGTACGCGCAGTCAGTGGGCCGCCGGATGAGCGGGCCACCACCAGTTTCGAGTCGTCGTCTGCGCGTGCATGTGCGGCACCCTAGCGCATCATCAGGAGGTCGAGGCCCTCGTCGAGATACGCGCCGAGTTCCTCACCCGCGGGCACCACGGAGGGCACCGCGTGGCCGAGCTGGGTGTGGCCCAGGTAGACGCTGTACGCGAGCAGGCCGCGGCGGCGTGCCTCCGCCTCCGGGAAGCCGAGCGCGGCGAACAGCTCGGCGACGTACGCCAGGCGGCGTTCGGTCACCTTCCGCAGGGCCGCGGCGACCTGCGGGTGCTCCGCGGTCGCCAGCAGGGAGACCTCCAGGGGGCCGGAGGCGGCGGCGGTGATCGCCTCGGCGAAGAGCAGCCGGATGCGCTTGCGGACGTCCGGCTCGGCCTCCACCTGGGTGATCATCCCCTCGGTGTGGAGCTGTGCCCAGCGGTCCAGAGCCGCCTCGACGAGCGCGTCACGGTTGGCGAAGTGCCAGTAGAAGCTGCCCTTGGTGGTGCCGAGGCGGACCGCGAGCGGCTCCACGGCGACGGCCGCGAGGCCGCCCTCGCCGATCGCCGTCAGCGCCGCGTCCGCCCAGTCGTCGGCGCTCAGCCGGGGCTTCGCCGGGGTCGTCTTCCGCTGCCGTTGCACCATGGCCATACGGTACCGTACGGTGACCATACGCCAGCGTATGGAGGTGCGGCATGGGTGTCGTGCGCAACGAACACGAGCGGCTTCTCGAGGCCCCGGCGGAGGCGGTCGGCGCGCTGCTCGACCGGCTGTCCGCCGAGGATGACCCGGTCTTCCCGGCCCCGCAGTGGGCCCCGATGGTCTTCGACCGCCCCCTGGGCGTGGGCGCGACCGGCGGCCACGGGCCGGTCAGGTACGCCGTCACGGAGTACGAACCGGGCCGCCGCGTCCGCTTCGCCTTCACCCCGCCGGACGAGGGATTCCACGAGCTCACGGTCGAGCCGCGCGCAGAGGGCCGCTGCCTCGTGCGCCACGTCCTTGAGACGCGGCAGCGCGGTCTCGACTTCCTCCTGTGGCCGACGGCCGTCCGGCCGGTGCACGACTCGATGATGGAAGAGCTGTTCGACAACATCGAGCGCGTGGTGGCGGGCGGCTGCGCACGGCCCGTGCGCTGGTCGCCCCGGCTCCGCCTGCTCAACCGGCTCTGGTGGCCCCGGCCCCGGACGGTCGAGGTGCCGCCGGAGGCCCGCCTGCTCCGGGACTCCGTCGAGCGGCCCGACTATCAGGACGCGTACCGCATGGACATGCGCGCCGGCCTGCCCCGCGACCCCGGCGCGTGGACCGGCGTCCTGCGCGACGCCTTCCCCGTCATCGCCCGCGAGGGCGGCGAACTGCTGATGGACGTGAAAACGGCAGGCCTGACGGCCCGCGCCTCGATCCTGGTCGACGAGCGGCACGTCACCCTGAGCACGGCCGTGCGGGCGGACACCACCTGCGCACGGCTCTACTGGAGCGCCGTGCGACGCGCCCACCCCTTCATGGCCCGCGTGATGCTGCGCCGCGTCCACCGCGAGCTCTGCCTCGCGGCTCCGACCGCGGGCGACCGGGCGGCGGCGGCCCCTCGCTCTTCCGTGTCTGCTCCGTCTCACTTGGTGAGCGGGTGAATGGACGGGGCGCCCGACCCCGTAATGTTGACGAGGTGACCGTGAACGCTAAGACCACCGCAACCGGTGGCAACACCTGGCGAAACCTGCCCGCGGCGCAGCAGCCCGAGTACCCCGATGCCGAGGCTCTGCGCGATGTGATCGCGGACCTCGAGTCGTATCCCCCGCTCGTCTTCGCGGGCGAGTGCGACCAGCTGCGCGCCCGACTGGCCTCCGTCGCCAAGGGAGAGGCGTTCCTGCTCCAGGGCGGCGACTGCGCCGAGGCCTTCGACGCGGTGTCGGCCGACCACATCCGGAACAAGCTGAAGACGCTGCTCCAGATGGGCGCCGTCCTCACGTACGCGGCGTCCGTGCCCGTCGTGAAGGTGGGCCGCATCGCGGGGCAGTACTCCAAGCCGCGCTCCAAGCCGACCGAGACCCGCGACGGCGTGACGCTCCCGACCTACCGGGGCGACTCCGTCAACGGCTTCGACTTCACCGAGAAGGCCCGCATCCCGGACCCCGAGCGCCTGAAGCGGATGTACAACGCCTCCGCCTCCACGCTCAACCTGGTGCGCGCCTTCACCACCGGCGGGTACGCCGACCTGCGCCAGGTGCACGCCTGGAACCAGGACTTCGTGAAGTCGTCCCCCTCCGGCCAGCGGTACGAGCAGCTGGCGCGCGAGATCGACAACGCCCTGCACTTCATGCGGGCCTGCGGCACCGACCCGGAGGAGTTCAAGACCGTCGAGTTCTACGCCTCCCACGAGGCGCTGCTGCTCGACTACGAGGGCGCGCTGACCCGCGTCGACTCCCGCACCGGCCGGCTGTACGACACCTCGGCCCACATGGTCTGGGTCGGCGAGCGCACCCGCCAGCTCGACCACGCGCACATCGAGTTCGCCGCGCAGATCCGCAACCCGATCGGCATCAAGCTCGGCCCGTCCACGACGGCCGAGGAGGCGCTCCAGTACATCGAGCGCCTCGACCCCGACCGTGAGCCCGGCCGGCTGACCTTCATCGTCCGCATGGGCGCCGACAAGGTCCGCGACAAGCTTCCCGAGCTGGTCGAGAAGGTCACCGCGTCCGGCGCGACCGTCGCCTGGATCACCGACCCGATGCACGGCAACACCTACGAGGCGGCCTCCGGCCACAAGACCCGCCGCTTCGACGACGTGCTCGACGAGGTGAAGGGCTTCTTCGAGGTCCACAAGGCCCTCGGCACGCACCCGGGCGGCATCCACGTCGAGCTGACCGGTGACGACGTCACCGAGTGCGTGGGCGGCGGCGACGAGATCTTCGTCGACGACCTCCACCAGCGCTACGAGACGGCCTGCGACCCGCGGCTCAACCGCAGCCAGTCGCTCGACCTGGCGTTCCTGGTCGCGGAGATGTACCGCGACCAGTAGTCCTTCGGCAGTACGTACGAGTGGGGCGCGGATCATGTGATCCGCGCCCCACCGTCGTACGGGGGCTTTTGTGGGCCCGGAGTCATGGGTAAGGTTAGGTTTGCCTCACCGATCAATCGGGACGGCGCTGTCGATAAGTCATGTCCGTCCTGTCTCTTCTGTCCGGGAGGTGAGCCGCGTGTACGTCTGCAACTGCTTCGGGGTCACCGAGGCGCAGGTGAAGAAGCACGCGGCGGACGGCGCCTGCACCCCCCGCCAGATAGCGTCGGCCTGCAAGGCGGGCACGGACTGCGGTTCGTGCGTACGGCGCATCCAGGCGCTGCTCGGCCGGGGCGCGTGCCCCCGCAGGGAGCTCGTCGACCAGGGAGAGCCCGCCGTGGCGCTGGCCCCCGAGGCCGAGCTTCCCGAGGCCGCCTAGCTCTCCGGCTGCTCGATGAGCTGCGCGAGGTAGAGCGGCTCACCCAGCTTCTCGACCAGCTCCAGCTGCGTGTCGAGATAGTCGATGTGGTGCTCCTCGTCCGCGAGGATCGACTCGAAGATGTTCGCCGACGTGATGTCGCCCTTGGTGCGCATCACCTCGATCCCGCGCTTGAGGCGGTCGATCGCCTCCACCTCGACCTGCCGGTCCGCCTGGAACATCTCGGTGACGGTCTGGCCCACGCGCACGTGGAAGAGCCGCTGATAGTTGGGCAGCCCGTCGAGGAAGAGAATCCGGTCGGTCAGCACTTCCGCGTGCTTCATCTCGTCGAACGACTCGGCCCGGGTGTACTTGGCGAGCTTCGTCCAGCCGAAGTTCTCCTGCATCTTGGCGTGGAGAAAGTACTGGTTGATCGCCGTCAGCTCGGCGGTCAGCTGCTCGTTGAGAAATTCGATGACCTCGGGGTCGCCCTGCATCGCAAAGGCTCCTTCCAACGGTGTCTGGGCAGGTAGCGCGCATCCTTGCACCGGTGTTCGGAGGCCGTCCAGTAAGTGCACGCTTAGTAGGAGTTGCCCGAATCCGCATCTGTCAGACTTCGTCTGGTCACGCCTACTGTTCCCCGTCTGTCAGGATGGAGTCATGGGTCAGCCGGCGGAACGCGCATCTCGACAGGCAGCGGAGCCGGAGCTTCCGCCGGGTCAGCGGCTCCAGCGCGGCTGGCCGGTCACGCACTACGGGCCGGTGCCGAAGTTCCGGCCCGAGCGCTGGGAGTTCAGGGTCTTCGGGGCCACCGCGGACGGCGAGAAGCACTGCTGGACCCACGAGGAGTTCTCGGCCCTGCCGTACACCACCGTGGTCGGCGATCTGCACTGCGTGACGAAGTTCAGCATGCTGGGCGCCGAGTGGGGCGGAGTGGCGGCCCGTACGATCCTGGAACTCGCGCCGCCCGCGCCCGACGCCACCCACGTCATGGTCTGGGCCGAGTACGGCTTCAGTTCGAATCTGCGGATGGACGACTTCGCCTCCGACCGCACGATTTTCGCCACCCACAAAGGCGGTGAACTGCTCACCGCGGAGCACGGCTTCCCGCTGCGGCTCGTGGTCCCGCACCTGTACGCGTGGAAGGGCCCCAAGTGGGTCCGCGGCGTCGAGTACATGACCGCCGACCGCCGCGGCTTCTGGGAGGAGCGCGGCTATCACAACGTCGGGGACCCCTGGCGTGAGCAGCGCTACTCGTACCAGGAAGAGCCCGGGGACGGCCCCGAGCTCTAGCTGCCGGGTGCGGATGCCCGCTGGTCCACCGGGGTCGTGATCACGAACTCGGCACCCAGTGCGGATGCGCGTCCATCGCGCCGGGCCACAGGGCGGTCGGGCCCAGGTTTCCCTAGTCGCTCCTGAGCCCCTTGAGTCGCGCCACGTCCGCCGCGTGTCCCTCCTTGCCGCCGGGCGTCTCGATGATCAGCGGTACGCCCTCGGTGGCCGGGTGGCGCATCAGCTCGCGGAAGGGCTCCTCGCCGATGTGTCCGGTGCCGATGTTCTCGTGGCGGTCCTTGTGGGCGCCGACGACGTCCTTGGAGTCATTGGCGTGCACGAGCTTCAGGCGGCCCTCGCCGACCGTGTCCACGAGGAGATCCAGGGTCTGCTGCATGCCGCTCGGGCCCGTCAGGTCGTGGCCCGCCGCGTAGATGTGGCAGGTGTCCAGGCAGATGCCCAGCTTCGGGTGCGCGTCGAGTGCCTCGAAGTAGGGGCCGAAGTCCCAGGTGCGGGAGCAGAGCGAGGCGCCCTGGCCGGCCGTCGACTCCAGGAGCAGGAACGGGTCGTCGTCGTGCGTCAGCTCGTCGAGCAGCGGCAGCACGAGTTCGCGCACCTGCTTGAGGGCGACCCCCCGGTCGCGGCCGCCGGTCGCCGAACCGGTGTGCACGACGACTCCGAGCGCGCCGATCTCACGGCCCCGGCGCAGCGAGTGGCGAAGGGAGTCCACGGACTTCTCGGCGGTCGCCTCGGTGTGCGAGCCGAAGTTGATGAGGTAGGGCGCGTGGACGTACGCAGGGATGTTCCCGGCGGCGCAGGCCGCGCGGAACTCCTCGTCCTGCTTCGGATTGCCGGGCGGGGTCGCCCACCCGCGCGGGTTGGCGACGAAGACCTGGACGGCCTCGGCGGCGAGATCACGGGCGTACGACAGTCCTACGGAGGCGAGACCGCCGGCCACGGGGATGTGGGCGCCGACGGGGTTGCGGGACGCGGCGCCCAAGGACGCCGGACGGGGGGATTTGTTGCTGCTCACGCCGTCAAGGGTGGCACGTGGGCGGGGCCGGGCGGGCATCGGCCGGGGGTGGGCTTCGTCATCCCCGCCGGGGCGGAGGGGGCCCGCGCGGACCCCCGGGGGCCCAGGCTCAGCGGATCTCGATGGTGATCGTCGACCCCTTGGGGGCCTCGTCGCCCGCGTCCACCGACTGGTCCTTCACCGTGTCCCCGAAGAGGCCGAGCAGCCCGCGGTCCTTCTCCACCGCGAAGCCTTTCGACTCCAGCTTGTCCACGGCCTCGTCGACGCTCATCCCGGTGACGTCCGGGACCTCGACCATCGGGGGGCCCTTGGAGATCGTCAGCGTGACCGTGTCCCCCTCGGCGAGCGGCTTGTCCGCCACGGGGTCCTGCGCGGCGACGGCGCCCTTGTCCTCGTCGGAGTGGATGCGGGCCGACTTGATCTTCGCCTTCAGCCCGGCGTCCTCCAGGTCCGCTACGGCGTCGGCCTCGGACTCGCCCACCACGTCCGGCACCTCGACCTGGCGGCCCTTGCTGACGATCAGGGCGACGGCCGAGTCGGCCTTGCGGGTGAAGCCGGCCCGCGGGTCCGTACGCACCACGGAGCCCTTCGCGACGTCCTCGCTGAAGGTCTTGGTGACCATGCCGGGGGCGAGACCGGAGTTCTTCAGCTCCTTCTTCGCCTCGGCCAGCGGGATGCCCTTGACGTCCGGCACCTTCACCTTCTCCGGGCCCCGCGAGATGGTCAGCGTCACCTGGTCGTTCTGCCGGATGCGCTCGCCCGGTGCGGGGTCGGTCCCCATGACCGTGCCGCGCTTGTCGGTGTCGCTGTACTCGCGCTTGATCTCCTTGACCTCGAGGCCGGCTTCCGCCAGACGCTTCTCGGCCTGCGCCTCGGTCTTCGCCAGGAGCGGCGGGACCTCCGTGAACTGGCCGGAGTTGATGTACCAGACACCCGCGCCCAGGCCGAGGGCCAGGAGCACCGCGGCCACCACCGCGATCGTGCGGCGGCGCGGATCGAACGGGCCGCGCGAGCGCCGTGCCGGGGCGGGTGGCGCCGGCGGCGGTGTCGTCAGAACGCTGGTGCGGTTCAGGGCGTCCTGCCGGCCCTGCTCTGCCTCGGCCGAGAGCGGGAGTGGCAGCGGGAGCTGCGCCGAGCGGTCCGCGCGCGGGATCACGCTGGTGCGGTCCTCGGAGTTGTCATGGTGGCCGGGGGCGTCATGCTCCGCCGCGCGGGCCTGCGGCGGCACCGCGTCGAGCTGCTCCTCGGTGAGGGCGGCCCGCGCCTGGCGCAGCTGGGCGAGGAGGGCCACCGCGTCGTGCGGGCGGACGTCGGGGGTGCGGGCGGTGGCGGAGGCGACCAGCTCGTCGAGGGCGAAGGGGAGCCCCGGCACGGCCGCCGACGGGGGCGGCACGTCTTCGTTGAGGTGCTGGTAGAGCACCTGGGCGGGGGAGTCCCCGGAGTGCGGCTTCGCGCCGGTCAGCATCTCGTAGAGCACCACGCCGCAGGCGTACACGTCCACGCGCGTGTCCGCCGTGCCGTGCTCGATCTGCTCGGGAGCGAGATAGGAGACGGTGCCAAGGACGGTGCCGGTCGTGTTCGTGACGGTGTCCACCGCGCGTACGAGGCCGAAGTCGGCGACCTTCACCCGGCCGTCGTCCCCTATGAGGACGTTCTCGGGCTTCATGTCGCGGTGCACGAACCCGGCGCGGTGCGCGGCGCCGAGCGCGGCGAGGACCGGCTCCAGGATGTCGAGCGCGGCCCGCGGCTGGAGCGCGCCGCGCTCGCGCAGGACGTCACGCAGCGTGCAGCCTGCCACGTACTCCATCGCCAGATAGACGTACGCCCCGTCGGTGCCCTGGTCGAAGACGCCGACCACGTTCGGGTGCGAGAGGCGGGCGACCGACTTCGCCTCGCGGATGAAGCGCTCCACGAAGGAGGCGTCGGCCGCCAGCGTGGGGTGCATCACCTTGAGCGCGAGCACGCGGTCGAGGCGGGTGTCCACGGCCCGGTAGACCGTGGCCATCCCGCCGACCGCGATGCGCCCCTCGATCCGGTAACGGCTGTCGAGCAGCTGCCCGACGAGGGGGTCCTGAAGGGTCGTGTCCACGCAGGGGAGTCTACGAGCCCCCACCGACACCGTGGCCGGTGCGGTGGGCCCGCGGCCGGACTGCAGCGCAGCTGTGACCGTTCCCGCCGTCGCTCAGAACGCCGGCCGCTCCGGATCCAGCCGCGCCTTGCCCTCCGCGGGGGACGACGCCTCCGCGAAGTGGCGGCGGGGGATCCGCCCGGCCCGGTACGCGAGGCGGCCCGCCTCGACGCCGTGCCGCATGGCCTCCGCCATCAGGACCGGCTCCTGCGCCCGCGTCACGGCCGAGGCGAGCATCACACCCGCGCACCCCAGCTCCATGGCGAGCACCGCGTCGGACGCCGTGCCCGCGCCCGCGTCCAGGATCACCGGCACGCGCGCGTGCTCGACGATCAGCTGGAAGTTGTGCGGGTTGCGGATGCCGAGCCCCGAGCCGATGGGGGAGCCGAGCGGCATGATCGCCGCGCACCCCACGTCCTGGAGCTTGCGCGCGAGCACCGGGTCGTCGTTCGTGTACGGAAGGACCGTGAAGCCGTCGTCGACGAGGGTCTCGGCGGCGTCCAGGAGCTCGATCGGGTCCGGGAGCAGCGTGCGCTCGTCCGCGATCACCTCCAGCTTCACGAGATCCGTGCCGAGCGCCTCGCGTGCGAGACGGGCCGTGAGGACGGCCTCCCCGGCGGTGAAACAGCCCGCCGTGTTCGGCAGGACGCGGATGCCGAGCCGGTCCAGGACGGAGAGCACCGAGCCCTGCACGCCGGGGTCGAGGCGGCGCATGGCGACCGTGGTCAGTTCGGTGCCGGACGCGACGAGGGAGCGTTCGAGGACGTCGAGGCTGGGCGCCCCGCCCGTGCCCATGATCAGGCGCGAGGAGAGGGTGAGTCCGCCGATGACGAAAGGGTCGTCTGCCATGGTCGGATCAGCCTCCCTGGACTGCGGTGAGTACTTCGACGCGGTCACCGGCGGCGAGCACGGTGCCGGACCACCGCGCGCGCGGGACGACGGTTTCGTTGAGGGCGGCGGCGACACCGGAGTGGGCCGCCGTGAGGGTGGCGACGAGGGCTTCGAGCGTGGTGCCCGAGGTCACGTCGCGTACCTCTCCGTTGACGGAAACGGTGAAGGGCGTACTGGAGGCGGGCGTACTCATGCGGGTTGCTCCGTGAACGACTGCGTGGGCAGTGGCTGCGTAGGGGGTACGAGGGAGGGCTCGGTGAAGCGGCGCGGGGTGAACGGCCGCGCCTCGTCGGGAAGCTCACCGGTGGCCAGGGAGTGCGCCATGACGTCGCCCGTCAGGGGCGTCAGCAGGACGCCGTTGCGGTAGTGCCCGGTGGCCAGCTGGAGCCCGGGCAGCCGCGTCGGGCCGAGCAGGGGCGCGTTGTCGGGGGAGCCGGGGCGCAGGCCCGCGCGGGTCTCGGTCAACGGCAGCTCGGTGATGCCGGGCACGAGTTCGTGGGCGTCCCGCAGGAGTTCGTAGACGCCGCCCGCGGTGACCGTGGTGTCCCAGCCGAGCTCCTCGCTGGTGGCGCCGACGACGAGTTCGCCGTTCTCGCGGGGGACGAGGTAGAGGGCGCCACCGCGCACGACCGCGCGCACGGTGCGGCTCAGGAACGGCGCGTACGCCTTCGGCACCGTCAGGCGCAGCACCTGCCCCTTCACCGGCCGCACGGGCGGCAGGACGTCGTCGGGAACGCCCGCGAGGCGCCCGCTGAGGCTGCCCGCCGCCAGCACGACCTGGTCCGCGTGCAGTTCGGTGCCGTCCCCGAGGACGACTCCCCCGGCCCGGTCGCGTACGACCGAGAGCCGCTCGGCCCAGCCGCGGTGGAAGGTGACGCCCGCCCGCTCGCAGGCCACTAGCAGCGCCGCCGCGAGCCGGCGCGGGTCGACCTGGTGGTCGCCGTCGACCCGTAGCCCGCCCCGCACGCCCGGTGCGAGCATCGGCTCCAGGCGGCGGCACTCGCGGCCGCTCAGCCACTGCGACTCCAGGCCGGACCGGCACTGAAGGGCGTGCAGTTCGCGCAGGTGGGCGCGGTCGTCGGAGTCGAGCGCGACGGCGAGCGTGCCGCACGCGCGGTAGCCGAGGTCGCCGACACCGCGGTCGCTCGCCTCGGCCAGTTCGGCGGCGAAGTCCGGATAGCGCCGCGCGGATTCGAGGTTGAGTGCGAGCAGCGTCTGCTCGCCGTGGTGCAGTTCGGTGACGGCGGCCAGCATGCCGGCCGCCACCTGCGCGGCCCCGCCGCCAGGCTCGGGGTCGACGACGGCGACGGAGAGTCCGCGCTGCGCGGTCCGCCAGGCCGTGACCAGGCCGATGATGCCGCCCCCCACGACGAGGACGTCCGTCGGAGTCTTCGATTCCGCCGGTGGCGCACAGGATGGTGTGCGGGGTGGTGTACGTGGCTGCATGGGCGTCCAGCCCCTCCCTTCGCCGGCATGACCCGGATCAGGTTCGTACGGTCGGAGGCCGTCCCAGCCTCCCTCTCAGCCCGGTGCGTCCGGGCTCCCGCGAGTGCTCTGCACCGGCCACCCTAGCCCGTCGCCCCGCGCGGCAGTAGGGGAGCCGTGCCGCCATGGGCGGTGACGGTGTGTCAGAGATCTCCCCGCCCGCCTCTGAAGGCGCCGCCGTCCGCCGCCCTACAGTGATCGGGTGAGCGAGCAGCAGAGGCAGAGCGAGCGGCACGTCGTCATCGTCGGCGCCGGGATGGCAGGGGTGCAGACCGCCGTGGCCCTGCGTGAGCGGGGTTTCGCCGGTCCGGTCACCGTGATCGGCGCGGAACCCCACCAGCCGTACGACAGGCCGCCGCTGTCCAAGGCGGTGCTGCTCGGCAAGGCGGAGGGCTCCGCCTTCGACATCGACTTCGAGGCGCTCGGCATCGGGCTCCGCCTGGGCCGCGAGGTCACCGGGGTGCGCCCCGCGGACCATGAGCTGGACACGGCCGAGGGCCCGGTCGCCTATGACGTCCTGGTGCTCGCGACCGGCGCCGAGCCGATCCGGCTGCCGGGCACCGAGGGCGTTCCCGGCGTCCACCTCCTGCGCACCCTGGACGACGCCGCGCGGCTGCGGCCGGTACTCGCCGCGCAGCACGACATCGTGGTGGTGGGCGCGGGCTGGACGCGCCGGAGGTGCTGCGTGGAGCACGTGGCCGCGCGCCGGGTCGTGCATGCGACCGCCTGGCTGACCGGCTCCGGCATCGCCCTCGGCGCCCACGGGGAAGTCGTGGCCGACGACCACCTGCGCGCCTCGGTGCCCGACGTGTACGCGGTCGGCGACTGCGCCTCGTTCCCTTCCGGGCGGTACGGCGAACGACTGCTCGTCCACCACTGGGACAACGCCCTCCAGGGCCCGCGCACGGTCGCGGCGAACATCATCGGCGAGGACCCCGCGGCGTACGACCCGGTGCCGTACTTCTGGTCGGAGCAGTTCGGCCGCTTCGTGCAGTACGCGGGCCATCACACGCCGACGGACGAGCTGGTGTGGCGCGGCGACCCCACGGGCATGGCCTGGTCGGTCTGCTGGCTGCGGTCCGGCGCCCTGGTGGCGGTCCTCGCGGTGGGCCGCCCCCGGGACCTGGCCCAGGGCCGCAAACTGATCGAGTCAGGCACCCGCCTGGACCCCACTCTGACGGCAGACCCGTCGGTGCCCCTGAAAAAGGCAGCGCTATAACGCCCCTGCCAGGGGCGCGGGGAACTGCGCGCCCAGCCCTCACGCACCCGCACCCGGTCACGCGCCCCCGGACCGCCGGGCGCGGTGCCGTCCGCTGTAGGCCTCCGGCCAGAGATACGCTGGGACGGTGACCGAGATTGACGCAAAGACCGATGCTCTCGTCCCCGCCTGGCTCCACCTCCCCGACATCGCGGAAATGCTCGACGTCGAGGTGACGCGCGTACGCCAGCTGGTCAAGGACGGCCAGCTGATCGCCGTACGCCGTGGTGAGAACCGGACGCTCCAGGTGCCGGCCGCCTTCATCGACGGCGACAAGGTCGTCAAGGGCCTCGTCGGCACCTTGACGCTCCTGAGGGACGACGGTTTCTCCGACGAAGAGATGCTCGAGTGGCTCTTCACCCCCGACCCGACCCTGCCCGGCACCCCCGCGCAGGCACTGAGCGAGAATCGCGGCACGGAGGTGAAGCGCCGCGCCCAGGCGCTCGCCGTCTGAGCAGGCGCCCGTCGTCTGACTGAACACACCGTTCGGGATGCGGGCCGCGCGACGCGCGGCCCGCACGCCCACCGACACCGGGGGGACTTCTCCATGGCCGCCGACCACCCGCGCGCCCAGCTCGCCGACGCCCGGCTCTACCTGTGCGTGGATGCCCGCAAGCGTCAGGGAGACCTCCCCGACTTCCTCGACGCCGTCCTCGCGGGCGGCGTCGACATCGTGCAGCTGCGCGACAAGGGCATGGAGGCGGCCGAGGAGCTGGAGCACCTCCAGGTCTTCGCCGACGCCGCCCGGCGCCACGGCAAGCTCCTCGCGGTGAACGACCGCGCGGACGTCGCGCACGCCATCGGCGCCGACGTCCTCCACCTGGGCCAGGGCGACCTGCCCGTCCCCGCGGCCCGCGCCATCCTCGGCGGCAGCGACGACGTACTCATCGGCCGCTCCACGCACGCCGAGTCCGAGGCCGCCGCGGCCGCCGTCCAGGAGGGCGTGGACTACTTCTGCACCGGCCCCTGCTGGCCCACCCCCACCAAGCCGGGGCGTCACGCCCCGGGCCTCGACCTGGTCCGCTACACGGCCTCCCTCGGCACGGACCGCCCCTGGTTCGCCATCGGCGGCATCGACGCGGGCAACCTCGACGAGGTGCTCGAAGCGGGCGCGCGCCGCGTCGTCGTCGTACGGGCGATCAGCGAGGCCGACGACCCGGGCGCCGCGGCGGCGGATTTCGCGAAGCGGCTGCGTACGGCCGACTGAGCACCTGCTCGGCACTCGCTCGGTGGTGTCCGATCCGTGTCCGATCCGTGGACAAGAAACCGGCAAATGGGATGAAATCCCCAGGCCCGGTTGGGTGACCGCCAGGGCCTGGCTAACCTGCCCGTATGGCCCTAGGCACAGCTTCCACCAGGACTGACCGCGCGCGCACCGTGCGCGACATGCTCGCGACCGGCAAGACGACGTACTCCTTCGAGTTCTCCGCGCCGAAGACCCCGAAGGGCGAGCGGAATCTGTGGAACGCGCTGCGCCGGGTCGAGGCGGTCGCCCCGGACTTCGTCTCCGTCACCTACGGAGCGGGTGGTTCGACGCGCACCGGCACGGTCAAGGAGACCCAGCAGATTGTCGCCGACACCACGCTGACGCCCGTCGCCCACCTGACCGCGGTCGACCACTCCGTGGCCGAGCTGCGCAACATCATCGGGCAGTACGCGGACGCCGGGATCCGGAACATGCTGGCGGTCCGCGGCGACCCGCCCGGCGACCCGCTCGGCGAGTGGGTCGCGCACCCCGAGGGCCTCACCTACGCCTCCGAACTGGTCGAACTCATCAAGGAGTCCGGCGACTTCTGCGTGGGCGTCGCGGCCTTCCCCGCCATGCACCCCCGCTCGCCCGACTGGGAGTCCGACACCCGGCACTTCATCGACAAGTGCCGGGCCGGCGCGGACTACGCGATCACGCAGATGTTCTTCGACCCGGAGGAGTACCTGCGGCTGCGCGACCGCGTCGAGGCGGCGGGCTGCGCGACGCCGATCATCCCCGAGATGATGCCGGTCACCAACGTGCGCCAGCTCGACCGGCTGCCGCAGCTCAGCAACGCCGTGTTCCCGGCCGAGCTGAAAGACAGGATCCTCGCGGCCAAAGAGGATCCCGCCGCTGTACGCTCCATTGGCATCGAGTTCGCGACGGAGTTCTGCGCGCGATTGCTGGCCGAAGGCGTGCCGGGATTGCACTTCATCACGCTCAACAACTCCACGGCGACGCTGGAAATCTACGAGAATCTTGGTCTGCACCAGCAGGCTTGAACGGCAGTACCCCGTACCCACGGGCGGCGGCCGTAGGGGAGTGGGGCGTACATGGGCTGGACGGTCCTCTACATCGCGTTCGGATTCGTCGCGCTGTGGCTGCTGGGCGAGGTGCTGCTCCAGTACAAGGCCAGGCTGCGCTGGCGGCTGCTGGCGTTCGTGGGCTTCCTGGGCGTCGTCGTCGGCGTGGTGATGTCGTCGGTCCCGGTCATCGCGGCCGGCGCCATCGCCTTCGCGGTCGGCCAGACGTACGTGACGCTGTCGTTCCGCCGGGGCTTCTCCACCGGCTGGGCGCTGGGCGGGAAGCCGGGCCTCAGCAAGCGCCGCAAGAAGCCGTCCCAGGGCGCGGCCGCCGCGCAGGAGCCGACGCTCCAGGTGTCCGACCTGGAGTACGAGCAGGCCCCGCCGCCGCCCGCGCACGCCCCCGGGGTCTACGAACCGGAGCCGCTGCCCGACGACACCGGGCAGTACGGCGTCTACACCGACGCCGCGCACGCCCCGCCGGCCGCGGGCGACGCCTACCACGGTGACGGCGGCCAGGGCTATGACGCCGCCGCCTACACCGGCTACGACCAGCAGAACTACCACTACGACGAGACCGGCCACCAGCAGTACGCCGCGTACTCGGACCCGTACGTCGGCACGCAGACCTACGGCGCCCGGCAGAGCTACGACGCCTACGGCGACCAGCAGCAGTACGCCCCCTACGGCGGCGACACCTACGGCGGGCTCGGCGAGGTCTACAACGACACCCCGCCCGGCGGCGTCTGGGTGCCGCACCAGCGCACCACCGACGAGCCGTACGGCGGCGAACTCCCGGCGGAGCAGCCGTATCCGTACCAAGGCGGGCAGACCGGCGGCCACTCCGGCGGATACGACGACTCCGGCTACGACTCGGGCCACAACGAACAGCAGTACCGCTACTGACCCGCTGCTCACCGGCCCCTTGAGGTCACTGCGAGCCGCGGAACTCCGGTCCCTCGACGATCAGCCCGGCGACCAGCGCGCCCGACATGCCCGCGTGGGGCAGGCCGCCGCCGGGGTGCGACCAGCCGCCGACCGCGAAGAGGCCCGGCAGGCGGGTGCTGTTGGCCGGGTGCAGGAGCGCGCCGTCGGCCGCGGCGAGCGCCGGGGCCGGGACAGAACCGCCGTCGGCGCCGGTGGCCTCCGCGATGTCCGCCGGGGTGTGCGCCCGGTGCCACAGGAGGCGTTCGCGCAGGCCGGGGAGCACGGCCTCGGCGCGGGAGATCACGCGCTCGACGTCGGCCGGGGAGACCTCCAGGTGTGCCGGGACCGTCACCGTGAGCGTCACCGCTTCGTGTGCGCCGTCGGGCGTGAGATCGGGGTCGTCGGGGCGCAGCACCGTGACCGTGGGGGAGGCGGGCAGGCCGGGCCGCTCTCCGAAGAGGCGGTCGAGCTCGTCCTGACGGTCGGCGGAGTGCAGCACCGTCCGGTGCGGGGTGCCCTCGGGGCGGGCGCCGGAGAGGGCCAACAGGACCGTCAGACGGCTGGGCATCCCGGAGCGTGCGGGCACATCACCCTCCGACCGTATGTTCACACCGGGCAGCATTCCGGCCAGGACGGCGGGCGCCACGCCGGCGACGGCGAAGTCCGCCTCGGCCGTCGTGCCGTCGGCGAGCTCCACGCCCGCGGCCCGGCCGTCCTTCTCGACGATCCGGACCACCGCCGCGTCGAACACGAACTCGACCCGGCGGGCCAGGCACCGCTCGTACACCGCCTCGGCCAGCGCGCGCAGACCGCCTCGCACCGACCAGGTGCCGAACGTCTGCTCCAGGTACGGCAGGACGGCCGAGCTCGCCGGGGTCGTGCGGGGGTCGAGGCCGTGCGCCAGGGCGAACTGCTCCAGGAGCGCGACAAGGCGGGCGTCGCCGCCCAGCTCCAGCTCACCGATCTCGCTGAGCGTGGCCGCGCGGCGCTCGCGGCGCAGCAGGCGCTTGTGGGGCACCGCGGGGTAGGGCTCGCGGGAGCCGAGCACCTCCCAGTTGGGGTACAGCGGCTCTTCGAGCAGGGGGCGGCGGGTGCGGTCCCAGGTCTCCCTGGCGCGGTTCATGAACGCCGCCCAGCGGGCGCCCGCGCCGTCGCCGAGCGCCGCGTCCAGGGCCTCGCCGACGCCCGCGCGTGAGGCGTTCGGCAGGTCCGTCGTGGTGCCGTCGGCGAAGACATGGCGCACGGCGGGCTCCACCTGGGAGAGCTCGACGCACTTCTCCAGAGGTTCCTTGCCGGTCTTGACGAACAGGTCGCGGTAGACCGCGGGGAGCGGGAGCAGTCCCGGTCCGGTGTCGAAGGCGAAGCCATCCCGCTCGACGCGGCCGAGCGCGCCGCCGTAGGTCCGCCCGCGTTCGTACACCACCACCCGGTGGCCCGCGACGGCCAGCCGGGCGGCCGCCGTCATCGCGCCCATCCCGGCGCCGATCACCACAATCCGTGCCATGCCAGGGACCTTATCGGCCGCCACTGACAGTCACGCCGCGGCCCCGGCCTCAGAGCGGGGGCGGTCCCGTCCGTGCCGCCAGCCGCTTCTCCTCGCGCCGCTGCGCCCTGCGCCGCAGGAACCTGCGGATGCGGGAGATCAGGAAGAACAGCAGGAAGAGGCCGAGCAGCAGGAGCACGGCCGCGATGATCGCCGCGGCCTCGGGGTAGAACATCGCGAAGGAGATGATCCCGCCGACCCCGAGGTCCTCGGCCGTGCTCATCACGACGTTGCTGAACGGCTCCGGCGAGGTGTTGATCGCCATCCGTGTCCCGGCCTTCACCGCATGGCTGGCCAGCGCCGTCGACCCGCCCACGGCGCCCGCGGCGAGGTCGGGGAGGGAGCCGCTCTGCCCCGCGAGGAGCGCCCCCACCACGGCTCCGGAGACCGGCCGGATCACGGTGTGCACCGTGTCCCAGACCGAGTCGACGTACGGGATCTTGTCGGCGACGGCCTCACAGACGAAGAGCACACCGGCCACAATCAGCACGTCCGGCCGTTGGAGCGCCTCGGGGATCTCGTCGCTGATCCCGGTCGCGCCGAAGACGCCGAGCAGCAGGACAACGGCGTACGCGTTGATCCCGCTCGCCCAGCCGCTGGTGAACACCAGGGGGAGTACGGACACGGACGCGATCGTAACCACTCCGGGACGAGGCGGCCTGAGGTGGCGCCCGCACGCCTGAGTATCCGTACCTAGTCGGTGAGATGAGTACGCGCGCGGATGGGCTCCGACCTGCGCGGACGGCAGAGTGTGGGGCACGGAGAAGGGCGCGGCGCCGGTACCGCCGACACGGGGCGGCGGAACGGCGCAGCGCCCTTGACCGCTCCTTCCGCCGCGAGGCGGGAGCGAGGTACGGGGGTGACTCGGGGGAACGACCACACGGGGGTCGCACGGGGGCTACGGGGGACACGAAGAAGCGCCGGTCCGGTGCCGCCTGGAGAACAGGGGGTACCGGACCGGCGCCGTCGTCTGCGCGCGGAAGGCGGCCGCTACGCGCGCGTGCCGCTCACCCGGCCCTGCAACAGGCGGGACAGGGCCGCGTGCACGTCGTCCAGGGAGCGCTCCGGCTGGAAGGCCTGCCAGTCGAGGGCGGCCACCAGCACCATGCCGACGAGCGCCGCCGCCGTCAGCGGGATGTCGATCTCCTCGCTCAACTCGCCGTTCCCGACGCCCTCGCGCAGCACGTCCTCGACGACCGCGACGGCCTGCTGCCTGACCACCAGGAGGGTGGACTGCCAGGCGCGGTTGGTGCGCCACAGTTCGGCGACGTACAGCTGGGTGAAGGCCGGATAGCGGTTGATGAAGACGAGACCGGCCCTGATCATCGCGTCGAGGGCGTCGACCTTGCTGCCGCCGTTCTTGGCCGTCGCCTCGGCCGCGTCCTTCAGGGAGGCGGTGAGCAGGCCGACGCCGTGCCGCAGCAGCTCTTCGAAGAGGACCGATTTGCTCGCGAAGTTGTAGTAGACGGTGCCCTTCGCGACCCCGGCCCGTTCGGCGATCTCGTCGACCGTCGTCGCGGAGAAACCCTGCTCCGCGATGAGGGTGACGGCTGCCTCGTAGAGCTTCTGCCGGGTGGCCTCGCGGCGGGTGCTGCCTGCACTGCTGTCCATGGCCCTGATTCTCACAGGTCCGCCGGGCTCCCCGGCTCCGCCGTGGTCACAGGCTCAGCTCCGGATGCAGCCGGTCAAGGGTCCATACCTGCTTGCGGTGGGCGGAGAGCGCGGTGAGCGCGAGGGCGCCCACGGTGAAGGCCGCCAGGACCCCGCACGCCAGCCATACGGGTGCCAGGCCGCCGCCGGTGATCAGTCTGCGCAGGGCGTCGACGACGTGGCTCATCGGCAGGTAGGGGTGGACCGCGCCGAAGAAGCCGGGGCTCGTCTGCACGGGATAGGTGCCGCCCGCCGACGTCAGCTGGAGCATGAGCAGGGCGAGGACGAGGATCCGCCCGGCCGCTCCGAAGCGGGCGTTGAGCCACTGCACGATGGCCGCGAAGCACGCCGTGACCAGGAACAGGAACCCGATCGTGCCGGCCGCCCTGGCCATCTGGAGACCGAGGCCCCAGTGCAGGACGGACATGAGGGCCACCGTCTGGAGCACCCCGAGGGCCGCCACCGGCAGCCAGCCGGCCAGCGCGATGCGCCACGCGGAGGCACCGGCGGCGAGCGCGCGCCGGTTGAGCGGCTGGATCAGCATGTACGCCACCATCGCGCCGACCCACAGGGAGAGCGGAATGAAGTAGGGCGCGAAGCCGGTGCCGTAGTTGGGCGCCTTGTGCAGCGACTGCGAGGCGAGCTGTACGGGGTCGGCCATGACGCCGGTGCGGTCGTCGCGGTCCTTCTTGCCGTAATCGGGGATCTTCTTGACGCCGTCGTGCAGCCCGCCGGACAGCTTCGCGGAACCGTCGGCCAGCTTGAACATGCCGCCCTTGAGGTCGCTCGCGCCCGTCTCCAGCTTGGTGATGCCCGCGTCCAGGTCGCTCGCCCCGGTCTTGGCGGTGCCGAGGCCGGTGTGCAGCTTCCTGGCGCCGGCGGCGACCTTGCCCGCGCCCTTGTTCAGCTCGTTGATCTGCGTGACGGCCCTCTCCAGGTCCTCGTCGAGGTGCGGGGCCCGGTCGGCGAGCTCCTGCGACTTCTTCTGGAGCGTGGCCAGGTGCCTGTCGAGCTTCTTGACGTCGCCGCTGTGGTCCTTGATCAGCGTGTTCATGTCGTCCGCGAGGGCCGACACGTTCTCCGCGGCCTTCTTGGCCTCCTTGATCTCCGGGCAGGCCGGGTCCGGCACGGGGGCCGTCTCGCAGCGCTTGGTGTAGAAGGCCCCGAGGGTCTTGGAGCCCTCCTCGGCGCCCTTGGCGGCCGCGGGAGCGAGCTTGACCCACGTGTGCAGGTTGCGGCGCATCGCCTTGGAGGAGTCGGCGACCAGCTGGGCGGTGTCCCCGATGGTCTTGCCGTTGTCCTTGAGGAAGGGCCGCACCTTCTCGGCGGTGCCGTTGACCTTGCCGGCGAGCTTCCGCGTGCCGTCCGCGACCCGCTGGGAGCCGCTCTTCAGCTCACCCGCGCCCTTGTGGAGCTTCTTCACGCCCGAGGCCAGGTCGCCGCTGCCGTCCTTGGCGTCACCGAGACCCTTCGCGAGGTCCGTCGTGCCCTTCTTCGCCTTGCCGATGCCGCCGTCGAGCTTGTCGGCGCCCTCGGCGGCCTTCTGCGTCTTGCCGTGGATGTCGGAGAAGGAGATGAAGATCTTGTCGAGGAAGGAGCGCGAGGCCTTCGTGGACGCGGCCGTGCGCACCTCGGAGAAGACCGTCCGCGAGATCTGCCCGACGATGTAGTTGTTGGCGTCGTTCGTACGGACCCGCAGAGCGCCCGTCTCCGGAGAGTCCCCCGAACTCGACGCGATGCGCTTGCTGAAGTCCGACGGCATGGTCAGCGACAGGTAGTACGTCCCGTCCTCGACGCCCTTGCGCGCCTCGGCGTCGGTGACCTCGTGCCACTCGAAGGTCTTGCTGTCGCGCAGCCCCTCGACGATGGAATCGCCCGCCGCGAGCTTCTTGCCCTGCGCGGTGGCCCCCTTGTCCTCGTTGACGAGGGCCACGGGGATGCGGTCGAGACGGCCGTACGGGTCCCAGAAGGAGCACAGGTACAGCGCGCCGTACAGCAGGGGCAGCAGCAGGAGCGCCACGAGCGCGGCGCGCGGCAGCTTTCCCCTGCCGAAGCGCCTGAGCTCAAGCGCGGCGAGCTTCGGCGAGCGCATCCGCCGTCTCCTTGTCGTCGTCGGTGCGGTGCCGTTCCTGAGCCGCTTCGTGGGTGCCGGTGCGCACCACGACCGCGCCGTCCGGCGCCTCGCTGCACACCGCCACGACGGTCGTCCCGCTCTCGGCGAGGGACTTCAGCAGGCCCCAGGCCTCGGCCCGTTCGGCGTCCGGGAGCTTGAGGTCGGTGTCGTCGACGCCGAGGACGCTCGGCCGGCCGATCAGCGCCAGGGCGACGGACAGCCGCAGGGCCTCCAGCCGCTCCAGGTCGCGTACGGAGGTCCGCCGCCCCTTGGGCAGCGACTCCATGTCGAGCCCGGCGGCTGCCAGCGCGGTCTCTACGCGTGAGCGCATCTCGGCCGCCCGCTCGGTGCGCGGCCTCAGGAGTCCCCACAGCGGCCCGCCGAACCGCCGCTCCAGCAGGGCGCGTTCGTGCAGGTGCTCCGCGACGGTCAAAGCCGGGTCGAGGTCGGTGATGCCCGGCACGGGCCCGAGCCCGCTGATCCGGCGCACCGCCGCGAGCTGCTTCGGAAGATGATGCCGTCCCACGCGCGCGTGGCCCTCGGTGGCGCGCATACGTCCCGTCAGAGCGAGCAGCAGACAGGTGCGGCCCGACCCCGACGGGCCCTCCAGCGCGATCAGCGACCCGGGCTCCGCGTCGAAGCCGACGCCGCGGAACGCCCAGCCCCGCGGCCCCTTGAGCCCGAGGCCCTCGGCGGTGACGGCGGCTCCGGGCACGCCGTCGGTCGGACCGTCCACAGTCCCCCCCTGCCCCTCTTTGAACCGTCTTTTGAACTGACTGGTCAGTACAAAAGTAGGCCCGAACCCCCGCTCGAGGCAAAGGGCCAGGTCAGAGCCGATTGTCAGTGGCGTACTCCACGATGGGTACATACGGCCACTGCGCCGTCACACGACGACAGGAGGTTCGTCATGGCCAGCACTTCCGCGGCAGCCGCACGTCGGCACCCCGCCGTCGGCCACGCACCCTCGACCGCCGGCCCGGCGAGCGACGTCCACCCCGTCCTGCGCCGCGCGACCGCCCCGCCCGCCGCACTCGAACTGCTCGCCCAGGCCCACGCCGGCATCGACGAGGCCGCCCGCCTGGACGCCCCGCACGAGCGCTATGCCACCGCCCACCTCGCCGCCCTGCGCACCGCGGCCGCCGTCCTGGCCGCGCGCGGCCGCCCCGAGACGACCCCGCGCCGCAGGCAGCGCATCCGCAGCGCCTGGGAAGTCCTGCCGGAGATAGCCCCCGAACTGACCGAGTGGAGCGCACTGTTCGCCTCCGGCGCCGCCCGCAGGGCGCGCGCCGAGGCGGGCATTCAAGGCGCCGCCACCGCCCGCGACGCCGACGACCTGCTCCGTGACGTGGCGATGTTCCTGCGTCTGGTCGAGCGGATGCTGGTGCTCCAGCCCGTGCTGCCCCAGCCGAGGCAGGAGCCGCCGGACGCGAGCTGACCGGCACGTCCGCGCCCGTGGACAGGTGACAAGGGCACTGCGCGGCAGGCAATAGGGTGGGGGAAATCGCACCCACGCGCCGAGGAGTCAACTGCCGTGTCGGACCCGATGCGCCCGCCCGCCTCCCACCACCACGCTCAGACGGCGTCGCCGCGCTCGGACTCCTCGGATTCCTCGGGAGCCCCCCGGCCCCGCGCGTCGCTGCGTACCGCCGTGGTCTGGGACGTCCTGAAGGAAGCCCTCGACCGCCGCGTCGAGGTCACGGGCCGTCAGGCGCGCACCGAACTCGACGTGCTCGACACCGGAGGCGGCAGCGGCAACTTCGCGGTGCCCGTCGCCCGGCTCGGCCACCGCGTCACCGTCGTCGACCCCAGCCCCAACGCCCTGTTCGCCCTGGAGCGCAGGGCCGCCGAGGCCGGGGTCGCCGACCGCGTGCGCGGCGTCCAGGGCGACGTGCTCGGCCTCTTCGACGTCGTCGAGCGCGGCGGCTTCGACGCCGTCCTGTGTCACGGCGTCCTGGAGTACGTGGACGACCCGGCCGAGGGCGTGCGCCTCGCCGTCGACGCGCTGCGCCCCTCCGGAGTGCTCAGCCTGCTCGGCGCCGGACTCGGCGGGGCCGTGCTCGCGCGCGCCCTCGCTGGCCACTTCAAGGAGGCCCGGACGGCGCTCACCGACCCGGCGGGCCGCTGGGGCGCGGGCGACCCCGTGCCGCGCCGCTTCACCGCCGAGCAGCTCACCGAGCTGGTCGAGGCCGCGGGCGTACGCGTCGACGCCGTGCACGGCGTGCGGGTCTTCGCCGACCTGGTCCCCGGCGTCCTCGTGGACACCGAGCCCGGCGCCCTGGACGCCCTCCTGGCGCTGGAGGCCGCCGCCGCCGAGCTGCCCGCCTTCCACTCCGTGGCCACCCAGCTGCATGTGCTCGGTGAGGCGCGCGGGCCCCGAGGTGGCACGGCGGCCTGAGGTACGGGCGTGGCTGCCCCGCTGATCAGGGACGCAACCGCACATGGAGTACGCCACAGGACCCCCGAACGGGCTACTGGCGCCGTATGATCGAAGGACACCGTCCTGCATGACGGTCCGGCCGCCGGGGAATGCACGCTTCAGCGAGCCGGAGCGATGTGAAGGTCCGGTTTGGCGAAGTTGGCGCAGAGGGGCGGGTTTCACGGGGGCGATTCCCTGCCTATCCTGAAGGGGACCCCCGGTCGCCCCGGCGACTGCACGATGAGGAGGACTCCGTGCCGCTCTCGGAGCACGAGCAGCGCATGCTCGAGCAGATGGAGCGAGCGCTGTACGCCGAAGATCCCAAGTTCGCGACAGCGCTTGAGGGAAGCGGGCTGCGTACGTACACCCGGAAGCGGGTCTACCAAGCGGTCGTGGGCTTCCTGGTGGGCATCGCCCTTCTCATGGCCGGAATGGTCGCCCAGCAGATCTGGATCAGCGTGGTGGGGTTCCTCGTCATGCTGGGCTGCGCGGTGCTCGCCGTCACCGGTTGGCGCAAGGCCCCGAAACCGGGCGAACAGCCCGCGGGCGCGGCCACGGCGCAGGGTGGGCCCCATGCCCGCAGACAGACGAGGCAGCGTCGTTCCGTCATGGACCGCATCGAGCAGCGGTGGCAGCGCCGCCGCGACGAACAGCAGGGCGGTCAGTGAGCCCGGCCCGGCAAGGCTGACCGAACAGACTTGATGAGCGTGTGTAAGGGGTGACCGCCCTGGTGGGCGGTCACCCCTTACCTGTGCGTGCGCTTACGCATGCCTCCGCGTCAGCGCCGCCCACCGCTTGGCGGCCCGCTCGCTCCAGCGGGCGCTCGACGCCGACCAGCGGTCCGAGACCGCCCACACCACCCGTGCGGCCGAACGCGGCGCGAGCGTCGCCCGCAGCCGGGCGGAGCGGGTCGACGTGGCGTGCAGTCCTTCCCGTACGCGCAGCACGTCCTGCGAGAGCCCTGTCACCGGAAGTCGCGGGCTCGGAGCGTAGAGCGCCTGCTCCACGGCGGTCGCCACCCGGTGGACGGCCTCCGCGGGCCCCGACGGCAGCTGCCCGATGCGGACGATCCGCGCGGCGGCGTTGCGCGGGGTCTGTGACTCGTCCGGCTCAATGCCGTGGTCCCAGGCCGTGTCGGTCACTTCGAGCCAGGCGGCCAGGGTCCGCGCGACGGCGTCCCCCGGTGTACGACCGCCGGCGCCGAGCCGCGCCGACCGCATCCGGGTCCGCCACAGCATCGGCAGCACGGGCAGCGTGACGACGAGCAGGACCGCGAGGGCCACCAGGACGATCATCTGGATGGGTGGCCCGTCACCACCCGAACCAGCGGCGACCTGCGGCGCGGCGCTCGCGCAGCCGCCCTGCTTGCGCACGTCCGGCGGGCAGCTGTCGGACGCCGAGGGCGCCGTGGACGGCTCCGAGGAGCGGGCCGGCTCCGGGGCGTCCGGGTCGCTCGCGTCGCCCGAGGGGACATCGGAGCGGGTGTACTCGGGCACCGTGCCCCGGCTCGGCGTCGGCTCGAAGCGGGTCCAGCCCACGCCTTCGAAATACAGCTCGGGCCAGGCGTGCGCGTCCCGCAGCCCGACCGACATCGTGCCGTCGGCCTGCGCGGAACCCGGCGTGAAGCCCACCGCGACGCGGGCCGGGATGCCGAGCGTGCGCGCCATGGAGGCCATCGCGAAGGAGAAGTGGACGCAGAAGCCTTCCTTCTGCCGCAGGAACTTCTCGATCGCGGCGGGTCCGCTGCCCGCCCGCACCTGGGTGTTGTACGTGAACCCGCCGTCCGAGGCGAAGTAGTCCTGGAGCTTGACCGCCTGCTCGTAGGGGTTCGCGGAGCCCTTGGTGACCCGGCGGGCCGTGGCCCCGACCAGCCCCGGCAGCGAGTCAGGGACCTTGGTGAACTCTTTCCGCAGGTCCGCGGGGGGCGATGGAGCGTCCGCGAGTTGCTCGGCGGTGGGCTCCACGACCAGGCTCTTGACCTCGTAACGGGCGCCGCGCGTGGTCTGGCCCCGGTCGCCGACGAGGGCGCGGCCCACCGGCTCGTACCGCCAGCGGCCGCCGATCTTCACGTCGCTGGCCGGGAAGGGCATCGGCAGCCAGTTCTGCGCGTAGCCGTCGGCGGCGGAGATGTTCGTCTGGATCTCGCTCCTGCGGACGTCCGGGAGCAGACCCCGTGGCGTCGGCAGGGGAGAGGGCACGTCCTCGATGCTCCGGACGGTGGTCTTCCACGTGGTGCCGTCGAACTGGTCGAGCGAGACGATCCGCAGATACAGGTCGTCGGTCCGCTCGGCGTTCGTCCGGTAGGTGATGACCTCGCGGTCCTCCGGCTGGTTCAGGCTGTCCTGGAGCGCGACCAGGGGATTGACGGCGGAGATCGTCCCGCCGCCGCCCGAGCCGCCCCCGCCGGGGCCACCGGAACCGTCCAGGAGACCGCCGTCCAGGGCCGGCAGGGCGAGCGGCACCACCAGGGCGATGCCGAGGGCGAGGGCGCCGATGCGCCGGCCCGTGCGGACCGGGGCGATCGCCCCGCCGCCGCTCTCCAGGCCCCCGGAGACCCGCCCCGGAGCGCGCGCCGCGCCGCCGAACACCCGGCCCCACTGGGAGATCCGGTCCCTGCCCTCCGCCAGGAGCAGCAGCAGGTATCCGGCCGAGGCGAGCAGGAACCACAGCCATCCCGCGCCGTCCCCGGAGAGCCCCGCCGCGACCGAGTACAGCGCGAGCAGCGGCAGCCCGGCCGGGGCCGCCGTACGGAACGTCACCGCGAGGGCGTCCACCGCGAGGCCGATCACCAGGACGCCGCCGACCAGCATCAGCCGGATGCCGTCACTGAGCGGCGCCGGAATCGCGTACCGCCCGACGTCCTCGCCGCCCGCCTCAAGGAGCACCGCGAACCGCCGGAACACGTCGGGGCCCGGCAGGATGCCCGCGATGGCCTGCTCGCGGGCGAAGACCAGGGTGAGCAGCAGCAGCGACACCAGCGCCTGCACGGCCACGGTGAGCGTCCTGGCCAGCGGCAGCCGCCGGGCCAGCGCGCCGACCCCGCTCTGCACCACCAGCAGGATGACGGCCTGCACGAACCACGTCGCCGGATCGACGAGCGGCAGTAACGCGCTCGACGCCATCAGTGTCGCCGCGGTGGCACACAGCGCGAGCCGCGCGCGTCCGCTCATGACCGTCCCCCCACTGTCGTACGTCCCTGCCGTGCTACCGGGCCTCCCGCGCGCGGGTGCCCCGGCGATCCGTACCGCGTCCTCATGCCCAGCCCCCGGTCGTGGTCCCCGTCGCGGGTGCCGGGCCCGCGCTCGTGCGCGCGTGGTCGGCCCGGCGCCACAGGTCCGTCAGGCTCGCCCCCGGCGGCACGGTGAGGGCCGTCCAGCCCGCCTCGCGCAGCAGCTGCACCCGTACGTCACCGGCGCCGGCCGGCACACCGCCGGAGCGCTGCGCCCACACGGTGCTGTCCAGGACGAAGGCGACCGCGGCGCCGCTGCGCTGACGCATCTTGGCGACCACCGCCGCCTGTTCCTCGTCGAGGTCGCCGAGGAAGGCGATGAGGAGGCCTTCATTGCCCCCGCGCAGCACGTCGTACGCACGGGAGAGCCCGGCGCCGTCCGAGTGCTCGATCACCGCGAGGGTGTCCATCATCAGCCCGGCCGCGTCCGCCGACTCCTGGCTCGCGCCCGCGAAGCCGTCCGAGCCCTCGCCCGGCACGGAGGTGCCGGTGTCGGTCAACAGCCTGACCGAGAAGCCCCGTTCGAGCATGTGCACCAGGGCCGAGGCCGTGCCCGACACCGCCCACTCGAAGGCCGAGTCGGGCCCGGCGCCCCGGAAGCCGGTGCCCCGGGTGTCCAGGAGCACCGTGCAGCGGGCGCGCTGCGGCTGCTCCTCGCGGCGGACCATCAGCTCGCCGTAGCGCGCGGTGGAGCGCCAGTGGACGCGGCGCAGGTCGTCGCCGTGGCGGTACCCGCGCGGGATGACGTCGTCCTCACCGGCGAGCGCCAGCGAGCGGTTGCGCCCGTCGCCGTACCCCTTGGCCTCGCCCGAGAGCCGCACCGGGGGCAGCGCCTCCACGCGCGGGATGACCGTCAGGGTGTCGTACGTCGAGAAGGAGCGGGTCAGCTCGCACATCCCGAACGGGTCCGTCAGGCGCAGCTGCAGCGGCCCCAGCGGATAGCGTCCGCGCAGGTCGGAGCGGACGCGGTAGGACACCTCGCGGCGCCCGCCCGCCTCGACCCGGTCGAGCACGAACCGGGGCCGGGGCCCGAGGACGTAGGGCACCCGGTCCTGGAGCATCAGCAGTCCCGTGGGCAGTCGCGAGACGTTGTCCATGCGCAGGTGGACGCGGGCCTCCGAACCGGCCGGCACGCGCCCGGGGGAGAGCCTGCGGCTGCCCGCCACGCGGTACCGGGTGCGGAAGAGGACCACGGCGCAGACCAGCGGCAGTACGGCGAGCAGCAGCCCGACGCGCAGCAGGTCGCTCTGGCCGAGGACGTAGGCGCAGATGGCGGCGGCGATGCCCGCCGCCAGGAAGGAACGCCCGCGTGTGGTCAGGCCCGCGAGAGCCGTGCGCAGCCCGCCCTTGTCGCCCTCGGCGGGACCCGCAGGACCCGCTGGCGCCGTCATCACAGCCTCCGCGTGCCGGGCGGCTGCGGGGCGAAGAAGGCGCCGTTGCCCGGCTGGGCGGCGGCGGGGACGGGGGTGTGCTGGAGGATCTCCAGGACGACGGATTCGGCCGTGCGGCGGTTCAGCTGGGCCTGCGCGGTGGGCAGCAGGCGGTGCGCGAGGACCGCGACGGCCAGCGCCTGTACGTCGTCCGGCAGGGCGAACTCCCGGCCGCTGAGCGCCGCGGAGGCCTTGGCGGCGCGCACCAGGTGCAGCGTGGCGCGCGGCGAGGCCCCGAGTCTCAGGTCGGGGTGGTTGCGCGTGGCGGAGACCAGGTCCACCGCGTACCGCCGCACGGTGTCGGCCACGTGGACCGTGCGCACCGCGTCGATGAGCTTCACGATGTCGTGGGCGTGCGCCACCGGCTGGAGGTCGTCCAGGGGCGAGACGCCGCCGTGCACGTCGAGCATCTGGAGCTCGGCCTCCGGCCCCGGATAGCCGATCGAGACGCGCGCCATGAAGCGGTCGCGCTGCGCCTCGGGCAGGGGGTAGGTCCCCTCCATCTCCACGGGGTTCTGCGTGGCCACGACCATGAAGGGGCTGGGCAGTTCATAGGTCTGCCCGTCGATGGTGACCTGGCGCTCCTCCATGGACTCCAGGAGCGCGGACTGCGTCTTCGGAGAGGCGCGGTTGATCTCGTCGCCGATCACGATCTGCGCGAAGATGGCGCCCGGCTTGAACTCGAAGTCCCTGCGCTGCTGGTCGAAGATGGACACACCGGTGATGTCCGACGGCAGCAGGTCCGGCGTGAACTGGATCCGCCGCACCGAGCAGTCGATGGACCGCGCCAGTGCCTTGGCGAGCATGGTCTTGCCCACGCCCGGCACATCCTCGATGAGCAGATGCCCCTCGGCGAGGAGCACGGTCAGCGAGAGCCGTACGACCTCCGGCTTGCCCTCGATCACACCCTCCACCGACCTGCGGACACGCTCCGCTGTGGTGGTCAGATCTGTGAGGCTCGCTCGATCGTCATACGTCGTCACCCGGCCCTCCTCGGCCCTGCCCCGCGCTCCTGAGGAGCAGGGGGTACCCCATTTCCGGGCCGCCGCTCAAGCGCACGACCCGGTCCACCCCGAATTCACCGGCACCACGCGTGAATGGTGTGCGTGGTGCCACCCCCGCATTGTTGTTGGGCGTACCGGGTCGTGTCACTCGCCTGTGGATAACTGGCGCCGATTTGTCGGGTCTTACGACCTTTTGTCAGTCACGCAGGGTCGATTACGCGGGGGCGATCTCCCGCAGCAGACCCGTCGTCACGTCGAAGACAAAGCCGCGGATGTCGTCGGTGTGCAGCAGGAACGGCGAGGTCCGTACGCGCTGCATCGACTGGCGTACGTCCTGCTCGACGTCGCGGAAGGACTCCACCGCCCACGTCGGCCGCTGCCCCACCTCGTTCTCCAGGTCCTGGCGGAACTCCTCGGTGAGGGACTCCAGGCCGCAGCCGGTGTGGTGGATGAGGACCACGCTGCGGGTGCCGAGCGCGCGCTGGCTGATGGTCAGGGAGCGGATGACGTCGTCGGTGACCACGCCGCCCGCGTTGCGGATGGTGTGGCAGTCGCCCAGCTCGAGGCCGAGCGCGTCATGCAGATCGAGGCGGGCGTCCATGCAGGCGACGACGGCGACACGCAGTACGGGGCGGGCGTCCATGCCCGGATCGGCGAAGCCGGCGGCGTACCGCTTGTTCGCCTCGACCAGGCGGTCGGTGACCGTGCCGACGGCTATGTCGCCGATCGGCTCTGCGGGGCTGTTACCCGAGGGGGATGCGGAAGTCGACATGGATATGACGTTAATGGCCACTGATCAACTCGGCCCGCTGTGAGAAGGGACAAAGAACGCCAATAACTCTTGTTGTGAGCTAACCCACAGGGTGTGGCGGCTACGGCCGAATGGGTGACTACGGGGGATTTGCGCCCGTGTCTCGGACCGGGCCGCGACGCGCAGGCCGGTTGATTGACCGGAAGACACCGTGGACTAAAGTGACGCGAAGCGGGAGACGTGACCTGCTCCCCGCTGGACCGCACATCCCGGAGATTCTTGAGAATCCCCACGTGCGCGGCGCGTACGTACGGCTCGGCCTCCTCCCGCTCCCGGTCGGCTGACGCCACTTCCCCGGCGCCGGCGGACCATTCCCCTTCACGGAGCGGGCGGGGACCCGGCAGTGCGTACGGACGCCGCGCCGGACCTGAGAGGGCCCCTTGACCGACAACAGCCGACACGTCCCGGTGATGCTCCAGCGGTGCCTGGACATGTTGGCCCCCGCCCTCGCCGAACCGGGCGCGGTCGTCGTCGACTGCACCCTCGGCCTCGGCGGCCACAGCGAGGCCCTCCTGGCCACCTTCCCCGCGGCGCGCCTCGTCGCCCTGGACCGCGACAAGGAAGCACTGCGCCTGTCCGGCGAACGGCTCGCCCCCTACGGCGACCGGGCCACCCTGGTGCACGCCGTCTACGACGAGCTCCCCGAGGTGCTCGACCGCCTGGACATCCCGCGCGTACAGGGCGTCCTCTTCGACCTCGGCGTCTCCTCCATGCAACTCGACGAGGCGGACCGGGGATTCGCGTACGCCCAGGACGCGCCCCTGGACATGCGCATGGACCAGACGACCGGCATCAGCGCCGCCGAGGTCCTCAACACGTACGCGCCCGGCGAACTGGTGCGGATCCTGCGCCAGTACGGCGAGGAGAAGCAGGCCAAGCGCATCGTCAGCGCCGTCGTGCGCGAGCGCGAGAAGGAGCCGTTCAGCAACAGCGCGCGGCTCGTCGAGCTCATCCGCGACTCCCTGCCGCAGGCCGCCAAGCGCACCGGCGGCAACCCCGCCAAGCGCACCTTCCAGGCCCTGCGCATCGAGGTCAACGGCGAGCTGAGCGTCCTGGAGCGGGCGATCCCGGCGGCCGTGAAGGCGCTCGCCGTCGGCGGTCGGATCGCCGTCCTGTCGTACCACTCGCTGGAAGACCGCCTGGTCAAGCAGGTGTTCGCGGCCGGTGCCGCGAACACGGCGCCGCCCGGCCTGCCCGTGGTCCCCGAGCGCTACCAGCCGCGCCTGAAGCTTCTGACCCGCGGCGCCGAACTGCCCACCGAGGAAGAGGTCGCCGAGAACCGCAGGGCCGCCCCGGCGCGGCTGCGGGGCGCCGAGCGCGTCCGCGAGGACGTGAGCTGAGGCCCGGCCGGCCGAAGGACACGTGAGCACCGTCCGCTGAGCTGAGTTACGCGAGGAGGCTCCATGAGCAAGAAGCCCGAGCTGCGGGGGAGGGCCGCCCGCCTCGCGAAACTGCTCCCGCAGGGCCAGAACCAGGCCGCGCGCACGCCCTTCGTCCTCCTGGTCGTGCTGCTCCTCGGCGGTGGCCTGATCATGCTGCTCATCCTGAACTCCTCGCTCAACGAAGGCTCGTTCCAGGTGAGTGAGCTCAAGCGGCAGACGAAGGACCTCACCGAGGAGAAGCAGGAGCTCCAGCGCGACGTGGACGGCTACGCCGCGCCCGACGCCCTCCAGCGGCGCGCCGACAAGCTCGGCATGGTCCCCGGCGGCGACCCGGCCTTCCTGAACCCCGACGGCACCGTGCGCGGTGTGCCCGGCGCCGCCGCGGCCCGGCCCTCGGCGCTGCGTCCGCAGGAGGTGGCGCCCCGGCGGCCTCCGTGCCGATCTCCGCCCCGCCCCGGCCCCGCCTGCCGTCTCCGCCCGGCGCCCGCGGCCGCGCCAACCGCGGCTGGGCCACCCGCGACCGTGCCCCCACGCCCCCCGGCCCCGCAGCCCGGCCCCGACGACCTCCGGCAGGTGACGTTAAGTGTCCGACAGGGAACCCCGCGGCGTCGGGTGCCAGGGCCCTCGCGGCCCGCACGCCCTGGCGCGCCCGGCGCCCGGCATCCGCAGGGCGCCCGCCGCCCGCCGCCCCGGCACCAAGGCCAGGCCCGCACCATCCGCCTGGGCAGCCCTCGCCCACGCCTGCGCATGGTCAGCCTGGGCCTGACGCTGGTGATGCTGGCCTTCGTCGTGCGGCTCCTCCAGGTGCAGGCCGTCGACGCGAGCGTGTACACGGCCAAGGCGGAGAAAAACCGCTACTTCACGCACACCCTGGCGGCCGAGCGCGGACGCATCACCGACCGCGCCGGCGTCGAACTGGCCGCCAGCGTGGACGCGTACGACATCACGGCGGACCCCACGCTGTTCACGCCGAAGGAGATGAAGACCAAGGACGCGCCCGAGCAGGCGGCGGCGCTCCTGGCCCCCATCCTCGACAAGAGCGTCGCCGAGCTCACCAAGAAGCTCAAGACGCCCGACACCCGCTACGTCCTGCTCGCCCGCCGCCAGACCCCGAAGGTGTGGAAGCAGATCAAGGACCTGCGCGGCGCGCTCGCCGAGAAGGCGGGCACCGACCCGGGCTCCCCGAACGTCCTGGCCGGCGTCCTCGCGGACCCGAGCAGCAAACGGGTCTACCCCAACCACGACCTGGCCGCCGGGATACTGGGCTGGGTCAGCTCCAACGGCAAGGGCGGCGGCGGCCTGGAGCGGCAGCTCGACAAGCAGCTGGCGGGCGAGGACGGCAAGATCCGCTACGCCCAGTCCGGCGGCAGGCAGGTGCCGACCGCGGGCTCCACGGAGACGCCCGCCGTGCCCGGCTCCGACATCGAGCTCACCATCGACCGTGACATCCAGTGGGCCGCGCAGAACGCCATCACGGAGCAGGTCAGGAAGTCCGAGGCCGACCGCGGCTACGTGATAGTGCAGGACACGCGGACCGGCGAGGTCCTCGCGATGGCCAACGCCCCCGGTTTTGACCCGAACGACCTCACGCAGGCCGACGGCGCGGCGCTCGGCAACGCCGCGCTCCAGGACGCCTTCGAGCCCGGCTCCACCGCCAAGGTCATGTCCATGGCGGCGGTCCTGGAGGAGAACGTGGCAACGCCCGGCACCCGGGTGACGGTGCCCAACCGGCTGCACCGCGGCGACCGCCTCTTCCAGGACGACATCGACCACCCGACCTGGCACCTGACGCTCAACGGCGTGCTCGCCAAGTCCTCCAACATCGGCACCATCCTCGCCACCGGCCAGCTGGGCAAGACGCAGGAGCAGGCCAACAAGGTCCTCTACTCCTACCTGCGCAAGTTCGGCCTCGGCAAGGAGACCGGCCTCGGCTTCCCCGGCGAGACCTCCGGCATCCTCGCGCCCCCCGCCAAGTGGTCGACCTCGCAGCAGTTCACGATCCCGTTCGGCCAGGGCGTCTCCATCAACGCGATGCAGGCGGCCTCTGTCTACTCGACGATCGCCAACGGCGGCGTACGCGTCGAGCCCACGCTCGTGCGCGGTACGAAGGGGCCCGACGGCCGCTTCACGCCCGCGCCGAAGCCGAAGAAGACGCGGGTGGTGAGCGACAAGACCGCCAAGACGGTGTCGCAGATGCTGGAGTCCGTCGTCGACGACGAAGAGGGCACCGGCACCAAGGCCCGCATCCCCGGCTACCGCGTCGCGGGCAAGACCGGTACGGCCAACCGGGTCGACCCCGCGACCGGCCGCTACAAGGGCTACACCTCGTCCTTCGCGGGCTTCGCGCCGGCCGACAAGCCGCGCGTCACGGTCTACTGCGCGATCCAGAACGCCACCAAGGGCAGTTACTTCGGCGGCCAGATCTGCGGGCCCATCTACAAGGAAGTCATGGAGTTCGCGCTCAAGACGCTCCAAGTCCCGCCCACGGGGAGCGGTCCGGCCCGCCTTCCCGTCACCTTCGAGCCCTAGGACCCGACCAGGAACCGCCCGTGACAACGATCACTCCCGACCCCGGGAACCACCCCCCGCCACGCCCCTCACTTCGCCCCGAGTGGGGTGCGCCCGGTACGCTCACCGCCGTGCCACACGCTGATCAGTCCCAAACCACCCAGAAGGGCGCTCCCGTGACCTACCCGGGACCGCCGCGGCCGGACCAGGTCTCCGCGACCTCCTTGACGGACCTGGCGGGCCAGCTGGGCGTCGCCGTCGAGGGCGCCGCGCAGATCACGGGCATCACGCACGACTCCCGCGCGGTCCGCCCCGGTGACATCTACGCCGCGCTGCCCGGCGCCCGTATGCACGGCGCCGACTTCGTGGCGCAGGCCGCCGACCTCGGCGCCGCGGCGATCCTCACGGACCCGACCGGTGCCGAACGCGCGGCCGCGACCGGCCTGCCGGTCCTGGTCGTCGACAGCCCGCGCGGCCGGATGGGCGAACTCGCGGCGACGGTCTACGGCCACCCCGGCCGCGACCTCCTCCAGATCGGCATCACCGGCACCTCCGGCAAGACGACGACCGCGTACCTCGTCGAGGGCGGCCTCAAGGGCCTGCGCGCGACCGGGCTCATCGGCACCGTCGAGATGCGCATCGGCGAGACGCGCATCAAGTCGGAGCGTACGACCCCCGAAGCCACCGACCTCCAGGCGCTGTTCGCGGTGATGCGCGAGCGCGGCGTCGAGGCGGTCGCCATGGAGGTCTCCAGCCACGCCCTGGTGCTCGGGCGCGTGGACGGCTGCGTCTTCGACGTCGCCGTCTTCAACAACCTGAGCCCGGAGCACATGGAGTTCCACTCCGACATGGAGGACTACTTCCAGGCCAAGGCGCAGCTGTTCACCAAGCGGCGCTCGCGGCTCGGCGTGGTCAACTTCGACGACGAGTACGGGCGTCGGCTCGTCACCGAGTCCGAGGTGCCCGTCACCACGTTCTCCGCCGAGGGACACCCCGACGCCGACTGGCGCGCCGAGGACGTCGTGGTCGGCCCGCTGGACTCGACGTTCGTCGTGGTCGGCCCCAAGGGCGAGCGCATCACGGCGAAGTCGCCGCTGGCCGGCCCCTTCAACGTCGCCAACACCCTCGCCGCGATCGTCTCGCTGGCCGTCGCGGGCATCGACCCGCAGCAGGCCGCCGACGGCGTCGCCGCGGTGCCCGGCGTGCCCGGCCGCCTGGAGCGCGTCGACGCGGGCCAGCCCTACCTCGCGGTCGTCGACTACGCCCACAAGACGGACGCCGTCGAATCGGTCCTGCGCGCGCTGCGCAAGGTCACCGAGGGCAAGCTGCACATCGTGCTCGGCTGCGGCGGCGACCGCGACAGGACCAAGCGGATGCCGATGGGCGCGGCTGCGGCCCGCCTCGCCGACACCGCCGTACTGACCTCCGACAACCCCCGTGGCGAGGACCCCCTCGCGATCCTCGCCACGATGCTCGCCGGCGCCGCCGAGGTGCCGATCCACGAGCGCGGCGACGTCGCCGTGTTCGAGGACCGCGCCGCCGCCATCCGCGCGGCCGTCGTCCGCGCGCGACCGGGCGACACCGTCCTGGTCGCGGGCAAGGGCCACGAGCAGGGGCAGGACATCGCCGGGGTGGTGCGTCCCTTCGACGACCGCCAGGTGCTTCGCGAAGCTATCCAGCAAACCCAGGGATGAAGTTGTGATCGCCCTCTCCCTCGCCGAGATCGCCAGCGTCGTCGGCGGGCAGACGTACGACATACCGGATCCGGCCGTCCAGGTCACCGGACCCGTCGTCCGGGACTCCCGTGAGGTGGAGCCCGGCAGCCTCTTCGTCGCCTTCGTCGGCGAGCGCGTCGACGGCCACGACTACGCGGCGGACGTCGTCGCGGCAGGCGCCGCGGCCGTCCTCGCCTCGCGGCCGGTCGGCGTGCCCGCCATCGTCGTCGACGACGTAACGGCGGCGCTCGGCGCCCTCGCCCGCCACGTCGTGGAGCGGCTCGGCGCGACCCTGGTCGCCCTGACAGGATCGGTCGGCAAGACCAGCTCCAAGGACCTGCTCGCGCAGGTGCTGCGGCGCAAGGCGCCCACGGTCTTCACGCCGGGCTCCCTCAACAACGAGATCGGCCTGCCGCTGACCGCGCTCAGCGCCACGGACGAGACGCGCTTCCTCGTCCTGGAGATGGGAGCGCGCGGAATCGGCCATATTCGCTACCTCACCGGTCTCACGCCGCCGAGGATCGGCCTCGTCCTGAACGTCGGCACCGCCCACATCGGCGAGTTCGGCGGCCGCGAGCAGATCGCACAAGCGAAGGGTGAGCTGGTCGAGGCGCTACCCGCGGACGGGGCTGCCGTCCTCAACGCCGACGACCCCCTCGTGCGCGCCATGGCGTCGCGCACCAAGGCGCGCGTGATCCTCTTCGGAGAGGCCGAGGACGCCGACGTACGTGCCGAGAATGTCCGACTCACGGAGAACGGACAGCCTGCTTTTACGCTGCACACACCCTCCGGGTGCAGCGACGTGACCTTGCGGCTGTACGGTGAGCACCACGTGTCGAACGCGCTTGCCGCGGCCGCCGTCGCCCATGAGCTGGGCATGTCCGTCGACGAGATCGCCCTCGCGCTCTCCGAGGCGGGCACGCTGTCCCGCTGGCGGATGGAGGTCACCGAGCGCCCGGACGGTGTGACGGTCGTCAACGACGCCTACAACGCGAACCCCGAGTCCATGCGAGCGGCCCTGCGCGCGCTCGTGGCCATGGGCAAGGGGCGCCGGACGTGGGCGGTGCTCGGTCAGATGGCCGAGCTCGGGGACGACGGTCTCACCGAGCACGACGCGGTCGGACGCCTTGCCGTCCGGCTCAACGTGAGCAAGCTCGTGGCAGTCGGGGGCAGGGAAGCGTCCTGGCTCCAACTGGGCGCATACAACGAGGGTTCGTGGGGTGAGGAGTCGGTGCACGTGTCCGACGCACAGGCGGCGATCGACCTGCTGCGCAGCGAGCTGCGCCCGGGAGACGTCGTGCTGGTGAAGGCGTCCAGGTCGGTCGGTCTCGAGCGGGTCGCCACGGCGCTGCTCGACGACGCCGCGGTGTCTTCTGAGGGGCAGGTCTCCGGCCGATGAGGCAGATCCTCTTCGCGGGTGTGATCGGGCTCTTCCTGACCCTGGTCGGCACCCCGCTGCTGATCAAGCTCCTGGCCCGCAAGGGCTACGGTCAGTTCATCCGGGACGACGGCCCGCGCGAGCACCACAGCAAGCGCGGTACGCCGACCATGGGCGGTATCGCCTTCATCCTGGCCACGCTCATCGCGTACTTCCTCACGAAGATCATCACCGGCACGGAGACCACGCTCTCCGGCCTCCTGGTGCTCTTCCTGATGGCGGGCATGGGCCTCGTCGGCTTCCTCGACGACTACATCAAGATCGTCAAGCAGCGTTCGCTCGGTCTGCGCGCCAAGGCGAAGATGGCCGGCCAGCTGATCGTCGGCATCGGCTTCGCCGTGCTCGCGCTGAACTGGCCGGACAACCGCAACCAGACCCCGGCCTCCACCAAGCTGTCGTTCGTCACGGACTTCGGCTGGTCGATCGGCCCGGTCCTGTTCGTGGTCTGGGCGCTGTTCATGATCCTCGCGATGTCGAACGGCGTGAACCTCACCGACGGCCTGGACGGCCTCGCCACCGGCGCCTCCGTGATGGTCTTCGGCGCCTACACCTTCATCGGCGTCTGGCAGTACCAGGAGTCCTGCGCCAACGCGACGACGCTGACCAACCCCCAGGCGTGCTTCGAGGTCAGGGACCCGCTCGACCTGGCGGTCGTGGCCTCCGCGCTGATGGGCGCCTGCTTCGGCTTCCTGTGGTGGAACACCTCGCCCGCCAAGATCTTCATGGGTGACACCGGTTCGCTCGCCCTCGGCGGCGCGCTGGCGGGCCTTGCGATCTGCTCCCGCACGGAGCTGCTCCTCGCGCTGCTCGGCGGCCTCTTCGTGATGATCACCATGTCGGTCGTCATCCAGGTCGGCTCGTTCAAGCTGACCGGCAAGCGCGTCTTCCGGATGGCGCCACTCCAGCACCACTTCGAACTCAAGGGGTGGTCCGAGGTCCTTGTGGTGGTCCGCTTCTGGATCATCCAGGGCATGTGCGTGATCGTCGGCCTCGGTCTCTTCTACGCGGGATGGGCAGCCGAAAAGTGACCTTCGCCTCCGACTGGCAGGGCAAGAACATCACCGTCGCCGGTCTCGGCGTGAGCGGCATCAGCGCCGCCCGCGCCCTGGCCGGCCTCGGCGCGTCGGTGACCGTCGTGGACGGCGGCTCGGCAGCGGCGCACGAGGAGCGTGCCGCCCCGCTCCGGGGCGAGGGCATCTCCGTACGCCTGGGCGACGCCGAGACGCTGCCCGAGGGCACCGACCTGGTGGTCACCTCGCCGGGCTGGAAGCCGTCGTCACCGCTGTTCGCCGCGGCCGCCGAGGCGGGCGTGGACGTCATCGGGGACGTCGAGGTCGCCTGGCGGCTGCGCGGTCCGGACGCGGCGCCCTGGCTCGCCATCACGGGCACCAACGGCAAGACGACGACCACGCAGATGCTCGCCTCGATCCTCGAAGCCGCGGGCCTGCGCACGGCCGCCGTCGGCAACATCGGCACCCCGATCGTGGACGTCGTCCTCGAAGGCGACGACGCGTACGACGTGCTCGCCGTCGAGCTGTCCTCGTACCAGCTGCACTGGGCGCCCTCGCTGCGCGCCCACTCCGCGGCCGTCCTCAACCTCGCGCCCGACCACCTCGACTGGCACGGCTCCATGGAGGCGTACGCCGCCGACAAGGGGCGTATCTACGAGGGCAATCAGATCGCCTGCGTCTACAACGTCGCGGACAAGGCGACCGAGGACCTGGTCCGCGAGGCCGACGTCGAAGAGGGCTGCCGGGCCATCGGCTTCACGCTGAACGCGCCCGCGCCCTCGCAACTGGGCGTGGTGGACGGCATCCTGGTCGACCGTGCCTTCGTGCCGGACCGCCAGAAGCAGGCCCAGGAGCTCGCCGAGATCTCCGACGTCCGCCCGCCCGCGCCGCACAACATCGCCAACGCGCTGGCCGCCGCGGCCCTCGCCCGCGCCTTCGGCGTCCAGGCGACGGCCGTACGCGACGGTCTGCGCGCCTTCCGTCCGGACGCCCACCGCATCGAACACGTCGCCGATGTCGCGCAGGTCGCCTACGTCGACGACTCCAAGGCCACCAACACCCACGCCGCACAGGCTTCGTTGGCGGCGTACGAGTCGATCGTGTGGATCGCGGGCGGCCTCGCCAAGGGCGCCACCTTCGACGAACTCGTCACGAGCGCGGCGAAGCGGCTGCGCGGTGTCGTCCTGATCGGCGTCGACCGCGCCCTGATCCGCGAAGCCCTGGCGCGACACGCCCCCGAGGTCCCGGTCGTCGACCTCGACCGGACCGACACTGGGGCGATGTCCGAGGCGGTACGGCGGGCGGCGGAGCTGGCTCAGCCGGGGGACACCGTGCTGATGGCTCCGGCCTGTGCGTCGATGGACATGTTCACCAACTACAACAAGCGTGGTGAAGCGTTCGCGGACGCCGTCCGCGAACTCGGCTCCACGCGCGCCTGACCGGGTCTCACGCCCGGCCGGCGCCGGGCACACCCTTGGGAGGGGAATGTGGCCAGGTCATCCGTGCGGGTCGCCAGACGTCCGGCTCCGGTACGCGCCAGAGGTGCCTCCCACCCTCCGGGCGAGAGCGGGCCCCGGCGGCTCGTCAACAGGGTCCGCCGGGCCTGGGACCGCCCGCTGACCGCCTATTACCTGATCTTCGGCAGCAGCCTGCTGATCACCGTGCTCGGCCTGGTGATGGTCTACTCCGCGTCGATGATCCAGGCGCTCCAGCTGGACCTGCCCGCCTCGTACTTCTTCCGCAAGCAGTTCGTCGCCGCCGTGCTCGGTACGATCCTGCTGCTGCTCGCCATGCGGATGCCCATCAAGCTCCACCGGGCGCTGGCCTATCCGATGCTCGCGGTGACCGTCTTCCTGATGGTCCTCGTACAGATCCCGGGGATAGGGCGCAGCGTCAACGGCAACCAGAACTGGATCTATCTGGGCGGCCCGTTCCAGCTCCAGCCCAGTGAGTTCGGCAAGCTAGCCCTCGTGCTGTGGGGCGCCGACCTGCTCGCGCGCAAGCACGACAAGCGGCTGCTGACCCAGTGGAAGCACATGCTGGTGCCGCTCGTCCCGGTCGCCTTCATGCTGCTCGGGCTCATCATGCTCGGCGGCGACATGGGCACCGCGATCATTCTCACCGCGATTCTTTTCGGCCTGTTGTGGCTCGCGGGCGCACCGACCCGGCTGTTCGCGGGGGTGCTCGGCGTCGCGGCGCTGATCGGTGTGATTCTCATCAAGACGAGCCCCAACCGGATGGCGAGGCTCGCCTGCATCGGCGCCACCGATCCCGGGCCCGGCGACCAGTGCTGGCAGGCGGTACATGGCATTTATGCCCTTGCCTCCGGCGGATTCTTCGGTTCCGGCCTGGGCGCGAGTGTGGAAAAATGGGGTCAACTGCCCGAACCACACACCGACTTCATCTTCGCCATCACCGGGGAGGAACTCGGTCTGGCGGGGACACTGTCGGTGCTCGCCCTGTTCGCGGCTCTAGGCTATGCGGGTATCCGCGTGGCCGGACGCACGGAGGACCCCTTCGTGAGGTATGCCGCGGGAGGCGTGACCACCTGGATCACGGCCCAGGCCGTGATCAACGTCGGTGCGGTGCTCGGTCTGCTGCCGATCGCCGGTGTCCCGCTCCCGCTGTTCTCCTACGGGGGTTCGGCGCTGTTGCCGACCATGTTCGCCATCGGGCTCCTCATCGCCTTCGCGCGATCGGACCCCGCTGCGAAGGCGGCCCTGGCCATGCGGCAACCTCGGGTGAGATGGAACACGATGCGACGGCGCGCCAAGGCGCGTCCGTCCGGAGAGCGGTGAATTTCGGTGCATGTCGTACTCGCCGGCGGGGGGACCGCCGGCCACATCGAGCCCGCGCTCGCCCTCGCGGACGCCCTGCGGAGGCAGGACCCGACCGTGGGCATCACGGCCCTGGGCACGGAGCGTGGACTCGAGACCCGACTCGTACCCGAGCGGGGCTACGAACTCGCGCTGATCCCGGCCGTCCCGCTGCCGCGCAAGCCCACCCCTGAACTGATCACCGTCCCAGGAAGGCTGCGGGGCACCATCAAGGCGGCCGAGCAGATCCTGGAGCGGACGAAGGCGGACTGCGTCGTCGGCTTCGGCGGCTACGTAGCCCTGCCCGGTTACCTCGCGGCCAAGCGGACCGGGACGCCGATCGTCGTGCACGAGGCCAACGCGCGGCCCGGGCTCGCCAACAAGATCGGTTCGCGGTACGCCCACGGGGTGGCCGTCGCCACCCCCGACAGCAAGCTGCGCAACTCCCGCTACATCGGCATCCCGCTGCGCCACACGATCGCCACGCTCGACCGGGCCCGGGTCCGCCCGGAGGCGCGCGCCGCCTTCGGCCTCGACCCCAACCTGCCGACCCTGCTGGTCTCCGGTGGCTCACAGGGCGCCCGGCGGCTCAACGAGGTCGTCCAGCAGGTCGCCCCGGTGCTCCAGCGCGCGGGCATCCAGATCCTGCACGCGGTCGGCCCGAAGAACGAATTGCCGCATGTGCAGCAGATGCCGGGGATGCCCCCCTACATCCCGGTACCGTACGTGGACCGGATGGACCTCGCGTACGCCGCGGCCGACATGATGCTCTGCCGCGCGGGCGCGATGACCGTCGCCGAACTCTCCGCCGTCGGGCTCCCCGCCGCGTACGTACCGCTGCCGATCGGCAACGGCGAACAGCGGCTCAACGCCCAGCCGGTGGTCAAGGCCGGCGGTGGACTGCTGGTCGACGACGCGGAGCTGACGCCCGAGTGGGTCCAGGGCAACGTCCTGCCCGTGCTGGCCGATCCGCACCGGCTGTACGAGATGTCCCGCGCCGCCTCGGAGTTCGGCCGGCGGGACGCCGACGAGCTTCTGGTCGGCATGGTGTACGAGGCGATTGCGGCACGCCGTAACGCGTGAGAAGGCAGGGGACCGTGGCCGGACCGACCACCGCCGAACGGCAGCAGCAGAAGTCCGGCCCGCCCCGCCCGCAGCGCACCCGCCGGGTCCGGTCGGCCCGTCCGCGTACCCTGGTCCTGGCCCTGGCCCTCGCCGTGCTCCTGGCGGCGGGGGGCATCTGGGCCCTCTACGGCTCGCAGTGGGTGCGCCTGGAGGAGGTGAAGGCGTCGGGCACCCGCGTGCTGACGCCCCGAGAGGTGATCGACGCGGCGGACGCCCCCGTCGGAGAACCACTGGTTTCGGTCGATACGGACGCCCTTGAGGAGCGTCTCCGCTCGAAATTGCCCCGAATTGACTCGGTTGAGGTCGTACGGTCCTGGCCGCACGAAATCGCACTGGAAGTGACGGAACGTAAGCCGGTTCTCTACCTCGAAAAGGGCGGAAAGTTCATCGAAGTGGACGCCGAGGGAGTGCGATTCGCCACGGTCGAGCACGCGCCCACGGCCGTGCCGCGGCTCGAATTGACGCCGGATCACAAGAACGACGCCGCGAGCCTGCGCCGGTTCGGCACCGACCGGCTGCTGCGCGAAGCGGTGCGGGTCGTCGGTGACCTGCCCGGAGCCGTCGCCCGCGATACCCGGAAGGTCAAGGTCCGTTCGTACGACTCCATCTCGCTGGAGTTGAGCGGCGGCCGTGCGGTCGTCTGGGGCAGTGGCGAGAAGGGGCGTACGAAAGCCACTACCCTCACCGCGCTGATGAAAGCGACCCCCAAGGCGCGGCACTTCGATGTGAGCGCCCCCACCGCCCCTGCGTCATCAGGGAGTTGACGCGTATCGCCGCAGGCCAGCACCCTGGTTCGGCATCGCTACGGCTGATCACATAGGGTGAAAAGAAAAACGGGAGGTTCGGCGTGTTCGTTGAACGTGCGCCACTTGTCGACTTAGTGTCCTGTTCGGAAGAGTCCAGGGAACAGACACACTGGTAACCCTAAACTTCAGCGTTAGGGTTCGGGTCGGCGTTCGGACCGTCCCATTCGGCATCAGTCGCCGCATCGCATCGATGCGAAACGGCGACACGTAACTCGAGGCGAGAGGCCTTCGACGTGGCAGCACCGCAGAACTACCTCGCAGTCATCAAAGTCATCGGTGTCGGCGGCGGTGGTGTCAATGCCATCAACCGGATGATCGAGGTCGGTCTCAAGGGCGTCGAGTTCATCGCCATCAACACCGACGCGCAAGCCCTGTTGATGAGCGACGCCGACGTCAAGCTCGACGTCGGCCGGGAACTGACCCGCGGCCTCGGCGCCGGCGCCAACCCGGCCGTCGGCCGCAAGGCCGCAGAGGACCACCGCGAGGAGATCGAGGAGGTCCTCAAGGGGGCCGACATGGTCTTCGTCACCGCCGGCGAAGGCGGTGGCACCGGCACCGGCGGCGCACCCGTCGTCGCCAACATCGCGCGCTCGCTCGGCGCCCTCACCATCGGCGTGGTCACCCGGCCGTTCACCTTCGAGGGCCGCCGCCGCGCCAACCAGGCCGAGGACGGCATCGCGGAGCTGCGCGAAGAGGTCGACACCCTCATCGTCATCCCCAACGACCGGCTGCTGTCCATTTCGGACCGCCAGGTCTCGGTCCTCGACGCCTTCAAGTCGGCGGACCAGGTCCTGCTCTCCGGTGTCCAGGGCATTACCGACCTCATCACCACGCCCGGCCTGATCAACCTCGACTTCGCCGACGTCAAGTCGGTCATGTCCGAGGCCGGTTCGGCACTCATGGGCATCGGCTCGGCCCGCGGCGACGACCGCGCGGTGGCCGCCGCCGAGATGGCGATCTCCTCACCGCTCCTGGAGGCGTCCATCGACGGCGCCCGCGGGGTGCTGCTCTCCATCTCCGGTGGCTCGGACCTCGGCCTCTTCGAGATCAACGAAGCGGCCCAACTGGTCAGCGAGGCCGCACACCCCGAGGCCAACATCATCTTCGGCGCGGTCATCGACGACGCGCTCGGCGACGAGGTCAGGGTCACCGTCATCGCGGCGGGCTTCGACGGCGGGCAGCCACCGTCCAAGCGGGACAACGTCCTTGGCTCGGCCTCCACGACCGCCAAGCGCGAGGAGCCGGCGCCGTCCGCGGCCCCGCGTCCCGCGGAATCGTCCCGCCCGGCCTTCGGCGGACTCGGCAGCGTCACCCCGCGCGAGGAGCCCCCGGCCCCGGAACCCGCGGAAGCCGCCCCGGCGAGCGAGGCCCCGGCCACCCCGGTGACCCCGCCGCAGGTCCCGCCGGCCCGTCCGTACCAGGACAGCCAGGCCGAAGAGCTGGACGTGCCGGACTTCCTGAAGTGATATCGGACTTCTCGAAGTGATAAGCAAGCACAGCACCGCGAGCGGCGCGCACTTCGCCTTCACCGACAGGTGGGGCGGGGTGAGCGCCGTTCCGTACGAAGAGCTCAATCTCGGCGGCGCGGTCGGCGACGAGGCCGAGGCCGTGCGGGAGAACCGGACGCTGGCCGCCAAGTCCCTCGGCGTCGACCCGGACCGGGTCGTCTGGATGAACCAGGTGCACGGCCGCGATGTCGCCGTGGTCGACGGGCCCTGGGGATCCGAGGCCGAGATCCCGGCCGTCGACGCGGTGGTGACCGCCCGCAGGGGCCTCGCCCTCGCGGTCCTGACCGCCGACTGCACGCCGGTCCTGCTCGCCGATCCGGTCGCCAAGGTCGCGGCCGCGGCGCACGCCGGGCGCCCGGGCATGGTGGCGGGCGTCGTGCCGGCCGCCGTCGAGGCCATGGTGGAGCTCGGCGCCGACCCCGGGCGCATCGTCGCCCGCACCGGGCCCGCCGTCTGCGGGCGTTGTTACGAAGTACCCGAGGCGATGCGCGCCGATGTCGCCGCCGTCGAGCCCGCGGCGTACGCCGAGACGAGCTGGGGTACGCCGGCGGTCGATGTGACCGCCGGGGTGCACGCCCAGCTGGAGCGGCTCGGAGTGCACGACCGGGAGCACTCGCCGGTGTGCACGCTGGAATCCGGTGACCACTTCTCGTACCGCCGCGACCGCACGACCGGTCGTCTCGCGGGCTATGTCTGGCTGGACTGATAAGGAATGACGGACCGTAGGACTCAACTCGCAGCAAATCTCGCGCAGGTCGAGGAGCGCATCGCCGCGGCGTGCGCGGCGGCCGGGCGCAAGCGGGAAGAGGTGACCCTGATCGTGGTCACCAAGACCTATCCGGCGAGCGATGTGCGAATCCTGTCGGAACTCGGAGTGCGTCACGTCGCGGAGAACCGCGACCAGGACGCGGCACCGAAGGCCGCGCAGTGCACGGATCTCCCCCTTACCTGGCACTTTGTCGGTCAGTTGCAGACCAATAAGGTGCGTTCCGTGGTCGGTTATGCCGATCTGGTGCAGTCCGTGGACCGGCCCAAGCTCGTCACGGCCCTTTCGGCGGCCGCCGTCCGCGCGGAGCGTGAACTCGGCTGCCTGATCCAGGTCGCGCTCGACGCCGAGGAGAACGGGCGGGGGGAGCGCGGGGGTGTCGGCCCCGGCGGAATCGGAGAGTTGGCCGACCTCGTGGCCGGGGCGCCGGGACTGCGTCTCGACGGTCTGATGACCGTCGCGCCGCTCACCGGTCCGTACGCGGGACGGCAACAGGCGGCGTTCGAGCGGCTGATGGAATTCGCAACCCTCATGCGCGCGGCTCATCCGGCTGCGAACATGGTGTCAGCAGGGATGAGTGCGGACCTCGAACAGGCCGTGGCGGCCGGGGCGACACATGTGCGCGTCGGTACGGCGGTACTCGGAGTCCGACCCGGGCTCGGGTAACGTCGCCAAGAAGTCGGACCACAGCAGAAAATATGGTCATTCTCGCTGTTGAGGCGGGGATACCACGTGGATCGCGGGCAGTTGGTGACGACAGCCGATCCACCACAGAGCGGAGGACTCAGAGCATGGCCGGCGCGATGCGCAAGATGGCGGTCTACCTCGGCCTCGTGGAGGACGATGGGTACGACGGAGCGGGGTTCGACCCCGATGACGAGTTCGAACCCGAGCCGGAGCCCGAGCGCGACCGCAGGCGGCATGAACCGCCACACCAGTCGCACCAGTCGCACCAATCCCATCAGTCCCAAAGGGACGAATCGGTACGAGTGGTGCAGCCCCCCGCCCCCCGTGAGCCGGTGGCCCATTCCGCTTCGCTAGCCGCGGAATCCGGACGTCCGGCACGAATCGCCCCCGTGGCATCCATCACACCTGAACGTCAGAGCCTGGAGAAGAACGCACCGGTGATCATGCCCAAGGTCGTGTCCGAGCGGGAGCCCTACCGCATCACCACGTTGCACCCCCGGACCTACAACGAGGCCCGTACCATCGGGGAACACTTCCGCGAGGGCACTCCGGTGATCATGAATCTGACCGAGATGGACGACACCGACGCGAAGCGACTTGTCGACTTTGCCGCCGGTCTGGTCTTCGGTCTCCATGGCAGCATTGAGCGCGTGACGCAGAAGGTGTTCCTGTTGTCGCCTGCTAACGTCGATGTAACGGCGGAGGACAAGGCTCGCATCGCAGAGGGCGGGTTCTTCAACCAGAGCTGAGACGCAAGTGACGCAGTAGTCGCAAGCAAGACGCAGTACCGGAACGACGAAGCACGAGTAACAGGGGAGAGGGAACCGCGAACATGAGCGTGGTCTTGCAGGTGCTTTACATCGCGCTGATGTGCTTCCTCATCGTGCTTATCTTCCGACTGGTCATGGACTACGTCTTCCAGTTCGCCCGCTCATGGCAACCCGGCAAGGCGATGGTGGTCGTTCTGGAGGCCACCTACACTGTCACTGATCCACCGCTCAAGCTTCTGCGGCGGTTCATTCCGCCGCTGCGTCTCGGGGGCGTGGCGCTCGACCTGTCCTTCTTCGTACTGATGATCATCGTCTACATCCTGATCTCCGTCGTGAGCCGGCTGTGAGCTCGATGTCAGCTACGTTCTTGCCGAATGCCGACGACTACGTTGAGGTGAAGAGATGCCGTTGACCCCCGAGGACGTGCGGAACAAGCAGTTCACGACCGTCCGCCTCCGAGAAGGCTATGACGAGGACGAGGTCGATGCCTTCCTCGATGAGGTCGAAGCCGAACTGACTCGCCTGCTCCGCGAGAACGAGGATCTGCGCGCCAAGCTGGCCGCCGCCACCCGCGCCGCTGCTCAGAACCAGCAGCAGGGCGGTATGCGCAAGGGTCCCGACGGGCCGCAGGACCAGCGAGGTCCGGGTGCTCCGGTGCCCGCCGCTATATCGGGACCGCAGCCGGTCCCGCCGCAGCAGATGGGTGGCCCCATGGGTGGCCCGCCTCAGCTGCCCGGCGGCGCACCGCAGCTGCCCGCAGGTCCCAGCGGACATGGCCAGCAGCACGGCCAGCAGGGTGGTCCGCAGGGCCCCGGCCCGATGGGTCAGGGCCCGATGGGCGGCCCCATGGGTGGTCCCATGGGTGGCGGCCCGATGGGTGGTCCGCAGATGCCGCAGCCCGGTCAGGGCCCCGGTGGCGACAGCGCCGCCCGCGTGCTGTCCCTTGCGCAGCAGACCGCCGACCAGGCGATCGCGGAGGCCCGTTCCGAGGCCAACAAGATCGTCGGCGAGGCCCGTTCGCGCGCCGAGGGCCTCGAGCGTGACGCCCGTGCCAAGGCCGACGCCCTGGAGCGGGACGCGCAGGAGAAGCACCGTGTCGCGATGGGCTCCCTGGAGTCCGCTCGCGCCACGCTGGAGCGCAAGGTCGAGGACCTGCGCGGCTTCGAGCGCGAGTACCGCACGCGTCTGAAGTCGTACCTGGAGTCGCAGCTGCGCCAGCTGGAGACGCAGGCCGACGACTCGCTGGCCCCGCCGCGTACGCCTGCCACCGCCTCGCTGCCGCCGTCCCCGGCGCCGTCGATGGCTCCGGCCGGCGCGGGTGCCCCGTCCTACGGCGGCAACCAGTCGATGGGTGGCGGCAACCAGCAGGGCGGCGGTCCGTCCTACGGCGGCCAGCAGCAGATGTCGCCGGCGATGACCCAGCCGATGGCGCCGGTGCGGCCGCAGGGCCAGCAGCCGATGCAGCAGGCTCCGTCGCCGATGCGTGGTTTCCTCATCGACGAGGACGACAACTGACGGGCGTGACCACGCCTTAGGCGTCGGCAGCGTTCAGGGCCGGGCCCCCAGATTCTCTGGGGGCCCGGCCCTTTTGCGCGTCCGGGGGTGTTCTGTGCGTCCGGCGGCGTCGTACAGGAGCGTTCGTCTGTACGTGGTACGCAACGCCGAAGGCCCGGTCCCACCAAGATTTCTTGGCGGGACCGGGCCTTCGGCCGTGTGCTCGGGCGCGCTTACGCCTTGCGCAGGCGGAACGTCAGCTTCAGGGAGTTGTCGGTGAACGGCTGCCCGAATGTGTCGTCCGCCTCACCCTGGGCGAACTCCGTGGCGAGCACCTCGTCGGAGATGAGCCCGGCGTGGTCGGAGAGCGCCGTGAGCACCTCCGGGTCCGTGGACGTCCAGCGCAGGGCGATCCGGTCCGCGACGTCCAGGCCGCTGTTCTTGCGGGCCTCCTGGATCAGGCGGATCGCGTCACGGGCGAGGCCCGCGCGGCGCAGCTCCTGAGTGATCTCCAGGTCCAGGGCGACCGTGGCACCGGAGTCGGAGGCCACCGACCAGCCCTCGCGCGGGGTCTCCGTGATGATGACCTCGTCCGGGGCCAGCGTCACCGTCTCGCCGTCGACCTCGACGGAGGCCGTGCCCTCGCGGAGCGCCAGCGACAGGGCGGCGGCGTCGGCCTCGGCGACGGCCTTGGCGACCGCCTGGACACCCTTGCCGAACCGCTTGCCGAGCGCCCGGAAGTTCGCCTTGGCGGTGGTGTCGACCAGGGAGCCGCCGACTTCGGAGAGTGACGCCAGGGAGGAGACGTTCAGCTCCTCCGTGATCTGGGCGTGCAGCTCCGGGCCGAGCGAGTCGAAGCCGGACGCCGCGACGAGCGCGCGGGACAGCGGCTGGCGGGTCTTGACGCCCGACTCCGCGCGGGTGGCACGGCCGAGCTCGACCAGGCGGCGTACGAGGACCATCTGCCGGGACAGCTCCGGGTCGATGGCGGTCAGGTCCGTCTCCGGCCAGGAGGCGAGGTGCACGGACTCCGGGGCGTCCGGGGTCACGGGCACGACCAGGTCCTGCCAGACACGCTCCGTGATGAACGGCGTGAGCGGGGCCATCAGGCGCGTGACCGTGTCGACGACCTCGTGCAGGGTGCGCAGGGCCGCCTTGTCGCCCTGCCAGAAGCGGCGACGGGAACGGCGTACGTACCAGTTGGAGAGGTTGTCCACGAAGACGGACAGGAGCTTGCCCGCGCGCTGCGTGTCGTAGCCCTCCAGGGCCTGGGTGACCTGGTCGGTCAGGGCGTGCAGCTCGCTGAGCAGCCAGCGGTCCAGGAGCGGGCGGTCGGCGGGCGCCGGGTCGGCGTCGCTCGGGGCCCACTTCGACGTACGGGCGTACAGGGCCTGGAAGGCGACCGTGTTCCAGTAGGTGAGGAGCGTCTTGCGGACGACCTCCTGGATGGTGCCGTGGCCCACGCGGCGCGCCGCCCACGGGGAGCCGCCGGCCGCCATGAACCAGCGCACCGCGTCGGCGCCGTGCTGGTCCATGAGCGGGATGGGCTGGAGGATGTTGCCCAGGTGCTTGGACATCTTGCGGCCGTCCTCGGCGAGGATGTGGCCGAGGCAGACCACGTTCTCGTAGGACGACTTGTCGAAGACCAGGGTGCCGATGGCCATCAGCGTGTAGAACCAGCCGCGGGTCTGGTCGATGGCCTCCGAGATGAACTGGGCGGGGTAGCGGCTCTCGAAGAGTTCCTTGTTCTTGTACGGGTAGCCCCACTGCGCGAACGGCATGGAGCCCGAGTCGTACCAGGCGTCGATGACCTCCGGCACGCGCGTGGCCGTGCCGGCGCAGCCCTCCTTGGGGCACGTGAAGGTGATCTCGTCGATGAAGGGGCGGTGCGGGTCCAGGCCCGACTGGTCGGTGCCGGTCAGGTCGGAGAGCTCCGCGCGCGAGCCGACGCAGGTGAGGTGGTCGTCCTCGCAGCGCCAGATGGGCAGTGGGGTGCCCCAGTAGCGGTTGCGGGAGAGCGCCCAGTCGACGTTGTTGTTCAGCCAGTCGCCGAAGCGGCCGTGCTTGACCGACTCCGGGAACCAGTTGGTCTTCTCGTTCTCCTGGAGGAGCTTGTCCTTGACGGCCGTGGTGCGGATGTACCAGGACGGCTGCGCGTAGTAGAGCAGCGCCGTGTGGCAGCGCCAGCAGTGCGGGTAGCTGTGCTCGTACGCGATGTGCTTGAAGAGCAGGCCGCGGTCGTCGAGGTCCTTGGTGAGGGCCTCGTCGGCCTTCTTGAAGAAGACGCCGCCCACGAGCGGGACGTCCTCCTCGAAGGTGCCGTCCGGGCGGACCGGGTTCACGACCGGCAGGCCGTACGCGCGGCAGACCTTGAGGTCGTCCTCACCGAAGGCGGGGGACTGGTGGACGAGGCCGGTGCCGTCCTCCGTGGTGACGTACTCGGCGTTGACCACGAAGTGGGCCGGAGCCGGGAACTCCACCAGCTCGAAGGGACGTTGGTACGTCCAGCGCTCCATCTCGGCGCCGGTGAAGGTCTCGCCGGTCGTCTCCCACCCCTCGCCGAGCGCCTTCTCGACGAGCTGCTGGGCGACGACGAGCTTCTGCTCGCCGTCCGTCGCGACGACGTAGGTGACGTCGGGGTGCGCGGCGACGGCGGTGTTGGAGACGAGCGTCCAGGGCGTCGTCGTCCAGACCAGGAGGGCGGCCTCGCCCGCGAGGGGACCGGAGGTGAGGGGGAAGCGGACGTAGACGGACGGGTCGACCACCGTCTCGTAGCCCTGCGCCAGCTCGTGGTCGGACAGGCCCGTGCCACAGCGCGGGCACCAGGGGGCGACGCGGTGGTCCTGGACGAGCAGGTCCTTGTTGAAGATCTCCTTCAGGGACCACCAGACCGAGTCGACGTACTCGGGGTTCATCGTCCGGTACGCGTCGTCGAGGTCGACCCAGTACCCCATGCGGGTCGTCAGCTCGGTGAAGGCGTCGGTGTGGCGGGTCACGGACTCGCGGCACTTGGCGTTGAACTCGGCGATGCCGTACGCCTCGATGTCCTTCTTGCCGTTGAAGCCGAGTTCCTTCTCGACCGCGAGCTCCACGGGGAGGCCGTGGCAGTCCCAGCCGGCCTTGCGGGCCACGTGGTAGCCGCGCATGGTGCGAAAGCGCGGGAAGACGTCCTTGAAGACGCGGGCCTCGATGTGGTGGGCGCCCGGCATGCCGTTGGCGGTCGGCGGACCCTCGTAGAACACCCACTCGGGGCGGCCTTCGGACTGCTCCAGGCTCTTGGCGAAGATCTTCTGCTCGCGCCAGAAGTCGAGCACGGCGTGCTCGAGGGCGGGCAGGTCGACCTGGGCGGGTACCTGTCGGTACTGCGGCGGCGTATTCACGGGCTCCTCCGGCGGATGTGCTGCCTTCCGTCGGAGGGACGAGAGCCGTGTGCGCCTGGTGCGGCGCGCTCCCGCGGTACCACCCTCCTTGGCTCTCCGGAACGGTGCTCCGTGCCGGTGAGCCCCCTCATTGGGGTCGCGATACCGGGTCTACTCACCTCGGCCCTACGGCCTCGGCTTTCTTCCGGCGGCTCCGGGGTGATCTTCACGTCGCGCTCGCCCCCGGGCTCACACCGTCCCCGGGTCGCTCATGGCTGCGTACGCCGCTACTCGTCCCCATCCACGCTTCTCGCTGCCGTTCAGTGTACGGCGCCCGGGAAGCGTGGCCGAACGGTTTTTGCGGGACCGCGCGGGGGGCGGGGTGCGGGGCGTGGACTGACCCGAATGGCGACATGCGCGGCGCGGGATCCCGGCGCGCGTCGGCCGGCGGATTACCCGGCAGGGAGTTGGGCACAACGCTTGCAGACTCGCCCCGCGGGACCGGCGTGGCGGGCGGATCGGGCGGCGTGCCCCGTTGCCGCGGGCCTGGAGTCGATTTATCGTCCCAGAACGATTCGCGTGCAAGATCACAATATGTGAAGGGGCCGCGGCCATGGTGGCGAAGAAGACCGCCGTACAGCAGTCGGCGTCCGGCAGATCCACAGGCGCGGCCGGGACGACGGCCAAGGATGTGAGCGGCAGCGGCGGAGGCAGCGGCAGCGGCGAGAAGCGCGGGCACGAGGCGTACGTGGCCAATGGCATGCATGCGGCGAGGGAGGTCGCGCGGAAGGTCCATGTGGGGCCCGGAGCGATGTCGCGGGAGGAGGCGGCGGGGAAGGGGGCGGGGGTGTCGGGGGCGGTGGGGAAGAGGGCGGGGGTGTCTGGGGCGGCGGTTGCGTCGGGGGCGGCGGGGAAGAAGGCGGTGGCGAAGGGGGCGGTGGTCAAGGAGGCTGCGTCTGAGCAGGCCGCGGCGAAGAAGACTGCAGCTGAGAAGGCGGCAGCCAAGAAGACGGCGGCTAAGAAGACTGCCGCCAAGAAGACGGCAGCTATGAAGGGGGCTGTCGAGAACACGGCAACGGAGGGGGCGGCAGCCGAAAAGGCGGCGGCCAAGAAGACGGCCAAGAAGGCTGCGGCGAAGAAGGCGGTGGCCGAGCCGATCGTGTCGGGCGAGGCTGTGCCACAGGCGGCCGGGGCGAAGAAGGCCGTGGCTGAGCCGACCGTGCCGAAGGCGGTCGCAGCGAAGAAGGTGGTGGCTGAGCCGACGGTGCCTGGTGAGACCACACCGGAGAAGGCTGCACCGGAGACGGCCGCAGCGAAGAGGGCCCCAGCGAAGAAGGCCCCAGCGACGAAGGCCGCGGCCGAGCCAACCGTGTCTGGCAAGACCGTGCCGGAAGCGGCTGTGCCGAAGGCGGCCTCAGCCGAGCCGACCGCGCCTGGCGAGGCCGTGCCGGAAGCGGCGGTGCCGGACGCGGCCACGGCGAAGAAGGCCGTGGCCAAGAAAGCCGGCGTCGAGAAGGCCACTACCAAGAAGCCCACTACCAAGAAGGTCGCCGCCAAGAAGACCGCCGCCAAGAAGGCTGCCGCGAAGAATGCTTCCTCCAAGGAGGCTTCCGCCGAGAAGTCGGTGGGCAAGAAAGCCTCTGCCGATGGGGCGGGAGCCGCGGAGGCATCCGCTCCCGGGGTGGGGGCGGACGAGGCTTCTGAGAGCGCTGCCAAGACGGCTGAGCAGGCAGGGAAGATGGCGATGGAGGAGGCGACCCCGCTGCGGAAAGCGGCCCCCGCGAGGGATGCGGGCCATGCGGGGGCGGAGGCTCCCGTGAGGGAAGCGACTCCTGCCGGGGAAGGGACTCCCGGGGGAGGCGCAGACCTGGACCTGGAGGGAGAGGTGGACGTCGGGGGCGAGACAGACTCCGCGGCAGGCATGGCCCCGGCCGGGGAAGCACCCGCCAAGAAGAGCCCCGTCAAGAAGAGCCCTGCCAAGAAAAGCGCCGCCAAGCAGGGCACGACGAAGCAGAGCACGGCCAAGAAGAGCACGGCGAAGAAGACGGTCGCGTCCGCGGCCGAAGATGCGGCTGAGGCCGCGGAGACGACGGGAGCCACGACAGTGGTTGCGAAGAAGACTCCGGGCACGGCGACCGCAGCGACCAAGCCGACGGCGGTGCCCAAGGCGCGTGCCGCCGCGGCCGACGCCGGTGAGCTCGCGGTCCGGCCGGGCGAGGACCCCTGGACGCCGGAAGAGGTCGCGCAGGCCCGCACGGACCTCCAGAGCGAGGCGCTGCGGCTGACCACCGAGATCACGGCGTCCGAACGGGCCCTCGCGGGGCTGATGCGGGACTCCGGGGACGGCGCGGGCGACGACGAGGCGGACACCGGTACGAAGAACATCACGCGCGAGCACGAGATGGCCCTGGCCGCGAACGCGCGCGAGATGCTCGTCCAGACCGAGCGCGCCCTGGAACGCCTCGACGCGGGGACGTACGGCCTCTGCGAGAACTGCGGCAACCCGATCGGCAAGGCGCGCATGCAGGCCTTCCCGCGCGCGACGCTCTGCGTGGAGTGCAAGCAGAAGCAGGAACGGCGCTCCTGAGCACGGCCTGAACGCCTGGACCCGTACGTGTGTGCCGTACCCTCGTCCCCAGTCAGGTACCTAGGTCGAGGGACTCACGTGGCAGAGGCGGAGCGCATCATCGGTACGCCGGACAACCCTGAGACGGGCGGGGGCGAGCCGGAGCAGTCCGGCGAGGTCGCGGGCGAGGACGGGCAGCAGCCCAGGGGCAGGCGCAGGATCGCCGTGCTCTTCGTCGTCGCCGCCGTCGCCTACGCCTTCGACCTGATCAGCAAGATGATCGTGGTCGCGAAGCTGGAGCACCACGAGCCGATCGACATCGTCGGCGACTGGCTCCGCTTCAACGCGATCCGGAACGCGGGCGCGGCCTTCGGGTTCGGCGAGGCCTTCACGATCATCTTCACGTGCATCGCGGCCGCCGTCATCGTGGTGATCGCCCGCCTCGCCCGCAAGCTGTACAGCCTGCCCTGGGCGATCGCGCTCGGTCTGCTGCTCGGCGGCGCGCTCGGCAACCTCACCGACCGGATCTTCCGTGCGCCCGGCGTCTTCGAGGGCGCGGTGGTCGACTTCATCGCCCCCAAGGGCTTCGCCGTCTTCAACCTCGCGGACTCGGCGATCGTCTGCGGGGGCATCCTGATCGTGCTGCTGTCCTTCCGCGGACTCGACCCGGACGGCACCGTCCACAAGGACTGAGGCCCCGCCCCGTACGAGACCTGTGGTCGGGGAGTGTCGGTGGGCTCCTGCATACTCAATGGGTGAGCACGATTCCCGAGATCCGCACCCTGCCCGTGCCGGACGGCCTGGAGGGCGAGCGCGTCGACGCCGCCATCTCCCGCATGTTCGGTTTCTCCCGTACGAAGGCCGCCGAGCTCGCCGCGGCGGGGAAGGTCTCGGTCGACGGCTCGGTGGTCGGCAAGTCCGAGCGGGTGCACGGCGGCGCCTGGCTGGAAGTGGAGATGCCGCAGGCGCCCGCTCCGGTGCAGGTCGTGGCCGAGCCCGTCGAGGGCATGGAGATCGTGCATGACGACGACGACATCGTCGTGATCGTCAAGCCGGTCGGCGTGGCCGCGCACCCGAGCCCCGGCTGGACCGGGACGACCGTGATCGGCGGCCTCGCGGCGGCCGGTTTCCGCGTCTCCACCTCCGGTGCCGCCGAGCGCCAGGGCATCGTGCACCGCCTGGACGTGGGCACCTCCGGCCTCATGGTGGTCGCCAAGTCGGAGCGCGCGTACACGTCCCTGAAGCGCCAGTTCAAGGAGCGCACGGTCGACAAGCGCTACAACGCGCTGGTGCAGGGCCACCCCGACCCGATGAGCGGCACCATCGACGCCCCCATCGGCCGGCACCCCAACCACGACTACAAGTGGGCGGTCACGGCCGAGGGCAAGCCCTCCGTGACGCACTACGACCTCATCGAGGCCTTCCGGGCCGCCTCCCTGCTCGACATCAAGCTGGAGACCGGGCGCACCCACCAGATCCGCGTCCACATGGCGGCACACCGGCACCCCTGCGTGGGCGACCTGACATACGGCGCGGACCCGACGCTCGGCAAGCGGCTCGGCCTCACGCGGCAGTGGCTGCACGCGGTCCGGCTCGGCTTCGAGCACCCGGGCGACGGGCAGTGGGTGGAGTTCGAGAGCCAGTACCCCGACGACCTCCAGCAGGCGCTCGACCGGGTGCGGGAGGAGAGTTCTTGAGCGATGTGACGATCCGGGTCGCTCGGGACCCGGACGACCTGGCGGCCTGCTTCGCGGTCCGCAAGGACGTCTTCGTGGCCGAGCAGCAGGTGCCCGAAGAGCTTGAGTACGACGAGTACGACGCCGAGGCGACGCACGTGCTGGCGGTGCGCGAGGACGGCGTTCCGCTGGGCACCGGGCGGCTCCTGACCGGCGCCGCGGCCGCCGTGAAGAACGGTGGGGACGCCACCGTCGGCGCGCTCGGCCGGCTCGCGGTGACGCGGGCGGCGCGCGGCCTCGGCGTCGGAGCGGCCCTGGTCGGCGCCATCGAGGACGCGGCACGCGCGCGTGGCCTGACGGCGGTCGACCTGCACGCGCAGACGCACGCCCTGGGTTTCTACGAGCGCCTGGGGTACGAGGCGTACGGACCTGAATTCCCGGACGCCGGAATTCCGCACCGGGCCATGCGGAAGGCACTGCGCCGGCGCTGAAGCGTAGGCACGGGCCGCGCGCCCCCGGGGCACCGCCGCGAGCGCGGAAAGTGGGGCGCGGTCGTCCGGTTCGCAACGGACGCGTGGCAGGGTTGAGGTCTTGATCGTTGGAGTCTCGACCGCCCGGAGGGCGCACCGTGGATCAACTGGCGCTGCTGCTCGTCTTGCTGCTGGGGGCCGTCGTCACGGTGCCGCTGGGGGACCGGCTCGGGCTGCCCGCGCCGGTGCTGATGACGCTGGCGGGCATCGGCATGGCCCTCCTGCCGTTCGTGCCCAATGTCGAGATCCCGCCGGACTACATCCTCCCGCTGGTCCTGCCGCCCCTGCTCTACGCGTCCGTGCAGCGCACGTCATGGCGGCAGTTCGCGGCCAACCGGCGGCCCATCTTCCTGCTCGCCGTGGCCCTGGTGTTCGTGACCACGGCGGCGGTCGCCGCCATGGCCAACGCCCTGGTGCCCGGGCTGCCGATCGCCGCGGCCGTCGCGCTCGGAGCGCTCGTCGCGCCGCCGGACCCCGTCGCCGCGACCGCCGTCGCGGGTTCGCTCGGGCTGCCCCGCAGGCTCGTGTCGATCCTGGAGGGCGAGGGGCTCTTCAACGACGTCACCGCGATCGTGCTCTACCACGTGGCGATCGCGGCGGCGGTGAGCGGCACCTTCTCCTGGCCGTCCGCCGCGGGCAGGCTGGTGCTGTCCGCAGTGGTGGCCGTGCTCGTCGGGCTCGTGCTCGGCTGGCTCACGAACAAGCTCATGATGCTGCTCGGCGACGCCACCCTCCAGACCGGCCTGACGCTGCTCGTGCCGTTCGTCAGCTATGTGCTGGCCGAGGAGATGCTCGGCTCCGGCGTGCTGGCCGTCCTGACCACGGCGCTCTACCTCGCGGAGAACGCCGTCGACGCCGACGACGTGCTCGGGCGGATCACCGGCCAGACCTTCTGGCAGATCGTCGACACCCTGGTGACCGGCGCCGCGTTCGGGCTCATCGGGCTCGAACTGCACAACGTCTTCGGCATCGCGAGCGGCCGTGAGTGGGAGATGTTCGGCTGGGGCGCGGCGATCGTCGGGGTCGTCGTCGGCGTACGGCTGCTGTGGCTGCTGCCCGCGACGTGGCTCGCCAAGCGGCTCCACAAGCGCCGGGACTTCGACGAGGACATCCCGACGAGCTGGCGCGAGACCGTCGTCATGTGGTGGGCCGGTATGCGCGGCGTGGCGTCCGTGGCGCTCGCGCTCGCCATCCCGCTCAAGACGGACGACGGGTCTCCGTTCCCGGCCCGCGACGAGATCATCTTCATCGCGTTCTGCGTCATCATGGCGACCCTCGTCGTCCAGGGGCTCACGCTGCCCTGGCTGGTGCGCAAGCTCCGGGTGCAGGCCGACGCCGGCGCGGAGCGGGAGCTGGAGCGCGAGCTGGCGGTGCGCGCCGCCAAGGCCGCCAAGCGCCGCCTGAAGGAGATCGAGGAGGTCGAGGAGCTCCCGGAGGAGGTCTCGGAGCGGTTGCAGCGCGGCGCGTTCGACATCGGGGCCAGGATCAGCCCGGACATGGTCGACGAGGAGCGCCGCGAGCGGTACGCGCGGCGCGTGGACCGCCTGAAGGCCTTCCAGCGCATCCAGCGCGAGATGATGTCCGCCGCCCGCCACGAGGTCCTCGCCGCGCGCAGCGAGCCCGGTGCCGACCCGGAGATCGTCGACCGGGTGCTGCATCACCTCGACGTGCGCAGCTTGCGCTGAGGCGGCAGGTGGCGTCGCGGGCTCAGCCTCGGCCGGTGCGGGGCATCTCCGGGGCTAGGGGGTGCGGGTCGTGGCCGTTCGGGGCGGGTTCCGCCCAGGCCGTGGTGATCCGCGGCAGCGCGTACGGATGGTGTTCCGTCAGCCACTGGATCAGCTGCTCGCGCACGGTGACCCGCACCGTCCAGACGTCGTCCGCGTCCTTGGCGGTGACCAGGGCGCGGACCTGCATCGTGCTCGGCGTCGTGTCCGTGACCGCGAGGCCCCAGTCCCTGCCGTCCCACGCCGCGCACTCGCGCAGGATGTCCCGGAGCTTCTCGCGCATCTCGTGGACCGGCGCGGAGTGGTCCAGGTGGAAGAAGACCGTGCCGGTCATCTGCGCGCCGCCACGGGACCAGTTCTCGAAGGGCCTGGACGTGAAATACGACACGGGCATCGTGATCCGGCGCTCGTCCCAGGTGCGGACGGCCAGGAAAGTGAGGGTGATCTCCTCCACGGTGCCCCACTCGCCCGCCACCACCACGGTGTCCCCGATCCGCACCATGTCGCCGAAGGCGATCTGCAGGCCCGCGAAGAGGTTGCCGAGGGTGGACTGGGCCGCGACACCGGCGACGATGCCGAGGATGCCGGCCGAGGCCAGCAGCGAGGTGCCCGCGGCCTGCATGGCGGGGAAGGTCAGCAGCATCGCGGCGACCGCCACGACGGCGACGATCGCGGTGACGACCCGCTGGATGAGCGTCACCTGCGTACGGACCCTGCGCACCCGGGCCGGATCGCGGTGGACCGCGGCGTAGCGGGCGTACGAGGACTCCACTATCGCCGCGGCGATCCGCACCACCAGCCAGGCCGTGGAGCCGATGAGCACGAGGGACAGGATCCGCCCGATGGCCTGCGAGTGGTTCCTGGCGAGCTCCGCGTGCCCGTAGGAGCCTCTCAGCAGGGCGGCGCACAGAACGACGTGGAAGGGCACCCGGCAGCGGCGCAGCAGACCCCACAGCGGGGTCTCGTGGTGCCGCTCGTCGGCCCGGCGCATGGCGAAGTCGACCAGCCAGCCGATCGCCACCGTGAGCACGACCGAGCCGCCGATCACGATCAACGGACGCAGTACGTTCTCCATGGCTCCGAGGGTAGGGGTACCGCGTCCGTACTTCCGCAGGCAGGGGTGCCAGGTGCATGACATTGAAACCGGGGTACCCGGCACGGATGGCACGATTGACCCCATGAACATCATGCTCTTCCACTCGACGTACGGGCTGCGGCCCGCGGTGCACGCGGCTGCGGACCGGCTGCGCGCCGCGGGGCACAAGGTGTGGACCCCCGATCTCTTCGAGGGGCGCACCTTCGACACCGTCGAGGAAGGCATGGCCTTTCAGGACGGGCTCGGCAAGGACGAACTCCTGAAGAGGGCGATCCTGGCCGCCGCCCCCTACTCCGAGCGAGGCCTCGTCTACGCGGGCTTCTCGCTCGGCGCCGCGACCGCGCAGACCCTCGCGCTCGGCGACGACAAGGCGCGCGGCCTGCTGCTCCTGCACGGCACCTCCGACATCGCGGAGAACGCGTCCGTGGACGGCCTGCCGGTGCAGCTGCACGTGGCGGAGCCCGACCCCTTCGAGTCGGACGACTGGCTGAGCGCGTGGTACCTGCGGATGGGGCGCGCCGGGGCCGACGTGGAGATCTACCGCTACGCGGGCGCCGGGCACCTCTTCACCGACCCGGACCTCGACGACTACGACGCCGAGGCGGCGGAGGCGACGTGGCGCACGGCGACCGGCTTCCTGGAGACGCTCTGACGGCCTCCGGCACGCCCCCGCGGGCTCAGCGCACCGGCTCGTGCACCCGCTCGACCTTCTGCGTGCCGCTGAGCGTGCGGTAGGAACGGACCCAGGACGACGTCGCCTTCGGGTCGGTCCGGTCGGAGAGGGCGTAGTAGTCCATCTGCGCGCGCTCGGCGGTGACGTCGAGGACGCCGTAGCCGTGCGAGTCCATGTCCAGCCACTTCACATGGCGGTTGGCCGCCTTGATGGCCGCCGCGGCCGCCAGCGAGACGGTGTGCGGGGCGACGTCGAGCATGTCGTCGATGTTGTCCGAACTCACCGAGGTGACCACGAACTCCGTGGCGACCGAGGGCGAGAGGGGGTACGTGGCCGCCGTGGCCGGCACGTTGTTCGCCCACGCCATGTGGATGTCACCGGTCAGGAAGACGGTGTCCTGGATCTTGTTGTCCCGCAGGTGGGCCAGGAGTTCCTTGCGGTCGTCCGTGTAGCCGTCCCACTGGTCGGTGTTGATGGCGAGGCCCTCCTTGGGCAGACCCAGCAACTCCGCGAGGGGCGCGAGGAGGTGCGCGGGCAGGGAGCCGAAGGCGACCGGCGAGATCATCACCGAGGTGCCGACCAGCTTCCAGGCGGCGCCCGAGGACGCGAGGCCCGCCTTCAGCCAGTCGAGCTGCGCGCGGCCCGTCAGCGTACGGTCCGGGTCGTCCACCGCGCCGCTGCCGGTGCCCGCCTGCTGGGAGCGGAAGGATCGCAGGTCGAGCAGGTGCAGATCGGCCAGCCTGCCGAAGCGGATACGGCGGTGGACCGTGCCCTCGGTCGAGGGGCGTACGGGCATCCACTCGAAGTACGCCTGCTTGGCCGCCGCCATGCGCTGCGCCCAAGGACCCTCGGACGCGCTGTGGTTGACGGCGCCGCCCGACCAGGTGTTGTCCGCGAACTCGTGGTCGTCCCAGATCGCGACGACCGGGTGCGCGGCGTGCATCGCCTGCGCGTCGGGGTCGGTCTTGTGCGCGCCGTGCCGGACGCGGTAGTCGGCGAGCGTGATGATCTCGTGCCGGGGCTCGTGCTGGCGTACGACGTCGTCGGCCGTCGGGTATTCACCGCTCCGGTACTCGTAGATGTAGTCCCCGAGGTGCAGGACCGCGTCGAGTTCGGTGCGGTCCGCGAGATGGCGGTACGCCGAGAAGTACCCCGCCTCCCAGTTGGCGCAGGAGACCACGCCGAACCGGACGCCGTGCGCGGTGGCTTCGTGCGCGGGAGTGGTGCGGGTGCGGCCCACGGGGGAGTGCACCGGGGAGGCGTCTCCTACGGAGAAGCGGAAGTAATAGGTGGTCGCCTGGCGCAAGCCCCTTACGTCGGCCTTGACCGTGTGGTCGGAGGCCGCCCGCGCGGTGGTGCTGCCCCTGCTGACGACTCTGGAGAAGCCCTTGTCCTCGGCTATCTCCCAACGCACCTCCGTATCGGGCCCCTTGCCCGACCCGGGCACGGCGTCCGGGGTGGGCGTCACCCGGGTCCACAGCAGGACGCCGTCGGGCAACGGATCACCGGAGGCGACACCGTGCAGGAAGGCGGGGCTCTCGGCGGCGTGTGCGAGGGATGCCGTGGCGAGTGGGGCCGCGAGTGCGGCGGTGGCGGCAACGGCCTTGACGACCGTGCGGCGACTGGGAGTTGAGGCACCTGTGGGTGCGGAAGGGAGGCTACTGGTCACGAGTGATCACATTACTGACCAGTATGGACGAAGAGCGGGCCAACGGGGAAAATTGGCCCGCTCTTCGGCGGAAGGCAGAGCGCCCGCTACTTCGTGACGCCCGCCGTCTTCAGCGCGGCCTTCCAGGCGTCCGGGGTCTTCGGCGTCTCGATCACCTTGCCGTTGACCTTGATCGTCGGGGTCGACTCCACGCCCTCGGCATCCTGGAAGGAGTCGCTCATCTTCACGGCCCAGGCGTCGTAGGTGCCCTTCTTGACGGCACTCTCGAACTTCTTGTTGTCCTTGAGCGCGTCGACCGTGTCGGCCACCTTGAGCAGCTCGTCGTCATCCGCGAACGTGTCGGTGGACTCCGACGGGTGGAACTTCGCGGAGTACAGGGCGGTCTTGAACTCGAGGAACGCGTCCGGGCTGACGTTCAGGGCGGCACCGAGCGCGCTCAGCGCGTTCTTCGAGCCCTCGCCGCCGAGGTTGTTGTCGAGGAACGTCCCGATGGTGAAGGACAGCTTGTAGTCGCCGTCCTTCATGCCCTTGTCGACCGCGGAGCCGATGGACTGCTCCATGGCCGCGCAGCCGGGGCAGCGCGGGTCCTCGTACAGGTGCACGGTGTTCTTGGTGGAGGACTTGCCGAGCGTGACCGTGGTGCCGTTCTTGCCCGAGGTGTTGGCCGGGGCGACCACCTTCGCGTCGGCGGCCTTCTCCCACTTCGAGGGGTCGCTCGGCTTGTTGCTCTGCATCACTGCGTAGCCGACGCCGCCGGCGATCGCGATGACGCCGACGATCGAGACGCCGACGATGGCCGCGCGCTTGCGCTTCTCCCGCTTCCGCTCGGCTTCCTGCTGAGCGCGGATCCGCTCACGGGCGGCGGACTTGGCGGCCTGGCTGTTGCGCTTGCTCATGATCTTTTCTCCGTGTGGGTCAACTGCGTGGGGGTGCCGTACTCGTGCTCAGGCGAAGATCGCCGAGCGCGGCGGTCCACGCCGCCCCACGAAGTGCACCAGCAGGCGCGTGGCGGTGACGCGCGCCCGGCGCTCGGGGCGCGGCAGGCGGCGTACGGGAGTGCGCGGCACGATCACCGAGGCGACCGCGAGCAGCAGCGGCCGGAACGACGCCGCGGCGACCGCGCGCAGGAGCTGGGCCAGGGCCCGCTCACCGCGGCGCAGCCACGCCGCCGCCAGGAGCCCCACGCCGACGTGCGCCCCGAGCAGCAGCCAGGCGGCGCCCGGGTCGGCGTCGGCGAGCAGCGCCGCGGCGCCGCCGTGGCCGTCCGCGGTCATCCGGGCCAGCGGTGTCCCGACGGGCGTGCCACCGCACAGCACGTCGAAGCCGACGGAGCGCAGCGGGCCGGCGACCGGGCCGCCCGCCTCGCCGTAACAGACGTGCTGGCCGGCGGTGAACACCGTGTCGGCCGCCAGCTCCAGCGGGATCAGCAGGGCGGCGATCCGTCCGTAGCCGCGCTCGCGGCCCGCCAGCGCGTACGCGAGGACGAAGACGGCGGCGGCGATCGCCGCGACGGTGGTCAGCGGCAGGGGGACCCGGGACAGCAGCACGTGCGACGCGGCGGAGAGCGTCACGACGAGTGCCGTGAACAGCGCCGCGCGCACGGCTCTGAGCTGGGTCCCGGATATGTCCATCGCGGAGGAGTGTGCCATGGGTTCCTGTAGGAGCGCCCTCAAGGGTGCCTATGAGTTCCGCATCGGCACCCGGGGCGGCTACAGGCCCGGGATCCGGCCGTTGCGGAACAGGTCGACGAAGATCTGGTGGTCGCCACGCGCGCGTGCCCCGTAGGTGTGCGCGAAGTCCACGAGCAGCTCACCGAAGCCGCCCTCGTCGGCCGCGATCGCGGCGTCGATGGCACGCTCCGTGGAGAACGGCACCAGGTCCGAGTGCCCGCTCTCGTCGTCCGCCGCGGCGTGCATCGTGGCGGTGGCGCGGCCCAGGTCGGCGACGACCTCCGAGATCTCCTCCAGGTCGTCGATGTCCGACCAGTCCAGGTCCACCGCGTACGGCGACACCTCGGCGACCAGCTGGCCCGCGCCGTCCAGCTCCGTCCAGCCGAGCCACGGGTCGGCGTGCGCCTGGAGCGCGCGCTGCGAGATGACCGTGCGGTGCCCCTCGTGCTGGAAGTAGCCGCGCACCGCCGGGTCCGTGATGTGCCGCGAGACGGCCGGGGTCTGCGCCTGCTTGAGGTAGATCACGACGTCGTTCTCCAGGGCGTCGCTGTTGCCCTCCAGGAGGATGTTGTACGACGGCAGGCCCGCCGAGCCGATGCCGATGCCGCGCCGGCCCACCACGTCCTTCACGCGGTAGGAGTCGGGGCGGGTGAGCGAGGACTCCGGCAGCGTCTCCAGATAGCCGTCGAAGGCCGCGAGGACCTTGTAGCGCGTGGCGGCGTCCAGCTCGATGGAGCCGCCGCCCGGCGCGAAGCGGCGCTCGAAGTCGCGGATCTCGGTCATCGAGTCCAGCAGCCCGAAGCGGGTCAGGGAGCGCGCGTCGCGCAGCGCGTCCAGGAGGGGGCCCTGGGCGGTGTCCAGCGTGAAGGGCGGCACCTCGTCGCTCTTGGCGCCGGTCGCGAGGTCGTGGATGCGCTCGCGGTACGCCGCGGCGTAGATCCGCACCAGGTCGGAGATCTGCTCGTCGCTGAGCGCCTTCGAGTAGCCGATCAGGGCCACGGAGGCGGCGAAGCGCTTCAGGTCCCAGGTGAAGGGGCCTACGTACGCCTCGTCGAAGTCGTTCACGTTGAAGATCAGGCGGCCCTGGGCGTCCATGTACGTGCCGAAGTTCTCGGCGTGCAGGTCGCCGTGGATCCACACCCGGCCCGTGCGGTCGTCCAGGTAGGGCCCGCCGTGCTGCTCGCGCTCCAGGTCGGCGTAGAACAGGCAGGCCGTGCCGCGGTAGAACGCGAAGGCGGAGGAGGCCATCTTGCGGAACTTCACCCGGAACGCGGCGGGGTCCGCGGCAAGCAGCTCGCCGAACGCGGTGCCGAAGACGGCGAGGATCTGCTCGCCGCGCTGATCGGCCGTGGGCTGCGGGACGGACATCGCTGGGTGCCTCCTGGTTACAGGGTCGTGCGGGACAGTGGTGGACGGGTGGGGGCGGAGATTCCGCCCGTACCGGGCAGGCGCTCCGCCCCTTCCAACGCACGACCGTACTCCCGAGTGCCCGCCCGCTGTCAGTGCCCCGGATTAGACTTCACCGCTGTCCCCCAGACTGCCCGCAGCCTGTCACCAACCGTTCTCCGGAGGCCTCCTACCGTGACCAAGCCGCCCTTCACGCACCTGCACGTGCACACCCAGTACTCGCTGCTTGACGGTGCCGCGCGGCTCAAGGACATGTTCAACGCGTGCAATGAAATGGGCATGACGCACATCGCCATGTCCGACCACGGCAACCTCCACGGTGCGTACGACTTCTTCCACTCGGCGCAGAAGGCGGGCGTGACGCCGATCATCGGCATCGAGGCGTATGTGGCGCCGGAGTCGCGGCGCAACAAGCGGAAGATCCAGTGGGGCCAGCCGCACCAGAAGCGCGACGACGTGTCCGGTTCCGGTGGCTACACCCACAAGACGATCTGGGCGGCGAACAAGACGGGCCTGCACAACCTCTTCCGCCTCTCCTCGGACGCGTACGCGGAAGGCTGGCTCCAGAAGTGGCCGCGTATGGACAAGGAGACGATCTCCCAGTGGTCGGAGGGGCTCATCGCCTCCACCGGCTGCCCCTCCGGTGAGCTGCAGACCCGGCTGCGTCTCGGGCAGTTCGACGAGGCGCTGAAGTCGGCCGCGGAGTACCAGGAGATCTTCGGCAAGGACCGGTACTTCCTGGAGCTGATGGACCACGGCATCGAGATCGAGCGCCGGGTCCGTGACGGCCTGCTGGAGATCGGCAAGAAGCTCGGCATCCCGCCCCTGGTGACGAACGACTCGCACTACACGTACGCGCACGAGTCGACCGCCCACGACGCCCTGCTCTGCATCCAGACCGGCAAGAACCTCTCGGACCCGGACCGCTTCCGCTTCGACGGCACCGGTTACTACCTGAAGTCGACCGACGAGATGTACGCGATCGACTCCTCGGACGCCTGGCAGGAGGGCTGCCGCAACACGCTCCTGGTGGCGGAGCAGATCGACACCACGGGGATGTTCGAGAAGCGCGACCTGATGCCGAAGTTCGACATCCCCGAGGGCTTCACCGAGGTCACCTGGTTCCAGGAGGAGGTCCGCCGCGGCATGGCGCGCCGCTACCCGGGCGGCGTCCCGGAGGACCGCCAGAAGCAGGCCGAGTACGAGATGGACATCATCATCCAGATGGGGTTCCCGGGGTACTTCCTGGTGGTCGCCGACTTCATCATGTGGGCCAAGAACAACGGCATCGCGGTGGGCCCCGGCCGAGGCTCCGCGGCCGGCTCGATCGTCGCGTACGCCATGGGCATCACCGACCTCGACCCGATCACACACGGCCTGATCTTCGAGCGGTTCCTCAACCCCGAGCGCGTCTCCATGCCCGATGTCGACATCGACTTCGACGAGCGCAGGCGCGTCGAAGTGATCAGGTACGTGACGGAGAAGTACGGCGCCGACAAGGTCGCCATGATCGGCACGTACGGAAAGATCAAGGCGAAGAACGCCATCAAGGACTCCGCGCGCGTGCTCGGATATCCGTACGCGATGGGCGACCGCCTCACCAAGGCCATGCCCGCCGACGTCCTCGGCAAGGGCATCGACCTCGACGGCATCACCAACCCCAGCCACCCGCGCTACAGCGAGGCGGGCGAGATCCGGGGGATGTACGAGAACGAGCCGGACGTGAAGAAGGTCATCGACACCGCCAAGGGCGTGGAGGGCCTGGTCCGGCAGATGGGCGTGCACGCGGCCGGCGTGATCATGTCCAGCGAGCCGATCGTCGACCACGCCCCGATCTGGGTGCGCCACACCGACGGCGTGACCATCACGCAGTGGGACTACCCCCAGTGCGAGTCGCTCGGCCTGCTCAAGATGGACTTCCTGGGCCTGCGCAACCTCACCATCATGGACGACGCCGTCAAGATGGTGAAGGCCAACAAGGGCATCGAGCTGGAGATGCTCTCCCTGCCGCTCGACGACCCGAAGACCTTCGAACTGCTCTGCCGCGGTGACACCCTCGGCGTCTTCCAGTTCGACGGCGGCCCGATGCGCTCGCTGCTGCGCCAGATGCAGCCCGACAACTTCGAGGACATTTCCGCCGTCTCGGCCCTGTACCGGCCGGGCCCGATGGGCATGAACTCGCACACGAACTACGCCGAGCGCAAGAACGGCCGCCAGGAGATCACGCCGATCCACCCGGAGCTCGAAGAGCCCCTGAAGGAGACGCTCGGCCTCACCTACGGCCTCATCGTGTACCAGGAGCAGGTGCAGAAGGCCGCCCAGATCGTCGCGGGCTACAGCCTCGGCGAAGCCGACATCCTGCGCCGCGTGATGGGCAAGAAGAAGCCCGAGGAGCTGGAGAAGAACTTCGTCCTCTTCCAGGCGGGCGCCCGGAAGAACGGCTATTCCGACGAGGCCATCCAGGCCCTGTGGGACGTCCTGGTCCCCTTCGCCGGCTACGCCTTCAACAAGGCGCACTCCTCCGCGTACGGCCTGGTCACCTACTGGACCGCCTACCTCAAGGCGAACTACCCGGCCGAGTACATGGCCGCGCTGCTCACCTCGGTGAAGGACGACAAGGACAAGTCGGCCGTCTACCTCAACGAGTGCCGCCGCATGGGCATCAAGGTCCTCCCGCCGAACGTGAACGAGTCCGTGCACAACTTCGCCGCGCAGGGCGACGACGTGATCCTCTTCGGCCTGGAGGCGGTCCGCAACGTCGGTACGAACGTGGTGGAGTCGATCATCCGTTCGCGCAAGGCCAAGGGGAAGTTCACCTCCTTCCCCGACTACCTCGACAAGGTCGAGGCGGCCGCCTGCAACAAGCGCACCACGGAGTCGCTCATCAAGGCGGGCGCCTTCGACACGATGGGCCACACCCGCAAGGGCCTGACCGCGCAGTACGAGCCGATGATCGACAACGTGGTCGCGGTGAAGCGGAAGGAGGCCGAGGGCCAGTTCGACCTCTTCGGAGGGATGGGGGACGAGAGCGGCGGCGACGAGCCGGGCTTCGGTCTCGACGTGGAGTTCTCCGAGGACGAGTGGGAGAAGACGTACCTGCTCGCCCAGGAGCGCGAGATGCTCGGCCTGTACGTCTCCGACCACCCGCTCTTCGGCCTGGAGCACGTGCTGTCCGACAAGGCCGACGCGGGCATCGGGCAGCTCACCGGCGGCGACTTCTCCGACGGCTCGGTCGTCACCATCGGCGGCATCATCTCCGGCCTCCAGCGCAAGATGACCAAGCAGGGCAACGCCTGGGCCATCGCCACCGTCGAGGACCTCGCCGGTTCCATCGAGTGCATGTTCTTCCCCGCGACGTACCAGCTGGTGTCGACCCAGCTCGTCGAGGACGCCGTGGTCTTCGTCAAGGGCCGGCTCGACAAGCGCGAGGACGTGCCGCGGCTCGTCGCGATGGAGCTCCAGGTCCCCGACCTGTCGAACGCGGGCACCAACGCCCCCGTGGTGATCACCATCCCGACCGTCAAGGTCAGCCCGCCGATGGTGACCCGCCTCGGTGAGGTCCTCAGCCACCACCGCGGCAACAGCGAGGTGCGGATCAAGCTCCAGGGGGCGCAGAAGACCACGGTCCTGCGGCTCGACCGGCACCGCGTGAAGCCGGACCCCGCGCTCTTCGGCGACCTCAAGGTGCTGCTCGGCCCGTCCTGCCTGGCGGGCTGACCGGCAGCCGCCGCGGCGGACGAAAGCACGAGGGGCGCACCCGGACCGGGTGCGCCCCTCAGTCGTGCCTCAATGTGCGTCAGTTGTGGCCGAAGCGGCGCTGGTGCTTACGCGCAACATCAGCGGGGCTGCCCTGCGGCTGCGACTCCATCGGCGACTGGGCCTCGGCGGCGGCCGACTTGGCCTGCTCCGACGCCCGCTCGGCCGCCGAGGCGCGGTTCTCCTGGCTGCCCTGCTTGCGATTCCTGTTCTTGGCCATGGTGATCTTCCTCCTGAGGGGAATCCGGGGGCCATGACGCGATCAGACTCACATAGGACGACAAAACGCGCATTTCGGAAAATTACCGTGCGTGATAAGTGCTCTCCTCAAACGAAGCGGTGATACGCCACGCCGAAGATCGAGTTCCGGCCGTTAACCTCCGCCAGGTCGGGCAGACTCGAAGCAGACCCGACGCGGCCCCGCACCCGCACCCCTGATTCATCTCCGTCACAGGGTGTGTCCGCGGGCCTTCGAGGGAACGTCCAGGAACCTCCGGGCACTTTCAGGAACTGCCGCCGAAGGCCGGGAGAACCTCCAGGGAAAGAGGGTGGATCGCGTGGACCGCTGCATCGTCCTGGTGGACGCCGGGTATCTGCTGGGTGCCGCCGCGAGTCTCCTCGCGGGCGAACCGTCCAGGTCCCGGATCACCGTCGATCACACCGCCCTGATCCACGGTCTGCGCGAGCGCGCGGAGTCCGACACGGAGCGCCAGCTGCTGCGCATCTACTGGTTCGACGGCGCCCCCGACCGCGTACCCCAGCCCGAACACCGGCGGCTGCGCGTCATGCCCCGCGTGACCGTCCGGCTCGGCGCCCTGACCCGCAGCGACGGGCGCTGGGCGCAGAAGGGCGTGGACGCCGCGATGCACGCCGAGCTGACCGAGCTGGCCCGCAACCGCGCCTGCTCCGACATCGTGCTCGTCACCGGCGACGGGGATCTGCTGCCGGGCATGATGGCTGCCAAGGAGCACGGCGTCGCCGTCCACCTGTGGGCCGTGCAGGCCGCCGACGGCGACTACAACCAGTCCGAGGACCTGGTCGCCGAGGCCGACGAGCGGCGCGTGCTCGACCGCGCGTGGATCACCAAGGCCGTACGCCCCAAGGAACTCACCGGCATCTGCGCCCCGCCGCCCGCCCCGCGCCCCGAGATCGCCGCGATCCTCTCCGCGCCGCTCCCGGAGTCCGCGCTCGCCGCCGCGGCCCAGCGCGCCGAGGAGGAGGCCGCCCCCGCCCGCCACTCCGACGCCACCTCCAACGGCCGGGAGCCCGGCGAGCACCGCGCCCCCGCGGGCAGAACCGTGCCCACCCCCAAGGACCTGGCCGCCCTGCGCGGCCCCGGCACCCACACCGCCGCCCCCCAGCACCCCACCAACGCCACGCTGCGCTGGTCCTCCGACAAGGGCTGGGTCGAGCGGCCCGGCGGCGCGCCCGAGGGCACCGAGGCCGCCGCGCTGCCCACCCTCGCCCAGCTGACGACGGCCGAGCAGCGCTGGGCCGACCGCGAGGAGGACATCACCACGGTCGGCGGCGACCCGTATGAAGTAGGACAGGTGTTCGCGCGGCGCTGGATGGCGCGCCTCCCCGAACAGCACAACCTCCAGAAGCTGTCGACGATGTACCCCCGCATCCCGCACCGCATCGACGGCGAGCTGCTGCGCTACGCGGCGCGCTTCGGTCTCCTCGCCCACAAGGACGACCAGATCGACGAGCACGACCGGTACGCGATCCGGGCCGGTTTCTGGCGGGAGATCGACGTGCGGACGGCCGCCGAACACGCGCCCGCGGGAGACCGGGCAGGTGACTGATACGGGGCGTACGGGGCGCCCCGGGCGTCATCCGCACCCGCGGACCCCGTACTCTCGTCCTTCGTGAGTACGCGCCCGGCACCGGCAGTCCGACAGGGACTCCGTCAGGAACACGGCATCGAGGCCGTCTGCGCGGTGCGCGACCTGGTCAAGACCTACCCCGCCGCCCGCGGCGGGCGCGGCCGGCCCGCGACGCCCGAGATCCGCGCCACCGACGGCATCTGCCTGACGGTGCGGCGCGGCGAGATCTTCGGCCTGCTCGGCCCCAACGGCGCCGGCAAGTCCACCCTCGTACGCCAGCTGACCGGGCTCATGCGGCCCGACAGCGGCGGCGTCGACATCCTCGGGCACGACATCGTGCGCCACCCCGAACGGGCCGCGCGGCTCCTCGCCTACCTGGGACAGGAGTCCACCGCGCTCGACGAGCTGACGGTGTCGCTCGCCGTCGAGACGACCGCGCGGCTGCGCGGCCTCGACGTACGCCGGGCGCGGGCCGAGCGGGACGCGGTCCTGGAGGAGCTGGAGCTCACCGCGCTGGCCGCGCGTCCGCTGAAGAAGCTCTCCGGCGGGCAGCGGCGGCTCGCCTGCTTCGCCACCGCGCTGGTGGGGGAGCGGCCGCTGCTGGTCCTCGACGAACCGACCACCGGCATGGACCCCGTCGCACGCCGTGCCGTATGGGCGGCGATCGACTGGCGCAGGGCCGAGCGCGGCACGACCGTGCTGCTCGTCACGCACAACGTCATCGAGGCGGAGACCGTGCTCGACCGGGTCGCCGTGCTCGACCAGGGCAAGGTCATCGCCTGCGACAGTCCGGCCGGGCTCAAGGAGAAGGTCGCCGACGAGGTGCGCGTGGAACTGGTGTGGCGGGAGCGGGCCCCCCTGGACGTCCCCGAGGTGGCCGCGCTGCGCTCCTGTGCCGTCGAGTCGGGGCGGCGGTGGTCCCTGCGGCTCGCTCCCGACGAGGCACGGGCGGCCGTGGCGGCGGTCACCGGCGGGGCAGCCTTCGCCGCGCTGGACGACTTCACCGTGGCCACGCCCAGCCTGGAGGACGTCTATCTCGCGCTGGGCGGACGTGGGCGGGGGTTGGTGAAGGCGTGACGCACCCCGCATCGAACGGTGAGCGAACAGACAGGTACCTGAGCAGGAAGGACGTTCGGTGAGCGCGGTTCCTTTGGAAGCCGCTGTGCGGGCCGACAGCGTACGCCCGGAGCAGGAAGCCGACGGCCCGGCGCCCCTCGGGCCCCCCGCCCGTCTCTTCCCGGCGCTCTCGGCCGTCTACCGCGCCCAGCTGTCCCGCGCGCGGGTCGCCCGGATACCGCTGCTCTTCGTGGCGACCTTCCAGTCCGTCGGCATCATGATCCTGATGCGCGGCGTCGTCGACGGCGGCGGCGAGGCGCGTGCCGTGGTCGCCGGGTCGTCCGTGCTCGTCGTCGCGTTCGTCGCCCTGAACCTCCTCGCGCAGTACTTCGGGCAGCTCCGCGCCGACGGCGGGCTCGACCACTACGCCACGCTGCCCGTGCCGCCCGCCGCCGTGGTGCTGGGCGCCGCCGCCGCTTACGCCTCGTTCACGGTGCCCGGCACCCTCGTCACGGCGGTCGTCGGGTGCGGGCTCTTCGGGCTTCCGCTCACCCACCTGTGGGTGCTCCTCGCGGTGATCCCGCTCGCCGGGGCCGCCCTCGCGGGGCTCGGCGCCGCGCTCGGTCTGCTCGCGCCGCGGCCGGAACTGGCCACGCTGCTCGGCCAGATGGGCATGTCGGCGGCGCTGCTGCTCGGCGTGCTCCCCGCCGAGCGCATGCCGACGCTGCTCCAGTACGCGCGTGACCTGCTGCCCTCGACGTACGGAGTGGAGGCCTTCGCCCGTACGTTCGATCCGGAGCCGGATTGGGCTGTCGTCGCCCTGGATCTGGCCGTCTGCGCGGGGGTCGGCGTGGCCTCGCTCGCCGTCGCCACGTGGGCGTACCGCCGAGCGGCCGTCCGGTGACGCGCCGCACAGGGACTGCTGGCACGATGTGTGGGTGACCGCACCGCTGACACCCTCCCAACCGCCGCACCACCAGCCCTCGAACGACCCCTGGCAGACAGCCCCGCACCCGGCGGGAGCGACGTCTCCGTACGGATACGAGGAGGACGGGCCCGGCATGAAGAACGAAGCGCTCCAGGCCGTGGCGGTCATGGTCGCGGTCGCCGTCAGCGGCGTACTGCTCGGGCTGCTGTGGGTGTGGCTCTCCCCGCGCGTGCCGCTCATCTCGGACGGTCAGACCGTGTACCTCAAGGACACCGAGGGAGAGCAGGCGATCGGGGTCGACGGAACGTTCACTCTGCTCGCGCTCGGCTTCGGTCTCGTCAGCGGCGTGGTCGCCTTCCTGCTGCGCAAGAGCGGCGGCGTCCCGCTCGTCGCGGGGCTCGCGCTCGGCAGCCTGCTGGGTGCCCTGCTGGCGTGGCGGGCCGGGATCTGGCTCGGCCCGCAGACGGATGTGGTCGCGCACGCCAAGGCGGTCGGCAAGGGAGTCGTCTTCGACGCGCCCCTCGACCTGAAGGCCAAGGGCACCCTCCTGGCCTGGCCGGTGGCCGCGCTGGCCGTGCACCTCGGCCTCACCGCGCTGTTCGGGCCCCGGGACCCGGAGCCGTACCCCGTGCCCTACGGAGAGCCCCGCGGCGAGGCCCACTCATCCGCCGAGGGCACGGGCACGGGGCTCTGAGTCAGGCGGGGCGCCTGCCGTGATTGGCCTTGCGCTTCTTCGCCCGCCACTTCCGCATGCGCGTCTTCTTCGACATGCTCCCGGTACTAGTCCCGCACCGGGCAGGTGTCGAGGCGCCTTTCAGGCCGTGCGTCCGACGGGCGCCAGTACCGCCCCGGTGAGCTCCGCCAGGTCGCCCGGCGCGAGCTCCACCTCCAGGCCCCGGCGGCCCGCCGAGACGCAGATCGTGGCGTGCGCCGACGCCGAGTCGTCCAGGACCGTACGCAGCCTCTTGCGCTGGCCGAGCGGGGAGATGCCGCCCCGCACATAACCGGTGGTGCGTTCGGCCGCCGCCGGGTCGGCCATCACGGCGCGCTTGCCCCCGACCGCGGCGGCCAGCGCCTTGAGGTCCAGGGAGCCCGCGACCGGCACGACGGCGACGGTCAGCTCGCCGTCGACCTCCGCGACCAGCGTCTTGAAGACCCGGTCCGGAGAGACGCCCATGGCCTGCGCGGCCTCCTCGCCGTACGAGGGATGGGCCGGGTCGTGCTCGTAGGCGTGGACCGTGAAGGCGGTGCCCGCCGCGGTCAGCGCCACCGTCGCCGGGGTCCCGGCCCCGCCCGCCTGCTTCTTCTGCTTCTTCGCCAAGGTGATGCGCCTTTGCATGCGTCAGTTGAGGCTGGTCGTCCCGCGCGTCAGCTCCGTCGCGGGCAGCGAGGGCAGGTTACGGATGATGGCGGTCTCGGCGCGCAGCAATTTCAGCTCGTCCCGCAGCCGCGCCGCGGTGTCCGGCGCCTCCAGGAGCCGCTGCTTGGTCGGGGTGTCCAGGACGGCCGCCGCCGCGACCAGGTACGACACCACGGACGGCTCGTCCGGCAGCTCCGCCCCCGTCGTCAGCGAGCGTTCCCGCGCCCCCGCCAGCCGCTTCTGGTAGGCCCGGAAGGCGCGCAGGACACCCTCCGCGAGCGTGCCCGCCCCCTCGCCCGGCTCCTCCGGCACCTCCTCGACCTCGGCGGTGAGGAAGGCCCCGGAGGCGTCGACCGACAGGATCCGCACCCGCGTGGTGCCGGTGGCGAGGACCTCGAAACCGCCGTCGGCGCGCTCCCTGATCGTCGCCGCGTCCGCCACGCAGCCCACGGTGTGGAAGGCCTTGACCGGGTCGTCGCCGAAGCCCGCGGCGGGGCCGTGCTCGGGCAGCGCCGTCTGGTCGGGGAGGCCGGGCGCGCTGGGCGCCACCTCCAGGCCGTCGCGGATGGCGACGACGGCGAACTGGCGCTGCTCCTCCTCGGGGGACTTGAGCAGCTCGCGCATCATGGCGCGATATCGCTCCTCGAAGACGTTCAGCGGCAGGACGAGGCCGGGGAACAGCACCGAGTTGAGCGGGAAGAGCGGAAGCCGGATGGTCACGACCGGCAAGCCTAATGCTCGCCGGAGCGCTCACGTCCGCGCGGCGGCCGCAGCGGGGTCATCGACGCCACTTCGATGCGTACGCCGTCGCGCAGCTCCAGGAACTGGCCCAGCGGATCGTCCGCCATCCGGTCCCAGGGGAAGGACGTCGCGTACGGTCCGATCAGGCGCAGCTGTTCGAGGGCGTCGTCCCACCGCTCCAGGCGGACCAGGACGTACGCGAGGAGGTTGCGGACCTCGGCGGGCCAGGGATCGCCGGCCGCGTACTCCGAGGACAGGCCGATGGCGAGGTCGGCCGCCGCGTCCAGACGCTCGCGCGGCACGCTGCCCGTCGGGCTGGTGAGGTAGGCGAAGGCGGCACGGGTCGGCAGGACCTGTATCAGCGAGCCGGGCAGCGCGTCCGAGGCGGCGCGCTCGGCGAAGTCGAAGCACTCGCGGTGCGAGCCGTACCAGGCGGCCGAGAGGTACTGGAGGGCGGAGGCATGGCAGCCGTAGTGGTACGAGGAGCGGCGCACCGCCTCCTCCCACAGCTGTTCGAAGACGGTGTGCGTGGCGTGGGTGCCGCGGGCGTGGTCGAGGGCGATCCGCCAGGGCACCGGGTCGCGGGGGTCGGCCTCGGCGGCGGCGGTCAGCAGCGGGCTCACCTCGCGCAGCAGCTCGGCGCGGGCCGGTGACTCCCAGCCTCGGACGACCGCCAGCTCGGCCTTGACGAGCAGGGCGTCCGGGTCGTGCGGGGACGCGGCCAGCCACGCGTCGAACCACTCGGGGCGGGAGCGGGCGAAGGCGGCGAGCCGCGTGGTGTAGCGGTCGCGGTTCTCCCACTCGGCGGCATCGCGGGTGGTGGCGAGGAGCTTGGCGGCCGGGCCGTGGTCACCGCGCCCGGCGGCGACGAGCGCGGGGGCGAGCCGCTCGTCGGGCACGTCGAGGAGGACCTCCTCGTCCGGCGGCAGCCCGGCGGCGAGCCGCGGGGTGTGCCGGATCATGCGGGCGGTACGGATGAAGGCACGCAGCACCGTGCCCTCCTTTGCGCCTCAACCGGCGCCGCTCGCGCGGGGGGTGGCCGGTCACCGTCGTGGTTGCTCAATTGTTGGTCGCTGTGGGATGACGGTCGAAGGGCGGCGAAGGTTGCCCGCCGCCGGATAACGGTTCGGCGGGGCGCACCGGCGCGGGGCGGCCGGGGGCGCGCCGTGGCACGCGCCTCAGCTGCGCCGCAGCAGCCGGGTCGCGCCCGCCGCCACCGTCGTCGCCAGGACCCAGCCGAGCAGGATCAGCGCCGTCGAGAACCACTGCCAGCCGCCGCGCAGCTGCCAGTAACTGTCCTGGCCGAGGTTGATCACGGGCAGCAGGAGGTCGAGCGCGAAGAGCGCGGGGTTCCAGTTCGGGTGCTCGCCCGGTTTGATCGCCGGGTGGTCGGCGTGCGAGAACGCCACGGCGCTGACCGCCCACAGCACGGCCATCCAGACCGCCGCCCGGCCGGGCCGGTAGCCGTACGCGACCGTCCAGTCCTGGGCGAACCCCCACAGCTTCGCCGCCATCGGCAGCGTCTCGCGGCGCCGGCGCTGCTTGGCGAGGAGGACCTCGCGGGCGTCGGCGTCCTCACCGCCGTTGCGCAGGACGGCGGCCAGCTTCTCGTACGGCTCCGGGTTGTACTCGGCGGTCGCGGCCGACACCCAGGCCAGCCGCCGGTCGAGCGTGAAGCTGCCCAGCGGGACGAGGTTCTCGTAGGTGAAACCGCCCATCTGGAGGCCGCCGGGTCCTGGCCAGCTGGTCGCCCGGTCGATGAGGTTGACGACCTTGGCGCCGGACAGCACGACCTTGCCGCGCTGCGGCGCCTCGCCCAGGAAGCGCAGCTCCGGCGTCTGGACGCGGCGCAGCGAGATCTCCTGGTCGTTCTGGAGCCTGAAGCGGGCCGCCGCGAAGTCGATGGCGTCGCCGAAGCGGCCGTCGTCGAGCCGGATGCCGCCCTCGCACTCGAAGCGCTGCACGCGGGTGCCGCGCGCCGGGGTCGTGCCGCTGGTCTGCGGCGGATTGCCGACGGCGGCGGGCGTCAGGTACAGCGTGCGCTCCACGGTCAGCTGCGGGGCGTTGAGCGCGTACCGCCCGTACTGGTTGATGAGTCTGCTGCCGCGCAGGCTCAGCGACACGCCGACCTTCGCGCCGCGCAGGCTCAGCTCGCCGTGCGACTCCATCATCTCGGCCTGGAGGTCCTGCCCGACGGTGAGGCCGTCGCCGGTGATCGAGCGGCTGCGCCGGTCGCGGTAGACCACCGCCTGGTTCAGGAGCAGATCGGTGCCGATCTGGGCGTCGGTGAGGCGGATGCCGTTGTGCACCCGGCAGCGCGGCAGGTGCAGATCGCCCTCGGTGTGCAGCCGGGCCGCCTCGATGCGCGGGATCGAGCAGTCGACCAGGCGCAGCGTGGCGAAGCGGGACTCGGGGAGGAGGATCTCCTTCTCGAAGCGGCAGTGCTTCATCTCGGTGTACGGGACGATGGTCCCGCCCGCGAGATCGAGCACGTCGGTGATCTGCACCCCCGCCAGCTTCAGCGAGGAGACCCGGCCCGCCAGCGCGGGCGGCCCGCCGAGGAGGAGCCAGCACACGATGCGCGCCCGCACGCTGCGCTCGGGCCCCCAGGGGTGCCCGCCGTGCGGATCGTCCGCGGCGCCGTCGCCCGATCTGAGGTCGTAGACGCTGCCGTTGCGGAACGCCTGCCACATGCCGATCTCCGCGGCGGTCAGCCCGTCCGGCGGCTCCGCGGTGCCGTCGTCGTCGACCACTGCTCCTGCCACCTCCTCCGCGTGTACCGGTGCCTCGTACACCTGTTTCATGCCCGCTCTGTGACCGGCTGAACGCGCTTGGTGAAGACGGTCCCGCGAGATCCATATCAGCCACTGATACGGGCGGACGAGGTCGAAAGAAGGTCTGAGAGAATTGGCCATGTGATCTCTCGAATCGATCTGCGCGGCGACGCCCTCCCCGAGGGCCCCGCCCTGCGCGCCCTGCTGCCCCGTGCCGACTTCGACGTCGCGGCCGCCCTGGAGAAGGTGCGGCCCATCTGCGAGGACGTGCATCATCGGGGCGACGCGGCGCTGATCGAGTACGCGGAGAAATTCGACGGCGTGCGGCTCGACCAGGTCCGGGTGCCCGCGGCCGCCCTCAAGGAGGCCCTGGCCGGTCTCGACCCCGTCGTGCGCGAGGCGCTGGAGGAGTCGATCCGCCGCGCCCGCCTCGTCCACTGCGCCCAGCGCCGCGCCCCGCACACCGTGCAGGTCGTGCCCGGCGGCAAGGTCACCGAGAAATGGGTGCCGGTCGAGCGCGTCGGGCTCTACGCCCCCGGCGGCCGGTCCGTCTACCCCTCCTCCGTGATCATGAACGCCGTCCCGGCGCAGGAGGCGGGCGTCGGATCGATGGCGCTCGCGTCCCCGCCGCAGGCCGACTTCGGCGGACTTCCGCACCCGACGATCCTCGCCGCCTGCGCGCTCCTCGGCATCGACGAGGTGTACGCGGTCGGCGGCGCCCAGGCCGTCGCGATGTTCGCCTACGGCACCGAGACCTGCGCCCCCGCGAACATGGTGACCGGCCCCGGCAACATCTGGGTCGCCGCCGCCAAGCGCTACTTCACCGGCCGCATCGGCATCGACACCGAGGCGGGCCCGACCGAGATCGCCGTCCTCGCCGACGACACCGCCGACCCGGCGCACGTCGCGTCCGACCTGATCAGCCAGGCCGAGCACGACCCGCTCGCGGCCGCCGTGCTCGTCACCGACTCCGAGGCGCTCGCCGACGCGGTCGCCAAGGAGCTGGTGCCGCAGGTCGCCGCCACCAAGCACGTCGAGGACCGCATCGTCCCGGCGCTTCAGGGCCGCCAGTCCGCGATCGTCCTCGTCGACGGCGTGGAAGAGGGCCTGCGGGTCGTCGACGCGTACGGCGCCGAGCACCTGGAGATCCAGACCGCCGACGCCCCTTCCGTCGCGGAGCGCGTCAAGAACGCCGGCGCGATCTTCGTCGGCCCCTGGTCGCCGGTCTCCCTCGGCGACTACTGCGCGGGCTCCAACCACGTCCTGCCGACCGGCGGCTGCGCCTGCCACTCCTCGGGCCTGTCCGTCCAGTCGTTCCTGCGCGGCATCCACATCGTGGACTACACCCGCGAGGCGCTCGCTGACGTCGCGCACCACGTGGTCACGCTCGCCGAGGCGGAGGACCTGCCCGCGCACGGGGCGGCCGTGAAGGCGCGGTTCGGATGGAAGGTGCCGGGCCAGTGAGCACCGTACGCATCGACGACCTCCCCGTACGCGACGAACTGCGCGGCAAGTCCCCCTACGGCGCGCCCCAGCTCGACGTACCCGTACGCCTGAACACCAACGAGAACCCCTACCCGCTCCCCGAGCCGCTCGTCGAGCGCATCGCCGAGCGGGTCCGCGAGGCGGCTCGCGACCTCAACCGCTACCCCGACCGGGACGCGGTGGAGCTGCGCACCGAGCTGGCGCGCTACCTCACCCGCACCGGCGGACACGAGGTCACGCTCGCCAACGTGTGGGCGGCCAACGGCTCCAACGAAGTCATCCAGCAGCTCCTGCAGACCTTCGGCGGCCCCGGCCGCACGGCCATCGGCTTCGAGCCCTCGTACTCGATGCACGGCCTGATCGCGCGCGGCACCGGCACGGCCTGGATCTCCGGGCCGCGCCACGACGACTTCACGATCGACGTGGCGGCGGCGGTGAAGGCCATCACCGAGAACCAGCCGGACGTCGTCTTCATCACCACGCCCAACAACCCCACGGGCAACGCCGTCCCCGCCGAGACGGTCCTCGCGCTGTACGAAGCGGCGCAGGCCGCGAAGCCGTCCATGGTGGTGGTCGACGAGGCGTACGTGGAGTTCAGCCACGGAGACTCGCTGCTGCCGCTGATCGAGGGGCGCCCGCACCTCGTCATCTCACGGACCATGTCGAAGGCGTTCGGCGCGGCCGGGCTGCGCCTCGGCTACCTCGCCGCCGACCCTGCGGTCGTCGACGCCGTACAGCTGGTGCGCCTGCCCTACCACCTGTCGGCCGTCACCCAGGCCACCGCGCTCGCCGCCCTGGAGCACACCGACACGCTCCTGAAGTACGTGGAGCAGCTCAAGGCCGAGCGCGACCGCCTCGTCACCGAGCTGCGCGCGATGGGGTACGAGGTGACGGACTCCGACGCCAACTTCGTCCAGTTCGGGCGATTCGACGGCGAGGGGGCCTCCCACGAGGTCTGGCAGAAGATCCTCGACCGGGGCGTCCTGGTCCGGGACAACGGCGTACCGGGATGGCTGCGGGTCACCGCGGGAGCACCCGACGAAAACGACGCGTTCCTCGATGCGGTGCGCGAACTCAAGAAGGAGCAGGACGCATGACTCGCGAAGGCCGCGTCGGAAGAATCGAACGGATCACCAAGGAGACCTCCGTCGTCGTCGAGATCGATCTCGACGGCACCGGCAAGGTCGACGTGTCGACCGGGGTCGGGTTCTACGACCACATGCTCGACCAGCTCGGCCGCCACGGCCTGTTCGACCTCACGGTCAAGACCGACGGCGACCTGCACATCGACTCCCACCACACCATCGAGGACACCGCGCTCGCGCTCGGCGCCGCCTTCAAGCAGGCACTCGGCGACAAGGTGGGCATCTACCGCTTCGGCAACTGCACGGTCCCGCTCGACGAGTCGCTGGCCCAGGTGACGGTCGACCTCTCCGGCCGCCCGTACCTCGTGCACACCGAGCCCGAGAAGATGGCGCCGATGATCGGCGAGTACGACACGACGATGACCCGGCACATCCTGGAGTCCTTCGTCGCGCAGGCCCAGATCGCCCTGCACGTCCACGTGCCGTACGGGCGCAACGCCCACCACATCGTGGAGTGCCAGTTCAAGGCCCTGGCCCGCGCCCTGCGGTACGCGTCCGAGCGCGACCCGCGCGCGGCCGGCATCCTTCCCTCCACGAAGGGCGCGCTCTAACCCATGACCGGCCTCAACACCATCCTCATCGTCGTCGGTCTCTTCCTGATCGGCGGCGTCATCTCCTTCGTCAAGCAGGGGATGCCCAAGAGCCTGATCACGCTGCTCTCCATCGGCGCCGTGATGTGCCTGGCGGCGGGCATCCTGCGGCTCGACTACTGGAACTGACGGGAGGCGTACGCCACATGAGCACTCCCAAGAAGGTCGTCGTCTTCGACTACGGCTTCGGGAACGTCCGCTCCGCCGAGCGCGCCCTCGCGCGCGCGGGAGCCGACGTCGAGATAACGCGCGACTACGACAAGGCCATGAACGCCGACGGCCTGCTGGTGCCGGGCGTCGGCGCGTTCGCCGCCTGCATGCAGGGGCTGAAGGAAGCGCGCGGCGACTGGATCGTCGGGCGGCGCCTGGCCGGCGGGCGTCCCGTGATGGGCATCTGCGTCGGCATGCAGATCCTCTTCGCGCGCGGCATCGAACACGGCGTCGAGACCGAGGGCCTGGACGAGTGGCCCGGCACGGTCGAGCCGCTGAAGGCCGAGATCGTGCCGCACATGGGCTGGAACACGGTCCAGGCCTCCGCCGGGTCCACGCTCTTCAAGGACCTGGACGACGAAGCCCGCTTCTACTTCGTGCACTCCTACGCCGTGCACCACTGGTCCCTCGAAGTCGCGAACCCGGCGATGCGCGCCCCGCACGTCACCTGGTCCACGCACGGCGAGCCCTTCGTGGCGGCCGTCGAGAACGGCGCGCTGAGCGCCACCCAGTTCCACCCCGAGAAGTCCGGCGACGCCGGCGCCCAGCTCCTCACCAACTGGATCGGAACCCTGTGAGCACCCTCGAACTCCTTCCCGCCGTCGACGTCCGCGACGGCCAGGCCGTACGTCTCGTCCACGGCGAGTCCGGCTCGGAGACCTCCTACGGCTCCCCGCTGGAGGCCGCCCTCGCCTGGCAGCGGTCGGGCGCCGAGTGGCTGCACCTGGTCGACCTGGACGCGGCGTTCGGCACGGGCGACAACCGTGACCTCGTCGCCGAGGTGACAGGGGCCATGGACATCAAGGTGGAACTCTCCGGCGGCATCCGCGACGACGCCTCGCTGGCCGCCGCCCTCGCCACCGGCTGCACCCGCGTCAACCTCGGCACCGCCGCCCTGGAGACCCCCGAGTGGGTCGCCAAGGTCATCGCCGAGCACGGCGACAAGATCGCGGTCGGCCTCGACGTACGCGGTACGACGCTGCGCGGCCGCGGCTGGACCCGCGACGGCGGCGACCTCTACGAGACCCTGGAGCGCCTGAACTCCGAGGGCTGCGCGCGCTACGTGGTCACCGACATCGCCAAGGACGGCACGCTCCAGGGCCCCAACCTGGAGCTCCTGCGCAACGTGTGCGCGGCGACGGACCGCCCCGTCGTCGCCTCCGGCGGCGTCTCCTCCCTGGACGACCTGCGCGCCATCTCCGAGCTCGTCCCGCTCGGCGTCGAGGGCGCGATCGTCGGCAAGGCGCTGTACGCGAAGGCGTTCACGCTCGAAGAGGCGCTCGCCGCGGTGGCGTCGTCATGAGCGACGCCGTACGCCGGGTGAGCACGGGCGGCCCCTGGGAGGAGGCCATCGGCTACTCCCGCGCCGTCGAACTGCCGAACGGCCTCGTCCTGGTGTCCGGTTGCACGTCGGTGGTGAACGGCGTGATCGAGGCGGGCACCCCGTACGACCAGACCGTCAACGCCTTCCAGGTCGCCTTCGACGCGCTCAAGAAGCTCGGCCTCGGCCGTGAGCACGTCGTACGCACCCGCATGTACCTCACGCACGCGCGGGACGTGGAGGACGTGGGCCGCGCCCACAAGGAACTCTTCGACGACGTGCGCCCCGCCGCCTCCATGCTGATCGTCTCCGGCTTCATCGACCCCAGTCTGGTGGTCGAGGTCGAGGTGGAGGCGTACGGTCCGCGCGCCGCCCAGGGAGGCGCGGCATGACCCTCTCCGTACGCGTGATCCCCTGCCTCGACGTGGACAACGGCCGCGTCGTCAAGGGCGTCAACTTCCAGAACCTGCGCGACGCGGGCGACCCCGTCGAGATGGCCAAGGTGTACGACGCCGAGGGCGCCGACGAGCTGACCTTCCTGGACATCACCGCGTCCTCTGGCAACCGCGAGACGACGTACGACGTGGTCCGCCGTACCGCCGAGCAGGTCTTCATCCCGCTCACGGTCGGCGGCGGCGTCCGCACCGCCGAGGACGTCGACAAGCTCCTTCGCGCGGGCGCGGACAAGGTCGGCGTCAACACGGCGGCGATCGCCCGCCCCGACCTGATCCGCGAGATCGCGGAGCGCTTCGGCCGCCAGGTCCTCGTCCTCTCCGTGGACGCGCGCCGCACCCCGTCCGGCACCTTCGAGGTGACCACCCACGGCGGCCGCAAGTCCGCCGGCATCGACGCCGTCGAATGGGCGCACGAGGCCGCGGAGCTGGGCGCGGGCGAGATCCTGCTCAACTCGATGGACGCCGACGGCACGAAGGACGGCTACGACATCGAGATGATCTCGGCCGTACGCCGACACGTCACGGTCCCGGTCATCGCCTCCGGCGGCGCGGGCCGCCTGGACCACTTCCCCCCGGCGATCGAGGCGGGCGCGGACGCGGTGCTCGCGGCGTCGGTCTTCCACTTCGGCGATCTGCGGATCGGCGAGGTGAAGGAGACGTTGCGGGGGGCGGGGCACCCGGTGAGGTAAGGCCGGGCCGGGGCCCTACAGCCCCAGCTGCTTCGTCTCGTGGAGGGCGGCGATCGCGTCCTTGTCGCCCTCCAGCAAGACGTCGGCCGCCTCCTGCCTGCCGTACGCGAACAGCAGCAGCTCCGACGGTTCGCCCGTCGCCGTCACCACCGGGGTGCCCCGGTGGGCCACCGCCGTGCGGCCGTCCGGGCGGCGCAGGACCAGGCCGACCGGGGACTTGCGGCCCACCAGGCGGGCCGTGCGCTCCAGGCGGGACCACAGGGCGTCGGAGAAGACCGGGTCGAGGGCGCGCGGCGTCCAGTCGGGCTGGGCCCGGCGCACGTCCTCGGTGTGGATGTAGAACTCGAGGGCGTTCGACGCCTCGTCGAGCTGCTTGAGCGAGAAGGGCGAGAAACGCGGCGGGCCCGTCCTGATCAGCTGGATCAGCTCTTCGTACGGCTTCGCGGCGAATTCTGCCTGCACCCGCTCCAGACGCCCCGCCAGCTGCTTGATCAGGAGCCCGCCCGCGGCGTCCGCGCGGCGCTCGCGCACCACCACGTGGGCCGCCAGGTCCCGGGTCTTCCAGCCTTCGCAGAGCGTCGGGGCCTCAGGGCCCTGGGCCTCCAACAGGTCGGCGAGGAGAAGTCGTTCACGCTTCGCATGGGTCGACATGCCAGCCAGCCTACGACCGGTCGGCCGGTCCGGACAGTGGACGCCCGCCGGGCCCGCCGCGCCGGCGCGGCACAATGGGCGGCATGACCAGCGTGCCCCCGCCCAGCAGCGGCCTCGACCCGGAGATCGCCGCGCGCCTCAAGCGCAGCGCCGACGGCCTCCTCCCCGCCATCGCCCAGCAGTACGACACCGGCGAGGTGCTCATGCTCGGCTGGATGGACGACGAGGCGCTGCACCGCACCCTCACCACCGGGCGCTGCACCTACTGGTCCCGCAGTCGCCAGGAGTACTGGGTCAAGGGCGACACCTCCGGACACTTCCAGTACGTCAAGGAGGTGGCCCTCGACTGCGACGCGGACACCGTCCTCGTCCAGGTCGACCAGGTCGGCGCGGCCTGCCACACCGGCACCCGCACCTGCTTCGACTCCGACGTGCTGCCGTTGTCCGGCGTACCGGCGCCCGGTCAGTAGGGTCTGCCGGCATGGACCTCGACACCTTCCGCAAGCTCGCGACCGACCGCCGAGTGATCCCCGTCAGCCGCAAGCTCCTCGCGGACGGCGACACCCCCGTCGGCCTCTACCGCAAGCTCACCGCCGAACGCCCCGGCACCTTCCTCCTGGAGTCCGCCGAGAACGGCCGCAGCTGGTCCCGGTACTCCTTCGTCGGCGTCCGCAGCGCCGCCACCCTCACCGTCAAGGACGGCGAAGCCCACTGGCTGGGCACCCCGCCCGTCGGTGTCCCCACCAGCGGCGACCCGCTCGACGCCCTGCGCGCCACCGTCGAGACCCTGCACACCCCCCGCGACCTGGTCACCGACGCGGGCCTGCCGCCCTTCACCGGCGGCATGGTCGGCTACCTCGGCTACGACATCGTGCGCCGCCTGGAGAAGATCGGCCCCGGCGACCGGGACGACCTGCGGCTCCCCGAGCTGACCATGCTGCTCACCAGCGATCTCGCCGTCCTGGACCACTGGGACGGCTCGGTCCTGCTGATCGCCAACGCCATCAACCACAACGACCTCGACACGGGCGTCGACGAGGCGTACGCCGACGCGGTCGCCCGGCTCGACGCCATGGAGGCCGACCTCTCGCGCCCCGTCGCCCAGCCGCCGGCGGCGCTCCCGCCCTCCGAGCTGCCCGAGTACACCGCGCTGTGGGGCGGCGAGCAGTACCAGGAGGCGGTCGAGGACATCAAGGAGCGCATCCGGGCCGGCGAGGCCTTCCAGGTCGTGCCCTCGCAGCGCTTCGAGACGCCGTGCGAGGCGAGCGCGCTGGACGTGTACCGGGTGCTGCGGGCCACCAACCCCTCGCCGTACATGTACCTCCTGCGCCTCGACGGCTTCGACGTCGTCGGCTCCAGCCCCGAAGCCCTCGTCAAGGTCGAGGACGGGCACGCCATGGTCCACCCCATCGCGGGCACCCGCCACCGCGGTGCCACCCCGCAGGAGGACCAGGCGCTCGCCGACGAACTGCTCGCCGACCCCAAGGAGCGCGCCGAGCACCTGATGCTCGTCGACCTCGGCCGCAACGACCTGGGCCGCGTCTGCGAGCCGGGCTCCGTGGAGGTCGTGGACTTCATGTCCGTCGAGAAATACTCCCACGTCATGCACATCGTCTCGACGGTCACCGGACAGGTCGCCGAGGGCCGCACCGCCTTCGACGTGCTCACCGCCTGCTTCCCCGCGGGCACCCTCTCCGGCGCCCCCAAGCCCCGCGCGATGCAGATCATCGACGAACTGGAGCCCTCCCGGCGCGGACTGTACGGCGGCTGCGTCGGCTACCTCGACTTCGCGGGCGACTCCGACACCGCCATCGCGATCCGCACCGCCCTGCTGCGCGACGGCACGGCGTACGTGCAGGCCGGAGCCGGTGTCGTCGCCGACTCCGACCCCGTCGCCGAGGACACCGAGTGCCGCAACAAGGCCGCCGCCGTGCTGCGCGCCATCCACACCGCCAACCGCCTGCACGCCCCGGGAAGCCGTGAGGGATAGTGGACAGGTGACTTCCGCTGTACCACCGCCCCGTACCGACGCCCAGCCCGACCCCGCCAAGGCCGCGGAGGCCGCCGGGTCCGCCGAGACCAAGGAACAGCGCGGCAGCAGGCGCAGCATCGCCGCCGCCCTGCTGCTCGGCGCCGTCGGCGCGGCCCTCGCGCTGCTCGCCTCCCGCCAGACCTGGGCCCGCGGCACGGCGTCGGTGGCGGGCGGCGACCTGCCCCTGACCGCGAGCGGCGGCGACGTCACGGGCGTGCCCGCGGCCCTCGCGATAGTGGGCCTCGCCGCCCTCGTCGCGGTCTTCGCCGTCCGCCGCACCGGACGCGTCCTGGTCTCCCTGCTGCTCACGCTGAGCGGCGCGGGCACCGTGGCCGCCGCCCTGATCGGTGCGGGCGACAGCGCGGCCCTCGACGAGAAGGCCGCCACCGCGTCCGGCGACGCCGCCGCCACCATCGGCGGCCTGAGCCACACCGGCTGGCCCTACGCCGCGGCCGCCGCGGGCGTCCTCCTCCTGCTCGCGGGCCTGCTCGCCCTCACGTACGGTCGCTCATGGCCCGCCATGTCGGGACGCTACGAACGCGACGGCTCGCCGCGCCCCCGCAAGGCGCGCCGCGCCCCGGACCCCGAGCGGCCCGAGGAACTGTGGAAGGCCCTGGACCGGGGCGAGGACCCGACGCGCGAAGCATGACCCCGCGCTCAGGCCATACGCGCCGGTACGGGACAATGACAGCGAGCGTCCGACTCGCGGTGGGTCTTACGCCCATCACCACGCATACAGCAACGAGGAGCAAGTCATGGCGGGCAGCAGCCACGGACACACCCCGGCCGCCTGGACCGGTGTCATCATCGCCTTCATCGGTTTCTGCGTCGCCGGTGCCTTCATGGTGATGGCCAACGTGCCCGGGTTCTGGGCGGGCATGGCCCTCGCCGCGGTCGGCGGCCTCGTGGGCCTCGTCATGCGCGCCATGGGCCTCGGCGCGGACAAGAACCAGCAGCAGCGCCAGGTCGTGCGGTCCCAGAGCTGACCTCCGCCGTACGGAAAGAGGCGGTCCGGCAGGTGCCGGGGCCGCCTCTTCCGCTGTCCGGCCCCCGGGCGGCGGGCCCCGGGCCGGGGCACAATGCACGCGTGAGAGCCGAAACCGAGAGCGCCGAGACCGCCCGAAAGGGCGCGCCCGCGCTCCTGGCCCGCCTGCGCGTGCCGACCGGTGTCCTCGCCGCCGTCGCCGGCGCCTTCGCGTACGTCGGCGCCGTCGACCCGAACGAGCCCGGCCACTACCCCGCCTGCCCGCTCTTGCGCCTCACCGGTATCTACTGCCCCGGCTGCGGCGGGCTGCGCAGCGCCCACGCCTTCATCCACGGCGATCTCACCGCGGCCCTGGGCGCCAACGCGCTCGCCGTCGCCGGCTACGGCCTCTTCGCGGTGCTGTGGGCCGTCTGGGTGGTCCGCGTGGCGCGCGGGCGGCCCCCGAGGATCGACTTGCGCCCGGCACAGCTGTGGGGCGCCGGTGTCCTGGTGGCCGCCTTCACCCTCGTACGCAATCTGCCGTTCGGGTCATGGCTGCATCCATGAACGCGCAGGCCGCAGGGGTGACGCGTGTCCAGGTCGTGGGATGGGCGTCAACCGGATGCGGGGGCTTCGCCCTCCTGCGGATACCATCGCAGTGACCAGCTTGAACGTCAGCTTCAACCGTCAGGGAAGGGGACCGCTCGCGTGAGTGTGCTCGACGAGATCATCGACGGAGTCCGTGCCGACCTCGCGGAGCGGCAGGCGCGCGTCAGCCTCGAAGAGCTCAAGGAACGCGCGGCCAAGGCTTCTCCGGCCAAGGACGGTGCGGCGGCCCTGCGCGGCGACGGCGTCAAGGTCATCTGCGAGGTCAAGCGCTCCAGCCCCTCCAAGGGCGCTCTCGCCGCGATCGCCGACCCGGCCGGCCTCGCCGCCGACTACGAGGCGGGCGGCGCCGCCGTCATCTCCGTGCTCACCGAGGAGCGCCGCTTCGGCGGTTCGCTCGCCGACCTGGAGGCCGTCCGCGCCAAGGTCGACATCCCGGTGCTGCGCAAGGACTTCATCGTCACCTCGTACCAGCTGTGGGAGGCCCGGGCGTACGGCGCCGACCTCGCGCTGCTGATCGTGGCCGCCCTGGACCAGCCCGCCCTGGAGTCCCTCATCGAGCGCGCCGAGTCGATCGGCCTCACGCCGATCGTCGAGGTGCACGACGAGGAAGAAGCCGAGCGCGCCGTCGACGCGGGCGCCCGGGTCGTCGGTGTCAACGCCCGCGACCTGAAGACCCTCAAGGTCGACCGCACCGTGTTCGAGCGGATCGCCCCCGAGCTGCCGGACAGCGTCGTCAAGATCGCCGAGTCCGGTGTCCGCGGCCCGCACGACCTGATCGCGTACGCCAACGCGGGCGCCGACGCGGTCCTCGTGGGCGAGTCCCTGGTGACCGGCCGCGACCCGAAGGCCGCGGTCTCCGACCTGGTCGCCGCGGGTGCGCACCCGGCGCTGCGGCACGGACGGAGCTGACCCCTCCCGATGCCGATCTCCGCCCGCCTCGCACCCGGCTGCCGCCCCCGCGGCTGCCGGGCGCCCGCGCGGCGCGTGCGGGGCAGGCGGGTGCGGTACCACATCGGCTCGGAGCCGGGCCAGATCCCCGGGATGCGATGGCGACGCGGCGCCTTGACCGCCGCCGCGAGCTGAAAGCCCCGTAAGGGGCGCGGGGAACTGCGCGACAAGCCCAGGACGGGCCGCAGTCGCGATCAATCCCGACCAGCAACGGCGCCAGGGCGCACGCGCGCCAGACGTCAACGCCAGTCCTAGCGAGGATTCCGCATGCCCAGCGAATACTTCATCCCGGACCCGGAGGGTCAAATCCCCAGCACCGAAGGCTACTTCGGCGCGTTCGGCGGCAAGTTCATCCCGGAGGCCCTCGTCGCCGCCGTGGACGAGGTCGCCGTCGAGTACGACAAGGCCAAGAGCGACCCGGAGTTCGCCCGCGAGCTCGACGACCTCCTGGTCAACTACACCGGCCGTCCCAGCAGCCTCACCGAAGTGCCCCGCTTCGCGACGCACGCCGGCGGCGCCCGCGTCTTCCTCAAGCGCGAGGACCTCAACCACACCGGCTCGCACAAGATCAACAACGTGCTCGGCCAGGCCCTGCTCACCAAGCGCATGGGCAAGACCCGCGTCATCGCCGAGACCGGCGCCGGCCAGCACGGCGTGGCCACGGCCACCGCCTGCGCGCTCTTCGGCCTCGAATGCACCATCTACATGGGCGAGATCGACACCCAGCGCCAGGCCCTGAACGTGGCCCGCATGCGCATGCTCGGCGCCGAGGTCATCGCCGTGAAGTCCGGCAGCCGCACCCTCAAGGACGCCATCAACGAGGCGTTCCGCGACTGGGTCGCCAACGTGGACCGGACCCACTACCTCTTCGGGACCGTCGCGGGACCGCACCCCTTCCCCGCCATGGTCCGCGACTTCCACCGCGTCATCGGCGTCGAGGCCCGCCGCCAGATCCTGGAGCGCGCCGGCCGGCTGCCCGACGCCGCCGTCGCCTGCGTGGGCGGCGGCTCCAACGCCATCGGGCTCTTCCACGCCTTCATCCCCGACCGGGACGTACGCCTCATCGGCTGCGAGCCCGCCGGGCACGGCATCGAGACCGGTGAGCACGCGGCCACGCTGACCGCGGGCGAGCCGGGCATCCTGCACGGCTCCCGCTCCTACGTCCTCCAGGACGAGGAGGGCCAGATCACCGAGCCCTACTCGATCTCGGCGGGCCTGGACTACCCCGGCATCGGCCCCGAGCACGCCTACCTCAAGGACAGCGGCCGCGGCGAGTACCGCGCGGTCACCGACGACGCGGCGATGCAGGCCCTGCGGCTGCTCTCCAGGACCGAGGGCATCATCCCGGCCATCGAGAGCGCCCACGCGCTCGCCGGTGCGCTCGACATCGGCAAGGAGCTCGGCAAGGACGGCCTGATCGTCGTCAACCTCTCCGGGCGCGGCGACAAAGACATGGACACGGCCGCGCGCTACTTCGGCCTGTACGACACGGACGCCACCGTCGAGGCGGACGCGTCCGCCACCGGTGCGGAGATCAAGGGGGACGCCAAGTGAGCGGCAACATCCGACTGCTGGGCGACACCCTGGCCGTCGCCAAGGCCGAGGAGCGCTCCGCGCTCATCGCGTACCTGCCCGCCGGTTTCCCCACCGTCGACGGCGGCATCGCGGCCGTCAAGGCGGTCTTCGACGGCGGCGCGGACGTCGTCGAGGTCGGCCTGCCGCACAGCGACCCGGTGCTCGACGGGCCGGTCATCCAGACCGCCGACGACATCGCCCTGCGCGGCGGCCTCAAGATCCGCGACGTCATGCGCACCGTCCGCGAGGCCCACGAGGCGACCGGCAAGCCGGTGCTCGTCATGACGTACTGGAACCCGATCGACCGCTACGGCGTGGAGCGCTTCACCGCCGAGCTCGCCGAGGCCGGCGGTGCGGGCTGCATCCTGCCCGACCTGCCCGTCCAGGAGTCCGGCCTCTGGCGGGAGCACGCCGAGAAGCACGACCTGGCGACGGTCTTCGTCGTCGCGCCGAGCAGCAAGGACGAGCGGCTCGCCACGATCACGGCGGCGGGCTCCGGGTTCGTGTACGCGGCGTCGCTGATGGGCGTCACGGGCACCCGCGAGTCCGTCGGCGAGCAGGCCCAGGACCTGGTGCGGCGCACCAAGGCCACCACCGACCTGCCGGTCTGCGTGGGCCTCGGCGTCTCCAACGCCCGCCAGGCCGCCGAGGTCGCGGGCTTCGCCGACGGAGTGATCGTCGGCTCCGCCTTCGTACAGCGGATGCTCGACGCCGAGGACGAGGCCGCCGGACTCGCCGCCGTGCGCGCGCTGGCGGCCGAACTCGCGGACGGCGTCCGCGGCAAGGCGTAACTCGTACGGGTGGTCCTGGACCGGGGAGGCACGCTCGTGCCTCCCCGGTTCGTTGGCGGGGTGTGAGTGAGAAGAACCGTGAGGCAAAGCGATCGGCCCGTGAGCGGCTGACGGAAGAGCGAGAGCGACAGAAGGCCCGCGACAAGCGGCGCCGGGCGCTGATCGTGGGCGCCGCGGTGGTCGGCGTCCTCGGCCTCGCCGCCGTGGTGGGGCTGCTCGCCGCCAATGCCGGCGACGACGAGAAGGACACATCCGGGCCCGTGGTCGTCCCCAAGGGGGCGACCGGTGAGGACGAGCTGACGCTCCCGCTCGGCAAGGCGGACGCCAAGTCGACCCTCACCATCTGGGAGGACTTCCGCTGCCCGGCCTGCAAGGGCTTCGAGGACGCCTTCCGCTCCACGATCCACGACCTCGCCGACAAGGGCGAGCTGAAGGTGGAGTACCACCTGGCCACGCTCATCGACGGGAACATGGGCGGCAGCGGCTCCCTGCGCGCGGCCAACGCCGCGGCGTGCGCCCAGGACGCCGGCAAGTTCCCGGCGTACCACGACGTGCTCTTCAAGAACCAGCCCGCCGAGACCGACGACGCCTTCGGCAAGAACGAGAAACTGATCGACCTCGCCGGTCAGGTCGACGGTCTCGTCACGGACTCCTTCAAGAAGTGCGTCGAGGACGGCAGGCACGACAGCTGGGTCGTCCGGTCGAACAAGGCCTTCGAGGACGCGAAGCTCCAGGGCACCCCGACCGTGCTGCTCAACGGCAAGAGCATCTTCGGCGACCAGAAGAACCCGCTCACCCAGCAGAAGCTGCGGCAGATGGTGCGGGACGCCAACAAAGGCTGAGGCGCAGGCGCCCGTTATGGACCCGTAGCCGGGCTGGTTGCCGCCCCCGCCGCCCGGCACGGTAGCGTCGGACGTGCCATGGACCTTGCCTTCATTCCCAGCCCGTCCCGCGGAGTGGTCGAACTCGGACCCATTCCGCTGCGCGGCTACGCGTTCTGCATCATCATCGGCGTCTTCGTGGCCGTCTGGCTCGGCAACAAACGGTGGATCGCCCGCGGGGGCCGCGCCGGCACCGTGGCCGACATCGCCGTGTGGGCCGTGCCGTTCGGCCTCGTCGGCGGGCGTCTCTACCACGTGATCACGGACTACCAGCTGTACTTCAGCGAGGGCCGTGACTGGGTCGACGCCTTCAAGATCTGGGAAGGCGGCCTCGGCATCTGGGGCGCGATCGCGCTCGGCGCGGTCGGCGCGTGGATCGGCTGCCGCCGCCGGGGCATCCCGCTGCCGGCCTGGGCCGACGCGCTGGCCCCCGGCATCGCGCTCGCCCAGGCCATCGGCCGCTGGGGCAACTGGTTCAACCAGGAGCTGTACGGCAGGCCCACCGACGTGCCGTGGGCGCTGAAGATCACCTCGGCGGAGGACGGCCGGGTCCCCGGCACGTACCACCCCACCTTCCTGTACGAGTCCCTGTGGTGCGTCGGCGTCGCCCTCCTCGTCATCTGGGCCGACCGCCGCTTCAAGCTCGGGCACGGCCGGGCGTTCGCGCTGTACGTCGCCTCGTACTGCGCGGGGCGCGGCTGGATCGAGTACATGCGGGTCGACGACGCGCACCACCTGCTCGGCCTGCGCCTCAACGTATGGACCGCGATCGTGGTCTTCGTGCTGGCCGTCGTCTACCTCGTGGTGTCGGCGAAGAAGCGTCCCGGGCGCGAGGAGATCGTGGAACCCGATGACTCCGGCGCGGTGGCCTCCGGCGGGGGCGTCGGTGACGGTGACGGCGGTTCCGTGCAGCTCACCAAGGGGGAGAAGACCCCCGCGTCCAAGGCCGAGTCCAAGGCCGAGTCCGGGCCCGCCGAGAAGAGCTGAGGCCAAGGCCTTCCGGGCGTACGTCGCTTCCGGGCGTACGTCGACTAGCGCAGGCGTCGCGCCAGGGACAGGATCCGCTGCGCGCCCTCCACCACCGCCCGGTCGACGAAGCGGCCGTCAGGCAGGGCGAGGGCGCCCTCGTCCGTCGGCGCCGCCTTGGTGATCTCCTCCGCCTGTTCGATCTCCTCGGCGGTGGGGAGGTAGGCCCGTTCGATCACCGGGAGCTGGCGGGGGTGGATCGCCGCGCGGCCGAGGAAGCCGAGGGCGCGGCCCCGGGCGCAGGACGCCGCCAGGCCTTCGAGGTCGCGGATGTCCGGGTGGACGGACTGGCCGGGCGGGGCGAGGCCCGCGGCGCGGGCGGCCACCACCACGCGGGAGCGCGCCCAGTCCAGGCCCGCGTCCTCCCGTACGCCGAGGTCCGCGCGGAGGTCCGCCTCGCCGAGGGAGAGGCCGTGCAGCGCCGGGTGCGCGGTGGCGATGGCGAAGGCGTGCTCCACACCGAGCGCGGACTCCACGAGGGCGTGCAGGCTGGGGGAGCCGCCGTCGGCGGGGACCGCGCGTTCCGCGACGCGGATGACGTCGGCGCGGGAGGTGACCTTGGGCAGGCGCAGCCCCGCGACGCCGGGGAGCGGGGCGATCGCGCGGAGGTCGGCGTCGGCGAGGGGGGTGCCCAGCGCGTTCACGCGGACGTGGACGGGGACGGGCGGCGGATGGGGATCCGAGAGGAGTTCCGCCGTCGCGGACCGCGCGTACTCCTTGCGGCCGGGGGCGACCGCGTCCTCCAGGTCGACGATCACCACGTCGGCGCCCGCGCGCAGGGCCTTGGCCACCACCTCGGGCCGGTCGCCCGGGGCGTAGAGCCAGGTCAGGGGGTGGGCGGCGGTCATAGGGCGCCCTCCTTGCGCAGCGTCGTGATCTCCCGTTCCGTCAGGCCGAGTTCGGCCAGGACCGCGTCCGTGTCCGCGCCGTGCGGGCGACCCGCCCAGCTGATCGCGCCGGGGGTCTCGGAGAGGCGGAAGAGCACGTTCTGCATGCGGAGCGGGCCGAGTTCCGGGTCCTCGACCGTGGTGAGCGTGTCCAGGGCGGCGTACTGAGGGTCCGTCATGACGTCGCGTACGTCCTGGATGGGGGCGATCGCCGCCTCCGCCTTCTCGAAGGCCTCGATCACCTCGGCGCGGGTGTGGCGGGCGATCCAGCCGCCGACCGCCTCGTCGAGGACGTCGGCGTGGGCGGCCCGCTCCGCGCCCGAGGCGAACCACGGCTCGGCGATCAGCTCCGGGCGGCCGACCAGGCGCAGTACGCGCTCCGCGATGGACTGCGCCGAGGTGGAGACGGCGACCCAGCGGCCGTCGGCGGTGCGGTAGGTGTTGCGGGGCGCGTTGTTCGTGGAGCGGTTGCCGGTGCGGGGCTGGACGAAGCCCAGCTGGTCGTACCAGAGCGGCTGGGGGCCGAGGACCGTGAGGATCGGTTCGATGATCGCCATGTCCACCACCTGCCCGCGTCCGGTGCGCTCACGTGCCGCGAGCGCGGTCAGTACCGCGTACGCCGTCGCGAGGCCCGCGATCGAGTCGGCCAGGCCGAAGGGCGGCAGCGTCGGGGGCCCGCCGGGCTCGCCGGTGACCGCGGCGAAACCGCTCATAGCCTCGGCGAGCGTGCCGAAGCCGGGGCGGCGCGCGTACGGACCGAACTGGCCGAAGCCCGTGACGCGGGTCAGGACCAGGCGGGGGTTGGCCGCGCTCAGCTCCTGCCAGCCGAGGTCCCACTTCTCCAGGGTGCCGGGGCGGAAGTTCTCCACGATCACGTCGGCGGTGGCGGCGAGGCGCAGCAGGGTCTCGCGGCCGCCGGGCGTGGACAGGTCCAGCGTCATCGTGCGCTTGTTGCGGCCGAGCAGCTTCCACCACAGGCCGACGCCGTCCTTCGACGGGCCGTGGCCGCGGGACGGGTCGGGGCGGCTCGGGTGCTCGACCTTGATGACCTCCGCGCCGAAGTCGCCGAGCATCGTGGCGGCGAGGGGGCCGGCGAAGAGGGTGGCCAGGTCGAGGACGCGGAGGCCGGTGAGGGGCGGGGTCGTGGGCGGCTTCGCGTGTGTCATGAGGGGATGCCGTTCGCCTGGGCGTCGATTTCCTTGCGGCAGGGCATGGAGGCGGAGGCCCCCGGTCGCTGTACGGAGAGCGCGGCCGCCGACGACGCCCAGTGGAGGGCGTCCGGCACGGGCCTTCCCTCGGCCAGGGCCACGGCGAGGGCCCCGGCGAAGGTGTCGCCCGCGCCGGTCGTGTCGACCGCCGTGACCCGTGGCGCGGGCACCGTCACCGGTTCGGCGCCGCGCGCCGCGTACAGGCTGCCCTCGGCGTCGAGGGTGATGACGACCTCGGGGACCTGGGCCAGGAGCGAGCGGGCGGCGGCCCGCGGGTCGTCCGCGATGCCGGTGAGCGCGGCGGCCTCGTGTTCGTTGGGCAGCAACAGGTCGGTGGCGGCGAGGAGTTCGTCGGGGAGCGGCTGGGCGGGAGCCGGGGTGAGGACCGTGCGCACCCCGTGGCGGCGGGCGGCCCGCGCGGCGGTGAGCGGTGCCCGGTGCCACGCTGCGAGATCCGTGTCCGCGAGGAGCGCAGCTGCGCGCCGAAGGTGTCGGCGCCGATCGCGCCGATCATCGAGACGGTGGCGCCTGCGCGGGCCGCGGCGACGGCCTGGTTGGCGCCTTTGCCGCCGGGGACCGTACGGAACTCGCGGCCGGTCACGGTCTCGCCGCGCCGCGGGGCCTTGGCGACGTACGCGACGAGGTCCATGTTGGCGCTGCCGAGGACGGCGATGTGGGGCGTCGGTGTCACGGGTGTCGGCGTCATGAGCGGTGTGCCTCCCGGGCGGTGAGTTCTGCGAGGGTGTCGAAGCCGATGCCGTCGAAGCCGTCCACGGACGTGGCGAGCCGGTTCTTGAGCGGCGCGGTCCAGCGGGCGGGCAGCGCGGCCGGGTGCCCCGCCAGCAGGCCCGCGATCGACCCGGCGGTCGCGCCGTTGGAGTCGGTGTCCCAGCCGCCGGAGACGGCGCGGGTGATGGAGCCGGTGAAGTCGCCGTCGGCGTGGGTGAGGGCGGCGGCGATCAGGGTGGCGTTCGGGACGACGTGGACCCAGTGGTGGGTGGGGTAGGCGGCGTGCAGCTGGTCCACGACGGCGTCGAAGTCCGTTGTCGCGGAGGCGAGGTGGATGCCGTGGTGGACGGCTTCGCGGAGGGGGGAGTCCCGGGGGACGGCCGCCAGGCCGGTGCGCAGGCAGCGGTGGATGTCGGTGTCCCCGGCCGCCGCCGCGGCGATGGTGGCGGCGGCGAACACGGCGCCGTGGACACCGTCCGCCGTGTGTGTCAACGCGGCGTCCCGGTACGCCTGTTCGGCCGCGGCCTGCGGGGCGCCGGGGTTGGTCCAGCCGTGCGCATCGGCCCGGATGAGGGCGCCGATCCACTCGCGGAAGGGGTTGCGGTGGGTGGCGGTGTGCGGGGGTTCGATGCCGTGGAGGAGGTTGCGGTAGGCGACGCGCTCGGCGGTGAAGGTGCGCCCGGCCGGCAGCTCGTCCAGCCAGAGCCGCGCCACGTCCTCGGTGGTGAAGGACTTGCCGTGGCGCTGGAGGAGGACGAGGCCGAGCAGCGGGTAGTTGAGGTCGTCGTCCTCGGGCATGCCGTCGATGTTCTCGGCGAGGGAGGTCGCCGCCGAACGCTTGTTCCACGGGTACGCCGCCTTGAGTGCGGGCGGCAGCCCTCGCTCCGTGAACCAGGTGGTCAGCGGCCAGTTGCCGGTCGCCCTGGCGATGCCGCGGATGCCGTCGAGGGGCAGCTTCTCCACCGGTTTGCCGAGGAGGCAGCCCGCGGCCCTGCCGAGCCAGGCGGCGTGCAGGCGGTCGCGGAGGTCGGCGGGGCGGGCGGCGCGGGACCGCGGGTGCGGGCGGCGGCTGCGCGGGGTGGCGGGCCCCAGCTCGTCCAGTAGCTGTTCGGCGAGGGCGCGGAGGCCGGGCGGGACGGGGCGGGGAGGCGCCCGCGCGCGGGGGCGCCGGGTGGCCGCCCGCCGCGAGCCAGCGGGCGCGGACTGAGGAGACGTCACGGCCCTCGTGCTCGGCCTGCCGGAGCTCGTGGCCGATGAGGTCCTCCGGCTGGACCCAGGTGATGCGGATCATGGGGTGGCCGTCAGGGCGTCGAAGGCGGCCTCGTGGGCGCGGCGGCGCGCGACGTCCCGGGTGAAGACCTCCCGCGTGACCTCCGTCAGGGCCCTCGCGGGGGCGTACAGGTCGAGGCGGCTCGCTTCCGCCACCGTCTTCGCCCAGTCGCGCGGGATCGCCGCCTCACCGTGCAGGGCGCCGACGATCGCGCCGCTCATCGTCGCGATGGAGTCGCAGTCGCGGCCGTAGTTGACGGCGCCGAGGACCGTGCGGCGGTAGTCGCCCTCACCGACCAGGAGCATGGCCAGGGCCACGGGCAGCTCCTCGATGGCGTGCAGGCGCGAGGGGCGGCGGGCGCCCAGGGACGGGGCGCGGTAGTCGGGGCCGACCGTGTCGAAGGGGGCGACGGCGGCGCGGACGGGGGCCAGGGCCGTCTCGAAGTCCCGGTGCCGGGCGGCGACTTCCGCCACCGCCTCGATCGCCGCCCGTGTGCCGTCCTTCGCCAGGGCGAGGCTCGCCTCGACCACCGAGTCCGGCGTGGCGCCGGGCGTGCAGGCGGCCGCCACCGCCGCCGCGAAGACACCCGCCGCCTCGCGGCCGTACGAGGACTGGTGGGCGCCCGCGATGTCGAGGGCCTCGGCGTACGCGCCCTCCGGGTTCGCGGCGTTGACCAGGCCGACCGGCGCCATGTACATCGCGGCGCCGCAGTTGACGATGTTGCCGCTGCCGGCCTCGCGCGGGTCGACGTGGCCGTAGTGGAGGCGGGCGACGAGCCACTTCTCGGCGAGGAAGAGCCGGTGCAGGGGGAGGGTCTCGGCCGCCAGCTCCGGGATCCAGCGCGGCGTCGTCATGAGGTCCGGCACGAGGTGGTCGGCGATGGCGTACGCGTCGAGGTGGTCGCGGACGGTGCCGTAGACCCGTACGAGCGCGTGGGTCAGCAAGGTGTCGTCGGTGACGTGGCCGTCGCCCTTGTGGTAAGGCGCGATGGGGCGGGCGGTCCGCCACGCGTCGCCGTTCCAGGGGCCGACGATGCCCTGGACGCGGCCGCCGTGCCGCTCGGCGATCTGTTCCGGCGCGTACCCCTCGACGGGGCCGCCGAGGGCGTCGCCGACGGCCGCGCCGACGAGGCTGCCGGTGATGCGGTCCGCCAGACCGGCCGTACTACTTGTGGGCCTTTCCGTGGTGCTTGTTCGGCTTGTTAGGTTTGTGGCGCCTGTGGGCTTCATGTCGGAATTGTCCATCGCCTCTACCCTGTTCAGCTGGAATGGCCAGGCCCGTATGTGCCAAGTGCCCGGCGAGTTCCACCAGGTCGGTGCCGGCGAGGCGGGGCAGCGTGCAGCCGGAGAGCGTCCGGCAGGTCTCGCGCCATGCCTCGGGAATCGCCGCCGCCGTGCCGAACGTGCCGGTCAGCGCCCCGGCGAGGGCGGGCGCCGAGTCCGCGACCCGGGAAAGGCACGCGGCGGCGGGTACCGCCTCGCAGATGCGGCCGCGTGCGGCGGTGGCCAGAGCGAGGGCCACCGGGACGGTCTCGGCGGCGGCGATGCCGTAGCTGTACACGTGGTCGACGATCTGGTGTTCAAGGAGCGGTACGAGATCGAAGGCGCACCCGGCGTCGCGGGCGAGCTTCACGGCGTGCCGGGCGTTGCGGCCGATCTCGGTGTGCCCGGGGAGCTGGGCGAGCGCGGCGTCCACCGCCTGCTCGACGTCCGCGCCGCCGAGGGCCGCCGCGATCGCCGAGGCCATCGCGCGGGCGCCGTGCGTGCCGTCACCGTCCTGGGTGTAGCGGGCGTCGAACTCCGCGAGGGCGGCGGCCCGTTGGGGGTCGCCGGGGTGGACCAGGGCGAGCACGCAGGCGCGTACGCAGGCGGCGTCGTCGAAGAAGTGCGGGTTGTCGTGGCCCGTGGCGGGTGGACGCAGCCCCGCGGCGAGGTTGCCGAGGCCCGCGCGGACGGAGATCCGGGCGCGCAGGGGGAGCACGGCGGACTCCACCTCGGGGGCGCGGGCCGCCGCCTCCGCCACCTCGGCGGCGAGCGTCGACCAGGCGAGGTCCAGCGCCGCCCGTACCCGGCGGTCCGGGGGCAGCCCGGGGTCCAGGGTCCCGTCGGCGGCGCGGAGCAGCGACTCCGCGGTGAACGCCGCCCATTCGGCGTCGTCCGAGGGGCCGAGCCGCAGGGGTTCGGGGGGCTGGTTCAGGGCGATGGGGACGGGCAGGGTGGTCGTGGCGTTCTGCTCGGCGAAGGTGTCCAGCTCGCGGGTGAGGCGGCGGGTCCACTCGGGCATGCGGGCGGCCCGGTGCCGGGCGGCGGGCCACCCGGCGGCGTCGCCCGCGGCCAGGCCCAACAGCAGTCCCTCGATGCGGGGCGCTTGAGCTGGGCTTCTGTTGTGTGCGGCTTGAGCCGGGCTTTGGTTGCGTGCGGCTTGAGCCGGGCTTTCGTCACGTGCGGTTTGAGCCGGGCCTTCGTGTACGTCCGTTCGGCCGGTCACCGGCATGGTCGGCACAGCGGCGACAGCGCTGGGCCCGTCGGCGCTCACGACCCCTCCCCGTCAGGGATCAGCAGTTCCGCCACGTCCAGTACGTGATGCCCCCGCATCGAGGGCAGGCAGCTGCCCCGCGCGGGCCCGATGGCCAGGGCCCAGGGCTCGGGGATCGAAGAGACGCCGCACGTCGCCCCGGCGAGCGCGCCCGCGACCGCCGCGGTCGTATCCGCGTCACGGCCCATGTTCACCGCCGAGAGCACCGCGCAGCGGAAGTCGCCGCTCGCCGCCGCGTACGCCCCGAAGGCGAGGCCCACCGCCTCCGGGGCGAGGTCGGTCCAGGGGTAGCCGCCGATGACCACCGCGGAGCGGACCGCGCGTTCGCCGCGATGGGCGGCGATGACCGCCCGCCGCAGCGACCGTGACGTCCAGCAGTCGTCCGGGATGACGGAGAGAGCCGCCGTCACGACGGCATCCACCCGCGCGCCCGCCATCGCCGCCGCGACACCCGCCGCGACCGCCTGGCCGCCGTAGATGCCCTCGCCGTCGTGGCTGACCGAGCCGTCGATCGCGATGAGGCGGGCCGCCTCGTCGGGGCGCCCCGCGGCGAAGACGCCGAACGGCGCGGCCCGCATCGCGAGGCCGTCGCTCCATGCGTGCCGGTGCTGCGCCGAGATGGGGGCGGCGAGGCCGCGCCGCAGGTTCTCCAGCGTGCCGCGCTCGCTGAAGCCCGCGCCCCGGAAGGGGCCCTCGTCCAGGTCGGCGATCCACTGGTGCCAGGCGGACTCGACGTGCGCGACGGTCAGGGCCGAGCCGTGCCGGGCGAGGAGCAGCCCCGAGAAGATGGCGTACTCCGTGTCGTCCGTGCCCGCCGGGTGTTCGGCGACGTACCCGGTGATGCGGCCCCAACGGGCCCGGATCTCGGACGGTTTCATGTTCTCCGCGGGCGCGCCGAGCGCGTCGCCGACCGCCAGGCCGAGCAGCGCGCCGCGCGCCCGTTCGCGGAGGCCGGCGGCGTCGCCGGGCGTCGGGACCGAGGGAACGCATGCGATGGATGCCATGCCGTGCCTCTCTGTTGCGCGGACCGCTGGATGCGGTGCTTGGTGCATCCCTGCCACGCGGGGTGCTCACACGAGCATGCCGGGGCTCAGATCACCCCTTCGCGCTTCCGTTCCGGCGAGCTGTGAAGGGCCTCGCGAGGCCCCCGCCGAGGCACGTTTGCGCAGGTAAGTACGGCCTTCCTTGCTGGCGGGAGATTTTTTTCGCGCGTACTTTCGACATTGTCCAAGCATTGAGGGGGTCCATACCATGGCGATCATCGAGACCGAAGCGGCACTGCACGAGGCGCACCGCGACAACCACACCCACCGGGACGTCAACGGCGGCTGGCTGCGTCCGGCCGTGTTCGGCGCGATGGACGGGCTCGTGTCCAACCTGGCGCTGATGACGGGGGTCGCGGGCGGCTCGGTCGCGCAGCAGACCATTGTCATCACCGGCCTCGCGGGGCTCGCCGCGGGCGCGTTCTCCATGGCGGCCGGCGAGTACACCTCCGTCGCCTCGCAGCGCGAGCTGGTCCAGGCCGAACTGGACGTGGAGCGCCGGGAGTTGCGCAAGCACCCCATGGACGAGGAGCGCGAGCTCGCCGCCCTGTACGCCTCACGCGGGGTCGAGCCGGAGCTGGCCCGCGAGGTCGCCCGTCAGCTTTCCCGGGACCCCGAGCAGGCCCTGGAGATCCACGCCCGCGAGGAACTCGGCATCGACCCGGGCGACCTGCCGTCGCCGACCGTCGCCGCGGTCTCCTCCTTCGGCGCGTTCGCGCTGGGCGCCCTGCTGCCCGTACTGCCGTATCTGCTCGGCGCCACGGTGCTGTGGCCCGCCGTGCTGCTCGCGCTCGTCGGGCTCTTCGCCTGCGGCGCGGTGGTCGCCAAGGTGACCGCGCGGTCCTGGTGGTTCAGCGGTCTGCGGCAGCTCGCGCTCGGCGGGGCGGCGGCCGGTGTGACGTACGCCCTGGGCAGTCTGTTCGGTACCGCCGTAGGATAAGGCCGTGCAGGCCTATGCGGGACCTTGCATAAATAGTCGTTACTCGGCGGTTTCGGATCGATTGCCACCGGGCATGAGCCGTAAGCGCTGCGGGCAATGAGGCTCGCGGCGCTCTGGGCCTTCGGCCATGGATCTGTCCGTAAAGGTCCCCCTCGAACCGCTCCCCACCTCTTTGAGCGGTGTCCACATGATGGAATGAGCTATCCGCTTTTCGAGAAGCGTTCCATCATGTAACCTGCACGAAATTTCGCCAGGGCCAACGTCGTCCCTTGCCACATGTAGTTGCCTCGACGACGACGGGAGTGCCGATGCGTACCCACGCCTGGTCGCCCATGGACGGTCGCCCCGCCCCCCAGGGGATGTACGACCCCCGTAACGAACACGACGCCTGCGGTGTCGGGTTCGTGGCCACCCTCACCGGTGTTGCCAGCCACGACCTGGTCGAACAGGCGCTGACGGTACTGCGCAACCTCGAACACCGTGGCGCCACCGGCTCCGAGCCCGACTCCGGTGACGGCGCCGGAATCCTGCTCCAGGTGCCCGACGCCTTCCTGCGCGAGGTGGCCGGATTCGAACTGCCCGCGGCCGGCGCCTACGCCGTCGGCATCGCCTTCCTGCCGGTCGACACCGCGGGCACCACCGACGCCGCCGTCTCACAGATCGAGACGATCGCTTCCGAAGAGGGCCTGACCGTCCTCGGCTGGCGCGACGTGCCCGTCGCCCCCGAGCTGCTGGGTGCCACCGCCCGCTCCACGATGCCGGTCTTCCGGCAGGTCTTCGTCGCCGACGGCGAGAGCACCGGCCTGGAGCTGGACCGCAAGGCGTTCATGCTGCGCAAGCGCGCCGAGCGCGAGGCCGGGACGTACTTCCCCTCGCTCTCCGCCCGCACCATCGTCTACAAGGGCATGCTGACCACCGGCCAGCTGGAGCCGTTCTTCCCCGACCTGTCCGACCGCCGCTTCGCCACGGCCGTCGCGCTCGTCCACTCCCGCTTCTCGACGAACACGTTCCCGAGCTGGCCGCTCGCACACCCGTACCGCTTCGTCGCGCACAACGGCGAGATCAACACCGTCAAGGGCAACCGCAACTGGATGCGCGCCCGCGAGTCCCAGCTCGCCTCCGACCTCTTCGGAAGCGAGAAGCTGGACCGGATCTTCCCGATCTGCACGCCGGACGCCTCCGACTCCGCGTCCTTCGACGAGGTCCTCGAACTCCTGCACCTCGGCGGACGCTCGCTGCCGCACTCCGTGCTGATGATGATCCCGGAGGCCTGGGAGAACCACGCCTCCATGGACCCGGCACGGCGCGCCTTCTACCAGTACCACTCCACGATGATGGAGCCCTGGGACGGCCCGGCCTGCGTCACCTTCACCGACGGCACCCAGGTCGGCGCGGTCCTCGACCGCAACGGCCTGCGCCCCGGCCGCTACTGGGTCACCGACGACGGCCTCGTCGTCCTCGGCTCCGAGGTCGGCGTCCTCGACATCGACCCCGCGAAGGTCGTCCGCAAGGGCCGCCTCCAGCCCGGCCGGATGTTCCTCGTCGACACCGCCGAGCACCGCATCGTCGAGGACGACGAGATCAAGGCCGCCCTCGCCGCCGAGAACCCGTACCAGGAGTGGCTGGAAACCGGCGAGATCGAGCTCTCCGACCTGCCCGAGCGCGAGCACATCGTGCACACGCACGCCTCCGTCACGCGCCGCCAGCAGACCTTCGGCTACACCGAGGAAGAGCTGCGGATCATCCTCGCGCCGATGGCCAAGACCGGCGGCGAGCCGCTCGGCTCCATGGGCACCGACACCCCGATCGCGGCCCTGTCCGAACGCCCGCGCCTGATCTTCGACTACTTCACGCAGCTGTTCGCGCAGGTCACCAACCCGCCGCTGGACGCCATCCGCGAAGAGCTCGTCACCTCGCTGCACAGCAGTCTGGGCCCGCAGGGCAACCTCCTTGAGCCGACCGCCGCGTCCTGTCGCAGCGTCACCCTGCCCTTCCCGGTGATCGACAACGACGAGCTGGCCAAGCTCATCCACATCAACGCCGACGGCGACATGCCCGGCATGAAGGCCGCGACCCTCTCCGGCCTCTACCGCGTCGGCGGCGGCGGCGACGCGCTCGCCGCCCGCATCGACGAGATCTGCGCCGAGGCCGACGCCGCCATCGAGGCCGGCGCCCGCCTGATCGTGCTCTCCGACCGGCACTCCGACGCCGAGCACGCGCCGATCCCCTCGCTGCTGCTCACCTCGGCCGTCCACCACCACCTCATCCGCACCAAGCAGCGCACCCAGGTGGGCCTGCTCGTCGAGGCGGGCGACGTGCGCGAGGTCCACCACGTGGCCCTCCTCATCGGCTACGGCGCCGCCGCCGTCAACCCCTACCTCGCGATGGAGTCCGTCGAGGACCTCGTCCGCGCGGGCACGTTCCTGCCCGGGATCGAGCCCGAGCAGGCCATCCGCAACCTCATCTACGCCCTCGGCAAGGGCGTCCTGAAGGTCATGTCCAAGATGGGCATCTCCACCGTCGCCTCCTACCGCGGCGCCCAGGTCTTCGAGGCCATCGGTCTCGACCAGGCCTTCGTGGAGCGGTACTTCAGCGGTACGACGACGAAGATCGGCGGCGCCGGCCTCGACGTCATCGCCCAGGAGGTCGCCGCCCGCCACGCCAAGGCCTACCCGGCCTCCGGCGTGCCCTCCGCGCACCGCGCGCTGGACATCGGCGGCGAGTACCAGTGGCGCCGCGAGGGCGAGCCGCACCTGTTCGACCCCGAGACGGTCTTCCGCCTCCAGCACTCCACGCGCAGCCGCCGCTACGACATCTTCAAGCAGTACACGGGCCGTGTGAACGAGCAGTCCGAGCGGCTCATGACGCTGCGCGGCCTCTTCGGCTTCAAGTCCAACCGCCCCTCGATCCCCGTCGACGAGGTCGAGCCGGCCTCCGAGATCGTCAAGCGGTTCTCGACCGGCGCCATGTCGTACGGCTCCATTTCCAAGGAGGCGCACGAGACCCTCGCCATCGCCATGAACCAGCTGGGCGGCAAGTCCAACACCGGTGAGGGCGGCGAGGACGCGGACCGGCTCTACGACCCGGCGCGCCGCTCCTCTATCAAGCAGGTCGCCTCCGGCCGCTTCGGTGTGACCAGCGAGTACCTGGTCAACGCCGACGACATCCAGATCAAGATGGCCCAGGGCGCCAAGCCCGGCGAGGGCGGCCAGCTGCCCGGCCACAAGGTCTACCCGTGGGTCGCCAAGACGCGTCACTCGACGCCGGGCGTCGGCCTCATCTCGCCGCCGCCGCACCACGACATCTACTCCATCGAGGACCTCGCCCAGCTCATCCACGACCTCAAGAACGCCAACCCGGCGGCCCGCATCCACGTGAAGCTGGTCTCCGAGGTCGGCGTCGGCACGGTCGCCGCGGGCGTCTCCAAGGCCCACGCGGACGTCGTCCTCATCTCCGGCCACGACGGCGGCACGGGCGCCTCGCCGCTGACCTCGCTCAAGCACGCGGGCGGTCCCTGGGAGCTCGGCCTTGCCGAGACCCAGCAGACGCTGCTGCTCAACGGCCTGCGCGACCGCATCGTCGTACAGACCGACGGCCAGCTGAAGACCGGCCGTGACGTGATCATCGCCGCGCTGCTCGGCGCCGAGGAGTTCGGTTTCGCGACCGCGCCGCTCGTCGTCTCCGGCTGCGTCATGATGCGCGTCTGCCACCTGGACACCTGCCCGGTCGGCATCGCCACGCAGAACCCGGCGCTGCGCGAGCGGTTCTCCGGCAAGGCCGAGTACGTCGTGAACTTCTTCGAGTTCATCGCCGAGGAGGTCCGCGAACTCCTCGCCGAGCTGGGCTTCCGCTCCATCGAGGAGGCCGTCGGCCACGCCGAACTCCTCGACACCGAGAAGGCCGTCAAGCACTGGAAGGCGCAGGGCCTGGACCTGGAGCCGCTCTTCCACGTGCCCGCGCTGCCCGCCGGAGCCGTGCGCCACCAGGTCACCGTCCAGGACCACGGCCTGGAGAAGGCGCTCGACAACGAGCTGATCAAGCTCTCCGCCGACGCGCTGGCCGCCTCCAGCGTGACCGACGCGCAGCCCGTGCGTGCCCAGGTCGCCATCCGCAACATCAACCGCACGGTCGGCACCATGCTGGGCCACGAGGTGACGAAGAAGTTCGGCGGCGCGGGCCTGCCCGACGACACCATCGACATCACCTTCACCGGCTCGGCGGGCCAGTCGTTCGGCGCCTTCGTGCCGCGCGGTGTCACCCTGCGCCTCGAAGGCGACGCCAACGACTACGTCGGCAAGGGCCTGTCCGGCGGCCGCATCATCGTCCGCCCGGACCGCGGCGCCGACCACCTCGCGGAGTACTCGACCATCGCGGGCAACACCATCGCGTACGGCGCGACCGGCGGCGAGCTGTTCCTGCGCGGCCGCACCGGCGAGCGCTTCTGCGTCCGCAACTCCGGCGCGACCGTGGTCTCCGAGGGCGTGGGCGACCACGGCTGCGAGTACATGACCGGCGGCCACGCCGTCGTCCTCGGCGAGACCGGGCGCAACTTCGCGGCCGGCATGTCCGGCGGCGTCGCGTACGTCATCGACCTGGACCGCGACAACGTGAACGCGGGCAACCTGGGCGCCGTCGAGGAGCTGTCCGACTCCGACAAGGTGTGGCTGCACGACGTGGTGCGCCGCCACCAGGAGGAGACGGGCTCGACCGTCGCCGAGAAGCTGCTCGCCGAGTGGGACGTGGCGGTGGCGCGCTTCAGCAAGATCATCCCCAGCACGTACAAGGCAGTGCTCGCCGCCAAGGACGCCGCCGAGCGAGCCGGTCTCTCCGAGACCGAGATCACCGAGAAGATGATGGAGGCGGCGACCAATGGCTGATCCCAAGGGCTTTTTGAACCACGGCCGCGAGGTCGCCAAGACCCGCCCGGTCGGCGAGCGCGTCCGCGACTGGAACGAGGTCTACGTTCCCGGTTCGCTCCTCCCGATCATCTCCAAGCAGGCCTCGCGCTGCATGGACTGCGGCATCCCGTTCTGCCACAACGGCTGTCCGCTCGGAAACCTCATCCCCGAGTGGAACGACTACGCCTACCGCGAGGACTGGCAGGCCGCGCAGGAGCGGCTGCACGCCACGAACAACTTCCCGGAGTTCACGGGCCGTCTCTGCCCGGCCCCGTGCGAGTCGGCGTGCGTCCTCGGCATCAACCAGCCGGCCGTCACCATCAAGAACGTCGAGGTCTCCATCATCGACAAGGCGTGGGAGACCGGCGACGTGGCGCCGCAGGCGCCCGAACGGCTGTCCGGCAAGACGGTCGCGGTCATCGGCTCCGGCCCGGCGGGTCTCGCCGCCGCCCAGCAGCTGACCCGCGCCGGTCACACCGTCGCCGTCTACGAGCGCGCCGACCGCATCGGCGGCCTGCTCCGCTACGGCATCCCTGAGTTCAAGATGGAGAAGCGGCACATCAACCGCCGCATCGAGCAGATGCGGGCGGAGGGCACCAAGTTCCGCACCGGCGTGGAGATCGGCCGGGACATCGACGCGATGAAGCTGCGCAAGCGGTACGACGCCGTGGTCATCGCCGCCGGTGCCACCATCTCCCGCGACCTGCCCGTCCCGGGCCGCGACCTGAACGGCATCCACTTCGCCATGGAGTACCTGCCGCTCGCCAACAAGGTCCAGGAGGGCGACTTCGTGGCGCCCCCCATCACCGCCGAGGGCAAGCACGTCGTCGTCATCGGCGGCGGCGACACCGGCGCGGACTGCGTGGGCACCGCCCACCGCCAGGGCGCGGCCTCGGTCACCCAGCTGGAGATCATGCCGAAGCCGGGCGAGGACCGGGCGCCGCACCAGCCGTGGCCGACCTTCCCGATGCTGTACAAGGTGACCTCCGCGCACGAGGAGGGCGGCGAGCGGGTCTACTCCGTCTCGACCACGCACTTCGAGGGCGACGAGGACGGCAACGTCCAGTTCCTGCACCTCGTCGAGGTGGAGTTCATCGACGGCAAGCTGACCCAGAAGCCGGGCACCGAGCGCAAGATCCCGGCCCAGCTGGTCACCCTCGCGATGGGCTTCACCGGCACCGACCGGGAGAACGGCCTCGTGGACCAGTTCGCCCTGGAGCTCGACGAGCGCGGCAACATCGCGCGCGACGCCGACTTCCAGACCAACGTCCCCGGCGTCTTCGTCGCCGGTGACGCGGGCCGGGGCCAGTCGCTCATCGTCTGGGCGATCGCCGAGGGCCGTTCGGCGGCACGCGGCGTCGACCGCTTCCTCACCGGTGCGAGTGATCTTCCGGCCCCGATCCGCCCGACGGACCGCGCCCTGACGGTCTAGCACCACCCCTTCACACGTCCCGTACAACGGCGTACGGAACTGAGCGGCGCCCGCCTCGTCCCCGACCGGACCTGGGCGGGCGCCGTGGCATTCGGGGGCGGGGCGTAACCTGTGTGTTGCATGGTGCGCAATGGCACGTGCGTATGTTGCGTCACCCGCAACCGTCATTACGGTTCGGCCGCTTATCCCAATGGGTCTAGACCGCCTCGACCGTGTGTGACCACAATCGCTCCCACCAATCGGAACCTGGAGGGGGCCGGCATGAAGCGACGGGTCATCGCGGCTGTTGCTGTCGCCATGAGTCTCGGACTGACCGCCACGGCGTGCGGCGGCGATGACGGTGACGACGGCGGCAAGGCCACCGACGGCAAGGGCAAGACCCTCACCGTATGGATCATGGAGGGGACCAACCCCGACGCGCGGCCCTTCTTCAAGGAGGCCGGGGAGGCCTTCGAGAAGAAGACCGGCGCCAAGATCAAGGTCGAGTACCAGCAGTGGGCCACCGCCCAGAAGAAGTTCACCACCGCCATCGAGGGCGGCCCCGACCAGGTGCCGGACGTGGCCGAGGTCGGCACGACCTGGGTGCCGCAGTTCGCCGAGACCGACGCGCTCGTCGACGTCACCGACGAGGTGAAGAAGTCGGGCCTCGGCGACGACCTGGTCGAGGGGCTGAAGGACGCGGGCACGCTCGACGGCAAGCAGTACGGCATGCCCTGGTACGCGGGCGTCCGCTCGCTCGTCTACCGCAAGGACCTCTTCGCCAAGCACGACATCAAGCCCCCGACCACGTGGCAGGAGCTGCGGACGGCCGCGAAGACGCTCAAGGAGAAGGAACCGAACCTGGTCGCCTTCCCGGTGGCGGGCGGCGCGGAGATGTTCGCCGCCCCCTTCGTCTGGGGCGCCGGCGGCGAACTGGCCACCGAGTCCGGCGGCTCGTGGAAGTCCGGCATCAACTCGCCCGAGGCCGTCAAGGGCATCGAGTTCTACACGGACCTCGCCACCAAGGACAAGGTCTCCCCGGCCAAGGTCAGCACCTGGACGGAGAAGGAGGTCGGCGAGGCCTGGAACAAGAGCGAGATCGGGATGTCCATCGGCGGCAACTGGACCCCGAAGGCGATCGTCGACAAGAACCCGTCCCTCAAGGGCAAGCTCGGCGCCGTGCCGCTCCCGGGCCAGAACGGCGGCATGAGCAAGTCCTTCCTCGGCGGCTCTTACCTGTCCACGTTCGACACGGACAAGAAGGAACTCGCCTGGGAGTTCGTGAAGATGCTGACCACCGGCGAGTTCGCCGCCAAGTGGGCCGAGCAGACGAACTACTTCCCCGGCCAGAACTCCGAGCTGGAGAAGATCGCGGCGAAGAAGGACCCGCTGGTCGAGCCGTTCGCCAAGCAGATGCTGGAGGCCGGCGCCACGGTCCCCAAGACCAAGGCGTACGGCGAGATCCAGGCGTCGAAGGTCATCCCGCGCATGGTCCAGTCGATCCTCACCGGAAAGGCGTCCGTCCAGGAAGCCGCGGACAAGGCCGCCGACGACATGGACGCCATCTTCGCCAAGGACAAGTGACCAGGGCGAGTTCGGCACCGTGAAAGGCACGACTGTGAAGGACGCGACGCGACTGTGAAGGACGCGACTGTCGTGAAGGACACGCTCGTCGGCGGCGGCGGACCGGAGGCACCGGTCCGCCGCGAGCCCCCGTCGCCCGACGGCGGCGCCGAGGCCGCCCGCCGCCGCAAGAAACTGATCACCCTCACCCGCCCCTGGCTCCTCCTCACCCCCTCCCTCCTCGTCCTCGCGGGACTCCTGCTCTGGCCGCTGATCCAGGTCGGCAAGCTCTCCCTCCAGGACTACGAGGTCAAGTTCGGCGGCGGCACCGGCACGTTCACCGGCTTCGACCACTACAGTGACCTGCTCGGCAGCGACCTGCTGTGGCAGACCGTCCTGCCCAACACCGTCTTCTTCGCCATCGCCTGCGTCGGCCTGACCGTCGCCCTCGGCACGCTCGTGGCGCTGCTCCTCAACCGTCTCGGGCCGACCTGGCGACTGATCTGCTCGATCGCGATCCTCGCCGCCTGGGCCATGCCCGCGGTGACGGGAACGTACGTCTGGATCTGGCTCTTCCAGCCACAGGACGGCATGGTCAGCCAGCTCGCGGGCTCGATCGGCCTCATCGACCCCGAGACCACCAACTGGTTCACCGAACGCGGGCCGTTCTACGCCATCGCCACCCTCAACGTCATCCACCACGGCTTCCCGTTCGTCGCCATCACCGTCCTCGCGGGACTCATGACGATCCCCAAGGAGCTGTACGAGGCGGGAGAGCTGGACGGCGCGAACGCCTGGCAGCGGTTCTGGAACATCACGGTGCCGACGATCAAGCCCGTCTTCCTGGTGGTGACCATCCTCTCCACCATCTGGGACTTCAAGGTCTTCACCCAGATCTATCTGATGCCGGGCGGCGACGGCTCCAACCCGGAGGTCTACAACCTCGGCGTCTACTCCTACATCGAGGCCTTCGCCAAGAACGACTACGGCGCGGGCGCGGCGGCCGCGGTGCTGCTCACCGTGCTGCTCCTGATCATCACCGTCGTCTACATCCGTACGCTCTTCCGGCAAGGGGAGGAGGACCTGTGACCGCCCGCACGCGTACCCACACCCGCACCACGCTCGCGAGCCGCATCGGCCTACCGGTTGCCGTCGCCGCGCTCCTCGTCTTCACCCTCTTCCCCGTCTACTGGATGATCTCCACCGCGCTCGACCCGAAGGCGCTCACCCGCGGCTCGGACGTGCTGCCCAGCGGCATCAGTCTCGAACACTTCGAATTCGTCTTCGACAAGGGCAACTTCGGTACGTACCTGCTGAACTCGGCGCTCGTCGGCCTCGCCACGATCGTCGCGGCCGGACTGCTCTCCCTCTTCGCCGCCATCGCGGTGGCACGCTTCAAGTTCCGCTTCCGCACCTCCGTACTGATCATGATCCTGATCGTGCAGATGGTGCCGCTGGAGGCCCTGGTCATCCCGCTCTTCATCCAGATGCGGGACTACGACATGCTCAACTCCCTGCTGGGCCTGAGCGTCGTCTACATCGCCCTCTCGCTGCCCTTCGCGATCTGGACGCTGCGCGGCTTCGTCGCCACCGTCCCGAAGGAGGTCGAGGAGGCCGCGTACATCGACGGGGCGTCCTGGCCGCGGATGTTCTGGTCGGTGCTGCTGCCGCTGGTCGCGCCGGGCCTCGTCGCCACCTCGATCTTCGCCTTCATCACGGCGTGGAACGAGTTCGTCTTCGCGTACACCTTCATGAAGGGCAGCGACAAGTACACGGCGGCCGTCGGCATCTACCAGTTCTTCGGGGAGAACTCGACGTCCTGGGGCCCGGTCATGGCCAGCTCCACCCTGGTCACGGTACCGGTGATGATCTTCTTCGTGATCGTGCACCGGAAGCTCGGCTCGGGCCTGGCGGCGGGCGCGGTCAAGGGCTGAGCCGGGCGTTCGCGCGGGCCTTCGAACTGCTGGACGGGTGGAAGGCCGGGGCGCCGTCACCCCGTCGTCGAGCCGCCGTCCACAGCGAACTCCGCGCCCGTGACGTACGACGACGCGTCCGACGCCAGGAACAGCACCACCTCGCCGACCTCCTCCGGGCGGCCCATCCTGCCGAGCGGCAGATGCGACCAGTCCCGCCCGGCGGAGGTCGCGGCGATCATCGGGGTGTCGACCGCCCCCGGATGCACCGAGTTGACCCGGACCCCGTACCGCGCGAGGTCAAGCGCCGAGGACCGGGTCAGGCCCCGCAGCCCGAACTTCGTCGAGCCGTACGCCGCGTGACCCGGGATGCCGACCAGCCCCGCCGTCGACGAGACGTTCACGATCGAACCCCCGCCCGCCTCCTTCAGCGCGGGCAGCACCGCCTGGATACCGAGGAACGGCCCCAGCAGATTGACGCGGAGCAGCGCCTCGAAGTTCTCGTACGTCTCCTCCTCCACGGAGGCCGTGCGCCACAGCGCGGCGTTGTTCACCAGGGCGTCGAGCCGCCCGAAGACGTCGAGGGCGCGCGCCACGGCCGCCGCCCAGCTCCGCGCGTCCGTCACGTCATGACGTACGAACTCCCCATGCCCGCCCAGGGACGCGGCGACCTCGCGCCCCTCCTCCACCCGTACGTCCGTGACCACGACCCGCGCCCCGGCCTCGGCGAACAGCCGCGCCTCCGCCGCGCCCTGCCCGCGCGCCGCCCCGGTGATCAGAACCGTCCTGCCGTCCAGCCCGTACGAGATCTCCCGTGAGCCCATGCCGCATAGGTCTAGCAGTCATATGTGCAAGGGAGAAGGGTTCCTGCCCCGGACGGAAGCCGGGAACGGCGCGTACCCTCGGCCGCTGACGGACCGGCACGGTGGCGGTCCCGCACGGAGGAACGGAGCGGCGCATGGGTCCCGCGATCAGTCTGCGCAAGGTGGAGGACTCGGCGCCCGCGCTGGTCAGCCTCTACAAGAGCGCCGGGGTGTCCTTGCGCAAGCACGGCCTGGAGGGCGCCCGGGCGGCGGTCTACCTCGTCGTCGACTACTCCGGATCCATGCGGCCGTACTACCGGGACGGCAGCGTCCAGGCCCTCGCCGACCGGGTGCTCGGCCTCTGCGCGCACCTCGACGACGACGGGAGGGTGCCCACCGTCTTCTTCTCCACGGACATCGACGCGGTGACGGAGATCGCGCTCGACGACCACCGCGGCCGGATCGACGCCATCGTGGCCGGGCTCGGACACATGGGGAAGACCAGCTACCACCTGGCGATGGACGCCGTCATCGACCACTACCTCGACCACGCTGCACACGCCGACGGCTCCGCGACGCCCGCCCTGGTGATCTTCCAGACTGACGGCGGGCCGATCAGCAGGCTCGCCGCCGAGCGCTATCTGTGCAAGGCGGCGAAGCTGCCCCTGTTCTGGCAGTTCATCGGCTTCGGCGACCCGGCGAGCAAGCAGTTCGACTATCTGCGCAAGCTCGACGAACTCGCCGTGCCGGCCAAGCGCCCGGTCGACAACGCGGGCTTCTTCCACGCCGGGAACGACCCCTTGGCCGTGCCGGACGACGAGTTGTACGACCGGCTGGTGGGGGAGTTCCCCGCATGGCTCGCGGCGGCCCGGGCGGCCGGGATCGCGGCCTAGCCGACCATGCGGTGGCGCAGCTTCACGAGCGTGTCCGCGTCGAGGCCCAGCCCCTTGGTCAGATAGCCGCCCAGACCGCCGTACCGCCGCGCGGCCTCGTCGAGAGCCGTGTCCAGGTAGTCGGTCCGCACCTCCTGGAGCGGGATGATCAGGTCCGGGTTCCGCATCAGCCCGCCCTGCTCGAGGGCCTCGCGCACCTTCGCGTCGTGGGCGGACCGGTAGGTGTTGGAGGCCAGGTAGTCGCCCACGGCCGCCCTGTCCGGTACGCCGACCAGGCGCAGCAGCAGATACGTCGTCCAGCCGGTGCGGTCCTTGCCCGCGGTGCAGTGGTAGAGCAGCGGGGCGCGGCTGTCCGCGATGTCGCGCAGGGTGGCCGCGAACTGTGCGCGGTTGGCGGCGTCGGTGACGAAGGTGCGGTAGACGTCCCGCATGAACGAGGCCGCCCTGCCGTTGCCCAGCATCTCCTCCTGCTTGACCGGGTCCTTGGAGCCGATCGCGGTGAGGAGCCGGGTGAACAGGCCGTTGTCGGTGACGGGGCGCGGGACGGGGGTGGCTCCGCCGGGCAGCCGGTCCGGCCCGTCGTACTGCACCTCGGCGGGCACCCGGAAGTCGATGACCTTCGCCAGGCCGAGCCCGGAGAGCGTGGCGAGGTCGGCGTCGGTGAGTTTGCTCAGGGCGTCGGCGCGGAAGACCTGGCCCCGGCGGACGTGCTCCCCGTCGTAGGTCCGGTATCCGCCGACGTCGCGTACGTTGACGGCGCCGTGGAGGGGGATGTGGCGTGCGCTGTCGTACGCCGCCGACGTCGCCGCCGGGCGGGACGGCGGGGGCGAGGGTTCGGCGTGGGCCGCCCAGGCGGGCAGGGCGCCGAGGAGGAGGGAGGAGATCGCGAGTCCAGCCGCCGTACGGGTGCGTGGGACGCTGACGCGCATCGGGCCGCCTTCCGGTCGGAGTGATGGCGGTGGCGGTGCGGTGCCTGAACCAACCAAACGATTGTTCGGGGAAGATAGCGAGGTCCTCGCCAAGGGGGAAGGGGACGGGTGGCGCACGTCTCCCCGGCCCGGGAACAACGACTCCGCCGGGCGTGTTAAAGTTACGTGTTGCAGTTTTGGTACCCATGGACTTTATGTGCGCCTGACGGGAATGCTCCGAGGGCGCATTATTGTTTTTCCGGTTCTCTCCGGTATGGGGGTCATTGCAGCGCTGGAGATTGGCAATTCCGCGATTCTCCATTCACTGCCCCTGTTGAGGAGATTGACATGGCAACCGGCACCGTAAAGTGGTTCAACTCGGAAAAGGGCTTCGGCTTCATCGAGCAGGACGGCGGCGGCCCCGACGTCTTCGCCCACTACTCCAACATCGCGTCCTCGGGCTTCCGTGAGCTCCTCGAGGGCCAGAAGGTTTCCTTCGACGTGACCCAGGGCCAGAAGGGCCTCCAGGCCGAGAACATCGTTCCTGCCTGATCGTCGCAGCGCGCGAACCTCACAGCCGAGGCCCGCACCGGAAGGTGCGGGCCTCGGCTTGCGCTGTCATCGGGCCCTACCGGGCCCAGAGCCGCACCCAGGCTCAGAGCCGCCCCCAGGCTCAGCGGTCCGGAAAGTCCAGCGACCAGGAAGGCATTACTGCATGAACCGCTCCGAACGCCCGGCACGACCCGCCCGCAAGCGGCCCGCGAACGCAGCCGGAAAGGGCAGGCCGACCGGCCAGGCGAAGGGCTCCGCACATTCCGCGAAGAAGCCCGGAAGCCGTAAGCCGAAGCCGGCGCAGGGCGGCGACTTCGCACTGCCCGAGAGCATCACGCCCGCGCTGCCCGCCGTCGAGGCCTTCGGCGACCTGGATATGCCCGAGGCCCTCCTGAAGACGCTGGCCGCCCAGGGCGTCACCGAGCCCTTCCCGATCCAGGCCGCGACCCTCCCGAACTCCCTCGCCGGACGCGACATCCTCGGCCGCGGCCGCACCGGCTCCGGCAAGACCCTCGCCTTCGGCCTCGCGCTCCTCGCCCGCACCGCCGGGCACCGCGCCGAGCCCAAGTCGCCGCTCGCCATGGTCCTCGTCCCCACCCGCGAGCTGGCCCAGCAGGTCACGGACTCCCTCACGCCGTACGCGACGTCGGTGAACCTCCGCATGGCCACCGTCGTCGGCGGCATGTCGATCACCCGGCAGTCCGGGACGCTGCGCCGCGGCGCCGAGGTCCTGGTCGCCACCCCCGGCCGCCTCAAGGACCTGATCGAGCGCGGTGACTGCGACCTCTCACAGGTGCGCGTCACGGTCCTCGACGAGGCCGACCAGATGGCCGACATGGGCTTCATGCCGCAGGTCACGGCGCTGCTGAAGCAGGTCGCGCAGGGCGGCCAGACCATGCTGTTCTCGGCGACGCTGGACAAGAACATCGACCGGCTCGTCCGGATGTTCCTGACCGACCCCGTCGTGCACTCCGTCGACCCGTCGGCGGGCGCTGTCACGACGATGGAGCACCACGTCCTCTACGTCGCCGACGAGACGGACAAGAAGGCCGTCGCCATGCGGATCGCGGCCCGCGAGGGCCGCGTGATCATGTTCCTGGACACCAAGCGCGCCGTCGACCGCTTCACCAAGCGTCTCCTCGCCAACGGCGTCCGCGCCTCCGGCCTGCACGGCGGACGCTCGCAGCCGCAGCGAAACCGCACCCTGGACCAGTTCAAGACCGGCCAGGTCACCGCGTTGATCGCGACGAACGTGGCGGCGCGCGGCATCCACGTCGACGACCTCGACCTGGTCGTGAACATCGACCCGCCCGCCGACCACAAGGACTACCTCCACCGCGGCGGACGCACCGCCCGCGCCGGAGAGTCCGGCAGCGTCGTCACCCTCGTGCTCCCCGAGGAGAAGCGGGAGATGACGCGGCTGATGTCCGACGCCGAGATCAGCCCCCGCACGGTGCGGATCTCCTCCTCCGACGAGGAGCTGGTACGCATCACCGGCGCCCGGGAGCCCTCGGGCGTGCCGGTGGTCATCGAGACGCCGCAGCCCCAGCAGCCCGCCCAGACCTCGCAGCGCCGCCGACGACCCCGCAGCGGTGGTGGCGGTGGTGGCGGCGCGGCTGCCTCCGGCCAGGGCGGACAGCAGCGCAGGGTGCCGCGGCAGGGGCAGGGCGGTCAGTCCCGCGACGGTTCCGGTTCCGCCGGGGGCGGCGCCGGGGCCGCGGCACGCGCGCCGCTCCGGTGGCGGCGCCCAGGAGGCCGCCGCAGCGCCGCGTGACACCGCCGGGCAGGCCGGGCCCCGTCCCGGCCTGCCCACCCCCGGTTCGGCCCGTAGCGCTGCCGGACAATGGTGAGCCGTACCGTACGACGTTCCAAAGGAGCCCGCCCGATGCCACCGGAGCGCGAACCCGTCGCGTTGCCCCTGCTCGAAGACGACCGCGCCGCCCTGCGCGCCGACTGCGGCAACTGCTTCGGACTGTGCTGCGTGGCCCTCGCCTTCTCCGCGTCCTCGGACTTCGCGCAGAACAAGGACGCGGGCAAGCCGTGCGGCAACCTCCAGGCGGACTTCCGCTGCGGCATCCACCGCGAGCTGCGGGACAAGGGCTTCCGCGGCTGCACTGTGTACGACTGCTTCGGCGCGGGCCAGCACGTCTCGCAGCACACCTTCGGCGGCCGTGACTGGCGCGCGGATCCGGCCACCGCCCGGCAGATGTTCGAGGTCTTCCCCCTCATGCGGCAACTCCACGAACTCCTCTGGTACGTGACCGAGGCGCTGACCCTGCCGCAGACGAAGCCGATCCGCTCCGACCTGCGCACCTGCCTCGCCCGCACCGAGGCGCTGACCCGGGGCGCCCCCGAGGCGATCACCGAGACCGACGTCGCGGCGCACCGCGAGGACGTCAACGTCCTCCTCCTGCGCACCAGTGAACTCGTACGCAAGGGTGTCGGCGGCAAGAAGAAGGACCGCAGGGGAGCGGACCTCTTCGGCGCACGGCTCAAGGGCGCCGACCTCAAGGGCGCCAACCTGCGCGGTGCCTGCCTCATCGCCGCCGACCTGCGCGGCGCCGACCTGAGGACCGCCGACCTGATCGGCGCCGACCTGCGCGACACGGACCTGCGGGGCGCCGACCTCACCGGCGCGCTCTTCCTCACGCAGACGCAGGTGAACGCGGCCAGGGGGGACGAGCGCACGAAGCTCCCGGACGCCCTCGCCCGCCCCGGCCACTGGTCCGCCTCATGAGCGACGCCTAGGCGTCGCACTCCAGGACCGTCCGGCACAGCGCGCACCGCGCCCGGACCCGTCCCCGCGCCGGTACGCGGATCCGCTGGCAGCACGTGGGGCAGGGGAACGACACCCGCAGCGCCCCGAGCCCGTCGGACGAGAACGAGTACGTCCCGTCCCCCGGGCCCGACCCGTGCTCGCGCGCGTACCGCCGGTCCTTCGCGTACCGCCGTCTGCCCGCCCACCCGGCGGCCGTCAGCGGCGGCCGCTGCTCGTCGCGGCGGGCCTGGGCGAGCCCCTTGGTGTACGCCGTGTAGGCCTGCGCGCTGGTGAACCACGTCTCCGGCGCCTCGCCGAAGGCCAGCGCCCGCTTGGCGAGGACGTAGCCGAACTCCTCGGGGGTGAGGTAGCCGAGCTTCTGCGAGGAGACGCCGTCCTCGCGGAAGGCGTCCAGGAGCAGCCAGCCGGCGCCGAGGTACGCGGCGGCGGTGTCGGTGAGGATCTCGTTGTCGCGGGTGCCGGGGAACGACAGGTCGAGCCGGTGCAGATACACGTGCATGACCTCGTGGGCGAGCGCCGCGCCGATGTCCCGCCGGTGGGTGCGGAAGCGGTCGTTGAGCTCGACGAAGTACTCGGGCCCCGCGGTGAGTTCGACGTTGGCGGCGTGTTCCATCGCGCGGAAGCCGACGATCACGCGGGCGTCGGGCAGGCGCAGGTGCCGCACCATCTCGCGGGCCACCCGCTGCGCACCCAGATGCAGGTCGTCCTGGTCGCCGAAGGCCACGTCGGCGGGGGCGACGCTGGTGTCGAAGGTGTGGACGGTGTCGTACGAAAGGCGTTTGTAGAGCGCGGTGACGGCGGCGCGCACGGTCTCCAGATGGGGGTAGCCGTGCTGCACGGGACCGCCGCCGACCGTCACGTCCCTACCCCCTGATGTCAGCCGTCGGGACACTGAACCCGGCTCCACTGTAAGGGCGTTGCGGCCCCCGGGAGCGGGCCCCGCGGCGGGGCGTGGCCGGAAACCTCCCCTTGTCCTGAGCGGACACCGATCTCCATAATCCGCAACAACGCTTTGTCGGGCTCATGCCATCCGGGCTGTTGGAACGGACGGCAAGGGCTTGCCCTCGCGCGCGCTTTCCTCATCAACCCCCCACGAAGGGAAGACAATTGAAGACCAAGCTGCGTGGAGTCAAGAGAGCCGCCACCCTCGGTGCGATCGCGCTCGCCACCTTCAGCCTTCAGCCCGTGGCCGCCTCCGCCGCGCCCGACCCGGGCCCCCAGCCGAGTGAGCGTGTCGTCGGAGGGACCCCCGCCAAGCAGGGTGAGTTCCCGTTCATGGTCCGGCTGTCGATGGGCTGCGGCGGCGCTCTGTACGCCAAGAACATCGTGCTGACGGCGGCCCACTGCGTGGACGGCTCCGGCAACAACACCAGCATCACCGCCACCGCCGGTGTCGTGGACCTCAGGAGCTCCGCCGCGATCAAGGTGAAGTCCACCAAGGTCCTCCAGGCCCCCGGCTACAACGGCAAGGGCAAGGACTGGGCGCTCATCAAGCTGGCCAAGCCCATCGACCTGCCCACGCTGAAGATCGCCAAGACCACCGCGTACAACAAGGGCGACTTCACCGTCGCGGGCTGGGGCGCCGACCGGGAAGGCGGCGCCCAGCAGCGCTACCTCCTCAAGGCGACCGTCCCGTTCGTCAGCGACGCCGACTGCAAGGCCGCGTACGGCGGCGAGCTCACGCCCGGCGAGGAGATCTGCGCGGGCAACCTCGCCCAGGGCGGCATCGACACCTGCCAGGGCGACTCGGGCGGCCCCATGTTCCGCAAGGACGAGGCCGGCGCGTACATCCAGGTCGGCATAGTCAGCTGGGGCAACGGCTGCGCCCGGCCGAAGTTCCCCGGCGTCTACACCGAGGTGTCGACGTTCGCCGCGGACATAGAGAAGGCGGCGGCGGGACTCTGACGTCCGGCTGTCGCGGTGCGGGGCGCCCGAGACCGTGGGCGCCCCGCCCTTCGCGGTTAAGTCCAACACCTGTCCCTCCTTTGTCCATAGGCGTGTCCGCACCGCCCGGCGCATCGTGATCGGCACCGATTCCGCCCCATGGAGGGATGCCGCATGCTGCCGTCAGACACGTCCGGGCCGAGCCGCAGGGCCGTCGTCGCCACCGGTGCGCTCGCCGGGGTGGGGGCCGCCCTCGGAGCAGGGTCCGGCGCGTACGCCAAGGACGCCCCCGCCGGACCGGCCGCACCCGAAGCGACCCTGCGCTCCCGCCACCTGGACGTACGCGTCGCCACCGCCTTCCCGCGCGTCATCGCCTACACCGACCGCGCGAGCGGCGCCGTCCTGCACGGCACCACGGACGCCGTCACCACGGTCCTGATCGACGAGGCCGAGCACACACCCGAGGTGACCGCCTCGGCGGACAAGGCCCGCATCGCGTACGTACTCGCCTTCGCGGGCGGCACCCGCATCCACGTCGAGATCGCCGTCGAGGGACGCCACGTCCACTGGCGCGTCACGAAGATCGCTGACACGGACGCGCTGCGCGTCGGCACCCTGCGGATCCCCGGCCTTGCCCTGCTCGCCGTACGCGACGACCAGCCGGGCGCCGCCCTCCTGGCCGCCAAGGTGCAGCTGGACAAGGCCAAGAGCGGCGACACCCTGATCCGGCCGGACAACGACACACCCGCGGCGGCGCCCACCGGCTGCGCGTACGCCGTCGTCGCGCACGACCGGCTCGGCGGCGCGATCGAGACGAACACCGTCTACGACAGACCGACCAGCGCGGCGGGCACCACCTGGGACAACGGCCGGCTGTGGCACGAGACGGTGCGGACCGGCGGCCGCGTGGAGGCGCGGCTGACCCCGGGACAGTGGACGCACCGGGCCGCGACCGCGCCCGTGGACGCCACCGAACCCCTCCCGTACGCCACCGTCGTGATCACCGGCGACCGCAACGGTGACGGCAAGGTCGACTGGCAGGACGCCGCGACCGCCTTCCGCGACATCATGGTGACCCCGCTCGGCGCCGACGAACAGCATCTGCGGGTCGTCCCGCACATCCCGTTCAACTTCGCCTCGCAGGCCACCAACCCCTTCCTCGCCACGCTCGACGACGTCAAGCGCATCCACCTCGCCACCGACGGGCTGCGCCAGTACACGCTCCTCAAGGGCTACCAGTCGGAAGGCCACGACTCCGCCCACCCCGACTACGCGGGCAACCACAACACCCGCGCGGGCGGCCTCGACGACCTCAACACCCTCGTCCACGAGGGCGGGAAGTGGCACAGCGACTTCGGCGTTCACGTCAACGCCACCGAGTCCTACCCCGTCGCCCACGCCTTCTCCGAGAAGCTCGTCGACAAGAACAACAAGCAGTGGGACTGGCTCGACCAGAGCTACCGCATCGACCAGCGCCGCGACCTCGTCTCCGGGGACATCATCAAGCGCTTCGCCGACCTGCGCGCCGAGACCGACCCGGCCCTCAACACCCTCTACATCGACGTCTTCCGCGAATCCGGCTGGACCTCCGACCGCCTCCAGCGGGCCCTGCGCGACCAGGGCTGGAACCTCACGACCGAGTGGGGCCACGGCTTCGAACGCTCGGCGCTCTGGTCGCACTGGGCCACCGAGACCGACTACGGCGGCGACACCTCGCGCGGCATCAACTCGCGCCTGATCCGCTTCGTCCGCAACCACCAGAAGGACGTCTTCGCCGACAAGTGGCCGACCCTCCTCGGCATCGCCCGCATGGGCAACTTCACCGGCTGGATCGGCAAGACCGACTGGCACGCCTTCTACGACCTCATCTGGACCCACTCACTGCCCGCCAAGTACCTCCAGGCCTACCCCATCAAGACATGGGACGAGCACGAGATCACCTTCTTCGGGCCCACCGGGACGACCGTCTCCGACGCCGTCGAAGGCAAGCGGCGCATCACCACCGACGGACACGTCGTCTACGAGGACGGCCGCTACCTGCTGCCCTGGGAGCCCCGCAAGGCCACCGATCCCGCCAAGCTGTACCACTACAACCCCGCCGGCGGCAGCAGCACCTGGCACCTCCCGCGCGCGTGGGCGGGCCGCTCCCGCGTCGCCCTGTACCGGCTCACCGACCAGGGCAGGGTCTTCGAGTCGTACGTCCCCGTGCACGGCAAGAAGGTCACCCTCAAGGCCGAGCCGAAGCAGCCCTACGTCCTCTACCGCGAGCGCGCCGCCGCCCCGCCCGACCCGAAGTGGGGCCAGGGGACACCGCTGCACGACCCGGGATTCCACTCCGGCTCCCTGAAGGGCTGGCAGGTCAGCGGGCCCGCCTCCGTGCAGCGCAGCGCCCTCGGCGACTACGAGCTGGTCATCGGCGCGGGCGGCGCGGCCTTTGTCGGACAGCGCCTCGCCCGCCTGCGGGCCGGTACGTACGTGGCGTCCGTGCAGGTCGAGGTCGGCGAGAAAGCGGGGGAGCGGCGCAAGGCCTCCCTGGAGGTGCGCACCGCCGACGGCGTCACCGCCGCCAACTTCACCGAGACGTCCACCGCCGGCAACTACGTCGCCGCCGACCGCAAGCACGGCACCCGCTTCCAGCGCATGTTCACGTACTTCACCGTCCCCGAGGGCGGCGGCACCGCCGAGCTGACACTGCGGGCCGCGGCGGGCCACGCGCGCGTGCGCTTCGACAACGTACGGGTGGCCGCGACCCACCGCCCGGCCAAGCGCCCCCGCGCCACCCTCGTCCACGAGGACTTCGAACACGTCCCGCAGGGCTGGGGCCCGTTCGTCAAGGGCGACGCGGGCGGCGCCACCGACCCGCGCACCCACATCGCCCAGCGCCACGCCCCGTACACGCAGCGCGGCTGGAACGGCAAGGCGATCGACGACGTCATCGACGGCGGCAACTCCCTGAAGTCACGCGGCGAGAACACCGGCCTCGTCTACCGCACGGTCCCGCACACCGTCCGCTTCGCGCCGGGCAAGCGCTACCGCGTCTCCTTCCGGTACGAGAACGAGAAGGCGGGCCAGTACGCCTGGGTCACCGCCGTCGACGAACCCGCACCCCGCGAGATCGACCGCGAGGAACTGCCCGTCGCCACCGACCCCACCACGCTCACCTACGAGTTCACCGCCCCCGCCGAGGGAGAGGCCTGGGTGGGCCTGCGCAAGACCGGCGGCGACGGCACGGCCGAGTTCGTGCTCGACGCCTTCGAGGTGACCTCCGTGACCGACGCCTGAGCGGGACGGGGCGGCCCCTCGCGGGCCTCAGGACAGCGTGACGGCTGCGCCCGGGGCCGCCCCCTCCAGCTCCAGCACCCACACCTCGTTGACGCCCTCCCGCAGCACGGGGCCCGGCACATACAGCGACCGCTGCGGGCCGACCGACCAGTACCGGCCCAGGTTGAAGCCGTTCACCCAGACGAATCCCCGCGTCCAGCCCGGCAGTTCGAGGAACGCGTCGCCGGGGGAGCCGACCTCGACCGTGCCCCGGTACAGGCCCCGCCGCCCCTCCCCGGAACCGGTCACGGGCACCGCCCGCACCGCCGACGCCACGTCGAACGCGTCCAGCCGCAGACCCCGCGCCCGCACCCCGTGCAGGTACTGCCGCTCATGCAGGACACCCCCGCAGATGCCCTTGGACTCACCGGAGCGCGGCCCGTAGTTGACCCGGCCCAGCGACTCCACCCACAGCTCCACGCGCGCGTGCCCGGCCACGGGGTCCTCCAGGACGGGCTCGTCCTCGGTCAGGACCCCGGCCCGCTCCCCGTCCACGTACACGACCGCCAGGTCCCGCAGCCCCCGCACGCTCAGCCGGTAGGGGCGGCGCGGGCCCGGCACCGTCAGGGCGTAGCGCACCAGGCCCCGGTCCACGTCGAGCTCCTCGAAGGTGGGCGGGACGGCATGCTCGGCCTCCGGGGTGCCGAAGCACTCCAGGACCGTGTCCAGCGAGGCCCACTCCGTGAGCGCCGCCGTGGCGGGGGCGCCCAGCACCGGCGGGGGCGGCGGCGGCTCGGGCAGGGGCTCCGTCGCGTACGGGGCGAGGACCTCCCGGAAACGCCAGAACTTCGCCGTGGGACGGCCGGACTCGTCGATCGGCGCGTCATAGTCGTACGACGTGACGTCCGGCTCCAGCGGCCCGTCGTGCAGCGCCCCACCGCCCCGGTTGGCCCCAGCCCAGCCCGCGAAGTTCGTGCCGCCGTGCGCCATGTAGAGGTTCACCGACGCCCCGCACTCCAGGATCTCGCGCAACGCCGCCGCCGCGTCGTCCGCGTCCCGTACGACATGATCCGCGCCCCAGTGGTCGAACCAGCCGCACCAGAACTCCATGCACATCAGCGGCCCCTTGGGACGGTGCGCGCGCAGCGTCCCGAAGCCGGAGCGCGCCCCCGAGCCGAAATTGGCCGTCGCCAGGACCCCCGGGATCGAGCCGCCGCTCACCATGTGGTCCTCGGGGCCGTCCGAGGTGAACAACGGCACCCGCACCCCCTCGCCGCGCAGCAGATCGACCAGGCGGCGCAGGTACACCCGGTCCGAGCCAAAGCTCCCGTACTCGTTCTCGACCTGGACCATGATCACGGGGCCGCCGTCCGCGCCGCCGTGCTGACGCGGCACGACCTCCCGCAGCAGCCGGTGGAACCAGCGCTCCACATGCGCCAGGTACTCCCCGTCACGGGTACGCGCGCGTGCCCCCAGGGACCCCGTCAGCCAGTGCGGCAGCCCGCCGTTCTCCCACTCCGCGCAGATGTAGGGGCCGGGCCTGACGATCGCCCACAGCCCCGCCTCGTGCGCCGCGTCCAGGAAACGGCCGAGCGCCGACACGTCGCGGTACCCGCCGGGCCGCGGCTCGTGCAGGTTCCACGGGACGTACGTCTCCACGCAGTTGAGCCCCATCGCCCGCAGCATCGCCAGGCGGTGCCCCCACTGCGCCTCGTGCACCCGGAAGTAGTGCAGCGCGCCGGAGAGCAGCCGCACCGGCCGCCCGTCCACCTCGAAATCGTCCTCGCCGACCCTGAACCCGTCCATCGTGTCCTCTCGCTCACCCACCGCCCGTCCACGATCACCTCTGGCGGGCGGCGGGGTCCATGGACAAAGATCGGGTCCGGTTGGACGCAGCGAGCGGGTCGGCCAGGCCCGCACCGGAAGGGGCACGCGGATGTACCACACGTGGATGCGGTATTTCACTCCCAGCCCGGCCCACCACAAGCTCGGCCTTGCCTGCCTCGGCGTCGGCCTCCAGCACGGCCTCCTGCCGACCGTCGGCCCCCGCACCCTCGACCACCACGTCGCCGTCGTCATCAGCGCGGGCGGCGGCTGGTTCCGCGGCCCCGACGGACGCCGTACGACGGTGACCGCACCCGCCCTGATCTGGCTCACCCCCGGCGTACGCCACCACTACGGGCCCGACCCCGACACCGGCTGGGACGAGTGCTTCGTCGACTTCACCGGCCCCGCGACCGCGACGTACACCGAACTCGGCTACATCGAACCCAGCCGCCCCGTGGTACCCCTCTCCGACGCGGCGGGCGCCCGCGCCGCCGTCGGCCGCATCGCCCGCGCGGCCCGCCGCGGCAACCCCCTCCTCGAAGTCGAGACCGGCGCCGCCGTCCACGAACTCCTCGTCGCCCTGCGCCGCGCCCGCGCCGACATCGCCCCCGACGGCGACCCCGTCCTCCAGGCCCTGGCCCGCGACGCGTTCCGCCCCCTGTCCGTCGCCGAACACGCCGCCCGGCACGGCATGACCCCCGCCGAGCTGCGCACCGCCGTGCGGCGCGGCGCCGGATGCAGCCCCAAGGACTACCTCCTCGGCATCCGCCTCGGCCGCGCCAAGGAACTCCTCGCCGCCACGGAGCTGCCCGTCGCCGCCGTCGCCCGCCGCGTCGGCTACGACGACCCGGCGTACTTCTCCCGCCTCTTCACCCGCCGCGTCGGCACGGCACCCGTCCGCTTCCGGGAACAGCAGGGCCGTGCCGTGCCCGGCGGCTGGTCACAGCAGGTGCCGGATCCCGACGACCCGCCGATGCTGCGGTCCCCCTCCGGGGGCGGCACAGGGGCGGCACCGGTGCGGCAGGGCCACACCCCACCCCCCGCTCCACCACCCTCCCCCCGCCCCCGACCGGCAACGTAGGCTCATGCACCATGACCACCAGCCACACCAGTGACACGAACGGCGCGAGCGCGGCGGAGGGTACGGACGAGGCCGTGCGCGCCGAGCTGTCCCGGCTGCGCGACAGCATCGACAACATCGACGCCGCCGTCGTCCACATGCTCGCCGAGCGCTTCAAGTGCACCCAGCAGGTCGGCCACCTCAAGGCCAACCACCAGCTGCCGCCCGCCGACCCGGCCCGCGAGGCCCGCCAGATCGCCCGGCTGCGCGAACTCGCCGAGAGCGCCAAGCTCGACCCCGCGTTCGCCGAGAAGCTGCTCAACTTCATCATCGCCGAGGTGATCCGCCACCACGAGACGATCGCCAAGTCGTCCTGACGCCACCCCCCGCCGGACGGCGCACACCGCCCTGACCTTCACCGACGCCGGTGCCATCGGGCAGCATGGGCCCATGCCCGTACTGACGCGCGACGAAGCGCAGACCCGAGCCCAGCTCATCGACGTCCACCGGTACACCGTCGAACTCGACCTGACCCAGGCGACCGACCCCACCGTCGGCACCTTCGACTCGCGTACCGTCATCCGGTTCAGCGCCCGCACCGACGGCGCCACCTTCGTCGAGCTCAAGCCCGCCGAGCTGCGCTCCGCCACCCTCGACGGGCAGCCTCTCGCCGTGGACCTGGCCGACAACCGCCTCGCGCTCGACGGGCTCACCGCGGGCGAACACGAGCTGCGCGTGGACGCCGCGATGCGCTACTCCCGCACCGGCGAGGGCATGCACCGCTTCACCGACCCCAGTGACGGCGAGACGTACACGTACACGCAGTTGTTCATGGAGGACGTGCAGCGCGTCTTCGCCGCCTTCGACCAGCCCGACCTGAAGTCCGTCTTCGAGCTGACCGTCACCGCCCCCGAAGGCTGGACCGTCCTCGCCAACGGCATCACCGAACACCTCGGCGACGGCACCTGGCGCGCCGCCCCCACCCCGCTCATCTCCACCTACCTCGTCGCGGTCGCCGCCGGCCCCTACCACTCCGTGCGCACCGAACACCGCGGCCTCCCCTTCGGCATCCACTGCCGCCGCTCGCTCGCACCGTTCCTGGACGCCGACGCCGAGGAGATCCTCGACATCACGCGGGCCTGCTTCGACCGCTACCACGAGAAGTTCGAGGAGCCCTACCCCTTCGACTCCTACGACCAGGCGTTCGTCCCCGAATTCAACATGGGCGCCATGGAGAACCCCGGCCTCGTCATCCTCCGCGACGAATTCGTCTACCGCTCCGCTGTCACCGACACCGAGCGGCAGACCCGCGCCATGGTCATCGCCCACGAGATGGCCCACATGTGGTTCGGCGACCTCGTCACCCTCACCTGGTGGGACGACATCTGGCTGAACGAGTCCTTCGCCGAGTACATGGGCTTCCAGACCACCGCCGAGGCCACCCGCTTCAAGGACCCGTGGACCGACTTCGGCGTCACCCGCAAATCCTGGGGGTACGACGCCGACCAGCGCCCCTCCACCCACCCCGTCGCCCCCGCCGCCGACGCCGTCCCCGACACCGCGTCCGCGATGCTCAACTTCGACGGCATCTCGTACGCCAAGGGGGCGAGCGCCCTGCGCCAGCTCGTCGCCTGGCTCGGCGAGAAGGACTTCCTCGCGGGCATCAACACCCACTTCGCGCGGCACAAGTTCGCCAACGCCACCCTCGCCGACTTCATCGACTCCCTCGCCCACGCCACCGACCGCGACGTGCACGCCTGGGCCGAGGCCTGGCTGCGCACCACGGGCGTCGACACCCTCACCTCGAAGGTCGCGCACGCCGGACGCGAGTGGACGCTCACCCTCGACCGCGGCACGGGCGACGGCACCCACGGCGACGGCCGCCCCCACCGCGTCGCCGTCGGCGTCTACGACCGCGACCTCGCCGGCGGCCGCGGCCTCGTCCTGCGCGAGCGGTACGAGACCGACATCCCGTCCACCGAGCCCGCCACGCCCCGCGACGGCGGACGCCCCGCCCTGATCGTCCCCAACGACCAGGACCTCACCTACGCCAAGATCCGCCTCGACGAGACCTCCCAGGAGACCGCGCTGCGCGACCTTTCCGGAGTCCCGGACGCCCTCACCCGCGCCGTCCTGTGGAACAGCCTGCGCGACATGGTCCGCGACGGCGAACTCGACGCCGGCTCCTACCTCGCGACGGCCCTCGCCCACCTCCCCGAGGAGAGCGACCTCGCCATCGTCCAAGGCGTCCTCACCTTCGCCACCGCCCACATCGCCGGCCGCTACGCCGGCCCCGAGGAGCGGCCCGCCGCACTCGCCGCCCTCGGCGAACTCTGCCGCGACCTGATCCGACGCACCGAGGACGGCTCCCACCCCGGCCTGCGCCTCACCGCCGTCCGCGCCGCCATCGACGTCGCCACCCAGCCCGGTCCCCTCCAGGCGTGGCTGAACGAGGGCACCGTGCCCGGCGGCCCCGAACTCGACCCAGGAGCTGCGCTGGCGCGTCCTCGCCCGCCTCGCCGTGCTGGACGCGACCGACGAGGCGGCCATCGCCGCCGAGCTGGCGCGGGACCCGAGCGCCACCGGCCAGGAGGGCGCCGCCCGCTGCCGGGCCGCGCTGCCGGACGCCGCGGCCAAGCGGGCCGCCTGGGACGCGATGTTCGCCTCCGACGAACTGTCCAACTACCTCCTCAAGGCCACCGCGCAGGGTTTCTGGCAACCCGAACAGGCCGACCTCGTCAGGGAGTACGTCCCGCGCTACTACGAGGACGCCGTCGCCGTGGCGGCCCGGCGCGGCTCCGCGATCGCCGACGTGGTGGGCCAGTGGGCCTTCCCCGCCCCCTTCGTGGACGCCGAGACGCTGCGGCTGGGCGAGCGGTGCCTGCGGGACGCGGACCCGATCCCCACCCTGCGCCGCAAGTTCGCCGACCAACTCGACGACCTGGCGCGGGCGTTGCGCGTCCGACAGGGCGCAGGCAAGGGCACTGAAAAGGGCACGGGCAAGGGCACCGGCAGGGCCTGATCCGGGCCGCGCGGCGTAGGTCCCACGGCCTACGCCCACTGGTCCCAAACGACGATCCGGCACCCGGCACAACCGGCCTAGGCTCGCACCCGGGCCGGGCCGGACCTGCCGGAACGGCCGCGCGCACCCCCACCAGAAGGAGCCCTGCCGTGATCGTCGTGACCGGAGCCACCGGAAACGTGGGCCGCGCCCTCGTGGGCCGGCTCACCGCCGAAGGAACCCCCGTACGCGCCCTGACCCGCGCCCCCGAGCGCGCCGGACTGCCCGAATCCGTGGACGTCGGCCACCTCGACCTCTCCGGCGACCGGCCCCGACCCGCCGACCTCGCCCCGCTGTTCGAGGGCGCCTCGGGTCTCTTCCTGCACCTCCAGGCCGCGGGCACGCACACCGCCGCCCTCCTTCAAGCGGCCCGCGCGGGCGGCGTCCGCCACGTCACCGTCCTCTCCTCGGGCATCATCCAGGACGGCGCCGACACCAGCCACCCCATCTACGCCGCCCACGCCGAACTCGAAGCACACGTGACGGAGAGCGGCCTCGGCCACACCTTCCTGCGGCCCAACGCCTTCGCCACCAACTCCCTCCAGTGGGCGCCGCAGATCCACGCCGGTGACACCGTGCGCGGCCCCTTCGGCGGCGCCGTGACCGCCCCCATCCACGAGGACGACATCGCCGAGGTCGCCGCCCGCACCCTCCTCGACGACGGACACGACGGCGCCGTCCACCGCCTCACCGGGCCCGAGGCCGTCACGACGGAACAGCAGATCCACGCCATCGGCGCCGCCCTCGGCCGCACCCTGCGCTTCGTCGACATACCGCCGAACGAAGTCGGCCCCGAACTCTTCCCGCACGTACCACCGCAGATGCTGCCCGCCATCCTCGCCTCCTTCGCCGAAACCGTCGGCACCGAACCGGAGATCACCACCACGGTCGAAACCGTCACCGGCAAGCCGGCCCGCACGTTCGCCCAGTGGGCCGACGACCACAAGGACGACTTCCGCCCCTGAGAAGCCGCAGCGCCGTGCCGGAACCCCGGGCCGGGGGTTCCGGCACGCGACGCCCCGCGCCACCCCTGCGCGCCCCCGGCCCGCTCAGCACCCCCACCGCACCCACACGTTTTCTCCGCACGGCAGTACCACTTTCGGGTTCGGATCGCCGAGGACCCCGGGCGCGGCGCCCACCCGGCGTACAGGCTGGTGCCCCTGTACGCGCGCACCCGAAGGACACGCCCCATGAGCACCCCGCCGCCCCTCGCCGGAGGCGTCCAAGGCCCCGACGCCCTGCGGCCCTTGCTCGCGGTCACGCTCGACGCCCTGCACCACGGGGCGACCGCCCGCGGCGGCCCGCTCCCCGCCGACGGCCCCACCGCCGTCACCGACCGCGTCCGCGCCGCAGCCGAACCCGTCCTGCCCGAGCACGGCACGGGCCCCGAAGCCGCCCTGCGCACCCTCGTCCACGCGCTCGCCGAAGGCGCCGCCGACCCCGCCGACCCCCTGTGCGCCGCCCACCTGCACTGCCCGCCACTCGCCCTGGCGGCCGCCGCCGACCTCGCCGCCTCCGCGCTCAACCCCTCCATGGACTCCTGGGACCAGGCCCCCGCCGCCTCCACCCTCGAAACCCTCGTCACCCGCGCACTCGCCGCCGAGGTCCACCCCGAAGCGGACGCCCTGGTCACCACCGGCGGCACCGAGTCCAACCAACTCGCCCTGCTCCTCGCCCGCGAAGCCGCCACCCGAGGCCCGCTGCGCCTCCTCGTCGGCGAGAACGCCCACCACTCCCTCGCCCGCGGCGCCTGGCTCCTCGGCCTGCCCGACCCGGTCACCGTCCCCGCCCCCGCCGGCACCCTCGACCCGGCCGCCCTCGACGAAGCCCTCAACGAACTCGGCGGCCCGCACACCACCTTCCTCGTCACCGCCACCGCCGGCACCACCGACGCCGGACTCATCGACCCCCTCGACGACATCGCCGACGTCTGCGCCGCCCACCGCGCCCGGCTGCACATCGACGCCGCGTACGGCGGCGGCCTGCTCTTCAGCGACGTACGCAAACACCTCCTGAAAGGCATCGAGCGCGCCCACACCGTCACCCTCGACCTGCACAAACTCGGCTGGCAGCCCGCCGCCGCCGGACTGCTCGCCGTCCGCGACCCGAACGACCTCGCCGCGCTCACCCACCGCGCCGACTACCTCAACGCCGACGACGACACCGAAGCGGGCCTGCCCGACCTCCTCGGCCGCTCCCTGCGCACCACACGCCGCCCCGACATCCTCAAGATCGCCGTCACCCTCAAAGCCCTCGGCCGCACGGGACTCGGCGCACTCGTCGACCGAGTCTGCGACCACGCACGGCACTTCGCCGCCCTCATCGAAGACCACCTCCGCTTCGAGCTGTACGACACCCCGGCCATCAGCACCGTCCTGTTCCGCCCCACAGACACCGACGACACCCACCTCGCCCACGTACGAAGGCGACTGCTCACCGAAGGCACCGCCGTCCTCGGCCGCGCCGACCTCGACGGCCGCCGATGGCTGAAAGCCACCCTCCTCAACCCGCACACCCGCCCCGGCGACCTCACCACGCTCCTCGAACACGTCGACGACACCAGCCGACAGGCCACCGCCAGGGCCGCGCGCACCACCCCCCACCTCGCGGAAGGAACCACCCCCCGATGACCGGCACGCCCGACCAGCCCGACCCCACGCCGCGCTCCACGCCCGAAGACCCCCGCGACCTCGTCGGCATCGGCATCGGCCCCTTCAACCTCTCCCTCGCCGCCCTCGCCCACCCCCTCGGCGAACTCGACACCGTCTTCTACGAACAGAGCCACGGCTTCCACTGGCACCCCGGCCTCCTCATCGAAGGCGCCACCCTCCAAGTGCCCTTCCTCGCCGACCTCGTCACCCTCGCCGACCCCGCGAGCCCCTGGTCCTTCCTCAGCTACCTCAAGAGCCGCGAGCGGCTCTTCCCCTTCTACTTCGCCGAGCGCTTCCACATCCAGCGCGCCGAGTACGACGCCTACTGCCGCTGGGTCAGCGAAAACCTCACCGCACTCCACTTCGGCCACCAGGTCGACGCCGTCCGCTGGAACCCCGAACGCGACCTCTTCGAAGTCGACTTCACCCAGCTCGACACCGACGGCGAAGCCGAAGCCCTCGGCCGCACCTACACCAGGAACATCGCCCTCGGCGTCGGCACCGCCCCCCACATCCCCGAACCCCTCAAACCCCTCGCCGAAGCCCCCACCGTCCCCGTCATCCACTCCGCGGACTACCTCGACCACCGCGAACTGCTGCTCTCCGCCGAGCACATCACCGTCATCGGCTCAGGACAGTCCGGCGCCGAAGTCTTCCTCGACCTGCTGCGAGCCCGCCCCGCCGGCCGCGAGAAAATCCACTGGCTCACCCGCACCGAAGCCTTCGCACCCATGGAGTACTCGAAGCTGGGCCTGGAACACTTCACACCCGACTACACCCGCTACTTCCACGCCCTGCCCGAAACGGTCCGCGACGACCTCGTGCCCCACCAATGGCAACTCCACAAAGGCATCGACGCCGACACCATCGCCGCCATCCACGACGAGCTCTACCGGCACACCCTCCACGGCGGCTGGCCCGACGCCGTCCTCACCCCCGGCGTCCTCGTCCGCACCGCCGGCCGCGTCGCCAGCACCCGCGTCGAACTCCACCTGGAACACCTCCAGCAGGGCACGCGCTCCCGCCTCACCACCGACGCCGTCGTCCTCGCCACCGGCTACCGCGAACGCCCCACCGAGCAACTCCTCGCCGGCCTCGACCCCTACATCCGCAAGGACTCCTCCGCCCGCCCCCGCGTCGACGAGCACTACCGCCTCGTCCTCGACCCCTCCATCACCGCCACCGGCAGCAACATCTACGTACAGAACGCCGAACGCCACACCCACGGCGTCGGCGCCCCCGACCTCGGCCTCGCCGCCTGGCGCAGCGCCACCATCCTCAACGCCCTCACCGGCAAGGACCCCTACCCCCTGCCCCGCCGCACCGCGTTCACCAGCTTCGGCCTGCACACCCCCACCATCCCCGGCCAGGCCACCGGCCGCGTGGGGGAACAGCGCGGAAACCTCGTACGCCTCAAGAACTGACCCCCACCCGGGCCACCCCGGCCCCCGGCGGACGCCCGCCGGGGGAGGCCACGAACAACGCCACTCAGAACACCGGCGTACCGTCCCGGGTCAGCCTCCAGTCCACCGACGCGAACCCAGCGGGATCGATCGTCCCCTTCGCCTTCACCCAGCCGATGATCGTGTTACGGATCTCCTCCGAATTCGCCCACACCTGCTTGGCACCCGCGACATGCGGGAAATTCCCGCCACCGCTCGCCCGGTAATTGTTCACCGCCAGCACGAACTCGGCCTTCGGGTCGATCTCCTCGCCCTCGAACGACAACTTCACGACACGCGAACCCACCGGCTTCGCGATATCGATCTCATACGTCACGCCATACACCGCGTCGTAGTTGTAATCCGGGATCTTCTCGGCGTTCGTCAGCTTCGCCGGGTCCACCGGGGCACCCGCGGGCGTCTGCACGTAGTAGCGCGCCGAGAACTCCAGGTACTCCTTGAGCTGCGCACCCGTGAGCAACCGCGCCTCCAGGGTGTTCTCGAAGGGATACAGCCCCGCCGCGTCCTTGATCGTCACCTCGCCCGCCGGAATCCGCGCGGTCCGCGAGAAACACGACGCCTGCGAGAGCACCGGCAGCGCCGCGTACGTCCCACCCGCCAACGCCTGCGCCACCGTCTCCTTCTGCACCCGATTGATCAGATCGATGATCGCGACATCCTTGTACGGGCCCTCGGCCGTACTCATCGCCGCCTTCGACGTGCCGATGACCTGATTGACGTAGGCGACGACCTTCTTGTGCTCGTCGGCCAGCAGCCGCGTGATCTTCCCGTCCTCCGCGGCCGTGTTGGAGTTCAGGACCTTCGCCCCCACCTTCTCCACCGTCCACCGGCCCTTCACCCACACCAGCTCGAAGTCGAACAACGTCAGACGCTGCCCCCACTTCAGCGGCTCCGACAGGACGACCCGCTTGCCCGTCGCCTTGTTCTCCACGAAGTACTCGGGAATCTCCGTGTGCGCGTGCCCCACCAAAATCGCGTCGATACCCGGCACCTGCTCCGCCACCAGGCCCGCCGCGTTCTCCACATACGGCAACTGATCCCCGTACGACGACGTGCCACTGGAACCGGAGTGCGCCGACACGATCACGACATCCGCACCCATCGACCGCAGCCTCGGCACCCACTTCGCGGCCTGCTCCTCAAGACCGGGAAACGTCATCTTGCCCTGGACGTTCGCCTTGTCCCAGATCGCGATACCCGGATTCGTCAGACCGAGCACCGCCACCTTCACATCACGCCCGTGCGGAGTACGCAGCCGCTTCATGAAATACGGCGGGAACGCCGGCCGCTGCGTCTTCGCGTCCAGCGCATTGGCCCCGAGAAGCGGGAAATCACACTGCTCCTCGAACTTGCGCAGCACCGGTATACCGTAATTGAACTCGTGATTGCCGAGCGCCGCCGCGTCATAGCCCATCGCGTTCATCGCCTGCGCCATCGGGTGCACCGGGCCGCGCACGGCGGTGATCGGATCCACCTTGGCGTAGTAGTACGAAAGCTGCGTGCCCTGGATGGTGTCACCCGCGTCGATCAGGAGCGTATTGCGACGCCCCTTCTCCGCACGCACCTCGTTCACCAACGTGGAGATCTTGGCCAGACCCACGTCATTGTGGTCCTTGTCGTCGAACTCCTTGTCCGTGAAGTAATCCCAGTTGAAGACGTTGCCGTGCAGATCCGTCGTGCCGAGCACGGTGAACGAATACCGCTTCTCCCGCCGACCCGGCTTCCCCTTCGCCTGCGCCACGGACGGCGCCACAGCCCCACCCGTGAGCGCCACGCCCACGCCGGTGACGGCGGACGTGCCCAGGAACTTCCTGCGGTTCAGCGGCATTTCTGTACTCCTCGGTCGACCGTAGTAACGCGCGTAGATTCTGACCTCCGCAGCCCGTTCGGCAACAGACCCGCCAGGTTGCGATCCGATGACTGTCGGACCCACCGGCACAGTGCGACAGTGAGCCCATGAACACCACCCCCACCCCCTACGGCACCCCCGACGCCCCCCGCCTCGCCGTCCGCGGCGAAGCACACCTCGAAGTCGACCCCGAGATCGCCCGCATCGGCATCACCGTCAACGCCCGCGGCACCGACCGCCGCGACGCCCTGAACGACCTCACCCGGCGCAACACCACCGCCCTCGACCTCATCAAGAGCTACGGCGACACCGTCGAGAAACTGGAGACCGGCGCCTTCTCCATCACCCCCGAACTCACCAGACACGGCCGCGCCGAACGCGTCCGCGCCTACCACGGCCGCGTCCACATCACCGCCGAACTCACCGACTTCACCGCACTCGGCGAACTCACCAGCCGCCTCGCCGACCTCGACCTCACCCGCGTCGAAGGCCCCTGGTGGGCCCTGCGCCCCGACTCACCCACCCACCGCCGCGCCAGGCAGCAAGCCGTCCGCGAAGCGGTACAACGCGCCCGCGAATACGCCGAAGCCCTCGGCACCGAACTCGCCGCCCTCGTCGAACTCGCCGACCTCGACGCCGAGAACACCCCCGCCCACGGCTACGGCGCACCCGCCGGTGCCATGCGCTCCGTCGCCTACGGCGGAGCGACCGACATGCCCACCGAAACCGCACCCCTGGACCTCGAACCACAACGCCAGCACGTCTACGCCCAGGTCAACGCCCGCTTCACCATGACACCCCCACGACTGGACCCGTGACCCGGTCTGGGACAGCCGAAAAACCGCTCATCAGAGCAGTCGCCCGCACACTTCAACACTTGTCAACACCCCTTCACCCAAAGGTTGTTGAGTAGTCACGCAGGACCAATTCACTACTGACCGGTAAGCCCTAGGGTCGAACCATGCGCCGAGCCAAAATCGTCTGCACCCTGGGCCCCGCCACCGACTCGTACGACCAGATCAAGGCACTGGTCGAAGCCGGAATGGACGTAGCCCGCTTCAACCTCAGCCACGGCACCCACGCCGAACACGAGGAGCGCTACCAGCGCGTGCGCAAGGCCTCCGAGGAGAGCGGCCGCAGCGTCGGCATCCTCGCCGACCTTCAAGGCCCGAAGATCCGCCTCGGCCGCTTCAGCGAAGGCCCCGTACTCCTTGAACGCGGCGACGAGTTCACCATCACCGTCGAAGACGGCGTCCAAGGCGACCGCCAACGCTGCGGCACCACCTACAGCGGCCTCGCCCAGGACGTCACCTCCGGCGAACGCATCCTCGTCGACGACGGCAAGGTGACCCTCCAGGTCACCGGCGTGATCGGCCCCCGCGTCGCCACCACCGTCCTCGAAGGCGGCATGGTCTCCGACCACAAAGGCCTCAACCTCCCCGGCGTCGCCGTCTCCGTCCCCGCACTCTCCGACAAGGACGAAGAAGACCTCCGCTGGGCCCTGCGTACAGGCTTCGACGTCATCGCCCTCTCCTTCGTACGCAGCGGACGCGACATCGAAGACGTCCACCGCATCATGGACGAGGAAGGCCGCCGACTCCCCGTCATCGCCAAGGTCGAGAAGCCGCAAGCCGTCGACAACATCGAGGACATCGTCGCCGCCTTCGACGGCATCATGGTCGCCCGCGGCGACCTCGGCGTCGAAATGCCCCTCGAACAAGTCCCCATCGTCCAAAAGCGCGCCATCAAACTCGCCAAGCGCAACGCCAAACCGGTCATCGTCGCCACCCAGATGCTCGACTCCATGATCGACAACTCCCGCCCCACCAGGGCCGAGGCGAGCGACGTCGCCAACGCCGTCATCGACGGCACGGACGCGGTGATGCTCTCCGGCGAGACCAGCGTCGGCAAATACCCCGTCGAAACGGTCAAGACCATGGGCCGCATCGTCGAAGCTGCCGAAGAGGACATCCTCGCCAAGGGCCTGCCCCCACTCACCGAGCGGAGCAAACCCCGCACCCAGGGCGGCGCTGTCGCCCGCGCCGCCGCCGAGATGGGCGACTTCCTCGGCGCCAAATTCCTCGTCGCCTTCACCCAGTCCGGCGACACGGTCCGCCGCCTCTCCCGCTACCGCTCACCCATCCCGCTCCTCGCCTTCACCCCCGACAAGGCCACCCGCTCCCAGCTGAACCTCACCTGGGGCGTGGAAACCTTCCTCGGCCCGCACGTCGACTCCACCGACGCGATGGTCGACCAGGTCGACGAACTGCTCCTGGAGATCGGCCGCTGCGAGCGGGGCGACGTGGTCGTCATCACGGCCGGCTCCCCGCCGGGGGTGTCGGGCTCGACGAACCTGGTCCGCGTCCATCGCATCGGCGAGAACGAGTAGCCCCCGGCGGTTCGGTCAGTATTTGGGGCCGATGTGGGCGTCCATCAGGGCCACGGAGGCTTTGCGGGCGACGGAGATGTTGAACGGGTTGCCGTTGCGGGTGCAGTGCGTCCACTCGATGCCGAGCTGGTCGAGGGTGTCGGTGTAGATCTCACGGATGTCGTCGGAGACGTTGGTGAAGAAATACCGTGGATATTCATAGCGCTTCCGCTCCCCGCTGACCATACGGGTCGTCCAGTTGGTGATGCGGCACCCGTCGGAGTGGATGAGCCCCCGGACGAAGTCCCAGGGGTGCGCGTCGACGATCTCCTGCTGCCAGGGTTCGAGGGCAATCTTGCGGTCGTGCTTCTTGCCGGGGCCGTGCTGGGGGAAGAGGCAGGGGAGATGCTTGAAGTAGACCTTGATGTTGTGGGCGCCCTTCGTGCGTACGCGGCACGCGGCATTGTGCGGAAAGACCGCCCGAAGTGCGGTCTCGGCCAGGTCCTGGATGCCGGGCCAGCCGTCGTCCAGGGTGATCGCGAGGCTGGGAACATGATGCTTGGCGTAGTGGCTGATATGGCCGTCCCCTAAATAGAGGCCGAGCAGGTAAGCGCAGGCGGAGTTGTCCAGCGGACGCCGGTGGCAGAGGGGGCAAAGAAGCGATGGTCTCGTCGCGACCGGCTCTCCGCGCTTGGCGCGGTCTACGTGTTTCCAGTAGCTGATGGTGCCGAGGGGGACGTTCAGTCGCCGGGCGACTTCGGCGTTCTTTGAGCCACCCCGCAGCAGGGTGAGTGCTTGCTGCCGTACCTCTGTGCCATGGAAGTGCATACGGACACGGTGCGTGAGTGAATGCGGTCGTGAGCAGCAGAAAGCGGATGTTCACGGGAACGAGAACATCCGCTTGCGGATTACGACCTTGGAATCTAAGGAAAAGTGCCCCGGGTGGGACTCGAACCCACACTGTAAGGTGTTTGAGACCTTCGTCTGCTGCCAATTGGACTACCGGGGCCCAACGAATCAAAGGTTTCCCCCAACCCGCTGCCCAACCACCATACCGCAGCTGGGTAGGCTCTTGGGAGCTGCACCCCTGTCCTGATCGAGGAGCCCCCCGTGACCGCGCCCGAGTCGCCCCAGCCCGCAGACGACGACGTGTCCGGCGACGACCAGTCGCACGTCCCGCCGCTGACGACCCGCGTCGTCATCGCCGAGGACGAGGCCCTGATCCGGCTCGACCTCAAAGAGATGCTGGAGGAAGAGGGCTACAGCGTCGTCGGCGAGGCGGGCGACGGTGAGAAGGCCGTCGAGCTGGCCCGCGAGCACAGGCCGGACCTCGTGATCCTGGACGTGAAGATGCCCGTCCTGGACGGCATCTCCGCCGCGGAGAAGATCGCGGAGGAGTCCATCGCCCCCGTACTGATGCTGACCGCGTTCTCGCAGCGGGACCTCGTCGAGCGGGCGAGGGACGCGGGTGCGATGGCGTACCTGGTGAAGCCGTTCAGCAAGAGTGACGTCGTCCCGGCGATCGAGATGGCCGTCTCGCGGTTCACGGAGCTGAAGACGTTGGAGAAGGAGGTCGCGGACCTCTCCCAGCGGCTGGAGACGCGGAAGCTGGTGGACCGCGCGAAGTCGATCCTCCAGACGGAGTACGGCCTGACGGAGCCCGCCGCGTTCCGGTGGATCCAGAAGACGTCGATGGACCGCAGGCTGTCGATGCAGCAGGTCGCGGAGGCGGTCATCGAGGACGCCGAGGAGAAGAAGGCGGCGAAGGGTTAGCCCCGGAGCCGGCATACGCGCGTACGTACGACAGGGCCCGCACCCCGAAGCCGGGGGTGCGGGCCCTGTCGTATGCGGGGAGGGGTGGGCGTGGCCTCAGTCCTCGCCGAGGTACGCCTTGCGTACCGATTCGTCGTGCAGCAGGTCCCCACCCGTACCGGAGAGGACGATGCGGCCGACTTCCATGACGTGGCCCTCGTCGGCGAGGGAGAGCGCCGCTTGGGCGTTCTGCTCGACGAGGAGGATCGTGGTGCCCTGGGATTTCAGTTCGGCGATGGTCGCCATGATCTTCTGCATCATGATCGGTGAGAGTCCCATGGAGGGTTCGTCGAGCATGAGCAGTTTGGGTTGTGACATGAGGGCGCGGCCCATCGCGAGCATTTGTTGTTCGCCGCCGGAGAGGGTGCCCGCTGCTTGTTTCCTGCGTTCTCCGAGGATGGGGAAGAGGTCGTAGGCGCGGTTGATGTCCTTTTCGATGCCTGCCTTGTCGGAGCGGAGGTAGGCGCCGAGGCGGAGATTGTTCTCGATGGACATGCGGGGGAAGATGTGGCGGCCTTCGGGGGAGTGGGCGAGGCCGAGGGCGACTATTTGGTCGGCGCGGTATTTGCGTAGGGCTTTGCCGTTGAATTTGATGGTGCCGCTGACGGGCTTGAGCAGGCCTGACAGGGTGCGGAGTGTGGTGGTCTTGCCTGCGCCGTTGGTGCCGATGAGGGTGACGACTTTGCCGGCCTCGACGGTGAAGGAGATGCCTTTGACGGCTTCGATCCTGCCGTAGGCGACGCGGAGGTCCTCGACCTCAAGGAGTGCGGTCATCAGTTGTTCTCCTCGAAGGGTTCGCCGAGGTAGGCGGCGATGACGCGGTCGTCCTGCCGGACCGTCTCGCTGGATCCTTCGACGAGTTTCTCGCCCTGGACGAGGACGGCGACGCGGTCGCAGAGGTTGAAGATGAAGCGCATGTCGTGCTCGATGACGAGGACGGCGATACCCATGTCGCGGATGGCGAAGACGAGTTCTTCGGTGGCGCGGGTTTCCTGGGGGTTCATGCCGGCGGTGGGCTCGTCGAGGAGCAGGAGGCCGGGTTCGCTGGCGAGTGCGCGGGCGATCTCCAGCTTGCGCTGTTCTCCGTAGGGGAGATTGCGTGAGAGGTGTTCGGCTTTGTCGGCGAGGCCGACGAAGCCGAGGAGTTCCATGGCGCGGGTCTTGGAGGCGGCTTCGGCTCGGTGGAAGCCGGGGCCGCGGAGGAGGGCTGACCAGAGGCCTTCCTTGGTGCGGGTGTGGCGGCCGACGAGCACGTTCTCCAGCACGGTCATGTTGGGGAAGAGGCGGATGTTCTGGAAGGTGCGGGCGACGCCGGCCGCGGTGACCTTGAAGGATTTGGCGGGGAGGATCTGGCCTTTGTAGCGGACTTCGCCTTCGGTGGGGATGTAGAGGCCGGTGAGGCAGTTGAAGAAGGTGGTTTTGCCGGCGCCGTTGGGGCCGATGAGTCCGACGATTTCGCCGCTGTTGACGGTGAGGTCGACGGATCGTACGGCGGTGAGGCCGCCGAAGCGCATGGTGACGCCGCGGGCGTCGAGGACGCTCTGTCCTGCGGGGGTGGCTGGGGCGTGGCCCTTTTCGTTGGTGTTCGTGGTCATGGGTCAGGCCCCTGTCTTGCTCAGGACGGTGGGCGGTGGTGTCTCGCCGGGGTCGAGTTCGGCTTCGTGGAATTCGAGTTGGCGGCGGCGGTTGGGGATGAGGCCTTCGGGGCGGAAGCGCATGAGGAGTGCGAGGGCGAGGCCGAAGGCGAAGAGCTGGTAGTCGCCGAGGAAGGCGAGTTTGTTGGGGATGAGGTAGAGGAGTGCCGCGCCGACGAGGGGTCCGCTGATGGTGCCCATGCCGCCGAGGACGACGGCGGCGAGGAGGAAGGCGGAGTTGGGTGGCACGGTGTTGGCGAATTGGTACTGCTCGGGTGTGACGGTGTAGGTGACGTGTGCCTGGACGGTGCCGGCGAGGCCTGCGAGGGAGGCGCCGAGTGCGAAGGCGATGAGTTTGACGCGGAAGCCGTTGATGCCCATGGCCAGTGCGGCGGTCTCGTCCTCGCGGATGGCGACCCAGGCGCGGCCGATGCGGGAGTCGCCGCTGCGCCGGAAGACGAGGACGACGACGAGGGTGATGAGCAGCATCAGGAAGAAGTAGTTGGCGAAGCGGCCGATGGTGAAGCCGCCGATGCTGTGTTCCAGGCCGAAGTCGAAGCCGAGGATCTTCAGGTTGGGGATGGAGGAGATGCCGTTGGAGCCGTTGGTGATGTCGGGTCCGGAGGCGCCGTCGGAGTTCATGGCGACGATGCGGAAGATTTCTCCGAAGCCGAGGGTGACGATGGCGAGGTAGTCGCCGCGCAGTCGCAGGGTGGGGGCGCCGATGAGGACGCCGAAGACGAGTGAGGCGGCGGCGCCGACGAGGATGGCTCCCCAGAAGGGGAGGTGGATGTCGAAGGGTGAGGAGGGGGATCCGGAGACCATGGATGCGGCGTAGGCGCCGACGCCGAGGAAGGCGACGTATCCGAGGTCGAGGAGGCCTGCGAGGCCGACGACGATGTTCAGGCCGAGTGCGACGGTGGCGAAGATGAGGATGTAGACGCCGATGGTGGCGTATTGGTCGTCGTTCTGGGTGAAGGGGAAGGCGGCCGCGGCGAGGAACGCGCCGATGAGGGTGACGTTGCGGTGGCGTGCGGTGTAGACGGAGACGTGGGCGACGAGGCCGGCTTTGGAGAGTGCGGCGAAGCCGAAGGCGACCGAGATGAGGAAGCCGATGAAGAGTTCGTCGTATTCGGTGCCGATGCCGTAGGTGAAGACGAGCAGGCCGGTGGCGAGCGCGGCGACGATGATCAGGATCTCGGCGTATCCGGGGAGTTTGCGCGGGGCGGGGGGTCCTTCGGCGGCGAAGGCTCCCTTGACGGTGGTCAGGCCGTTGCGCAGGCGGTGTTTGAACTGTTCCCAGCCGGTGTCCTCGGGGTCGACGGGGTAGGTCTGTGGCCGTTGGAAGGGCAGGGCCAGGGCGCCGGTGAGGGCGGTGAGGGTGGCGATGGCGGTGATCCAGCCGCCGGGTTCGAGGTTGGCGAGTCCGCCGAGTTGGACGCTGATCGCGAGGATCGTGTACCAGGCGGTGGCGAAGGCGGCGAGTGCCGCGTATTTGAGGGCGGCGTCGGCGTTGCCGGGGGCGATGGCGCGTATGCCTTTGATGCCGTAGGAGGCGAGGCCGAGGAGGGTGGTGAGGGTGCCGGTGATGAGGACGAGCCATTGCAGGCCGCCGGGGTAGCCGTAGTAGGTGAGGTCGCCGGGGAAGGTGGCGGTCCAGGTCCAGGCGAGGAAGGCGGAGACGATGGTGAGTGCGCCGCCGCCGGTGGCCATGGCGCGGGCCGGGCCGGTGGGGATGGGGAGGAGGCCCGTGGGGGCGTCTTCTTCGCGCGGGCGGGAGTTGTCGGCCGCCGTGGTGTGTGTGGTCATGGTTGTCACGCCCTGTCCGCGACGCGCTCGCCGAGGAGGCCTTGTGGCCTGACGAGGAGGACGACGATGAGGAGTACGAACGCCCAGACATCGGCCCAGGACTGGCCGCCGAGCTTGTCCATGCCGGGGATGTCGTTCATGTAGGCGGTTGCCATGGCTTCGGCGACGCCGAGGACCAGTCCGCCGATCATGGCGCCGTAGATGTTGCCGATGCCGCCGAGGACGGCGGCGGTGAAGGCTTTGAGGCCCCAGAGGAAGCCCATGCGGAAGTTGACTTCGCCGTAGCGGAAGCCGTAGGCGATGGCGGCGATGCCGGCGAAGGCGGCTCCGAGGGCGAAGGCGACGACGATGACGCGGTCGGTGTTGACGCCCATGAGTTTGGCGGTGTCGGGGTCTTGGGCGGTGGCTTGCATGCCGCGGCCGACGCGGGTCTTCATCACGAACCAGCCGAGGGCGAACATGCAGATGGGGGCGGCGACGACGAGGAAGAGGTCGCCGGGCTGGATGGTGACGCTGCCGATGTGGATGGAGTCGCCGGGGATCTCGGGGAAGGTGCGGGACGACTTGGCGCTGGGGTACCAGGCCCAGACCGCTTGCTGGAGGGCGAGGGAGAGGCCGATGGCGGTGATGAGTGGGGCGAGCCGTGGTGCGCCGCGCAGGGGCCGGTAGGCGAAGCGTTCGGCTCCGATCGCGACGGTCGTGGAGACGATGACGGCGCCGATGATCATGAGGGGGACGGCCGCCCACATGGTGGTGCCGCCGGGGAGCCAGAGCCAGACGGTGAGGGCGCCGAAGCCGCCGACCATGAAGATCTCGCCGTGGGCGAAGTTGATGAGCTGGACGATGCCGTAGACCATTGTGTAGCCGATGGCGATCAGGCCGTACATGGATCCCAGTAGCAGGCCGTTGACCAGCTGTTGCGGCAGTTCGTGCACCGCAGGTCCTCCGAGTCTTTCGAGCGACGGGTGTCGGATGCGACGGATACGACGGACGCGACGGACGCGACGGACACGGCATCGCTGTGCCGGCCGGGATGTCACCGTGGCGGATGTGACGCCGCGCGGGGCGCTGTCGGGCAGCGCCCCGCGCGGTGGTGTCGTGCGCGGTGGTGTCGTGCTGCGGTGGTGGGTCAGCCGGTGTAGGTGCCGGACTCGACGGGCTGCCAGCCCTTGGCCGGGTCGGTGGTGTCCTTGACCTGGTAGACCGTGAGCTGCTTGTTCGTGGCGTCGCCGTATTCGTCGAAGGAGACCTTGCCGGTCACGCCGTCGAAGGAGACGTCCTGCATGGCGTCGACGATCTTGGCTCGGGCGTCGGAGGGCAGTTCGCCGTCGTTGTCCTCGACGACCTTCTTGACGGCCTCGATGATCGCCCAGGCGGAGTCGTAGGAGTAGCCGCCGTAGGCCTCGTAGGCCTCCTTGTAGCCGGCCTTCTTGTAGTTGGCGATGAACTCCTTGGCGGAGGGCAGCTGTTCGACGGGCTGGCCGACGGAGGTGGCGTAGTCGCCCTTGCCGTCCTTGCCGGCGAGCTTGATGTAGTCGGCGCTGTAGAGGCCGTCGCCGCCGACGAGCGGGATCTTGGCTCCGGCCTTCTTCATCTGCTTGCTCAGGGGGCCGGCGGCCGGGTACTCGCCGCCGTAGTAGACGACGTCGGCGTCCGAGTTGCGGATCTTGGTGGCGACGGCGCCGAAGTCCTTGGTGTCGGGGTTGACGTGCTCGGTGCCCGCGACCTTGCCGCCGAGCTTGGTGAACTCGGCCTTGAAGGTGGCGGCGAGGCCCGCGCCGTAGGTCTTCTTGTCGTCGATGACGAAGACCTTCTTCTTCTTGGCCTTGTTGTACAGGTACTGCGCCGCGAAGGGGCCCTGGATGGCGTCGGTGGTGGCCGTACGGAAGTAGGCCTTGTAGGGGCGCACCTTCTTGCCGCCGTTCCAGTCCGGGCCCTGGGTCATGGCCGGGTTGGTGTTGGCGGGGGAGACCTGGACGAGTTTGGCGTCGTCGAAGACCTTCTGCATGGACTCGCCGACGGAGGAGTTCAGGGGGCCGACGGCGCCGAGGAGTTCCTTGTTGGCGACGAACTTGGTGGCGTTGGTCTGGCCGGAGGAGGGCTGTCCCTGGTCGTCGGCTGCCTGCATCTTGAAGGTGATGCCGTCGACGTAGTTCTTGTCGTTGGCCTGCTTGACGGCGAGGTCGACGGAGTTGCGGATGCCGAGGCCCAGCGCGGAGAGGTCACCGGTCAGCGGCGCGTCGACGCCGATGACCACGGTGGTGTCGCCGCCGTCGGCGCTTCCCTTGTCCTTGTCGTCGCGCGAGCCACAGGCGGTGAGGGTGAGAGCCCCCGCGGTGAGTGCAGCGGTGATGGCTATGAGCGAACGTTGACGCACGATCAGTCCTTTCCCCTGGCACGGCCGTCCCTTGTTGGGATGCCGAGTCGAGCGCGGAACCGAACTGACGGGAATCCGGTGGGCGCGGTGACTGGCCGTGACTCTAAGGGCGCCTTTGTTCCAGGTGGAGTGGTCAGACCAAGGCTGTGACGCTCTTGTTATGCCACGGAGTATTCCGGGCTGGAACGCAGGGGGCGGTTGAGGCCGAATGTGACCTTGTTCGGGGGATCTCGACGCATCCACATGCTGAGAATCTCCAGGACAACCGGCAGGAGCGTAAGGGTATTTGGCTCATGACACGCGTGTTCGTGGGCATGCGGCGGTCAGTGCTCCGGAAAGATCATTCGCGTATTCCGGACCCAGGATGTAACTCTGCCGCTCGTTTGCGCGCGCATTACGCAGTGTTACTTCCAAGAAAGGGAGTCCGGCATTCCGTGGCACTTCTCCGCATTCGCGAATGTGCATCGTGATGATCAACTTCCGGGGTGTTCCCGATTTCACCGTGAATGGGGTGGCGGGGGATACGCGCACCGAAAGCGCCGCCGAGGGCTGGGCGACCCGTCGGACGGACACCGGGGGTCCGGCCTCGTGGGTGACGGTGACGGCGAAGGTGAAGTTCCGCTCCCCGGCCCGCGGACGCGACATCTCGCCGGTGTACGTCACCGCCACACTCTGCGACGGCCAGGGCGGGGGCGGCGCGGGCGGCGGCTCGGGGCGGGTGAGGTGGAGGATCAGCCCGGCCGCGCCGAGGAGCACGGCCGCGGCGGCGGCGAGGGTGGTGCGGTGGTGGCGGCGGGGGGCTCGCCAGGCAGCCCTGGGGGCGGCGGCTTTCCGGCCATGGGTGTTTTCACGCCCGTAGGTGTCCTCGCCCGGCTCGACCGGGCCGATGGCGTTCACGCCCGGGGCCCGCCGGTCGGCTCGCCGTCACGGTGGCGTGCGGCGCGACGCTCGTGCGCCTCACCGATGTCGCGCAGGGTCTGGTGCTGCCCGTTCGACCCGCAGCCGCAGCCGGTGCCGACGGCCGGTGGGAGGGGGAGCGGGAGGGCGAGCGCACAGAGCCGTCTCCGGCGCTGTCTCCGGTGCCGTATCCGGTGCCTCATGCGCCGACGCTAGTCCGGAGCCGCACGCTCCGACAGTGCGCGTGCGCCCGCCCTCGTGACGCGTGTGCGCCCCGCCCGTCGCCGGGTCAGCCGGTCGCGCCGTCCGCGCCGCCCGCGGGGGCGTCCCGCAACATGCACGTCAGGCGCGCGCTGCACACCCGCCTGCCCTCCTCGTCGCTGACCGCGATCTCGTACGTGGCCGTGGAGCGGCCCCGGTGCACCGGCGTCGCCACGCCCGTGACCAGGCCGGAGCGGGCACCGCGGTGGTGCGTGCAGTTCAGGTCGACGCCGACGGCGAGCTTGCCGACGCCGCCGTGCAGCATCGCGCCGATGGAACCGAGGGTCTCGGCGAGCACCGCGGACGCGCCGCCGTGCAGCAGGCCGTACGGCTGGGTGTTGCCCTCGACCGGCATGGTGCCGACGACGCGCTCCGCCGAGGCCTCCCGTATCTGCACGCCCATGCGGGTGCCGAGGTGCCCCGCGGAGAACAGGGCGGCCAGATCGATACCGAGCGCGGCGTACTCGTCGATGACCTCCTGCGGGAACTTCACGCTGTGCTGCTCACCCATGGGGCCCGGCTCCGTTCGTTCGTCCGTCGTCACACGCATCACTTGCGCTGTCGCTGAGCAAACGCTCAGTCGAGCGACGATTGTTCCAGGCGTACGACGACGGACTTGCTGGCAGGGGTGTTGCTGGTGTCGGCGGTGGCGTCCAGCGGCACCAGGACGTTGGTCTCCGGGTAGTACGCGGCGGCGCAGCCGCGGGCCGTCGGGTAGTGCACGATCCGGAAGCCGGGCGCCCGGCGCTCCACACCGTCCCGCCACTCGCTGACCAGGTCCGCGTACGCCCCGTCGGCGAGACCCAGCTCCCCGGCGTCCTCGGGGTTGACCAGGACGACGCGGCGCCCGTTCTTGATGCCGCGGTAGCGGTCGTCCAGGCCGTAGATGGTGGTGTTGTACTGGTCGTGGGAGCGCAGCGTCTGGAGCAGCAGGCGGCCCTCGGGGAGGGCCGGGTACTCGACGGGGGCGGCCGTGAAGTTGGCCTTGCCGGTGGCGGTGGGGAAGCGGCGCTCGTCGCGCGGGGCGTGTGGCAGGGCGAAGCCGCCGGGGTGCGCCACGCGCGCGTTGAAGTCCTCGAAGCCGGGGATCACGCGCGCGATGCGGTCGCGCACGGTGGCGTAGTCCTTCTCGAACTCCTCCCAGGGCGTACGGGACGCGGGGCCGAGGACGCGCCGGGCCAGCCGGCACACGATGGCGGGTTCGGAGAGCAGCTGGTCGCTCGCGGGTTCCAGGCGGCCGCGTGAGGCGTGCACCATGCCCATGGAGTCCTCGACGGTCACGAACTGCTCGGCGCCCGCCTGGAGGTCGCGTTCGGTACGGCCGAGCGTCGGCAGGATCAGGGCGCGCGCGCCCGTGACGGTGTGCGAGCGGTTCAGCTTCGTGGAGACGTGCACCGTCAGGCGGGCCTTGCGCATCGCCGCCTCGGTGACCTCGGTGTCGGGGGAGGCCGACACGAAGTTGCCGCCCATGGCGAAGAAGACCTTCGCCTCGCCGTCCCGCAGCGCGCGGATCGCGCGGACCACGTCCAGGCCGTGGTGGCGGGGCGGCGCGAAGCCGAACTCCTTCTCCAGGGCGTCGAGGAAGGCGGGCGCGGGCCGCTCGAAGATGCCCATCGTGCGGTCGCCCTGCACGTTGGAGTGGCCGCGCACGGGGCAGACGCCCGCGCCGGGGCGGCCGATGTTGCCGCGCAGCAGAAGGAAGTTGACGACCTCGCGGATCGTGGGCACGGAGTGCTTGTGCTGGGTCAGGCCCATCGCCCAGCACACGACGGTGCGCCGGGAGGCGAGCACCATGGCGAGGGCTTCCTCGATGCGTGCGCGGTCCAGGCCGGTGGCCTTCAGGGTCTCGTCCCAGTCGGCTTCCCGCGCGGCGGCGACGAAGTCCTCGTACCCATGGGTGTGTTCGCGTACGAACTCCTCGTCGACCGCGCCCTCGGTCTCAAGGATCAGCTTGTTCAGGAGGCGGAAGAGGGCCTGGTCGCCGCCGAGGCGGATCTGGAGGAAGAGGTCGGTGAGGGCGGTGCCCTTGAGCATGCCCTGCGGGGTCTGGGGGTTCTTGAAGCGCTCCATGCCCGCTTCGGGCAGCGGATTGACCGTGATGATCCTCGCGCCGTTGTGCTTGGCCTTCTCCAGGGCGGAGAGCATGCGCGGGTGGTTCGTGCCCGGGTTCTGCCCGGCGACGATGATCAGATCCGACTTGTAGACGTCCTCCAGCAGGACGCTGCCCTTGCCGATGCCGATCGTCTCCGTCAGCGCGGAGCCGGACGACTCGTGGCACATGTTGGAGCAGTCGGGCAGGTTGTTCGTGCCCAGCTCGCGGGCGAACAGCTGGTAGAGGAAAGCCGCTTCGTTGCTGGTGCGGCCCGAGGTGTAGAAGACGGCCTCGTCGGGGCCGTCGAGGGCCGCCAGCTCCTCGGCGACGATGTCGAAGGCGCGCTCCCAGGAGACGGGCTCGTACCGCTCGGCGCCCTCCGCCAGGTACATGGGGTGGGTGAGGCGGCCCTGCTGCCCCAGCCAGTACCCACTGCGGGTCGCGAGGTCGGCCACGGGGTGCGCGGCGAAGAAGGCGGGGGTCACGCGGCGCAGCGTGGCCTCCTCGGCGACCGCCTTCGCGCCGTTCTCACAGAACTCCGCCTTGTGCCGGTGCTCGGGCTCGGGCCAGGCGCAGCCGGGGCAGTCGAAGCCGTCCTTCTGATTGACGCGCAGCAGGGTCAGGGCGGTGCGGCGCACGCCCATCTGCCGCTGCGCGACCCGCAGCGTGTGGCCGATGGCGGGCAGCCCGGCGGCGGCGTGCTGCGCCTGCTCGACCTGCGGCGCGTCCTGGACCGGATCGCCCTTGGGCGGCTTGCTTGCCATGGTCGGCTCCCCTTCGAGCACCTACGTGAGCTACGTCATCGATCCTCCCACGCGCCGGTGACAACGCCCGGCCGAGGGGGCGGGCGGGACCGGACTGTCAGTGGGGCGTGGCAGGATCGGGGACGTGGCAGAAACAGCATCGAAGAAGAAGTCCGAGACCGTGGCGGCCAAGGCCCCGAAGGCGGGCGGCGAGCAGCGCCCGCGCCTGCTCCTCATGGACGGGCACTCCCTGGCGTACCGGGCGTTCTTCGCGCTGCCCGCGGAGAATTTCACGACCGCGACGGGCCAGCCGACGAACGCGATCTACGGCTTCGCGTCGATGCTGGCGAACACCCTGCGTGACGAGGCGCCCACGCACTTCGCAGTGGCCTTCGACGTCTCGCGCAAGACGTGGCGCTCCCAGGAGTTCCCCGACTACAAGGCGAACCGCTCCAAGACCCCGGACGAGTTCAAGGGCCAGGTCGAGCTGATCGGCGAGATGCTCGACGCGATGCACGCGGTGCGCTTCGCCGTGGACGGCTTCGAGGCGGACGACGTCATCGCGACGCTCGCCACCCAGGCCGAGGCGGCCGGCTTTGAAGTGCTGATCGTCACCGGCGACCGCGACTCCTTCCAGCTGATCACCGACCACGTCACGGTGCTCTACCCGACCAAGGGCGTCTCGGAGCTGACCCGCTTCACCCCGGAGAAGGTCGCGGAGAAGTACGGCCTCACGCCCAGCCAGTACCCCGACTTCGCGGCGCTGCGCGGCGACCCGTCGGACAACCTCCCGGGCATCCCCGGTGTCGGCGAGAAGACCGCCGCGAAGTGGATCAACCAGTTCGGTTCGTTCGCCGACCTCGTCGAGCGTGCCGAGGAGGTCAAGGGCAAGGCCGGGCAGAACTTCCGCGACCACCTGGAGGCGGTCAAGCTCAACCGCCGCCTGACCGAGATGGTGCGCGACGTCGAGCTGCCGAAGACGGTCGCCGACCTGGAGCGCGCTCCGTACGACCGCACGGCGCTCGCCATGGTCCTGGACACCCTGGAGATCCGTAACCCCTCGCTGCGCGAGCGTCTCCTGGCCGTCGACCCGGGCGCCGAGGAGGCCGAGCAGACCCCCGTCGCGCCCGGCGTCGAGCTGGACGGCGCGGTCCTCGGCGCGGGTGAGCTCGCCCCCTGGCTGGCCGAGCACGGCAAGGCGGTCCTCGGTGTCGCCACGGTCGACACCTGGCAGCTCGGTTCGGGCACCGTCACCGAGGTCGCGCTCGCCGCGGCCGGGGGAGCGGCCGCCTGGTTCGACCCGGCGACGCTGGACGAGGCCGATGAGAACGCGTTCGCGGCCTGGATCGCCGACCCCGCCAAGCCGAAGGTGATGCACAACGCCAAGGCGGTCATGCGCGTCTTCCCCGAGCACGGCTGGTCGGTGGCGGGCGTCACCATGGACACCGCCCTGGCCGCCTATCTCGTCAAGCCGGGGCGCCGCTCCTTCGCCCTGGACGCCCTCTCCCTGGAGTACCTGGGCCGTGAGCTGGCGCCCGCCTCCGCCGCCGACGGACAGCTCGCCTTCGGCACGGAGGAGGACGAGCGGGCCGAGGCGGACTTCCTGATGTCGCAGGCCCGCACCGTCCTGGACCTCGGCACCGCCTTCGGCGAGAAGCTGCGGGAGGTCGGCGCGAGCGACCTGATGCAGGACGTCGAGCTGCCCACGTCCACGCTCCTGGCCCGCCTTGAGCGGCACGGCATCGCGGCCGACCGCGCCCATCTGGAGGCGATGGAGCAGCAGTTCGCGGGCGCCGTGCAGCAGGCGGTGAAGGAGGCGCACGCCGCGGCGGGCCACGAGTTCAACCTCGGCTCGCCCAAGCAGCTCCAGGAAGTCCTCTTCGGTGAGCTGAACCTCCCCAAGACGAAGAAGACCAAGACCGGCTACACCACGGACGCGGACGCGCTGGCCTGGCTGGCCGCCCAGACGGAGAACGAACTGCCGGTCATCATGCTCCGCCACCGCGAGCAGGCGAAGCTGCGCGTCACCGTCGAGGGGCTGATCAAGTCGATCGCCGCGGACGGCCGCATCCACACCACGTTCAACCAGACGGTGGCCGCGACGGGCCGTCTCTCCTCGACGGAGCCCAACCTCCAGAACATCCCGGTCCGCACGGACGAGGGGCGCGCGATCCGCCGCGGCTTCGTGGTGGGCGAGGGCTTCGAGTCGCTGATGACGGCGGACTACAGCCAGATCGAGCTGCGCGTGATGGCGCACCTCTCCGAGGACGAGGGCCTCCTTGAGGCGTTCACCTCCGGTGAGGACCTGCACACCACCGTCGCCTCGCAGGTGTTCTCCGTGGACCGCTCGAAGGTCGACGCGGAGATGCGGCGCAAGATCAAGGCCATGTCGTACGGCTTGGCGTACGGCCTGTCGGCGTTCGGCCTCTCCCAGCAGCTGAACATCGACGCGGGTGAGGCGCGTGCCCTGATGGACACGTACTTCGAGCGGTTCGGCGGGGTGCGGGACTATCTGCGCCGCGCGGTCGACGAGGCGCGGGCCACGGGGTACACGGAGACGATGCTGGGCCGCCGGCGGTATCTGCCGGACCTCAACAGCGACAACCGTCAGCGCCGTGAGATGGCCGAGCGGATGGCGCTGAACGCCCCGATCCAGGGCACGGCCGCGGACATCGTCAAGATCGCCATGCTGAACGTGCACCGCGCGCTCACCGAGGCGGAGCTCGACTCCCGCATGCTGCTGCAGGTCCACGACGAAATCGTCCTGGAGATCGCTCCGGGCGAGCGCGCGAAGGTGGAGGAGCTGGTCCGCCGCGAGATGGCCGGCGCGGTGGCCCTCCGGGCGCCGCTGGATGTCTCGGTGGGCGTGGGCCCGAACTGGGAATCGGCCGCGCATTAGCCTCCGGGGGCGCCTGTCTTCTGCGGCCCCGGAGGGGGCCGGCCGCGCAGTTCCCCGCGCCCCTTACAGGGGCGCTCGCTGGAGCCCCGTAAGGGGCGCGGGGAACTGCGCGACAAGCCCCCACCGGGCCCGCAGCGAAGAACGACGCCCCACCCCGCAGTAACCAACGCCCCGCCCGCACAACCCCGCAGGCCCCCTCACCCACGTGGCCCCCGCCCCCGCGCCCCCCGAGCGACCCCGGGGCCAGGATGACCCCATGGCCCCTCACCTACGAGCCCGCCGCCGCTCCCTGCTCGCCGCGGCGCTCACCACGGCCCTGCTGAGCCCCATACCCGCGGCCGCCGCCGATGCCAGCGACCGGCAGGGCGCGGCCCTCTGCACGGCCGACCGCGACCGTACCCTCGCCGCCCGGGTGTCCGAGGACATCCGGGCGGCGCTGTCGTCCAGGTCCGGCCAGGTCTCCGTCTCCGTACACGACACCCACACCGGCCTCGTCTGCGAACTCGCGAGCCTGCGCCGTTACGACGCGGCGAGCCTCACCAAGGTCCTGATGATGCAGGCGGCGCTGCGCCGCGCACAGGAGTGGGGCCGAGGCCTCACCGCCTGGGAGCACCGGCGGATCCGCCCCATGATCACCCGCTCCGACAACGACGCGGCCGCACGGCTCTGGCGCAACCTCGGTCACCCCTACCTCTCCCGCTTCCTACGCCGCGTCGGCACCACCGCCACCACCCTCGGCCCGTACGGCTATTGGGGCCTGACGCGCACCACGGCCGCCGACCAGCAGTGGCTGCTCGGCGTACTCACCGGCGCCCCGGATGTCCGGGCAGTCCTCAAGCCGAGCGCCCGCGCGTACGGGCTGCGGCAGATGGCCGACGTCCAGAGCGACCAGCGCTGGGGCGTGCCCGCCGGCATGCCGCGCGGCATCCGCGCTCATCTCAAGAACGGCTGGCTGCCGAGGGCCGAGCACGGCTGGCGCGTGCACAGCGTCGGCGTGTTCACCGGCGGCGACCGCACGTACCGCATCGTCGTCCTCAGCCACGGCAACCCCTCCATGGCCTACGGAGTACGCACCGTGGAACGCGTCGCGTACGCCGTGCACCGCGCTTTGAACAAGGGCCGCGCCATCGCCCAGGGCTTCACCCCGCAGAGCGAGATCAGCGAGGTCCCGGACGGTTCGGCCCCGCCCGAGGGCGACTTCGCGACGCCCGGGGAGGAGCCCGGCCGGGCGGGGGAGAGCCCCGCGGCGTAACAGCCCTGTCGCGGTATCGGTTAACTGGTAAAAACCGGGCACGAACGGGTGCCTGGGCGCGGGAAGTTGTCGTAGTGTCGCCAGAGCCGCCCTGCTGGGGAGCACGCGCGTACGAAGACGAGCGCGTACGGAGGTGGGGTCGGCGCGCAACAGTCGTCAAAGGGGAGGGGTGGCTCGGTCATGGCGCCGGTATTCGGCAGGCGACTGCGCAGGGGGGCGGTGACCAGCGCGGTGGCCGCGGCGGCGGTGGCGGCACTCGCCGCGTCGCAGGCCCCGGGCGTGACGGACGTCCCGCGCGGCGATCGCACGGCGGGAGCGGCGGACACGCCGTCGGGTGACTCCGCGACCGGCGACTCGCCCTACTACACCGATCTGCCACGCCTCAAGAGCCCCACCCCCCTCCCGCCCAACGGCGGTGACAAGGAGGCCGAGGCGGGCCTGCCGGCCACCGTCCTCGACGCGTACAAGAAGGCCGAGACCGCGCTCGCCGACGCCAAGCCCGGGTGCAATGTCCCCTGGGAGCTGCTCGCCGCCATCGGCAAGGTCGAGTCGGGCCACGCCTGGGGAGGCCGCGTCGACGCGAACGGCACGACGCTCAAGTCGATCACCGGCCCGCCCCTGAACGGCGACGGCTTCGCGAAGATCACCGACACCGACCGCGGCGTGCTCGACGGCGACACGACGCACGACCGCGCGGTCGGCCCCATGCAGTTCATCCCGTCGACGTGGGCCACCTCGGGCCAGGACGGCAACAACGACGGCAAGAAGGACCCCAACAACATCTACGACGCGGCGCTCGCCGCCGGCCACTACCTCTGCGCGAACGACCGCGACCTGGCCGACGAGGACGACCTGCACAAGGCGATCCTGAGCTACAACCGCTCCACGGAGTACCTGAACACCGTCCTGTCGTGGCTGGAGTACTACCGCAACGGCACGCACGAGGTCCCCGACGGCAAGGGCGTCCTGCCGGACGACCGCAGCGACGACCGCACGCGGAACCCGGGCCTGACGCCGGGCGGCTCCGGCAGCAACGGCAACCGCGACATGACGGGCACGTACGAACCGCCCCGCAACAACGACAAGCCGGGCAACGGCGGCAAGCCCGGCAATGGCGGCAAGCCCGGGAACGACGACAAGCCCGGCAACGGCGACGACAAGCCCGCCCCCACGCCCGCCCAGCAGGTCGCGCGCCTGAAGGACGCCGGTACCGGCACGCTGGCCGCGACCGCGGGCGACGCCTTCGCCGGGCGCGTGCAGGTGCGTACGGAGTCCAAGTCGGGCTCCGGCGTCGCCAAGGTCAAGGTGAAGTTCCGGGTCGTCGGTGACACGGACGCCCGCTTCGAGGGCGGCGCGCGGAGCGTCGTCGTCACCACGACCGCCGCGGGCAGGGCCACCGCCCCCGTGCTCGAGGCGGGCGAGAAGACCGGCCAGTTCACCGTGCGGGCCACGGTCGTGGGGCGCAAGCTGACGGGCCTCGACTACGCCGCGAAGGTCACCGCCCGTCAGGCCGACGCCCTGGCCAGGACCAGCGACAAGCCGCTGGTCTGCGAGGCGGGCAAGGAGTTCGCCGACCAGGTCGAGGTCAAGGCCACGTACAAGGGCCGGGCGGCCGCCGGAGTCGCGACCACCGCCACCCTGATCAAGTCGGCGACGGACGCCACCCCCAACGACAAGGGCCCCTACTTCAAGGACACGAGCGGCAATCCGGTCCGAGTCCTCAAGGGTCTCAAGACCGATGCCAACGGCCTGTTGAAGCTGCCGAAGCTGTACGCCGACGACGCGTCGGGCACGTATCTGCTGCGGGTCGTCACGGTCGGCGGCGCCACCGTCACCGTCGAGCTGAAGGTGACCGCCCCCGCCACCTCGACCGATCCGGCCACCCCGCCGGCTTCCACCACCCCGCCGGCCTCGACCACGCCGACCGCTCCCACCACCCCTGCCACTCCGACCGCTTGACCGGACCTCCACAGGCCCTACCGGACCGCCCCCGCGCCGACAACGGCGCGGGGGCGGTCCCGTGTTGCGCGACCTGTTCCCCTCTCGCCTCCGCATTGCTACGGTGCCCGACCTGACGCTCTATCAGTTCCGGCCGACGGCCAATGACCACCGGCCGACTCGGGAGGCCCCGCATGCGTGCCCTCATCGCCGCCGCCACCGGTCTCGCCGTCGCGCTCGCCCTGGTCCTGGCGATCACGGCGATCGGCGCCCCGTCCGGCGAGACGTCCCCCAAGCCCCTGCTCACCACCGTCCCCAAGCATCCGTAGACGCACTGCCCCAAGCACCCGTAGACGTAGGGAGGGTCGCCGCGATGCGCCGCAAGGCCAGCCTCGTCCTGCTCGCCTTCGCCGTGTTCTTCACGGCCATGTCCCCGCTCATGCGCTGGTACGCCTTCCCGCGCCTCGCGAAGATCCCGCCGAGCCAGTACCAGGACGCGGTCCTGGAGGCGAAGAACCCCACGCTCATCGACTACGGCTCGATGAAGGCCGAGAAGGTCGACAAGGTCACCATCGTGCAGACCCTCAAGGGCAACGTGGAGGCCTCCGAGGAGATCGAGAAGAGCGCGGACCGCGACGTCGTCGTCTGGGACGCGCTCTCCTACATCGAGGACTCCGAGGGCAAGATGGTCTCCAAGGTCCCCGAGCGCTACATCTTCGACGCCCACAGCCAGGAACCGGTGCACGCCACCGGGGAGTCGGTCGACGGGGACCCGGTCAAGCGCCAGGGCATCGAGTTCAAGTGGCCCTTCCTGACGGAGAAACGGGACTACGAGTACTTCGACGCGCAGGCCCGCGTCACCAAGCCCATCCACTACAAGGGCACGCAGACCTTCCGGGGCGTGCAGGTCTACTACTTCGAACAGACCATCCCCTGGACCGAGGTCCCCTTCCCCAAGACGATGCCGGTCAAGGGCATCACTCCGAAGTCCCTCGCCAAGACCGGCACCACCCGCTGGTACACCACCGTCCGCAAGTTCTGGGTCGAGCCGGTCACCGGAGCCCCCGTCTACGGCGAGGAGATCCAGAAGAACGAACTGCGCGGCGGCACGCTCCTCGGCGGACGCGACAAGGTCACCGTCTTCGCCGGGCACGTGAAGATGCGCGAGGACTACATCGAGAGCACTGTCGACCTGGTCAAGTCCCAGCGCGTCCTGGTGCTCCTGCTCACCTCCTACCTGCCCTGGGGCTTCCTCGGCCTCGGCCTGCTCCTGCTCGCACTCTCCCTCTGGCTGGAGGCCCGCGGGCGCAGGCGGAGCGGCCCCGGGCCCACGGCGACGGCCGGCCCCGAACCGGAACCCGTCAGCGCCTAGGCGCTCCCGCCCTCCCGGGCCTGGCGCGCCTTGGTGTACCGGGTCGGCTCGGCCGACGCCGGGTCCTCGGGCCACGGATGCTTCGGATAACGGCCGCGCAGCTCCGCCCGCACCGCGCGGTAGCCCTCCCGCCAGAACGAGGCGAGATCGGCCGTGACGGCGGCGGGACGTCCCGCGGGCGACAGCAGGTGGACGACCACGGGCACCTGCCCGGCGGCGATCCGAGGGGTCTCGGCCAACCCGAACATCTCCTGGAGTTTCACCGCGAGGACGGGCTGCCCGGGATCGGAGTAGTCGATCCGGATCCTGGACCCGCTCGGCACCTCAAGCCGCTCCGGAGCGAACTCGTCCAGACGCACGGCCTCACCCGTGGCCCACGGCAGCAGCCGCCCGAGCGCCTGCCCGGCGTCGATGCGGCCGAGGTCGGCCCGCCGTCGCGCCTTGGACAGCTCGGGCTCCAGCCACTCGTCCACGCGCGCGTGGAGGGCGTCCTCCGACACGTCGGGCCACGGCGCCCCCAGATGCCGATGCACAAAGGCGAGCCGCTCCCGCAGTTCCCGCGCCCCCCGCGACCACTTCAGCAGCCCGGTCCCTTCCTCCCGCAGCCCGGCCAACAGCGCCTCCCGTACGAGATGGGGGTCGACGTCCTTCAAGGGCCGCACCGCCAGCTCGATGGCCCCGAGGCGTTCGACGTGCCGCGCCACCAGGTCCCCACCGGACCAGGCCACCTCGTCCCGCTGGGAGCACAGCGGCGCGGCAGCGCTCCGCGCCCCGTCCTCGTCGATCTGCGCACCGAGCAGCACGCGCGCGTGCCCGGTGCCGACAGGGCGGTCGGCCACGGCCACGGCGATCCACTCCGCCCCCGTCAGCGAGGAGCCGGGACGCAGCTCGGCGCGGGTGCCGTTGGCCATGAGGTACGTGCCGCCGCCGACCGCCCGGGCCACCCGTTCGGGAAACGCCAGGGCGGCGACCACCCCGGCGACCCGCTCCTCGCCTCCGAAGCCGGGCGCCGCCGCGTGATCCTGGACCCCCGCCGAAGTCAGGCGCCGCACCTCCGTGCGCCAGCGCACCACGTAGCCGTCGTCCTGGCGCCGCCGAGCGATCCGCCAGGCCATGGCGAGGTCGTCGCCGTACTCCCGCGGCGGCTCCTCGCTCAGCAGCGCCACCACCTCCGCGGCCCGCCGGGTGCCCACGAGCGGCGCCGCGTCCAGCAGGGCGCGGGCAAGGCGCGGATGCAGGCCCACCCGCGCCATGCGCGTGCCCCGCTCCGTCACCCGCCCCGTCGCGTCGACCGCCCCCACCGCCGTCAGGACCTCCCGCGCCGCCGCCATCGCGCCGCCCGGCGGGGGATCGAGCAGCGCGAGCCCCGAGGCGCCCGGATCGCCCCAGCAGGCTGCCTGGAGGGCGAACGCGGCGAGGTCGGCCACTTTGATCTCCGGCGCCGGAAAGCGAGCCAGGCGCCCGTCCTCGGCCTCCGCCCAGCATCGGTACACGGCTCCCGGCGCCTCACGCCCGGCCCGCCCCGCCCGCTGCCGCCCCGCCGCCTGAGAGGCCCGCACCGTCGCCAGTGCGCTCAGCCCGCGCGCGTGGTCGACCCGCGGCTCGCGTGCCAGACCCGAGTCCACGACCACCCGCACACCGGGCACCGTCAACGACGACTCGGCGACGGACGTGGCCAGCACGACCCGCCGCTCCGGCGAACCCGCGAGCACCGCGTCCTGCACGGCCGCCGGGGCCCGCCCGTGGACCTGCAACACCTCCACGTCCCCGAGACCGCCCAACTGCCCCGCCACGCGCGCGATCTCACCGACCCCCGGCAGGAAGCACAGGACGTCCCCGTCCCGCTCGGCCAGGGCGCGCCGGACCACCGCCGCCACATGCGTCAGCAGCGCCGGATCCACCCGCATCCCGTGCGGCGGCCGCACCGCCCGCGCGGGCGGCGCCCACACCACCTCCACGGGATGCGCGATCCCCTGGGCCTCCACCACGGGCGCGCCCCCGAGGATCCGCGCCCACCCCTCCGCGTCGGTCGTCGCGGACGCGGCCACCAGCCGCAACTCGGGGCGCAGCGCCGCCCGCACGTCCACCAGGAAGGCCGCCACGGTGTCCGCGTCCAGATGCCGTTCGTGGCACTCGTCGATGACGACGACGTCCACACCGGCCAGCTCCTGGTCCCGTTGCAGCCGCTGAAGCAGCACACCCGTCGTCACGACCTCCACGCGCGCGTGTGGGCCCACGACGCGCTCTCCGCGCACGGTGTAGCCGACGCTCTCGCCCACCTTCTCGCCGAGCAGCCACGCCATCCGCCGCGCGGCGGCCCGGGCTGCGATGCGCCGCGGCTCGGCGACGACGACCCGGCGTGCGCCCTCCGAGGCGTCGAGCAGACCGGCCAGCGCCAGCGGCACCAGCGTCGTCTTGCCCGTGCCGGGCGGGGCGCACAGCACGGCGCTGCCCGGCCCCTCCAGGGCGGCTCGGAGGGAGGGCAGCGCGTCTCGTACGGGCAGGTTCAGGGCAGCGGCGTCGCGGATCACCCGCTCAGTCTCGTACGCATACGTAGATGGCCGTCCCCGGGATCAGGTTTCCGCGCAGCGGGGACCAGCCGCCCCACTCCTGGGTGTTCCAGGCGGGCCACTCCGGCTCGACGATGTCGACGAGGCGGAAGCCGCCCGCCACGATGTCGCGGACCCGGTCGCCGATCGTCCTGTGGTGCTCCACGTAGACGGCGTTCCCCTGCTCGTCCTGCTCCACATAAGGAGTGCGGTCGAAGTAGGAGGCCGCCACGGTGAGGCCCTCCGGGCCCGGCTCGTCGGGGAAGGCCCAGCGGATCGGGTGCGTCGCGGAGAACACGAAGCGGCCGCCGGGGCGCAGCACGCGGCGCACCTCCTTGAGGACCAGTACCGGGTCGGCGACGAAGGGCAGCGCCCCATAGGCGGAGCAGGCGAGGTCGAAGGAGCCGTCCTTGAAGGGCAGCACCCCGGCGTCGGCCTGCACCAGTGGTACGTCCCCGCCGATCCGCAGCGCGTGCTGGAGCTGGCGGTGCGAGAGGTCGAGGGCCACGGGCCGCGCGCCCTGGGAGACCAGCCAGCGCGAGCACTGGGCGGCGCCGGCGCCGATCTCCAGGATGTCCTTGCCCTTGAGGTCCTCGGGCGGACCGAGCAGTTCCGCCTCCACCTCGTCGAGCCCCTCGGGACCCCACACGAACCGGTCGTCCCCGAGGAACGTGCCGTGCTCGACCTGGTAGTCGTCGGCGTTCCTGTCCCACCAGCCGCGGTTCGCGCGACTGCTCTCCGTGACGTCCGCGGTACGGCGGGTGGCTTCGGGCTCGGGCAGTCCGGACTCTTGGATGATCGGCTCCATCGTCGTAATCTTCCGTCGAACTCGTCGATTACCGGTCGAGAGGGGGCGCGGTGCGGCCCGTGTGGCCTCAGGCGACAGGTTTTGTGCCGGGTATGCGGTGTTCCGCCCCGGGTGTGCGCCTTCGCGCATTGACCCTGTCCGGCTGCCCCCGTATGCTACAAGTTGCGCTGCGAGCCTGCGCTCCTCAGACATAGCAGGCTGCGCTCGCGTCTGTTGTATGTCCCCTCGGTTGTCGAGGCGCCTTCCCTTGCCGGAAGTCGCGCTTCCTAGGCTGTCCGGCTTCTGCAGAGCGAAATCGGCTCCCGGCGTTGCAGTACCTACGACTTCAATGTCCGTACCGGAGCCCTAACCCACATGACGAGCAGCACCGAGACCACCGCCACCACCCCGCAGGTAGCGGTCAACGACATCGGTAACGAGGAAGCCTTCCTCGCCGCGATCGACGAGACGATCAAGTACTTCAACGACGGCGACATCGTCGACGGCGTCATCGTGAAGGTCGACCGGGACGAGGTCCTGCTCGACATCGGTTACAAGACCGAAGGCGTCATCCCGAGCCGCGAGCTCTCGATCAAGCACGACGTCGACCCGAACGAGGTCGTCAAGGTCGGCGACGAGATCGAGGCCCTGGTTCTCCAGAAGGAGGACAAGGAAGGTCGTCTGATCCTGTCCAAGAAGCGCGCTCAGTACGAGCGTGCCTGGGGCACGATCGAGAAGATCAAGGAAGAGGACGGGATCGTCACCGGTACCGTCATCGAGGTCGTCAAGGGTGGTCTCATCCTCGACATCGGCCTCCGTGGCTTCCTGCCGGCCTCCCTCGTGGAGATGCGCCGCGTCCGCGACCTCCAGCCCTACGTGGGCAAGGAGCTCGAGGCCAAGATCATCGAGCTGGACAAGAACCGCAACAACGTGGTCCTGTCCCGCCGTGCCTGGCTCGAGCAGACCCAGAGCGAGGTCCGCCAGACCTTCCTCACGACCCTGCAGAAGGGCCAGGTCCGCTCCGGCGTCGTTTCCTCGATCGTCAACTTCGGTGCGTTCGTGGACCTCGGTGGCGTCGACGGTCTCGTCCACGTCTCCGAGCTTTCCTGGAAGCACATCGACCACCCCTCCGAGGTTGTCGAGGTCGGCCAGGAAGTCACCGTCGAGGTCCTCGACGTGGACATGGACCGCGAGCGTGTCTCCCTGTCGCTCAAGGCGACGCAGGAAGACCCGTGGCAGCAGTTCGCCCGCACGCACCAGATCGGGCAGGTCGTTCCCGGTAAGGTCACCAAGCTCGTTCCGTTCGGTGCGTTCGTGCGCGTCGACGAGGGCATCGAGGGCCTGGTCCACATCTCCGAGCTGGCCGAGCGCCACGTGGAGATCCCGGAGCAGGTCGTCCAGGTCAACGACGAGATCTTCGTCAAGGTCATCGACATCGACCTCGAGCGTCGCCGGATCTCGCTGTCGCTGAAGCAGGCCAACGAGTCCTTCGGCGCCGACCCGTCGGCCGTCGAGTTCGACCCGACCCTGTACGGCATGGCCGCGTCCTACGACGACCAGGGCAACTACATCTACCCCGAGGGCTTCGACCCCGAGACCAACGACTGGCTCGAGGGCTACGAGACCCAGCGCGAGGCCTGGGAGACCCAGTACGCCGAGGCGCAGTCGCGCTTCGAGCAGCACCAGGCTCAGGTCATCAAGTCCCGCGAGGCCGACGCCCAGGCCGAGGCCGAGGGTGCGGCGGCTCCGGCCGGCGCCGCTCCGGCCGCGTCCGGTGGCGGCGGCGGTTCGTACTCCTCGGAGTCGGACGACAACTCCGGCGCCCTGGCTTCGGACGAGGCGCTTGCCGCGCTCCGCGAGAAGCTGGCCGGCGGCCAGAGCTGAGGCTCGCCCCTAGGCGGTAGCTGAACGACGCTGCGGGCCCGCATCCCTTCGGGGGTGCGGGCCCGTTGTGCGTCCTGGTTCCAGTGCGGGGCTGTGGGGGCTGGCTGGTCGTGCAGTTCCCCGCGCCCCGGGGGGCTCGTCCCTGAGGGACTCGCCCCCTATGGCGTCACCGGGATGTTCGTCAGGCCCCGGCCGCCGGTCACGGTGTTGCTCGCGTACACCGTCGTCTTGCAGCCGCCGCTGTGGTTCGTCACGTTGATCGCCAGCTGCTTGTCGCCCGTCGCGCCCGTCAGGGTGGACCTGTTGCCGCGGAAGACCGTGCCGCAGCCCCAGCCGGGCTGCTGGGTGTGGGTCTCGTAGCCGTTGTTCAGGGTGTTCTTGCCGGTGTTGTCCTCGATGACGTAGTCGTTGCCCTTCACGTCGACCCATGAGTCGTCGTAGTGGTTGCCGGTCAGGCCCCTGCCGTCGAACGTGTTGCCCGAGACCTTGCCGCCCGTGGTGCCCTCCTTGAGGTCGATCGCCTCGCCGCCGACGTCCGGGCCGATCGTGTTCCCGAGGATCTGTACGTTGTCGCTCTTGTCGGAGAGCGTGTTGGCGGTGCCGACGTAGATGCCCTCGCCCATGCCGCGGCCGTCGTTCCCGGTGTCGTGGATCCGTGAATTCCTGATCACGCCGTCGCGGCTCGACTTGCGGAAGTGGACGCCCTCCATGTCGAGGCCGTGGACCGTGACGGTGTCCACGACGACGCCTCGCGCGGAGTCGATCATGATGCCCTTCTGGCCGCCGGTCACGGTGATGCCCTTCACCGTCCAGTACGCGGCGCCGTTCAGGTGCAGCCCGTAGCCGCCGCCTGCCGTGAGCACCGCCTTCGCGGAACCGGTCAGCGTGATGCGGGAGGCGGCGCTCGCCGCCACGGAGGTCTTGAAGTTCCCGGAGTACGTCCCGTCGGCGAGGTGGATCGTGTCGCCGGGCGAGGCGCCGGTGAGCGCCGCCTTGAGCTGGGCGGCGGTGGAGACCTCGATGGTCCGCGCGGGGGCTGCCGCGAACGAGGCCGTGGTCAGGGTCGCGGAGGCGGCCGTCGCCGTGAGCAGGGCCGTGAGAAGCGTGCGTGGGGTGCGCATGGGGGGTGACCTTCCGTCGAGAGCGGAGTTCTCGTACGTGAACGCAGGGTGTTCATGTGAACGTTGCGAACGTAAGGGCGGGGCATGTCCGCGTCAAGGTATGGACCAGTGCGGACCGCTCGCGGCAGGAAGCGGGAATGCCCGTGGCACTGCGTGCGTTCTCCGTTACGAACACGAGGAGGAGCGGTCACAGTGCTTGATCCGCAGGGTTTGTACGCATGGGAGCCGAAGGGCCTCGCCGTCGTCGACATGGCGCTCGCCCAGGAGTCGGCCGGACTGGTCATGCTCTACCACTTCGACGGATACATCGACGCGGGTGAGACCGGCGAGCAGATCGTCGAGCGGCTCACGGACAGCCTGCCCGGGCAGGTGGTGGCGAGATTCGACCACGACCGGCTCGTCGACTACCGCGCCCGCCGCCCGCTGCTCACCTTCCGACGCGACCGCTGGACCGACTACGAGGTGCCGACGCTCGACGTCCGCCTCGTGCAGGACGCCACGGGCGCGCCCTTCCTGCTGCTCTCCGGGCCGGAGCCGGACGTCGAGTGGGAGCGCTTCGCCGTCGCCGTCCAGCAGATCGTGGAGCGCCTCGGCGTACGCCTGTCGGTGAACTTCCACGGCATCCCCATGGGCGTGCCGCACACCCGCCCCGTGGGGCTCACGCCGCACGGCAACCGCACCGACCTGGTCCCCGGCCACCGCAGCCCCTTCGAGGAGGCGCAGGTACCGGGCAGCGCCGCGTCCCTCGTCGAGTACCGCCTCCTGGAGGCGGGCCACGACGTGTTGGGCGTCGCCGCGCACGTCCCGCACTACATCGCGCGCTCCGCCTACCCCGACGCGGCCCTCACGGTCCTGGAGGCGATCACCGCCGCCACCGGCCTGGTGCTGCCCGGCGTGGCCCACGGACTGCGCACCGAGGCGCACCGCACCCAGACCGAGATCGACCGGCAGATCCAGGAGGGCGACGAGGAACTGGTCGCGCTGATCCAGGGACTTGAACACCAGTACGACGCGGCGGCGGGCGCCCAGGAGCGCGGCAACATGCTCGCCGAACCGGCGGACATCCCCTCCGCCGACGAGATCGGCCGGGAATTCGAACGCTTCCTCGCCGAGCGGGAGGGCGACGCGTGACCCGCAGGCCCTAAGCTGCCCGTCATGCTGAAGGTGGGCCTGACCGGCGGAATCGGCGCCGGCAAGAGTGAAGTGTCGCGGCTTTTCGTCTCGTCCGGTGCCGTCCTGATCGACGCCGACAAGATCGCGCGTGAGGTGGTGGAGCCGGGGACCCCCGGCCTCGCGGCCGTCGTCGAGGCGTTCGGGCGGGAGGTTCTGGCCCCGGACGGCTCGCTGGACCGCCCGAGGCTCGGCGCGATCGTCTTCGCCGACGCCGACAAGCTCGCCGCCCTCAACGCGATCGTGCACCCGCTCGTCGGCGCCCGCTCCGCCGAGCTCGAACGCTCCGCGTCCGGCGACGCGGTGGTCGTCCACGACGTGCCGCTGCTCACCGAGAACGGCCTCGCCCCGCTGTACGACGTGGTGGTCGTCGTCGACGCGAGCCCCGAGACCCAGCTGGACCGCCTGGTGCGGCTGCGCGGCATGAGCGAGGACGACGCCCGCGCGCGGATGGCGGCGCAGGCCACCCGCGAGAAGCGCCTGGAGATCGCCGACATCGTGATCGACAACGACGGCCCCCTGGAGGGGCTCCAGGAGCGGGTCGCCGAGGTGTGGGCGGAGCTGGAGCGCAGGGCACGTACGCAGGACTAGTCCGCCCCGTGGGCCGTCGCTTCGGAATAGGGACGGCCGCGACGGGCGTTGACCCGGAGGAGTGAGGGAAGGAGTCCAGCGTGCCCGAAATCACCCCGGAGACTCATGTCATCGACTTCCGAGCGGCGGAGCAGCTCCTCGCCGCGCGGGATCCGCGGGGCGCGGTGAAGCTGCTCGACACGGTCATCGCGGCCCATCCCGAGAACACGGCGGCCCGGCTGCTGCGCGCCCGCGCGTTCTTCGCCGCCGCGCAACTGCGCGCAGCCGAGCTGGAGTTCAGCATCGTCCTGGAGCGCGAACCGGACAACGCGTTCGCGCACTTCGCGCTCGCCCGCACCTACGAGCGCGGCGCCCGCCCCGAGCAGGCGCGGCGCCACTTCCGCCTCGCGGCCGCCCTCGACCCGCAGCCGGAGTACCTCGCGGCGGCCCGCTTCGACAAGCAGGACTGACCTCTACCGCCCCGCCGGCGTGAGCCGTCGCTAGGGGATGTCCGGCGGATCGTACGGCGGGATGTCTCGCCCCGGCTGATAGTGCGGGCCCTGCCGCATGCGGTGCGTCACCCACGCCAGGTCGGCCGCGACCACCAGGAGCAGCACTCCGCACGCCACCGCCCATCCGGTCCGCCCGGTCAGCGCGAACGCGGCCGTGCCGAATGCGGCCCAGCCGAGGCCCCATACGCTGAACCAGAAACGCATCCGCAGGGGACTGCGCGCTGTCAGCGGTTCACTGCCTGTGCGCATGTGAGGTCATCTCCTCCTCCCAGAATAGAGAGAGTGCGAGCCACGCGCCGCACCGCCCCAGCCACCACCCGCGGCGCGGGATGCCGAGGGTCTGCCGGCGCCACGTCACGGACGGCGGCTGCACCTCCGGATCGTCTCGGCGGAGCCCGTGGGCGTTTCGAAAAGCCGTGCGGGAGCGATGAGTTCCGCGCGGTGGTCCTGTCTATCCCTGTGACAGCACAGCAGCGCGGCAGGCCGGCAGCTCACCAGGGCGGCGGCTCCGCGACCCCGTCACCGAGGAGATGCCATGACGGCCACCGCCACCACCGCCGCAGCCACCACCCCCGTACCCGTCACCGCTCCTCGCAGCCGCGGCGCCCGCATCGCGTTGCGTACGCTCCGCGTGCTGCTCGCCGTGTTCTTCGGTGTCGCGAGCGGTGTCCCGAAGCTGATCGCGCATCCCACCGCCGTCGAGTCCTTCGACAAGCTCGGCTGGGGCGCCCCGGGGATGTACACGATCGGGGCGCTGGAACTGCTCGGCGGTATCGCGCTGCTGCTGCCGCTGCTGTCCTCGCTCGCCGCGACGGCGTTCATCGGGCTGATGGCCGGCGCGTTCATCGTGACGGTCACGGCGCTCGGCGGTGAGAACGCCGCGACGCCCCTGATCCTCACCGTGCCCCTGGCCTGGATCGCCTGGGCGACCCGCGGCGAGACGGCGAAGCTGATCGCCCGCATCCGCCGATGATCCCCGCGCCGCCCCCGGGGTTCCGACCGGCGCCCCGGTCAGCCCTCCAGGCCCCGGAGGCGCTCCAGCTCGCGGCGGTCCCGCTTCGTGGGGCGGCCCGCGCCCCGGTCGCGGATGCCCGCCGGGGCGACGGCCTCGCGCGGCGGGGGCGGCGGGCTGTTGTCGACGTAGGCCTCGGCGGCGACCGGCGCGCCCACCCGCTTGCGCAGGACGCGCTTGACGACGACGACCCGCTCCCGGCCGCCCGCCTGCCGCAGGCGCACCTCGTCGCCCACCCGCACGCCGTACGCGGGCTTGACCCGCTCGCCGTTGACCCGGACGTGACCGCCCTTGCAGGCGGCGGCGCCCATCGAGCGTGTCTTGACGAGGCGGACCGACCAGATCCAGCTGTCGACGCGCACCGAGCCCTCGCCCGCGGGCGCGCCGCCCGCCGAAGCGCTGCCCGGAGCGCGGTCCGTGCCGCCTCCTGAAGTCTGCGAAGCCATGCTCCGACCTTAGTCCGGCTCCGCCGCCGCGGGCCCGGCTCACGGCGAGCCGTCCGGAATCCGCTGACCCCGGCCGCCGATAATCCGGATCAATCGCCATAAAGAGCCGGAAGCGGTCCGGACATGACGTACGACTCCCAGGGGTGCGGCCCATGACGCCTTTCGAAGCCACCGCCACGGAAGGCGGTGCCGCGTGCGGAAGTTCAGCTTCCCCAGTGCTCTGACCGTCCTCGTCGTCGTCACGCTCGCCGTATGGCTGCTCGCCTTCCTCGTCCCCTCGGGGCAGTACGACAGGAACGACTCCGGCGCCCCCGTCCAGGGCACCTACCACCGCGTCGACTCCGGACAGTCGTTCGTCGACCGGCTCAACGACCTGTTCCTGTCGCCCGTCAACGGCCTCTACGGCATCCAGGACGAGAGGACCGCGCTGGTCGCGCCCGACAACGTCGGCGCGCTGTACGGCAGCGCGGGCGTGTTCCTCTTCGTGCTCGCCATCGGCGCCTTCATCACCGTCGTCTTCGCGACCGGCGCGCTCGACCGGGGCATCGGGCGGCTCGCGCACCGGCTGCGCGAGCGCGGCGCGCTGCTCATCGCCGGCGTCATGGTCGTGTTCTCCGTGCTCGGCACGGTGGAGGGCTTCGCCGAGGAGACGCTCGGCTTCTACGGGCTGATCGTGCCGCTGATGCTCGCCCTCGGCTACGACCGCATGACCGCCGTCGGCGTGATCATCCTCGGCGCGGGCGTCGGCGTCCTGTGCTCGACCGTGAACCCCTTCGCGACGGGCGTGGCCTCCTCCGCCGCCGGCATCTCGCTCGGCGACGGCATCGTGCTGCGCTGCGCCATGTGGATGGTCCTGACCGGGGTGACGATCGCGTACGTCATCCGCTATGCCGCGCGGGTCCGGCGCGACCCGGAGCGCTCCCTGTCGGGCTTCCTGCCGGGCGACCGGGAGGGCGGCGACCGGGACGGCGAGTCGGCCGTGTCCGCCGCGAGCGAGGTGCCCGCGCTGACCTCGCTGCACAAGGCCGTGCTGGTCGCGACGGCGCTCGTCTTCGCGTTCATGATCTTCTCGGTGGTGCCCTGGTCGAGCGCGCTCACCGGCGACGCGGACGCCACCCCCTACGGCTTCGAACTCGGCTGGTCCTTTCCGCAGCTGGCGGCCCTGTTCCTGTGCGCCGCCGTCCTCGTCGGGCTCGTCGCGCGGATGGGGGAGCAGCGGCTGAGCTCCACGATCGTCCAGGGCGCCGCCGACTTCGTCTCGCCCGCGCTGGTCATCCTGCTGGCCCGCGGCGTGACGACGATCATGAACAACTCGAAGATCACGGACACCGTGCTGCACTCCATCGAGGGCGTGGTGAAGGGGACCTCCTCGGGGCTCTTCGCGGTCATCGTCTTCCTCGTGAACCTGCCGCTCGCCTTCCTGATCCCCTCCACCTCCGGCCACGCGACGCTCGCCATGCCGATCCTCGCCCCGCTCGCCGACTTCGCCGGGGTCTCGCGCGCGGTCGTCGTGACGGCCTGGCAGGCGGCCAGCGGCCTGATGAACCTGTGGGTGCCGACGACGGCGGTGACCATCGGCGGCGTGGCGCTCGCCAAGGTCGGCTACGACAGGTATCTGCGGTTCGTGTGGCCCCTGCTGGCCGTCCTGTTGCTGCTGATCTGCGGTTTCGTGGCGCTGGGGGCGGCCGTGACATGACAGGGCGCACGCCGTGGACGGACGTACATTACGTACGGTGGAGGGCATGGACGGCCTGAGCGAACTGGACGAACGGATCACCGGCTGCCGGGCGTGCCCCCGCCTCGTCGACTGGCGCGAGGAGGTCGCGCGCACCAAGCGCGCGGCCTTCGCCGACTGGACGTACTGGGGGCGCCCGGTGCCCGGCTTCGGCCCGCACGACGCCTCGCTCCTGATCATCGGCCTCGCGCCCGCCGCGCACGGCGCCAACCGCACCGGACGGATGTTCACCGGCGACCGCTCGGGGGAGTTCCTCTATCCGGCGCTGTACGACGTCGGCCTGGCCTCGCGGCCCACCGCCGTCAGCGCCGACGACGGCCTGACGCTGTACGGCACCCGCATCACCTCGCCCGTGCACTGCGCCCCGCCCGAGAACAAGCCGACCACGGGCGAGCGCGACACCTGCCGTTCCTGGCTGGTGAGCGAGTTGAAGCTGCTCGCCCCGACGCTCAGGTCCGTGGTCGTGCTCGGCGGCTTCGGCTGGCAGGCCGCGCTGCCCGCCTTCGCGGCGGCCGGCTGGCAGGTGCCGAAGCCCCGCCCGGCGTTCGGGCACGGGGCGCACGTGGTGCTGCCGGGCGGCCCTGAGGGGGAAGAGCTCGACGTCTTCGGCTGCTACCACGTCAGCCAGCGCAATACGTTCACCGGACGCCTGACGCCCGCGATGCTGCGGCAGGTGCTGAGCGCGGCGGCCTTCGAAGCGGGACTGTACCCGGATGGCCCAGCAGGTCGGGCCGAGGCGGGCGGCGGTTCCTAGCGTGAGGGTGTGGACCACACACGAGCAGCCAAGCCCTCCGCCACCGCCTACCGCAACCTGGCCGTCGCGACGGTCGGTTTCACCCTCACCTTCTGGGCCTGGGCTCTGGTGGCGCCGCTCGGCAGCGACTTCAAGGACCGGCTCGGACTGAGCTCCTTCGAACAGTCGCTCCTGGTCGCCGTGCCGGTGATCGTCGGCTCACTGGGCCGCGTACCGGTCGGCGCGCTCACCGACCGCTATGGCGCCCGGCTGATGTTCCCCCTGGTCTCGGCGCTGACCATCGTGCCGGTGCTGCTGATCATCCCGGCCAGGAACAGCTACCTCGCGATGCTCGCGGTCGGCTTCCTGCTCGGGCTCGGCGGGACCACGTTCGCCATCGGCATCCCGCTCGTCAACTCCTGGTTCCCGCCCGCCCGCAGGGGCTTCGCACTCGGCGTCTTCGGCATGGGCATGGGCGGCGTGGCGCTCTCCGGCTACTTCACGCCGCGCATCGCCGGACACGGCGCCAACCTGCCGTTCATCGTCGTGGCGATCGCGCTCGCCGCCTTCGCGGTGCTCGCCGCGCTGCTCGTCACCGACCGCCCCGACCGGCCCGTGCCCGCCGACCCGCTCACCACCCGGCTCGGGCGGGCGGGTCGGCTGCCGGTCACCTGGGAACTGTCGGCGCTGTACGCGATCGGCTTCGGCGGGATCGTCGCCTTCGGGGTGTACCTGCCCACGTACCTGAAGACCTGGTACGACCTGTCGCCCACCGACGCCGGGACCAAGGCGGCCGGGTTCGCGCTCGTCACCGTCGTCTTCCGGCCCATCGGCGGCTGGCTCTCCGACCGGATCCACCCCGCCACGGTCACCGCCGCCGCCCTCGCCGTGGTCGCGCTCTTCGCCGTCTTCCAGGCCTTCGACCCGGAGCTGTATCCCATCGGCACGATCTGCTTCCTGGTCATGGCCGCCGGCCTCGGCACCGCGAGCGGCAGCGTCTTCGCCCTCGTCTCCCAGGTCACCCCGCAGCCGCAGGTCGGCTCCGTCACCGGCATCGTCGGCGCGGTGGGCGGCCTCGGCGGGTTCCTTCCGCCGCTGGTCATGGGCGCGATCTACAGCGCCAAGGACTCGTACTCGATCGGCTTCATGCTGCTGTCGGACCTCGCGCTCGCGGGGTGCGTCTACGCGTACGGGCGGATGCGCACCGCCAAGCCCGTCTGACGCGGGGGCCGTTAGGGTGCCCCGATGGGCCTCTACCCGGACATCGAACCCTACGACCACGGCATGCTCGACGTCGGCGACGGCAACCGCGTGTACTGGGAGGTCTGCGGCAATCCGCTCGGCAAGCCCGCCGTCGTGCTGCACGGCGGGCCCGGCTCCGGCTGCACGTCCTTCGCCCGCAGGTACTTCGACCCCGACGCCTACCGCGTCGTCCTGCTCGACCAGCGCGGCAGCGGCCGCTCCACGCCGCACGCGAGCGACCCGGCGACCGACATGAGCGTCAACACGACCCCGCGTCTGATCGCCGACCTGGAGCTGCTGCGGCGGCACCTGGGCATCGAACGGTGGCTGGTGTGGGGCGCGTCGTTCGGGTCGGTGCTGGGGCTGCGGTACGCGCAGACGCACCCCGGCCGGGTCTCGGAGCTGGTCCTCACGGGGCTCGCCACGGGCAGCCGCGCCGAGGTGGCCCTGCTGACCCGGGGGCTCGGGAAGATCTTCCCCGCGGCGTGGCGGGCCTTCCGGGACGGGGTGCCGGAGGCGGAGCGGGACGGGGACCTCGCCGCCGCCTACCACCGGCTCCTGGAGTCGCCCGACCCGGCGGTCCGGGCGGCCGCCGCGCGCTCCTGGACGGACTGGGAGACGGCGTTCCTGCCGGCCCCGCCGCGTTCCGTGCCCCGCTACGAGGACGCCGTCTTCCGGGCCGGTTTCGCGCGCACGGTCACGCACTACTTCGCCCACGACCACTGGCTGGCCGGCGACGAGGTCGTCCTGCGGGACGCGCCGTCGCTGGCCGGGATCCCGGGCGTCATGGTGCAGGGAAGCCTGGACTTCGGGAACCTCCTCGGCATCCCGTGGCGGCTCGCGCAGGCGTGGCCGGACAGCCAGCTGATCCTCGTCGAGGAGGCCGGGCACGACGCGGGGGCACGCGGGATCGCGGACGAACTGACGGCGGCGACGGACCGGTTCCGGCCGGGCGCGGGCTGAGGCGCACCGGTCCGTACCGGAGCAGTGGGGTCGGCGGGGAGTGCCGGAAGCGCGTACTTGGGGGGGCGCCGGGGCCGGGACACGCCACCGAAAGGGTGGTTTTGTCCGGTCCCCGGTGGAAGACGGGGCCGCGACGGGCACCACGACCGCAGACTCCGGGAAACGCGTCGGGCAGGACCGGCGCCGAGCAACTGGAGCCGTCCGGTGTCCCAGCCGCCTTGCCCCCGCCTCGGGCCCCGCCGTCCCTCCCGCCACCGCTTCCCGCTCCTGCGGGGGGTCCTCGCCGCCGTCCTCCTTCTGGGCGCGGCGGCCTCCGGCAGCGCACAGGCGGCCCGCGCCGAGCCCGGGGGCGCCCCGGTGTTCTGGGTCGACCCGGACAGCGCCGCCGCCCGGCAGGCCGACGAATGGTGGGAGCAGGGGCGTATCGAGGAGGCCCTGCTCATCGAGCGCATCGCGGAGCGCCCCCAGGCCGTGTGGCTCAACGACGACGAGCCGGGGGCGGTCGTGCGGGCCAAGGTGGAGGCGGCGGAGCGGGCGGGTCGCACCGCGCTCCTCGTCGCCTACTTCGTCCCGGACCGCGACTGCGACGGCTACTCCTCCGGGGGCGCCCGCGACGCCGCGCACTACCGCGAGTGGATCGACGACTTCGCCACGGGCCTCGGCACCACGGGCGCCTACGTGATCCTGGAGCCGGACGCCGTCGCGCACATGGTGGCGGGCTGCGAGGACGCCGACGCCGACGAGCGGTACGCCCTGCTCGCCCACGCCGTCGAGCGCCTCAAGCGGCAGCCGGACACCAAGGTGTACCTGGACGCGGGCAACGTCGGCTGGATCCCCGACGAGCGCCGCCTGGTCGCCCCGCTGCGCAGCTCCGGGATCGACGAGGCCGACGGTTTCGCGCTGAACGTATCCAACTTCCACACGGACGAGGAGAGTGCGGACTACGGGCGCCGGCTCGCCGCCGAGCTCGGCGGCGACAAGCACTTCGTCATCGACAGCAGCCGCAACGGCAACGGCCCCTACGCGGGCACCGAGGCCTGGTGCAATCCGCCGGGCCGCGCGCTCGGCACCCCGCCCACCACCGCCACCGGAGACGCCGCGCTCGACGCCTACCTGTGGATCAAACGGCCCGGAGAGTCCGACGGAACCTGCCGGGGCGGCCCACGGGCCGGGCAGTGGTGGCCCGAGTACGCGCTGGGGCTCGCCGAGCGGGCGCGCGGCTAGCGCTCTGACCGTTGGGCGTGATCACGGTGGACCTCTTTCCGTCGTACGACGAAGACTCGCGGGCATGGTGACTCTGCGGGTTCTCACGACAGACGACCGGCCGTTGTGGCGAGCACTCCGCCTCGCGGCGCTGACCGACGCGCCCGACGCATTCAAGGTCCGGCTCGTCGACTGGGACAGAGGCGAAGAAGAACGCTGGCATGCCCGCCTGGAGCTTCCCGGCGCCTACCACGTTGCCGCGCTGCTGGACGGGCACCCCGTTGGCATGGCCAGCGGCCTTCCCGGCGCCGCCGGTATCAGGGAGCTGAGGTCTGTCTGGGTCAGCTCCGAGGCGCGAGGCCGTGGCATCGGCAACCGGCTGATCACGGCAATCGAGACCTGGGCCCTGGGATCGGGCGGAGCAGCCTTGAAGCTCGCGGTGCTCCCGGGCAACGAATCCGCCATCGCCCTCTACCGGCGCAACGGTTTCATGGACACGGGAGAGCGCGGCGACGTGCTGCCCGATGGGACGACCAGGGAACAGATCATGGTGAAGGCACTTCGCCGGGCGTGACCAGCAGGCTTGATCCACTCCGGGGAAACCGTCAAGGACCGGCCACTGCCGTTCCGGTGAACCTTCCCCGTCGGAGCGCTAGCGGGGCCGCCAGACGCAGCGGACGTCGGGCTCGCGCTCCTCGTTGCCGGAGCCGTCGGTCCGTTCGGCCTCGGTGAAGCCATGGCGTGCGTAGAACCGCCGCGCCGGGGCGTTCACCTGGAACGTCCGCAGCCACAGGCCCTCGGGGCTGCGCTCCTTGGCCAGCGCCACGAAGCGGTCGCCGATGCCGCGGCCCCGCCACTGGGGGTCGAGGTAGAGCTGGCTCAGCTCGTCGCCGTCGAGCACCATCATGCCGACCGCCCCGCCCGCCGCCTCCGCGAGCCACGTGCCGCCGGCCGGCACGACGACGTACCGGAAGAACTCCCGCACCTCGGCGTCGGAGTGGGCCCGGCGCACGGTCGGCAGCGCGGCGTCATAGGAGCGCAGATAGACGTCGGCGACGGCCGCGCCGTCGGACGCGGCGGCCGGGCGCAGAGCGACCGGGGTGGCTGTCACGGGCGCTCCGCAGGACGGTCGTCCGCGGGTGGGCCGGGTACGTCGGGGACGACCGCGGTGGCGGTGATCTCCACGAGCTGGCCCCGGTAGCCGAGGCAGGTGGTGCCGAGCAGCGTCGAGGTGTGCGGGCCCGCGTGCAGGCCGGAGGCGCGTACGACCTCCCAGGCCTCGTCGAGCACCGCGGGCGTGTCGCCGACGACGTACACCGTGCTGGCCACCACCTGCGACAGGTCGCTGCCCACCGCCCGCAGGGCCTCGTCGAGGTTGGCGACGACCTGCTCGGTCTGGCGGGCGATGTCGCCCTCCCCGACGAGCCTGCCCGCGGGGTCGAGCGGGACGGACCCCGCCATGAAGGCGAGGCGGGTGCCCGCCTCGACGACGGCGGCGTGGGCGTAGCCGGGTGGCGGGAAGAGGGTGGGAACGACGGTGCGTTCCGGGACGGCGGTCATGGAGGGATCATGCGGGGCCCCGGCCGTGTACGCACCCGAATTTCGTACGTGACCGGGGCGCCGGCTCAGCGCACGGCCGCCGGTGAACTGCCGCCCCGTACCCGCAGGGTGGGCTTGCCCGAGCCGTCGGCGGGCGTCGCCCAGATGTCCTGTTTGCGGCCGTCCTCGCCCGGCAGCGCGTACGCGAGAGTGCCGTCGTCCAGCCAGGCGGCCTGGTCGTCGACGTTCCGCCGCTCGGCGAGCGGGCGCTCCCGCATCGTGCGGAGATCCAGGACGTACAGCCGCCACGGGTCGCGGGTCCCCTCGCGTACGCGCTTCTTGAAGGCGAGGCGCGTGTCGTCGGGGGAGAGGGAGGGGCATTCGACGTTCTCGCGCAGGGCGGTCGCCGACCACTTCTTCATGTCGCCGCGCACGAGGTACGTCTTGCCCTTCGTCGAGACGGTCGCGTAGAAGACGTTGTCGTCCTTGGTGAACGTCACGCCCCAGTAGTTGACGTCGGGGGCGTGGTAGCGGCGGCCGTCGAGGGTGAGGGGGATCTCCTCCATGTTCTTGATGAGGTAGCCGGTGCGGGTGTCCAGGATCGAGGTGCGGGTGGAGAAGGAGGAGCCCGCGTAGGAGTCGCCGGTGGCGAACATCGTCCAGGACAGCATCCGGCCCGACGCGGAGACACGGGCCCGGTTGGGGATGCCGGTCAGCGCGACGCGGCGCTTCTCGCGGAGCTTGTCGTCCAGGACGACGGCGTACGACTTGGGCGGGATCCCGGAGCGGCGCTGGAGGCAGAGCCCGGTGCCCCCGGCGGCGTAGAAGCGCTCGCAGGACGGGCCGCCGGTGGTGCGCGCGGCCTGCGGGGCGGCCTTGCCGGACGCGGGGAGGCGGGCGACGCGGCCCGCGCCCGCCTCGGTGCTGCGGAAGTACAGCTGCCCCCGGTCGAGGCCGAACGCGGAGGTGGTGTCGGCGGACTGGGCGCGCTGCGCCGCGTGCAGGGTGTACGCGACCGCGACGCCCGCGAGGACGGCGGCCGCCACGGAGATCGCGACGATGCGGGAGCGCAGCGATCGCGGTGTGCCGGGAATGCCAGGAGTATCAGGAATGCCAGGAATGCCAGGGGCTGACTCGGTCATGAGGGCCTTTCGGGACGGGGCCTTTCAGTACCGGCCCTTTCGGTACGCGGGAGCAGCACGGCCGCCCCCGCGAGCGCCGCCGCCAGGGCGGCGACCGCGCAGGTCAGCGCCGTGCCGACGCCCCACAGCGTCCAGGCGGCGCCGAAGCCCGCGGCGGCGACAAGACGGGCGAGGGCCTGTCCCGTCTGGAGCACGGCCATGCCGGCGGCCCGCCGCTCGCTCGGTACGAACGGTGTGGCGAGGGCCATCAGGACGCCGTCGGTGGCGGCGTAGAAGACACCGAGCAGGAGCAGGACGCCGACGAGCAGCGGCCGGCCGTCGGTGGGCGCGAGCAGGAGGACGTAACCGCCGAGGAGCGCCAGGTGCCCGGCGAGGAAGGGGACGCGGCGCCCGACGCGGTCGGCGAGCCGCCCGGCCGGGACGGCGAGCAGCAGATAGACGGCGGCGGCGCCCAGCGGGAGCAGCGGGAACCACGACACGGCGAAGTCGAGCCGCCGTTGGAGCAGGAGGTAGAGGAACGCGTCGCCGATGGTGGCCGCGCCGAGCAGCGAGGCGGCGTACAGGACGCGGCGGAAGGCGGGGACGCGGAGCAGGTCGAGCGCTCTGGGGCCCGCCTGCTTCCGGGGGCCGGGCGCGGAGAGCTCCCGGTGGCCGGGCACGAACGCGACCAGCATCAGCACCCCGAGCAGCCCGAAGCAGAAGCTGACGACGAACACGGCGTCGTACGCGTCCGCGGTCGCCCACAGCAGCGCGAACGCGGCGAGCGGCCCGAGCAGCGCGCCCGTGGTGTCCATCGCGCGGTGCACGCCGAAGGCGCGGCCGAGGGTGTCGGGCGGGCTGCTCAGCGAGATGAGCGCGTCGCGCGGCGCGGTCCGCACGCCCTTGCCGACGCGGTCGGCGGCGAGCGCCGCGCCGATCCGGCGGCGGCGCCGCCCGCGAGCAGCAGCCCGAGGCGGGAGAGCGCGGAGAGGGCGTAGCCGCCCCCGGCGACGAGCTTGTGCCGCCCGCCGCGGTCGGCGGCGTACCCGCCGGCCAGCCGCACCAGTGCGGTCACGCCGTTGTAGAGCCCGTCGAGGAAGCCGAACTGGAGGGGGGAGAGGCCGAGTTGGAGGACGAAGTAGAGCGGCAGGACCGCGGTGACCATCTCGGACGAGATGTCCGTGACCAGGCTGACCGCGCCGAGCGCGAGGACGGGTCCGGCGACGCGGCCGCGCCGGGCCTCGGAGGCGTCGCGCCTCTCCGAGACCTTGGCGGCCGCGTCGGTGGTGGCCAGATACATGGCGCTCGCTCGTCTCAGCGGCAGGTGTAGGACGGGCTGGTGTCCTTCGTCGAGCCGTCCGTCGCGACGAGGTTCCAGGAGAACCCGGTGTCGGTGAAGTTCAGCTTGATCACGCCGAAGGTGCCGGTGATCCGCTTCTGGCTGTTGGGCTGCACCTCCTCGATGTCGTACGGGTTGGCGCCGCCCATGCCGCCGAGCAGCTCGACGATGCCGTTCGGGTCGGCCTTGCCGTCCGCGTTCTGCGGCGCGAACCGCTCGTAGTGGTGGTCGTGGCCGTTCAGCACCAGCTCGGCCTTGTTCTCCTGGAGCAGCTTCCATACGGGGCGGCCGACGGGGTCGTTGCCGTGGCCGCCGGAGGAGAAGAGCGGGTGGTGCCAGTACGCGGCGACGCACTTCTTGTCGTTGGCGGCGAGGTCGGCCTTGAGCCAGTCGATCTGCTCGTCGTCGTCGAAGCTGTTGGAGTCGAGGGCGATGAAGTGCCAGTTGCCCTGGTCGTAGCTGTAGTAGCTCTTGCCGTCGGGGTAGGCGATGGACCCGAAGTAGGACTTGTAGCCCTTGAGCGGACCGGCCGGGTCGTAGGTCTCGTGGTTGCCGGGGATGGGGCGGGTCTTGTTCTTGAAGGCGCCCCAGGTCTTGTCGTAGTAGTTCTTGTAGTCCTTCAGGCGCGCGTCGTCGTACTGGTTGTCGCCCATGGTCATCACGAAGGACGGGTTGATCTGCTTGACCAGGGCCGCCGTCTTGGGGTGCTTGCAGCTGCTGCTGCTCGCGGTGCACTGCTCGGCGATGTCACCGGCGGCGACCGCGGTGAAGCCGGCTCGGGGCCCCGCGGCGGGGGAGGCGTCGGCCTCCTCGGCCGGGGACCAGAGCAGGACGCCGCCGACCAGCGCGAGCGAGGCGCCCACGGCGATCGGGACGCCCCAACGGGCCCTGGGTGAACGGGCGTTGGGCGTGCGGGAATTCATGGCGCGGGGGGTGGGCGGCATGTCCGTCTCCTCGGTTGGCGTGGGGGTGCCGGGCCGTTGCGGGGAATCCTGGCGAGGCGGCATGAGCGCGTCAAGGAGTTGGGATGAATTTTTGTTAGGAAACTTTCCTTCCAGTGCTTGGTGGGGGCTGGAGGAGGTGGGTGGTGGGTGGCTGGGGGCGGTGCGGGCGGGCTGTGGATGGGGGTGGGTCGGACCTGGCCGGAGGGGTACGGGACGGGTCGGTGGGGGCGGGCCGGGGCGGTCGTGGGGTGGTCGCGGGGTGGGGTTGTCAGTGGTCTCGCCTAGGGTGGCGAAGGTGGGGGACGGGTGGCGTGAGCAGGGGCTGAGTGAGGCGGTGCGGCGATGACGGCAGAGGCGGCGGCGGTGGACGACGCCCTCCCGCTCGTACGTTCCTGTGCGGCTGTCTTCCTTCCGGCGGAGGTGCCGAGGCGGGGGCGGGTGGCGTTGTGGCGGCCGGGTGGGGGAGCGCTGCTGGAGGGGGTGGCGGCGGGGGTCGGTGAGGGGCGGGGCTGGGCTGCGGGTGGGGGCAGGGGGGTGGCTGACCTCGGAGGTCTGGGGGGTTCCGGGGGTCTAGGAGGGCACGGGGGAGGGGCGGGCTTCGCAGGCCCTGGAGGCTGTGAAAGGGCGGGAGAGCTCGGCGATCTCGTCGTCGCCCGTAGGCACGGCAAGGGCGCCCGTTCCCGGACCGTGCCCGCGCTGTTCCTGCCGGTGGCCGAGGCCGTGCCGCTCCTGCTGCGCGCCGCGCACCCGCATCCCACCGCCGCCTGCTGGGCCGCCGCCGCCCGGCACGCGCTGCACCTGGCCGCGCGGGGCAGGCTGTTGCCCGGCCTCACCGCGGAGGACCTGGACGCGTGGCGGGCCGGGCCACTCGACGAGGCCGATGTCGTCCAGCTGCGGGCCATCGCCGCGGCCCTGCCCGCCGAGGCGCACGCCGTACCGCTGCCGGGGGGCGGGCCACTGCTGCTGCCTGAGCCATTCGCCCTGGTCAGAGCCTTCGTGGACGCCGTGGTGGACACGCTGCCGCGCACCCCGGCCGCCGCACACGCGGTCGGCGCCCCCTTCGCGGCGCGGGAGCCCCAGCGGCTGCCGGGCGCGCGGGAGTGGGCGGCGGAGGTCGCGGCCGGGATGGACGCCGGGGTGCGGGTGTCCCTGCGGCTCGACCTGCGGGCGCACGAGGTGTTCGACAGGGCGGAGGAGACAGGGGCCTGGACTGCTCAGGAGGGCGGGGGTGAGCCGGGAGCCGCGTCGGCGTCCCGGGGCGCGGGCCGGGCGGAGGTGCCCCGCGCGGCCGTGGCCAGCCCCGCGGCCGCCGTCGTGCAGGTCCACAGCCTCGCCGACCCGTCGCTCGTGACCGACGTCCCCGGACTCTGGGCGGACACCGACCACTTCGGCCCGCGCGCCAGGGTCGACACCCTGCTCGCCCTGCGCCGCGCCGCCCGCGTATGGCCGCCGCTCGCCAGGCTCCTGGAGCGGCCGCGCCCCGACGTACTGCCGCTGAGCGAGGAGGAGTTGTACGACCTGCTGGGCTCGGCGGCCGGCCGGCTCGCCGCTGCGGGGGTGGCCGTGCACTGGCCGCGCGAGCTGACGCGCGGCCTCACCGCGACGGCCGTCGTCCGCCCCGCGCCCGGCTCCGCCGCCGACAACTTCGACTTCTTCAAGACCGAGAAACTGCTCGAATTCCGCTGGCAGCTGGCCTTCGGCGACCAGCCGGGCGACCCGCTGACCGACGCCGAACTGGACCTGCTCGCGGAGGCGCACCGCCCGGTGGTCCGCCTCCGCGACCAATGGGTGCTGGTCGACCCCGAACTCGTACGCAAGGCACGCAAACGCGACCTCGGCCTGCTCGACCCGGTGGACGCCCTCTCCGTCGCCCTCACCGGCACGGCGGAGGTCGACGGCGAGGAGGTGCCCGCCGTGCCCGTCGGCGCGCTCGCGAAGCTCCGCGAGCGCGTGACGGACGACCTCGGCACGATCGCCCAGCCGCCCGGCCTCGACGCCACCCTGCGGGACTACCAGCTCAGGGGCCTCGCCTGGCTGGACCGCATGACCTCGCTCGGCCTCGGCGGCTGCCTCGCCGACGACATGGGCCTGGGCAAGACGATCACGCTGATCGCCCTCCACCTCCACCGCGCGCACCCCGCGCCGACGCTCGTGGTCTGCCCCGCGTCACTGCTCGGCAACTGGCAGCGGGAGATCGAACGCTTCGCGCCGGGCGTACCGGTACGCCGCTTCCACGGCCCGGGCCGCAGCCTCGCCGGACTGACCGGCGGCTTCGTCCTCACGACGTACGCCACGATGCGTACGAGCGCCTCCGAACTGGCCGGCCGGCCCTGGGGCCTCGTCGTCGCGGACGAGGCGCAGCACGTCAAGAACCCGCACGCGGCGACGGCGAAGGCGCTGCGCACGATCCCCTCCCCGGCCCGCGTCGCGCTCACCGGCACGCCCGTGGAGAACAACCTCTCCGAGCTCTGGGCCCTCCTCGACTGGACGACCCCCGGTCTGCTCGGCCCCCTGAAGGCGTTCCGCGCCCGGCACGCGCGTCTGGTGGAGGGCGGCGATCCCAGCGGAACCGGCGAGAACGACGAGGCGCTGGCCCGCCTGTCCCGTCTGGTGCGGCCCTTCCTGCTCCGCCGCAAGAAGTCCGACCCCGGCATCGCCCCGGAACTCCCGCCGAAGACGGAGACCGACCACCCGGTCGCGCTCACCCGCGAACAGACCTCGCTGTACGAGGCGGTGGTGCGCGAGACACTGGCGCGCATCGAGGCGTCGGACGGCATCGCCCGCCGCGGCCTGGTGATGAAGCTGCTCATGGCGCTCAAGCAGATCTGCAATCACCCGGCGCAGTATCTGAAGGACGGCGTGCTCACCACGCGGTCGGGCCGCGCCCGCTCGGGCAAACTGGAGCTGCTCGACGAACTGCTCGACACGATCCTCACCGAGTCGGAGAGCGCGGGCGCCGTCCTGATCTTCACGCAGTACGTGGAGATGGCCCGCCTCCTGGAGACGCACCTGGCGGGGCGCGGCATCCCCACGCAGCTCCTGCACGGCGGGACGCCGGTGGCGCGCCGCGAGGAGATGGTGGACCGCTTCCAGTCGGGCGAGGTCCCGGTGTTCCTGCTGTCGCTGAAGGCGGCGGGCACGGGCCTGAACCTCACCCGGGCGGGTCACGTGATCCACTACGACCGCTGGTGGAACCCGGCGGTCGAGGAGCAGGCCACCGACCGCGCGTACCGCATCGGCCAGACCCAGCCCGTCCAGGTCCACCGCCTGGTCACAGAGGGCACGGTCGAGGACCGCATCGCCGAACTCCTGGCGGCGAAGCGGGCGTTGGCGGACGCGGTGCTCGGCGAGGGCGGCGAATCCGCGCTCACCGAGCTGTCGGACGCGGAACTGACGGACCTGGTGGCGCTGAGGAGGACGACGTGAGCGGGGCGGTTGGCGCCGACGGCGGTCGGGGACCGGCGGACGACGGCGACACGACGCCGACGCGTGCCGGGCGGGAGCCGTTGCGTGCCGGGCGGGACTCGTCGCGTGCCGGGCAGGATCCGTCACGGGGTGAGCGGGACTCGTCACGGGGTGGGCGGGACTCGTCACGGGGTGGGCGGGGCCTTCGCGGGGCGGTGGCCTCGGCTGGGCCAGCGGCATGAGCGAGACGAGCCGCATGGGCAGTGGCCGCGTCTTCCCCGCCCTGCCGGCGCACCTGGACCCCACGGAACCCTTCGCCGCGTCCTGGTGGGGCAACGCGTGGATCGACGCGCTGGAGGAGAGCGCCCTCGACCAGGCCCGCCTGGCACGCGGCCGCACGTACGCCCGCGAAGGGGCGGTCGACACGATCACCGTCGCGCCGGGCCGCATCGTCGCGTACGTCCACGGCAGCCGTCCCCGCCCCTACCGCGCGGAGATCCGCCTGCGGACGATGCTCCCCGAACACTGGGACCGCTTCCTGGACGCGGTGGCCGCCGACCCCGCGCACATCGCGGCGCTGCTCGACAAGGACATGCCGCACGCGCTGGCTGCGGCTGCGGACCGGGCCGACGTCCAACTGCTGCCGGGCGCCCGCGAGCTGTCCCCCTCCTGCACCTGCCCCGACCGGGGCCACCCCTGCAAACACGCGGCAGCGCTTGCCTACCAGACGGCCCGCCTCCTGGACGCCGACCCCTTCGTCCTGCTCCTGCTGCGCGGAGGCGAGGAACAGGACCTCCTGGACGAGCTGTCCCGCCGCAACGCGCACAAGTCGGCGGCGGAACAGCAGGCCACCCCGCCGCCGCCCACGTCCGCCGAACCGGAACTGCCCGGCACCCCGGCGCGGGACGCGCTGACCTTGGAGTACCGCCCAGCGCTCCCGCCCCCGATGGCGCCCCCGGCCCACCCGGGCGAGCCGCCGGTGCTGCCGTCGCTGCCCGGCGCCCCGGACGCGACGTCCCTGGAATTCCTGATCACCGACGCGGCGGCCAGGGCCCACGCGTTCCTGACCACGGGCGCCGACCCCTTCACGGCCACGTCCCCCTGGCACGACGCGGTCCGCCTGGCGGCCTCGCACCCCGGCCTCACGGGCCGCCGCACCTTCAGCCGCCAGTTCGCCGAACTGGCCCGCTCCGTGGGCCGCACCCCCGCGGACCTCTCCCGAGCGGCGGCGGCCTGGCGCCAGGGCGGCGAGGAGGGCCTAGCGGTCCTGGAAACCCCCTGGGACCCCCCGGCGGGCCCCTTCGACCGCGCCCGCGGCGCCCTGGCGGCGGCGGACCTCCCCCGCATGACGATCCACCGCAACGCCCTCACGACCGCGGACGGCTCCCTCCAACTCCGCTTCGGCCACGACAACCGCTGGTACCCGTACCGAAGCGAGCCGGGCGCGGACGACTGGTGGCCGGAGGGGGAGGCGGACATGGATGTGGTGGGGGCGGTGGCGGGGGTGCTCGGGGGATGAGAAGGCCTCCGTCCGAGGAGTCATGGGAAGGCGGCGTGCCGGGAGTGGTGGCGGGGCGGCAGCGCGTTGTCGGTGCCGCGCGTTACCGTGAAGGGGTCGGAGGCGGAGAAGGGGGGGCCCGTGGACGCTGAGTTGACCGCGTTGGCGGCGGCCGGGGCGACGGCGCTCGTGCAGCAGATGGTCACCGAGGGATGGACGCAGGCCCGGGATCGCGTCGCCCGGTTCTTCTCGCGGGACAGCGGGGGTGACGAGGGCGTTCTCGTCGGGGAGCTGGAGGAGGCGCGCGCCGAGGTCGTCGCCGCGCATGACGCCGGGGACAGCGAGACCACGGCCGACGTGCGGACGGAGTGGCGTTCCCGGCTGCGCCGCAGGCTCGCCGCCGATCCCGCCGCCGCTGCCGAACTGCGGGCCTTGCTGGACGAGTTGGCTCCGGACACCGATGCGGGCGTGCCTCAGGGTGGCGACACGTACAACCACATCAGCGGTGGCGTGATCCACGGCACGGTGATCCAGGCGGGGAGCGTCGGGCAGCTGAACACCGGCGACGGACGGCGACCGTGACGACCGTCGACGCCGGGGTGGTTCCATGACGACGCGTTTCACGCGTTCCATGAGCGACGAAGCCTTCCTCGACCATGTCGCCGACCGGCTCGCCGCCCTCCCCGGTGTCGAGGCCGTCACCCTCGGCGGCTCCCGCGCGCAGGGCACGCACACCGCCGACAGCGACTGGGACACCGCCGTGTATTACCGCGGGCCCTCCTTCGACCCCGCCGCGCTGCGTGCGATCGGCTGGGAAGGGGAGGTCTCGGGGATCGGCGAGTGGGGCGGCGGGGTCTTCAACGGCGGGGCGTGGCTCACCGTCGACGGGCGCCGCGTCGATGTGCACTACCGCGATCTCGACGTGGTCGAACGCGAGGTCGAGGAGGCCGAGGAGGGGCGGTTCCGCTGGGAGCCGCTGATGTTCCACCTCGCCGGGATCCCCAGCTACCTGGTCGTCGCGGAACTCGCCGTCAACCAAGTGCTGAGGGGCGAACTGCCGCGCCCCGCCTACCCCGAGGCCCTGCGCCGCACGGCTCCCGGCGTCTGGCTCGGCCGGGCCCGCATGACCCTCGGCTACGCCCGTGACAACAACGCCCCGCGTGCCCAGCACACCGAGGTCGCGGGCGCCCTCGCCACGGCCGCGATGGAGGGCGCGCACGCGGTGCTCGCCGCGCGCGGCGAATGGGTCACCAACGAGAAGCGGCTCCTGGAGCGGGCGGGTCTGCGGGACATCGACGCGATTCTGGTTTCCCTGGCGGCAGCCGGGCCCGTGGACCGTGAGCGCCTCTTGAGGGCGCTCGACGAGGCGGAGCGGCTCATTGTGACGGGCGTGACGGCGGGGGCGTGACGCCCGGGGTGTGGCAGCAGGGGCGTGCACCGTGGCGGCGGTGGTGTGTCTGTGGCGGCTGGGGCGCACCATGGCGGCCGCGGCCGCGGTCGCTGTTGCGGGCGTTGTTGTGGTGTTGAGGTCCACCGTGCGGCTGGTGCGCGTCGTGACGACGCAGGGGCGTTGACGGCGGTTGAGGGGCACCTTGCGGCTGTGCGCGTCGGGAGGCAGGTGCCCTGTGGCCGCCGGGGAGGGAGGCCTTGCGTGACGGCCGGGGGCTCCGCATGACGGCCGGGGCTCCGCGTGTCGGCCGGGGATCCCTCTAACGGCCGGGGCTCCGCGTGATGGCCGCGAGGCTCTGCGAGCCGGGCCCACGGAGCTCGCCCGGCCCCGCGAGGCTCCGCGAGCCTGGCCCACAGAGCTCGCCCGGCCGCCTCCCTCCGCGCGCCGCCGGTCAGAAATCGACCCTCGTCCGCTCGTCCAGCCGCGCCACCGACTCCTGCGCGAACGCCTTCTCGTAATCGCTGCGGATCTCCTCGATCAACACGTCCCGCTTGCGCGCCTCGCCCGCCGGATACAGCAGGATCAGTTCGTACGAACGCTCGCGCTCGATCCTGCCGTTGGCGTCGCGCCACTGCCCGCGCCCGTCCTGGATGGTCAGCCCGTCGGGGAAGCCCGGCGTGACCTCCTTGTCGATGAAGGCCATGAACTGCTTGTCGGTGACGGCGGGGCCACCGTCGGGACGCTCCGTGCCGAAGAAGAGCCGGGTCTCCGTGTAGGGCTTGCCCCGGACGGGCGTCGACGGGGCGGCCGTTGAGGTGGCAGCGGTGGAGGACGACGACCGCGGGGCGTCGTCCAGTGAGGCGTACGCCGCCGGGGCCGCGACCGCGAGGACGGCGGTCGCGGCGCCGGCCACGGCGAGTCGGGTACGGGTGAGGCGGGAGAGGGTGAGAGCCACGGGGCGGCCCCTTTCGGGTGAGGAGGGGTCCGCGAGCCCACCCCCGCCGGGTACGGGAGTGCGGGAGCCGTGGACCCATGTCGGCGGCAAACCGTAGCGGACGTGCCCACCCCGCCCGTCCTACTTCTCGGGGGATGTCCTGACTCCTGCCCGGCGGTTTCACATCCGCTTCGTACGCGCGTCACAGAGCGCGGGCCCGGCCACGCACTCTCCCAGGCGGTACGTCCTGAGGTCCCGCCAGCCGCCCGCGCCGTCCGTCACGATCAGGTGGACCTCGTTCACCTGGCTGACGAGGGGCAGGTGCGGGGCGAGCCGGGTCTCCAGGGCGTCGTAGGCGGCTTCGTACGTGTCCGGGCCCTCGTGGTTCGCGAGGGTCAGGTGGGGCGGGAGGGGAGGGGTGAAGATGCCGCGGTACGGGACCGCTTCGGGCCAGCGGCCGGTGAGGGACTCGGTGAGGGACTCGGTGAGGGCGCGTACGGGGGCTTCGGGTTCCGGCGGGAGGTAGAGGACTCCCGGGTAGCGGCGGAACCCGCTGAAGGTGAGGGTGAAGGGCGCGTGGGCCGCGAACACCTCCGCCAGGTCGGCGTGGGCCGACGCGCAGAGGCGGGACTCGTTGAGGAACGGGTAGAGCACCGTGACGTGGGCCGGGAAGCCCGCGCTCACCAGATGGTCCGCCTCGGGGACGCGGATGCTGAGGGCCGTGTCACCGGGCAGATCGGCCCAGCCACCGGGTTCGTCCCGCGTCGTCGTCGCCGTCGCCGCCGCTGTCTCCGTCACGGCGCCCCCTCGGTTGAGTCTCGTACGTACGTGCCCACAGTGCGGCATGGTGTCACGACGGCATGGGCGGGCATGGGCGGGCACTGGCGGTACCGGATGCCGCACCGACCGCCCCGGCCGCACCCCCCCCCGCAGCCACAGCCCACCCCCACACCGCCCCCCGCCGCCCTGGACGCCACTACCGTGAAGAAATGACGCCGCCGACGCCCCCGTCCCCTACACCCCCCGCCGACCTCCTCATCACCGGCTGCACCGCCCTGACCCACGGCCCGGACGGCGAGATCGTCTTCGTGGACGACGCGGTGATCGTCGTACGTGACGGAGTGATTGCCTCGGTCACAGCAGCCGATCCCGCCGGCACGACCGCCACCCCGGAGGCCCGCGTGGCCGCCGAGCACATCGACGCCCGCGGCACCGTCGCCCTCCCCGGCCTCATCAACTGCCACACGCACACGCCGATGGTCGCCCTGCGCGGCCTCGCCGAGGACCTGCCCGCCCACGCGTGGTTCAACGACTGGATCTGGCCCATCGAGTCCAATCTGACCGAGCGCACGGTCGGGCTCGGCGCGCGCCTCGCCTGTGCCGAGATGATCCGCGGCGGCGTCACCACCTTCGCCGACCACTACTTCGCCATGGACACGGTGGCCGACGTCGCCGAGGAGAGCGGCTTGCGTGCCGTCCTCGGCCAGGCCTACTTCAGCTCGCAGGGACCGGACGGGCGGGCCGCCTCCCTCGACTTCGCGCTGCGGCGGCGCGGCGCCGCCGACGGGCGCGTCACCACCTGCCTCGCCCCGCACGCCCCGTACACCGTCGATGACACCGACCTCGCCGCGACCGCCGAACTCGCCCGCGAACACGGGCTGCTCGTCCACATCCACGCCGCAGAGAACCGCGAGCAGACCGAGAACAGCCTGGCCCGGCACGGCCGTACGCCCATCGAGGTCCTGGAGCGCGCCGGGCTCCTGGACGTGGACCTCCTCATCGCCCACGCCACCGGCCTCGACCCTGCCCGCGACCTGCCCGCGCTGCGCCGTTCCGGTGGTCGCGTCGCCGTCGCCTCGGCGCCCCGCGGCTATCTGAAGTTCGGCTGGGACACCACACCCGTGCGGACGCTGCGCGAGGCCGGCGTCCCGGTCGGCCTGGCCACGGACGGCGCCGCGTCCAACAACACCCTCGACGTGTGGGAGTCCATGACGCTCACCGCGCTCGTCCAGAAGCACGCGGAGAACGACCCCACCTGGCTCACCGCCCGCCAGGCCCTGGACCACGCCACGTCGCAGTCCGCGCGAGCCGTCGGCCTCGGGCGGGTGGTCGGCAGCCTCGCCGAGGGGCGGCGCGCCGACATCATCCTCGTGGACCTGAGCGGACCGCACACCCAGCCCGTGCACGACCTGGCCGCCACCCTGGTGCACAGCGCCCGCTCCGCTGACGTGCGCACCACGATCGTGGACGGCCGGGTCCTCATGCGCGACCGCGAACTGCTGACCCTGGATGTGCGGGAGACGGTCCGGGAGTTGGGCGAACTGCTGCCCGAACTCGTCGACCGGAGCCACGGCAGACGCGTCCAGGAGTACGAGGGCTGACCGCGCCGCCCCTGTGACCTCTCACCTCGCACTCTCACCTCGCGTCTCGAACCTTTCGCCTTTCACCCCTCACCCCTCACCCCTCACCCCTCACCCCTCACCCCTCACCTCAGATTCCCTTTTCGGCTTTTCTCGCCCGGGAGCGATGAGTTCCGCACACCCCGCCGGTCCACCCTTTCGCCGAGGTACGCGCCCGAAGGGTGGAGGAGACACACCATGGGACTTCCGGACATCGTCACGCGCGAGGAGTGGCTGGTCGCACGTGAGGAGTTGCTGGCCAAGGAGAAGGCCGCCACCCGCGCGCGCGACGCGCTCAACGCCGCGCGACGCCGACTGCCGATGGTGGAGGTCGACAAGGAGTACTACTTCGACGGCTCCGACGGGAAGGCGACGCTGCTCGACCTCTTCGACGGCCGGGACCAACTGATCGTCTACCACTTCATGTACGCCCCCGAGTGGGAGGCGGGCTGCCGCAGCTGCTCCGCCTTCCTCGACCAGATCGGGCACCTCGCACATCTGCGGGCCCGCGGCACGAACTTCGTCGCCGTCTCCCGCGCGCCCTTCACCGCGCTCCTCACCTTCAAGGCCCGCATGGGCTGGACCGTACCCTGGTACTCGACGCACGGCGGCGACTTCAACCACGACTTCGGCGCCTCCTCCACCGAGGAGCCGTGCGACATCCCCGCGATCAACTGCTTCCTGCGGGACGGCGACCGCGTCTTCCACACCTACGCGACGTTCGCCCGCGGCCTGGACGGCCTCGGCTCCACCACCAGCCTCCTGGACCTCACCGCGCTCGGCCGGCAGGAGGAGTGGGAGGAGCCGAGGGGGCGGGCGTCGGCGCTCGGCGCCCCGGCGGGCAGCGCGCGGGTGCGCTACCACGACGAGTACGAGGACTGATCCCCCGGAGTTCCGGAGCCCCCCGATCCCCGGGGCCCCGGGAGAACCCTGGGAAATGCCGCAACTCTGTGTCAGTTCGGTCACGTTGCGAGCCCTGGAGGGCGCTATGAGCGTTCTCACCGGTACAGAGTCTCGAGCAGCGCACCGAACCACACGGGGGCAGGAACACGATGAACGGACGACTGGTGCTGGAGCGTTTCCCCGCGGGCGGACCCCGCGGGTCATGGCCCGCGGAGGAGTTCGCGCGGGCCCGCCGCGCGGAAGGCCGACCCGCGGAGGTCGTGATGGACCTCGCCTCCGACGCCTTCCTGGTGATCGTGCGCGTCACCGACTCCGAGGAGGCCCCCGCAGCCGTTTGAACCGCCCGGGCCACCCCGAGCGCCAGGAGCCCCAAGCCCCCTATGCGCTAAGTGCGACAGACCCCGATGCGCTAAGCGCGACAGGCCCGCGACCACCCCGGCGTCGTCCCCGTCGCCCGGCACAGCGCCAGGTAGAGCGGGATCGGCGGAGTGTAAGGGACGTCGCCGTCGGGGCGGTTGATCAGCACCGGGCGGCGTCGGCCGCCGTCCCGCACGACCGCGCCCGCCGAGTAGGCGGCCGCCGCAGGCCACTCCATGGCGACATCGGAGTCCGCGGGCACGATCCACCACCAGCGCGGCCCGTCCTCGTACACGCACCCCACGCGGGGCAGCCGGGACATCAGGCGGGGCCCGAGCGCCGCCGGCACCGCCACCGCGTCGCAGCCGAGTGGCTCGGTCATGCCCTCGGGCAGGTCGAGCCGCAAGGGTGGTGGCGGAGCCCCGGCGAGCTGTCGCCGCCGGGAGAGCCGGACCAATGTGTTCAGACCCAACGACCGCACCGTACCCGCGCTCACATGCCCCCCGCCCGCATCACTGCCACGCTCGACTCACCCGTTCTCGCACCCGCGACACCGCCGTGCTGGTCCACGCCGGCCGCGAGTTCTCGGTATCCGCGTCACCGCCGCGCTGGTCCACGCCGGCCCCGCGATCGGTCTATGCGAACGGCGACACCTGTGCCGCCGTCCGTCGCAACTCCGCCCACACCGTGCGCCCGTTTCCGGGCCCCGCTTCGTGGACGCCCCACGCGCTGCTCACCGCGTCGACGAGAAGCAATCCCCTCCCGTGCTCCTCATCTGCCCCCCTGTGCACGGGGCGCGGCACACCTGGCCCGCACCCTTCGTCACGCACGGATATCCGCAGCTTCCCCGAATCCGCGCAGAACTCGCAGATGATCCACCGGCTCGTGGTGTGCACCACGGCATTGGTGACCAGTTCGGAGAGGACGAGTGCCGCCGCGTCGCAGGCGTCCTCGTCACGCACGGCCCAGACGCCGAGCTGCGCGCGCAGCAGGCGTCTGGCCTGCGCGACGGAGTTCGGTTGAGGGGCGAGCGCGAAACTGACGCAGACCTCGGCAACGCTCACAGGACGTGCCTCGGCGAGATCACCAAGACGGCCTTCGGCGGCTTCGGTTCCTAACGGCGCGGGCGGAGTCACGCTCTCCACTATCGCCCCGCCCAGAACACCTTGGCAAGAGCCACTCTGAAATGTGCACAGTGGCGTGTTCCTCCGAGACGGCGCATGGCACACTGCTCGCAACGGCTCACGGTGCGGTGTGGGTTGTGGCAACGCGCAGTCAGGTGGAGGTAGGAGACGTGAGCGAACCGCGGTCCGCGCCGACCGTCGGCCAGGTCGTTCTCGGTCGTCGCCTACAGGACCTGCGGGAGAGCGCCGGCCTGAGGCGCGAGGAGGCGGCGAAGATCCTGCGCGTCGCCCCGGCCACCGTCCGCCGCATGGAGACGGCCGAGGTCGCGCTGAAGATCCCGTACCTCCAACTGCTCCTGAAGGCCTACGGCGTCGCCGACGACGAGGCCGACGCGTTCGTGACCCTCGCCGAAGAGGCGAACAAACCGGGCTGGTGGCAGCGGTTCCACGACATCCTGCCGGGCTGGTTCAGCATGTACGTCAGCCTGGAGGGCGCGGCCAGCCTCATCCGCTCCTACGAGCCGCACTTCGTGCCCGGCCTGCTCCAGACCGAGGAGTACGCGCGCGGCGTGATGCTCTCCGGAGCCATCGGCCAGACCCGGCCCGCGGACATCGAGCGGTATGTGGCGCTGCGCATGGAGCGTCAGGCGCTGCTCACCCGCGAGGACGCGCCCCGGCTGTGGGTGGTGATGGACGAGACCGCGCTGCGCAGGCCCGTCGGCGGCCCCGAGGTGATGCGCGCGCAGCTCGACCGGCTGCTCGAAGCCACCGAGATGCCCCATGTCACGCTCCAGGTCGCGCCGTTCGCGGCGGGCCCGCACCCCGGAACGTACGGACCGTTCGTGCTCTTCCGCTTCGCCATGGCGGAGCTGCCCGACATGGTCTACAGCGAGTACCTGACCGGCGCCGTCTACCTGGACGCGCGCAAAGAGGTGGCCACCCACCTGGAGGTCATGGACCGCATGGCGGCGCAGGCCGCCACCGCACAACGCACGAAGGACATCCTCCGGGACGTCCGCAAGGAGCTGTGACATGGACCGACATCGAGCCGGAACGCGCCCCGCCGGTCCGCGTTCGCCCGGGGCCCGCGACGACTCGCGTGCCGAGTCCCGCATCTACAACGGCATGCCCGCCCGTGACCTCGGCAACGACGGCTGGCACAAACCGTGGAGCGGCGGCAACGGCGGCAACTGCCTGGAGGCCATGAAACTCGACGACGGCAGGGTCGCGGTGCGCCAGTCGGCCGACCCCGACGGCCCCGCGCTCATCTACACGCACGGGGAGATCAACGCCTTCATCCAGGGGGCGAAGGCCGGCGAGGCGGACTTCCTGCTGTCGTGACCACCGCGTCCCTCCTCCCCGACCGCCGCCTACCCGTGGAGCTGCCGTGACCGACCCGTCGTACATCGACACCAGCAAGCCGCACCCCGCACGCATGTACGACTGGTTCCTGGGCGGCAAGGACAACTACCCGGTGGACGAGGAGATGGGCCGCCGGCTCGTCGCCATGGACGGGCAGGTCCTGACGATGGCGCGGGCCAACCGCGCGTTCATGCACCGCGCCACGCGCTGGCTCACGACCCAGGGCGTCCGGCAGTTCCTGGACATCGGCACGGGGATACCGACCGAACCGAACCTCCATCAGGTCGCCCAGGCCATCGCCCCGGAGACCCGCGTCGTCTACTGCGACAACGACCCGATCGTCCTCGCCCACGCCGAGGCGCTGCTCCGCTCGACGCCGCAGGGCGCCACCGAGTACATCCAGGCGGACTTCCGCGAACCGGAGAAAATCCTCGAAGAGGCCGGGCGGGTCCTCGACTTCGACCGGCCGGTCGCCCTGTCGCTCGTCGCGCTGCTGCACTTCATCGCGGACGAGGACGGCGCGTACGAACTGGTGGACCGCCTGATGAGCGCCCTGCCGCCGGGCAGCCACCTGATGCTGTCGCACGGCACGGGCGAGTTCACCCCGGACACGGCGCGGCAGGCGGCGGAGCTCTACAAGTCACGCGGCATGACGCTGGCGCTGCGCACCCGCGCGGAGGTGGAGCGCTTCTTCGAGGGGTACGAGATGGTGGACCCCGGAGTGGCGATCATCGACCGCTGGAAGCCGGAACCGGGCGCGGGGACGCCGGGGACGCCGGAAACGGGGGAGCGGCCCACGCCGGGGTACGGGGCGGTGGGGCGCAAGCGCTGACCGCCCGCCGCTGCGTGTTCACCGTGGTCGCGTCGCGTCTCGTCGCGTCTCGTCAGGTCAGGTCAGAGCAGGTCAGGTCAGGGCTAGGACGAAGCACGCCGCCGCGGCGAGCGAGGCCACGCCGCGGACGTGGTTCCACGCGGTCCACTCACGGACGTACGCACGCCAGTACGCCGCGCCCTCCGCGCTGTCCGGGTCGACCTTCGCGAGGGCTTCGTTGCGCGGGATGTTCGCGGCGACCGTCACGCCGAACGAACCGACGAGATACAGTGCACAGCCGAACAGCAGCTCGAAGGTGCCCTCGTCCGGCCAGAGCACGAACGTCACGACGGCGAGCACCGCGCACAGCCCCGTCGCCCCCAGGAAGACGGTCATGAACGCCGGGTTGACCGCGGCGACGTTCATCGAGTTCATCGCGGCGATGCCCTGGGCGGGCGGCAGCGCGGCCAGGCCCTTCATCACGAAGGTCGAGAACGCGGCGAAGACCCCGGCGGCGACACCGCAGGCGAGCGCCCCCAACACGGTGAGGACGAAGTACGGTCCGTCGATCATGGCAACTCCCGCGGTGATTAGGGCCGTTACGTCGGATGGGCGGGCCGCGAGTGATCCTGCACGGCGGGCCGTTTCCCCACAAGTCAATTGCCGCGGGCGGCCGGCGGCCATACGTACGGCTCGCGGGCGCATGCGTGGACGTCTCAGGGGCTCGGGTGGTGGTGTGCGGCCGGGGTCGGGGGAGGCGGCGGTCGGCCGGGTGGGCGGTCCGATGTGTCGCGCCACTTCCGCAGCGTCGTCTCCGTCAGGGAGGCGATCCGGCGCCGCGCCTCGCCTCGCGCGACCCCGCTCATCAGCAGCCGGTCGTACGGCGTATCGGTGTGCCGCACCGCGGCGGTGACCGCTGCCCTCACCGCCGCCTCCGAGAGCGCCCGCCCCGCCGCGCTGCGCCCCACCCGCCCGCTGCCCCGGACCGAGGCGTGCGCGGCGATGGCGAGGGCGCGCTCGGCCGGGCAGCCGGGAAAGAGCCGCCGGATCTCGGCGGCGAAGGCCGCGGTGAACCGCACGTCCTCAGCGGCCCGCCGCGCCGCGTCCCGTTCCCTGCGCCGCGCCCGCGCCTGCGCGTCGGCGAGGCACCGCTCCTCCGCGTGGGCGAGGGCCGCCTCCTCGACCAGCACGCCCTGCCGTTCGTACCGGGCACGGCGGCGGTGGAAGCGGACGACGACCGCGCAGAGCCCACTGGCCTCACGTGCCCGCCGCGTGAGCGCGGTGTCGCCGCGCGGCAGGTACACGAGGTGCCCGAGGTCGGCGCAGTCCAGGCAGCGCGGCTCACCGTGTTCGAGGACGAGCAGGGGCAGGGGGCTGGAACGGCACTCGGCGCAGCGCCGCCGTTTCAGGGGCTGGAAGACCACAAGGCCGGGGGGAGGGCTCGCCATGCCCGTCTCATTCCCCGAATCCTCCGCCGACCCGCCACCCCGGGCCCGGCGCGCGGCGGCATCATGGGCCCGTGCGACTCGAACCGATCACCTGGGAACGCCTGGCCGACACCCTCGCCGACCGCCTGCTCGACCTGAGGACGGCGGACGGGAGCCCCTGGCCGCGCGTCGCCGTGGACGGTGCGCCGGCGGGCGGCACCGGCGAACTGGCGCGGGGCGTGAGCGACGCGCTGCGCCTGCGCGGGCGGTCCTCGCTCGTGGTCGCCACCGAGGGGTTCCTGCGACCGGCGTCGCTGCGGCTGGAGTACGGGCGCCAGGACGTGGAGGCGTACTACAGCGGGTGGTTCGACACCGGGGCGCTGTGGCGCGAGGTCCTCGGACCGCTGGACCCGGGCGGCACGGGCCGTGTCCTGCCCGACCTCTGGGACCCTGCCGCCGACCGCGCGACCCGCAGCCCCTATGTCCGACTCCCGCCCGGCGGCGTGCTCTTGCTGCACGGCCCGCTGCTGCTCGGCCACTGGTTCCCGTTCGACCTGACGGTGCACGTACGCCTCTCGCCGGGCGCCCTGCGACGACGTACACCGGAGGACGAGCGCTGGACACTCCCGGCCTTCGAGCGGTACGAGACGGAGACGGACCCGGCGGCCGTGGCCGACGTGGTGGTGCGGGCGGACGACCCCCGGCATCCGGCGTGGAGCGGTGGAGACGCCCCGGACTCCTGAAACCCCTGTCTGTATGCCTCCTGAAACACCTATCTCACCGTCGAGGAGGGCGCGGACGGAATCGGCGATGACAAGGGGGGAGGCCGTGCTCGGGTAGGTCCGTAACCTCGAACGCGACCCCCGCGTGAGTGTCTCGGTCGACGACCTCGCGAACCCGTACTCCTCGGCCGAGATCCGCGGCGTCGCCGAGATCCTGCCGGACGAGGGCAAGCGGCTCCCGCACGAGCTCTCGCACAAGTACCTGGGCATCGATCCGCCGGCGGAGAAGGACGAGGAGACCCGGGTCATCGTCCGCGTGACCCCGCGCAAGATCATCACGTTCGCCCCCTGAGGCGGCCGCCCGCTCCGGATGCGGGGCGCCGGGGACGCCACGAGAATGAGGGGCGCCGGGACCAGCGGCGCGCTCGCGCCGCTCCGGACACTGCCCGGCCACGGGAGGTACCGATGACCACCGCCGGAGACATCATGCATCAGGGGGCCCAGTGGATCCCCAAGCACGAGACGCTGGACCGCGCCGCCCAGCTGATGCGCGAACTAGACGTGGGTGCCCTGCCCATCGGCGACGAGAACGAACGGCTCTGCGGCATTCTCACCGACCGCGACATCGTCGTCGGCTGTGTGGCCATGGGCCACGATCCGTCCCGGGTCACCGCGGGCGACCTGGCCAAGGGAACGCCCCGGTGGATCGATTCGAACGCCGACGTCGACGAGGTCCTGCGGGAGATGCAGGGCCACCAGATCCGCCGCCTGCCGGTGATCGAGAACAAGCGGCTCGTCGGCATGATCAGCGAGGCCGACTTGGCCACGCACCTCACCGACGACCAGCTCGCGGGCTGGGTCGAGAGCGTGTACGCCAAGAACTAGCCGACGCCCGCGCGAGCGAGGCACACCCCCCGGGCCGCCTACAGCCAGCCGCTGCGCCGGAAGCCGCGGTACAGCGTGAAACAGACCGTCGCCACCAGGGCCATCACCACGGGATAGCCGTACTTCCAGTGCAGTTCGGGCATGTGATCGAAGTTCATGCCGTACATGCCGCAGACCATCGTCGGCACGGCGATGACGGCGGCCCAAGCGGTGATCTTCCGCATGTCCTCGTTCTGCGCGACGGTCACCTGGGCGAGGTGCGCCTGGAGGATGGAGTTCAGCAACTCGTCGAAGGCGGCGATCTGCTCGGTGGCCCGCTTCAAGTGGTCGTCGACGTCCCGGAAGTACGCCTGTATCTCCGGGGCGATGACGCGCATCGGCTGAGTGGCCAGCACCTGGAGCGGACGGCCCAGCGGCACCACCGCGCGCTTGAGCTCCAGCAGTTCGCGCTTGAGCTGGTAGATGCGGCCGGGGTCGAGCCGCTCGCCGTCCGGGGCGAAGACGGCCGTCTCGACCTGGTCTATGTCGGACTGCACCGCGTCCGTCGCCGCGAGGTAGTCGTCCACGACATGGTCCGCGATCGCGTGCAGCACCGCGGCCGGGCCCTGGGCGAGCTGCTCGGGCGCGCCCTCCAGCTCCTCGCGCAGCGGGCCGAGCGAGCCGTGCCGGCCGTGCCGGACCGTGATGACGAAGTCGCGGCCCACGAAGACCATGATCTCGCCGGTGTCCACCACCTCGCTGGTGGCGGTCAGTTCGGTGTGCTCCACATAGCAGACCGTCTTGAAGACGGCGAAGAGCGTGTGGTCGTACCGCTCCACCTTCGGGCGCTGGTGCGCGTGCACCGCGTCCTCCACGGCGAGCGGGTGCAGGTCGAAGAGGTCGGCGATGCCGGCGAACTCCCGCTCCGTCGGCTCGTGCAGACCCAGCCAGACGAAGCCGTCGTCCGTCTTGCGGATGCGCTCCACCGACTCGACGAGGTCACGGCCGGCGGGCTGGCGGACGCCTTCGCGGTACGTCACGCAGTTCACCACCGACGAGCCCAGCGGGGAGCGGGCCGGGTGGCTCAGGTCGACGCGCGCGCCGCGGCGGCCCAGGCGGGCCACTCTGCGCAGGCCGCCGACCTTCCGCAGGCTTCCGACCCTGCCCAGGTTCCCGACTTTCCGCAGGTTGCCTGCCATCGACATGTGGGGCTCCTCGCGCTGACGACGTGACGTGCCAGTCTGCCAGGACGGCCGCCCACTCCGCTGATCCCTGGGGGAACGGATCGTTCCGCTCCGGAATGGCCCCGGAATGGCCGGTTCTGCTTCCGGGGTGCAAGCCTGACAAATGGGATGATCGCGGCATGACGCGTATCGACGGTCACCTCCTCGACCCCCGGCGACTCCCCGACCCCCGACAGCTCTCCGACGCCCGGCAGGCCGAGGCGAAGCAGCGCTTCGCCGCTTACGCCGCCCTCTTCGACACCACCACCTTCGGACACATCGAACGCCTCGGCCTCGGCCCCGGCTGGCGCTGCTGGGAGGTCGGGGCGGGCGGCACATCCGTGATCTCCTGGCTGGCCAAGCGGGTCGGCCCCACCGGCAGGGTCCTGGCGACGGACATCGACACGTCCTGGCAGCTCCGGACCGCGCGCTCGCCCCTGGAGGTACGCACGCACGACGTCGCCGCCGATCCGCCGCCCGCCGAGGCCTTCGATCTCGTGCACGCGCGGCTCGTCCTCGGCGAGGTGGCGGACCAGGAGCGGGCCCTGAAGTCGATGCTCAGGGCGCTGCGGCCGGGCGGCAGGCTGCTGATCGAGGAGGCCGACCCCGCGCTCCAGCCGCTGGCCTGCCCCGACGACCACGGCGCCGCGCAGGAGCTGGCCAACCGGCTGCGTCAGGCCGTGCGCGCGCTGCTCGCGGAGCGCGGCGCGGACCTCACGTACGGCCGTCGGCTGCCCCGGCTGCTGCGAGAGGCGGGCCTGCGCCAGGTGGAGGCCGACGCGTACTTCCCGCTGGCGTCACCGGCCTGCGCGGCCCTGGAGACCGCGACGCTCCAACAACTCCGCCCGGCCCTGATCGCAGCGGGCCTGGCCACCACGGACGACCTGGACCACCACCTCTCCAACATCACCACGGCCCCCCTGGACCTGGCCACCCCACCCTTGATCTCAGCCTGGGGCAGAAAACCCTGACGCCCTCACCCCGCGTCCCGCCCCGAAAGGGGCGCGGGGAACTGCGCAACGCCCCCCGGCTAGGGTGACCGCCCATGACCACGAATGATCAAGCCGCCACCGCCCCCGCCTCGTTCGCCGTGCACATCCCGGATGTCGAACTGGAGGCCGAGCCACTCACCCCCGAGCAGATCGTCTCCGGCACCCCGGTGGTGACCGGCAAGGTCCTGTGGGAGTCCGCCGACGGCAAACAGCTGCGCGGCATCTGGCAGATCACGCCGGGCGTGGTCACCGACACCGAGGCCAACGAACTCTTCGTGGTCGTCAGCGGCCGGGCCACCGTCCAGGTCGAGGGCGGCGACACCCTGGAGCTCGGCCCCGGCGACGCCGCCGTGCTGCGCGAGGGCGACCGTACGACGTGGACGGTGCACGAGACGCTGCGCAAGGCGTACCACATCACGCTGCCCTGACCCCACCCCCCGCCGCGCGGGATCACGCCTTCTTGGCCGCCACCGCCCGGCGGACGGCGAGCGCGGCCACCGGCAGCAGGATGCAGGCCCCGACGAGGTTGAGCCAGCCGTAGCTCGCCCGGGCCACGATCAGGCCGGCAACCGCGCCGCCGATGCCCGCCGCCGCGTTCATCGTGAGGTCCGAGAGGCCCTGCACGGCGGCCCTGGCCGGCTGCGCCACCGAGTCGGTGAGCAGCGCGGAGCCGGAGACCAGGCCCGCCGACCAGCCGAGGCCGAGCACGAAGAGACCGGCGGCGGTCTGGCCGTGGCTCGGCCCCGCCGTGCCGGCGAGCAGCGCGGCGCAGCTCAGCAGCCCCACGGTCAGGCCGATCACGGACAGGCGGCCGAACCGGTCGGCCAGCCAGCCCATCACCGGCGAGAACGCGTACATGCCCGCGATGTGACCGCTGATGACCAGCCCGACCAGTTGCAGGCTCGCGCCGTGGTGCCCCAGGTCGACCGGGGTCATCACCATGATCGAGACCATCACCGTGTGCGAGACGGCGACCGTCACCAGCGCCAGGCGGGCCATCGGGGAGGCGGCCACGGCGGCGATCCCGGCCCTCAGCGAGCGGCTCTGCGTGGTGTCGTCCTCCTGGGGGGCCAGCGCGCGGGCGGTGAGCAGCGGGTCGGGGCGCAGCAGCAGCGCCACCACGAGCGCGGCGACCGCGAAGATCCCGGCCGCGAAGAGGAACGGTCCCGCCGTCTCGGGGATGGCGGTGCCGGCGAAGAGCCGGCTCGTGGGCGCGGCGATGTTCGGCCCGAGGACCGAGCCGATGGTGGTGGCCCAGATGACGAGGGAGATGGCGCGGCCCCGCCGCTCGGGCTCGGCGAGGTCGGCCGCGGCGAAACGTGCCTGCAGCGTGGCCAGCGACCCCCCGCCGAAGGCCGCCATGCCGAGCAGCAGCAGCGGAAAGCTTCCGATGACAGAGGCCAGCACCACGAGCCCCGCCCCGAGCGCGCCGATCGCATACGCGAGGACGAGACCCGCCCGCCGCCCACGGGACGTCATCAGGGCGGCGAGCGGCAGCGAGAGCAGCGCCGTACCGGCCACGGAAGCGGTGGGCGCCAGACCCGACACCGCCTCCGTCCCGCTCACCTCGGTGGCGAGCACCGGGGCCAGCGCGATGCCGACCGGGATCCCGAGCCCGCCGAGGATCTGACTGGCGATCAGCACCGCGGTCGTGCGGCGGCGCAGGGCGGGCAGCGCCTCCGGCGCCGGTATGTCAGGAGCGTCGAGGGTCTTGGTCACTGACGCAGTGTGCCAGGGGCTCGGGGGACGCGAAACAGAGTTGACGGGGAAACAGGGCACCCGCGCCGAGCGGCGGCGGCTCAGAACAGCGGCTGGGGGAGCACCCCCTCCAGGGCGAGCAGCTGCCGCTTGGTCTCCAGGCCGCCGCCGAAGCCGCCGATGCCACCGTCGCTCTCCACCACACGGTGGCACGGCACCACGACCGGCAGCGGATTGGAGCCCATGGCGATGCCGACGGCCTGCGCGGCGCGCGGCTGCCCGACGCGGCGGGCCAGGTCGCCATAGCCCACCACCGTGCCGAACGGCACCCCGGAGGCGAGCTCGCGCAGCACCTGGCGGTTGAAGCCGGAGATCAGCGACCAGTCAAGCGGCAGCTCGAAATCGCGCCGCTCGCCCGCGAAGTAGGCCGCGAGCTGCCGTATCGGCTCGGCGAGCAGCGGTGACTCCGGTGCGCACACCGGCTCGACGCCCAGGCGGGAGCCGAGCCGGTCCACGGCCTTGTCGCGCACGTCGTCCGTGGCGTGGAAGACCACGGTGACGAGACCGGTGCCGGTCGCGGCGAGGAGCAGGGGGCCGATGTCGCTGCCGACGACGGCCCACACGGCCTGGCGCCGCTCCTGAGCGTTGGCGTTCATGCCGACCACCGTACGACCGGCCACTGACAACGCGCCGCGTCAGTTGTCCCGCAGGGCCTTGCGTACGACGTCGGGCGTGTTGGTGATGATCCCGTCCACGCCGAAGCCCGCGGCGCGCCGCGCGTTCGCCGCGTCGTTCACGGTCCACGTGAAGATCTCCAGGGGCTTGCCGTGCGGCCCCGTGAACGCGTGGATCGCGGCGACGTAACCGACCGAGATGGACGTGTGCGGCGAGTTGATCTGGTCGGAGAACTTCGCGTACGCGGGCAGTTGGGCGACCGAGGGGGTGCCGAGGAAGCCCGTCTTCACGTCGGGCCGCAGCTTGTGCACGGTCTTCACGCTGTCGGCGCTGAAGCTCTGGATGACCAGCTTGCTCTTGACGTGGTGCTTGTCGAGCCAGCCCGTCTCGCGGAGCACCCGCAGGCCCTGCTTCTCGATGCCCGGGTAGAGCTCGGGCTTCTTGAACTCGAAGACGAGCTTCTGGTGGTTGCGCGAGACCCGGCGCATGTACTGCGCGAGGGTCGGCACCCGCTCACCCGCGTACTTCGGGCTGAACCAGCTGCCCGCGTCGAGCCTCGCGATCTCGGCCGCCGTGAAGTCCGCGACCTTCCACGGGGCGCGGCCGGGGAAGACCTCCTCCACGTTCGTCGTCCGCTTCAGGTTGTCGTCGTGCATGATCACCAGCTCGCCGTCCTTGGTGCGCTGGACGTCGTTCTCGACCCAGCGGAACCCCATGTCGCGGGCCTTGTCGATGGCCGCCAGGGTGTTCTCCGGGGCGTAGGCGGAGGCGCCGCGGTGGGCGACGACCAGCGGTCTGTCGTGGTCGCCGGTGGCCGGCGCAGCCGGTGTCCGCGCGGCGGCGGTGGCGGTGGGGAGGACGAGTGCACCGGCGCCCATGAGGGCGGCGGTGGCGGCAGCGGCAGCGCGTGCGTACACGGGTACTCCTCGCGTCGTTGAGGTCACGGACCGGTCGAGAGTGACAGTCCACGGCCAACGAGAAACAGGTGCAGGATGGCCACAGGTTGAACGAAGTCACCACGGTCGAGGACCCCGCGCGCGGGTAACGCGTTTCTTTGCCGGAAAATCATTCGGGCGTCCTGGGGTGAGCTTTACTCTCTGCCTCAACCGACGGTCTTTCAGATGACCGACGGTAGGGGGTGTATGGGGCATTTCGGGGCATTTAGGCACAATAGGCGGAAGGGCTACCGCGCATGCAGGGCACGGTCGACGGGTTCAGCTACGGAGTCGTCACACCGGTGGTGGCCTACGTCATGGCCTGCCTCGGAGGAGCGCTCGGGCTGCGCTGCACGACCAGATCGCTGCTCGTCGCCCACTCCTGGCGGCCCGGCTGGCTCGCGCTCGGCTCGGCCGCGATCGGCTCCGGCATCTGGACCATGCACTTCGTGGCGATGATGGGCTTCACCGTCGCGGAGACACCGATCCACTACGACAAGGCGCTGACCTTCGCGAGTCTCGCCGTCGCCATCGTCATGGTCGGCATCGGCATCTTCATCGTCGGATACCGCGGCGCGACCGGCACCGCCCTGTTCACCGGCGGGACGATCACGGGCCTCGGCATAGCCTCGATGCACTACCTCGGAATGGCCGGTATGCGTCTTCGCGGGACGCTGGAGTACAACACGCTCACCGTCGCCGCGTCCGTGGTGATCGCCATGGTGGCCGCCACCGCCGCCCTGTGGGCGGCCGCGCAGGTCAGGGGTTTCCTGTGGAGCCTCGGCGCCAGCCTCGTCATGGGGCTGGCCGTCAGCGGCATGCACTACACCGGGATGGCGGCCCTCAGCGTCCATCTGCACGGCCCGGACACGGAGCCGCCCGGTGCCTCGTCCGCCGAGATCCTCGCGCCGATGATGATCGGCCCGCTCGCCTTCCTGCTCCTCGCGGGCGTCATCGTGATGTTCGACCCGCTGATGCTGACGGGCGGCCGGCATCCGGACACCAGGAGCGGCGCGCACCCCGGACGGCGCCCCCACCCGCCCTACCCCGTCCCGCGCCCGGGCGACCGCCACGCCCCCGGCCCCCGCCGCGGACCCCGTCGGCGGCCCGGCTCGCGCACCTCGCAGAGCCGGTGAGCGAGCGCCGCCGAGCCCCCGATCCCGCCCGGTTGTCAGTGCGGGGTCGTACGGTGGATTCCATGCGGCCCGTATCCAAGATCGAACGCACGGTGGCGCCTTTCGAGGTCGTCAGTCCGTACCAGCCCAGCGGCGACCAGCCGGCAGCCATCGCCGAGCTGGAGCGGCGCATCCGCGCAGGTGAGAAGGATGTCGTCCTCCTCGGCGCGACCGGCACCGGCAAGTCCGCCACCACCGCGTGGATGATCGAGAAGCTTCAGCGCCCCACCCTCGTGATGGCGCCGAACAAGACACTGGCCGCCCAGCTGGCGAACGAGTTCCGCGAGCTCCTGCCGAACAACGCCGTCGAGTACTTCGTCTCGTACTACGACTACTACCAGCCCGAGGCGTATGTCCCGCAGTCGGACACCTACATCGAGAAGGACTCCTCGATCAACGAAGAGGTGGAGCGCCTGCGCCACTCCGCGACGAACTCGCTGCTGACCCGCCGCGACGTCGTCGTGGTCGCCTCCGTCTCCTGCATCTACGGCCTCGGCACCCCCCAGGAGTACGTGGACCGGATGGTCCCGCTCAAGGTCGGCGACGAGATCGACCGCGACCAGCTGCTGCGTCGCTTCGTGGACATCCAGTACACGCGCAACGACCTGGCGTTCACCCGCGGCACCTTCCGCGTCCGCGGCGACACCATCGAGATCTTCCCGGTCTACGAGGAGCTGGCCGTCCGCATCGAGATGTTCGGTGACGAGATCGAGGCGCTCTCCACCCTCCACCCGCTCACCGGCGAGGTCATCAGCGACGACGACCACCTGTACGTCTTCCCGGCCTCGCACTACGTGGCGGGACCGGAGCGCCTGGAGAAGGCGGTCAACGGCATCGAGAAGGAGCTCACCGAGCGCCTCGCCGAGCTGGAGAAGCAGGGCAAGATGCTGGAGGCCCAGCGCCTGCGCATGCGCACCACGTACGACCTGGAGATGCTCCGCCAGATCGGCTCCTGCTCCGGCGTCGAGAACTACTCGATGCACTTCGACGACCGCGCGCCCGGCACCGCCCCCAACACCCTCCTCGACTACTTCCCCGAGGACTTCCTCCTCGTCCTGGACGAGTCGCACGTCACGGTCCCGCAGATCGGCGCGATGTACGAGGGCGACGCCTCCCGCAAGCGCACCCTCGTCGACCACGGCTTCCGGCTGCCCTCCGCCCTGGACAACCGCCCCCTGAAGTGGGAGGAGTTCCTCGGCCGCATCGGACAGACGGTCTACCTCTCCGCCACCCCGGGGAAGTACGAGCTCTCGCGCGGCGACGGCTTCGTCGAGCAGATCATCCGCCCCACCGGCCTCGTCGACCCCGAGGTCGTCGTCAAGCCCACCGAGGGCCAGATCGACGACCTGGTGCACGAGATCCGCACGCGCACCGAGAAGGACGAGCGCGTCCTGGTCACCACCCTCACCAAGAAGATGGCCGAGGACCTCACCGACTACTTCCTGGAGCTCGGCATCCAGGTCCGCTATCTGCACAGTGACGTCGACACCCTGCGCCGCGTCGAGCTCCTGCGAGAGCTGCGCTCCGGTGAGTACGACGTCCTGGTCGGCATCAACCTCCTCCGGGAGGGCCTGGACCTGCCCGAGGTCTCCCTGGTGGCCATCCTGGACGCCGACAAGGAGGGCTTCCTGCGGTCCGGGACCTCCCTGATCCAGACCATCGGCCGCGCCGCGCGCAATGTCTCGGGCCAGGTCCACATGTACGCCGACAAGATCACCCCGGCGATGGAGAAGGCCATCGACGAGACCAACCGCCGCCGGGAGAAGCAGATCGCGTACAACAAGGAGAGGGGGATCGACCCGCAGCCGCTGCGCAAGAAGATCAACGACATCGTGTCGGCGATCGCGCGCGAAGAGGTCGACACCGAACAGCTCCTCGGCTCCGACTACCGCAAGCCGAAGGCAGGCAAGGGCGCCAAGGCCCCGGTGCCCGCGCTCGGCGGCGAGGCGGGCAGGGCCGGCGGTGCGGCCACCTCCGCCAAGGCCAAGGGCAAGAAGGGGCAGACGGTCCCCACCGACCGCCCCGCTGCCGAACTGGCCGAGCAGATCGAGGAGATGACCGAGCGCATGCGCGCGGCCGCCGCCGACCTCCAGTTCGAGATCGCCGCGCGGCTGCGCGACGAGGTGTCGGAGATGAAGAAGGAACTGCGGCAGATGAAGGAGGCGGGGCAGGCCTAGGGGCACGCCCGGGGGAGGCGGAGCGGCGTACTGGCCGGTCTGTTGCAGGACCGCCACAAAGTGCGGCCGGCGCTGCGGCCGCGCAGGTGACGCTGCGTAGGGTGCTGGGCAACCGCAAGAGGCGGTTGCCCAGGCAGTTCGAGAGGGGACAGCGCGTGACGGTCAACATGACCAAGGGTCAGGCCATCAGCCTGCAGAAGGACGACGGGGGCGCCCTGTCCGCGGTGCGCATGGGGCTCGGATGGCAGGCGGCCCCGCGCCGCGGTCTGTTCGGCACACGGACGCGGGAGGTCGACCTGGACGCGTCGGCGGTCCTGTTCGCGGACAAGCAGCCTGTGGACGTCGTCTTCTTCCGGCACCTGGTCAGCGACGACGGCTCCGTGCGGCACACCGGCGACAACCTCGTCGGCGGTGTCGGCCAGGGCGGCGACGACGAGGCGATCCTCGTCGATCTCCAGCGGATCCCCGTCCACATCGACCAGATCGTCTTCACGGTGAACTCCTTCACCGGCCAGACCTTCCAGGAAGTGCAGAACGCGTTCTGCCGTCTGGTCGACGAGACCAACGGCCAGGAGCTGGCCCGCTACACCCTGGACGGCGGCGGCCAGTACACCGCCCAGATCATGGCGAAGGTCCACCGCGCGGGCGCGGGCTGGCAGATGACGGCCATCGGCAACCCCGCCAACGGCCGCACCTTCCAGGACCTGATGCCGTCGATCCTGCCGCACCTGTAAGCCGCACCTGCAAGCCGCATCTGGCTCACATCAAAAGGGCCCTGGGCAGGCCACATCCAGTCCACATCCGTAGGGGCGAGGGCTCGACGGGAGCTCTCCGAGGGGGGAACAAGGCGATGACGGCCGAGCTGGTGCGGGGGCAGAACCATCCGCTGCCCGGGACCCGCCTGGAGATCCGGGTCTCGGCCGGCGAGCCGATCGTGGCGGGGGCCACGCTCGGCGACGACCGGGGCAGGGTCCCCGGCGCGGAGTGGGTGGCCCACCCCGGCTCGCCCACCCTGCCGGGCCTGGAGGTGTCTGGACAGGCGGCGGCCGACCACCGCCTCGCCGTCGACCTCGGCGCCCTGCCGGACACCGTCCACCGGGTCAGCGTCCTGCTCGCGCTGCCCGTCGCCGCCGGGGGCCCCGCCAGCTTCCGCGCCCTCGCGGCTCCCTTCGTCGCGGTCACCGGACTCGACGGCGCCGAGGTGGCCAGCTACACCATCACCGACCTCGACGCCGAGTCCGCCGTCGTCGCCCTGGAGCTCTACCGCCGCCACGGCGCCTGGAAGGTCCGCGCCGTCGGCCAGGGGTACGCGGGCGGCCTCGCCGAGATGCTCACCGACCAGGGCCTGCCCCAGGCCCGCGAGCTCGCGGACGCCATCGACGACGCGGTGGCCCAGGGCCTGGCCCGCTCCGTGGCCGCGCCTTCGCCCCGCCCCGCCGACGACGCCCGCGTGCGCACCACCACCGAGGACCACGGCCCGGCGCACGGCCGCCCCGCCCCGCCCGTACAGCGGCCGGGCGGCGAGACCCCCGTACAGCCGCCCGTTCAGCAGCCCGGCGGGGACCCCGTGCCCCCTGCCGACACGCCGACCGGCGGCGGCCCCGTCGACTACACCCACCCCGGGCGCCGGACCACCGCGCCACCGCCACCGCCTCCCGCGGCGCCCCCGGCCGAGCCCGGCCTGCCCGCGCAACCCGTGGCGGGCGACGCCACCGGCTGGTCCCTGGAGGAGCGGCTCTACAACCAGGTCTGGGGCATGTTCGAGGACCTGGCCCGCACCACGGCCGCGTACCGGAGCGCCGTCGACTTCGCCGACTCCCGCATGGAGCAGGAGCTCGACAAGGTCCTCGACGACCCGCGCAGCCGCATCGGCGGCGCGGGCGACGCCGCCCGCGAGAGCGCACGGACCAAGCACGCCGACCTCGTCGGCCGGGCCAGGGCGGCCCTCGACCGCGACCTCGGCCAGCTCGCCGCCGAGGCCGATGTCGTCGAGCCCGCCCTCCCCCCGGCGTTCGCGGCGTGGAGCAACCCCGTCTGGCACGCCTACCGCGCCCCCATGGAGATCCCGATGGCGCTGCGCCTCGGCGACCTCCACCTCCCCGAGCGCCCCGACCTGCGCATCCCGATGCTCGTCAGGCTGCCGCTCGAGCGCGGCCTGTGGATCGACGGCGGCAAGGCCCTCACCAACCACCGCACCGACTCCACCGCGCTGCGCCGCCTCGCCATGGACACCGCGGTCGCCCACGCCGCGCGGCTGCTCGCCGTCTACCCCGCGGGCGAGTTCCAGGTGCACGTCATCGACCCCGCGGGCTCTGCGACGGCCGCCCTCGCCCCGCTCGTGTCCGCCGGTGTCCTCGCCGGGCCCCCGGCGGCCGGGGCGGCCGGAGTCTCCGACGTCCTCGCCAGGCTCACCCAGCGCGTGGACCTCGTCCAGATGGCGATCCGCGGCGGCGCCGCCGACGCGCTGCCCCCGGACCTGGACACCGCCGAGCAGCTCCTGATCGTCAACGACTTCCCGCACGGCTTCGACGACCGCGCCGTGACCCGGCTGCGCTACCTCGCCGACGAGGGCCCGTCCGTCGGCGTGCACCTCATGATGGTCGCCGACCGCGAGGACGCCGCCGAGTACGGCCCGCTGCTCGACCCCCTGTGGCGCGCGCTGCTGCGCCTGACACCGGTGCCCGACGACCACCTCGCCGACCCATGGGTCGGGCATACGTGGACGTACGACCCGCCGGTCCTCCCCGCGGGCAGCCAGATCCTGCGGCAGGTCCTCGAACAGGTCGCCACGGCCCGGCGCACCGGCGGCCGGTGACGGCGAAGCGATCCGGTAAAGCGACCTTCTCCCCTCTCTGAGCTGGGCTTTTGGCGTTTGTTTACCATCCCCTTTACCAACCCTTGGTGTTTCGCGTACTCTTCTACCAGCGGAGGGGAGTACTCCCGGCTGCGACGTTCCCGTCAATACGGACCGCCATCGGTCCCGGGGCGTCGGCCCGATTCATGGCGGTGACCGCCTCGGGTGGAAGAGACCTCCGGCAGCGACGACGCTGATCAGTAGCCGTACGAAGCCGGAGGCGCAGTGGACGTTTCAATGACCCTGTGGGTAACGACCGTTCTAGGTCTGTGTGCCCTGATCGCGGTCGACTTCTTCATCGGGCGCAAGCCCCATGACGTGTCGATCAAGGAAGCCGGAGTATGGACGGTCGTCTGGATCGTCCTCGCGGCGCTCTTCGGCGTCGGCCTGCTGATCGCGGGTGAGAGCCAGGCTTCCGGCGAGTTCTTCGCGGGCTTCATCACCGAGAAGTCGCTCTCCGTCGACAATCTCTTCGTCTTCATCCTGATCATGGCGAAGTTCTCGGTGCCGAGCCATCTCCAGCAGCGCGTGCTGCTCTTCGGTGTGCTGATAGCCCTGGTCCTGCGCGCGATCTTCATCGCCGCCGGCGCCGCGGTCATCGCCAACTTCTCGTGGGTCTTCTACATCTTCGGCGCGTTCCTGATCTACACCGCCTGGAAGCTCATCCAGGAGGCGCGCGCCGACGAGGAGGAAGAGGACTGGGAGGAGAACCGCCTCCTGAAGTCCATCGAGAAGAAGTTCGGCGTCTCCGACCGGTACGAGGGCACGAAGCTCTTCGTCCGGAAGAACGGCAAGAAGATCATGACGCCCCTCATGGTCGTCATGCTCGCCATCGGCACCACCGACGTGCTCTTCGCGATGGACTCCATCCCGGCGATCTTCGGCCTCACCCAGGACCCGTACATCGTCTTCACCGCCAACGCCTTCGCCCTCATGGGCCTGCGGCAGCTGTACTTCCTCATCGGCGGTCTGCTCAGGAAGCTGGTCCACCTCAGCTACGGCCTGTCGGTGATCCTCGGCTTCATCGGCGTGAAGCTCGTCCTCCACGCCCTCCACGAGAACGGGGTGCACGTCCCCGAGATCTCCATCCCGGTCTCGCTCGGCGTCATCTGCGGCGTCCTGGTGATCACCACGATCACCAGCCTCATCGCCTCCAAGAAGCAGGCGGAGAAGGACGCGGCCGAGGCCGCGGACGGCGCGGAGAAGGACAGCGTCGAGGCCTGACGGTCACTCTCCCGCCCGGCACCGGGCGGGAGACACCGAGTAGCGGCACCCAAGCGCCCGGGGCAGCATCGAGTCATGGTCACTCGGCTCCGGGCGCTCGGCATGCAGTGGACGGCTGTGGTCCCGCTCCTCGCGGTCGTCCTCCTCGTCCTCACCTGGGGGCGCGACCTGCCCGGCGCGGTCATCGCCGTGGTGACCCTGGTCCTCGCGGGAGCGGTGCTCGCCGCCGTCCACCACGCCGAGGTGATCGCGCACCGCGTCGGCGAACCCTTCGGCTCGCTCGTCCTCGCCGTCGCCGTGACCATCATCGAAGTGGCGCTGATCGTCACCCTCATGGCCGACGGCGGCGACAAGAGCGCCACCCTCGCCCGGGACACCGTCTTCGCCGCAGTGATGATCACCTGCAACGGCATCGTCGGACTCTGCCTCCTGGTCGGCGCCCTGCGCCACCGCACCGCCGTCTTCAACCCCGAGGGCACCGGCGCCGCCCTCGCCACCGTCGCGACCCTGGCCACGCTCTGCCTGGTCCTGCCGACGTTCACCACCACCAAGCCGGGGCCGGAGTTCTCCACGGGCCAGCTCACCTTCGCCGCCGTCGCCTCGCTCACGCTGTACGGCCTGTTCGTGACCACCCAGACCATGCGTCACCGCGACTACTTCCTGCCGCTGACCAAACAGGGCGAGGTCATCGACGCCGACAGCCACGCCGAAGGCCCCTCCACGCGGCAGGCGCTGACCAGCCTCGGCCTGCTCGCGCTGGCCCTGATCGGCGTGGTCGGCCTCGCCAAGGGCGTGTCACCGACGATCGAGTCGGGAGTGGAGAGCGCCGGCATGCCGCACGCCGTCGTCGGCGTGATCATCGCGCTGCTCGTGCTGCTGCCCGAGACGATCGCGGCCGTGCGCGCCACCCGCCGCGACCGGGTGCAGACCAGCCTCAACCTCGCCCTCGGCTCGGCGATGGCCAGCATCGGCCTGACCATCCCCGCCGTCGCCCTCGCCTCCCTTTGGCTGTCCGGGCCGCTCGTGCTCGGCCTGGGCGCGACCCATATGGTGCTGCTCGCCCTCACGGTGGTCGTCGGCACGCTCACGGTCGTACCGGGGCGCGCCACTCCGCTCCAGGGCGGCGTCCACCTGGTGCTGTTCGCGGCCTACCTGGAACTGGCGGTCACGCCGTAGGCGCCGGCGGTCAGGCCGTAGGCGAGCAGAGGCTCATCCCGCGGCCGGCACCGCCTCGCGCACCGGCCGCGTCTCGGGGAGCAGCGCGAAACAGCCGAGGCTCAGCACGGCGATACCCGTCAGATACGCGGCCACGCCCCACGGCGTCCCGTCCCCTTGGGCCACCGCCGTCGCCACGATGGGCGTGAGCGCCCCGCCGAGCACGCCGCCGAGGTTGTAGCCGACCGCGGCGCCCGTACAGCGCACGCGCGGTTCGTACAGCTCGGGCAGGTACGCGGCGATCACGGCGAACATGGTGATGAACGCGATCATCGCCACCAGGAAGCCGAGGAACATCAGCAGCGGCTGCCCGGTCGCGAGCAGCGCGATCATCGGGAACATCCACAGCGCGGACGCGGCGCACCCGAGCAGACACAGCGGCCGCCGCCCGTACCGGTCGCCGAGCACGGCCACCACCGGGGTCAGGGCGCCCTTCACCACCACGGCCGCCATGATGCACGTCAGCATCACCGTGCGGCTCACGCCGAGCCGCTCCACCGCGTAGGCGAGCGACCAGGTCGTCACCGCGTAGAAGACGGCATAGCCGACCGCGAGCGCGCCCGCGGTCAGGAGCACCAGGCGCCAGTGGTCGCGGACCACTTCGACGAGCGGCACGCGCGCGTGCTCACGCACCCGCAGGAAGTCGGGGCTCTCCGCGAGCGAGGTGCGCAGCGCGAGTCCGGCCGCCGCGAGCGCCCCCGCCGCCCAGAACGGCACCCGCCATCCCCAGGCGGTGAACTGCGCGTCGGAGAGGGTCGCCGAGAGCGCCAGCATGATGCCGTTGGCAAGGAGGAAGCCGACCGGCGGCCCGATCTGCGGAAAGCTCGCCCACAGTCCGCGCCGCTCGGCCGGCGCGTGCTCCGCGGTCAGCAGCACGGCGCCACCCCACTCGCCGCCGAGCCCGAGCCCTTGCAGGAAGCGCAGCACAAGGAGGAGTACGGGAGCGGCGATCCCGATCGATTCGTACGTCGGAACGCAGCCGACGGCGACCGTGGCGACGCCGGTGAGGAGCAGCGACCCGACGAGTACGGGCCGCCGCCCGCGCCGGTCCCCGATATGCCCGAAGAGGACCGACCCCAAGGGACGTGCCACGAAGCCCACGCCGAAGGTCGCGAAGGCGGCGAGCGTGCCCGCCAGCGGCGAGAACGTCGGGAAGAACAGCGGCCCGAGGACCAGTGCCGCGGCCGTCCCGTAGATGAAGAAGTCATAGAACTCGATGGCGGTCCCGGCGAGCGAGGCCGCCGCGAGCCACGGCAAGGAGGGTGGTTCAGTGGTGCGCATGTCGCTCGAACTACCCACAGTGACGGGTGGTTACGGGGGGCGCACGGTGGTGATCGGGTCGTTCAGTACGTCACCGTGATCCGCCGCCCCGGCCCGTCGACCCGCACGGTCCCGCCGTACGGGATCACCATCTGGGGGTCGGTGTGCCCGAGGTCCACGTCGAAGACCGCCATGGTGTCCGGGGCGTACACGTCGAGGGCCCGCAGCACGGCTTCCCGCTGCTCACGCACGTGCGTGGCCTTGGCCTCCGCGTCGTTGGGGCGGGTGAACGACCAGGCCTTGGCGCGGCCCATCAGGAGGGCCGGGAAGCGGTGCAGCAGCCCGCGTTCCCCCATGTTGCGCAGGATGCGGAACACCGCGTCGGCGCTCAGCAGTTCCTCCGAGGTCTCCAGGAACAGCACGCATCCGTCGTACGCCGACAGGTCGCGTGCGATCTCACGGTCCGTCATCAGCAGCCAGGAGAGGATCTCCAGCTCGCCGCCCCAGGAGCGGCCCTCCACGACCCGCTCCGGCCGGTGCCAGTGCCAGCCGCCGCCCGGCTCGGTCGGCGGCTCCTCGGCGAGGCTCGCGGGGTCGTCCCAGGGCAGGTCGACGTCGCGGTAGCGGTCGGCCGGGTGGAGTTCGTAGGGCCCGGAGGTGAAGAGCGCGGCCCGCAGCGAACGCTCCGTCAACGGCGCCATCGCGCCCGGCCGGCCGAGCTCGCACATCACGGACGCGCCGTGGTAGCCGACGATGCCGCACTGCCAGAGGTAGGCGAGCAGATTGGTGTTGTCGCTGTAGCCGAAGAACGGCTTCGGGTGCGCGCGGAGCAACTCCCGGTCCAGATGCGGCAGTACGGTGATCTGGTCGTCGCCGCCGATGCTCGCGATGACGGCCTTGACGGTCGGATCGGCGAACGCGGCGTGGATGTCGTCGGCCCGCTCCCGCGGCGACGCCCCCATCTTCCGTGTCGACGGATACTCCACCGGTTCCAGGCCGTACTCCGTGCGGAGCCGTTCGAGGCCGAGTTCGTAGGGGAGCGGGAAGAGCTCCGGAAGGCCGCTGGACGGTGAGAGCACGGCGATGCGGTCCCCCGGCGAGGGCTTGGGCGGGTACAGGGGTTCGGCGATCATGGGGGGCAGCGTAGGGCCGTACTCCCCGAGGCCGCACCCGAGTTCCCGCGCACGGGAGGCGTGATAGACCTCGTCCATGACCCTCAGTGCCCGTAGCCTCGCCACCGCCCCGATCATGATCCTGAACGGCCCGAACCTGAACCTCCTCGGGCAGCGCCAGCCCGAGATCTACGGCTCGGACACCCTCGCGGACGTCGAGGCGCTGTGCGCGAAGGCGGCGGCCGCGCACGGCGGCACGGTGGACCTGCGGCAGAGCAACCACGAGGGCGAGCTGGTCGACTGGATCCACGAGGCGCGCGAGCGCCACGCGGGCATCGTCATCAACCCGGCGGCCTACTCCCACACGTCCGTCGCGATCCTGGACGCGCTCAACACCTGCGACGGCATGCCGGTGGTGGAGGTGCACATCTCCAACATCCACCAGCGCGAGGCGTTCCGGCACCACAGCTACGTCTCGCAGCGCGCCGACGGCGTCATCGCGGGGTGCGGCGTCCAGGGCTACGTCTTCGCGGTGGAGCGGGTGGCGGCGCTGGTGGCCGCCGGGGCGTGAAGCCGCCCCCGCGGCCCGCCGCGCCGCCTGGGCTCACCAGCCGCGGGCGCGCCACTCCGCCAGGTGCGGCCGCTCGGCGCCCAGCGTCGTGTCGTTGCCGTGGCCGGGGTAGACCCACGTCTCGTCCGGGAGCGTCCCGAAGATCTTCGTCTCGACGTCGTCCATGAGGCTCGCGAAGGCCTTCGGGTCGTTCCACGTGTTGCCGACGCCGCCCGGGAAGAGGCAGTCGCCGGTGAACACGTGCGGATGGCCGTGCGGGTCGTCGTAGACGAGCGCGATCGAGCCCGGCGTGTGGCCCACCAGGTGGCGGGCGGTGAGCTCGACCCGGCCGACACGGACGGTGTCGCCGTCGTCCACCGGCACGTCGGTCGGCACGGGGATGCCCTCGGCGTCCGCACGGCCCGCGTACGTCCGCGCGCGGGTCGCCGCCACGACGGCGGCCAGCGCCTGCCAGTGGTCGCCGTGCTGATGCGTGGTGACGACGGACGCGATGCCGTCGTCACCGATCAGCGTCAGCAGCGTCTCGGCGTCGTTCGCCGCGTCGATCAGCAGCTGCTCGCCGGTGGCCCGGCACCGCAACAGATAGGCGTTGTTGTCCATCGGCCCGACCGCGACCTTCGAGATCATCAGGTCCGGCAGCTCGTGCACATCCGCGGGCCCGCCGACCTTCACCGCTCCGCTGTACGTCATGCGCGTCAGCCTATAGCGGGGGCAGGGCGGGCAGGAGACCGCCTTCGGCCGTGAGCCCGGAGCCGTCGCGGCGGCCGGCGAGCCAGCCGACCACCTCGGGCGCGGGGCCCGAAACGGTGACGGTGCCATCGTCGGGGGCGCCCTGCCGGCCGGTGCTCCACGCGTGCGTGCCGTCCGTGATCCGCGTGGGCGGCACATCGGGGTTGCCAGAGAACCGTGCGGCCAGGAAGGCGATCTCCCGGCGCACGAATTCCTCCGGCAGGTCCTCCAGCTCGTACCCGATGCCGAGGTCGACGTGGTGCAGCTCGACCTCGACCCACCGCCGGAACGGCACCCGTGACGCGGAGTCCGTGACGCCGTTGCGGAGCTCCACCGTGCGGGACCAGTCCGCGGGCTTCGCCGCCTCGTCCTGGAAGCGGGCCGCGCTCTCCCGTACGTCCGCGAGCTGCTCCGCGAGGGCGCGCGGGGCGTCCCGCTCGATGTCCGCGTCCCGCACCTTCGCGTCGACGTACATGGGGCGGCCGGCGAGGACGTTCACCAGGGCGTCCGCGTTCCGGGCGAGGTGGGCGAGGACATGACCGCGGGTCCAGCCCGGGAGCCGGGACGGCTCGGCGGTCGCATCGCCGTTCAGTTCTCCGGCCGCGGTGAGCAGCCGCTCGGTCGCGTCACGTACAGACGCCAGGTCGCGCACATGATCAATCATGCGCCCGACGATAGCTGGGTCACACGTACGGGTGAAGGTGTCCAGGTCAACCCATAATTCGAATGTGCGTGCTATATGGTCGAGGGCGGCATCGGGCATTCTTGGAGGTCCGGGCTTGTTGTGCATGCGGAACCAGGGAAGCGGCCCGGCGTTGTCAGTGGCTCGCCCTAGTCTGTGAACGATGGGGGTTCTGCCCCTGGAACGACGGGGTTCTGCCCCTGTCACTTCTCTCAAGAAAGGTGCGGACCGGCGTGGCCGACCGTCTCATCGTCCGTGGCGCGCGCGAGCACAATCTCAAGAACGTCTCGCTCGACCTCCCGCGTGACTCCCTCATCGTGTTCACCGGACTCTCCGGGTCGGGCAAGTCCTCGCTCGCGTTCGACACGATCTTCGCCGAGGGCCAGCGGCGGTACGTCGAGTCGCTTTCCTCGTACGCCCGGCAGTTCCTCGGCCAGATGGACAAGCCCGACGTCGACTTCATCGAGGGCCTCTCCCCGGCGGTCTCCATCGACCAGAAGTCGACCTCGCGCAACCCACGCTCGACGGTCGGCACCATCACCGAGGTCTACGACTACCTGCGCCTGCTCTTCGCGCGCATCGGCAAGCCGCACTGTCCCGAGTGCGGCCGCCCCATTACCCGGCAGTCGCCGCAGGCCATCGTCGACAAGGTCCTGGAGTTGCCCGAGGGCAGCCGCTTCCAGGTCCTGTCCCCGCTGGTGCGCGAGCGCAAGGGCGAGTTCGTCGACCTCTTCGCCGACCTCCAGACCAAGGGGTACTCCCGCGCGCGGGTCGACGGACAGACGATCCAGCTCTCCGAGCCGCCCACGCTCAAGAAGCAGGAGAAGCACACCATCGAGGTGGTCGTCGACCGCCTCACGGTGAAGGACTCCGCCAAGCGCCGCCTGACCGACTCCGTGGAGACCGCCCTCGGCCTCTCCGGCGGCATGGTCGTGCTCGACTTCGTCGACCTCCCCGAGGACGACCCCGAGCGCGAGCGCATGTACTCGGAGCACCTCTACTGCCCGTACGACGACCTGTCCTTCGAGGAGCTGGAGCCCCGCTCCTTCTCCTTCAACTCGCCCTTCGGCGCCTGCCCGGACTGCACGGGTATCGGTACGCGCATGGAGGTCGACCCCGAGCTGATCGTCCCGGACGAGGACAAGTCGCTCGACGAGGGCGCCATCCACCCCTGGTCGCACGGCCACACCAAGGACTACTTCGCCCGCTTGGTGAACGCGCTCTCCGACGCCCTCGGCTTCGCCACCGACATGCCCTGGGCCGGGCTTCCGCAGCGCGCCAAGAAGGCCCTGCTGTACGGCCACAAGACGCAGATCGAGGTGCGCTACCGCAACCGCTACGGCCGCGAGCGGGTCTACACCACCGCCTTCGAAGGCGCCGTGCCCTTCGTCAAGCGCCGGCACAGCGAGGCCGAGAGCGACGCCAGTCGCGAGCGCTTCGAGGGCTACATGCGCGAGGTGCCCTGCCCCACCTGTGAGGGCACGCGCCTCAAGCCGATCGTCCTGGCCGTCACGGTCATGGGGAAGTCCATCGCCGAGGTCTCCGCGATGTCCATCAGCGACTGCGCGGACTTCCTCGCCGAGCTGAGGCTGGGCGCCCGCGACAAGAAGATCGCCGAGCGCGTCCTCAAGGAGGTCAACGAAAGGCTGCGCTTCCTGGTCGACGTCGGCCTGGACTACCTCTCGCTGAACCGCGCGGCGGGCACCCTCTCCGGAGGCGAGGCCCAGCGCATCCGCCTCGCCACCCAGATCGGCTCCGGCCTCGTCGGCGTGCTCTACGTCCTGGACGAGCCGTCCATCGGCCTCCACCAGCGCGACAACCACCGGCTCATCGAGACCCTCGTACGCCTGCGCGACATGGGCAACACGCTCATCGTCGTCGAGCACGACGAGGACACGATCAAGGTCGCCGACTGGGTCGTCGACATCGGCCCCGGCGCGGGCGAGCACGGCGGCAAGGTCGTGCACAGCGGCTCCATGAAGGAGCTGCTGGACAACGACAAGTCGATCACCGGGCAGTACCTCTCGGGCAAGAAGGCCATCCCGGTCCCTGACGTGCGCCGACCCGCCGACCCGGCGCGCCGGCTCACGGTCCACGGCGCCCGGGAGAACAACCTCCAGGACATCGACGTCTCCTTCCCGCTCGGCGTCCTCACGGCCGTCACCGGCGTCTCGGGGTCCGGCAAGTCGACGCTGGTCAACGACATCCTCTACACGCACCTGGCCAGGGAGCTGAACGGCGCCCGTTCCGTCCCGGGCCGCCACACGCGCGTGGAGGGCGACGACCTCGTCGACAAGGTCGTACACGTCGACCAGTCGCCCATCGGCCGCACCCCGCGGTCGAACCCGGCGACGTACACCGGAGTCTTCGACCACGTCCGCAAGCTCTTCGCGGAGACCACGGAGGCGAAGGTGCGGGGTTACCTCCCCGGGCGCTTCTCCTTCAACGTCAAGGGCGGTCGCTGCGAGAACTGCTCCGGTGACGGCACCATCAAGATCGAGATGAACTTCCTGCCGGACGTGTACGTCCCGTGCGAGGTCTGCCACGGCGCGCGCTACAACCGCGAGACGCTGGACGTCCACTACAAGGGCAAGTCCATCGCCGAGGTCCTCGACATGCCGATCGAGGAGGCGCTCGGCTTCTTCGAGGCCGTGCCCGCCATCGCCCGCCACCTGAAGACGCTCACGGACGTCGGCCTGGGGTACGTGCGCCTCGGCCAGTCCGCGCCCACGCTCTCCGGAGGCGAGGCCCAGCGCGTGAAGCTGGCCTCCGAGCTCCAGAAGCGCTCCACGGGCCGGACCGTCTACGTCCTGGACGAGCCGACCACCGGTCTGCACTTCGAGGACATCAGCAAGCTGATCACGGTCCTCTCCGGTCTGGTCGACAAGGGCAACACGGTCATCGTCATCGAGCACAACCTCGACGTGATCAAGACCGCGGACTGGGTCGTCGACATGGGCCCCGAGGGGGGCAGCGGCGGCGGTCTGGTCGTCGCCGAGGGCACGCCGGAGGAGGTCGCAGGGGTGTCGACGAGCCACACCGGCAAGTTCCTTCGGGAGATCATCTCGGCCGACCGGATCAGCGACGCGCTGCCCTCGCAGGGGCGCAAGCCGGCCAAGAAGGCGACGGCGAAGAAGGCCACCGCCAAGCGGGCGGTGGCGGCGAGCGCCACCGCCACGAAGAAGACGGCCACGGTCAGGACCGGCACGGCCGCCGCCGACAAGCCGACGGCCACCGCCAAGAAGGCCGCCGCCACCACGAAGAAGACGGCCGCCGCCACCAAGAAGGCCGCCGCGAAGAAGACGGCGACGCGGGCCCGCAAGGCCTGACCGGCTCCGCCTGTGCCGAAGGCGTCTCTCCCCTCACCGGGCGGGACGCCTTCGGCGTATCACGTATCCGTACCCGTACGCGTACCCGTATCCGTACTCGCACCCGTACCCGTACGCGTCCGGCGCCCGGAAGAGGCCTTGTCCGGTTCCCGTCGCCGTGGTCGGCTGCTCCCATGTCCGTACGTACTGAACGCGCAGGCCCCGTCACCACCGTCGTACTGTCCCGCCCTGCCGCGCGGAACGCCGTCGACGGACCCACCGCGCGCGCCCTCGCCGACGCCTTCCGTGCCTTCGACGCCGACCCCGAGGCATCCGTCGCCGTTCTGTGGGGCGAGGGCGGCACCTTCTGCGCGGGCGCGGACCTCAAGGCCATCGGCACCCCTGACGGCAACGACGTGACGCGGGACGGCGACGGCCCCATGGGCCCCACCCGGATGCGCCTGGCCAAGCCGGTGATCGCGGCGATCTCCGGTCACGCCGTCGCGGGCGGCCTCGAACTGGCCCTCTGGTGCGATCTGCGGGTCGCCGAGGAGGACGCCGTCCTCGGCGTCTTCTGCCGCCGCTGGGGCGTGCCGCTCATCGACGGCGGGACGGTGCGGCTGCCCCGGCTGATCGGCGAGGGCCGCGCCATGGACCTGGTCCTGACGGGCCGCCCGGTGGACGCGGCGGAGGCGCTCGGCATGGGTCTGGTCAACCGCGTGGTCCCCGCGGGCACCTCGCGCGCCGCGGCCGAGCGGCTCGCCGCCGAGATCGCCGCGTTCCCGCAGACGTGCCTGCGGGAGGACCGGCTCTCCCTCCTGGAACAGGGCGGCCTGTCCGAACAGGACGCGATGGCGGGCGAGTTGCGGCACGGGCGGCGCTCCCTGACCGAGGGGGGCGAGGCGGCCGAGGGCGCCGCCCGGTTCGCGGCGGGGGCGGGGCGGCATGGGGCGTTCACGGACGACTGAGGACGCCCCGAAGGCTGGAGGGGCTGCCGGCACGCACCCGCCGTGCTGGACGGCGCCCACCTCGGCGTCGTACGGCCGCGCGCCGGGCAGCGGCTGCCTGTTGCCGGTCACCTCCCGGACGGTGGCCGGCAAACCGCGTGACCGGCTCTCTCACTCCCTGCCCTGGTCGAGTTCCGCCATGTACGGAGGCTCCGCCCCCGTCCGTGAGCAGGTGACCGCCGCCGCACGCGCCGCGAAGCGGAGGACGGCCGTCCAGCCGTCCTCGTCCAGGGCGGCCAAGGCCTCTGCCGAGAGCACGTCCCGGGCCGCGAGGCCGTGCAGGAGGGCCGCGTTGACCGTGTCGCCCGCGCCGATCGTGTCCACCACGTCGACCGGTACGCCGGGCACCCGCACCTCCGTGCCGTCCCGTGTGTAGAGGGAGAGGCCGTCACCGCCGTGCGTGACCACCACGGCCGATGGCCCGGCCGTCAACCACTCCCGCGGGGTGCCGCCGAGCCAGTCGGCGTCGTCCTGCGAGAGCTTGAGCAACGTGACGGACGGCAGCCAGCTCGTGAACCGCGCGCGGTAGGCGTCGGCGTCGGGGAACAGCCCGGCCCGTACGTTGGGGTCGAGCGCCGTGAACACCCCGCGCGCCGCCGCCCGGCGCAGCAGCTCCTCGTACGCGCTCGCGCCCGGCTCCAGGACGAGCGAGCAGGTGCCGAACGACATGGCCCGTACACCGTCGGGCAGCTGATCGGGGGCGCTGAAGAGCCGGTCGGCCGTGCCCTCCACGTAGAAGGCGTACCCGGCCGAGCCGTCCGCGCCGACCGACGCCACGGCGAGCGTCGTCGGCTCGGGGCCCCGCTGCACGTACGAGACGTCGACACCGGCCGCCCGCAACCCGTCGAGCAGCGCCTCGCCGAACACGTCCCGCGAGACGCGCGAGCAGAAGGCGACGGGGGAGCCGAGACGGCCGAGCGCCACGGCGGTGTTGTACGGGCCCCCGCCGAGGCGCGGCGCGAGCGCCGGCAGCCCGGCCGCGGCGCCCCCCTCCGCCTCCTGCGGCACGAGGTCGATCAGGGCCTCTCCTGCGACGACTATCACGGCGGTTCCTCTCCGGCGCTGCCTCGGCTCGGCTCGGGCCGCGCGGGCCCTGCGTCCCGCACAGGCTAGGCCGTGCGGGACCCCTCGGCGGTTAGCGGGCACCACTCGGGCACGCCCGCGCCGCACCCGGTCCAAACGGCTCCCGCCGGTATCGTCTGCTCCGTCACCGACGCCCCTGACCTGTGGAGACACCATGCCCGGCACGCCCCCCGCCCGCCGCACCGTGCTGCGGGCCGCCGCCCTCGCCCCGGCCGTCGGGCTGGGGCTCACCGCCTGCTCCTCGGGTGACGGGGGATCGAACCGGTCGGCGCCGACCGCGCCGGTGGACCTCGGGAAGTCCGACGACGTGAAGGTGGGCGCCTCGAAGCTGTACACCGATCAGAACGTGGTCGTCAGCCGGATCTCCGACGACGAGTACACGGCGTACAGCACGATCTGCACCCATGCCCGCTGCCCGATCAACAAGCTGGAGGGGCGCAAGCTGATCTGCCAGTGCCACGGCAGTCAGTTCGACGCCACGAACGGCAAGGTCCTGAAGGAACCGGCCGTCAAGCCGCTGCCCGAACTGCCGGTGAAGGTGGAGAACGGCAAGATCATCGCGGGCCCGGAGAAGAAGGCCTAGGACCCGCCCGGCCTCACTCCCAGTCCCACGCGATCCCCAGCAGCCCCGCCCGCACCTGCGGCTCCACCAGGTGCACCGAGCGGTGGCTGCCGCTCAGCGTCAGCTCCTGGCGTCCGCCGCGCGGGGCCGCGGCCGACTGCTGGGCGAAGCGGTGGCAGCGTACGGGCAGGGCCTGGTCGTCGAAGCGGATCTGTAGCGCGTACTGGCCGCCCGCGTAGGTGAAGCCCCGCACGTACTCGGTGGCCGTCCCCGCGGTGCCGTCATCGAAGCCGTAGGCGAACAGGTGGGTGTCGCCCGCGCGCAGCCGTGTGTCGAAGAGCAGTTCGGCGACCAGCACGCCCGCTCCCTCGTGCCACCGCACGCGGCCGGTCCGGCAGTTCTCCAGGGCGCGCACCCGCACCCGGTCGGGGGCGCAGCCGGGATCACCGTGGTAGATGGCGACGTAGCGGTCCACGCCGTCCCGGTGGGCGCGCACGGCGTGCTGTGACTCCCGGCCGACCAGCTCACGCCGCGCGCCGATCCGCACCCGCTCGTGATGGCCGATGGTGTGCAGCCCGCCGTCCACGGGGGAGCCCAGCTCGACGAGGAGCGCGCGCAGCACGTCGGAGGCCTCCACGAGGGAGCGGTACGAACGGGCGGCGGGCCGTTCCCGGTCGGCGCGCTCGCCCGGCCGGGCCAGGAGCCGGATCAGCGACTCCTCGGGCAGCTGGAGGATCTCCTCCAGGGCGCGTACGGCGCGCAGCGACTCGGCGCGCTGGGGGCGCCGGGCCCCCTGCTGCCAGTAACTCAGGCTGGTCACGCCGACGTGGATGCCGTACTGGGCCAGATGGTGCCGCACCCTCTGGAGCGGCAGCCGCCGGCTGGCGATCGCGGTGCGCAGCGCGATGTGGAAGGGGCCGGTGCGCAGGGCGGCCGCGAGGTCCGCCAGGTCGGCCGAGTCCGCCGACGAGTCCACCGAGTCCGCCGGATGCGCCGGATCCGCCGGGTATCCGTCCGCCGTCCGGGCCGCGCCCGACGCGGGCAAGCGCCCTGCGGGCAAGCGCTCCGCGGGCACGCCCTCCGCGCGTACGCCCCCCGCCAACTGTGTGCCGTGCCGCATGCGGCCCTCCTGTGAACGTTCACTCCAGCCGCCCCGGCGTTCGTGCCGGTCGGAGCGGGTCGCCAGGTGGGCGTACGACGTCCGTTCACTTCCGTACGCCCGCCGTTCACGGCCCAGGTAATTCCGCATTGAAGCGTGTTGACCTGCACCCGACAACACTCGATGCTCAATCGCAGCGTCCGGACGCGCTCCTCCATACCCCACACCCCGCTCGGGAGGACCGCGATGCGCCCACCGATCAGCAGGAACAGCGGCATAGGCAGACGTAAGCGCCTGGCCGCGCTCGCCGTCGTAGCGGCGGCGCTCCTCGCCGCCCCCACGGCCACGGCGGCCCCCGCCCCCGTAACCACCGCCGCGCCCGCCGCCGACAAGGCGACCGGCACCGCCGCCGACCCGTCCGCGCTGGCCGCCAGGCGCCTGAACATCACCATGCAGGCGCAAGCGAAGACCAACTGGTGCTGGGCGGCCGGCGGCAACACCATCGCGGCCTTCATGGGCCGCAACTACAGCCAGAACCAGTTCTGCAACGCCGCCTTCGGACGCAGCCAGAACACCGAGTGCCCCAACAACCAGGCCACGCTCGGCAACGTCCAGAACGGCCTGCGCTGGGCGGGCATCAACCCCGGCTCGTACGTCACCGGCTGGCTCCGCTACCCCACGGTGAAGGCGGAGATCGACTCCGGACGCCCGGTGGAGACCCGCATCCAGTGGTCCAACGGTGGCGGCCACATGCACGTCCTCTACGGCTACGACGACGCCAACAGCTGGGTCTACTGGGGCGACCCCTGGCCCTCGAGCGACCGCTACAACTGGGCCTCGCACGCCTGGTACGTCGACAACAACACCTTCTCCTGGACCCACTCGCTCTACCGGATCGGGGCGTGAGCGCGATGACCCGTCACCTTCCCCGCCACCTGGTCAGGGCCGCGCTCGCCGGTTCGGCCGCCACCCTCTTCCTGGGCCTCGCGGCCCCGCAGGCCTCCGCGGACACCGGCCCCGCCGCGCCCTCCGCGGCCTCCCGCGCCGCCGCGCACCAGGCCGCCGAGGCGCCGCGGACCCTCGACACGCTCTCCCGCTTCTTCGCCAGGGAGGGAGCGGTCACCAAGGCCGCCGCGGATCCGAGCATCGAGGGCAGGGCCGTGCCCGTGTACTACCTCTCCCCGGAGTTCGTCGCGGGCAAGAAGGGCGCTCCGGTCGCCCGCCTGGAGTTCCTCGCCAGCAAGGCCGTCTCCTCCGACGGCCAGAAGGCCTCCCTGTGGACCGTCGAGCGGGGCGGTTCCTGGCAGGTCGTGAACATCGCCACAGGGGACGACGAGACCCGCTACGCGCGCGTGGGCGCCGAGAAGCTGCCCGGCGGCACCGTCTTCCACGAGCCGCAGATCAACGCCTGGTACGTGCAGGGCCACGCGCGCGTGCTACCCCTCGACAAGGACGCGGTCCGCGCGGTGGGCGCCGAAGGGACCTCGCTGGCCGCCTACCGGGAGCGCGTCCAGAAGGCGTACGGCGACAAGCTGCCGGACTCCGCGTACGAGAAGTCCGGCAAGGCGGGCGGGTACGACGACGCCGCGAGGCCCGAGCAGGCATCCGGCCAAGGCCAAGCGCAGGGCCAGGGCCAGGGACAGGAGCAGGGTCCCGTCACCGTCGCCTCCTCGCTGGCGGGCGCGGGCGTCCTGGCCGCGCTCGGCCTCTCCGGGACGGTGCTGGTCAGGCGCCGCCGGGCCCGGCACCAGGGCTGATCCGGGGGACGGCGGCCGGGACACCGGCCGCCGTCCCGTCCACCGCCCCGGGCAGGAGGCGGCCACCCCGGACTGTCAGCCCACGCCAGTAGGCTGTCCGACATGGCCGACCCTTCCAGCTACCGCCCCAAGCCGGGACAGATCCCCGACGCCCCGGGGGTCTACAAATTCCGCGACGAGCACCGCCGGGTGATCTACGTCGGGAAGGCCAAAAGCCTGCGCCAGCGCCTGGCCAGCTACTTCCAGGACCTGGCGAACCTCCACCCCCGCACGCGCTCCATGGTGACGACCGCCGCCTCCGTCGAGTGGACGGTGGTGAACAACGAGGTCGAGGCGCTCCAGCTGGAGTACTCCTGGATCAAGGAGTTCGACCCCCGGTTCAACGTCAAGTACCGCGACGACAAGAGCTACCCCTACCTCGCGGTGACGATGAACGAGAAGTTCCCGCGCGTGCAGGTGATGCGCGGCCAGAAGAAGAAGGGCGTGCGGTACTTCGGGCCGTACGGCCACGCGTGGGCGATCCGCGACACCGTCGACCTGCTCCTGCGCGCCTTCCCGGTGCGCACCTGCTCCGCGGGCGTGTTCAAGAACGCCACCCGCACCGGCCGCCCCTGCCTGCTGGGCTACATCGGCAAGTGCTCGGCGCCCTGTGTGGAGCGCGTCACCCCCGAGGACCACCGCCAACTCGCCGAGGACTTCTGCGACTTCATGGCGGGCCGCACGGGGACGTACATCCGCCGCCTGGAGCGGCAGATGACGGACGCCGCCGAGGAGATGGAGTACGAGCGCGCGGCCCGCCTGCGCGACGACATCGACGCCCTCAAGAAGGCGATGGAGAAGAGCGCCGTCGTCCTCGCCGACGCCACCGACGCCGATCTGATCGCCCTCGCCGAGGACGAGCTCGAAGCCGCCGTCCAGATCTTCCACGTCCGCGGCGGACGCGTGCGCGGCCAGCGCGGCTGGGTCACCGACAAGGTCGAGGCCGTCACCAGCGGCGACCTCGTCGAACACGCCCTCCAGCAGCTGTACGGCGAGGAGAGCGGCGACGCCGTGCCCAAGGAGGTGCTCGTCCCCGCCCTGCCCGACCCCCTGGAGCCGGTCCAGGAGTGGCTGACCGAGCGCCGCGGGGCGAACGTCTCGCTGCGCATCCCGCAGCGTGGCGACAAGAAGGCCCTGATGGAGACCGTCGCGCGCAACGCCCAGCAGTCCCTGGTCCTGCACAAGACCAGGCGCGCCTCCGACCTGACCACCCGCTCCCGCGCCCTGGAGGAGATCGCCGCCGCCCTGGAGCTGGACAGCGCCCCCCTGCGCATCGAGTGCTACGACGTCTCGCACCTCCAGGGCGACGACGTCGTGGCGTCGATGGTCGTCTTCGAGGACGGCCTCGCCAGGAAGAGCGAGTACCGCCGCTTCCAGATCAAGGGCCGTGTCGGGGACACGCAAATCTGGCACGGCGAGGGCCAGGACGACGTCCGTTCCATGCACGAGGTGATCGCCCGCCGCTTCAAGCGCTACATCTCCGACAAGGAGAAGACGGGGGAGTGGTCGGACGAGGGGGCCGCCACGGACACCATCGACGCCAACGGCGAGGTGCCCGCGAGCGGTCTGACCGAGGAGGACGGCCGCCCCAAGCGCTTCGCGTACCCCCCGCAGCTCGTCGTCGTCGACGGCGGCCGACCGCAGGTCGCGGCCGCCAAGCGGGCCCTGGACGAGCTGGGCATCGACGACATCGCGGTCTGCGGCCTCGCCAAGCGCCTGGAGGAGGTCTGGGTCCCCGGCGAGGACGACCCGGTCATCCTGCCGCGCACCAGTGAGGGGCTCTACCTCCTGCAGCGCGTACGGGACGAGGCGCACCGCTTCGCGATCACCTACCAGCGGGCCAAGCGGGCCAAGCGATTCAAGGCGGGGCCGCTGGACGACGTGCCGGGCCTCGGCGACGCCCGCAAGCGGACGCTGATCAAGCACTTCGGTTCGGTGAAGCGGCTGCGATCCGCGACAATCGACCAGATCTGCGAGGTGCCCGGCATAGGCCGCAAGACCGCCGAGGTCATCGTGGCGGCCCTCGCCGGGGCGGTGCCCGCGGGCCCCGCCGTGAACATGGCCACCGGAGAGATCATGGAAGACGAGGAGCCCACCTCGGCGGGCGCCTCGGAGAGTGCGGCCGAGGAGCCCGTGGCGGCGGCGCTCCCCGGTAGCGAGGGCGAGGGGCTCGTCCCAGCGGACGCCTCCCGCACCGAAGACGTGGAGCCCGTGACAGCGGGGCTCCCCGGCAGTGAGGACGAGAGGCCCACCTCGGCGGGCGTCTCTGGCAGCGAAGACGAGGAGCGCACCCCAGTGGGCGCCTCGGAGAGTGCGGCCGAGGAGCCCGTGACGGTGGGCTCCCCCGGCAGCGAAGACGAGGGGCCCTCCCCAGCGGACGCCTCCCGCACCGAAGACGTGGAGCCCGTGACAGCGGGGCTCCCCGGCAGCGAAGACGAGGGGCCCTCCCCAGCGGGCACCCCTGGCAGTGAAGACGAGGAGCCCACCCCAGTGGGCGCCTCCGGCAGTGCAGGCGAGGAGCCCGTGACCGCGGGCACCTCAGAGGAACGACGGGGGCAGGACACATGAGCGAGCACGACGAAGGTGGAGAGCAAGTGAGCGCGGGCACGCCGATCGAGACGCCAGGAGTCCCCGACACGGCGATCCCCGAACTGGTGATCATCTCCGGCATGTCGGGTGCCGGACGCAGCACGGCGGCCAAGTGCCTGGAGGACCTCGGCTGGTTCGTGGTCGACAACCTGCCGCCCGCGCTGATCCCCACCATGGTGGAGCTCGGCGCCCGCTCGCAGGGCAACGTCGCCCGCATCGCGGTCGTCGTCGACGTACGCGGCCGCCGCTTCTTCGACAACCTCCGCGAGTCCCTCGCCGAGCTGGAGTCCAAGAACGTCACGCGGCGCATCGTCTTCCTGGAGTCCTCCGACGAGGCCCTGGTCCGCCGCTTCGAGTCGGTCCGCCGCCCCCACCCGCTCCAGGGCGACGGCCGCATCGTCGACGGCATCGCGGCCGAGCGCGACCTGCTGCGCGAGCTGCGCGGCGACGCCGACCTGGTCATCGACACCTCCAGCCTGAACGTCCACGAGCTGCGCGCCAAGATGGACGCCCAGTTCGCGGGCGAGGAGGAGCCCGAGCTGCGGGCCACCGTCATGTCCTTCGGCTTCAAGTACGGCCTGCCGGTCGACGCCGACCTGGTCGTGGACATGCGCTTCCTGCCCAACCCGCACTGGGTCCCGGAGCTGCGCCAGTACACCGGCCTCAACGACGAGGTGGCCGCGTACGTCTTCAACCAGCCCGGCGCCAAGGAGTTCCTCGACCGCTACGCCGAGCTGCTCCAGCTCATCGCCGCGGGCTACCGCCGCGAGGGCAAGCGGTACGTGACGATCGCGGTCGGCTGCACCGGCGGCAAGCACCGCTCCGTGGCCATGTCGGAGAAGCTCGCGGCGCGCCTGGCGTCCGAGGGCGTGGAGACCGTCATCGTCCACCGGGACATGGGGCGCGAGTGAAGCCGACCCGCCGGAGCGTCCGCCTGAGCCGTCTGGGCCGCAAGCGGGGCACTCAGCCGAAGGTGGTCGCACTCGGCGGGGGCATGGGCCTGTCCGCCTCGCTGGCCGCGCTGCGCCGCATCACCGGGGCCGGTGACCTCACCGCCGTCGTCACCGTCGCCGACGACGGCGGCTCCAGCGGCCGGCTCCGCGACGAGCTGGGCGTGCTGCCGCCCGGCGACCTGCGCAAGGCGCTCGCCGCGCTCTGCGGCGACGACGACTGGGGCCAGACCTGGGCCCGCGTCATCCAGCACCGCTTCCAGTCCCGCGGCGACCTGCACGAGCACGCGGTCGGCAATCTGCTGATCGTCGCCCTGTGGGAGCAGCTCGGCGACCACGTCCAGGCCCTGGACCTGGTCGGCCGGCTGCTCGGCGCCCAGGGCCGCGTCCTGCCCATGTCCGCCGTGCCGCTGGAGCTCCAGGCCCTGGTCAAGGGCCACGACCCGAGCCGCCCCGACGATGTGGACACCGTCCGCGGCCAGGCCACGGTGGCCCTCACCCCGGGCGAGGTGCAGTCCGTGCACGTCGTCCCGCACGACCCGCCGGCCGTTCCCGAGGCGGTCGCCGCCGTCCTCGACGCGGACTGGGTGGTGCTCGGCCCGGGCTCCTGGTTCTCCTCGGTGATCCCGCACCTGCTGGTCCCCGAACTGCTCGACGCGCTCACCGAGACGAAGGCCCGCAAGGTCCTCCCGCTCAACCTCGCGCCGCAACCGGGAGAAACCGATGGCTTCTCTCCGCAGCGTCATTTGGAGGTTTTGGCCCGACACGCCCCTAAACTCGCCCTGGACGTGGTGCTGGCCGACGAGGCCGCCGTGCCCGACCGTGAGTCACTGACCGATGCCGCGAAGCGGCTCGGTGCCACGGTCGAGCTGGCGCCGGTGGCCCGGCCCGACGGAACTCCGAGGCACGATCCGGAGCTCCTGGCAGCCGCGTACGACCGTATTTTTCGGATGCATGGAAGGATCGGCCCATGGCGATGACGGCAGCGGTGAAGGACGAGATCTCCCGGCTCCCCGTCACCCGGACCTGCTGCAGGAAGGCAGAGGTCTCGGCGATCCTGCGGTTCGCGGGCGGCCTTCACCTGGTGAGCGGCCGCATCGTGATCGAGGCGGAGCTGGACACCGCGATGGCGGCACGCCGCCTGAAGCGGGACATCCTGGAGATCTTCGGGCACAGCTCGGAGCTGATCGTGATGGCCCCCGGCGGCCTGCGGCGCGGCTCGCGCTACGTCGTCCGGGTGGTCGCGGGCGGCGATCAGCTGGCCCGCCAGACGGGCCTCGTGGACGGCCGCGGACGCCCCATCCGTGGTCTGCCGCCGCAGGTGGTCTCGGGGGCCACCTGCGACGCCGAGGCGGCCTGGCGCGGGGCGTTCCTCGCCCACGGCTCGCTCACCGAGCCGGGCCGCTCGTCCTCCCTGGAGGTCACCTGCCCGGGGCCGGAGGCCGCGCTCGCCCTCGTCGGCGCCGCGCGCAGACTCCAGATCGCGGGCAAGGCGCGCGAGGTGCGGGGCGTGGACCGGGTCGTCGTACGCGACGGGGACGCGATCGGCGCCCTGCTCACCCGCCTCGGGGCCCACGAGTCGGTGCTGGCCTGGGAGGAGCGGCGGATGCGGCGCGAGGTGCGCGCCACCGCCAACCGCCTGGCCAACTTCGACGACGCGAACCTGCGCCGCTCGGCCCGCGCGGCCGTCGCCGCGGGCGCCCGTGTGCAGCGCGCCCTGGAGATCCTCGGTGACGAGGTGCCCGAACACCTGGCGGCGGCCGGACGGCTGCGCATGGAGCACAAGCAGGCCTCCCTGGAGGAGCTGGGTGCCCTCGCCGACCCGCCGCTGACCAAGGACGCCGTCGCGGGCCGCATCCGCCGGCTGCTGGCCATGGCCGACAAGCGGGCCCAGGACCTGGGCATCCCCGGCACGGAGTCCAATCTGACCGAGGAGCTCGCCGACAACATGGCGGTCTGATCTCGCGTACGTATGGCGGTCTGATCTCACGGGTCCGATCCTCGCGACGTACCGAAAGCCGCCGACGCCCCACGGGGCGTCGGCGGCTTTTCCGTGCCCACCCCGCGCACCTTCACCCGCTGTATTGACTTGATCATGCACTGTCACGAGCCTGGCATCCCGCACATCTGTGCCGGACAACCGCAAGGGGGGCTCATGAGACGAAGAGCGAGCGCGAGATCGACCCTCGCCGCGAGCGCACTGCTCATCGGCGGCCTCGTCGCCGCACCGCACGCCCAGGCGAGCGGACCCGCGAAGGCCCCGGCCGCCGACGATCCGGCGGCCGTGAAGGTCTACCAGGCCGACGTCACCAAGCAGCAGATACCGATCCTGGTCAAGGCGGGCCAGGACGCGCATGAGCTCGCGGGCCAGGCCCCCGAGCGCGGCACCGGCCCGGTCGAGCTGTATCTGACCGAGGGCCAGGCCAAGGCCATCGAGCGCCAGGGCATCGAACTGCGCGAGCACGAGATCTCCAAGGCCGCGCAGCGCAGGACCGAGGCCGCCGGGGACGGCGTCTACCGGCCCTACAGCGGCAAGGGCGGCCTCAAGGAAGAGATCGTCAGGACCGGACAGGCGCACCCCGGCCTCACCAAGGTCGTCTCCATCGGCAAGACCGTCCAGGGCAAGGACATCCTCGCCCTGAAGCTCTCCAAGAACGCGAAGAAGTCCGCGGACGGTTCCAAGCCCGCCACGCTCTACCTGTCCAACCAGCACGCGCGCGAGTGGATCACCCCCGAGATGACCCGCCGCCTGATGCACCACTACCTGGACAACTACGGCAAGGACAAGCGCATCACCAAGCTCGTGGACTCCACCGAGCTGTGGTTCGTGCTCTCCGCCAACCCCGACGGCTACGACTTCACGCACGCCGCCGACGGCGAGCGCCAGTGGCGCAAGAACCTCCGCGACATCGACGGCGACGGGAAGATCGCGCCGGGCGACGGCGTCGACCTCAACCGCAACTTCGCCTACAAGTGGGGCTACGACAACGAGGGCTCGTCGCCCGACGCCTCGTCGGAGACCTACCGCGGCACCGGACCGATGTCCGAACCGGAGACCAAGGCGCTCGACCGCTTCCAGAAGCGCATCGGCTTCGAGTACGGCATCAACTACCACTCCGCGGCCGAACTGATCCTCTACGGAGTGGGCTGGCAGGTCGCCACGCCCACCCCGGACGACGTGCTCTACAGGGCGCTCGCCGGTACCCCCGAGAAGCCCGCGGTCGCCGGCTACCACCCGCAGGTCTCCTCCGAGCTGTACACCACCAACGGCGAGGCCGACGGCCACGCGGGCAACATCAACGGCATCGCGATGTTCACCCCGGAGATGTCCACCTGCCAGACCGCCTCGAACGTCGACCCGGACGACGCCTGGCGCCCGCAGGACTGCGCGTCGATCTTCACCTTCCCCGACGACGAGAAGCTGATCCAGCAGGAGTTCGCCAAGAACGTCCCGTTCGCGCTCGCCGTCGCCGAGACCGCGCTCCACCCCGACAAGCCGGTCTCCGTCAGCGGTGTCGACGCCCCCGACTTCACCCCGGACACCTTCTCCACCTCGTACGCACGCGGGGGCGACCAGGAGGTCGCCGTCACCGCCCGCAAGTCCGTGCGCGACAAGGAGCTGAACTACCGGATCAACGGCGGCCGTACGCACGATGAGGACCTCAGGGCCTGGAAGGGCGGCGAGACCTACGGAGGCGAGGACAACCTCCACTTCGACCAGTACCGCGCCGAGATCGAGGACGCGCGCGTGGGCGACAAGGTCGAGGTGTGGTTCACCGGCCGCACCAAGAAGGGCCGCACCCACAGCGAGCACTTCACGTACACGGTCGCCGAACGGCCGAGGGCGAGCACGCTCGTCGTCGCCGAGGAAGGCGCCACGGCCGCCCAGACCCAGAAGTACGTCGACGCCCTGAAGGCCAACAAACGCTCCGCCGCCGTCTGGGACGTGGCCAAGCAAGGCGTCCCGCACCCGCTCGGCGTCCTGTCGCACTTCACCGCCGTCGTGCACCACACGGGCGACGCCGTCCCCGGCGCCCCCACCCAGCTCGCCCTGCGCGCCTACCTCAACGAGGGCGGCAAGCTCATCGAGTCCGGCGAGCGGGCCGGCGGCGCCGTCGACCTGGGCCAGGCCCTGACCGACGACTTCGCTCAGTACTACCTGGGGGCGTACGAACGTCTGCCCGCACCCGGCGTCAAGGGCTTCGAGGGCAGCGGCGCGCTCAAGGGAGTGAAGGGCCCGCTCGGTGACGCCGACACCAACCCGCTCGACAAGGCCGGCCGCTTCACCGTCACCTCCGACAACCTGCCCGTCAAGCAGTTCCCGCAGTTCAAGAGCGCCGCCGCGGGCTCCTACCCCGGCATCACCAACCCGTACGCCCCCTTCGCGGGCCAGGGCATGGCCTCCGCCACCCACGCCGACCGGGACTACAAGCGGCTCACCCGCACCCTGGACCTCACCGGCGTCTCGGCCGCCGACAAGCCGGAGCTGCGGTTCGCGCTCAACTGGAGCCTGGAGTCCGGCTACGACCACGGGCTGCTCGAAGCCCGCACCCCGGGCGCCGACGACTGGACGACGCTGCCCGACAGGAACGGCCACAGCCGGGCCACCGTGCCCGCCGAGTGCGCGGCCGGGTTCTTCCTCAACGGCCACCCCTTCCTGCGCCACTACCTGACGCAGGAGGCGAGCGGCTGCACGGCCACCGGCACCAGCGGCTCCTGGAACAGCTTCACGGGCTCCTCCGGCGGCTGGCAGCCCGTCGCCTTCGATCTGAGCGCCTACGCGGGCAAGAAGGTCGAGATCTCCCTCAGCTCGGTCACCGACCCCTCCAGCGGCGGGCGCGGCCTCTTCGCCGACGACGCCCAGCTGGTCGTCGGCGGCGACGTCAAGGAGACCGAAGGCTTCGAGACCTCGCTCGGCGCCTGGGCCGTCACCGCGCCCCCGGCGGGGAGCCCCAATATCACAGGCGACTGGGCGCGGACCGGGGAGCTCCACCGACCCCACGCGGCGGTTACAGCGCGTGACAGCGTGCTGCTCGGCTTCGGCTTCGAACACGTCCCCGGAAAGGCCGAAAGAGCCGCTCTTATGGGCGCCTCCCTGGCACATCTGCGCAGCTGACGCCCATATTCGGGACCAAGGACCCGGTGGTTCGTGCCGCTACTGAGGGGTACGAGCCACCGAGTCGCTTCAGGGCCCTCTCAATGTCACCTCAGAGGCTTCAGAGAGGTAGGGTCGGAAGCGGTCGGGGACATCCCATACAACTCGCCGGCGTGCAAAACCGGCGTACCAACGAGGAGATCGGTTTCGTGACGATCCGCGTAGGCATCAACGGCTTTGGCCGCATCGGTCGCAACTACTTCCGCGCGCTGCTGGAGCAGGGTGCGGACATCGAAGTCGTGGCTGTCAACGACCTGGGTGACACCGCGACCACCGCGCACCTGCTCAAGTACGACACCATCCTGGGCCGCCTCAAGGCCGAGGTGTCGCACACCGAGGACACCATCACCGTCGACGGCCACACCATCAAGGTGCTGTCCGAGCGCAACCCCGCCGACATCCCGTGGGGCGACCTCGGCGTCGACATCGTGATCGAGTCCACGGGCATCTTCACGAAGAAGGCCGACGCCGAGAAGCACATCGCCGGCGGCGCCAAGAAGGTCCTCATCTCGGCTCCGGCCAAGGACGAGGACATCACCATCGTGATGGGTGTCAACCAGGACAAGTACGACCCGGCGAACCACCACGTCATCTCCAACGCCTCCTGCACCACCAACTGTGTGGCGCCGATGGCCAAGGTCCTCGACGAGAACTTCGGCGTCGTCAAGGGTCTGATGACCACGATCCACGCGTACACCAACGACCAGCGGATCCTGGACTTCCCGCACAAGGACCTGCGCCGCGCCCGCGCCGCCGCCGAGAACATCATTCCGACCACGACGGGTGCCGCCAAGGCCACCGCCCTGGTCCTGCCGCAGCTCAAGGGCAAGCTCGACGGCGTCTCGATGCGCGTCCCGGTCCCGACCGGTTCGGCCACCGACCTGGTCGTGGAGCTCCAGCGCGAGGTCACCAAGGACGAGGTCAACGCCGCGTTCAAGAAGGCCTCCGAGGACGGCGACCTCAAGGGCATCCTGTACTACACCGAGGACCCGATCGTGTCCTCGGACATCGTCAGCGACCCGGCCTCCTGCACCTTCGACTCCCTGATGACCATGGTCCAGGAGGGTACGTCGGTGAAGATCCTCGGCTGGTACGACAACGAGTGGGGCTACTCCAACCGTCTGGTCGACCTCACGGTCTTCGTCGGCGGTCAGCTCTAATATCCAGAGCAGGCATCTCGATGTGAGCACAGGGCCTGTCCCGCGCAACGCCGCGCCGGACGGGCCCTGTCGCGCGTCAGCCCAGCCCTCCCAAGGAGTCCAAGCAGTGAAGACGATCGACGCACTTCTCGCCGAAGGGGTCAACGGCAAGCGGGTGTTCGTCCGCGCCGACCTCAACGTGCCGCTCGCCGACGGCACCATCACCGACGACGGCCGCATCCGCGCCGTCCTGCCGACGGTCAAGGCCCTCGCCGAAGCGGGCGCCAAGGTCGTCGTCGCCTCGCACCTGGGCCGCCCCAAGGGCGCCCCGGACCCGGCCTTCTCGCTGCTTCCCGCCGCCGAGCGGCTCGGGGAGCTTCTCGGCGCGCCCGTCGCGTTCGCGCAGGACACCGTGGGTCCCGCCGCGCACGACGCGGTGGACGGCCTGGAGCCCGGCCAGGTCGCCGTCATCGAGAACCTCCGCTTCAACGCGGGCGAGACGAGCAAGGACGACGCCGAGCGCGCCGAGTTCGCCGAGCGGCTCGCGGCCCTCGCGGACGTGTACGTGGGTGACGGCTTCGGTGCCGTGCACCGCAAGCACGCCTCCGTGTACGACCTCCCGGCCAAGCTGCCGCACTACGCCGGCTACCTCATCGCCACCGAGGTCGGCGTCCTGAAGAAGCTCACCGACGACGTCAAGCGGCCCTACGCCGTGGTCCTCGGCGGCGCCAAGGTCTCCGACAAGCTCGGCGTGATCGACCACCTCCTGGAGAAGGCCGACCGCATCCTCATCGGCGGCGGCATGGCCTACACCTTCCTCAAGGCCCAGGGCCACGAGGTCGGCATCTCCCTCCTCCAGGAGGACCAGATCCCGGCGGTGAAGGAGTACATGGAGCGGGCCGAGGCGAAGGGCGTCGAGTTCGTCCTCCCCGTCGACGTGCTGGTCTCGCCGGACTTCCCGGACCTGAAGACCAAGGCCCCGGCCAACCCGACCACGGTCGCCGCGGACGCCATCCCGGCCGACCAGGAGGGTCTCGACATCGGCCCCGAGACCCGTAAGCTCTACGCCTCGAAGCTCGCCGACGCGGCCACCGTCTTCTGGAACGGTCCGATGGGCGTCTTCGAGCACCCCGACTACGCCGAGGGCACCAAGGCGGTCGCCCGGGCGCTCCTCGACACCTCGGCCTTCACGGTCGTCGGCGGTGGCGACAGCGCCGCCGCCGTGCGGACCCTGGGCTTCGACGAGAACGCATTCGGCCACATTTCCACCGGTGGCGGCGCCTCCCTCGAGTACCTCGAGGGCAAGACGCTCCCCGGCCTCGCGGCACTGGAGAACTGACACCTGATGACTACGCGTACCCCGCTGATGGCGGGCAACTGGAAGATGAACCTCAACCACCTCGAGGCCATCGCCCACGTCCAGAAGCTCGCCTTCGCCCTGGCGGACAAGGACTACGAGGCCTGCGAGGTCGCCGTCCTGCCGCCCTTCACCGACCTGCGCTCCGTGCAGACCCTGGTCGACGGCGACAAGCTCAAGATCAAGTACGGCGCCCAGGACATCTCGGCGCAGGACTCCGGTGCCTACACCGGCGAGATCTCGGGCTCGATGCTGGCCAAGCTGAAGTGCACCTACGTCGCCGTGGGCCACTCCGAGCGCCGCCAGTACCACAACGAGACCGACCAGATCTGCAACGCCAAGGTGAAGGCCGCCTACAAGCACGGTCTGACCCCGATCCTCTGCGTCGGCGAGGGCCTGGAGATCCGCAAGGCGGGCCAGCAGGTCCAGTACACGCTGAACCAGGTCGACGGCGGCCTCAAGGACATCCCGGCCGAGCAGGCCGAGTCCGTCGTGATCGCCTACGAGCCCGTCTGGGCGATCGGCACCGGCGAGGTCGCCACCCCTGAGGACGCGCAGGAGGTCTGCGGCGCGATCCGCGTCCGCCTCGCCGAGCTGTACTCCCAGGAGCTCGCCGACAAGGTGCGCATCCAGTACGGCGGCTCGGTGAAGTCCGGGAACGTCGCCGCGATCATGGCCCAGCCGGACGTCGACGGTGCCCTGGTGGGCGGCGCCGCGCTCGACTCGGAGGAGTTCGTCAAGATCGTCCGCTTCCGCGACCAGTGAGTATGCGGTAGCGGCATTACGTCGTACCCTTGCGGGGGCCGGGCGGCCTCGGTCACCGAGGCTCCGGCCCCCGTCGTCGATACAGAGTCGATTCAGATCCGAGGAAGTTGGTCCAGCCGTGGTTATGGGGTTCTCGATCGCCCTCATCGTCTTCAGCGCTCTGATGATGCTGCTGGTGCTGATGCACAAGGGCAAGGGCGGCGGTCTCTCCGACATGTTCGGTGGCGGCATGCAGTCGTCCGTCGGTGGCTCCTCCGTCGCCGAGCGCAACCTCGACCGCATCACGGTCGTGGTCGGTCTGCTGTGGTTCGCGTGCATTGTGGCGCTGGGCCTGCTGATGAAGGCGAACAACTAGCGCCAGGCACTGCTCGCTTGTCCGGTGCGAGTCCGCGTGTGCGGCTTATCATGGGGCTTGCGTCCGGGGGTGGGGTGTAACTCCGCACACTGGACGCGCGTTGGGCCTTACGTAAACTGAGGCGCCCGCAGCAGCACCATCACGCAGGGAGTTACGACCGTGGCAAGTGGCAACGCGATCCGAGGAAGTCGGGTCGGGGCGGGGCCGATGGGCGAGGCCGAGCGCGGTGAGTCCGCGCCGCGACTGCGCATCTCCTTCTGGTGCTCCAACGGGCACGAGACGCAGCCGAGCTTCGCCAGCGACGCGCAGGTCCCCGATACGTGGGACTGTCCCCGCTGCGGCTTCCCTGCCGGACAGGACCGGGACAACCCCCCGGACCCGCCGCGCACCGAGCCGTACAAGACGCACCTGGCGTACGTACGTGAACGGCGCAGCGACGCGGACGGCGAGGCGATCCTCGCGGAGGCGCTCGCCAAACTGCGGGGCGAGATCTGAGACTTGGCGATCGGCCGGGCACCGGAAAGGTGTCCGGCCGGTTTCTTGTTTCGGTACGTGTGCGGACAGACGGCTCCAGATATCTCATACCGCCCGCTGATCCATTAGGTTGGACAGTGCAGCGGGGCAAGGTACGTACGCAGGTACGAAAGAAGGCTGAAGTCCGAGATGAACGCAGAAAGCCGCGCCAGGCTCAATCAGACGCCCGAGTGGACGGCGCTCGCCCGTCACCGCGAGAAGCTCGGGGAGGTGCAGCTGCGCGAGCTGTTCGCCGCGGATCCCACGCGCGGCACGGCGTACACCCTCCAGGTCGGTGACCTGCACATCGACTACTCCAAGCACCTCATCACCGAGGAGACGCTGACGCTGCTGCGCGAGCTGGCCGCCGCCACCGACGTCTTCGGGCTGCGCGACGCCATGTTCCGCGGCGAGAAGATCAACACCACCGAGGACCGCGCCGTCCTGCACACCGCGCTGCGCGCCCCCCGCGACGCCGTCATCGAGGTCGACGGCGAGAACGTCGTACCGGCGGTGCACGCCGTCCTCGACAAGATGAGCGCCTTCTCCCAGAAGGTCCGCTCCGGCGAGTGGACCGGCCACACCGGCAAGCGCATCAAGAACGTCGTCAACATCGGCATCGGCGGCTCCGACCTCGGCCCCGCCATGGCGTACGAGGCGCTGCGGGCCTTCACCGACCGCGACCTCACGGTCCGCTTCGTGTCGAACGTGGACGGTGCGGACCTGCACGAGGCCGTGCGGGACCTGGACGCCGCCGAGACGCTGTTCATCATCGCCTCGAAGACGTTCACCACCATCGAGACGATCACGAACGCCACGTCGGCGCGCGACTGGCTGCTGACCGAGCTGAAGGCGGGTCAGGACGCGGTCGCCAAGCACTTCGTGGCCCTGTCGACGAACGCCGAGAAGGTCTCGGACTTCGGCATCGACACCGCCAACATGTTCGAGTTCTGGGACTGGGTCGGCGGCCGTTACTCCTACGACTCGGCGATCGGTCTCTCCCTGATGATCGCCATCGGGCCCGACCGCTTCCGCGAGATGCTCGACGGCTTCCACCTCGTCGACGAGCACTTCCGCACCGCGCCCGCCGAGTCCAACGTGCCGTTGCTGCTGGGCCTGTTGGGCATCTGGTACGGCAACTTCCACGACGCGCAGTCGCACGCGGTCCTGCCGTACTCGCACTACCTCTCCAAGTTCACCGCCTACCTCCAGCAGCTGGACATGGAGTCCAACGGCAAGTACGTCGACCGGGCAGGCCAGGAGGTCGACTGGCAGACCGGCCCGGTGGTGTGGGGCACGCCCGGCACCAACGGCCAGCACGCCTACTACCAACTCATCCACCAGGGCACCAAGTTGATCCCGGCGGACTTCATCGGCTTCGCCCGGCCGGTCGCCGATCTGCTGCCCGGCCTGATCGCCCAGCACGACCTGCTGATGGCCAACTTCTTCGCGCAGACGCAGGCGTTGGCGTTCGGCAAGACGCCCGACGAGGTGCGCGCCGAGGGCGTCGCCGAAGAGCTCGTCCCGCACAAGACGTTCAAGGGCAACCATCCGACGACGACGATCCTCGCCAAGGAGCTGACCCCCTCCGTCCTCGGCCAGCTCATCGCGCTCTACGAACACAAGGTGTTCGTCCAGGGCGCCGTGTGGAACATCGACTCCTTCGACCAGTGGGGCGTCGAGCTCGGCAAGGTCCTCGCCAAGCGCGTCGAGCCCGCCCTCACCGAGGGCGCCGAGGTGCCCGACCTGGACGGATCGACGACGGCCCTCGTCGCCAAGTACCGGGATCTGCGCGGCCGTTGAGCCGCACGGGGCGTTAATCGGATGCGTTCCCAAGGCCCGGCGGGTGACACTGCTTCGGCTCTGTCACCCGCCGGGAGGGACCCCGTCATGGACCAGCTGCTCGCCGCGCTCGCCGACCCCGAGAGACTGCGGCTGTACGCGCGCATCGTCCTCGACGACCTGCCGCCGCGCGAGGCCGACTCCGCCACCGCCCGCAAACACCTGGGCCGGCTGCTCGCCACCGGGCTCGTGGAGCGGCTGCCCGACGGATCGCTGCGGGCCGACCCGGCCGTCTTCCGGCGGGCGCCGGGGGCCCTCGACGCCCATCCCACCGTGCCGCGCCGCCTCACCGGCTTCTTCGCGCACGGCCGCCTCACGGCCATCCCCGTACGCCCCGTCGTACGCCACGAACTCCTCGTCCACCTCACGGACACCCTCTTCGACGCCGACCGCGCCTACAGCGAGCGCGAGGTCAACGACGCGTTCCGCACCGTGCACGACGACACCTCGGCGCTGCGCCGGTACTGCGTCTCCGACGGCCTGCTGGTGCGAGAGCGGGACGGCAGCAGCTACCGCCGCGTCCACGCCCACGCCTAAGGGCCCCGCACCGGTCGGTGCGGGGCCCTTACACGTACGACGAACCGGCGGCTAGGCCACAGCCGGCGGATACAGCTCCGGAGGGAGCTGCGAGGCCGCCGCCGCGTCCAGCAGCCACAGCGTGCGCGAGCGGCCTCGGGCGCCGGCCGCGGGGGCCTGCACCTCGCCCGCTCCGGACAGGGCGATGGCCGCGGCCCCCGCCTTGTCCTCGCCCGCGGCCAGCAGCCACACCTCGCGCGCCGCCCTGATCGCCGGGAGCGTCAGGGAGATGCGGGTCGGCGGGGGCTTCGGCGCACCGTGCACGCCGACCACCGAGCGCTCCGTCTCGCGCACCGCCGGGTGCTCCGGGAAGAGCGAGGCGACATGCGTGTCCGGGCCGACGCCGAGCATCAGGACGTCGAAGGCCGGCACCTGGCCGTGGTCCTCCGGGCGCGCGGCGGCGGCGAGTTCGGCGGCGTAGACCTCGGCGGCGGCGTCCACCTCGTAGGGGCCGTCCGAGGCGGGCATCGGGTGCACCCGCGCCGGGTTGACCGGCACCGAGTCGAGCAGCGCCGCGCGGGCCTGGGTGTAGTTGCGCTCCGCGTCACCGTCCGGCAGGAAGCGCTCGTCGCCCCACCACAGGTCGAGGCGCGACCAGTCGACCGCGTCCCGGGCCGGGGAGGCGGCGAGCGCCGCCAGCAGGCCGTTGCCGTTGCGGCCGCCGGTGAGGACCACCGACGCGTAGCCCCTCGCGGACTGCGCGTCGACGATCTTCGTGATGAGACGGGCCGCCGCGGCCCGTGCCATCAGCTCCTTGTCGCGGTGGACGACGAGCTGCGGGGCCCCGGTCACTTGGCCGCCGCCTTCTTCGTGGCGGCCTTCTTCGCCGGGGCCTTCTTCGGCTCGGGGGCCGCCGGGGAGCCACCGGGCTCCCTGGCTTCCCCGGCCGTCTCCGTCACCGGCTCCGACGGCGTCTCCGCCAGCCGGTCCACGCCGTACTTGAGCGCGGAGGCGTAGGTGTCGTCCGGGTCGAGGCGCCGCAGCTCCTCGGCGATCAGCTCGGCCGTCTCGCGGCGCTTGAGCGCCACCGCGCGGTTGGGCTGGCCCTCGATGTGCAGCGTGGCGAGCGAGCCGTCGGCCCGGTCGAGCACGATGGGGCCGCAGTCGGTCTCCATGCGTACGCCGGTCAGGCCGGGGCCCGGCGAGATCGCCCGCCGCACCGGTACGTCGAGCCGGTCCGCGAGCCACATGGCGAGCAGCTCACAGCTCGGGTTGAACTCCTCGCCGTCGACCTGCACCGACTTCACCTTGCAGGCGATCTGGTCCAGCGCCGCGGCGAGCATGGAGCGCCACGGGGTGATGCGGGTCCAGGCCAGGTCCGTGCTACCGGGGTGGTAGGACTCGGCGCGGGCGGTCAGCTCCCGGATCGGGTCCTCGGCCGTGTACGAGTCCGTCACGCGGCGCTGCGCCAGGGCGCCGAGCGGGTCGTTGGCGGCGTCGGCCGGGGCGTTCACCGGCCACCAGACGACCACCGGGGCGTCGGGCAGCAGCAGCGGAAGCACGACCGACTGGGCGTGGTCGATGACCTCGCCGTACAGCCGCAGGATCACCGTCTCGCCGGTGCCCGCCTCCACGCCGACCCGCACCTCGGCGTCGAGCCGCGAGTTGGTGCGGTCACGGGGCGAGCGCGCGGCCCGCTTGATGACCACGAGGGTGCGCGAGGGGTGCTCGCGGGACGCTTCGTTGGCGGCCCTCAGGGAGTCGTAGGCGTTCTCCTCGTCGGTGACGATGACGAGGGTCAGGACCATGCCGACGGCCGGGGTGCCGATCGCCCTGCGGCCCTGCACGAGCGCCTTGTTGATCTTGCTGGACGTGGTGTCCGTAAGGTCGATCTTCATGGCCGACGCCAGCTCCGTCCGTCTCGTGCGAGCATTTCGTCCGCCTCGGTCGGGCCCCAGGTGCCTGCCGGGTACTGCGCGGGCTTGCCGTGCTTGTCCCAGTACTCCTCGATCGGGTCGAGGATGTTCCAGGACAGCTCGACCTCCTCCGTGCGCGGGAAGAGGTTGGCGTCGCCGAGCAGGACGTCCAGGATCAGGCGCTCGTACGCCTCGGGGCTGGACTCGGTGAAGGACTCGCCGTACGCGAAGTCCATCGAGACGTCCCGGATCTCCATGGAGGTGCCGGGGACCTTCGAGCCGAACCGGACCGTGATGCCCTCGTCGGGCTGGACGCGGATGACGATCGCGTTCTGCCCGAGCTCCTCGGTCGCCGTGTGGTCGAAGGGGGAGTGCGGCGCGCGCTGGAAGACGACCGCGATCTCCGTGACGCGGCGGCCCAGGCGCTTGCCGGTGCGCAGGTAGAAGGGGACGCCCGCCCAGCGGCGGTTGTCGACCCCGAGCTTGATCGCCGCGTAGGTGTCGGTCTTCGACTTGGGGTCGATGCCCTCTTCCTGGAGGTAGCCGACGGCCTTCTCGCCGCCCTGCCACCCCGCGGCGTACTGCCCGCGGACCGTGCTGGCGCCGAGGTCCTTCGGCAGCCGGACGGCGCCGAGCACCTTCGCCTTCTCGGCGACCAGCGCGTTCGCGTCGAAGGAGGCGGGCTCCTCCATCGCGGTCAGCGCCATCAGCTGGAGCAGGTGGTTCTGGATGACGTCGCGGGCGGCGCCGATGCCGTCGTAGTAGCCGGCGCGGCCGCCGATGCCGATGTCCTCGGCCATCGTGATCTGGACGTGGTCCACGTACGACCGGTTCCAGATCGGCTCGAACATCTGGTTGGCGAAGCGCAGCGCCAGGATGTTCTGGACGGTCTCCTTGCCGAGGTAGTGGTCGATCCGGAACACCTGGTCCGGGGCGAACACCTCGTGCACGATCGCGTTCAGCTCGCGGGCCGATGCCAGGTCATGGCCGAACGGCTTCTCGATGACCGCGCGGCGCCAGGCGCCCTCGGGGGCATCGGCGAGGTCGTGCTTCTTGAGCTGCTGGACGACCTGCGGGAAGAACTTCGGGGGCACCGAGAGGTAGAAGGCGAAGTTGCCGCCGGTGCCCTGCGCCTTGTCCAGCTCCTGGATGGTGGCCTTGAGCTGCTCGAAGGCCTCGTCGTCGTCGAAGTTGCCCTGGACGAAGCGCATGCCCTGGATGAGCTGCTGCCAGACCTCCTCGCGGAACGGCGTACGCGCGTGCTCCTTGACCGCGTCATGGACGACCTGGGCGAAGTCCTCGTCCTCCCAGTCGCGGCGGGCGAAGCCGATGAGGGCAAAACCCGGCGGCAGAAGGCCTCGGTTGGCGAGGTCGTAGACGGCGGGCATCAACTTTTTACGGGACAAATCGCCCGTGACGCCAAAAATGACCAGGCCCGACGGCCCCGCGATACGCGGGAGCCGTCGGTCTGCGGCGTCACGCAGCGGATTGCTGCTTGACAAAGTGGTCAGCCCTTCGCAGGAGCGAGGCGCTTGAGCTCGGCCTCGGTCGACTTGAGCAGGTCGGTCCAGGAGGCCTCGAACTTCTCGACGCCCTCGTCTTCAAGGAGCTGCACGACGTCGTCGTACGCGATGCCGAGCTTCTCCACGGCGGCGATCTCGGCGCGCGCGTCGTCGTACGTGCCCGCGATGGTGTTGCCGGTGATCTGACCGTGGTCGGCGGTCGCCTCCAGGGTCGCCTCGGGCATCGTGTTCACCGTGTTGGGCGCGACGAGCTCGTCGACGTACAGGGTGTCCTTGTACGCCGGGTCCTTGACGCCGGTCGAGGCCCACAGCGGACGCTGCTTGTTGGCCTGCGCCTTGTCGAGCGCGGCCCAGCGGTCCGAGGAGAAGACCTCCTCGTACGCCTCGTAGGCCAGCCGGGCGTTGGCGAGGGCGGCCTTGCCCTTGAGGGCCTTGGCCTCGTCGGTGCCGATGCCGTCCAGGCGCTTGTCGATCTCGGTGTCCACGCGGGACACGAAGAAGGACGCCACCGAGTGGATCTTCGACAGGTCCAGGCCGCGCTCCTTGGCCTTCTCGAGGCCCGCGAGGTAGGCGTCCATGACCATGCGGTAGCGCTCCAGCGAGAAGATCAGCGTGACGTTGACGCTGATGCCGAGGCCGATGACCTCGGTGATCGCCGGGATGCCCGCCTGGGTGGCGGGGATCTTGATGAGCGCGTTCGGCCGGTCCACCAGCCACGCGAGCTGCTTGGCCTCGGCGACCGTGGCCTTGGTGTTGTGCGCGAGGCGCGGGTCGACCTCGATCGACACGCGGCCGTCCTGGCCGTCCGTCGCGTCGAAGACCGGGCGCAGGATGTCGGCGGCGTCACGGACGTCCGCCGTCGTGATCATGCGGATGGCCTCTTCGACCGTGACCTCACGGGCCGCCAGGTCGGAGAGCTGCTGGTCGTAACCGTCGCCCTGCGAGATGGCCTTCTGGAAGATCGACGGGTTGGTCGTGACGCCCACGACGTGCTGCTGGTCGATCAGCTCGGCGAGGTTGCCGGACGTGATCCGCTTGCGCGACAGGTCGTCCAGCCAGATCGCGACGCCTTCTTCGGAGAGGCGCTTGAGTGCGTCTGTCATGGAATTACATCTCCTACTTGGTCGTATACGGGCGTCAGCGCTGAGCGGCGGCGATCGATTCCCGCGCCGCCTGGGCCACCGCGTCGGCGGTGAACCCGAACTCGCGGAAGAGGATCTTGCCGTCGGCCGAGGCACCGAAGTGCTCCAGCGAGACGATGCGTCCGGCGTCGCCCACGTAGCGGTACCAGGTCAGGCCGATGCCCGCCTCGACCGCCACGCGCGCCTTCACGGACGGCGGCAGCACGCTCTCGCGGTACCCCTGGTCCTGCTCCTCGAACCACTCGACCGACGGCATCGAGACGACGCGCGTCGGAACGCCGGCGGCCTGGAGCTGCTCGCGCGCCTCGACGGCGAGCTGCACCTCGGAGCCGGTGCCGATGAGGATGACCTCCGGAGTGCCGCCCTCGGCCTCGAACAGGACGTAACCGCCCTTGGCCGCGTCCTCGTTGCGGTCGTACGTCGGTACGCCCTGGCGGGTCAGCGCGAGGCCGTGCGGGGCGCCCTTGCCGAACTCCTTGGTGAACCGCTTGAGGATCTCGCGCCAGGCGATGGCGGTCTCGTTCGCGTCGGCCGGGCGTACGACGTTCAGGCCCGGGATGGCGCGCAGCGAGGCCAGGTGCTCGACCGGCTGGTGCGTCGGGCCGTCCTCGCCGAGACCCACCGAGTCGTGCGTCCACACGTACGTCACCGGCAGGTGCATCAGCGCGGACAGCCGGACGGCGTTGCGCATGTAGTCGGAGAACACCAGGAAGGTGCCGCCGTAGATGCGGGTATTGCCGTGCAGCGCGATGCCGTTCATCTCCGCGGCCATGGAGTGCTCGCGGATGCCGAAGTGGATCGTGCGGCCGTACGGGTCGGCCTCCGGCAGCGGGTTGTCCGCCGGGAGGAACGACGACGTCTTGTCGATCGTCGTGTTGTTCGAGCCCGCGAGGTCGGCGGAGCCGCCCCACAGCTCGGGGATGACCGCGCCGAGCGCCTGGAGGACCTTGCCGGACGCGGCGCGCGTGGCGACGCCCTTGCCGGTCTCGAAGACGGGGAGGTGCTCCTCCCAGCCCTCGGGCAGTTCGCCCGCGGCGACCCGCTCGAAGGTGGCGGCGTGCTCGGGGTTCGCGGTGCGCCAGGCGGCGAAGCCCTTCTCCCACTCGGCCTTGGCCTCGCGGCCGCGGTCGAGGGCCTTGCGGGTGTGCGTGATGACCTCGTCGGAGACCGCGAAGGTCTGCTCCGGGTCGAAGCCGAGGACCCGCTTGGTGGCGGCCACTTCCTCCTCGCCGAGCGCCGAGCCGTGGGCGGCCTCGGTGTTCTGCGCGTTCGGGGCGGGCCAGGCGATGATCGAGCGCATCGCGATGAAGGAGGGACGCTCGGTCTCGGCCTTGGCGGCCTGGATCGCGGCGTACAGGGCGGCCGGGTCGAGGTCGCCGTTCTCCTTGGGCTCCACGCGCTGGACGTGCCAGCCGTAGGCCTCGTACCGCTTGAGGGTGTCCTCGGAGATCGCGGTGGCGGTGTCGCCCTCGATCGAGATGTGGTTGTCATCCCACAGCATCACGAGGTTGCCGAGCTTCTGGTGCCCGGCCATCGAGGACGCCTCCGCGGAGATGCCCTCCTCCAGGCAGCCGTCACCGGCGATGACGTAGATGTGGTGGTCGAACGGCGACTCGCCCGCGGGGGTCGCCGGGTCGAACAGACCGCGCTCGTAGCGGGCGGCCATCGCCATGCCCACGGCGTTGGCGACGCCCTGGCCCAGCGGGCCCGTCGTCGTCTCCACGCCGGTCGTGTGCCCGTACTCCGGGTGACCCGGGGTCTTCGAGCCCCAGGTGCGGAAGGCCTTCAGGTCATCCAGCTCCAGGCCGAAGCCGGCCAGGTAGAGCTGAATGTAGAGGGTCAGGGACGAATGGCCCGCGGAAAGGACGAACCGGTCGCGACCGGTCCACTCCGCGTCCGCCGGGTCGTGGCGCATCACCTTCTGGAAAAGGGTGTACGCGGCGGGCGCGAGGCTCATGGCCGTACCGGGATGGCCGTTGCCGACCTTCTGTACGGAATCCATGGCCAGGACGCGAGCGGTGTCAACGGCTCGCTGGTCCAGTTCGGTCCACTCGAGGTCTGTGGTGGTCGGCTTGGTGCTCACCCTGAGTCAGGGCTCCTCTCCACATGTCGAATGCCGGCGATGTGAATCTCACCGGCCGTTGTCGAGCCTACCGCTGCCAGAACGTGCATTTTTTCGAGCCATTCCAGACTGCCGGGACAAGCGGGGATCCGCCTCCTGAAAGGAATGCACGGCGATTCGCCATGTGAATAACGAAGCGCTCATATGTCCGCTCAATGGTCGTTCGGTATCGCTCATGTGTCCGCTCAAAGGACGCTCCACGCCGCTCACGCGACCGGCCGCCCGACCCTCGGTACCCCGCGTCCGGACGCTCAACACGAACCCACCCCCGCGAAGGGCGAGGTATGGGCAACGTCTACAGTGGCGTGGTACGCGCGAGCCTTTACCGGATCTTCATGTCAGAAGGTGCCGGTCGGCTCGCTGGGATGTCTCTGTCAGGGGTGTGCGTGACGGCCGTTGAATCCCGTCCAGCGGGGGTTTCCGGGACGGACCTTAGCCCGAGCCATCGGCCGTTCGGGGCCCGTGTCAAGGCGTTCGTGGCGCTGACCAAGCCGCGGATCATCGAACTCCTCCTCATCACCACCGTTCCGGTGATGTTCCTCGCCGAACAGGGCGTGCCGGACCTCTGGCTGGTCTTCGTGACCTGCCTGGGCGGCTACCTCTCGGCGGGCGGCGCCAACGCGCTGAACATGTACATCGACCGCGACATCGACGCCCTCATGGACCGTACGTCGCAGCGGCCGCTGGTCACCGGAATGGTGAGCCCCCGCGAGTGCCTCGCCTTCGGCATCGCCCTCGCGGTCGTCTCCACGCTGCTCTTCGGCCTCGCCGTGAACTGGCTCTCCGCCTGGCTCGCGCTCGGCGCGCTGCTCTTCTACGTGGTCGTCTACACGATGATCCTCAAGCGGCGCACCTCGCAGAACATCGTCTGGGGCGGCATCGCGGGCTGCATGCCGGTCCTCATCGGCTGGTCCTCGGTCACGAACTCCCTGTCGTGGGCGCCGGTCATCCTCTTCCTCGTCATGTTCTTCTGGACGCCGCCGCACTACTGGCCGCTCTCCATGAAGGTCAAGGACGACTACGCGCGCGTGGGCGTGCCGATGCTGCCGGTCATCGCCTCGAACAAGGTCGTCGCCCGGCAGATCGTCCTCTACAGCTGGGTCATGGTCGCCGTCTCGCTGCTCCTCCAGCCGCTCGGCTACACCGGCTGGTTCTACACGGCGGTGGCGCTGGTGACCGGCGGCTGGTGGCTGTGGGAGGCGCACGGCCTCCAGAACCGCGCCAAGGCGGAGGTCACGGGCGGCCAGCTCAAGGAGATGCGGCTCTTCCACTGGTCCATCACGTACGTGTCGCTGCTCTTCGTCGCGGTGGCGGTGGACCCCTTCCTGCGCTGAGCGCTCGCTTCGCCGACGGGCGGGGCACGTGGTGTCGAACGCCACGTGCCCCGCCCGTCGCCAGTTGATCTACCCGTCGGTAGCATCCTGCCCATGGCAGACACGCAGCAGGTGGACGAGAGCAAGCCGGACGACGGCAAGCAGGCCGCTCGTGCGGAGCGGAAGGCGGCCAGGCTCGCCAAGGAGATCGGCGCCTTCGCCCGCGAGCACGGCGGGGCCGAGGGGCAGATCGCGTACCTCGGCCAGAAGGGCGCGCGCATCGTCCTCGTCGGCGAGGACGGCGGCTGGGGCGACCTGGTGGCGCCCACCCACGCCGTCGCGCTCAGCGCCGTCGAGAAGTCCGGGATCACCGTCCACGAGGACTTCGACGGGGACTTCGCCGCGAAGGTGCGGACCGGGCCATACGAGTGGACCCGCATGGCCGGCATCCAGCTCGGCGGACCGAAGAACGCCTGAGTCGCGCTGCCGGACGCCTGAACCGTGCTGTTGTTCGACCCGCCGAGACCGGCCGAAAGCAACACCTGGCACGCGGGTCACCCGTTAGGACCGTAGGAGCAAGGTCCATTCAGCGGGAGTCCGCATGATCGAAACGCCGTCCCTGGTGGACCAGTACTGCCATGGCGTCCTCCGTACGGAGCTGGGCCTCGGCACCTTCGAGGCCCACCTCGGCCGGGGCGAGGGACCGCCCGCCCCCGGCACCACCTTCTTCGACACCCAGACCGGCTTCGCGGTGCGCCGCTGGTGCCCGCCGCTGCTGGGCCTCGAACCGCACTGCCCGCCGGCCCGCTACCTCGCCCGGCGCCGCGATCTCGGCGTCCTGGAGTCGGGGCGGCGGCTGCTGCGGGGCAGCGGCATCACGACGTACCTCGTCGACACGGGGCTGCCGGGGGATCTGACCGGGCCCGGCGAGATGGCGTCCACGGGCGACGCGGAGGCCCGCGAGATCGTGCGCCTGGAGCTCCTCGCCGAGCAGGTCGCCGACACCTCCGGGACCGCCGACTCCTTCCTCGCCAACCTCGCCGAGTCCGTGCACGGCGCGGCCGCGCACGCCGTCGCCTTCACCTCGGTCGCGGGGGTGCGCCATCCGCTCGCCCTCGCGGCGCGGCCACCGGGGCCGGGGGAGGTGCGGGGCGCGGTGGGGCGCTGGCTCGCGGGGCGGCAGGTGGGCGGGGAGCTCGCCGACCCCGTGCTGCTGCGGCATCTGCTGTGGATCGCGGTCGCCTCCGGCCGGCCGCTCCAGCTGCACGCGGGCGCCGGTGACCCCCAGACGCACTTCGGGGACTTCGCCCGCGCCACCGCGGGCCTCGGCACCGATCTGGTGCTCCTGCACGGCTATCCGTACCACCGCGGCGCCGCCCACCTCGCGGCCGTCTTCCCGCATGTGTACACCGACCTGGGGCCCGCGCTCGTACGCACCGGGGCGCGGGCGGCGGCCGTGCTCGCGGAGATCCTCGAACTGGCGCCCTTCGGCAAGCTGCTGTTCTCCAGCGGCGCGCACGGGCTGCCGGAGCTGCATGTCGTGGGGGCCCGGCTGTTCCGCGAGGCGCTCGGGCGCGTCCTCGGCGGCTGGGTCGCCGAGGGGGCCTGGTCGCTCACCGACGCGCAGCGCGTGGCGGGCCTGATCGCGGCGGGCAACGCCTGCCGCGTGTACGGCCTCTAGAGGCCTCTAGACCACCGAGAGCCGCGAGTCGTCCGCCTGCGCGGGCACCCCGGCCGTGGGCAGCGGCCGCTCCCGCAGGGACAGCAGCACGCGCAGCACGGCGATCCACACCAGGCACGAGCCGAACATGTGCAGGCCGACCAGGATCTCCGGCAGGTCCGTGAAGTACTGGACGTAGCCGATGGCGCCCTGGGCGAGGAGGATCAGGAACAGGTCGCGGGTGCGGGCCAGCGGGCCGCGCGGCGCGTCCACCGCCTTGAGGACGAACCACAGGGCGAAGGTCAGCGTCACCACGATCCAGGCGAGCACCGCGTGCAGCTTGGTGACGCCCTCCCAGTCCAGACCGACCGGGGCGAGGTTCATCCGCGGCACGTCGCTGGAGTCGCCCGCGTGCGGCCCGGCGCCGGTCACGACCGTGCCGACCGCGATCAGCAGCACCGAGGCCGCCACCAGGAACCAGACCAGCTGCGCCACGGCCTTGCCGACCAGCGGGCGCGGCTCGGTGTCGCCCTCGCGGGAGCGCTGCCACATGATGGCGGCGATCGCGATCAGGGCCGAGGAGAGCAGGAAGTGCGCGGCGACCGTGTAGGGGTTCAGGCCGACGAGTACGACGATGCCGCCGAGTACGGCGTTGCCCATGACCAGCCAGAACTGCGTCCAGCCGAGCCGGGTGAGGCTGCGCCGCATCGGCTTCTGCGCGCGCGCCGCGATGATCGCCCAGCCGACGGCGGCGCACAGCACGTACGTCAGGACGCGGTTGCCGAACTCGATGTAGCCGTGGAAGCCCATCTCGCTCGTCGCGGTGAGGGAGTCCTCCGTGCACTTGGGCCAGGTCGGGCAGCCGAGCCCCGAACCGGTCAGCCGGACGGCTCCGCCCGTCACCACGATGACCACCGTCATGGCGAGGGAGATGAAGGCCGCCCGCTGGACGGTCCGCTGGGTGGGGGTCCAGCGCTCGGCGATGAAGGCGAGCGGGTTCCGCGCGGCTTGAGCGAGGTCGGCTCGGGTCACGTTTGGCACGCGACCCATCGTAGGGGGCCGCTTGTGCACGGCTTCACGAGGGGGACGTATCCGGCGTCCGGCTACTCCCAGCGGAAGAACTTCGCCGCCGCGCCGAGCCCGAGGACCGCCCACACCGCGAGGATCCCGAGGTCCGCCCACGGCATGCCCGCGCCGTGCTGGAGGACGTCGCGCAGCCCCTCCGAGAGCGCCGAGACGGGCAGCAGGCCGAGGGCCGACTGGACCGCCCCGGGGAACTTGTCGAGCGGCACGATGACGCCGCCGCCCACGAGGAGGAGCAGGAAGACGAGGTTCGCGGCCGCCAGCGTCGCCTCGGCCTTGAGCGTGCCCGCCATCAGCAGGCCGAGCCCGGAGAAGGCCGCCGTGCCGAGGAGCAGCAGGAGCAGGACGGAGACGGGGTTACCGTGCGGCGACCAGCCGAGCGCGAACGCGATGGCCGTCAGCAGCGCGACCTGGAGGACCTCGGTGACCAGCACGGAGAGGGTCTTGGCCGCCATCAGCCCCCAGCGGGGCAGTGGGGAGGCGCCGAGCCGCTTGAGCACGCCGTAGCGCCGCTCGAAGCCGGTCGCGATGGCCTGGCCGGTGAAGGCCGTCGACATCACGGCGAGCGCGAGGACGCCGGGCGCGAGGAAGTCCACGGCCTCGCCCTTGCCCGTGTCGATGATGTCCACGGCGCTGAACAGCACGAGCAGCAGGGTCGGGATCACGACGGTGAGGAGCAGCTGCTCGCCGTTGCGCAGCAGCATCCTCGTCTCCAGGGCCGCCTGCGCGGCGATCATGCGGGGGAGCGGGGCGGCGCCCGGCTTCGGCGTGTACGTACCGGCGGCGCTCATCCGCGCAGCTCCTTACCCGTGAGCTCCAAGAAGACGTCTTCCAGAGTGTGGCGTTCGACCGAGATCCGGTCCGGCATCACCCCGTGCTGGGCGCACCAGGAGGTGACGGTGGCGAGCAGCTGCGGGTCGACCGTGCCGCTCACGCGATAGGCGCCGGGGGTCAGTTCGGCCGCGGCCGAGTCCGGGGGCAGCGCCTTGAGCAGCGAGCCGACGTCGAGGCCCGGGCGGCCGGTGAACCGCAGGGTGTTCTCGGCACCGCCGCGGCACAGCTCGTCGGGGCTGCCCTGGGCGATGACCTTGCCCGCGTCGATGATCGCGACGTCGTCGGCGAGCTCCTCGGCCTCGTCCATGTGGTGCGTGGTGAGGATGACGGCGACCCCGTCGCGGCGCAGATCGCGGACGAGCTCCCAGGTCGCCCGGCGGGCCTGCGGGTCGAGGCCGGCGGTCGGCTCGTCCAGGAAGACCAGCTCGGGCCTGCCGACCACGGCCAGGGCGAGCGCGAGGCGCTGCTGCTGGCCGCCGGAGAGCCGCCGGTAGGTGGTGCGGCCGCACGAGGCGAGCCCGAGGCGCTCGATGAGGGCGTCCACGTCCAGCGGATGCGCGTGCAGCTTGGCGACGTGGCGCAGCATCTCGTCCGCGCGGGCGCCGGAGTAGACGCCGCCGGACTGGAGCATCACCCCGATGCGGGGCCGCAGCGCATCGGCCTCGCGGACCGGGTCGAGACCAAGGACGCGGACCGTGCCGGAGTCCGGCTTGCGGTACCCCTCGCAGGTCTCGACCGTGGTGGTCTTGCCGGCGCCGTTGGGGCCGAGGACGGCGGTGATGCCCGCCCCGGCCGTCAGGTCGAGGCCGTCGACCGCGGTCTTGGTTCCGTACCGCTTGACCAGACCCTGGAGTTGGACGACGGGCTCGTTTCGCATGGTGGGCAAGTCTAGGGACATGGCGCGGGCGCCGGGTCGGCGGGGCGCGGTCGGTTCCCCGGCAGCCGGTGGTCCTCGGTGATCGTTTCCGCAGGTCAGCTTAGGTATGCCTAAGTGATGTAGCGCACCGGGCCGTGCTCCGGACGCGGGTTGTCAGGGTCTGAGGAATTACGCAACAATGGCGTTGTGAAAAACGTTGGCGAGGCTCCGCAGGAGGAACTCGCGGCCGGGTTGCGGTCGGACCGATCCACACGCAACCGGGTCGCGCGCTCCATCCTGGACCACGGCCCCTCCACCGTCGCCGACCTCGCGAAGCGTCTCGGTCTCACCCAGGCGGCCGTCCGCCGGCACCTCGACTCCCTCGTCCACGAGAACGTCGTCGAGCCTCGTGAGCAGCGTGTCTACGGCGCGCGGACCCGGGGTCGCCCCGCGAAGGTCTTCGCCCTGACCGACTGCGGCCGCGACGCCTTCGACCAGTCCTACGACAAGCTCGCCGCCGAGGCCCTGCGCTGGATCACCGAGCGGCACGGCGAGGGCGCGCTCGTCGCCTTCGCCCGCGAGCGGCTCGCCGCGCAGGCCGAGGCGTACCGGGAAGCGATCGACGCCGCACCACCCGAACAGCGCACCGAGGCTCTGGCCAAGGCATTGACCGCCGACGGGTACGCTGCTACGGCGCGCAGCGCACCGGTCGGCGAGCAGCTCTGCCAGCACCACTGCCCTGTCGCCCATGTCGCCGAGCAGTTCCCGCAGCTGTGCGAGGCGGAGACGGAAATGTTCTCCGCACTGCTCGGCACGCATGTGCAGCGCCTCGCCACCATCGCCCACGGAGACGGCGTCTGCACGACGTTCATCCCGCGCAGTGGCAGCAGCGGCGACAGCACCACACGGACCACCACACCAGCATCAGCAAGCACGGCCGGGAGGAACCCCGCATGACTCTCCCCACGGAGACTGCCCACCCTGAGCTCGAGGGCCTGGGCAACTACGAATACGGCTGGGCCGACTCCGACGCGGCGGGTGCCTCTGCCAAGCGCGGCATCAACGAGGACGTCGTCCGGGACATCTCGGCCAAGAAGTCCGAGCCGGAGTGGATGACGAAGCTGCGCCTCAAGGGCCTGCGCCTCTTCGACAAGAAGCCCATGCCGAACTGGGGCTCGGACCTCTCCGGCATCGACTTCGACAACATCAAGTACTTCGTGCGCTCCACGGAGAAGCAGGCGGAGTCCTGGGAGGACCTGCCCGAGGACATCAAGAACACGTACGACAAGCTCGGCATCCCCGAGGCGGAGAAGCAGCGCCTCGTCGCCGGTGTCGCGGCCCAGTACGAGTCGGAGGTCGTCTACCACCAGATCCGCGAGGACCTGGAGGAGCAGGGCGTCATCTTCCTCGACACCGACACGGCACTGAAGGAGCATCCGGAGCTCTTCAAGGAGTACTTCGGGACCGTCATCCCCGTCGGCGACAACAAGTTCGCGTCGCTGAACACCGCCGTGTGGTCGGGCGGCTCGTTCATCTACGTCCCCAAGGGCGTGCACGTCGAGATCCCGCTCCAGGCCTACTTCCGTATCAACACGGAGAACATGGGCCAGTTCGAGCGGACGCTGATCATCGTCGACGAGGACGCCTACGTCCACTACGTCGAGGGCTGCACCGCGCCGATCTACAAGTCGGACTCGCTGCACTCCGCCGTCGTCGAGATCATCGTGAAGAAGGGCGGCCGCTGCCGCTACACGACGATCCAGAACTGGTCGAACAACGTCTACAACCTGGTCACCAAGCGCGCCGTGGCGTACGAGGGCGCGACCATGGAGTGGATCGACGGCAACATCGGTTCCAAGGTCACCATGAAGTACCCGGCCGTCTACCTCATGGGCGAGCACGCCAAGGGCGAGACGCTGTCCATCGCCTTCGCGGGCGAGGGCCAGCACCAGGACGCCGGCTCCAAGATGGTCCACATGGCGCCGAACACCTCCTCCAACATCGTCTCCAAGTCGGTGGCGCGCGGCGGCGGTCGTACGTCGTACCGCGGCCTCGTCGAGATCGGTGAGGGCGCCGCCGGATCGAAGTCGAACGTGCTCTGCGACGCGCTGCTCGTCGACACGATCTCCCGCTCGGACACCTACCCCTACGTCGACGTCCGCGAGGACGACGTGTCGATGGGCCACGAGGCGACCGTCTCCAAGGTCTCCGACGACCAGCTCTTCTACCTGATGAGCCGCGGCATGACCGAGTTCGAGGCCATGGCGATGATCGTCCGCGGCTTCGTGGAGCCGATCGCCAAGGAGCTGCCCATGGAGTACGCCCTGGAGCTGAACCGGCTGATCGAGCTGCAGATGGAGGGTTCGGTCGGTTAAGACCGGACACCGTCCCGCAGCGAGCAGACTTCTTACGCAGAGCGCAGAGAGAGAGCACGACGACAGCCATGGCTGAGGCTCAGAACATCCCGGTGGGCTCCACTACCGCCGGCTCGATCGCGGTGGCCGCCGAGTCCACCGTCGCCACCCGCATGAGCGCACCCCCCTCCTACGACGTGGCGGACTTCCCGGTCCCCCACGGCCGCGAGGAGGAGTGGCGGTTCACGCCGCTGGAGCGCCTGCGCGGGCTGCACGACGGCACGGCGGTCGCCGACGGCGGCATCCGCGTCGAGGTGAGCGCCCCCGAGGGCGTCACCCAGGAGACGGTGGGCCGGGACGACGCGCGCGTCGGCAGGGCGGGCAAGCCCGTCGACCGCGTGGCCGCGCAGGCCTACTCGTCCTTCGAGAAGGCCTCGGTCGTGACGGTCCCCAAGGAGGCCGTGCTCACCGAGCCCATCCGCATCGCCGTGCACGGCGAGGGCGGCACCGCCTTCGCGCACCAGGTGATCGAGCTGGGCGCCTTCGCCGAGGCCCTGGTCGTCATCGACCACACCGGTGACGCCGTGCTCGCCGCCAACGTCGACTTCATCGTCGGCGACGGCGCCAAGCTGACCGTCGTCTCCGTCCAGGACTGGGACGACAAGGCGGTGCACGTCGCCCAGCACAACGCCCTGGTCGGCCGCGACGCCTCCTTCAAGTCCGTCGTCGTCACCTTCGGCGGTGACCTGGTCCGCCTGCACCCCCGCGTCGAGTACGCGGGCACCGGCGGCGAGGCCGAGCTCTTCGGTCTCTACGTCACCGACGCCGGCCAGCACCAGGAGCACCGACTCCTGGTCGACCACAACACCCCGCACTGCAAGTCGAACGTCGTCTACAAGGGCGCGCTCCAGGGCGACGACGCCCACGCGGTGTGGATCGGCGACGTCCTCATCGAGGCCGCCGCCGAGGGCACGGACACGTACGAGATGAACCGCAACCTCGTGCTGACCGACGGCGCCCGCGTGGACTCGGTCCCGAACCTGGAGATCGAGACCGGCGAGATCGTCGGCGCGGGCCACGCCTCGGCGACCGGCCGCTTCGACGACGAGCAGCTGTTCTACCTCCAGTCGCGCGGCATCCCGGAGGACGAGGCGCGCCGCCTGGTCGTCCGCGGCTTCTTCGCCGAGCTGGTCCAGCAGATCGGTCTGCCGGACGTCGAGGAGCGCCTCATCGCGAAGATCGAAGAGGAGCTGGAGGCGACGGTCGCATGACCTTCGTACGCGTCTGCGGACTGGGCGAGCTGGAGGAGGACACCCCCAAGCGGGTGGAACTCGACGGCACGCCGGTCTCGGTCGTCCACACCGAGGGCGAGGTGTTCGCGATCCACGACATCTGCTCGCACGCGAACGTCTCCCTCTCCGAGGGCGAGGTGGAGGACTGCCAGATCGAGTGCTGGCTGCACGGCTCCGCGTTCGACCTCCGCACCGGCAAGCCGTCCGGCCTTCCCGCGACGCGCCCCGTCCCCGTATACCCCGTAAAGATCGAAGGGGGCAGCGTCCTCGTTGACGTAGGCGCCCCCCTCTCCCAGGAGTCCTGAGGCACCCATGGCAACGCTTGAAATCAAGGACCTGCACGTCACCGTCGAGGCCGACAACTCCACCAAGGAGATCCTCAAGGGCGTCGACCTGACCGTGAAGCAGGGCGAGACCCACGCCATCATGGGCCCGAACGGCTCCGGCAAGTCGACGCTCGCCTACTCCATCGCGGGTCACCCCAAGTACACGATCACCCAGGGCAGCGTCACCCTCGACGGCGAGGACGTCCTGGAGATGTCCGTCGACGAGCGCGCCCGCGCCGGCATGTTCCTCGCCATGCAGTACCCGGTCGAGGTCCCCGGCGTCTCGGTCTCCAACTTCCTGCGTACGTCGGCGACGGCGATCCGCGGCGAAGCCCCCAAGCTGCGCACCTGGGTGAAGGAGGTCAAGTCCGCGATGGAGCAGCTCCAGATGGACCCGGCCTTCGCCGAGCGCAACGTGAACGAGGGCTTCTCCGGCGGTGAGAAGAAGCGCCACGAGATCCTCCAGATGGAACTCCTCAAGCCGAAGATCGCGATCCTCGACGAGACGGACTCCGGTCTGGACGTCGACGCGCTGCGCCAGGTCTCGGACGGCGTCAACCGCGTCCGGGAGACCGGCGAGGTCGGCACGCTCCTGATCACGCACTACACGCGCATCCTGCGCTACATCAAGCCCGACTTCGTGCACGTCTTCGCGAACGGCCGCATCGCCGAGTCCGGCGGCGCCGAGCTCGCCGACAAGCTCGAGGCCGAGGGCTACGAGGCTTACACGAAGGGCGGCGCATCCGCGTGACAGTGGCCCACCAGGGGCTTTCCGGCCTCCTCGACACCGAGGCGATCCGCAAGGACTTCCCGATCCTGGATCGCACGATCCACGACGGCAAGAAGCTCGTGTACCTGGACAACGCGGCGACCTCGCAGACGCCGCGCCAGGTCCTCGACGTGCTGAACGAGTACTACGAGCAGCACAACGCCAACGTCCACCGCGGTGTGCACGTCCTCGCCGAGGAGGCCACGGCGCTGTACGAGGGCGCCCGTGACAAGGTCGCCGCGTTCATCAACGCGCCCAGCCGCGACGAGGTGATCTTCACCAAGAACGCCTCCGAGTCGCTCAACCTCGTGGCCAACATGCTGGGCTGGGCCGATGAGCCCTACCGCGTGGACCACGAGACCGAGATCGTCATCACGGAGATGGAGCACCACTCCAACATCGTGCCGTGGCAGCTGCTCTCGCAGCGCACGGGCGCGAAGCTGAAGTGGTTCGGCCTCACCGACGACGGTCGCCTGGACCTCTCCAACATCGACGAGATCATCACCGAGAAGACGAAGATCGTCTCCTTCGTGCTGGTGTCGAACATCCTGGGCACGCTCAACCCGGTCGAGGCCATCGTGCGCCGCGCCCAGGAGGTCGGCGCGCTCGTCCTCATCGACGCCTCGCAGGCCGCCCCGCACATGCCGCTGGACGTGCAGGCGCTCCAGGCCGACTTCGTGGCCTTCACCGGCCACAAGATGTGCGGCCCGACGGGCATCGGTGTGCTGTGGGGACGCCAGGAGCTCCTGGAGGACCTGCCGCCGTTCCTCGGCGGCGGCGAGATGATCGAGACCGTGTCGATGAACTCGTCGACGTACGCTCCCGCGCCGCACAAGTTCGAGGCGGGCACGCCGCCGGTCTCCCAGGCCGTGGGCCTGGGCGCGGCCGTCGACTACCTCTCGGCCATCGGCATGGACAAGATCGCCGCGCACGAGCACGCGATCACCGAGTACGCGGTCAAGCGCCTCCTCGAGGTCCCGGACCTCCGGATCATCGGTCCGACGACGGCCGAGGACCGCGGCGCCGCGATCTCCTTCACGCTCGGCGACATCCACCCGCACGACGTGGGCCAGGTCCTGGACGAGGAAGGCATCGCGGTCCGCGTGGGTCACCACTGCGCCCGCCCCGTCTGCCTCCGCTACGGAATTCCTGCGACCACGCGAGCGTCGTTCTATCTGTACTCCACGCCCGGCGAGATCGACGCCCTCGTCGACGGCCTGGAGCACGTACGGAACTTCTTCGGCTGAGGGGCTGGCTGGGAACGTGAAGCTGGATTCGATGTACCAGGAAGTCATCCTGGACCACTACAAGCACCCGCATGGTCGTGGTCTGCGCGATGGCGACGCCGAGGTGCACCACGTCAACCCGACGTGCGGGGACGAGATCACCCTGCGCGTGAAGTACGACGGGTCGACCATCGCCGACGTGTCGTACGAGGGCCAGGGCTGCTCCATCAGCCAGGCCAGCGCGTCCGTCCTGAACGACCTCCTGGTCGGCAAGGAGCTCGCCGAGGCGCAGAAGATCCAGGAGGTGTTCCTGGAGCTGATGCAGTCCAAGGGCAAGCTGGAGCCGGACGACGCCATGGAGGAGGTCCTGGAGGACGCCGTCGCGTTCGCCGGGGTCTCCAAGTACCCGGCGCGCGTCAAGTGCGCGCTGCTGAGCTGGATGGCGTGGAAGGACGCGACGGCCCAGGCGCTGGGTACCGACGACGTCGCTGAGAGGAAGACCGCATGAGCGAGAACGAGACTCTGACCAAGCCGGCTTCGGAAGAAGAGGTCCGCGAGGCGCTGTACGACGTCGTCGACCCCGAGCTGGGCATCGACGTCGTCAACCTCGGCCTGATCTACGGCATCCACGTCGACGACGCGAACATCGCGACGATCGACATGACGCTCACCTCGGCGGCCTGCCCGCTGACGGACGTCATCGAGGACCAGGCGAAGTCCGCCACCGACGGCATCGTGAACGAGCTCCGGATCAACTGGGTCTGGATGCCGCCGTGGGGCCCGGACAAGATCACGGACGAGGGCCGCGAGCAGCTGCGGGCGCTCGGATTCAACGTCTGAGTCGAGGCTCTGCCGAGCGGTTGATCGGCTGAGCGGTCGTTCGCTGTGCGGCTGTGTCGCGAAGCCCCCCGGAGGATTCTCCGGGGGGCTTCGTCGTGTCGTCGTCGCGTTCCGCGCCCTCAGGGGTCTTCCATGTCACTGCCGCTCCGCAGACGCCTCCGCCAAGGTGTGGGCCAAGTCCTCCTTGCGGATGCGGCGGTCCACGTAGAGGAGGGCGGTGACCAAGGGGAGGAAGACCGCGGCCGCCAGCTGGGTGAGGAGGGTGCCGAGCAGGGCTGCCACCGCGTACAGGCCGGTCCGCGAGCGCAGTTGGTCCAGCATCACTTCGGACGCGGAGGTGTCCGGGGTGACCACGGGCGGCTCGGGTGCGGCGAATTGCATGGGCAGTTGGTATACGAGGGACACGATCATCACCATCGCGCCGGCGAGCAGCGAGATGCCGAACGCGCGCCACCAGGCGCCCCGGACGAGGTGTACCGAGCGGCGCAGCGCGGTGAGCGGGCTCGCCGATTCGAGGACGGTGGCCGCGGGGGCGAAGGCGAACAGGACGTACAGCCAGGCCGACAGGGGGATCACGAGGAGGAAGAGGAGGAAGAGCAGGCCGAGGGGAGCGGTCGCGTCGGTCAGGACCGTCACGAAGACGGCGACGAAGAAGAGAGCGAACAGGGCGAGCGGCAGGAGCAGGATGAGCGCGAGCGGCAGTGTCACGGCCGCCACCGCCGGGGTCCGCGACCAGGCCCTGCGCGTCACGGCGCGGAAGGTCGCGGGGCGGCCGAGTACCGCCTCGTGCAGGGTCGCCGCGACCGAGGCCTGCACGAACGAGTTGACGGCGAGCGCGCCGACCAGGCCGGCCGCCCAGACGGCGCCGAACGCGACCAGCACCGGTTTGCCGTGCTCCCAGGTGAACTCCGCCCCGTCCGCGGACAGGGCCGCGTAGTGGTCCCGGGCGACCACGTACGCGATGCCGAGCGCGGCCCCCAGCACGACGGCGTACAGCGCGTACGCGGCCAGGGCGGCGCCGAAGAGCGGCTTGGCGTAGCGCCGCATCGTGGCGAAGGCGCCGCCGAGGACGTGGTCGACGCCGAGCGGGGCGAGCGGGATGACGCCGGGCTTGGGCGGGGGCGGAGGCGGCGGGCCCCAGGGGCCCTGCTGTCCCCAGCCGTACGGCGGCGGGTACGGGGCTCCGGCTCCGTACGGAGGTGCTCCGTACCGCGCTGTCCCGTGCCCCGGCCCGTCGTGTCCTGGTCCTGTCCGCGGACCCTGAGGTCCCCACCCCGGTGTGTCCGGCATCTGCTCTCGCGCTCCATGGTGTGTCGTGCGTGCGTCCTGTGGCCCCCCACAGTGATCGCGTCACCTTAGCCCGCCGAGTTATGTACGGTCGTACGCAACGATATGTACACTCGTACGCATGGGATACGCACTGCTGGCCGCGGCGATCGCGGCGGAAGTGGCCGGCACCACGGCCATGAAGTACAGCGAGGGGTTCAGCAAGCTGTGGCCCTCGCTCATCACCGTCGTGGGCTACCTGCTCGCCTTCACGCTGCTCGCGCAGACCCTCAAGACGCTCTCCGTGGGCACCGCCTACGCGATCTGGGCGGGCATCGGCACCGCCGCCGTCGCGGCGATCGGAATGCTGTTCATGGGGGAGCCGGCCGGGCTGCTCAAGGTCACCGGGATCGTGCTCGTCATCGCGGGCGTCGTCGTGCTCAATCTCGGCGGTGCGCACTGATGCCCCGGCGCTACGACCCCGAGCGCCGCCAGCGGATCATCGACGCCGCGATCCGAGTGGTCGGCGCGAAGGGGATCGCCGGGCTCAGCCACCGCTCGGTCGCCGCCGAGGCCGACGTGCCGCTCGGGTCGACGACGTACCACTTCAAGACGCTCGACGAGCTGCTGGTGGCCGCGTTGCGGCAGAGCAACGAGGGCTTCGCGAAGGTGATGGCCGCGGGCGGCGCCTTCGAGGACCCGGACGCCGACGTCGCGGGGGAGCTGGCCCGGCTCCTCGGCGAGTGGTTCGCGGGGGAGCGGACCGGCCTCGAGCTGGAGTACGAGCTCTATCTCGCCGCCCTGCGCAGGCCCGCGCTGCGCCCCGTGGCCGCCGAGTGGTGCCAGGGGCTCACCGAGGTACTGGTGCCGCGCACCGATCCGGTCACCGCGCGCGCCCTCGTCGCCCTGATGGACGGGATCAGCCTGCAAGTGCTGCTCACCGGGGGTGAGTACGACGAGGCGTACGCGCGGGACGTGCTCAGTCGGCTGCTGGTGCCGGGCTCCTGAGCGCGGGGGAGAGGGCGAGGCGGTGGCGGCCGTGACGGGCGGCGGCGCGCGGTCGCGTGGCGTCCGGTGCTCCGCCGCGGGTCGCCGCGCCGCGGTACCGGCGGCCCGGACCCTGAGACCGGTTCGCCCGCGCGAGGCCCATCCGGTTAGGTTTCACCCATGACCGACACGAACGCACCCCGCACCACCGGCGCCATCGCCGCAGGCCTCGCCACCGTCGCCGCCGACGGCACCGTCCTCGACACCTGGTTCCCCGCGCCCGAGCTCGTCGCTGTCTCCGCCGAGGAGCACGGCCCCGCCGGCAGCGAGCGGCTGACCGCCGAGCGTGCCGTGGAGCTGCTCGGTGACGGCGCCGCCGAGGCGATCGGCCCGGACGCCCGCCGCGGCGTGGAGATCGTCGCCGTGCGTACGGTCATCGCGTCACTCGACGACAAGCCGCTGGACGCCCACGACGTCTACCTGCGCCTGCACCTGCTCTCGCACCGCCTGGTCAAGCCGCACGGCGTGAACCTGGACGGCCAGTTCGGCTTCCTCGCCAACGTCGCCTGGACCTCGCTCGGCCCGGTCGCCGTCGACGACGTCGAGAAGGTGCGGCTGAACGCCCGCGCCGAGGGGCTGCACCTCGCCGTGACGTCCGTCGACAAGTTCCCGCGCATGACGGACTACGTCACGCCGAAGGGCGTCCGCATCGCCGACGCCGACCGGGTCCGCCTCGGCGCGCACCTCGCCGAGGGCACCACGGTCATGCACGAGGGCTTCGTGAACTTCAACGCGGGCACCCTCGGCACCTCCATGGTCGAGGGCCGCATCTCCGCCGGGGTCGTCGTCGGCGACGGCTCGGACATCGGCGGCGGCGCCTCCACGATGGGCACCCTCTCGGGCGGCGGCAACGTCCGCATCGTCATCGGCGAGCGCTGCCTGGTCGGCGCCGAGGCGGGCGTCGGCATCGCGCTGGGCGACGAGTGCGTCGTCGAGGCGGGCCTGTACGTCACCGCCGGTACGCGCGTCACCATGCCCGACGGCCAGATCGTCAAGGCCCGCGAGCTCTCCGGCGCCTCGAACATCCTCTTCCGCCGCAACTCGGTCACGGGCACCGTCGAGGCCCGCCCGAACAACGCGGTCTGGGGCGGTCTCAACGAGATCCTGCACAGCCACAACTGACCATCGCCGGGAACGACAACAGGGGGAGCGTCATGCGCGGAAGCGTCATGCGGAGAACGGGAATCCGGGCCGTGGCCCTGGGGGCCGTGACAGTGATCGGTCTGGTCGCCGGGTGCGGTCAGAGCGTGGGGCAGTCGCGTGGGGACGGGCACGCCGCGGCGCGGGAGATGAGCCACGCCGCGGCCGGTGACCACAGTCACCGGCTGCGCAAGAGCGACATCCCCTGGAGCGGCCACGGCCCTGACCCGTTCAACGCGCAGCTCAAGCTCGCCGACGGGCGGCGCGTCGCCATGCACTACATGCGCGGCAAGGGGCTCTTCGTGCAGGACTACAGCCCCCGGGCCAAGGGCTGGTCCAAGCCCGCCGTGATCTACAAGACGAGGACCGACGCCTGCCAGGGCATCACGCTCAAGGCCAAGGACGGCACCGTCGCGGCCTTCGGGGACTTCGCCCGGTGGTGCGCGGACGGCGAACCGCCCATGGAGTCCGTCGCCGCCGTGGCCACGGGATCGCTGGCCAAGTGGGACAAGCACCTCACGAGGAACTTCGACGGCTGGCAGAAGATCGCCGTCGCGCCCGGCGGCAAGAAGGCCACGTTCAGCCGGGGCGGCACGACGCTGCGCTGGACCAAGGCGGCGGGCTTCCCCGCCGCCGGCTGAACAACCTCTCCACCCAAAGCGGCCACCCTCCGGGGTGGCCGTTTTTTCTGTCTCGGCCAGCAGGCATAGCGGGGGGCGTCCGGACCCGTCCTCACTCATGCGGGAGGGCAACAGGCCCCCCAGGGAGCGAAGGTGACGATGGATGCCCAGGAGCAGGAGAGTTTCCGGGAGTTCGTGGAGACGAGATCCTCGGCGTTGTTGAAGACCGCCATACTGCTCAGCGGGGGCGACCGGCACGCGGGTGAGGACCTGCTGCAGAACGCGCTCGTCAAGGCGGCGGGGCGGTGGCGTCGGATCGACGAGCCGGAGGCGTACGTCCGGCGGATCCTGTATCGGCAGCAGGTCAGCCGCTGGCGGCTGAAGTGGCCGCGGCGCGAACTGGCCGTCGCCGAGCCGCCGGAGCGCGCGGCGTCCGGGGACGGTACGTCCGCCGCGGAGCTGCGGATCGTGATGCGCGGTGCGCTGGCCAAGCTCACCGCGCGCCAGCGCACCGTGCTCGTGCTGCGCTACTTCGAGGACCTGCCGGAGGCGGAGGTGGCCGCCGTCCTCGGCTGCTCCGTCGGCACCGTGCGCAGTACGACGCACCGCTCCCTCGCCCGGTTGCGCGGCCTCGCGCCCGAGCTGGCGCGGCTCGACCGGCAGGACGTGGCCGAGCGGCCCTCTTCCCCCGACTTCTCGCCGATGGAGGTACGACCGTGAAGGTGGCAGATCTGGTCCGTGAGTCGCTGCGGGAGCAGGCGGACCAAGGGGCGCCCGTGCCGGGGAACTTCACCGACCGGGTGCTGGCCGCGCGCAGGCGGCGCAGGACCCGGACGATGGTGGGCGCCTCGCTCGCGGTGGTGACGGCCACCGTCGTGGCGGTGGCGGTACCGGGCCTCGGCCCGGACTCCGCGGACGGCGGCCCGCGCCCGGCCAGTGAGCTGCAAAGCGGCGACGTCCTCGCACACCCCGGCCAGACACCGCCCCGGGAGCTGATCGCCGCGGGCGACACGGCGCTCGCCGCGTACAGCACGAACAAGCGCGTCAAGCTATCCGACGGCGACGCCGTCATCACCCGCACCTACCGGCTCCTCGACCAGAAGACCGGCACCTACCGCGAGGCCCCCCGCTGGTCGTGGCTCGACGTCGCGCCCGGGATGCGGACCGCCGCCGTCCTGGAGCGGGAACTCCCGGCCAAGCGGATCGGGCTGCTGAACCTGATGACGGGCAAGGTCGAGCGCTGGATCCCGGTGGACCGCGGAGTCGGCGGCGTCGAGTTCTCGCCCGACGGCAGGAAGCTCGTCGCGACGACGTACGCGGAGAATCCGGACCTGCTCGACATGGACAATCCGATGAGCGACGGCAAGCACACGGAGCCGGGCCCCGCCGACCCGAGCAGGACCGGCTTCTACGTCCTCGACGTGGCGTCGGGGGACGGCGACTGGAGCGAGGTGAAGACGGAGACCGGCGGGTTCGGCATCGCGGACATCAACACCCGTCAGGACTTCACCTTCAGCCGTGACGGCTCGCTGGTCTACACGGGCCTCACCTCCGCCCCGCACCAGCAGTACTACGACTTCGAGGGCCGCAAAGCGAGCACGCCCGCGAGGGAGAAGCATCTGCACTGGTTCGTCGAGGCCGGGCTCTCCCCGAACGGAAAGCTCGCCGCCGGTGACTTCGCGGGCGGCAACAGGACCACCGCCACCGAAGTCCTCGACCCCCTCACCGGCAAGCGGGTCGCCAAGCTGCCCGGCCAGCAGCTTCTCGCCTGGGCCGACGACAAGCGGCTCATCGCCTGGGACATCGCGCCCGGCACGAGCGAATACCGCAACCGTCTCGTCCTGATCACCATCGGGAGCGAGAAGACCGTCCCGCTCAGCGGCTACCGCTCGCCGAAGGAGGTTTCCGGCGGGCGCTGGACCCCGCTCTTCGCCGACCGGTAGGCGGCGAGCAGCCCGTCGGTCGCCTCGCGGCCGGCGGGCAGCAGCGGTGCCCGCACCGGACCGGCGGGCAGGCCGAGCCCGCCGAGCAGCGCCTTCGCCGTGACCGCGCCGGGCAGACCCGAGGCCATCATCAGCTCGATCAGCGGGGCGGCGGCCAGCTGGCCCTCGCGGGCGGCCGCCGTGTCGCCCGCGTCGAACGCGTCGAGGACCGCGCGCAGCCGGGCGGGGATCACGTTGGACACCGTGCTGATGTAGCCGGCGCCGCCCACCGCGTACAGCGCGAGGTTGTACTCGTCGCAGCCCGCGTAGTACGCGAGGTCCGTACGGGAGATGACGTGCTGGCTGCCGAGGATGTCGTAGGCGCAGTCCTTCACACCGACGATCCGCGGATGGTCCGCGAGGCGCAGGAGGGTCCGCGGCTCGATGCGGGTGCCGGTGCGGCCCGGGATGTCGTAGAGCAGCGCCGGGAGCCCGCAGGCGTCGGCGACCGTGCGGAAGTGCGCCTCGACGGCGTCCTGCGGGGGCTTGCTGTAGTACGGCGTGACCACCAACAGGCCGTGCGCGTCCGCCTTTTCCGCGTCGCGTGCCTGCTCGACGGTGCGGTGGGTGTCGTTGCTGCCGACGCCCGCGACGATGTGGGCGCGCTCGCCCACCGCGTCGGCCACCGCCCGGACGAGCGCCGCCTTCTCGGCGTCGGAGGTGGTCGGCGACTCACCGGTCGTGCCGGACAGGACGAGCCCCTCGCAGCCGTCGCCCACCAGCCGGTCGGCGAGGCGCTGGGCCCCGTCGAGGTCCAGGGCGCCGGTGTCCGTGAAGGGCGTGATCATCGCGCACAGGGCGCGGCCGAAGGGGGGCCGTGCGGGCGGCGCGGGGCGGGTGGGCGTGTGGGTCATGCGAGCAGTCTCGGGCCGCGGACACTGAAGCTCCACTTAATTCTTCTACACGGTAAGGCGCAGCAGTGCTACGTGATGGGGGGTGGTGTGCGGAGGCACGGAGGTGATTTCAAGGCGGGTTCCGGGCGGGACGCCGGTGAATTCGCGTCTGATCGGGGCTAGTTGAGGCATGCGGTGGTGCCAATTCGGCCTCTTGTGGGTCACCATGGCGGAACAGTCGGTCCCTAGGAGGCGTCATGAGGCTCGGCAAGGCACTCGCCACCGGAATCGCCGAAGAGCAGCCGCGGCAGGAGGATCCGGCGCGGCCGTACAAGACGACGACCGTGCCCGAACCCGGCCCCGCGACCGCTGAGCCGGCGGCGGAGCCCCGGCCGGTCGAGGCCGCGGCAGGCCGATGAGGCTGCGGCTCCCCGAGGAACGCCCGACGGAGCCGCCGACCGGTTACAAGATCGCCCGCCCGGTGCTGTCACACGACGGCACCCGGGCCGCCTTCACCGGCGTCTCCCTCGGCGCGGGCCTGCCGTACGCGGTCCTCGACGAGGCGGGCTGCGTCTACGGCAGACGGCACAGCGCCCCCAACCGCCGCTGCGACTGCGGGTTCCACTGCGTGCACGACCGGGCCACCGCCGAGGGGCTGCTGTGCACCGCCGAGCATCGCGGGGCGGTGCTCCTCGAAGTGACGGTGCTCGGCGTGTACATCCGCTTCGAGCGCGGCTTCCGGTACGCCAGGCAGCGGGTGCGGGAGGCCACCGTGCCGCCGTGCGACTGCGGCGGCGCCGCCACGCTCCTCGCCGACGCCGGGTGGGGCAGGCCGGGGTGGCGGGCCCTCGAACCGGCGTGCGGGCTGTGCAGGGGGGCGCGGCAGGCCGTGTCCGTGGTGGAATTCGCGCGGCTCGCGGGGGAGGGGCTGAGGGTCGTCACGGCCGCCCCGCCCGCCTCCGCGGGCGGGCCCCTGACGCTCGGCATGCCCGAACTGATGGCCGAGGCCGCACTCCTCCAGGCGCGCCTCGACTGGTTCCAGGCGGAGCTGGCGCGGCTGACCGGGGATCAACGGGGATAGCGCGGCCAGGTGCGGGTACCCGGCCCTTCCAGCCAGAAGGGAGGTGGCACCCGTGACCGGGACCATGCACGAGCAGTCGACGCGCGATCGCGCGCGGCACAGCGACGATCCGCAGCACTCGGTGGGCCAGCTCGTCGAGCGGGCCACCGCGCAGCTGTCGGACCTCGTACGCCAGGAAATGCGGCTCGCCGCCCAGGAGATGGCCGCCAAGGGGAAGCGCGCGGGCCGCGGCGGCGGACTCCTCGGGGCGGCCGGCGCGATCTCGTACATCGGACTCATGGCGCTGGCGGCCACGGCCATCGCGGCGCTCTCTCTCGCCCTGCCCGTCTGGGCGGCCGCCCTCATCGTCACCGGCGTCCTCTTCGCCGTGGCGGGGGTGCTGGCCGTGATGGGGCGCAAGCAACTGGCCCGAGCGGTACCGCCCGTGCCGCAGGAGGCCATCGAGAGTGTCCGGGCGGACGTCGAGGAGATCAAGGGAAGGGCGCACCGATGACGAACACGCCGAAGGACCCCCAGGGCCCCAAGGGCGGCCAGGAGCCGGAGAGTTCGTCGGACACGGGCGCGCAGGGGCCGGACGAACTGCGCCGGCAGATCGAGGGCACCCGCGGGCGGCTCGGCGTGACCGTGGAGGAACTGGCGGCGAAGGCGGACGTGAAGTCCCGCGCGAAGGAAAAGGCCGAAGCGGTAAAGGGTCAAGTACGTGGAACGGCGGCACAGGTGAAGGACAAAGTGACGGAGCAGGCGGCCCGCGCGAAGGGCAAGGCGGCGGACGAGGCGGGGCACGCGAAGAACGCGGCCGCCGGAAGCACGGCACAGGCGAAGGAGAAGGCGATCGAGGGCGCGGCGCAGGCGAAGGGCAAGGCGATCGAGGGCGCGGCGCAGGTCAAGGGCAAGGCCATCGAGGGCGCCGCCCTGGCGAAGGGCAAGGCCGCGGAGGGCGCCGCGCGGGCCAAGGGAGCCGTGCTCGGCGTGAAGGCGCGCGCGGAGGAACACCAGGCCGTGGCCCAGGCCGAGGAGAAGGTCACCGAGGTGGCGCGGCGCGTGCAGGACAACACACCGGAGCCGGTACGGGACGTCGCGACCGGCGTCGTACGGGCCGGCCGCCGGCGCCCCGGGGCGTTCGTCGCGGCGGGGGCGGGCGCGTTGCTCGCGTACGTCGCGTTCCGGCGCCGTAAGGGAGGTGGCCGCCGATGAGCAAGACCAACGTGCTCTACAAGCCGCTCGGGATGGCCTTCGGCATGCTCGGCGGTATGGCCGCGAGCGCCCTGTTCAACCGCACCTGGAAGATGGTGGCGGGCGAGGACGACGCCCCCGACGCCCACGACGAGGACCGGGCCTGGCGCGAGATCCTCGCGGCGGCCGCGCTCCAGGGCGCGATCTTCGCCGTGGTCAGGGCGGCGGTGGAACGCGGCGGAGCGGTGGGCGTCCGCCGTGTGACGGGCCGCTGGCCGGACTGACGGCGGCAAAGGGGCGGCCCTGGGCTGCCCTGTGGGCTCCAGGGAGCGGCCGGGCGGAGAACCGCGGACAACGACATGCCGCGGAATCCCGCCCGGCCGCCCCTCGCCGCCGAAAGGCCGCGTTGACGAGGTCAGGTGCCCGGAGGAAGCTCGGCCCATGACCACCACGCAGCACCATCCGTACGCACGCTACGTCGCGATCGGAGACAGCCAGACGGAGGGCCTCGGGGACGGTGATGAGGCGCGCGGCTACCGGGGCTGGGCCGATCGGCTCGCCGAGATCCTCGCCTCGGTGAACCCCGACCTCCTCTACGCCAACCTCGCCGTCCGCGGCCGGCGGACCGCGCTGATCAAGGCGGAGCAGCTCGGCCCCGCGCTCGCGATGAAGCCGGACCTGGTGACCGTCATGGCGGGCATGAACGACCTGGTGCGGCCGAGCGGCTTCGACGCGGCCCGCGTCGCCGCCGACCTCGAGGAGATGTTCACCGAACTCACCGCGGCCGGCGCCCACGTGGCCACCGTGACCTTCCCGGACATCGGGCGGATCTCCCCGCTCGCGCGGCGAGCGCTGCCCCGCGTCCTGGACCTGAACGCCCGGATCCGGGCCGCCGCCGACCGGCACGGCGTGACGGTGCTCGATACCTTCCCGCACCGGATCACCAGCGACCCGCGGCTGTGGAGCGGCGACCGCATGCACGCGAGCCCGCTGGGCCACGCCAGGATCGCCGCCGGGATGGCGGACGCCCTCGGCCTGCCCGGCCACGAGGGCTGGCTGGCCACGCTGCCGCCGCTCGCCCCGGTGTCGGTGTGGGGGGAGGCGACGGCGCACGCACGCTGGTTCACCGGGTTCATGGGCCCGTGGCTGTGGCGGCGGGTGCGGGGCCGCTCCTCGGGCGACGGCCGGGAGGCGAAGCGCCCCGTCCTCGGCGCGGTGACCGTACCGGACCCCGAACGCGCTTGACCTGAACCATGGTTGATGTCCGAGCATGAGGCGTGCACGGAGCCGGGCCCGTACCGGCTCCGGACCCACCCGCACCGAGACGGACGGACAGCCATGTCTGCGACCACTGCGACTTCTGCGACCACTGCGACCACGACCCAGAGCACCGGCACCCATCCCGACCCGGCCCGCCCCGACGCGGGCCTCACCTTCCTCAGCACCTGGAGCACCGGCTCGCCCGAACGGCAGCGCGCCACCCTGGACACCATCGCGCGGGTCTGGCGGAGCCGCCCCTGGCCGCATGAGGGACTCCTGTCCTACGCGGTGTACGCGGGCTCCGACGGCTCGACGGTCCTGCACCACTCGCAGTGGCGGGACGAGCAGGCGTACCAGGAGTTCTTCGCGAGCGCGGAGAACGGCAGGGACGCGCGCAACGCGGACATCGACGCCACCGTGCCGGGCATAGAACGCCTCGCCCTCGCCAAGACACGGCTGTACCGCAGCTGGCCGGACGGCGCGGGACGCGTGGGGCGCTCGGGGCGCTCGGGGCGCGAGCCCGGCGCCGTCGTGATCGTGGAAGTGGACTTCGAGGGTCCCGACGCCGATCGCCAGCGCGCCTGGGTGGACGGCGTGCTGGACGCCCTGAACAGCGATCCGGTCCGGGGCGGGGCGCTGATCGCCGCGCACTTCCACGTCAGTACGGACGGCACGAAGGTCGTCAACTACGCGGAGTGGGAGAGCGAGCAGGCCCACATCGACGCGCTCGCCGCCGCCGGCGACGGCGTGGGATCACCGACGCCCGAGTGGCGGCGCGTGCAGGAGTTCCCCGGGGTCGCGAGCGGCGACTCGGTCGCCCGGTACCGGCCGGCGTACAACTTCCTACCGAGCCATGCGTAGATTCCGGGCGCCCCGCCACCGACGGCTCCGCCCGCCTGGACAGGGGTAGGGGGCGGCGGGACGGTGGGGGGATGCTGGACGTCCCCGCGAAAGGCCCCGCCGACGGCGGCAAGCGCTTCGAGATCGCCCGGGAGTTCGAGGTCGAGGGTTCCCCCGCCGAGGTCTGGGCCGCCCTCACCACCGGCACCGGCGGCTGGCTGTGGCCCATGAAGTACGAGCCGCGCGAGGGCGGCGCCGCCCCCTTCGGCGGCACCGTCACCCGCTGGGAGCCGCCGCACCGCCTCACCGCCCGCGTCCAGGGCGCCGACCACGGGCCCGGCCGGCCCCCCGACCGGCTGGACCAGCTCGACCACACCATAGAGCCGCGCGACGGCGGCCGGCGCTCCTGGCTGCGCTACGTCCAGCGGGGCTCCTTCGCCGACGACTGGGACCGCCGGTACGACGACGCCATCAGGCACACCGACTTCCACCTGCACACGCTGCGCCAGTACATGGCGTACTTCGCGGGCCGCCCCGCCGTCTTCTCCGCGCTCAATGGCCCGCCCACCTCGGTCACCCCGGATGCCTTCACGCGCCTCGCCCGCGCCCTCGGCCTGCCCGACGACGCGGCCGAGGGCGCCCGGGTCCGCGTGGAGGCCCCCGGCGAGGAACTCGACGCGGTGATCGACTTCCGCAGCCGGTACTTCATCGGCCTGCGGACGGACGACGCCCTGCACCGCTTCTTCGGCCGCAACCACTCCGGCGCGCCGGTGCGCGTCAGCGTGCACGACTTCGGCCCGCAGGCGGACACCAAACGCACCGAACTGGCCTGGCAGGACTGGCTGCACCACCTCTACGGGTGAGCCGGCCGGCGCCTGCCCCGGTTACGGCTCGAAGCGCAGCACCTGCGGGTCGTGATCGCTGTTCTGCTCGGTGAACTCCGCGTTGATGTGCACACTGTCGTAGGAGAAGTCGTCCTCGTCCCCCACCCCGGGGCTGATCAGGATCTGGTCGAGGACCTGCGAGTTGCCCTGGTAGACGTACGAGTAGCGCTCGCTCTCGGGCAGCGACGTGACGGCCGCGCGCAGCGCCCCGCCGTCGGTGAGGGCCTTGGTGGTCGCCGAGAACTCGAAGTCGTTGATGTCGCCGAGCACGACGACGTCCGCCTTCCGCTCCACCGCGCGGATGTCCTTCACGAAGCCGTTCACGGCCTGCGCCTGCTTCAGCCGCTGCGTCTCCGAGGAGCGCACCGGCGGCTGGTGGTGCGAGGTGAGCCCCTCGTCGCCGCCCTTGGACCCGAAGTGGTTGGCGATCACGAAGACCGTGCGGCCGCGGAAGACGAACTCGCCGGCCAGTGGCTTACGGCTGTTGGTCCACGCCGCGTTCTGCGGGTCGATCCGGCCGGGGGAGTGGCTCAGCGCGGCGCGCTTGCCCGACCGTACGACCTCGGTGGCCGTCGTCGCGTCGCCGCCCGCGCGCTCGGTGAAGGAGACCCGCTCTGGGTTGAAGAGGAAGACCTGGCGGATGTTGCCGCCGGGCTCACCGCCGTCCTTGTTGTTCACCGGGTCGATGGACCGCCACTCGTAGCGCGGCCCGCCCGCCGCGACGATCGCGTCCGTGAACTTCTTCAGGGTCGCGCCCGCCGAGACCGTGCCGTCGTTCTTCGCGCCGTTGTCGTCCTGGATCTCCTCCAGGGCGACGATGTCGGGCGAGGCGAGGTTCGTCACGACGGCCCCGGCCAGCGCGTCGAACTTCTCCTGCGGGTCGGCCGGGTCGAGGTTTTCCACGTTGTACGTGGCCACCGCCAGCTCACTCCTGGCCTGGCGGCGCGTCTTCTCCCGTACGAGACCCTTGTCGCGGACGTCGCCCAGCTCGCGGGCGACGAGGGTGTAGCCGCCGAACTGGTTGAAGTCCAGGGGTCCTTCGGCGCCGCCCTTCAGGACGTCGCCGACATTCGCCTTCGGGAAGGGCCGCTCGGAGACGGGCGCGAGCTGCTGGATCTGGAGCCGGCCGCCGTTCTGCGCGTCGTAGGAGCCGTAGACGGCGCCGCCGCGCCGGTTGCGGTTCTCGTGGGGTTTCACCGTCACCCACAGCTCGTTGTACGCGTCGGTCGCCCCGACCACGCGCGAGCTGCCGACGCTCACGTTCATGCCCTCCAGGGACTCGTACAGGTCCAGGGCGTACGTACGGGGCTTCAGCGGCAGGCCGTTGACGCTGCCGTCCTGCGCGGGGTCACCGGCGGGCGCGTACCGGGAGGGCACGGACTTCGCGCCGAGCCGGACGGACGTTCGGCGACTCCGGACCGCCGGACGGGGCGGGCCACCGACGTTGCCGGGACGAGCCTGACGGTCGCTGGTGGCGTCGCCGTCCGCTTGGATCCAGATCGTAGCCGCGGACGCCGGTCACGATGCCGCGCACGTCCGTGACCTGCTGCCCGGCCAGCGGCGAGAGACGGGTGGTGCCCTGGATGTCGTGGACGCGGACCTCGTCGGCCGAGGCGGCGGGGGAGGAGACGGCGAGCAGGCCGGCCGCGAGGGCGGTGGTGACGACGGCACCGACGGCGGCGGATCTCGGTATGTGAGGCATCAGGGAACTCCGGATGAGGGGTGAGGGGAGACAGGCAAGACAGGCAAGACAGGCAGGACAGGCAAGACAGGCAGGACAGGGCGGACAGCGAGGACACGGAGGGTGAGAGGCGTCCCGAGCGGGCGCTCTACGCGCGTCAATCTCGTGCGTGACCAGGGGAGTTGTCAAGGTTCTGCGGGTGCCCGTCGCCTGTACGTCTTCTGACAGGGACATGAACCGGGCGGCATACGGCCAAATCCGTCTAGGCTTGCGCCTTGCCGACCCGTACCCTCGGCGCCCCGCACCCTCGGAGGAGAACCAGCCGATGTCCGTAAGCCCCGCCACCCTGCCGCCGGTGCTGCTGCACTCCGAAGCGGAGCTCGCGCGGGCCGCGCTCGCCACACCGCTGCTCTCCCGCGCCGTGCGGCTCGCCCGCTGGGCAGGTCCTGGGACCAGGGTCGGCGCGGGCGGCGAACTCGTCGAGGCCCAGCTCCCTGCGGCCGCCGCCGAGCTGGGGCTCGACGCGGGTGACCCCGACGCGGCGGCGTACGCGAGCGAGGCCTGGCGGATCGCCGTGGACACCGGCCTGGTGGAGGTCGCGGACGCACAGGAGGAGGGCGGGGAGGGCACCGTCACCCAGGGCGAGGAGCTCGCGCTGCTCTCCTCCGGCGGCCCGCAGGACGTCCTCGGCATCTGGCTCGGCGCCCTCGACACCGTGTACGCGGACGCCACCGTGCCCGACATGGAGGACCTCCTCGACGTCCTGGAGGAGAAGGGCGAGGTCGACTTCGCCGAGCTCGGCTGGGACCCGCAGGCCGAGGCGGACTTCCTGGACGGCGTCCTCGGCAACCTCTACCTGCTCACCGTGGGCGACGCCGCGGGCGGTGAGGGCCCGGTGCCGCTGCCCGCGCTCGCCGCCTCGATGATCGTCCCCGACGACATGGGCGAGCCCACGGACGACGTCCTGGAGCAGGTGTCGGACGCGATGATGAAGCTCGACGACCAGTTCCGCCTCTTCGAACCGCTCGGCCTGGTCGAGTACCAGCCGGTCGACGAGGCCCTCATGGCGGAGATCGACGAAACGGGCCCGGTGGCCGAGCCCGCGCCGGTCGACGACGAGGACGTCACCCGCTACGGCATGGTGCGGCTCACCCCGCTCGGCCTCTACGGCATCCGCGCCCGCATGCTGGAGGCCGGCGTCGACGCGCCGGCCGTCGGCGAACTCGCCGACAAGGGTGCGGACGTGCTCCTGGAGGGCACCTCCGGCTTCCCGCAGGCCGCCGCGCAGGCCGAGATCGAGCAGTGGCTCGACCGGCACGAACCGCTCGGCGCGGCACGGGAGTTGCTGGCCGCGGCGCGCGGCGGCGACGAGGGCGCGCCGCTGCGCAGGCTCCGCTGCCAGCAGGCGCTGTCCCTGGTCGGCGACGAGGCGGAGCCCGCGCTGCGCGAAGTGCTCGACGACCCGGAGCTCGGCGGGCTCGCCCGGGTGTGGCTCGCCGAGCACGGCGCCGCCGACGTGCCCGCGCCGTCGGAGGCGCTCGTCTTCTGGCTGACCATCGACACGATCGCCGCGCAGCTCGCCGCCGAGGGCAACTCCGAGGAGCTCCAGGGCCTCGTCGAGGGCCTCGCCCAGCAGCACAGCGGCTTCTTCGCCACGGCGTGGCGCGTGGAGCACCCCGCCACGGCGGACGTCCTCGAAGCGATGGGGCGGCTGCACCCCGACAAGAAGGTGGCCAAGGAAGCACGGAAGGCGGCCTTCAAGGCGAGGTCGCAGCAGGGCCTGTGACGGAGCCGGCCGTCCGGTGAGCCAGCCGTCCGGTGAGCGGGAGCGTCCCGCTCACCGGAGGACGGTCAGGTTCACGGAAGGTGGCCCTTCGGCGTCGGACGGCGTTCAACCGCCGTTCAAGCGGAGGCGGGACCGTTTCGCCGACGGCAGCCCGATGGCCGGTCCGGTCCTACGAATTCCGCCTTCGCGCCTCAGGAGAGACCATGTCGCTCGCCCGCAGGGACTTCACCAGACGCTCCGCGATGACCGGGGCGGGGATCGCCCTGGCCGGCAGCGTCGGCGCGCTCGCCACCGCGCCAGGCGCCCTCGCCGCCACGGAGTTCGACGGCATCGACGGCGCCGACGCCGCGGACGGTACGCACGCGCGCGGCCACGGCGGTCCCGGCTACGGCCCGCTGATCCCCGACCCGAAGGGCCTGCTGGCCCTGCCCGCGGGATTCTCGTACCGCGTCCTCACCCACAGCGGGAAGACCCGGCTGGAGAGCGGCGAGTACACGCCCTCCAACCACGACGGGACCGCCGCCTTCGCGGGCCCGCGCGGCACCACCCTCCTCGTCAACAACCACGAGCTGAGCGGCCCCCGCAGCAAGTGGAAGCACCCCGTCCCGCTCGCCGACGGACTCGTCTACGACCCCGCCGCGTCCGGCGGCTGCACCGTCGTCGAGGTCCGCCGCGACGGGCACGTCGCCGAGTGGGTCGGCATCGCGGGCACCGCCACCAACTGCGCCGGCGGCAGCACCCCCTGGGGCACCTGGCTGACCTGCGAGGAGACCGAGGACAGGGCCGGCCAGAACGGCATGACCAAGGACCACGGCTACGTCTTCGAGGTCGATCCTTCCCCAAGCTCTCAACTGCGTTCGAGCAGGGGAGGCCCCAATGACCGCCGCGCCAACCTCGCCCCCAAGCCCGTCAAGGCCCTCGGCCGCTACGCCCACGAGGCCGTCGTCGTCGACCCTCGGCGCGGCCACCTCTACCTCACCGAGGACGCCTCGGGGCCCAACGGCCTCCTCTACCGCTGGACCCCGCCGCACGGCTTCGAGCACGGCCGCGGCAGGCTGCGCACCCTCGCCGACGACGCGGGCGTCCTGAAGGCGCCCAAGTGCTTCGACTCCGGCGGCCGCTTCGTCGACGACCTCTCCCGCGCCACCAGGATCGGCACGGTGTACGGCGTCGACTGGGTGGAGGTGCCCGACCGCGACGCGCGGACGGTGCCGGTGCGCCAGCAGTTCGACGACGGCGACATCACGCGCGCCCGCAAGCTCGAAGGCATGTGGTGGGGCGACGGCGGCGTCTACATCGTGGCCTCCTACGCCCGCGGCGAGAGCCCCGTCCAGCACGACGGACAGGTGTGGTTCTACCACCCCGGCCGCCGCACCCTCACCCTGAAGGTCCTGCTCGGCGTCAACCCCGACCCGGACCGCGACGGCGCCCTGGACGGCCCCGACAACATCACCGTCTCGCCGTACGGCGGCCTGGTCGTCGCGGAGGACGGCGACGGCGTCCAGCACCTGTTCGGTGCGACGGAGCGCGGCCGGACGTACCCCATCGCGCGCAACGAACTCAACGCCGGCACGGCGGACGACCCGAAGTACAGCGAGTTCGCGGGCGTCACCTTCTCGCCCGACGGAAGGACGCTGTACGCGAGCATCCAGTCGCCCGGCATCCTGCTGGCGATCACCGGCCCCTGGAAGCGACAGCGCCGCTGACGTCCCCGCTGACGCCCCCTGGCCCCCGTGGTCACCAGGGGGAACGGGGATCCGTCGGGACGGCGGCGGGGGTGGCGGGCCGCTCTCGCGGAACGGCACCGAAGGCGCCCAGGAGGCCGAGGTCGACCATCTCGTCACCGGGGGCCGCGCCGCCCTCCGCGTCCCACGTCGACAGCTCCGCCATCTCGTCCTCCTGGAGGCGGATCAGGCCGGCGATCGGCTCCGTCTCCCACCACGGGGGCGTGGCCGCCCGCCCCGCGCACCAGGCCAGTGCCTCCGGGACCGACGGGCGGCGCGCGGGGTCGCGCGCCAGGCAGCGGCCGAGGAACCAGGGCCAGGCGTCGCCCGGCACGCCGAGCAGGTCCGGCTCCTCGTACAGCGTGCGGGAGAGCACCTCGGGCGCGCGCCCCGAGCCGAACGGGCCGCGGCCGGTCGCCGCCACCGCGAGGACCGCGCCGAGCGCGAACACATCGGCGGCGGGCCCCGGCCGGGCGTCCCCGTCAGCAGCTCGGGGCGAGGAAGCCGGGCGAGCTGGGGCCGCCCGGCCGCGGCGAGGCTCTCGGCGGCCGCGCGCCCGGCGACGCCGAGGCCGAGGAGCTTCGGACCGTCCCGGGTGACGACGACGTTCGACGGCTTCACGGCACGGTGCAGGACGCCCGCCGCGTGCACGCCCGCGAGGGCCTCGGCGAGCGCCGCGCCCAGCGCGCCCAGCTCGGCGTCGCCCAGCGGACCGTAGGTGCCCACCGCTTCCGGCAGGCCGGGCCCCGCGCAGAACTCGATCGCCACCCACGGCTCCGCCGCGTCCGGACCGGCGTCGAGCACGGCGGCCGAGTACCGCCCGGTCACGGCGCGCGCGGCGGCCGCCTCGCGCCGGAAGCGCTCACGGAAGCCCGGGTCGGCCGCGAGCCGCGCGTGGACCGTCTTGACGGCGACCGGCTGCCCGGACGCGGACCGCGCGAGGTGGACACGGCCCATGCTGCTCTCGCCGAGCAGCGAAACGATCCGGTACCCGCCGACGTCCACGGGTGCTCCTTCCAGCGGGCCCCGGCGGGACCCTTTCGATGACAGGACGATCTGTGCTCTGTCGGTCTGTGCGACGCCTGTGAGGCATCGTACGGTTGCGGCCGCCGGGGGCGGGCGGGCCGACCGGGCACCGTGATCCCCGTTACCCCTTTCGGGTCGCTTCGGGCCCCGCGACGGCCGTCGGTGGAGGGGTTTGTGTGTCTGTTCCATACCGATGTGAGGGCGGTGTGAGCTCGGAGCATGGTGCGGGGGGTGTCCGGGGGCGCATACTTCGAATATGACGAGGCCCGCCGGCTCGCGCCGCCACCTGCCGAACAGTCCCTTCAACGTGCCCGCTCCGCCCGCCCCACCCGTAGAGCAGTTCGCCGTGGGTGACCGGGTCTCCCACGACCAGTACGGACTCGGGAGGATCGTCGGCGTCGAGGGAGAGGACGCGGTCGTCATCGACTTCGCGGGCCGTCAGGGACGGTTCCTGAGTCCCTACCCGAAGCTCGCCAAGCTCTGACACCCGAAGACCTGATCCGACACACGTGAGGGGCGGCGGGCCGCGATGCGCGGTCCGCCGCCCCTCACGCATGTCCGCCTACAGCGCCTGGGCCGCGGGCTTCACCATGCCACGCACCGTACGGGACTTCACGAACTGCCCCATGCCGGTCATTTCCCACTCGCCGGTGAACTGCTTGATCAGCTTGGCCATCATGACGCCGGTCTGCGCCTCGGCGTTGGTCAGGTCGAAGCGGACCAGCTCCTCGCCGGTCGCCGCGTCCATCAGACGGCAGTAGGCCTTCGCGACCTCCGTGAACTTCTGGCCGGAGAACGAGTTCACCGTGAAGACCAGGCCCGTGACGTCCTGGGGGAGGCGGCCGAGGTCGACGACGATCACCTCGTCGTCACCGCCGCCCTCGCCCGTGAGGTTGTCACCGGAGTGCTTGATCGCGCCGTTCACGATCGAGAGCTTGCCGAAGTAGCAGCTGTCGACGTGGTTGCGGTTCGGGCCGTACGCGATGACGGAGGCGTCCAGGTCGATGTCCTTGCCACGGAACGCGGGCTCCCAGCCGAGGCCCATCTTGACCTGGGAGAGCAGCGGCTTGCCGCCCTTGACCAGGGACACCGTCTGGTTCTTCTGGAGGCTGACCCGGCCCTTGTCCAGGTTGATCTTCCCGGCGCCGGGGACGGGCGCGGCGGGGGCCGGGGGAGCGGCGGGCGCGGCCTGGCGCGGGTCGGCCACCGGCGGCGGCCCCTGGACCGGCTGCCCCGCCGGAGGGGCCATGGGGGGCGCCATCGGGGCGGCGGGCGCGGCGGCCGGTGCCGGGGCGGGCTCCTCGACCGAGACGCCGAAGTCCGTGGCGATGCCGGCCAGGCCGTTCGCATACCCCTGGCCGACCGCGCGGGCCTTCCACGCGCCGTTGCGCAGGTAGATCTCGACGATCACCAGGGCCGTCTCGGTGCCGAGCTGCGGCGGGGTGAAGGTGGCGAGCACGGAACCGTCGTCCGCGTTGCGAATGGTGGCGGTGGGCTCGATGCCCTGGAAGCTCTGGCCCGCCGCGTCCGGACTCGCGGTCACGACGATCTTCTCGATGCCGGACGGCACGGCGGCCGTGTCCACGGTGATCTTGTCGGGGGTCGTGCCACCGCCCGACTGGTACGTCACACCGGGCCCCGAGGGCTGGTTGAAGAAGATGAAGTCGTCGTCGGAGCGCACCTTGCCGTCGGCGGTGAGCAGCAGGCCCGATACGTCGAGCCGCACCGGAGCGGCGACGTCCACCGCCACGCGGGCGGCGGTCAGCGGGATGTTCGAGCCGGGGGTCATAGCTGTCATGCCAGGGGTAACGAACGACCCCGCTTTACCGTTCCCTTACCCGGGCAAGGTTTTTCCCGGCCATGCGGGGCGACGCTCCTCAGCCGCGGTTGCGCGGATGGGCCCGCGCCGCCTTCTCGTTTCCCCGCCTGTAGTTGCCGGTCCAGCGGGCCATCACCAGCTGCGGGTCCCCGCCCGCGAGCTCGGCGATGAACCGCTCGGCGCGGGGGCCGCGCAGCGTCCCGGCGGCGCGTGCGCCATGGGTGATGACGACGCTGCCGTCGGCGCGCTGCTCGTAGGTGAATCCATGAGGTCTCGGCATGGCCGGGAGCGTATGCTCCGGCCGCGCCCGGCCGGTACCGAATTACCGGGCGGCGCGGATCACGGCACGACGACGGTCTTCCGCCCCACTCCTGCCGCGAACTGGTCCAGCGCCCGCGGATAGTCGTCCAGCGGCAGCCGGTCGCTGATGAACACCTCCGGGTCGAGCACCCCCGCCGCGAACAGCTCGGCCGCCCGCTCGAAGCTGTGCAGGACGGCCATCGAACCGGTGATGGTGATCTCCTGGTTGTAGATGCGGTACGGGTCGACGGTGACCCGCGTGGCGTAGTCGGCGACGCCGAACTGGAGGAACGTGCCCGCCTTGGCGACCCGGTCCAGGCCGTCCTGGATGGCGGCGGCGTTGCCCGTCGCGTCGATCACGACGTCCCAGCCGCCCGGCCGGTCCAGCTCGTCGGCACCGGCCGCCGCCGCCGAGACACCGAGCCGCTGCGCCGTCGCCAGCCGCCGTGGGTTGAGGTCGACCACGTCGACGCTCGCCGCGCCGGTCCGCTTGGCGAGTTCCAGCATCATCAGGCCCATCGTCCCCGAGCCGTAGATCAGCACGTGCGCGCCGAGCCTCGACCGGAGGACGTCGTAGCCGCGCACCGCGCAGGACAGCGGTTCGATGAGGGCCGCGTCCCGGGCGCGTACGTGATCGGGCAGGCGTACGCAGTTGGCGGCGGGCGCCGCCGCGTACTGGGCGGCCCCGCCCGCCGTGGTCACCCCGATGGCGGCCCACCGCTCGCACAGGTTGCCCCGCCCGGCCCGGCAGTAGCGGCACTCGTGGCAGTGCAGCGAGGGATCCACGGCGACCCGGTCACCGGCCGCCAGTTCGCTCACGTCACGGCCGAGGGCGACGACGGTGCCGGCGAACTCGTGGCCGGGCACCACCGGCAGCCTCGGCGCGAACTCGCCCTGGCGGATGTGCAGATCGGTGCCGCACAGGCCGCAGGCGGCGACCTCCACGACGACCTCGCGGGGCCCCGGCGTCGGGTCGGGCACCTCACCGACGACGACCTTGCCCACCGACTCGACGATCGCGGCCTTCATTTCACGGCTCCCAACGACAGGCCCTGGACCAGCTTGTCCTGGGCGGCGAACCCCGCGGCGAGCACCGGCAGGGAGATCACGAGCGACGCGGCGCACACCTTCGCCAGGAACAGGCCCTGGCTGGTGATGAAGCCGGTCAGGAAGACGGGCGCGGTCTGGGCGACGACGCCCGTGAGCACCCGCGCGAAGAGCAGTTCGTTCCAGCTGAAGATGAAGCAGATCAGGGAGGTCGCGGCGATGCCGGGCAGCGCGATGGGCGCCACCACGCGCGCGAGGACGGTGGGCAGCCGTGCCCCGTCGATCTGCGCGGCCTCGATGACCGCTCTGGGCACCTCGGCGAGGAAGGACTGCATCATCCACACCGCGATCGGCAGGTTCATCGAGGTGTAGAGGATGACGAGCAGCCAGATGTTGTCGAGCAGACCGGTGTTCTTGGCGAAGAGGTAGAGCGGCAGCAGGCCCGCCACCACCGGCAGCATCTTCGTGGACAGGAAGAAGAAGAGCACGTCCGTCCACTTCTTCACGGGCCTGATGGACAGGGCGTACGCGGCGGGCAGGGCCAGCACGAGCACGCACAGGGTCGAGGCGAGCGACGCCACGGTCGAGTTGATGAGCGCGGGCCAGGGGCTCGCGCCGCCGCCCGCGCCGAAGAACTCGCGGTAGCCGTCCAGGGTGAGCGAGGCGGCGACCGAGGGCGGGTTGGTGGCGGCGTCCTCCTCCGAGTGGAAGGAGGTCAGCGTCATCCAGGCGATGGGCAGGAAGAACAGGATCCCGGCGAGCCAGGCGACGAGCCCCAGGACGGCTCCCTTGGTGCGTGCGGCACTCATCAGCGGGACACCTCCTCACGGAAGAGGGACGAGACGACCCGCAGCGCGAAGGTCGCGATGATGACCGAGCCGATGACGACGAGTACCCCGGCCGCGGAGGCCAGGCCGTTCTCGTGCGCCTGGTAGAAGCTCTGGTAGACGGTGTAGGGCAGGTTGGCGGTGCCGAGACCGCCCGAGGTGAGCGTGAAGACGGCGTCGAAGTTCTGCACGATGTAGACCGAGCCGAGCAGCGCGCCCAATTCGAGGTAGCGGCGCAGGTGGGGCAGGGTCAGATGGCGGAAGACCTGCCAGTCGCCGGCCCCGTCCATGCGGGCCGCCTCGATCAGCTGGGGGTCACGGCTCTGCAGCCCCGCGAGCAGGATCAGCATCATGAAGGGCGTCCACTGCCACACCAGGGAGGCCTCGATGGCCGGCAGCGGGGTGTCCGAGATCCAGTCGGGCTGGGCGGCACCGTCCCCGCCGGCCCAGTGCAGGAGGCCGTTGAGAAGGCCGTACTCGGGGTTGTAGAGCACGTGCTTCCACAGCAGCGCGGCGGCCACCGGCACCAGCAGGAACGGCGCGATCAGGAGCGTGCGCACGAGCCCGCGCCCCTTGAACCGCCGGTTGAGGAGCAGCGCGAGGACGAGCCCGAGGACCAGGCTCGCGAGGACGACGGAGACCGTGAGCAGGATCGTGGTCAGGACGGACTCGCGCAGGTCGGGGTCGGTGAGGACCTCGGAGTAGTTGGCGAACCAGGTGAAGCTGCGGGCGTTCGGGTAGAGGGCGTTCCAGTCGAAGAACGAGATCACCAAGGTGGCCACGAACGGCAGCTGGGTCACGGTGATCATGAAGATCAGGGCGGGCAGCAGGGGCGCCCTGGTGGCCCAGGCGCGCAGCCGGCCCGGGGTGCCGGGAGGGTTGGCGGCGGGCACGCGCGCGTGGCCGACGGGAGCGGTGCCGGAGGCTGTGGCGGTCATCGTCCCTCGTACTCCTCGGAGATCTTTTCGGCGAGCCGCTGGGACGTGTCCAGGGCGGCGTCGACGGACTGGCGCCCGGCGATGGCCGCGCTGATCTCCTGGGAGACCTTGGTGCCGAGGTCGGTGAACTCGGGGATGCCGACGAACTGGATGCCGGGCGCGGGCCGGGGCTGCACACCAGGGTCGCGGGGCCTGGCGCCCTCGATGGCGGCGCGGGTGACGTCCTGGAAGGCGGCGGCTTCCTTGCGGTAGGCGGGATTCGCGTACGTCGAGGCGCGTTTGCCCGCGGGGACGTTGGACCAGCCGGTCTTCTCGCCGACGAGCCTCTCGTACTCCTTGCCGGACGCCCAGGAGATGAACTTCCAGGCCTTGTCCGGGTTCCGCGAGGCCTTCTGCATGCCCCAGGCCCACGTGTAGAGCCACCCGGAGCTCCTGGTCCGCACCACCGGGGCGGGCACATAGCCGATCTTGCCCTTGACCGGGGACTTGGCGGACTCCAGTGATCCGGCGGCGGCCGTCGCGTCGTACCACATGGCGGTCTTGCCCTGGGTGAGGTTGTTGAGGCACTCGGCATAGCCGGACTGGGCGGCCCCGGCCTGGCCGTGCTCGCGCACGAGGTCCACGTAGAAGCGGGTCGCCTTCTTGAACTCGGGGGCGTTCAGGCGGGCCTTCCAGTCCTTGTCGAACCAGGTGCCCCCGAAGGTGTTCACCACGGTCGTCAGCGGGGCCATCACCTCGCCCCAGCCGGGCAGGCCGCGCAGGCAGATGCCCTTCATCCCCGGCTCCTCGCCGTCCACCCGGGCGGCGAGGTCCGCCACCTGCTGCCAGGTGGGGTGCTCGGGCATGGTGAGGCCCGCCTTCTTGAAGACGTCCTTGCGGTACATCAGGAAGGACGACTCTCCGTAGAAGGGCTGTCCGTAGAGCTTGCCGTCCTCTCCGGCGAGGGACTGCCTCATGGGCGGCAGGACGTCCTTCTCGTCGTACGCGGTGTCCTCGCGGGCGTAGGAGCCGACCTCGTGCAGCCAGCCGTTCCTGGCGTAGATCGGTATCTCGTAGTTGCTCAGGGTGGCGACGTCGTACTGCCCCGCCTGGTTGGCGAAGTCCTGGCTGATCTTGTCGCGGACGTCGTTCTCGGGCAGGACGGTGAAGTTCACCTTGATGCCCGTCTCCGCGGTGAAGTGGGCGGCGGTGAGCTTGCGCAGCTGGAGCATCTGCGGGTTGTTCACCATGAGGACGTTCAGGGAGTCGCCTGAACCGGCCCCGCCCGCACCGGTCCAGCAGCCGGCGAGCAGCGGGGTGAGCAGCGTCCCTGCGGCGGCCGCGGCGAGCGCGCGCGGCCTTCGTCGTCGGCTCGGGGTTCGCATGAATTGCTCCTGGACGTAGGGGGAGGATTACGGATGTTCCGGGCATGCCGCGGCGTGTGGAGGCGCGGTGTGCCGCGTGGCGGGGAGCCGTCAGGCGCGGATGACCTGGGGGCCGAGGAGGGAGTAGCGGTGCGCCTCCGAGGCGGGCAGGCGGCTGCTCGTGACGATCGCGTCCAGGTCGGCGACGCCCGCGAACCGGCAGAAGCTCGTCGCGCCGAACTTGGTGTGCACGCCGAGGAAGACGGTGCGCCGCGAGGCCCTGATCGCCTGCGCCTTGACCTCGCTCACCGCCGGGTCGGGCGTCGTCAGGCCGTGCTCGCGGGAGATGCCGTTGGCGCCGATGTACGCCAGGTCGATGACGAACCCGGCCAGCATCTTGGTCGTCCAGTGGTCGACGGTGGCGAGCGTGCCCGGCCGCACCCGCCCGCCGAGCAGCAGCACGGTGACGTGCTCGGCCTCCGCGAGGGCGCCCGCGGCGGCGAGCGAGGCGGTGACCACGGTCAGCGGGCGCCCCGCCGCGGCGCCGGGCAGTGCCTCGGCGGTCAGCTGGGGCGTGAACCCCTCGTCGACGAAGACGGTCTCGGCGTCGCCGAGCAGTTCGGCCGCGGCGGCGGCGATGCGCCGCTTCTCCGGCACGTGCATGGTGGTGCGGAAGGCGAGGGTGGTCTCGAAGCCCGCGCTCTCCACGGGATAGGCGCCGCCATGGGTGCGGCGGACCAGGCCGTGGTCCTCCAGGGTGCGCAGATCGCGGCGGACGGTCTCCTTGGCGACGCCGAGCTGGGCGGCGAGCGCCGTCACGTCGACGGAACCGGAGTGGCGTGCCGCGTCGACGATCCGCCGCTGACGTTCCTCCGCGGTCATCGGCGCCACCCCTTCCCCTGGTCATTCCCCTGGTCGAAGCCCCGGGTCGGGGCGTGCCCGTTCGGGCCTGTGGGGAAGTTCTACAGCGCGGGCAGGGGGGTGACCAGGTGCGCAGCGGACGCGATGCTGCCCGTTTGTGCCCGTTCGGCGGGGCGGCGGCCTGGGGCGCGGGCGGCGGCCGTGCCCGTTTCGGGGGTGCCCGCCGCCCGTTCGGCGCCCGGGGCGGGGCCGGGGGTCAGTGCGGCCACACCGGGGGGCGGGTGCAGAAGTGGCCGCCCAGGTGGGCGTGGTCGGGGTTGCCGGGGTCCAGTTCGCCCTGCTCGGCGATGAGCTTGGCCGCGTACCGCTCGGAGTCGTCCCGCGGTTCGTAGCCGAGGGCGCGCGCCGAGGAGAGGTCCCACCACAGGCGGGTGTTGGCGGACGAGCCGTAGACGACGGCGTGCCCGACGTCCTCGGCGGTGAGCGCCGCGTGGAAGAGCCGCGCGCCGTCGGCAGGGCTCATCCACACCGACAGCATCCGTACGTTCGACGGCTCGGGGAAGCACGAGCCGATGCGGACCGAGACGGTCTCGATGCCGTGCTTGTCCCAGTAGAACTGCGCGAGGTCCTCGCCGAAGGACTTCGACAGGCCGTAGAACGTGTCGGGGCGGTGCGGGGTGTCGTCCGGGATCAGCGGGTCGTCGCCCTGCGGGCGGGGCGTGAACCCCACCGCGTGGTTGGAGGAGGCGAAGACGATCCGCCGCACGCCTTCCTCGCGGGCCGCCTCGTAGAGGTTGTACGTCCCTTCGATGTTGGCCTTGAGGATTCTGTCGAAGGTGGACTCCAGGGAGATGCCCGCCAGGTGGAGGACCGCGTCGACCCCGCGGACGGCCTCGCGCAGCGCCTCGCGGTCCGCGAGGTCGGCGACGATCGCGTCCGGCTCGCCCTCGATGGCGCGCATGTCGAGCAGGCGCAGATCGTGGCCGTGGGCCGGCAGGTGCCCGCGCATCAGCGTGCCGAGGCCGCCTGCGGCGCCGGTGAGCAGGACGGTGCGGGGAGCGGGCATGCGGGGTCTCCTCGTGCGGCCGTATGTATGGACGTACAGAATTCACATCCGTAGACAACCTAGGGATCACGGTCGCGCCCCGTCAAGTGTCGTCGAGTCTCTCGCGAAGGCGGTAAATCCGCTCCTGTGTGGGGAGTTCATCGGCTTGACCGGGCCCAAGGGGGCGCCTTAGCGTGGCCGTGTTCAGGGATATGGACATGAGTCAGAAACGTGCACGGGGATCAGGAACGTGCACGGGAATCAGAAAGTGCACGCCTGCACGCTTAGGGAGAGCCCGTGACGTCAGCCCCTCTAGCTTCCCGACTTCGCGTCCCCAGCGGGCCGTTGTTCTTCCCGGTCACCGCGTACGGACCCGACGGCTCCGTCGACCTGGACGCCTTCCGCACCCATGTGCGCGGCGGCATCGAGGCGGGCGCCGCGGCCGTCTTCGCCTGCTGCGGCACGGGCGAGTTCCATGCCCTGACTCCCGAGGAGTTCCAGGAGTGCGTGGCCGCCGCAGTCGAGGAGGCGGCGGGCCGGGTGCCGGTCGTCGCCGGCGCGGGGTACGGCACCGCGCTCGCCGTGCGGTACGCGCGCCTGGCCGAGGAGGCGGGCGCCGACGGGCTGCTCGCCATGCCGCCCTACCTCGTCGTCGCCGGGCAGGAGGGGCTGCTGCGGCACTACACCGAACTCGCCGCGGCCACCTCCCTGGACGTCATCGTCTACCAGCGCGACAACGCCGTCCTCACGCCGGAGACGGTCGTCGCGCTCGCCCGCGCCGAAGGCGTCATCGGCTTCAAGGACGGCCTCGGCGACATGGACCTGATGCAGCGCACGGTCAGCGCCGTGCGGGCCGAAGTACCCGGGGACTTCCTCTACTTCAACGGCCTGCCGACCGCCGAACTGACCGGCCTCGCCTACCGCGGCATCGGCGTGAGCCTCTACTCCTCGGCCGTCTTCTGCTTCGCGCCCGACATCGCGCTCGCCTACCACCGGGCGTTCAACGCCGCGACCCCCGAGGGCGACGCCACCGTGAACCGCCTCCTGGACGGCTTCTACCGGCCCTTCGTGGAGCTGCGCGCCCTCGGCCGCGGTTACGCCGTCTCCCTCGTGAAGGCGGGCGTGCGGCTCGGCGGCCTCGATGTCGGCCCCGTGCGCCCGCCGCTGCACGAGCCCGCCGCCGAGCACGTCAAACGCCTGGCCGAACTCGTCGAGCAGGGGCGTGGGCTGCTGGGGACCGCGCACCCGGGGGCGGGCGCGTGAAGGCCGCCGCGTTCCTCTACCCCTGGGACGTCGTCGGCGACCCGGACGCGCCCGCCCGCATCGCCGCGCTCGGCGTCCGGCAGGTCACCCTCGCCTCCGCCTACCACTCCACGCGCGCGCTGACCCCGCGCCACCCGCGCCACCGGATCGTCACGGCCGCGCACGCCGCCGTGCTCTACCCGCCGGGGGAGGCGTGGGAGGGGCGCGTGCCGCGGCCGTACGCCGCAGGGGACTGGGCGCCGGGCGATGCCTACGGAGAGGCCGCGCAGGCGTTGCGTGCCGCCGGGCTCGACGTGCACAGCTGGGTCGTCCTCGCCCACAACTCCCGCCTCGGCGCGGAGCAGCCGGCGACGTCCGTGGTCAACGCCTACGGAGACCGCTACCCCTGGGCGCCGTGCGTAGCGCAGCCCGCCACGCGCGCGTACCTCGTCGACCTCGCCGCCGAGGCCGCCGCGCGCCCGGAGACCAGCGGCACCGAACTGGAGTCGTGCGGCTGGTACGGCCTCGCCCACCTGCACGCCCACGACAAGATCGCCGGCGTCGGCCTCGGCGAGGCGGGCCAGTACCTGATGTCGCTCTGCTTCTGCGCCTCCTGCCGCGAGGGGTACGCCGGAACGGGCCTCGACCCCGACGGGCTCGCGGCAGCCGTGCGCGACGCCCTGGAGCCGCTCTGGCGCGGCCGGGCCGAGGACACCGGCTGGGCGTCCGTCGAGAAGCTCCTCGGCGTGGAGCGGGCGACGGCGACGCGCGCGTGGCGCGAGGAAACCGCCCGCACGCTTCAGGAGGCCGCGATCGGCGCCGTCCGCGCGGCGGCCCCGCCGGGCTTCCAGGTGCTGCTGCACGCGGACCCGGTCGCGTACCACTGCGGCGCGAACGCGGGTGTCGACCCGGCGCACATCCTCACCGTGGCCGACGGCGTGGTCGTGCCCTGCACGGGCGGCGCGCAGGCCCTGACGCCGTTCGCCGAGCACGCGGGCGACGGGACCGTGCTGGCCGCCAACCTCACCGTGGTCACCGGCATGGGCGGCAGCCCCGCGACCCTCGCGGCCGACGCGACCCGGGCGGCGGACCTGGGCGCCACGGAACTGCGGCTGTACCACGCGGGGTTGGCCTCGGACGCGGACCTGGCGCGGGTCGGGCGGGGGTTGGCGGGTCTGGGATGAGTGGCCATGGGTGCACTTGCGCGGACCCTGTCGCGCCCTGAGGGGCCGACCATGCTTGCCCCGCAAGGGCCTTGACCCGCCCGCAGTGACCGACCACGCCCGCCCCGCGCCGACCCTGTCGCCCCCCGAGTGATCGCCGCTACGATCCGCGCACCACAACCGCCGCCGGTACCGAGGACGGCCACGAACCGCCGCCGGTACCGGAGACGGCCACAACCGTCGCCCGTACAGGGGACAGAGGGAGACAAGGTGCGCAACAAGGGGATATCCGCGCTGGTCTGCGCGGGACTGATGGCGGGTGCCGCGGTGCTCGGCGGTGCGGGGGACGCCGTCGCGCAGGTCGCTGCGGCGGACCGGGAGGGCCAGACGGCCGGCACCGTCCGTGAACGCCTGGAGAAGATACCGGGCATGAAGGTCGTGTCCGTCGCGGAGAAGGAGGGCCACCCCCTCTACACGCTGACGTACGTCCAGCCCGTCGACCACGCGAAGCCCCGCGGCGCCACCTTCACGCAGCGCGCCACGCTCTGGCACAAGTCCACGGACAAGCCGACCGTCCTCTACACCACCGGTTACACCCTCGGCGGCGGCACCGCCTCCCTCACCCGCCTCATCGACGCCAACCAAGTCAGCGTCGAACACCGCTACTTCGGGCCATCCCGGCCCACCGGCGCCGCGGGCGACGACTGGTCCAAGATGACCGTTCAGCAGGAGGCCGCCGACGAGCACCGCCTCACCCGGGCCCTGCGCACCATCGAGAAGGGCAAGTGGCTGGGCACCGGCGCCAGCAAGGGCGGCATGACCGCGACCTACCACGAGCGCTTCTACCCCGACGACCTCGACGCGGTCGTCGCGTTCGTCGCGCCCAACGACGCCGACAACCGCGACGACAGCGGCTACGAGCGCTTCTTCAAGACGGTCGGGACCAAGAAGTGCCGGGAGTCGCTGAACGCCGTGCAGCGCGAGATGCTCGTACGCCGCGACACACTGCTCCCCAAGTTCGAGACGGACGCCAAGGCCAACGGCGACACCTTCGAGGAGACCCTCGGCACCACCGACCGCGCCTACGAGTTCGCCGTCCTCGACCAGGTCTGGAACTTCTGGCAGTCCGGCACCGCCGCCGACTGCCCCACCGTGCCCGACGCGAAGAAGGCCACGGACGACCAGCTCTACGACTGGTCGAAGGAGCACGGCCTGAGCGTCTACCGCGACGAGGACCTCGGCACCAACGGCTCGGGCCCCTACTACCACCAGGCGGCCACCCAACTCGGCTGGGCGGACCTGAAGTTCAAGCACCTCAAGGGCGTCCGCCACTACCCGGACATCTACCAGCCCAACTCCGTGCTGCCCGCCGCCATGCGCGGCACCTACGACAACAGGACCGTCGCCGACGTCGACCGCTGGGTGAAGACCCGCGGCGAGCGCATGATGTTCGTCTACGGCCAGAACGACCCGTGGAGCGCCGAGCGGTTCACCCCGAGCCACCGCGACTCCCACCGCTACGTCGTGCCGGGCGCGGGCCACGGCGCGTCGATCGCCAAACTGCCCGCCGCCGAACAGGCCGAGGCCGTCGCCACCATCAAACGCTGGGCCGACGTGAAGTAACCCGCACCCGGCGCCCGAGGAGCAGGGGCGCGGCGATCAGCAGCCGCGCCCCCGCGAGAACCGGCAGCAGGACGCGGATGTCGACGCTCTCCACGAGGGCCGCGCCCCCCGCGATGCCGAGCGCGGTCGGTGCGAACATCAGCGTATTGGCGGTCGCCGCCACCCGGCCGAGCAGCGCGTCCGGCGTCTCCCGCTGCACCGCGGTGAGCCCCGCGATCAGCACGCAGGGCAGCCCGGCGCCGTTCGCGAAGCTCCCCGCGAGGACCGCCGCGTCGCTCGGCAGCGCGCTCAGGACCGCCGACACACCGGTCAGCGCGATGCCCGCGCCACCGAACCGCCACGCCCCGAAACGCCGCAGCAGCGCCCCCGAGGCCACGCCCACCGCCACGGAGCCCGCGCCCTGCACGACGTACAGCACGCCCGTGTACGCGGGCGAGTGGCCGAGCCGCTCCACGATCGCGTAGACCGTCGCACCGCTGATCCCCGACGTCAGCATCGTCAGGCCGCCCGCCACCACGACGGGCCGCAGCCGCTCGTGCCCCCACAGGTACCGGGCGCCCTCGGCGGTCCGGGCCCGTAGCGAGGCGCGCTCACGCACCGGGGCGGCCTCCCGGACCCGCAGCAGCGCGTACATGCCCGCGGCGAGTACGAACGTGACGGCGTCCAGGAGCGCCACCCGGGCGCCGCCGTACGCGGTGAACAGGCCCGCCCCCGCGAGCGGCGCCATCAGCTTCATGCCCTCGTTCGCGGACATCCGCAGGCCGTTGAAGTCACCGAGCAGCTCCTTGCCGACGGCCGCCGGGACCAGGGCGGCCTCCGCCGCGTCCGTGACGACGCCGCACGCCCCGTACACCAGCAGGAGCGCGAAGAGGATCCACAGCCGTCCGGCGGAGTCCACCGCGAACAGGGACAGGAGCAGGGCGCCGAGGGTCAGGTTCACGGTCACCAGGAGCGGTTTGCGGCGCGTGCGGTCGGCGAGCGTGCCGAGCAGCGGGCCGACGAGGGTGGGCGCCCACAGGGCCAGCTGGCAGAGCGCGGCGAGCCCGTCGGAGCCGGTCAGCTCCTTCACCCAGATCCCGGAGACGAGCCACAGCGCGGAGGTCCCGAAGCCGGAGACCACCACCGCGCCCAGATAGAGGCCGGCGTTGCGGTCCCGCAGGACGCGCCCGATCGTCGATGTCATGCCTGGTGATGCTGGTTCCTGAGGCCCTCGGCACGGTATCGGGCGGTTTCCCTAAGGAAGCCGATGAGTTCGGGCCGCGCGGCCGGTCCACCAGGGGAGGCGTACCGAGAAAGCCGCCTTATCCCAAGCGCGAAGTCCTTAGTGGAGGCCCCCATGACCGTCGACCACCTCGATCTCGCCCCGCAGGCCCGCCTGGTGGCGCAACTGGCCGCGCACGTCACGGACGAGCAGCTCGCGGCGCCCACGCCCTGCCCCCAGTACGCGGTGCGGAATCTGCTCGGACATCTGATCGGCCTCGCCCGGGCCTTCGAGGCGGCCGCGCGCAAGGACTTCGGGCCGGCCCTGGACCAGGACCCCGCGAGCACCGAGCCGGACATCGGCCCCGGCTGGCGCGACGAGCTGCCCAAGGCCCTCGACGCCCTCGCCGAGGCGTGGCGCGACCCGGCGGCCCGGCAGGGCATGACCCGCGCGGGCGGCATCGACCTGCCCGGCGAGGTCGCGGGCCTGGTCGCCCTCGACGAGCTGGTCGTCCACGGCTGGGACCTGGCGCGGTCCACCGGCCAGGAGTACGCGCCCGACGAGGTGAGCCTGGAGGGAGCGCTGGCGGTGCTGGCCCCCGGTGGGGAGGAGGGCGAGGAGCCGGGCGGCCTCTTCGGCCCGCCGGTCCCGGTGCCGGACGGGGCGCCGCTCCTGGACCGGGTGATCGGGCTGAGCGGCCGCGACCCGGGGTGGCGGGCCGCGGGCTGAGGAGCGATCGTCCGTGCGTTCGGGCCCCCTGCCACACTCGACGTACCTAGATAGGTTGCATCCCTGACTAGATCGCTCTACGGTCTAGGTAGCTCAGACGCTCACGGGGGTGCGGGCACGTGCCACCGCGCACGTCCGCGCCCCCTTCGGGAAGGGGGACCCGCCATGACCATCTCGCCGGACTTCTCACCCGCCGCCACGGCTCTCACGGCCGCGCTCGGCGCCTATCTGCTGCTCGGGGAGCCCCTGCTCGGCCGTCGCATGTACGCCTCGCTGGCCCGCCGCCGCGCCACCGAACCCGGCGCCCTCGTCCGCTACTTCCGCGTCGTGCTCGCGCTGTGGTGGGCCCTCGCCGCCCTCGCGGCCGCGGCGCTGCTGCTCTCGCCGGGTACGGCCGCCGCCGACCTCGGCATCGCCTTGCCCGACAAGCCCGCCGTCGTCGCGGTCGGCGTCCTGTTCTGCGCGGTGATCGCGGTGACCTCCGGGCGCGCGCTCCGCGACCTCGACCGGCAGGGCAAGCACGTACCGGGGCGCGCCGCCATCGAGGCGATGCTGCCGGGCACGCCCCGCGAGCGCGCCCTCGCCGTCGCCTTCGGCGTGAGCGACGGCATCTGCGCGGAGTTCGTCTACCGCGGGCTGCTCATCGCCTTCGGCGTCGGCGTGCTCGGCCTCCACCTCTACGCCGCCGCGGCCCTCTCCGTGCTCGTCTACGCCGTCGCCGGCTACTACCAGGGCCGCCAGGGACTCCTCGTCTTCGCCGTCTTCGGCGCGCTGCTCAGCGGCCTGTACCTGGCCACCGGCAGCCTGCTCCTGCCCATGGCCCTGCACGTCATCCTCAGTGTGCGCGACCTGACGACGCTCACGCCGCCGACGCCGTCCGCGGCGCCGCTCACCGCCAAGTGAAGGGCCCGGGAACGTGACCGCCGACCGCCGCGCCAGCTGGTTCAAGGGCGTACTCGACCTCCTCGTACTCGCGAGCCTCACCGACGGCGAGAGCTACGGCTACGAGATCGCCAAGCTCCTCGGAGCCGCCGGCTTCGGCCAGATCAAGGGCGGCACGCTCTACCCCGTGCTGAACCGCCTGGAGGAGGCGGGCCTGGTCGCCGCCGAGTTCCGCGCCGCCGAGAAGGGGCCGGGACGGCGCTACTACCGGCTCACCGACGCCGGGCGCGAGACCCTCGGCGAGCAGGGCGGGCTGTGGCTCGCCTTCGACGGCTCCGTACGGGACATCCTCGCGAAGGCGGGTGTGCGATGAGCACCCCACACACCCCGCACACACAGGACGGCTACCTCATCGACCTCGCCGAGCGGCTCCTCGCGCACGGCCTGCCCGCCGACCGCGTCGAGGCGACCGTCGCGGACCTGGCCGCGCACCTGGAGGAGTCCGGCGCCGAGGACGCGGAGGCGGAGTTCGGCCCGGCGCGGGACTTCGCCCGGCAGCTGGCCCCCGAGGCCGCCACCCCCGACGGGCCCCCGGAGGGACACGTCGAGACCTGGCGCTGGACCGCCGACACCTACGTCGACGAGGAACTCCTGAACCGCTTCGGCGACCAGGGCTGGGAGGTCGAGCGCGTCGACGCCCTCGGCCGCTTCGTCAGCCACCGGGATCTCGCGCGGCCCCAGCGGTGGGAGTACCGCAGGGAGCTGATCACGCGCGGCCGCGAAGGCCTGGACGAACGCCTCGCCCCCGACGGCTGGGAGGCCTGCGGCACCTGGGTGGTCTACGCCTGGTTCAAGCGCCCCAGGGCGGCCAGCCTCGGCCCGGCGGCGGAGATCGCCGCGCCCCCGCCGGTCCCGGAGCGGACGAACTTCCTCAGCCGGAAGTTCTACGCCCTGCTCGCCGTCCTCGGGGCCACCGTGGCGCTGGCGGGCCTGTGGGCCGCGCTCGACGACGGCGAGGCGAGCACGGGGCTCGGCTTCACCGGCGGGCTGCTGTTCGGCGCGGCTGTGCCGCTGACGCTGACCCTCGGCCTCCGGCTGTGGGGCAACAGGCGCGGCCGGGGGCGCTGACGGGCATGGACGCGGGCGTGGACAAGTACGGACGCGGGCACTGACATGCGCACACGCGCGCGGGCCCCGGGGGCGGCACCTCGGGGCCCGCGCGCGTGTGCCGCCTCAGCCCTTCAGCGCCGCCTCCATCATCGCCTTGGCGATCGGCGCGGCCAGGCCGTTGCCGCTGACCTCGTCGCGGGCCGCGCTCGACGACTCGATCATCACCGCGACCGCCACCTCCTGGCCGTCCGCGCCCTTGGCGTACGAGGTGAACCACGCGTACGGCGTCTTGCTGTTGTTCTCGCCGTGCTGGGCCGTGCCCGTCTTGCCGCCGACCGTCGCGCCGTCGATCTGCGCGTTCGAACCCGTGCCCTTCTCGACGACCGTCCGCATCGCCGACTGGAGGCCCTCGGCGACGGACTCGCTCATCACACGCTGGGGGTCCCCGTCGCCGAACTTCTCCAGGACGTTGCCGTCCGCGTCCGTGATCTGCGAGACCATGTGCGGCGCGGCGAGCTCGCCGCCGTTGGCGATCGCCGCCGACACCATCGACATCTGGAGCGGCGTCGCCGTCACGTCGAACTGGCCGATGCCCGACAGGCCCGTCTGCGCCTTGTCCATGCCGGAGGGGTACACGCTCTTCGCCGCGCGCACCGGCACATCCAGCTTGTCCGCGCCGAAGCCCAGCTTCTCCGCCATCGCCTTCACCTTGTCCTGGCCGAGGTCGACGGCCATCTTCGCGAAGACGTTGTTGCAGGAGTACTGCAGGCCCGTACGGATCGTCGCGTTCTCGCACGGGGCCGACGGGTTCTCGTTCTTCAGGACCGTCACCGTGCCCGGCAGCGTGTACGGGTTCGGGCTGGCGGTCCTCGCGTCCACCGAGGAGTAGAGCCCGTCCTCCAGGGCCGCCGCCGCGACGACCAGCTTGAACGTCGAACCGGGCGGCAGCGGCTGGCGCATCGCGCGGTTCACCATCGGCTTGTCCTCGTCGGTCGTCAGGGCCTTCCACTCCGCGGAGTCCGTGGAGCCGCTGATCTTCGACGGGTCGTACGACGGCGTCGAGACCATGCCGAGGATCTTGCCGGTCCTCGGGTCGAGCGCGACCGCGGCGCCCTTGGTGTCGCCGAGCGCCTTGTAGCCCGCCTTCTGCACCGCCGGGTCGATGGTCGTCACCACGTCGCCGGGGTCGGCGCGCTTGTTGGTGACCGTGTCGAGCGGGTTCTTCAGGCGGTTGTCGGTGCCGTCCAGGAGGTCCTTGTAGATGCCCTCCAGCTGGGTGGCGCCGTACACCTGCGAGCTGTAGCCCGTCACGGGTGAGTACAGGGCGCCGTTCTTGTACGTGCGCTTGTAGGCGAGGTCCCCTCCTGTCGTCCGCGCGGAGCCGGTGATGGCCTCACCGCCCACGATGATGTCGCCCAGCGGGTTCGCGTACTGCTCGATCGCGTTGCGCCGGTTGTGCTTGTCGTCCGCGAGCGCCTTGCCGTCGTAGAACTGCACCCACGTCGCCCGCACCAGCAGGGCGAGCACGAGCAGCAGAGCGAAGACCGAGGCGCGCCTGATCGTCTTGTTCATCCCACGGAAGGACGAGCGAGGGGGAAGGTTTCGTTCCCTTCTGGTCCGCTTGCGACCGTTTTCTCAGAGAGTCCTCATGAACCGCTGCCGTCAGTCGGTCTTCATGAAACCGGCCTCGTACGCCGCGATCACCGCCTGCGTGCGGTCCCGCGCGCCCGTCTTGGCGAGGACGGACGCCACGTGCGTCTTCACCGTCGCCGCGCCCACCCCCATCCGTCCGGCGATCTCCGCGTTGGTCAGCCCCGCCGCCATCAGCCGCAGCACCTCGTTCTCCCGGCCGGTGAGCCGCGCCACCCAGGCGGGCGGTGCGGGCCTGGCGCGTCCGTGCTCGGCGGCCAGGGCGCGCACGGCCGAGGGGAAGAGCAGCGAGTCGCTGTGCGCGACGATGCGCACGGCCTGGACGAGCGAGTCCGCGTCCGCCCGCTTGAGCAGGAACCCGGCGGCGCCCGCGCGCAGCGCCTCGTACACGTACGCGTCGTTCTCGAAGGTCGTCACGACCACGATGCGCGGCGGTCGCGGCATCGTCCGCAGGATCTGCTCGGTGGCGCGGATGCCGTCGATCTCCGGCATGCGGACGTCCATCAGGACCACGTCGGGCTCAAGCTCCCGCACGACCGACACCGCCTCGGCACCGGTCGCCGCCTCGCCGACGACCTCGATGCCCGCCTCGGCGGAGAGGATCGCGCGCAGGGCGGTACGCACCATGCGCTCGTCGTCGGCGAGGACGACCCGCAGGGTGGGGCTCTCGGGGGAGGGTGCGGTCGTCATGCGTGTCCTTTCAGCGGAAGTCGTACGTCAAGGCGCCACACCCCGTCCGCCGGGCCCGCCGCGGCCGTGCCGCCCAGCAGCCGGGCCCGGTCCGCGATGCCGCGCAGGCCGTGGCCGCCGCCGGGGCGCGGGGCGGGGGAGCGGGGCGGCAGCGGGTTCTCGGCCGTGACGGTGAGGTCGGGTCCTTCCAGGGCGACGCGCAGGGTGACATCGGTGCCCTCACCGCCGTGCCGCAGGGCGTTGCTCAGCGCCTCCTGCACGATGCGGTACGCCTCACGGGAGACCAGCGGGGGCAGGCCGGCGGGGTCCATGTCGACGGCGGCGCTCACCCGCAGGCCGCCCGCCCCGGTGCGGCGCAGCAGGCCGTCCAGGTCGGCTTCGAGGGTGGGCGCGGGCGCCGTCGCGCGGGCGTCGTCGGCCTCCCGCAACACGCCCAGGACGGCGTCGAGTTCACCGACCGTGCGGCGCGTGGTGTCCTCGATGGCGGCCAGCGCCTCGCGGACGAACTCCGGGTCGTGGTCGAGGACGCGGCGGGCCGCGCTCGCCTGGAGCGTGACGGCGCTCAGCGCGTGGCCCACCGAGTCGTGCAGCTCGCGTGCCAGGCGGTTGCGCACCGCGAGGTCGGCGGCCCGCTGCTCGGCGGCCGCGAGCCGGTCGGCGGGCGTGGGCCGAGCAGTTCCGGCGCCCAGCGGGCGAGGAGCCCGCCGTGGCCGCGCACGCCGCGAGCGCGACCAGCGACGCGCAGCCGATGACCGGGGAGAGCGCCACCATCCAGGGCTCCCCGAAGACTTCGGGCAGCCCGATGCGGCTGCCCCCGAACACGACGAAGAACGGCAGCGCGATCAGCACGCAGGCGAACGGCGGCAGCGCGAGCGACATGCCGCTGACGATCCCGCCGAGGCCGAGGTGCAGCGTGAACCAGGCGGCGGTCCGCCCCCGCGCCACCCGCCCCCGCGCGGGCCCCTCGGCGAGCGAGTCGTCCGGCACCGCGCACAGCGCCCGCACGGCGGCCACCGACATCGGCCGGGTCAGCGGGAACAGCGCGGTGATCGCGGCCAGCGGCAACCCGGCACCGAAGGAGGCGAGTTGGGAGGTCAGCGACCCGAAGAACCGGTCGTCGCCGACGAGCGGCCCGACGAGCACCGAACCGACGAAGACGTACGGCATGGAGAGCGCGCCGCCCAGGATCAGATGGATCCACCGGCGGCGCGTCCGACGCCCGAAGAGGGCGGTGACGAGGGCCCTCACGCCGGTGAACCCGCCCGCTCCTTGAGGAAGCGCACCCCGACGGCGGCCACGAGTATTCCGGTGATCATCTGCACAGAGTAGGCCAGGAGCATGAGGCCGGTGGGTTGTCGGGAGACGTCGTCGGAGGGGCCGACGAGCGAGGCGAACAGCAGCCAGCCGCCCCAGCAGCCCACCGCGCCTGAGCCCACCCAGGCCAGCGCGAACGGCACCTTCACGGGCAGCGCGGGAAGCCACCGGAAGGCCGGCACCAGGGCGCCCGTCACAGCGGCGGCGAGGTAGACCATGTCCAGGCACTCCAGGACGTAGAAGTCGGTGGTGCGCGCCTCGGCCTGCGCCGCGCTGAGTCCGGCGGTGGAGCCGGTCGCCCACAGCAGATGGCATACGAGCAGCGCCAGGGCCGGCAGCGCGGCGGCGACGGCGGTGGCCCGCACGCCCCTCGAACCCGCGCCGGGGCGCGGCAGGTCCCCCACGCGCCCTCGCCACAGGTGCCCCCAGCGGTCCCGGGCGTACAGCACGAAGAGGGAGCCGAGCGCGATGCCCTGAAGGATGAAACCGGTGTAGACGACGCCGAAGACCCACTCGGCGAGGAACGGCTCGCCCCCGCCGCTCCCCGAAGAGCCGTGCACGCTTTCGCCGAACGCCCTGACCAGCAGTTGCAGCGGAAACCCGGCCACGATCGGCACGAGCAACCCCGTCGCCGCCCACATCGGGAACGCGAGCAGCCACGCGGGCGTCCGCAGGCCCCACGGCCGGGTCAGGAGCAGCACCAGCACGATGACGGCCGCGTCCATCAGCACGGTCAGGCCGTTCGCGAAGATCATTGACGCGCGGTGGTCGAGCAGCGGGCTGCCCTCGGGGATCCCGAGGTGACTCCCGCCGATCCAGGCGGCCTTGAGGGCGAGGTAGGGGACACAGGCGGCCAGGGCGACGCACCGCAGCACGCGGCGGGAACGGCCCAGCGCGAACGGCGCGGGGGAGGCCGGCCGCGGGGCGACGGCCAGGAGCGGGGCGGGCAGCGATCGGGTCATGTCCCCACGCTCCCGCCGGGAGAGGCCACCGCGCCTCCTGCGCCGCGATGATCCGCCTCCCCCGCGCGGCGGAGCCTCAGCCGCCGTCCAGGACGAGGACCACCTCGTCGACCTCCGCCCCGCGCGCCGCCGCGAACCCCCGCTCCCGCACGGTCTCGCGGAACCCGCACTTCGCCAGGACGCGCCGCGAGCCCGCGTTGTCGGCCGCCGCGCGGGCGTAGAGCGGGCGCTCCGGGATCAGCGCGAGCAGCTCGCGCAGGGCGGCGGTGGCCAGGCCGCGACCCCAGTACGCGCGGTCGATCCAGTACGTCACCTCGCGCTCGCCCGGCTCGCCGTACACCGCGGCGCTGCCGACCACGTCCCCGTCGGCGAGGACCGTGCGCACGTCGACGCCGGGGGAGGTGCGCATCTTCTTCCAGTGCGCGTCGAAGCGGTCCATGTCGCCGGGGTCCTTCGGGGTGAAGGCGGCCATGTGGGCGGACTCGGGGTCGTTCATCTGCCGGAAGAAGACGGGCAGATCGCTGTCGTGCACTTCGCGGAGACTGACATCCATGCGTCAGAGCCTACGAGTTGCCAGTGTCAGTCGGTCGCGCGCGTCGAACAGGGCGTCCTTGACCATCTGTTCGTGGGCGGGCGTGAGCCGCGCCACCGGCACCGAGCAGCTGATCGCGTCCCGCGCCGGGGTGCGGTAGGGGATGGCGACGCCGAAGCAGCGCAGCCCCAGCGTGTTCTCCTCGCGGTCCACGGCGAAGCCCTGCTCGCGCACCGTGTTCAGCTCCTCGATGAGCTTCTCGCGGTCGGTGATGGTGTGCTCGGTGAGCGCGGGCAGCGCCTCGGGGAGCATCTTGCGGACCTGCTCGTCGGTGTGGGTGGCGAGCAGCGCCTTGCCGAGCGAGGTGGAGTGCGCGGGCAGCCTGCGCCCCACGCGGGTGAAGGGCCGCAGGTAGTGCTGGGACTGGCGGGTGGCGAGGTAGACGACGTTCGTGCCGTCGAGCCGCGCCAGGTGGATGGTCTCCGTCGTGTCGTCGGAGAGCCGGTCCAGGGTCGGCCGGGCTGCGGCCACCACCTCGTCGCCGTCGATGTACGAGGTGCCGACCAGCAGGGCGCGTACGCCGATGCCGTACCGCGTGCCGGTCGCGTCGGTCTCCACCCAGCCGAGCTCGACCAGGGTGCGAAGGAGCATGTAGAGGCTCGACTTCGGGTACCCGACCGCTTCCTGGACGGCGGCCAGGGAGTGCATTCCGGGGCGGCCCGCGAAGTACTCGAGCAATTCAACCGTCCGCACCGCGGACTTGACCTGCGCACCGCCTCCGGTCTCGCCAGTCGACATCGCCCTTGACCCCTTAGTTCGCCGAGAAATAGTCTCCGAAGCCTCCGGTCATTCACGAACAGAGACGGCGTTCAGTATATCGAACAGCCCAGGTGAGTGGCATACGTCTGGAAAGGGAATCCGCGGTGGCAGCAGCACCAGTCTGGAGTGTCGACCCCCGAACCGGGAAGCAGCGTGAGCAGGTTGCGGTGGAAGCCACAGCCGAGGAGGTCGGCCGCGCGGTCCTCGCCGCCCGCAACGCGGCGCCCGCGCTCGCCGACCGCGCGGTCCGCGCCGCCTTCCTGCGCACCGCCGCCGAGCTGCTCCAGGAGGCGAAGGACCAGCTCGTGGAGGCCGCGGACGCGGAGACCGCGCTCGGCTCCGTCCGCCTCACCGGCGAACTCGCCCGCACCTGCTACCAGCTGCGGGCCTTCGCGGACATAGTCGACGAGGGCGCCTTCCTCGGCGTCGTCATCGACCATCCCGACGCCTCGGCGACCCCGCCCATCCCGGACCTGCGCCGCTACAAGATCCCGCTCGGCGTCGTCGCCGTCTACTCCGCGTCCAACTTCCCCTTCGCCTTCTCCGTGCCCGGCGGCGACACCGCGAGCGCCCTCGCCGCGGGCTGCCCCGTCGTCGTCAAGGCCCACCCCGACCATCCGGGCACCTCCGAGCTGGTCGCCTCGGTGCTGCGCAGGGCCGCCGCCGCGCACGACATCCCCGAGGGCGTCCTCGGCCTCGTACACGGCTTCGAGGCGGGCGTCGAGCTGGTCAAGCACCCGCTGGTCGCGGGCGCCGGGTTCACCGGCTCCATCCGCGGCGGCCGCGCCCTCTTCGACGCCGCCGCCGCCCGGCCCGTCCCGATCCCCTTCCACGGCGAGCTCGGCTCCCTCAACCCCGTCGTCGTCACCGAGGCCGCCGCCGCCGAGCGCGCCGAGCAGATCGGCACCGGACTCGCGGGCTCGATGACGCTCGGCGTCGGCCAGTTCTGCGTCAAGCCCGGCCTGGTCCTCGCCCCCGAGGGCGCGGGCGGCGACCGGCTCGTGAAGTCCCTCACCGAGGCGGTCGGCGGCACCGAGGCCGGGGTGCTCCTCGACCACCGGATGCGGGACAACTTCGTCGCCGGGGTGCGCGAGCGCGCCGGACTCCCGGACGTGGACGCCCCGGTGACCCCGGGCGCCGGCGACGAGCACACCGTCAGCGCCGGCTTCCTCACCGTCCCGGCCGCGCGCCTCGCGAGCGAGGGGGAGCACGACCTGCTCCTGGAGGAGTGCTTCGGCCCGGTCACCGTCGTCGCGCGGTACGCGGACGACGCGGAGATCACCGCCGTCCTCTCGCGCCTGCCCGGCAACCTCACGGCGACGGTGCAGCTCTCCTCCGACGAGGCGGCGGGCGTCAGCGGCCGCGGCGCCGAACTGATCGCCGAGGTCACCCCGCTCGCCGGACGCGTACTCGTCGACGGCTGGCCCACCGGCGTCGCCGTCGCACCCGCCCAGCACCACGGCGGCCCCTACCCGGCCACCACCTCCACCTCGACGTCCGTGGGCGGCACGGCCATCGAGCGCTGGCTGCGCCCGGTCGCCTACCAGAGCACCCCGGAGGCCCTGCTCCCGCCGGAGCTGCGCGACGCCAACCCGCTGGGACTGCCGCGGCGCGTGGACGGGCGCCTGGAACACTGACGCCATGGACGTCACCATCGAGCACCTCCCGTTCCCGCTGCGCAGCTACGGCCCCGAAGGCCACTGGGCGTACGAGGAGGGGGTGCTCACCGGCCGGGCCGGGGCCCGGCAGGACCGCTTCGTGCCGCCGACCGGCGCGGCACTGGACTCCGCCTCCGACGCGCCCCGCCTCCTCGGGGCGCCCGAAGGCGACTTCCAGCTGATCGCCCGCGTCACGGTCGGCTTCGCGGCCGCCTTCGACGCGGGGGTGCTGTACCTCCACGTCGGCGAGCGGGAGTGGGCCAAGCTGTGCCTGGAGCGCTCCCCCGACCGGCCCACGATCTGCACGGTCGTCACCCGCGGCCGCTCCGACGACGCCAACGCCTTCGAGGTGGACGGCGACAGCGCCTGGCTGCGCGTCAGCCGCACCGGCTCGGCGTTCGCCTTCCACGCGTCGACGGACGGCGAACGCTGGACGTTCGTGCGGATCTTCTCGCTCGGCGACGAGGAGTCGGCGGGCGCGGCCCTCGTCGGCTTCATGGCCCAGTCGCCCACCGGCGAGGGCTGCGAGGTGACGTTCGACGGGATCGAGTTCCGCCCCAACTGGCCGAAGGGCCTGCGGGACGGCTCCTGACCGGCGGCCGGCGAGGGGGGTCTGCGCGTCTCGGCGCGGCGGAACCTACGGTTTGTGGGTCACCCAGAGCAGTTCCGCCGGCCAGCGGTGTGCCCAGTCGGGCGGGTCGGTCTCGTTGTAGCCGTTGAGAGTTCCCGGTTCGGGCCGCGGTTCGATGAGGTCGTCGATGACGAGACCCGCGCCGCGCAGGACCCTGACCCAGTCGCCGTAGGTGAGCTGATAGCTGGTCGCGCCGTCGCCTTCGGCGATGGTGTGCAGCCCGAAGTAGTCCTGCCGCAGCGTCGTGGTCGCGCGGCCGGCGGCTTCGTCGTAGCAGGCTTCGAACCACGGGCTGGCGACGTTGAACACCAGGCGCCCGCCTGGGCCCAGGACGCGTGCGGCCTGCGGGACGGCCAGGTGCGGGGGCGCCCAGCTGAGCCCACCGAAGTCGCAGAACACCAGGTCGAAGCTGCCGTCGGCGAAGGGGAGCCGTTCGGCGGCGCCTTGCACCAGCGCATAGCGGGCCGCCCCCATAGCGCGGGCCGCGGCGGCGAGTTGGGCTTCGGACAGGTCGAGCCCGACCACGGTGGCGCCCTCGGCGGCGAGCGCCCTGGACCACTGGCCGGCGCCGCAGCCGAGTTCGAGGACGCGCTTGCCGGTGACGTCGCCCAGGGCGTGCAGGTGCGCGTCGGGGATCGAGTACATGCCCCACAGCCGGGGTGCGGCCCCGATGCGCGGGTCGTGCTCGTGCTGGTAGGCGCTGCTGATCCGGTTCCAGAGCCGCCGGTTGGCGGGGATGCTGTCCACGTGCCGACTCCAGCACCGCCCGCCGGGGCGGTCAACTCGATTGGGGCACCGGCCCTCGCCTCGCTCGGGCCCCGGCTCGGCCCGTGTTCGGCCGGACGAGCCTAGACGTGCACCCGGGCCCCCGTGGCCGCCGCCCGCCCGATCGCGTCCAGCAGCCGCTGGCGCCGCACCGCGTGCCCGAAGTCCGGCGCGTGGGCGGTGCCCTGCGTCAGGTCGGCGAGGACCTGGGCGTACTGCGCGCCGACGTTGTACGCCACTTCGTACGACGGAGCCCCGCGCAGTCCGTCCAGCTCCGGCACCCCGAAGTGGCGTTCGGGCACGGGTAGTTCCGCGAGGCCCGTGTCCGCGCCGCGCCCGCCGCGCACGGTCACCGCCGCCTGCTGGAGGTGGCCGGAGTCACCGGTGACGACGAGGTCTCCCTCCGTGCCGTTGATCTCCCAGTGGAAGTCCGTGCCGCGTGACAGCCCCGACCGGAAGTGGGCCGAGACGACGGCACCCGACTCCAGGCGCCCCGAGACGGCGATCTGGTCGGCGGCCGTCATCGGCGCGGTGCGCCCCGTGCCCGCCTCCCGCACGACGGGCCGCCGCGTCGCCGAGGTCGCGGAGACCTCGGTGAACTCCCCGAGCGCCATGGTCACCGCGTCGACGGTGTGCCCGAAGGGGATCGTCAGCATGGTCGCCCCGTTCGTCTCGTCCAGCAGGTACGCGGCGCCCGGCTCGAAGACCGGCCCCCACCCCCGCCCCGAGGCCACCAGGCTGGTCGAAAGGACCTCGCCCACGTAGCCGTCGGCGACCAGCTCCCGGACGTACCGGACGGCGGGCGCCGACCGGGCCTGGAGCCCCACGAACGTCCGCACCCCCGCCCGTTCCGCGGCCGCCGCCAGCTCCTCGGCCTCGGCGAGGCCGTTGCCGAGCGGCCACTCGCAGAGCACCGCCTTGCCCGCGCCGAGCGCGGCGAGGACCACCTCGCGGTGCAGCGGCAGGCGCACGCTCACCACGACGAGGTCGACCTGATCGCTGCGGACGAGTTCCTCGGTCGACCCGAAGGCCAGCGGTACGCCGTACTTCTCGGCCGCGGCCCGCGCGGAGGCCTCGCTCGACGCGGACAGGGCACGCAGTTCGTACCCCTTCAGGGCGGACAGCGCGGGCAGGTGGGAGCGGGGCGCCCAGCCGCCGCGGGCGGACAGGCCGACGAGGCCGACGCGGACGGGGGAGCCCAAGGGGGAGACAGCGGTGGAAGTCATGATCGGGACGGTAAGGCGGACCGCGTGGTTACCCGCAAGGGCCGTAACTATATTTTCGAAACCATGACTGGTCAGCCCACGTACACCGGCCCCTCTCCCCACACGCCCCACGACATCTACGGCCTGCTCTGCCCCGGCCGCGCGGTCTGGGAGCTGCTCGTCCACAAATGGACGGGTCTCGCCATCACGGCCCTCGCGGACGGCCCGTGCCGCTTCGGCGAGCTGCGCCGCAAGCTGGAGGGCGTCAGTCCCAAGGCGCTCACCCAGACCCTGCGCCGCCTGGAGGACCACGGCCTGGTCCTGCGCACGGTCCGCGCGGAGGTCCCGCCCCGCGTCGATTACGAACTGACCGACCTGGGCCGCGGCGCCCTGGAGCCGCTGGCCCACCTGCGCACCTGGATCCGCGCGAACGCGGAAAAGTTCACGGCGGGGGAATGAGCCGCTTTGCCCGTACGTTGACGCCGTGAGCGGAGGCTGCCTCCGCACCGGCCATCCGCGTACCCCCGTGTCCGCGTACCGCACGACCTGGAGAGAAGCCACACATGCGCGTCGAGATCTGGAGCGACATCGCCTGCCCCTGGTGCTACGTGGGCAAGGCCCGCTTCGAGAAGGCCCTCGCCGCCTTCCCGCACCGTGACGGCGTCGAGGTCGTGCACCGCTCCTTCGAGCTGGACCCGAACCGCGCCAAGGGCGACTCCGGGCCCGTCATCCCGATGCTCATGGGCAAGTACGGCATGACCGAGGAGCAGGCCCGCGAGGGCGAGCGGCGGCTCGGGGAGAACGCCGCGGCCGAGGGCCTCGACTACCTCACCGAGGGCCGCGACCACGGCAGCACCTTCGACATGCACCGCGTCCTGCACCTCGCCAAGGAGCGCGGCAGGCAGGACGAGTTGATCGGCCTCCTCTACCGCGCGAACTTCGCCGAGGAGCGGTCCGTCTTCGAGGACGAGGGGCGCGTCGTCGAGGTCGCCGTCGAGGCCGGTCTTGACGCGGACGAGGTGCGTGCCGTCCTCGCCGACCCCGCCAAGTACGCCGAGGACGTCCGCGCCGACGAGCGCGAGGCCGCCGAACTGGGCGCGAACGGCGTACCGTTCTTCGTCCTCGACCGCAAGTACGGCATCTCCGGCGCCCAGCCCGCCGAGGTCTTCACGCAGGCCCTTGAGCAGGCGTGGGGCGAGCGTTCACCGCTGACCACCCTCGCGGACGCCGGCGAGGGCGACGCGTGCGGACCCGACGGATGCGCGGTTCCGCAAAGCGGCCGAGACGTATAAGAGTTGACCCCATGGCGATCACCATGGGGATCAATGACGTCCGTCGCACCGAGTTCACGCCCACATCGGCGTATCTGAACACCGCGAGCTGCTGCCTGCTGCCGCGCCGCGCGAGCGAGGCCGTGGGCGCGCTCGTCGCCGGGCTGGGCGAGGGCAGGCCCGGCGGGGCGGGGGACTTCGAGGTCGTCGACGAGGCCCGCGCCTCCTTCGCGCGGCTCGTCGGCGTGGATCCGGGGCGCGTGGCCACCGGCGCCTCGGTCGCCACGCACGTCGGGCTGATCGCGGCCTCGCTGCCGCCCGGCGCCGAAGTCCTCCTCCCCGAGGGCGAGTTCGCGTCCGTCGTGAACCCCTTCGTCGTACGGGGCGACCTCCGGCCGCGCTACGTGCCGCTGGAGTCCCTCGCGGAAGCCGTGCGCCCCGGCACCGCGCTCGTCGCCTTCTCCGCCGTCCAGTCGGCCGACGGCAGGACCGCGGATCTGGCGGCGGTGCGGGAGGCCGCGGCCGCGCACGGCGCCCGTACGCTCGTCGACGCCACGCAGGCGGTGGGCTGGCTGCCGTTCGACGCGGGGTTGTACGACTACACCGTCACCGGCGCCTACAAGTGGCTGCTGTGCCCGCGCGGCACGCAGTTCCTCACGGTGAGCGAGGCGGCGCAGGAGTCCCTGATCCCGCTGCACGGCGGCTGGCTCGCGGCGGCCGACACCTGGAACTCGACGTACGGGCCGCTGACCGCACTCGCCCCGGACGCCCGCAGGTTCGACGAGGGACCGGCCTTTCTCGCCTATCACGGGGCGGCGGCCGCGCTCGCGGTCCTGGAGGAGGTAGGCGTCGAGGCCGTGCACGCCCACGACACGGCCCTCGCCGCCCGTTACCGCGCGGGCCTCGCGGAGCTGGGTCACGCCCCCGTGCCCGGGACGTCCCCCATCGTGGCGGTGCCCGGCCTCGGCGGGCGTCAGCCGGAGCTGGCCCGCGCCAAGGTCGTCACCTCGGCCCGCGCCGGGCATCTGCGGGCGTCGTTCCACCTGTACAACACGGAGGCGGACGTGGACCGGCTCCTCGACGTGCTGTCCGGCTGACGACCGCTCCCCGTCGGGGTTCAGCCGTCGGACGCCCGGCGTTCCGGGCAGTCCGCGGTCTCCGTGCAGAGGTTGGTCTCCACCCGGGTGAGCAGGTGAAGGAGTGTGGTGCGCTCGTCCTCGTCGAGACCGGCGAGCGTGTGCCCTTCCAGTTGTCCCCAGGCGCGCTCCACCTGGGCCAGCAGGCCGCAGCTGGCGTCACTGGCCTCGACGAGCACGGCCCGGCGGTCGGCCGGGTCGGGGCGGCGCCGCACGTGCCCGGCCTGCTCCAGGCGCTGGAGCATCTTCGTGACTGTCGACGGGTCGAGGTCGACCGCCTTGATGAGCTCGGACTGCCGGACCGGACCGGCATCCCACAGGTGCATCATCACGAACTCCTGGCCCGGATAGAGGCCGACCCCCTTCAGGACCTTGCCCGCCGCGATGCGGTGCAGGCGTGCCACCCGGCTGAGCGCATGGCTGACGGGGCCCGCCTCCGCCACCGCGGGGAGTCCCGGGGGACAGGCGGGGTCGGCCGGTTCGGTCTGCGGGGCGTCGGCCTTCATCACGGTGCTCCTGCTGGTCACTGGACGTCTTCCGAAAAGATTACCTTGGTCGGCCAAGAAATGCGTTACAGTGAAGCCCGGCCAGATGGTTGGCCGACCACATAAAACCTGCCCGGGAGTCCTGATGACCACCGCGTTCGACCCGATCGACCTGTCCGGCACCCCGCTCGCCAACCGCATAGCCATGGCCCCGATGACCCGCAGCCGCGCAGGTCAGGGCGGTGTTCCCACCGACTTGTCCGTTGAGTACTACGCCCAGCGGGCCTCCGCGGGCCTGATCATCAGCGAGGCCATCCAGCCTTCTGTGGTCGGCCAGGGATACCCGGACACCCCCGGCCTGCACAGCGCCGAGCAGGTCGCCGCCTGGCGCAAGGTCACCGACGCCGTGCACGCGGCGGGCGGCAAGATCTTCGCCCAGCTCATGCACGCGGGCCGCATCGGCCACCCGGTCCTGCTCCCCGACGGACTGGTCAACGTCGCCCCCTCGCCCGTACAGCCCCAGGGCCAGGTCTACACCGCCGAGGGCCCCAAGGACTTCGTCACCCCGCGTGAGCTGACCGACGCCGAGATCCGCGCCACGATCGACGACTTCGCCGCCGCCGCGCGGAACGCGGTGGACGCCGGCTTCGACGGCGTCGAGCTGCACGGCGCCAACGGCTATCTGATCCACCAGTTCCTCGCGCCCGGCACCAACCGGCGCGTCGACGAGTGGGGCGGCTCCGTGGAGAACCGCCTGCGCTTCGCCGTGGAGGTGGCCAAGGCCGTCACCGCCGAGATCGGCGCCGCCCGCACCGGCTTCCGCATCTCGCCCGGCAACCCCTTCAACGACATCAACGAGCCCGACCCCGAGCCGGCGTACACCGCCCTGGTCAAGGAGCTGGCCGCGCTCGACCTCGCGTACCTGCACGTCATGGAGGTCGGCGAGATCCGCGAGCTGACCACCCGGCTGCGGCAGGACTTCGGCGGGACGTTCCTCCTGAACCCGCAGACCGAGGGCCCCACGAGCCACGACGCGCTCGCCCTCGTCGAGGACGGCACCGCGGACGTCATCGCGTTCGGCGTGCTGTTCCTCGCCAACCCCGACCTGCCGGCCCGCCTGAAGGCCGAGGGCCCGTACAACACGCCTGACCCGGCGACCTTCTACGGCGGCACGGAGAAGGGCTACACGGACTACCCCGCCCTGTAGCGAGCGGGCAGGCCACGAGCCGGCCCGGCGCCCACGGGGGGTGCCGGGCCGGCTCGTGTCCTGCCCTCAGCTCACCCGACCGGGGTGAAGTCCCGCGCCCCGATGAACTCGGGCCTGCGCACGGGCGCCGCGAACGGCTCGACCGCGGTGTTCTCCACGCTGTTGAAGACGATGAAGACGTTCGACCGCGGATACGGGGTGATGTTGTCCCCGGAACCGTGCATGGCGTTGCAGTCGAACCACGTGGCCGAGCCCGCCTCGCCGGTGAACAGGCGGATGCCGTGGTCGGACGCGAGGTGGGTCAGCGTCTCGTTCGACGGGATGCCCGCGTCCTGCATCTGGAGCGACCGCTTGTAGTTGTCCTTCGGCGTGGCGCCCGCACAGCCGAGGAACGTCTTGTGCGACCCCGGCATGATCATGAGGCCGCCGTTGGTGTCGTGGTTCTTCGTCAGGGCGATCGACACCGAGACGGTGCGCATGTTCGGCAGGCCGTCCTCCGCGTGCCAGGTCTCGAAGTCCGAGTGCCAGTAGAACCCCGAGGCCCCGAAGCCCGGCTTCACATTGATCCGGGACTGGTGGACGTACACGTCGGAGCCGAGGATCTGCCGGGCCCGGCCCACCACGCGCGGGTCGGCGGCCAGCTTGCCGAAGAGCTCACTGATCTTGTGCACCTCGAAGATCGAGCGGATCTCCTGCGAGCGCGGCTCGACGATGGAACGCTCGTCCGCGCGCATCGCGGGATCGTTCATGAGCCGTTCCAGCTCGCCGTGGTACACGGCGACTTCGTCCGGGGTGATCAGCTGGTCGATGGCCAGGAAACCGTCCCGCTCGAACCCCGCCAGATCCCCGGCCGCGATGGGCCCTTCGGCACCCGGCTCGGACCACACCACCGGGTCCTTGCGTTCGATGAGCACCTCTTCGGCGCCTCGGGTCGGGTACAGGTCAATGGTGCGTTCGGGTGCGGTGGTCATGGTGTTGCCTGCCTCTCCTCTCGTACGGCCCTGTGCGGGATGTAGGTCGCGGTCAGACCGGGTCCGGCTCCGTGAGCAGCGGGTACACGCCGTTCTCGTCGTGGTCCTCACGACCGGTGACGGGCGGGTTGAAGACACACAGGCAGTGGAAGTCCTCCTTGATCCGCATGGTGTGCTTCTCGTGCCCGTCGAGCAGATACATGGTGCCCGGCGTGATCGTGTACTTCTCGCCGGTCGTGTCGTCGGTCAGTTCGGCCTCGCCCTTGGTGCAGACGACGGCCTCGATGTGGTTGGCGTACCACATCGACGTCTCCGTCCCCGCGTACAGGATCGTCTCGTGCAGGGAGAACCCCACACGCTCCTTGGCGAGGACGATGCGCTTGCTCTCCCAGGTACCCGACTTGGCCTTCACATGCCGGTCGGTGCCTTCAATGTCCTTGAACGAACGGACGATCACGGTGTGGTGGTTCCTTTTCTCTTACGGTGTGAGGGGCTCGGACAGTCGCTCGCTCAGGCGGTCTCGCGGACCGCGCGGGCCAGCGTGCGCAGCCCCTCGTCCAGCTCGTCCGGGGTGATCGTCAGCGCCGGGAGGAGCTTGACGACCTCGCCCTCGGGGCCGGAGGTCTCGATCAGCAGGCCCAGTTCGAAGGCCCGCTTCGCCACGGCGCTCGCGCGCTCCTTGTCCAGGAACTCGATGCCCCAGACCAGGCCGCGGCCGCGGAACTCCTTGATCTCGGCGCGGTTCTCGTCGACGATCGCGCTCAGCGCCTGCTCGACCTGCTCGCCGCGGGCGCGGGTCTGCTTCTCCATCGCCGAACCGTCGGTCCAGTACGTCTCAAGCGCGGCGGCGGCCGTGACGAACGCCGGGTTGTTGCCGCGGAAGGTGCCGTTGTGCTCGCCCGGCTCCCACACGTCGAGCTCCGGCTTGAACAGGCAGAGCGACATCGGCATGCCGTAGCCGCTGATCGACTTCGACACCGTCACGATGTCCGGCGTGATGCCCGCCTCCTCGAAGGAGAAGAAGGCGCCGGTGCGGCCGCAGCCCATCTGGATGTCGTCGACGATCAGGAGCATGTCCCAGCGCTCGCACACGTCGGCGAGCTTGCGCAGCCACTCGGCGCGGGCGACGTTGATGCCGCCCTCGCCCTGCACCGTCTCGACGATGACGGCGGCGGGCTGGTTGAGACCGGAGCCCTGGTCCTCCAGGAGCCGCTCGAACCAGATGAAGTCGGGCGTCTGGCCGTCGAGGTAGTTGTCGAACGGCATCGGCGTGCCGTGCACCAGCGGGATACCGGCGCCCGCCCGCTTGAAGGCGTTGCCGGTCACCGCGAGGGAGCCGAGCGACATGCCGTGGAAGGCGTTCGTGAACGACACGATCGACTCGCGGCCCTTGACCTTGCGGGCCAGCTTCAGCGCCGACTCCACGGCGTTGGTGCCCGTCGGGCCCGGGAACATGACCTTGTACGGCAGGTCGCGCGGGCGCAGGATGATGTTCTGGAACGACTCCAGGAAGGCGCGCTTGGCGGACGTCGACATGTCGAGGCCGTGCACGACCCCGTCGCGCTCCAGGTAGTCGATGAGCGCGCGTTTGAGGACCGGGTTGTTGTGCCCGTAGTTGAGCGAACCGGCCCCGGCGAAGAAGTCGAGGTACTCGTGGCCGTCCTCGTCGAACATGCGGCTGCCCTGCGCGCGGTCGAAGACCGTAGGCCAACCGCGGCAGTAGCTGCGCACCTCCGACTCCAGGGTCTCGAAGACGCTCAGGTCGGGCTGGGTGATGGTCACAGCGGATCTCCTGGGAGATGGAAAGAAAGACGTGGAGGTGGGGGGCTGGGGGTGGTGCGTGGGGGACTCGCCGGCTCGTGGGGGGAGCGAGCGGATCAGAAGTCGAGTGGTCCGATGCGGTACAGCACCTCGGGCTCGTGTCCGCCGTCGGGGAAGAGCCCCGCGTCGAACAGGACCTCGCGCTCGACCTGCGCGCCGTGCCGCCGCGCGTAGGAGGTGAACAGGCGCTCGGACGCGGTGTTGCCGGGCGTGATGGTGGTCTCGACGCGGGCCAGTCCGCGCTCGGCGGCGACCTTCGAGGTCAGCCCGTCGAGCAGGGCGCCGGCCAGGCCGCGGCCGCGCTGCCCGTGGTCGACGGCCACCTGCCAGACCACCAGGGTGTCCGGGCGCTCGGGCCGGATGTAGCCGGTGATGAAACCGGCCGGCTCACCGTCGGCGCCGCGGGCCACCACGGACGTCGCCGCGAAGTCGCGGCACCACAGCAGATAGCTGTACGAGGAGTTGAGGTCGAGCACCTTGGAGTCGCGGGCGATCCGCCAGATCGCGGCGCCGTCGGCGACGGCGGGACTGTCGAGTCGCAGCCCCTCAGGCATTTTCAGGAATTTCGCTTGCAGGTCGGTCGGTAGATCGGCTTGTGCAGCGGTCATGCGGATTGAATTTACCGAGCAATTTCTTGAATTGCATCGTGGGAAGGGGTTACGTGAGCGCGTCTCATGTGTTATCACGCGGGGGTGCGCGCCCGCATGAGCAGCTTGCTTTTTGGGGCGATTTGACCGGGTCATATGAGGAGGAAACGGACGCGATGTGGAGTACGTCACACAGATGTAACCCGCGTGAGACGCGCCCGAATTACGCCTTTTGGTGCTGCCGAAATCTTAGTGTTTAGGCCTTCGGAAAGCGGGCAGAAGAATACGGGAAGCTGAGTTCATAAAGAATTCGTGAGAATGCTTCATGGGAATGCGCGGATGAATAGGCGGACGATGCTCGTGGAGTGCGGATGGCGTGCGGCAATTGCGCGCCCGATTCATGACCCCGTCACGCCGTCGATACCCTCCCGCAAGAGGTCCGCATGCCCGTTGTGGCGCGCGTACTCCTCGATGAGGTGCATCAGGACCCAGCGGAGGCTGACCTCGTCGTCACCGCCCACGACGGCCGCCTCCTCGGCGCCGAGCCGCCCCGTCTCGTCCGGCGAACGCCCCGCGCAGATCTCGCGGTTGACGGCGACCTCGCGCTCCCACGCCGCGAGCACCTCGGCGAACGTCCTCGACCGGTCCAGGGTGAAGCCGCCGGGCCGTCCGGCGTAGAGCAGCGGGACCTCCCGCCGGGCGAACACCCGCTGGATCCAGTTGCGTTCGACCTCGGCCAGGTGCTGCACCAGGCCGAACAGCGAGAGCGCCGACGGCTCCACGGGCGTACGCAGCGCCTGCTCGTCGTCCAGGCCCGCGCACTTCACGGCGAGCGTCGCGCGGTGCAGGTCGAGCCAGCCGGTCAGCATGGCCGGCTCATCGGCGGTCAGGGGCGGAATGCGGCGGCCGTCCGGAAGCGTGGTCATGGCGGGCACGGTGCCACGGGGGAGCGCCACGGCGGAAGAGCGCCCCGCGAGCCAAGAGCCAAGAGCTAAGAACTAAGAGCCAGCCAAGAGCCGAGGTGCGGATCCGGACGGCCAGGGCCGCCTACCGCCAGGCGTCGGTCACCGCGCGGCGCGCCGCCTCCAGGTCGACCACGAGACCGGCCTCGCCCATCGCGGCGCCCAGGGCCGCGAGGCAGGCGTGCACGACACCGCGGGTGGCGTCGGGGCCGTAGTGGTTGACCCGGATCATCTCCTTGGCCAGCGCCCCGCCCCCGGCGACCAGCGGCAGCACCGGGTCGGCGGCCAGCGCCTTGGCGACCAGCTCCGAGGCGTCGGTGCCCGAGGGCGCCCGCAGGGTGGTGGCGACCGGCGCCGCGTCCCCGGCCTCGTACACGTACGGCTCAAGGCCCCCGCCGAGCGCGAACGCGCCCGCACGGGTCGCGGCGGCGGCGGTGGCGTGCCGCGCCATCAGGGCGTCGAGGCCCTCCGTCTCGATGCGCTCCACGCACGCCTCGAGGGCCAGCATCTCCAGCTGGGCGGGGGCGTGCAGCAGCGCCTTGCGGCCGCCGTCGATCCAGCGCTCCTTCCAGTCGAGGAGGGAGAGGTAGGAGCGGCGGGGCGCCTGCGGGTTGGCGGCGATCCGCTGCCAGGCCCGCTCGCTCACGGACACTGCGGAGACGCCCGCCGGGCCGCCCATCGCCTTCTGCGCGCCGATCACGCACAGGTCCACGCCCCACGCGTCCGGCAGCAGCGGCTCGGCGCCCACCGAGGCGACCGCGTCCAGCATGAACAGCGCGCCGTGCTCGCGCACGACCTCACCGATCTCCGCGACCGGGTTGGTGTTGCCGGTCGCCGCCTCGGCGTGCACCAGCGACACGAAGTCGATCTCCGGGTGCTCCGCGAAGGCCTGGCGCACCTGGTCGGCCGTGACGGCCGTGTGGAAGGGCACGGCGAGGTCGACGACCGTGGCACCGCAGTCGCGCAGCCAGTTCCCGAAGGTCTGGCCGTACGGCCCGGTGATCACGTTCAGCGCGGTCGTGCCGGGCCGCGCGGCGCCCCGAATGCACCCCTCCAGGGGCAGCAGGGCCTCACCCTGCATGATCACGACGTCCTGCTCGGTGGCCAGCAGCCCGGCCACCCGCGCCTCGATGGCGGCGAAGTGCTGGGCGCTCAGCGGCGCCAGGTCCAGAAAGGGATGCGTCACGGTACTGCTCACGTCACTGCTCACTTCGCTCACGTCGCTCACAAGTTCGTTCGGGCTGCGGTACGAGCGTACCGAGGGGCCCGGGACCGGGCGTTCCCAGTGCCCCGTTCCCCCCGCCCTGAGCTCCTCCTAAGCTGCTGCCATGAGTGATCACGCGGTGTTGCACGTGAAGGGGCGGGTGCTCGTCGGGCCCGAGGACGTACGGGACGAACTGTGGGTCGTCGGGGGCAAGGTGACGTACGACCGGCCGCTCGCCCCGGCCTCCGGGACGGTCACCGTCGAGGGGTGGGTGCTGCCCGGCCTGGTCGACGCGCACTGCCACGTCGGCCTGGACGCGCACGGCCCGGTGGACGCCGCCACGGCCGAGAAGCAGGCGCTGACCGACCGCGAGATCGGCGCACTGCTCCTGCGGGACGCGGGCTCCCCCTCCGACACCCGCTGGATCGACGACCGCGAGGACCTGCCGAAGATCATCCGAGCCGGCCGGCACATCGCGCGCACGCGCCGCTACATCCGCAACTACGCCCACGAGATCGAGCCCGAGGACCTCGTCGCGTACGTCGCCCAGGAGGCGCGGCGCGGCGACGGCTGGGTCAAGCTCGTCGGCGACTGGATCGACCGCGAGGCCGGCGACCTGACGGCCTGCTGGCCCCGCGACGCGGTCGAGGCGGCGATCGCCGAGGCCCACCGGCTGGGCGCCCGCGTCACCGCCCACTGCTTCGCCGAGGATTCCCTGCGGGACCTGGTCGAGGCGGGCATCGACTGCGTCGAGCACGCCACGGGCCTGACGGAGGACACGATCCCGCTCTTTGCGGAGCGCGGCGTCGCCATCGTCCCGACCCTGGTCAACATCGCCACGTTCCCCGATCTGGCCGCGGGCGGCGAGAAGAAGTTCCCCCGCTGGTCGGCCCATATGCGCAGGCTCCACGACCGCCGCTACGACACGGTGCGCGCGGCGTACGACGCCGGCGTCCCCGTCTTCGTCGGCACCGACGCGGGCGGCTCCCTGCCCCACGGCCTGGTCGCCGCCGAGGTCGCCGAACTGACCCGCGCGGGCATCCCCCCGCTGGCCGCGCTCTCCGCGACGACCTGGGCCGCGCGGGACTGGCTCGGCCGCCCCGGCCTGTCGGAGGGCGCCCCGGCCGACCTCGTGGTGTACGAGGCGGATCCCCGACAGGACGTACGGGTCCTGGCGGCGCCTCGGCGGGTGGTGCTGGACGGGCGGGTGGTGGGGTGACGGTGGGGTGGCGGTGGAGCGTGGGTTGACCGGGCGTTACGTGACCGTCGCCCCGGTCGTTTGGTTCTGGCAGATCCGGGGCGGGGGAAGGTCAGTGTGCCCTGAACGGGTGGGGTTCGGGGGGTTCGAGGGAACGCCCGTGCCGGTGGATTCGAAAGCAAGGCCGGAAACCCCCCTTTGGAGTGAACTCACCGCAGGTTGCTGACCGTTCACTCTCCGTGCGTAAAGATTCCCGCGTCGTCCTTCGTCGATGGAGGGCGACGCCCTCGGCGCGCACGTGATGTCCCCATGTGGCGTGCGCCGCCGGCGGCCCGTCTCTCTTGTGGGGGTTCCACCACCTTGAACAGCAACACCTTCCGCCTGCCCGCGCGCCGCCTCGCCGTCGTCGCCGCCACCACCGCCCTCGCCGCCGGTCCCGCGGCGCTCGCCGGGGCCGGGCCCGCGCAGGCCACCGGCGGTGATCACGACCGCGGTGGCCGCGCCGACGCCGTCGTCCTGCGGACCGGGCTCGACGTCTCCCTCCTCAACAAGACCGTGAACGTCCCGCTCAAGGTCGCCCTCAACGAAGTCCAGGCCCCCGAGAGCGCGGAGAAGACCGCGCTCACGGCGCGGCTCGACGGAGTCGACGGAGGAAAGCCGTTCAGCGTGCTGCGCGCGGACGTGGCCACGGCCAAGGCGACCGTGCGGGGCGGCCGGGCGGAGGGCTACAGCAACATCGCGCGGGCCGAGGTGCATGTGCCGGGGCTGCCGCTGCTCTCCCTCATCGAGGTCGAGCAGGTCACCTCCAAGGCCGTCTGCGAGGCGGGCAAGCGGCCTGTCGCCGAGGCGAATCTGCTGGGCGGGGTGACCGTGCTCGGCAAGAAGGTCACGTTGACCGCCGGGGGGACGAGCGAGGTGATCGCGCCGGGGGTCGGTGAGGTGCGGCTGGAGCTGTCCAGGACCCGTACGACGTCGCGTACGGCTGCGGCGTCCGCGCTGGAGCTCAAGGTGTCGGTGAATCCGTTGAAGCTGAACGTCGCCGAGGTCGAGGGGACGGTGACGCTGGCGGGGGCCGGCTGTTCCGCGCCGGGGGTGGCGCGTGAGGAGGGCGGGGCGGAGCCGCAGGGGGAGCGGGAGAAGCCGGTCGACGCGGAGGCGGACGCCGAGCCGAAGACGGAGCCCGAGGCCGCTGAGGCGGGCCTCGCGGAGACCGGGGGGAACTCCATGACTCCGTACGTCGCGGGTGGGGCGGTGGTGCTGCTGGCCGCGGGCGGGGGTGCTGTGGCCATGGCTCGACGCGGCCGGGGGTAGCCGGGGGCGGGCTCGGCCGGGGCGCCTGGGGTGCGTCTTGGGGGGGCGCGGGTGCGCCTGGGGTCGTCTGGGGGGCGGGGCCGCGGGAGTAGGTCCGTGCTCGCCATCTTGGTGCGGGGCCTTTGCTGCTTCGGGGCCCTGGTGACCACCACTGTGCTCCGCGCGCACCTACCCCCACGTCCCCTCGGGCGCGCTCGCGGCTGCGGGCCGTCCGCGCGTCCCTCCTTTTACGCTCCTACCTCGACGTCCCGACACCGAGTTACGGGCGGGTGGGTGGGAGGTATCCGGCGCGGAGCGGCGGGGTGGGGGATACCGCCGGGCCCCTCAGTCGCGCAGCGTCGCCGCCAGCGCAGCGAGGAAGCGGTCCGACGTGGCCCGGTCCCTGACCGCGAGGCGGAGCCAGTCAGGCCCCAGGCCAGGAAACGTGTCGCCCCGCCGCACCGCGAACCCCGCCGCCCGCAACCGCCCCCGCACCCCCAGCGCTCCGGGCACACGGACCAGCACGAACGGCCCCTCCGCAGGCCCCGCCACCCGTACCCCGAAGCCTCCCAACTCCCCCAGCCCCGCGAGGAGATACGCCCGGTCCGCCGCCACCCGATGCGCCGCATGCCCGGCCTCCGCCAGCGCCCGCGGCCCCACACACGCCCGCGCCGCCACCAGCGCCGGCGTGGACACCGGCCACAGCGGCTGCGCCCCCGCCAGGGTGGCGATCACGTCCGGCGCGGCCAGGACGTAGCCGATACGGAGCCCCGCGAGGCCCCACGTCTTCGTGAGGCTGCGCAGCACCACCAGGCCAGGGACATCCGTACGGCCCGCCAGCGCCTCCCGCTCACCCGGCACCGCGTCCATGAACGCCTCGTCCACCACCAGGATCCGCCCCGGCCGGGCGAGCGCCACGATCGACGCCGCCGGGTGGAGGACGGACGTCGGGTTCGTCGGATTTCCGATGACCACGAGGTCGGCCTCCTCCGGAACCGCCGCCGGGTCGAGACGGAAGCCGTCCTCCTCCCGCAGCAGCACCCGCCCCACCTCGTGCCCCGCGTCCCGCAACGCCGCCTCGGGCTCGGTGAACTGCGGGTGCACGACGACGGGATGCCGTACCTTCAGGGCGCGTGCCAGGAGGACGAACGCCTCCGCCGCCCCGGACGTGAGCAGCACGCGATCCGGGGGGAGACCGTGGCGCGCCGCCACCGCCTCCCGCGCCGAGCGTCCGTCCGGATACGCCGCCAGATCGTCCAGCGACTCGGCGATGACCTCTTTCAGCCAGGCCGGAGGAGTGTCGGCCCGTACGTTCACCGCCAGGTCGGTCAGCTCGGCGCCGTCGTCCCGCACCTCCGCGTCCCCGTGGTGCCGCAGATCGTGCCCGGCGGCACGGCGTACGACCGCACACGTCACCATCGGCGGTCGGCCCACCGGCGCCGACTTCCGCTTGGGGACGAGGAGTTCGCCGCCGCCCCGCAACGCCGCCGCCTCCGCCACCGACGGCGTACCCACCGCCGCGCCGGCCCACGGGGACGGGTTCGGGACCGTCACCTCCGCCAGCTCGGCCGCCGAGTACGTCACGAGCGGCACCCCGAGCCGAGCCGCCGCCGCGACGATCCCCGGCTCCTCACCCTTCACGTCGACCGTCGCCAGCTCGGCCACCGCGCCCTCGGGAAGACCGGCCTCGCGGACCGCCTCCCGGACGAGGCCGAGCACCTCCTGCGGGGGCGCGCCCTCGCAGGCGCCGACGCCCACGACCAGAACCTGGACGTCAGCCATGGAGGGGTCCTTTCATACGAGGAGGGGGGACACGGGGTGAGGGATGTGCGGGAGAGGGGGACGATCCGCTAGCAAGGGGCCATGGCGGTGTTCGTGGCGCTCGGCGCCTTCCTCATGACCCTGGTGGGCGGGTGGACGGCCCAGCGGGTCACCGACCGGCGCCATCTCGTCCTCGGGCTCGCCGGCGGCCTCATGCTCGGCGTCGTCGGCCTCGACCTGCTCCCGGAGGCCCTGGAAGCCGCCGGGAGACCGGTCTTCGGCGTACCGGAGGCGCTGCTCCTGTTCGTCGGCGGCTTTCTCGTCGCCCATCTCGTGGAGCGTCTCCTCGCGGGACGGCAGGCCGGCCACGGCGCCGATGAGCATGAGCGTGGGCGGGTTCCCCAGGTGGGGCTGACGGCCGCCGCCGCCATGGTCGGGCACAGCGTCATGGACGGTGTCGCCATCGGCGCGGCCTTCCAGGTCGGCGGCGGCATGGGCGTGGCCGTGGCGCTCGCCGTCGTCGCCCATGACTTCGCGGACGGCTTCAACACGTACACGATCACCAGCCTGTACGGGAACGCCCGCCGCAAGGCCCTCGCGATGCTCTTCGCGGACGCGGCGGCCCCGGTGGTGGGCGCCGCCTCCACCTTGCTCCTCACCATCCCGGAGCAGCTGCTCGGCGCCTATCTCGGGTTCTTCGGCGGGGCACTGCTGTACCTCGCGGCGGCCGAGATCCTGCCCGAGGCGCACCACGACCACCCCGCCCGCTCGACGCTGCTGTGCACGGTGGCGGGCGTGGGGTTCATCTGGCTGGTGGTCGGCGTCGCCGAGTGAGCGGCACCGCGCGATGTTCACGGCGTACACAGGTCGACGAAGCGGCGCGCGACATCCGGGCGCGCGGCCCAGTGCGTGTGCAGGTAACTCGCGTGCACGTTCCCCTGTACGAAGCCTTCGACGCGGCGCTCAGGGGCGTGCAGGCCCCAGGCGGGGGCCGGGCCCGCCCCCGGCTCCACGACCGTGCGGTGGAACTCGTGCCCCCGCATGCGCGTCCCCGCCGCCGCGAGCACGCTGTCCGACACGGCGACCGCCTCGCGGTACCCGAGCGTCAGCCGCTCCGACATCCGCGCCTCGGTGTCAAGCACCCCGCACATAGGCTTCCCGTCCAGCTCACGGGCGAGGTACAGCAGCCCCGCGCACTCCGCGGCCACCGGCGCCCCGGAGCGCGCCAGCGCCGCCACGGCCTCGCGCAGCGGTTCGTTGGCGGACAGCTCGGGTGCGTACACCTCGGGGAAGCCGCCGCCGATCACCAGGCCGGCCGTGCCCTCCGGCAGCCGCTCGTCGTGGAGCGGGTCGAACGGCACGACCTCGGCCCCGGCCGCCGTGAGCAGTTCCGTGTGCTCGGCGTAGGAGAAGGTGAAGGCGGCGCCACCGGCGACGGCGACACGGGGCCTGCGTCCGGCAACCGGAGCCGACGCCGGTACCGCGCCGGGATCCCACGCACCGCCGGGCAGCGACGGCGCGCTGCGGGCCAGCGCGAGCAGCGCCTCCAGGTCACAGCCCTCCCGCACCTGCGAGGCGAGCGCGGCGACGGACTCCACCGCCTCCGCCTGCCGTTCGGCGACCGGGACGAGACCCAAGTGCCGTGACGGCGCCCGTACTTGACGTACCCGGCGCAGCGCGCCCAGGACCGGTACGCCGGACTCCTCCAGCGCCTCCCGCAGCAGCGTCTCGTGCCGGTCGGAACCCACCTTGTTGAGGATCACGCCCGCGACCCGCACCTCCGGGTCCCACGACGCGAAGCCGTGCACGAGCGCCGCCACCGAACGGGACTGCGACGACGCGTCGACGACCAGGACGACCGGTGCGCGCAGCAGCTTCGCGACATGCGCCGTGGAGGCGAGCTCGCCCTGGCCCGCCGCCCCGTCGTACATCCCCATCACGCCCTCGACGACCGCGAGATCGCACCCCGCCGACCCGTGCGCGAACAGCGGCGCGATCAGGTCGGGGCCGCACAGGTACGCGTCGAGGTTGCGGCCGGGCCGGCCGGTCGCCAGCGCGTGATAGCCGGGGTCGATGTAGTCCGGCCCGACCTTGTGCGGGGACACGGCGAGCCCGGCCGCCGTGAAGGCGGCCATCAGGCCCGTCGCGACGGTCGTCTTGCCACTGCCCGACGACGGCGCCGCGATGACGAGACGAGCTACCACTCGATGCCCCTCTGGCCCTTCTGCCCGGCGTCCATCGGGTGCTTGACCTTGGACATGTCCGTCACCAGGTCGGCGAAGTCGATCAGCTGCTGCGGTGCGTTGCGGCCGGTGATGACCACGTGCTGGGTGCCGGGGCGGTTCCGCAGGACCTCCACCACCTCGTCCGTGTCGATCCAGCCCCAGTGCATCGGGTACGCGAACTCGTCGAGCACATAAAGCTTGTACGTCTGTGCCGCGAGGTCCCGCTTGACCTGCTCCCAGCCCTCGCGGGCCTTGTCCTCGTTCGTCGACTCGCCCTCGGCGGGGGCGCGCTGGATCCACGACCAGCCCTCGCCCATCTTGTGCCAGGCGACCGTGCCGCCCTCACCGGAGGCGCCGAGGACCTTCAGCGCGTTCTCCTCGCCGACCTTCCACTTCGCCGACTTCACGAACTGGAACACCCCGACCGGCCACCCCTGGTTCCACGCCCGCAGCGCGAGCCCGAACGCGGCGGTCGACTTGCCCTTGCCGATGCCCGTGTGCACGAAGACCAGCGGGCGGTTGCGGCGCTGGCGCGTCGTGAGCCCGTCGTCCGGTACGACACTCGGCTGTCCCTGCGGCATCAAGCGGCCCTCCTCGAAGGCGAGTTCATTCCCTGTACGTCCTTGACGAGCCCGGCGATCGAGTCCGCCCGCAGCTCGTCGAGCGTCACGGCCGTGCCGCCGAGCTCGCCCGCCAACTGGCCCGCGAGGCCGAGGCGTACGTAACCCGACTCGCAGTCGACGACGACCGAGGCCACCTTGTCGGCCGCGAACAGCCGTGCCGCGCGGCCCGCTCGGGCCACCGGCTCCACCCCGCCCGTCGCCCGCCCGTCCGTCACCACGACCACCAGCGGCCGCCGCGCGGCATCGCGCAGCCGCTCCACACGCAGCACGTCGTGCGCCTTCAGCAGGCCCGCGGCCAGCGGCGTACGGCCGCCCGTCGGCAGCGTTTCGAGGCGGGCGGCGGCGGCGTCCACCGATGATGTCGGGGGCAGCGCCACCTCGGCTTCCTGGCCCCGGAACGTCACCAGGCCCACCTTGTCGCGCCGCTGGTAGGCGTCCAGGAGGAGCGAGAGCACGGCACCCTTGACGGCGCTCATCCGCTGCCGCGCCGCCATCGACCCCGAGGCGTCCACGACGAACAGCACGAGGTTGCCCTCGCGGCCCTCGCGGGTCGCCTGCCGCAGGTCGTCACGGCGTACGACGAGACCGGCGCCGGAGCGGCCCCGGGCCTTCTGGTGCGGGGCGGCGGCCTGCACGGTCGCCGCCAGGTGCAGCTTGGTCAGGGCGCCTTGAGGGCGCCGCGAACCCGTCGTACGGCCGTGCTCGGTACGGGCGCGCGAGCGCCGCCCGGCCGCGCCCTCGCCGATGCCGGGCACGCTCAGCATCTTGGTGCGGAAGGGCTCGGCGGCGCGCACGGCCTGCTGCTCGCCACGGGCACCGCCCGGCGCCGGGGCCGGTTCCCGCGGGGCCGCCGGCGTCTCGTCGTCGGAGCCGGGTCCCTGCTGCTGGGAGGGGAGTTCCGGGGCCGGTGGGCCGCCCTCCGGGGGCTGCCCACCGCCACCACCGTCGCCGGGACCGCCGCCGTCGGGGTCATCCTCAGGAGGCTCGGGCGCCTCGGTAGCCTCGTCGTCGCGTGCCTCCTCCAGCGTCTCGTCGAGCTTGTCCTCGTCGAGTCCCGGCGCGTCGAAGGGGTTGCGGCGCCTGCGGTGCGGCAGCGCGAGCAGCGCGGCCTGCCGCACGTCCTCGCTCTCCACCTCCGTACGCCCCGCCCAGGCGGCCAGCGCGGTCGCCGTGCGCGCCATCACGATGTCGGCCCGCATCCCGTCCACCTCGAACGCCGCGCAGGTCGCCGCGATCTGCCGCAACGCCCCGTCGCCCAGGACGACTTGGGGCAGCAGCGCCCGCGCCGCCACGACGCGGTCGCGCAGCGCCGCCTCGTCCTCGGCGAAGCGTGCCGCGAAGGCCTCGGGGTCGTCGTCGTACGCGAGCCGCCGCCGCACGACCTCGACGCGCTGGTCGGTCTCGCGGGACGCGGCCACCTCGACGGTGAGCCCGAACCGGTCGAGCAGCTGCGGGCGCAGCTCCCCCTCCTCGGGGTTCATGGTGCCGACCAGCAGGAAACGGGCGGCGTGCCGTACGGAGACGCCTTCGCGCTCCACGTACGAGGCACCCATCGCGGCGGCGTCCAGCAGCAGGTCGACCAGGTGGTCGTGGAGGAGGTTGACCTCGTCGACGTAGAGGATGCCCCGGTGTGCGTCGGCCAGCAGGCCCGGCTCGAAGGCCTTCACGCCCTCCGCGAGCGCCCGCTCGATGTCCAGGGCGCCGACGAGCCGGTCCTCGGACGCGCCGACCGGCAGCTCCACCATCCGCGCGGGCCGCTCGGTGGCCCCGCCCGCCTCGTGGGGGCCGTCGGGGCAGTTCGCGTCGGGCGCGGCCGGGTCGCACGAGAAGCGGCAGCCCGCGACCACCGGCACCTTTGGCAGCAGGGCCGACAGGGCGCGTACGGCGGTGGACTTGGCGGTGCCCTTCTCACCCCGTACGAGGACGCCGCCGACGGCGGGCGAGACGGCGTTCAGCAAAAGCGCGAGCCGCAGGTCGTCCTGCCCGACAAGGGCGGTGAACGGGTACGGGGTACTCACAGGGCCTCCTTGGCATGTTCTGGTGATGCCGACGGCGCTCCGGGCGCGATGAACGGCAGTCCGGCCGGCGCCCCCTTCTCGATCAGGCTCAACAGCCCGTCCGTGTCCGCGTGTTCTTCGATCAGGTCGCCGAGGAGGTCGAGCTGCTCCTCGCGCAGCGTGCCGAAGCTGGTGTCGGGCGCGGCCACGAAGCGGCGCCCGGCCGCGCGCGCCACCTCGGTGAGGAACCGGCGCCGGAACGCGTCGCTCTCCAGCGACCCGTGCCAGTGCGTGCCCCACACCTCGCCGACCCGGCAGCCGTCCAGGAAGGGTTCCCCGCCCAGGACCTCGGCGACGCCGTGGTGGATCTCGTACCCCTCGACCGGCTCGCCGAGGGCCTCGCCCACCGGTCTGGCGAGGGTCTTCTCGCGGGCGAACCGCACCCGCACCGGCAGCACCCCGAGCCCCGCCACGGCGCCCGCACGCGACTCGACCTCGTCCTCGATGTGCTCGCCGAGGACCTGGAAGCCGCCGCAGATGCCGAGCACGGGCCGCCCCTCGGCGGCGCGGCGCACGAGGGCGTCCGCGAGGCCGCGCTCCCGCAGCCACTGGAGCGCGCGTACGGTCCCGCGCGTGCCCGGTACGACCACGAGGTCCGCGTCGACGAGTTCCTCGGCCCGGTCCACGAACCGCACGACGACACCCGGCTCGGCGGCCAGCGCGTCCACGTCGGTGAAGTTGGACATCAGCGGCACCGCGCACACGGCGACCCGCAGCACGTCCTCACCGACCGGCGGTGCCACCACGGACTCCCGCACGGCGCCCCGCAGCGAGACCCGCAGCCCGTCCTCCTCGTCGATGCCGAGCCCGTGCTGGAAGGGCAGCACACCGAAGGTGCGGCGCCCGGTCAGCTCGTACAGCATGTCGAGGCCCGGTTCGAGGAGCGAGACGTCGCCCCGGAACTTGTTCACCAGGTACCCGGCGACCAGCTCCTGGTCGGCCGCGCTGAGCAGCGCCGTCGTACCGAAGAACGAGGCGAACACCCCGCCCCGGTCGATGTCCCCGACCACCAGGACGGGGAAGCGGGCCGCGCGCGCGATGCCCATGTTCACGATGTCGGTGCGCCGCAGATTGATCTCGGCGGGGCTCCCCGCGCCCTCACAGATCACGGCGTCATAGCTGCCCCGGAGTTCTTCGAGGCATCCCACGACGGTGTCGAGCAGCGCCGCCTGCCGGCCCCCGTGGTAGCCGCGCGCGCTCATCTCGCCGACCGGCTTGCCCATGAGGACGACCTGGCTTGAGCGGTCGCTGCCCGGCTTGAGCAGGACGGGGTTCATCAGGGCGCTCGGTTCGACGCGGGCGGCCTGCGCCTGCATGGCCTGCGCCCGCCCGATCTCGGCGCCCTCGCGGGTGACGAAGGAGTTCAGGGACATGTTCTGCGCCTTGAACGGCGCGACGGACACACCCTTGCGGGCCAGCCACCGGCAGATCCCGGCGGTGACGACGCTCTTCCCGGCGTCCGACGTGGTTCCCGCGACCAGCAGCCCACCACTCATGAGGTCCTCCTCGACCGAGACCGACGGCACATCTCCCGCACACCCACCGCGACGCCCAGCGCCAGCCAGCTCACCCGCCGCGACAGCTTCACGGCCCGCTCGATGTCCGTCACCCGCACGTCCCGCCCGTCCGTGTTCAGGACGGGCCGGTGCTCGACCCGCCCGCCGTACGAGAGGGTCCCGCCGAGCCGCACCCCGAGCGCTCCCGCGAAGGAGGCCTCCACGGGCCCGGCGTTGGGGCTGGGATGCTTGGCGGCATCCGTACGCCATGCCCGCACCGCCCCCGAGGGCGAGTCCCCGGCCAGCGCCGCGAGCCCGGCGGTGAGCCGCGCCCCCGGCCAGCCGAGGACGTCGTCGAGCCGGGCGGAGGCCCAGCCGTACCGCCGGTACCTGGGCGACTTGTGCCCGACCATGGCGTCGAGGGTGTTCACGGCGCGGAAGGCGACGAGCCCCGGCACCCCGCCGACGGCACCCCACACCAGCGCGCCGACCACCGCGTCGGAGGTGTTCTCGGCGACGGACTCGACGACGGCGCGCGCGATGCCGTCGGAGTCCAGCGCCTGCGGATCCCGTCCGCACAGATGGGGCAGCCGCTCCCGGGCCACGTCCACGTCACCGGCGGCCAGCGCGCCGCCGATGGCCCGCGCCTCCCGTCCGAGCGAGGTCCCGCCGACCACGGCCCACGTCGCGGCGGCGGTCAGCGTGACGGAGGCGGCGGGGAGCGGCGTAGAGAGGCGGCGAGCGCGGCGGCGCCCGCCGCGCCCCGGCACAGACCACGGCGTGCAGCGCGCCCCACCCGCGGTGGTCCCGCCACAGCACCCGCTCGACGGCGGCCGCCGCACGCCCGAACCCGGCGACCGGATGGCCCCGGCGGGGATCGCCGAGCAGCAGGTCACCGAGGAGGCCGGCGGCGGCGCCGTACGCGAAGTCGCGATCGGCACTCATGGGGTCAGCCCGTCGCCGTGCCGGGTGATGAGCTGACGCTCGGGAACAGGTCCGGCAACGGGCGGCCGCGCATGGCGATATGTCCTCACTCAGGGTGTCCGCGCCCTGGTTCGACGTGATCGGCGGCGAGAGTTCCTGGCTTCCGGGAGCGTCGGGGACGGCTGCCCGGTGACAGTGGCGGGACCGCGCCGGATTCGCACCGGCTTCCTCTTCTGCCGCCGTAGTTGGCCCCGGCAGTCCACCACGCCCCGCGAACGCCCGTCAACTCGCCGTTGACCTGCGGCGGGAGAGTGTGTGGAGCCGCACATACGGCGGCGGGGCGCGGGACGTGACCACACGTCCCGCACCCCGCCGTGAACCGCTGCCGTCAGGCGACGATCAGATAGATGCCGTACGCCACGGCCGCCGCGCACAGCGCGAAGCAGGCGTACGCGCCGGTGCGCGCCAGCGCCACGGAGCCGCCGGAACCACTGCCCGACGCGGCCGCCGTCTCCTGCTTGGAGAGACCGATGATGCCGAGGGTGAACAGGCCCACGAGAGCCACCGTCACGGCGAGGCTGACTCCGAAGACGGAGCCGAGTGCTGCCCAGTCGATGTTCATGGTGATGTGTCCTTACACCGTCGCGGGCCGGGCGGGGTCCGCCATGGCGCCGGTCGTGGTCGAGGTCGGGGCCGAGATGGTGGCCTTGACCAGTTCGTCGGAGGAGGCGCCCGCGGCGGCCATCGCGCCCGTCGGGGGCGGGGTGACGGCGGCGATCGCGGTGGTCACGACGCCCGCGGGCTCGGCGCCCGTGGTGTCGTCGTGGCGGACCTCGTCGTCGGTGACGTTGGTGTGGTCGACGGCGTTGCGCCGGGAGAGCACCCAGATGACGGCCGAGCCGGCGACCAGGAGCGCGGCGGTGACCGCGATGCCCCAGGGGCCCTGCTTGGTGAGGAACTCGGCGCCCGCGCCGACCAGACCGGCGGCCGGCAGGGTCAGGCCCCACGCGACGAACATGCGGGTCGCGGTGGACCAGCGGACCACGCCGCCCTTGCGGCCGAGGCCCGCGCCCATCACGGCGCCGGAGCAGGACTGGGTGGTGGAGAGCGAGAAGCCCAGGTGGGAGGAGGCCAGGATGACCGTCGCGGCGCTGGTCTGGGCGGCGAAGCCCTGCTGCGGCTGGAGGTCGGTGAGGCCCTTGCCCATGGTGCGGATGATGCGCCAGCCGCCGAGGTAGGTACCGAGCGCGATGGCGACACCGGCCGAGACGATGACCCACATCGGGGGGTTCGCGCCGGGGTTCAGGACGCCGCCGGTGACCAGGGCGAGCGTGATGATGCCCATGGTCTTCTGCGCGTCGTTCGTGCCGTGCGCCAGGGAGACGAGGCCCGCGGAGGCGATCTGGCCGGCGCGGTAGCCCTTGGCGGTCGCCCTGGTGTCGGTGTTGCGGCCGATGCGGTACGTCAGGCGCGTCGCCAGCGTCGCGGCGAGTCCCGCCACGAGCGGCGCGGCGAGGGCCGGGATGAGCACCTTGGTGACGACGGTGCCGCCGTTGATCGACGACCAGCCCATCGACATGACCGCGGCGCCGATGAGGCCGCCGAAGAGGGCGTGGGAGGAGCTGGAGGGCAGGCCCACCAGCCAGGTCAGCAGGTTCCACAGGATCGCGCCGACGAGCGCGGCGAAGATGACCTCCGTCTTGAGGCCGTCCTCGTTGACGATCCCGCCTGAGATCGTCTTGGCGACTTCGACGGAGAGGAAGGCTCCGACGAGGTTCAGCACGGCGGACATGGCCACCGCCGTCTTGGGCTTGAGAGCGCCGGTCGAGATGGTCGTCGCCATCGCGTTGGCAGTGTCGTGGAAACCGTTCGTGAAATCGAACACGAGAGCGGTAACGATCACGATCCCGAGGAGAAGCGTGATGTGTTCCATTTACCCAGGCTTCTGTTGGACGTCAGTGGCATGTGGAACGTAGGCAACCCGGGTGAACGGAAAGTGAACTGGGCCGGGCGGCACGGTGACCCGAAGCGGAGTGTCGCCACTCCCTATCCATCAGGGGTCTGACGTCGATCGTACGGAATGACGGTGCGGCGCCCGGAATCTGGGCGGAGTGTCGGCTTCCGTCGCCTGCCGGGCCCCTGCGGACGGGCCGCGCCCCGCCCGCCCACGGGGCCGCCGAAGAGATACTGATCACTCGCCGTCTACAGCGCGGCGCGCCCGGCTGGCAGGATCGTCATATGACTGAGCAGCGGCAGGACGCCGGGCACGGCGCGGGGCGGGACGAGCTCGGACGGGCATGGGGCGAGCTGGTGGAGACGGCCCGCAGGACGGTGACGGACGGTCTGGTCGTCGGCACCTCCGGCAACGTCTCCGTGCGGGTCGGCGACACCGTCCTGGTCACCCCGAGCGGGGTCGCCTACGACCGGCTGCGGCCCGAGGACGCGCTCGGCGTCGACCTCGAAGGGCGGCGGGTCATCGGCGGCCTCGCGCCGACCAGCGAGCTGCCGATGCACCTCGCGATCTACCGGACCACCGGCGCGACGGCCGTGGTCCACACCCACGCGGTCCACGCCACGGCCGTCTCGACGCTGGTCCCCGAGCTGCCCGCGGTGCACTACATGACGGGCGTCCTCGGCGGCCCGGTCCGCGTCGCCCCCTACGCGCTCTACGGAACCGAGGAACTGGCCGAGAACATGCTCCGCGCCCTGAGCGACCGCACCGGATGCCTCCTCCAGAACCACGGAACGGTCACCTACGGGGACTCCCTGTCACAGGCGTACGACCGCACGGCGCAACTGGAGTGGATGTGCCGCCTGTGGCTCACCGCCACGGCGGTCCCGGGCCATACCCCGAGCCTCCTGTCCGCCGCCCACCTGCGCGAGGCCCAGGAGAAACTGCGGGGATACGGACAGCCGACTTTCTGACCGTTGCGATCCGCCGTCCACGGGCACGAGTACACCTATGGCGAAACCGACGCGCACACACCGCTCCCGGCCCGCGGACGGACGAGGCGGGGCACTGCCCTGGCGCCGCCCCACCACCGCGTCACCCCGCGGACCGCGCCCACTGGCCCCGCGGCCGTCGCCCCCGGACACTGGGACGGTGCGCCCAGCCAAAGCGACGGCAGCGGCCGTCACCGCAGTCACAGCAGCCCTGGGGACAGCCGCGGTCGCGGTCGCGGCGGGGCGGTTCGCCAGCGACGCCGCCCTCAGGGCCCCGGCGGGCCGCCCCCTGCCGTCGGAACCCCGCCTCACCGTGCACGCCACCGATGCCGGACAGGTCTCCCTGACCCGCGCCCTCGCGAGCCTGCGCCCCGGCACGTACGGCCTCACCGGCAACGGCACCCACGCCGTCGTCGGGCCCGTCCTGGAGTCGGCGCGGCACGAGGCCGACACGGTCGTACGCCGCCTGGAAGCCGTCACCCACGGCACCCTGGAACCCGGCGCGAAGGTCTGGCTCACCCCGCAGGTCCACGTCGGCGACCCGTACACCGCGCTCGGCATCGACCACACGGACGTCGGCATCCCGGGCGAACTCGGCACCCTGCCCGCCTGGTTCGTGCCCAATCTGCGCGACACCTGGGTCATCACCGTGCACGGCCTGGGCACCACCCGCGAGCACCCCATGGTCGTCATGGACTTCCTGCGCCGCCTCCGGCTGCCCGTGCTCGACCTCGCCTACCGCGGCGACCCCGGCGCGCCCCGCTCCGCGGACGGACTCGGCCACCTCGGCGAGACGGAGTGGCGCGACCTGGACGCCGCCCTGCGCCACGCCGTGCGCCACGGCGCCCGCAAGGTCATCCTCCACGGCTGGTCCACCGGCGCCACCATGTGCCTGCACGCCGCCGCCCACTCGGCCCTGCGCGACCACGTCAGCGGCCTCGTCCTGGACTCCCCGGTGCTGAACTGGGAGACCACCCTCCGCGCCCTCGCCGTGGCCCGCCGCACCCCGGGGCCGCTCCTTCCGCTTGCGGTCCGCGCGGCCCAGGGACGCACGGGTCTGCGCGGCGACCGCACCCTCGCGGCAGCCGACCCCACGCTGCTGCGGGTGCCGACCCTCGTCCTGCACGGCCCCGACGACACCGTCGCCCCTTGGGCGCTCTCCCGGCGACTGGCCGAACAGCGCCCGGAACTGGTCGCGTTGCGCACCGTCCCCGGCGCTCCCCACGGCGCCATGTGGAACGCCGACCCGGCCGGCTACGAAGAGGCGCTGCGCCGCTTCCTCACCCCCCTGATGTGACCCTTCGCGGTCCCTCCTACACCACCCGGCGCGCCCCCTCGCGCGGCCCCCGAAAGCCCGCCGTCGCCATTCCGTTTGGGTTTTCGGACCGTCAACAGGAAGACTGCTCCCGTGACGTCCCGTACCCCGCGCGACTCCAGGCTCCGACTTGTCCGCGCGCCCTACCCGAGGGCCGAGAAGCGAGGAGAGACCCAGCGCGACCCAGCGCGACCCCTCTCCGCCGCCCCCGGCGCGGTGGGCAACCGCCGCGCGCGCCGTCCCGCGCCCCGCCCGCCCGAGGGCACGCCCGCGCCCTCGGAGCTGGCCCGGGCAGCGCGCGCTTACTCGCCGACGCCGCCGGGTCGCCCGCTGGGCCGACACCGCCCTGCGGCCCGGCCCCGGCAGCACCGGCGGGACGCCCGACGGCAAGGGCACCCTCTCCGACGCCACCGCCGAACGCGCCGCCGCCGAACTGGGACTGACCGCCGCTCAGGTCCGCGCCGACTGGGACACCGCCCGCCTCGCGGGCCTCGTCGAGGTGCACGGCGATCGCGCCCGCCCCGGCTGGCGCCTGCGCGCCTGGGACCGCGACGACACCGCCGTGCTGCGTGGCTGGGTCGCGCTCTTCGACGCCTGGTCACTGGCCCACCCGGCACCGGACGAGCTCGCGCCCGCCGCGGTCGCCGAGGTAGTCGAGGCCATGCCGCAGGTGCTGTCCTTCCTCCAGCTGTCGGCGGGCCCCGTCCCCGTCCCGCAGCTGCTCGACCTCCTGGACCAGCGCGTCACGGAACTGCGCACCGAACGCTGCGAGATCCCCTACGGCCCCCAGCCGGAGACCCCACCGGCCGACTGCCCCGAAGAGGCGGCCCCGCTGCCCGCCCTCCTCGACTGGGCGCTGCACGGCCTCGCCGCCGTCGGCGCGCTGACCTTCGCCGACGGCCAGGCCACCCTGACCCCGCTCGGCAGCTGGGCGGTCTGGGTCAAGCTGGAGCAGATCTGCGTCGCCGCGCAGAGCCCCGCCGGGCACATCGAGCAGTCCGCCGAGGACATGCTGCGCGGCTGTGCCCGCCTGCGCCCCAACGCGGCCCGCGCCGAATACAGGGCCTGGCTCGCCGCCCGCCCCGTCGGCAGCGCCGTCACCGACCTGCTCACGGCCGCCCGCGGCGAGGACGCCCTGCTGCGCGGCCTCGCCTTCGAGGCCCTGCGCGTCGTCGGCGCCCCGGCCGAGCAGGAGGTCAGGGCCGTCCTGGACGAGACCCCCCTGCGGCCCTACGCCCTGCTGTGGCTGGCCGAGCAGGAGGGCGCCGACCCCGAGGACGTCCACCTCGTGCTGAGCCGCGAGGAGTCCACCTGGCTGTGGATCGACACCGCGGCGGCCGTCGCCGACCACGGGGAGGGGGAACTCCTCGTCCGCCACCTGGAGTCGGCGGTCCAGCCCACCGTGCCCGCCCTCCTCGACGAGGTGCGCCGCGTGGGACACCCCCGCACCGTCCAGGTCCTGGTCGCCCTCGCCGCCGCCCACCCCGACCCGGCGCTGGCCAGGGCCGTGCGCCGCGCCGCCTTCCAGGTGCACACCGGCGGGGAGTGAGCGTCAGCCCCCGGCGGTCCCGGGGGCGTACGTGCCGAAACTCCATACGTTGCCCTCGGCGTCCCGCGCCATGTAGTCCCGCGAGCCGTAGTCCTGGTCGGTCGGGGGCATGAGGATCTCCGCGCCGTGTTCCACGGCCCGCCGGTGGTGGGCGTCGACGTCGTCCACGACGACGTACACCCCGCAGGGTCCCGCGCCCTTCATCGCTCGGTCGAAGACGCCGCCCGTGCCCTTGGAGCCGAGCATCACCAAGCCGTTGCCCTGGGCCAGTTCGGCGTGCGCGACGCTGCCGTCCTCGCCCTCGTACACATGCAGCTCGGTGAAGCCGAAGGCCTCCGTCAACTGCCGGACCGCGGCTTTCGCGTCCGCGTACAGCAGCGTCGGGAAGATGCTCGGCCGCCCGCTGCCGCTCTCGTTCCCTGCCATGTACATCACTCCGATCGGATCGTGCCGCGCCGGGGTCCGGGCGGTCAGCGGAAGGTGTCGCACCGCCCCATGTCACCGGTGCGATAGCCCTGGTAGAACCACCGCTGGCGCTGCTCGGCGGAGCCGTGCGTCCAGGTCTCGGGGGTGACCCGGCCCTGGAACTTCTCCTGGATCCGGTCGTCGCCCACCGCGGCCGCCGCGTCCAGGCCGTCCCGGATGTCCGCGTCGTCGAGGCTGCTGATCAGCGGCTTGCCCGTGCGCTCGTCCGGACTGCGGGTCGCGTGCCGCGCCCAGACCCCGGCGTAGCAGTCCGCCTGGAGCTCCACCCGCACGGCGTTGCTGTCGCGGCCGGTGCGCCCGTCCTGGGAGCGCTGCAGGGTGCCCGCCAGGTTCTGTACGTGGTGCCCGTACTCGTGGGCCACCACGTACGCCTGCGCGAAGGGGCCGCCGGTGGAGCCGAACTTCGTGCGCAGCTCGTCGAAGAAGCCGAGGTCCAGATAGACCTTCCGGTCTCCGGGGCAGTAGAACGGCCCGACCGCCGAGGTCGCCGTCCCGCAGGCGGTGCCCACCCGGCTCGTGAACAGGACGGTCTGCGCGGGGGAGTACGAGGCCCGCCTGCGCTGGAACTCCGGGCGCCAGAAGTCCTGCACGCTGTTGACCACCGCCACGATGCGGCAGTCCTCCTTGGTGTTGGCGTCCTGCCCCGTGCGGCAGTTCCGCTGCACCTGCGCGAGGGAGGACGACGAGGCCTCGGGCTCCTCGTCACCGGAGGAGAGGCCCAGCTGATCCGGCCCCACCCCGAAGAAGAGGCCGAGCACCAGCGCGATGAGCCCGGCGATGCCGCCGCCCACGGTCGCCCGGCCGCCGGGGATCCGGCTGCCGCGCACATCCCGCACCTCGGAGGTGTCCAGGCCCGCGTCGTCGTCGAACTGCATTGGGCGCACCCCTCTGCGTCACACCCGGGACGACGCACGCCGTCCCGCACCGGGCGGCCCGGCCACTTCATCCTGGTACGCCCGCCTGCGCCCGGCGCCGGGCGGAGGTCCGAACGGGGGACGCCGACCGCTCCCCGCGCCGTGTCGCACCGGCGGAACCACGGCCACCCGGTGCCCCACCGCTACGCTCTGCGCCTGAACGCCTGATCTGGGTGGTGGTACCGAAGGGGGCGTCATGTCCGCTCTGCCGAGCGAGTCCGCCGCAGAGCCCGCAGAGCCCGCAGAGCCCGCCGGGACACCGCCCCCGCACCCGGCCCGCGCGAGCACCCGCGGCAGCACCCGCAAAGGCGCCGGCAGGGGCACCCGCATCGCGCTTCCCGTCGCCCTCGCGCTGCTCGCCCTGCCGCTCATCACCGCCGCCCACCACTCACGGCCGGCCCCCTACGGAGACCGCCTCATCGCCCACGCGCGCGTGCCGGACACGGACCCCGGCGCGGCGCCCGCCCTGCGGACACGGGGACCGGCCGTCCAGGCGTACGAACCGATCGGCGGCGCGATCCGCTGGACGTACACGCGGGAAGGCCGCCGGCCCCTCGTGGTGCTAGCCGCGCCCGGCCACGCCTTCACGCTCTGGAGCGACGGCCTGGTCACCGACACCGAGCGCGACGGCGGCCGCTCCGTGCGCTGGCACCGTGCCGTTCCCGAGAGCGCCGGCTGGCTGCGCACCCCGGCCGCGCGCGGCGGCGCCGGAGTGCTGCGGCCGCTCGCGCCCGGGGCCCGCATGCTGGCCGTCGTCACTCCGCGCCGCATCACCGCCTACCGCGCCGCCGACGGCGACCTGCGCTGGGTGCTCCCCGCCCGCCGCGGCTGCGCCTTCGAACCGGCCCGCTCGCTCCACCGGGACGGGGCCCTGCTGGTCGCCCAGCCCTGCGCGGGCACCGCCGCCTCCTGGACCGCGCAGGTCGTGGCGGTGGACGACCTCGGCAGAATCGTTCCCGGCCGCACTCCGCTGGGCAACGGCGACCTGGAGCGTGACGCCGGGGCGGGCGAGGGCGACGGCGGCCCAGAAAACTAGTTGCGCTCGCCCGTTAGACTGGCTGCCATGGCAGCTCCTCTTCTCAGTTGGACGGCGTAGACACCGGCCCCGAGCAACCAGTCGTCCCTCTCGCCGTCCACCCTGTTCAGGAGTACCCCCCGTGATCACCGCTTCCGGCATCGAGCTGCGCGCCGGCGCCCGCATCCTCATCGAGAACGCCTCCTTCCGCATCGCGAAGGGCGACCGCATCGGCCTCGTCGGCCGCAATGGGGCGGGCAAGACCACCCTCACCAAGTGCCTGGCGGGTGAGGGCATGCCCGCCGGCGGCACGATCTCCCGCTCCGGTGAGGTCGGCTACCTCCCGCAGGACCCCCGCACCGGCGACCTCGACGTCCTCGCCCGCGACCGCATCCTCTCCGCGCGCGGACTCGACATCCTGATCCGCAAGATGCGCGAGAACGAACAGCGCATCGCGAACGGCCAGGGCTCCACGCGCGACAAGGCCATGAAGCAGTACGAGCGCCAGGAGACGGAGTTCCTCACCAAGGGCGGGTACGCCGCCGAGGCCGAGGCCGCCACCATCGCCGCCGCGCTCAACCTCCCGGACCGCGTGCTCGGCCAGCCCCTGCACACGCTCTCCGGTGGTCAGCGCCGCCGCATCGAGCTGGCCCGCATCCTCTTCTCGGACGCCGACACGCTCCTGCTCGACGAGCCGACCAACCACCTCGACGCCGACTCGATCGTCTGGCTGCGGGACTACCTCAAGACGTACCGCGGCGGCTTCATCGTGATCTCCCACGACGTCGACCTCGTCGAGACGGTCGTCAACAAGGTCTTCTACCTCGACGCCAACCGCTCCGCGATCGACGTCTACAACATGGGCTGGAAGCTCTACCAGCAGCAGCGCGAGTCCGACGAGAAGCGCCGCAAGCGCGAGCGGCAGAACGCCGAGAAGAAGGCCGCCGCCCTGCACTCGCAGGCCGACAAGATGCGCGCGAAGGCCACCAAGACCGTCGCCGCGCAGAACATGGCGCGCCGCGCCGACAAGCTCCTCGCCGGTCTCGACGAGGTGCGCCAGAGCGACAAGGTCGCCAAGCTCCGCTTCCCCGAGCCCGCCCCGTGCGGCAAGACGCCGCTGATGGCCGAGGGACTGTCGAAGTCGTACGGCTCGCTGGAGATCTTCACCGACGTCGACCTCGCGATCGACAAGGGCTCGCGCGTGGTCATCCTCGGTCTCAACGGCGCGGGCAAGACCACCCTGCTCAGGCTGCTCGGCGGCGCCGAGAAGCCCGACACCGGCCAGGTCATCGAGGGCCACGGCCTCAAGCTCGGGTACTACGCCCAGGAGCACGAGACCCTGGACCCCGAGCGCACGGTCCTGGAGAACATGCGCTCGGCCGCCCCCGACCTCGACCTGGTCGAGGTGCGCAAGACGCTCGGCTCGTTCCTCTTCTCCGGGGACGACGTCGACAAGCCGGCGGGCGTGCTCTCCGGCGGTGAGAAGACCCGGCTCGCGCTCGCGACCCTCGTCGTCTCCTCGGCCAACGTCCTGCTGCTCGACGAGCCCACCAACAACCTCGACCCGGCCAGCCGCGAGGAGATCCTCGGCGCCCTGCGCACCTACAAGGGCGCGGTCGTCCTCGTCACCCACGACGAGGGCGCGGTCGAGGCCCTCCAGCCGGAGCGGATCATCCTGCTCCCGGACGGCGTCGAGGACCTGTGGGGCCAGGACTACGCGGACCTCGTGGCGCTCGCCTGAGCCCAGGGCGTCCACTTGGGGTGATCGAACTGCTGATCCACTGCGTATGGATCATTCGGCGGAGCGGTGATCCCTCATCTGTGTGAGCCGCCCTCGTACCGAGGTGTGTCATACACGGATTCCGCCGCCGTCGGGGCATGCGGCCCGGCCTCCCGTCGGCACCGCCCTGACCTGCTGGTTCGTCGCGCGGTTCGGCCGGGCGTACGGAATCCAGCCCGCGGAATAGTTGATTCCGCTCGTGGCGGGCCCCTCCGTCGCGGCAAACCTCGTCGTACGGACCTTGCCGAATGGGTGGCCAGGAAGCCCGGGAGGGGTGATCATGAGAAGTCCAGAGCGCACTTCCCATGAGGAGGCACGGGTGGCCGAGACTCTGAAGAAGGGCAGCCGGGTGACCGGCGCCGCGCGCGACAAGCTCGCGGCAGACCTGAAGAAGAAGTACGACGGCGGTGCGAGCATCCGTGCGTTGGCCGAGGAGACGGGCCGTTCGTACGGGTTTGTGCACCGCATGCTCAGCGAGTCCGGCGTCACGCTGCGGGGACGCGGCGGGGCGACGCGAGGCAAGAAGGCCGCCGCCGGCTGACGGCAGGCGCGGCCCGCTGTACCCATGGTCCGACGGTGGCCACCCGGTCGATCGCGTGATCGGCCGGGTGGTTACTGTGCAGTCACTTACGGGCGCTCCCGAGCACCCGGACCGACCGCACCCCATCGGAGGCACCCATGGCTTCGTCCGACAGCGAGCTCGCACCGGTTCTCGACAAGGACGGCGTACGCCTCACCATCGACGAGGCCGTCGCCACGGTGACGCTGACCAACCCGGCCAAAAGGAACGCCCAATCTCCCGCGCTGTGGAGGGCGTTGGCCGAGTCCGGTCAGCTGCTGCCGGGCAGCGTCCGCGTCGTGGTGCTGCGCGGTGAGGGCAAGTCCTTCTCCGCGGGCCTGGACCGGCAGGCGTTCACGCCCGAAGGTTTCGACGGCGAGCCGTCCTTCATCGACCTGGCGCGCGGCGACGACGGCGTACTCGACGCCACCATCGCCGAGTACCAGGAGGCGTTCACCTGGTGGCGGCGGAGCGACGTCGTGTCCATCGCCGCCGTCCAGGGCCACGCCATCGGCGCCGGCTTCCAGCTCGCGCTCGCCTGCGATCTGCGGATCGCGGCGGACGACGTGCAGTTCGCCATGCGCGAGACCAGCCTCGGCCTGGTCCCCGACCTCACCGGCACGCACCCGCTGGTGGGGCTCGTCGGCTATGCCCGTGCCCTGGAGATCTGCGCCACCGGGCGCTTCGTCCACGCGGACGAGGCCGAGCGGGTCGGCCTCGCCAACCTCGTGGTGCCCGTCGGCCAACTCGACGCCGCCGCGCAGGACTTGGCCGCCGCGCTGATCTCCGCGCCGCGTGACGCGGTCATCGAGACCAAGGCGCTGCTCCAGGGCGCCACGGGCCGCTCCTTCGAGGAGCAGCGCGTCGCCGAGCGCGCCGCGCAGGGCCGCCGCCTGCGGGACCTCGCGGGCCTCGGCGACTGACGGTCCTTGCCCTGGCCCGGCGGCGCGGGCCCACCTCTGCCGCCGTGCCTCCGGGGCGTCACTCCACGGCAGTGATGAGCACCGCCACCGACGGGCGGCCCGGCAGGGCCTCGCTCACCGCCGCGCGGACCGCGAGCGCCACGTCCAGGGCACGGTGCCCGCGGTCCGTCGCGAGCTCCACACGCGCGTGGCGGCGGGGCAGCGCGCCCGCCGCCGGGCGGCGCTCCTCCAGGTGCACGGCCGGACCGAGCGTCCCCGTCAGCCGGGTCACGCCGGGCACCGCGAGGGCGGCCCGCCCGCGCGCGCCTCGTCGCCGTCGCCCGGGGGCGCCTGACCCGCGGGCGTGCGGGGCGTTTCCGGGCGTACGTTCCCGTCGCCGGCGCCCTCGTCCAGGAGCGCCGTCACCCGCAGGTCCACCTCGTCGACCACCAGGCCGAGCCGGTCCGCCGCCTCGTGGAGCGCGGCCCGCAACCGGTCCGCCGCGGTCGGCAGGGGCTGGACGGCGGCCGCGAAGTCCGCCGTGATCCGCAGTGGTCCGGGCGGCAGCGCGCTCGGCGGTGGCGGCACGGCAGCGACGTACGACCCACCCGGATCGGCCGGGGCGACGCGGACCGTGCCCAGCCGCACCCCGGTGACCCGTTGCGCCGCATGGCGCAACACACCGTCCACCGCCGATTCCGTCACCCACGTGCCGTCCCGCGCGCCGCCGAGCGGCAGTACCCGCCCGAGGCCCAGCTGCCTGCGCACCGCCTGGGTCCACCCGTCACCCGTCATGACTCCACCCTGCCGCATCCCTGGAGCGCTATCGCGCAACCCGTCTTAATGTGGGCAAAGAAAGCAGATCCCCTTGCGAAACGGACGGGACGGCCATGACCGACACCGGAGAGCGGAACACGTCTCAGACGCTCCAGAAGGACTTCCCTGGTGACGGCGCGGCGGGCGCCACCAGGCGCGGCGGCGGCGCCCCCGGGAGCCGGGGCCGTACCACCATCGCCGACGGAGTCGTCGAGAAGATCGCGGGACTCGCCGCGCGTGACGTCGAAGGCGTGCACGCGATGGGCGGCGGCCTCGCACGCACTTTCGGGGCCGTGCGCGACCGGGTCCCCGGCGGCACGAAATCCGTCTCGCGCGGCGTGAAGGCCGAGGTCGGCGAGGTGCAGACGGCGCTCGACCTGGAGATCGTCGTCGAGTACGGCGTCTCGATCGCAGACCTCGCCCAGGACGTACGGGAGAACGTGATCGCGGCCGTCGAGCGCATGACCGGCCTCGAGGTCGTCGAGGTCAACCTCGCGGTCAGCGATGTGAAGCTGCCCGACGAGGAGGACGAGGAGCAGCCACAGGGCCGCCTCCAGTAGCGCGTCAGATCCAGATCCCACTCACCCAGTCGCGTCTCGCGACGCGAAGGAGCGCACGATGAGCATGGCCGTGATCGGCATGGTGGCGGGAATGGCGCTCGGTTTCGCCGGATACTTCGGCGGATTCGGGGCGTTCCTGCTGGTGGCCGCCCTGGGCGCCGTCGGCTTCGTGGCCGGGCGGTTCCTGGAGGGCGACCTCGAGCCCGGCGAATTCTTCCGCGCCCGCGGCGACCGGCGGCGGTGAGCGGTGGCGGCACAGGTCGCGCCGGGGGAGCGCGGCGCCACCCGGATCGCCGACCGGGTCGTCGCGAAGATCGCCGCGCGGGCGGCGCGCGAGGCGGTGCCTGCCGTGCCCGACGGCGGGTCCCCGCCGCACGCCACGGTCTCCGTGGCCCCCCAGGCCTCCGGCTCCGCCGGAGCGGGGGAGGCGCCCTTCGGTACCGCCCGCGTCCGCGTCAGTCTCGAACTGGACTACCCCTGCGACATCGGCCGCCAGTGCGGTGCCGTGCGTCACCAAGTCGCCCAGCGGGTAAGGGCGTTGGCGGGGATGGACGTACCCGAGGTGGTGGTCCAGGTGGAGCGGCTGCACTCGGCGCGGACACGCGCCGCGGCACAGGGGAGGACACGATGAGCGAACCCCCGGGGAGCGGCGGCACACAGCCGCTGCCGGTCGTCGAACAGGCGCGGCGGGACGAGGACGAGCTCGGCCAGTCGGCCTCCGGTGCCACCTACCATCCGCTGCCCACGCTCTCCGCCGACGGCAAGGCCGCCCGCTTCTGGTCGCCGCGCCGGGTGCCCGCCGCCCTCCTCGCCCTGCTGGTCCTGGCCGGCGCCGGACTGCTCCTGTACGACGTCGTCGCCGTGCGGGCCGGCCACCCCGCGATGGGCTGGCGGCGCGAACTCGCCCACCAGCTCGGTGAGCGGCCCCTCGACGACGCCGCGGTGCTCGCCGGGGCCGCGGTCGCCGCACTCGCCGGACTGTGGCTCGTCGTGCTCGCCGTCACGCCCGGGCAGCGCGCGCTGCTGCCGATGCGGCGCAGCGACCCCGACGTACGCGCCGGGCTCCACCGCGGCGCCGCCGCCATGGTGCTGCGCGACCGGGCGACGGACGTGGCGGGCGTGCAGAGCGCGCGGGTGCGCATGACGCGTTCCAAGGTGGATGTGCGCGCCGTCTCGCACTTCCGTGAACTCGACGACGTACGCGGCGACCTGGACGCCACGCTGACCGAGGGCATCCATGGCCTCGGTCTCGCGCACACCCCACGGCTCTCGGTCCACGTCGCCCGGCCCGGAAGGAAGGGATGAGCGCCATGCTCCGCACGGTCAACCGCGTGCTCCTCGCCCTCACCGGGCTCGTCCTGCTCGTCGCCGGCGGCTCGGTGCTGGCCATCGGGCTCGGCGCCTCGCCGCCCTCCTGGTGGCTCCACGAAGGCCGCCACGACGTGCTGGTCAGCGCCGCGGACCGGGCCCGCTGGCGGGACGAGGGATGGTTCTGGCCCACGGTCATCGCGGTGCTCGCGCTGCTCGTCCTGCTCTCCCTGTGGTGGCTCTCGGCGCAGCTGCGCAGGCGCCGCCTCGCGGAGGTCCTGGTGGCGACCGGGGACGGCGAAGGCGCGCTGCTGCGCGGACGCGCCATGGAGGACGTCCTGGCCGGGGAGGCCGAGACACTGGACGGTGTCGAGCGCGCCCAGGCCGCACTGAGGGGACGGCGCACCACGCCGCGGGCGCGCGTGGACCTCGCCCTGGCACCCGACGCGTCGCCCTCCGACGCGCTGCACCGCTTCTCCTCGGAGGTCCTGACACACGCCCGCGACTCGGCCGGCCTGGCGAGCCTGCCCGCCACAGTGCGGTTGCGCGGCGTCAGACACCGCGCGGAACGGGTCAGCTGAGGCTGAGGCTGAGGTCCGGGTGTCAGGACCGCGGCGCGGTCAGAAGCCGCTGCGTGCCCCTCCGTCCACCGGCAGCATGATTCCCGTCAGGTACGAGGCCGCGGGCGAGAGCAGGAACGCCGCTGCTCGGCCGAACTCCTCCGGTGTGCCGTAGCGGCGCAGTGGGATGCCCGCCTCGTTGGCCGCGCGGGTCGCCTCCGGGTCCGGGGAGAGGCCGTCGAGCTGGCGCATGCGGTCGGTGCCGATGCGGCCGGGCAGCACACCGACGACGCGGATGCCGCGCGGGCCCAGCTCGTCCGCCAGGGACTTGGCGAAGCCGGCGAGCCCCGGCCGCAGCCCGTTGGAGATCGTCAGGCCCGCGATCGGCTCGTACACCGAACCGGACAGCACGAACCCGATGACGCCGCCTTCGCCCAGCTCGGCGGCGGCGGCCCTGGCAAGCCGTACCGCGCCCAGGAAGACCGCCTCGAAGGCCGCCTGCCACTGCTCGTCGGTGTTGTCCGCGACGAAGCCGGGCGGGGGCCCGCCGACGCTGATCAGTACGCCGTCGAAGCCGCCGAAACGCTCGCGCGCCGCCGCGATCAGCCGGCCGGCGACCGCCGGGTCGGCGTTGTCGGCGGCGACACCGACCGCGTTCGGGCCGAGCTCGGCGGCGGCCTCGGCGACGGTCTTCTCGTCGCGCCCGGTGACGACGACCTTCGCGCCGTCCGCGACCAGCTGGCGCGCGGTGGCGTTGCCGAGGCCGCGGGTGGCGCCGGTGACTACGTAGACACGGTCCTTCAGTCCAAGATCCATGGCCCTATCCTCCCGCTTCCTCGGCGAAGAGCGCGAGGGCGGTGTTCACCAGTCCGATATGGCTGAATGCCTGCGGGAAGTTGCCGAGCTGACGGCCGGACACCGGGTCGTACTCCTCCGCGAGCAGCCCCACGTCGTTGCGGAGCGACACCAGGTGCTCGAACAGTGCGTGCGCCTCCTTCACGCGCCCCGTCATGTGCAACGCGTCCACCAGCCAGAACGAGCAGACGAGGAAGGTGCCCTCCTCACCGGGCAGACCGTCGATCTCCTTCTGGTCGGAGGTGTAGCGGCGCAGCAGACCGTGGTGGGTGAGGTCCGCGCGGACCGCGTCGATCGTGCCGATGACGCGCGGGTCGTCGGGCGGCAGGAAACCGGTGTGCGGGATGAGCAGCAAAGAGGCGTCCAGTTCATTGGAGCCGTAGGACTGCGTGAAGGTGTTGCGCTCCGGGTCGTACCCCTTCTCGCACACCTCGCGGTGGACCTCGTCCCGCAGCTCCCGCCAGCGGTCCGGGTCGCCGCGCAGCTCGGGGTTCTCCTCCAGGGCGCGCACCGCACGGTCCGCGGCGACCCACACCATCACCTTCGAGTACACGAAGTGGCGGCGCGGACCCCGCACCTCCCACAGCCCCTGGTCGGGCTCGCGCCACTTCTCCCGCAGGAATTCCAGGAGGCCCAGCTGAAGGTTCCAGGCCACCGGGCGGCGGGTGAGGCCGGAGCGGTGCGCGAGCGCGAGGGAGTCGATGACCTCGCCGTACACGTCCAGCTGGAGCTGCTCCACGGCTTCGTTTCCGACGCGCACGGGTGCCGAGCCCTCGTAGCCGGACAGCCACGGGATCTCGTACTCCGGAAGGCGCCGCTCACCGGCGAGGCCGTACACGATCTGGAGGTCGGCGGCGCTGCCCGCGACCGCCCGCAGCAGCCAGTCGCGCCAGGCCTCGGCCTCCTCCAGATAGCCGGCCATGAGCAGCGCGCCCAGCGTGAGCGTGGAATCGCGCAGCCAGCAGAAGCGGTAGTCCCAGTTGCGTACGCCGCCGATCTCCTCGGGCAGGGAGGTGGTGGGGGCGGCCACGATGCCGCCGGTCGGGGCGTAGGTGAGCGCCTTGAGGGTGATGAGGGAGCGCATCACCGCGTCGCGGTACGGACCGTCGTACTGGCAGCGGGCGGCCCAGGCGCGCCAGTCCTCCAGGCAGTGGCGCAGCGCCTCGTACGGGTCGACGAGGGGCGGGCGCGGCTCGTGCGAGGGGTGCCAGGTGAGAACGAACGCGACTTTCTCCCCCTCCTGGACGGTGAACTCGGAGTAGGTGCCGAAGTCGCGGCCCCAGGTGCGCACCTCCGGTTCGCTGCGCAGCCACACGGAGTCGGGCCCCGCGACCGCGACGCGGTGGCCGTCCACCTTGCGCATCCACGGCACGACCGAGCCGTAGTCGAAGCGCAGCCGCAGCGTGCTCTGGACGGTGACGCTGCCCTTGAGGCCCTCGACGATGCGTACGACGTCGGGGGCGCGGTCGCGCTGCGGCATGAAGTCCGTGACGCGCACGGAACCCTCCGCCGTGTCCCACTCGGAGTCCAGGACGAGGGTGTCGTCGCGGTAGGCGCGGCGGGTGCAGGGGCCCGCGTCCTTCGGGGAGACGCGCCAGTGGCCGTTCTCCTCGTCGCCGAGCAGCGCGGCGAAACAGGCGGCGGAGTCGAAGCGGGGCAGGCAGAGCCAGTCCAGCGAGCCGTCCCTGCCGATGAGGGCGGAGGTCTGGTGGTCGCCGATGAGTGCGAAGTCTTCGATGGGTCGGGACACGGTGAACGGGTTCCCGGGAAAGGGCCCGGTCAACCGGCGGAGGTCAGACGGCTGCCGGCGCCGTCTCCTGCGCGGGGGCCTCCGCGGCGGCCGCCCGGTCACGGCGCTCCCTGCGGACCAGCACCACCCAGCCGATGGGGACGCCCGCGGCGAACAGCCACCACTGGACCGCGTACGCCATGTGCGCGCCGATGCCGCTGTGGTCCGGTTCGCCGATCAGTTCGGGGGAGCCGTCGCGGGGCTCGGGCGAGGTCAGCTCGATGTAGCCGCCGAGGACCTGCTTGCCGAGGCTGTCGGCCTGCTGGCCGCTGCTGATCAGCATGATCTGACGGTCCGGCAGGCCCCGGACGTCCTTGATGCCGCTGGCCGCGGACGTCTCGTCGGCCATCAGACGGCCGGTGACGATCACTTCGCCCTTCGGCGGGGCGGGGATCTCGGGGAAGGCGGTCTGCGGGCCGTCCGCCGGGATCCAGCCGCGGTTGACGAGCAGGACCTTGCCGTCGTCCAGGACGAACGGCGTCAGGACGTGGAAGCCGACCTTGTCGTCGTCGTTGGTACGGCGCCGCACGACGACCTCGTGCTCCGCGTCGAACGTCCCCTTGGCGCTCACCCGGCGGTACAGGTCCGTCCTCGGCACCTCGTGGCCGGGGGAGGTGAGCTCCTCGGCCGGGACCGGATCGGCGGCCAGCGCCTTGGAGATCCGCTCGTTCTGCGCGACGCGGTGCTCGTGCCGGTGCAGCTGCCAGAAACCCAGCTCGACCATCACGGGGATGAGAACGAGGGCGATCAGGGTGAGGATCACCCACTGCCGGGTCAACAGGAAGCGGTACACCCCACGACGGTACAACTCGGTCGTGGGGCGTCTGTGCGTGGGGTGGGGCAATTCAAGGGCCGGGCATGTCGGGCGTTCATACCTTGTCGATGATGCCCACCCGCCCCTCGGCGCGTGAGCAGTGGGCGCCGCAGTACCAGTGGCCGTCCGCCTCGACGCCCTGGCCGATGATGCGGCACCGGCAGTGCTCGCAGATGGGCGCCATGCGGTGGATGGCGCAGGAGAAGCAGTCGAAGACGTGCACCGCTCCTTGGGCATGGATCTCGAAGGACATGCCGTAGTCGTTTCCGCAGACCTCGCAACGTGCCATGCGCCACAGGGTGGGACGCCTCGGCGGCACGGGGCGGGTGGCCGGCGGGCGAGTCGCCGGCAATCACCCGTCTGACGGTCACCGCCCCGGTCTCACTGCCCTGCTCTCCCCGCGACGCTCCCCGCCCGGTCTCACTCCGGTGTCGCGGGCGTCACGTCCTGGAGGAGCTGCCCGAAGGCGGCCTCGTCGATGACCGGCGTGCCGAACGAGCGCGCCTTGACGGTCTTGGAGGTGCCCGAGTCCGGGTCGTTGGTGACGAGCAGGCTGGTGAGCCGGGACACACTGGTCGCGATGTGCAGACCCGCCTCGACCGCCCGGTCCTCGAGCAGCTCGCGCTCCACGGAGGTGTCTCCGGAGAACGCGACCCGCATGCCCTGCTTGAGCGGTTTGCCCGGTTCGTAACGCCCGGGGTTCGGATACGGGCACGGCTGCCGCTTGCGCGAGGGGCGCCAACTCCCCGGGCGGTACGACGAGGAGGGTGCGGGCCCCGTCGACTGGCGGCCGATGCGGGGCGCGCCGTCCGACCACTCGGTGAGCGGGCGGCACTCCAGGAGCGGCAGGCGCACATTGCCGCCGGCCGCCGCGAGCAGGCTCGGGCGGAACGCCTCGGCGAGCACGCGCGCGTCGTCCAGGGCGTTGTGCGCGTGGCGCTGCTCGACGCCGAAGTGCGCGGCCAGCGACTCCAGCTTGTGGTTGGGCAGCGGCAGCGCGAGCTCCTTGGAGAGCGCGATGGTGCACAGCCGTTGGCGCACGGGGGCGGTGCGTTCCGCGCGCGCGTACTCCCTGGCGATCATCGACCAGTCGAAGACGGCGTTGTGCGCGACGAGGACACGTCCTTCGAGGCGGCTCGCGAACTCCTCGGCGATGTCCTCGAACAGGGGCGCGCCCGCGAGCGTCTCGCTGGTGAGGCCGTGGATCCACACGGGTCCCGGGTCGCGCTGGGGGTTGACCAGCGTGTACCAGTGGTCCTCGATCTCCCCCTGGGCGCCCACCCGGTAGACGGCCGCCGACACTATGCGGTCGTCGCGGGCCAGGCCGGTGGTCTCCACGTCGACGACCGCGTACCCCGTTGGATACGCGGCCGGCCAGGGGGCGGCGGACGCTGCGGTCGTGCGGTCTTCGAGCATGGTCAATGAGGATACGGGCCGCGACCGACAGTCAGGTCCCCGGTCAGGTTCCCGGTCGGATTGCCGGTCAGTTCCCCGGCCCGAGAAGGCCCGTCACCAGAGCCGTGACGGAGGTGGTGAACAGCGCCTCCGGATCGAGGGGTCCGGCCAGCGCGCGGGCGAGCGCGGCGTCCCGCTCCGCCGTCGTCGCCGTCCACAGTTCGTCCTCTCCGGGGTGTTGCGCGGGCGCGCGTTCCCGGTTGCGTTCGACCAGGACGTGGCCGACGACGAGGACCTGGACGGCGCGCACGGCGTCGGCCGCGCGGGCGCCGCGCAGCCCCGCCTCGTGCACCTCGTGGACCAGGGAGCGTTGGGCGGGCAGGAACATCCGTTCCGTGAGGCCGCGTTCGTGGACCATCGCGACGAGGTGCGGGCGGTCGAGCAGCCGGCGGCGCAGGGTACGGGCCACGGAGACGACGCGCCGGGCGGGGGTGCGGCCGACGGGACGGATCTCACCGAGATCGGCGAGGGTGCGCTCGACGAGGGCGTCCAGGAGCGACTCGCGGTTGCCCACGTGCCAGTAGATCGAGGTGACGGCGGTGTCGAGCTCGGCGGCGAGCCCGCGCATCGTCAGGGACCGCGGGCCGTCCCGCTTGACGAGGCGCGCGGCGGCGTCGAGCACGTCCTCCCGGCTGAGGTGCGTACGCGCCTTTTCGCCCTTCGCGTCTTTACCCTTCACGGCTCCTGTTGTAACTGTGTTACAGAACCCCCGCAAGTCGGGCCCCGCAAGTCCGGCCCCCGCAATCCCGGCCGCGGACCCGTGAGTCCGCGCTGACGAAGGGTGGTACGACATGGCACGCGTACGGTACGGGGCGCGCACCGAGGCGGAGATCGCCGCCGCGCGCACCGCGAGTTCCCGGCTCCCCGACATCTGGTCCACGGGCGTCGTCGCTCTCTGGGAGAGCGATCCCGACGCGGTCGCGGCGGTCCTGCCGCCGCCCCTGAAACCCACCGGGCGCCCCCTGGTGCGGGCGAACATCAGCAGGGTGGACCTGCCGGGCTATCCGCTCGGCGCGGGCTCCGTGGCCGTCGCCGCCGAGCACGGGGGAGTGTCCGGCTGGTATCCGCTGGTGATGCCGATGACCCATGAGCGGGCCCTGATCGGCGGTCGCGAGGTCTTCGGGGAGCCGAAGAAGCTCGGCGAGGTCGAGGTGGAGCGCGACGGCCTGGTCGTGCGCGCCTCGCTGGCCCGGCACGGCATCGCGTTCGTGGAGGTGCGCGGCGCGGTCAACGGCGCGCTCCCCCTCCCCGAGCCGACCCGCAAGACGGACTTCTACTTCAAGTTTCTGCCCGCGGTGGACGGTTCGGGCTTCGACGCGGACCCGGTGCTCGTGCACTGCGTACGCAACGAAAAGGTCCGCAAGCTGGAGAGCGTCACCGGCGACGTCGTCCTGCGGGAGTCGATGTACGACCCCGTGGCCGACCTGCCGGTGCGCGCGGTCGTGGAGATCACCATCGGTGAGAAGACCATCGACCAGCGGGGCCGCGTCGTGGAGCGCGTCAGCGCGCAGGCCCTGCTGCCCTACATCCACCAGCGCTACGACGACCCGGCGCAGATCCTCGACGGCCCGCCCGAGGGGAGCGTCTGAGATGGAGCTGCGCGAAGGGCAGGTCGCCGTCGTCACCGGCGCGGCGAGCGGCATCGGGCTCGCCATGGCGCGGCGGTTCGCGGCGGACGGCCTGCGGGTGGTCCTCGCGGACGTCGAGGAGGGCGCCCTGGAGAAGGCCGCCGCGGGTCTGCGCGCGGACGGGGCGACCGTGCACGCGCGCGTGGTCGACGTCGGCGCGCGCGAGCAGGTGCTCGCCCTCGCCGATGACACGTACGACAGGTTCGGCGCCGTCCATGTGCTGTGCAACAACGCGGGCGTCGGATCGGGCGCCGAGGGCCGCATGTGGGAGCACGACCCGAACGACTGGAAGTGGGCCTTCGAGGTCAACGTCTGGGGCGTCTTCCACGGCATCCAGGCCTTCGTGCCCCGGATGCTCGCGGGCGGTGAGCCGGGGCACGTCGTCAACACCTCCTCCGGCGACGGCGGCATCGCGCCGCTGCCCACCGCCTCCGTGTACGCGGTCACCAAGGCGGCCGTGGTGACGATGACCGAGTCCCTGTACGCGCACCTGAAGGCGGAGCACGCGCGCGTGGGCGCATCGGTGCTCTTCCCCGGCCCCCACATGCTGCGCACCGGCCTGTGGGAGTCGCACCGCAACCGGCCCGGCAGGTACGCCAAGTCCCGCCCCCGCAGGACTCCTTACCGCAGCCTCGACCAGTGAGAGGCCGCGATGAAGGAGGCCGGCCAGGAGGTGCGGTTCACGCCCGTCGAACAGGTCGCGGACTTCGTGGCCGAGGGCATCGCGGCCGACCGTTTCTGGCTGCTCCCGGAGAGCGAGCACAGCGACCGGCAGATCAGGGCGCGATCGCGGTCGATGCTGGACCGCTCCGACCCGGCGTACCTCGAACACTTCATCCTGGACTGAAGGGAGCGCCGTCGATGAGCGCTCAGGACCCGTACCTGATCATCTCCTCCGACTGCCACGCCGGTCTCCCCACCGAGGAGTACCGCCCCTACCTGGACAGCCGTTTCCACCGTGCCTTCGACGACTTCCTCGGCGAGCGGGACGCCCGCCGCGAGGAGGCGACCCGGCTCGGCATCCGCAACGACGCGTTCGCCGCCAAGTGGTTCCAGGACAACGAGGAGGGCCTGCGGGGCGGCTGGGACACCGCGCAGCGCCTCAAGGAGCTGGACGGCGACGGGGTGGCCGCCGAGGTCGTCTTCCCCGACGCGGACGCCGTGGACAGCCGGACGGCCGCCCCCTTCGGCGTGGGTCTCGGCCTCTCCGGGGACCAGGACCCCGACCTCGGCATGGCGGGCGCGCAGGCGCACAACCGCTGGCTCGCCGACTTCGTCTCGGAGCACCCCGAACGGCACTGCGGCGTCGCCCTGCTGCCGATCACCGGCGAGGTCGACCGGGTCGTCGCCGAGGTCCACCGCGCCAAGGAGTCGGGGCTCGGCGCGCTGATGATCCCCTCCATGTGGGTCGACAAGGCGCCCTACCACGACCGGCGTTACGACCCGGTGTGGGCGGCGGCGGCCGAGTGCGGCATGCCCGTCGTCACGCACTCGGGGGCCGCGCCCCGCCATGAGTACGGCGACCACCTCGGGATCTACGTCTCCGAGGTGACGTGGTGGCCCGCGCGCCCCCTGTGGTTCCTGCTCTGGTCCGGCGTCTTCGAGCGCCACCCCGGGCTGAAGTTCGGCGTCGCGGAGTCGGGCTGCTGGTGGCTGCCGAACCTCCTGTGGTTCATGGACCGCCTCTACCTCGGCGCGCACGGCGGCAAGAAGCTCTCCCCGTTCGCCGAGCTGAAGCGCCCGCCGCACGAATACCTGGACCGGCAGCTCTTCGTCTGCGCCACCAACACCAAGCGCCGCGAACTCGCCCAGCGCTACGAGATCGGCGTAGACAACATCCTCTGGGGCAGCGACTTCCCGCACCCCGAGGGCACCTGGCCCGACACGCGCGCGTGGCTGCGGAAAACCTTCCACGACATCCCCGTGGCGGAGACCCGCCGCATGCTGGGCCTGGCCGCCGCCGAGGTCTTCGGCTTCGACACGGAGAAGCTGGCGCCGCTGGCCCGCCGCATCGGCCCGACGCCCGCCGACCTCGGCCAGTCCGTCGAGGGCGCGGGGCAGGCGGCCGTGGAGGCCTCCTGGGCCCGCTCGCGCGAGGTGGGCCGCCACTGGCTGACCGACCACGACTTCCCGGCGCTGGGGGTGACCCCGTGACGGAGGAGCGCTACACCGTCATCTCCGCCGACTGCCACGCCGGCGCCGATCTCCTCGACTACCGGCCCTACTTGGAGTCCCGCCACCACGACGCGTTCGACGCCTGGGCGGCCACGTACGTCAATCCCTACGAAGACCTCCTCGCGGACACCGCCGACCGCAACTGGAACTCGGACCGCCGCATCGCCGAGCTCGAAGAGGACGGCATCGTCGCGGAGGTGGTCTTCCCGAACACCATCCCGCCGTTCTTTCCCTCGGCGTCACTGATGGCCCCGGCCCCGACCCGCGAGGAGTTCGAGCTGCGCTGGGCGGGGCTGTGCGCCCACAACCGCTGGCTCGCCGACTTCTGCGCCGCCGCGCCGGGCCGCAGGGCGGGCGTCTTCCAGATCCTCCTGAACGACGTCGACGAGGCCGTGGCGGAGATCCACCGCGCGGTGACGGCGGGCCTCACGGGCGGGCTGCTGCTGCCCGGCACACCGCCGGGCTCGGGCCTGCCGGAGCTGCACTCATCGGCGTACGACCCGATCTGGGCGGCCTGTGCCGAGTTGGGCGTGCCGGTCAACCACCACGCGGGCTCGGCCTCGCCGCCGCTCGGCGAGGAGCCCGCGGCGCGCGCGGTGTTCATGGTGGAGACGACGTGGTTCTCGCACCGGGCACTGTGGCACCTCGTCTTCGGCGGCGCCTTCCGCCGCCACCCGGGCCTGCGGCTCGTCCTCACCGAGCAGGGCTCCGGCTGGATCCCCGGCGTCCTGGACATGCTGGACTACTACCACGCGCGCCTCGTCGCCGCCGCGACGAAGGCGGGCACCGCCGACACGGCCGAGTCCAAGTTCGGCGCGGGCCTCGCCGATTCCATGGGCAAGGGCCCCTCCGAGGTGTGGCGCGAGAACTGCTTCGTCGGCGCCAGCTTCATGCGCCCGCACGAGGCGGCCCTGCGCCACCGCATCGGCCTCGACAAGATCATGTGGGGCAGCGACTATCCCCACGACGAAGGCACCCACCCCTACTCGCGCGAAGGCCTGCGCGTCGCCTACGCCGGCCTGCCCAGGGACGAGATCGCGGCCATGGTCGGCGGCAACGCCGCCCGCGTCTACGGCTTCGACCTGGAGCGGCTCGGCCGCATCGCCGCGCGCGTGGGACCGACGGTCCAGGAACTGGACCAACCCCTCAAGGAGGCCCCCGCCGACGCGACGAGCCCGGTCTTCGCGCCGGGAGGGTCGGTACGGGTCTGGTGACGCGGGTGGTGCGATGCTCCCTGCGTGACTGAAGCAACGCACGAGGAAGCACACGGCGGCGCCCTCGGCACCCGGCTCAACTGGCTGCGGGCCGCCGTCCTCGGGGCCAACGACGGCATCGTCTCCACCGCGGGCCTCGTCGTCGGCGTCGCGGGCGCCACCGACGACCGCGGCACCCTGCTGACGGCGGGCCTCGCGGGGCTGCTCGCCGGGTCCATGTCCATGGCCGCGGGCGAGTACGTCTCCGTCTCCACGCAGCGCGATCGGAGAAGGCCGCCCTGGCCATGGAGAAGCGCGAACTGCGCGAGCAGCCCGAGGCGGAACTGGCCGAGCTGACCGACCTGCTGGAGGAGCGCGGGCTCAGCCGTGCCGTGGCCCGCGAGGCCGCCGAGCAGCTCACCGAACGCGACGCGCTGCGCGCCCACGCGCGCGTGGAGCTCGGCATCGATCCCGACGACCTCACCAACCCCTGGCACGCCGCCTGGGCCAGCTTCGTCGCGTTCACGGTGGGCGCGCTGCTGCCGCTCCTCGCCATCGTCCTGCCGCCGGCCGGCTGGCGCCTCGGCGTCACCGTCGGCTCGGTCCTCGCAGCCCTCGCGCTGACGGGCTGGAGCAGCGCACGCCTCGGCGCGGCGGCGGCGCGCCCGGCCGTGGTGCGCAACGTGGGGGGCGGGGTGCTCGCGATGGCGGTCACCTACGGGGCGGGGGCCCTGCTCGGCGCCGCCGGGGTGTGAGACCGGCCCGGCGGCCCATGGCCCCGGCTTTGGCGGGGATCACCAACAACTGCTCCCGTACCGCCGGTAATACTTGTCGGTAACAACCCCTAGTCGCGGACGAAGAGCCGTTCTACGGTGCACGCATGTCCCCGAACCTGCCCGATGTCGTGCTGTGGTCCATACCCGCCTTCGTGCTGCTCACGGTCGTCGAGATGGTGAGCCACCGGATCCACCCCGATGAGGAGGCCGCGGGGTACGAGACCAAGGACGCCGCCACCAGCGTCACCATGGGCCTCGGCAGCCTCGCCTTCGACTTCCTGTGGAAGATCCCGATCGTCGCGATCTACTCGGGCGTCTACGCGCTGACGCCGCTGCGCGTGCCCGTCCTGTGGTGGACGATCCCGCTGATGCTCCTCGCGCAGGACTTCTTCTACTACTGGTCGCACCGGGGCCACCACGTCATCCGCATCCTGTGGGCCTGCCACGTCGTGCACCACTCCAGCCGCAAGTTCAACCTCACGACAGCGCTGCGCCAGCCCTGGACGAGCCTCACGGTATGGCCGTTCTACCTGCCGCTCATCGCCTGCGGCGTCCACCCGGCGGCGCTCGCCTTCTGCTCGTCGGCCAACCTCGTGTACCAGTTCTGGATCCACACCGAACGCATCGGGAAGCTCCCACGCCCCTTCGAGTACGTCTTCAACACGCCCTCGCACCACCGCGTGCACCACGCCTCCCAGGGCGGCTACCTGGACCGCAACTTCGGCGGCATCCTCATCATCTGGGACCGCCTGTTCGGCTCCTGGGTCGCCGAGACCGACCGGCCCGTCTACGGCCTGACGAAGAACATCACCACGTACAACCCGCTGCGCGTCGCCACCCACGAGTACGTCGCCATCGCCAAGGACCTGAAGGCGGCCACCAGTTGGCGCGAGCGGGCCGGGCGGGTCTTCCGCGGCCCGGGCTGGCAGCCGAAGGCCACCGAGCCGCCCACGCCCGCCGTGCGGGGCGCGGAGACCGCCCCGGCCACCGTCGCGGAGCGCGCGGCGTGACGGCCCCGCCCGCGCCGAGGCTGCTCCTCGGTCTCTTCGGCCTTGCCGCGCTCGGCGACCTCGTCGCGCTTCTCGCCGCCTGGGACCCCGGCCACGCCGTCCTCAAGCCGCTGCTCATGCCGCTCCTCGCGGCGTACGTCCGGACGCGGCGCGGCCCGCGGCTGCTGGTCACCGCCCTCCTCTTCGGCTGGGGCGGCGACACCCTGCTGCTCTTCGACACCGAACCCGCCTTCCTCGCGGGAATGAGCTCCTTCGCTGCCGGGCACCTCTGCTACCTCGCGCTCTTCAAGCGGTACGGCGACACCGGGAGGTACGCGGGCCCCGGCGGCTCACCCCGCGCGCGTGGGGCGGCGCTCGGGGCCGCGTACACCCTCGCGCTCCTCGGGACCGTGGCGCTGCTCTGGCCGGACCTGCCCGCCGACATGCGCGGCCCCGTCGCGGGCTACAGCCTGCTGCTCACCACCATGGCGTTCGGTGCGACCACCCTGGGGGCGGCGGCCGCGGCGGGAGGGGCGCTGTTCCTGCTGTCGGACACGCTCATCGCCACCGGCGTCGCCGACTGGCCGCAACTGCCCAGGCCCGACTTCGCGATCATGCTCACCTATCTCGCGGCGCAGTTCCTGCTGGCCCGAGCCGTGCTGCGGGAAGCGGCGCTGCGGGGCAGCGGAAGTCACCACCGGATCGGCACCGGCACCGCGGTCAGCAGCGCCGACAGCGCCACGACCACCCCCAGCGCCACCACTTCCCGGCGCGCGGGAGCATAGGCGCCGGCCCGGTCGCCCGCGCCGCGCAGCCGGCGGCGGGCCAGCAGCGCGAGCACCGCGATGACGGCCACCAGCAGCCCCTTGGCGAGCAGCGTGCGGCCGTACGCCGTCCCGGTGAGCTGGTCGGCGACCGTGCCCGGCGGCATCCGGCGCAGCGTGCTGAAGACCCCCGTCACGGTGATCGCCGCGAACAGCAGGGCGGCCACGCGCGCGTAGAGGCCGAGAACGCCGACGCCCGCCTCCGGAGCGGTCGCCCGCCACTGCCGCAGTATCCGCAGGACGTACAGCAGACCGCCCGCCCAGAGCGCCGCGCACGTCAGATGCACGAGCGTCAGCCCGCTGCCGACCAGGGGGTGGTCCTCCACCGGGGGATGGGCCCGCAGCGCCTCCGCGACGATCACCGCCGCCAGGGGGAGCGCGGCCGAGGAAGGGCGCCGTGAGCGGGCGCACAGCGCGGCCACGACGAAGGCGTTGACCTCCAGGAGGGCGAGCCTGCCGTCACGGGAGCCGGACAGCCGCCCGAGGTCCAGGTCGGACAGCTGCTGCGGGACGAGGTTGCCGTTCGCCACGATCGTGGCGAGCACCAGCGCCGCCCCGCACCCCGCCCACGCCGCGTACGCCGACCAGCAGCGGGGCGCCCGGTCCAGCGGCGCCCCCGGGACACGCCGCGCGAGCCGCGTCGCGAACACCTCGCCCACCTGAAGGCACAGCGCCGCGAACATGACCGTCCGCAGGAACGTGATGCCGCTGGTACCGGGCGCCAGGGCCTCGCCGGTGCCGCGCAGCGCCGCCGGGGGGCCGAGCAGCGGGATCAGCGAGGCCGCGGCCAGCAGGACGAGCACGGCCACCGCGCGGCCCAGGGGACGGGCCGCCACGTCGGCCGTTGCCTCGCCCCCGGGCTCGGCGGACGGTCGTATGGGGCTCACCACAAGATCTTCACCAGGGGTCCGCGAGGCGGGCAAGTCCTGAGGGACAAGTGGGGCAATACCGTTCCGACCGGACCATCGCGTTCGGCCCGGTACCGCCCGCCCCCTCAGAGCCAGCGGGGCAGGTCGCCTCCCCAAGGGCCGGGTGGCCGAGCCCAGTTGGCCGGGCCGCCCGCGAAGGAGAAGGGCGGCAGGGCGTGCCGGAGCCGCCCGAGCGGCCCGTCCGTCTCGGCGAGCCAGGGCCAGGGGCCGTCGTACGCCGCCGCGGGACGACCGTCGCTCGGGCCGCCGCTCGGACCGCTCCCGTCCGCCTCGCCGGGCTCTGCGAGGTCTTCGCCGGGCTCTGCCAGGTCCTCGCCGGGCTCTGCCAGGTCCTCGCCGGGCTCCGCCAGGCCCTCGGCGGCCGGCCCCGTCAGCCACGCGGCCGTGTGCGCCAGCGCGAGCCGCGCCAGGTACGTCCCGCCCGTCAGGGACCGCTCCGTGAGCGAGCGCAGGACGGCCGCCGCGAGGAGATGGCCCGTGCCGTGGTCCAGCGCCTGGGCGGGCAGTGCGCCCGGCCGCTCGGCGGACCCCTCGACGGCGGCGATCCCGGTCGCCGCCTGCACCAGACTGTCGAAGCCGCGCCGCCCCGCCCACGGCCCGTCCGCCCCCCACGCGGACAGCTGGGCGAGGACGGCGCCGGGCCTGCGCCCGGCCAGTGCCTCGGGTGAGAGGCCGAAGCGGTCGAGGGCGCCCGGCCGGTAGCCGGTGACGACCACGTCGGCGCGTTCCAGCAGGTCGTCGAAGGCCCGCCGGTCCGCGCGGGCGCCCAGATCGAGCGTGGCCGAGCGCTTTCCGAAGCCCGTGTCCGCGTGCTGGTCGGGCAGTTCCGGCAGCCCCGGCGGATCGACCCGCAGCACGTCCGCGCCGAGCAGCGCGAGCGTGCGGGTGGCGACGGGGCCCGCGATGACCCGCGTCAGATCGAGCACCCGCAGCCCCTGAGCGGGCAGCGCCGGATCGCCGTCGAGCGGCGGGAGGGGCCGCGCGGGCCCCTCATCGATCCGCTCGCGCAGCAGCAGCGGGCGCCCGGCCACCGCCGCGCCCTGCGGATGCGCGGCCCACTCCCGTGGCGACCGCAGCGCCACGGCGAGGCCCCCGGCGGCGTACACGGCGTCCTCCACCTCCACGGCCGACCGCTCGGCGAGGAGCGCGCCGACCGCGTCCGCTTCAACGGACGGTGTGAGCCCGAGGGCGGCCGTCAACGCCGCCCGGTGGTGCGGGTAGTTGGCGTGCGTACGCACCCAGCCGTCCGCGGTGCGCCAGAAGCGGGACAGCGGCGCGAAGGAGACCGGCGCGCGCCCGTCCACCAGCAGCTGCCGCTCACTGGTGAACGCGGTCGCGACGGCCCCGTCGTCGACCCGCACCCGCGGTACCTCCCGCCCCGTGCGGTACGCGGTCGACTCGGCGGCGGCCAGCGCGCAGACCCCCACGCAGGCACGGGCGAGCCCCATGACGGGCAGCCGTGCGGGCAGGGCGCCCGCGCGCGGGACGACCGAGACCCGGGAGACGAGGGCGGGGTCGCCACCGAGCGCCGCCCAGGCGGCGCGCGTACCGTTCAACGGTGTTTGCATCATGCACGCACTATGGCGTACGGAAAAGGCCCCACGGACGGTGAGGGCCGGGCGGTGCGCACCGCCCGGCCCCCAGCGTCACGCAGGCGCGCTACTTCCGCACGGCGTCCAGCGCGTCGGCCATGCCCGCGCCGTAGAAGCCGTTCTTGTTCGTGCCGCCCTCACAGACCGCGTCCACCTTGCCGTCACCGTCGAAGTCGTACGGATCGGTGCACGCCATCGCGTCCGCCTGGCGGTACAGGAGCGACTTGATCCGCGCCACCGAGGCGTGCGGATGCGTGGACTTCAGCAGCGCGACGACGCCCGCTGCGTGCGGGGACGCCATCGACGTACCGCCCTTGTAGCCGAACTTGCCGCCCGGCAGCGTGGACAGGATCCTGCCGTCGACGGCCGGCGGCCGCGGCGCCTGGTACTCGGTCCTGTCGCCGCCGGGTGCCGTGATGTCGATGACGCCCCGGCCGTAGTTCGAGTACGACGCCTTGAGCCCCTTCGCACCGGTCGCCGAGACGGTCACGACGCCGGGCAGCTGCGACGGGAGGTCGAGGCAGTCCTTCGTCTTGATCGTGCGCGGCACCGGTGTGGTGTCGTCGGGGCTCGTCTTGTCGAGGATCTCTTCCTGGGCGAGGTCGGTCTTGGCGTTGCCCGCGGCCGCGACGTTCACCGCGCCCTTGCGCTCCGCGTACCGCGCGGCCCGGCCGACCGCGTCGACCAGTGCCTTCTGGTCGGCGTCCGTCTTGCAGTTGAAGAGCCACGGGTCGGTGTAATAGCTGTTGTTGGTCACGTCGACGCCGTGGTCGGCCGCCCACATGAAGCCGCAGACGACGGCTTCCGTGTAGTACATGCCGGTCGCGGGCTCCGCCACCTTCAGGCTCGCGACCTTCACGCCGGGCGCGACGCCCGTGACACCGGTGCCGTTCTTCGCGGCGGCTATCGAGCCCGCCACATGCATGCCGTGGTCGCTCTCCTTGGCCACCGGACGCCACGCGTTGTCCTTCTGGACGGGCACGCCGCCCAGACAGCTCGCGGACGCCCGCCGGTCGAAGTTCGGCGCTATGTCGGGGTGCGTGTCGTCCACCCCGGAGTCGAGCACCGCGACCGTGACCTCGCGGCTGCCGAGCGAGATCTCGTGGGCCTTGTCCGCCTTCATGGCGGGCAGGTCCCACTGGAGCGGCTCCAGCTCGTCCTGGCCCGCGGCCGCCTTGCCCGCCGCGGCCTTCGCCTCGGCGGCGGTCAACGGCCGCTCGGAGTCGAGGGCGTTGTCGGACTGCGCGGACAGCGGAGCCGTCCGGGTCGCACCCGCCGAGTCGACGCCCTTCACCTTGCGGATCGTCTTCGCGAAGTCCGGGTTCGCCGAGTGGACGACGATGACGCCGATCTTGTCGTACGCGATGACGACGTCACCGCCGGCCTTGGCGATGGCCCGCTGGACGCGCGCCGAAGTGCCCTTGCCCGGGCGGACGTTGACCACGTAGCTCATCGACGCCGCATCCGAACCGGCAGCCGACGCGGAGGACGCCGAAGCGGGCGCGTCCGGCATCGAGGCGGGCCGCGCCGACGCCGAACCCGGCAGGAAGGCGACGGCCGAGGCCACCGCGACCCCGACGGGAAGGGCCAGCGCCCGGCGGGAACGCGGGAAGCCGGTGGTGGTCCTGCCGTGGGACCTGGACATCTCCATGCCCCCCGTCACTTCTTCTTCACGGCGTCGAGCGCGTCGACGAGACCGCTGCCGTAGAAGCCGTTCTTGCCCTTGCCGCCGCTCTCGCAGACCGCGTCGACGTCACCGTCGCTGTCCGGGTCGTACGGCTCGGCCGGGCACTCCAGGGGATCGGCCTGCTTCTTCAGGAGGCGCTGCAGTTCGGCGGGGCCCGCATTGGGGTGCGTGGACTTCAGCAGCGCGGCTACGCCCGCGGCGTGCGGCGCGGCCATCGACGTACCGCGCAGCCAGCCGTACTCGCCGTTCGGCATGGTGGACAGGATGTTGCCGTTCTTCGACGGGGTGTCGGCCGGCAGCTGGAACTTGTCGCCGCCCGGCGCCGTGACGTCCACGACGCCCTTGCCGTAGGTGGAGTACGACGACTTGAGGTTCTTGACGCCCGTCGCGCTCGTCGTGACGACGCCCGGCAGCTGGGTCGGCACGTCCAGGCACTCGCTCGGGTCGATGGTGCGGGTGACCGGCGTGGAGTCGTCGGGGCTCGACTTGTCGACGATCGCGTCGGAGGCCAGGTCGTGGTTGGAGTTGCCCGCCGAGGCGACGTTCAGGATGCCCTTGCCCCGGGCGTACAGCTGGGCCCGGTTCACCGCGTCCAGGATGGCCTTCTGGTCCGGGTCGTCCTTGCAGTTGTACAGCCACGGGTCCACGTAGTAGCTGTTGTTGGTGATCTCGACGCCGTGCTCGGCGGCGAACACGAACGCGCAGACCACGTTCTCCGGGTAGAACAGCTCGTCGACCGGGTCGGCGACCTTGATGCCCGATATCTTCACGCCGGGCGCGACACCCGCGACACCGACGCCGTTGCGCGCGGCGCCTATCTCACCCGCCACATGCGTGCCGTGGTAGTGGTCCTTGTTCGCCGGACGCCAGGCGCCGGCCGAGGTGTCCGCCTTGCCGCCGACACAGCTCGCGGACTGTGCCGCCGAGAAGTTCGGGGCCAGGTCCGGGTGGGTGTCGTCGACACCGGTGTCGATCACCGCGACGGTGACCTTCTTGCTGCCCGGGTTGATCTTCGCCGCCTTGTCGGCGCCGATCGCCCGCAGGTCCCACTGGTCGGCCTCCATCGGCTCGGCGCCCGGCGTGGCGCTCCGCTTCAGGGACGTGGCTTCGGCCTTCGACAGCAGCTTGGCCTTGCCGTCGTCCGTGGTGCCGGCCGCCCGCAGCGGAGCGGTGTGGGTCGCGCCGGCGGACTGCACACCGCGGACGCCACGCATCCGCTCGCCGAACCCCGGATCCGAGGAGTGCGCGACGATGACGCCGATCTTCTCGTGCGCGACGACGACGGAGCCGCCGGCCTTGGCTATCGCCCGCTTCACGTACGCGACCGTCTTGTGGTCGGTACGGGTGTTGACGACGTACGCGAAGACGGGGGCGTCCTTCGCGGCTCGGGCCGACACGGGGGCGGGTGACTCGTTCGGGGCCGCCGACGCGGCGCCGGGGACGAAGCCCACCGAGGCGGCGAGCGCGACACCGAGCGGCAGGGTGAGCGCTGTGCGGCGTCTTGAACGCAGATGAGCCATGGGGTCTCCACATCATCCGGATACGGAACTGCCCGAACACAGCTGGGTGCTCGGGCAGGTACATGACGGGTCGTGCAGGGGTGAAGCTATCCCCCGAACTCCCAGGCCAGCAATGGCCCGTAACAGAATCCGGAAAGATCCGGGAGTGATCAGGGAGTCGGGGCGCGTCGTACGCGCCGTCGTGACGTTGAGCAGACAACAGAAGCAACATCAACCCCTGTCGGATCACGCCCCATGGCCCTAGCATCGCCAACCGTGGCTCACGTGATCCGCGTCACGCCGGAAAGTGAGACCAGGCAGCACATGGAAAAACTGTCCGTCCCCACCCCACCCGCACCACGAGGAGACTCCGTGGCCACCGACGCACCGCCCCCTTCGAAGGGTGGCGCAGGAAAAGAACCCGCTCCCCACGCGCCCTCCACGGAGGAGTTCACCGAGGTGCAGGAGAGCGCGGAGTTCGGCGAACTGCGCCGCGCACACCGCTCGTTCGCCTTCCCCCTCACCGTCGCCTTCATCACCTGGTACCTCGTGTACGTCCTGCTCTCCAACTACGCGGGCGACTTCATGGGCACCAAGCTGTTCGGCAACATCAACGTCGCCCTGGTACTCGGCCTCGGCCAGTTCCTGACGACGTTCCTCATCGCCTGGTTCTACTCGCGGCACGCCGCGGCGAAGCTCGACCCGAAGTCCGAGGCGATCAAGTCCCGTATGGAGTCCGGAAACTCCGGTGGTTCCGGCAACTCCGGCAACTCCGGCAACTCCGGCAACTCCGGCAACTCCGGTAACTCCGGCAACAAGGAGGGCGACGCATGAGCCGCGCGCAGACCGCCGTCATCGACCTCGCGGCGGCGTCCGACGCCTCCCAGCACCGGCCGCTGATCATCAGCCTCTTCGCCGCCTTCGTCGTCGCCACCCTCTTCATCACCGTCTGGGCCGGCCGCCAGACCAAGAGCGCCGCCGACTTCTACGCGGGCGGCCGCCAGTTCACCGGCTTCCAGAACGGCCTCGCGATCTCCGGCGACTACATGTCCGCCGCGTCCTTCCTCGGCATCGCGGGCGCCATCGCCCTCTTCGGCTACGACGGCTTCCTGTACTCCATCGGCTTCCTCGTCGCCTGGCTCGTGGCGCTCCTCCTGGTCGCCGAACCGCTGCGCAACTCCGGGCGCTACACCATGGGCGACGTCCTCGCCTACCGCATGCGCCAGCGCCCCGTCCGCACGGCCGCCGGCACCTCCACCATCGTCGTCTCGATCTTCTACCTGCTCGCGCAGATGGCGGGCGCGGGCGTCCTGGTCTCCCTGCTGCTCGGCATCACCTCCGACGCCGGCAAGATCCTCATCGTCGCCCTCGTCGGCGTCCTGATGATCGTCTACGTCACCATCGGCGGCATGAAGGGCACCACCTGGGTGCAGATGGTCAAGGCCGTCCTGCTCATCACGGGCACCGTGCTCATCACCTTCCTCATCCTGCTGAAGTTCGACTTCAACGTCTCCGACCTGCTCGGCTCGGCCGCCTCCAACAGCGGCAAGGGCTCGGCGTTCCTGGAGCCCGGCCTCAAGTACGGCGTGAGCGCCACCTCGAAGCTGGACTTCATCTCGCTCGGCATCGCCCTCGTCCTCGGCACCGCCGGCCTGCCGCACATCCTGATCCGCTTCTACACCGTGCCCACCGCCAAGGCCGCCCGTAAGTCCGTGAACTGGGCGATCGGTATCATCGGCGCCTTCTACCTGATGACCATCGTGCTCGGCTTCGGCGCCGCGGCCCTCCTCAAGCCCGGCGACATCATCGCCTCCAACAAGGCGGGCAACACGGCGGCGCCCCTCGCCGCCCTGGAGATCGGCGGCGGTGGCGACTCCACCGGCGGCGCGATCCTGCTCGCGGTGATCTCCGCGGTCGCCTTCGCCACTATCCTCGCGGTCGTCGCGGGCCTCACCCTGGCCTCGTCGTCGTCCTTCGCGCACGACATCTACGCCAACGTCATCCGCAAGGGCAAGGCCACCGAGAAGGAGGAGATGAAGGCCGCCCGCTGGGCGACCGTCTTCATCGGCGTCGTCTCCATCGCGCTCGGCGCCCTCGCCCGCGACCTCAACGTCGCGGGCCTGGTCGCCCTCGCCTTCGCCGTCGCGGCCTCCGCGAACCTGCCGACGATCCTCTACAGCCTGTTCTGGAAGAGGTTCACCACCCAGGGCGCGCTCTGGTCGATCTACGGCGGCCTCACCGCCGCCGTCGGCCTCGTGCTCTTCTCCCCGGTCGTCTCCGGCAAGCCCACCTCGATGTTCCCCGACGCGAACTTCGACTTCTTCCCGCTGGAGAACCCCGGCCTGATCTCCATCCCGCTGGGCTTCCTGCTCGGCTGGCTCGGCTCGGTCCTCTCCAAGGAGAAGCCCGACAAGGGCAAGTACGCCGAGCTGGAGGTCAAGTCCCTCACCGGCGTCGGAGCCCACTGACCGGCATTTGTTCACACGTTCGTAGCGGCCGCGTCGTAGAGTCCTACGACGCGGCCGCCGCGTTCCTCGTGGCAAATGGCCCATGGCGTTGTCAGAGGTGTCGCGTAAGGTCGAAGGCAGTGGGACCCATGAGAAATCCGACCGCCGGGGAGGGGGCCGCAGTGCTCATCGACACGTTTGGCCGCGTAGCCACTGACCTGCGCGTATCGCTGACCGACCGCTGCAATCTGCGGTGCACGTACTGCATGCCGGAAGAAGGCCTGCAGTGGCTCGCCAAGCCGGACCTGCTCACGGACGACGAGATCGTCCGCCTCGTCCGGATCGCCGTCACCCACCTGGGCATCCGCGAGGTCCGCTTCACCGGCGGCGAGCCCCTGCTGCGCCCCGGCCTCGTCGGCATCGTCGAGCGCTGCGCCCAGCTGGAACCCCGCCCGAAGATGTCCCTGACGACGAACGGCATCGGCCTCAAGCGCACCGCGAAGGCGCTCAAGGCCGCCGGCCTGGACCGGGTCAACGTCTCGCTGGACACCCTGCGCCCCGACGTCTTCAAGACGCTCACCCGGCGCGACCGCCACAAGGACGTCCTCGAAGGCCTCGAAGCCGCCCGCGACGCCGGCCTCACCCCGGTCAAGGTCAACACCGTCCTGATGCCGGGCCTGAACGACGACGAGGCCCCGGACCTCCTCGCCTGGGCCGTCGAGAACGACTACGAGCTGCGCTTCATCGAGCAGATGCCCCTCGACGCCCAGCACGGCTGGAAGCGCGACGGCATGATCACCGCGGGTGACATCCTGCAGTCCCTGCGCACCCGCTTCGAGCTCACCGAAGAGGGCTCCGGAGAGCGCGGCTCGGCACCCGCCGAGCGCTGGATCGTCGACGGCGGCCCGCACCGCGTCGGCGTCATCGCCTCCGTGACCCGCCCCTTCTGCTCGGCCTGTGACCGTACGAGGCTGACGGCCGACGGCCAGGTGCGCACCTGCCTCTTCGCCACCGAGGAGACCGACCTGCGCGCGGCCCTGCGTGCCGCCCCCGAAGGCGGCGCGGACGGCGCAGAGGGCTCGGACGCCTCGGACGAGGAGATCGCCCGCATCTGGAAGCTCGCCATGTGGGGCAAGAAGGCCGGCTCCGGCCTGGACGACCCCTCGTTCCTCCAGCCGGACCGCCCGATGTCGGCGATCGGCGGCTGACCCTAATAACTTAACGCCGACGCGACCTGCGCTGTAGTATTTCCCCGTCGTGAACGGTCTCTCCGGGCATGACGAAGGGCCCGGCTCCTGCCAGAGCGAGGCCCTTCGCGCAGTAGTTCACGAGCCCGGTCGCCTTCTACTCGACCGGGCTCGCTGCGTTTCGCAGCACACCGATCGCGACCGTCTCATGGGTGGGCGCCCTATCGGACGAACTGCCCCACACATCCGGTGATCGTTACGAGTAAGCCGAGCAGCCCGATCCAGACCTGCCACTTCTCAGGACCGGTCCAGCGCTCACGTGGCTCCCAGCGACGATCATTCATTTATCCACCCCCCTTCACCAGGGAAATGGCCGCACGGAACCACACGCGGAAAGACTGTGGTGGTGTGCGTCGTTCCGACGGGGGATGCGGAACGCGAAGGAAGTATCCCATGGTGGTCCCCGCACCCGGCACTGGAACCACATGATTGATCTGAGCTTTTCTTGAGCTGGGCAGGTCAGGCGCCATGCCCAAGGAGCCCTGAAGGGTGGAGAGTTGCCGGAGTCCGCTCAGCGCTTCCCGGCTTCACCTCTCGTTGGCGCGGGACTCCCACTCGGACAGCGTCACGACTTCCTTCAACATGCCGCGTATGCCGAGGAATTGGGAGAGGTGCTCGCGGTGCTCCTCGCACGCGAGCCACGTCTTGCGGCGCTCCGGGGTGTGGATCTTCGGGTTGTTCCAGGCGAGGACCCAGACCGCGGCCGCGCGGCAGCCCTTGGCGGAGCAGATCGGCGTCTCGTCACTCACAGTCGCGTCCAAAAACGTTCCGGAACAAGGCGACGCCGAGCAGCCACGGGGGGAGCTGCCCGGCGTCGGTCTGTCGCTCCGACGGGGGATGCGGAGCGCGTACGAAGTATGTCACGGGCGACCCGGTGACCGGCACCGGAACTACATGATTGATCTGAGCGTTTCTTGAGCTTGGCGGAACGTCGACGGTCAGTTCTGCCCGCGTGAAGGGCCGCGCTGCTGGTCGTACGCGGCACCCAGGGGATCTTCCGGGACGGATTCCGCGGGCCCGACCGTGGCGGGCGGCGCCAGCATTGGCCGAGAAGGAGCGGGTACGAACGTCGACGGAAGCGAACGGTTGCTCTCGCGGCCCGCGTTGGCGATCACCACGGAGATGTACGGGAGCAGGACGCCGAGCACCAGGGCGACGATGGCGACATGCCGCTCCACGTTCCACAGCACGGCCGCGGCGACGACGGAGACGGTCCGCACCGACATCGAGATCACATACCGGCGCTGCCGGCCACGTACGTCCTCCGCGAGCCCCTGCCGGGCTCCCGTGATCCGGAAGACCTGGTTACCGCTCTGCTTCCGCATCACGTTCCACCACCCTGTCCGCTGTGCCGGACTCTCCCCGGTATCTACCCCGGCCCGGCTCACTCCACGTTACGCCTGAGCTGCGCAGCCCACGAGACCGGGGCAGGCCTCGCCTCGGCGGGAATCCTGCGCCCCGCCACGTATGGGGGCGCCCGACATGCGCGGTACGGCGCACGGGCCGACACTGGCGGTAATGCTCACGTAGAGCCGTACAAGGAGGCAGCTATGGGCTGGTTGTGGGCGATCATCGTGGGATTCGTGCTGGGGCTGATTGCCAAGGCGATCCTGCCCGGTAAGCAGCACAGTCCGATCTGGCTCACCACGGTGTTCGGCATCATCGGAGCCGTCCTGGGCAACTGGCTCGCGACGCAGTTCGGCATCAACGAGACCAAGGGCATCGACTGGGGCCGCCACGCCCTGCAAGTGGCCGCGGCGGTCGTGATCGTCGGCCTGGGCGACGCGCTCTACAAGATGGTCCGGGGCAACAGACGCACGGCCTAGCAGCCGCACGGAAACGGCATGGCAGCCGCACAGAAGGGGCCGGTCCGCATGGACCGGCCCTTCTGTGCGCGTCTGCGTGCCGGGCGCGGGCTGGTCAGCCCGCCGCCGTGACCTCGACCGCCGCCAGGTTCTTCTTGCCGCGCCGCAGCACCAGCCACCGCCCGTGCAGCAGGTCCTCGCGGGCCGGCACGGCGTCCTCGGCGGCGACCTTGACGTTGTTCACGTAGGCCCCGCCCTCCTTCACCGTGCGCCGGGCGGCGGACTTGCTCGCCACCAGGCCGACCTCGGCGAACAGGTCCACGACCGGGCCCAGCTCGGAGACCTCGACACGCGGCAGCTCGGAGAGCGCCGCCGCCAGCGTCGCCTCGTCCAGATCCGCCAGCTCGCCCTGGCCGAAGAGCGCCTTGGACGCGGCGATGACCGCCGCGCACTGGTCGGCGCCGTGCACCAGCGTCGTCAGCTCCTCGGCGAGGGCGCGCTGCGCGGCGCGCGCCTGCGGACGCTCCTCGGTCTGCTTCTCGATCTCCTCCAGCTCCTCACGGGACTTGAAGGACAGGATCCGCATGTACGTCGTGATGTCCCGGTCGTCCGTGTTCAGCCAGAACTGGTAGAACGCGTACGGCGTCGTCATCGTCGGGTCGAGCCAGACGGCCCCGCCCTCGGACTTGCCGAACTTGGTGCCGTCCGACTTGAGCATCAGCGGCGTGCCCATGGCGTGGACCGTGGCGTCCGGCTCCAGGCGGTGGATCAGGTCGATGCCCGCGGTGAGGTTGCCCCACTGGTCGCTGCCGCCGGTCTGCAGCGTGCAGCCGTACCGCCGGTAGAGCTCCAGGAAGTCCATGCCCTGGAGGAGCTGGTAGCTGAACTCCGTGTAGGAGATGCCCTCCTGGGACTCCAGGCGCCGGGCGACCGAGTCCTTGGTGAGCATCTTGTTGACCCGGAAGTGCTTGCCGATGTCGCGCAGGAACTCGATCGCGGACATGCCCGCGGTCCAGTCGAGGTTGTTGACCATCGTCGCGGCGTTCTCGCCCTCGAAGGACAGGAACGGCTCGATCTGCGAGCGGAGCCGGGCCACCCAGTTCGCGACCGTCTCCGGGTCGTTCAGGGTGCGCTCGGCGGTGGGCCGCGGGTCGCCGATCTGTCCCGTGGCGCCGCCGACCAGCGCCAGCGGGCGGTGCCCCGCCTGCTGGAGCCGGCGGACGGTGAGGACCTGCACGAGGTGCCCGACGTGCAGGCTCGCCGCGGTGGGGTCGAAGCCGCAATAGAACGTGACGGGACCGTCCGCGAGCGCCTTGCGCAGTGCGTCTTCATCGGTGGAGAGGGCGAAGAGCCCTCGCCACTTCAGCTCGTCGACGATGTCCGTCACGGGTCTCGCGTCTCCTTGGATGTACTGCTGCGTGTGCTGGTCTGCACGGATGTGCAGGGTCCGAGGTTATACGCCCTGGCTGATCGAACTCATATTGAAATCCGGGACGCGCAGCGCGGGCATCGCGGCCCGGGTGAAGTAGTCGCCCCACTCGCGCGGCAGCGTCTTCTCCGTACGGCCCGCCTCCGAGGCCCGGCCGAGCAGGTCGACCGGCGATTCGTTGAACCGGAAGTTGTTCACCTCGCCCACGACCTCGCCGTTCTCGACGAGGTAGACGCCGTCCCTGGTCAGGCCGGTCAGCAGCAGGGTGGCCGGGTCGACCTCGCGGATGTACCAGAGGCAGGTGAGCAGCAGGCCGCGCTCGGTGGCGGCGACCATCTCCTCCAGGAAGCGGTCGCCGCCGCCGTCCAGGACGAGGTTGTCGATGGCGGGCGTCACCGGCAGGCCGGTGAGGGCGGCGCCGTGCCGGCTGGTGGCGAGGTGGGCGAGTTCTCCGGCGCGGATCCACTCGGTGGCGGTCAGCGGCAGGCCGTTGTCGAAGACGGACGCGTCACCGTCGGAGGCGTGCGCGAGCACGAACGGCGCCGACTCCAGACCGGGCTCGTGCGGGTCGCTGCGCAGCGTCAGCGGCAGCTGAGCGATCCGCTCGCCGAGGCGCGTGGCACCCCCCGGCTTGGAGAACACCGTGCGGCCCTCGGCGGCGTCCCGGGCCGAGGAGGACCACATCTGGTAGATCAGCAGGTCGGCCACGGCGGTCGGCGGCAGCAGCGTCTCGTACCGCCCGGCGGGCAGGTCGATACGCCGCTGGGCCCAGCCGAGGCGCCGGGCCAGCTCGGCGTCGAGGGCGGCCGGGTCGACGTCCTTGAAGTCCCGGGTGGCGCGTCCCGCCCAGGCCGACTTGGTGCGGTCCGGCGACTTGGCGTTGAGCTCCAGGGTGCCGTTGGGCTGGTCGTGCCGCAGGCGCAGCCCCGTCGACGTACCGAGGTAGCTCGACACGAACTCGTGGTTCGCGAAGCCATACAGCTCACGGCCGCCCGCGCGGGCCCGGGCGAAGGCCTCGCCGAGGGCGGGGGCGAAGTCCGCGAAGACCGCCGAGGAGGTCTCCGCCGGAGCGTCCGTGAAGTCGGGGGAGGCGGCGGTGCCGGTGACCAGGGGCTGCGCGTCCTCGGCGGGGCCCGCGTGCCGGGCGGCCTCCTCGGCGGCCCGCACCAGCGGCTCCAGGTCGTTCGCGGTGACGGCCGAGCGCGAGACGACGCCCGAGGCGGTGCCCTCCTTGCCGTCGACGGTGGCGATGACGGTCAGGGTGCGGCCGCGGGTGACGCCGTTGGTGGTGAGGGCGTTGCCCGCCCAGCGCAGGTTCGCCGTCGACTCCTCGTCGGCGATGACGACGCAGCCGTCGGCGGTGGACAGTTCGAGGGCGCGCTCGACGATCTCGTGCGGCTTGGTGGCGCTGCGGCTCATCGGCCGGCCTCCTGCGTGGTGTTCAGAATGTTCACGCCCCGGAACAGGGCCGAAGGGCAGCCGTGCGAGACCGCGGCGACCTGGCCCGGCTGGGCCTTGCCGCAGTTGAAGGCGCCGCCGAGTACGTACGTCTGCGGGCCGCCGACGGCGGCCATGGAGCCCCAGAAGTCGGTGGTCGTGGCCTGGTAGGCGACGTCGCGGAGCTGTCCGGCGAGCCGCCCGTTCTCGATCTTGTAGAAGCGCTGCCCGGTGAACTGGAAGTTGTACCTCTGCATGTCGATCGACCAGGACCGGTCGCCGACCACGTAGATGCCGCGGTCGACGCCCGCGATCAGGTCCTCCGTGGAGAGCCCGCCGGGGTCCGGCTGGAGCGACACGTTCGCCATGCGCTGCACCGGCACGTGGCCGGGGGAGTCGGCGTACGCGCAGCCGTTCGAGCGCTCGAAGCCGGTGAGCTTCGCGATGCGCCGGTCCAGTTGGTAGCCGACGAGCGTGCCGTCCTTGATCAGGTCCCAGGACTGCGCGGCGACGCCCTCGTCGTCGTAGCCGATGGTGGCGAGTCCGTGCTCGGCGGTCCGGTCGCCGGTGACGTTCATCAGCGACGAGCCGTACGCCAGCTTGCCGAGCTGGTCGAAGGTGGCGAAGGACGTGCCCGCGTACGCCGCCTCGTAGCCGAGCGCGCGGTCGAGCTCGGTGGCGTGGCCGATGGACTCGTGGATGGTCAGCCAGAGGTTCGACGGGTCGACGACGAGGTCGTAGGAGCCCGCCCGGACGCTCGGCGCCCGCATCTTCTCCGCCAACTGCTCGGGGATGCGCTCCAGCTCGCCCTGCCAGTCCCAGCCGGTCCCGGTGAGGTACTCCCAGCCCCGTCCGACCGGCGGCGCGATCGTGCGCATCGAGTCGAACTCACCGCTCGACCCGTCCACGGCGACCGCGGTGAGCTGCGGGTGCAGGCGGACCCGCTGCTGCGTGGTCACCGTGCCCGCCGTATCCGCGTAGAACTTGTTCTCGTGCACGGTGAGCAGTGAGGCGTCGACGTGCGCGACCCCGTCGGCGGCCAGCAGCCGTGCGCTCCAGTCGGCGAGGAGCCCCGCCTTGTCCTCGTCGGGCACGGAGAAGGGGTCGATCTCGTACGACGACACCCAGGTCCGGTCGGCGTGCACGGGCTCGTCCGCCAGCTCCACCCGCCCCCACTGCCCGAAAGGCGTGGGAGGTGCCCCCACGGACCCCGCGGCCTTGATGACCTGCGCGGACAGCTTGGCCATGGCCACGGCCTGCGAGGCGACCCGGGCCGCGGCGTCCATCGTCAGGTCGACGCCCGAGGCGAACCCCCAGGTCCCGCCGTGCACGACCCGGACCGCGTACCCCAGGTCCGTGGCGTCCGAGGTGCCGGACGGCCGGGCGTCCCGCAGCTGCCAGGACGCGCTGCGCACCCGCTCCAGACGGAAGTCCGCGTGGTCGGCGCCGAGCGCCCGCGCGCGGGCGAGCGCGGCGTCGGCGAGAGCCCGCAGCGGCAGCGCCGTGAAGGCTTCATCGATGGAATGAGGCACGAATGTCTCCCTGCTGTCGGCACCGGTCGGTCCGATCATGTCGCGCCCGACGGGTCGGCGGCCAGAGCTTTCTGTAGGGACCCCACAGCGAGTCCTTCGCGCCACTGTCGGTCACCGATTCTCCGTATCGCGGAAGGTACCGATAGGTTTTCGAGGTACCAGACCGCTTATCGAAAGGGTGATCCGTTGAGCCGCTCGGTTCTCGTCACCGGAGGAAACCGGGGCATCGGCCTCGCCATCGCCCGCGCCTTCGCCGACGCCGGCGACAAGGTCGCGATCACCTACCGCTCGGGTGAGCCGCCGAAGGAGCTCACCGACGCCGGGGTCCTCGCCGTGAAGTGCGACATCACCGACGCCGAGCAGGTGGAGCAGGCCTACAAGGAGGTCGAGGAGAAGCACGGGAACGTGGAGGTCCTGGTCGCCAACGCGGGCATCACCAAGGACCAGCTCCTGATGCGTATGTCGGAGGAGGACTTCACGTCCGTCCTCGACACCAACCTCACCGGCACCTTCCGCGTCGTCAAGCGCGCCAACCGCGGCATGCTGCGGGCCAGGAAGGGCCGCGTCGTCCTGATCTCCTCGGTCGTGGGCCTCATGGGTGGCCCGGGGCAGGCCAACTACGCCGCCTCCAAGGCGGGTCTGGTCGGCTTCGCGCGCTCGCTCGCCCGTGAGCTCGGGTCGCGCAACCTCACCTTCAACGTCGTCGCGCCCGGTTTTGTCGACACCGACATGACCAAGGTGCTGACGGACGAGCAGCGTGAGGGCATCGTCTCTCAGGTGCCGCTCGGCCGTTACGCGCGCCCCGAGGAGATCGCCGCCGCGGTGAAGTTCCTCGCGTCCGACGACGCCTCGTACATCACTGGAGCCGTCATCCCCGTTGACGGCGGATTGGGCATGGGTCACTGATCACCATGAGCGGAATTCTCGACGGCAAGAAGATCCTGATCACCGGCGTCCTGACGGAGGCCTCCATCGCCTTCCACGCGGCGAAGGTCGCCCAGGAGCAGGGCGCCGAGGTCATCCTGACCGCCTTCCCGCGGCCCACCCTCACCGAGCGCATCGCGCGGAAGCTGCCCAAGCCCGCCAAGGTCATCGAGCTGGACGTGACCGACCAGGAACACCTGGACCGGCTCGCGGGCCTGGTCAAGGACGAGCTCGGCGGCCTGGACGGCATCGTGCACTCCATCGGCTTCGCGCCGCAGGGTGCCTTCAACTTCCTGGAGGCGACCTTCGAGGACGTCTCGACGGCGATGCACGTCTCGGCGTTCTCCCTGAAGTCGCTCACCATGGCCTGCCGCCCCCTGATGACGAACGGCGGCTCCGTCGTCGGTCTCACCTTCGACGCGCAGTACGCCTGGCCGAAGTACGACTGGATGGGTCCGGCCAAGGCCGCCCTGGAGGCCACCTCGCGCTACCTCGCCCGTGACCTGGGCAAGGAGAACATCCGCTGCAACATGATCTCGGCGGGCCCGCTCGGCTCGATGGCCGCGAAGTCCATCCCGGGCTTCTCGGAACTCGCCGACGTCTGGAACAGCCGCTCCCCGCTGGAGTGGGACATGGCCGACCCGGAGCCCGCGGGCCGTGGCATCGTCGCCCTGCTCTCCGACTTCTTCCCGAAGACCACCGGCGAGATCATCCACGTCGACGGCGGCGTGCACATGATGGGTGCCTGACCAGGCCTTACGTACGAAGATGACGCCCCGTCCCCCGCAGTGCGCGGGAGGCGGGGCGTCACCCGTTCGGCCCCCCGGCCGGGCGGCGGCGGGGGAGGGCCGCGCACCCTGAAGTGTGCGTCTCTCCGGTGCGGTGCTCGCCGCTCTCGCCCTGCTGGTCGCCGTGCCCACGGGCGCCGCGTCCCTCGGCGACACCGGTCCCGAGCGCCACGCGCGCGGGAAGCAGGGCGACCGGGAGCCCCGGCCCTTCGGCGCGGAGTGCCGCGTCGGCGTCCACGGCTCCGCGGTCATCGCGTACTGCCACAACCCGTACCCCGAGACCGACCGGGTCCGGCTGCACGTGGAGTGCGACCGGTGGTGGGACATCGACGTCGACAGCGCCCCGGTCGAGGCGGGCCCCGCCCAGACCGTGCGGCTGGCCGGGCGGTGCTGGAAAGAGGTCCGCTCGGCCTGGGTCAGCCACGAGAAGTGAGGGCCGGCCCCGGCCACCAGAAGTGAGGGTCAGCCCCGGGTGAGCCGCTCCGGGCGGCACATGAAGGGGTAACTCGCCGCTTCCGCCGCGGCGGCCTCGGTGTCCCGCGCGCGGATCGCCTCGACCAGACGGGCATGGTCCATGTGGGCCTCGGGGCTCAGGTCCTTGCCGATGTCCTCGCGCAGCCAGTCCCGCAGGACCTCGCCGAGGTCGGCGTACAGCGCCGTCATGACATCGTTGTGGGACGCGGCCACCACGGCCATGTGAAGGGTCGCGTCGGCCGTCACGAAGGCCTCCGCGTCTCCCGCCGCCCAGGCCTGCTCGCGGCGCGCGAGCAGGCCGTCGAGCTGCTTGAGGTCGCGCTCGGTGCGGCGCTCGGCGGCGAGCTTCGCGGCGCTCGACTCCAGCGTGCTGCGCAGTTCGGCGATGTGCCGGGGGTCGGCGTCGGCGAACCTGCGGTGCATCACGCCCGCCAGCTCGCTGGTCGCGACGACGAAGGTGCCGGAGCCCTGGCGGATGTCGAGCAGGCCGTTGTGCGCGAGGGCGCGGACGGCCTCCCTGACGGTGTTCCTGGCCACGCCCAGCTGTTCGACCAGCTCCGGCTCGGTGGGGATGCGGGAGCCGACCGGCCACTCGCCCGAGGCGATCTGGTTGCGCAGCTCGGAGATGACCTGTTCGGAGAGCGCCGAACGGCGCGGAGTGGTCAGCGGCATGACGTTCCTTCGTGCGAGAACCGGAACCGATTGGACAGCCAATCATCCCATGATTCTATGATGGACCCATGGCTAGTGAGGAAACCACGACGATGACACCGACGGCGACACCCTCCCCGCGTACCGGGACGACGGAGAAACAAGCCCCCACGCGCGCGTGGGCGACGCGTCTGGTCATCGTCGGCATCGTCCTCGCGGCCCTCAACCTCCGCCCGGCCATCACCAGCCTCGGTGCCCTTCTCGAAGAGGTGCGCGACGGCCTCGGCATGAGCGGCACCCTCGCCGGACTCCTCACCTCCGTGCCGCCGCTCTGCTTCGCGTTCTTCGGCGTCATGGCGCCCAGGTTCGCCCGCCGCTTCGGCCCGAGCGCGGTGGTCTGCGTCGGCATGGCCGCGATCGCCGCTGGCCTGGTGATACGTCCCTTCGTCGGGGGCACGGCCGGCTTCCTCGCCGCCACCGCGCTCGCCCTCATGGGCATCGCGGTCAGCAACGTCCTGATGCCGGTCATCGTCAAGCGCTGGTTCCCCGACCGGGTCGGCTCCATGACCGGCCTGTACTCGATGGCCCTCGCGCTCGGCACCTCCCTCGCCGCCGCCCTGACGGTCCCGATGACCGACGCGCTGGGCGGCCGCTGGCAGACCGGCCTCGCCGTCTGGGCGGCGCTCGCCGTCGTCGCCGTCGTGCCGTGGATCCCGCTCGTCCGTGACCGGAGCGCGGCCTCCGCCGCCCCGGAGCACGTCAGCACCACCGTCCGGCACGAGGACGCGGAGCTGCGCATCACCCACAGCCGCACCGCCTGGGCCCTCGCCGTCTTCTTCGGACTCCAGGCCACGGCCGCGTACATCACGATGGGCTGGATGCCGCAGATCTTCCGGGACGCGGGCGTCCCCGCGGGCGAGGCGGGCGTCCTGCTCGCCGTCACGATGGCCATGGGCGTGCCGCTGGCGTTCGTCATCCCCAGGGTCGCCACGCGCCTGACCAACCAGGGCCCCGTCGTCCTCGTCCTCGGTCTCTGCGGCCTCTCCGGATACGCGGGCCTCTACCTCGCCCCCGCGGGCGGCGCATGGGTCTGGGCGCTGCTGCTCGGCGTCTCCAACTGCGCCTTCCCGCTCGCCCTCACCATGGTCGGCATGCGGGCCAAGAGCAGTGTGGGCGTGGCCAAGCTCTCCGCCTTCGCGCAGAGCACCGGCTATCTGATCTCGATCCCCGGACCGCTCCTGGTGGGCGTCCTCTACCAGCACAGCGGCGGCTGGGGCCTGCCGATCGCGCTGATGGCGGGCCTGATGGTGCCGCAGATCATCGTCGGCACCCTCGCGGGCCGCAACCGCACGGTCGAGGACGAGGTGGCCGCCAGGGCGGCCAGGACGGCCCCGACGGCCTGACCCCGGCGGCGGGGGCACGGGTCAAGGGTGCGAGACTTGCGGTATGCCCGTCCTTGACCCGAACCCCCAGAACGGCCAGAAGAAGCTGCTCATCGTGCTCGGCTCGATGCTGGCCATCACCGTGATCATCGGCATCATCGCCTCCATCGCCTCCCCGTGAGCTGACCCCGGCAGCGGTCCGAACGCGCTCCGAGAGGGCGGATGGTGGGGTTAGCACCCCCATCCCCTAGGGGGTCAGTGTCAGGGTCAAGTGGGTGGATCACCGGATGGGCCCAGGGCCGCCGATCGCCTAGTTTCGAGTTGTGCCCGCGACGCAGCGGGCACGGACCACTCGAAGACCACGGAGGCGGCATGTCGGTCCGTACGCACACCCGGCGCGACCCCGCGGAGTCCGGCAGCGTCGAGATCCAGCTCCCGTGGTGGGCCGTCGCCCTGCCCGCCATCGCCTTCGCGGCCCTGCTCCTGCTGGTCCTGAACCCCGCGGACGCGCACGCCGCGAGCAGCGAGCCCGTCGTCACCACCCTCATCGAGCGCATACAGGCCCTGATCTCGCGGACGACCCCGTGAGGCAGGCCCCGCCGGAGGCGTCACCCGTGCCGGGCCACCGCCTCAACTACCTGCGCCCCGTGGCGCGTTTCATGCGAAGCTGGGACGCATGAGCGTCGCAGAACCCCGCAGGATTGTCCTCTTCCGGCATGCGAAGGCCGACTGGCCGCAGGTCTCCGACCACGAGCGGCCGCTCGCCGACCGGGGCCGCAGGGACGCCCCCGTCGCCGGACGCAAGCTGGCCGACAGCGGCATCCCCTTCGACCTGGCCCTCTGCTCGACCGCGACCCGGACCCGCGAGACCTGGAAGCTCGCCGTCCAGGAGCTGCCGCAGCGGCCGAAGACCATCTACGAGGAGAGGCTGTACGAAGCCTCTCCCGGCGAGCTGATCGCCGTGCTCAACGAAACCCCGGACGACGTGCGGAACGTCGTCCTGATCGGTCACAACCCCGGCATCCAGGGCCTGACCGACGTGCTGGCCGGGGAGGCCGAGGACGACGCCCGGGAGCGGCTGAACCGCCGGGGCTTCCCGACCGCCACCTTCTCCGTCCTCACGTACTCCGGCTCGTGGAAGGCGCTCGAACCGGGCGTGGCCACCCTCGTCGACTACTGGGCGCCGTCCGAGTAACCCTCCACCGTCCCTCCTTTCCGTTGATACGCGGACGGGGCCCCGCACCACGCGGTGCGGGGCCCCGTCCGTGCGTACGCCGGGCAGCGAAGGAAGCGGCCGGCTGTCAGTCATGGGAAGCGGCAGGCCGTCAGCCGTGGGAAGCGGCCGGCTGTCAGTCCAAGTGGGTGTCCGCCGCCTCGACCTCTTCGCGGGTAATGCCGAGGAGGTAGAGGACGGTGTCCAGGAAGGGCACGTTCACCGCGGTGTGCGCGGCCTCGCGGACCACCGGCTTGGCGTTGAAGGCGACACCGAGCCCGGCCGCGTTCAGCATGTCGAGGTCGTTCGCGCCGTCGCCGATCGCGACGGTCTGCTCCAGCGGGACCCCCGCCTCCTTGGCGAAGCGGCGCAGCAGCCGGGCCTTGCCCGCCCGGTCGACGATCTCGCCGGTCACCTTGCCGGTGAGCTTGCCGTCGACGATCTCCAGGGTGTTGGCCTGGGCGAAGTCGAGGCCGAGACGCTCCTTCAGATCATCGGTCACCTGGGTGAAACCGCCCGAGACGACGCCCACTTGATAGCCGAGGCGCTTGAGGGTGCGGATGAGGGTGCGGGCCCCCGGGGTGAGCCGGACCTCGGCGCGGACCTTGTCGACGACCGACGCGTCGAGACCCGCCAGCAGCTCCACGCGCGCGTGCAGCGACTGCTCGAAGTCCAGCTCGCCGCGCATCGCCGCCGCCGTCACCTCGGCGACCTCGGCCTCGCAGCCGGCGTGCGCGGCGAAGAGTTCGATGACCTCGTCCTGGATGAGCGTCGAGTCGACGTCCATCACGACCAGGCGCTGCGCGCGGCGGTGCAGGCCCGCCGCGACGACCGCGACGTCCACGCCGAGCTTCGCGGCCTCTATGGCGAGGGCGGTGCGCAGCGGCTCGGTCCCGGTGCCGGACACCGCGAACTCGACGGCGGTGACCGGGTATTTGGCGAGCCGGAAGATACGGTCGATGTTGCCGCCGGTGGCCGTTATCCGGGCGGCGATCGCGGCCGTCGACTCCGACGTCAGCGGGTGGCCGAGCACCGTCACGAGCGAGCGCCCGAGGCCGCGCGGACGGTTGTCGCCGATGCCCGAGATGATCTCGGCCTGCATCTTCATGGACTCCGCCCAGCTGTGGACGGTGGCGCGCAGATCGCCCTCCAGGCCGGCGGGCGGCGCGGTCACGAGCGCGCACAGCACGATCCGGCCGCGGGTGACGACCTGCTCGATGTCGACGACGTCGACGGAGTAGGCGGCGAGGGTGTCGAAGAGGCCGGCGGTGAGGCCGGGGCGGTCCTTGCCGAAGATCTTGACGAGGAGCGTCGGGATGTCGGCCGGCTGAGGGGGCTGCGGAGCACTCATGGTGATCCCTACGGTATCCGCCCCCTCCGCGTCGGCGCCCGGGCGGTCCGCGTGCCGGACACCGCGGACCGCCACGCCGCACGAAGGCGTACGTCAGCGTGGCCCGCGCGGTGCCTTCGGGGGTGGCGGGGGTGGCGGCGGCGGGGGAGGCCAGTCGCCCGGCCGGGGGCGGGGGCGGGCCGGCTTCGGCCGAGGACGAGGCGGCGGCACGATCGGCCCCACGACCGTGGGCGCGCTGGACACGTCCGGTGGCGGCCGCAGGTAGGGGTTGGTGTCCGGGTTCGGCGGCCGGTGCGGTGCGCCGGGGCGGTACGGCCCCGCCTCGTCCCTCGCGGCTCCGGCTCCGGCTTCGTCCCGCCCCGCAGCGGCCTCGTCCGCCGCCTTCGGGTTCCCCGAGCCGGACCCTGATCCCGAGCCGGACCCTGATCCCGAGGCCGAGCCTGACTCCGAGGCCGAGCCTGACCCTGGTTCCGAGGCCGAGCCTGATTCCGAGCCCGGTCCAGAGCCCGACCTCAAGTCAGACTCCGGCCCCAAGCCCCAGCCCGAGCCAAACCTCGCAGCCGCAGCCGACCTCGCACCCGTACCCGCAGCCGTACCCGACCCCACAGCCGCAACCGACCCCGCAGCCACAGCCGCCCCCGAAGGCGGACGCAGGGCCAGGGCCAAAGCCAGCGGCGCAGCCCGCCCGCCCGCTGCCCCCGTCGCGTACGCGAGCACCGCCCCCGCCGCCCCCGCCCCGAACCCCCACGCCGCCCCGAGCCACGCCGCCGCACCCACGCGGCCGTGCAGCTCGATCCCCGCGCCGAACGCGTCGATGCCGAACACGGACAGCGAGGCGTCGGCGGACACCCCGGTCAGCCACACCAGCAGCGGAAGCCCGACCGCGGTCGCGGCCCCGAGCCGAACCCCGCAGCGCCCGGCGAACCCCAGGGCGCCCGCCGTGCGCGCCGAAGCTTCCCGAGCCACTGGAGTCCGTACCGCCGTCAGCACCCCCGCGAACAACATCATCAGGGCGGCCGCCACCCCCAACAGCCATACTCTGCCGTCGAGTTCGGCAAGGCGCCCCAGTGTGAGCGCCCGCTCCGAGCTTCCGGAGAGCAGGTCGTCCACCGGATCCGGCAGGAAGCGCGCGAGGACGCCCGTCGCGCTGCCGTCCCACGGGACGCAGAGCCCCACGGGGACGCCGAACCACACGCCGTTCGGCGCCCCGAGCAGCGCGGCACCGGCGATCCGCCGGGGGTGATCGTCGCCGGTCATCGCGTACGCCGCCGCGGCGAACCCCGCGGCGACCGCCACCAGCGCCACCGTGATCAGCGCGGAAGCCGCGGGCCGCACCACCCGGTGCAGCGCGCCGAGGCCCCGCGGCAACGGCGTGCGGCGCGACGCGAGCAACGCGATGAGCAGGACACCGGCCGCCCACACCGTCCCGCCGAGCAGCGTCGGCGCGGTGTCGACGGTGAACCCGACCGAGGCCTTGGCCTGCGCCAGATCCCCGAGCCGGTCGGGCAGCAACCCGCCGATGCCCCCGATATCCCCGACGTCCCCGATGTCGCCAAGGCCGTCGCGCAGCTTGTCGCCGATCCCGCCGGGCAACCGGTCGAGCCCTTCCTCGATGCCCTTGTCGATCTCCTTGTCCATCTCCTTGTCGAGGCCGAGCCGCTCGCCGTCGATCGTGACGACGTCATGCCCCGCCCAGACGAGCCCCGCGAGCATCGCCAGGAAGAGCGCGATCACCGCGCCCGCCCGCGCGATGAGTTCGGCGGGGCTGATGACGACCCCCGCCATGCGCAGCGACCGCAGGAAGAAGTGGGCGAGGAGCAGCGCTCCGACCAGGCCCACGCCCAGTGGCGCGATATCGACCGCCGTGGTCGCCTCGGCCTCGTCCAGACCGAACGCCGAGACGTCACCGGACGGTGTGACCGAGCCGCCCGCGCCGAGCGCCACCGTCGCGGCCGTCACCGGCCCGAGGGAGCCCACCGAGTCCGCCCCGAGCAGATGCAGCCCCAGCGCGGCCGTCCCCGCCATGCCGATCAGCGACCAGCTCACCGCGGCGACCGCGCAGAGCAGTACGTCGCCCCACCGCACGCTCCGGCCTTCGCCCTTGTCCGCACCGGCCTGCATAGGACCCCCGAACCGCAGTGCGCCGCCCCGTCACCACGCCGTTCGCGCTCCATACGAAACATGCGTTTCACGCATCTCATGCGTGTAATGGCCGGGATGGGCGCTTACTACTCTCCAGGGCGGTTTCTGCCCCGTCAACGGGGCAACCGAACAGGCCCGTACTCAGTCTTCACAAGGCCCGACTTTCGGTCAGAGGCCTCCTCCTGAAATAGTTCCTCCCGATGTTCGACATCCCTAGACTCCCCATCGACGGGGGCTAGCTCGGGGGACAACTCAGTGGGGCATGGAGTGCCGGAACTCGTACTGGAATTGAATGGAAGGACCTGGACGCTTGACGCGTCCAGGCCATACACCCTCGGACGTGATCCGCAGGGGGATATCGCGCTCGACGACGCCAGGGTCTCCTGGCGTCACGCCACGATCAGCTGGAGCGGGCGCAGTTGGGTCATTGAGGACCACGGCAGTACCAACGGCACCTTCGTGCAGGGCCAGCGGATCCATCAGATGGAGATCGGCCCCGGTTCGGCCGTGCACCTCGGCAACGCGACCGACGGCCCGCGGCTGAATCTGTCCGGCGCCGTAGGCGCGTCCGCGGCGCAGCAGTACGCCCAGCAGGCCGCGCCGCAGCAGCACGCGCCCCAGCAGGAGGCTCCCGGCTGGGCCGCGCAGGCCGGCGGGCAGCAGGCCCCGCACCAGCAGGCCCCGCACCACCAGGTCCCGCACCAACAGGCACCCCAGCAGCAGGCCCCGTACCAGCCGCAGCAGCAGGGCTGGCAGCAACAGCACCAGCCTCAGCAGCACCAGCCGCCGCAGCAGCCACACGTGCCGCAGCAGTCCGGTCCCGCCGAGCAGCTCGCGCAGAAGAATCCCGGTTCCGGCGGCGCTGCGGGGGCCCCGCCGGTCTACGGCGATCGCAGCCCGACGACGTTCCACCAGCTGGCGCTCGGCCGCAAGATGCGCATCGGCCGCGCCCTGGAGAACGAGCTGGTCGTCTCCGACCTCCAGGTATCGCGCCACCACGCCGAGTTCACGGCGACGCCCGACGGCCGCTTCGAGATCCACGACCTCGGCTCGCACAACGGCACGTACGTCAACGGCCAGCCGATCGCGAAGTCCTCGACGGTCCTCATCGGCCCGAACGACATCGTCGGCGTCGGCCACTCGACGTTCCGCCTCGTCGGCGGGCAGCTCGAGGAGTTCGTCGACACCGGTGACGTCTCCTTCTCGGCCCGCCACCTCACGGTCACGGTCGACGGCGGCAAGCAGATCCTCAAGGACGTCTCCTTCGGCGTCCCGGAGAAGTCGCTCATCGCGGTCATCGGCCCCTCCGGTTCCGGCAAGTCCACCCTGCTCAAGGCGCTCACCGGCTACCGGCCCGCCAACCAGGGCGACGTCCTCTACGACAACCGGAACCTGTACAAGCAGTTCGCCGAGCTGCGCCAGCGCATCGGTCTGGTCCCGCAGGACGACATCCTGCACAAGGAGCTGACCGTCAAGAAGGCCCTGAAGTACGCGGCCAAACTGCGCTTCCCGGCCGACACCACGGAGGCCGAGCGCCAGTCCCGCATCGACGAGGTGCTGCGCGAGCTCAAGCTGGACATCCACAAGGAGAAGAAGGTCACCTCCCTCTCCGGTGGCCAGCGCAAGCGCGTGTCGGTCGCCCTGGAGCTGCTGACCAAGCCCTCGCTGATCTTCCTGGACGAGCCGACCTCCGGCCTCGACCCGGGCATGGACCGCGACGTCATGCAGCTCCTGCGCGGCCTCGCCGACGACGGCCGTACGGTCCTCGTCGTCACGCACTCGGTCGCCGAGCTGGCGATCTGCGACAAGCTCCTGGTGATGGCACCCGGCGGCTCCGTGGCGTACTTCGGCCCGCCGGAGGAAGCCCTCAACTTCTTCGGCTACAGCACCTGGGCCGACGTCTTCTCCGCTTTCGAGAACTACCGCGACTACGACTGGGCGGGCCGCTGGAAGGGCTCGCAGCACTACCAGATGTACGCCGCGGACATCGACGCCGTCGCCGCGCAGTCCGCACCGATGCCGCCCCCACAGGCGGTGAAGCCGCCGAAGCCGCAGGGCTGGGGCTCCCAGCTGTGGACCCTGATCCGCCGCTACACCTCGGTCATCGCCTCCGACAAGGGCTTCCTCGGCCTGATGGTGATCCTGCCGGCGGTCCTCGGCATCGTCAGCGTCGTCATCCCGGCCGACTTCGGCCTCGCCCCGCCGAAGCCGCCCGCCAAGTTCAACGGCGACGCCGGCACGATCATGCTGATCCTCGCGGTCGGCATGTGCTTCTCGGGCGCGGCCAACTCCGTACGTGAGCTGATCAAGGAACGGGTCATCTACGAACGGGAACGGGCCACCGGCCTCTCCCGCTCGGCGTACCTGATGTCCAAGGTCATCGTCCTCGGCGTGATCACGGCCTTCCAGGGCGTCATCATCTGCGCCATCGGCTTCGCCCCGCGCGAGCTGCCGGAAGAGGGCCTGATCATGCCCCCGGCCGTGGAGATCTGCCTGACGATCATCGCGCTCGGCTTCACCTCGATGATGTTCGGCCTGGTCATCTCCTCGCTGGTGAAGACCGCCGAGAAGACCATGCCGCTCCTGGTCATGTTCGCGATCGTCCAGGTCGTGTTCACCGGCGTCCTCTTCCAGGTCTACGGCTCGCCGGGCCTGGAGCAGTTCGCCTGGCTGATGCCGTCGCGCTGGGCCATCGCGGGCGCGGGCGCCACGCTCGACCTCGCGCACCTGATGCCGCCCTGGGACGCGAAGAACCCCACCGACCTGGACCCCCTGTGGGAGCACTCGGCCGGACAGTGGGGCATCAACATCACGGTCCTGCTCGCGCTCGGCATCATCTGCGGTGTCGCGGTCGCCCGCCTGCTGCGCCGGCACGAGCCCGAGGTCATGCGCAAGTAAGCACGCCACGACGTACTGAAGACGTACTACGTGCGTACCGGCATACGAGAAGGGCGGCACCCCACGCGGGGTGCCGCCCTTCGGCGTCTGCGGACCGAGTCTTCGGCTGAAGAGGTCCAGTGATCAGGCGATCAAGGTCAGTAGGCGCCGTTCACGTTGTCCATCGAGCCGTACCGGTCGGCGGCGTAGTTGGCCGCGGCCGTGATGTTGGCGACCGGGTCGTAGATGTTCGTGGACGTGCCCTCGACGTGATACGCGTCGAACGTCGGCTTGATGACCTGGAGCAGGCCGATCGACGGGGTGCCGTTGATCGCGTTGATGTCCCAGCCGTTGATGGCGTTCGGGTTGCCCGAGGACTCCCGGAGGATGTTGCGGTGCAGACCCTCGTAGGAGCCGGGGATGCCCTTGGCCTTCATGATGTCCAGGGACTGGCGGATCCAGCCGTCCAGGTTGTTGGCGTAGACGGGCTTGCGGGCGGCGGCGCGGCTCGCCGCCTCCTTGGCCTTGCGCTCGTCCTCGGCCTTCTTCTTCGCGGCGGCCTCGTCGGCGGCCTTCTTGTCGGCGGCGGCCTTCGCGGCGGCGTCCTTCGCCTGCTTGTCGGCGTTCGTCTGCTGCTTGGCGACACCGGCGTGCACCGCCTGCTGCGCGTGGGAGGACGCGGCGAAGGCGACGGGGGAGACGTCGGCGGCCTGGGCACTGGCCTCGGGGCTGCCCGGCACGAGGGAGAAGGCGAGGGCGGCGGCACCGAGCGTGGCGACGCCGGCGATCGAGAACTTCTGGGCCTTGGTCAGGTTGTTGCGACTATGACCAGGAGCGGTGTACTGGGACATGCGAAAGGGACCTCTTCAAGTAGCGGAGGTCGCCCTGGGCCGGTGGGGGACAGTTGCTTACCCGACACAAACGCCGCGGTGCGAGAACCGCGGCGCCGAGCGACGAGTGCAATTCTTAGCGGCCGCAAAATTCTGTGGCAAAGGTGTGACGTACGATCCCGGGTAGTGGATCAGGGGGTGCGAGCACACCCCAAAGGACCCCGTGCCCCGCGTACGCAAAGGGGCCTCTCCTCCACTAGGCACCCTCGTACGTGACGCGTGTCCTATGCGCGGCCTCACATCAGGGGCGTAACAGTCTCACCAATAGTTGCCGCAGCAATGCGCTCCGTGAGGCCCCGAAATCCCGGCCGTCCCACCCCCTGCCCACACGCGGCGCACGCACACATGCCCCTCCTATGGGCCTAGGGCTCGGGGCCCAGGCGGGGGCCGCCACAGGTCGGATACGCACTGTCACACCCCGCCGGTACGGTGTGGCCATGAGTCAAGGACCCCGATCAGGTCTGAACGCGGTGAGTGCCGCGCTGCTCGCCATGAGCAGGCATCTGGAGGTGCGCGACGTCCTCAAGACGATCGTCGCCTCGGCCCGCGACCTGCTCGACGCCGAGTACGCCGCGCTCGGGGTCCCCGACGACCACGGCGGCTTCGCCCAGTTCGTCGTCGACGGCGTCAGCGACGAGCAGTGGAAGGCCATCGGCCCGCTCCCCAGACAGCACGGCATCCTCGCCGCGATGCTCCGGAAGGCCGAGCCCGAGCGCCTGGCGGACGTGCGCGAGGACCCCCGCTTCGAGGGCTGGCCCGCCGCCCACCCGGACATGTCCGACTTCCTCGGCCTCCCGATCCGCTACGGCGACGAGACGCTCGGCGCCCTCTTCCTCGCCAACAAGCGATGCCCCAAGCCCCAGGGCGGCTGCGGCTTCACCGCGGACGACGAGGAACTGCTCTCCCTCCTCGCCCAGCACGCCGCGATCGCCCTCAGCAACGCCCGCCTGTACGAGCGCAGCCGCGAGCTGACCATCGCCGAGGAGCGCTCGCGCCTCGCCCACGAACTGCACGACGCGGTCAGCCAGAAGCTCTTCTCGCTGCGCCTGACCGCCCAGGCCGCCGCCGCCCTGGTGGACCGCGACCCCTCCCGGGCCAAGGGCGAACTGCAGCAGGTCGCCGCGCTCGCCGCCGAGGCCGCCGACGAACTGCGCGCCGCCGTCGTGGAGTTGCGCCCCGCCGCCCTGGACGAGGACGGCCTGGTCGCCACCTTGCGTACGCACATACAGGTGCTGCACCGCGCGCACTCCGCCGAAGTCACCTTCGAGAGCAACGGCGTACGGGCGCTGCCGGCCTCCCAGGAGGAAGCCATGCTCCGCGTCGCCCAGGAAGCCCTGCACAATGCCCTGCGGCACTCCGGGGCCGCACGGGTCCAGGTGCTCCTCGACAAACGGGGCGCCGGCGCCGTGCTGCGCGTCGCCGACGACGGCACGGGCTTCGACCCGAAGGCCATACGGCGCGCGGGGCGGCACTTGGGCCTGGTCTCCATGCGGGACCGGGCGAGCGGGGTCGGCGGACGGCTGACCGTGGAATCGGTGCCCGGCAAGGGCACGACGATCGAGATGGAGGTCCCCGGTGGCTGACGCGGTGCGCAGAGCGAGGAACGGGATCCGGGTGCTGCTGGTCGACGACCATCAGGTGGTGCGCCGCGGTCTGCGGACGTTCCTGGAGATCCAGGACGACATCGAGGTCGTCGGCGAGGCCTCCGACGGCGCCGAAGGGGTGGCGCAGGCCGAGGAGTTGAAGCCGGACGTCGTCCTGATGGACGTCAAGATGCCCGGCATGGACGGCGTAGAGGCGCTGCGCAAGCTCCGCGAACTGGCCAACCCCGCGCGCGTGCTCATCGTCACCAGCTTCACCGAGCAGCGCACGGTGGTCCCGGCCCTGCGCGCGGGCGCCGCGGGGTATGTCTACAAGGACGTCGACCCGGACGCCCTCGCCGGCGCCATCCGCTCGGTGCACGCGGGACACGTCCTGCTCCAGCCCGAGGTGGCGGGCGCGCTGCTCTCCCAGGAGGAGGCGCACGGCGGCCACGGCAGGGGCGGTTCACTCACCGAGCGCGAGCGGGAGGTCCTCGGCCTGATCGCCGACGGCCGCTCGAACCGCGAGATCGCCCGCGCCCTGGTGCTCTCCGAGAAGACCGTCAAGACGCACGTCTCGAACATCCTGATGAAACTGGACCTGGCCGACCGCACCCAGGCCGCGCTCTGGGCCGTACGCCACGGCATGGCCGGCTGAGCCGCAGCGGATCCTCTCCTTCCGCAATGAGATGCATCCGGAATGAGATTCATACCGTCGTGTGAGTGTCACCCGGATGGCGCATCCTGCGCGCCGCCCGACCGTTCTCCAGTGCGTGCCGCGGCGGCTGGCCGCGGGAAACGCAAGGAGGGCGCAGAAGTGAAGAACCTGAAGAAGGCGGCGGCCGTCACGCTCGTGGCGGGTGGCCTCGTCGTCGCCGGTGCCGGTCTCGCCTCCGCGACCGGCGGCGCCCACGCGCACGGCAAAGCCGTCGAGTCGCCGGGCGTCGGCTCCGGCAACCTGGTCCAGGCGCCGGTGCACGTCCCGGTGAACGCCGTCGGCAACACCGCGACCGTCATCGGCGCGCTCAACCCCACCTTCGCCGACGACGGCGTCAACCACTGACGGACGCCCGTCGGCCAACGGGCAGAAGGAAGACTTCCCATGAACATCGCCAAGAAGGCCGCGCTGGCCGTCACCGTCGCCGGTCTCGCCGCGGGCGCCTCCGCCGGTGCCGCTTTCGCCGACACGACCGCCACCGGCGCCGCCACGCAGTCCCCGGGCGTCGGCTCCGGCAACCACGCCGAGGCCCCGGTCGACGTCCCGGTGAACGCCACCGGCGACAGCGCCAACGTGATCGGCGCGCTCAACCCCACCTTCGGCAACGCCTCGGCGAACCACTGACGCACCACCCACGCGCCACGCCCCTGGCATGGAAGGCCCCGCGGACCACTCGGCCCGCGGGGCCTTCCCGCACCCCGCTCCGCGCCCCGCCCCGCGCGGAGCCGCCGTCAGCCCCGCTCCCGCTCCTCCACGTATGCGTTGTAGGCGGCCACCTGCGCCCGCCTGGCCGTCCGCTCGACCGGCCGCAGCGCCTGCCCCCGCGCGGCCATCTCCGAGGCGCTCACGGCGCCGCCGTGGCCGTTCTCGTACGCCAGGGAGATCAGCAGGCCGACCCGCTGCGCCAGCTCCAACACCCGTACCGCACGCGGCGGATACCCGGGCGCCAGCAGCTCGCGGCCCGCCTCCGCCCGCGCCCGGTACGCGTCGAGCGCGGCCTCCGCGACCGGCCCCGACGCCGCGACGTCGAGCTGGGACAGGACCCGCGTCGCGTCCCGCAGCGCCTCCGCGAGCTCGCGCTCCGCCTCACCGAGCGAGGGCACGTCGGCCGGCGGCGCCTCACGGACCGGCAGACAGTGCCAGAGGACCTCCACATGCACGTCGCCCTCGGGCCCCGCCTCGTACACCTCGGGCACCAGCCCGTACGGGGCGCCGAACCCGACGACGGCCTCCTCCGCCTCCAGGGCGCGCGCGTTGAACTCGGGCGGCCCGCTCAGCCCGAGCGGGTGCCCCGGCGCGGGCAGCGCCACCCGAAGGCCCGTCACACCGAGCGTGCGCAGCCGGCCCATCGCGAGCGTCAGACCGACGGGCCCCGATTCCCCGGGAAGCCCTTCCACCCGGTGCACCGCGTCGTCGCCGACCATCGCGAGCACCGCGTCATCCGGAGATGCAAAACCGGCCAAAAGGGCATTTCCCCATGCGGCCAACCGTCCTGAGCGTGGATCCGAGAGCATGCACACAGCCTAAGGACCGGCCTCGCGACAGGAACGCCCGACCGGTGGCGTAGGTTTTATCCGGGGGCCGCGTCCACCGGCGCGAGCGACGACCGAGACTGCAATGGGAGACAGCGCGCTCATGAGCGATGTACTGGAGCTTGAGGACGTATCTGTGGTCCGCGAGGGCCGGGCTCTGGTGGACCAGGTCTCCTGGTCGGTCAAGGAAGGGGAGCGCTGGGTCATCCTCGGCCCGAACGGCGCCGGCAAGACCACCCTTCTCAACATCGCCTCCAGCTACCTCTTCCCGAGCACCGGCTCCGCCACCATCCTCGGCGAGACCCTCGGCAAGCCCGGCACCGACGTCTTCGAGCTCCGCCCGCGCATCGGCGTCGCCGGCATGGCCATGGCGGACAAGCTCCCCAAGCGCCAGACCGTCCTCCAGACGGTGCTCACCGCCGCGTACGGCATGACCGCCGGCTGGCGCGAGAACTACGAGGACGTCGACGAGCAGCGCGCCCGCGCCTTCCTCGACCGCCTCGGCATGAGCGACTACCTCGACCGCAGGTTCGGCACCCTCTCCGAGGGCGAGCGCAAGCGCACCCTGATCGCCCGCGCCCTGATGACCGACCCCGAGCTGCTGCTCCTCGACGAGCCCGCCGCGGGCCTCGACCTCGGCGGCCGCGAAGACCTCGTACGCCGCCTCGGCCGCCTCGCCCGCGACCCGATCGCCCCCTCGATGATCATGGTCACGCACCACGTCGAGGAGATCGCCCCCGGCTTCACCCACGTCCTGATGATCCGCCAGGGCAAGGTCCTCGCCGCGGGCCCGCTGGAGCTGGAACTCACCTCCCGCAACCTCTCCCTCTGCTTCGGCCTCCCCCTCGTCGTCGAACAGCGGGGCGAGCGCTGGACCGCCACGGGCCTGCCCCTCTCCTGAGGGGCGCGCCCCCGCCCGCCTGATCGCGCCCTGTCCCGAAAGGGACACGCGGTCCTACCATGGCCCCCGTGGACATCGACGCATGGGTGTGGTGGCTGATCGGCGCCGCCGCGCTCGGAATCCCGCTCGTACTGACCGCGATGCCGGAGCTCGGCATGCTCGCCGTGGGGGCCGTCGCGGCCGCCGTGACCGCGAGCCTCGGCGGCGACACGGTCCTCCAGGTGCTCGTCTTCGCCCTGGTCTCGGTCGCGCTCATCGCCGTCGTACGCCCCATCGCCACCCGGCACCGGGCACAACGGCCCGAACTGGCCACCGGGGTAGAGGCGTTGAAGGGCAAGTCGGCCGTCGTCGTCGAACGGGTCGACGGCTCCGGCGGCCGCATCAAGCTCGCGGGGGAGATCTGGTCGGCCCGCTCGCTCGACAGCGACCTCGCCTACGAGGCGGGCCAAGAGGTGGACGTCGTGGAGATCGACGGAGCGACGGCCATCGTCATGTGAATGCCCCACGGGCCGTGCGGCGGTCTGACAGACTCGACCAGCAAGATCTTTGAGAACCCGCGGACAAACGCCGAGGCATGAAGGGTACGGGGAGTCACGATGCAACCCATCATCATCGTCCTGATCATTCTGGTGGTGCTGGTCTTCATCGCCCTGATCAAGACCATCCAGGTCATCCCACAGGCCAGCGCCGCCATCGTTGAGCGCTTCGGCCGCTACACCCGCACGCTGAACGCCGGACTGAACATCGTCGTCCCGTTCATCGACTCCATCCGCAACCGCATCGACCTCCGCGAACAGGTCGTCCCCTTCCCGCCCCAGCCGGTGATCACCCAGGACAACCTGGTGGTCAACATCGACACGGTCATCTACTACCAGGTCACCGACGCCAGGGCCGCGACCTACGAAGTCGCCAGCTACATCCAGGCGATCGAGCAGCTCACCGTCACCACGCTGCGCAACATCATCGGCGGCATGGACCTGGAGCGGACCCTGACCTCCCGCGAGGAGATCAACGCGGCCCTGCGCGGCGTCCTCGACGAGGCCACCGGCAAGTGGGGCATCCGCGTCAACCGCGTCGAGCTCAAGGCGATCGAGCCGCCGACCTCCATCCAGGACTCGATGGAGAAGCAGATGCGCGCCGACCGCGACAAGCGCGCCGCGATCCTCCAGGCCGAAGGTGTCCGCCAGTCGGAGATCCTGCGCGCCGAGGGCGAGAAGCAGTCCGCGATCCTGCGCGCCGAAGGTGAGGCCAAGGCCGCGGCCCTGCGCGCCGAGGGCGAGGCCCAGGCGATCCGTACGGTCTTCGAGTCCATCCACGCCGGCGACCCGGACCAGAAGCTCCTCTCCTACCAGTACCTCCAGATGCTCCCGAAGATCGCCGAGGGCGACGCGAACAAGCTCTGGATCGTCCCCAGCGAGATCGGCGACGCCCTCAAGGGCCTCGGTGGCGCGCTCGGCAACTTCGGCCCCATGGGCGGCGGTTCGGTCCCCGCACAGGCCAAGGAGCGCCGCGAACAGCCGCCGATCGACTGACGCGAGAAACCCGCGCCCCTTCGGGGGCGCGGGCACGGCGCTAGGCGGCGGGCTGCGCCAGCCACTCCGGCAGCGAAGCCAGTTCGCCCCGGCCCAACGACAGCAGCATCGCGTCCGCCGGCGTCGGCTCGAACGGCTGCCGCAGCAGCGGCATCCCGGCCTCCTCGGGCGTCCGATTCGCCTTGCGGTGATTGTCCGGCGCACACGAAGCCACCGTGTTCAGCCAGGAGTCGGCGCCGCCCTGCGAGCGCGGCACCACGTGGTCCACCGTCGTCGCGCGTCTGCCGCAGTACGCGCACCGGTGCTGGTCGCGGACGAGGACTCCCCGCCTCGACCAGGGAGCCCGTCTTCGGAACGGCACCCGGACGTATCTGCAGAGCCTGATCACCCGCGGCACCGGAATCTCGACCGCCGCCGCACGCACACGGAGTCCCGGGTGGGCCTGCTCGACCACCGCCTTGTCCTGGAGCACCAGAACGACGGCCCGGTTGAGCGACACCGTCGAGAGCGGCTCGAAGCTCGCGTTCAGCACCAGCGTGTCCCGCATCAACCTGCCCACCTCCCGTATGCAGCGGCCCACCGCCCGGCGGGCTGGGATCAACTCTGGCCGGGCACGCCGAGATGGACAACGCAATAAAAAATGCCCGTCCCTGATCACTTCCATGACCAGGGACGGGCAAACAATCGGTGAACGGTCAGTTCTCCGCGGGGACGGCGTACTCACCGACGAGCTGCGCACGCGCGAGCGTGTGGAACCGCAGGTTGAAACCGACGACCGCGGGCGAGGCGTCCGAGTCCGGACCCAGCTTCTCCTGGTCCACCGCGTACACGGTGAACACATAGCGGTGCGCCGGGTCGCCGGGCGGCGGCGCGGCACCACCGAACTCCTTCGTCCCGTAGTCGTTGCGCACCTGCACCGCGCCCTCGGGCAGCCCCTCGAACTTGCCGCTGCCCGCACCGGCCGGCAGCTCGGTGACCGACGCCGGGATGTCGAAGACGGTCCAGTGCCAGAACCCGCTGCCCGTAGGGGCGTCCGGGTCGAAGCACGTCACGGCGAAGCTCTTGGTCTCCGGCGGAAAGCCCTCCCACCGCAGCTGCGGCGAGGTGTTCCCGCCGGACTGGACCTGAGCGTCCTTAAGGACGGCCCCCGGCTCGACGTCCTCGCTCACGACCGTGAACGACGGCACGGGCGGGTGGAAGTCATGGGGAAGCGGCGGCCTCTTCGGCTCGGTCACGTGAGCACCTCCTGGTCGATTGCTGTGCGTCCGAGCCTAGAACCAGTTGCGCTTGCTGCCGACCTGGGACAGCCACTCGTTCAGGTACGCCGACCAGTCCGTGCCCTGGAAGTCGTTCAGACCCACCTTGAACGACCGGAACGAGTCGCTGCCCTCGCTGAACATCCCCGGCTTCTTGTCCATCTCCAGGACGACGTCCATCTCCCGGTCGTCCGCGACGAAGCTCAGCTCCACCTGGTTCAGACCGCGGTACTGCTGCGGCGGGTAGAACTCGATCTCCTGGTAGAAGGGCAGCTTCTGGCGCGTCCCCCGGATGTGGCCGCGCTCCATGTCGGCGCTCTTGAAGCGGAAGCCCAGCTGGATGAAGGCGTCCAGGATGGCCTGCTGCGCCGGCAGCGGGTGCACGTTGATCGGGTCCAGGTCGCCGGAGTCCACGGCGCGCGCGATCTCCAGCTCGGTGGTCACCCCGATGTTCATGCCGCGCAGCTCCTGGCCGTCGATGCTCGTGACCGGCGTCTCCCAGGGGATCTCGAGACCGAACGGCACCGCGTGCACCTCATTGGCCAGCAGCGTGAAGGCACCGCCGAGCCGCTGCTTGGCGAACTCGATGTCCTGCTTGGTCTCCTGGTCGCCGCCCTCGACCTCGACGCGGGCCTGGAGACCGACGGAGAGCCCCTCGATCTGCTGGTCAACGGATCCGCCCTGGATCCGCACCTCGCCCTGGACCACGCCGCCCGGGACCACGTTGACCTCGGTCAGCACGGTCTCGACGGAGGCACCGCCGGCCCCCAGACTCGCGAGCAGCTTCTTGAACCCCATGACTCTCCTCCCCAGGCACCGGCCTGTGGCTCATCTCGACTGAATCCTTGATCGGTACAAACGCGGGGCGACCCCGCCCGGTTCCACGCCGGCACCTCGCCCACCGGGTGACCCGAAGCCATCCGTATATACAGACCGGGTGCAGTACGCTCGTTAGGCATGATCGACGCGGCCCCTGACCGTACGCCCTTGACCCGAGACTTCTTCGACCGCCCTGTCCTGGAGGTCGCACCCGACCTCCTGGGACGTGTCCTCGTACGCGACTCGGACGACGGACCGATCGAACTCCGCCTGACAGAGGTGGAGGCGTACGCGGGAGAAGCCGACCCGGGCTCACACGCCTACCGGGGCAAGACCCCCCGTAACGCCGTGATGTTCGGCCCGCCCGGACATGTGTACGTCTACTTCACCTACGGCATGTGGCACTGCATGAACCTCGTGTGCGGCCCGGAGGGCATGGCGGGTGCCGTGCTGCTGAGGGCCGGCGAGATCACGGAGGGCGCCGAGCTCGCCCGCAAGCGTCGACTCTCGGCCCGCAACGACAAGGAACTGGCCAAAGGCCCGGCCCGGCTCGCCACGGCCCTTGACGTGGACCGGTCGCTGGACGGCGCGGACCTCTGCGGAGACGCGAACAGCCCCTTCAGGATCCTGACGGGCACGCCTGTCGAAGCCAAGCAGGTCAGCGAGGGTCCGCGCACCGGAGTAGGGGGAGAGGGGTCGGTCCACCCCTGGCGGTTCTGGACGGCCAACGACCCTACGGTCAGCCCGTATCGGGCCCATGTGCCCCGCCGCCGCCGAACTTGACTCGGCCAGGGGGGCCTCCGTAATGTGGTCCGAGCCGCTGAACCGGTCCCGGCAATCTGCCGGTAGCTGGAAGCGGCCAACCACTACTGACGACTTCCCCTCGGTGAGGGCTTATTTCGCGTGCTCGCATGTCGAAATTTGAACTCGCGGAACTCGATTATGAGTTGCGGAGGGAATCCGCTAACGTAGTGAACACGCCGAAAGGCAAAGGCCCTCCAGCGGCCACCGGAAATGAAATCCGAACCGGGAACGGAACGGAAAACGGATCTGGTAAGGTTGGAAACACGAAATACCGAAGGGAAGCGCCCGGAGGAAAGCCCCAGACAAGGTCTGCGGGTGAGTACAAAGGAAGCGTCCGTTCCTTGAGAACTCAACAGCGTGCCAAAAGTCAACGCCAGATATGTTGATACCCCGACTCACTTCGGTGAGTTGAGGTTCCTTTGAAAAAGTCCTGTACGGCAATTTGATCGTGCAGGCGACACAGCGAGGACGCTGTGAACCGGGAGATTATTCCTCTCCTTGGTTCCGCTCTCGTGGTGTTCATCCCGATTACGGGAAAACATTCACGGAGAGTTTGATCCTGGCTCAGGACGAACGCTGGCGGCGTGCTTAACACATGCAAGTCGAACGATGAACCACTTCGGTGGGGATTAGTGGCGAACGGGTGAGTAACACGTGGGCAATCTGCCCTGCACTCTGGGACAAGCCCTGGAAACGGGGTCTAATACCGGATAACACACGCTCAGGCATCTGAGTGTGTTGAAAGCTCCGGCGGTGCAGGATGAGCCCGCGGCCTATCAGCTTGTTGGTGAGGTAGAAGCTCACCAAGGCGACGACAGGTAGTAAGCCTGAGAGGGCGACCGGCCACACTGGGACTGAGACACGGCCCAGACTCCTACGGAGGCAGCAGTGGGGAATATTGCACAATGGGCGAAAGCCTGATGCAGCGACGCCGCGTGAGGGATGACGGCCTTCGGGTTGTAAACCTCTTTCAGCAGGGAAGAAGCGAAAGTGACGGTACCTGCAGAAGAAGCGTAACTAACTACGTGCCAGCAGCCGCGGTAATACGTAGGGCGCAAGCGTTGTCCGGAATTATTGGGCGTAAAGAGCTCGTAGGCGGCTTGTCACGTCGGTTGTGAAAGCCCGGGGCTTAACCCCGGGTCTGCAGTCGATACGGGCAGGCTAGAGTGTGGTAGGGGAGATCGGAATTCCTGGTGTAGCGGTGAAATGCGCAGATATCAGGAGGAACACCGGTGGCGAAGGCGGATCTCTGGGCCATTACTGACGCTGAGGAGCGAAAGCGTGGGGAGCGAACAGGATTAGATACCCTGGTAGTCCACGCCGTAAACGGTGGGAACTAGGTGTTGGCGACATTCCACGTCGTCGGTGCCGCAGCTAACGCATTAAGTTCCCCGCCTGGGGAGTACGGCCGCAAGGCTAAAACTCAAAGGAATTGACGGGGGCCCGCACAAGCAGCGGAGCATGTGGCTTAATTCGACGCAACGCGAAGAACCTTACCAAGGCTTGACATATACCGGAAAGCATCAGAGATGGTGCCCCTTGTGGTCGGTATACAGGTGGTGCATGGCTGTCGTCAGCTCGTGTCGTGAGATGTTGGGTTAAGTCCCGCAACGAGCGCAACCCTTGTTCTGTGTTGCCAGCATGCCCTTCGGGGTGATGGGGACTCACAGGAGACTGCCGGGGTCAACTCGGAGGAAGGTGGGGACGACGTCAAGTCATCATGCCCCTTATGTCTTGGGCTGCACACGTGCTACAATGGCAGGTACAATGAGCTGCGAAGCCGCGAGGCGGAGCGAATCTCAAAAGCCTGTCTCAGTTCGGATTGGGGTCTGCAACTCGACCCCATGAAGTCGGAGTTGCTAGTAATCGCAGATCAGCATTGCTGCGGTGAATACGTTCCCGGGCCTTGTACACACCGCCCGTCACGTCACGAAAGTCGGTAACACCCGAAGCCGGTGGCCCAACCCCTTGTGGGAGGGAGCTGTCGAAGGTGGGACTGGCGATTGGGACGAAGTCGTAACAAGGTAGCCGTACCGGAAGGTGCGGCTGGATCACCTCCTTTCTAAGGAGCACTTCTAAGCCAAGCTTGCTTGGTTCAGAGGCCACTACGTCGGCAAACGATCGACGGTGGTTGCTCATGGGTGGAACGTTGACTACTCGGCCTGGTTCACGGGTCGGAGGCTGTAAGTACTGCTCGCAAGGGCGACGTGGAAAGCATGATCTCCGGACGGGGGCTGGTCGGGCACGCTGTTGGGTATCTGAGGGTACGGGCTTGTTCCCGACCTCAATGCCGACCCCAGTGAAGGTTCGCTTTGGCGGGCTGTGATGGGTGGTTGGTCGTTGTTTGAGAACTGCACAGTGGACGCGAGCATCTGTGGCCAAGTTTTAAGGGCGCACGGTGGATGCCTTGGCACCAGGAACCGATGAAGGACGTGGGAGGCCACGATAGTCCCCGGGAGCCGTCAACCAGGCTTTGATCCGGGGTTTCCGAATGGGAAACCCGGCAGTCGTCATGGGCTGTCACCCGCTGCTGAACACATAGGCAGTGTGGAGGAACGCGGGAAGTGAAACATCTCAGTACCCGCAGGAAGAGAAAACAACCGTGATTCCGGGAGTAGTGGCGAGCGAAACCGGATGAGGCCAAACCTACGACGTGTGATACCCGGCAGGGGTTGCGTCGTGGGGTTGTGGGATCTCTTTCATAGTCTGCTTGAGACGAGTCAGAAACCGTTGATGTAGACGAAGGACATGCGAAAGGTCCGGCGTAGAGGGTAAGACCCCCGTAGTCGAAACATCAGCGGCTCGTTTGAGAGACACCCAAGTAGCACGGGGCCCGAGAAATCCCGTGTGAATCTGGCGGGACCACCCGTTAAGCCTAAATATTCCCTGGTGACCGATAGCGGATAGTACCGTGAGGGAATGGTGAAAAGTACCGCGGGAGCGGAGTGAAATAGTACCTGAAACCGTGTGCCTACAAGCCGTGGGAGCGTCGGGATGGAGCTTGCTCCATCCTCGTGACTGCGTGCCTTTTGAAGAATGAGCCTGCGAGTTTGCGGTGTGTTGCGAGGTTAACCCGTGGGGAAGCCGTAGCGAAAGCGAGTCCGAATAGGGCGATTTAGTAGCGCGCTCAAGACCCGAAGCGGAGTGATCTAGCCATGGGCAGGTTGAAGCGGCTGTAAGAGGTCGTGGAGGACCGAACCCACCAGGGTTGAAAACCTGGGGGATGACCTGTGGTTAGGGTGAAAGGCCAATCAAACTCCGTGATAGCTGGTTCTCCCGAAATGCATTTAGGTGCAGCGTCGTGTGTTTCTTGCCGGAGGTAGAGCACTGGATAGGCGATGGGCCCTACCGGGTTACTGACCTTAGCCAAACTCCGAATGCCGGTAAGTGAGAGCGCGGCAGTGAGACTGTGGGGGATAAGCTCCATGGTCGAGAGGGAAACAGCCCAGAGCATCGACTAAGGCCCCTAAGCGTACGCTAAGTGGGAAAGGATGTGGAGTCGCACAGACAACCAGGAGGTTGGCTTAGAAGCAGCCACCCTTGAAAGAGTGCGTAATAGCTCACTGGTCTAGTGATTCCGCGCCGACAATGTAGCGGGGCTCAAGCGTACCGCCGAAGTCGTGTCATTGCGATATATACCCCCAACGGGGATCGTGATGGGTAGGGGAGCGTCGTGTGCCGGGTGAAGCTGCGCCGGAAGGCAGTGGTGGACGGTTCACGAGTGAGAATGCAGGCATGAGTAGCGATACATACGTGAGAAACGTGTGCGCCGATTGACTAAGGGTTCCTGGGTCAAGCTGATCTGCCCAGGGTAAGTCGGGACCTAAGGCGAGGCCGACAGGCGTAGTCGATGGATAACCGGTTGATATTCCGGTACCCGCTGTGAAGCGTCAAACATCGAGCCCATTAATGCTAAGGCCGTGAAGCCGTTCCGGACCCTTCGGGGAAAGGAAAGTGGTGGAGCCGTAGCCCAAGGTGGTAGTAGGTGAGTGATGGGGTGACGCAGGAAGGTAGTCCAGCCCGGGCGGTGGTTGTCCGGGGTAAGGTGTAGCCCGTCATCTAGGTAAATCCGGATGACATGAGGGTGAGACCTGATGCCGAGCCGATTGTGGTGAAGTGGATGATCCTATGCTGTCGAGAAAAGCCTCTAGCGAGTTTCATGGCGGCCCGTACCCTAAACCGACTCAGGTGGTCAGGTAGAGAATACCGAGGCGTTCGGGTGAACTATGGTTAAGGAACTCGGCAAAATGCCCCCGTAACTTCGGGAGAAGGGGGGCCATCACCGGTGATGAGTCTTGCACTCTGAGCTGGGGGTGGCCGCAGAGACCAGCGAGAAGCGACTGTTTACTAAAAACACAGGTCCGTGCGAAGCCGTAAGGCGATGTATACGGACTGACGCCTGCCCGGTGCTGGAACGTTAAGGGGACCGGTTAGTGCACTTTCGGGTGTGCGAAGCTGAGAACTTAAGCGCCAGTAAACGGCGGTGGTAACTATAACCATCCTAAGGTAGCGAAATTCCTTGTCGGGTAAGTTCCGACCTGCACGAATGGCGTAACGACTTCTCGACTGTCTCAACCATAGGCCCGGTGAAATTGCACTACGAGTAAAGATGCTCGTTTCGCGCAGAAGGACGGAAAGACCCCGGGACCTTTACTACAGTTTGATATTGGTGTTCGGTTCGGCTTGTGTAGGATAGGTGGGAGACTGTGAAGCATGCACGCCAGTGTGTGGAGTCGCCGTTGAAATACCACTCTGGTCGTGCTGGATGTCTAACCTCGGTCCGTGATCCGGATCAGGGACAGTGTCTGATGGGTAGTTTAACTGGGGCGGTTGCCTCCCAAAGAGTAACGGAGGCGCCCAAAGGTTCCCTCAGCCTGGTTGGTAATCAGGTGTTGAGTGTAAGTGCACAAGGGAGCTTGACTGTGAGACCGACGGGTCGAGCAGGGACGAAAGTCGGGACTAGTGATCCGGCGGTGGCTTGTGGAAGCGCCGTCGCTCAACGGATAAAAGGTACCCGGGGATAACAGGCTGATCTTCTTCCCAAGAGTCCATATCGACGGGATGGTTTGGCACCTCGATGTCGGCTCGTCGCATCCTGGGGCTGGAGTCGGTCCCAAGGGTTGGGCTGTTCGCCCATTAAAGCGGTACGCGAGCTGGGTTTAGAACGTCGTGAGACAGTTCGGTCCCTATCCTCTGTGCGCGTAGGAATATTGAGAAGGGCTGTCCCTAGTACGAGAGGACCGGGACGGACGAACCTCTGGTGTGCCAGTTGTCCTGCCAAGGGCATGGCTGGTTGGCTACGTTCGGAAAGGATAACCGCTGAAAGCATCTAAGCGGGAAGCCTGCTTCGAGATGAGTATTCCCACCCCCTTTGAGGGGTTAAGGCTCCCAGTAGACGACTGGGTTGATAGGCCAGATCTGGAAGCCCGGTAACGGGTGGAGGTGACTGGTACTAATAGGCCGAGGGCTTGTCCTCAGTTGCTCGCGTCCACTGTGTTGGTTCTGAAACAACGAACAGTTGTGTCGGCTGAACAGCGTCACTATCTAATTGAAGAGTGTGCTTGTTCGCTGCCCTGTTTGAGATCCTGCTCTACAGCGGGATATTTCATAGGGTTTCGGTGGTCATAGCGTGAGGGAAACGCCCGGTTACATTCCGAACCCGGAAGCTAAGCCTCAAAGCGCCGATGGTACTGCAGGGGGGACCCTGTGGGAGAGTAGGACGCCGCCGAACAATTTTTGGAGGACCCCTGGTCCCAGCGTCCACGCTGGGACCAGGGGTCCTTTTGTTTTGTCGAAGCGCGCCGGCACCCCGGCTGCGCGAGAATGACTGCGGTACCGAAGACTAGGAGTCACCGATGTCCACCAACTCTCCCGACGAGCGACCGGACCGCGAGCAGCGCGGCCGGGACGGTGGCGACCGGGGCGGATACCGCGGGGCTCCACGGCGGGACAACGACCGCGGCGGAGACCGTGGCGGCTTCCGGCGCGATGACCGTCGCGACAACGACCGTGGCGGTGACCGCGGCGGCGACCGCGGTGGTTTCCGTCGCGATGACAACCGCGGTGGCGGCTTCCGTGGGCGGGACGACCGCCGGGACGATCGCCGTGAGGGTGACCGTGACCGGGGTGGGCGTCCGCCGTTCCGCCGCGATGACCGGCCCAGCGGGCCTCGCCGTGATGAGCGTGGTGGCGACCGTGACCGTGGTGGTTTCCGCCGTGACGGTGACCGGCCGGCCTTCCGCCGCGATGACCGTGGCGGCGACCGTCGTGACGACCGCCGCGATGACCGCCGTGATGATCGCGGTGGCGATCGTGGTGGGTTCCGGCGTGATGACAATCGCGGTGGTGGGTTCCGCGGGCGTGATGAGCGTGACAGTGGTGGGCGTCCGCCGTTCCGTCGTGACGACCGCCCCAGTGGGCCCCGTCGTGACGACCGCCGCGATGACCGGCCCAGCGGGCCTCGCCGTGATGAGCGTGGTGGCGACCGTGACCGTGGTGGTTTCCGCCGTGACGGTGACCGGCCGGCCTTCCGCCGCGATGACCGTGGCGGCGACCGTCGTGACGACCGCCGCGATGACCGCCGTGATGATCGCGGTGGTGACCGTGGTGGGTTCCGGCGTGATGACAATCGCGGTGGTGGGTTCCGCGGGCGTGATGAGCGTGACAGTGGTGGGCGTCCGCCGTTCCGTCGTGACGACCGCCCCAGTGGGCCCCGTCGTGACGACCGCCGCGACGACCGGCCCAGCGGGCCCCGTCGTGACGACCGCCGCGACGACCGGCCCAGCGGGCCTCGCCGTGACGACCGTGGTGGCTTCCGCCGTGACGGTGACCGGCCGGCCTTCCGCCGCGATGACCGTGGCGGCGACCGCCGTGACGACCGCCGCGATGATCGCGGTGGCGATCGTGGTGGGTTCCGGCGTGACGACCGTCGCGACGACCGCGGTGGTGACCGCGGTGGCTTCCGTAGGGACGACAGCCGTGGTGGCGGCGGTTACCGCGGGCGTGACGACCGCGGCGGACCGCGCCGTGACGACAGCCGTGGCGGCGGGCGCCCCGGTGGCTTCCGTGGGCGTGACGACCGGCGTGACGGCGACCGAGGTGGGTACCGCGGTGGGCGTGACGACCGGGACCGTGAGCGCGAGCCCATCAAGCGGCTGCCGATCCCGGACGATGTCACCGGGCACGAGATCGACAAGGACGTACAGCAGGAGCTGCAGAGCCTTCCCAAGGGGCTCGCGGAGGACGTCGCCAGGAACCTGGTGATGGTCGCCAAGCTCCTCGACGAGGACCCCGAGCAGGCCTACGCCTACTCGCGGATCGCCCTGCGGCTGGCCTCCAGGGTCGCTGCCGTGCGCGAGGCCGCCGGCTTCGCCGCGTACGCGAACCAGAAGTACAGCGAGGCGCTCGCCGAGTTCCGGGCCGCGCGGCGGATGACGGGCAGCGTCGAGCTGTGGCCCGTCATGGCGGACTGCGAGCGGGGGCTCGGCCGGCCCGAGAAGGCGCTGGAGATGGCCGGTGCGCCCGAGGTGCACAAGCTGGACAAGGCGAGCCAGGTCGAGATGCGGCTCGTCGCCGCCGGTGCCCGTCGTGACATGGACCAGATCGACGCCGCCATCGTCACCCTGCAGAGCCCCGAGCTCGCCTCGAACTCGGTGCAGCCCTGGACCGCGCGGCTGCGCTACGCCTACGCCGACGCGCTCCTCGCGGCCGGACGTGAGGACGAGGCGCGCGAGTGGTTCGCGAAGGTCGTCGAGTCCGACAAGGACGGCAGCACCGACGCGTCGGACCGGCTCGCCGAGATGGACGGTGTCGAGTTCGTCGACGCTCTGGTGGAAGACGACGAGGACGCGGATGTCGAGCAGGTCGCGCGCGCCGAGGCGGTGATGGACGCCAAGGACACCGAGGACGCCGCGTACACCAAGGATGCCGAGGACGTCGAGGACTCCGAGGGCGCCGGCTCGCACGACGCGGAGTCGGATGACGACAAGCACTGATCAGTGAGCACGGACTGATCGGCGGTACGACGAACGGGCGGGACTCCCTGGAGGAGTCCCGCCCGTTCGTCGTATACGGGGGCGTACGGGGACGTGTGCGTCAGAAGGCGAGGGCGCGCAGGACCAGGCCCGTGGCCGGCTTCGGGCCGAACGACGTGGACTTGCGGGGCATCGTCACGCCCTGGCGGGCCAGGGCGCGGACGACCTCCTCGCGTACCGGGTGCATCAGTATCGCCGTGCCGCCGTCGCGCTCGGCCTTCTCGACGGTCGCCGCCGTGTCGTGGATGTACGCGATGTGTTCCGGGGCGTCCGGGATGCGCCACACATGGTCGAGCAGGGTGGCGTGCAGGACCGTCGCGTCCAGGGTGCGCCAGGCCTCGGGATAGTCGCCCGGGATCGTACGGGTGAGCAGGTCCGGCGAGGGCCGGTCGACGAGGTGGAAGGCGCCGTCGCCCGCGAGGACGAAGGCGTTGCTCTTGGCGGCGGCCTCGGCCAGGGCGTCGAGTGCGTCGCCCAGCGAGCCCTCGACGGTGCGTACGCGGAAGGAGTCGCCGAGGGCGGTGAGGGCCTCGGACACCGGCAGCCGGTGGAGGTAGCGGTGGATGGCGCGGACGCGCAGGGGATAGCGGGCGGTGTCGACGAGCAGGACCAGGCCGTAGTCCCAGGCGCTCGGCGAGGGGTGCTCGGCGCGCAGGCGCAGGTTGGTCGCCCAGCGGTGGTGACCATCCGCGATCAGTGCCTGGTGGGCGGCCAGATCTGACTGGATCTCGGCGATCTCCGCCGGGTCCGTCACGGACCACAGGCGGTGCTGGAAGCCGTCCTCGGTGGTCGTCGAGAGGAGGGGCGCGCGCTCGGCTGTGCGTTCGATGACGGCCATCGCGCCGGAGGCTCCGCCGCCGCTCGTGCTGCCGCTGTCGCTGCGGTAGGTCAGCAGGAGCGGTTCCAGGTTGGCGGAGGTCGCCCGCATGAGGGCGGCGCGGTCCTCGACCACGTGCGGCATGACGTCCTCGTGCGGCAGGACGACGCCTTCCTCGGCCTTGGAGAGGCGGAGCGCGCCGATGATGCCGCGCTGGAGGATCTCGTTGTCCCGCTGTTCGTAGACGTACAGGCTCGGTTCGGCGTCCGGGGCGAGGATGCCTTCGCGGAGCCAGGCGTGCAGGGTGTCCGCCGCCTGCTGGTTGCGGGCGGCCGGGGTGGTGGCCTGCGGCAGGATCAGCCGGACGATGTTGTGCGGGTCGGCGGACTCCAGGTGGAGCAGACCGTCGGGACGTACGACCACGTCGTACGGCGGTGAGGTCACTGCGGCCAGACTGCCGACCTGTTCGGGGACGTAGCGCACGCCCCGGAACGGGATCAGGTCGAGGCCGGCTGCGTCCGTGTGACCCGCTGTGTTCATTGGGGCATCGTATGTGTGTCAGTGGCATGAGCGATGATCGGGGGAGTGGGATCGATCGAGGAGCGATGTGTAATGAGCCAGACCGCAGGCCACGGTGCGGGCGGGAGCGCCAGGACGCGGCCCGAGGGCAGCAGCCGGGCGCTGAGTGAGGCCTATGACACGGCTCTGCTCGATCTGGACGGGGTGGTGTACGCGGGCGGTCACGCCATCGCGTACGCCGTCGAGTCGCTCGGGACCGCGCGTGAGGGCGGGATGCACCTCGCGTACGTGACGAACAACGCGCTGCGCACGCCGGACGCGGTGGCGGAGCATCTGACGGATCTCGGTATCGAGACCGCCGCGTCGGATGTGATCACTTCGGCGCAGGCCGTGGCCCGCCTGGTGAGTGAGCATGTGCCCGAGGGGGCGCGGGTGTTGGTGATCGGCGGTGAGGGGCTGCGGGTCGCGCTGCGGGAGCGGGGCCTTGAGCCGGTCGAGTCGGCGGACGACGATCCGGCGGCGGTCGTGCAGGGGTACGGCGGGCCGGATCTGGCGTGGGGGCGCTTCGCCGAGGCCAGTTACGCGGTCGCGCGGGGTGTGCCGTGGTTCGCGTCGAACACCGACCTGACGATCCCGAGTGCGCGGGGCATCGCGCCGGGCAATGGCGCGGCGGTGGAGGTCGTACGTATCGCTACGGGCGCGGAGCCGCAGGTGGCGGGCAAGCCGCTGCCTCCGATGCACCGGGAGACGATCCTGCGGACGGGGGCCGAGCGGCCGCTGGTCGTGGGCGACCGGCTGGACACGGACATTGAGGGCGCCTTCCACGGCGGGGTGGACTCGCTGCTCGTGCTGACGGGTGTCACGGACGGCGCGCAGCTGGTCGCCGCGCGGCCGGAGCACCGGCCGACGTACGTGGACGCGGATCTGCGCGGCATGCTCACCCGGCAGCCCGAGGTCGCCCCCGTGGAGGGCGGATTCGGCTGCGGCGGCTGGACCGCCGTGGTGCGGGGCGGTGAGCTGGCGCTGGACGGTGAGGGCGAGGTCATGGACGGGCTGCGGGCGCTGTGCGCGGCGGCCTGGACGGAAGCGGGGGGCGGCGTGTGCGAGCTCGATGCGGGCAAGGCGTTGTCGCGGCTCGGGGTGTAGGGGCGGGCGTCCTCAGGGGCCTCGGCCCCTGCACCGCCGCCGCTCGCTCAACTCCCGCTCACGGAATGTCGCTCACGGGTTCTCGCCTCGGTCGATCAGTTCGTCCGTCGTCGTGTGCTTGCGCCAGTAGCCCGAGAACGACACCCGCTTGCGGTCGAAGCCGCGCTCGGTGACCAGGTGGCGGCGGACCGCCTTGACGGTCGAGGACTCGCCGGCGATCCAGGCGTAGGGCGTGCCCTCGGGGAGCGCGGCGCCGCGGATCGCGTCCGGGGTGGTGCCCTCCCTGGTGAGCCAGTGGATCTCCGCGTCCGCCTCGGTGGGCAGGGTCTGGCGGTCGGCCAGGTCGTGGACCTCGATCCAGACGCGTGTCGGCAGGGCGGGCGGGAGGGTTTCGAGGATGGCCGCGACCGCCGGGAGCGCCGACTCGTCGGCGGTCAGGAGCAGCCAGTCGGTGTCCCGCGGCGGCCGGAAGTCGTACGCCGCGTTCTCCTCGTCGACCGGGGCGAGGACGCCGACGCGGGCGCCGGGCCGCGCGGTCCGTGCCCAGCTGGTGGCGGGGCCGTCGGCGGGTGAGGGGGCCGCACCGTGGACGGCGAAGTCGACGATCAGTTCGTCGGGGTCGCGGCGCAGGTCGCGGGTCGTGTACGTACGCATGATGCCGCGCACCGCCGGGTCGAGGGCGCACCACGCGGCGTACCAGTCGGAGGCGTCGCCGGTGTCCGTGTCCGGCATCACGGGCTCGTCCTGGCCCGGGTGCGGCAGGAAGATCTTGATGCGCTGGTCGAGGCCGGCGGACGCCATCCGCCGCAGGCCGGGGCCGCCGAAGGCGACGCGGATCATGGCGGGCGTCAGGTGCTCGGCGCGCAGGACCTGGACGTCGAAGTACTGGTACGGGGAGTCGGTCATCGCTTGAGCCTCTTCGACCTCTCGACGGCGGCGGCGAGCGCGTCGCCATGGTGGGCGCACCGCGTCTGCCGAGGGCGGATCAAGGGCAGTGCGAGGGTAGGCTAACCTAACCCGGTGTTGGTCGACAGTCCCCCAGAACCTCGCGCGCAGACCGCTCCCGCGCCCCCGAAACGCCTTGCGATACGCACGGTCGGGCTGCTCGTCTCGGCGGCCCTCCTCCTGCTCGTCTTCCTCGCGAGCATCGCGGTCGGCGCCAAGTCGATGCCCCTGGACCAGGTGTGGCACGGGCTGTTCCACGACTCGGGGACGTACGGCGACGTGGTCGTGGGGGAGCGGCTCGCGCGCAGCCTGCTCGGGCTGCTCGCCGGTGCCGCCCTCGGCCTGTCCGGCGCCGTCCTCCAGGCGCTCACCCGCAATCCGCTGGCCGACCCCGGGCTCCTCGGCATCAACCTGGGCGCGTCATCGGCGGTCGTCACCGCCATCAGCTTCTTCGGCGTCACCTCGCTGAGCGGCTATGTGTGGTTCGCCTTCCTCGGGGCGTCGCTCGTCGGTGTCCTGCTCTATCTCCTGGGCGGTGCGCGCGGCGCGACGCCGGTGCGGCTCGCGCTCGCCGGTACCGCGATCAGCGCCGCGCTCTACGGCTACCTCCAGGCCGTCATGATCATGGACGGTGCCGCGCTCAACAAGATGCGGTTCTGGACGGTCGGTTCGCTGGCCTCCGCCAACATGGAGACCATCCGGCAGGTCCTGCCCTTCCTCGCGGTCGGCACCGTGCTCGCGCTCGGCCTCGCCCGGCCGCTGAACGCCATGGCCATGGGCGACGACACCGCACGCGCGCTCGGCGCCCACCTCACGCGTACGCGCGCGCTGTCGATGGCGGCGGCGACGCTGCTGTGCGGGGCCGCGACCGCCGCCTGCGGGCCGATCGTGTTCGTCGGCCTGATGGTGCCGCACATCGTGCGCTCCTTCACCGGGCCCGACATGCGCTGGATCCTGCCGTACGCGGCCGTCCTGTCGCCGGTCCTGCTGCTCGGCGCGGACGTCGTCGGGCGGATCGTGGCGCGGCCCTCGGAACTCCAGGTGGGGATCGTGACCGCCGTCATCGGCGCACCCGTCTTCATCCTTCTCGTACGACGGCGGAAGTTGGCCCAGCTGTGAAGGCGATACGCACCCGGGGCGGCTACTCCGTCCGGCTCGATGTCCGCACGGCCGTGGTCGTCGCCCTGCTGGTCGTCGCCGCGCTCGCCGCGAGCGTCGTCCTGATCGGCACCGGCGACTTCGAGATCCCGGCCGCCGATGTCGTGCGCACCCTGCTCGGCGACGGCAACGCCGGGCAGGAGTTCATCGTCAACGAACTGCGGCTGCCACGGGTCCTCGTCGGGCTCCTGGTGGGCGCGGCCCTCGGACTCGGCGGCGCGCTCTTCCAGTCCATCGCCCGCAACCCGCTGGGCAGTCCCGACGTACTCGGCCTCGGGCAGGGGGCGACCGCCGGCGCGCTCACCATGATCGTCCTGTTTCAGGGCAGCGCGGTCGCGGTCGCGGGCGGCGCGCTCGTCGGCGGTCTCGTCACCGGCCTCGCCATCTATCTGCTGGCCTGGAAGCGCGGGGTGCACGGCTACCGGCTCGTCCTGGTCGGCATCGGCGTCTCCGCCTTCATCACGGCCGTCAACGGCTATCTGCTCACCAAGGCGGACTTCGTCGACGCCGCCCGCGCCGTCGTCTGGATGACCGGCTCCCTCGACGGCCGCGACTGGGACCAGGTCTGGCCGCTGCTCGTGCTCTGCGCCGTCCTCGTGCCGCTCGTCCTCGTGTACGGGCGTCCGCTGCGGATGCTGGAGATGGGCGACGACGTCGCGAACGCGCTCGGCGTACGCGTGGAGCGCACCCGCCTCGTCCTGCTCACCGCCTCCGTGCTGCTCACCGCGGCCGCCACCGCCGCCGCAGGTCCCGTCAGCTTCGTGGCGCTCACCGCGCCGCAGCTGGCCCGGCGCCTCACGCGCTCGCCCGGCCCGAACCTCATGCCTGCCATGTTCATGGGCGCCGCTCTGCTGATCGTCGCGGACTTCGCCTCGCAGCGGGCCTTCGGCGCCGACCAGTTGCCCGTCGGCGTGGTCACCGGCGTACTCGGCGGCGGCTATCTGCTGTGGCTGCTCGTCACGCAGCGCAAGGCGGGGCGGATATGAGGCCGCGGGTGCCCGCCGGGCCGGGAAGTCCCGCCACGAACATGAACTCGTACCACCCCCCGACCAGGAGCGTGCTGCTGTGAACCGGCTCATCGCCGACGACGTCACCCTCGGCTACGACCAGCGCGTCATCGCGGAGAAGCTGTCCGTCGAGATCCCCGACAACTCCTTCACCGTGATCGTGGGGCCCAACGCCTGCGGCAAGTCCACGCTGCTGCGCGCCCTGTCCCGGATGCTCAAGCCCGCCGCCGGGCGGGTGCTGCTCGACGGGAGCGTCATCCAGTCGATGCCCGCGAAGAAGGTCGCCAAGACGCTCGGGCTGCTGCCGCAGTCGTCCATCGCGCCCGACGGCATCACGGTCGGCGACCTGGTCGCGCGCGGCCGCTACCCCCACCAGGGGCTTCTGCGGCAGTGGTCGAAGGAGGACGAGCGGATCGTCGACGAGTCGATGGACGCGACGGGCGTACGCGAACTCGCCGATCGCTATGTCGACGAACTCTCCGGCGGCCAGCGCCAGCGCGTGTGGATCGCCATGGCGCTCGCCCAGCAGACGCCGCTGCTGCTGCTCGACGAGCCGACGACGTTCCTCGACATCCAGCACCAGCTCGACGTCCTTGACCTGTGCGCCGAGCTCCACGAGAAGCAGGGCCGCACCCTCGTCGCCGTCCTGCACGACCTGAACCACGCCGCCCGCTACGCCACCCACCTCATCGCCCTGCGCGACGGCGCGGTGATCGCCGAGGGCGCGCCCGCCGACATCGTCACGGCGGAGCTGGTGGAGCAGACCTTCGGCATCCAGTGCCGGATCATCGACGATCCGGAGAGCGGGACGCCGCTGGTGATCCCCGTGGCCCGGGCGGGGCGCAGCACTCCGACCCGAGCGGCTAGAGCAGCGACCTGAGCTTCAGCAGGTCCCGGAAGCCCGCCTCCAGCTTGACCCGGCCCGAGGCCCAGGCCTTCGCGAAGCCGAGCTCGCCGTCCACCATCGCGACCAGGTCGTCGCCGGTCATCGCCAGGCGGATCTCGGCCTTCTCGCGGGGCGGCCCCGGGTGGGTGCCGAGCACCGTGATCCGGCCGTTCTCGAGCCGGCCGGTGAAGGTCACGTCGAGGTCGGTCAGACGGCAGCTCAGCGAGCGGTTCAGGGCGGCGGCACCGCGCACGTCGCCGTCGGCGGACGCGAGGGTGTCCGAGAGTCTGTCGAGTGCCGTACGGCACTCCGCCATGGTCGCCATCGTGATCGACGGTACCGCAGCGCTTCGGGGTAGCGTCGTGCCATGAGCGACTCTCACGCGGGCCCCGAAGAGGGAGAGGCGGCGGAGCCGGAGCCTCTGGTTCCGGACGAACCGTCGTACGACCCGGCCGCGCCCGCGCCCCTCGGTGTCGAGCGCACGCCCACCGGTAACGCAGAGGTGGACGCCGGCCTCGCCCGGCTCGGCGACGCCGACCACCTCGCCACGGACGGCCACATCGAGGTGTACGAGGATGTACACCGGGGCCTGCGCGACGCGCTGACCGCGCTCGACCAGCGCCCCGGTCCACCGGCGCCCGCAACAGCGCCCGCATCATCTGACAACAGGAGCTGAACCGAACGTGGCAGGAGTGGCACGACGCCGCCTCGACGCCGAGCTCGTCCGCCGGAAGCTCGCGCGCTCGCGCGAGCACGCGAGCCAGCTGATCGCCGCCGGCCGCGTCTCGGTCGGCAAGACCGTCGCGACCAAGGCCGCGACGCAGGTGGAGACGGCCGCCGCGATCGTGGTCTCGCAGGACGACAGCGACCCCGACTACGTCTCGCGCGGCGGGCACAAACTCGCGGGCGCCCTCGCCGCGTTCATGCCGCGGGGGCTGGTCGTCGAGGGGCGGCGCGCCCTGGACGCGGGCGCCTCCACCGGCGGCTTCACGGACGTGCTGCTGCGGGCCGGTGCCGCGCACGTCGTCGCCGTCGACGTCGGGTACGGCCAGCTCGCCTGGTCGCTGCAGAGCGACGACCGGGTCACCGTGAAGGACCGGACGAACGTACGCGAGCTGACGCCCGAGGCGATCGACGGCGTGCCCGTCGACATCGTCGTCGGCGACCTCTCCTTCATCCCGCTCGGCCTGGTGCTGCCCGCCCTCGTGCGGTGCGCGGCCCCCGACGCGGACCTGGTGCTCATGGTCAAGCCGCAGTTCGAGGTCGGCAAGGAACGGCTCGGCAGCGGCGGCGTGGTGCGCAGCGCAGAGCTGCGGGCCGATGCCGTGCGCGGCGTCGCGCGGCAGGCGTGGGGGCTCGGCCTCGGGGTACGCGGGGTGACCGCCAGCCCGCTGCCCGGGCCCTCCGGGAACGTCGAGTACTTTCTGTGGCTGCGCGCCGGGGCCGACGAGCTGGACCCGGCGGACGTTGACCGTGCCGTGGCGGAGGGGCCCCGTTGACCGAGAGCCGAGTGACCCAGACCAGAGCGCGTACCGTTTTCCTGCTCGCGCACACCGGACGGCCCGCGGCCATCCGCAGCGCCGAGCTGGTCGTCCAGGGGCTGCTGCGCCATGGCATCGGCGTACGGGTCCTCAAGGCGGAGGCGGCGGACCTGCCGCTGCCCTCCGAGGTCGAGTCGGTGCAGGAGGCCACGGCCGACTGCATCGACGACTGCGAGCTGATCGTCGTGCTCGGCGGCGACGGGACGCTGCTGCGCGGCGCCGACTTCGCGCGGGCCTCCGGAGTGCCGATGCTCGGCGTCAACCTCGGGCGCGTGGGCTTCCTCGCGGAGGCCGAGCGGGACGACCTCGACCGGGTCGTCGACCGTGTGGTCACCAAGACGTACGAGGTCGAGGAGCGCATGACGATCGACGTCATCGTGCACCGCAACGGCGACATCGTGCACCGCGACTGGGCGCTGAACGAGGCCGCCGTCCAGAAGGTGTCGCCCGAGCGGATGCTCGAAGTCGTCCTGGAGATCGACGGGCGGCCGGTCACCGGCTTCGGCTGCGACGGCATCGTCTGCGCGACACCGACCGGTTCGACGGCGTACGCGTTCTCGGCGGGCGGGCCCGTGGTGTGGCCGGAGGTGGAGGCGCTGCTCATGGTGCCGATCAGCGCGCACGCCCTGTTCGCCAAGCCGCTGGTGACCTCGCCCGACTCTGTGCTCGCCGTCGAGGTCCAGCCGCACACCCCGCACGGGGTGCTGTGGTGCGACGGGCGGCGGACCGTCGAACTGCCCGCCGGGGCGCGGGTGGAGGTGCGCAGGGGCGCGGTGCCGGTACGGCTCGCGCGGCTGCACCACGCGTCGTTCACCGACCGGCTCGTCGCCAAGTTCGCGCTGCCGGTGGCCGGTTGGCGGGGGGCGCCCCACTAGTCGTACGGGCGAGGGCGTTACCCGTCGTACGGGTCGGGCGGGTGAGGGCGTCACGTTCCTGCGACCACCGAGATCGCCCGCTCGCGCATGACGGCGCGCACCGGGAGCCCGGTGGCCAGCTGGGTCAGCAGCAGCGTGCCCGTCGCGACCCCGGCGGGCACCGGCCACGGCAGGTACGGCAGGGCCGCGCCGAACGCCGTGCTGAGGATCGGCGCCAGCGTGCCCAGCGCGATCGCGCCGCCGAGCAGCAGCGCGGTTCCGGCGACGACCACGGCCTCCCAGGCCGCCATGGCCCGCACCTGGGCGCGCTGACCGCCCACCACCCGCAGCAGCGCCACGTCACGGCGGCGCTCGAAGGAGATCATGGCGAGGGTGTTCGCCGCGGCGATGGCGGCGAAGCCCGCGTAGAGCCCCGTGCCCACGTAGTCGAGCCAGACCTCGCCGGGGCTGCCGGCCGAGCCGGTGTGGTGCTGGGCCGTCGTGTGCATGCCGATCTTGGTGAGGCCGAAGCCCACGACGAGGACGAGGGGCACGACCGCGGCGGAGAAGCGGCGGGGCTGCGAGCGGACGTCGAGCATCGCGAGCCGGGCGCTCGGGCCGAACCGGCCGACCAGCGCCGAGACCAGCCAGGCCGCCGGGCCGACGATGCGCGGACCGAGCAGACCGGCACCGGCGCAGAAGAGGATGAGCACGAGGAACGCGCCCTCGCTCGCCTCGGCCGCGGGCTGCTTCGACAGGAGCACCGAGACGGCGCAGGCCCCCGCGACCGCGATCACCCCGAGCGGCGCCCGCAGCATGCCGAGACCGCGCCGCCCTGTCGACGCCTCCGAGAGCGCGCGGGCCGGGCGCAGCAGGGAGAAGCGCAGCGCCGAGAGCAGGGCCGCGAGCGTCGTCGTCACCACGGCCACGCCGACGCACACCGGCAGCGCGAGCCAGCTGAAGCGGAAGTCGGCCTCGGCGGGCAGCAGCCCGTGGGAGACCATGCCCGCGTGCCACCAGCGGGCGCCGAAGCCGCCGAGCACGAAGCCGGCGAGGGAGGCGGGGACGGACGCGGCGAGGGCCTGCGCGGCCACCGCGCGGCGGACCTGGCGGGGCTTGGCACCGATGGAACGGACCAGGGCCAGCTCACGGTGCTGCTGCGCGACGGCGGTGCCCATGGTCGAGATCACCACGAATATCGACATGTAGATGGAGCCGATCAACAAGACGACCGCCATGTCGCCGACGCCGTTCTCCGCGATCTGCCGACGCGTCGAGGCGGAGAGCCCGGTAGTGCCGCCGGTGCTTGTCGTGGTGAGCATCATCGTCGACGCGCTCACCACGGTCGCCGCGAAGAGCGCGGCCACCGCCGTGCCCACGAATGCCGGGCGGTGCGCGCGCAGCGCCGCCTGTGCCAGTCCTGTCGTCATGTGGATCATGGTCGCGGTGGGGCAGGGCGGGCACCATGCGGCGGGCCGGTGGATCTTGCTGGGGGTAGCCCCACCCGGGGTGCGGCGCGCCTTCGTGAGGCCCACTCCCGCGAGTGACAGCGGGCCCGGACGCGCCGCCACCACCTGGGCCTTCACCAAAGGAGCGCAGGGCCCGTCGCACACCGGGCCCGTGACCTCGTAAGGTCGTGTCCGTGTTGGAGGAGATGCGGATACGGTCGCTCGGAGTCATCGACGACGCGGTCGTCGAGCTGTCACCAGGGTTCACCGCCGTGACGGGTGAGACCGGCGCGGGCAAGACGATGGTGGTCACGAGCCTTGGCCTGCTGCTCGGCGGGCGCGCGGATCCCGCCCTGGTGCGGATCGGCGCTAAGTCGGCGGTGGTGGAGGGCCGGCTCGCTGTGCCCGCCGACTCCTCGGCGGCCGTGCGCGCGGAGGAGGCCGGGGCCGAACTGGACGACGGGGCGCTGCTGATCAGCCGTACCGTCTCGGCGGAAGGGCGCTCCCGGGCGCATCTCGGCGGGCGCTCGGTGCCGGTGGGTCTGCTTGCCGAACTCGCCGACGACCTGGTCGCCGTGCACGGCCAGACCGACCAGCAGGGCCTGCTGAAGCCCGCCAGGCAGCGCGGCGCCCTCGACCGGTACGCGGGCGACGCGGTGGCCGTGCCGCTCGCCAAGTACACGGCCGCGTACCGCAGGCTGCGGGCCGTCACCGCCGAGGTCGAGGAGATCACCACGCGCGCGCGGGAGCGCGCCCAGGAGGCGGATCTGCTGCGCTTCGGCCTCGAAGAGATCGGCGGTGTCGAACCGCGCGCGGGCGAGGACATCGAACTCGCCTCCGAGGCGGAGCGGCTCGGCCACGCGGAGGCCCTCGCCTCCGCCGCCACGTCCGCGCACGCCGCCCTCGCGGGCAACCCCGAGGACCCCGAAGGCATCGACGCCTCGACGCTCGTGGCGGGCGCTTCCCGGGCCCTTGAGGCGGTACGTTCCCACGACTCCGCCCTGTCCGCCCTCGCGGAGCGCCTCGGTGAGATCGGGATCCTGCTGGCCGACGTGGCCCAGGAACTCGCCGGGTACGCCGACGACCTGGACGCCGATCCGCTGCGGCTCGCCGCGGTCGAGGAGCGGCGGGCCGCGCTGACCCAGCTCACCCGGAAGTACGGCGCGGACATCGACGCCGTGCTGGCCTGGGCCGAGGAGGGCGCCGCGCGCCTGACCGAGCTGGAGGGCGACGACGACCGGCTCGACGAACTGGTCGCCGAGCGGGACGCACTGCGGGCCGAACTGGCGGGGCTCGCCCAGGCGTTGACCGAAGCGCGGCAGGAGGCCGCCTCGCGGTTCGCGGCGGCCGTCACCGAAGAGCTCGCCTCACTGGCGATGCCCCACGCGCGCGTGTCGATCGCCATCAGCAGCACGGAGGTTCCCGAGGGGGCCGACGGCGTCATGATCGGTGGCCGCACGGTCGCGTACGGCCCCGCGGGCGTCGACGAGGTGGAACTCCTCCTCGCCCCGCACCCGGGCGCACCGCCTCGGCCCATCGCCAAGGGCGCGTCCGGCGGTGAGCTGTCGCGCGTGATGCTCGCCGTCGAGGTGGTCTTCGCGGGCACGGACCCGGTCCCGACGTACCTCTTCGACGAGGTCGACGCGGGTGTCGGCGGCAAGGCGGCGGTCGAGATCGGCCGGCGCCTCGCGCGGCTGGCCAAGTCGGCACAGGTCGTGGTCGTCACGCACCTTCCGCAGGTCGCGGCGTTCGCCGACCGGCAGCTGCTGGTCGAGAAGACGCACGACGGCATGGTGACCCGCTCCGGGGTCCAGGTCCTGGAGGGCGAGGACCGCGTGCGGGAGTTGTCGCGGATGCTGGCGGGCCAGGAGGACTCGGAGACGGCCCGCGCGCACGCGGAGGAACTGCTGGCGACGGCCAGGGCGGACATGTAGCCGCCCCGCCAGGGGCGCGGGGAACTGCGCGAGCGGCCGTCGATATGACGCGGACGCGTCTGATGAGTGGCCGTGCAGACGCGTCCGCGGGTCGTGGGGGGTGAGCGCGCAGTTCCCCGCGCCCCTGAAGGTCGCTTCCACGGCCGCCTGGTAAGTGGACCTGCGAGGTGGGGGAGCGGACCCACTACGCCGGGCGGCGCGTCGACCTGTACGCGGGGCCCGCTGCCGCCGTCGGCGCCGCAGCCGGGGTCGCCGCGCTGCTGTTCGGGATCTCGGCGGCCGGGCAGAGCCGCCACGGCCGTGCTTCGCGCCGGGCGCGCCGGGGCTGCCGCGCGAGGGGCCCGGCGCGGTCGTCGGCGCCTCCTCCATGGGCGCGGCGGCGGCCGTACTCCCGTGCGGTGGTCGCGGGGGCGTAACGGGAACATGCGCCCCCCCGGACACCAGCGCGTCGAAGTGCCTGCGCGGGGCGGCGCGGGCCGCCACAATCTCCGTAACGCGCCACCACGCCACCACCACGCCACCACCCCACGACCTCACCCGTGTGGGTGATACCGCCCACGGAGTTGCCCCGCCAGAAGCGGAAGTGACCTTTCAGCTGTGCCGGAACAGCCGTACGGGCTGGCATTCTTGGCGCAGCACCTGCCCGAACCCGCCCGAGCACCGCCCGACGCAGACCCAGGAGTCCCGGCCACGTGAGCCACGTGAGCAGCCACTCGCCGCACGGACAGGCGCCGCTGCACACCGTCCAAGTCCTCGGCGGCGGCAGCGCGGGCAGCAGCGCGCATGTCAGATCGCTGGCCGCGGGCCTCGCCGCCCGGGGCGTGCGGGTCACCGTGTGCGCCCCCGAGGAGGCCGCCCGCGTCTACGACTTCACCGGCGCGGGCGCCCGCCACGTCCACGTGCCCCGCAGCGGCGACCCCGTCTCCGTCGCCGCACTCCGCGTGGCCTGTGCCGACGCCGACCTGGTGCACGCGCACGGGCTGCACGCCGCCGTCCGCGCCGTCCTCGCGCTGACCGGCCGCCCCACGCCGCTCGTCGTCACCTGGCACCACCACGCGCACGCGGCAGGGGCCCGCGCCCGCGTGCTGCGGCTGCTGGAGCGGCGCGTCGCCAAGGCCGCCTCCGTGGTCCTCGGCGCCTCGTCCGACCTCGTCGACCGGGCCCGCCGCAGAGGCGCCAGGGACGCCCGCCTCGCGGCGGTGGCGCTGCCGGCACCCCACCGCGCAGGCCTCCCGGAAGCCGTCGACGAGGAACCGGACCGGCTCCTCCACAAGGCCCGCGCCGAACTGGGCGCCGTGGACCGCCCGCTGGTCCTCGCCGTCGGCGCACTGCAACAGGGCCGTGGCTACGACGTGCTCCTGGACGCCACGCGCGCGTGGCGGCACCTGGACCCACTGCCCCTCCTGGTCGTCGCGGGGGAGGGCCCGGAGCGGGCCGCCCTCCAGCACCGCATCGACACCGAGCAGCTCCCGGTCCGCCTCGTCGGACGGCGCGACGACGTCCCCGAACTCCTCGCCGCCGCCGACCTCGCGGTGCTGCCCAGCAGCGCCGAGCCCCGCCCGGTCCTCGTCCAGGAGGCCCTGCACGCGCGCGTGCCGCTCGTCGCCGCCGCGGTGGGCGGCGTGCCCGACCTGGTCGGCGACGCCGCCGAACTCGTCCCGCACGCGGACGCCCAGGCCCTCGCCACCGCTGTCGTACGCCTGCTCGCCGACCCGGCGCGCAGGGCGGAGCTCAGGGACAGGGGCACGGCCCAGGCCGCCACATGGCCCTCCGAGGACGACACGGTCACCCAAGTCCTCAGCGTGTACGACGAGTTGACCCAACCGGTGCCGTACAGCTGAGCCCGGTACGGGCCCCTACGTCACATGCCTGCGCGCCCGCAGCGCCAGGCTCAGCGCGAGGACCGTCTGCGGGTCGTCGAGGTCCGTGCCGAGCAGCTCGCTGATCCGGGCGAGGCGGTTGTACAGCGTCTGCCGGTTCAGGTGCAGCTCGCGCGCCGTCTCCGCCTTGCGGCCCGCGTGCGCCAGGTACGTCTGGAGGGTGGGCAGCAGCGGCGGCTTGGAGCGCTGGTCGTGGGCGCGCACCGGGCCGATCGCACGGTCCACGAACGCCGCGAGGACCCCGTCCTCGTCATGGCGGTGCAGCCGCCACAGCAGCAGGTCGATGTCCAGGCGCCGCGCGTCGTACCAGGGCCGGTCGGTCAGGCCCTGCGCGGCCGTCGCCGTCTCCGCCGCGTGGCCCGCCGACGCCGCCGCCCAGCCGCCCGCGACGCCGACCACGACGACCGGCGGCTGCGCCCCCGGCCGCTGCATCCCGGCCCGCTCGACACCGGCCCGCAACGCGGCGGCGACCCGGTCGGCCACCGCCGTACGCTCAGACTCCGACCGCAGGCCGAGCAGCAAAGGCACGCGGCCCTCGACGGGACGTACGCCGAGCAGCACCGGCACGCCCACCGACGCCAGCTCCTCCGCGACCGCCCGCGCCAGCACCGCCCAGCCGCCCCCGGTCGGCAGCCCGTCCGCGAGCCGCATCACCACCGGAAGCAGCGGGCTCCCGGCCGGGCCCGGCTTGAAGCCGAGGACGCGGGCCTGCGCCGGGGCGTCGTCGGCCGCGATCCGCCCCTCCGCGAGATCGGTCAGGAAGTCGCCCCGGCCGCGCGCCGCGAGCTCCTCCTCCTGGCGGGCCTGCATCAGCACCACCGCGAGGCTGCTCGCCGCCCGCTCCGCCGCGATGCGGTGCACCGGCAGTGGCGCCGACTCCACGGCGAGCAGCACGAGCCGTGCCCGCACCGAGCCGGGGCCCGGCCCGCCGCCCGGCACGTCGACGATGACGGCGCTCGTCGGCGGACCCTCCCGGTCGGCGGGACGGCCCCGGAGTCCTTCCCACACCTGAAGCGGATCCGCGCACTCCGTGCCCGCCCCGGCGGCGTACAGGAGCTGCCCGTCCGCCGTCTCCAGGAACACCGGGTTGCCGCTGAACTCCGCGAGGACGGCGAGGACCTGCGGTACGCCGCCCCCGCCGAGCAGCGCCTGAGTGCACCGCCCGTGCACCTCCTCGGCCTGCTGGAGCAGCGCGTAATGGCCGTTGACGATCTCCGTGTGCACCTCTTCGGTGACCGTCACGAACGGCACCTCGCGGTGCAGCTGCACCAGCGGCAGACCGGCCGCCCGCGCCGTCTCCACGATCGCCGCCGGCAGCCGTGCGAAGCGCGGCCCCAGCTCCACGACCAGCGCCGCGATGCCCCGCTCGGCGAGCTTGCGCACGAAGGCCCGCTGCTCGGCCGGGCGCGCCCCGAGCCCGAGCCCCGTGGTGAGCAGCAGCTCGCCGCCCTTGAGCAGCGAGGCGATGTTCGGCACCTCGCCCGCATGCACCCACCGCACGGTCCGCTGCAACCGGTCCGCCCCCGCGACGACCTCGGGGAGCCCGCCGCGCAGACCGGGAAGTTCCAGCGCGCGCTGCACGGTGATGCCGCCCTGAGTGCCCTGACTGTCCATGGCGCGGACGCTACCGGGGCGCACGTCACCGGAACATCTCCGACCGGTCACAGCGGCGGCCGACGGGCCCCCGCAGGGCGACAACTCGTCGCTTCCGTGCGGGGATTGCGCGACCCCCTGTCGCTTGTGGCGTACGTCACGCCACGGCAGGGTGCCCGCCATGCCAGAGCAACAGAGCACACCCGAGGTCCACCGCCTGAAGGCGAACTCCGTCGGTGTCGTCGGCGTCGTCTTCATGGCGGTCGCCACCGCCGCGCCCATCACCGCCATGACCGGCAACCTCCCGATCGCCGTCGGCGCGGGCAACGGCACCGGCGCCCCCGCCGGCTACCTCTTCGCGACGCTCGTCCTGACGGTCTTCTCCATCGGGTACGTCGCCATGGCCAAGCGGATCACCGCCGCCGGCGCGTTCTACGGCTACATCTCGCACGGCCTCGGCCGCATCGCGGGCATGGCCTCGGGGATGCTCGCCGTCCTCGCGTACATCGTCTTCGAGGCGTCGATCGTCGGCGTCTTCTCGTACTTCGCGCAGACCACCGTCGAGGACCAGCTCGGCGTCGACCTGCCGTGGATCGTTTACGCGGCGGCGATGCTCGCGGGCACGGCCGTCCTCGCGTACTTCGACATCAACCTCACGGCGAAGGCCCTCGGTGTGATGCTCGTCGCGGAGATCGCCGTCCTCTTCGCGGTCGCCACGGCAGTGCTGCTCCACGGCGGCGGCCCCGACGGCATACCCGTGGAGCCCATCAACCCCAAGAACGCCTTCACCGGCACCTCCGCCGGGCTCGGCCTGTTCTTCGCCTTCTGGTCGTGGGTCGGCTTCGAGTCGACCGCGATGTACGGCGAGGAGTCGCGCGATCCCAAGCGCGTCATCCCGCGGGCGACCCTCGTCTCGGTCGTCGGCGTCGGCCTCTTCTACATCTACGTCTCCTGGATGACGATCGCCGGAAACGGCCTGAGCGGCTCGGTGAAGGTCTCCCAGTCGACCAGTCCTCTGGACCTGTTCTTCGACCCGGCGCACAGCTTCATCGGCGCCTGGGCGGTCGACACCTTCCAGTGGCTGCTGATCACCGGCTCCTTCGCCTGCGGGATGGCCTTCCGCCAGTGCGCGGCGCGCTACCTGTACGCGATCGGGCGCGAGGGGTTCCTGCACCCCGCCCTCGGCCGCACCCACCCCGCGCACGGCTCCCCGTACATCGCCTCGTACGTCCAGTCCGTCATCGCCGTCGCCCTGGTGGGCGCCTTCTGGCTGACCGGGCAGGACCCGTACATCCACCTGTACACGCTGCTCGCGATCCTCGGCACGATGGCGATCCTCATCGTGCAGACGCTGTGCTCGTTCGCCGTGATCGGCTACTTCCGGCGCAACCACCCCGAGGACCGGCACTGGTTCAAGACCCTGCTCGCGCCGCTGCTCGGCGGCATCGGCATGATCGCCGTCGTCGTCCTGCTGGTGATCAACATGGACACGGCGGCGGGTTCGGCCGCCGACTCGCTGCTGTTCGAGGCCATTCCCTGGATCGTCGGCCTCGTCTTCCTCGGCGGCCTGGGCCTCGGCCTGTACCTGCGGGCCAGGCACCCGGGGCGCTACGAGATCATCGGCCGCGTCGTCCTGGAGGACGCGGCCGAACGCACGGACGGCGACGGGGATCCCGTCGCCGTCCCGAGCCAAGCGGTCCGCTAGCCCCCGTACGCCCCCGAAGCCGTCAGCCGCAGTGCCGTGTCGATCAGCGGCACGTGGCTGAAGGCCTGCGGGAAGTTGCCCACCTGGCGCTGGGCCGCGGAGTCCCACTCCTCGGCGAGCAGCCCCAGGTCGTTGCGGAGCGCGAGCAGCTTCTCGAAGAGCTTGCGGGCCTCGTCGACCCGGCCGATCATCGCGAGGTCGTCGGCCATCCAGAACGAGCAGGCGAGGAACGCGCCCTCGTCACCCTCCAGGCCGTCCAGGTTCTCCTCGTCGCCGGAGGTGGGGTAGCGCAGGATGAACCCGTCCGGGGTGGACAGCTCCCGCTGGATGGCCTCGATGGTGCCGATCACGCGCTTGTCGTCGGGCGGCAGGAAGCCCATCTGCGGGATCAGCAGCAGCGAGGCGTCCAGCTCCTTGGAGCCGTAGGACTGCGTGAAGGTGTTGCGCTCCGGGTCGTAACCCTTCTCACACACGTCCCGGTGGATGTCGTCGCGCAGCTCGCGCCACTTCTCCAGCGGGCCGTCCGCGTCCCCGGACTCCAGGAGCTTGATGGTCCGGTCGACGGCGACCCAGGCCATCACCTTGGAGTGCACGAAGTGGCGGCGCGGCCCGCGCACCTCCCAGATGCCCTCGTCCGGCTCGTCCCAGTGGTCCTCCAGGTAGCGGATCAGCTTGAGCTGGAGCAGCGAGGCGTAGTCGTTGCGGGCCAGGCCCGTCATGTGCGCCAGGTGCAGCGCCTCGGTGACCTCGCCGTACACGTCCAGCTGGAGTTGGTGGGCGGCGCCGTTGCCCGCCCGGACCGGCTGGGAGCCCTCGTAGCCCGGCAGCCAGTCCAGCTCCGTCTCGCCCAGCTCGCGCTCGCCGGCGATGCCGTACATGATCTGGAGGTTCTCCGGGTCGCCCGCCACCGCGCGCAGCAGCCACTCGCGCCACGCGCGGGCCTCCTCGCGGTAGCCGGTGCGCAGCAGCGACGACAGGGTGATCGCGGCGTCCCGCAGCCAGGTGAAGCGGTAGTCCCAGTTCCGCGAGCCCCCGATGTCCTCGGGCAGCGAGGTGGTGGGCGCCGCGACGATCCCGCCGGTCGGCGCGTAGGTGAGCGCCTTCAGGGTGATCAGCGAACGGATCACGGCCTCGCGGTAGGGGCCGTGGTACGTGCAGTGCTCGACCCAGTCCCGCCAGAAGTCCTCCGTGGCGGTGAGCGCCGCCTCGGGCTCCGGCAGGGCGGGCTGGCTCTTGTGCGAGGGCTGCCACGAGATGGTGAACGCGATCCGCTCACCCGGCGCGACCGTGAAGTCCGAGTACGTCGTCAGGTCCTTGCCGTAGGTCTCGGCCTCGGCGTCCAGCCACACGGAGTCGGGGCCCGCCACGGCCACCGTCCGGTGGTCGACCTTGTGCACCCAGGGCACCACACGCCCGTAACTGAAACGCATCCGCAGCGCCGAGCGCATCGGCACCCGGCCGCTGACGCCCTCCACGATACGGATCAGCTGGGGTGCGTCCGTGTCGCGCGGTGGCATGAAATCGATCACGCGGACGGTGCCGCGCTGGGTGTCCCACTCCGATTCCAGCACCAGGGAGTCGCCACGATAGGTGCGGCGAGCCGCCGTGGGCGGCTCCTCATCCGGTGCGTACGCGGGCCCGAGGCGCCAGAAGCCGTGCTCCTCGGTGCCCAACAGGCCGGCGAAAACGGCGTGGGAGTCGAAGCGGGGAAGGCACAGCCAGTCGACTGTGCCGTCCCGGCAGACCAGGGCTGCGGTCTGCATGTCTCCGATGAGTGCGTAGTCCTCGATGCGCCCGGCCACGTGCATCTCCAGTCGAACGGCCACGTTCGCCCCGCGGGGCGCTTACTTACTGTCAGCGGTCAAGTGATCGTTGCCAGCGCTTGTTCCGGGTGCAAGGCGGGGTGGTGCCGTGTGCCGGATGGGGCTCGGCAGCGAGTGTCCGAGCAGGATACGACGCACGTTGGTGATCTGCGCGCCCCTCCTGGCAACGAGCTGCGGCCGAACGGGTGAGCGGCAGGTGAGAGGCGGTGTCCGTGCGGTTCGCGGGCGTGTGGGTCCTGTGACGGCACCGTGTGCGCCCGATGGCGGAGCGTGGCCGGAGGCAGGCTCCTCCCGTCGCTGATACCCTGGTAGCCCGTGAGCCGGTGGTCATAGAACCCCCGAACCGCAGCGACGGCACCTCCCCCGAATCCCTGGTGAGGCCGCCGGTACGCACCTCCAGACCGCGACCACGGGAGCCCCCTCTTGGCCATGCAGACCGCTGCTTCTCGAAACAGCACAGCCACGACGACCAAGCACATCTTCGTCACCGGGGGTGTCGCCTCCTCCCTCGGCAAGGGGCTGACCGCCTCCAGCCTTGGCGCGCTGCTCAAGGCCAGGGGTCTGCGCGTCACCATGCAGAAGCTCGACCCGTACCTGAACGTCGACCCGGGCACGATGAACCCCTTCCAGCACGGTGAGGTGTTCGTCACCAACGACGGCGCCGAGACCGACCTGGACATCGGCCACTACGAGCGCTTCCTCGACGTCGACCTCGACGGCTCGGCCAACGTGACCACCGGCCAGGTCTACTCCCAGGTGATCGCCAAGGAGCGGCGCGGCGAGTACCTCGGCGACACCGTCCAGGTCATCCCGCACATCACCAACGAGATCAAGCACCGCATCCGCCGCATGGCCACCGACGACGTCGACGTCGTCATCACCGAGGTGGGCGGCACGGTCGGCGACATCGAGTCGCTGCCCTTCCTGGAGACCGTCCGCCAGGTCCGCCACGAGGTCGGCCGCGACAACGTCTTCGTGGTGCACATCTCGCTGCTGCCCTACATCGGCCCCTCGGGCGAGCTGAAGACCAAGCCGACCCAGCACTCGGTCGCCGCCCTGCGCAACATCGGCATCCAGCCCGACGCGATCGTGCTGCGCGCCGACCGCGAGGTCCCGACCGCCATCAAGCGCAAGATCTCGCTGATGTGCGACGTCGACGAGGCCGCCGTGGTCGCCGCCATCGACGCCAAGTCGATCTACGACATCCCGAAGGTGCTGCACACCGAGGGCCTCGACGCCTACGTCGTACGCAAGCTCGACCTGCCCTTCCGTGACGTCGACTGGACCCAGTGGGACGATCTGCTTGACCGCGTGCACAACCCGAAGCACGAGGTCACCGTCGCCCTGGTCGGCAAGTACATCGACCTGCCCGACGCTTACCTCTCGGTGACCGAGGCCATGCGCGCCGGCGGCTTCGCCAACCGCGCCCGCGTCAAGGTCAAGTGGGTCACCTCCGACGACTGCAAGACCCCGGCGGGCGCCAAGAAGCAGCTCGGCGACGTCGACGCGATCCTGATCCCCGGCGGCTTCGGCGAGCGCGGCGTCGACGGCAAGGTCAGCGCCATCCAGTACGCCCGCGAGAACAAGGTGCCGCTGCTCGGCATCTGCCTGGGCCTCCAGTGCATCGTCATCGAGGCGGCCCGCAACCTCGCGGACATCCCGGACGCCAACTCCACCGAGTTCGACGCGGCCACCGCCCACCCGGTGATCTCCACCATGGCCGAGCAGCTCGACATCGTCGCGGGCGAGGGCGACATGGGCGGCACGATGCGCCTCGGCATGTACCCGGCCAAGCTGGCCGAGGGCTCCATCGCGCGTGAGGTCTACGACGGCAAGGAGTACGTCGAGGAGCGTCACCGCCACCGCTACGAGGTGAACAACTCCTACCGCGCCGACCTGGAGAAGAAGGCCGGGATCCTGTTCTCGGGCACCTCCCCGGACGGCAAGCTCGTCGAGTACGTCGAGTACCCGCGCGAGGTGCACCCCTACCTGGTCGCCACCCAGGCGCACCCGGAGCTGCGCTCCCGCCCGACCCGCCCGCACCCGCTCTTCGCGGGCCTGGTGAAGGCGGCCGTCGAGCGGCAGGAGAGCGCGCGCACGGCGGGCGCCGAGCCGGGCAAGTAGCACCGGTCGAGTTACGGTTGCCGGGGTGCGCGCCCTTCGGGGCGCGTGCCCCGGTTTTCGTTTGCACGTGTGGGAGGACAGCGCGACATGACCATCAAGGACACCGCCGAGGAGTGGCAGGTCACAGCCACCCAGACCCCCTTCGTCGGGAACAAGACCTCGGTGCGCACCGACGACGTGGTCATGCCCGACGGGTCCGTCGTCCACCGCGACTACCAGGTCCACCCCGGCTCGGTGGCCGCCCTCGCGCTCGACGGGGAGGGCCGCGTCCTGGTCATCCGCCAGTACCGCCACCCCGTCCGCCAGAAGCTCTGGGAGATCCCCGCGGGCCTGCTCGACGTCCCCGGCGAGAACCCGCTGCACGCCGCGCAGCGCGAGCTCTATGAGGAGGCGCATGTCAAGGCCGGGGACTGGCGTGTCCTGACCGACGTCTACACCACCCCCGGCGGTTGTGACGAAGCCGTGCGGATCTTCCTCGCGCGCGATCTCGCCGAGGCCGAGGGCGAGCGCTTCGAGGTCTTCGAGGAGGAGGCCGACATGGAGGTCACCCGGGTGCCGCTCGACGAGCTGGTGCGCGGGGTGCTCGCCGGTGAGCTGCACAACAACTGCCTGGTCGTGGGCGTGCTTTCGCTGTACGCCGCGCTGAACGGCGACGGCGTGGACGCGCTGCGCCCGGCCGAGGCGCCCTGGCCGGCCCGCCCCTTCGAGGCGTAGCACCCGGGAAGACGGGACGGAACAGGGTGGCGGCGCACGAACGGCCCCACCGATATGACGATCCGCTGATCCGATCGGGGGACTTGTGGGCGTCGCGCGACCGGGGGCGCCGCAGGGCCTGAACTAGGCTCTGAAAGCGTCCCGCCCAAAGTCCCGGCGGGTTCGTGCGCACGCGGACGGGAGTGACCCGTGACGGATCAGGCGGTCGACACGGACGGTACGGCGGCGGGTGGTGTGGTGCCCTCGCACGCCGACGCCGACGCCGATTCGGAGTCGACCGGTGCCCAATTCGTCGGTCGGCTCCGGGAGTTGAAGGAACTGCGCGCCGACATCGACCGGGCGGGGCTCGACACCCTGTCCGGCCGCAAGGCGCCCCGCGCCCGCGTCCTGCTCATCGCGGGCCGCCCCGGCTCCGGCCGCACCGCGCTCGCCGAGGAACTCGCGCGACAGCTCGCCGCCGACTACCCCGACGGCCTGCTGCGGGCCCGCCTCACGGAGCCCGACGGCACGCGGGTCCCCACGGAACGCACCGCCCGCGAACTCCTCGACGCCCTGGCCGTCCCCGCACCGCCCGGCGCCTGCGAGGACACCCTGTCCGAACTGTTCAGGGACGCCCTGAAGGAGCGCAGGGCCCTGCTCCTCCTCGACGACGCGGTCGACGCCGAGCAGGTCGACCCGCTGCTTCCGGACACCCCCGACTGCCTGGTCGTCGCCGTCTCCGGGGGCCCGCTCACCGGCATCCCCGACGTCCGGCCGTGCACGCTCGGCGGCCTGGACAAGGCGGCCGCGGTGGAACTGCTCGCCCGCGCCGCCGGACCCGTACGCATCACGGTGGACCCGCGCGCCGCGGAATCCCTGGTCGAGGCGTGCGAGGCGCACCCGGCGTCCCTCATGCTCGCCGGGGGCTGGCTCTCCGCGCGGCCCAAGGCCGCCGTCGCCGACCTGGCCAAGCAGGTGCACGACCTGGCCGAGGAGACCTCGCCGCTCGCGCGTGTCTTCCGGCAGGCGTACGCCACGCTCTCGGGCCCCTCCGCGCGGATACTGCGACTCCTCTCCCTCGCCCCGGCCGGGCACGTCGACCCGCACACCGCGTCCGCGCTCGCGGGCTGCTCGGTCTCCGGGGCCAAGGCCGCGCTCGGGGACTTCGCCGCCCTCGGGCTCGTCAGGCCCGTGGAGTCCTCGATCCCGCAGTACGAGGTGCCGGGCTGCCTGGTGCCGCTGCTGCGCAACCTCACCGAGACCCTGGACCGCCCGGCCGAGATCCAGCTGGCCCGGGCCCGGATGCTGGAGCGGACGGTACGGCTGCTCCAGGCCTGCCGGGCGGTCACCGAGACGGACGGCGCCGCCGCCCGCGACAAGCACGAGGGACTGCCGCGCGCCGTCCGCTTCCCCTGCCGCGCCGACGCCGCGCAGTGGCTGCGGATCCGGCAGCCCGCGCTGCTCGCCGCCGCCCGGCTCGCGGTGGCCGACGGCGAGCTGGACACCCTCGCGCGGCGCCTGATGGCGGCCCTGACCCGGGCCCTGGTCGCGCACCGCGGACCCGAGGACGCCGCCCCCGAGCTCTACGGCATCCACCGGCTGGTCCTCGACGTGGCCGAGCGGCGGGACCTGCCGCGCGAGAAGGCCGCCGCGCTGCTGAACCTCGCCGATCTGGACGCGCGCACGGGTCGTACCCGCGAGGCGCTGGCGCGCTACCGGGCGGCGCTGGATGCGGGACGGGCGGCGGCCGATCCGTACGCCACCGGACGCGCGATGGAATCCGTAGGCGGCGCCTATCAGGAGCTCGGGGACTGGTCCCGGGCCTGCGACTGGTACGGCCGGGCCCTGGCCCAGCGCCTCGCCCGCGGTGAGCGCGCCGACGCCGCCCGCCTGTACGGCCGCATCGGCGTCGTGCACACCTACGCGGGCCGCTATGGAGAGGCGCTGCGCAACTGGAGCTCGGCAGTCACCGGCCACCGCAAGAACGGCGATGTGGCCGCCCAGGCAAGGGCGTTGAGCGAGATGGCGCGCGTGCAGGAGTACGCGGGCCGGCCCGAGGAATCGCTGCGTACCTGCCAGGAAGCCGTCGAGTGGGCACGGCACGCCAAGGACGTACGCCTCCAGGCGGCGCTCCAGCTGCGCCTCGCGGACACCCTGGAGCGGCTCGGCGACCCGGCGGCCGCCCGGCTGCACAGGGGTGCCGCCGAGCGCATGCTGGGAACTGAGCACCAGGAAGCTGTGAGGCTTGAAACAAACGGTGGAGCAGCGCCTTCCGCCTACGAAATCCGTAGTGCATCCGCAGAAGATTGAAGCTTTGAAAGGCTAGACAGCGGGAAATCCTTCATTAGACTGGCTCCGCCGCGTACATCCGTGGTGCCCCCCGCTGCGCCGTCGCGTGCACCGGTCTGGGGTGCATTGCCCGAAAAATCCCCTGAGCCAAGGACCGTGATCGACGATGAAGGTCGGCATCCCCCGCGAGGTCAAGAACAACGAGTTCCGGGTGGCCATCACCCCCGCCGGCGTGCACGAGCTGGTGCGCCACGGCCACCAGGTCGTCATCGAGCGGAACGCCGGCGTCGGCTCCTCGATCACGGACGACGAGTACGTCTCGGCCGGTGCCCGGATCCTGGACACCGCCGATGAGGTCTGGGCCGCCGCGGACCTGCTCCTGAAGGTCAAGGAGCCCATCGCGGAGGAGTACCACCGCCTCCGCAAGGACCAGACCCTCTTCACCTACCTGCACCTCGCCGCGTCCAAGGAGTGCACGGACGCGCTCCTGGAGTCGGGCACCACCGCCATCGCGTACGAGACCGTCGAGACCGCGAACCGCGCGCTCCCGCTGCTCGCCCCGATGTCCGAGGTCGCGGGCCGCCTCGCCCCGCAGGTCGGCGCCTACCAGCTGATGGCCGCCAACGGCGGCCGCGGCGTCCTGCCCGGCGGCGTCCCCGGCGTGGCCGCGGGCAAGGCCGTCGTCATCGGCGGCGGCGTCTCCGGCTGGAACGCCGCGCAGATCGCCATCGGCATGGGCTTCCACGTGACCTTGCTCGACAAGGACATCAACAAGCTCAAGGAAGCCGACAAAATCTTCGGCACGAAGATCCAGACCGTCGTCTCCAACGCCTTCGAGCTGGAGAAGGCCTGCCTGGAGGCCGACCTCGTCATCGGTGCCGTCCTCATCCCGGGTGCCAAGGCCCCGAAGCTGGTCACCAACGAGCTGGTCTCCCGCATGAAGCCGGGAAGTGTTCTTGTCGACATCGCGATCGACCAGGGCGGCTGCTTCGAGGACTCGCACCCGACCACGCACGCCGAGCCGACCTTCCCGGTCCACAACTCGGTCTTCTACTGCGTGGCCAACATGCCCGGCGCGGTGCCCAACACCTCCACCTACGCGCTGACCAACGCGACGATGCCGTACATCGTCGAGCTGGCGAACCGCGGCTGGGTCGAGGCCCTGCGCCGCGACCCGGCGCTGGCCCTGGGTCTCAACACCCATGACGGCAAGGTCGTTTACAAGGAGGTCGCCGAGGCCCACGGTCTCGACCACGTCGAGCTGGAGTCGCTCCTCGGCTGACCCACGTGACCGACTTCGGTCGGTCCCGGACGCTTTCGGTGCCTTCCGTCAACGAAAGTCGTCAATCTCACGCCCACGGCCGGACCTTGAGAGGGGTCCGGCCGTATGCGTATCAGTGTGGACACGCTCAACTCGCCTTGAACGTCGCCCTTTAACCGTTTCGCCCACCCCGGAAACGCGCCGTCGGTGAGCCGTGCGCCCTTGACATCGGGGTGTTCCGTTGCCGACACATCGGGGCCGGTCCGGCGGATTGTGTTGCTGCGGAGTGGTGACACGCCATAGAGTCGCCAACCGTCGGCATGGTGCCACGCTGACCTATCGAGAAATTTCCTGGTCACCAAGGAGGTAAGACGACTTGTGAATGAGTCGACATTTGCTCCCGGGGGTGGTCAACCAGGAATGTCTGTGCGGGACCAAGGACCCGTCGGGCTCGAGGCTGTCGGCTCCGTCGCTGTCCGCACCTTCGAAGCCCGGCAGAGCCCCCAGCCGACACAGTCAGCACCCCAGAGCATGGATGGCCATCACGTGAACGCCATGGCCGGCGACCGGAGTGGCGATAACACCCACACCCACCTCGCCGACTACGAGGAACTGCCCCAGGGGCACTTCTACGACCCCGACGCCGAGTACGAGCCCGATCCGGAGTACGCGGCCACGCTCGCGCCGGACGCCGCCCGTCAGCGCCGTGAGCGCATCGGCCCCACGGGACGCCCGCTGCCGTACTTCCCGATCCCGGGTCCGCTGACCGACCACGGTCCGGCGAAGATCATCGCGATGTGCAACCAGAAGGGCGGCGTCGGCAAGACGACGTCGACCATCAACCTGGGCGCGGCCCTCGCGGAGTACGGACGCCGGGTCCTGCTCGTCGACTTCGACCCGCAGGGCGCCCTCTCCGTGGGCCTCGGGGTGAACCCGATGGAGCTGGACCTGACGGTCTACAACCTCCTCATGGAGCGCGGCATGTCCGCCGACGAGGTGCTCCTGAAGACGGCGGTCCCCAACATGGACCTGCTGCCCAGCAACATCGACCTGTCGGCCGCCGAAGTGCAGTTGGTGAGCGAGGTCGCGCGCGAGTCCACGCTCCAGCGGGCGCTCAAGCCGCTGATGCAGGACTACGACTACATCGTGATCGACTGCCAGCCCTCGCTCGGCCTGCTCACGGTGAACGCCCTGACGGCGGCTCACAAGGTGATCGTGCCGCTGGAATGCGAGTTCTTCGCGCTGCGCGGTGTGGCCCTGCTGACGGAGACCATCGAGAAGGTCCAGGAGCGGCTCAACCCCGACCTGGAGCTCGACGGCATCCTCGCGACGATGTACGACTCCCGCACGGTGCACAGCCGTGAGGTGCTCGCGCGCGTGGTCGAGGCCTTCGACGACCACGTCTACCACACGGTCATCGGACGCACGGTCCGCTTCCCGGAGACCACGGTCGCCGGTGAGCCGATCACGACGTACGCCTCCAACTCGGTCGGCGCGGCCGCCTATCGTCAGCTCGCCAGGGAGGTGCTCGCCCGGTGTCACGCCGAGTGAGTCTGCCCGGGGCCGACGAACTGTTCCGCACGACCGGGGGGACGGCTCTCCAGTCGTCGTCCCCGCGGCGCCCGGCGAACGGCGAGGCGAGGGTGCCCGCCCCGGCGGGCGAGAGCGACGAGACGGCGGCCACGGCCGAGAGCAGCACGCAGGGCGACGGCGGTGAGGCGGCCGAACACGCCGCCGCCGACGCGGAGTCGGGCTCCGGCGAGTCCCGCAGCCGCGGCGCCGGTGACGCGGACAAGAGCACGGGACGCGGTTCGTCGTCTGCGGCGGCGCAGGAAGGTTCTGCCGCCCAGGGCGGCGGCAAGTCCGGCGGCTCGTCGACCGCGCAGGCGCGGCGCCGGGCACGGGCGGCCAACCGGCGGCCGAGCGGCCGCGAGCGGCACGACGAGAAGATCACCGTGTACGTCTCCGCCGAGGAGCTGATGGACCTCGAACACGCGCGCCTCGTGCTGCGCGGCGAGCACGGCCTCGCGGTCGACCGCGGGCGCATCGTGCGGGAGGCCGTCGCGGTCGTCCTCGCGGACCTGGAGTCGCGGGGGGACGCGAGCATTCTCGTACGACGGCTGCGCGGGCGGTAGGAGTAGCGTTCCCGCCTGATGGCCATGAACGACGACCCCGCGCCGCAGCCTGCCCGCCGACGCGCCCTGGGGCGCGGGCCGGGGGCGGCTTCGGTGGAGCCTGTCGCGGAGCCGGAGCCGGAGCCCGTCGCGGAGCCGGAGCCGGAGCCCGTCGCGGAGCCGGAGCCGGAGCCCGTCAAGGAGCCGGAGCCTGCCGCCGCACCCGGCGACGGGCGGTTCAAGGTTCGGCTCGCGAACTTCGAAGGGCCCTTCGATCTGCTGCTCCAGCTCATCGCCAAGCACAAGATGGACGTCACCGAGGTCGCGCTGTCCAAGGTGACCGATGAGTTCATGGCGCACATCCGGGCCATGGGGCCCGACTGGGATCTCGATCAGACGACCGAGTTCCTGGTGGTCGCCGCCACGCTGCTCGACCTGAAGGCGGCCCGGCTGCTGCCCGCCGCCGAGGTCGAGGACGAGGCCGATCTCGCGCTGCTCGAAGCGCGGGACCTGCTCTTCGCGCGGCTGCTCCAGTACCGCGCGTACAAACAGATCGCGGACATCTTCAGCGGGCGGCTGGAGGAGGAGGGCCGGCGCTATCCGCGCACGGTCGGGCTCGAACCGCACCATGCCGAGCTGTTGCCGGAAGTCGTCATCAGCATCGGCGCCGAGGGGTTCGCCAAGCTCGCCGTGAAGGCGATGCGGCCCCGCGCGAAGCCGCAGGTGTACGTCGACCACATCCACGCCCCGCTGGTGTCCGTGCGGGAGCAGGCGGCGCTGGTCGTCGCCCTGCTGCGGGAGCGGGGGGAGGTCGGCTTCCAGGTGCTCGTCCAGGACGCGGGGGACACCCTGACCGTCGTCGCGCGCTTCCTGGCCCTGCTGGAGCTCTACCGGGAGAAGGCCGTCGCCCTGGACCAGGAAGACCCCCTGGGAGAGCTGACGGTGCGCTGGACCGGCGGCGACAGCGCCGAGGAGCCGGCCGTGACGGACGAGTTCGACCGGGCCCCCGAGCCGATGGAGGAGAAGGCGTGAGTGCTCAGAGCCCTGCGGGGGACCTGGCCGGCGCGGTCGCGGACCTGGAGCTGCGGCCCGCTCTGGAGGCCGTCCTGATGGTCGTGGACGAGCCGGCCACCGAGGAGCACCTGGCGAAGATTCTCCAGCGGCCGCGGCGCGCGGTCGCCGACGCGCTGCGCGAGCTGGCCGACGAGTACACCGTGCAGAAGCGGGGCTTCGAGCTGCGGCTCGTCGCGGGCGGCTGGCGGTTCTACACCCGGCCCGAGTACGCCGCGGCCGTGGAGGGCTTCGTGCTCGACGGGCAGCAGGCGCGGCTCACCCAGGCGGCCCTGGAGACCCTCGCGGTGGTCGCGTACCGCCAGCCGGTCAGCCGTTCGCGGGTCTCCGCGGTGCGCGGCGTGAACTGCGACGGCGTGATGCGCACGCTCCTCCAGAGGGGTCTGGTGGAGGAGGCGGGCGCGGAACCCGAAACAGGTGCGATCCTGTACAGGACGACGAACTACTTTCTGGAGCGGATGGGCCTGCGCGGCCTGGACGAGCTTCCGGAGCTCGCGCCCTTCCTCCCCGAGGCGGACGCGATCGAGGCCGAGAGCCAGGAAGGCGTTCCGTCGTTCGACCCGGACGCACCCGATGCGCTGGGGTACGAGTACCCCCAGGACACAGCCGACTAGACGGAACTTTTGATGCGAAGCAGCAACGGCAGGAACAGCAGCGGAAACAACGGCGGGAGCCGTGGTGGCAACAGCGGCGGCCGTGGCAGCAGCGGTGGCCGCGGCAATTACCGGGGTGCCGGTAACAGCCGCGACGACAGGCAGGGTCCCAAGCAGGGCTTCGGCCAGGGAGGCAAGCAGGGCGACAAGCGCGACGACAGGCCGAGCCGGCCGAGCAAGCCGCGCCCCGAGGAGCGTCGCTACGACGTGAACCCCGCCGACGGCGGCCCCGGCCCCCGCAAGGGCCGTGGCGCGGCCGCGCGCGGTGGCGCCAAGGGCGGCCCCCGCACCTCCCAGGGCACCGGCGCCCGCGGCAGCCGTCGCGGCGCACCCGCGACGTCCCGCGAGTTCGACGTCCGCCAGGAGGAGCGCAACCGCGAGCGGTACGCGGACAAGCCCAAGGTGAACATCCCCAAGACCTTCCCCGGCGCCGAGCAGGAGGGCGAGCGGCTCCAGAAGGTCCTGGCCCGCGCGGGCTACGGCTCGCGCCGCGCCTGCGAGGAGCTGGTCGACGAGGCCCGCGTCGAGGTCAACGGCGAGATCGTCCTTGAGCAGGGCCTGCGCGTCGACCCCGAGAAGGACGAGATCAAGGTCGACGGCCTGACGGTGGCCACGCAGTCGTACCAGTTCTTCGCGCTGAACAAGCCCGCCGGTGTCGTCTCCACCATGGAGGACACCGAGGGCCGCCAGTGCCTCGGCGACTACGTGACCAACCGCGAGACGCGGCTCTTCCACGTGGGACGGCTCGACACCGAGACCGAGGGCGTCATCCTGCTCACCAACCACGGTGAGCTCGCGCACCGCCTGACCCACCCCAAGTACGGCGTGAAGAAGGTCTACCTCGCGCACATCGTGGGCCCGATCCCGCGTGACCTGGGCAAGCAGCTCAAGGACGGCATCCAGCTGGAGGACGGCTACGCCCGCGCGGACCACTTCCGCGTCGTCGAGCAGACCGGCAAGAACTACCTCGTCGAGGTCACCCTGCACGAGGGCCGCAAGCACATCGTGCGGCGCATGCTCGCCGAGGCGGGCTTCCCGGTCGACAAGCTGGTGCGGGTGGCCTTCGGGCCGATCACGCTCGGCGACCAGAAGTCCGGCTGGCTGCGGCGCCTGTCGAACACGGAGGTCGGCATGCTGATGAAGGAGGTCGACCTCTAGGCCTTACCGGCCTTCGGGGAATCCCTTGCGTGGACCACCCCCCTCTCTTTATAGTCATCGAGACCATAAAGAGAGGGGGGTGGTCGTGCATGCAGGGATACGACAAGCACGCCTACGAACCGTTCGCCGTCACCGTCGACCTCGCGGTGTTCACCATCCGCGAGGGCACGCTGCACGTGCTGCTCGTCGAGCGCGGCCAGGAGCCGTACGCGGGGCGCTGGGCGCTGCCCGGCGGCTTCGTGCTGCCCGACGAGTCCGCCGAGAGCGCGGCGCGGCGCGAGCTCGCCGAGGAGACCGGCCTCGCGGACGTCACCGGGCTCCACCTGGAGCAGGTGCGCACCTACAGCGAACCGGACCGCGACCCGCGCATGCGGGTCGTCTCCGTCGCGTACGCGGCGCTCGTCGCCGACCTGCCGGAGCCACGCGGAGGAGGCGACGCGGCCCGCGCGGCCTGGCTGCCGTACCGCCCGGCGGCCGACCGCCCGCTCGCCTTCGACCACGACCGGATCCTCGCCGACGCCCACGACCGGATCGGCGCCAAGCTGGAGTACACCGGGCTCGCCACGGCCTTCTGCGCCCCCGAATTCACCCTCGGCGAGCTACGACAGGTCTACGAGGCGGTGTGGGGCGCGGAGCTCGACCCCGCCAACTTCCGGCGCAAGGTCGTCGGCACCCCGGGGCTCGTCGAGGCCGTCCCCGGAGCCGCGCGGCTGACCGGCGGCCGCGGAAAGCCCGCGGCGCTCTTCCGCGCGGGCACCGCCACCACCCTCCACCCGCCGCTGCCGCGCCCCACCACGGAAGGACGGACCTCATGAAGCGCGCCGCCACCGGAGCCCTGCTGGGCCTCGCCCTCGGGGACGCGCTGGGTTTCCCCACCGAGTTCAACGACGTGCCGTCGATCCTCGCCAAGTGCGGGCCCTGGCGGGGCATGGAGCTGCCGAAGTCCGCGTACATCACGGACGACACGCAGATGACCCTCGCGCTCGCCCGCGCCCTCAAGGCGGCCGCCGAGCGCGGTCTGTGCGGCCCCGAGCGGTTCGCGCACCTCGCGCGGCGGGAGTTCGTCGCGTGGAACGAGTCGCCGGACAACAACCGCGCCCCTGGCACGACCTGCATCCGGGCCTGCGAGCTGCTCGCCGACGAGGGGCGGGCCTGGTGGGACGCCAGCCAGCTGCACTCCAAGGGGTGCGGCGCCAACATGCGGGTCGCGCCGCTCGGGCTGCTGCCCGGCATCGACGACGACGTGCGGGCCGGCGCCGCCCAGCTGCAGTCCGCGCTCACCCACGGCCACCCCACCGCGCTCGCCGCGAGCGACCTGACGGCGTACGCGGTGCGGCTGCTGGCCCGGGGCGCGGAGCCGATGGGCCTGGTCGGCCTGCTGCGCTCGTACGCGCTGGAGAACCGCACCCGCTACCGGGAGGCATGGCTCGGCGACCTGTGGACGCGCGCCCAGGCGTCCTCGCCGGAGCGGTTCGTCGCCCACGGCTGGGACGAGTGCCTGGCCGTCCTGGAGCGGCTGGAGGGAGCGCTGCGGCATGCCAACCCCGAGACCGACCCCTGCCTGGCCACAGGTGAGGGCTGGATCGCCGAAGAGGCGCTCGCCACCGGGCTGCTCTGCTTCCTGATGTTCGTCGACGAGCCGGTCACCGCGCTGCGCAGGGCGGCCTGCACATCCGGCGACTCGGACTCGATCGCCTGCCTGGCGGGGGCCTTCGCCGGTGCCCACCTCGGCGCCGACGCCTGGCCCGCCGAGTGGGTCGAGCGGATCGAACACCGGGACGAGCTGCTGGCGTTCGGGGCGCTCTGGGACGCCTGAGCCCGGCGGTCCCGGCCGGCTCAGGCCGCCAGGGCCGAAGCCCGCCGGGCGCGCAGGAGGAAGTCCGCGACCCGGTCCTGGTCCGGCTCGGCCGGCAGCGGGCTGTCCCGGACCGCCTCCCGCGCCTCGGCAGCGAGGCGGTCCATCCACGCCTCGACCTCCGGCCAGGGCACCTCACCGCGCTTGACCGCGAGGAGCGGCTCCCGCTGGCCGCCGACGTCGATCGTCAGCTCACCGGTGCGCAGCAGATCCCGGCAGGACATGAGCAGGCGCAGCAGATGCATGGCGTGCTTCCAGCGGGGGCCGCCGTGGAGGCGGATGTCCGCGTCCAGCTTCTTGCGCTGGCCGGCCGCGTAACCGCTGAAGGTGGCGTGGACCCGGCGGGAGAGGAACGCCCCGCGCAGCGCGAGCAGTTCGCGGCCGGTGTCCGTGACGTGTTCGACGTGCGGGGAGTGCAGGCACTCCAGGATGTTCGGGTTGGCGCGCAGCGCGAGGGCGCAGAACCGCTCCAGCTCCCAGGAGAACTGCTCCTCGGCCGGGCCCTCGACATGCGTCGGCGGCTTCGCGAAGCGCCAGAACAGCGTGGTCGGCGCCTGGAAGACACCTCTGCGGTCGGTGTCGCTGTCCTGCGTGGCCAGACCGAAGGCCCGCGAGCCCATCACGCACGCGTAGATGGTGTGGTCGCGGACCAGAGCCAGGTCCGTGGCCCGGCCCGGGCCGAGGTCGAGGGCGCGGTCCTGAGGGTGCATGCGGGGAGCGTACGGCGGCTGCCGGGGGAGGGCGTTCGAATTTCCGGCGGGAAAGCCGCTCCCGTCTCGGCAGACGGGCGCCGCGCGCTCCCGCCCCGGGCGCTGACTACGCTTGCCGTACAGCAGTCAGACGTACGCGAGCGAGGAGCAGCACTGTGGCGGTACGAGCGGTCCGGGGCGCCGTCCAACTGGAGCGGGACGAGGCCGGGCACATGGGCGAGCAGGTCAGGGCGCTGCTCACCGCCATCCTGGAGCGGAACGGACTGACGGACGACGACCTGATCAGCATCTGGTTCACGGCCACGCCCGACCTGCACGCCGACTTCCCCGCGGCGGCCGCACGCGGCATCGGCCTCGCCGACGTACCGCTGATCTGCGCCCAGGAACTGGACATCGAGGGCGCCATGCCCCGCGTCGTCCGCGTCCTCGCCCACATAGAGACCGACCGCCCCCGCTCCGAGATCGCGCACGTCTACCTCGGCGCCGCCGCCGCACTCCGCAAGGACATCGCCCAGTGAGAACCGCCCTCGTCATCGGCACCGGCCTGATCGGCACCTCCGCCGCCCTGGCCCTCGCCTCCCGCGGCGTCACCGTCCACCTCGCCGACCACGACCCGGCGCAGGCCCGCACCGCCGCCGCGCTCGGCGCGGGTACCGACGAATCCCCTGAGGGACTTGTCGACCTCTGCGTCGTCGCCGTACCGCCCGCGCACGTCGCCGCCACCCTGGCCGACGCCATGCGGCGCGGGGCCGCCCGCGCCTACCTCGACGTGGCGAGCGTCAAGGGCGGCCCGCGCCGCGAGCTCCAGGCGCTCGGCCTCGACCTCACCCCGTACATCGGCACGCACCCCATGTCCGGCCGCGAGCGCAGCGGCCCGCTCGCCGCCACCGCCGACCTCTTCGAGGGGCGGCCCTGGGTGCTCACCCCGACCCGCGACACCGACACCGAGGTGCTCAACCTCGCCCTGGAGCTGGTCGCGCTCTGCCGGGCCGTGCCCGTCGTCATGGACGCCGACGCCCACGACCGCGCGGTCGCCCTCGTCTCCCACATGCCGCACCTGGTCTCCAGCATGGTCGCGGCCCGCCTGGAGCACGCCGAGGAGACGGCGGTGCGCCTGTGCGGCCAGGGCATCCGCGACGTCACGCGCATCGCCGCCTCCGACCCCCGGATGTGGATCGACATCCTCTCCGCCAACCCCGGCCCGGTCGCCGACCTCCTGGCGCAGGTCGCGGACGACCTGGACGAGACCGTGACGGCGCTGCGCGCGCTCCAGTCCGCCGACGAGGAGAAGCGCAGCCAGGGCGCCGCGGGCGTCGAGAGCATGCTGCGGCGCGGCAACGCGGGCCAGACCAGGGTGCCCGGCAAGCACGGCTCGGCCCCGGCGGCGTACGAGATCGTCGCGGTGCTCATCAACGACCAGCCCGGCCAGCTCGCCCGCATCTTCGGCGACGCGGACCGCGCGGGCGTCAACATCGAGGACGTACGCATCGAACACGCCACCGGCCAGCAGGCGGGCCTGGTGCAGCTCATGGTCGAGCCGAAGGCCGCGCCCGTGCTCAGCGCGGCGCTGCGGGAGCGGGGCTGGTCGATCCGGCAGTAGGCGGCCCGCGGGGGCCCGTGGAAGGGGCTGTCGGGGCCGGGTGCGCGAGCCAGTAACCTTGTGCGGGGCGTGTTCGCGCCCCGCCACCCCGCCCCGCGTACCGCGAAAGGTGCCCGCCCCCCGTGGAAACCGCAGCAACCGCCGCCCCGGCAGCAGTGATCGTCGCCATCGACGGGCCCTCCGGCACGGGCAAGTCGAGCACCTCCAAGGCCGTCGCCGCCCAGCTCGGCCTCAGCTACCTGGACACCGGCGCCCAGTACCGCGCGATCACCTGGTGGATGGTGCACAACGGCATCGACCTCACCGACCCCAGCGCGATCGCCGCCGTCGCGGGCAAGCCCGAGATCGTCTCCGGCATAGACCCGGGCGCCCCGACCATCACGGTCGACGGCACGGACGTCGCGGGCCCGATCCGCACCACCGAGGTCACCTCCAAGGTCAGCGCGGTCAGCGCCGTCCCCGAGGTGCGCGCCCGCATCACCGAGCTCCAGCGCGCCATCGCCCGCTCGGCGGACAAGGGCATCGTCGTCGAGGGCCGCGACATCGGCACGACCGTGCTGCCCGACGCCGACCTGAAGATCTTCCTCACCGCCTCGCCCGAGGCACGCGCAGCCCGCCGCTCCGGCGAGCTGAAGGGCGCCGACGTCAAGGCGACCCAGGAAGCCCTGATCAAGCGGGACGCGGCCGACTCCAGCCGCAAGACGTCCCCGCTGGCCAAGGCCGACGACGCCGTCGAGGTCGACACCACCGAGCTCACGCTCCAGCAGGTCATCGAGTGCGTCGTCACCCTCGTCGGGGAGAAGCGGGCCGCGAAGTGACCGAAGGTGCTTCGGAGCGGGGCGCGGAGGTCGGCCGCCGCATCGGCGTCGGCCTCATGTACGGCCTGTTCAAGCCGCGGGTCCTTGGCTCCTGGCGGGTGCCCGCACGTGGCCCCGTGATCCTGGCCGTCAACCACGCGCACAACGTGGACGGCCCGATGGTCATGGGCGTCGCGCCCCGGCCGACGCACTTCCTGATCAAGAAGGAAGCGTTCATCGGCCCGCTCGGCCCCTGCCTGGAGGCCATCGGCCAGGTGAAGGTGGACCGCTCGATCGCCGACCGGACGGCCATCACCCGCGCCCTCGGCGTCCTGGAGCAGGGCGGCTGCCTCGGCATCTTCCCGGAGGGCACCCGGGGCGAGGGCGACTTCGCCTCGCTGCGCGCCGGACTCGCCTACTTCGCCGTCCGGTCCGGCGCCCCGATCGTCCCGGTCGCGGTACTGGGAAGCACCGACAAGCGCGGACGGCTGGTAAAGCAGCTGCCCCCGCTGCGCAGCCGGGTCGACGTCGTCTTCGGCGACCCGTTCGAGGCGGGCGACGGCAGCGGCCGCCGCACGCGCAAGGCGCTGGACGAGGCGACCGTGCGCATCCAGGAGCGGCTCTCCGCCCACCTGGAAAACGCCAGGCGCCTGACCGGGCGCTGAGCGAGACTTATCAAGTAGTGCCCCGGTCCGACGTACGGGCCGCTGCACCGATCACCACGATGAACGACGAGGTACGGACTTCATGAGCGACCAGATCCAGCCCGAGGGCGACGGCTTCGCCGAGCACGACCACGGGGCGCTCGGCGACGCCGAGTACGCGCAGTTCATGGAGCTCGCCGCCGAGGAGGGCTTCGACGTCGAGGACGTCGAGGGCGCCATCGAGGAGGCGGGCCACGGCCCGCTGCCCGTCCTCGCCGTCATCGGCCGCCCCAATGTCGGCAAGTCGACTTTGGTGAACCGCATCATCGGCCGCCGTGAGGCCGTCGTGGAGGACCGCCCCGGCGTGACCCGCGACCGCGTCACCTACGAGGCCGAGTGGTCGGGCCGCCGCTTCAAGCTCGTCGACACCGGCGGCTGGGAGCAGGACGTGCTCGGCATCGACGCGTCCGTCGCCGCCCAGGCGGAATACGCCATCGAGGCCGCGGACGCCGTGGTCTTCGTCGTCGACGCCACGGTCGGCGCCACCGACACCGACGAGGCGGTCGTACGCCTGCTGCGCAAGGCCGGCAAGCCCGTCGTCCTGTGCGCCAACAAGGTCGACGGCCCCTCCGGCGAGGCCGACGCCACCGCCCTGTGGGCGCTCGGCCTCGGCGAGCCGCACCCCGTCTCCGCGCTGCACGGCCGCGGCACCGGCGACATGCTGGACGCCGTCCTGGAGGCGCTGCCCGAGGCGCCCGAGCAGACCTTCGGCACGGCCATCGGCGGCCCCCGCCGCATCGCGCTCATCGGCCGTCCGAACGTCGGCAAGTCCTCCCTCCTGAACAAGGTGGCGAACGAGGACCGCGTGGTCGTCAACGAGATGGCGGGCACCACCCGCGACCCGGTCGACGAACTCATCGAGCTGGGCGGCGTCGTCTGGAAGTTCGTCGACACGGCGGGCATCCGCAAGCGCGTCCACCTCCAGCAGGGCGCCGACTACTACGCCTCGCTGCGCACCGCCGCCGCCGTGGAGAAGGCGGAGGTCGCGGTGATCCTCATCGACGCCTCCGAGAGCATCTCGGTCCAGGACCAGCGCATCGTCACCATGGCCGTCGAGGCGGGCCGCGCGATCGTGGTGGCGTACAACAAGTGGGACACCCTCGACGAGGAGCGCCGCTACTACCTGGAGCGGGAGATCGAGACGGAGCTCGCGCAGGTCGCCTGGGCGCCCCGGGTCAACGTCTCCGCGGCCACCGGCCGGCACATGGAGAAGCTCGTCCCGGCGATCGAGACGGCCCTCGCGGGCTGGGAGACGCGCGTGCCGACCGGCCGGCTGAACGCGTTCCTGGGCGAGATCGTCGCCTCCCACCCGCACCCGGTCCGCGGCGGCAAGCAGCCCCGCATCCTCTTCGGCACCCAGGCGGGCACGAAGCCGCCGCGCTTCGTCTTCTTCGCGTCGGGCTTCATCGAGGCGGGCTACCGCCGCTTCCTGGAGCGCCGCCTGCGCGAGGAGTTCGGCTTCGAGGGCACGCCGATCCACATCTCGGTGCGGGTGCGCGAGAAGCGCGGCCGCAAGAAGTAGCCGCCAAGTGGGTGTACGCCGCCGAGTGGGTGTACGCCGCCAAATGGGTGTACGTACGTGAATGCCCGGCCCCCCGATTCCGGGGGGCCGGGCATTTCGCTGTGCCCGGGGCTCTCAGAGCTCGCGGCGGGGGGGCGGTGGCAGGGCCGCGGGGACGTGGTGGTGGCCCGTGGCGTGCGGGTCGTGCTGGCCGTAGCGACCCAGCTGGAACTGCCCGAAGTACTGCGTGCCGTACGGCCCCGTGCCGAAGGCGGTGAACCCCAGATGCTCCTCGCCACTGCGGTCGCCCGGCAGGGCCCGGAAGGCTCGGCGGTACTCCGAGTACAGCGTGTCGTAGATCGGTGTGGCCGAGCGCTCGCCCGTGGCGTCCTGCGCGGTGCGCATGGACGGGATCGGGTTCTGATACGCCGGTCGGGAGCGGGAGGGGTCGTATGTGTGCACGTCTGTGCCAACGAAACCGCCGCCCGACGGATGCGGGGGCGGCGTCGCTTTCCGGCTCGGGCAGGAGCGTGACCGGCGCGTTCGCGGCTCGGGACGCTTGCGCGGGCACCCGGTCGGGTCCGTGTCCGGGCCCGGGCGGGTGTCCGCGCGGCTCCGGTCAGGTGTCCGCCGCCCGGCCCGGTCAGGTTCCGGCGAGCGGCATCATGGACGCGACGAGCTGCCCGCGGGCCGCGGTCCTGTCCAGGGCGTCCCGCAGCAGGTCCTCGCGCGGCTGGCGGCCGATGGAGCCGGCCGGGGCGGCGAAGAGCAGCACGCTCTGCGTCTTGTTCGCCGCGGCCCGCCAGGCATCGGTGACCTGGAGCGGCTGGTGCGCCTGCCACCAGGCGACGGGGGAGCCGCCGGCCGTGCCGGGTTGCAGGACGGCGTGCAGCCGGCCCATGGCGAGCAGTACCGACCAGCCGTGCAGCACGGGCGGGAGGCCGTCGAGGGAGACCACCGGCATGAAGCCCTGCTCGATCAGGAGCGGCAGGAACTCGTCGCCGCTGTCGGTCGCGGCGCCCGGGCGGGCGATGGGCCCGGTGGGCTCCACGACGAGCGCGGGGCGCAGCTCGCCCTCGATGAGGACCAGGCCGCTGGTCACGCCGAGCACGGCCTGGCTGGGGGCGGTGTCGCCGGGTCCCTGGGCGTCCTCGCCGGTGATGGACCGCACGGCTCCCTGGAGCTGCTCCTCGGAGACCGTGACGATCTGGGAGGGCAGGCAGGTGGCGTGGGCGAAGGCGAGCACGGCGGTCTCGTCGCCGATGAACAGGACCGTGCTGGTGCGTTCCTGTTCGGAGTCGCCCGGAGTGCGGCAGGACGTGCAGTCGTAACTGCCCGGGGTGTTCTCTCCGGCGAGCAGCCGGTCGGCTTCTTCGTCGCCGATCTCGGCGCGTACGTCGTCGCTGACGTCGAGCATGCGCGGCACGGGTGGCTCCTCGGGATCGTCACAGGGGGTGCTTGGGGTGGGTGTGCCGAGCCGGGGGGTGCCCGGCTCATGAGAAGACAACGGCGGATCAGTGGCGCAAGTCACGGATGGCGGTGAACGGAATCGAACCATCCACGGCGGAGCGTGAGCCGACCGCCGGAATACGTCACTCCGCGCCAACGGTCCTGCCGCACAGGGGAGTTGGACCGGCGAGGTGGGTCATGGATTCAGGGGGGCGCTGGTCGATAAATGCGGATAACAGCGAATGAAGTGGGTGGCCGGATCTCGCTGTTACCGAAGGTAACGCGCAATTGGCCTGGACCACTGCTGGGCCTGCCGGGCCCGAGCCTCCGTCCGGGTGGGGTCGCGGCCGCGGCGGCGCGGCATGTCCCGAGGCCGCGCCGTCGCTGCCTAGCGTGACCCGATGCACCTGACGCATTATCTGACGAATCCGACGCCGGCCGCGCGTCTCACGTCCATGAGCGTGGTCGTGGGCGTGGCCCTGGCCGCGGTGGCGCTGCCACCGGCCACCGCGGCCGCGGCTCCGCCGTCGCTGCCGGCGGCCCCGCCCGCGGAGTTCGACTGTTCCACCGCCAAGGGGCCCTGGGACTGCCTCGCCCAGTGCGAGAGCGGCGGCAACTGGCAGACCAACACGGGCAACGGCTACTACGGAGGGCTCCAGTTCTGGCAGCCCACCTGGGAGGCGTACGGCGGGCTCAAGTACGCGCCGCGCGCCGATCTCGCCACCAGAAAAGAACAGATCAAGGTCGCCGAGAAGGTGCTGCGCACCCAGGGCTGGAAGGCCTGGCCCTCCTGCTCCAAGAAGGTCCGGATCGACAGGTTCGACCGGCGGGAGCAGGACGAGCGAGGCGACCGGAGTGATCGGGGCGCGCGGGAGCGGGGCGGACGGGGCGCGCACGTCGTCGCGCGCGGGGAGACGCTGAGCTCGATCGCCCAGCGGTACGGCGTCAAGGGGGGCTGGAAGGCCCTCCACCAGGCCAACGAGGACGTCGTCGGGAGCAACCCGCACCTGCTCGGCACCGGCGCGCGGCTCGTCATTCCCGGGCGGCGCTGAACTCCGCCGCCTCACCGCTGCGGACCACCGCGCCCCGGCGCAGCTCATGCACCAGGACCGCCGTCCGGCTCGCGCGTTCGCGCCAGGCGGGCGGCAGTCGCTGTTCGGCCACGACCACGCAGGTGTCCGGGCCCGCCAGGTCGGCCAGCAGGGCGTGGCTCCGGGCCGCGACGGGCGGTGACATGCCCTGCGTCGGTTCGTCCACGAGGATCACCGAGGCCCGCGCGAGCAGGGCCCGGGAGAGGGCGAGCATGCGTTGCTCGCCGCCCGAGAGGGTGCCCGCGCGGCGGGAGAGCAGGGGGCGCAGCTCGGGATAGGCGGTCAGGGCGTGGCCGAAGCCGCCGTCGGCGCGGGAGAGCTCCAGGTTCTGCGCGACGGTGAGGGAGGAGAACACCGCCCGGCGGTCCGGTACGAAGCACAGGCCGCGGGCCGCCCGTTCGTGGGCCGGGCTGCGGGTGATGTCACGTCCGTCGTGGCGCACGGCTCCCGCGGAGAGGGGGAGCGTGCCGGCCAGGGCGCGCAGGGCCGTGGTGCGCCCGGAGCCGTTGCGGCCCAGGAGGACGGTGAGGGCGGCGGCGGGCGCGGCCAGCGTGATGCCGTGCAGGGCCTCCAGGGGGCCGTAGCGGACGTGGGCGTCGCGCAGTTCGATGCCCCTCATGCGGCGCCTCTCATTCGACGTGCCCTGTTTCGGGGGCCGCTTCCCGTGCTCCGGGGGTCGTTTCCAGTACGTGGTGCGGTGGGCCGGAGGCGACGATGCGGCCCGCCGCCATCACGTGCACGGTGTCGGCGAGGTCCGCCACCAGGTCGAGGTCGTGCTCGACGACGAGGAGCGCCACGCCGTCGGCCGCCAGGGCGCGCAGGAGGGTGGCCAGGGCGGCCGTCTCGGCGTCGTCCAGGCCGGCGGCAGGCTCGTCCAGGAGCAGGGTGTGGGGCGTGCCGGCGAGGGCTCTGGCGAGTTCGGTGCGGCGCAGCGTGCCGGTGGGGAGGCCGGTCGCCGGTCGGGTGCGGAGGTGCGTCAGGTCCAGGAGGCGGAGCGCGAGGGGAGTGGCCCGGGGCACGGCCCCGGGGTTCTGTTCCGCGCCCACCCGGACGTTCTCCGCGATCGTCAGGGACGGGAAGAGCGCCGGTTGCTGGAAGGTGCGGGCCATGCCGAGGCGCGTACGGGCGTGGGCGGGGAGCCTCGTGATGTCGCGGGCGCCGAGTGTGACGCGGCCCGTGTCGGGGCGCAGGGTGCCGGCCAGGCAGTGGAAGAGGGTGCTCTTGCCCGCGCCGTTGGGGCCCACGATCGCGGTGACCCGGCCGCGGGGAACGGAGAGGGTCACGTCGCGCAGGGCGGTGAACCCGTCGTAGGCGAGGGTGAGGTGGTGGGCCGTCAGTGGCGGTGGCCCGCCGGGGCCGCCGAGGCCGCTGGTGGCGGTGGGAGGGGGCGGCGCGGGGCGTGGCCGTCGGGCGGGGCACCGGGCGCGGGTGCCGACGGCCCCGGGCGGGCCTGCGGGCGCGGCGGAGGGCGTCGCGGGCGGCCGTGCCGAGGGCGGTGAGGCGGACCGGGCGGTGGAGGCGGCGCGTGGCGGTGCGCAGCGCCTCGTAGGGCCCGCCGGGGAAGCGGCCGATCAGCACCGCGAGGACGCCGACCACCGCAGCGGCGACGCCGCCCCGCGCGCCTGCGTCCAGGCCGACCAGCAGGGCCGCGGCCGCCAGTGCCCCAAGGACGCTGTCCGAGCCGAGGACCACCACCGCCGCGAACCAGAGGAGCCCGCGCACGGGGTCGTACGCCCCCGAGTCGAACGCCCGCTGGCCCATCGCGAGCATCCCGCCGCCCAGCGCGGCCAGCGCCGCCCCGGTGACGAACGCCCCGAGCTTGAGGGCCCGCACGGGCACCCCCGCGGCCGACGCCCCCGCCTCGTGGTCCCGCATCGCGGCGAGGGCGCGCCCCGTACGGCCTCGTCGCAGCGCGGTGACGACGAGCAACGCCCCGGCCAGGAGCGCGAGTTCGAGGACGTAGTAGGCGCGGTCGCCCGCGAGGCCCGCGGGGCGGTCCACGGTCAGCCCCGAGGTCGCGTACGGCTGGGTGAAGACGAAGCGGCTGACACCCACGCCGACCGCGAACGTCGCGAGGGCCAGCGCCAGGCCGCGGCGGCTGATCGCGGGCCAGCCGGTGAGCAGGCCAAGCGGCGCGACGAGCAGGACCGCCACGGCCAGGGCCGGCAGGTGCGGGAGTGCGGGCAGGCCGGGGAAGCGCCCCGCCGCGAGGAGGGCGGTGAACAGGGCGCCGAGGCCCGCGTACGCCGCCTGGCCGAGGGAGATCTGGCCGCCGCGGCCCGTGACGATCACCAGGGACAGGAGGATGACCGCGAGCGCCGGGACCTGGACGGCGGTCGTCAGGTCCGTGCCCGCGAAGCCGAGGGGGATGAGGAAGAGGACCGCGGCCACTATCCAGGCGCCCGGCGGGGTCGGCACCCGGGCCGTCGCCGTGCGCGGGAGCGCGTCCTTGGACCCGACGCCGGGCAGGACGAGGGCGGCGAACAGGAGCGCGAGCACGAAGAGGTTCGCCCCCGCGGTCTGCACGAGCTGTTCCGCCGGGCCCCCCGGGTGCAGGCGCGTCAGATGGCTCTGCGCCACCCCGAGCCCGAGGGCCACGGCGACCGCGACGGGCAGGCTGCGCATCCCGGCCGCCACCGCCACCGCGACCACTTCCATCACCAGCAGCGGCATGCCGTACGGGTCCAGGCGTACGAAGGGGGCGAGGAGGACGCCGGTGAGGCCCGCCGTGAAGGAGCCGAAGGCCCAGCCCGCCGCGGCCACCCGGTCCGCGTCGACGCCATGGAGCACGGCGAGCCCGCGGTCGTCGACCACCGCGCGCAGCGCGCCGCCGAAGCGGGTCCAGCGGGTGACGGCCCCGACGGCCGCCGCGAGGGCGAGGGCCGCCCCCAGCGGAACCCATGCGGTGGCCGGGAGCAGTGTGGGGGCGTCGTCGCGGGCGCCCGGGCCCCACAGCAGGGCGGCGCCGCCGACGAGGAGGACGAAGACGCCGAGGGAGGCGACCAGCGTCTGGGCGGGATCGCCGCCGAGGACCGCCAGGGGGCGGAAGACCGCGCGGTCGAGGAGCAGGCCGATGCCGGGTGCGACGACGAGCAGGGTGAGCGCCGCGGCGAGCGGCAGCGGCCAGTGCCATTCCGCCGTCAGCTGGCGCAGGACGTAGGCGCAGACCATGGCGATCGCGCCGTGCGCGAAGTTGAGGACACCGGTGGCGCGGTACGTGACGATCAGGCCGATGCCGGTGAGGGCGGCGGCGCCGCCGACCGAGAGCCCGGCCAGCGTCAGGTCGTAGCTCAGGGACGCCACCGGTCAGGGTCCCGGGGCCGGTTCGGGGGCGGTCGGCGGGGCGCCCGGCTCCGGGGGCCCCGGTTCGCAGACCGGGCAGGGGGCCAGGGCGCCCGCGGCGAGGATCGTGGCGTCCGCGGGGACCGCCTCCGGCTTGCCCGCGACCAGGGGGCAGTCCGAGCGGTGCCAGAGCGTGCCGCCGGGGACCATGAGGAGCGCGCCGCTGGTGGCCACGGGAGCCTTGGGCCGCTCGTCGGCCCCGGTGGTGCCGGTCGCCACCAGCAGGCCGTACAACTCCTCGACGCGCGCCGCCGCCAGGGCGCTCCTGCCGTGGGTGAGGAGCACCGTGCCCGCCACGATCAGCGCGGCGCCCGGCACCGTGCAGGAGGCGAGGTAGGGCAGCTGCCGCTCGGCGAAGCGTTCCCCCGAGACGCCGTACCAGCCGAGCACGCAGAGCACCGCGCCGCCGGCGAGCGCCGCGAAGGCCGCCCACAGCACGGGGTGCGCGGCGCGCGGCCGGGTCGGGCCGGACGCACCGGCCGTCCGAACTGTCTGAGCCGCCCGCATCGAGGCCCCCTGGGACACGTCGTCGGTCACATCAGCAACGTCGGTGGGCTGTCCATGTCAGCCGATGGCTTGCACTATGCCTTCTGCGAGCTGACCCTGAAAGCACCGGGCCGTCACGGCCCGGACCGACACCCGGTGGTGAGCCAGATGGTTCTCGGGAGCAACCCCAGGCGGGGCGCGACGCTGGCGGTCGCCGCGGCCCTGCTGCTCGGCCCGGCCGCCGTGGCCTGCGGCGACGACAGCGGCGGCGGGGGCGGTGGCACTCCGCCCGAGCCGTCCGTGGCGAAGACGAGCGGACCAGCCGACGACACCGACGACACCGACGACACCGAAGGCGCCACCGCGCCCGCCGACCCGGCGGCCGCGGAGAGGGAAGTGCGGGAGAACTGGGAGAAGTTCTTCGACCCCGAGGTTTCGCTGAAGGACAAGGAAGCCGTCCTGGAGAACGGGGCCAAGATGCGCGCCGTCCTGGAGGGCTTCAGCGGCGACGAGCGCGGCAAGCAGGTCGCCGCGGAGGTCGGCGAGGTCGAGTTCACCTCGGCCAAGGAGGCCGACGTCACGTACGCGCTGACCCTGAAGGGTGCCACCGCGCTGCCGGGCGCCTCCGGTACGGCCGTCGACCAGGACGGCACCTGGAAGGTGTCGGTCAAGACCCTCTGCGCGCTGGTGAAGCTGAGCGGTAATGCGTCGCCCGGCCCGGGCTGCTGAGGCGCTGCTCGTCGCGGCCCTCCTCGTGGGCGGCGCGGCCTGCGGGTCCCGGCTGCCCGAGAGCGACTTCGAGCGGCGCGGCACGGCGCCCGGGCCCGCGCGGGGCGCGCCGGTCAGGGTCGGCATCATCACCAGCGCGACCAGCCCGGTGGGCGGCGCCGCCTTCACCGGGCCGCGCGACGGGGCGAAGGCGTACTTCGACCGGTTGAACGCGCGCGGCGGCATCCAGGGACGCCAGGTGGAGGTGCGCACCTGCGACGACGGCGGCAGCGGCGTCGGCAACAACGACTGCGTGCGCGAGCTCGTCGAGGAGCAGCAGGTCGTCGCGCTGGTGGCCACCGCCGCCCTGGACTACGCGGGCGCCTCCCGGGTCTCCCGCGCGCGGGTGCCCGACATCGGCGGACAGCCGATCGGCTCCGCGTACGACACGTATCCGCACCTGTACGGGATCTACGGCAGCCTCGCCCCGCGCAAGGGCGAGCCCGGCTGGGACGGTGAGCTGTACGGCGGCACCGAGGTCTACCGCTACTTCAAACGGGAGCACGGCGCGCGGACCGCCGCCGTCGTCTCCTACAACCAGGCCGCCTCCGCCGCGTACGCCCGCCTCGTGACGAGAGGCCTGAAGGCGGAGGGCTACAAAGTGGTCACCGAACAGGTCGACTTCGCGCTGCCCAACTTCCGCGCGGCCGCAGCCGACCTGAAGGAGCAGGGCGCCGACCTGGTCTTCGACGCGATGGACACGCACGGCAACGCCCGGCTGTGCGAGGCGATGGACGAGGTCGGGGCGGAGGTCACCGCCAAGGTCACCAACGTGCAGAACTGGACCTCGACCGTCGGCGAGGACTACGAGGACGCGCCGCGCTGCCGCAACGCCCTGTGGGCCACCGGATCGAGCAGGAACTACGAGGACACCGGGCATCCGGCCGTACGGGAGTTCCGCGCGGCCATGAAGGGGCAGACGCTCTCCCAGTGGCAGCTGGAGGGGTGGGCCGCCGCCATGTGGTTCACCGACGCGGCGAAGGCCTGTCTGAGCGGAGAGAGTGAGGTCACGCGCGCGTGCGTGGACGGATACATGAACCGGAACGAGCCGTATTCGGCGCGCGGACTGCTCCTGCCCGTGACCTTCGAGCAGCGGTCCGAGCCCCCGGCGCACCGCAGGACGTGTCTGTCGGTGGCCCGTTGGCGGGACGGGAAAGGCTGGGTCACCCAAGGAGCAGAAATGGCCGAGAACTGCTTCGACGTTCCGCAGCTCGCCTACCAGCCTTGATGGGTGAGGGCGCGGAGAAGTTCCCGCTCTTGGCTCTCGATCACGTATCTGTTTCAAAACAGGATGGTGCTAGCACCCAACCCTTGGCCAAGAATTACCGTCTAACCCTCCGGTAGGCGGACGAGGGGGACTGTCCGCATGGAAACGCGGGATACGGGGACGCATGCACATCTCTTTCCTGATACACAACGCGTACGGGATCGGAGGGACGATCCGGACGACGTACAACTTGGCGAACACGCTGGCCCAGCAGCATGACGTCGAGATCGTCTCCGTCTTCCGGCACCGCGACGAGCCGGTGTTCGCGCCTGACCAGCGCGTCCGCCTGAGCCACCTCGTGGACACGCGCAAGGGCAGCCCGGGCTACGACGGGGAGGACCCCGAATATCTGCGGCCCGCCCGGACGTTCCCGAGCGCCGAGGGCCGCTACGACCAGTACAGCGCCCTCACCGACCGGCGCATCGCCGCGCACCTCGGGGCCCTCGACGCGGACGTCGTCGTCGGCACCCGGCCCGGGCTCAACGTGCACATCGCCCGCCAGACCGCACGCGGCCCGCTGCGCGTCGGCCAGGAGCACCTCACGCTCGACAGCCACTCCAGGGAACTGCGCCGGCAGCTGCGCAGCGTCTACCCGCGCCTCGATGTCCTGACCACGACGACCGAGGCCGACGCGCGCGCCTACACCCGCAAGATGCGGCTGCCCGGCGTCCATGTGCAGGCCCTGCCGAACCCCGTGCCCGCGCCCGGCATAGAGCCCGCCGACGGCACCCACAAGTGGGTCGTCGCGGCCGGGCGGCTCGCCCCCGTCAAGCGGTACGACCTGCTGATCAGGGCCTTCGACAAGGTGCGGCGCGAGCGCCCCGACTGGCGGCTGCGGATCTACGGCAGCGGCAAGCAGAAGGAGAAGCTGCGCGCCCTGATCGACGAGCTGGGCCTGTACAACCACGTCTTCCTCATGGGCCCCGCCCATCCCATCGAGCCCGAGTGGGCCAAGGGTTCCATCGCCGCCGTCACCTCCAGCCTGGAGTCCTTCGGCATGACGATCGTCGAGGCGATGCGCTGCGGTCTGCCCGTCGTCGCCACCGACTGCCCGCACGGCCCCGGCGAGATCATCGACAACGGCGTCGACGGGCGCCTCGTCGAGGTCGGCAACCCCGACGCCATCGCAGGCGGACTGCTCGAACTCATCAACGACGACTCGCTCCGGCACCGGATGGCGGACGCGGCGCTCCAGGACTCGGAGCGCTTCGACCCGGCCCGCATAGCCGAGCGCTACGACGCGATGTTCTCCGGGATGCTCACCCGCGGAAGCTCGCTCGGGGGCCGGCTGCGCGGCTCCCTGCACCGCACGCGCGGCGCGCTGCTCGGGGGCGCGTACGCGGTGCGGGACCTCCGACGCGTCCAGACGAAGGGATCGACCGCATGACGGCCTTGGCCACCCCGCACGCCGAGTCGCACGCCGAGGACGACCACGAGGCGTCCACGGCGCCACGCGCCGACTGCGTCGCCGACTCGGCCGGGGGCCTCACCTTCGACGTGACGGACCCCGGCGAGGCCGGGACGCAGGACGCCGCCCATCTGCTGCTGCGCCGCCGCGACGCCGACTCCGCCGAGGACTACGTCCGGCTGCCGCTCTCCCCGTCGGCCGACGGGCGGCTGCGGGCCGCGCTGCCCAGCACCGTCGAGCTCGCCGAGGGCCGCTGGAACGCGTACGCGCAGGTCTCAGGCGGTGAGCCGCGCCGCCTGAGACCGGGCGTGAACGACCTGCGCTCACTGGTCGACCGCGCGCCCAGCGGCAGCCGCGGCCATGTCGCGGTACGCATCCCCTATGCGACGAAGCAGGGCAACCTCTCCGTGCGCAGCTGGCTGCGGGCGCCGCACGCCGAGGCCGGCGAGATCGAGCTGGCGGACGGGGCCATGACCGTCCACGGCCGGATCTACGGCACGTCGCTGACCGACGCCGCGTACGCCGAGGCCGTCCGGCGCGCCGAACCCGGCCTCGTCCACCGGGCCGAAGTCACCGCCGAGGGGCCGCGGTTCGCCTTCGGGCTGCGCCACGGCCTGCTCGCGGAGAGCGGGCCAGGCCCCTGGGACCTGTGGCTGCTCCCGGCCGGCGAGAGCGGACCGCGCGTGCGCCTGGCCCGGCTCCTGGACGACGTGGCGGACAAGAAGGCGATCTTCACGTATCCGGTGGTGCGCTGCGAGACGGAGCACGGGGTGCTGGAGGCGGGCCCGTACTACACCATCGACAACGACCTGTCCGTCCGCGTGCGCGAGGCCCGGGGCGGCCCGCAGTCGCCGTAGGACTCCCGCCGGCAGGCGCGTTCGCGTCTGCGGGTGCCGGGTGGCTGGTCGCGCAGTTCCCCGCGCCCCCTTACGGGGGCTGTCCGCAGCCCACCGTCCTTCAGGACCGTCACTGTCCTGAAGGACGGGCACAATCGCGTCCATGTTGGAGACCTCGGCACGACTGCTCCGCCTGCTCTCCCTGTTGCAGGCCCACCGCGAATGGTCCGGCGCGGACCTCGCCGACCGCCTGGGCGTCACCTCGCGCACCGTCCGCCGCGACGTGGACCGGCTGCGCGAGCTCGGCTACCCCGTCAACGCCAGCCCCGGCACCGGCGGCGGCTACCAGCTCGGCGCGGGGGCCGAGCTGCCGCCGCTGCTCCTGGACGACGACGAGGCGGTCGCGGTCGCCGTCGGGCTGCGCACCGCCGCCGGCCAGGGCATCGAGGGCATCGGCGAGACCTCGGTACGGGCGCTCACCAAGCTGGAACAGGTGCTGCCGGGCAGGCTGCGCCGCAGGGTGAGCGCCCTGCACGCCTTCACCGTGCCGATGCTGCGCGCCCCGAGCCGGCAGGGCCTGGACCCCGCCCTCCTGACCGAACTCGCGGGCGTCTGCCGGGACTCGGAACGGCTGCGCTTCGACTACCGTGACCACGGGGGAAGTTCGAGCCGCCGCACCGTGGAGCCGCACCGCCTGGTGTGCACCGAGCGCCGCTGGTACCTCGTGGCGTGGGACCTGGAGCGCGAGGACTGGCGTACGTTCCGCGTGGACCGGCTCACGCCGAAGCCGCCGCACGGGCCGCGCTTCGCGCCGCGCACCCCGCCCGCCGACGACCTGGCCGCGTACGTCTCCCAGGGCGTCTCCACCCGCGCGTTCGCCGCGCAGGCCGTGGTCCGCCTCCTCGTGCCGCTGGCGGAGGCCGCCGAGCGGATCTCCCCGGCCGACGGCACCCTGGAGGCCGAGACCGAGCGGAGCTGCCTGCTGCGCACGGGGGCGGCGAGCCTGGACGTGATGGTCTTCCACGTGATGTTCATGGGGCTGGAGTTCGAGGTCGTCGAGCCCGCCGAGCTCACCGACCGGATGGAGACGTTCAGGGACCTCCTGAGCCGGGCCCTGGACCGGGGTGCTCCGTCTGCGGATCCTCGGGGACCCGGTCGTCGGCGGTCGGCGCCGTGAACGCCGCGTACTCGGGATGGTGCAGGTCGAAGGCCGGGGACTCGGAGCGGATCCGGGGCAGCGTGACGAAGTTGTGCCGGGGTGGCGGGCAGGACGTCGCCCACTCCAGGGAGCGCCCGAAGCCCCACGGGTCGTCGACCTCGACCTTCTTCCCGTACTTGGCGGTCTTCCAGAGGTTGTAGAGGAACGGCAGCGTCGACATGCCCAGCAGGAACGCCCCGATGGTCGAGACGGTGTTGAGGACCGTGAAGCCGTCGGCCGCCAGATAGTCGGCGTAGCGGCGCGGCATGCCCTCGGCGCCCAGCCAGTGCTGGACGAGGAACGTCGCGTGGAAGCCCACGAAGAGCGTCCAGAACTGGATCTTCCCGAGCCGCTCGTCGAGCATCTTGCCCGTCAGCTTCGGCCACCAGAAGAAGAAGCCGGCGAAGGTGGCGAAGACGACGGTGCCGAACACCACGTAGTGGAAGTGCGCGACGACGAAGTAGGTGTCGGTGACGTGGAAGTCGAGCGGCGGCGAGGCCAGGATGACGCCGGTCAGCCCGCCGAACAGGAAGCTCACCAGGAACCCGATCGCCCACAGCATGGGCGTCTCGAAGGACAGCGAGCCCCTGAGCATCGTCCCGGTCCAGTTGAAGAACTTCACGCCCGTCGGGACCGCGATCAGGAACGACATGAACGAGAAGAAGGGCAGCAGCACCGCACCCGTCGCGAACATGTGGTGCGCCCACACGACCACCGACAGGCCGGTGATGGTCATCGTCGCGCCGACCAGCGTCAGGTAGCCGAACATCGGTTTTCGGCTGAAGACCGGGATGATCTCCGTGATGATGCCGAAGAACGGCAGCGCGATGATGTACACCTCGGGGTGCCCGAAGAACCAGAAGAGGTGCTGCCACAGCAGCGCGCCCCCGTTCTCCGAGGCGAAGACGACGGAGTGGAAGCGCCGGTCCGCCTCCAGGACCAGCAGCGCGGCGGCGAGCACGGGGAACGCGATCAGCACCAGGATCGACGTGAACAGCACGTTCCAGGTGAAGACGGGCATCCGGAACATCGTCATGCCGGGCGCGCGCATCCCGATGATGGTCGTCAGGAAGTTCACCGCGCCGAGGATCGTGCCGAAGCCGGAGAGCGCGAGCCCCATGATCCACAGGTCGGCGCCGATGCCCGGCGAGCGCTCCAGGCTGTTGAGCGGGGCGTACGCGAACCAGCCGAAGGCCGCGGGACCGCTCGGCACGAGCAGTGAGCCGAGCACCATCAGGCCGCCGAAGAGGAAGAGCCAGTACGAGAGCATGTTCAGCCGCGGGAAGGCGACGTCCGGCGAGCCGATCTGAAGCGGCATGATCTCGTTGGCGAAGCCCGCGAACGTCGGCGTCGCGAAGAGCAGCAGCATGATCGTGCCGTGCATGGTGAAGGCCTGGTTGAACTGCTCGTTGCTCATCAGCTGGAGCCCCGGCCGGGCCAGCTCGGCCCGCATCATCAGGGCCATCAGACCGGCGGCCAGGAAGAAGACGAACGACGTGATGAGGTAGAGGTGACCGATCTTCTTGTGGTCCGTGGTGGTCAGCCACTCCACCACCACCCGGCCGGGTCGCCGCTCCCGCACCGGCCCCCGAACCGCCCGCACCGTCTCGGTCCCCATCGCCCGCCCCTTCGCCATCGCGTCCTGGGCCTGCCCGAAGCCTGTTCGAAGCTCCGGCCATGATGCTCGCCCCGGCGCCGACTCCGACAGGGGGCGTACGCCGCTTCCGGGCGGGCGGCGCGGAGGGGGCGCTGGGCCGGAACCATGAATTCCCTATGCACCGTCACCACCGGTCCGCGGGGCTTGGATTCCGAAATGCGGAGGGTTCGTCAAGAGGGCGCGGGATTATTCGGGGTGCGCTATTGACGGGGTCGTGGGGGCGGCTTCCCGGTGGACCGAAGACTTCCGGGAATTACTCCGTCAGACGTACGGAACCGCCCATACGTGTGACGGAGTTCGACCGAAACGCACGTCGTGATCCTGTGACAAAAGCGTGACCGGAGAGGTATCCGTGACGCATGGTGTCCGGCCCCCCGGCCTTCCCCGGCGCTGCCGCGCCGCCTAACGTGGCGTCCATGGCACCTATTCCGACCCCTCCCGCAGAGCCCCAGGACAGCCCGGACCGTTACGTGGGCCTGGCGGCCGAAGCAGCCGAGCGGCAGGCGCGCGAGCACGGCTGGTCCACTGTCAGGTCGCTGCCCCCGGGGGCGATCATCACCATGGAGTACCTCGCGGGGCGGCTCAATTTCGAGGTCCAGGAAGGCGTCGTGACACGCTCTTGGAAGGGCTGAGCGCCCCGCCACGACGCTGAGCGCCCCGCCACGACGAAGGCCCCGGCTCCTCGACGGAACCGGGGCCTTCGCGATGCGGGGGACGGCTGGGCTGCGGGGGAGGGCTGTGCGTACCGGCCCCCGCCGTCCGTGGAGGTCAGCCGCCCGCCACCGGACGGGCCGAAGCGGTGCCGCGCGTCGCGCGGTCGGAGTGCGGCGGCCTGCGGCTGTAGCGTCACCGGGGTGCGCTCCGAGCGGGCCGTGTGCGGGCCGGGCGCGAGGTAGGCCGGGTCCGCGCCGAGCGGGCCGCGCCGACCGGCTCACGGGCGGGCACCGGCTCCTGCGCGACGGGACGCTGGGGCACCGTCGCGGGGGCACCGACAGGGACTCCGGCGGGGGCCGCCACGGGCTCGGGCAGCAGCGCGGTCCCGGTGCGGCGGGCGCGCCAGGCCTCGCGGACGCCGAAGATCACGCCCTCGATCCGGGTGATCAGCGGCTCGAACCAGGGCAGCGCGAGGAGGATGAGCAGGCCCGCGGCCCAGCCCAGGAAGACGTCGCTCAGCCAGTGCGTACCGAGGTAGACGGTGGTGAGGCCGACGCTCAGCGAGACCACGGCCGAGACGGCCGAGAGGTAGCGGCGGGTGCGCGGGGTCGAGGCGAGATAGGCCAGGATTCCCCAGGTCACGACGGCGTTGGCGGTGTGGCCGCTGGGGAATATATCGCCGCCGAGCCACATCTCGTTGGAGCCGATCGTGGTCGCGTAGTGCGGACCGAGGCGGCCCATGCCGATCTTGGCGGCGCCGACCGTCACATTGAGCAGGAGCAGCGAGGCGCCGAACATCAGCAGCGGGCGCAGGGTGTGCTGGCGCCAGGAGCGCCAGCCGAGCCAGGCCGCGACCATGACGGCCGTGGGGCCGCGCTGGCCGAGGACGACCCAGTAGTCGAGGAAGGCGTGGATCTCCGGCCACTGCTGGTAGGGCCGGAAGAACATGACCTGCCAGTCGAACCGCACCAGCCACGAGGTGGTGAGCACGGCGACGACGATGGCGAGGTAGAAGGCCAGGGTCGCGCTGAAGAGCACGACCCGGTGCCGGCTCATCCTCGGCACGTCGAGGTGGGTCGGTCGTTCCGGCTCACGGTCGAGCCGGGCGAAGACCCGGTCAAGACGGGTGAGGTTTCGTTCGGTACGCACCCAATCGACGTTACAGCGGGTGAGTCCGGCACTAGGCCGAATCAGTGGCTTTGTGATGACGATGTGATGTGGGATTCATCTCAGGGCCGTGTGTATTCCGGGGGATTCCCTATTCGGCCTTCATCGCATTGCTCAATTCGTTGATCGTTTTCGATGTCGTTTTATGGGCCTTATGAATTCGTTCACCGGAGGCCGGTGTGGAATTTCCCTGCCGCTCACCGCGGTAGCCGAAACGATCATGACGGGATCACGGCGGGCCCGAGCCGTGCAGCCAGAACGCCCCGTACACCGCGCCGGCCACGGCCACACCCCCGAGGACCAGCGCCGACCTGGACGTACGCAGCCGGGCCAGGGCCACCGCGAGGGGCAGCAGCAGCGGGAAGGCGGGCAGCAGAAGGCGCGGCTTCGAGCCGAAGTAGCCCGCCGCGCACAGCGCGAGCGCGACGACGATCCCGGTGTAGAGGAGCAGCGGCAGGGGCTGGCGCTGCCGCACGCCGACGACGTACAGCCAGACCACCAGCGCCACCCCGACGATGAGGCCGAGCCCCGCGAGGGCGCCGGGGACGGAGGTGAACTTGTCGCCGATGAAGCGCGCGAAGGCGTAGCCGAAGTCGAAGCCGTTGCCCCAGCCCGCCTGGACGTCGAGATAGCCGAAGAGGCCGCCGCCCGTGCGGTGGCCGACCCACAGCACGTACCCCGCGGCGCCGAGCGGCGCCAGGAGCACCCCGAGGAGCATGCGCAGGCCGGCCCGCCGCTCCCGGTGCACCCGCACGGCGGCCGTCACCCAGATCGCGGCGACCACCGCGGCGCCCACCGGCCGGGTCAGACCCGCCAGGGAGGCCAGCAGGCCCGCGAGGATCCAGTCCTCCCTGAGCAGGGCGTACAGCGACCAGGCGGCCAGCGCCGTGAACAGGGACTCGCTGTACGCCATCGACTGCACGACGCCGACCGGGAGCACCGCCCAGAGCGCGACGGCGCAGACCCCGGCCCGGCGCCCGTACAGATGGTCGGTGACCGCGAAGATCCCCGCGGCGGCGAAGAGCGACGCGAGCCAGCTCACCGCCAGCCCCGCGTCGGCGTACGACAAGGGACTGACCGCCGCGCCGAGCCGCTCGAGCCAGGGCAGGAGCGGGAAGAACGCGAGGTTCGAGTGCACGCTGCCGTCGGGGAGCGTCACCTCCCAGCCGTAGCCGTGCTCGGCGACGCGGGTGTACCAGAGCGAGTCCCAGCGGGCGGCCAGCAGCGTGTGCGGGCTCTTGCCCGCCACCGCCCCCCACACCGCGAGCACCGCGAGACCCAGCGCGCGCACCCCGGCGTACACCGCGAGGGCGGGCGCCGCGCGGCGCAGCGCGAAGCCGGTCGACGGCGGTGAGGGGCGTTGATCAAGATCGGTCACGGGCTCGATTATCGGCCGTGGCGGGAACCGGATGCCCGCCAGGGGCGCCCGGGAGCACGGACCGGGCGCGCAGGGCGTGGCGCACGCCACACCACGTCCGTACAACCATGAGAGGTCCGCCACGCGCCCCAGGGATGAACTCGCGTACTCTGGCCGCTCACTCGCCTTTGTCCGCGCCGCCGGAGCAGCCAGTCCCCATCCCGCAGGCCGCCGAAGCGAGGGACCACTGGGAGGTACGTACATGTCCGGGACGACCACGGCCGCAGCACCGCAGGGCCGTCGGGGATCCGGGGCCGTTTCCGGGGCCAACCGCTGGCTCGTGCTCGTCGTCCTCTGCGTCAGCCTGCTGCTGGTCGCCGTCGACGCCACCGTCCTGCACGTCGCCGTGCCCGCGGTCACCGAGGACCTGCGGCCCGGCGCGATCGAACTGCTGTGGATCGTGGACATCTATCCACTGGTCTGCGCCTCGCTCCTCATCCTCTTCGGCACGCTCGGCGACCGCGTCGGGCGCAGACGCGTCCTCTTGTTCGGGTACGCCCTCTTCGGCGTCGCCTCGGCGGTCGCGGCCCTCGCGGACAACGCGCAGGTCCTGATCGCGGCCCGGGCGCTGCTCGGCGTCGGCGGCGCGATGATCATGCCCGCGACGCTGTCGATCCTGCGCCAGGTCTTCCCCGACCGGCGCGAGCGGGCCGTCGCCATCGGCATCTGGAGCGCGGTGGCCGCCGTCGGCGCGGCCGTCGGACCCCTGCTCGGCGGGTTCCTCCTGGAGCACTTCTGGTGGGGCTCGGTCTTCCTCATAAACATCCCGCTGATGCTGGTCAGCCTGCCCATCGGGCGCTGGCTGCTGCCCGAGTCGACCGGCGAGCGCGACGGACCGTGGGACGTGGTCGGCGCGCTGATGGCCGCGGGCGGACTCTTCGGCGTCGTGCTCGGCGTGAAGCGGCTCGGCGGCGGCGAGTCGCCGCTCGGCGCCACGACGCTGCTCTCCCTGGCCGTGGGCGCCGCCCTGCTCACCGGCTTCGTCCGCAGGCAGCGGCGGCGCGAGCACCCCCTGGTCGACCTGTCGATGTTCCGGCGGCCCGCGTTCAGCACCTCGGTCGGCTGCATCGTGCTCGCCATGCTGGCGCTCGTCGGCCTGGAGCTGATCGCCGCCCAGTACCTCCAGCTGGTCCTCGGCCTCTCCCCGCTGGAGACCGGCCTGCGGCTGCTGCCGCTCACCATCGCCGCGATGGCCGCGGGCCTCGCCGGATCGAAGCTGCTGCACCGCTTCGGGCCGCGCACCATGGTCTGCACGGGGTTCTGCCTCACCGCGGCCGCCGTGGTGGTACTGACCGGCATGGGCGGCCACGCCAACGACACCCTGCTGCTCACCGGCTTCGTCCTGCTCGGCTTCGGCCTGGAGACCACGCTCTTCGGCGCCTACGAGTCGATGCTCAGCGAGGCCCCGCCCGCACAGGCCGGCAGCGCCGCGGCGATCGGCGAGACCTCCTACCAGCTGGGCGCGGGCATCGGCATCGCGCTGCTCGGCACCGTCATGAACGCCGCGTACGCGCCGGGGCTCTCCTCGGTGCCGGGCGTCCCGGCGGCGGACAGCGCGGCGGCGAGCCACTCGCTCGGCGAGGCGTACGAAGTGGCCTCGCGGCTCGGCGGCGGGGCGGGCGAGGCCCTGCGCGCCACGGCCCGCGACTCCTTCGTGCACGGCCTGCACGTGACGCTGCTGGTCAGCGCCGGACTCCTGCTGCTCGGCGCGCTCGCTGCGCTGAGGCTGCCGCGGGCCATGGAGTGCGGGGCGCCCGCGGCCCGGCCCGAGCAGGCGATTCCGGCACCCCGGGACCCCGCGGGTGTGGGCGCGAAGTCCCTGCGCTGAGCCACCCTGGACGCGCGGTCCCGCCGCTGAGCCGCCCTGGACGTGCGGGACACCGCGTCGTAACGTCAGCGCGAGCCATAGCTGACTACCACTGCTAGTTTTGTGCCGCCGGAGGCCCGCATGTCCGCAAGCGCCCGCACCCCGCTGCCGCCCTTCGACCCCGCCGACCCCCTCGGCATCGACGACCTCCTCGACCCCGACGACCTCGCGATCCGCGACACCGTGCGGTCCTGGGCCGCCGACCGGGTCCTGCCGCACATCGCCGACTGGTACGAGAAGGGCGAACTGCCCGGCATCCACGAGCTGGCCCGCGAGCTCGGCTCCCTCGGGGCGCTCGGCATGTCACTGGAGGGGTACGGCTGCGCGGGCGCGAGCGCCGTCCAGTACGGGCTCGCCTGCCTGGAGCTGGAGGCCGCCGACTCCGGCATCCGCTCCCTGGTCTCCGTGCAGGGCTCCCTCGCCATGTACGCCATCCACCGCTTCGGCTCCGAGGAGCAGAAGCAGCGGTGGCTGCCCGGGATGGCCGCCGGCGAGATCATCGGCTGCTTCGGCCTGACCGAGCCCGACCACGGCTCGGACCCGGCGTCCATGCGGACGTACGCGAAGCGGGACGGCGCCGACTGGCTGCTCAGCGGCCGGAAGATGTGGATCACCAACGGCTCGGTGGCCGGGGTCGCCGTCGTCTGGGCGCAGACCGAGGAGGGCATCAGGGGCTTCGTCGTACCGACCGACGCGGCGGGGTTCTCGGCGCCCGAGATCAAGCACAAGTGGTCGCTGCGCGCCAGCGTCACCAGTGAGCTGGTGATGGACGAGGTGCGGCTGCCCGCCGACGCGGTCCTGCCGGCGGTCGTCGGCCTGAAGGGCCCGCTCAGCTGTCTGTCCCACGCGCGCTACGGCATCGTCTGGGGTGCGATGGGTGCCGCCCGGTCGTCCTTCGACGCGGCGGTGGAGTACGCGAGGACCCGCGAGCAGTTCGGCCGGCCCATCGGCGGCTTCCAGCTCACCCAGGCCAAGCTCGCCGACATGGCGGTCGAGCTGCACAAGGGCGTCCTGCTCGCCCATCATCTCGGGCGGCGCCTGGACGCCGGCAGGCTCCGGCCCGAACAGGTCAGCTTCGGCAAGCTCAACAACGTGCGCGAAGCGATCGAGATCTGCCGCACGTCCAGGACGATCCTGGGGGCCAACGGGATCTCGCTGGAGTACCCCGTCATGCGGCACGCGACGAACCTCGAATCGGTGCTCACCTACGAGGGCACCGTCGAGATGCATCAGCTGGTGCTGGGCAAGGCGCTCACCGGCCTCGACGCCTTCCGGTGACCCCGGCCGGGTCCCGGTGAGCGGGCTTGCCCCTAGCTCTGGTTGAAAAAGCCGTCCGAGGGGCGGCTCGTGGCCTCGCCGTTGACGATGTGCGTGTCGGCGGGGGTGAGCAGGAAGACCCGGGTCGCCACGCGCTCGATCGAACCGCGCAGGCCGAAGGTGAGACCGGCGGCGAAGTCGACCACGCGCTTGGCGTCCGTGGGCTCCATGGACGTGAGGTTCATGATGACCGGGACACCGTCCCGGAAGAGCTCGCCGATCGCGCGCGCGTCCCGGAAGCTGTCCGGGGTCACGGTCCCGATCCGGCGCCCGTCGTCCACGGCCTTCTCGTCGGCCACCCGCACGCGCGGGTCGGTGACCCAGGCCTCCGGCTGACCGGGCCCCTCGTCCCGGTCGTCTTCGTAGCCGTCGTCGTAGTAACGCTCGTCGTTGTTGTCGTCGACGAGCCCAAGCCAGGCACTCGCCTTGCGCACCGATCCCATGGACGCCTCCTCTCACAGCGGTTTCCCTGCGTTCCGCATTCCTATGCTCGTCCATGATGCGGATGGTGCGCCAAGTGGATAGTCGCCGCGCGGGGTTTTCGTGACGGTACTGGTGCACAGTCAACACGCCGACGCATGCCGTACTTCAAGGGCCGTACTGTGCACGCACGCTGACACAGAGTGAAATATGATTGTCGACGGCGTATGGGTGACGGCGGGTGCGTACGGGTGAACGGCTCTCGCTGCGATGCGGGAGTTGATCGACTACGGGCCGCTCGGGGAAGTCGTCTTGTTCGGAATCGTCAGGCCCTGTAGCCATCGCCTCGGCGAGGGACTGAAGACCCAGTGGATGGCGCACCTGTGCGGCCTGTGCCTCGCACTGCGCGGTGACCACGGGCAGTTCGCCCGCGTCGTCACCAACTACGACGGCCTCATCATCTCCGTCCTGACGGAGGCTCAGGCCGGGCGGTCGACCGGGGCGGCGGCGCACCACAAGACCCTGCCCCCTGCGCGGCATGCGGACCGCCTCCGTCTCGCTGGTGCTGGCCTCGGCGAAGGTCAGGGACCATGTCGTCGACGGGGACGGGCTGCTGGCGCGGCGTCCGGTGGCCGCCGCCGCGCGGCGCGTGGCCAGGAGCCGGGACAGGGCGGGTGCCCGGACCGGCTCCGCGGTGGGCTTCGACACGGCGGTCCTGGTGGACGCCGTCGAACGGCAGGCCGGGATCGAGGCCTTGGCGGGGCGCGGCACGTCGCTGCTCACGGTCACCGAGCCGACCGAGACCGCGGCGGCCTTCGCGCACACCGCGGCCCTCGCCGGACGGCCGGGGCAACGCGGCGCCGCTCGCCGAGGCGGTCCGCCTCTTCGGCCGCCTCGCGCATCTGCTCGACGCGGTGGAGGGCAGGGAAGCTGACGCCGCGTCGGGCGCGTGGAACCCTCCCCCAAGCTCTTAAGGAGCAGGGGGACCCCCATCCGCGACGGGCACCTCCCTCGCCGAGGCCCGCCGCCTCGCCGACGACGCGTTGCACGGCATACGCCTCGCGCTGCGCGAGGTGGAATTCACCGACGGCAAGCTCGCGCACGTGTTGCTCGCGCACGAACTGGGCCGCTCGGTCGACCGCGCCTTCGGGACCGACGCGTGCGGGCACGGCCACCAGGTGACAGCCCGTCAGCCCCGTCAGCCCCCTCAGGCGGGCTCCTTCGGGCCCCCGCAGCAGGGGCCGCAGCAGGGCGGCGGCTCCTACGGGAACCCGGCCGGTGGTCCGTACGGCTCGCAAATCCGTACGGCGGGGTCGGTGGTCCGTACGGGGGCGGCAATCCGTACGGAGGTGGCGCGCCCGGCGGGCCCGGCGGGCCGGGTGGCTTCGGTGGCGGGCCCGCCTTCGAGCCGCAGCCGCCCAAGCCGGGCAAGCGCGGCTTCTGGGCGGGCTGCGCGGTCGCCATCGGGCTGTGCTGCACCTGCAAGATGTGCTGCGCCGACGAGTACGAAGGGCCCTGGTCCCGCAAGAAGCGCGAGGGCTGCTGCAACGGCTGCGACGGCAATGGCGACTGCGGCTGCCGCGGCATCTGCGAGTGCTGCTCCTGCTGCGACTGCGGGCTGTAGGCCGCTCGGGTAACGGGACGTCAGCCCTTGACCTCCGGTGGGGAGATCCGGGAGGTCCTGATCGCCGAGGCCCGGGTGCCCCACTTCTTCAGGATGCGGTCGTACGTGCCGTCCTCGATCAGGTGGTTCACCGCCGCCCGGAACGCCGGCGCCAGCTTCGTGCCCTTCTTGAAGGCGAAGCCGACGTCGAGGCGGCGGTACTCGCCGAGGAACCGCAGTCCCTCCTGCTGCCGCACGGCGTAACGCAGGCCGTTGATGGTGGACATCACCACGTCGGCACGGCCCTGCCGCAGGGCGGGCCAGACGGCGCCCGGCTCGGCGTACGTCTTGACGGCGTACGGCTCCTTACCGGCCTCCGCGCAGAGGTGCTTGTTGTCCTCCAGCGTCACCTCGAAGGTGGTGCCGGCGCCGGTCGCCACGTTCAGGCCGCAGAGCTGTTCGAAGTGGGTGATCTTCGTCAGCTCGCTGTCCTGACGGACGGCGAAGCCCTGGCCGTCGTTGATGTACGTGACGAAGTCGATGGTCCTGCGACGCTCCTCGGTCACGCCGAAGTTGCCCGTGCCGAGGTCGTACTTGCCGCTGCCGAGGGCCGGCAGGATCGCCTCGAAGCTCGCGGCCTCGCGTTTCAGCCGCAGCCCGAGGACCTTGGCGACGGCGTCCGCGAAGTCGATGTCCTGCCCGGTGATCGTCCTGCCGTCCTCCCGGTAGAAGGCCCCGGGCGGGGTGCCGCCGACGGAGGCGGCGACGCTGAGGGTGCCCCGGTCGCGTACGTCCGGCGGCAGGAGCCGGGCGGCCGCCGGGTTCTTCTCGACCGAGGAGACGACATCCGTGGTGGGAATCCTGCCGGTCTTTCCGGCGGGGGCGGCGCCGCCCGTGGTGTCGGCGGCGCCCCCGGAGCCGCAGGCCGTGAGGGCGAGGGTGGCGGCGGTGATCAGGGCGAAGGCCGCCGGGATGCGGCGGGAGCGCTCGGGTGCGGGCATGGCTGTGCTCATGACTGTGCTCTCATGGCGTGGTTCTCCAGCTGGGCAGGGCATAGCGAGGCGGGGGGTGGTGCGGTCGTTCGAGGGGAGGGGTGTCACCGCTCGCGGCGGGCGGAGCGGTGAGGTGCGCGTGTGAAGGCGAGGGTGACGGCGCACGGGCGCGCGGCCGTCGAAGCGAGCGGAGCGTGGGGGCCGACCCGGGCGCGGCGGAGCCGGCTCAGCGGATGCGGAGCGGGCTCGGGCGGTGCGTGCGGCGCAGGGGGTCGGCTCAGGAGGGCATCAACAAGACGCCGACCACACTCGACCGAAGTCGATGTGGGAGCGCGTGACCAGCCACTGCTGCGGATGCATGGGCCAAGTGGAACAGGCATTCGGTGGTGCGTCAACTGCCCTGAGACGTAAGGCTCATATGCTGGACAGCCTTGACAGCGGGCGCGAAACGGCCCGTAATCTCGAGGCGGATCGAGCTGAGGGGCTCGGTCCATGTGAAGGCGTCACCCGTGTTCGAACTCCCGTATCCACGGAGCCTTCCGCATGCCTTCCGGCACCTTCGCCAAAGCAGATCCCGTAGATCCCGTAGATCCCGAAGCGGCCTCCGCCGCGCCCCGCATCGTGCCCCGGCCCCGCGCGGGCCAGTGGACGGCCGCCGCTCTCGTCCTCGCGCTGCTCGCGCTCGCCGTCAGCTCCGTCGCCCGCAACGAGGCGTTCCAATGGGACGTCGTCGCCGACTACTTCACCACGGCGGCCGTGCTGCGGGGCCTCGGGCTCACGCTCTGGCTGACCGCCGCCGTCATGGTGCTCGGCTTCGCGCTCGGCACGCTGCTCGCCGTGGGCAGGCTCTCCACCAACCCGGTTCTGCGCAGCGTCAGTTGGGGCTACGTCTGGTTCTTCAGGTCGATGCCGATCCTGGTCCAGCTGCTGTTCTGGTTCAACATCGGGGCGCTGTACCCGCAGGTGTTCGGCGTCAGGACGGTCGACCTCCTCGGGCCCGTGACCATCGCCGTCATCGGGCTCACCCTGCACGAGGCCGCGTACGCCGCCGAGGTGGTGCGCGGCGGCATCCTCTCCGTCGACCGCGGGCAGATCGAGGCCGCGCGGTCGCTCGGTCTCGGACGGTGGCGCCGCGGGTGGCGCGTCGTGCTGCCGCAGGCGATGCGCTCCATCGTGCCGCCCGCGGGGAACATGCTGATCGGCACGCTCAAGGGCACCTCCATCGTCAGCGTCATCGCGGTGCAGGACCTGCTCTACTCCGTGCAGCTCGTCTACCACCGCACCTACCAGGTCATCCCGCTCCTGCTGGTCGCCACCCTCTGGTACGTCGTGGTCACCTCGGTGCTCGGCGTCGGGCAGTACTACGTCGAGCGGTACTACGCGCGCGGCTCGGAGCGTGCCCGGTGAGGCACTCGCTGGTGATCGTGGGCGCCGGTCCGCGCGGCACCGGGATCCTGGAACGCCTCGCGGCCAACGCGCCCGAGCTGTACGCGGGTCCGGGCCTCGACATCCACCTCGTGGACCCCCACCCGCCGGGCGGCGGCCGCGTCTGGCGGCACGACCAGTCACCCCTGCTCTGGATGAACTCGCAGGCCAAGGACGTCACGATGTTCACCGACGACACGGTGGAGGTCGCGGGCCCCGTCCTGCCGGGCCCGTCCCTCGACGAATGGGCCGGACTCGACGGGCGCGCCTTCGCCGGGCGCCGCGAGCAGAGCCGGTACCTGCGCTGGGTGTACGAGAAGGCCGTGGCCGGTCTGCCGCCCGGCACCGTCGTCCATCACCACCGGCGCAGGGCGGTGCGCGTGGCCGGGCCGCGCGCGGGCCGCCAGGCGGTGTGGCTGGAGGGCGTCACGGCGCCGCTCGCCGCCGACGCCGTCGTCCTCGCGCAGGGCCACCTCGACGCCGAACCAGACGACGAGCAGCGGGAGTTGGCGGCCCATGCCGAGCGGCACGGGCTCGTGCACCTGCCGCCCGACTTCACCGCCGACACCGACCTCACGCGCCTCGCCCCCGGCGAACCGGCGCTCGTACGCGGCTTCGGGCTCGCCTTCGTCGACCTGATGGTGCTGCTCACCGAGGGGCGCGGCGGCCGCTACGAGGGGGACGCCCACGACACGTACGTCCCCTCAGGGCGCGAGCCCGTCCTGTACGTCGGCTCGCGGCGCGGCGTCCCCTACCACTGCAAGATCGGCTACGACTGGACGGGCGAACCCCCGCCACTGCCGCGCTACTTGGGGCCCGCACAGATCGACGAACTGCTCGCCCGCCCCGGCGGCCACGACTTCCGGCGCGACGTGTGGCCGCTCATCGAGAAGGAACTCGGCTTCGCCCACTACCACCGCCTCCTCACCGCCCACCCCGAACGCACCCGCATGGCCTGGCGGGACTTCGAGGAGAAGTACGACGCGTGCGCGCCCGGCAGCCCCGAGCGCGACGCCCTCGTCGCCTCCGCCGTGCCCGACCCCGCCGACCGGCTCGACCTCACCGCCCTCGACCGGCCGCTCTCCGGGGTGCGCCACACCTCGTACGAGGCACTCCAGGAGGGCCTGCGTGGCCACATCGCCCGCGACCTCGCCCGCCGGCACGACCCGGCGCACAGCCCCGACCTCGCCGTCTTCCTCGGACTCCTCTCCGTCTACGGGCAGCTGACGCGGCTCCCGGACGTCGGGACGTGGTGGCACGGCTTCTTCAGCCTCCTCGCGTCCGGACCGCCCGGGCCGAGGCTGCGGCAGCTGCTCGCCCTCTCGCGCGCCGGTGTCGTGCGGTTCCTCGGCGCCGACGTCGACGTGGCCGCCGAGGGCGGGGTGTTCCGGGCCCGGAGCGCCACCCTGCCGGGGCATGTCACCGAGGCCCGCGCGCTCGTCGAGGCGCGGCTGCCGCAGCCCACCGTGGCGCGCACCCGCGACCTGCTGCTGCGCGCCCTGCACGCCGAGGGCGCGGCGGTGACCGGAGCGGGCCTGCTCGCCGTCCACCCCGCCGACGGACGGGTCCTCGACCGCGCGGGCGTGCCCCACCCGCGGCGCTTCGCGCTCGGCCCGCACACCAACGCGCGCGGCGCGGGCGCCTTCACCCGGCCGCGCACCAACAGCCCGTCCTTCCGGCAGAACGACGCCACCGCGCGCGCCCTGCTCGACATCCTGGGAGCCGCACGATGACCGTCACCAAGGCCAGTGAAGACACGGACGCCACGAACGCCATGGTCGAAGTCCGCTCCGTACGCAAGTCCTTCGGCCCCCTGGAGGTCCTCAAGGGCGTCGACCTGACGGTGGCGGCCGGGGAGGTGACCGTGATCCTCGGTCCCTCCGGATCCGGCAAGTCGACGCTCCTGCGCATCATCAACCACCTGGAGAAGGCCGACGCGGGGTGGGTGAGCGTCGGCGGCGCGCTGATCGGCTACCGGCGTTCCGGCGACAAGCTGTACGAGCTGCCCGAACGCGAGGTGCTCAAGCAGCGCACCCGGATCGGCTTCGTCTTCCAGGACTTCCGTCTCTTCCCGCACCTGACCGTCCTGGAGAACGTCGTCGAGGCCCCCGTGTGGGCCCTGAAACGGCCCCGCGACGCGGCCACCGCGAGCGCCGTGGCCCTGCTCGCCCGGGTCGGACTCGCCGACAAGGCGGACGCCTACCCCCGGCAGCTGTCCGGAGGGCAGCGGCAGAGGGTCGCCGTCGCCCGCGCGCTCGCCCTGGAGCCGGGGCTCCTGCTCTTCGACGAGCCGACCTCCGCGCTCGACCCGGAGCTGGTGGGCGAGGTCCTCGACGTCATCAAGGGTCTGGCGCGGCAGGGCACCACGATGATCGTCGTCACGCACGAGATCGGCTTCGCCCGCGAGGTCGCCGACACCGTCGTCTTCATGGACGACGGGCGCGTCGTCGAACGGGGCGCACCGGACGACGTACTGAACGCCCCGCGGCACGCCCGCACCAAGGCGTTCCTCTCCAAAGTCCTGTAGCCGCAAATCCGACCCGCCGAGAAAGGTTCAGCCGATGACCGACCACGGAAACGGCCGTGGCCCCCTGCACCTCGCCGCCGCCGTCGACCTCCCCGGAACGTACGAGCCCGGCCCCTACGCCGAGCTGGCGCTGCTGGCCGAGCGCGGCGCCCTGGACTTCGTCACGCTGGGGGACTCCTTCGCGCGGCCCGGCCCCGACGCGCTCGCCGTGGCCGCCGGGATCGTGCCCGCCACCGGCCGCGTCGGGCTCGTGCCGACCGTCACGACCACGCACACCGAGCCGTTCCACGTGCAGGCCGCGGTGGCCACCCTCGACTGGGTCAGCCGCGGCCGGGCCGGCTGGACCCTGGACGTGTCGGCGACCGAGGCCGAGGCCCGGCTCTTCGGGCGGCGCGGCGCCGCGCCGCCCGAGGAACTGTGGCGCGAGGCCGGTGAAGTCGCCGACGTGGCCGCCCTGTTGTGGGACAGCTGGGAGGACGACGCGGAGATACGGGACGTGGCGAGCGGCCGCTTCATCGACCGGGACAAGCTGCACCACGTCGACTTCGAGGGGCGCACCTTCTCGGTGCGGGGCCCCTCCATCGTGCCGCGGCCCCCGCAGGGCCACCCCGTACGGGTCGTCGACGCCACCGCCCCGCCCGCCCGCGAGGTCGCCGCCCGGCACGCGGACGTCGCCCTGGTGCGCGTCGCCTCCGTCCGTCAGGCCGACGCCGCGCGGGCCGAACTGCGGGGCCTCGCTGCACGGTCCGGACGCGACCCGGACACGCTGCGGGTGTTCGCCGCCCTCGACGTGGACCTCGGCGGCGGCGAGTGCGCCGCCGAGCCGGGCCACGGGGGAGGGCCGCTGCCCACCGCCGAGGGGACCGTGTACCGGGGCGGGCCCGTCGACCTGGCCGAGCTGATCGCCGACTGGCACCGCGCGGGCGCCGTCGACGGCTTCCATCTGACGCCGGTCGAGCCGCGCCGCGACCTGGAGCGGCTCGTCAACGGAACGGTCGCGCTGCTCCAGCACCGCGGTCGGTTCCGCACCTTCTATCCGGGCAGCACGCTCCGGGACCACCTGGGGCTCGCCCGGCCCGCCAACCGTCACACCGCGCACACCGCGCTCACGGGGGAGCCGTCATGAGCAAGCAGATCCATCTCGCCGCCCACTTCCCGGGCGTCAACAGCACCACCGTCTGGTCCGACCCGAGGTCCCGCTCCCACATCGACTTCTCGTCCTTCGAGTACCTGGCCCGCACCGCGGAGCGCGGCCTGTTCGACTTCTTCTTCCTCGCCGAGGGGCTGCGGCTGCGCGAGCACAAGGGGCACATCCACGACCTGGACGTCGTCGGCAGGCCCGAGTCCCTCACCGTCCTGGCCGCGCTCGCCGCCGTCACCGAGCGGCTCGGCCTCGCGGCCACCGTCAGCGCCACCTTCAACGAGCCCTTCGAACTGGCCCGCAGGTTCGCCTCCCTCGACCACCTCAGCGCGGGCCGCGCCGCCTGGAACGTCGTCACCACCTCGGACGCCTTCACCGGCGAGAACTTCCGCCGCGGCGGCTACCTCGACCGGGCCGACCGGTACACACGGGCCGCCGAGTTCCTGGCGACGGCACGGCAGCTGTGGGACTCCTGGACGCCGCAGGGCCGGCCGCGCCCCTTCGCGCACCACGGGGAGCACTTCGGAGTCGAGGGCGAGTTCACCGTGCCGCGCTCCCCGCAGGGGCACCCCGTGGTGATCCAGGCGGGCGACTCGCCGGAGGGGCGGGAGTTCGCCGCCTCCGCCGCCGACGTGATCTTCACCCGGCACGGCACGCCGGAGGCCGGCCGCGCCTTCTACGCCGACGTGAAGGGGCGCCTCGCGAAGTACGGGCGGACCGCAGACGACCTGAAGATCATGCCCGGGGTCACCTACGTCCTCGGCGACACCGCCGCCGAGGCCCAGGAGAAGGCCGCCGAGATCCGCCGCGCGCAGGTCTCCCCGCAGAACGCGATCCTCGCCGTGGAGCAGGTCTGGGGCGTGGACCTCTCCTCGTACGACCCGGACGGGCCGCTGCCCGACATCGACCCGGACCCCGCGTCGCAGCTGGCCCAGGGCCGCGTGAAGATCGGCGACCCCCTCGCCGTCGCGGAGAAGTGGCGGGCCCTGTCCGAGGCCAAGGGACTCTCCATCCGTCAGACCGTCATCGAGACCACCGCCCGCCAGTCCTTCGTCGGCACCCCGCGGTCGGTCGCCGAGGAACTGGTGGAGTCCGTCCGCACCGACGCGGCCGACGGCTTCATCCTCGTCCCGCACCTCACCCCCGGCGGGCTCGACGACTTCGTCGAGAAGGTGGTGCCCCTGCTCCAGGAGCGCGGCGCGTACCGCACGGAATACCGGGGCGCGACGCTGCGCTCACACCTCGGGCTGCGCGAGCCCGTATGGAAGGGTTGATCACCATGAGCACCCAGCACACGGAGCAGGCTTCGGACATGGATCCCGCGGCGGACTGGAAGCGCTGGCACGCCCTGCGCACCGAGACGGTCGCGGCCCCCTACGGGCCGCTCTCCCTCATCGGCACGCACTGGCTCGCGGACCATCCGGATGGTTCAATTCCGGACATTCCCGGGCAGTGGGCCGAGACCCCCGACGCGGTCGTCCTGACCGCCGGCGCGGAAGACGGTCTGACCGTCGACGGAGCACCCCTGGACGGCGAGGTCCGGCTGGCCGCCGACAGCGGCCCGGCCGCGGCCCGTGTCGCGCACGGGGAGCGCCGGCTGGTCGTCATCCGGCGCGAAGGCCTGTGGGCGGTACGTGACTTCGACCCGGACGCCGCCGCGCGCCGCGCCTTCAAGGGCATCGACGCCACCCCCTACGACGCGCGCTGGGCCGTGCCCGGACGCTTCACGCCGTACGGTGAGGACCGCACCGTCACGGTCGGCAACGCGGACGGCAAGGAGCGTGGCCTCGGGCTCGGTGGTGAGCTGTCCTTCCGGCTGGGCGGGACCGAGCACACCCTCCAGGTGAGTGTCGAGGCCGATGGATCGCTGTGGGCGGTCTTCGCGGACGCCACCAGCGGGGTCTCCAGCTACCGCTTCCGTTTCCTGCGGCCCGCCGCGCCCGACGCCGAGGGGCGCACCACGGTCGACTTCAACCGGGCGCTGCTGCCGCCGTGCGCCTTCGCCGACCACTTCATCTGCCCTTTCCCGCCGCCGGGCAACACCCTGGCCACGGAGATCGCGGCGGGCGAGCGGAATCTCCTCGGCCGCTGAGCCGGCCCTGACGGCAGGGGAGAGCGGGACCGGTGCGCGGCCGAAAGGCGCCCTTGTGCGGCCGGTCCTCGCCCCCCAATACTCCCGAGCAGCGCTTGTCAGGAGCACGGCATAACCGGAATCCGGGCTTGCTCTTTGGCTGCGCCTCACGGGTCCTCAACCCACAAGGACCCACTGACTTCCCTCGGGAGGGAACAACGTGAGGATCAAGCGCACCATCCCCCACACCGGCATGGCGAGACGTACCCGTCTGCTCGCGATAGCCACCGGGCTCGTCGCCGCCGGAGCGCTCGCCGTCCCCGCGGCCAACGCGCAGGACGGCATGGCCACCTTCAGCGCCTCGCAGCTGGAACAGGCCAGCGACGCCGTGCTCGAAGCCGATGTCGCGGGCACCGCCTGGGGCATCGACCCGAAGACCAAGCAGGTCGTCGTCACCGCCGACAGCACGGTCTCCAAGGCGGAGATCGCCGAGCTCAAGGCGGCCGCCGGGTCCAACGCCGGTGCCCTGAAGATCGAGCGCACCCCGGGCAAGTTCCAGAAGTACATCTCCGGTGGCGACGCCATCTACGCGAGCAGCTGGCGCTGTTCGCTCGGCTTCAACGTCCGCAACGGCAGCACCTATTACTTCCTGACCGCCGGACACTGCACCGACGGCGCGGGCACCTGGTGGGCCAACTCGGCGAAGACGACCGTGCTCGGCACCACGCACGGCTCCAGCTTCCCGACGAACGACTACGGGATCGTGCGCTACACCAACACCTCGATCACCAAGTCGGGCACCGTGGGCAGCCAGGACATCACGAGCGCCGCCGACCCGACGGTCGGACAGAACGTGACGCGTCGCGGCTCCACCACGGGCACGCACAGCGGCCGGGTCACCGCGCTGAACCAGTCCGTCAACTACGGCGGCGGCGACATCGTCTACGGCATGATCAAGACCACGGTCTGTGCCGAGCCCGGCGACAGCGGCGGCCCGCTGTACGCGGGTTCCACCGCGCTCGGGCTGACCTCCGGCGGCAGCGGCAACTGCTCGTCCGGCGGCACGACCTTCTTCCAGCCGGTCACCGAGGCGCTGCGCGCGTACAACGTCAGCGTGTACTGAGCACGGCGTACCGAGCTCGGCGTACTGAGCTCGGCGTACTGAGCAAGGCGAGCCCCCGCCCGGCCTCCGGGCGGGGGCTCGTCCGCCGTCATGGGTCTCGCCCTCTCCCGGGGGGCGAGCTACCTTCGAAGGGGACGACCGAGACGCCCGCTTCGGACCCTGGGGGGCCGGCATGGTCGAGGAACTGCTGACGGCGGGCGTGGCCGCCGGGTCCGTCGGAGCGGTCTATGTCCTGGCCGCGGCGCGCGTCGTCAAGCAGTACGAGCGCGGCGTGGTGCTGCGGCTCGGAAAGTTGCAGCAGGCGGTGCGCGGCCCGGGGTTCACCATGATCGTGCCCTTCGTGGACCGGCTCCGTAAGGTCAACATGCAGATCGTGACGTTGCCGGTGCCCGCGCAGGACGGCATCACGCGGGACAACGTCACGGTGCGGGTGGACGCCGTCATCTACTTCAAGGTGGTGGACGCCGCCGAGGCCGTCATGCGGGTGGAGGACTACCGGTTCGCGGTCTCGCAGATGGCGCAGACGTCCCTGCGGTCGATCATCGGCAAGAGCGACCTGGACGATCTGCTCTCCAACCGCGAGAAGCTCAACCAGGGCCTGGAGCTGATGATCGACAGCCCGGCCATCGGCTGGGGCGTGCAGATCGACCGCGTCGAGATCAAGGACGTGTCGCTGCCGGAGACCATGAAGCGGTCGATGGCCCGCCAGGCCGAGGCGGACCGCGAGCGGCGGGCCCGCGTCATCAACGCCGACGCCGAACTCCAGGCGTCCAAGAAGCTCGCCGAGGCCGCCCACGAGATGGCGGAGGAGCCCGCGGCGCTCCAACTGCGCCTGTTGCAGACCGTGGTGGCCGTCGCCGCCGAGAAGAACTCCACCCTCGTCCTGCCCTTCCCGGTGGAGCTGCTGCGCTTCCTGGAGCGGGCTCAGCAGGCCCTGCCGCAACAGCCTCCACCGGCGGGAACCGGACAGGACTAGTCCTCACAGGCTGACGACCCTCCCGTGGCGGGCCGTGTTTGCAGTGCGAATCCGGCGTGGTGCGAGGGGGTCGCACGGTGGCCGAGGGGCGCACTGCTGTTTCCGCGTGCGCGTCCTGAAGTAGACCTTGTGTGCGACCGCAATGCGTCGGGATAGTGGGCCGGGTAATTGGCATGGACGCGGCTATGTCAGCCGGCTCATTCATGCCTCGTACTCCTTGCGACCCGTCAGGCCCCCACGCCGGACGGGTCGTTCCCCCCACAGGAGGTCGTGAGTTGAAGCACCGACGCATATCCAAGCGGCGTGCCGCCGTGGCAGGCGCGGGCATCGCCGCGCTGGTCGCCGCGGGAGTCACCTTCCAGACCGCGAACGCGAGCGAGAGCACGCCGGACCCCACCCCGGACGTCCTCTCCGTGGCGAAGGCCGGAAAGCTCGCATCGACCCTGACCCAGGAGCTCGGCGCGGACGCCGCGGGCACGTACTACGACGCCAAGGCCAAGGCCCTCGTCGTGAACGTGCTGGACGAGAGCGCGGCGGACGCCGTGGAGTCCGCGGGCGGCAAGGCCAGAATCGTCGAGAACTCCCTCGCGGAGCTCAAGAGCGCCCGCGCCACGCTCGACGAGAAGGCGGCCGTGCCCGGCACCTCGTGGGCGATGGACCCGGCCACCAACAAGGTCGTCGTCACGGTGGACCGCACGGTCGAGGGCGCCGCGCTCGACAAGGTCGGCTCGATCGTGAAGAGCTTCGGCGGCAAGGCCGAACTCAAGCACAGCAAGGGCGAGTTCAAGGCCTTCCTCGCCGGCGGCGACGCGATCTTCGGCGGCGGCTCGCGCTGCTCGCTGGGCTTCAACGTCGTCAAGGACGGCCGGCCCCACTTCCTGACGGCGGGCCACTGCGGCAACGCGGTCAAGAGCTGGTCCGACGCGCAGGGCGGCCAGGAGATCGGCACCACGGTGGAGTCGAGCTTCCCGGGCGACGACCACGCCCTCGTGAAGTACACGGCCGACACCCCGCACCCGAGCGAGGCGAACCTCTACAACGGCAGCGCCCAGGCGATCGCCAAGGCGGGGGAGGCCACGGTCGGGCAGAAGGTGCAGCGCAGCGGCAGCACCACGCAGCTCCACGACGGTGAGGTCACCGCCTTGAACGCCACGGTGAACTACCAGGAGGGTCAGGTCGACGGCCTGATCCAGACCACGGTCTGTGCCGAGCCCGGCGACAGCGGCGGCGCGCTCTTCGCCGGTGACACCGCGCTGGGTCTCACCTCGGGCGGCAGCGGCGACTGCTCCTCCGGGGGCGAGACCTTCTTCCAGCCGGTGACGGAGGCCCTGAGCGCCTACGGAGCGGAAATCGGCTGAGGCCGAGGCTGCCGGACGTTGTGAGCCCCGCCCCCCCCCGCGACCTGCGGGGGGGGCGGGGGTCACACGGTTCTGTCCACGGGTTCCCCCGCGGCCCTCAGGGAGCGATGGTCCTGCCGTACTTCGTGCCGCTGAGGTCGATCGGACCGTTGACCGGTCGGCCGCGCCGGGCGGACAGGACGAGGGTGACGACCACGCCGACGAGCGCCCAGGCGGCCAGGACCAGGAGCGGTCCGGTGAGCGCGTTCCCCTCGAAGTACGCGATGGAGCGCGCCGACCAGGTGCCCGCGCCGGGCGGCAGCCAGGGCCCGATCGCCTTCCAGAACGCCGGCAGCATGGGCAGCGGGAAGGCGCCGCCCGCGCTCGGGTTGCCCCCGATGACGATGATGAGGACGGCCAGGCCGATGCCCACGATGCCGGTGAGCGCCTGGAGGGCGAGCGTGATCGCGCCGACCCCGAAGACGACCAGGGCGCCGAGGCCCCACAGGCCCATGACGCTGCCGGGCAGGGCGCCGAGGATGGGCCCGATGATGATCGCGCCACCGAGCCCGCCGGCGATCGAGTAGAGCGCCATGGTGCCGAGCCTGATGATCGCGCGCGGCACGTTCGGGGCCCGGGAGCCCGCGCTGATCGCGAGGATCGACGCGCAGAGATAGCCGCCGACGCACCAGCCGACGACCAGGTAGAAGGACGAGAGTCCGTTGAAGTCCTTGTTCGAGGCGGCGGCCACGTCCTCGGTCTTCACCGTGCGCTTCTCGGCCGCGTCGACCTCGGTGAGGAGCGTGGTCAGGGTCCGGGAGAGCGCGGTGCCGCCGCCGGAGGCGACCAGGAGGGTGTCGGTCGTGCCGCGCGGGTCGACCACCAGGGCGCCGTCGATGTCGCGGTGCATGATCTGGCGCCGGGCCGTGGCCTCGTCCTTGAGGACGCGGGGGTCCAGCGGGTCGCCGGGGAGCTTGTTCAGCCTGTCGGCGGTCTGCCCGGCCGCGGGGCCCGGGGCGACCACGCCGAAGGCCACGTCCTTGGGTCTCGGGTCGTGCAGCGCCCCCACGTAGGAGGCGATGAACAGCAGCTGGAGGGCGAGTACGCCGATGACGAGCATGGCGGCTCGCGGGGTGACGGCGTTCTTCAACTCATCGGCGAACCTCATGCCCCCACGCTCCGGGGCACCGGTCGTTCTCGCAGGTGGGATGGGCCGAACGGGCGATACCGAGGGCTTACGGGAAGGGGCCTCGTACGCCTGTCGTACATGCGTTCGAAACTTGGTCTATGGTGGAGGTGGGGGATACGAGATCGGATCGGTTCAGGGTTACAGGAGGTGCGTGTGCCCGACTTCACGCATCTGCACACCGTCTCCGGGTTCTCCCTGCGGTACGGCGCCTCGCACCCGGAGCGGCTCGCCGAGCGCGCCGCCGAGCGGGGCATGGATGCCCTCGCGCTCACCGACCGGGACACCCTCGCGGGCACCGTCCGGTTCGCCAAGGCCTGCGCGAAGGCAGGGGTGCGGCCGCTCTTCGGCGCCGAACTCGCGGTGGCGGAGCCCGCCCCGGCCAAGGGCGAGCGGCGACGGGCCCCCGTGCGCGGCGGCGCCTTCATCGACGAGTCGACCCCGCGCGTGACCTTCCTCGCCCGCGACGGCGCCACCGGCTGGGCCGCGCTCTGCCGCCTGGTCACCGCCGCGCACCGCGCCGACGCCGGCGGCACCGACGGACAGCCCGTCCTGCCGTGGCAGGAGAACCACGGCGAGGGCCTGACCGTGCTGCTCGGCCCCGCCTCCGACGTGGGGCGCGCGCTCGCCGCCGGGCGACCGACCGGGCCGCCCGCCTCCTCGCGCCCTGGCGTGAGCGGTACGGCGATGCGCTGCGCCTGGAGTCCGTCTGGCACGGCCGCGAGGGCACCGGACCCGGCTCGCTGCGCCTGGCCGCGCGCACCGTCGGCTTCGCCGCCGAGCAGGGGGTGCGGCCCGTCCTGAGCAACGCCGTGCGCTACGCCGACGCCGGGCAGGGCCCCGTCGCCGACGTCCTCGACGCCGCGCGCCGCCTCGTCCCCGTCGACCCGACCAAGGAACTGGACAGCGGCGAACGCTGGCTGAAGGGCGCGGACGACATGCTGCGCGTCGCCGAGCGCGTCGTCGAGGCCGCGGGCTTCCGCCGCGACACCGCGCACCGCCTGATCGAACAGACCCGGGCGACCGCCGCCGCGTGCCTGGTCGACCCCGAGGACGACCTCGGCATCGGGACCGTGCACTTCCCCGAGCCGCGCCTGGTCGGCGCCGGGCGGCGCACCGCGCAGCGCGTCCTCGCCTCCCGGGCGGCGGCGGGCATGGTGCTGCGGGGCTACGACTCCCGGCGCGAGTACTGGGAGCGCATGCACCACGAGCTGGACATCATCGAGTTCCACGGCTACGCCTCCTACTTCCTGACCGTGGCCCAAGTGGTCGACGACGTACGCGGCATGGGCATCCGGGTCGCGGCGCGCGGCTCCGGCGCCGGGTCCCTCGTCAACCACCTCATCGGCATCGCGCACGCCGATCCCGTCGAGCACGGGCTGCTCATGGAGCGGTTCCTGTCCAAGCGGCGGCGCGTCCTGCCTGACATCGACATCGACGTGGAGTCCGCCCGCCGCCTGGAGGTCTACCGCGCGATCATCGGCCGCTTCGGCACCGAGCGGGTCGCGACCGTCGCCATGCCCGAGACCTACCGAGTGCGCCATGCCGTACGCGATGTGGGGGCCGCCCTGTCCATGGACCCGGCCGACATCGACCGCGTCGCCAAGGCCTTCCCGCACATCCGCGCGCGCGACGCCCGCGCCGCGCTGGCGGAACTGCCCGAACTGCGTTCGGTGGCCGAGGAGTTCGGCGGTCGTGCCCGGCTGTGGGAACTGGTCGAGGCCCTCGACGCGCTGCCGCGCGGCGTCGCCATGCACCCGTGCGGGGTGCTGCTCTCCGACGCCTCACTGCTCGCGCGCACGCCCGTCGTGCCCACCAGCGGCGAGGGCCTGCCCATGTCGCAGTTCGACAAGGAGGACGTGGAGGACCTCGGCCTGCTCAAGCTGGACGTGCTCGGCGTGCGGATGCAGTCGGCGATGGCGCACGCGGTGACGGAGGTCGCGCGGGCCACGGGGGAGCGGGTCGACCTGGACGCGGTACCGCCGGGCGACCCGGCGACGTACCGGCTCATCCAGTCCACCGAGACGCTCGGCTGCTTCCAGATCGAGTCGCCGGGCCAGCGCGACCTGGTCGGACGGCTTCAGCCCTCGACCTTCCACGACCTGGTGGTCGACATCTCGCTGTTCCGGCCGGGCCCGGTCGCGGCCGACATGGTGCGGCCCTTCATCGAGGCCAGGCACGGCCGCGCGCCCGTCCGCTACCCGCACCCGGACCTCGCGGAGCCGCTGAAGGAGACGTACGGCGTCGTCGTCTTCCACGAGCAGATCATCCACATCGTGGACATCATGACCGGCTGCGGGCGCGACGAGGCGGACCGGGTGCGGCGCGGGCTCTCCGACCCCGAGTCGCAGGGGCGCATCCGGTTCTGGTTCGCGCAGCACGCGGCGGCCAAGGGGTACGACGCCGAGACCATCGCCCGCGCCTGGGAGATCGTCGAGGCCTTCGGGTCGTACGGCTTCTGCAAGGCGCACGCCGTGGCCTTCGCCGTGCCGACGTACCAGTCGGCGTGGCTGAAGGCCCATCACCCGGCCGCGTTCTACGCGGGGTTGCTCACGCACGACCCCGGCATGTACCCGAAGCGGCTGCTGCTCGCGGACGCGCGGCGGCGCGGGGTGCCGATCCTGCCGCTGGACGTGAACCGGTCGGCGGTCGCCCACCGTATCGAACTGGTGTCCGAGCCGCAGCCGGTGTGGGGCCTGCGCCTCGCCCTCTCCGACGTGCACGGCATCAGCGAGGCCGAGGCCGCGCGCATCGCGGACGGGCAGCCGTACGCCTCCCTCGTCGACTTCTGGGAGCGGGCCAGGCCCTCGAAGCCGGTCGCGCAGCGGCTCGCCCAGGTCGGCGCGCTCGACGCGTTCGGCGCCAACCGCCGCGACCTGCAACTGCACCTGACGGAGCTGCGGCGCGGCGGCCGGGGAGCGGCCGGGGCCCAGCTCCCCCTGGCCGGCGGGCGCAGGACGGCGCCCGCCGGCCTGCCCGACCTGGACGACGCGGAGCGACTCAGCGCCGAACTGGGCGTCCTCGGCATGGACTCCTCGCGCCACCTCATGGCGGACCACGGCGCCTTCCTGGCCGAGCTGGGCGTGCTCAGCGCCCGGCGGCTGCGCGAGGCCGAGCACGGCGCGACCGTCCTGGTCGCGGGCGCCAAGGCCGCCACGCAGACCCCGCCGATCCGCTCCGGCAAGCGGGTCATCTTCACCACCCTTGACGACGGCACGGGCCTGGTCGACCTGGCCTTCTTCGACGACGCGCACGAGCGGTGCGCGCACACCGTCTTCCACTCCTGGCTGCTGCTGGTGCGCGGCGTGGTGCAGCGCCGCGGGCCGCGCAGCCTCAGCGTCGTCGGCTCGGCGGCGTGGAACCTCGCCGAGCTGGTGGAGGTGCGCGAGGAGGGCGGCCTCGACGCGGTGGCACTGCGCCTGGCGGAGCCCGGGCCCGAGCCCGGACCCGAGCCCGGACCCGAGTCCGCCGAGCCGAAGCCCGGACAGGGCCCGGACCCGGACCCGGTGGCGGGCGGCCGCCGCATCCGTATGGCCACGGGGTACGAGATGCACCCCTGGGCGGATCTGCGCCCGGCGGGCGAGGGGTCGGCGGGCACCAGCAGGAAGTTGTGGCACCAGAGTCCGGGGAGCGCGGGATGAACACCTTCGACGACGCCCACGGTGGCGGCGCGAGCACCCTCTACGTGCGGTTCCTGCTGGCGCCCATGTACGAAGCGCTGCTGCCCCGACTGGTCGACCTGCTCGGCGAGTTCACCCCGCAGGTCGAGGCGCTCCCGCCCGACGCCGCCCTCATGGACGTCCGTGGCGCGCGGCGCTACTTCGGCCGGAACCCCGTCGAACTGGCCGCGCTGATCCGGGTACGGGCGCTCGCGCTGTACGGGGTGGAGTGCGCCATCGGCGCCGGGCCCGGCCCGATGCTGGCGCGGATGGCCGCCCGTGGCGCCGCGCCCGGCGTGACCCGTGCCGTGCCCGAAGACCCGGAAGGCGTACGCAGGTTCCTCGCCGAGCGGCCGGTCGGCGAACTGCCGGGCATCGGCCGCGCCACCGCCCGCACCCTGTGCGAGTACGGCCTCGACTCCCTCGGGAAGGTCGCCGCCGCGCCGCTGTCCACCCTGCAACGGCTGGTCGGCGCCCGTGCGGGCCGCGAGCTGCGCGAGAAGGCACGGGGCATCGACCGCACCCGGGTCGTACCGAACTCCGCGGCGCGCTCGATCGCCGCCGAACGCCCCTTCCCCCGCGACGAGCTGGACCCCTTCCGGCACCGCCGCGCCCTGCTCTCCGGCGCCGAGGAGCTGGGCGTCAGGATGCGCGGCGAGGACCAGGTGTGCCGCGCGCTGACCCTCACCGTGCGGTACGCGGACCGGAGCACGACCGTCCGGACCCGGACCCTGCCCGAGCCGACCGCGCACTCCACCGCGCTGACCACGGCCGCGTACCGCATGTACGAGGCGCTCGGCCTGCAACGGGCCCGGGTGCGTGCCATCGGACTGCGCGCCGAGGGGCTCGGCCCGGCCGAACGCGCCGCCCACCAGCTGACGTTCGACCCGGCGGACGAGAAGGCCCGCCGCATCGAGGAGGTGGCCGACCGGGCCCGGGAGAAGTTCGGCCCCGGCGCGATCGTGCCGGGAACGCTGGCGGCGTGAACCGCGCCGCGCGGGACCTCAGCACACCTTCAGGGATCTCCAGGGGTTCTTCAGAGCATGATGAGCAGTCGCGTGTTCGGCTTGAGCTTCCTGTTCACCGAACGGCTCTGCACATAGACCTCCAGCTTGGGGTTGTTCCCCGCCTTCACCGAGACGGTGCCCTGGATGCCCGTACCGAACAGGAGGCTGCGCGCCGCGTCGCCCGTGTAGGCACGGTCGGTGTCCTTCTCGACCACGATGACCTCCTTGTTCGGCTGGACCTGGGCGCGGGCGCCCAACTGGTAGTAGCAGGCGCCGCGTTCATACGTCACACCCGGGTGCGAGTCGACGAAGGGGCGGATCTCGGCCTCCTTGTCCACCTTCAGGAGCCGGTACTTGTTCGCCGGAATCGGTTCGAGGTTCGCCCGCACCTCGTCGATCGAGATGTCCTGGCCGACGGCGAAGAGGTTCTTCGTGCCGCGCACCCCCTTCTCGCGGGCCCGCAGGAAGCTGGTCGCGGCGGCGCGCACGGTGCCGATCGCCTCCTCGACGCCCTCCTGGGAATCCGCGTCCCAGATGGCGATGTTGCCGGCCGGGAAGCCGTAGTTCTGCGCGGTCCGCTTGGCCAGGGAGTTCGGCACGAGGATCGCGGACGTCCAGTGCTCGGGAAGCCCGCCCATCTTCGCCGCGATCCTGTCGAGCCAGGGGCCGAGGATGGTCATGTCGCCGTCGTGGCGCCGGTCGCCGCCCGAGGCGTTCTCCTCGCCGTCCGTCACCACGATCTGGAGGAAGCTGTGCTCGCCGTACTCCTCCCATATGTGCCCCAGGTCGTCGAGGGACTTCAGGGAGGCCTCGATGAGGGCCGTGGCGCCGTTGTTGACGCGGTACAGGCCTCGCATGGACGGCAGGTGCTTCACGTCCATGTCCCACACCAGGTTCTCCACCCGGTGGTCGAAGGAGTAGAGGCTGATCCGCGTCTCGTGGCCGAGGCTGTCCGACTCGGCCTTGAGGCCGGCCACGAACTCGTCCACGACGCGCACGAGTTGGTCCTGATGCGGCCGCATGGAACCCGAACAGTCCACGACCAGCGCGACGTGATTGACCTTGTGCTGGATCCTGTTGGCGGACATGGCTCTGCTCCTTCTACGAGGCGGCTTGCCGAGGCAGCTTGCCGAAGTGATTTCACTCTATGAGGAGGCACTGACAACGCCGTCCGGCGCTTCAAGGGGTAGCCCGTGGGCGTAAGTCCGCGGGCCCATGCCCAGGTCAGGGCGGTGCGCCTACGATCGGGTCATGCATGCGACGCGGGGCGCCCCCGCTCTGCCGACCTCACCGTCCGTCACCGCCGCCGAGTGGGCGCCGCGCGCTTGGCGGCCGCGTGCGTGGCTGACGCCGGTGGCCTGGTGCGCCGGGCTCGGCTACCCCTTCGCCGTGTACTTCGTGATGCTCGACGGGCGCGGCGGTTTCAGTGCCCTGACCGTCGCCCCGCTGATCGTCCTCACCGCGCTGGTCGCCGCGCTCCTGCGGAGCAGGCCGCTGCCCGCGCTCATGCTGCTGCTCGTCGGGTGGGCCGCCGCGCGCACGCAGACGCAGAACATGGAGGTGGCCTACCTCCAGGTGCTGCTCGGCGACCTCGCCGTCGGCTACATCGCCGCCACCCGGCCGCGCCGCACCTCGGTCGCGGCGGCGGCCTTGGCGCTGGGCGCGCAGTTCGGCACGCATCTGACCTCCCTCGGGCAGACCCCGGCCCGGGCCGTGCAGCTCGCCGTGTTCCTCGCCCTGGCGGTGCTCGCCGCGTGGCTGGGGGGCGACTCCGTGCGTGAGCGCCGTACGCACGCCGTGGCCCTCGCCGCGCAGGCCGCCGAGCAGGCGGCCACCGCCGAACGGCTGCGTATCGCAAGGGAGTTGCACGACATGATCGCGCACAGCATCGGCGTCATCGCCATCCAGGCGGGCGTCGGCAGCCGCGTCATCGACACCCAGCCCGCCGAGGCACGCAACGCCCTCACCATCGTCGAGGCCACCAGCAGGGAGACCCTCGCGGGGCTGCGGCGCACCCTGGTCGCGCTGCGCCGGCCCACGGGGCCCGGGCGGAGGGCGGGCGCCCCTGGCCCCCGGCCTCGCCTCGACCGCCTCGTCGCCTCGACGCGCGACGCCGGGGTCCGCGCCGCCGTGCGCCTGCGGGGCGAACAGCGGCCGCTGCCCGCCGACATCGACCTGGCGGCGTTCCGGATCCTCCAGGAGGCCCTCACCAACGTCGTACGGCACGCGGGCGCCGACACCTGCCGGGTGACCGTCGAGTACGGCGCCGGCGAGGTGGGCGTGGAGGTCGAGGACGACGGCCGTGGCGGGCTGCCCGCGGGCGCCGGGTACGGCATCGTCGGCATGCGCGAGCGCGCCGCCCTGCTGCACGGCCGCTTCACCGCCGGGCCGCGCCCCGAGGGCGGCTTCCGGGTGACGGCCCGGCTGCCCGTGCCCACGGGGGAGACCCGGTGACGGCGGTCCGCGTCGTCCTCGCCGACGACCAGCCGCTGGTCCGCGCGGGCCTGCGCGTCCTGATGGCCGACGCCCCGGACATCGACGTCGTGGGAGAGGCGGGCACGGGCACCGAAGCGGTGCGCCTGGCCAGGGACGCACGCCCCGACGTCGTCGTCATGGACATCCGCATGCCCGGCATGGACGGCATCGAGGCCACCCGCCTGATCAAGGAGGGCGGGGGACCGGTCCGTGTCCTCGTCCTGACCACCTTCGACGACGACGAGTACGTCTACGGCGCGCTCCGGGCCGGCGCGAGCGGCTTCCTCGTCAAGGACATGGCCCTGGAGGACATCCTCGCGGCGATCCGCGTGGTCGCCGCCGGGGACGGGCTGATCGCGCCGAGCGTCACCCGGCGCCTGATCGAGGAGTTCGCCGCCCGCCCCGAGCCGGGCCCGCCGTCGGCGCCGCGCTCGGTGGAGGCCGGGGCGAAGGGCGGGGTGAAGGGGGCGGTGGAGGGCATCACCGGCCGGGAACGCGAGGTCCTCACCCTCATCGGGCGCGGCCTGTCCAACGCCGAGGTGGCCGCCCAGCTCTTCATCACCGTGGCCACGGTGAAGGCGCACGTGGCACGCCTGTTCACCAAGCTCGACGCCCGCGACCGGGTCCAGCTGGTCATCATCGCGTACGAGGAGGGCCTGGTGGCTCCACCGCGGTGACGGCGGAGGGTGGCGTCACCGGAACCGTGCCAGTGAACACTGGAAGTTTTGCCGACGCGCGACTTCACTCCTCACCTACCGGCGCGTAGCTTGTCGTGTACGCAACAGCCTGGTGATCCGGATCCCGGGGCATCCCGCCATCGCACCTTCCTTGAGCCGCGAGGAGATCACACGATGCTGCCCTGGAGACGCGCCCTGCGCGCGCTCGCCGCCGCCCTGCTCATCACGGGCGCGGCCACCACCCTCGCCCCGGCGGCCACCGCCGACACCACGGCACAGGCCGCCACCGCCTCCGTGTCGAGGGGCTGGAACGACTACGACTGCCAGCCGTCCGCCGCGCATCCCCGCCCCGTCGTCCTCGTGCACGGCACCTTCGGGAACTCCGTGGACAACTGGGTCGTCCTCGCGCCCTACCTCGTCGCGCGCGGCTACTGCGTCTACTCCCTGGACTACGGCCAGTTGGAGGGCGTGCCGTTCTTCCACGGGCTCGGGCCCATCGAGAAGTCGGCCGAGCAGCTCGACGGCTTCGTCGACAAGGTGCTCGCCTCGACGGGCGCGAAGGAGGCGGACCTCGTCGGTCACTCGCAGGGCGGCATGATGCCCCGTCACTACCTCAAGTTCCTCGGCGGCGCGGACAAGGTGAACGCCCTCATCGGCCTCGCGCCCGACAACCACGGCACCACCCTGCTCGGCCTCACCAGGCTGCTGCCGTACTTCCCGGGCGTCGAGGACCTGTTGACCACCAAGACGCCGGCCCTCGCCGACCAGGTGGCCGGATCGCCCTTCCTGACGAAGCTCAACGCGGGCGGGGACACCGTGCCGGGTGTGCGCTACACCGTCATCGCCACCAAGTACGACGAGGTGGTCACTCCGTACCGCAGCCAGTTCCTCGACGGCCCCGGCGTACGCAACGTCACCGTCCAGGACCTGTGCCGCGCCGACGTCTCCGAGCATGTGGCCGTCGGCATCCTGGACCGCGTCGCCCACCACGAGGTGGCGAACGCGCTGGATCCGGCGCACGCCACCCCGAGCACGTGCCTGTCCTAGGAGGACATCGCCGGGCGGTTCAGGCGCCTCATCGGCCGTGGCGTCCGGCCGCGCGGCGGCGCGTCGTGGCGAACATCGCCGCGGCGCCGACGGCGAGAGCGGCGGCACCGCCCATCGCGATGTACGAGGTGGTGCTGTCGCCGCCGGTCTCGGCGAGGTTGTCGCCGGTGGCGGCGGTGGCGGGCTTCTCGGCGCCGCCGTTCACCTCGGGTTCGTTGCCGGAGGTCCCCGCGGCGCCGGCGGCCTTCTCGGCATCGGCGGCACCGGCGGCCGGGGCGGCCTCCGTGGCCTTGGCGCCCGTCTTCGCATCGGAGTCGCCGTGGCCGTGGTGCTCGACCGAGGACTTCTCGGCGCCCGCCGCGATCTCCTCGTCCGAGGGAGCCGACGCGGCGGGGGCGGAGCCGGAACCGGAGCCGCCGGTGTCCTTGCCGAAGACGACGTCGGAGCAGGTGTAGAACGCCTCGGGGGAATCCGAGCGCTGCCAGATCGAGTAGATCAGGTGGCGGCCCGACCGGGCGGGGACCTTGCCGTCGAAGACGTAGTCGCCGTTCTCCATCTTCGGGTCCTTGACCTCGACGAAGGGCTTCTCCTCCAGGTCCGACCACTTCAGGGGCTTCGTCGGGTCGTACGACGCCTTCGTGACGTACAGCGCGAAGGAACCCCGGTGCGGAGCCGTGCCCTTGTAGCGGAAGGTGTGGTCCCCGGCGGACAGCTTGCTGGACGGCCAGTCGGCGCGCGGCAGGTCGAGTCCCTTGTACTTGTCGTTGCCCGCGCTGCACAGCTTGCCGTCGGGGATGATCTGCCTCGACTTCCCGGCGGCGTTGGCGATGTTCACGCCGTTCCAGTCGTAGAAGGCCTGCGTGCCGCTCGCGGCGACGGCGGCCTTGCAGGCGGCCGACTCCGGGGACTCCGGGCCCTCCTGGAAGCAGGCCGAGACCCGGCTGACCGGATCCGTCATCGAACCGTGCGCGGCGGCGGGCTGCGCCGGCAGGACGGTCAGAGCGGTCAGGGCGAGCGGGGCGACTCCGGCGGCGGCGATCGCGGCGGCCTTGCGGCGTGCGGGCATGCGGGTTCTCCTCAAACGGCGGTTCAGAGGGGCGCGGGGCGGTGGCGAACGGGCGGCACCGCCCCCCGATCACCAGCGGCACCGACGGTTCGGCACCGCCCCGGTGACCGGAAAGCTAACCCCTGAGATCCGCGAAATCCCCTGCTGAGGAGGGGAAACGGAGATCCTTATGGTGCGTTTAAGGGAGGGCTAACCAAGGGCTCAGGTGGAGCCCCGGTCACGGATGCATCCGCGCTCCCTTCAGTACCTTGTCCACCGCGCCCCGCGGCCCGTGGACGGCGAGCCCCACCACGTCCAACTCGTCCCCGGTGACGGCGCGGACGGCCGCCCGGTTGTCGGTGTCGTTGCCGGTGGCGAACAGGCCGGAGGTGAACACCGAGCACGGCAGGCCCCGCCCCAGCGCGCGCCGCCGGGCGGCGGTCAGCACCTCCTTGCCACCTTCGAGGACGAGCACCGGCTGCCGGAACATCGGCAGGTAGGCGGTGCCGTCGGCGTCCTCGTACGGCTCCCCGACGAGCTCGGGCAGCCGAGTGCCGAGCCCGCTCACGAGGAACGCGGTCACGTTCAGCCGCTGCCAGCTCTCCAGGTCGTCCCGGAGCAGTACGGCGATCTTGGTGTCGAAGCGGACGGGCGGCCGGTCGGTGGCGGCGGCCGTGGCGGGGGCGGCGGTGGCAGCCGGAGGAGTAGGCGCGGTGGCGGTGTCTGTGCTCATGCGTCGAGACTGCCGATCACCGCGCGCCCCGGTCTTGTACGTTCTTTGCATGGCGGCCGGCGAGAAGATCACCGCGTGGCGTCCCACGGTGCGGGGAGTGACGGAGGTCTTCCACGCCCACTTCACGCGCCACTCCTACCCGATGCACGTGCACGACACCTGGACGCTGCTGATCGTCGACGAGGGCGCGGTCCGCTACGACCTGGAGCGGAACCCGCACGGCACCCCGCTCGGCACGGTCTCGCTGCTGCCGCCCCAGGTCCCGCACAACGGCTCAGCGGCCACCCCGGACGGCTTCCGCAAGCGCGTCCTGTACCTGGAGGCGACGGAGGACGGGCCGCTCGACCCCTCGTTCATCGGACCCGCCGCGGACGCCCCCGACCTGGTCGACCCGCTGCTGCGGCGCCGCATCGGACAGCTCCACACGGCCCTCGCGCACCCGGGCGACGAACTGGAGGCGGCCGCCCGGCTCGCGCTCGTCGCGGAGCGGCTGCGCGAGCGGCTGCGTCCCCGCCCGGCCGGGGCGGCGGACCCGCCCCGACCGCCGGGTCGCGGCCGCCCTGCGCGAACTCCTCGACGCACGCGTGGTCGAGGGCATCGCCCTGGAGGAGGCCGCCGGTCTCCTGCACGCGCACCCGGCGCACCTGGTGCGCTCCTTCACGGCGGCGTACGGCATCGCCCCGCACCAGTACCTGACGGCCCGCCGCGTGGACCGGGCGCGGCGCCTCCTGCTGGCCGGACGGCCGCCCGGCGAGACGGCGGCGGCCTGCGGCTTCTACGACCAGTCACATCTGACCCGGCACTTCAAGCGCGTGGTGGGCGTCCCGCCTGGCCGCTACGCCCGCGGCCGCTGACGACGCTCTCACCCCAGCCACCGGTACCGCCGCTCCGGCCGCCCCGTCCCGCCGTAGCGCAGCGTCACCTCGGCGCGGCCCGTGTCCACGAAGAACTCCAGGTAGCGGCGGGCGCTCACGCGGGAGAGCGAGCCCGCCGCCGCGCACTCCGAGGCCGACAGGCCCCCGGGATGCTCCCGCAGGGTCTGCTCCACCAGCTCGGCGGTGTGGGCCGCGAGGCCCTTCGGCAGCTCCCGGGAGCCGGGCGGCCGCGTGCCGAAGATCTGGTCCACGTCCTCCTGGCGCGCCTGACCGAGCCCGTCGAGCCGCGCCCGCACCGCCGCCACGTGCCGCAACTGCTCTTGCAGCGCCGCCTGGTTGAACGGCTTGATCAGATAGTGCAGGGCCCCCGCGCGCAGCGCCGCCCGTACGATCCGGGCGTCCCGCGCCGCCGTGATGAACAGGGCGTCAACCGGCCGGCGCCCCGGATCACGCTCCTCGGCGGCCCGCAGCTCCCGGAGCACCGCGAGTCCGTCCATGTCGGGCAGATAGACGTCGAGGAGCACGAGGTCGGGGCGGAGCCGTTCCGCCGCGCCGAGCGCCTCGGCGCCGGTGTGGGCGGCGCCGACCACGGTGCATCCGGCCACCGCGGCGACGTACCGGCTGTGCAGCTTGGCGACCATGAAGTCGTCGTCCACGACCAGGACCCTTGTCATCGCCGCAGGCTATGGGCGTGACCACAACGACCACAACGTCCATTGGTTCCGGAAGAGAGACAGGTTGTCAACGCCCGGGCAACATGTGGGCCACCTCACATCCGCATGTCCCCCGCAAGGTCCCTTCGACGTACCGACTGGTGGTGGCACCCGTGCGCCTGCGCACACCCCTCGCCCTGCTCGGCGCCGCGCTCCTCACGCTCGTGGCGCCGCCCCTGCTCACCGCGGGCAGCGGCGCCGAGACCGGCACCCAGATCCCCGGCCTGCGCTTCATGGTCCCCAACACCCCCGGCGGCGGCTACGACATCACCGCCCGCACCGCGGCGAAGAACGCCGAGGACGCCGGACTCACCCACAACATCGAGGTGTTCAACCTGCCCGGCGCCGGCGGCACCGTCGGCCTGACCCGGCTCGTCGGTGAGCACGGCAACGGCAAGCTCGCCATGTCCATGGGGCTCGGCGTCGTCGGAGCCGCACGCTCCAACCACTCCCCGAAGACCCTCTCCGACACCACCCCGATCGCCCGGCTCACCGAGGAGCAGGACGTCGTCGTGGTCGCCAAGAACTCCCCGTACAAGACCATCGGCCAGCTCATCGGGGCCTGGAAGAAGAACCCCGGCAAACTGCCCGTCGGCGGCGGCTCCGCGCCCGGCGGCCCCGACCACCTCGCCCCGATGCTGATGGCGCGCGCCGTCGGGATCGAGCCGAAGAAGGTCAACTACGTGCCCTTCGACGGCGGCGGCGAACTGCTCGCCTCCATCCTCGGCAGCAAGGTCGCCTTCGGCGTCTCCGGAGTCGGCGAGTACCTGGACCAGATCAAGTCCGGGGAGCTGCGCCTGCTCGCCGTGACCGGGCCGAAGCGGGTGCGCGGCCTGGACGGGCCCACCCTCAAGGAGTCCGGCTACGACGTGGAGTTCACCAACTGGCGCGGCATCGTCGCCCCGCCCGGCCTCAGTGACACCGAGCGCGAGAAGCTCACCGTACTGATCACCAAGCTGCACGCCTCGCCCGAGTGGCGCAAGTCCCTCAAGACCAACGGCTGGGACGACGCGTTCCTGACCGGCGAGAAGTTCGGCGACTTCCTGGACGCCCAGGACAAGCGCGTCGTCTCGGTGCTGACGGAGTTGGGGCTGTGACCACCACCGACGTCACCCCCGAGCGCCCGGACCGCCGTGCCTGGCTGCGCGAGCACTCCGAACTCGGAGTCAGTGTCCTGCTCCTTGCCCTCGGCGCGCTCGTCCTGACCGACGCGCTCACCATGGACGTGGAGATCGCCCAGCGCGGCCCGATCGGCCCGAAGACCGTGCCGGTCGCCGTCGGCATCGGCCTGCTCGTCGTCGCCCTGCTGCTCGCCGTCGACGTACTGCGCGGCGGCCGCGGGGAGGCCGAGAGCGGCGAGGACATCGACCTGTCCGAACCCGCCGACCGGCGCACCGTGCTGCTCCTCGCGGGCGTCTTCCTCGCCGCCGCCGTCCTCATCGAACCGCTCGGCTTCCCCGTCACCGGCGCCCTGCTCTTCTGGGGCTCGGCGTACGCGCTCGGCAGCCGGCACCTCGACCGCGATCCGCTGATCGCCGCCGTGCTCTCCGTCGTCACGTACGTGATCTTCAACAACCTGCTCGGCGTTCCGCTGCCGGGCGGCCCCCTGATGGGAGTGCTGTGACATGAACGCCTTCACCTCCCTCATCGACGGCTTCGGCACGGCCCTCACCCCGGTCAACCTCCTGTGGGCCGCCGTCGGCGTCCTCCTCGGCACCGCCATTGGCGTCCTGCCCGGCATCGGGCCCGCGATGGCGGTCGCCCTGCTGCTCCCGGTGACGTACGGACTCGAACCGACCGGCGCCTTCATCATGTTCGCCGGCATCTACTACGGGGCCATGTTCGGCGGCTCGACCACCTCGATCCTGCTCAACACCCCCGGCGAGAGCGCCGCCGTCGTCGCCGCCATGGAAGGCCATCCGATGGCCAAGGCGGGACGCGGCTCCCAGGCCCTCGCGGCCGCCGCCATCGGCCACTTCGCGGGCGGCATGATCGGCACGCTCCTCCTGGTGGCGCTCGCCCCGACCGTCGCCGACCTCGCCGTCGACATCGGCGCGCCCGACTACTTCGCGATCATGGTGCTCGCCTTCATCGCGGTCACTTCGGTGCTCGGCTCCTCCCGCATCCGCGGCCTCGCGTCCCTCTTGATCGGCCTGACGATCGGCCTGGTGGGCCTGGACCAGATGACGGGCCAGCAGCGGTTGACGTTCGGCTCGCTCCAACTCGCCGACGGCATCGACGTGGTGATCGTCGCGGTCGGTCTCTTCGCGATCGGCGAGGCCCTGTGGGTCGCCGCGCACCTGCGCCGCACCAGCGCCGAGGCGATCCCCGTCGGCCGCCCCTGGCTCGGCAGGGCCGACGTACGGCGCACCTGGAAGTCCTGGCTGCGCGGCCCCCTCATCGGCTTCCCGTTCGGCGCGATCCCGGCCGGCGGCGCGGAGATCCCCACCTTCCTCTCCTACGTCACCGAGAAACGCCTCTCCAAGCACAAGGACGAGTGGGGCAAGGGCGCCATCGAAGGCGTCGCGGGCCCCGAGTCGGCGTCGTCCGCGTCCGCCGCGGGCACCCTCGTCTCCATGCTGACGCTCGGCCTGCCCACGACCGCCGTCGCCGCCGTGATGCTCGCCGCATTCCAGCAGTACGGCATCCAGCCCGGCCCCCTGCTCTTCGAACGCGAACCCGACCTGGTCTGGGGCCTGATCGCCTCCCTGTTCGTCGGGATGGTGCTCCTGCTGGCCCTGAACCTGCCCCTCGCCCCCCTCTGGGCGAAGCTGCTGCGCATCCCGCGGCCCCACCTCTACGCGGGCATCCTGTTCTTCGCCGCGGTCGGCGCCTACGCGGTCGGCGGCGAACCGGTCGACCTCGTCATCCTGCTCGTCATCGGCCTGATCGGCTTCGGCATGCGGCGCTACGGCCTGCCCGTCCTGCCCGCCGTCATCGGCGTCATCCTCGGCCCCAACGCCGAGCAACAGCTGCGCCGCGCGCTGCAGATCAGCGACGGCAGCGTCCGCGGACTCGTCGACACGCCCTTCTCCCTGACGGTCTATGGCCTCATCGTCCTGATCGTGACGTGGCCGTTGTGGAAGAAGGCGCTGTCGCGGGTACGTCGCCGTGACATAGACGTGGAGGCATGACGACGACACCCAGCACGTTCACGGGCATCCGCCCCGCCACCGTCGCCGACGTGCCCGCCGTGCGGGCGGTGACCGACGCGGCCTACCGCCACTACATCGAACGCATCGGGGTCGTCCCCGCGCCGATGGAGGCCGACCACGCGGCCGACGTGGCGGCGGGCCGGGTGTACGTCACCGGGGACCCGGTCGTCGGCGTCCTGGTCCTCGTCCCGGTCACCGCACCGCGCGAGGACACCCATCTCTTCCTGGAGTCGATCGCGGTCCGCCCCGATGCCGCGGGCAAGGGGGTGGGCCGCGCCCTGCTGGCCTTCGTGGACGCACACGCGCGCGCCCTGGGCCTGCCGGAAGTCCGGCTCTACACCAACGCGTTGATGTGGGAGAACCAGAAGATCTACCCCCGGTACGGGTACGACCTCGTGGAGCGGCGCGTCGAGGGCCCGTACGACCGGCTGCACTACCGCAAGCGGCTGACCACTTGAGGGGCTCTCATCCTTCCGGCCACCAGGTCCGCTGGACGTCCTTGCGGACCTCCGGCCTCTCCCTCGGCTGGACCTCGGCTTCCTGGCGTTCCCGCACCCGGCGGCTGACGGACTTGCCGACGGGCTTGTGCGTGGTCACTCGGCGCATGGCTGCCTCCCTGCCTTACCGATGTCCACCGAAGCGGCGCGCTAGACCTCCCCGCCCCACCTTTCTGATCGAGCACCTGCCCGAACCGGCGGCCGGGGCGGGCTACGACCCCCCTGGCAGCAGCCCCCCACGCGCCAACGACTCCAGTTCCGCGAGGGCGCGCAGGGCCGCCGACGCGGCGGTAGGGTCCTCGGTGGGCAGGGTGCTTGCCTCGAACTCGTCCTCGTCCAGGCGCAGGACCGTCGCGCCGTCCGCCGAGCACCACAGGTCGAGGTCCAGGTCCTCCACCGTCAGGAGTGAGCCGTCGCGGGACGCGGGGCGCGTCACGTCGCAGTACCAGCCCTTGAGGGTGCCGTCGGCGGCGTACACCTCCTTGATCGCGTACCAGCGGTCGCGCCAGTAGTGCTCGGTGAAGACGTCGCCCGGTTCGAAGCGGACGAAGCCGAAGTCGCGGACGCCGGGGGCCGCCCAGGGGGCCCGGACCGTGATCCGGGTGCCGTCGTCCTGGAGGAGCCCGGCCGGGTAGCGGATCTTGGTGCGGCCCGCTTTGACGAGGGCGATCTCCAGGGTGGGCAGGGGCTCAGCCGAAGTCTCGGACATGGCGCACCTCCGTACCGCAGACCTCGTAGCCGAACCAGTCGTTGATCGCCAGCATCGGTTCGTTCCCGGCGTCGTTGCCCGTGAACGCCTCCGTGCAGCCGGCCGCGCGGGCGCGGTGCAGGGAGTCGTTCTTCACGAGCTTGGCGAGGCCCCGGCCGCGGTGGGCGCGCGCCGTGCCCGTCATGCCGGAGGCGTAGCGGCCCGCGCCGTCCGTGCGGGCCAGGCTGAACGCCGCGGGGCGGCCGTCCACCAGGGCCACCGTGGTGAGCTCCTGGCTGACCAGCGGATGGTGCCAGGTCTCGGCGAGCCAGTGCTCGTAGTCCGTGAACTCCGCGGCCACGTCGCCCGGTTCGTCCGCCACCGTCTCCGCGTCGAGCGCGAAGAGCGGCCGCGCGTCGTCCGCGTACACCGAGCCGCTGACCAGCTCCACCCCGGCGGGCGGCTCCCGGCGGGGCGGCAGCGTGGCGTGCGCGAGGTCCAGGCGCAGGAAGTGCGCGCGACGGCTCGCGCGGTAGCCGTGGCGGGCGGCGAAGGCGAGGTTCGCCGGCTCGTCGAGCACCCACGAGTAGACGGTGGTGGCGCCCGCGTCCGCCAAATGTTCCTCGGCGGTGCGCAGCAGGAGCGTTCCGGCGCCGGTACCGAGCCGCTGCGGGTGCACGTAGACGTTGGCGAAGCCCTGGCCCGGCTCGGGGCTGTCGTAGGCGATGCCCACCTGCGCCGTACCGATGACCTCACCGTCGGCCTCGGCGATCAACTGCCGGTAGCGGGAGTCTGGATGGGCGTGCGCGCGGTCGAAGGACACGGAGTCGGGGGTGGCGAGCATGGCGGGCACACACGCCCGCCGTACGGCGGCGAAACCCGCGTCGTCCGCGGCGGCGGTGGCGGCGTCGGCGCGGAGGGCTCGGACGATCACAGTCATGGGGCCGCACGGTACGCGGGGGCACGCGGGGGTGCCTCCCATTTTCCGGGGGCGCTCGGCACTCCCGGGGCCAAGGCGGGGCACACCGGCCTTCCGCCGGGCGCCGCCGGGTGACGTGTGCCGCCGGAGGCAGGTAGTGCGGGACAATCGCTCCGTGACTTTGAAGATCGACATCGACGCGGACGCGGGCGACGCGCCCTACGAGCAGGTGCGGGCCCAGATCGCCGGACAGGTCCGCTCGGGCGAGCTGCCCGTCGGCTACAAGCTGCCCACGGTCCGGGGGCTCGCCCAGTCGCTGGGGCTCGCGGCGAACACGGTGGCCAAGGCCTACCGGGCCCTTGAGGCCGACGGGGTCATCGAGACCCGGGGCCGCAACGGCACGTTCGTCGCCGCCGCGGGGGACGCCGCCGCGAAGGAGGCGTCCAACGCCGCGCAGGCGTACGCCGAGCGGGTCCGGCGGCTCGGTCTCTCCGAGGACGACGCCCTGGCCGCCGTACGCGACGCCGTGCGCGCCGCGTACGGGACGTCCGGCTAGCGCGCCGCCGCGACAGGCTTCCCGCGGACTGCCTTACCGCACGAGCACGACCGAGTTGATCGGCGTGAAGTCGTACGGCGCGTATTCGCCCACGTAGCGCTGCACGGGGTAGCAGTTGGTTCCGTTGTACCCCTTGCAGATCTGGAAGCCGGCGCCGCCGGTCTGGTTGTTGACGATCACGCGGACGCCGGTCACGTTGGACAGGTTGTGGGCGCCGTAGCGGTAGAAGATGTTCTTGGTCAGGATGGTGCCGTTCGCCTCACGGATGCAGACCGCTCCCGACGGACAGGGCGTTGCCGCGGTGGCGCCGGGAGCCACGGCGAGTCCGACGGCGCTGAGAGCGAGAGCCATGCCTGCGGCCGACGCAACGAGCTTGCGCAATGTTCCCCCTAGGTCGTGATGTAGCTCGTGATCCAGGTCGTGATGCCCCGGTCCGGGCGTCGTGGACCCGAACGTAGACCTGGCCGGCCGGGGCGCACCAGAGCGTCCGCACAGGTCGTGACCTGGGGTGCCGACGAGCATCGGGAGGCGGAAGCGTCATCGACAATGCCATGGATGTGCGATTCAGCCGTCACAGATACAGCCCCGCGTCCACCCCCGCCCGCCCTTCCCGCTGGTCCGGGACCGACGTCGGCGTCGTACCGCGCCGCAGGGCGAAGAGCTCGGCGAGGGTGGCGCCGTCGCGGGAGATGCCCTCCTCCGTGCCGAGCCACTCCACCGCCTCGGGGCGGGTCAGCGCGCCGACCTCGATGCGGGCCAGGCAGCGGCCGGGGCGGACGACCGCCGGGTGCAGGCGCTCCAGGTCCTCGTTGGTCGTGACGCCCACCAGGACGTTGCGGCCCTGGCCGAGCAGTCCGTCCGTGAGGTTGAGGAGACGGGACAGCGCCTGCCCCGCCGTGTGCTTCGCCTCGCCGCGGATCAGCTCGTCGCAGTCCTCCAGGAGCAGCAGCCGCCAGCGCCCCTTCGCCGTGCCGTCGTCCTCACCGATCGCGATGTCCATCAGATAACCGACGTCACTGAAGAGCCGCTCCGGATCCAGGACGCAGTCCACCTGGCACCAGTCGCGCCACGACCGGGCCAGCGTCCGCAGCGCCGACGTCTTGCCCGTGCCCGGCGGCCCGTGCAGGAGCAGCAGGCGCCCGGAGATGTCCTCCGGCGTCGTCTTCATCAGCTTGTCCATGGCGTCGGCGACCGGCGCCGTGTAGTTGGGCCGCACCTCCTCCCACGTACCGGCCGAGATCTGCCGGGTGGTGCGGTGCGGGCCGCGCCGCGGAGACACGTACCAGAACCCCATGGCCACGTTCTCCGGCTGGGGCTCGGGCTCGTCCTGCGCGCCCTCCGTGGCCTGCTTCAGGACGCGCTCGGCCAGCTCGGCGCCGGTCGCCGTCACCGTGACGTCCGCGCCGCGGTTCCAGCGGGAGATCAGCAGCGTCCACCCCTCGCCCTCGGCGAGCGTCGCGCTGCGGTCGTCGTCGCGGGCCGCCCGCAGCACCGTCGCCCCGGGCGGGAGCAGCGTCACGCCGGACTTGACGCGCTCGATGTTCGCGCTGTGCGAGAAGGGCTGCTCGCCCGTCGCGAAGCGGCCGAGGAACAGCGCGTCCACGACATCCGACGGAGAGTCGCTGTCGTCGACGTTGAGCCGGATCGGCAGGGCGTCGTGAGGGTTCGCAGACATGCCGCCATGATCCGGCACGCACCCGCCCTCGTGCATCCGGTTTGCAATGGTGCGAGTCCTGTCGCGGTGGGACGAAACCTGTCCCACCGCCGAGGCCCCCCGATACACTGGTCGCCGATGGGACGTCATGGGGGGTTCTCGGGGGCACGGCGGTGGCGGCTCACCGCACTGCTCGGTGTTGCGCTGACCGCGCTGGCCCTGGCGGTCACCCTGGTCAACACGCTGCCCGGCGACGGAGGCAGCACCGCGGGCACCACCCCCGACGGCGACAAGGTGCACGGCACCCCCGCGGTCCCGCCCGGCGCGGCCGCGCCGGAGGTGGGCTGGGGCTTCACCCACACCCAGTACAGCGCGGACGACGGCGAGCCTGCGGCGGTCGAACGCGTCCGCGCCGAACTCGCCGGGCAGCGGCGGCCCGTCCCACAGATCCAGCACGTCATGGGCTGGGGCGCGGGCAACCCCGAGCCGGTCAAGGGACGTTACGACTTCTCCGAGATGGACCGGCGCATCGACTTCGTCCGGGCGAGCGAGGGCACGCCCGTGGTCACCCTCTGCTGCGCCCCCGACTGGATGAAGGGCGGCGAGCCCGGCGCGGACAACACCGACTGGAGCCGGCGCGCCCTGGAGACCGCCCCGGACCGAGCGCACTACGACGACTTCGCGAAGCTCGCCGCGACCATCGCCAGGCGCTACCCCGACGTACGCCACTTCATCGTCTGGAACGAGTTCAAGGGCTTCTGGAACGAGGAGAAGGCCCGCTGGGACCACGAGGGCTACACCGAGCTCTACAACCTCGTCCACAAGGAGCTCAAGAAGGTCGACAAGGACATCATGGTCGGCGGCCCCTACCTGGTCATGGACAGCGTCCACCCGCGCCAGAGCGCCAACGCCTCACAGGTCAAGGGCCCTTGGGGCCGCCTGGACCAGCGGGTCCTGGACGCCTTCACGTACTGGAACAAGAACAAGGCGGGCGCGGACTTCGTCGTCGTCGACGGCGCCAGCTACACGGCCGACGACGAGATGTTCCCCGACGAGTTCAAGGCCACCGACAAGCTGACGGCCGTCGGCGAGTGGGTGCGCGAGCGGACCGGCGGCCTGCCCCTGTGGTGGGCCGAGTACTACGTGGAGCCGGGCGACAGCCAGGACGACCGCGACGACTGGTCCGAGGCGCACCGCGTCGCCGTCCAGGCGTCGGGCCTGATGGCGATGGCCCGCGGCGGCGCCACCAGCGGCTTCTACTGGAACCCGCAGAAACGGGGCGCCAAGTGCGCGGGCTGCCTGTGGACGCCCACCCAACGCGCCGACGGCGGCCGCGAGCTGCCCATGCTGGAGCTCATCGAGCGGTTCGGCGCGGAGTTCGGCCCCGGCACGGAGTTCGAGCACGTCACGATCGCCGCCGACGACCGGCCGGACGTCCGCGTGCTCGCCGACGACGAGGCGGTGCTCGTCGTCAACACCCTCGACCGGCGCGTCAGTGCCGAGGTCGACGGCAAGCGGTTCGACATGGAGGGGTACGAGGTGAAGTGGCTCCAGCGCTGAGCCCCGCACCCCTGCCCGCGCCCCCGCCGTCAGTCCCGCTCACGCCATCGTCAAGAACCGCTGGATCAGCGACGCCAGCAGCACCGCGAGCAGCGGCAGCGAGAACCAGAAGCTGCTCTGGAGCCACCGCTGCTGCCGCACGCCCGGCGCCGCCGCGACCCGTACCACCTCGCGCGTGGTGAGCAGCAGCACCAGCGCGACGGCGGCGAGCGCGCCCACCACCGACCACGGCGTCCACGTCACCTTCGGCCCCACCGGCCCCGGGTCGGCCTCGGGCACCCTGCCGTCCGGCTGCTCCCGCAGGCTGTAGAGGGCCGCGTCGTCGTTGGCGAAGACCTTCTTCAGCTCCCGGCGGTCGTCGAGGTGGCGCAGCAGCCGCTGCTCCCACGTCGGCGAGTAGCCCGCGTCCAGCTGGAGAGAGGTCGACTGGCTGCTGTTGATCATCAGGTACGAGTGGGGCCCCGCGTCCCTGAGCGCCTTCACCAGGCCGGAGACAAGGGCCGGGTCGGCGGGCGCGAGTGTGGGGACGTAACTGATCTTCTCCATGTCACGGGCGCCCCACGGCAGCGCCGGCGTCACGTTCTCGACGGTGTCGTCGCTCATCCAGAGCAGCCGCACCGTCGGGTCGTCGTGCGCGTACACGTACTCCATCGCCGCGACCTCGCCGGGCCGGATCCGCTCGAAGGGTTCGTTGCCCCAGCGCGCCACGAGGAAGCCGCCCATCAGCACGAGCCCGGCCATCAGCGCGGCAAGCGGGGCGAGGCTCACCCGGTCGCGGTCCCGCTCCTCGGCGGTGACACCCGCGCGCGGGAACAGCGCGAGCCCGGCGAGCAGGGCCGCGCCCGGCAGCGCGAACATGAAGACCCGCAGGGCCATCTCACCGCCGTACGACTGCATGGCGAAACCGAGGAACGGCACGAAGGTGAGGACGAGCAGCGAGCGCTCGCCGTACCGGCAAAAACGCCGCCGCCACCAGCCCCAGCAGGCGAACGCCAGGACGGCGCCGGCCATCGCCACACGCACGTACAGCACCAGTTGGTGCGTCGAACTGCCGCCCTCGATGCGTCCGGAGACCGAGGACGACACATTGCCGCCGAGGCCGCCGACCCCGCCGAACAGTTCGTCGAAATGCCCCGACCAGTACGGCTCGGCGAGGAAGCCCAGCCAGCTGAGGACCATCACCGTGAAGAGCGTCGGCAGGCCGCGCAGCTCCGAGCGGCCGACCAGGACGAGCACCGTGAGGACGCCGAGCATCACGAACGGCGTCAGCTGGTGCGCGGGCACGGTCGCCGCGAAGAGGCCGACGAGGATCAGGAGCAGCACCGCGCGCTCCCGGCGGCCCGTCGGCTCCACCTCGCTCTCACCGGGACGCCGCTTGGCCCACAGCACGCGCGGGGCGCGGAACCACACCAGGAGTACGGCGACGAAGGCGATGTAGAGCAGATACGTGAAGCCCTGCGGGGAGAAGTAGTCCTGGCCGACCCAGCCACTCAGCACGAAGATCCACAGGCCCGCCCACTTGGCGCGCCAGGCCGCCCGCACGGAGCGCACGAGCAGGAACATCGGCGCCAGGTAGAGCAGTTGCATGGCCGTCGGCCACCAGCGGATCACCTCGGTCATGTCCGAGACACCGCAGGCCTCGGCGACGAACGTGGCCGCGGCGAAGAACCCGGGCCAGCTCCAGCGCGCGTCCAGGTCGGGCACCGCGGTGCCCGTCCGGTCGATGTACTCCAGGAAGCCCAGGTGCTGCCAGGCCGTGGCGAACCGCGGCTCGGCCTCGATGACCGCGGGCAGCGCGTGCAGCGACACGACGGTGGCGAGCAGCGTCACCAGCAGGAGGCCCTTGAGCGGCCGGTCCATCCACAGCAGTACGGCGAACACGACGACCAGGAGCGCGGCGCCGGCCAGCGTCGGCACCGGCAGCACGGAGATCAGGCCGAGCCCGCCCATGCCGTCCAGGTCCTCCTCGCCGAGGCCGAGGACGGGCAGCCAGTACAGGGCGAGCGCGGCGGCGAGCAGCAGCGCCACGAGCAGCACGCGGAGCCGGCGGGCGCGTGGGGGAGCGGACGCCTCGGGTTCCTCGGGTGTGAACTCCTCGGTGCCGCCCGGTGCGGCGGACTCCTCCCGCGAAGGCTCCGCGGGCCCCGCCGGCTCCGGAGGAGGCGAGGAAGGCCCTGTGACCGGGGTTCTCGGCGCCCATGTGGGCCGGTGGTCCATGTCGTCCCCCTCGGTCTGCGCCACGGGCGGGCCCGGCCGCACGTCCGGCCTGCGTTCCTGATGTTCGAAGTCGAGCTGTACGGCGAGCTGAAGCGTGTCCGAGTCCAGCGACTCCCGCAACGCCCAGGCGGGCCCGTGCCGCTCCTTGCCTCCCGGCGGGGCGGCGGGCGCGTCCGGCGTGCCGAGGTCGGCGAGGTCCCCGTCCGGGGCCGCCGCGCCACCGGCCGGCCCGGCCGAGGGGGCCGCCCGCGCCACGCGGTACAGCTTGGGCGCCGCGATCGCCACGATCACGGTCAGGCCGGCGATCTCCGCGATGCCCGCGCCGGTCAGCCCCATCCGCGGCAGCAGGATCAGCGTGAGGCCGAGGACCAGCACGCACAGCAGCCCCTGGAGCCAGGCGATCCCGGAGGTCTCGCTCTGGGCGCGCCGCACCGCGAAGTACGTCTCCATGACCACCCGCAGCAGCGCCCCCACCGCGAACCAGCGCAGCAGCCCAGTGGCAGCGTCCGCGTACCCCTGGCCGAACACGCGCAGCACGAGCGGCGCGGCCAGGAAGAGGATGCCGCAGACCGGCAGCATGATCACGGTCATCCGGCGCAGCGCCGCACGGGTGTTGGCGGCGAGCAGCGCCGGGTCGTGCGCGCCCTCGACGGTCAGGGAGGCGCCCATGTTGATGGCGAAGAGGTTGACGGTGCCGCCGATGGTGGTGGTGATGTAGAAGTACGCGTTGTCGACCGAGCTGACCTGCGAGGCGACGATCACCGGGACGAGATAGACCACGGCCAGCGAGAAGAGCGAGCCGGTGTAGTCGCCCGCCAGGAAACGGCCGATCTCGCGCAGCGTCGGCGGCCTCGCCCTGCCGTCGGTGGCCTTCACATGGCGCGGCACCAGACGCCGGAAGACCAGCCAGCCGAGCGGGATCACCGATACGAGGATGGAGGCGACCCAGGAGACGAAGACGCCCGCGGTCGGGATCGCCGCGGCCATCGCGACGAGCAGCGCCAGCTTGGCCACGGAGAAGACGGTGTTGCCGACGGGCACCCACAGCGCGTTGCGCAGCCCGGTCAGCACGCCGTCCTGGAGGGTCAGCACCGACCAGGCCACGACGGCGAGGACGAACCCGACGCCGTGGACGGGCCCGTGCAGGAAGCGGTACGAGGGCCCCCACACGTCGAGGGTGAGCAGAAAGACCACCGCGGCGAGCGCCACCGCCACCGAACTGGCCACGTACGTACGGAAAATGAGGCGGCCCGTGGCGCGGCCCGCGACCGGGATGAACCGCGCCAGCGCGCCGGTCAGGGTCAGGGCGGTGAGCCCCGCGAGGAGCTTCATCGCCGCGATCGCCGCCGAGCCCTGGCCGACCGCCGACTCCGAGTAGTAGCGGGCGGCGGCCAGCCAGAAGCCGACGCCGAGCACTCCGGAGATGCCCGTGTTGAGCATCAGCGCGTAGGCGTTGCGGAACAGCGGGCTGCCACCGCCCGACCCCGGCAGGCGTATGCCGCGCGGCCCGCCGGACGTGCCGGCCCGGGCGGTGGTCGTGTCAGACACGGGAACGGATGGCCTTCCGGCGGACCTGTCGGGCTCTGCGGACCAGCGCGTACCCCTTGGTCAGGGCGTGGTCCACGGCGAACGTACGGGCGAGGGCGCGCCCCTCCACCAGGCGCTCGAACTCCTCGGCCCCGGTGGAGCGGCGCACGGTGACCCGCCGCAGGGCGTAGGGGCCCTGGGCGCGGCAGGCCAGGGAGTTGCCGACGGCGAGCGACTGGGCGAACCCCGCCTCTCGCACCCGCGCGCGCACCCGGCGGCTGGAGTAGCCGTAGGGGTAGGCGAAGGAGGCGGGCCGGGTGCCCAGCTCGTCGGCCACGATGTCCCGGCAGCGGCACAGCTCGGACCACAGCTCCTCGTCGCGGAGCTGGTCGAGTTCGGGGTGGGTGTGGCTGTGCCCGCCGATCTCGGTGCCCGCTGCGGCCAGTTCGCGCACCTGGTCCCAGTCGAGCATCAGGTCGAGGCCGCCCCCGGTGTCGTGCTCCCCGCGCAGCCAGCCCGTGGAGACGAACAGGGTGGAGGCGAAGCCGTGCTCGGCGAGCACGGGCAGCGCGTGGCGGTGCACGCCCTCATAGCCGTCGTCGAAGGTGATCAGGACGGGGCGGTCCGGCAGCGGGGCGCCCGGCGAGCGCCAGGCGGCGGCCAGCTGGGCGGTGGTGAGCGGGGTGAAGCCCCGCTCGCCGAGCACCTCCATCTGGCGTGCGAACGCGTCGGGTGACACCGACAGATCGTGCGTCGCCTCGTTCGGCAGGCGCGCGACCGAGTGGTACATCAGTATCGGCACGGGTCCCGTGCTCATGCGGCAGCCCCCTCGCCGCCCGTGCCCCGTACCCCGCCCGGCTCCCCGCCGATCTCCACGACGCGGAACGCGGCGGCTCCCCTGCGCGCACGGACGCTGCCGAGTACGTACCCCCCGGCCGCGGCGGCCACTCCCGTCACGATGGCACCCGCGCGCCCCACTCCGCCGGGCCGCCCGAGCACGGCGTCCCGCAGACCGCGGCCGACCCCGGCGGGCAGTACCCGCGTGGTGTAGCGCCGCTCGGACTCAAGCCCCTTGCCCGCGCCGACGCTCCGGGACACCAGCGCCTTCGAGAGGCCCTCGGCGTACGCCCTCGTACGGAAGTAGCGGAACCGCTCCCGCGCCCCGGGCACCCGGTGGTGGATCACCGCCCGGTCATCGGTCAGCAGGACGGCGTCCGGCCGGGCGCGGGTGAGGCGGATGCAGAACTCCGTCTCCTCGCAGCCCAGCGGCCGTCGGTCGCCGTCCCTGCCGATGCCGGTCGCGAAGCCGCCCGCCACGTCGAAGGCGGAGCGGCGGAAGGAGGCGTTGCCCCCGAGGACGTTGCGCACCCGCGCCCGGCCCTCGGGATGCCCCCGGTACGTACAGCCGACGACCCAGTCGAACTCCTCGGGGAACCAGGTGGGCCGCCGTCCCGACTCCCACAGGGGCAGGGTGCGCCCGCCGACGGCGAACACCCGCGGGTCCTCGAACGCCTCGGCGAGGTGGCGCAGCCAGTCCCGCTCGGCCACGGCGTCGTCGTCGAGGAAGGCGATGACGGAGCCGCGCGAGGCGGCGATGCCGGTGTTGCGCCCCGCCGAGAGGCCGCGGGGGCCCGCGTTGGCGAGCACCCGCACCTCACCGCTCTCCCCGGCTTCCTTGTACTGCCTGGTCAGCCGGTCCAGGAGCGAGGCGTTGTGATCGACCACGAGCAGGGTCTCCCGGGCCGTCAGTGACTGCGCGCGCACCGAGGCGACCGCCGCGAGGATGTCCTCCCAGCGGTCCTCGGTGTACACGCAGACGACGACGGATATGTCCGCGCTCAAGACACCTCTCCCTGGCCCTTGCGGAACGGAAGGCCCCGCGCCGCCGCGCGCCGCGCCCCGCGTCTGCCGCGGCCGGAGCGCTCGGTGAGGATCACCTTCAGTACGCGGATGCCGTCGCGGACGGCTCTGAGGTTGCTGGCGCCGTGTATCCGCAGGTACTCGTGGCTCGGGATCTCCTGCACCTTGAGCCCGGCCTTGACGACCCGGATGTTCATCAGGGTCTCGACCTCGAAGCCGGTGCAGTCGAGCTCGATCTCGTCGAGGCAGTGCCGCCAGAAGGCGTTGTAGCCGTAGCACAGGTCGGTGTAGCGCGCGCCGAACTTGGCGTTGACCACGGAGCACAGGACGTGGTTGCCGACCTTGCGGATCGGCGTCATGTCGTCCGTGCCGCCGCCGTTGGCGAACCGCGAGCCCTTGGCGAAGTCCGCGCCCGAGACGAGGGCGGAGACGTACGAGACGATCTCCTGGCCGTCGGCGGAGCCGTCGGCGTCGACCATCACGATGATGTCGCCCGTGCACGCGGCGAAGCCGGTGATCAGGGCGTCGCCCTTGCCCTTGCCGAGCTGGCGCACCACCTTCACGTCCGGCCACAGCTCGCGGGCGACGGCCACCGTGTCATCGGTGGAGTTGCCGTCCACGAGGACCACCTCATGGATCCAGTCGGGCAATGTCTTGAATACGTAGGGAAGATTCTCCGCTTCGTTCATCGCGGGTATCACCACACTCACCGGCGGCGTGATCGCCAAGTGCGTGGAGATCGGGCGATAGTTCCTGGAGATCTCTTCCAGCGGGTCCTGGCCGGCGTCCGCCGGGCGCACAGAAGAAGTCATGACGGTGGTCCCTCTCGTCCGGTGGACCACCCGCCCCCGGGCGGTCCGGTAATTGATCCGGTTCGAAAGGGGGGTTCTCACTCGAGCATGACGAAACAGATCTCCGTGCATGCCGAGTGAGCTGGCATCGCGCGGGACGTGACCCGGCCGAAGAGCGATCACCGGGCACGGCACCCCCCTACCGCGCCCCGCGCCGGTACCATCGCGATCTTGAGCCCTCCCCTGGATCGCATTACATGATGGACCGTTGCGGGTGGATGTACGACGGTATTGATGATTGAGACTGTATGGCAAGACCTGGAACGTTGCCTCGCGTTTTACATGATTTGAGCAATCTATGCGGTCACATTCGGACTGCCCTATTCCTTGCCCGGCTGCCTGCTTGTCTCCTTGCCCGACTCCTTGCCAAGGGATCGGATTTGGCCCATCCGCTTGAGTAATTTATCGGCAGGTCCGAAGAATTCCGGCCTGGACAGCACGGTGTTCCGCAGTGCCCGGACCGGAGCGCGCCGCGCCCGGTGCCCGAGAGCCACCGGGTGGCGCAGCGCCACCCACCCCTCCGACACGGCCAGTTCGCGTGTCTTCAGGGAGTCCTTGTAGTCCTTCTGGCCGCGGCCGAGATCGAGGTACGCGATCCCGTCGGCGGCGGCAGCCTCGGCCATGCGCAGGTGCAGGACGAGGCCCGGCGAGTACTTCGCGAACGCCGGGTCGTACGCGGGGAACCAGCAGGCGAGGACCCGCTCGCTGCGCAGCCCGAAGTGCGCGGCGACCGGCACGTCGGCCACGTAGAGCACCGAGAGGATCCCGGCGAACGAGCCGGTCCTGGTGTGGAAGAGCCGGCGCACCAGCTCGGTGATCCAGGGATGCGCGAAGCGGTCGCTGCGCCCCGTCCTGCGGTACTGCGCCGACTTCCAGCCCATCAGGGTGGCCAGGGCCCCGGGGTCGCGCTCGTCGTGGACGTAGCGCACCGCCCCGTGGTCGCGCCCGAGCCTGCGCTGCTTGGCCAGCGTCGACCGGGTGAACTTCGGTGCCTTGGCGCGCAGTTGGCCGAGATAGACCTCGTAGCCCCGGTCGACGTCCATGACGGGAGAGGGGAAGCTGCCGGCGGCACCCGCCTCGAACGGGCCCTGGCCGCCGACCAGGTGATCGAACTCCCACAGCACGAGCCCGCAGGCCCGCAGCAGCTCCTGGGCGTCCCAGCGGAAACCGGGGCGGTGCACCAGCCCCTGGCAGTCGGAGACGCCGAGGCCGACGGCGCGGCCCACACCGGTGACGGACCGCTGGAAGGGGAAGAACGCCGCCGGTTCGCCGTCCTCGCGTACGACGGCGATCCGCACCCCGCGCCGGCCGTGCGCCGTGGCGAGGGTGAACTCCGGGGCGAGGAAGGGGTTGGCGAGCTCAGGCGAGCCGTCGAGGTGCGCCTTGGACTGAAGGGCGGTCCACGCCGCCCGGTCGGCGGCGGTGAGTTCGCCGGGGCGGTGCACGGTGATGTTCACGTCAGGTGGTCCACCTTCTCGCCGCACGGCGGCGCAGGCGCCGTGCCACCGTCAGCAGGAGAGCGAGAGCGCTGAGGACGGTGACGGTGACGACCCCGCCGCGCACCGACCACACGCGCAGCGCCAGCATGCCCTGCGCCACGAGGAGGTTGACCGCGACGGCGCCGGCCACGGCGGCCACGGCGCGGCCCAAGGGCGCGAGCGCCCGCAGCGCGGCGGCGAGCGCGGCCGAGGGTGCGGCGAGGAGGAAGAAGAGGGTGAAGGGGCCGCGCAGCGGCGAACTCAGGTCGACGAGCGCGAGCGTCGCGCCGACGCCCCCCACGGCGACGGCCGCTCCCGCGAGCAGCGGCAGCAGATCCTTGTCGCGGCCCCGCACGGTGCGCCGCCCCGTGTCCGATGGCGGCGCCTTGCTCCCGATGGTCTGCATTGGCGACTTTGCCCCCCGACGCGCCGGATGCCGGGCTTCAATGTCGCGCAGTCCCTGGCGACCCGTCAAGACGCGGAGGAAGCGTGCAGATGTTCCCGTCAGACGGCTGTGACAGGGGTGAACTCCCGGCGCGGCGAAGCGAATTGTTTTGGAAATCGTTGACATGGACACTATCGACGGGCCGGAGTGCGTGCTACCACGGTCGAGGCGGAAACCCTGCTAAGGGAGGTTCCATGAGATTGTCCCGCATCACGGCATATACGTCCTCGCTCCTCCTCGCCGCCGCCTTCGCCCTCACCGGGGCCACGGCGGCTCAAGCGGACCAGAACGCCGCAGCCACCGGCTATGTGGCGCTCGGCGACTCCTACTCCTCGGGCGTCGGCGCCGGCAATTACGACAGCGCGAGCGGCGACTGCAAGCGCAGCAAGCGCGCCTACCCGGCACTCTGGGCGGCATCGAACTCACCCTCCAGCTTCCACTTCACGGCCTGCTCGGGAGCCCGTACGGGTGATGTTCTGGCGAATCAGCTGGGCCCGCTCGGATCCGGCACGGGCCTCGTCTCGATCACCGTCGGCGGCAACGACGCGGGCTTCGCCGACGTCATGACGACGTGTGTGCTCCAGTCCGAGAGCAGTTGCCTGTCCCGCATCGCCCAGGCGCGCGCGTACGTCGACTCCACACTCCCCGGCAACCTCGACAAGGTCTACTCGGCGATCAGCGCGAAAGCTCCGGCCGCCCGCGTGGTGGTGCTCGGCTACCCCCGCTTCTACAAGCTGAGCGGCTCCTGCACGACCGGCCTCTCCGAGCGCGAGCGGGCCGCCATCAACGACGCCGCCGACTACCTCAACACGGCCACCGCCAAGCGCGCGGCCGACCACGGCTTCACCTTCGGCGACGTCACCCGCACCTTCACCGGCCACGAGATCTGCTCCGGCAGCGCGTGGCTGCACAGCGTGAACTGGCTCAACATCGGCGAGTCCTACCACCCCACGGCCGCCGGACAGTCCGGTGGCTACCTCCCCGTGTTCACCTCGGCGGCCTGACCCCCACCGGCTGAACCGACGCGTACGGCGAGTAGGAGCCCCCGCCCGTCGGGGTCTCCTGCTCGCACGTCACCGAGTACGCCACGGCGTTGGACGCGGTGGTCACGGGAGCGCGCACCTGCACGCTGATCGTGTTCGTATACGTCCCGCCGTCCTGGTCGTACGCCGTCTCGACCTGACTCACCTGCTTCGTCCTGCCGCTCCCGGCGGGGAAGGACAGCGTCTTCCACCCCGGCTCGCTCGGCTCCCCGGTCTTCGTGACCCAGCGGTACTCGACCTCGACCGGTACCCGCCCCACCGTGAACGCCGCCGTGAAGGACGGCGCCTGACCGGCCGCCGGCGGACATCGCCCCTCGTACTGGGTGTGGGCCCCGGAGACGTGCACCTTGACGGTCTGGGCGGGCGGAGGGGTCGTACCGTTACCGCTCCCGCCGTCGCCTCCGCCGCCGTCGGTCTTGCCCCCGCCGGACCCGCCGGACCCGCTGGACCCGCTGGACCCGCCGGATCCGCCGGATCCGCCGTCCGAGCCTTCCGACGCGCTGCCGCCCCCTCCCTTACCGCCCTCGCCTGCCTTGCCGTCCTCGCCGCCCTTGCCGTCCGAAGAGCCATCACCGGCGCCTTCTGAACTGCTGCTGCCACTGCCGCCACCGCCGCCGTCGCGGCCGATCAGCGCGTACGCGAGTCCGCCGAGGGCCAGCGCCAGTGCGATGAGCCCGGCGATCAGGACGGCCGTGCGGCGGCGCGGCGTCGGCCCGGTGGTCGTGGTCGTCGCGGTGTCGGCAGCCGTGGAGGCGGGCGCGGGCCGGGGTGAGGCGGCGGGGAAGGGGGTGGGGGGAGTGGGGCCCGTCGGTCCGCGTTCGGCCGTGACGGTCGGCTGGTGCGGGAGCGGGGTCTCGGTGAGTGGCCTGCCGCCCGAGACGATGAGCCGCAGATCGCGTTCGGCGTCGGCGGCCGGCATCCGCTCCTCCGGGTCCTTGCGCAGCAGCCCCTCGATGACCGGGGCGAGCGGCCCCGCGGCGCGGGCGGGCGGCGGCTCCTCGTCCACGACCGCGCGCAGCGTGCTCAGCGGGGTGTCCTGGCGGAACGGCGAACTGCCCTCGACGGCCGCGTAGAGCAGCACCCCGAGGGACCACAGATCGGACGCGGGGCCTGGGCTGCGGCCCAACGCCCGCTCCGGCGCCAGGAATTCGGGCGATCCGACGACCTCCCCGGTCATCGTCAGCGCGGAGCTGCCCTCGACCGTCGCGATGCCGAAGTCCGTGAGGACCACGCGGCCGTCATTGGCGATCAGTACGTTCCCGGGCTTCACGTCGCGGTGCAGGACCCCGGCGTCATGGGCGGCGCGCAGGGCCGCGAGCACCTCGGCGCCGATCCGGGCGGCGCGCCGCGGCGGCAGCACGCCCTCCGCGTCGAGCACGTCGGAGAGCGAGAGGCCCCGCACGATCTCCATGACGATCCACGGGCGGCCCCCCTCCGTCGCGACGTCGTAGACGGTGACCACGTTCCGGTGGGGGATGCGGGCGGCGGCCCATGCCTCCCGCTCCAGGCGGGCGTACAGCCGGTCGATGTCGTCCGCCGGGAGCCCGGCGGGCGCGCGCACCTCCTTGACGGCGACCTCACGCCCGAGCACGTCGTCCCTGGCCCGCCACACGGTGCCCATGCCGCCCTCGCCCAGCGGCGCCAGGAGGCGGTACCGCCCGGCGATCACGCGCTCTGGCTGACTCACGGGGCGCCCCCATCCGCAGCGGTGCGATTCTCCACAAAAGTAGCAACCGTCCGCGTGGATGACGACAGGTGAGATAGCCCACGCAAGGACCCCTGGACCGCTGGCTGGTCGAGCTGTATGTCCAACTCGCCCTGGAATCGGTCGTATTCGGAGAGTAGTCGTCAACCCCCTTGTGGGGGTGGTGAATCCTGCGACCGGGATACACGTGTGTCACGACGGGGCGATAGGGTTAACCTGCCCTGGGCCGGGTGCCCTCGTACGGGTGGGGAGTGACATGGAACAGATAACGGTGCGCAGCAGGGCGCGTGTCCCTGCGATCACTTGTGGGAGCAGCGCGAGCAGCTCGCGCCTCGACCGTCACCTCTCGGTGCTGGGCGGCCCTGCCGTCCCGCAGCGCGAGGCGCACGAGGCGACGCTGCTGATGCGTGAGCTCACCTCACGTGACGCCGTGCATGCCCGTGGCAGCAGGGGCTCTCGAGTGAGGCACGTCTCGCTCTTCGCGCCGCTGCGCAGGCTGCGGCGGACGCTTTTCGGCGGACGCTGATCACGGGTGGTCCCCGGGACTGAGCCGCCGCTCCGCGGCGGATCTTTCCCACCCACCCGCTCACCCCTCCTCCCTCCCCCCGTCACGCGGCTCAGATCAGTGCGAACTGCCCCCCGGGTCCCTCTTCACGGTGGTCGAGGACGGACGCGGGGCGCCGCGCCCCGTCGGGCGCGGGCAGTACTCCCGCTCGGCCCAGCTCGTCCACGGTGATCCGGCGACCGTCTTCCCCCGCCAACTCCTCCTGGTCCGGAGCGAGTTCCGCGATCAGCGCGAGAACCGTGATCAGCTCAAGCAGCTCAGAGGTCCAGGCCTGCGGCCATGCGGCAGGCCGGATCGCCTCCAGCGTCCCCGGCTCCGCGCCCCCTCCCGCCGCGCGCGCCGCGAACCACCGTTCGAGCACCCGCACCCCGCTCACCTCGAACTCCCACGCCTCCTTCGGCACCGGTGAGATCACACCCTCATCGCCGACCCGCAGAACCCGCTCCTCGGCTTCGTACGACAGTGAGCCGGGGCGCGCGGGCAGGGGCGCGCGGACATAGGGCCTGCGCCCTCCGGGCAGCTTCGGGCGCTCGCCGTCGCCGCGCAGGTGCAGCCGCAGCAGCCGCTCACCGAGCTCCACGCCCCGCGCCCACAGACCCGCGTCGGCCGTGAGCGGTACCCGGCAGCCCGCCGCCGAGCCGGACGCCGTGGCGAGCACCCACGCGAGCAGCGCGCGAGCCGTGACCTCCTGGCCCAGCGCCTGCGACAGATGCCCGAGCAGCCCGGGCGCCACATTGGGCTCACGGCCCCCGGGGCGGCGGAAGAGCGGCCGGATCCGCCCCGGCCGCCCGGCCGGTGAGTGGCCGTCCGGCAGCACGGCCGAGGCGAGGACCACCGGTCCCGCGGCCCCGGCGACGTACCCCTGTTCCACCGCGAAGAGCTGGCCCGCGCCCGCGACCCGCCACAGCTCGGGCCGGGCGACGTCGATGAGGCGGTGGTCGGGGATCAGCCACTGCTCGTCGAAGGGACCGTGCAGGATCCGGAGGGGCTCGGGGCAGGGGCCCCGCTCCCCGGCGAGCCGGCCCGTCCCGCCCCGGTGGCCCGGGAGTTGGGCGACCGCGGTGTGCGGGGTGCGGGAGCGGGTCGGGCGGAACAGCGCCTCGCGCTCGGCGCCCTCGGCGCGGACGAGGGCGGCCCAGCGGGCCTTCAGAGAGACGGCGTCCGGTCCCATCGGCCACCCGCGGCCCGGCCGGAGCGGTGCGACGGACCACGGCATGAGGTCCGCGAGCAGCGGCGCTTGGTCGTGCGTCACGCCCGGCATCGTACGACGGGGGCGCCCCGGCCCGTCACGTCGCGTCGAGAGTGACCGAGAAGGAGAAACGGTCGCCGCGGTAGTGGATGCGGGCCACGTCCAGGGTCCGGCCGTCCTCGTCGTACGTGATGCCCGTGTAGTGCAGGATCGGGCTGAGCAGCGGCACTTGGAGGAGCCGGGCGGTCTCCGGGTCGGCGAGGGTGGCCTCGACGGTGTCGGTGATGCGGCTGATGCGCACCCCCACCACGTCGCGCAGGACCTTCGTCATCGGCCAGCGCACGAGGTCATCCGGGTCGATGCGGGCGGCCAGTTCCGGGCGGATGTAGTTGCGGGCGTGGTTGGTCGGCTCGCCCGTCTTCTCGTCGCTGCGCAGCCGGTGGTACGTCGCCACCTCGGCCGAGTCGGGGAAGTGCCCGGCCAGTTCGGCGGGGAGCGGGGCGGTGCCGTGTTCGAGGAGCCGGGTGGTCATGCCCGACTGCTGGGCCACGATCGCGTCGACCGAGCCGAGCAGCCGCACCGGTGAGCCGCGTCGCGCGCTCGGCTCGATGAAGGTGCCGCGCCGCCGGTGGCGGGTGATGAGCCCCTCGTCCTCAAGCTCCTTGAGCGCCTGCCGCATGGTCAGCACGCTCACCCCGTAGTGCCCCGCCAACTGCTCTTCCGTGGGCAGCCGGAGCGGGGCGTCGGGGGTGCGGCCGAGTATCGACGCGCGCAGGGACTGCGACACCTGGTACCAGAGCGGCAGTTTCCGATTCAGGACGATCGAGTCCGGGGCGAAGGCGGTCACGGTCTCTCCGAATCAGTCGCGCTGCAATCAGTTGCGGAAGTGGCGCTCCAGACCCTGCCATACGTCGTCGTAGCCGCGCTGAAGGTGGGACGCGGTGGCCGCCTGCTCCGTCGCCGTCACCGGCCACCGGGTCTCGAACATGAAGGCGAGGCCGTCGTCGATCTTCTGCGGCTTCAGCTCGGCGGCCGACGCCCTCTCGAACGTCTCGCGGTCGGGGCCGTGCGCGGACATCATGTTGTGCAGCGAGCCGCCGCCCGGTACGAAGCCCCCTTCTCCGGCCGTCTTGGCGTCGTACGCGCCTTCGATCAGCCCCATGTACTCGCTCATCACGTTCCGGTGGAAGTACGGCGGCCGGAAGGTGTCCTCGCCCACCAGCCAGCGCGGCGCGAACACGACGAAGTCGACGCCCGCGAGGCCCGGGGTGTCGGACGGCGAGGTGAGCACCGTGAAGATCGACGGGTCCGGGTGGTCGTAGCTGATCGAGCCGATGACGTTGAAGCGGTGCAGGTCATAGACGTACGGGACGTGATTGCCGTGCCAGGCGACGACGTCGAGCGGGGAGTGGCCGTAGGTCGCGCGCCAGAGGTTGCCGCAGAACTTGTTCACCACCTCCACCGGGCCCTCCACATCCTCGTACGCGGCGACGGGCGCCCTGAAGTCCCGTGCGTTCGCCAGGCCGTTGGCGCCGATCGGGCCGAGGTCGGGGAGCTGGAAGGGGGCGCCGTAGTTCTCGCAGACGTACCCGCGCGCGCTCTCGTCGAGCAGTTCCACGCGGAAGCGGACGCCGCGCGGGATCAGCGCGACCTCACCCGGCTCGGCGCGCAGCAGCCCGAACTCGGTGCGAAGCAGCAGCCCGCCGTGCTCGGGCACGATCAGCAGCTCGCCGTCCGCGTCGCTGAACACCCGGCCCGTCATGGAGGAGTTGGCGTGGTAGAGGTGGATGCCCATGCCGGTGCGCTGCGCCGCGTCGCCGTTGCCGCCGAGGGTCCACAGGCCCGCGAGGAAGTCCGTGCCGGGCGCTGGCGCCGGCAGCGGGTTCCAGCGCAGCCGGTTCGGGTCGGGCACCGTCTCGGTGAAGGGGGCCGTGCGGATCGCGCCGTTGCCCGCGCGGGTGAACTCGGGGTGCGCGGCCGAGGGGCGGATGCGGTACAGCCACGAGCGGCGGTTGTGCGCGCGGGGCTCGGTGAAGGCCGAACCGCTCAGCTGCTCGGCGTAGAGGCCGAGGGGCGCGCGCTGCGGGGAGTTGCGGCCGTGGGGCAACGCGCCGGGCACCGCCTCCGAGCCGTGTTCGTTGCCGAAGCCGGAGAGATAGGTCAGCTGCTCGGCCGTCTTGCGCGCGTCGCCCTCGCCCGCTCGGCTCGCGTCCCTCACGTGGTCCCCGCTCATCATCGCTCCCTCGTGACTGATTCCTATGGGACACCGTAGGATTCGGATTTTGCTTCCGCAAGAGGAAACGCCCTCTTCCTGCCCGGCCGGGCGCCCGGCTCCGGCCCGGCAGCGACCGGAATGTGGGCGCGGGAAGCCGGGAGGCCGAGTGGTGCCCTACTCTCCCGGAATGCCTCACCGCAACCCGCCCAAGGAATCGCGGCCCCCGGCCTCCCTGCGCCACGTGCCAGTGCAGGAGCGCAGCGCGGAGCGCCTGACCCGGATCCTCGACGCCTGCGCCGCCGTCCTGGACGAGGTCGGCTACGAAGACCTGACCACCCGCGCGGTCGCCCGGCACGCGGGCGTCCCGATCGGCTCGGTCTACCGCTTCTTCGGCAACAAGCGCGCCCTCACGGACGCGCTCGCCCACCGCAATCTCGACGCCTACGCCGAGCGGGTCGCCGCAAGGGTGAGCGGTGTCGGACACGCCGACTGGCGCGGCGCGGTCGACGCCGCCTTCGACGAGTACCTGGCGATGAAGCGCACCGTGCCGGGCTTCGGCCTCGTCGACTTCGGCGTTCCCTCGGCGCCGGACGCGATGCCCGACGCGAACGTCCAGGTGGCGGAGCGGGTGGCGGCCCTGCTCGCGGACCACCTCGGCAGTCCGCTGGACGAGCGGCTGCGCCGGACCGTGCTCGTCGGCGTCGAGGCGGTCGACGCGGTGCTCCAGCTGGCCTTCCGCGGCCGTCCCGCCGGGGACCCGGACCTCGTCGAGGAGGCACGGACCCTGCTGCACGCGTACTTCGCGCGGACGCTGGACTGAGCGCTTCCGCCGGACGGCTCCCAGCCGCACCGCGTTGACCTGGAGTTTTGCGCTTATTGCTCGCGCGTCAACATCTTGTTAACGCGCGATTGCGGGTCCTACCGTCAACCGAACCGCCAGACCTGGTGGGAGTTCGATGGTGAACGTTAGGTAGCCCCCATGCTGACAATCCTCGGATTCGTCATGATCGCCACCTTCCTGGTGCTGATCATGATGAAGAAGATGTCGCCGATCGCGGCGCTGGTGCTGATCCCCGCCCTCTTCTGCGTGTTCGTAGGAAAGGGAGCCCATCTCGGGGACTACGTCCTCGACGGCGTCGGCAATCTGGCACCCACGGCGGCCATGCTCATGTTCGCCATCGTGTACTTCGGCGTCATGATCGACGTCGGCCTCTTCGACCCGATCGTCCGGGGCATCCTGCGCTTCTGCAAGGCGGACCCGATGCGCATCGTGGTGGGCACCGCCGTGCTCGCCGCCATCGTCTCCCTCGACGGCGACGGCTCGACCACCTTCATGATCACGGTCTCGGCGATGTACCCGCTGTACAAGCGCCTCAAGATGAGCCTCGTCGTGATGACGGGCGTCGCGGCCACCGCCAACGGCGTCATGAACACCCTGCCCTGGGGCGGTCCGACGGCCCGCGCCGCGACCGCGCTGAAGGTCGACGCGGCCGACATCTTCGTCCCCATGATCCCGGCGCTCGCCATGGGCCTGGTCGCCGTGTTCCTCCTCTCGTACGCGCTGGGCCTGCGGGAGCGCAAGCGGCTCGGCGTGCTGTCGCTGGACGAGGTGCTGGAGAAGGAGACGGCCGAGGAGACGGTCCTCGTGGGCGCGGGCGGCGGCGACGAGCGGACGTCGCTCACCAAGGGGGCCACCGGCGGCACGGCTTCCGGCACGGACGGCGTCGGGACGGAGGGCGCCGAGGGTACCGGGGCCGCCTCAGCCGCCTCAGACGGCTCGGATGCCTCCGACGACGACGGGTTCCAGGGGCTCGACCCCCACCGCGCCACCCTCCGCCCCAAGCTCTACTGGTTCAACGCGGGCCTCACCGTTCTCCTGCTCACCGCCATGATCATGGAGTGGCTGCCGATCCCGGTCCTCTTCCTGCTCGGCGCCGCGCTCGCCCTCACGGTCAACTTCCCGCACATGCCCGACCAGAAGGCCCGTATCGCCGCCCACGCGGAGAACGTCCTCAACGTCACCGGCATGGTCTTCGCCGCTGCCGTCTTCACCGGCGTCCTCACCGGCACCGGCATGGTCGAGCACATGGCCGACTGGCTCGTCGGCGCGATCCCCGAGGGCATGGGCCCGCACGGCTTCTATGGGCCTGCCGGTCCTGAGGCCAGGCGCACGGCGTCTCCACCCATCGCCCCGCCTCCACGCTTCGCCCGCGTCGCGATGTCGTGTACGTGCTCGTCGGCATGGCCAAGGTCGAGTTCGGCGACCACACCAGGTTCACGGTCAAGTGGGCCGTGCTCACCTCGCTGGTGGTGCTCGGCGCCGGAATCCTCTTCGGCATCATCTGATGCCGTACGCCATACCCGGGCCCGGTGGCAGGGGCTGGCTGCTCCGTCTCGTCATCGCCTTCGGCTTCGCGCAGGGGGCGGTTTCGATGGCGCGGCCCGCCGTCTCCTACCGGGCCCTCGCGCTGGGCGCCGACGAACGCGCAGTCGGCGTCATCGCGGGCGTGTACGCGCTGCTGCCGCTCTTCGCCGCCGTACCGCTCGGCCGCAGGACCGACAACGGGCGGTGCGCGCCGCTGCTGCCCCTCGGCGTCGTCCTGATCTCCGGCGGTTGCGCCCTGAGCGGCCTGGCGGGTTCCCTCGGCGCGATGGCCGCGTGGAGCGGCGTGATGGGGCTCGGCCACCTCTGCTTCGTGATCGGCGCGCAGTCGATCGTCGCCCGGCAGTCCGCCCCCGCCGAACAGGACCGCAACTTCGGGCACTTCACCATCGGCGCCTCGCTCGGCCAGCTGGTCGGGCCGATCGCCGCGGGCGCCCTGATCGGCGCCGACATGGGCCGCACCAGCGCGCTCGCCCTGCTCGTCTCGGCGGCGGTCGGCGCGGTGTCGCTGACGTCGCTGTGGCGCATCGAGCACATGCGCCACGCGCCGGCCGTGCGGCAGCGGGACGAACGGGTTCCCGTACTCGGCATCCTGCGCGCCCGGGGCGTGCCCGCGGGCATCTTCATCAGCCTCGCCGTGCTCTCCGCGACGGACATCCTCACCGCCTACCTGCCGGTGGTCGGCGAACACCGAGGCATCGCGCCCGCCACCGTCGGACTGCTCCTGAGCCTGCGGGCCGCGTCGACCATCGCCTGCCGCCTGGTGATGACGCCGATGATCCGACTGCTCGGCAGGACGGCACTCCTGACCGGCTCGTGCCTGCTCGGCGGAGTCCTGTGCGCGGGGATGGCGCTGCCCGTACCGGTGTGGGGCCTCGCCCTGATGCTCGGCGCGCTGGGCTTCTGCCTCGGCGTGGGACAGCCGCTCTCCATGACGACCGTCGTCCAGGCCGCTCCCGCCGGCGCCCACTCGACGGCCCTGGCCCTACGCCTCACCGGCAACCGCCTCGGCCAGGTCGCCGCGCCCGCATCGGCGGGCCTGGTGGCAGGAGCGGCGGGGGTGGCGGCACCGTTCGTGATGCTGGGCGGCTTGCTGCTCGTCGCGGCGAGCCTGGGCACGCGGACTTCCCGCCCTTGACGGCAGCCCACCCAGGGGCGCGGGGAACTGCGCGCTCAGCCACGTACGTCCCGCACCGTCAGACGCGGGCAAGCCTGCGGCACAAGGCGGTCGGCGCCGAGCACGGCCTTGCCCCAGGGGCGCGGGGGCGCGCCCAGCCCCCGACAACCCGCACCGGCAGACAGCCAGAGGCACCCGGCACGGGAAACGCCCCGGAGGCGTCGACAACCTCCGGGGCGCAACTACCCGTACAAAGCCACCAGTTACGGGACGATCTTGAGCAACCGGTTGGGCGAACCGGTACCCGGGTTCGTCACGACACTCGGCGTGGACCCGTTCACCAGAGCGGAAGCGACCTGCGCCGGCGTGGCCGACGTGTGGCCCGCCAGATAGACCGCCGCCGCGCCCGCGACATGCGGGGTCGCCATCGACGTACCGGAGATGGTGTTGGTCGCCGTGTCGCCGGTGTGCCAGCCCGCCTTGATGGAGACGCCCGGCGCGAAGATGTCCAGGACCGAGCCGTAGTTGGAGAAGCTCGCCCGAGCATCGGTGTTGCTGGTCGCGCCGACCGTGATGGCCGCGGGGACGCGCGCGGGCGAGGAGTTGGCGGCGTTGGTGCTCTCGTTGCCCGCGGCGACCGCGTAGGTCACGCCGTCGGCGATGGAGTTCTTCACCGCGGTGTCCAGCGAGGTGGAGGCGCCGCCACCGAGCGACATGTTGGCCACGGCCGGGGCCCCGGCGGTGTGGTGCCTGGTCACCCAGTCGATGCCCGCGATGACCCCGGCGGTGGTGCCGGAGCCGTTGTTGTCGAGCACGCGCACGGCCACGACCTTGGCGTTCTTGGCGACGCCGTACGTCTTGCCCGCGACGGTCGTGGCGACGTGCGTCCCGTGGCCGTTGCCGTCCTGGGCGGTGGTGTCGCCGTCCACGGCGTCGTAGCCGTTGACCGCGCGGCCGCTGATCTCCGAGTGCGAGATCCGCACCCCGGTGTCGATCACGTACGCGGTGACGCCGGAGCCCGCGGTGTCCGGGTAGGTGTAGCTGCCGTTCAGCGGCAGCCTGGCCTGGTCGATGCGGTCCAGACCCCAGGGGGCGTTCGTCTGCGTCGCGTCGGCCCGAACCCGCTGGTTCTGCTCGACGGAGGCGACCGCCGGGTCGGCGGCGAGGCGTCTCGCCTCCGCCGCGCTCAGCTTCGCGGTGTAGCCGTTGAGCGCGGACTTGAAGGTCTTCGTGACCGAACCGCCGTACTCGGATATGAGGTTCTTGCCCTGGCTCGTGGCGGCCTTGAGGCCCGAGCTCTTCTTCAGCGTGACGATGTAGCTGCCCTTGACGGCGTCGGCGGAGCCGGCCGCGATCACGGTGCCCTCGGCGGGGGCGGCCTGGGCGGGCAGAGCGGTGACCGTGCCGAGAACGGCGGCGGCGGCGGTCGAGATCGCGGCGGCGATCACAGTCTTCTTGCTACGCGGCATTGCCATTACGAGGGAGTCCTCCTCATAGGCGGCGCGCCCGGGGTGGGGCACGCGACTGTGGGGGGTGTGCGCGTGATCGCACACACAGAAGGGAGCGGTGCGGTTCCGCTCCCGTCGCGAGCAGTAGCGTGGCCCCTCCACAGGGGTAGATCAAGAGAGTCGACGCGTTGTCATGCGTATGTCACGCAACGGAAATCAAATTCCGGGCAAATGCGCGGTGAATGTGGGGTTTTCGGCCGGGTGGGGCCCCACCCGGCCGTGACGGTCCTCGGCTCGGTCAGCCCCGCCCGCGCTCCTCGAAGTCCCACACCGCGCGCGGGCCGGGACCGACCGTCAGGGTCGAGTGGCCCAGCCGCTCCACGTGACGCTTGTGCACGGCCTTGTTCAGTACGAACGTGAACTGCCGCAGGCCCACCCGGTCACGCGGCACCGCGTCGAGGCGGATCGTGGTCCCGCCGCGGTCCGCGACGACGCCGCCGCCCGCCGTGGGGCGTACGACGAACCCGCCGGCCCGCAGCAGCGGCACCGTGTTGTCCAGGTCGCGCGAGGTCACCGCGAGGCGGACGGAGGCCACGTCGCGCATCAGGCGGTCGCGGTAGACGTCGGGGAGGTAGCGCTCCCGGCCGACGTCACCGGGGTAGGAGGCCGGTTCCGTCTTGCCGCGCGGGTCGGCGAAGTACTCGGGCCGGTACTCCATCGCCCAGGTGCCGAAGGTGTCGTACTGATCGGTGGTGAAGACCGCGTCGAACCACGGCACCGGCACCCCGTCGCCGAAATCGCGGGTCTGCTGGAACCGGACCGGATCGGTGATCCCCTGGTCCCGCAGCCGTTCGAGGACGGTCGCCAGGTCTCCGTCGCGTTCGGTGGAGATGGCCAGGCCCGCCCCGCCGAGAGGCGTGTCGGGCACATCGCCCACCCCGAAGATCTCCAGGTAGGTCTCGCGGCCCTTCAGATAGCGGCCGGTCCAGGTGTAGCCGTCGGACCCGGTCGTGGTGCGGACCTCGAAGTCGGCGAATTTCCGCAGATACCCGGAGTGTTCGACGGCGTCGGCGGTCTCCCGGTCGACGACTCCGTAGGCGTGGTTGTAGAACAGCAGCTGCCGCTCGCGCGGCGGCTTCTCCTCGGCGTGAGCCGTGCTCACGCTTCCTCCGGTCGCCCCGAGGAGGGCGGCGGCGAGGGTCACGGTCAGGGCCAGGGTCATACGCAACTTCCGGCGCAGCAGCATACGGGCGACAGTAGGGCCGCGGAGGCGGCGGACGGGGCTGTTCCGACGCGCCTGCCGGATAAAGCCCCCGATCGGCTACGTACGGGGCTCCTGGGGTTCCTGGGCTCCTGGGGCGCCCGGCCGCCCTGGTGCCGGAAAACTATCAGCGCTAGTTTGTACCGCGGACGACTACCTGGAGGAATGCGATGAAGGCCCACGACGGCATGTACAAGGCCCACGACGGCATGTACATCGACGGCACCTGGCGCCCGGCCGCGGGCACCGACATGATCACGGTCGTCGACCCGGCCGACGAACAACCCCTCGGCCAGGTCCCGGCCGGCACCGCCGAGGACGTGGACGCCGCGGTGCGCGCGGCCCGCGCCGCCCTGCCCGGCTGGGCCGCCACGCCGCCCGCCGAGCGCGCGGCCCTCATCGGCGCGCTCCGCGACCGGCTGGTCGCCCGCAAGGACGAGATCGCCGCGACCGTCACCGCCGAACTGGGCGCCCCGCTGCCGTTCTCGCAGGCCGTGCACGCCGGGGTGCCGATCGCCGTCTGCGGTTCGTACGCCGAACTGGCCGCGGCGCACCCCTTCGAGGAGAAGGTGGGCAACTCCACCGTCTACCTGGAGCCGGTCGGCGTGGTCGGTGCGATCACGCCGTGGAACTACCCCCTCCACCAGATCGTCAACAAGGTGGCCCCCGCGCTCGCGGCGGGCTGCACGGTGGTGCTCAAGCCCGCCGAGGACACCCCGCTCACCGCCCAGCTCTTCGCCGAGGCGGTGCACGAGGCGGGCGTCCCCGCGGGCGTCTTCAACCTCGTCACCGGCCTCGGCCCGGTCGCGGGGCAGGCCCTCGCCGAGCACGAGGGCGTCGACCTCGTCTCGTTCACCGGCTCGACGGCGGTCGGCAAGCGGATCGGCGCCACGGCGGGCGCGGCGGTCAAGCGCGTCGCCCTGGAGCTCGGCGGCAAGTCCGCCAACGTCATCCTGCCGGGCGCCGACCTCGCCAAGGCCGTGGCCGTCGGTGTCGCGAACGTCATGTCCAACTCCGGGCAGACGTGCAGCGCGTGGACCCGCATGCTGGTGCACACCGACCGGTACGACGAGGCGGTGGAGCTGGCGGCCGCCGCCGCGGCCAAGTACGGCCCCCGGATCGGCCCCGTCGTCAACGCCAAGCAGCGGGCGCGCGTGCGCGGCTACATCGAGAAGGGCGTCGAGGAGGGTGCCCGGCTCGTGGCGGGCGGCCCCGAAGCGCCCAAGGAGCAGGGCTACTTCGTGCAGCCGACCGTCTTCGCCGACGTCACCCCGGAGATGACCATCGCCCAGGAGGAGATCTTCGGCCCCGTGCTCTCCCTCATCCGCTACGAGGACGAGGACGACGCCCTGCGCATCGCCAACGGCACGGTGTACGGTCTCGCGGGCGCCGTCTGGGCGGCCGACGACGCGGCGGCGGTGGCCTTCGCCCGCCGCATGGACACCGGCCAGGTCGACATCAACGGCGGCAGCTTCAACCCCCTTGCCCCCTTCGGTGGTTACAAGCAGTCGGGCGTCGGCCGCGAGCTGGGCGCGCACGGCCTGATGGAGTACCTCCAGACGAAGTCGCTCCAGTTCTGATACCCAGCCGTTCGAGCCCGCCCGCTTCCCCAAGGAGTACGTGAACGTGGTCCGCGCCGCCATCCTCCCCGCCGTCGGCTCCCCGCTGGAGATCGCCGACATCGACCTTCCTGAGCCAGGTCCCGGCCAGGTGCGGGTGCGTCTCGCCGCCGCCGGGGTCTGCCACTCCGACCTGTCCCTGTCCAACGGCACGATGCGGGTCCCGGTGCCCGCCGTCCTCGGCCATGAGGGCGCGGGCACCGTGGTCTCCGTCGGCGAGGGCGTCACCGGGGTCGCCCCCGGCGACGGCGTCGTCCTCAACTGGGCGCCGTCCTGCGGCACCTGCCACGCCTGCTCGATCGGCGAGGTGTGGCTCTGCGCGAACGCCGTCGCGGGCGCCGCCGACGTCTACGCGAAGCGGCCGGACGGCACGGACCTGCACCCCGGCCTGAACGTCGCCGCGTTCGCCGAGGAGACCGTGGTCTCGCAGCGCTGCGTCCTGCCGGTGCCGGACGGCGTCCCGCTCGCCGACGCGGCCCTGCTCGGCTGCGCCGTCCTGACCGGGTACGGCGCCGTGCACCACTCGGCGAAGGTCCGCGCGGGGGAGAGCGTCGCGGTGTACGGCGTGGGCGGCGTCGGCCTCGCCACGCTCCAGGCCGCCCGGATCGCCGGTGCCTCGCGGATCGTCGCGGTCGACGTCTCCCCGGAGAAGGAGGGGCTGGCGCGCTCGGCGGGCGCCACCGAGTACGTGGTCGCCTCGGAGAAGACGGCCCGCGACATCCGCGGGCTCACCGGTGGCCAGGGCGTGGACGTGGCCGTGGAGTGCGTGGGCCGCGCGGTGACGATCCGCACCGCCTGGGAGTCCACGCGACGCGGCGGCCGCACCACGGTCGTGGGCATCGGCGGCAAGGACCAGCAGGTCACCTTCAACGCCCTGGAACTCTTCCACTGGGGCAGGACCCTCTCCGGCTGCGTCTACGGCAACTCCGACCCGGCGGCGGACCTGCCGGTCCTGGCCGAGCACATCCGGGCGGGACGCCTGGACCTGAGCGCCCTGGTGACCGACCGCATCACCCTCGACGGCATCCCGACGGCCTTCGAGCACATGCTCGCGGGCAAGGGCGGCCGGGCGTTGGTCATCTTCTGAACCGAGGCGCCGCCGGGCGGGTGGGTGGTGCGGCTCGGTCACGCCGTGCCGGGGCGAACCGCCGCGGCGTGGAGCGGGCTTCACTCCTGCCGGGAAGGGCGCGGCGACTGGTCACGCCGCTGTGGGTGGACCGCCTACGCGTGGGAAGGACTTGGCCCCCGCCAGGAACACCAGCGTCGTGACCACGAACGGCCACGTGAAGGCGTGGCCGCCGGACGGGGCGAAGAGGGCCGCCATGGCCGGGGCGACCGCCGTCGCGGCGCCGGCGCCCACGAGTGCGTACGCGAGGGCCGCGGGTCGCGCCGGCAGGAAGACGCCGCACAGGGCGAGGGCGACGAGGACGGAGTTGTATCCCGTCGTGCCGTCGGCGATCCGCGCGGCGGGCGCGCCCAGTGCCCACGCCGTGGCGATCCCGACGGCGCTGCCGAGACACGCCACGCCCGCCGCCCGCCGGTCGGCGAGGAGGAGGCCGAGGAGCAGGAGCGCGCCCACGTACCACTGCGGCATGAAGAAGATCTGCGCGAAGTCGGCGAAGAAGCCGCGGGCCAGTTCGGCCGGCCCGAGCGCGGTGGTGCCGGTCGCGGGCCGGGGGAGGGCGGCGAGGCCCTCGCCGTGGTGCCAGACCCGCCGGAAGCCGGGCGCGCCGATGGTCATGACGCTCGCGACCAGGCAGAACGGCAGGGTGAGCGACGGCAGCCCCCAGACGCCCAGCAGGTGGACCACGGCCGCCGTCACGACCGTGACGACCACGCAGGCCGCGAGTGCCAGCAGCGCCGTCGAGAGGTGGCGCGTGCCCAGGAAGACGGCGCAGCAGAGCGCGGTCAGGCAGGCGTTGAACCCTTCGAGGCCGGTCCCGACCCGGTCGCGGTCCGCGCCGAGGAGCCGCGCGGTGGCCGTACCCACGGCGGTGCCCGCCAGGCCGTAGAGCCCGTACTCCCAGCCGGCCGCGGAGAGCGCGAGGCAGAAGACCGCGCCCGCGACGGCGCTCGGCAGGAAGGTGACCTGGGCCTGCCCGCGCAGCACCTGGGCGGCGAAACCACGGAGGCGGGGCGGGCGGCCAAGTACCCGCGCCCCGGCCCGGGCCGAGCCCCCCGCGGCCTTCGCCGAGCCCTCGGCGCCCGGCGCATCCGTCGCGTGTCCCACGGTCCACCCCCGCGTTACGTCCGTGTTTCGTCCGGCAGGACGGGTGCAGAGTACATCTACGGGGGGTCCTCGCTTGTAGTACTGTAATCGTAGTGGTAGGGGTGTAGTACTACGGATGGAGTGACGTCAATGGTGCGCAGGAACGACGAACGGCGTGCGGCTCTGGTCGACGCCGCCATCGAGGTGCTGGCCAGGGAGGGCGCCCGCGGGCTGACCTTCCGCGCGGTCGACGCCGAGGCCGGGGTGCCGACCGGCACCGCCTCCAACTACTTCGGCAACCGCGACGACCTGCTGACCCAGGCGGGCGCCCGGGTCTACGAGCGGCTCCAGCCCAGCGAGGAGGAGGTCGAGCGCCAGCGCACCGCCGAGCCGGACAAGGAGACGTACAAGACGCTGATGTGCGAGGTCGTCGGGCGGGTCAGCGGCTTTCGCACCGGCTATCTCGCCCTGCTCGAACTGCGCCTGGAGGCGACCAGGCGCCCGGACCTGCGTGCCGTCCTCACCGAACGCGTCCGGGCGGACCTCGACGCCAACGTCGCCTACCACGAGGGCTCCGGCCTGCCCGGCGACGCGACCGCCGTGCGGCTGCTCTACCTGGCCTTCAACTGGCTCATCGTGGAGCAGCTCACGCTGCCGGGCGTGCTCTCGGAGGCCGAGCGGGACGCACTCGTGGACGCGGCGGTGGAGCGCATCGTCACCGAGTGACCGGCCCCGGCGGTCCTAGAGGTCTTCGATGCCGAGGTGGGCGCCGAACGCCCGCGCCCCGGCAGGGGTGACCTTCACGGCGCGCTGCGAGCCGATCCGTACGCACCACCCCGAGTCCAGCGCGTGCCCGCACAGCGCCGCGCCCGCGACCCCGGCCAGGTGGGGCCTGCGCTCGGTCCAGTCCAGGCAGGCGCGGGCCAGCGGCCGGCGCCCACCGCGCGCGAGCTCGATGCCCAACTCCCCGAACCACGCCACGCCTTGGTCGGTCAGGGCGAAGCCGGTGTCCTGCCGCAGCAGGCCGCGCGCCGTCATCGCCCCGGTGATCGTGATCCCGAGCCGCCCCGCCAAGTGGTCGTAGCAGGTGCGGCCCCGCGCCATCGCGCTGCCCGCGCCGGACTCGCGCAGCGTGCCGGGCTTCGCGGTGGCCCCGGGCACCGCGTGGGCGGCGAGGTCCTCCACGAGCTGCGCGACCCCGGCGTCGGCGAGCCGGACGTAGCGGTGCCTGCCCTGCCGTTCCTCGGCGAGCAGCCCGCCCGCGACCAGCTTCCCCAGGTGTTCGCTGGCCGTCGACGCGGCGACCCCCGCGTGCCGCGCCAGCTCACCGGCGGTCCAGGCCCGCCCGTCGAGCAGCGCGAGCAGGCACGCGGCGCGTGTCTCGTCCGCGAGGAGCCCGGCCAGGGAGGCGAGGGCGAAGGCGCTGTCGTTCTTGCCGGATCGGGGCGTCATACGGTCACGATGCCGCACGGACGCTTCGGCCGGCGCCGAAGCGTATGGGGGCGCCGGAGGGCCCCACTGCCGTCAGCGTCCCCGCACCGCGCCGCCCACCTGCTCGTACTGCAACGCCAATCCGTCGAGCAACGCCCTGAGGCCCGTCTCGAAGGCGCGTTCGTCGATGACCTGCTGGCGGTCCGCGAGGAGGTGGGCCTGGCCGAGGTGGGGGTAGTCCGCCGGGTCGTACGCCGTCTCGTCGTCCACGAAGCCGCCCGCGAAGGAGCCGAGCGCGGAGCCCATGATGAAGTACCGCATCAGCGCGCCGATCGACGTGGCCTGCGCGGGTGGCCAGCCCGCGTCGACCATCGCCCCGAACACGGCGTCCGCGAGCCGCAGTCCCGCCGGGCGGCGGCCGGGGCCGCGGGCGAGCACCGGAACGATGTTCGGGTGCCGGGTGAGCGCGGCCCGGTAGGAGACCGCCCAGTCGTGCAGCGCCGTACGCCAGTCGCGCCCGTCGTCCGCGTCGAACATCGACAGGTCGACCTGCGCGCTCACCGAGTCGGCGACCGCCTCCAGGATCTGGTCCTTGGTGCGGAAGTGGTTGTAGAGGGACGGCCCGCTGACGCCCAGCTCGGCGGCGAGGCGGCGCGTGGAGACGGCCGCGAGGCCCTCCGCGTCCACGAGGGCGCGCGCCGTCTCGACGATGCGTTCTCGGCTGAGGAGGGGCTTGCGCGGTCGGGCCATGCGGCACATAGTAGGGCTGCCAACAGAAACTAGCAGTGCTAATTTAAATGTCGACGTAAAGAGGGTGCCCGCGATGAACCTGGAGCTCAGCGAGGAGCAGACCGCCGTCCGGCAGCTGGCCGAGGAGTTCGTCGCGCGCGAGATCACCCCGCACGTCGTCGAGTGGGACCGCGCCGAGAGCGTCGACCGGGCCCTCGTGAAGAGGCTCGGCGACGTCGGCTTCCTGGGGCTCACCATCGACGAGGAGTACGGCGGTTCGGGCGGCGACCACCTCGCGTACTGCCTGGTCACTGAGGAGCTGGGCCGCGGCGACTCCTCCGTGCGCGGTATCGTCTCCGTCTCGCTCGGCCTCGTCGCCAAGACCATCGCGTCCTTCGGCAGCGAGGAGCAGAAGCGGCGGTGGCTGCCGGGCCTCACCTCCGGCGAGTACGTCGGCTGCTTCGGGCTCACCGAGCCGGGCACCGGCTCCGACGCGGGCAACCTCACCACCAGGGCCGTGCGCGACGGCGACGACTACGTGGTCAACGGCGCCAAGATGTTCATCACCAACGGCACGTGGGCCGATGTCGTCCTCCTCTTCGCACGCACGAACGACACGCCCGGGCACAGGGGCGTCTCCGCCTTCCTGGTGCCCACCGACACGCCCGGCCTGAGCCGCCGCACCGTCCACGGCAAGCTCGGCCTGCGCGGCCAGGCCACCGCGGAGCTCGTCCTGGAGGACGTCCGCGTCCCGGCCTCGGCCATGCTGGCGCCCGAGGGCAAGGGCTTCTCCGTCGCCATGTCGGCGCTGGCCAAGGGCCGCATGTCGGTGGCGGCCGGCTGTGTCGGCATCGGACAGGCCGCTCTGGACGCCGCGGTGAAGTACGCCGGTGAGCGCGAGCAGTTCGGCAGGACCATCGCCCACCACCAGCTGGTCCAGGAGCTGATCAGCGACATCGCGGTGGACGTGGACGCCGCGCGCCTGCTCACCTGGCGGGTCGCCGACCTCATCGACCGAGGGCGGCCCTTCGCCACCGAGTCCTCCACGGCCAAGCTCTTCGCCTCGGAGGCCGCCGTGCGCGCCGCCAACAACGCGCTCCAGGTCTTCGGCGGCTACGGCTACATCGACGAGTACCCGGCGGGCAAGCTGCTCAGGGACGCCCGCGTGATGACGCTCTACGAAGGCACCAGCCAGATCCAGAAGCTGGTCATCGGCCGCGCGCTGACGGGCGTCTCCGCCTTCTGAGCGCGGGCCGCCCGCGCGGGGGCCGTGCGGGGGCCGAGCAGGCGCCGGAGTACGGGGGTTGAGTACGTGAGTTGAGTACGGGAGCGGATGTGGCGGGGCCGCCTCTGGATCAGGGTGAGGCCATGAGTGACACTCCGGTCAAGCAGCAGAGCACCACCGCCTACTACGGTCAGGCGGTCGCGTCGTTCGCCGTGGCGCTCGGCGCGACGGCGGTCGGCATCTACAGCCTCGATGTCAGCGGCTGGATCCGCGCCTTCCTCGCCGTCTCCGTCCTGTACCTGACGACATCCGCGTTCACCCTGGCCAAGGTGGTCAGGGACCGGCAGGAAGCCGACCAGATCGTCAGCCGTGTCGACCAGGCGCGCCTGGAGAAGATCCTCGCCGAGCACGACCCGTTCAAGCCCGTCTCCTGACCGCTCGCTAAGCGCTTGCTCACCATCAGGGGTATGGTGTCCCCTCCCGAATGCTGAGGAGTGGACATGAGCGCGGCGGAGGAGACCGGCGTCGAGGAGCGGCCGTGGGGCGAGGTCAGCCCCGACGCGGCCAGGCGGCTGCTGATCGCCGCCGTCGAGGCCTTCGCCGAGCGCGGCTACCACGCGACGACGACCCGTGACATCGCGGGTCGCGCGGGGATGAGCCCCGCCGCGCTGTACATCCACTACAAGACCAAGGAAGAGCTGCTCCACCGCATCAGCAGGATCGGCCATGACAAGGCCCTCGCCATCCTGCGCACCGCGGCGGACGGCGAGGGCACCGCGGCCGAGCGGCTCGCGGCGGCCGTGCGCTCCTTCGTCGGCTGGCACGCCGCCCACCACACGACCGCGCGCGTGGTGCAGTACGAGCTGGACGCGCTCGGCGAGGAGCACCGCGCGGAGATCGTCGCGCTGCGCCGCCAGTCGGACGCCGCGGTGCGGGAGATCATCAACGACGGGGTGCGGGCGGGGGAGTTCGACGTCCCGGACGTGCCCGGCACCACGCTCGCCGTGCTCTCCCTCTGCATCGACGTGGCCCGCTGGTTCAACGTGGCGGGGCACCGGACGCCCGACGAGGTCGGCGCGCTCTACGCCGACCTCGTGCTGCGGATGGTGGGTGCCCGTCCGCAGGTGGCTCAGAAGTAGTAGCGCGACACCGACTGGGCCACGCACGCGGGCTTGTCGGCGCCCTCGCGCTCCACGGTCACCTGCGCCGTCACCTGCACGCCGCCGTCCTTGGTGGGCGTCACGTCCGTGAGCGTGGCGGTCGCCCGCAGCCGGGAACCGACCGGCACGGGGGAGGGGAAGCGGACCTTGTCGGTGCCGTAGTTGATGCCCATCCTCATGCCCTCGACCCGCATGATCTGCGGCACCAGGGCCGGCAGCAGGGAGAGGGTCAGATAGCCGTGCGCGATGGTCGTCCCGAAGGGGCCCGCGGCCGCCTTCTCGGCGTCCACGTGGATCCACTGGTGATCGCCCGTGGCCTCGGCGAAGAGATCGATCCGCTTCTGGTCGATCTCCAGCCAGTCGCTGTATCCCAGCTGCCCGCCGACTCCGGCGCGCAGTTCCTCGGCCGACGTGAAGATCCTCGGCTCCGCCATGTCCCTGGCCTCCCAGACGTGTGCGACATACACCAACCGCGCGGACTAAGCGCTTGCTCAGCATGCGGGGTGCGCCGACGCGTGTCAACGGACCCGGGCCCGGCACTTGACCCTCACGTGACGTCAGACCGCGGGCTCGTACGTCCGTCGGCGCGGACCGGACGCGGACCGCCGCCGCCGGCCGGGCGCGTCGGCACCCTGAATCCGCCGCCGGACCAGCCATTAGGGTTCGTGGGGTGCCCCAGATTCCAGAGAAGGTCCACGAACTCACGGTCGGCCAGCTGTCGGCCCGCAGCGGCGCCGCCGTCTCCGCCCTGCACTTCTACGAGTCCAAGGGCCTCATCAGCAGCCGCCGCACCTCGGGCAACCAGCGCCGCTACCACCGGGACACGCTGCGCCGCGTCGCCTTCATCCGCGCCTCCCAGCGCGTCGGCATCCCGCTCGCCACGATCCGCGAGGCGCTCGACTCGCTGCCCGAGGAGCGCACGCCCAACCGCGAGGACTGGGCGCACCTCTCGGAGCACTGGCGCTCCGAACTGGACGAGCGCATCAAGCAGTTGGGCCGGCTGCGCGACCACCTCACGGACTGCATCGGCTGCGGCTGCCTGTCCCTGGAGACCTGCGTGCTCTCCAACCCGGACGACGAGTTCGGCGAGCGGCTCACCGGCTCCCGCCTGATGGTGGAGCGCCGCCACCGGTCCTGAGCGCGGAAGGGGGGCGGCACGCGGGCCCACTCGCCGCACGGGGTGAGAGGCGGCGCGCGGTCACTCGCGGCACTCGGGCTGAGGCCGCGCGCGGCATCACCCCGTAGTGCACGGGGCGGTGCGCGGTCACCCGTAGTGCAGGGGCGCCGCGCGGGTCACCCGTAGTACCGGGGCCGCGCCGGCTCACTCGTACTCGGTGCCGCCCTTGCGCGTCAGATACGCCGTGCTGACCGCCTTCGCGATGGCCCGCCCGCCGGTCACCGGGCTGTAGCGCTCCACGGCCGGCCGGATCACCACGCCCTCGCGCAGATGCAGCTCGCGCCCCGACACCGTCTCGCGGCCCGAGGCGAGCTCCAGGACGCGGCCGGCGTCGTAGGGACCCTCGTACAGCCGCGGCACCAGCGGCAGTTCGCCGTCGAGCAGCCGCGTCGCGTCGAGCCAGCGCACGTGGCCGTCGATCTCCGCGCTGACGTCGAAGACGGCGTACCCGAGCGTGTCGCGCCGCCCGTCCGCGCCGTACGACAGGTCCTGCACCCCGTCGCCGTACACCTCGCCGAAGAGGCCGACCCGGCGCGCCCCGAGCCGCTCGGCGAGCTTCGCCGTGACGGCCGCGACGCCGTGGCCGTGGACCGCCCGCCAGTACAGATTGCGCGGATCCTCCCGCAGGGCGAGCGACTTGGCGCCGAAGCCCTTGGAGGAGACGTGGACGCGCCCGCTCCCGGCGACGTACGTCATGAGGCAGGCCGAGCCGTGCAGCTTCTCGGTCACGACGACCGGCTCGCCGGGCGCGAAGATGTCCGGGTAGCGCTGGATGTTCTCGATGTCGACCCACGGGAGCAGGTCCGGCGCGGCCTCGGCGTCGCCGCTCATCGTGGGCGGGATCGGCGGCACCCACTTGGTGATGCCGAGCCGCTCCGCGAAGTCCGTGCCCTCCCGCGCCGCCCGCGCCAGGTCGACGTCCGCGAGCGCCGCCGGGCGGCACACGATGCCCTGGGACAGCTCGCCGCGCAGCCGTACCGCCTTGACCCGGTCCTGTTCGCCGCCGGCGAGACGGCCCGTGAGGCCCAGTTCCTCGATCAGCGCGGCCGGCAGGACCGCCTGCTCCGGGATGTACACCGCGCTGTCGCCGGTCCGGTAGGCGCCCTTCGCGACGACCGCGCGGTACAGGCCCACCTGGGCGAGTTCGAGGGCCTCGGCGCCCGGATGCCGGTGGATCGTCAGCGTCTCGGCGGTGACGCGCAGCGTCGACATGGGAGGGTGCTCCTCAGGTACTCGGGAAGATCCTTCATCGCCGGTCACCCTCTCCAGAGGTCATATCAGAGGACTATCGGATTTTCCGTGTGGTATGGAACCGTGGGCGTCATCACTCAGGGGGAGGGCCGATGTCCGTTGCCATCTGCTCGTTGAAGTGGGACGCGGCGCGGAACGAGCCGCAGTCCATCAGGTACGACAGCGACGGCTACCACCTCGTGCGGTTCCCCTACGGGGCCGATGAGGAGTCGTACGACCCGTGGCACATGCATGATCCGGCCAAGGGCGGCACCAGCCCCGCGCGGTTCCCGAGCGCCCGCTCGGGGCTGATATGGCCCAGCCACGACGGCTGGGGCGTGCTCTCCGCGCTGGTCTTCTGGAAGCCGGACGGTGGCCCCACCGAGTACCGCGCCCGCTTCGTCCGCGACCCGCTGGGCCTGGCGACCGGGTACGACTCGACGGGCACCACCGACTCCGCGCCCACCAGGGGCAGTCAGTTCAGGTCGTACGTGTGGCAGATGTTCGTCCACCCCCAGACGCCCGTCGGGCTGAAGATCTCGGCACGCGGCGTGGGAGACGCGAGGCTCGCCACGCCGCTGACGCACGCCCAGTTCAAACTCGCCATACACACGGACGTGATCAGGCCCTGAGCCGAGCCCGCATCACGTTCTGACCGCGCCGTTCCTCAAGGCCTCAGACCCGCAGATCCTCAGGCCCTCACGCCGACACCAGTGTGCGCAGTGCGCGCGCCCGTGCACGGGCCACCGCGTCCGGCGTGAGCACCGGAGCGGGCACGACGATGCCGCAGCCCGTGCAGACCGCCCCGGAGGACGGCTCGTGCGCCAGGCCGCGCTTCCACACCAGGGAGGTGTCCCCGCAGACCGGGCAGGACGCGCCCGGCTCCCGCTCCAGCGCCGCGATCAGGCGCCGCAGCACTTCGGCGAGGGGGGCCCGGGGGTGGACGTCGGGGTCGTCGCACCAGGCGACCCCGCAGCCGCCCCAGGTGCGGCGGTGCCAGTCGTCGTCGCTGCCGGGGCGCCTGAGCCCGTCGTGCTTCTCCTTGCGGCGGCGCTCGGCGAAGTCCGCCTCGTAGGCGAGCCAGACCGCCCGTGCCGCCTCCAGCTCCTCCAGCGCGGCCACCAGCCGCGCCGGATCGGGCGACCTGTCCTCGCACCCGAATCCCGCCCGGGAGCACAGATGGTCCCAGGTGGCCCGGTGTCCGTATGGGGCGAACCTCTCCAGGCACTTGCGCAGCGAGTAGCGCCGCAGTGCCAAATCGTTCCGCGGATCACGTACCTGTCTCGCGAGACTCCGGAATCCGGCCATCGCCCTGCACCTCCGTCACACGTACTTCGTCCTGGTACCCCGTGTTCCGTATCTGCCGCCGTCGCAGTCGAGTCGAAGTCGAAACGACGTCGCCGAGTAGACGTATCGACACGCGATTCGGCTCCCTTTCGGGACGACCCTTCTTCGCCTGCCCGCCTGAGCTGTGGTGATGCGCCCATGAGGGGGGCGCGTTGTGGTGATTCGGAAAAGGCGAAGGTTGTTCATCTTTCGAGTTCGCCAACCCGCCAGTAGCCTCCGCCGCAACCGCCTTCCGCAGGACCCGGAGGAGCACCCATGCGACCACGCACCGTCAGACCCAGAACCCTCATGGCGGGGGCCGCGCTCGCCCTCGGTGCCGGTCTCCTGGCACCGCTGCCCGGAGCCGGGGCCGCACCGGGGCAGCCGGCCGCCGGGAAGGAGCGCGAGGAGAGCACCGACTACTGCGAGGGCCGGTGCGCGGACATCCTGCCGCCGGGGGCCAACGGCAACGCGACGCTCGCCGAGATCCTCTCCCACCGCGTCCTCGGCACCCAACCGCCGCACGCCGACGACCAGTTGGCTCCCTACGACGCGCTCTCCTCGGGCTACCCCTCACTCACCGACGAGCGGCTCACCGAGTTCTTCGACGACGCCTCCTTCGGCGTGCGCGACGGCCAGGTCGCCTCCGTCACCAGGCCGCGCGACGACGTGACGATCACCCGTGACAAGAAGTACGGCGTGCCGCACATCAAGGGCACCACCCGCTACGGCACCGAGTTCGGCGCGGGCTACGCCGCCGGGCAGGACCGGCTCTGGCTCATCGACCTCTTCCGCCACATAGGCCGCGGGCAGCTGACCTCGTTCGCGGGCGGCGCGCCCGCCAACCAGGGGCTTGAGCAGCAGTTCTGGCCGCAGGCCCCGTACACGGAGAAGGACCTGGAGAAGCAGGTCGAGTACATCAGGTCGACGCAGGGCGAGCGCGGCAGGCAGGCCATGGAGGACGCGCAGGCCTACATAGACGGGCTCAACGCCTACCGCGTGAAGGCGAAGAACGGCCGCTACTTCCCCGGCGAGTACGTCCTGACCGGCAAGATCGACGCGATCACCAACGCCGGCGAGATCGAACCCTTCAAGGTCACCGACATGATCGCGCTCGCCTCCGTCGTCGGCGGCCTCTTCGGCAACGGCGGCGGCGGAGAGGTCGAATCCGCGCTCTCCCTCCTCAAGGCCCAGGAGAAGTACGGCGTCGAGAAGGGCACGAAGGTCTGGGAGTCCTTCCGTGCCCGCAATGACCCCGAGGCCGTCCAGACCATCCACGACGGCACGAGCTTCCCGTACGCCGGGAAGCCGGAGAAGGCACGCGGCACCGCCATGCCCGACCCCGGCTCCGTCGAGCGCGAGCAGCTCGTGTACGACCGCGAGGGGGGCGCGAAGACGGGCGCGAAGGAACCGGTGAAGGCCCCGAAGAAGCTCAAGCCACTCCAGGGCATGTACGACAAGGGCGTCCTGCCTGCCGACCTCTTCCGTCCCGACGGCCACAAGAAGGGCATGTCGAACGCCCTGCTGGTCTCCGGCAAGCACACCGCGAGCGGCAACCCCGTCGCCGTCTTCGGCCCGCAGACCGGCTACTTCGCGCCGCAGCTCCTCATGCAGCAGGAGCTCCAGGGCCCCGGCATCAGCGCACGCGGCGTCTCCGTCGCGGGCGTCGGGATGTACGTCCAGCTGGGGCGCGGCCAGGACTACGCCTGGTCGGCGACGTCCGCCGGGCAGGACATCACCGACACGTACGCCGTCGAACTGTGCGAGCCGGGCGGCGGCACCCCCACCAAGCGGTCCACCGGCTACCTCTACCGGGGCACCTGCACGCCCATGGAGAAGCTGGAGCGCAAGAACGCCTGGAAGCCGACCCTCGCCGACTCCACGGCCGCCGGCGCGTACCGCATGCAGGTCTTCCGCACCAAGTACGGAATCGTCACGCACCGCGCGAGCCTCGACGGCAAGCCCGTCGCGTACGTCTCGCTGCGCTCCACCTACCGTCACGAGGCCGACTCGATCATCGGCTTCCAGATGCTGAACGACCCCGGATACGTGAAGGACGCCGCGAGCTTCATGAAGGCGGCGCAGCACATCAGCTATGCCTTCAACTGGTTCTACGCCGACTCGCGCGACATCGCGTACTACAACAGCGGCGCCAACCCGGAGCGGGCGGCGGACATCGACCCGGCGCTGCCGGTCAAGGCCCAACAGGAGTACGAATGGCGTGACTTCGGCCCCGAGAACAACACCTCGGCGCAGACCCCGCCCGCCGAACACCCGCACTCCGTCAACCAGGACTACTACATCTCTTGGAACAACAAGCAGGCCAAGGACTTCAGCACGGCAGGCTTCGGCGTCAGCGCCGTGCACCGCGGCGATCTGCTCGACGGGCGGGTCAGGAAGCTCACCGAGGCGGGTGGCGTCACCCGCGCCAAGCTGACACAGGCCATGTCCGAGGCCGCCGTCACCGACCTGCGCGGCGAACAGGTGCTGCCGGAGCTGCTGAAGGTCGTACGGAGCAAGCCGGTCACCGACCCGCAACTGGACACGGCGGTGCGGCAGTTGGAGGCCTGGCGCGCAGCGGGCGCCCAGCGCAACCAGACGGCCGCGGGCTCCAAGACGTACGCCCACCCCGACGCCGTGCGCGTCATGGACGCCTGGTGGCCGCTGCTGATCGAGGCCGAGTTCAAGCCGGGCATGGGCAAGGAGCTGTACGACGCCCTGACCGCGCAGCTGGCCACCGACGAGGCACCCTCGGCGGGCCACGGGCCGACCGGGGCGCACGCCGGATCGGCCTTCCAGTACGGCTGGTGGGGGTACGCCGACAAGGACCTGCGCAAGGTCCTGGGGCAGCCGGTCAAGGGCGAACTGGCCCACACCTACTGCGGTGACGGCAAGCTCGACGCCTGCCGCGACGCCCTGCTGACCACCCTCGCGCAGGCCGTCGCGAAGCCCGCCACGGAGGTCTATCCCGGCGACGACGCGTGCAAGCCCGGCGACCAGTGGTGCGCGGACGCGATCATCCACCGGGCGCTCGGCGGCATCACGCACAAGCCGGTCCAGTGGCAGAACCGCCCCACCTACCAGCAGGTCGTCGAGTTCCCCCGCCACCGCCCCTAGGGCCTGTCCGACCATGCCCGCCTGCCTCGCGACGCCATGCACGCTCCCCCGAGCTCTTCGAGCAGGGGGTGCCCCCACTCGCCGCACCGGGCGCTGAGCCAAGTACATCCAGTACGAGGCCCTACGCCCGGCACGCCGAGAGCACGCACCTGACGCCGCGGGGCCGCCCTCCGGGCGACGACGGGAATGGTCAGACAGGCCCTAGCCATCAGGCCATCGCGATCCGCCCCGCGGCGAACACGGCGCGCGCCAGCTCCTCGTGGCATACGTCGCTGTGCGCGCCGGCGGGCGGCCCGCCGCGCCGCACCACCGACGCCGAGTCCACGCTCACGCACCCCTTGGCGGGCAGCCTCTCGCCGAGCTTGATCCGCTTGGTGCCCTCCACCGCCCGGATGCCGTGGTAGCCGACGGCGCCCCAGCGCTCCCACAGGTTCAAAAAGCTCGTGGAGTCACCGGCCAGCTTCGACGCCAGGGGGTAGAGCCGCCCCAGGGCGTCGTCGTGGCGCGAATAGCAGGAGACGAGGGGGCCGTCGATACGCCGCTGTACGCCGCGCAGGGCGCCGCCGCGTGACCTGTCATGGGGCAGCCGGTCGGCGAACGCGTAGTGCGAGAAGGCCCCTTGGAGCAGCGTCACCGACTTCACCGTGCGGACGTCGGCGGGCATGCCGCGCAGCGCGTACGCGACGAGGCGGGCGCCGAAGCTGTGCCCGATGAGGTGCACCCTGATCCGGGGCGCGTCGGCGGCGAGCAGGCCGATGGCGGGGCCGAGCCCCCCCACCGCGCCCGCCCGGCGCTTCATCGCGTAGTAGGTGCCCTGGCGCAGCAGCTCGTGGGCGCCGTTCCACACCCGCTTGCGCGGGGCGCCGAGGAGTTCGGGCTGCCCGGTGTCCGCGCGGGCCGCCGCGAGTATCTCGCAGACCTGGACCGCGTCGTCGGTGAGCATGGCGGGCTCGCCCGCGCCGGTGTCCTCACCGAGGTGGCGGGCCGGGCTCGTCTCGCGCAGGGAGACCAGCTCACGGACGTGCCGCCCGAACTCGTAGAGGCGGGAGGGGACGTCCGAGCGCTCCGCCAGCAGCTCGGCGAGGCGGTCGAGGGTCGGGCCGTGGTCGGGGAAGGCGCGGTCCAGCGCCTGCCGGGTGGCCGCGTCGAGCACCGGCCCGCCCGGCGGGACGGGGGCGGCGGGCGCCGCCGAGGGCTCGAAGTCGGGGATGGGTTCGTCGGGGAAGCGGATGGCGGGCCAGAGCACGCCGACGTAGCCGAGGCGCACCTCCGGCGCGGCCAGGCGCTGACAGGGGGCGAAGAAGCGCCGGTACAGCGAGCGGGCGCCCTTCTTGTCGTTGTTCCAGCCGTGCGCGAAGACCAGCAGATCGGTGACGCGTGCGCGTTCCGTGCCGGACAGCAGCTCCGCGCGCTGCGCGGTGTCGACGTCGCCGTCGGCGTCGAAGGTCAGTTCCCAATAGGGCTCCACGCCCGTATGGTCCTGCCGCTTCGGCAACCTGGCCATACTCCGCGCACGTCAGGTCAGTTCGCGCTCCCGGGTCTCGGGCAGCGCGAGGACGCACACCAGCGACACGACCGCCATCGCGCTCACGTACCAGCCGACCGACGAGGAGCCGAACGCCGCCTGGAGCCGGGTCGCCACCAGCGGCGACACCGCGCCGCCGAGCACGCCGCCGAGGTTGTAGGCGAGCGAGGCGCCCGAGTAGCGCACGTTCGTGCCGAACAGCTCAGGCAGGTAGGCGCCCATCGGGCCGTAGACCACGCCCATGCAGAACAGGGCACCGCCGAGCGCGAGCGCGATCAGCACGGGCCGCTCGGTGTCCAGGAGCGGGAAGAGCACGAACCCCCACACCACCGAGAGCCCCGCGCCCGCCAGGACCAGCTTGCGCCGCCCGTCGCCGTCGGAGCGCGTCGCGGCGAGCCAGGTGCCGGCCGCGAGGAAGAGACAGGCCACGAGGGACAGCCCCAGCATGGTGTTGCGGGGGACGTCCAGGGTGCCGGTGGCGTAGGCGAGGCAGTAGGTCGTCGCGGTGTAGAAGAGGCCGTAGGCGACGACCATGCCGCCCGCGCCGAGCAGCAGTTCGCGCGGATGGTGGCGCAGCACGTCGAGCGTGGGGACCTTGCTGGCCTCCTGCGCCTCCATGACCTTCGCGAACACCGGCGTCTCGCTGATCCGCAGCCGCACGAAGAGGCCGACGCCGACGAGCAGGAAGGAGAGCAGGAACGGCACCCGCCAGCCCCAGCCGCGGAACGCGTCGTCGGAGAGCACGGCCGAGAGCAGCCAGAAGACGCCGGTCGCCGCGAAGAAGCCGACGGAGGGCCCGAGCTGGGGGAAGGCGGCGTACAGTCCGCGCTTCTTCTTCGGCGCGTGCTCCACCGCGAGCAGCGCGGCCCCGCCCCACTCGCCCCCGAGCCCGATGCCCTGGAGGAAGCGGAGCAGGATCAGCAGCAGCGGCGCCCAGATGCCGAGGGTGCCGTAGCCGGGCAGGAGCCCGACGAGGGCGGTCGACAGGCCCATCAGGAGCAGCGAGGCCACCAGGACGGACTTGCGGCCCACCCGGTCGCCGAAGTGACCGAAGACCACCGAGCCGATGGGCCGCGCGGCGAACGCCACCGCGTACGTGGAGAACGACGCGAGGGTGGCGTTGACCGGGTCGAGGGTCGGGAAGAACGCCTCGTTCAGGACGAGGGCGGCCGCTGTGCCGTAGATGTAGAAGTCGTAGAACTCGATGGCCGTCCCGATGAAGGAGGCGACGGCCACCCGGCGCAGGCTCTCCGGGCTGCCGTCGGCGCCCTGCGCGTCGGGGGCCGGCTGTCTCTCCGCTGCTGTCGTTTCGCTCCGCACGAGCGGCACTCTCATGGTGGATGTAGGGGCCAGTCAATACTTGGGACGGCCTGTCTCGCCCAATGAGACCGCCGGAGACCGCAGGTGGGGCCTGGCGGCCGCCCCTCTTCCGCCATCACATACCGACTGGTTAGTCTGCCGTGTCAGGCGGGCGCCCGAGCTGTGGTCGAATCGTGGCCGAGTCCGTGGCCGAGTCCGTGGTCGAGTCCGACGTCGAAGGAGACCGGTCGTGGAGACCCTGCGGGACAAGGGAGTTGTCGTCACCGGGGCGGGGGGCGGGATCGGAGCCGCGCTCGCCCGCCGCTTCGCCGCCGAGGGGGCGCGCGTCGCCGTCAACGACCTGGACGGAGCCAAGGCGCGAGCCGTCGCCGACGAGGTGGGCGGCATCGCCGTCCCCGGAGACGCCTCCGTCATCGTGCCGCAGGCCGTCGAGGCGCTCGGCGGCACGGTCGACGTGTACTGCGCCAACGCCGGACTCGGCTCCGGCGGCGACGAGGCCGCGCCCGAGGAGGTCTGGGCCGCGGCCTGGGACGTCAACGTCATGGCGCACGTCCGGGCGGCCCACGCGCTGCTCCCCGGCTGGCTGGAGCGCGGCAGCGGCCGTTTCGTCTCCACCGTCTCCGCGGCCGGGCTGCTCACCATGATCGGCGCCGCGCCCTACAGCGTGACCAAGCACGGCGCGTACGCCTTCGCCGAGTGGCTCTCGCTCACCTACCGCCACCGCGGGCTCAAGGTCCACGCGATCTGCCCGCAGGGCGTGCGCACCGACATGCTCGCCGCCACCGGCACCGCGGGCGACCTCGTCCTCGCGCCCACCGCGATCGAACCGCAGGACGTCGCCGACGCGCTCTTCGCGGGCATGGCCGAGGACCGCTTCCTGATCCTGCCGCACCCGGAGGTCGCCGCGTACTACGAGGCACGCGCCGCCACCCCCGACAAGTGGCTGGCCGGCATGAACCACATCCAGCAGAAGTGGGAGGCGACGCAGCGGTGACCACATCCCCCGCGATCCCGGACGGCTCGATCTACGCCGCCAAGCCCTGGCTCGCCCGCCTCAACGACGCCCAGCGCGGCCCCGTCACCCCCGCCGCCTCCGTGGTGCACGCCTTCCGCGCCGCCGTCGCCAGGGCCCCCGAGCACACCGCCCTCGCCTACTTCGACGGCCGCCTGAGCTACCGCGAGACCGACGCCCTCAGCGACTCCGTCGCCGGACACCTCGCCGCGCGTGGCGTCGCACGCGGCGACCGCGTCGCGATCCTCCTCCAGAACACCCCGCACTTCGTGCTCGCGCTCCTCGGTGCCTGGAAGGCGGGCGCGACGGTCGTGCCCGTCAACCCGATGTACAAGTCGGCGGAGGTCGGTCACGTCCTCGCCGACGCCGGCGTGACCGCGCTGATCTGCGCGGACCGCGCCTGGGAGACGTACCTGCGCGACACGGCGGCGGGCTCGTCCGTGCGCGTCGTGCTCACCGCCTGCCAACTCGACCTGCAGAGCAGGGGCGACACCCGCGTCCTGGACTTCGAGCGACTGCCGGTCCCGGCCGACGCCGACGACCTGGTGGCGGTCGCGCGCCAAGGGCTGCCCGCCCCCGCCGGCCGCGAACTCGGCCCCTCCGACGTGGCCCTCATCAGCTACACGTCCGGCACGAGCGGCACCCCCAAGGGCGCCATGAACACCCACGGCAACATCACCTACAACGCCGAACGCCAGCGCACCGGCGCCGGCATCCCCCAAGGCGCCTGCTACTTCGCGCTGGCGCCGCTCTTCCACATCACCGGCATGGTCGCGCAGCTGGCGGGGTGCATCACCAACGCGGGCACGCTCGCCCTCAGCTACCGCTTCGAGGCCGGGGTGGTCCTCGACGCCTTCGCCGAGCACCGCCCCGCGTACACGGTCGGCCCCTCCACGGCCTTCATGGCGCTCGCCGCCCACCCCTCGGCGACCCGCGCCCACTTCGACTCCTTCGTGCTGATCTCCTCGGGCGGCGCGCCGCTGCCCCCGGCCCTCGTGGAGAAGTTCCGCGCCGCCTTCGGGCCCTACCTCCACAACGGCTACGGCCTCACCGAGTGCACCGCGCCCTGCGCCTCCGTGCCGCCCGGTCAGGAGGCGCCCGTCGACCCGCTCTCGGGGACCCTCGCCGTCGGCGTCCCGGGGCCCGAGACGGTCGTACGCATCCTGGACGAGGCCGGTCAGGAGGTCCCCTTCGGCGAGCACGGCGAGATCGCCGTGAGCGGACCCCAGGTCGTGCCCGGCTACTGGCGGCGGCCCGACGCCACCGCCGAGACCTTCCCCCGCGGCGAACTGCGCACGGGCGACATCGGGTTCATGGACCCGGCCGGCTGGCTCTACGTCGTCGACCGCAAGAAGGACATGATCAACGCCTCCGGCTTCAAGGTCTGGCCGCGCGAGGTCGAGGACGTCCTCTACACGCACCCGGCCGTACGCGAGGCGGCGGTCGTCGGCGTGCCCGACAGCTACCGGGGGGAGAGCGTCAAGGCGTACGTCAGTCTGAGTCCGGGCAGCGACACCCGCCCGGCGGAACTGACGGCGTACTGCGAGGAGCGGCTGGCCGCGTACAAGTACCCGCGCGAGGTCGAGATCCTGGCGGAGCTGCCGAAGACCACAAGTGGGAAGATCCTCCGGCGGGAACTGCGTTCCCGTCCGAAGAACAGTCAGTGACACGAAAGGCAGGTGGCGGCAGTGGCCAGGACGACGGACGGTGACGGCACGCCCGTCCCGCAGCGGCTGCTGGCCGCCGCCACCCGGCTCTTCGCCGACCAGGGCTACGACCGCACCTCGGTGCAGGAGATCGTGGAGGCGGCCGGCGTCACCAAGGGCGCGCTCTACCACTACTTCGGCTCCAAGGACGACCTCCTGCACGAGGTCTACGCCCGTCTGCTCCGCGTCCAGCAGGAGCGGCTCGACGCCATCGCGGACACGGACGCCCCGATCGAGCGCCGGGTCCGCGACGCCGCCGCCGACGTCGTGGTCACCACCATCGACAACCTCGACGACGCCTCGATCTTCTTCCGCTCCATGCACCACCTCGGCCCCGAGAAGAACAAGCAGGTGCGCGCCGAGCGGCGCCGCTACCACGAGCGCTTCCGGGCCCTGATCGAGGAGGGCCAGGAGTCGGGCGTCTTCTCCACGGCGACCCCTGCGGACCTGGTGGTGGACTACCACTTCGGCTCCGTCCACCACCTGTCCACGTGGTACCGCCCCGACGGCCCCCTGACTCCCCAACAGGTGGCGGACCACTTGGCGGACCTGCTCCTGCGGGCCCTGCGGCCTTAGGCGCGCCCCCGAAGGGGCGCGGGGAACTGCGCGAGCAACCAGCTACGAGCCCGCACCCGCCACAAAACCTGCCGCGGCAGACGCAACCGCGCCCCGGCGGAGGCCTCAGCGCACAATTCGCCGCGCCCCGCCAGAGCTACACGTACCGCTTGAGCTCCCGCCGGGCCAAGGACCGCTGATGCACCTCATCGGGCCCATCGGCCAACCGCAGCGTCCGCGCCGCGGCCCAGAGCTCCGCCAGCGGAAAGTCCTGGCTCACCCCGCCCGCGCCATGCAACTGCACGGCCCGGTCGAGGATGTCGACCACCGCCCGCGGCGTGGCGATCTTGATGGCCTGGATCTCCGTGTGGGCACCGCGGTTGCCGACCGTGTCCATCAGCCAGGCCGTCTTCAACACCAGCAGCCGCAGCTGCTCCACGGCGACCCGCGCGTCCGCGATCCACTCCTGTACGACGCCCTGCTGGGCCAGCGGCTTGCCGAACGCCGTACGCGCCACCGCCCGCCGGCACATCAGCTCGATGGCCCGCTCGGCCATGCCGATCAGCCGCATGCAGTGGTGGATGCGGCCGGGCCCGAGCCGCGCCTGCGCGATGGCGAAGCCACCGCCCTCCTCGCCGATCAGGTTCGCGGCGGGCACCCGGACGCGGTCGAAGACGACCTCCGCGTGGCCCCCGTGGTAGTGGTCCTCGTAGCCGTACACCCGCATGGCGCGCCGCACTTCGAGGCCCGGGGTGTCGCGCGGGACCAGGACCATGGACTGCTGGCGGCGTAGGTCGGCGCCGTCCGGATCGGTCTTGCCCATCACGATGAAGATCTCGCAGTCGGGGTTCATCGCCCCGGAGATGTACCACTTGCGGCCCGAGATGACGTACTCGGAGCCGTCCGGTGACCGCTCGATGAGGGTGGTGATGTTGGTGGCGTCCGACGACGCCACCTCCGGTTCGGTCATCGCGAACGCCGAGCGGATCTCCCCGGCGAGCAGCGGCTCCAGCCACCGCTTCTTCTGCTCGGCGGTGCCGAACTGCGCGAGTACTTCCATGTTGCCGGTGTCGGGCGCCGCGCAGTTCAGCGCGGTCGGCGCCAACTGCGGGGAGCGGCCGGTGATCTCGGCGAGCGGCGCGTACTGGAGGTTGGTGAGCCCCGCGCCGTGCTCCGGGTCGGGAAGGAAGAGATTCCACAGGCCCTGCCTGCGGGCCTCTGCCTTCAGTTCCCCGACGACGGCCGGGGTCTCCCACGGCGAGGCGAGGGCGGCGCGCTGCTCGTCGGCGACGGCCTCGGCCGGGTACACGTGCTCGTCCATGAAGGCGAGCAGCTTGCCGCGCAGCTCTTCGGTGCGGGCGTCGAATGCGAAGTCCATGGCGCTGTCTCAGCCTTCCTGTTCCTGGAGCGTGCGGCGGCCGTGCTCGATGAAGACCGGCACCAGCTCGCCGATCCGGTCGAAGCCCGCGCCGACCGTCTGGCCGAGCGTGTAGCGGTAGTGAATGCCCTCCAGGATCACGGCGAGCTTGAACCACGCGAACGCGGTGTACCAGGAGACCGCCGAGACGTCGCGCCCCGAGCGCGCGGCGTACCGTTCGATCAGCTCGGCCGGGTCGGGGTGGCCGGGCGCGCCCGCCGTGGTGCTGACGGGGGAGTCCGGCACCTCCAGCTTCGCGCTGTACATCACGAGCAGGCCGAGGTCGGTGAGCGGATCACCGAGGGTGGACATCTCCCAGTCGAGGATGGCCTTGATCCGGTCGTCCCCGCCGATCAGGACGTTGTCCAGGCGGTAGTCGCCGTGGACGACGGTCGGCGCGGGCGAGGCGGGCAGGGAGCGCCCGAGCGCCGCGTGCAGCTCGTCGATGCCGGCGAGGTCGCGGTTGCGGGACGCGTCGAGCTGCTTGCCCCAGCGGCGCAGCTGCCGGTCGAGGAAGCCGTCGGGCCGCCCGAAGTCGCCGAGGCCGACGGCCGCCGGGTCCACGGCGTGCAGGTCGACGAGCGTGTCGACGAGGCCGAGCACGGCGGCGCGGGTGCGCTCGGGGCCGAGCGGCGCGAGCTCCTCCGAGGTGCGGTACGGCGTGCCGTCCACGAACTCCATCACGTAGAAGGGCGCGCCGATGACGGTGTCGTCGTCGCAGAGCAGCACAGGCGCGGGCACCGGCACGTTCGTGGGGTGCAGCGCCTCGATCACCCGGTGCTCGCGCTTCATGTCGTGCGCGGTGGCCAGCACGTGGCCGAGCGGGGGCCGCCGCACGACCCAGCGCGAGGCGCCGTCCGTCACGGCGTACGTGAGGTTGGACCGGCCGCCCTCGATGAGCCGGGCGGTGAGCGGTCCGCCCACCAGGCCCGGCCGCTCACGGTCGAGGTGGCCGCGCAACTGGTCCAGGTCGAGGCCCGGCGGGTGGTCTGAGCTCATCTTCGCTCCTGATCGGCGTGGCGGTGGCGTGCCACCCCATGATGCCGACCAGTCGGTATGCCGTCCAGAGCGAAAAGCGCCCCCTTGCGGGGCGCAGGGGGCGGGCGGTGACGGGCTAGTGATCGTCCCAGTGTCCGTCGTGGGCGGCGTGCCGATGTCCGTCGTGCACGTAGTCGACGTGGTCGCCGTGCAGGACGGAGTCGTGGCCGCAGCCGTCGCCGTGCTGGTGGTCATGGCCCTGGTGGGCGACGTGACCGGCCGGCTCGCACTCGTCGTAGTGGTCGGTGTGGCGCCGGTGCAGGTGGCCGTCGTGCGCGTAGTCGACGTGGTCGCCGTGCGGCACCTCGGGATGGCCGCAGGCCGGACCGTGCACGTGATCGTGCACCGGGTGGTCGTGATGGAGCGTGGTCATGACGCGCACCTTCTGTGACTTCCGGGGAGGCTGACACTCTCAGGCTAGCCCTCGATGCCCCTTCTATTCGCTTATGTCACTCTGGCGATGTTTCCCTGCCCTCCGCACAGGTGACCCGTGCGGATGTTCCGTGAAAGCGACCCCAGGAAAGCGACTCCATGAAGGCGATCAGCTACAGCGGCTACGGCGGACCCGAAGTCCTCGAATACGCCGAGGTGCGCGACCCCAAGGTCGGCCCCGACTCCGTCCTCGTGAAGGTGCGGGCCGCGGCCGTGAACCCCGTCGACTGGAAGTGCCGCGAGGGCTACCTCGACGCTCTCCTCGACCCCGTCTTCCCCGTCATCCCCGGCTGGGACGTCGCCGGAGTGGTGGTCAAGCCGGGCGCCTCCGCCCCCGAGTTCGCGGTCGGCGACGAGGTCATCGGCTACGTACGCGAGGACTTCCTCTCCCGCGGCACCTTCGCGGAGTACGTCGCCGCGCCCGTGCGCACCCTCGCCCCCAAGCCGCGCAACCTCAGCTTCGAGGAGGCCGCGGGGCTGCCGCTCGCCGGGCTCACCGCCTACCAGGTGATGGTCAAGGCGCTCCAGGTCAAGGACGGCGACACCGTCCTCGTGCACGCGGCGGCCGGCGGCGTCGGCTCCCTCGCGGTGCAGCTCGGGCGGCACGCGGGCGCCCGCGTCATCGGCACGGCCAGCGAGCGCAACCACGACTTCCTGCGGGAACTGGGCGCGGAGCCGGTGACGTACGGGGAGGGGCTGGTCGACCGGGTCCGCGCCCTGGCCCCGGAGGGTGTCGACGCGGCCTTCGACACGATCGGCGGCGACACCCTCAAGGCGTCCGCCGAACTCCTCACGACCGGCGGCAGGCTGGCGTCCATCACGGACGGCGGGGTGCTCGGCCTCGGTGGCCAGTACTGCTTCGTCCGCCCCGACGCCGCCGACCTGCTGCGGCTGACGGAGCTGGCGGAGCAGGGAGTGGTGACGGTCCACGTCGACAAGACGTTCCCGCTGGAGCGGGCCGCCGACGCCCACCGGCTGAGCGAGGAGGGCCGCACCCGCGGCAAGATCGTCGTGACGGTGGACGGGCAGGACTGACGCGAGGCCTCTGCTCTCCCGTTCGCCGGCCGATGCCGGGGGTTCCCGGCCGGTGTCAGACCACCATCGCCGCCGCGCACCCCGCCAGCGCCAGGGTGCACAGCGCCGCCGTCCACGCGCCCCGCACGGTCAGCGTCCGGGGACGGCGGTCGGTCAGCGCCAGCATCCTGCGGTGGGCGACCGCGAGGAAGCCGAGCCAGAGCAGCAGGCACAGGGCGCAGGCCAGGATGCCGGTGGCGGTGGGGCCGTGGTGCAGTACCGCGCGGGCGGCGAGGACCGCCGCGACCGTGCAGGACAGCGTCGTACGCCGCCACGCGAGCCGCGTCCGCTCCGGCTGGAGCCCGGGGTCGCGCTCCGGCGCCTGCCCCGGGCCCGGGGCGCTCATCCCTCCCACCCGAAGAGCACGACCACCACCATGGCGAGCGCCACCACGGCGACGACCAGGCTCAGCACCGTCGGGAAGCGGCCCGCGGGCAGGTCCTCGCCGCGCCGCATGGCCCGTTCGCAGCGCACCCAGTGGTTGACCGCCCGCAGCGAGCACAGGACGCCCGCGGCGAGCAGCGCGAGCGCGAGCCCGATCCGCCAGCCCCAGCGCAGGTCCGGCAGGAACTGGTCGACGGCGAAGCCGCCGCCGATCAGCGCGAGCGCGGTGCGCAGCCAGGCCAGGAAGGTGCGTTCGTTGGCGAGCGAGAAGCGGTAGTCGGGGGTGTCGCCCTCCTCGCGGATGCGTTCGGGCGCGAACCACAGCCTCAGACTCCGTACGAAATTGCTCACCGCCGCACCATAAGCCGTGCACCTGGGGGCCCAGGCGATCAGCTCGCGCGGTACGCCCTCAGCCGGTGGTGGGCGTCGAGCCCGTCCGGCACCCACTCCCATTCGCCGAGCCGCCGCTCCAGCTCGTCCTCGGTGAGGAAGGCATGCCAGGCGACCTCCTCCACCTGCGGACTCACCGGCAGCTCGCAGCGCACTTCATAGAGGTACGCCCACCAGGACTTCCCCGCCCCGTCGTCGTAGAGGAACTTGAACAGCGGCCTGGGACGCGGCAGCCCCTGGACGCCGAGCTCCTCCTCCGCCTCGCGCAGCGCCGCGTCGTCGCAGGACTCCCCGGCCCCGACCACACCGCCCACGAACATGTCGTACAGGGAGGGGAAGACCAGCTTCGTCGCGGTGCGGCGGTGCACGAAGACGCGCCCCTCGGCGTCCCGCGCCTGGATGAACACACAGCGGTGGCGCAGCCCGCGCGCGTAGGCCTCACCGCGCGGGGCCTCGCCGATGACCTCGTCGTTCTCGTCGACGATGGTCAGCATCTCTTCACGGGGGTCGGGCAGGGGCCCGCGGTGTGTCGTCATGCGGGCCATCCAACCTCACTGGCCCATGACGTACTTGACCGTGGGCCCCGCCGTCCAGCCGCCGTCGACGGCGAGCTCCGCGCCCGTCACGTACGACGCGGCGTCCGAGAGCAGGAAGACCACGGCGGCCGCGATCTCGTGAGCCTCGCCGACCCGGCCCATCGGGGTGTTGGGGTACCTGCCCTCGCCCCTCTCGATGCCGACCTCGGCGGTCATCGGGGTGTACGTCATGCCGGGGTGGACGGAGTTGACGCGGATCCGGGCCGTGCCGAGCTCCACCGCGCCGATCTTGGTGAGGCCGCGCACGCCCCACTTGGAGGCGCCGTACCCGGCGGTGAGCGCGAGGCCCATCAGACCGGCCGCGGAGGAGATGTTGACGATGGAGCCGCCGCCCGCCTCCTTCATGGCCGGGACCACGGTCCTCATACCGATGAAGACGCCGGTGAGGTTGATGTCGAGGACCTTGCGGAAGTGCTCGACGGACTCCGACTCCAGCAACTGGCCGGTCGATATACCGGCGTTGTTCACCAGGCCGTGCAGGCCGCCGAACTCGGCGGCCGCGAGGTCCGCCACGCGCCGCCAGTCGTCCTCGGAGGTCACGTCGTGGTGCGCGAAGCGGGCACGCCCGCCCAGCTCGGCGGCGGTGGCCGCGCCCTCCTCGTCGAGCACGTCGGTCAGCACGACGTTCGCACCCGCGGCGACCGCCTGCCGGGCGGCCTCGGCGCCGAGACCGCGGGCGGCGCCGGTGATGAGGACGGTCTTGCCGGTGAGGTCATGGGCAGGCGTGGTGGCAGCGGCAGTGTCAGTGGTGGTGGTCGTGCCGGTCATGGGGTCTCCAAGGTGGGGAGCGGGGCCCGCAGCAGGGCCGCGGTGGTCTCGACGAGGTCGGTGAGGAAGACGTCCTCGCCGGTCAGCGGGGTGGTGCCCGCCAGGTACTGACGGGCGCGGTCGGCCATCGCGGCGCCGATCATCGTGAGGGCGAGGTCGAGCCGCTCCAGGCGGACCGGCTCCGGGACGGTGGGGGCGAGGCACTCCTCCAGCCTCCCGATCAGCTCCCAGTAGACGGTGCCGTCGATGGTCGGATGCGGGGTGCGGGTGCGCACGCCGCTCTCGTGGCTGAGCTGCGCGGAGATCCGCAGGCAGCGCCGGCCGCGCTCGGTGCGCAGCTCGGTGGCCTCGGCGGTGACCAGGGCGGTCAGCAGGGCGCGCAGGCCGCGCGGGCCGGTGTCGCCGCCGGTGCGCGCCAGGCCGGCGGCGAGCACCCGCTCGGTGCGCTCCTGGCGGGCGGCCATCACCGCGTCCAGGAGGCCGCCGCGGGAGCCGAAGTGGTACTGCACGGCGGAGGGGTTGCTCTGTCCGGCGATGCGGACGATGTCCCGCAGCTGGGCGCCGTCGACGCCCTGCGCGGCGAAGACCTCCTCGCCGGCGCGGATGAGCTTCTCCCGGGTCTCGGTACCGGATGTCCTGGCCATGGCCACCACTCTAATGCTGGCCATTATTAATAGCCACCGCCGGGATCGACCGCCCGAGGCCGACTCGCCCGGCCCGGCCTGTTGACGTGCGCCTCCGCACTGCCCAGGATCTGACCCACCGGTAACTTCGCGGGCCCTGTCGAGGAGGACGACCCCTATGGCGTACGACGCAGACGTGATCGTGATCGGGGCGGGACTCGCCGGACTGGCGGCCACCGCGGAACTCGTCGACGCGGGCCGCCGGGTCGTCCTCGTCGACCAGGAGCCCGAGCACTCCATCGGCGGCCAGGCCCACTGGTCCTTCGGCGGGCTGTTCTTCGTGGACTCGCCCGAGCAGCGGCGGCTGCGGATCAAGGACTCCCACGCGCTGGCCCTCCAGGACTGGATGGGCACCGCCGCGTTCGACCGCCCGGAGGACCACTGGCCGCGCAAGTGGGCCGAGGCGTACGTCGACTTCGCGGCAGGCGAGAAGCGGTCCTGGCTGCACGGGCAGGGTGTGCGGTTCTTCCCCGTCGTCGGCTGGGCCGAGCGCGGCGGGTACGACGCGCAGGGCCACGGCAACTCCGTGCCGCGTTTCCACATCACCTGGGGGACGGGCCCGGGGCTGCTGGCGCCGTTCGTGCGGCGGGTGCGCGAGGGAGTGGCGCGCGGCCTCGTCGAGCTGCGGTTCCGCCACCGCGTCACCGGCCTCGGACGCAGCGCGGGCACCGTCGACACCGTCACGGGCGAGATCCTCGAACCGTCCGACGCCGAGCGGGGCAGGGCCAGCAGCCGCGAGGTGACGGGCACCTTCGAGCTACGGGCCCAGGCGGTGATCGTCACCTCGGGCGGCATCGGCGGCAACCACGACCTCGTCCGCGCCAACTGGCCGGAGCGGCTCGGTGCCCCGCCCGAGAAGATGATCTCCGGGGTGCCCGCGCACGTGGACGGCAAGATGCTCGGCATCGCCGAGGCCGCGGGCGCCCACCTCATCAACCGCGACCGCATGTGGCACTACACCGAGGGCATCGAGAACTGGAACCCCATCTGGGAGCGGCACGGCATCCGCATCCTGCCCGGACCCTCGTCCCTGTGGCTGGACGCGCGCGGCGACCGCCTGCCCGTGCCGCTCTTCCCCGGCTTCGACACGCTCGGCACCCTCGAACACATCATGAGGACCGGGTACGACCACACGTGGTTCGTGCTCAACCAGCGCATCATCGGCAAGGAGTTCACCCTCAGCGGGTCGGAACAGAACCCGGACCTGACGGGCAAGTCCGTGCGCGGCGTCATCGACCGCGCGCGGGCCGACGTGCCGGGACCCGTCAAAGCCTTCATGGACCACGGCGTCGACTTCGTGGTGGAGAAGGACCTCGGCGCGCTCGTGCGCGGCATGAACGCGCTCACGGGGCACTCGGCGGCCCCGCTCATCGACGAGGCCGCCCTGCGCCGCACCCTCGCCGCCCGCGACCGCGAGATCGCCAACCCTTTCACCAAGGACCTCCAGGTGACCGCCATCCGCGGCGCCCGCAAGTTCCTCGGCGACCGCCTCATCCGGGCCGTCGCCCCGCACCGCCTCCTGGACCCCAAGGCCGGTCCGCTCGTCGCCGTACGCCTCAACATCCTCACCCGCAAGACACTCGGCGGCCTGGAGACCGACCTCTCCTCGCGCGTCCTGACCGAGGGCGGCGCGCCCCTGCCGGGCGTGTACGCGGCCGGGGAGGCCGCCGGATTCGGCGGCGGGGGAGTGCACGGCTACCGCTCGCTCGAAGGCACCTTCCTCGGCGGCTGCCTCTTCTCGGGGCGCGCGGCGGGCCGGGCCGCCGCCCGCGCCGTGAGTTGAGCAGCTCTTTACCGAGGAGGGTTCTCCCAGGTGAAGGGCGAAGTCTGAGGATTTCGCAACGAGTTGGTGAAGGAGGCAAGGGTAGGCTGGCCTTGACGTGGACTGGTGCCTACCGGTTTGCTGTGCGTGATCATCCGTACGCGAGCCGCGCCGGGGAGGAAGTCCCGCGGTGTCACCACCCCCACCCCCACTGGGCCGCTCCCGCAAGAAAAGGGCCGCGGCGCACGCCTTCGACGCCGCACTCGACGACGCCGAACTCGTAGGCGCCCGGGCCGCGTTGGCCCAGGGGCGCTGGATCGAGGCGCGCGCGCTGCTCGCCGCCACCGGCGACGACTGGGACCGCAGGGGCCACCGCTTCGACGTCCTCGCGCAGGAACCTTCCACCACGGCCTGGGCCCGCGACTGGCGGCTCGTGGAACCGGAGAGCTACGACGCCGAGGTGCTGCTCGCCTTCGCCGCCGTGCACAAGGCGCTGCGCGGCAAGGAGCGTTCGGACCGGGCGCGCGCCCTGTGCCGCGAGGTGGCCGGCCGCGCCCCCGCCGACCCGACGCCCTGGCTCGCGCTGCTGCTGCTCGAACGCTCGCTGGGCCGCGAGGAGGACGTCGTACGCCTCTTCGACGAGGTCCGCCACCGCCACCCCGAGCACCACCACGCCCACCACCTGATGGTCGCCCGGCTCGCCGAGCGGCGCCCCGCGGCGGGCCAGGACCCGCTGCACGAGGTCTACGACTTCGCCTCCTGGGCGGCCGAACAGGCGCCCGCCGACTCCCCGTTGGCGGTCCTGCCGGTGGTCGCGCACGCCGAGCGCTACCGCGTCCTCGCCACCGCCGGCATGGAACCTGCCGACCCCATGGCGAGCACGCACTGGACGGGGCGGCGCGCCCGCGGCGTCATGAAGGCCGCCTTCGACTGGTGGCTGGAGTGGGAGACACCCGACGAGCAGGCCCACCCGCGCTGCCACGTCGACCTCAACTTCCTCGCCCACGCGAAGTCCTGCGAGGGCAGGGCCGCCGAGGCCGCCGTGCTCTTCCACCGCATCGGACGGCACGTGACCCCGGCCCCCTGGTCCTACCCGGACCGCGATCCGCACGAAGCGTTCACCACCGCGCGCGCCACCGCGCTCGGCTCCGCCTGAACGCCGGGACACACGCCTGAATACCCGTAAATATCCGTACCTCTGAGATCCGTACCCCTGAAAGGACGACCGCGCCATGGCGACGGGCAGTTCGAGCACGAGCGGCACCAGATCCCTCAGCGAACCGACGGGTGACAGCGGGATCAGCACGTACAAGGGGCAGGAACGCGCGCTGCGCGCGGGCCGCCTCGGCACGGCGGGCCTCCTGCTCTCCGTGCTCGCCGCGACCGGCCCCCTGATGGTCGTCGCCGGCGTCATGCCCACCACCTACGGCGTGATGGGCATCGTCGGACAGCCCCTGCTCTTCCTCATCCTCGGCGTCGTCCTCGCGCTCTTCAGCCTCGGGTACGCCGAGATGAGCCGGCACGTCCACAACGCCGGCGCCTTCTACGCGTACATATCCCGCGGCCTCGGCGGCACCGCGGGCGCCGGCGCCGCGCTGGTCGCGCTCGTCGCCTACAGCGCCCTCCAGGCGGGGCTGTACGGCCTGCTCGGCTTCGAGGTGTCCGGGCTGCTCCACACGTACTTCGAGATCGAGGTCGCCTGGTGGATCCCGGCGCTGGCCACCGTGGCCCTGGTCGCCGTCCTCGCCTGGCTGAAGATCGACCTCAACGCGCGCGTGCTCGGCGTGCTGCTGCTCATCGAGGTGGCGCTCGTCGTCATCTTCGACATCGCGGCCATCGCCGACCCGGCGAAGGAGGGGCTGTCCCTGCACGCCTTCAACCCGGACACGCTCACCGGCGCGGGCGTCGCCACGTCGCTGTGCTTCTGCATCGCGGCCTTCACCGGCTTCGAGCAGGCCCCCGTGTACGCCGAGGAGACCAGCCGCCCCCAGGTCGTCGTCGCCCGCGTGATGTTCTTCGCCGTCGGCTTCGTCGCCGTCTTCTTCGCGCTCAGCTCCTGGGCGCTGACGGTCGCCGCGGGGCCCTCCGGCATCGTCGGGGCGGCCGAGAAGCAGAGCGCGGGCCTGCTGTTCGACCTCACCGAGTCCCGGCTCGGCGGCACCTTCACCGACGTACTCCACGTGCTCTTCGTGACCGGCATGTTCGCGGCCATCCTCAGCTTCCACAACGTGGTCGCGCGGTACGCCTTCGCGATGGGCCGCGAGAGGCTGCTGCCCGCCGCGTTCGGCCGCACCAACACCGCGACCGGCGCCCCGGGCACCGGCTCGCTGCTCCAGACCGTCATCTCCGTCGTGGTCGTCGTGGGCTTCGCCGCCGCCGACGACGGCGGAGCGGGCGACCCGACCGCCCCCGTGCTGCACCTGTTCACCTGGGGCGGCAACATCGGCGCGCTCGGCGTCATCCTGCTGATGGCCACCGCGTCCGTCGCCGTCATCGTCTTCTTCGCCCGCCGGGGCGCCGCCCGCGCCCAGGCCTGGCGGATCGCCGCCTCCGCGCTCGCCGCGGTCGGCCTGCTCGTCATCGCGGCGTACACCGTCAAGGACTTCGACGTCCTCGTGGGCGCGGGCCCGGACTCGGCGCTCAGCTGGGTGCTGCCCGGCATCATCTTCCTGGCGGCGCTCATCGGTGTGGCGTACGGGACGATCCTGCGCTCCCGCGACCCCGAGGCGCACGCCCGCATCGGTCTGGGCAACGAGGCGTTCCAGCTGGAGAAGGCGTCTTCCTCGCCGGGGGCGTGACGGTCGCTCCCGGCTCGGCCAGGTGCGGTCCGTCCCCGGCTCCGCCGAGTCCGTCCGCAAGCGCGGACGGGCTTGATCGTTCGTGGCCGCGCCGACGATTTCGGCGCGGCCACGAGATTTCGGCGGCTCCCCGGGACGGTTCAGGCGGCCTCCGGAAAATCCAGCCCCTGCGGCGTTTGGGGAGCGGGGTCCGGGGCGGGGCCCCGAGGCGGTGCCGAACCCCGGCCGCTAGATGATCAGGGAGAGCACCAGGACCAGGCCTCCCGCCACCACCGAGATGATCGTCTCCATCACCGACCAGGTCTTGATCGTCTGGCCGACGTCAAGGCCGAAGTACTCCTTGACCAGCCAGAACCCGGCGTCGTTGACGTGCGAGAAGAACAGCGAACCCGCGCCGATGGCCAGCACGAGCAGTGCCGCGTGCGAGGTCGACATGTCGGCGGCGAGCGGGGCGACGAGACCGGCCGCCGAGATCGTCGCGACCGTCGCCGAGCCCGTCGCGAGCCGGATCGCCACCGCGATCAGCCAGGCGAGCAGCAGCGCGGGGATCGACCAGTCCTTGGAGAAGTCCAGGATCATCTGGCCCACGCCGACATCGATGAGCGTCTGCTTGAAGCCGCCGCCCGCGCCCACGATCATCAGGACGCCCGCGATCGGGGCGAGCGACTTCTCGACGGTCGTCGACAGGCGGTCCTTGGTGAAGCCGGCCGCACGGCCCAGCGTGAACATCCCGACGATCACCGCGGCCAGCAGCGCGACCAGCGGCGAGCCTATGACGTCGAAGACCCGCTGCACGGTGGTCTCGGGGTCGTCGACCACGATGTCCACCAGAGCCTTGGCCAGCATCAGCACGACGGGCAGCAGCACGGTCGCCACCGTGGTGCCGAAGCCGGGACGCTTCTCCAGGTCCTCCGAGGGACGCTGCGGGATCATCTTCTCGGGGGCGGGTACGTCCACCCAGCGCGCCGCGAACTTCGAGAACAGCGGCCCCGCGATGATCACCGTCGGGACCGCGACCAGGACGCCGAGCGCGAGGGTGACACCGAGGTTGGCCTCGACCGCGTCGATGGCGACGAGCGGGCCGGGGTGCGGCGGGATGAGCCCGTGCATCACGGAGAGACCGGCCAGCGCCGGGATGCCGATGCGCATCAGTGAGTAGTTGCCGCGCTTGGCGACCATCAGGACGACCGGGATCAGCAGCACGATGCCGACCTCGAAGAAGAGCGGCAGACCGATGACGGAGGCGATGAGCACCATCGCCCACGGCATCGCGCGTCCGCCCGCCCGTCGCCCGCCGCCACCCTTCTGAAGAGGGACCTGCGGCCCCGCCCCTCCCCATTTGGCGAGGATCGTGTCGACGATCTGGTCGGCACCCCCGGAGTCGGCGAGCAGCTTGCCGAGGATCGCGCCGAGCGCGATGAGCACACCGACGCCCGCGACCGTCGAGCCGAGCCCGGCGGTGAAGCTGGCGATGGCCTTGTCGAGCGGGGCGCCCGCGAAGGCCCCGAGCGCGAGCGACCCGACGGTCAGCGCGAGGAACGCGTGCAGCTTGAACTTGGTGATGAGCAGGACGATGACGGCGATGCCCGCGAGGACGGCGATCCCCAGCTGGGCATGGCCCGCCGAGGTGATCGGCTCGACGGGGTCCGCTGCCAGCATCTCGACGCTGAGATGAGTCACGGTGGCTTCCTAGGACGTGGGTATGGGGGCGCCCCTTCGAGAGGCGCGGGGAACTGCGCGACCAGCCACATGCGGCCCGCGGGCGAGGTGTTTAGTCGAGGTCCCGCAGGGCCTCAACGGCCCGCCCGGCGATCTCCTCCGGAGATCCGGCGACATCGACGGCCACGCCCGCCTCATCCGCCCCTAGGGGCTGCAACGTGGCGAACTGCGAGTCGAGGAGCGCCGTCGGCATGAAGTGCCCCTTGCGCTGCCGCATCCGGTCCGCGATGAGCTCGCGGTCCCCGGTGAGGTGGACGAAGACGACGCCGGGGGCGGCGGCCCGCAGCCGGTCCCGGTAACTCCGCTTCAGCGCGGAGCTGCTGACGACACCGCCGCGCCCCTCCCGCCCGTGCGCCCAGGCGCCGATGGCGTCCAGCCAGGGCCAGCGGTCGTCATCGGTGAGCGGGGTGCCGGAGGACATCTTCTCGACGTTCTGAGGCGGGTGGAAGTCGTCGCCCTCGGCGTACGGGACGCCGAGCCGGTCCGCGAGCAGGGGGCCGATCGTCGTCTTGCCGGTCCCTGCCACGCCCATGATCACGACCACGTGGGGGGTGTGCTGCTGCCGCATCGTGCTCTCGCTGTCTTCATCGACATCGGTCGGTTCGTTCACGTCACTGAAACCCATTAGGTATGACGAATTCAAGAGGCTGTGACATAAAAGTCTGACTTATTGTTCACGTGCCTCTCCTCGTAGGCTTTCGTCATGACCGCACAGGCCCGAGGGCTGCACTCCCGCGTACTGGAAAGCCTCGGGCCCGCCATCACCGCGGGCGAGTACCCGCCCGGCAGTGTTCTGCGCACGGACGAGCTGGCCCAGCGGTTCGAGGTGTCCCGCTCCGTGATGCGCGAGGCGGTCCGGGTCCTGGAGTCCATGCACCTCGTCGCGTCCCGGCGGCGGGTGGGCGTGACCGTACTGCCCACCGAGCAGTGGAACGTCTACGACCCGCAGGTCATCCGGTGGCGTCTCGCCGGCGCCGACCGGCCCCGCCAGCTGCGCTCCCTCACCGTGCTGCGCTCCGCGATCGAACCCGTCGCCGCCGGACTCGCCGCCCGGCACGCCACGGCCGCGCACTGCGCGGAGCTGACCGAGTGCGCGCTCGGCATGGTCGCCCACTCGCGCGGCCACCAGCTGGAGGGCTACCTCAAGCACGACGTCGCCTTCCACCGCGTCATCCTCAACGCCTCCGGCAACGAGATGTTCGCCCGCCTCGGCGACGTCGTCGCCGAGGTGCTGACGGGGCGCACCGCCCACCAGGTGATGTTCGAGGACCCGGACCCGCCCGCCGTGTCCCTGCACGTCCAGGTCGCCGAGGCGGTCAGGGAGGGTGACGCGGTCCGCGCGGAGGCGCTGACGCGCGAGATCGCCCTCGGCGCGCTCGAAGAGCTGGACATCCTGGCGCCCTGACGCCGGGGGTGCGGGCGAGTCGGCGACAGCGGCCGGGCTCGGCGGCGAGGGACGGGTCGGCGGCGAGGGACGGGTCGGTGACAATGGACGCCATGTCCCGACGCGCCGCACGCCCCACGTCCTGCCCCTGCGGGCACCCAGAGCCGTACGAGAAGTGCTGCGGCCGCCTGCACCGCGGCGAGGCCGCCGCCGGCAGTCCCGAGGAGCTGATGCGCTCCCGCTACAGCGCCTTCGCGGTACGGGACGAGGCCTACCTCCTGCGCACCTGGCACCCGAGGACCCGGCCGCCCCGCGTCGAGTTCGACCCGGCGCTGCGCTGGGTGGGCCTGGACATCGAGGAGACCGGCGAGGGCACCGCCTTCCACACCACGGGCACGGTCACCTTCCGGGCCCGCTACACCGACGGCGGCCGCCCGGAGGTCCTGCACGAACACAGCCGCTTCGAGCGCCTCGACGGCGCCTGGGTCTACGTGGACGGCAGCTTCATCGCCTGAGCGCATCCGACGGGACCCGGCCACCGCGACCCCCGTGCGCGTGGGACTGCTGGGAAGCGGAGGTTCACACGGGGTGTGATCCGGCGGGGCGTGCCCGTGCGCCGGGCTCGCCCGAAGCCGCCGACGGGCCCAAACGCCCTGGACCGGCCGCCTGTTCGACCCCGCCGGGCGGCCCCGCACATAGGCGGGAACCCTCGCTGCGGCCGACCGGCGCCGCCAGTAGCGTCTGCCTGCCCCCTCCCTCACGCAGTCCCGTATGCCGTGCGATGGAAGAGGCTCCCGATGGCCGACACCGGACAGCACCAGCACCGTCACGAGCGCTACATGGGCGGCACCCCGGAAGCGGAGCGCCGGATCTTCGAACGCCTGGCCCATGAGCTGATGAAGGTCCAGGAGAAGAACCGGCGCGCGAGCCGGACCAAGGACCTGGAGCGCACCTTCCACGCCAAGGCCGCGCTCGGCGTGGAAAACGCCAGGATCCGCTTCCACGACGACCTCCCCGACGCCCTGCGCGGCGGCTTCGCGCAACCCGGCGCCACCTACCCGGCGACCGTGCGCCTCTCCAACGCGGGCGGCATCCGGCAGGCCGACGGCGCGCCCGACCTGCGCGGCATCGCCGTGCGCGTGGCGGTGTCCGCCGAGGAGAGCCACGATCTGCTCGCCACCAACCACCCGGTGTCGCACGCCCGTGACGCCCGCGAGTTCGTGGCCTTCGCCAAGGCCATGGCGGGCGCCACCACGCGCGTACGCAAGGCCGTCGGGCTCTTCGTCAGGCTGCCGCTCGCCGTCGGCCCGTCCACGGCCGCCCGCATGCGCCGCAACATCCGCGCCGCCACCCGCCGCACGGTGGAGAGCCTGGCGGGCGAGACGTACTGGAGCCGCAGCGCCATCCTGTGGGGCGAGGCGGGCCCGGTCCGCTATCTGCTGCGGCCCGCGGGCCACGCCACCGCCGGCGGCACCCGCCCCGAACGGCGCGACCCTCACTACCTGCGCCGTGAACTGGAGGCCCGCCTAGTCCGCCAGGACATCGCCTTCGAGCTGTGCGTCCAGCGGTATGTCGACGACAAGCGCACCCCCGTCGAGGACGGCGCCGTGGAGTGGCCCGAGTCCCTCGCGCCCGCGCTGCCCGTCGCCACGCTCACCGTGCCGAGCCAGGACCTCGAGACCGCGCGGGCGCGCGCCGCGGGCGGACGCGTCGAGACGATCGGCTTCAACCCGTGGTTCACCACGGACGACTTCCGTCCCCTCGGCAACCTCAACCGGGCCCGCAAGGCCGCGTACGAAGCGAGCGCCGCGCACCGCCACGGCCTGCGCTTCGTCACCGGGGAACCGCTGCGCAACAAGGTGCTGGGCGCCCCGGCCGGCGCCGCGTTCCGGCTCCTGAACCGCGCTGTGCCCTGGCACCGGCTGCCCCTGTCCGCGAGCCTGCTCAACCTCGTCTTCCTGCGCAAGGCGCTGCGCCGCCGCAACCTCATCGACACCGACGTGCACGAGGCGCCGCCCAAGGCCATGCCGGTGCCCGCCCCAGCCGACGAACACCTGCGCACCGTGCGGTCCTACGACGGGACGTACAACGACCTCTCCCGCCCCGCCATGGGCGCCGTGGGCGCGCCCTTCGGACGCAACCTCAAGCCTGTCCACCGGCCCGACCTCTTCGACGTCCCGAACCCGGTGACCGTCAGCCGCCAACTCCTTTACCGCGACACGTTCCTGCCCGCGACCTCGCTGAACGTCCTGGCCGCGGCCTGGATCCAGTTCCAGGTCCACGACTGGGTCAACCACCGCCGCCACAAGCCGGGCGGCGAGAGCGTCGAGGTGCCGATGCCGCCCGGCAGCACCTGGCACAACACGCCGGGCGGCCCGGCCGAGCGCGTGATGCGCTTCGCCGAGAACGAGGGCATCGCGCTCCCCGGCGGGCAGCCGCCGGTCCTCTTCGCCAACACCGCCTCCCACTGGTGGGACGGCTCCGAGGTGTACGGCGAGAACGAACGGACCGCGAAATACCTGCGCGAGCCCGATGGCGGAGCCGGACTCCGCCTCGACGAGGGCCACTTGCCCCTAGGTCCGAACGGCGTCCCGCTGACCGGGTTCGCCGACAACTGGTGGCTCGGCCTCAGCGCCATGCACACCCTCTTCGCCCGCGAGCACAACGCGGTCTGCGCCGCGCTGCGGCACGCCTACCCCTCCATGAACGAGGAGAGCGTCTACCACACGGCGCGCCTCGTCGTCTCCGCGCTCATCGCCAAGATCCACACGGTGGAGTGGACCCCGGCGATCCTCGCGACCGAGGCGATCGACCTCGGGCTGCGCACCAACTGGGAAGGACCGCCGGACAGCTGGCTCCAGAAGCTCGGCCTGTGGCTGCTCGAATCCCACTCGCTGACCGGCATCCCCAAGACCCTGCCGGACCACCACGCCGCGCCGTACTCCCTGACCGAGGACTTCGTCACCGTCTACCGCATGCACCCGCTGATCCCCGACGACTTCGAGATGCGCGAACACCGCTTCGGGCAGCGCCTGGAGACCCTCGGCTTCCGCGACGTCCAGGGCACCGCCGCCGAGGGCGCCATCCGCAAGACGGGCCTCGCCGACACGCTCTACTCCTTCGGCATCGCCCACCCCGGCGCGATCACCCTGCACAACTTCCCGCGCGCGCTCCAGCGGTTCGAGCGCGACGGCGAGATCATCGACCTGTCCGTGGTCGACCTGGTCCGCACCCGCAGGCGCGGCGTGCCCCGCTACAACGACTTCCGGGAGGGCCTGCACAAGCAGCGCATACGCTCCTTCGAGGAGCTCTCCCAGGACCCGGTGACCGTCGCCCGGCTGAGGGACGTCTACCGCTCGGTCGACGAGATCGACACGGTCGTCGGCCTGTTCGCCGAGAACCCGCCGCACGGCTTCGGCTTCAGCGACACGGCCTTCCGCGTCTTCATCCTGATGGCGACGAGGCGGCTCCAGAGCGACCGCTTCCTGACCGTCGACTTCCGCCCCGAGATCTACACCCCGCTCGGCATCGACTGGGTCCAGAAGGGCGGCATGAACTCCGTCCTGCTGCGGCACTGCCCCGAGCTGGCGGGCCTGTTGCCGCGCGGGGCGAGCGCGTTCGCGCCGTGGCGCCAGGTGCAGCCGGTGGCCGAAGGCGGCGGGCGTGACACCCGCTGAGGGGCACGAGGGGCTGGCCGATCTGTTCGCCCGGCCCTTCCTGGAGACGCTCTGGCGCCGCCGCACCCACCGGGTGAGCCGCGGCGCCACCGTCCCCGCGGGCTCGATGACCTACCGCTCGCCCCACGCGCCGCACCCCCTCACGGAGCTGGAGGAGGCGGTCCTGATCGCGCTGACGGGCCGCACCGGCCTCACCATGCCGGACCGCCCCTTCGACGCCCCGCGCGACGGCAAGCCGATCATGGCCAAGCCCAACATGACCATGGCCGGCCGTACCGCGGGCAGCCCCGACAACGCGCAGGGCACGCACTTCTTCCTGATCAACGACGCGGGGACGTACTTCCTGCGCCGGCTGCCCCCGGCACCCGACCTGCCGCTCGACGCCGAGCACCTCATCGAGCGGGCGCGGCAGGCGAAGGTCCGCGTCCTCGACCACCGCCTCGACGTCGCCGGGGGACTGCGCGACTTCCCGGCCTACCTGGACTCCAACGGCTTCCTGTCCAACCTGCCGGGGACGACGCTCCTGTTCCCGGTGGTGGACCTCTCCCACCAGTACATCGACGCCCTGATGTACCTGCTCACCCAGCCGGACGGGGCCCGCCCCACCCTCGTCGACGACCGCAACTTCTACCGCCCGGCGGGCGTGAAGAAGTGGATCGCCAACGGCTTCCTCAACGGCGCCCTGAAGCTGCCGCTCGGCGCGCTCGGCCCCCTGCGCACCCAGATCGAGGCGGACCTGCTCCTCCAGAACCTCATGCTCTCCGCCGAGGCGATGGGACTCGGCGCCTGGATCCACGCCTCCCTCAACCCCCAGATAGCCCTCGGCGACCCGAAGTTCTCCCGCGCCTACGGCAAGATGCTCGGCTTCTCCTTCGTCACCCCGCGCTGGCGCCTGCCGGACGTGTGGCGCTGGCACGTCCCGCTCCCGAAGTACGCGGCCGTGCGCTCGCACCCCGTGGGCCTGACCGCCCCCGACGGCGAGCCCCTCATCGAGGCCGCCTGCCCGCCCGCGCACCACTCGATGACGGACGCGGGGGACGCGGTCGTACGCGCCGAGTTCGGCCCCGGCGGCGTCTACACCGACAAGGACGTGCGTGCGCAGGATGTACGGCGCAGATGTCCCGCGCGCAGTCGACCACCCGCTCCTCGTACTCGCTCGCCTCCGCGAGGTAGCGCGGCCGCTTTCCCGCGCATACGGACGCGATCCACGTACCCGGGGCGTGGCTCCAGGTCCACCACGTGGAGGAGGAGTACTACGAGAGGTTCTTCACGAACGGGCTGACGGACGTGCACCGCCGGCACGGGGCCCTGTGGGACACCTGACGGGTCCTCGCGCCCAGGCGGTACATCACGCCAGTGCCGGCACCGCGCAGGCGATGAGCAGCGGCCCCGGCTCCGCGAAGCCCCGCTTCAGGGAGGCCGCGAACTCCTCGGCCGTCGTGGCCCGTTCGGCGGGCACGCCCATGCCGCGCGCCAGCGAGACGAAGTCCAGGGCGGGGCCGGAGAGGTCGAGGAGCCGCCGCGCCCGCGCCCCGTCCGCCGTCGCGCCGACCGCCCCGAGCTCCAGCTTCAAGATCGCGTACGAGCGGTTGTCGAAGACGACCGTCGTGACGTCGAGGCCCTCGCGCGCCTGCGTCCACAGGGCCTGCGGCGTGTACATCGCCGCGCCGTCCCCCACGAGGGCGAGCACGGGCCGGTCGGGGCAGGCCACGGCCGCCCCCGCCGCGAGCGGCAGACCCTGCCCCATCGAGCCGCCGGTCAGCGTCAGCCAGTCGTGCGGCGGCGCCCCCGCCGTCGCCCCGGGCAGCCAGATGCCCGAGGTGTTGGCCTCGTCGACGACGATCGCCTGCCCCGGCAGCAGCGCCCCGATCACCGCCGCCGCCGACTCGGCGGTCAGCTCACCGGAGGGCAGCGCGGGCCGGACCGCCGCTTCCCGCACGGGGGAGACACCGGCCCCGACCACCTCGGCGAGGCCCTCGAGCGCGGCCGGCACGTCCTCCGCGCCCGTCGCGAGCGTGTGCACCGCGCACTCCTCGGGCACCAGCGCGCCGCCCTGCCCGGGGTGGGCGAAGAAGGCGACCGGCGGCACCGCCCCGGCGAGCACCAGGTGCCGTATGCCCCCCAGTTGGTGCCGCGCGCCCGCCGCGAGGTAGGCGAGCCGCTCCACGACGGGCCGGCCCGCGCCCCGCTCCAGGCGCGCCGGGAACGTCTCGCACAGCAGCTTCGCCCCGGTGGCCGCGGCGACCCGCCCCGCGGCCACGAGCCCCGCCCGCGCGGCCGCCCGCCGAGCAGCAGGGCGGCACCGGCACCGGACCGCAGCGCCTCGGCGGCGCCCGTCACCGCGTCCACCGACACGAGGCCGCGCCGCGGTGGCGGCGGGCATGGCCGTGGGCTGCCCGTCCGCCTCGGACCAGGACACGTCGGCGGGCACGACCAGCGTCGCGATGGCGCCCGGCGGTCCGGTGGCCGCGGCGACGGCCTGCGCGACGTCCCCGGCGAGTTCACCGGCGTGATACGTACGCCGGGTCCAGGCCGACACGGTGCGGGCGAGCGCCCCGATGTCGGACTCCAGGGGCGCGTCGAGCCGCTTGTGACGCAGGGCGTGGTCGCCGACGACGTTGACGACAGGCGTCGCGGCCCGGCGCGCGTTGTGCAGGTTGGGCAGGCCGCCCGCGAGGCCGGGGCCCAGATGCAGCAGCGTGCACGCGGGGCGCCCGGTCATCCGCCCGTATCCGTCGGCGGCCCCCGTCGCCACGCCTTCGAAGAGGCACAGCACCGGCCGCAGCGCGGGTGCCTCGTCGAGTGCGGCCACGAAGTGCATCTCGGAGGTGCCGGGATTGGCGAAGCACGCGCGGACGCCACCGCCCACGAGGCCGTCGATCAGGATCTGCGCTCCGTTCGGCATGGCGTTCCGCCTCTGCTCGGTGGCCGGGGCGCGCGGTCGGCGCCGCCGCCCGGTGCGGGGGAGAGGCCAGTCTTCACGGGGTGCGGGCCGTTCGCGGCAGCCGGGATCCGGCCAGCCGCCGGGGGCCCGCCGGGCCCGAACCTGCGCCGGTAGTCGGACGGGCTGAGCCCCGTCTCGCGGCGCAGCCTGGCCCGCAGATTGGCGGCGGTGCCAAGGCCGCTGCGGCGCGCGACCACGTCGAGGCGTTCCTCGCCGCGCTCGATGAGGCGGCAGGCCAGGGCCACGCGCTCGGCGGTGAGCCAGGCCAGCGGTGTGGTGCCCAGCTGGGCGCGGAAGCGGCGGTGCAGGGTCGCGGGGCTGAGCCCGGCGCGCGCCGCGAGGCCGGTCACGGTGAGCGGCTCGTCCAGCCGCTCCTGCGCCCAGGCGAGCACCGGGGCGAGGGACTCGTCCCGCACCTGGGGAACCGGCCGCTCCACGAACTGCCGCTGCCCGCCGTCCCGGTGCGCCGCGAACACGAGACGCCTGCTCACGGAGTTGGCGACCTCGGCGCCGAAGTCCTTTCGCACGATGTGCAGGGCCAGATCGAGGGCGGCCGCGCTGCCCGCCGCGGTGAGGATGTCGCCCTCGTCCACGAAGAGCACGTCCGGTTCGAGCCGCACGGCCGGAAACAGCTTCCGGAAGGAGTCGGCCCACTGCCAGTGCGTGGTGGCCCGGCGCCCGTCGAGGATGCCCGCCTCCGCGAGCGCGAAGGCGCCGGTGCACAAGCTCATGATCCGGACGCCGCGCGCGTGGGCCCGCCGGATGGCGTCCCGTACGGCCGGGGCGCGCGGCACGGTGTTGTCCGGCCGCCCCGGCAGGATCAGCGTGTCGGCGCTCTCCACGGCGTCGAGTCCGGGTACGCCGGTGAGGGTGAAGAACCCGTGGTTCATGCGGACGCCGGGCCTCGGCGTGCACAGCACGACGTCGTAGAGGGCTCCGGGCAGGCCGAGTTCGGGCCGGGGCAGGCCGAACACCTCGGTGGCGGCGCCGACTTCGAAGGGATTGGTCCCCTCGTCGACGACGACCACGACCCGGTGCGGTGTCCGCCGCGCGGCCGGTTGCGAGGATCCTTGCGCCATATGCGGTTTCTAGCACTCGTGGCGGCGGTCCGTCACGTCGCAAGATCACCTCATGAACAGCGAACCCGTGACCCCTGCCCCCCTGACCGGCGATCCCATCGCCCTCGACCAGGCCCTCGCCTCCTTCGACGCCCTGTGGAGCCCCCGCATCGTCACCACCGTCAACGACTACGACGTACGCGTGGCCAAGGTCGAGGGCGAGCACCTCTGGCACGTCCACGACGACACCGACGAGTTCTTCCTCGTGCTCGGCGGCGAACTCCGCATCGGCCTGCGTGAGCCCGCGGGGGAGCGCACGGTCACTCTGCCGCGGGGCTCGGTCTTCACGGTCCCGCGCGGCACCGAGCACAAGCCGTCCGCCCCCGACGGGGCCCGCATCCTGCTCTTCGAACCCACCGGCACCTCCACGGTCGGGGACCGCCACGAGGACGTCCCCGCCCACGTGGACGCCACGACGGGGCACGCGCTGACCGAGTAACCGCCACCGCTCGCCGCCCCCCTCGTATGGGACCCGTCAAGACGCCCGCCACCCCCGTATGGACGGCGTCAACGACGGCCGAAAACGAACGAAAGGGAGCTTTCCTCGAACCGTTCACGCATCTACTTCCTCAGGAGCTCACGATGGCCGATGTGGCCTTCGTCGTCACCACGATCGCGGTCTTCGCGCTGGTGGCCCTTGTCGCCAAGGGGGTGACGAAGCTGTGACCGCCGAGAACGTCGTCGGCCTGGTCGTGGCCGTCGCCCTCCTGGGCTATCTCGTCCTCGCCCTCGTCTTTCCCGAGAGGTTCTGAGTACGGATATGAGCCCCGTCCTTGCCGGCGTGCTCCAATTGCTCGCTCTCATAGCCGCGCTCGCCCTGGCCCACCGCCCGCTCGGTGACCACATGGCCCGCGTCTACGGCTCCAAGAATCATCTGCGCGTCGAGAAGTGGCTCTACCGGGCCATCGGCGCCGACCCCGACTCCGAGATGCGCTGGACCGCGTATCTGCGCGGCGTCCTCGCCTTCTCGGCGGTCGGGGTCCTCTTCCTCTATCTGCTCCAGCGGCTCCAGGGCGCGCTGCCCGGCTCGCCGGGCTTCCGATCCATCGACCCGGACCAGGCGTTCAACACCGCCGCCTCCTTCGTGGCGAACACCAACTGGCAGTCGTACTCCGGCGAACAGGCCATGGGCCACGTCGTGCAGACCGCCGGCCTCGCCGTGCAGAACTTCGTCTCGGCGGCGGTGGGGATCGCCGTGGCGGTGGCCCTCGTACGCGGCATCGCGCGCTCCCGCACCGGTGAGCTCGGAAACTTCTGGGCCGACCTGGTGCGCGGCGTCGTCCGCGTCCTGCTGCCGATCTCCGTGGTCGGCGCGCTCGTCCTGGTCGCCTGCGGCGCGATCCAGAACTTCGCCGGCATCCACGAGGTCGGCCAGTTCCTGGGCGGCACGCGGCAGTGGAACGGCGGCGCGGTCGCCTCGCAGGAGGTCATCAAGGAGCTGGGCACGAACGGCGGCGGCTACTTCAACGCCAACTCCGCCCACCCCTTCGAGAACCCCGGCCCCGTCTCCAACCTCTTCGAGATCTTCCTGATCCTCGTCATCCCCTTCTCGCTGACCCGCACCTTCGGCAAGATGGTCGGCTCCGTCCGCCAGGGCTACGCGATCCTCGCCACGATGGCGACGATCTGGCTCGGCTTCACCGCGCTGATGATGTGGACCGAGTTCCACCACGGCGGTCCGGCGTTCGACCTGGCCGGCGGGGCGATGGAGGGCAAGGAGACCCGGTTCGGGATCGGCGGCTCGTCGATCTTCGCGGTGGCCACCACGCTCACCTCCACCGGCGCCGTGAACTCCTTCCACTCCTCCTACACCGGCTTCGGCGGCGGCATCGAGATGCTCGGCATGCAGCTCGGCGAGATCGCCCCCGGCGGCACCGGCTCCGGCCTCTACGGCATGCTCGTGATGGCGGTCATCGCCGTGTTCATCGCGGGCCTGATGGTCGGCCGCACCCCCGAGTACCTGGGCAAGAAGATCGGCACCCGCGAGATCAAACTGGCGGCCTGCTACCTCCTGATCACCCCGGCGCTCGTGCTCGGCTTCACCGCCGTGTCGATGGCGCTGCCCACGCCCAAGGAGTCGATGCTCAACTCCGGGGCGCACGGCTTCTCCGAGATCCTGTACGCCTTCACGTCCGGCGCCAACAACAACGGCTCGGCCTTCGGCGGCCTGAGCGCGGACACGACCTGGTTCAACACCACGATCGGTCTCGCCATGCTGCTCGGCCGCTTCCTGCCGATGGTGTTCGTCCTCGCGCTCGCCGGTTCGCTGGCGGAGCAGCAGCCGGTCCCCAGGACCGCGGGCACCCTGCGCACCGAGAAACCGCTCTTCACCGGGTTGCTGGTCGGCACGATCATGATCATCACCGGTCTGACCTACTTCCCCGCCCTCGCGCTGGGACCGCTTGCCGAGGGGCTGGCGTCATGAGCACACACACCAAGGAACACGAGATGGACCGCCGGGACGAGGGGCCGGCCGCGACCCGCGCGCCCCACCAGGACGTGCCGAGCGGGCACAGGCCCCCGGACGAGGGCAAGGTCGGCGCGGGCCTCTTCGACCCCGCCCAGCTGCTGAGGTCCCTGCCCGACGCCTTCCGCAAGCTGCACCCGCGGGTCATGGCCAAGTCCCCGGTCATGTTCGTGGTCCTGACCGGCTCGGTGGTCACCACCGTGCTCGCGGTGAAGGACCCGGGGAACTGGTTCGGCTGGGCGATCACCGCCTGGCTCTGGCTGACCACCGTCTTCGCCAACCTCGCCGAGGCCGTCGCCGAGGGCCGTGGCAAGGCGCAGGCCGACACGCTGCGCAAGGCCAAGACGGACACGGTCGCGCGCCGCCTGACCGGCGGCACCGAGGAGCACGTCCCCGGCACCGACCTGCGCGTCGGCGACCTGGTGGTCTGCGAGGCGGGCGACATCATCCCCGGCGACGGTGACGTCGTCGAGGGCGTCGCCTCCGTCGACGAATCCGCGATCACCGGCGAGTCGGCTCCCGTCATCCGGGAATCCGGCGGTGACCGCTCCGCCGTCACGGGCGGTACGAAGGTCCTCTCCGACCGCATCGTCATCAAGATCACGACGAAGCCCGGCGAGACGTTCATCGACCGCATGATCAACCTCGTCGAGGGCGCGGCCCGCCAGAAGACGCCCAACGAGATCGCCCTGAACATCCTCCTGGCGTCCCTCACCATCGTCTTCCTGCTCGCCGTCGTCACGCTCAAGCCCTTCGCGATCTACGCCGGGGCCGACGGCCAGACCTCCCTGATCGTCCTGACGGCGCTGCTCGTCTGCCTCATCCCCACCACCATCGGCGCCCTGCTCTCCGCGATCGGCATCGCGGGCATGGACCGCCTGGTGCAGCGCAACGTCCTCGCCATGTCCGGCCGGGCCGTCGAGGCCGCGGGTGACGTCTCCACCCTGCTGCTCGACAAGACCGGCACCATCACACTCGGCAACCGTCAGGCCGCGGAGTTCGTGCCGGTGCGCGGCACCACCGAGGCCGAGGTCGCCGACGCCGCCCAGCTCTCCTCGCTGGCCGACGAGACGCCCGAGGGCCGCTCCATCGTCGTACTCGCCAAGGAGAAGTACGGCCTGCGCGAGCGCCACCAAGGGGAGCTGACCGGCGCCCAGTGGGTGGCGTTCACGGCGCAGACCCGCATGTCCGGAGTGGACGCCGACGGCCGCCGGGTCCGCAAGGGCGCGACCGGCTCGGTCATCGCCTGGGTCGAGGAGCGCGGGGGAGAGGTCGCCGAGGACGCGCGGGAACTCAACGACCGCATTTCGCAGGCCGGCGGCACGCCGCTGCTGGTGGCCGTGGAAGACGCTGACGGCGCCCGGGTCCTCGGGGTGATCCACCTCAAGGACGTCGTCAAGGAGGGCATGCGCGAACGCTTCGACGAGCTGCGCCGCATGGGCATCAAGACCGTCATGATCACCGGCGACAACCCGCTGACCGCCAAGGCCATCGCGGACGAGGCGGGCGTGGACGACTTCCTCGCCGAGGCCACGCCCGAGGACAAGATGGCGCTGATCAAGCGCGAGCAGGCCGGCGGCAAGCTGGTCGCGATGACGGGCGACGGCACCAACGACGCCCCCGCCCTCGCCCAGGCGGACGTGGGCGTGGCGATGAACACGGGTACGTCGGCCGCCAAGGAGGCCGGCAACATGGTCGACCTCGACTCGAACCCCACGAAGCTGATCGAGATCGTGGAGATCGGCAAGCAACTCCTCATCACGCGGGGCGCGCTGACGACGTTCTCCATCGCCAACGACGTCGCGAAGTACTTCGCGATCATCCCGGCCATGTTCGCGGTGGCGTACCCGGGCCTCGACAAGCTCAACATCATGAACCTGTCGTCGCCAGAATCCGCGATCCTCTCCGCGGTGATCTTCAACGCCCTGATCATCGTCGCGCTGGTGCCCCTGGCCCTGAAGGGCGTGCGGTACCGCCCGATGAGCGCGGACCGGATGCTGCGGCGCAACCTCGGCGTCTACGGCCTCGGCGGGCTCGTCGCCCCGTTCATCGGCATCAAGATCATCGACGGACTCATCTCCCTCATCCCCGGCATTGGGTGACGCGCTCATGAACAACTCCGTAGGCAACACCGCCCGGCTGCTCGGCGCGGGCCTGCGCGCCCTCCTCGTCCTGACCCTGGTCTGCGGCGTCCTCTACCCGCTCGCGGTGACCGGCGTCGCCCAGGCCCTCTTCCACGACAAGGCCAACGGCTCCGAGATCAAGGCGGACGGCAGGGTCGTCGGCTCCGAACTCATCGGCCAGCGCTACGACCTCCCGCTCAAGAAGGGCCAGAAGACCCCCGAGCCCGACCTCAGGTGGTTCCAGCCGCGCCCCTCCAACGGCCTCGGTGAGAACAGCGTCAACACTCAGTACGAGCTGCTCCTGTCCGGCGCCACCAACCTGGCCGGTGACAGCAAGGAGCTGATCGCCCAGGTGAAGAAGGCGAAGGCGGCCGTGGTCAAGGACAACTCCACGGCCAACCACGAGGTGGCACCCGCCGACGTACCCCCCGACGCGGTCACCTCCTCGGGCTCCGGCCTGGACCCGCACATCTCCCCGGCGTACGCCGCCCTCCAGGTCCACCGCGTGGCGGAGAGGAACCACGTGAGCGTGGCCCGGGTCCGGAACCTGGTCGACGAGCACACCGAAGGACGGACCCTCGGCTTCATGGGAGAACCGCGCGTGAACGTCCTGCGGCTCAACATCGCCCTCGCGGAACTGACCGGGCGGCGCCACGGCTCCTGACCACCTGACGAGGCCGTGGGGTACTCCGGGCGGACAACACGGAATTCACGATGCACGACCGCGATGAACCCGTCCGTCGCGCCGGAGCGTGATAGTTGTCCTTGGGCAGGCCTTACCACCTCCTGGAGTGCCCGTCATGACCCCTGGCGTCACTGTTCGGGACGAATACCCCGAACTTAAGGAAATCGCCCTGTTCGCGGAGCGGTTCGCGCACGAGATCGAGACGTTCGTCCCGGGAACGCGGTCCGAAACGGACGCCGCCGCCCCGTTCGTCGCAGGGTTCACCGAGTCGGTGGTCCGTTGCCTGGATGCCGCTGTGCCCGAGGAGCAGATCAAGCGGGCGCTCCGGCCTCTGCGCGCGGCATTGAAGGTGTCGCCACTCGTGCTGCGGGCACAGGAGCAGCGGCGCGGGTACCCCGGTGACTTCGAGATCATCGAGCAGATCGTGTCGGGGGACACCGAAGCCGAGCCCGGGACGACGGGCTGGTTCATCGACTCCTTCCTCCAGGCATCGCCCATCACACAGCAGCACCGGAACAAGATCGCGCATCAAGGAGAGCTGATCCGCCGCACGTTGGCCCGCCGCCCGCACGGCAGGCACGGGCGGCGGATCCTGCTCATCGCCTGCGGCGGTGCCGCCGACCTTCGTACCGTCGAGCCCGGGTTGTTCGGCCACGAAGACATCGTCGTACTCAACGACATCGATCCGGACGCGCTGGCGCATGCCGGTACGCAGGTAGCCCCCGGCGTGGACGAGCACCTCTTCGGGGTGTGCGGGAACGTGTTCACCGTCCTCCCCGAGCTGGCCGCGCACGGGCCGTACGACGCGATCCTCGCCGGTGGCCTCTTCGACTACCTGCCGGACCGCCCCGCCCGGCTGCTCATCACCTACGCCATGACCCGGCTGTGCGCCCCGGGCGGCGTCTTCTATTTCTCCAACATCAGCACCGGCAATCCGTTCGGTCACCTGATGAAGTACCTCGCCGACTGGCCGCTGATCGAGCGCGGGGAGTCCGACGTCCATGCGTTGGTGGCCGCGGCGGCCCCGAACCAGACGCGGCGGGCCGTCATCCGCCGGGACGCGACGGAGTTCACGCTGCTGACGGAACTGACCAGACGCCAGGAGCCGGCCCCCGCGGGCTGAGTGCGAGAGACAAGGGGAGCAGCGGGAGTGCCGGGACACTCACGGGTGACCCCGCAGCGGTGCTGCTTGGTTGGCCCACCGCAAGGGCCCAGGATGGCAGCCGAGTTGCCGAACACTCATATAGAGGGCGCGACCCAGGCAAGTCAGGAGTATTCACCATATGAGCGACAGCTATCCGGCCATCACGAAGGTCCTCACGGGGACGTTCGGTGTCGATCCCGACGAGGTCCACCCCGAGGCCACCTTCGACAGCCTCGGCCTCGACTCACTCTCGCTCGCCGAGCTCTCCCTGCTCGTCGAGGAGCGCACGGGGCAACGGCTCGAAGACCTGCCGCCGACCGCGACGCTGGCCGATGCCGCGGCGGTGCTCGACCGGTCGGTGGCCTCGGGAGGTTCGACCGTGCCAGCCCCCGGCGGCACGGAGCGATGAGCGAGCGCGCGATCGCCGTGACCGGCCTGGGCATGGTGACCCCTGCGGGGGTGGGCGCCCGGGCCACCTGGGACGGCCTGGTCGCCGGCCTGCCGACCGCTGCCACCGACCCCGTCCTCACCGGACTCCCGCAGGACTTCTCGTGCCGCGTCCCCGACTTCGACGCCTACCGGCAGCTGGGAAGACGTCTGGCATGGCGGCTCGACCGCGGCACGCAACTGGCCCTGGTCGCCGCCCGCGAGGCCGTGGCGGACGCGGCCCTGGACCCGGCTTCCTGGCCGTCGTGCGATGTCGCCGTCGTCATGGGGGTGGGCACCTGTAGCTTCGAGCACTACGAGCGGGAGTTCGCACGGGCCGCAGCCGGCCGGCCCGACAGGGTCTCGCCCTTCGCCCTGCCGCGGAGCGTGCCGAACATGGTCGCCGGCGAGATCGGCCTGGACCTCGGCGCCCGCGGCGCCAACCTCACCGTCAGCACGGCATGCGCATCCGGGACCACGGCTCTGGGCGTGGCCCGCGACCTGCTCCGCTCCGGGAGCTGCGACATCGTGCTCGCCGGAGGCGCCGAATCCGTCTGTCATCGCATCCCGGCCATCTGTTTCGCGCAGATGGGCGCGCTCTCGACCCGCCGCCACGACCCGGGCGGCGCCTCCCGCCCCTTCGATCGCGACCGGGACGGCTTCGTCCTCGGGGAAGGAGCGGCCGTCCTCGTCCTGGAGCGCAGCGACCACGCCCGCGCCAGGGGTGCCACGGCCAGGGCACTGCTGACCGGATACGGCGCCTCCTGTGATGCCCACCACATCACCTCGCCCGATCCTCAGGGGCGCGGGCTGGCACGGGCTATCCGGTCGGCGTTGCGCGACGCACGGCTGGGCCCTGACGACATCGACCACATCAACGCCCACGGAACCTCGACCCGGCCCAACGACCTCGCGGAACACCACGCCTTCCACTCGGTGTTCACGCCACCCCCGCCGGTCACCGCCTCGAAGAGCGTCCTGGGGCACGCCGTGGGCGCCGCCGGCGCCATCGAGGCAGCGGCGACCGTTCTCACCTTGCAGCACCAGATAGTCCCGCCGACCGCCAATGCCGACACGCCTGACCCCGACATCGACCTCGACATCGTGCACAAGTCCGTACGCGCCGTCCGGATGCGGACGGCCATCAGCACCTCGAGCGCCTTCGGAGGGCAGAACGCCGCAGTCATTCTCAGCCGGAGCGCACAAGGCCTGCCCCGCCCATGACGCGGTCGGACGCGCCACCACCCAGGAACGCAGAAAACCCCACGTGAAGTGGGGTTTTCAACTGGTGTCCGAGGGGGGACTTGAACCCCCACGCCCGATAAAGGGCACTAGCACCTCAAGCTAGCGCGTCTGCCATTCCGCCACCCGGACCAGGTGTCTGTCTTCGCGGGGTGTTCCCCGCGGCGACACAGAGAACATTACCAGGCTTCCGGGGGCACTCGATCACCCCTCCGCCACCCCTGCACCCAGCGTGAACTGCTGATGACGGCACCCGCCCGCCCTTGGGCCCGGAGCCCGGGAGAGAGAGGATGAGGGGGACCACCAGCAGCGAATGCGGGAGGAGCCAGCGTGAGCGGGTCCAGCACGGGCAAGGCCGTCACCGGTGAGGACGAGGTCGTCGACCTCTGTCGCGAACTGATCCAGATCGATACGAGCAATTACGGCGACCACTCGGGCCCGGGGGAGCGCAAGGCCGCCGAGTACGTCGCCGAGAAGCTCGCCGAGGTCGGTCTCGAGCCGAAGATCTTCGAGTCCCACCCCGGCAGGGCGTCCACGGTGGCGAGGATCGAGGGCGAGGACCCGTCACGGCCCGCGCTACTCATCCACGGCCACACCGACGTCGTACCGGCCAACGCCATGGACTGGACGCACCACCCCTTCTCCGGGGAGATCGCGGACGGCTGCGTGTGGGGCCGGGGCGCCGTCGACATGAAGGACATGGACGCGATGACCCTCGCGGTCGTCCGCGACCGGCTGCGCACCGGCCGCAAGCCCCCGCGCGACATCGTCCTCGCCTTCCTCGCGGACGAGGAGGCGGGCGGGACGTACGGCGCGCGGTACCTCGTCGACAACCACCCCGACCTCTTCGAGGGCTGCACGGAGGCGATCAGCGAGGTCGGCGGCTTCTCGTTCACCGTCAACGAGAACCTGCGGCTCTACCTCGTCGAGACGGCCCAGAAGGGCATGCACTGGATGAAGCTGACCGTGGACGGCACCGCCGGCCACGGTTCGATGATCCACAAGGACAACGCGATCACCGAGCTGTCCGAGGCCGTCGGCCGCCTCGGGCGGCACAAGTTCCCCGTACGCGTCACCAAGACGCTGCGGCACTTCCTCGACGAGCTCGGCGACGCCCTCGGCACCGAGCTCGACCCGGAGAACATGGACGAGACGCTCGCCAAGCTCGGCGGCATCGCCAAGCTCATCGGCGCCTCCCTCCAGAACACCGCCAACCCGACGCAGCTCGGCGCCGGTTACAAGGTGAACGTGATCCCCGGCCAGGCCACCGCGCACGTCGACGGCCGCTATCTGCCGGGTTACGAGGAGGAGTTCCTCGCCGACCTGGACCGGATCCTCGGCCCGCGGGTCAAGCGCGAGGACGTGCACGCGGACAAGGCGCTGGAGACCACCTTCGACGGAGCGCTGGTCGACGCCATGCAGACCGCACTGCGGGCCGAGGACCCGATCGCGCGCGCGGTGCCCTACATGCTCTCCGCCGGCACGGACGCCAAGTCCTTCGACGACCTCGGCATCCGGGGCTTCGGCTTCGCGCCGCTGAAGCTGCCGCCGGAGCTGGACTTCGCGGGCATGTTCCACGGGGTCGACGAGCGGGTACCGGTCGACGGCCTCAAGTTCGGCGTCCGGGTGCTGGACCGGTTCATCGACGCGTCCTGACGGGAGCCGGCCGGAAGGCGGCCGGTTATCGTCTGCTTTTCATGGTGAAACGACACTCCAATAATCGCCAGCGCGTGCGTACTTGACTGAAAAGAGTGAAAGCACTCTTCAGCTCGTAGCCCCCTTACTCCTTCCTCGTTACAGGTGGTGCAGTCCGCGGCTGGGACTGCATTGCCAACAAGGAGGAACAATGATCAAGAAGATCGTCGCTGCTGCGGCTGCCACTGGTGGTCTCGTGCTCGCCGGCGCGGGCGTCGCCGCTGCCGATGCCGGTGCCCAGGGTGCCGCCGTCAAGTCTCCCGGTGTCGTCTCGGGCAACGTCATCCAGGCCCCGATCCACGTCCCGGTGAACGTCTGCGGCAACACGGTCAACGTGATCGGGCTGCTGAACCCCACCTTCGGCAACACCTGCATCAACAAGTGACGTTGTTGTGCCTCACCCCTTGAGGGGCTGAGTCCGTCGGCCCCGGAGCGCGCGCCATGCGCTCCGGGGCCGACGGGCATTCCAGGTCCGGGCAAGGGCCCGGGCGTATTCCGGAAGGTAGAAGGCAGGGAACAGCTATGCGACAGGGCACCCGCAAAGGATTGATCACCATGGCGGCCGCGACGGGCGTACTCGCCATGTCCGGTGGCTACGCGCACGCCGACTCGACCGCCAGGGGGGGCGCCTCGGATTCCCCCGGAGTGCTGTCGGGCAACACCGTCCAGGCCCCCATTGACGCCCCGCTCAACGTGTGCGGCAACACCGTGAACGTCGTCGGGGTCCTGAACCCCGCGATGGGCAACAACTGCGCCAACTCCGGCAAGGGGGGCGGCTCGCACAAGCCCTCCGGCGGGGCCAAGGCCGAGGGGCGCACCAGCGACTCCCCGGGCGTCGGTTCCGGCAACACCGTCCAGGTGCCGGTGAACGCTCCGGTGAACGTCTGCGGCGACAGCGTCACCGTCGGCGGTCTCGGCAACGCGACCAGTGGCAACGGCTGCGCCAACGACAGCGGCCCGGTGACCCCGCCGGGCGGCGAGAAGCCGCCGACGGACCCCGAGCACCCCGGGAAGCCGGAGGAGCCGGGCAAACCGGGGGATCCGGGCAAGCCCGAGCAGCCTGGTAAGCCGGGAGAGCCCGGTAAGCCGGGGGACCCGGGCAAGCCCGAGCAGCCCGGTAAGCCGGGGGATCCGGGTAAGCCCGAGCAGCCCGGTAAGCCGGGGGATCCGGGTAAGCCGAACCACCCGGGCACGCAGACCGTCACCCCGCCCGAGGGGACCTCGCAGCTCGCGCAGACCGGCAGCTCGCTGCCGGTCGGCCTCGCGTTGCCGATGGGCGCGGGCGTGCTGCTCGCGGGCGCCGTGCTGTACCGGAGGGCGCGGGCGGGCGCCTGAGTCACCCTGTGCCCGTGCGGTCAGCTGCCGCCGGGCACGCCGGAACGGAGCGGGCCCCGCCGTCGCGGGGCCCGCTCCGGTTCCCGCGGCCCCGGATCAGACGGGCTCGCGCCCGCTCACCAGGTGGCCCGCACCTGGCGGATGATCCGTCGTTTCAGCCGCACTCTGCGGCTCCCGTCGGGGTGCAGACTCAGGCGGTCCAACTCCCAGTGTCCGTACTCTGCGTGGTCTGTCAGCAGACGTGTGGCTTCCTTGCGGGTGACCCCGCGCGGTACATACACGTCGACAAATTCGTATTCCGGCATCGCATCTATTGTGCGGGCACGGGCCCTGTACGGATAGCGTCTGCACTATGTCTGATGCTGCGCAGCCCACCGCTGCCGAGGTACGTGCCGCCGCCGAGGCGGTCAAGACCGCGCTCGACCGCCACCTGGCCGCGGTCGAACGCAGGTCGGGCGAGGACGATCCGGCCGTGTACGAAGCGTTCAACGAACTCGCCGCCGCGGCGGAGGAGTACGACGAACTCCTCTACGACCGCTACGACGAGGTCACGCCCTTCGAGATCCCCGGTACCGACGACGCGTTGCCGCCCTACCAGGGCCCGGCGCAGGCGAAGGCGCTGAGCGTGCTGATCCGCCGCGACTACGCCGTGGCGGAACCGCAGCGGCTGCTCGCCCAGGCGCAGCGGGTCGCCGACCTCGACGCGGACGGGCCGGGAGGGACCGGTCCGGCCGACACCGTGCACGGCGCGCTCGGCGTCCTCTTCGGGGAGTTCGAACCGGACGAGATCGCCTCCCGGCACAAGGAGTTCGGCCTGGAGGAGGGCGATTCCACGCTGTGGGTCACCGCGGCGGACGTCACCGCCGAGCCGGGGGAGTGGCTGGGCGCCCCCTTCGACCAGGCCGACCCGCACCGGGTGGTCTGCCGCTTCGACGTCAGCTCGGTCTTCGACGACGAGCTGGATCACGACGGACTCGACGGCCTGGACGGACTCGACGGGCTCGACGCGGACCCCGACATCGACCCGGATGTGGCCGTGCCTCTCGACGACATCGACGAGGTCGAGGAAGCCGATGTGACTGACGCGCCGGATGTGACTGGCGACGTGGCTCATGGGGCTGCCGTGCCTGATGTGGCGAAGGGGGCGAATCGGGCGGACGAGGCAGGTGATGCTCGTGAGACCGGTGGGGCGGAGCCCGGTGTGCGGGAAGCCGGTCGCTGACGCCCTTCACGGACGTCTCCCTCGGTGGGCGCGCCGTCCCCTCAAGGGGGCGGCGCGCTCGTTCGTGGAGCAGGGCCGGGCCGCGCCCGTGGCGCCGCCCGGCTCAGCGGCTCAGGGCGCCGCCGAGGGGACCTGGGGGCGCAGCAGCGTCCGCAGGCGCGTCGTACGGTCCTTCCAGAGGCGCTCCGCCACCGCGCGCGGCAGGGCCTGTTCGACGCCCTGCACGACCGACAGGTGCCGCTCGCCCCGGGTGAACGCCGTGTAGACCCACGGCCGGGTCAGCGTCTGCGCCGCGTCGCCGGGGAGCACCACGACCACGGCGGGCCAGCGCAGCCCGGCCGCCTGATGTGCCGTGAGCGCCCAGGCGTGCCGCACCTCCCGCTCCACCCGCTCCCTGCGTACGAGCACGGGGTCGCCGTCGCACTCCAGGTGCAGCCCCTCCGCGTCGGCCCGCACCACGCGGCCGAGCGTCGTGTGGCCCGCCGCCGGGACGTGGGCGACCCGGTCGCCGGGGTCGAAGCCGCCGAACCGGCCGGGGCCGGGGTTCAGCCGCTCCTTCAGCGCGGCGTTGAGCGCGCGGGTGCCGGCGGCGCCGCCGTGCCCCGGTGTGATGACCTGCGTCTGCTCGGCGGGCACGCCGATCGCCCTCGGCACCGAGTCCGCGACGAGCTGCACCGTGCGGTGGATCGCCTCGGCGGCGTCGCGCACCGGGACCAGCACGACCTCCTTGCCGGGCGCCTCGACCGCGTTCAACTCGCCGATGCCGATGCCGGACGTCAGCTCGCCGAGGGGGCCGGGGTCCGGGGTGCGGGAGACGACGTGCGGGCAGCAGCGGGCGGCGACGAGGTCGGCGAAGACCCGTCCGGGGCCCGCCGACCACAGCACGCCCGGATCGCCGCTGAGCACCAGGCGGGCGCCGTCCGGCAGGGACTCCACGAGCATCGCCGCGGACTCCACGTCCAGCTGCGGGGCGTCCAGGACCACCAGCAGGTCAAGGGCGAGGGCACCGTCGGCGTCGCGTCCGGGGCCCTGCGCGCCGGAGAGCAGTCCCGCGACGGTCACGGCCGCCTCGTGTGTACCGGTCGCTTGCGCGAGGCGGCGCCGGCCGTCGGCGCTGTGGGCGGCCGCGCACACCGGAGGCCGAGCGCGGCGGCGGCGGCCACCAGCGCGGCGGGCTCCGAGCGCGCCGCCTCGCCACCGGAGTGCAGCACGAGGCCGTGCCCGCCCACGGCACGGATCAGCTCGGCCGTGGACCCGGAAGCCTCGGCCGCGGCTGCCTCCCAGTCGGTGTCACGGGGGCCAGGGCCGTCCTCCTTGGGCAGGGAGTTGATGATCCGGGCGAGTCCGTCGGCGAGGCTCTCCTCCGCCATGGCGTACCGCTCCAGGCCGATCAGGACGCGGACCGGGCGCTCCTGCTCTTCCTGTCCGCCCTCCGGCCCTTGCCCGCCCTCGTCGTCCGAGCGCTGGACCGGCACCGTCTCGGCTCCTTCGAGGGCGTCCTGGAAGACCAGGGCGTCGCCCTCCGCCAGGGCGCCGTGCACCGCGGCATCCGGGTCGGGCACCGCGCGCTGCCCCAGGGCCGCGGTCAGCGCGGCGGCGTCCAGGGCGGTGTGTCCCGCGACGGCGGCCTGCTCCAGGAGCCACACGGTGATCGCGCGGCCCCTGCGCTCGTCGCCGGGACCGCAGTCGGGGCCGAGCAGTGCCCTCGCGAACCCGTCGGCCTGCTCGGGGCGGACACCGCCGACCCGCAGCAACTGCCAGGGGTCCGCGCGCAGTCGGTCGTCCGCGCCCTCGCCGAGCGTGGCCGCCGTCGGCGCGGCGAGCGTCTCCGGCGCGCCTCCTTCGGCGAGCACGGCACGGACCGCGGCGACACTCTCCTCGGCGGGCGCCGCCTCAGTGGCGGGGTGCGGCCGTACGGGCTCCCGCGCGGGTGGCGGGGTGGGCCTGCGCCGCGCGGGCTCGGGCTCGCGGAAGGCACCGACGACGGGCTTCTCGCCGCTCTCCACGGCACGCACGGCGGCGAGCAGGTCGGCGGCCGTCCCGCTCAGCTTCGTCCCGGCCTCGATGGGCCCTTCCTTGGACGCCTTGCGCTGCTCGATCCGCTCCCGCAACTCCCGCTGCGCGGCGATCTCCGCCTCGGCCTCGGACAACGCGACGGCTTCGGCGCTTTCGGCCGCGCCTTCTGCCGCTGCCCCGCCGACGCCTTCCTCCTCGCCTGGCCCGGCGGGGGCCGACGGTCCCTCGGGCAGCCCGGCGGCTGCCGACGGCCCCTCGCCCGGCCCGGCAGATACTGACGGGGTCTCGGACAACGCGGCGGCCGCGGCGTTCTCGGCCGCGCCTTCTGCGGCCGTCCCGTCGGCGTCCTCCACCGTGCCCGGCCCGGCGGCTGCCGACGGAGGGGTGGCCGGCCCGGCGGCCTCGGTGCTTTCGGCTGCGCCTACTGCGGCTGTCCCGCCCACGTCCTCCTGGGCGCCCGGCCCGGCGGGCGCCGGCGGAGTCTCGGACCACGCGGCGGCCTCGCGGCTCTCGGCCGTGTCTTCCGCTGCCGTTCCGCCCGTGTGTTCCTCCCCGCCGGGCTCGGCGGCTGTCGACGGAGGGGCGACCGGCCCGGCGGCCTCGGCACTCCCGCCCCCGTTCTCCTCCGCACCCGGCCCGGCGGGCGCCGGCGGAGTCTCGCCCGGCCCGGCGGGCGACTCCGCTCGCTCCGCGGCAGCGGCTCCGGGGTCCTCCGCGGCAGCGGGTTCCGTACTCACAGCGTGCTCCAGTCGTGATCGGGATAGCGGTGCACGGGCGCCGACACATCGTCGAGCGCCTGGCAGATCTCGTCAGGAAGACTAAGGCTCTCCACTGACAATGCGGCCGTGAGCTGCTGCGCGTTGCGCGCGCCGACGATCGGGGCCGTCACTCCGGGGCGGTCGCGCACCCAGGCCAGGGCGACCTGGAGCGGGGTCGCCGCGAGTCCGTCGGCGGCCGTCGCGACCGCGTCGACGATGTGCCCCGCCGCGTCGTCCAGGTACGGCGCGACGAAGGGCGCCATGTGGTCGGAGGCGCCGCGCGAGTCGGCGGGGGTCGCGCGGCGGTACTTCCCGGTCAGTACTCCCCGGCCGAGCGGCGAGGAGGGCAGGAGGCCCACTCCCAGGTCGATGGCGGCGGGCAGCACCTCGCGCTCGACGCCGCGCTGGAGCAGGGAGTACTCCATCTGCGTACTGGCGATACGGGTGCGCGCGCCCGGCATCGAGAGCTGCCACGTCGCGGCCTTGGCGAGCTGCCAGCCGCAGAAGTTGGAGACGCCCGCGTAGCGCGCCCGGCCGGTGCTGACCGCGATGTCGAGGGCCTGAAGCGTCTCGTCCAGCGGGGTGCGTGGGTCGAAGGCGTGCACTTGCCACAGGTCCACGTAATCCGTGCCGAGGCGGGCGAGCGAGGCATCGAGCGCGGAGAGCAGATGGCCCCGGGAGCCGTCGAAGCGCCGCTCGGGATCGGGGACGCTGCCCGCCTTGGTGGCGATGACCAGATCGCGCCGGGAGACGAGCCGCTCGATCAGGCGGCCGAGCAGATACTCGGACTCGCCGTCGCCGTACACGTCGGCCGTGTCGACGAGCGTGCCGCCCGCCTCCCAGAACACCTTCAACAGCTCGGCGGCGTCGCTCTCCTCGGTATGGCCCCACGTGAGGGTGCCGAGTCCGATGCGGGACACGCGCAGGCCGGTCCGGCCGAGATGCCTCTGCTCCATGGGCGCTGAGATTACTGGCCACACCCCGGCGACGGGCGAGCCTGTGGACAAACCCGCGACTGTGGAGAACTCGGCCGCCCATCAGGGGAACCGACCAGCCCCTGACGGATCCCGCGCCCGCGCGCTACAGTCCCCGGCACAGGCACGTTACTCATGAGTACAGCGGTTAGGGGATCGGCCATGCAGCTCGGGATCAACCTCGGCTACTGGGGCGCCGGGATGGACGCGGACAATCTCGCGGTCGCCAAGGAGGCCGACCGGCTCGGCTACGCGGTCTGCTGGGCCGCGGAGGCGTACGGCTCGGACGCCGCGACGGTGCTGACCTGGGTGGCCGCGCAGACCGAACGCATCGACGTCGGGTCCGCGATCTTCCAGATCCCGGCCCGGCAGCCCGCGATGACCGCGATGACGGCCGCCACCCTCGACTCGCTCTCCGGCGGCCGGTTCCGCCTCGGCCTCGGTGTCTCGGGCCCCCAGGTCTCCGAGGGCTGGTACGGCGTGAAGTTCGACAAGCCGCTGGCCCGCACGCGTGAGTACGTCGAGATCGTCCGCAAGGCCATGACGCGCGAGCGCCTCTCCTACGAGGGCGAGCACTGGACGCTCCCGCTGCCCGGCGGCCCCGGCAAGCCCATCAAGCTGACCGTCCACCCGCAGCGCGAGCACATCCCGCTCTACATCGCCGCGATCGGCCCGAAGAACCTGGAGCAGACCGGCGAGATCGCCGACGGCGCCCTGCTGATCTTCCCGGCCGCCGAGCACCTGGAGGAGACCGCGCTGCGGCACCTGCGCGCCGGACGCGAGAAGGCGGGCAAGACCATGGAGGGCTTCGACGTCGTCCCGACGGTGCCGCTCGCGGTCGGCGCGGACGACCAGGTCGACGCCCTCGCCGACATGTTCCGGCCCTACACCGCGCTGTACGTCGGCGGCATGGGCAGCCGCAAGCAGAACTTCTACAACCAGCTCGCGCGGCGCATGGGCTACGAGAAGGAGGCCGCCGAGATCCAGGACAAGTACCTGGCGGGCGACAAGGACGGCGCGGCGGCCGCCATCCCGCGACAGCTGATCGACTCGACGACGCTGCTCGGTTCCGTGGAGCGGATCGCCGACCGGATGCAGGCCTACGCGGCGGCCGGTGTCACCACCCTCACGCTGGCGCCCGCGGGTTTCACGCTGGAGGAGCGGATCGCCGCGCTGCGGGCCGGCACCGAGGCGCTGGAACGCGCCGGACTGGCGTAACGAGGGGAGAGGGATTTCTGCGGCCGTGGTGGGGGCTCGGGGGGTCTTCCCCGCCACGGCCGTCACGCGGAACAACGCGCCACGGGCGCCCTCGGTTACGGCCTCGGGCCCGCCGTCGACGTCCTTCGGCCGGCCCACTCGCCCCGCACACCTGTTGCCCGGTGGCGGGCCTCGCATTTGACTTCGTCTTCGCGGAGGTCCACGTCCAGGGGCATGGAGGTGCCAGTGATGCTTTCGGCCAGGAGCGTCTTCGAGAACGGCCGCATCGCCGCCCTCGTTCCGGCGAGTGAGCGCGCGTTCGTGCCCAAGATCACCCGGCACGGCGCCGACGAGGACAAGCACGGCCGGATCTTCCGCGCCCTGATGAAGAGGCGCGGCCTGCGCCCCGTCGACGTACCGCACGAGACGGACTACACGATGCTGCTGGAGAAGCACGGCATCGGCCTCGCCCACGAGCGGCTGAAGACCGACCGGGAACTGACTGTCCGGGACATCGTCACCTATCTCGCGCACAGCCGGGTCACCGAACAGCGCGCCGCCGAGCAGATGCGGCTGCTGCTCAGGTACTTCGCCGACCACCCGGAGATCGGCCGTGCCGTCCGGATGATCTCGGAGGACGAGGACAACCACCTCGCGTACTGCCACGAGGAGCTGCTGCGCTTCGCGTCCGCCGGGTACGGCCACACCATCCAGCGCGTCCTGCGCGACTACGCGCTCGCCGAGATCCGCGTCCACCGCGACGTGAGCCTCGCCGTGCTGGACCACACGGGGCGCATCCTCCACTGGCCGCCCACCAAGCGGAAGGTGCTCGCCACCGGCATCCACGCCGCGTACACGTACGAGCGGCTCGGCGGCTGGCGGCGGATGGTCTCCCTGAAGCGGCCCGAGCGGCGCGACGCACTGAGCGGCCCTGCGGCCCCGGCGCCCGAGTACACCTAGGCCGCCTCTCCGAAGAGAAGGGCCACCTCTCCGAAGAAGCGGCCTACAGCCAGCCGCGGTGCTTGAACATGCGGTACAGGAGCACTTCCAGGACGACCATCACGACGATCACGGCCGGGTACGTCCACGTCCAGTGCAGCTCCGGCATGTGGTCGAAGTTCATGCCGTAGATCCCCGCGATCATCGTCGGGACCGCGGCCATGGCCGCCCACGCCGAGATCTTCCGCATGTCGTCGTTCTGCCGCACGCTCATCTGCGCCAGATGCGCGGACAGGATGTCCGACACGAGCCGGTCGAGGCCCTCCACCGATTCGTTGACGCGCGTCAGGTGGTCGTTGACGTCCCGGAAGAAGGGCTGCGCCGTCTCGTCAGCGAACGGCACCGGAGGGCCGAAGGGGCCCGCTCCGGAGAGGCGCGCCAGCGGCAGGGACAGCGGCCCGGTCGCCCGGCGGAATTCGAGGATCTGCCGCTTGAAGTTGTAGATCCTGGACGCCGTGTGGCGCGAACCGCCGCCGTCCGGTGAGAAGACCTCCGTCTCCAGGACCTCCAGGTCCTCCTGGAGCTCGTCGGCGACCTCCAGGTAGTGGTCGACGGAGGCGTCGGCGATCGAGTACAGGACCGCCGTGGGCCCGTGCTTCAGGACGTCCGGGTCGGCCTCCAGGCGGTCGCGCACGGCACCGAGCGGGGCGCCCTCGCCGTGCCGGACGGTCACCACGAACGAGTCGCCCACAAAGATCATGACCTCGCCGGAGGAGACGTTGTCGGTGTTCGGCTCGTACACCACCGGCTTCAGGACCATGAACAGCGAGTCGTCGTACACCTCCAGCTTCGGCCGCTGATGGGCCTTGAGGGCGTCCTCCACGGCCAGCGGATGAAGCCCGAACTCCTCGCTGACCTTGTCGAACTCGCTCTCGGTCGGTTCGTGCAGGCCGATCCAGACGAACGCCTCGCCCGTGGACCGCGCCTCGTCCAGGGCGTCGGAGAAGTCATGCGGGCCCTCGCGGCGACGACCCTCTCGGTAAATGGCACAGTCGACAATCACACCGCACATAGTTCCCAGCCACCCCGGAGGTATCACTTCTCCGGCGCTTAGGCTGGTCCGCATGCCCACGCTGATCCTCGTCCGGCACGGACGCTCCACCGCCAACACCGCGGGTCTGCTCGCCGGGTGGACCCCCGGTGTGGCCCTCGACGAGCGCGGCGCCGAACAGGCCGCCGCGCTGCCCGCCCGGCTGGCCGGCATCCCCCTCGCCGAAGTCGTCACGAGCCCCTTGCAGCGCTGCCGGGAGACCGTCGCGCCGCTGCTCGCCGCCCGCCCGGGGCTCCAGGCGCACACCGAGGACCGCATCGGGGAGTGCGACTACGGCGACTGGTCGGGCCGCAAACTCGCCGAGCTGGCCGACGAGCCGCTGATGGAGGTCGTCCAGCGGCACCCGTCCGCCGCCGCCTTCCCCGGCGGCGAGTCCATGCGCGCCATGCAGACGCGCGCCGCCGAGGCGGTGCGCGAGTGGAACGCGCGCGTGGAGCGCGACCACGGCGAGGACGCCGTCTACCTGATGTGCTCCCACGGGGACATCATCAAGTCCCTGGTCGCGGAAGCCCTCGGGCTCCACCTCGACCTGTTCCAGCGCATCTCCGTGGAGCCCTGCTCCGTCACCGTCATCCGCTACACCCGGCTCCGCCCCTTCCTCGTACGCCTCGGGGACACCGGCGACTTCGCCTCGCTGGTCCCGAGGGAGGAGCCGCCGGGCGACGACGCGACGGTGGGGGGCGGTGCGGGCGCACCGTGATCGTCGCCCGCAGTAGGGTGAAGCGGTTGAAGCAGCAGCCCCCTTGCAGTCGATCCAATGGAGACAGGACGTGTCCCGTCAGGTGTTCCTCTACGACCCCCCGGAGCGTTTCGTCGCGGGAACGGTCGGGCTGCCCGGACGGCGTACCTTCTTCCTCCAGGCCTCGGCGGGCGTCAGGGTGACCAGCGTCGCCCTGGAGAAGACCCAGGTGGCCGCGCTCGCCGAGCGCATGGAGGAACTCCTCGACGAGGTGGTGCGCCGCAGTGGGGGCAACGCCGCCGTGCCGGCCGTCGCGCCCGCCGAGATCACCGACAGCGCGCCGCTGGACTCCCCCGTGGAGGAGGAGTTCCGCGTCGGCACGATGGCGCTCGCCTGGGACGGCGAGGAGGAGCGCATGATCGTCGAGGCACAGGCCCTCGTCGAACTGGACGCCGAATCCGAGGACGACCTCGCCGAAGCCGAGGAGAAGCTCCTCCAGGACGAGGAGAACGGCCCGCCGATGCTCCGCGTCCGGCTCACCGGCGCCCAGGCCCGCGCGTTCGCCAAGCGGGCCCTGGACGTCGTGAACGCGGGCCGCCCGCCGTGCCCGCTGTGCAGCCTCCCGCTCGACCCGGAAGGACACGTATGCCCGCGTCAGAACGGATACCGGCGGGGAGTGTGACCACCGACCCCGGCACGCTCCTCACGCACGGCGAGCTGACCGTGCGCGGGCGGATCCGCGAGGCCTCGAACGCGGTGCTCTACTGCACGGTCGCGTACGAGAGCGAGGAAGCCCCCTGCGTCTACAAACCAGTCGCCGGGGAGCGTCCCCTGTGGGACTTCCCCGACGGCACGCTCGCCCAGCGCGAGGTCGCCGCGTACGAGGTGTCGCGGGCCACCGGCTGGGACCTCGTGCCGCCGACCGTGCTGCGCGACGGGCCCTACGGCCAGGGCATGTGCCAGCTGTGGATAGAGCCCTCGGGCGACGAGGCGCTGCTCGCCCTGGTCGACGCCGACGAGCCGGAAGAGGGCTGGAAGGCGGTCGGGCGCGCCCAGATCGACGAGGACCGCACCGCGCTGCTGGTGCACGCGGACGACCCCCGGCTGCGGCGGCTCGCGGTGCTCGACGCCGTGATCAACAACGGTGACCGCAAGGGCGGCCATCTGCTGGCCGCCGGAGGGCGCCTCTACGGCATCGACCACGGCGTCACCTTCAACGCCGAGGACAAGCTGCGCACGCTGCTGTGGGGCTGGGCGGGGGAGCCGCTGACCGAGGAGGCCGTCGAGGTCCTCCAGGCCCTGCGGGACGCCCTCAAGGAGGGTGCCGCCCTCGCCGAGCGGCTCGCCGGGCTCATCACGGCGGCGGAGACCGACGCACTGCGCGCGCGGGTGGACGCCCTGGTGGAATCCGGCCGCCATCCCGAGCCGTCGGGCGAGTGGCCCGCCATCCCCTGGCCGCCGGTGTAAGGCACCGCGCAGGGCCTTGCACAGGCCGGGCGGCGCCACAAGAGGGCCCGTCCGGCCATCGAACGATGATCCCCACTCGTATACGGACGCCCCGTCCGGTTAGGCTCAGGTCATGCATGCCTGGCCCGCTTCTGAGGTCCCCGCCCTTCCTGGCAAGGGCCGCGACCTCCGGATCCACGACACCGCGACCGGTGAGCTCGTCACCCTCGACCCCGGTCCCGTCGCCCGTATCTACGTCTGCGGCATCACTCCGTACGACGCGACCCACATGGGTCACGCGGCGACCTACAACGCGTTCGACCTCGTGCAGCGCGTGTGGCTCGACACCAAGCGGCAGGTTCACTACGTCCAGAACGTGACCGACGTGGACGACCCGCTTCTGGAACGCGCCAACCGCGACGGCAAGGACTGGGTCGAGCTCGCCGAGGGCGAGACCGCTCTGTTCCGCGAGGACATGACCGCGCTGCGGCTCCTGCCGCCGCAGCACTACATCGGGGCCGTCGAGGCGATACCCGGCATCGTGCCGCTCGTCGAACGCCTCCGGGACATGGGCGCCGCCTATGAACTGGAGGGCGACACCTACTTCTCCGTCGAGTCCGACCCCCACTTCGGGGAGGTGTCGGGGCTCGACGCCGCCGCCATGAAGCTGCTCTCCGCCGAGCGCGGCGGCGACCCCGAGCGCCCCGGCAAGAAGAACCCCCTCGACCCGATGCTCTGGATGGCGGCCCGCGAGGGCGAGCCGAGCTGGGACGGCGGCTCCCTGGGCCGCGGGCGGCCCGGCTGGCACATCGAGTGCGTGGCCATCGCCCTGGACCACCTCGGGATGGGCTTCGACGTGCAGGGCGGCGGCTCCGACCTCACCTTCCCGCACCACGAGATGGGCGCCTCGCACGCCCAGGCGCTGACCGGCGAGTACCCCTTCGCCAAGGCGTACGTCCACGCCGGCATGGTCGCCCTGGACGGCGCGAAGATGTCGAAGTCCAAGGGCAACCTCGTCTTCGTCTCGAAGCTGCGGCGCGACGGCGTCGACCCGGCGGCGATCCGCCTCGCCCTGCTCGCGCACCACTACCGCGCGGACTGGGAGTGGACCGACGCCGTCCTCACGGAGGCCGTGGAGCGGCTCGGCCGCTGGCGCGCGGCGGTGTCCCGCCCCGACGGGCCCGCCGCCGAGGCGGTCGTCGAGGAGATGCGGGAGGCGCTCGCGAACGACCTCGACGCGCCGGCCGCGCTGGCCGCCGTCGACCGTTGGGCCGCCCGTCAGGCCGCCGAGGGCGGTACGGACGAGGGCGCGCCCGGTGTCGTATCGCGTGCGGTGGACGCGCTGCTCGGCGTGGCCCTGTAGCACCCGCCCCCTGAATGGGCCGCTCCACAAATCCAGGAGCGGCCCAGCAAAGTCCATGGCCCCGGCGGGGGTCGACGCGCTAGACCTCCGCCATGAGATCTCCCACGCGCTTCAGATCGGCGGTCGCCGCCGCCCTGCTGGGCCTCCTCGCGGCGTTCGCGGTGCCCGGCGGCGACGCCCCCGCGCAGGCCGACGACGACGGTGCCACCACCGTCGGGGACGTCACCGGCTTCGATCACGCGGGCGGCGTCTACCGCCTGAGCGCGGGCCAGGCCGTGGCCCGCGTCAGCTTCGTCTCCCCGGAGACCTTCCGGCTCGAACTCGCCCCCGACGGCACGTTCACCGACCCGACGGGCAAGGACATCGTCCTGCCGCAGGGCCGCGCCCCGCACACCAAGTGGCGCGAGAAGAGCGACCGCTACGAGCTCAGCACCTCCAAGGTGACGCTGCGCGCCTACAAGTCGCCGCTGCGCTTCGCCCTGTACCGCGCCGACGGCACCCGCCTGTGGGCCGAGACCAAGGGCCTGTCCTGGACGAAGGACACCACCACGCAGAGCCTCGCCCGCGGCGCCGACGAGCAGTTCTACGGCGCCGGCATGCAGAACGGCCGCGGCAACACCTCGCACCGCGGCAAGAAGGTCGAGGTCGCCGTCGACTACAACTGGAACGACGGCGGCCACCCCAACTCCGTGCCCTTCTACCTCTCCTCGGCCGGGTACGGCGTCTTCCGCAACACCTACTCCCCCAATACGTACGACTTCGCCGAGCCCGTGACCGCCACCGCGAAGGAACAGCGCTTCGACGCCTACTACTTCGCCGGGCGCGGCTCCGACGCGGCCAAGGACGTCATCGGCCAGTACACGAAGCTCACCGGCAAACCATTCCTGCCGCCCATCTACGGCATGGAGATAGGCGACGCCGACTGCTACCTCCACAACGCCAACCGCGGCGAGAGGCACACCCTGGACGCCCTCAAGGTCGCCGACGGCTACGTCGAGCACGACATGCCGAACGGCTGGATGCTCGTCAACGACGGCTACGGCTGCGGCTACGAGAACCTCGCCGAGACCTCCAAGGGACTCGCCGAACGCAAGATGAAGCTGGGCCTGTGGACCGAGGACGGCCTCGACACGATCGCCGAGCAGGTCAAGGCGGGCCAGCGCGTCGCCAAGCTGGACGTCGCCTGGGTCGGCGACGGCTACAAGAAGGCGCTGGACGGCTGCAAGGACGCGTACCAGGGCATCGAGGACAACAGCGACGCCCGCGGCTTCACCTGGGCCCCCGAGAGCTGGTCGGGCGCCCAGCGCTGCGGGGTCCAGTGGTCCGGCGACCAGAGCGGCAGCTGGGAGTACATCCGCTGGCAGATCCCGACGTACGCCGGGTCCACCATGTCCGGCCTCGCCTACACGACCGGTGACGTCGACGGCATCTTCGGCGGCAGCCCCAAGACGTACGTACGCGACCTCCAGTGGAAGATGTTCCTGCCCGTCACCATGACGATGGACGGCTGGGCCGCAAGCGACAAGCAGCCCTTCCGGTACGGCGAGCCCTACACCTCCATCAACCGCGAGTACCTCAAGCTGCACGAATCGCTGCTGCCCTACCTCTACTCGTACGCCCACGAGGCGACCGAGACCGGCGTCGGCGCCGTGCGGCCGCTGGCCCTGGAGTACCCCGACGACCCGAAGGCGGCGACCGACGCCGCCAAGTACGAGTTCCTGACCGGCGAGGACTTCCTCGTCGCCCCCGTCCACAAGGACGCCACCACCCGCGACGGCATCTACCTCCCCAAGGGCACCTGGACCGACTACTGGAGCGGCCGCACCTACCAGGGGCCGACCACGATCGACGGCTACAACGCGCCCCTCGACACCCTGCCGCTGTTCGTCAGGGGCGGCGCGAGCGTGCCGATGTGGCCGGGCGGCATCCGGTCCTACGAGGACAGGAAGGCGGACTCACCGCTCGCCTGGGACATCTACCCGCAGGGGAAGTCCTCCTTCGAGCTGTACGAGGACGACGGCGTGACCCGGCAGCACCGCGACGGGAAGTACGCCACGCAGCGCGCCGACGTACGGGCCCCCCGCTCCGGCGCGGGCGACGTGAGCGTGCGGATCGGCGCGAGCAAGGGCCACTTCGCCGGAAAGCAGAGCACCCGGCCCTACGCCTTCACGCTGCACACCGGGGACGCGCCGAGCCGCGTGGAGCTGGACGGGCGCGGGCTGCCGCGGCTCGCGTCGGAGGCCGCGTACGAGAAGGCGGCGCGGGGCTGGTTCTACGACCGGGACGACCGGGGCGGTGTGGTGCGGGTCAAGACGGCTTCCCTGCGCACCGACCGCGCCTTCGCGCTGACCCTCGACGACACCAGCGCGGTCGGCGGCGCCGTGCCCGGAGCAGCCGCCGCCGTCGGCGCGCCCGCGGGCCAGGAGCTGGGCGCGGGCACGCCGGGCAAGGTCGCCGTCGACGTCACGGCGGGCACGAAGGACGCCACCGACGTCGAGGTCACCCTCGACGTGCCCGAGGGCTGGAGCGCCGACACCGCGAAGGCCGACCGGATCCCGGCGGGCACCACGCGCCGCGTCGAGGTGGCCGTCACTGCGGCCAAGGACGCGAAGCCGGGTGAGCAGCCGCTGACCGCGAGCGCCCGCTACCGCTCGGCGGGCCAGGAACGCACCGCCGTGCAGCGGTTCGCGCTCGGCGTGATGCCCGAGGCACCGGGCAGGGACACCTGGGCGAGCGACATGGTGTGGCTGAAGTCCACCAACGGCTACGGGCCGGCCGAACGCGACCGCAGCAACGGCGAGTCGGGCGCCGCCGACGGCCGGACGCTGACCCTCGCGGGCAAGGCCTACGAGAAGGGGATCGGCACGCACGCGGACTCCGTCATCGAGGTCTATCCGGGCGGGCGCTGCACGAAGTTCACCGCCGACGTGGGCATCGACGACGAGATCAACGGCTACGGGGAGGTGGCCTTCTCCGTCGAGGCCGACGGCAAGGTGCTGTGGACCTCGCCGAAGGTGACGGGCGCCTCGGCGACCGTGCCGGTCGACGTCGACGTGCGCGGCGCCCGGCATGTGGAGCTCAAGGTGCGGGACACCAACGGCTCCAAGAGCGGGGACCACGCGGACTGGGCGGCGGCCAGGTTCAGCTGCGGGTAGGAAGTGGGTGACAGGGGCGGAGGGAGCAGTCCCTCCGCCCCGTGCCGACCGGCGGAATCTCTCAGTCGTCCGAGGAATCCGAGGAATCCGAGGAACCCTCGGCATCCGAGGGGCTCTCGCCGTCGCCCTCGCTCTCACCCTCCGCGACCGGCCCCTCCGCCACGGGTCCTTCGGCCACCGGCCCCTCCGCGTCCTGTCCGGGCCGCTGGGTGGGCTTGGGCTTCGGGGGGCGGGTGCGGTCGCTCGGCGGGGTGTCGCGGGAGAACGTCCCGCCGCCCTCGCCGCCGCCGTCGCGGCGCCGCAGATAGCGCTCGAACTCCCGGGCGATGGCCTCGCCCGAGGCCTCCGGGAGCTCGGCGGTGTCCCGCGCCTCCTCCAGCGACTGGACGTACTCGGCGACCTCGCTGTCCTCGGCGGCCAGCTGGTCCACGCCGAGCTGCCAGGCCCGCGCGTCCTCGGCCAGCTCACCCAGCGGGATGCGCAGGCCGATCAGGTCCTCCAGGCGGTTGAGGAGCGCGAGCGTCGCCTTCGGGTTCGGCGGCTGCGAGACGTAGTGCGGGACGGCCGCCCAGAGGCTGACCGCCGGGACGCCCGCGTGCGTGCACGCCTCCTGAAGGATGCCGACGATGCCCGTCGGACCCTCGTACTTCGTCTCCTCCAGGTCCATGGTGCGCGCCAGGTCGGCGTCGGACGTCACACCGCTGACCGGGACCGGGCGGGTGTGCGGGGTGTCGCCGAGCAGCGCCCCCATGATCACCACCAGCTCGACGCCCAGTTCGTGCGCGAAGCCGAGGATCTCGTTGCAGAACGACCGCCAGCGCATGGACGGCTCGATCCCGCGGACCAGGACGAGGTCGCGCGGCTTGTCGCCGCCGACGCGGACCACCGAGAGCCGGGTCGTCGGCCATGTGATCTTGCGTACCCCGTCGTCGAGCCAGACGGTCGGGCGGTTGACCTGGAAGTCGTAGTAGTCCTCGGCGTCCAGCGCCGCGAACACCTCGCCCTTCCACTCCTTGTCGAGGTGCGCGACCGCGGCGGAGGCGGCGTCGCCGGCGTCGTTCCAGCCCTCGAACGCGGCCACCATGACCGGGTCGACCAGCTCGGGAACCCCCTCGAGCTCGATCACCCAGGCCTCCTTCCGATGTTCCCTTGCGTACGCCCCAACCTTACGGCGTCCGAAGGGGCCCCCAGCAGCCCCCTCGGTCGGGGGAATGCGTGATCACTGCCCACCCTCGGCGGCGGGAAACGGCGGGAAACGGCAGGTTCACGCGGGCCGGTACCACCGTCACAGCGTGGAACGCAGCCACTGCTCCACACTCGCGATGTGCACCGTCGCCCACGACCTGGCCGCCTCCGCGTCGCGGTCGCGCAGCGCCGTGAGGATCGCGCGGTGCTCGTGCAGCGTGCGGCTGACGGCGTCCTCCTGGGTCAGGCCGCGCCAGATGCGGGCCCGGGTGGTGGGCCCGGAGAGGCCGTCCAGCAGGGAGCACAGCACGGAGTTCCCCGACGACTGGACGATGCCGCGGTGGAACTCCAGGTCGCAGGCGACCAGCTCCTCCACGGACGGGGCGGCCCCCAGCTCGTCCAACTGCTGGGTCAGCGCGTCCAGTTCCGCCTCGCTGATGCGGGCGCAGGCCATCGCGGTGGCCGCCGGTTCCAGGATGCGGCGTACGGCGAGGAACTCCAGGACCGTGTCGTCGCGGTGGAAGTCGACGACGAAACTCAACGCCTCCAGGAGGAGTTGGGGGTCCAGACTCGTCACGTATGTGCCGTCGCCCTGGCGCACATCGAGGATGCGGATCAGCGACAGCGCGCGGACCGCCTCGCGCAGGGAGTTGCGGGAGAGGCCGAGGTCGGCGGCGAGTTCACTCTCCTTGGGCAGCCGGTCGCCGGGGCGCAGCGCGCCGGAGACGATCATGCCCTTGATCTTCTCGATGGCCTCGTCGGTGACAGCCATGGGGACCTCGCCTCAGGAATCAGAGAACCAACAGACATCCGATGTGCGAGCTGATTATGTCCCCTGCGCTGCGCGGCTTCAGCCGAAGCGTTCGATCCTGATCCGGTCCACCGGCTGGCCGCCCTCCACCAGGAGCCGAGAGGCGTGCTCCGCGAACCCGTTGGAGCCGCAGACGTACGCCTCCCAGCCGCCCTCGGGCCGCCGCGCTCCGCCGAGGAAGGGCGCCAGGTGGCCGGCGTTCAACCGGCCTTCGGTGCGGGTCAGCACGACGCTGGTCTCGTCCGCGTACTCGTCGGCGTAGATCAGGTCCTCGGGCGTGCGCGCGGAGACGATCAGCCGCAGCGGCACGGTGAGACCCGCGAGGCGGTGGTGGCGGATCATCGACATCAGCGGGACCACGCCCGACCCGGCGCCGAGCAGCAGCGCGGGGCGGTCGCCCGGCCACGCGAAGAAGCCGGACAGCGGCCCGCGCACCTCGACCGTGTCGCCGACCCGCGCGACGGTGTGCAGATGCCCCGACACCTCGCCGCCCGGCACATGGTCGAGGGTCAGCTCGATCTCGCCGCTGCCGTCGGGCGCGGAGGCGATCGAGTAGTGCCGCTGGGCGACATAGCCGTCCGCGGCCGTGAGCCGCAGCATCAGGTGCTGGCCCGGCAGGTGCCCCTGCCAGTCGGGGGCCTTGAGGCGGAACGTCGAGACGGCCGCCGTCTCCCGGCGGATCTCCGTGATCAGCGCCCGCTGCCACAGGGCGGCGGCGCGGTTGCTCACGGCGATCCGGCCGGGCACGGCGAAGCGCGTCGGCGGCACGAAGGTGCCCTGCGAGTTCTCAGTCACCTGCGTAGCGCTCCTCGGCCCACGGGTCGCCCCGGTGGTGATAGCCGTTCTGCTCCCAGAAGCCCGGCTCGTCGCGGTCCAGGAGGCGCAGCCCCGCGATCCACTTGGCGCTCTTCCAGAAGTAGAGGTGGGGGACGATCAGCCGGGCCGGGCCGCCGTGCTCGGCGGGCAGCGGCTCGTCCCCGTACTCCCAGACGATCCACGCCTTGCCGTCGCTGACGTCGCTCAGCGGCAGGCTGGTGGTGTAACCGGTGTGGGAGTACGCGACGACGTGCGTGGCGCCGGGCAGCGGGCGGGCGGCGGCCAGGAAGGTGTCCAGGCTCACCCCGCCGAAGCGCACCCCGAACTTGGACCAGCTGGTCACGCAGTGGATGTCGCCTCGGTACTCGGAGCCGGGCAGCGCGTGCGCCTCGTCCCAGCTCCAGGTGTGCGGGGCCGCCACGAGGCCGTCCACGCGGAACGTCCAGTCGGCGGCGGCCAGGTGCGGCGTCACCTCGGCCGACAGGACGGGCCAACCGTCGCGCGCGTCGTATTGGCCCGGCGGCAGGCGCGGGTCGCGGTCGGCGGCGCGGGCGCGGCCGGTGAAGCCGCGGGTGGGCTCGCGGGTGGTGGTCCGCTCGTCGTACGTCATACGGTGCTCGTCACTTCGGGGTCGGTCGCCGCGTCCCGCAGGGCGCGCAGGACAGCCGGTTCGTCCAGCGTACGCAGGGTGCGCCCGCGCATCAGAATCCGCCCGTCGACGACGGTGTCCCGCACGTCCGCGGCCGTGGCGGCGTACGCGAGCGTCGACCAGGGGTCGTGCCGGGGCGCGAGGTGCGGCCGGTCCAGGTCGACGACGACGAGGTCGGCGCGCTTGCCCGCCTCCAGCGAGCCCAGTTGAGCGTCGAGACCGAGCGCCCGCGCCGACTCGATGGTCGCCATCCGTACGGCCTGCTCGGCGCCGACCGCCGTGGGGTCGCCGCCGGCCTTGTGCACCAGCGCGGCCATCTTCACCGCGCCCAGCAGATCGAGTGTGTTGGAGCTCACGGCGCCGTCCGTGCCGAGGCCCACCGTGACGCCCGCGTCGAGCAGCTCCGGTACGCGCGCGATGCCGCAGCCCAGCTTGAGGTTGGACACCGGGCAGTGCGCGACGGCCGTACCGGTGCGGGCCAGCGTCACGATCTCCGCGTCCGTGAGGTCGACGGCGTGCGCGAGCAGCGTGTCGGGGCCGAGGACGCCGAGCGAGTCGAGCAGCTCCACCGGGCGCATGCCGTGCCGCTCGGTGACCATCGCCACCTCGCCCGCGTTCTCGGCGGCGTGCAGGTGCAGCAGCGCGCCGTGCTCGCGGGCCAGCGCGGATATCTCCGTCAGCTGCGCGGGGTCCAGCGTGTACGCGGAGTGCGCGAAGACGACGGGGCGGGTACCCGGCGGGGGCGTACGGGACTTCAGGTCGGCCGCCGCCCAGCCGGCGCGCTCCGCGTAGGCGCGGCCGTCCGGCGGGCCCGGCACGTCCATGAACGTCGGCCCGGTCAGCAGCCGCCACCCGGCCTCGCGCGCCACCGACTCGGCCGCCTCGTGGAACCAGTACATGTCGAGGGCGGTGGTCACCCCGCCCCGCACCGATTCGGCGATCGCGGCGCCGAGGGCGGCCGTCACCGTGGTGGGGGAGAGGATCGCGGCCTCGCGCGGGATCACGCGGGCCAGGAAGCCCTGGAGGGTGACGTCGTCGGCGATGCCCCGCATGAGGTTCATCGCGAGGTGCGTGTGGGTGTTGATGAGACCCGGCAGCACGAGGCAGCCTTGGGCGTCGATCTCCTCGGCGGCCTCGTACGCTGCGCGCAGCCGCCCGGCGGGGCCCACCTCGACGATCCGGCCGTCCCGGACCGCCACCGCGCCGTCCGCGACGACCGTGCCCGAGGCGTCGACGGTCAGCACGTCGCCGCCGTGCACCAGCAGGTCGAGGGAGCCGCCGCGGGCCTGGGCGGGCAGGTCGGTGAGCTGCATGGGTTCTGTTCTCCCTGGTCGCCGGGGTCGGACGTCAGTGCTCGGCCGCGGCCAGCAGACGCAGCGCGTCCAAGGCTATCCGGGCGCCCCGGTCGACCCCTTCGGCCACCACGTCGCGGTGCGGGTCGTAGCCGCTCGTCGAGAACGGCGCGTCCTCGGCGACGAGTTCGTCCGCGTTCGCGCCGTCCACCACCAGCGCGCCGCCCGCCGTCAGGCCGTGCGTGGAGGCGAAGACGTACAGCGCGGACAGCTCCATCTCGATGGCGGCGATCCCGGCGGCCGTGTACGCCTCGCCGGGCAGCGGCAGGAAGCCCGGCTGGAACGCGGCCCGCGTCCACACCACGCCCCGGTGGTAGGGGGCGCCGGCCGCCCGCGCCGCGCGCTCCAGGGCGATGACCGCCTCCGGGGCGGAGAACGCCGGGTACTCGGCGGGGATCAGCTGCTGGGTCACGCCGTCGTCGCGTACCGCCGCGTCCGCGATGACCAGGTCGCCGTCGCGGATGCCGGGGCGGATCGCGCCCGCCGTGCCGAGCCGCACCATCGTGCGGACGCCCGCCTCGGCGAGCTCCTGGAAGAGCAGGATCGCGCCGGGGGCGCCGACGCCGTGCGAGGAGACGACGACCTCCGTGCCCTGCCAGGTGCCGGTGAAGGTGCGGTACTCACGGTGGTACGACACCTCCTTGGCGTCGGACAGCAGATCGGCGACGGCGGCCGCGCGGCCCGGGTCGCCGACCACGACGGCCTGGGCGGGCAGCCCGGTGCGCGGGACGCGGGTGATGGGCAGGGCGTCGGTGAGCGACGTCATGAGGAGGCTCCTACCAGGGGCTCGGGGTCCCGGGGCGCCGAGCCCCCGGCCTTGGGCCCCACGGACTTGAGGCGCTTACGCCGCTTGCGGCGCGCCGTGGACAGGAAGAGGGCGATGAGGGTCACCACGTAGGGGGCGGCGTCGGTCGCCTGCTGCGGCAGGCCGTTGCCCTGGAGCCGGAAGCCGACCGCCTCCGCGACCCCGAAGAGCAGCGCGGCGAGCAGCACGCCGAGCGGCAGCGCCCGGCCCAGCATGACCGCGACCACGGCGATCCAGCCGCGCCCCGCCGTCATGTTCTCCGAGAACAACGTGACGTTTCCGAGGGCGAGTTGAGCGCCCGCGAGACCGCACAGGACGCCGCTGGTGAGCACGGCCGCGTAACGGTACTTGGCCGGGCTCACGCCGAGCGTCGCCGCCGCGTCCGGCGCCTCGCCCACCCCGCGGAGCCGCAGCCCCCACGGGTGCCGGGAGAGGAACACGGCCGCGACGGCAACGGCCGCCCACGACACGTACACGAGAGGGGAGTGGCCGGAAAGCGCCGGCCCGACGAAGGGGACGGCCTCCAGACCCGGCAGGCCGATGTCGCCGAGGCCCGCCAGCTGCGGGTCGGAGAAGGTGCCCTGCACGCCGAAGACCGTACGCAGCAGGAACCCGGTCAGGCCGACGGCCAGGAGGTTGAGCGCGACCCCGAGGACGACGGCGTCACCGCGCAGCGTGATGGTTCCCACGGCGAGGATCATCGCGTACGCCGCCGAGGAGAGGGCGCCGAACAGGACACCGAGCCACGCGCTGCCGGTGGACCAGCTGCCCGCGACCGCGCTGAAGCAGCCGATCAGCATCATGCCTTCGAGGCCGATGTTGAACACGCCCGCCCGCTCGCAGATCGCGCCGCCGAGCGCGGCGAGCAAGATCGGGGTGAGGGCGAGCAGCGCCGAGTGGAACAGCGCGGAGTCGACGGACATCACAGGTCCCCCTTACGGCGTGCGGCCTTGGTGGCGCGCCGCCACGTCAGCTGGAGGCGCGCGGCGAGGAAGACGATGACGACGGCCTGAAGCACCTGGGTCAGCTCCCGCGGCACCTCGGTGGCCCGCTCCATGGCGAGCCCGCCGACGTCGAGCGCGGCGAAGAACAGCGCGGCGAGCGCTGTGCCGAGCGGCGCGGCGGAGGCGAGCAGCGCGGCGGTGAGCCCCGTCCACGTGTGTCCGGCGGCCGTCAGCGAGCCGTCGATGAAGCGGTACGGGAAGCTGAGCACCCCGATCGCGCCGACCAGCCCGGCGACCGCCCCCGACAGGCCCATCAGCCGCAGCGTCAGGCGCGGCCTGTCGACGCCCGCGTACGCCGCGAAGCGCGGATTGAGCCCCGTCATGCGGATCTCGTAGCCCGTGGCGGTGCGGGCGTCCGCGAAGGCGAACACCGCGGCGGCGAGCGCGACGAGCACGAGCCCCACGGTGACCGTCGAGGAGCCGAAGGCGGGCAGCGCGACACCGTCCGGCAGCCGCCTGGTCTGCGGCAGGCTGGAACCGTCCTCCTTGAGCGGGAAACGCGCGAGGTAGGAGGCGAACGACATCGCGGGATAACCGAGCAGCAGGCTGCTCACCAGCAGCGGTACGCCGAACCGGTTCTGGCAGACGGCGGCGAGCGCGGCGTAGGCGCCGCCGGCCAGCATCCCGGCGAGCAGCGCGGCGGCCACGGCGAGCGGCGCGGGCAGTGGGACGTAGAGCCCGGTGGCCGCGGCGGCGATCCCGCCGAGCACCAACTGGCCGTCACCGCCGAGGTTCAGCAGCCCCGCCCGCATCGGCAGGGCGAGCGCCACGGCGAGCCCGAGGATGCTGGTGCCGGTCGTCAGCGTGGACCCGATGCCGTCGGGCCCGAGGGCCCCGCTGATGACGGAGCCGTACGCCCCCACGGGGTCGGCGCCGGTCCCGACGAGGAACAGCGCACCGACGAGCACGGCGGCGACGACGGAGTGCAGCGCGGAGGAACGCAGCACGCGGGCCGCGCCCGCGCGCCCGGCGACCGAACTCTGAACGGCCATGTCAGGGGGCCTCCTTCGGGGGCGTGGGCGTGGGCGTGGCCGTGGGCGCAGGCGGGCGTGCGGGCGCAGGCGCAGGCGTGGGCTGGGCCTCGGCGGGCTTGTCCGCGGGTGGTGCGGCGCTTGGGCGGTCCACGGCCCCGGTGGACGCTTGCCGCCGCGGGCTAGGGGCTGGCCGCGGCACGGGCGAGACCACACCGCCGGGCGTTGGGACGCCGGCGGCCTGGCGGCCGGCGCTTCCGGTGTCGCTTCCGCTGCCCCGGCCACCGTCGCTGTCGCTGTTGCCGCCCCGGCCGCTTCCGCCGCCGTCACTTCCGCTGTCGCCCCTCCCGCCGCCCGCGCAGCGCCCCGCTCCCGCCATCGTCAGCCCCAGCGTCCTCTCGTCCGCCTCCGCGCGCGCGTACTCCGCCACGACCTCGCCCTCGTACATCACGAGGACCCGGTCCGCGAGAGAGCGGATCTCGCTCAGCTCCGCGGAGACCAGCAGGACCGCGTGGCCCGCGTCGCGGTGGGCGATCAGGTGGTCGTGGATCGTCTGCACGGCGCCGATGTCCACGCCCCGCGTGGGCTGCTCGACGACCAACAGCGGGGAGTCATGGGCGAGTTCACGGCCGATGACCAGCTTTTGCAGGTTGCCGCCCGACAGGGACCGGGCCGCGTGCCCGGTCGACGCCGCCTTGATGCCGAAGCGTTCGATCAGGGCCCGCGCATGCGCGCGGAGCCAGGCCGGGCGGAGCACGCCGTGCCCGCGGTGGTGGCCCATGGCGAGGTTCTCCGCGATCGTCGCCCCCGGCGCCGTGCCGACCGCCGAGCGGTCCTCGGGGACGTACGCGAGACCCGCCGCACGCCGTCCCGCCACCGTCGCGTCCGTGACGTCCCGCCCGGCGAGCGTGACGCGCCCCGCCGTCAGCGGCCGCAGGCCGGTGACCGCCTCGATCAGCTCCGACTGGCCGTTGCCCGCGACCCCGGCCACGCCGACGATCTCCCCGGCGCGGACCGTGAGCGAGACGTCCCGCACCCCGGCCGCCGTCAGCCCGGAGACCGACAGGACCTCGGCGCCCGGCGCGCCCACCGGATGCGTCCGGTCCAGCTCCACCGCGCGCCCCGTCATGGCCGCCGCGATGCCGTCCGCGCTCGTCTCGGCGGTCCGCATGCGCGCCGCCACCCGCCCGTCCCGCAGCACGGTCACCGCGTCACTGCCCTCCATGACCTCGCGCAGCTTGTGCGTGACCAGCAGGACGGTGCGGCCCTCGGTGGCGAGGGAGCGCAGCACGCCGAAGAGCGCGTCCGCCTCGGCGGGCGTCAGCACGGCCGTCGGCTCGTCCAGGATGAGCGTACGGGCGCCCCGGTAAAGGAGTTTGAGGATCTCCACGCGCTGGCGCACGCCGACCGGCAGGTCCCCGACCTTCGCCGCCGGATCGACGGCCAGCCCGTGCTCCTCCGCGAGCGCCGCCACCCGCCGCAGCGCCTCCCGGCGGTCGGTGAGACCGAACCGGCGCGGCTCGGCGGCGAAGACGACGTTCTCCGCGACCGTGAAGGACGGGAAGAGCTTGAAGCTCTGGTGCACCATCCCGAGCCCGGCCGCGATCGCCTCGCTCGGGCTCGCGAAGGACACCTCGCGACCGTCCAGCAGGACCTGCCCCGCGTCCGGCCGCTGGAGGCCGTACAGGACGGACATCAGCGTGGACTTGCCCGCGCCGTTCTCGCCCATCAGCGCGTGGATCTCACCGCGCCGGACCGTCAGGTCGACCCGGTCGTTGGCAAGCGTGCCGGGGAACTCCTTGGTGATGCCCCGCAGTTCGACGGCGGGCGCGCCGCCGGTGCCCTCAGGCGGCGGGGTCATCGACGGTCAGCTTCCCGGCGACGATCGCGTCACGCAGCTTCTCGACGCGCGTCAGCACGTCCTTGTGGGCGGGCTTCGCGATCAGGCACTTGGAGCCGGCTACCCCCGGCTCCAGACCGGTCAGCGACATACCGCCCTCTTTGAGGCCGTACGACACCGTGGTGCCGCCCTTGCCGTCGAGGATCTGCGCGATGCCCTTCTCCACGGCGACGTCGGTCTTCTTCAGTACGTTGTCGACGACGACACCCGGGCTGCCCGGGCACTGGTTGGCGTCCACGCCGTACGCCGCAAAGCCCTTGTCCTTCGCCGCCTGGAAGACGCCCGTGTTGCCGCCCGCGGCGGCGGCCATCACCTGGTCGGCCCCGCCCGAACGGAGCGTCGCCGCCTGGTCCTTGGCGCGCGCCGCGTCGTTGAACGGCGACTGCCCGCCCACGAACAGCGTCCGGGCGCTCACCTTCGGGTTCACCTTCTTCGCGCCCGCCGCGAACGGCTCGCTGTACCGCCGGAACTGCGGGGTGTCGAGCACGTCGACGGCCCCCACCTTCCCGCTCTCGGTGAGCAACCCGGCCTCGGCACCCGCCAGGTACACCGCCTCGTGCTCGCGGAACACGGCGCACGTGACGTTCTCGTACGTCTTCTTCGTGCACGCGTCGACGAGCAGGAACCGCTGCTTCGGATGCGCCTCGGCCTGCTGCGCCACGATGTCCGCGAACTCGAAGCCGACCAGCGCCACGACGTCGGGCGCGGCGTCCACGGCCGAGGCGACGTTCTGCTGGCGCGAGCCGTTGTCGCTGCTCTGGAAGACCTTCTGCGAGCCGCCCTGCGCCCTCGCCGCGGCCCGCACCCCGGTGACGGCCAGTTTGAGGAACTCGTTCTGGGCGACCGGGTCGGGCGTGACGAGCGTGAACGTCTTGCCGCCCCCGCCCTTGCCCGCGTCCCCGCCCTTGGCGGCGGCGTTGCAGCCGGTGGCGAGGAGCGCGGCACAGACGACGCCGGCGGTGGCGGCGGTGAGCCTCGGGGACGTACGCGTACGCAAGGACATGAGGAGCGCCTTCGTGGAGGTGCCCGGGAGCGGCCCGGGCGGTGGCGGGAGAGTCGTACGTGCGTGAGCGGCGTCGCTCAGCGAGAACAGCGGCGACAGCCACACATTCGGCGGCCACACGTGTGACGGCCGCAGGACACGGCGGGGCAGCGCGGCGCGGCGAGTGTCGCGGTCATGGGCTGCCTCCTCACGCCATGGATCGGACCGATCTGTCCTGGGTGGCGGTGAGAGTAGCACCGGGTTTCGGACACCCGCACGAACGTCTCGAAATGTGGTTCGCGCACGTCAGGTACGGTGACGGCACCCCTCCTCCCGTGGCCGGAATCGCCCCCATTCATTCGGAGTTGAGCACATGAACAGCCAGGACCTGCGCGCCGTGACATGGACGGCCGCCGCGGAGGACGGCGCGCCGTGCCTGTCCCTCATCGACCAGACGGCCCTTCCGCACGCGCTGGAACGGCTCGACGTCACGACGGTCGACGCGCTGATCGACGCGGTCGTGCGCCTCGTCGTCCGCGGGGCTCCCGCGATCGGCGCCGCGGGCGCGTACGGAGTGGCGCTCGCCATGGCGCAGGCGGAGCGCGACGGCTGGGACCGCGCCCGCCTGGACGCCGAGATCGCCCGCGTCCGCGCGGCCAGGCCCACCGCCGTGAACCTCATGGTGTGCGTGGACCGCGTGGCGGCGCGCGTCGACGAGGGCATCGCCGCGGTCCTCGCGGAGGCCGACGCGGTCGTCCGCGAGGACCTGGACGCCAACCACGCGATGGGCGCGCACGGCGCGGACTGGCTCCTCAAGCGCGTCGCCCCGAAGGGAGACCGCCCCTTGCGCGTCCTCACCCACTGCAACACCGGCGCCCTCGCCACGGCGGGCTGGGGCACCGCCCTCGGTGTCATCCGCGAACTCCACGCCCGGGGCCGCATCGAGGCGGTGTACGCCGACGAAACGCGCCCCCTGCTCCAAGGCGCGCGCCTGACCGCCTGGGAACTCGTCCAGGAGGGCATCCCGCACTACGTCCAGGCCGACGGCGCCGCGGCCGGCACGATCCTGCGCGGCGAGGTCGACGCGGCGATCGTCGGGGCGGACCGCATCGCCGCCAACGGCGACACGGCCAACAAGGTCGGCACGGTCGCCGTCGCCCTGGCGTGCGCGCACGCGGGCATCCCGTTCATGGTGGCGGCGCCCACCACGACGGTGGACCTCGGCACGGCCTCGGGCGACGGCATCCCCATCGAACTGCGCGGCGAGGACGAGGTGTTGGAGTGGTCCGGCGTCCGCACGGCCCCGGCGGCCTCGCGCGGCCACAACCCCGCCTTCGACGTGACTCCGGGCTCCCTGGTGACGGCGCTGGTCACGGAGCGCGGCGTACTGGAGGTGGCGGCGGGGGAGCTGCCGGGCACCCACCTGAGGTAGCGCCCGGAGCACCCACCTGAGGTAGCGCCCGGAGCACCTGAGGTAGCGCCCGGGCCGCCCAGCCCGGGGCCCCGCCCGGTACTCAGCCCCGCGCCAGCGCCAGCTCCAGCAGCCACTCCACGACCTCGGCACGGTGCCGCGCCTCGCGGGGATCCGCACCCCAGACGTAGATCCCGTGCCCGGCGACGACCACCGCCGGCATCCCGGGCCGCAGGGCGGCCTCCAGCCGGTCGCCCAGCTCGGTCATGTCCTGGCTGTTGGCGATCACCGGCAGGGTGACGGACACCTCGTGCGTCGGATGCCCGAGCCCCTTCAGCATCTCCAGGCCCTCGAAGGGGATCCCGGCGGGGGAGCGCTGCCCCATGACGACCGAGGCCACCGTGTGCACATGCACCACGGCGCCCGCGCCGGTGAGCCGCACCACGCGCGCGTGCAGGGCCGCCTCCGCCGAGGGGTGGCCCGGACCGACGGCCGCGCCCTGACCATCCGTCACCACCACGTCCGTCGCCGTCAGTTCACCCTTGTCCCGCCCGCTCGCGGTGACCGCGAGCCGCAGCGGCTCCCGCGAGAGCACCACGGACAGGTTCCCCGAGGTGCCCCGCATCCAGCCGAACGAAGCGAACCGCGCGGCCTCGGCGGCCAGCACGGCGCCGGCCTCCTCCACGTCCAGGGCGGCGGCAGGGGTGGTCTCGGTCATGAACTGCTCCCGGTGGAAAGGGAAAGGGTGATGTCGGAGAAGGCCGAGGCCACGGGATGGGCACCGAACTCGGCCTCGGCATGAGGCTCCCCGGCCCGGCGCACCCCGGCCGACCGCAAGCCCGCGGCCCGCGCCGCGTCCAGCTCGCCGGGCCGGTCGGAGAGGAAGAGCAGACGCCCGGGAGTGTCACCGGTGTCCGCGGCGATGGCCCGGTAGGAGTCCGGCTCCTGCTTGGGTCCCGCGTTCACGGTGTCGTACAACCCGCTGACGAGCCCCAGCAGATCGCCCTCGGGCGAGTGCGCGAACCACGCCCGCTGCGCCGCCACCGAGCCCGACGAGTACACGTACAGCCGGACCCCGTCCGCGTGCCAGCGCCGCAGGACGCCGATGACGTCGGGGTAGAAGTGCGAGACCAGCTCACCGCGCGCGAAGCCCTCCGCCCAGAGGATGCCCTGGAGCGTCTTGAGGGGCGTGGCCTTGCGGTCCTCGTCGATCCACTCACCGAGGACCTTTTCGACCCGGCCGGCGTCGGCGTCGGGTTCACCGATCTCCCGGCGCACCTCGTCGACGGCCCGCGCCACCTCCGGCTCCCCGCCCCGCGCGGACAGGAGCGTGCCGAACCGCTCGCGCGCGTACGGGTAGAGGACGTCCACCACGAAACCGGTGGCGCTCGTGGTGCCCTCGATGTCCAGCACCACGGCGTCCACGTCGAACCCGGGACTCACGCCGCGGACCCCGTGGCGCCCGCGGCCCCCGCGTACCCCGAGTGGATCTCGTCGAAGTCGGGGAAGCGGTCCGCGATCGGGCTGCCCGTGAAGTTCCCGATCCAGCCGTCCTCCTCGTGGAAGAAGCGGATCGCGGTGAAGGCGGGGGAGGTGCCCATGTCGAACCAGTGCGTGGTGCCGCGTGGCACGCCGAGCAGGTCGCCCTTCTCGCAGTAGACGGCGTGCACTTCGCCGCCCACGTGGAGGTAGAAGATGCCGGCGCCGGCGACGAAGAAGCGCACCTCGTCATCGTCGTCGTGCGTGTGCTCGGCCAGGAACTTCTGGCGGGCGGCGGCCGCCTTCGCGGGCCACTCGGGAGATCCGTCGGGATGCAGCGCCACCACGTCGACGGTCCGGAAGCCCTCTTCGGCGTTGAGCTTGTCGATCTCGGCACGGTACGCGGCGAAGACCGTGTCGCTGTCCGCGTCGGCCACCACGTCCTCGCGCACCGGCCACTGTTCGAAGCGCACGCCTATCGGTGCGAGGGCGGCGGCGATCTCGGCAGGGTCCGAGGTGCGGCGGACGACGGTGTCGGGCCCGGCCTCCGGCCAGGTCGTCAGGAGAGTCATGAGTCACTCCGGGGCAGGTCGGCGGGTGTTCCCGGGATCGTAGCTCCCGGCCGGGACCCGTCCCAGGGTGTCCCAGTGCGTGGACGTGTAAGGGGCGGCCTCCATGGAGGCCGCCCCTTACATGCTTCTACCGATGGGCCGTCAGGCCTTCTTGCCCAGCAGGTCCTCGACCTTGCCCCGCACCTCGTCCGTGGCCAGGCCGCGGATCGTCAGGGTGGTGCGGCGGCGCAGCACGTCGTCCGCCGTCTCGGCCCACTCGTTGTCACGGGCGTAGACGACCTGCGCCCAGATCTCCGGGGCGTCCGGGTGGACGCGCTCGGCCAGCTCCGGGTTGTCGTTCGCCAGGCGGGCGATGTCGAAGGAGAGCGAGCCGTAGTGCGTCGCCAGGTGCTTGGCGGTGTCGGCGGCCATGCGCGGGCCGGGCGCCGGGCCGTCCACCAGCAGGCGGTGGGCGACAGCGCGCGGGTTGGCGATGCCCGGCAGCGGCAGCTTCTTCGGCAGCTCGGAGATCGGCTCGTAGTCGTCGCCCAGCGGGTGCCCGGGCAGCGACTCCAGCTTCTTCATCACTGTACGGCCGATGTGGCGGAACGTCGTCCACTTGCCGCCCGCGACCGACAGCATGCCGCCGCGGCCCTCGGTGACGACCGTCTCGCGCTTGGCCTTCGAGGTGTCGCCGGGACCGCCGGGCAGCACCCGCAGACCCGCGAAGGAGTACGTGATCAGGTCGCGCGACAGCTGCTGGTCGCGGATGGAGAACGCGGCCTCGTCCAGGATCTGCGCGGTGTCGGCCTCGGTCACCCGCACGTCCGCCGGGTCGCCCTCGAACTCCTCGTCCGTGGTGCCCAGCAGCAGCATGTCCTCCCAGGGGAGGGCGAAGGTGATGCGGTACTTGTCGATCGGCGTCGCCAGCGCGGCCTTCCACGGGGCGGTGCGCTTGAGGACCAGGTGCGCGCCCTTGGAGAGGCGGATGGAGGGCGCCGCGTCCGGGTTCTCCATCTTGCGCAGGTGGTCGACCCACGGGCCGGTCGCGTTCAGCACGAGCCGCGCGTTCACGCCGAACTCGTCGCCGCTCATGCGGTCCTTCAGCTCCGCGCCCGTGACCCGGCCCCGGGTGAAGCGCAGGCCGGTGACCTCGGCGTGGTTGAGGACGGCGGCACCGGCCTCGACGGCCGCGCGGACCGTCATCAGGGCCATGCGGGAGTCGTTCATCTGGTCGTCGCCGTAGACCGCGACGGCCTTCAGGTTGTCGGTCCGCAGCTCCGGCACGTCCTGCGCGGCCTTGGAGGGCGACAGCAGGTGGCCGACGCCGTCACCGAACGCGGACAGCGCGCTGTACGCGAAGACGCCCGCGCCCAGCTTGGCCGCGCCGTGCGGGCCGCCCTTGTAGACCGGCAGGTAGAACGTGAGCGGGTTCGCCAGGTGGGGGGCCACCTGACGGGAGACCGCGCGACGCTCGAAGTGGTTCTCCGCCACCAGCTTCACCGCGCCGGTCTGGAGGTAGCGCAGACCGCCGTGGAGCAGCTTGGAGGAGGCGGAGGAGGTGGCGCCGGCGAAGTCACCGGCGTCCACCAGGGCCACCCGCAGACCCGACTGCGCGGCATGCCAGGCGGTGGAGATGCCCAGGATCCCGCCGCCGATCACCAGGAGGTCGTACGTCGCCTTGGAAAGCTGCTCCCGGGTCTCGGCGCGGCTCGGGTTGAGGCCGGCAGCCGGATGCGTCCCGAGGGCAGGGACGCTCTGCAGGGTGGTCATTGTCTTACTCCTCGCCACTCTCATCGAGCCAGCCCATCGACCGCTCCACGGCCTTGAGCCAGCTCTTGTACTCACGGTCGCGGGTGCCCGCGTCCATGTTCGGGGTCCATTCGGCGGCCCGCCGCCAGTTGGCGCGCAGCTCGTCGGTCGAGGACCAGAAGCCGACGGCGAGACCGGCGGCGTAGGCGGCACCGAGGCAGGTCGTCTCGGCCACCATCGGACGCACCACGGGCGCGTCGAGGAAGTCCGAGAGGGTCTGCATCAGCAGGTTGTTGGAGGTCATGCCGCCGTCGACCTTCAGGGCCGCGAGCTCGACGCCGGAGTCCTTCGTCATGGCGTCGGTGATCTCACGGGTCTGCCAGGCCGTGGCCTCCAGGACGGCGCGCGCGATGTGCGCCTTGGTGACGTACCGGGTCAGACCGGCGATCACACCGCGGGCGTCGGAGCGCCAGTACGGGGCGAACAGGCCGGAGAAGGCCGGCACGAAGTAGGCACCGCCGTTGTCCTCGACCGACGACGCGAGCGTCTCGATCTCGGCGGCGGAGTTGATCAGGCCCATCTGGTCCCGCATCCACTGCACCAGCGAACCGGTGACCGCGATGGAGCCCTCCAGGGCGTAGACCGGCTTCTGGTCGCCGATCTGGTAGCCGACCGTGGTCAGCAGCCCGGAGTAGGAGTTGATGGCCTTGTCACCGGTGTTCATCAGCATGAAGGTGCCGGTGCCGTACGTGGACTTGGCCTCGCCCTCGGCGAAGCAGGTCTGGCCGAACAGGGCCGCCTGCTGGTCGCCGAGTGCCGAGGCGACGGGGATGCCGCCGAGCAGGTCGCCGAGCTTGCCGCCGGTGACCTCGCCGTAGACCTCGGCGGAGGAGCGGATCTCGGGCAGCATCTGCTGCGGGACACCGATGGACTCGCAGATGCGCGCGTCCCACTCCATCTTGTGCAGGTTCATCAGCATGGTGCGGGAGGCGTTGGTGACGTCGGTGACGTGCTTGCCGCCGTTGACCCCGCCGGTGAGGTTCCAGATGACCCAGGAGTCCATGGTGCCGAAGAGGATGTCGCCCGCCTCGGCGCGCTCGCGCAGGCCCTCGACGTTGTCGAGCAGCCAGCGGGCCTTGGGGCCCGCGAAGTAGGAGGCCAGCGGCAGGCCGGTCTCGCGGCGGAAGCGGTCCTTGCCCACGTTGCGCCCGAGCTCCCGGCAGAGCGCGTCGGTGCGGGTGTCCTGCCAGACGATGGCGTTGTGCACCGGTTCGCCGGTGTTCTTGTCCCACAGCAGCGTGGTCTCACGCTGGTTGGTGATGCCGATCGCCTTGATGTCGTCGCGGGTGATCCCGGCCTTGGAGACGGCCCCGGCGACGACCTCCTCGACGTTGGTCCAGATCTCGGTGGCGTCGTGCTCCACCCAGCCCGGCTTCGGGAAGATCTGCTCGTGCTCCTTCTGGTCGACGGAGACGATCCGGCCGTCCTTGTCGAAGACGATGCAGCGGCTCGAGGTGGTGCCCTGGTCGATGGCCGCGATGAAGGGGCCTGCGGTGTGTGCGTCGGTCACGGTGTGCTCCAGAATTCTTTGCTGACGGCTCTCAGGCGTCGGTGGCGGTCATCCGTCTTACGCGGTCATCGGTCGCTGTCGCGGTTCCACTTGAACGCCTACTTGAAGGCGACGTTGTAGAGACCGCCGGCGATGGCGCCGCCGATCAGCGGACCGACGATCGGCACCCAGGCGTACGACCAGTCCGAGCTGCCCTTGTTCGGCAGCGGGAGCACGGCGTGGACGATGCGGGGACCGAGGTCACGGACCGGGTTGATGGCGTAGCCCGTGGGACCGCCGAGCGAGAGGCCGATGCCGACCACGACGAGGGCGGTGATGAGGGCGCCGAGGACACCGAGGCCGTTGCCGCCGTCGTTCAGGCCCTGCGTGAGGATGGCGAGGACCAGGACGACCGTGGCGATGATCTCCGTGACCACGTTCTGGACGTAGTTACGGATCTCGGGGCCGGTGGAGAAGATGCCGAGCACCGGGCCGGCGGCGGGAGCTGCCTTCTGGTCGACCATGCCCTCTTCGGCGGGCTGCGCGGCGAGGATCTCGGGGTCGGTCAGGTGGGCCTTGAACTGGCCCATGTACGTGACCCACACCAGGACGGCACCGATCATGGCGCCGAGGAGCTGCGAGGCCAGGTAGAGCGGAACATCGCTCCACTTGGTGCCGCCCTCGATCGCGAGGCCGAGCGTGACCGCCGGGTTGAGGTGGGCGCCGGAGACGCCGCCCGCGAGGTAGGCACCGGTCAGTACGGCGAAGCCCCACCCGAAGGTGATGGCGAGCCAGCCGGCGTCCTTGGCCTTCGAGCGCTTGAGCGTGACGGCGGCGCACACGCCGCCGCCCAGCAGGATGAGCACGGCGGTACCGATGGTCTCGCCGATGAAGATGTCGGAGCTGGACACCCGCGACTCCTTTGTCCTTCGTCCAGGGGAAGGCGAACCCCGGGTCCCTCCGGTGGTCCGCGACCTCAGGTGAGGTCGTTGCCGGCCCTTGGCCTTGTCACACTCTAGCGCGTAATGCCGGTAGGTGTTCGACAATGCCGACCGATGGACGCGAGTCTCGCCCCGGGGTTACTCGCTCGTCAAGAGTTCTGTTATTGAAAACACGATCGTTATTGATCGTTTCGCGTTATCGATGATTCCGCAGCTCGACGGCGGCTCGGCGGGCGGGAGAAAGGGGTTCGCGGGGCGCCTGGGGGCGGCTCAGAAGCGGCCGGCGCCCAGGTCCCGCGAGACGGCGCGCGCGCAGTCCCGTACGGCGGCGATCAGCTCGGGGCGCAGCTCCCCGTCCTTGCAGACGCGCTCCACGGCGCCGGTGACGCCGACCGCGCCGACCGGCATGCGGCGCCGGTCGTGGATGGGCGCGGCGACGGAGGCGATGCCCTCCCAGGTCTCCTCGACGTCCGCGGCGTACCCACGCGCGCGGGTGAGGTCAAGGACGCCCTCGAAGCCTTCGGGGTCGGTCACGGTGCGCGCGGTGAAGGCCTCGCGCTCGACCTCGACGGCTTCGTTGTGCGCGACCGGGTCGTAGGCGGACAGGACCTTGCCGAGGGCCGTGGAGTGCAGCGGCTGCATGGCCCCGACCTCCAGGACCTGGCGGCTGTCGTCGGGCCGGAAGACGTGGTGGACGATGAGCACGCCCTGCTGGTGCAGGACGCCGAGGTGCACGCTCTCGCCGCTGGATCGGGCCAGGTCGTCGGTCCACACCAGGGCACGGGCCCGCAGCTCGTGCACGTCCAGGTAGCTGTTGCCGAGGCGCAGCAGCTCGGCGCCCAGCTGATAGCGGCCCGACGCGGAGTCCTGCTCGACGAAGCCCTCCGCCTGGAGGGTGCGCAGGATGCCGTGGGCCGTACCCTTGGCCAGATCGAGCGCCGAGGCGATCTCCGAGAGGCCGAGCCGTCGCTCGCCGCCCGCGAGCAGTCGCAGCATCGCCGCGGCCCTTTCGAGCGACTGGATGTTGCGTGCCATCGCAGCCCCGACCTCCGTCCCCTCGCACCATTCCACGTTCGACAATGCTGAACACTATCGGTCGTTGTCGACCTCTCGCTAATGCCCGGACAACCCGTGTTGCTCCGCTCTGTGCTGTCAAGCCCCTGTTCGAGCCAGGTCAGGGGCGCACGTCCAGGCACGTCCGCCCCGTGGACGCCTTCACAACAGGACCTTGGTCCCGGCTACCCTGGCCGAGTGCGCCCTCCAACAGAAGGCGCAAAGCCGACAGCCGTCGCACTCCAGGGAGCTCTTTCATGGCCTCGTCGCCTACCCCGTCCTCGCAGCCCACGCCTGTCACGTCCGAGAGCAGGACCCGAGCCGACGCCCTCCGTGAGGCCCTCGCCACCCGGGTGGTCGTGGCCGACGGAGCGATGGGCACGATGCTCCAGGCGCAGGACCCGACCCTGGAGGACTTCCAGAACCTCGAGGGCTGCAACGAGGTCTTGAACGTCACCCGCCCCGACATCGTGCGCACCGTGCACGAGGAGTACTTCGCGGTCGGCGTCGACTGCGTGGAGACCAACACCTTCGGCGCGAACTTCGCGGCTCTTGGCGAGTACGACATCCCCGAGCGCGTCTTCGAGCTCTCCGAGGCCGGCGCCCGCATCGCCCGCGAGGTCGCCGACGAGTACACCGGCAAGACCGGGCAGCAGCGCTGGGTCCTGGGTTCCATGGGCCCCGGCACCAAGCTGCCCACCCTGGGCCACGCCCCGTACACCGCCCTGCGCGACGCCTACCAGCAGAACGCCGAGGGCATGATCGCCGGCGGCGCCGACGCGCTCCTGGTGGAGACCACCCAGGACCTCCTGCAGACCAAGGCCGCGATCCTCGGCGCCCGCCGCGCCCTGGACGCCACCGGCGCGAACCTCCCGGTGATCTGCTCGGTCACCGTCGAGACCACCGGCACGATGCTCCTCGGCTCGGAGATCGGCGCCGCCCTGACGGCCCTGGAGCCGCTGGGCATCGACATGATCGGCCTGAACTGCGCCACCGGCCCCGCCGAGATGAGCGAGCACCTGCGCTACCTCGCCCGCCACTCCCGCGTCCCGATCTCCTGCATGCCCAACGCGGGCCTGCCCGTCCTCGGCAAGGACGGCGCCCACTACCCCCTGACGGCGCCCGAGCTGGCCGACGCCCAGGAGTCCTTCGTACGCGAGTACGGCCTCTCCCTGGTCGGCGGCTGCTGCGGCACCACCCCCGAGCACCTGCGCCAGGTCGTCGAGCGCGTACGCGGCATGCAGCCCCAGGCCCGCGACCCGCACCCCGAGCCCGGCGCCGCGTCCCTGTACCAGACGGTGCCGTTCCGCCAGGACACCGCGTACATGGCGATCGGCGAGCGGACGAACGCCAACGGCTCGAAGAAGTTCCGCGAGGCCATGCTGGAGGGCCGCTGGGACGACTGCGTGGAGATGGCCCGCGACCAGATCCGCGAGGGCGCGCACATGCTCGACCTCTGCGTCGACTACGTGGGCCGCGACGGCGTCAAGGACATGGCCGAGCTGGCCGGCCGCTTCGCCACCGCCTCCACCCTGCCCATCGTCCTGGACTCCACCGAACTGCCCGTCATCCAGGCGGGCCTGGAGAAGCTCGGCGGGCGCGCGGTCATCAACTCCGTCAACTACGAGGACGGCGACGGCCCCGAGTCCCGCTTCGCGAAGGTCACCGCCCTGGCCAAGGAGCACGGCGCCGCGCTGATCGCGCTGACCATCGACGAGGAGGGCCAGGCCCGCACCGTCGAGCACAAGGTCGCCGTCGCCGAGCGCCTGATCGAGGACCTGACCGGCAACTGGGGCATCCACGAGTCGGACATCCTCATCGACACCCTGACCTTCACCATCTGCACCGGTCAGGAGGAGTCCCGCAAGGACGGCGTCCACACCATCGAGGCCATCCGCGAACTGAAGCGCCGCCACCCGGACGTACAGACCACGCTCGGCCTGTCCAACATCTCCTTCGGCCTCAACCCGGCCGCCCGCGTCCTGCTGAACTCCGTCTTCCTCGACGAGTGCGTCAAGGCGGGCCTGGACTCCGCGATCGTGCACGCCTCCAAGATCCTGCCGATCGCCCGCTTCGACGACGAGCAGGTCACCACCGCCCTCGACCTCATCTACGACCGCCGCGCCGAGGGCTACGACCCGCTGCAGAAGCTCATGGAGCTGTTCGAGGGCGTCTCGACGAAGTCGATGAAGGCCGGCAAGGCCGAGGAGCTCTTGGCCCTGCCGCTGGAGGAGCGTCTCAAGCGCCGCATCATCGACGGCGAGAAGAACGGTCTGGAGGCCGACCTCGACGAGGCCCTGACCGACACGCCCGCCCTCGACATCGTCAACAACACCCTCCTGGAGGGCATGAAGGTCGTCGGCGAGCTGTTCGGCTCCGGCCAGATGCAGCTGCCGTTCGTGCTCCAGTCCGCCGAGGTCATGAAGACCGCGGTCGCCTACCTGGAGCCGCACATGGAGAAGGTCGAGGGCGAAGAGGGCAAGGGCACCATCGTGCTGGCCACCGTCCGCGGCGACGTGCACGACATCGGCAAGAACCTCGTCGACATCATCCTCTCCAACAACGGCTACAACGTCGTCAACCTCGGCATCAAGCAGCCCGTCGCCGCGATCCTGGACGCCGCCGCGGAGCACAAGGCCGACGTCATCGGCATGTCCGGCCTCCTGGTCAAGTCCACGGTGATCATGAAGGAGAACCTGGAGGAGCTCAACCAGCGCAAGATGGCCGCGGACTTCCCGGTCATCCTCGGCGGCGCCGCCCTGACCCGCGCCTACGTCGAGCAGGACCTCCACGAGATCTACGAGGGCGAGGTCCGCTACGCCCGCGACGCCTTCGAGGGCCTGCGCCTGATGGACGCCCTCATCGCCGTCAAGCGCGGCGTGCCCGGCGCGACCCTGCCCGAGCTCAAGCAGCGCCGCGTCCCCACCAAGGCCACCGCCGCGGTCCTGGAGGCCAACGAGGACGAGGGGCCCGCCCGCTCCGACGTCGCCACCGACAACCCCGTGCCCACCCCGCCGTTCTGGGGCACCCGCGTCATCAAGGGCATCCAGCTCAAGGAGTACGCCTCCTGGCTCGACGAAGGCGCCCTCTTCAAGGGCCAGTGGGGCCTGAAGCAGGCACGTACCGGCGAAGGACCCTCGTACGAGGAACTCGTCGAGACCGAGGGCCGCCCGCGGCTGCGCGGCTGGCTGGACGAGCTGCACACCAAGAACCTGCTGGAGGCGGCCGTCGTGCACGGCTACTTCCCGTGCGTGTCCAAGGGCGACGACCTCATCATCCTCAACGACGACGGCTCGGAGCGCACCCGCTTCACCTTCCCGCGCCAGCGCCGCGGCCGCCGCCTGTGCCTCGCGGACTTCTTCCGCCCCGAGGAGTCCGGCGAGACCGACGTCGTCGGCCTCCAGGTCGTCACCGTCGGCTCCAGGATCGGCGAGGCCACCGCCGAGCTGTTCGCCGCCGACTCCTACCGCGACTACCTCGAACTGCACGGCCTGTCCGTGCAGTTGGCCGAGGCACTCGCCGAGTACTGGCACGCCCGGGTCCGCGCCGAACTCGGCTTCGGCGGCGAGGACCCCGCCGACGTCGAAGACATGTTCGATCTGAAGTACCGCGGCGCCCGCTTCTCCCTCGGCTACGGCGCCTGCCCCGACCTGGAGGACCGCGCCAAGATCGCCGACCTCCTCCAGCCGGAGCGGATCGGCGTCCACCTCTCCGAGGAGTTCCAGCTCCACCCGGAGCAGTCCACGGACGCGATCGTCATCCACCACCCGGAGGCGAAGTACTTCAACGCGCGCTGATCCGAGCACAGTCGTACACTGGTCGGTCCAGTGCAGGCCGGTTGCCTCGTCGTCAAAAGCGGGCAACCGGCCTTCTCGTCCCTCATGGAAGGTGTGGTCGCATGACCAGTACGGTTCCGGCGCTCGGCACCCCTCTCCACTCCGTCGGCTCCCAGGCACCGGCCCCCCTCGCCCCATCCGTCCCCCTCGCCGAAGGGGCCGCGCTGCAGGGCGTCCTGCTCGACATGGACGGCACGCTCGTCGACACCGAGGGCTTCTGGTGGGACGCCGAGGCCGAGGTCTTCGCCCGCCTCGGCCACACCCTCGACGAGGCCTGGCGCGATGTCGTCGTCGGCGGCCCCATGACGCGCAGCGCCGGCTTCCTCATCGAGGCCACGGGTGCCGACATCACCCTGGACGAGCTGACCGTGCTGCTCAACGACGGCTTCGAGGAGCGCATCTCCCGCTCCCTGCCGCTGATGCCGGGCGCCGCGAGCCTGCTTGCCGAACTCGCCGCCCAGGACGTCCCGATGGCCCTGGTCTCCGCCTCGCACCGGCGCATCATCGACCGTGTCCTCGACTCGATCGGCGCCCACCACTTCGAACTCACCGTCGCGGGCGACGAGGTGGCCCGTACGAAGCCCCACCCGGACCCCTACCTCCTGGCGGCGGCGGGCATCGGCGCCGACCCCGCACGGTGCGTCGTCATCGAGGACACCGCCACCGGCGTCGCCGCCGCGGAGGCCGCCGGCTGCCGCGTGGTCGCCGTGCCGTCGGTCGCCCCCATCCCGCCGTCCGCGGGACGCACCGTCGTCCCCTCCCTCGAACACGTCAACCTTCCTTTCCTGCAAGGGCTCATGACCCTGTGACAGCTCCGGCGCACACCTGTCCCGGAGTGTGACGTTTCCCACGCCATCCGGGGTCGACACTGGGACCGGTGTGTGCAGCGACCCCTTCCGGGGTCCCTGAGGGCATGACGTTTGGTCCCGATTGGTGGAAGCATGCGCGAAACCTTCCGGTGTTGGGTTATCGGTGCGTCCACGCCCGGTTTCCCTGCGTGATTGGGGCCCGGCTCCCACCCCGACAGGTGCTCAAGTGGTGCGGACTAATGTCGTCGCGAGAACATCGCCCCACCCCCCGTGCCCCATCAACCCACACCCCGCGTTGCGGGATTCACGGGATCCAAGAGCCCTGGAGAACGTCGAGCATGAACCGCAAGACTTTGGTGCTGCCGGCTGTCGTAGGTCTGCTCGCCCCCGCTCTCGCCGCATGTGGCGGATCGGGCAGCGGAGACGGTGACGACGCGATCGCCGTCGGCACCACGGACGCGTTCGCCATCTCGAAGGAGGTGCCGGCACCCTTCGACCCCGCGTACGCCTACGACGCCGGTTCCTGGAGCCTGCTGCGGCAGACCGTCCAAGGGTTGATGGCACTGCCGCGCGCCGGTGGCGACCCGCAGCCCGAGGCCGCCGAGCAGTGCGGTTTCACCGACACGGGCAACGAGCGCTACTCCTGCACCCTGCGCAAGGGCCTGACGTTCTCCGACGGCGAGCCGCTGACCGCGGCCGATGTGAAGTTCTCCATCGAGCGGGTCCGGGACATCAAGATCAAGGACCCCAGCGGTTCCGACGCCCTGGTGGCGAACGTCGAGGAGATCGAGACGCAGGGTGACCGAGAGGTCATCTTCCACCTCAAGTCGCCGGACGCGACGTTCCCCTACAAGCTGGCCACCCCCACCGCGGGCATCGTCAGCAAGGACCACTACCCCAAGAACAGGCTGCGCGACGGCTTCGAGGTGTCCGGATCCGGCCCGTACATCGCGGAGCAAGAGGTCGACGGCGACCGCCTGGTGAAGACGGTGTTCACCAAGAACCCCAAGTACAAGGGGGAGTTCAAGCCCCAGAGCGACAAGGTGGAGCTGCGCAGCTTCGACGACACCAAGTCCATGGGCAAGGCACTCGAGGACGGCGACATCGACCTGATGGCGCGCACCATGTCGCCCGAGCAGGTCAGGGACCTCGACGCCTCCTCGGACAAGAAGATCGACCTGGTCGAGATGCAGGGCCTGGAGATCCGTTACCTGGCCTTCAACACCAACGCCCCGGTGGCCAAGAGCAAGGCCGTCCGCCAGGCCATGGCGCAGGTCATCGACCGCGGCGCGCTGGCCTCCTCGGTGTACGGCCCGACGGCCGAGCCGCTGTTCTCGCTGGTGCCCTCCACCATCACGGGCCACGCCAACTCGTTCTTCAACAAGTACGGCAACCCGAGCCCGGCCAAGGCCCGCGCGCTGCTCGACAAGGCGAACATCTCCACGCCGGTGAAGCTGACGCTGCACTACACCACCGACCACTACGGTCCCGCGACGAAGAAGGAGTTCGAGCTGCTGCGGACGCAGCTGAACGACTCCGGCCTGTTCGACGTCTCGATCAAGGGCGTGCCGTGGGGCACGTTCCGCCCCGCCGAGCGTGACGGCAAGTACGCGGTCTACGGCATGGGCTGGTTCCCCGACTTCCCCGACGCCGACAGCTTCATCGCGCCCTTCCTCGACAAGGGCAACTTCCTCGGCTCGCCGTACGCGAACCCCGACATCATCGACCAGCTGATCCCGACCTCGCGCCGCGAGGCCGACCGCCTGGCCGCGTCCAAGAGCATCCGCAAGATCCAGGACATCGTCGCCGAGGACGTCCCCGTCCTGCCGCTCTGGCAGGGCAAGCAGTACATCGCCGCACGGGACGACATCACGGGCGTCGAGTGGGCCCTCAACTCCTCCTCGAGCCTCCAGCTCTGGGAGCTCGGCCGCGGCGTCAGCGGCTGACCCTCCCGTGCGAGGAGGCGACCGGCCTCCGCGCCCTGCGAGAACCACCGAACGAACCCAAGATCTAAAGGCACGTAAGTGAATCGTCGTAACCAGTGGCTGGCCCTTCCCCTCACGGGAGGGCTGGCCGCCGCTTTGTTGACCGGCTGCGGAACCGAGTCGGGCGGGGCCGGGGACACGGGTGACGCGGTCGTGATGGGGATGTCCGACGACGTCCTCGCCACCGACCCGGCGTCCGGCTACGACCCCGGGTCGTGGCTCCTGTTCAACAACGTCTTCCAGTCCCTCCTGAGCTTCCCCAAGGGCGCCACCGAGCCGGAGCCGGAGGCCGCCAAGAGCTGTGCCTTCACGGACACGGAGACGAAGGTCTTCAAGTGTGAGCTGCGTGACGGACTGAAGTTCAGCAACGGCAACGAGCTCACCTCGAAGGACGTCAAGTTCTCCTTCGACCGCATGCGGAAGATCAACGACGACGCCGGCCCGGCGATCATGTTCCCGATGCTCGACAGTGTCCGGACCCCGGACGCCAAGACCGTCGTCTTCCGGCTCAAGTACGCCGACGCGACCTTCCCCAGCAAGGTCGCCTCGGGCGCGGGTTCGATCGTGGACCACCGCGAGTACGACATGAACGCGCTGCGCGAGGACGGCAAGGCGGTCGGATCCGGCCCCTACAAGCTCGACTCGTTCGACAAGGAGGAGGCGAACTTCTCCGTCAACTCCTCCTACAAGGGCAGCGCCAAGGTCAAGAACGAGGGTGTCGCGCTCAAGTTCTTCCACGGCGACCAGAAGGGCCTGAAGAAGGCGCTCCTGGACCACGACATCGACGTGGCCTACCGAGGTCTCGCCGCCGCCGACATCGCGGACATCGAGCAGGACACCTCCGAGGCCGGCCGGGCCGTCGACATCGTCGAGGGCAGCAGCGCCGAGGTGCAGCACCTGGTCTTCAACATGAAGGACCCGGTCGCGGGCAAGCTCGGCGTGCGCAAGGCCATGGCCTACCTCCTGGACCGGGAAGCCCTCGTCCAGGAGGTCTACCAGAACACGGCCACGCCGCTGTACTCGATCGTCCCGGCGGGCATCGGCGGCCACAACACCGCGTTCTTCGACACCTACGGCGCCCGCCCGCAGCGCGCGAAGGCCGCCTCCGCACTGCGCGGCGCCGGCATCGACGGCAAGGTCAAGCTGACGCTCTGGTCGACCCCCACGCGCTACGGCCCGGCCACCGACCAGGAGCTGAAGGCCATCGCCAAGCAGCTCAACGCGTCCGGCCTCTTCGACGCCGACGTGAAGTCCGTGGAGTTCGAGCAGTACGAGAAGGACATCGCCGCCGGCAAGTACGGCGTCTACGTCAAGGGCTGGGTGCCGGACTACCCGGACCCGGACAACTTCACGCAGCCCTTCTTCGGCAAGGGCAACGTCCTCGACAACCACTTCGAGAACTCCGAGATCACCGGGAAGATCATCCCCGGCACGGCGACCGAGAGCGACCGCACCAAGACCGACAAGCAGTACTCCGCGCTCCAGGACATCGTGGCCGAGCAGGTGCCGGTCCTGCCGGTCTGGCAGGCCAAGCAGTACGCGGTCGTCCAGGACAACGTCTACGGCCTGGAGTCGTGCCTGGACGCCTCCACGGTCTTCCGCTTCTGGGAGATCAGCAAGGGCTGACGGCACCTGACCGCGCCTGACCGTAACGACGACGGTGGCCGCCCCCTCGGGGACGGCCACCGTCGTCGTTCCAGCCGGGTTTCCAGGGCTACTGCGCGCCGGGGCGCACCAGCCCGCTCTCGTACGCGTACACGGCCGCCTGCACCCGGTCGCGCAGGCCCAACTTCGTGAGCACGTGCCCGACATGGGTCTTCACGGTCGTCTCGCTCACGAAGAGGTCCGCTGCGATCTCGGCGTTCGACAGGCCGCGGGCCACCAGCTTCAGGACCTCGACCTCGCGGTCGGTGAGCGTGTGCAGGGTGTCCGGCACCGGCTCCTCACCGGACGGCAGGTGCGCGGAGTACTTGTCGAGCAGGCGGCGCGTGATGCTCGGCGCGAGCATCGCCTCGCCACCGGCGACCACGCGGATCGCCTGCACCAGTTCGTTCGCCGGAGCGTCCTTGAGGAGGAAGCCGCTGGCACCGGCGCGCAGCGCCTCCACCACGTACTCGTCCAGGTCGAAAGTGGTCAGCACCAAGACCTTGGCCGGACCGTCGCGGCCCGGCCCGGTGATCTGCCGCGTCGCCTCGACGCCGTCCATCCGCGGCATCCGGATGTCCATCAGCACGACATCGGGCTGGAGCGCCCGCACTTGATCGAGAGCCTGCAGGCCGTCTCCGGCCTCGCCGACCACCGCGATGTCCTGCTCGGCCTCCAGAATCATCCGGAACCCGGTGCGCAACAGCGGCTGGTCGTCGACCAGTAGGACGCGGATCGCCACGTAACTCTCCTTAGCTAGCCCGGGCCCATTCTGCCCTGCTCACCCTCGGCGGAGTCGGGCGCCCTCACCGGAAGCGGATACGGCGGGGGAGTCCCACCGAATTCCGGACATACGGCTTGGTGATCGCACCAACCGCACAATTTCGTCGGCCGGGGCCGCCACTCGCCCGTCGCCGTCGCCAGCTCGATCGCCTCCCAGAGCGCGAGCAGCTTCCGCTCGACCCGCTCCAGATCCGCCACCACCGGGTCGTACGTGATCACGTCACCGCTGCCCAGATACACCAGCTGGAGGCGGCGCGGGACGACGCCCTTCAGCCGCCACACCACCAGGGCGTAGAACTTCATCTGGAAGAGCGCGCCCTCCGCGTACTCCGGACGCGGGGCCTTGCCCGTCTTGTAGTCGACGATGCGGACGTCACCCGAAGGGGCGACGTCGACGCGGTCGATGATGCCGCGCAGCTTCAGACCCGACGCCAGCTCGGCCTGCACGAACAGCTCCCGCTCGGCCGGCTCCAGGCGCGTCGGGTCCTCCAGGGTGAACCAGCGCTCGACGAGCTTCTCCGCGTCCGACAGCCACCGCGCCATGCGCTCGCCCTGCGGGTCGTCGGCGAACAGCTCGGTCAGCTCGGGCTTCGTCTCGCGCAGCCGGTCCCACTGGCCGGGGATGAGCGACTTGGCGCGCGGCGCCGTGCGCTCGCTCGCGGGCGCGTCGAAGAGCCGCTCCAGGACGGCGTGCACCAGCGTGCCTCTTGTGGCGGCCTCGCTCGGCTTCTCGGGCAGCTTGTCGATCACCCGGAACCGGTAGAGCAAGGGGCACTGCATGAAGTCGCCCGCCCGCGAGGGTGACAGGGATGCCGGGCGCACGGCCGCCGCGGCACCGTCGGTGCTGGTTTCCATGAGGACAGACCCTACGACCCGTCACTGACAACGGCCGCATACCATCGACGGCAGACCCTCTCGCCCTGCATGATCGTGCAGGTAATCGCGCCATACCGGGGCGAGGGACGCTTCGATCGAGGGGACATCGTGGACGAAAGCGGCGAGAGCGGCAGGCCGCGGTCCGACGGCGCCGAGGGGCTGCGGCCGAACGGGACGGACGGCTCCCCCGAGCCGCCACGCCCGGACGCCACCCCCCAGCACCCGACGCTCCCGGTCGACCCGGACCCCGCGTCCCGACCGGCCCCCCCTGTGACGAACCCCGCAGAAGACAAACCCGCCCAGCCCGACCCGACCCCACCCACCTCCCCAGAAGCGAAGCCCTCGCAGGGCGACGACGGTGCAACGGCCGGCGGACCGGCCTCCGCCCCGCAGCAGCCCGCGCCGCGCCCGGCCGTCCCTGCGGCGGAGTCGCCGCAGGGTGACGACGGCGGGGCTGGCGAGCGGCGCCGGGTGCCTACGGTCGACGAGGCAGCCGCGGTAGCCGGTCAGCCTGCAAAGGCTCCGGACGGCGGGGCTGGCGACCGGCGCAGGATGCCCACGGTCGACGAGGCGCCCCCGGCAGCCGGTCATCCGGCAAAGGCCCAGGCCCCCGCCACCGACACGCCACAGCAGCCCCCCGCACGGCCCGCCGTCCCCATGACCAAGCCCCCGCGCGCCGCGGACGGCCAGGATGCCGCGCCCCCCGCCACCGAGCACGGCCAAGATCCCGCGCCACACGCCACCGGTCACGGCCAAGACCCCGCGCCCCGCTCCACCGAGCACCCGCCCGCACCCCGCCCCGGTGACGCCGCCTACGGAGCCGCCGACGGCAAGGGCGGGCCCACCCCGCCCAAGACGCGGAAGAACCCGGGCGGCGGACTGCTCATGGGCAGGCCCTTCGGCGTGCCCGTGTACGTCGCGCCCAGCTGGTTCCTCGTCGCCGCCCTCATCACCTGGGTCTTCGGCGGCCAGCTCGACCGCGTCCTGCCCGAGCTCGGAGCCACCCGCTACCTCGTCTCGCTCTTCTTCGCCGTCGCCTTCTACGCCTCCGTACTCGTCCACGAACTGGCCCACACCGTCGCCGCCCTCCGCTTCAAACTGCCGGTACGCCGCATCCAGCTCCAGTTCTTCGGCGGAGTCTCCGAGATCGAGAAGGAGTCGGAGACCCCCGGACGCGAATTCATCCTCGCCTTCGTCGGCCCGCTCCTCTCCCTCATCCTCGCCGGTGTCTTCTACGCCGGCATGCGCGCCGTCGAGCCCGGCACCGTCCCCGGAGTCCTCCTCGCCGGCCTGATGATCTCCAACCTCATCGTCGCCGCCTTCAACCTCCTGCCGGGCCTGCCCCTGGACGGCGGCCGCATGCTGCGCGCCGTCGTCTGGAAGATCACCGGCAAGCCCATGAGCGGAACCATCGCCGCCGCCTGGGTGGGCCGCGCGCTCGCCATCTCCGTACTGATCGGCCTGCCGCTCCTCAACCAGTCCGGCGCCCTCGGCGGCGAACCCCAGGACATCGGCGGCATGGACACCGTCACCGACGCCCTGCTCGCCGCCATCCTCGCCGCCATCATCTGGACCGGCGCCGGAAACAGCCTGCGCATGGCCCGCCTGCGCGAACACCTGCCCGAACTCCGCGCCCGCACCCTGACCCGCCGCGCGGTCCCGGTCGAATCCCACACCCCCCTCTCCGAGGCGCTGCGCCGTGCCAACGGCGCGGGCGCCCGCGCCCTCGTGATCGTCGACCCCGACGGCGACCCGATGGCGGTCGTCCGCGAAGCGGCCATCGTCTCCGTGCCCCAGCACCGCCGCCCCTGGGTCGCGGTCAGCGGCCTCGCCCAGGACATCACCGAAGGCATGCGGATCTCCGCCGAACTCGCGGGGGAGGAGCTGCTCGACACCCTGAGGGCCACGCCCGCCACCGAGTACCTCGTCGTCGAGGACTCCGGAGAGATCTACGGAGTCCTCTCCGCCGCCGACGTGGAACGCGCCTTCGTCAAGGCGATGGCCCGGCCCTCCTGAGCCACTCCCCGGACCCGGACGGACTCCGCCACCGTCGGCATCCGTAGGATGCCGCCCATGGTGACTGCGACCGTCCGTGAGTGGCGCGACGAGGAAGGCTGGGGCGTGCTCGACTCCCCCGAGACGCCCGGCGGCTGCTTCGGCCACTACTCCGACATCCAGGCGACCGGCTTCCGCACACTGTCCCCCGGCCAGCGAGTGGACCTCACCTGGGAAGCCCCCGGCTTCAAACAGGACGGCTACGACTACCGCGCCGTGAGCATCGTGCCCCGGCCCGCCTGACCTCCGCGATGGTCCGCAGCCCCCCGCGCGGCCGGTAGGCTGTTCACATGTCCGAACCGACCGGTGCCGCCCGCCGTCGCGGGCCCTTCAAGGTCGGGGACCAGGTCCAGCTCACCGACCCCAAGGGACGCCACTACACGTTCACGCTCGAAGCCGGGAAGAATTTCCACACCCACAAGGGTTCCTTCCCCCACGACGAGCTGATCGGTGCTCCCGAGGGCAGTGTTGTCCGTACCACGGGAAACGTCGCCTACCTCGCGCTGCGCCCCCTGCTCCCCGACTACGTCCTGTCCATGCCCCGCGGCGCCGCCGTGGTCTACCCCAAGGACGCGGGGCAGATCCTGGCCTTCGCCGACATCTTCCCCGGCGCACGCGTCGTCGAGGCGGGCGTGGGCTCCGGATCGCTCAGCAGCTTCCTGCTGCGCGCCATCGGCGACCAGGGAATGCTGCATTCCTACGAGCGCCGCGAGGACTTCGCCGAGATCGCGCAGGCGAACGTGGAGCGCTACTTCGGCGGCCCCCACCCCGCCTGGCAGCTCACCGTCGGCGACCTCCAGGACAACCTCAGCGACACCGAGGTCGACCGCGTCATCCTCGACATGCTCGCCCCCTGGGAGTGCCTGGAGGCCGTCTCCAAGGCACTCGTCCCCGGCGGCATCCTCTGCTGCTACGTGGCGACCACCACCCAGCTCGCCCGGACCGTCGAGTCCATCCGCGAGATCGGCGGCTTCAACGAGCCGACCGCCTGGGAGTCGATGATCCGCAACTGGCACATCGAGGGCCTGGCCGTCCGCCCCGACCACCGCATGATCGGGCACACCGGCTTCCTCCTCACCGCCCGCCGCCTCGCGGACGGCGTGGAGCCCCCCATGCGCCGCCGCCGCCCCGCCAAGGGCGCGTACGGCGAGGACTACTCCGGACCGAACGCCGACGGCGGCACCCCGCGCTGACCCGCGCGGCGAACCCCGTCCAATGAGCAGGCGCCGCCGCCGAGTTCCCTGACCGACCAGGGAACTCGGCGGCGGCGCCGTTTCGTTGACGGAACACCAGCCGCGTGCCAAAAGAGCTACGAGTACCCCCGGACCCCGGTGTTCCACCTCACTGTGACCTATGGCACGATGCTCGCCATCCCACCGGCACAGCCCTCACAGGAGACACTTCCTCGTGCAGCACCCCGCCGTCCCGGAACTGGCACACACCACCGCCCGCCCCGTCCACTGGCTGGCCACCGCCGCCGCGCTGGCCGCCGTCGTCGCGGCCTCCGCCTTCCTGGAGCCCGACCCGGCGACCGCCGCCCAGCCGACGCCCCAGGCACACACCAGGGCCACCGCGGGCGCACCCGCCCCGGCCCCCGCACCCGACCCCGCCGCCGTGGACTTCCCCCTCGAATGTGGCACCGTCGGATCCGCCGTGAAGAAGAAGGCCACCGGCGACCTCGACGGCGACGGCAGGACCGAGACGGTGGCGGTCGTCCACTGCCGGGCGGGATCGGGCACCCCACCCGACGGGGTCTACGTGATCACCCGCCCCGACACGGGCAAGCCCCGCGTCGTCGCCACCCTCGTGGACCCCAAGGACGGACTGACCACGACGGACTTCGCCGTGCGTGACGGCGCCGTGACTGCCACCCTGCTCGGCTACTCCTCGCTGGACGTCCCCCGCTGCTGCCCCGACCGCAAGGACGCGGCCAAGTGGCAGTGGAAGGACGGCGCGTTCACCCGGACCACACCCGCCGGCGCGCGCAGCGTCTGACGCGGCGGGCGCCAGCTCACTCCGCGTCGGGCCCGTAGACCTCGACCCTGTCCGAAACGCGCCGTACATGGATGCAGTCGCCCGGGCACTCCTTCGCGGAGTCGACGACATCGCGGAGCAGCGGCAGCGGCACGGGCGTTGTGGCCCCAGGGGCCTGGAGCAACTCGTCGTGGCCGCTCTTCACATAGGCCAGGCCGTCGATGTCCAGCTCGAACACCTCGGGCGCGTACTGCGCGCAGATGCCGTCTCCGGTGCAGAGGTCCTGGTCGATCCAGACCTCCAGCAGATCGTGGCCCTCACTGCCGGTCTCGGCGTCGTGCCGCACGGTCATCTCTCCTGCCGGTTGCTGCGTCGAGCGGCCTGACCATCGAGTAAGTCGGGCCAGCTCTGACGGGTGTTGAACGCTTCGACGATACAACCGCCCGCTTTCCGATGTTGTTGGGTGGGTATTCACCTGGTGTGAGGGAGAGCGCAAGGGTGAAGATCGGACACACCCCCTCGTCTTTGTGATCTAGGGGTTTCAATCGACACCCACCCAGGTAGGGTCTGGAAGCGTCCAGCTCCCCTTGGAGGAGGTGAGGACCGTGGCAGCCCACGACGACGACAACAACCGCGGCATCCGGCCGGGACGAGGGTCTGAAGACCCTGCCGGTCAGGTTGCCTATCTCGAGCAGGAAATCGCCGTCCTGCGACGCAAGCTCGCCGACTCTCCGCGTCATACGAGGATTCTCGAAGAGCGGATCGTCGAGCTGCAGACCAACCTGGCCGGCGTGTCCGCACAGAACGAGCGGCTCGCCAACACGCTCCGCGAGGCCCGCGACCAGATCGTGGCCCTCAAGGAGGAAGTCGACCGGCTCGCACAGCCACCGGCCGGCTTCGGAGTCTTCCTCGTGGCGAACGAGGACGGCACGGCGGACATCTTCACCGGCGGCCGCAAGCTCCGGGTGAACGTCAGCCCCAGCGTCGAGCTCGACGAGCTCAAGCGCGGCCAGGAAGTAATGCTCAACGAAGCGCTCAACGTGGTCGAGGCCATGGAGTACGAGAGCGTCGGCGACATCGTCACCCTCAAGGAGATCCTTGAAGGCGGCGACCGAGCCCTGGTGGTCGGACACACCGACGAAGAGAGAGTGGTACGGCTCGCCGAACCCCTCCTCGACGTCACCATCCGCGCCGGCGACGCCCTCCTGCTCGAACCCCGCTCCGGCTACGTCTACGAGGTCGTACCCAAGAGCGAGGTCGAGGAGCTCGTCCTCGAAGAAGTCCCCGACATCAGCTACGAGAAGATCGGCGGCCTCGGCGGCCAGATCGAGATGATCCGGGACGCCGTCGAGCTTCCGTACCTCTATCCCGACCTCTTCAAGGAGCACGAACTGCGGCCGCCCAAGGGCGTGCTGCTGTACGGGCCCCCCGGCTGCGGCAAGACGCTGATCGCGAAAGCCGTCGCCAACTCCCTTGCCAAGAAGGTCGCCGAGGTCACCGGCCAGCCCGCGGGGAAGAGCTACTTCCTCAACATCAAGGGCCCCGAACTCCTCAACAAGTACGTCGGCGAGACCGAGCGCCACATCCGCCTGGTCTTCCAGCGTGCCCGTGAGAAGGCGAGCGAGGGCACCCCCGTCATCGTCTTCTTCGACGAGATGGAATCCCTCTTCCGCACCCGCGGATCCGGAGTCAGCTCGGACGTGGAGAACACCATCGTCCCCCAGCTGCTCGCCGAGATCGACGGCGTGGAAGGGCTGGAGAACGTCATCGTCATCGGCGCCTCCAACCGCGAGGACATGATCGACCCCGCGATCCTGCGACCCGGACGACTCGACGTCAAGATCAAGATCGAGCGCCCGGACGCCGAGGCGGCGAAGGACATCTTCGCCAAGTACCTCACCGAGCGGCTCCCACTGCACGCCGACGACCTGTCCGAACACGGCGCCGACCGGCACGCCACCGTGCAGGGCATGATCCAGTCCGTCGTCGAGCAGATGTACGCCGAGTCCGAGGAGAACCGCTTCCTCGAGGTCACCTACGCCAACGGCGACAAGGAAGTCCTGTACTTCAAGGACTTCAACTCCGGCGCCATGATCGAGAACATCGTGGGCCGCGCCAAGAAGATGGCCATCAAGGCCTTCCTCGAGGCGAACCAGAAGGGCATCAGGGTCTCCCACCTCCTGCAGGCTTGCGTCGACGAGTTCAAGGAGAACGAGGACCTGCCCAACACCACCAACCCCGACGACTGGGCCCGGATCTCCGGAAAGAAGGGCGAGCGGATCGTGTACATCCGCACGCTCGTCACCGGAAAGCAGGGCGCGGACACCGGACGCTCCATCGACACGGTGGCCAACACCGGTCAGTACCTGTAGAACGCAGGGCGGCTGCGGGTGTCCTTCACGGGTACCCGCAGCCGTCTGCTTTTCAATGAAGGCAATGATCTCCCCACCAGCGCAAAGGCGTTCTAGGCTCTTCAATACCGCCGAGTCGCGCAGTGCGGGGACGGGCACCGCACACGCACCGGAGAACCAGCGGTACTTGAGCGCCGTTCCCGAAGGGGAGCGCCGCCGGGCAAGGAGGGCCGCATGACCGTACGGCGAGTAATGGGCATCGAGACGGAGTACGGGATCTCCGTCCCCGGCCACCCCAACGCCAATGCCATGCTCACCTCATCCCAGATCGTCAACGCCTACGCCGCGGCGATGCGCCGGGCGCGACGCGCCCGCTGGGACTTCGAGGAGGAGAACCCGCTGCGGGACGCGCGGGGTTTCGACCTCGCCCGCGAGGCCGCCGACTCCAGCCAGCTGACCGACGAGGACATCGGCCTCGCCAACGTCATCCTGACCAACGGAGCGCGCCTCTACGTCGACCACGCGCACCCCGAATACAGCTCACCGGAGATCACCAACCCTCTGGACGCCGTCCTGTGGGACAAGGCCGGCGAGCGCATCATGGCCGAGGCGGCCGACCGGGCGGCCCAGCTCCCCGGCGCCCAGCCGATCCACCTGTACAAGAACAACACCGACAACAAAGGCGCCTCGTACGGCACGCACGAGAACTACCTCATGAAGCGGGAGACCCCCTTCTCGGACATCGTGCGCCACCTGACGCCTTTCTTCGTCTCCCGCCAGGTCGTCACCGGCGCCGGACGCGTCGGCATCGGCCAGGACGGCCACGAGCACGGCTTCCAGCTCAGCCAGCGCGCCGACTACTTCGAGGTCGAGGTGGGCCTGGAGACGACGCTGAAGCGGCCCATCATCAACACCCGGGACGAGCCGCACTCGGACGCCGAGAAGTACCGCAGGCTCCACGTCATCATCGGCGACGCGAACCTCTCGGAGATCTCCACCTACCTCAAGCTCGGCACCACCTCGCTCGTCCTCGCCATGATCGAGGACGGCTTCATCGCCGTGGACCTCGCCGTGGACCAGCCGGTGCGCACCCTGCACCAGGTCTCGCACGACCCGACGCTCCAGCATCTGGTCACGCTCCGTAGCGGACGCTCGCTCACCGCGGTGCAACTCCAGATGGAGTACTTCGAACTTGCCCGCAAGTACGTCGAGGAGCGCTACGGCTCCGACGCCGACGAGCAGACCAAGGACATCCTGGCCCGCTGGGAGGACGTGCTCGGCCGCCTGGAGAGCGATCCGATGAGCCTCTCCGGAGAGCTCGACTGGGTCGCCAAGCGGGAACTCATGGAGGGCTACCGCCGCCGCGACAGCCTCGACTGGGACGCCGCGCGGCTGCACCTCGTCGACCTCCAGTACGCCGACGTACGGGCCGAGAAGGGTCTGTACAACCGTCTGGTGGCCCGGGGCAAGATGAAGCGGCTCCTGGACGAGGCGGACGTCGAGCGGGCCATCACCAAGCCGCCCGAGGACACCCGCGCGTACTTCCGCGGGCGCTGCCTGGAGCAGTACGCGGACGACGTGGCAGCGGCCTCCTGGGACTCGGTCATCTTCGACCTGCCCGGCCGTGACTCTCTGCAACGAGTGCCTACTCTGGAGCCCCTGCGCGGCACCAGGAACCACGTCAAGGAGCTCCTGGACCGCTGCCGCTCGGCAGAGGATCTGGTTCGGGTGCTCTCCGGCGGCTGAAAGGTCACCGGCGGGGGAATCACTGAGGTGGGTCCCGCACGTTGAACGAACGCGGGGCCGATGTCGGACCCGGCTTGTAGGGTCTGATCAAGAACGTCTAACCGAGCGAGCGGGGTGAGGTAGATGGCGACCAAGGACACCGGCGGCGGACAGCAGAAGGCGACGCGCTCCACCGAGGAGACCGAGGAGCAGGCGCAGGACGCGCAGGCCTCGGAGGACCTCAAGGAGCGCCAGGAGAAGCTGAACGATGACGTGGACTCTGTTCTCGACGAAATCGATGATGTGCTCGAGGAGAACGCCGAGGACTTCGTTCGAAGCTTTGTGCAAAAAGGTGGTCAGTGAGTTAAATGTCCGATTCTGTCGGAGGGAAGCAGTGCGCGGGGTGCGGGCGAGCGCTGTCACTTGAGTCCTTCGCGGCGGACAGAAACCGACGAGACGGTCTCCAGACGCGGTGTCGGCAGTGCGTCGCGGAGTATGGCGCACAGCGCTACCGACGCCGCCAGGAGGCCAAGGGCAAGAAGGTGCACGAGAGAGGCGGCGTGCCAGCCGGACACAAGCGGTGCCGTGTCTGTGGGGAGACCAAGCCGCACAGCGAGTGGCATCGCAACAGCACGGCTCCGGATGGTCTCGCCACGCGCTGCAAGCCATGTAAAGCGGCTGAAGGGCGTGCCGGTCACCTCAAGCGCCAGTACGGCATGACCCAAGCCGAGCGCGACGAAATGATCGCCGCCCAAAAGGGACTCTGCGTGATCTGTCTCAGTGCCCCCGCAATCCATGTGGATCACTGTCACGAGACGGGTAAAGTCCGTGGCGTACTGTGCTTCAACTGCAACTCAGGCCTCGGCAAGTTGGGGGACGACCCCGACAAGACCCGCCGAGCCACCGCTTACCTGGAAGGAAACTCGTGGAAGCCAATCCTCGTAGCACCGGGCGTCTACCAGCTGCCTTCCTGACGCCTGGCTCGTCGTCCTTCATGGATTTCCTGTCCGAGCACCAGCCCGAGATCCTGCCGGGCAATCGCCAACTGCCGCCCACCAAGGGCGTCATCGAGGCTCCGCACGGCACCACCATCGTGGCCGTGACGTTCCCCGGCGGTGTGGTCCTCGCCGGTGACCGGCGGGCGACGATGGGGAACGTCATCGCGCAGCGGGACATCGAGAAGGTCTTCCCCGCCGACGAGTACTCGGCGGTGGGCATCGCCGGTACGGCGGGCCTGGCCGTGGAGATGGTGAAGCTCTTCCAGCTGGAGCTGGAGCACTTCGAGAAGGTGGAGGGTGCCACGCTCTCCCTGGAGGGCAAGGCGAACCGTCTTTCCACGATGATCCGCGGCAATCTCGGCATGGCCATGCAGGGCCTCGCCGTGGTGCCGCTCTTCGCGGGGTATGACGTGGACCGCGAGAAGGGCCGTATCTTCTCCTACGACGTCACGGGCGGCCGCTCCGAGGAGCACGGGTTCGCGGCGACCGGCTCCGGGTCGGTCTTCGCGCGTGGTGCGATGAAGAAGCTGTACCACGACGGTCTGACCGAGGAGCAGGCGACGACGCTCGTCGTCCAGGCGCTGTACGACGCCGCCGACGACGACTCGGCGACGGGCGGCCCCGACATGGCTCGTCGGATCTTTCCCATTGTCACCGTCATCTCCGACGAGGGGTTCCGGCGGCTCACGGACGACGAGTCGGCCGCGATCGCGCGTTCGATCCTGGAGAAGCGGATGGAACAGCCGGACGGCCCGCGCGCCGCGCTGCTCTGATCGCTCCGAATTCGCCACTGACTGAAGTTTTTTGACAGAAAGGGACGGATCCGGTGTCGACGCCGTTCTATGTATCACCTCAGCAGCAGATGGCCGACCGGGCGGAATACGCCCGCAAGGGCATCGCGCGCGGCCGCAGTCTGGTCGTCCTGCAGTATGCCGACGGCATCGTGTTCGTCGGCGAGAACCCGTCCCGTGCGCTGCACAAGTTCAGCGAGATCTATGACCGCATCGGTTTCGCGGCCGCCGGCAAGTACAACGAGTACGAGAACCTCCGGATCGGCGGCGTCCGTTACGCCGATCTCCGTGGTTATACCTACGACCGGGACGACGTGACGGCGCGCGGTCTGGCGAATGTGTACGCGCAGACGCTGGGCACGATCTTCTCCAGTGCGGCCGAGAAGCCGTACGAGGTGGAGCTGGTGGTCGCCGAGGTGGGCGAGACCCGCGAGGGCGATCAGATCTACCGGCTGCCGCACGACGGTTCCATCGTCGACGAGCACGGTTCGCTCGCCGTGGGTGGTAACGCCGAGCAGATCAGCCAGTACCTCGACCAGCACCACCATGACGGCATGACGCTCGCGGAGGCGCTCAAGCTGGCCGTGCGGGCGCTTTCGCGGGACACCAACGGCACTGAGCGGGAGATTCCCGCCGAGCGCCTGGAGGTCGCGGTGCTCGACCGTACGCGTCCGCAGCAGCGCAAGTTCAAGCGGATCGTGGGGCGTCAGCTCTCGCGTCTGCTGGACGAGGGCGGTGCGACGGATGCGGCCGGTGATACGGATGAGGATGCCGGGCCCGCGCCGCGGTCCGGCGGCGACGTCGAGTAGTTCATCGGGTGGCTCACTGTGGCGAACGCCCCGTGCTCCGGCCGTCCGGCCGGGAGGCGGGGCGTTCGCGTGTGTGGGGCGCGGGGCGGGCTAGCGGGCGGGCCCGGTCGAGCCGCGGACGACGAGTTCGACGGGGAGCGGGGTGGCTTCGGGGGTGCGGCCCTCGACGACGGCGACCAAGGTTTCCATGCCGCGCTCGCCGAAGTGTTCGGCGGGCAGCCGTACGGTCGTCAGTTCCGGCTCGACGGCGGTCGCGAGAGTCATGTCGTCGAAGCCGGTCACCGAGAGGTCCTCGGGGACGCGCAGTCCGAGCCGGCGGGCGGCCTTGCAGACGCCGGCGGCGAGGAAGTCGTCGTCGCAGATGACCGCCGTGGGGTGGGGGCCCGGAGGGGCCAGGGCGGCTTCTGCGGCGGTGCGGGCGGCCTCGACGGTCAGGGGTGCCGCGACGCGCCGTACGGTCGCGTCCGTGCCGTGCAGGGCCGTGGCGAGGGCTTCCGCGCGTACGTCGAAGGTCCAGGAGTCGACGGCTGCCGCGAGGTGCAGGAAGTCGCGGTGGCCGAGTGCGAGCAGATGCTCTGTCACCTGGCGCATGCCCTCGGCGAGGTCGAGGTTGACGGTGGCGGCGCCGAGGCTGTGCGCGGGGTCGCTGTCGAGCATGACCAGGGGCAGGTCGTCGCCGCGGATGGTGGCGAGGGTGTCCGAGGCCATGGAGGAGGCGAGGACGCCGTCCAGTGAGGCGCGTGCCGACTCGAAGGGGTCGCGGGCGGGTCCGGTGCCTTCGGGGGAGGGGTAGAGGAGGACGCCGAAGCCGTGCCGGGCGGCGACGCGGGCGGCTCCGGTGTAGACGTGCGCGAAGAACTCGTTGGTGAGGGCGGGGACGACGAGCAGCGCTGTCCTGGTCCTGCCGAGGCGCAGGTTCCGGGCGGCGAGGTTGGGGCGGTAGCCGAGGTGCCGTGCGGTGGCGCGCACGCGCTCGGCGGTCGGTTCGGCGACGCGGCCGCGCCACTTGTCGCCGAGTACGAGGGAGACGGTGGCCTGTGAGACGCCTGCGGCGCGCGCGACGTCGCGGCTCGTGGGGGGCCGGGGGGTTCCGGCTTCCTGCTGTGGTCCGGCCACTGTCACCTCCCTGATCGGCCCGCGGGTGCGGGCGCGGTGGACCTGCGGACTGGGCTCATGGTACGTATGACGCTCGACGTTATACGTAAAACCCCGGCCGTGGCGGCGCGGGGGAGGGGCAGGACGGTATGGCTGCGGGTTACGCGGAGATCCTCCGGACGCGATACGCGACACGGCTGCTCGCCGGGACGCTGGTGGGCCGGCTGCCCAACGCCACGGCCGCGATCGCGATCGTGCTGTTCATCCGGGCCGAGGGCGGCACCTACAGCCTGGCCGGTGCCCTCGCCGCGGTGTACGGCGTGGCCAACGCGGCGGGGCAGCCGCTGCTCGGGCGCCTCGTCGACCTGTACGGCCAGCCGCGCGTGCAGCTGCCCGCGGCCCTGCTCTCCGGGCTCGGGATGGCGGCCTTCGCGTTCACCGGCCCCGACCAGCTGGCCCTGGCCTACGTGGCGGTGGGCGCGGCGGGGCTGTTCACGCCGCCTCTGGAGGGCGGCCTGCGGGCCCTGTGGCCGAGCGTCCTCGGCAAGGAGGAGCAGGTCCACACGGCGTACGCCATGGACGCGATCGCCCAGGAAGTCATGTTCACCGTGGGGCCGTTGCTCGTGACGGGCTGTGTGGCCCTGTGGTCGGAGCAGGCGGCGCTGCTGGTGGTGAACGCCGTGGGCCTGCTCGGTGCTGTCTCCGTGGTGGTGTCGCAGCCCTCGCGCGCCTGGCGTTCGGAGCCGCGCGAGGCGCACTGGCTCGGCGCCCTGCGCTCGCCGGGGCTCCTCGCGCTGCTCGGCGCGTTCCTCTTCATCGGCATGGCGCTCGGCTCCATCACCGTCGCCGGTGTGTCGTACGCGGACGGGCACGGCGGCGACGCGGTGTACGGCTGGATGATGGCGGCGCTCGGGCTCGGCGCGCTGATCGGCGGTTCGGTCTACGGCGCGCGGCAGTGGAGCGGCGTGCCGGAGAAGCGCCTCAGCGTCCTGGTGGCCCTGCTCGCCGTCTGCTACGTGCCCTTGGTGCTTGTGCCCGGCGCGCTCGCGATGATCGCGCTCTCCGCTCTCGCGGGGGTCTTCCTCGCGCCGTCGCTGGCGTGTGCCTTCATCATCGTCGACCGGCACGCCCCGCGCGGGACCGTCACCGAGGCGTTCTCCTGGCTCGTGACGACGTTCACCGTCGGGGCGTCGCTCGGAACCGCCGCCGCCGGGCCCGTCGTCGAGTGGGGCGGGACGGCGGGGGGATTCGCGGTTCCCGCGCTCGCCGGGGCGGCCGCCCTGCTGGTTTTGCTGGCCACCGCTCGGGTACTGGTTCCGGCCCATGAATCCGGGATCGTTGCGGGTTCATCGGAAAATGATCGAAACGGTGCCGTCGAACCCGGTTTCAGTGCCGGGCATCAGGCGTAATGTTCAGTCATGGACCGCCGCATTTTCGGGCTGGAGAACGAGTACGGCGTCACGTGCACGTTCAGGGGACAGCGCCGCCTGTCGCCTGACGAGGTGGCGCGCTACCTCTTCCGCCGTGTTGTGTCATGGGGCCGCAGCAGCAACGTCTTCCTGCGGAACGGCGCCCGCCTCTATCTTGACGTGGGATCACATCCGGAATACGCCACACCCGAATGTGACAACGTGACCGAGCTGGTCACCCACGACAAAGCAGGCGAGCGCATTCTGGAAGGCCTGCTCGTCGATGCCGAACGCCGCCTGCACGAGGAGGGAATCGCGGGCGACGTCTATCTCTTCAAGAACAACACCGACTCGGCGGGAAACTCCTACGGCTGCCACGAGAACTACCTGGTGGCCCGGCACGGAGAGTTTTCCCGGCTCGCGGACATTCTCATTCCGTTCCTCGTGACCCGGCAGCTGCTGTGCGGCGCGGGCAAGGTGCTGCAGACACCGCGCGGCGCCGTGTACTGCGTCAGCCAGCGCGCCGAGCACATCTGGGAAGGCGTCTCGTCCGCGACCACCCGCTCCCGGCCGATCATCAACACCCGCGACGAGCCGCACGCGGACGCCGAGCGCTACCGCAGGCTCCACGTCATCGTCGGCGACTCGAACATGTCCGAGACGACCATGCTCCTCAAGGTCGGCGCCACCGACCTGGTGCTGCGCATGATCGAGGCCGGCACGGTCATGCGCGACCTCACCCTGGAGAACCCGATCCGGGCCATCCGCGAGGTCAGCCACGACATCACGGGCCGCCGCAAGGTGCGCCTGGCCAGTGGCCGCGAGGCGTCCGCCCTCGAAGTGCAGCGCGAGTACTACGAGAAGGCGGTGGACTTCGTCGACCGCCGCGGCATCCGCACCGGCACCGTCGAGCAGGTGCTCGAACTGTGGGGCCGCACGCTGGACGCGATCGAGTCCGAGGACCTCGACCGCATCGGCACCGAGATCGACTGGGTCATGAAGTACAAGCTCATCGAGCGGTACCGGGCCAAGAACAACATGACCATGTCGCATCCGCGGGTCGCCCAGATAGACCTCGCCTACCACGACATCCACCGCCGCCGGGGCCTCTACTACCTCCTGGAGAAGAAGGGCCAAGCCGCCCGGATCTGCAACGACTTGAAGATCTTCGAGGGCAAGTCGGTGCCCCCGCAGACCACCCGGGCGCGGCTGCGCGGAGACTTCATCCGGCGTGCCCAGGAGCAGCGCCGCGACTTCACGGTCGACTGGGTGCACCTCAAGCTCAACGACCAGGCACAGCGCACCGTGTTGTGCAAGGACCCCTTCCGGTCGGTGGACGACCGGGTGGAGAAGCTCATCGCCGGGATGTGAGCCGGTGGGGCCGTGGCATGGCCGCGTGGTAGCCGTGTGATGGCCGTGTGATGTGAGCGGCGTTGTGGGAACGCAACGCGGGCGCCGTACGTTCCTCGTGCGGCGCCCTTCTCACGCCGTAGAGTTGCGCGCACTCCAACCCACAAGATCGACCGATACGAGGCCCCCACCGTGCGCCGACGCTCACTCCTTCTTGCCGTCCCGGCCGGCCTGCTCACGCTGGCAGGCTGCGGTGACGACAAGGCCGACAAGGCCAAGCCCAAGCCCAGCGACAGCCCGACCAACTCGCCGTCGGCCGCGCCGACGGCGAAGATCGTGGCCGGACCGCTGCCCGAGATCACGAAGGGCACGAAGTTCGGCCAGAAGCCGACCGTCGCCAAGGGCCCCGGCAAGGCGTCCTCCGACCTCGCGGTCAAGACGCTGATCGAGGGCAAGGGCAAGGAGGTCGCCAAGGGCGACTACCTCCAGGCCCACTACCTCGGCCAGATCTGGGCGACGGCGAAGGTCTTCGACAACTCCTACGACCGGGGCAACCCCACGGTGTTCCCGATCGGCGTCGGTCAGGTCATCCCCGGCTGGGACCAGGCGCTCGTCGGCAAGAAGCTCGACAGCCGCGTGGAGCTCGCCATCCCCCCGAAGATGGGCTACGGCGAGGAGGGCAACAAGCAGGCGGGCATCAAGGGCTCGGACACCCTCGTGTTCGTCGTCGACCTGGTGAACACCTTCAACGCCAAGAGCTCGGTGAAGGGCCAGGAGGTCGCGCAGTCCAACAAGGACCTGCCCAAGGTCGGCACGAACACCGACGGCAAGGCCCCCTCGATCGACGTCCCGAAGACCGACGCGCCCAAGAAGCTCGTCGCGTCGTACGTCCTGGAGGGCGACGGCGACGAGATCAAGGAGACCGACAGCCTGCTCTGCCAGTACAAGGGCGTGCTCTGGGCGGACGGCAAGGAGTTCGACTCCTCGTACAAGAGCGGCCGGCTCGCCCAGTTCCAGCTGGCGCAGGTCGTCAAGGGCTGGGCGCAGGGCCTGACGGGCAAGAAGGTCGGCAGCCGCGTTCTCATCGTCATCCCGCCGGAGCTGGGGTACGGCGACCAGCCGCCGCAGGGCAGCTCCATCAAGAAGGACTCCACGCTGGTCTTCTGCGTGGACATCCTGGCGAAGGCGTAAGCCCTTCGGGGATGTAAGACTGTCCGCGCTGACTTTCCGTACCAAGCAGGAGCATTTTCGTGAGCATTGACAAGCCCGAGGTCGACTTCCCGGGTGGCGAGCCGCCGGCCGAGCTGCAGATCAGGGACATCTGGGAGGGCGACGGCGAGGTCGCCAAGGCGGGCGACCGCGTCAAGGTCCACTACGTGGGCGTCGCCTTCAGCACGGGCGAGGAGTTCGACGCCAGCTGGAACCGCGGCAACCCGCTGGAGTTCCAGCTCGGCGCCGGCCAGGTCATCTCCGGCTGGGACCAGGGCGTGCAGGGCATGAAGGTCGGTGGCCGCCGCGAGCTGATCATCCCCGCGCACCTCGCGTACGGCGACCGCGGCGCCGGCGGCGGCCGCATCGCCCCGGGCGAGACGCTGATCTTCGTCTGCGACCTGGTCTCCGTCTGAGGACGTCCTTGACCTGATCCTTTCGCCGAGGGTCCATGCCTGACCAGGCATGGACCCTCGGCTTTGCCCGGACACCCCGGGGCGGTACGGTCATCGGTCGGAAGCACAATGTGTAAAGGCCGAGAAAGGGCGTCGATGGCCATTGCCAAGGCCGAGCGGCTCATGAATCTGGCGCTGTGCCTGCTCGGGACCCGGCGGCCGCTCAGCAAGCGGGAGCTGCGCGAGTCGATCGAGGCCTATCTGGAAGCGGGATCCGACGACTCCTTCAACCGGATGTTCGAGCGCGACAAGGACGATCTGCGCGAGCTGGGCCTGGTCATCGAGACCGTGGAGAACCTCGACGGCGAGGTCGGCTACCTCGCCCGGCGCGACAGCAACCGCCTGCCGCCCATCACCATCGACGCCGAGGAGGCCGCGGCCCTCGGCCTCGCCGCCAAGGTGTGGCAGCAGGCGCGCCTGGCCGGAGCCGCCAGCGGCGCCCTCCAGAAGCTGCGCGCCGCGGGCCTGCCCGAGGACGCCGACCCGTACGGGGCGCACAGCGCCCTGGAGCCGCGCATCCCCGCGCACGAGGCGGCCTTCGAGCCGCTGATGCTCGCCTGCCGCGACCGCCGCCCCGTCGTCTTCGACTACCGCAAGGCCACCGCCGCCCGTCCCGAGCAGCGCCATGTGGAGCCCTGGGCGCTGGAGTGCTGGCGCGGCCACTGGTACCTCGCGGGCTGGGACCGCGACCGGGGCGCCGAGCGCGTATTCCGGCTCTCCCGGATCACCGGCAAGGTGCGCGCCCGCGCGGGCAAGTACACCGCCGACGTCCCGGACGTCGTCACGGTCCGCGAGACCGTCGCGAGCTGGGCCGGGGAGAGCGCCGACCGCAGCGCGCGGATCCGGCTGCGCGCCGGGGCCGGCTACCCGCTGCGCGCCAAGGCCGCCTCGGTACGGGAACTGGGCGACGGCTGGGACGAGTTGGAGATTCCCTACGGGCACGGCCTTGACGCCTGGCTGGTGGAGTTCGGGCCCGACGTGGTGGTCCTGGAGCCCGCCGAGCTGCGGGCCGACGTCGTGGACCGGCTGCGCGCCGTGGCCAAGGGCTGAGGGGGAGCGGAGACCAATGGCCTCGAACGCCATCGACCAGACCCGGCGGATGCTGTCGCTGGTGACCTACCTGCGCGAGCGCCCCGGCGCCCACGTCGGCGACGTCGCCCGCGCCTTCGGCATCACCCCGGACGAGCTGATCTCCGACCTCGACGTGCTGCCCCTGTGCGGGACCAGCTTCCGCGGCGGCGACCTGCTCGACATCGACACCGACGGCGACCGCATCTGGTGGCACAACCCCGACGACGTGGCGGCCCCGCTGCGGCTCGCCGCCGACGAGGCGACCGCGCTCCTGGTGGCCGCCCGCGCCGTGGCCACCCTGCCCGGCCTGCGCGAGAGCGACCGCCTCGCGCTGCTGCGGGCCACCGCGAAGCTGGAGACCGCCGCCGGCGAGGCGGCGGGCGCCAGCTCCCGCCTGTCGGTGACCTTCGAGTCCGAGGGCGGCGTCTTCGCGGACGTCGACCGGGCCATCTCCGAGCGCCGCAGGCTCTGGATCCGCTACTACTCGCCCGCGCGCGACGAGGTCACCGAGCGCGAGATCGACCCGATCCGCCTGGTGAGCGTCGGCCACACCTACGTGGAGGCGTGGTGCCGCCGCTCCGAGGCGCGCCGTACCTTCCGCCTGGACCGGGTCGCCGAGATCAAGATCCTCGACGAGCCGTCCGCGCCGCCCGAGGTCGAGCTGCGCGACCTCTCCGAAGGCCTCGTACAACCCGCCGCCGAGGATCCCGAAGTCGTCGTGGAGGTCGGCCCCGGCGGCCGCTGGGTCGCCGAGTACTACCCCCACGACAGCGCCGAGGAGCTGCCCGACGGCGGCCTGCGGATCACCCTGCGCACCCCCGAGCCCGCCTCGCTGCGCCGCCTCGCGCTGCGGCTCGGCGGGGACGGCCGGATCGTCTCGCCGGCCCAGCTCGCGGACAGCGCCCGGCAGGCGGCACGCGAGGCCCTCGCCGCCTATGACCAGGACAGCGATCCAGGCAGCGATCAGCCGTACGGCCAGATGTATGACCGGCCGCCGTACGGCCAGGCCCACGACCGGCAGGAGCACGGGCGTTGAGTTCACCGACCATGTCCGGACTGCCGGGAGTGCCGGCGCAGCGGCCCGCCCCCGTCCTCTTCACCGCCGCCTGCACCGACTGCCGCGCCCGCTTCGAGCTCTCCGCGGGAGCGCTGCGTCTGGTGATGGGCGCCAGCCGCCGCACCACCTTCTACTCCTTCACCTGCCCCGAGTGCGGGGCCGCGGTGCGCAAGCCCGCGGGCGAGCGCATCGTCGAACTCCTCACCGGCGGCGGGGTGCGGACCCTGCGGCTGCACTCGACCGTCTAGGCTCGGCGCATGTTCTGGGCGATGCTCGCGATCGCGGCGGGCTTCTTGGGCCTCGCCGTCCTCGGCGTAATGGCGGTCAAGGTCTTCGTGGAGGCACAGCGCCTCGCGCGCCAAGTGACCGAGACCACACAGCAGATCAACCGGGCGGCCGAGGACCTGGAGAAGGCGGCGGCCGGTGTGGCCCGTGCGGGACGCGAGGCTCTTTAGCGTCCGCGACCTGTCAACTCCCCGAGGGCTGCGGGTACGCTGCGAACGCGGCCCGGATCGAGGCGGGGGCCGCACTCGGAGTACGCGCGGGGATTGCCGGGCGTTTACCCCGGGGGGTTACGATCGCTGACAGCGGAGATCGGATGTATGTCCGGTCTGCCTAGCAACCAGACTCCTGTCGCCTCGGTGAAGAAGGTAAACAGCTATGGGTAGGCTCGGCCCCACCGAGATCATTCTCATCCTCGTCGTCATCGTCCTGCTGTTCGGAGCCAAGAAGCTGCCCGACATGGCGCGCTCCCTCGGCAAGTCGGCCCGCATCCTCAAGAGCGAGGCCAAGGCGATGAAGTCCGAGAGCAAGGACGACGCCGCCGCTCCGGCCGACCCGCCGAGCGAGCCGGTCGTCCAGCAGCGCACGATCCAGGCGGCCCCCGGCGACGTGACCAGTTCGCGCCCGGTCACCGAGCCGACCGACACGACGAAGCGCTGATCCAAGGCCGGCGACGGCCGGCCTGCCGCACGAGATGAGGACGTGGGTTGCTCAAGTCTGCCCGCAAGAAGGAGAAGGACCCCGAGGGACGGATGCCCCTCGCGGAGCACCTTCGCGAGCTCCGCAACCGGCTCGCCAAGGGGCTCCTCGCGATCACGGTCGTGTCGATCGTGGCGGCTTTCTACAGCCAGGACCTGATGGAGTTCCTGGCTGATCCCGTGCCGCGCTGCGAGCCCGGCATGAAGGTGACCGGCGGTCACTGCGCGAAGGTGACGTTCAACGACCTGCTGTCGCCCTTCACCACGACGGTGAAGGTCAGCCTCATGGTCGGCATCATCGTCTCCAGCCCGGTCTGGCTCTACCAGCTGTGGGCGTTCGTCGCTCCCGGTCTGCACAAGCACGAGCGGAAGTACACCTACTGGTTCGTCGCCGCCGCCGTGCCGCTCTTCTTCGGCGGCGCCTGGCTGGCGTACACGATCCTCCCGGTCAGCATGCGCGTCCTGCTCGGCATCACGCCGGACGGGGCCGAGAACCTCCTCCCGATGGACACGATCCTCGACTTCACGGTCAGGATGGTCCTCATCTTCGGCATCTCGTTCGAGCTCCCGCTGCTCCTGGTGATGCTCAACATGACGGGGATGGTGACGGGCCGCCGCATGGCGACCTGGTGGCGCGGCGTCGTCATGGGTGTCTTCATCTTCGGCGCGGTGGCGACCCCGACGACCGACCCCGTCGGCATGATCGCCCTCGCGGGACCGATCGTCGTCCTCTACTTCATGGCCGTCGGCATCTCCCTCCTCAACGACAGGCGCCGCCGTCGCAACGACCCGGACGCCGAGCTGGACGACGACGAGGCCTCCGCGATCGACCTCACCCCCGAGGCCATCGGCGGGATCGAGCCCGTCGCCTCGGCCAAGGCCCTGCCCGAGCAGGCGGGCACCGGCCGAGCCGATCACCGGGTCAACGGTTTCGACGACGTGACATGACATGACCTTGTAGGGTCCCCGCCGTGACCAGCGAGATCACCCTCTTCGTCAACCCCACCGCGGGCCGCGGCCGGGGCGCCCACGCGGCGCAGCCGGCCGCTTTCGCATTGCGGGACCGTGGCTTCTCCGTACGGACGGTCATCGGTGAGGACGCCCCCGACGCGCTGCGGCGGGCCCGCGAGGCGGTCGAGGGCGGTACGGGGGCGCTGATAGCCGTCGGCGGCGACGGCATGGCGAGCCTCGCGCTCCAGGCCGTCGCCGGGACGCGCACCCCGCTCGGACTGATCGCCGTGGGCACCGGCAACGACTTCGCGCGGGCCCTCGGGCTGCCGGTGCGCGAGCCGGCCGCCGCCGGAAGGATCGTGGCCGAGGCGCTCAAAGGGGCCCGCACCCGTGACATCGACCTCGGCAGGGCGGGCGGCACCTGGTTCGGGACCGTGCTCGCGTCCGGGTTCGACTCGCGGGTCAACGACCGGGGCAACCGGATGCGGTGGCCCACGGGCCGCTTCAAGTACGACCTGGCGATGATCGCCGAGCTGGCGGCCTTCAAGCCCGTCCCGTACCGGATCACGCTGGACGGCGGCGACGTCCACGAGACGGAGGCCACGCTGGTCGCCGTCGGCAACGGATCCTCGTACGGCGGCGGCATGCGGATCTGTGCCGGAGCCGACCTGGTCGACGGCCTCTTCGACATCACCGTGGTGGGGGCGTGCAGCCGCACCACGCTGCTCAAGGTGTTCCCGAGGGTCTACAAGGGCACGCACCTCGACCACCCCGCGGTCACCGTCCACCGGGCCACCACGGTGGAGCTGGCCGCCCCAGGGATCACGGGGTACGCGGACGGGGAGCCGCTGGGCGCACTGCCGCTGACCGCGGAGTGCGTGCCGGGGGCCGTGCGGGTCCTGGCCCCCTGAGCGCCCCCGCCCGCGCTTCCGCTGCTTACGGGGCCTGCGGATAATGATCGTCCGTTGTCAGTGGTGGCCGGTAGTCTCGAAAGCACGATGACAGAGGACCTCTCACCGGCCGAGCGGTACGCGGCGGCGCGCAAGCGCGCTGTCGAGCAGGCCACCGCACTCGCGTCCTTCCGCGAGATGTACGAATTCGGCCTCGACCCCTTCCAGATCGAGGCCTGCCAGGCACTGGAGGCGGGCAAGGGCGTGCTCGTCGCCGCCCCCACCGGTTCGGGCAAGACGATCGTCGGCGAATTCGCCGTGCACCTCGCCCTGCTCCAGGGCAAGAAATGCTTCTACACCACGCCCATCAAGGCGCTCTCCAACCAGAAGTACACCGACCTCGCCAAGCGGTACGGCGCGGACAAGGTCGGCCTCCTCACCGGCGACAACAGCGTCAACAGCGACGCCCCGGTGGTCGTGATGACCACCGAGGTCCTGCGGAACATGCTGTATTCGGGCTCCCAGTCGCTGCTGAACCTCGGCTATGTGGTCATGGACGAGGTGCACTACCTCTCCGACCGCTTCCGCGGCGCCGTCTGGGAGGAAGTGATCATCCACCTCCAGGAGTCGGTCACCCTCGTCTCCCTCTCGGCGACGGTGTCGAACGCCGAGGAGTTCGGCGACTGGCTCGACACGGTCCGCGGCGACACCGAAGTGATCGTCTCCGAGCACCGGCCCGTACCGCTCTTCCAGCACGTGCTCGCCGGCCGCCGGATGTACGACCTCTTCGAGGAGGGCGAGGGCCACAAGAAGGCGGTCAACCCCGACCTCACGCGCATGGCGCGCATGGAGGCCAGCCGCTCGTACAACCCGCGCGAGCGACGCAAGGGCAAGATGGTCCGCGAGGCCGACCGCGAGCGCGAGCGGCGCCAGCGGTCCCGGATCTGGACGCCGGGGCGCCCCGAGGTCATCGAGCGGCTCGACGCGGAAGGCCTGCTGCCCGCGATCACGTTCATCTTCAGCCGCGCCGGCTGCGAGGCGGCCGTGCAGCAGTGCCTGTACGCGGGCCTTCGGCTGAACGACGAAGAGGCGCGGGCGAAGGTCCGCGAGATCGTCGAGGAGCGCACGGCCTCGATCCCGGACGAGGACCTCCACGTCCTCGGCTACTACGAATGGCTGGAGGGGCTCGAGCGCGGCATCGCGGCGCACCACGCGGGCATGCTGCCCACCTTCAAGGAGGTCGTCGAGGAGCTGTTCGTGCACGGCCTCGTCAAGGCCGTCTTCGCCACCGAGACCCTCGCCCTCGGCATCAACATGCCCGCGCGCAGCGTGGTCCTGGAGAAGCTCGTCAAGTGGAACGGCGAGCAGCACGCCGACATCACCCCCGGTGAGTACACCCAGCTCACCGGCCGTGCGGGCCGGCGCGGCATCGACGTCGAGGGCCACGCCGTGGTGCTCTGGCAGCGCGCGATGAGCCCGGAGCACCTGGCCGGGCTCGCGGGCACCCGCACGTACCCGCTGCGCTCCAGCTTCAAGCCGTCGTACAACATGGCGGTGAACCTGGTCGAGCAGTTCGGCCGGCACCGCTCGCGCGAGCTTCTGGAGACGTCCTTCGCGCAGTTCCAGGCCGACAAGTCGGTCGTCGGGATCTCCCGTCAGGTGCAGAAGAACGAGGAGGGCCTGGAGGGCTACAAGGCCTCCATGACCTGCCACCTGGGCGACTTCGAGGAGTATGCCCGGCTGCGCCGCAGGCTCAAGGATCGCGAGACCGAGCTCGCCAAGCAGGGCGCGGCCCAGCGCAGGGCCGCCGCCGCTGCCGCCCTGGAGAAGCTCAAGCCGGGCGACGTCATTCATGTGCCCACGGGGAAGTACGCGGGCCTCGCGCTCGTCCTCGACCCCGGGCTGCCCGCCGGCCGGGCCAACGGCCACCGCGGCTTCGACCACGTGGACGGCCCGCGGCCTCTGGTGCTGACCGCCGAGCGGCAGGTCAAGCGGCTCGCGTCGATGGACTTCCCCGTGCCCGTCGAGGCCCTGGAGCGGATGCGCATCCCGAAGTCCTTCAACGCCCGCTCGCCGCAGTCCCGCCGCGATCTGGCGTCCGCGCTGCGCACCAAGGCCGGGCACATCGTGCCCGACCGGCACCGCAAGGGGCGTGCGGCGGCGGCCGACGACCAGGAGATCGCCCGGCTGCGCGCGGAGCTGCGTGCCCACCCCTGCCACGGCTGCGACGAGCGTGAGGACCACGCGCGCTGGGCCGAGCGCTATGACCGCCTCAAGCGCGACACCGCCCAGCTGGAGCGCCGCATCGAGGGGCGTACGAACACCATCGCCCGCACCTTCGACCGCATCGTCGCGCTCCTCACCGAGCTCGACTACCTGCGGGGCAACGAGGTCACCGAGCACGGCAAGCGGCTCGCCCGGCTCTACGGCGAGCTGGACCTGCTGGCCAGCGAGTGCCTGCGCGCCGGGGTCTGGGAGGGCCTCGGCCCCGGTGAGCTGGCCGCGTGCGTCTCGGCGCTGGTGTTCGAGGCGCGGGTCGGCGACGACGCGCTCGCCCCCAAGCTGCCGTCCGGTGCCGCGAAGGCGGCGCTCGGCGAGATGGTGCGGATCTGGGGCCGCCTGGACGCACTGGAGGAAGACTTCAGGATCAGCCAGACCGAGGGCGTCGGTCAGCGTGAGCCCGACCTCGGCTTCGCGTGGGCGGCGTACATGTGGGCGAGCGGCAAGGGCCTGGACGAGGTGCTCCGCGAGGCGGAGATGCCGGCCGGTGACTTCGTGCGCTGGTGCAAGCAGGTCATCGACGTCCTGGGACAGATCGCGGCGGCGGCGCCTCGCGAGGGCGGCAGCACGGTCCCGAAGACGGCCCGCAAGGCGGTCGACCAGCTGTTGCGCGGTGTGGTGGCGTACAGCTCGGTGGGCTGACGTGATGCGGTCGGTGACGCGCCCCTGAGGGGCGTCGACTCCCGGGCCCCACAGGGGCGTTGGTGCACAATGGCCGTACTGACGTGCTAGTGCACTGGGGGGTCCGTGATGACCACGCGCCGGAGACTGCTGGCCGCCGGAGCGGTCGCCGTGGCAGGGGCGGGAGTTCCCGCCGCGGCGACCGCCGCCGGGGGCGGGCCGGCCGGGGGAGCCGCAGCCGTGTCCGGTCCCGGCCACGACCAGCCGCTCGGCATCGCCATGGAGGGCTTCCCCTCGCCTTTCCCGGTGCGCTTCCTGCGGCTGGTGATCGAGGGCGAGCACGTGAACATGGCGTACGTCGATCTCGCGCCGCGGGGCGAGCCGTCCGGGCGGACGGTTCTGCTGCTGCACGGCAAGAACTTCGACGGCGGGGCGTGGGAGCCCACCGCGCGGGCGTTCGTCGCCGCCGGGCACCGGGTCGTCGTACCCGACCAGCTCGGGTTCGGGCGGTCCTCGAAACCGGCCTTGAAGAACTACAGCTTCGAACTGCTCGCGTCGAACACGGTTACGCTCCTCGACCGGCTGGGTGTCGAACGGGCCGACGTCGTCGGTCACTCCATGGGAGGCATGCTCGCCGTCCGCTTCGCCCTGCGGCATCCGGCGCGCGCCCGCAAGCTGGTCCTCGCCAACCCGGTCGGCCTCGAGGACTACCGCGATCTCGTCCCGGCGCTGCCCACCGAGCGGCTCTTCGCCGATGAGCTGGCCAACACCGACCTCGCCGCGATCCGCGCCTTCTACCGCGCGTACGTGGTGCGCTGGCGCCCGGCGTACGAACGCAACGTCGGCATCCGCTACCGGGTGACCCTCGGCGCCGAGTACCCGCGCTGGGCCATGGCCTCCGCGCTCACCTATCAAATGGCGTACCACCAGCCGGTGGTGGCCGATCTGCCGAAGCTGCGGCTTCCCGTGCTGCTCGTCATCGGGCAGCACGACCGCACCGCGATCGGCAAGCCGTACGCGGCCCCCGAGGACCGGGCCAAGCTCGGGAACTACTCGGTCCTCGGGAAGCGGGCGGCCGCCGCGATCCCCGGGGCGCGGCTGGTGGAGTTCGACGACGCCGGGCACCTCCCGCACCTGGAGCGCGGCGCGCGCTTCGAGCGGGAGGTCCTGGCCTTCCTGCGCCGGGACTGACCGCCGGCGGCCGGGCGCTCCGCCCGAGGGACCCTCGGGTCTCTGGGGTCTTCCCGGCTGTTCGAAGACGTCACGCCATGTGTTCGAATGATCGCCCCGCGTGTAAATGGGCGAGTGTATTCCCGTCGGTGGGGCCCGTGCAGGGGGATGCCGAATATGACTCGGCGATGTTTGCGGCGGACTAAGCTCGCCCGGAGCGCGGCGAGTTGAAGTGAGTTGCGAGGAATTCGCGCGCTTGTTCCCAATTCTTTCGATAGTTCGTTTTCGCTCCCCCTTCCCCGAGTTCCCCAAGACGAGTGTTCAGAGGGCATACATGGTGAGTGTTCAATCGCCTCCCGGTGGCCGAGAAGTCCCTTATACGCGTGTGTTGTTGCTGCCCGCCATGCTCATGGCCGCGGCGACCGGAGCCGCCGTCGCGGCGGTGACGGAGCCGGCCAGGCCCGCGGTCGGCTGGTGCGGCGCCGTCGCCACGCTCATGGTCGTCGTGGTCGGCACGGAAGCCGTGCGGCGCGGCAGGACCATCAGGGGCCAGCGCGCACAGTACGCACAGCGGCTCGCCTACCTCGAAGGGCGCATCGCATCCCACGACGACGAGACCGTGCGGCTGGGCCGGGACATCCTGCCCGACGCGCTCTGGCGGCTGCGGCAGGGCGAACCGCCCGCCGACGTGGTCCGCAACGTCGTCGACAAGGACGAGGCCTACCGCGATCTGCCCGACTCCCAGCGCCAGTTGCTGCGGTCGGTCCTGGAGACCCTGGACCACGAGGAAGCGATGCGCGAGTCCGCGCAGCGCGCCTTCGTGAACATCGCCCGGCGCGTCCAGTCGATCGTCCACCAACAGGCCGCGGAACTGCGGGAGATGGAGGAGTTCCACGGCCGCAACCCCGAGGTCTTCGACGACCTCCTGCGCATCGACCACGGCACCGCGCTGATCGGCCGCCTCGCCGACTCCATCACCGTGCTCGGCGGCGCCCGGCCCGGCCGCCAATGGCCCAACCCCGTACCGCTGTTCAGCGTGTTGCGCGGTGCGATGTCCCGGATCCTCGACTACCCGCGCGTAGAGCTGCACTCGATCGCCGATGTCGCGATCAAGGGCACCTCCGTCGAGCCGCTCATCCACGCCTGCGCCGAGCTCCTCGACAACGCCACCCGCTACTCGCCGCCGCAGACCAAGGTGCACGTCACCGCCGTCGAGGTGCAGACCGGCATCGCCGTCGAGATCGAGGACGGCGGCGTCAGCCTCAGCGAGGAGGCCCGGGCCCGCGCCGAGCGCATGCTGGCGCAGGCCCAGGCCGGCATCGACCTCAACGACCTCGGGGACACGCCGCGCCTCGGCATGGCCGTCGTCGGCCGCCTCTCGCAGATGTACAACATGCAGATCTCCCTGCGGCAGTCCGCCTACGGCGGCGTCCGCGCGGTGCTCATCGTGCCGCGCGACATGATGACCACCGACCCGGCCCCCGGTCTCGCCCACGGCATCGGCGCCTCCGCCGTGCCCCGCGTGGACAACGGCGGACAGCTCATCGAGGAGCCCGTCCGCAACATCCGCCGCAAGAAGCCCCGTGTCGTCACTGCGGGCCCACCGCTGCGCTCCCAGCTCACCGCGACCATGGAGGACGACGTCCCCGAGGTCACCGAGTGGACCGAGAACGGCCTGCCGCAGCGCCGCAGCCGCGCCAAGATGTCCCTCAGCGAGCGGTACGCCAGGGAGGCCGAGGCCCAGCGGATCGCCGAGGCCCACGCCGCCGCGACCGCACAGCCGCCGGCCCCCAAGAAGCAGAAGACCGAACCGGGCCTGTGGATCGAGGCGTTCATGAAGGGCGTCAAGGGCGACGGCACGGGCGACCCTGATCCGTCCACCCCGCAGGGCACGATCCCCCCGCAGGGCACGACGCCCCCGCAGGGCACCACCCCTCCGCAGGGAACCACCCGGAACAACCACGGCAACGCCGACGAGGGGGGCTGGCAGTGATCCAGCAGCGCGCCAATTTCGACTGGATGCTGAAGGAACTGGCCGACGGGGTGCCGCAGACGCGGCAGATCGTGGTGCTCTCCGCCGACGGCCTGCGCATCGCGCGCTACGGCGGCGACCCGGACGCCGCCGACCGCATCGCCGCGGCCTGCGCCGGCCTGCAGAGCCTCGCCGCCGCCGTGGCCACGGAGATCCCGCGCAGCGACGGCGGGATGAAGATGGTCATCATCGAGATCGACGGCGGCTACTTCTACCTCATGGCCGCCGGTGCCGGTGCCTATCTGGCGGTGCTCGCCGACGAGACCGTCGACGCCGGTCTCATCGCCGCCCGGATGCGCGACCTCGTCGTACGCATCGGGGCGCACCTGACGAGCCCGCCCCGGCGTGACGGGCAGGCCGTATGACTCCTCCGCAAGGCCCGTCACCCGGCCCTTCGAACGGGGACCCGCCGTCCCGGCGGGACGCGCCCGACCCGGACGCCCCTCCCCAGCGCGAGCGACGCGGCCCCGACAACCCCGAGCGGCTGTACATCCTGACGGGCGAGGACTCCGAGCGGGCGCCCCTCGACCTCGTCACGCTGATCGTGGCCAACGGCGAGGCGTCCCCCATGGCGCAGCCGGAGCACTCGGCGGTGCTGCGGCTGTGCAGGACGCCGCTCTCCGTCGCCGAGATCTCCGCGTATCTGGCGCTGCCGTTCAGTGTGGTGACCGTGGTCCTGACCGATTTGCTCGCGGCCGAACTCGTCCAGGCGCGCGCCCCTATCGTCCGCTCCGCGCTCCCCGACCGATCCCTTCTCGAAGCGGTGATGCATGGACTTCAGAAGCTCTAAGAGCGCCGACACGATCACCGGTCCCCGCAGCGAGGACGTCCTGCCGCACACGGCCGCGGCCGCCGTGAAGGTCGTGATCGTCGGCGGGTTCGGCGTCGGCAAGACGACGATGGTCGGCTCGGTCAGCGAGATCCGCCCGCTGACGACCGAGGAGACGATGACCCAGGCGGGCATCGGCGTCGACGACAACTACGGATCCGAGTCCAAGACGGCCACCACCGTGGCCATGGACTTCGGCCGGATCAGCATCTCCGAAGAACTGGTGCTCTACCTCTTCGGCACCCCCGGCCAGGAGCGCTTCTGGTTCCTGTGGAACGGGCTCTTCGAAGGAGCGCTCGGCGCGGTCGTCCTCATCGACACCCGCCGCCTGGAGGTCAGCTTCGACGTGATCGGGCGTCTGGAGGAGCGCGGGGTGCCGTTCGTCATCGCCGTCAACGACTTCCCGGACGCGCCGCAGCATCCGGTCGAGACCCTGCGCAGGGCGCTGGACCTCGGACCCGGCGTCCCGATCATGGCCTGCGACGCCCGCCGCAGGGAGTCCAGCCGCGACGTCCTGATGACCCTGATGCGCTACCTCCACTCCCTGACCGTGGCCCGCGTCTGACCCGTCCGACGCCTGTGACCCGTCCCTTGCCACATCTGCCTTATCTGCCGCATCTGCCACCCGGAACCCCTTCCGTCAACCCGGAGCGACGACCGTGACGACCCCCTCCCCCTCCTGGCCCGGTACCGACGACCCCGCCGCGCCGCCTCCCGGCTGCCCCGCCCATGGCCTCGGCCCCGGCGGTCTGCGCCGCCTCTACGGCCCCGAGGCGGGTGCCGACCTGGCCGGCCTGTACGAGAAGCTGCGCGCCGAGCACGGCCCGGTCGCCCCCGTACTCCTCCACAACGACGTGCCGATCTGGGCCGTGCTCGGGCACAGCGAGAACCTCCACATGGTCCGCACGCCCTCGCAGTTCACCCGGGACTCGCGCATCTGGCGCGCGGTGCGGGACGGCAGCGCCGGGGCGGACCACCCGCTCGCCCCCGTCTTCACCTGGCAGCCCATGTGCAGCTTCGTCGAGGGCGACGAGCACCAGCGGCTGCGCGGGGCGGTCACCGGCGCCATGTCGACCATCGACCACCGCGGCGTCCGCCGCCACATCAACCGCTACACGAACCACCTGCTCAACGACTTCTGCGAGAACGGCACGGCCGACCTGGTCAGCCAGTTCGCCGAACACCTGCCGATGATGGTGATGTGCCACGTCCTCGGCATGCCCGAGGAGTACAACGAGCGGATGGTGCAGTCGGCCCGCGACATGATCAAGGGCACCGACACGGCCATCGCCAGCAACGCGTACATCATGGAGGTCCTGATGGGCCTCGTGGCGCGGCGCCGGGTCCAGCCCGAGGAGGACTTCACCACGAGCCTCATCTCGCACCCGGCGCAGCTGACCGACGACGAGGTCGGCGCGCATCTGCGGCTGGTGCTCATCGCCGCGTACGAGGCGACCGCCAACCTCATCGCGAACGTCCTGCGGATGGTCCTGACCGACCCGCGCTTTCGCGCGCAGCTCAGCGGCGGGCAGATGACGGTCCCCGAGGCGGTCGAGCAGTCCCTGTGGGACGAGCCGCCGTTCAGCGCCATGATCGGCTACTTCGCCAAGCAGGACACCGAGCTCGGCGGCCAGCGGATCCGGGCGGGCGACGGCCTGATCCTCGGCATCGCGCCGGGCAACGTCGACCCCGTCGTACGCCCCGACCTCGCCGCGAACATGCGGGGCAACCGCTCACACCTCGCGTTCAGCGGCGGGCCCCACGAGTGCCCGGGGCAGGACATCGGCCGGGCCATCGCCGACACCGGTGTCGACGCCCTCCTGATGCGCCTGCCGGACGTCGAACTGGACATCGACGAACGGGACTTGAGGTGGACGTCGTCGATCCTCTCGCGGCATCTGGTGGAGCTGCCGGTGCGGTTCGCGCCGCGCCCCCCGCAGGACGTCATGGCCCGGCCGTCGGCGCAGGTGCCAAGGTCCCGCACGGACTGGCAGATCTCCACGCCGCCGCTGCGGCAGCCGATGCCGGCCGCCGCCCGGGCCCCGCAGCCGCAGGGCGCCCCGACGGCGGCGCCCGCGCCCGAGCCGGTCCAGGCGCAGGGGGCATGGCGGCGCTTCGTCACCTGGTGGCGCGGCTACTGAGCCGGGGCCGCGCGGCTACCGTGCGGCTGTTGGTTCCAGTCGTCGTACGCCGACCACGCGCCCAGCGTCCGCCCGCTCACGAAGCGGTGCCGGGCGCCCGTGACCGGATCCGTGAACTCCAGGACGCGCGCGAGGAGTTGCAGGGGCCGCCGGAAGTCGTCCGGCGCCGCGGGTCCGGTCACCACCGGGTAGACCGGGTCGCCGAGGATCGGCAGGCCGAGCGCGTTCATGTGGACGCGCAGTTGGTGGGTGCGGCCGGTGCGCGGGGTCAGGCGGTAGCGGCCGAGGGCGCCGCGGTGCTCGATGAGTTCGACGTGGCTCTCGCTGTTCGGCTCGGCGCCCTCGACCTCGTACGCCGCGATGCGTCCGCGCTCCTTCTCGATGTGGCTGCGGACGGTGCGGGGGAGCGGCACGTGCGGGTCGTAGGGTGCCACCGCCTCGTACTCCTTGTGTACGAGGCGGTCGCGGAACAGCGTCTGGTAGGCGCCGCGTTCCTCGGGCCGCACGGTGAACAGGAGCAGCCCGGCGGTCAGCCGGTCCAGGCGGTGGGCCGCACTCAGCGTCGGGATACCGAGCCGCACGCGCAGCCTGGCGAGGGCGGTCTGCGCGACGTGGCCGCCGCGCGGCATGGTGGCGAGGAAGTGCGGTTTGTCCACCACCACGATGTGCTCGTCGCGGTGGACGACGTCGAGGGCGAACGGCACGGTCGCCTCCGGCGGCAGGTCCCGGTGGAACCACACGAAGGCGCCCGGTTCGTACGGGGCGTCCGGCGCGACCGGTGTGCCGTCCGCGCCGACGATCTCGCCGCCGCGCAGCATCGCGTCGATGACCCCCGGGCCGGCCGCGAGCCGCTTCACCAAATGGTCGCGGACGGTCGGCCATGTCCCCTCGGGCGGCAGCCTGACCCTGACGGGGTCGACGCCGTCGCGCTGGGGCAGCGGGGCGGGCGGAATGCGGGGCTTGCGTCTCATCAGGAGGCCAGCGTACGGGGCGCCGCAGGTCAGGGCGGTGCGTCGACCGCCGGGGCCCGAAAACCAGTGCCGTCATGTTTGCCGCCGCTGCCACGATGAGGCCATGCCCTACCTGATCTCCGACGTAGTCGCCCCCGGCGCCCTCGCCTGCCGGCAGCAGCCGACGCTCCCCGTCTCCGACGGCGGCCTGGTCCTGCGACCCTGGGCGTCCTCCGACGCACCCGCCGTGTACGAGGCGTTCCAGGACCCCGTGCTCCAGCGCTGGCACGCCCGCGTGGCCGACTCCGAGGGCGAGGCGCGCGACTGGATCGAGGACTGGCGCGCGGCCTGGGCCGGTGAACGGGCCGCGCACTGGGCGATCGCCGACGCCGCCACGGACCGGCTCGTCGGACGGATCGCCCTGCGGATGATCGAGCTCCCCGACGGTCAGGCCGAGGTCGCCTACTGGACTGTGCCGTGGGCACGCGGACGCGGCGTCGCCCCGCGCGCCGTCGAGACCCTCGCGCGCTGGTCCTTCGACGAAGTGGGCCTGCACCGCCTGGAGTTGACCCACGCGACGGCCAACGAGGCATCGTGCCGCGTGGCCCTGAAGACCTGCTTCCCCGCAGAGGGAACCAAGCGCAGCGCGGTACTGCACGCGGACGGCTGGCACGACATGCATCTGCATGCGCGGGTCGCGGGGGCTCCCTTTGAGCCGCGGGGGAGTGGGCGCCCCTGAAAGGGGCGCCGGGAACTGCGCAAGGATGGACCACAACCGGCAGTCGGCCACCGGCATCGGCCCCTACGGCGGCTGCCCGGCCGACCCGACGGCGAGTGCAGTGCTCCGTGCGAAGGACCCCGACACTCATGGGGCCTGCCTTTGGGCTGCGGGGGAGCCGGGCGCCCCTGGAAGGGGCGCGGGGAACTGCGCAAGGACGGCCCACGACCGGCAGTCACGCCACGGACATCGACCCCAACGGCGGCTGCCCGGCCCGGCGGCCAGCCGACCAGTCGACCCGGAAGCCAGCGCAGCGCCTACGCCCCGTTCTCCTGCTCCGCCTCCACCCGCGCGTTCCACTCCCGCTTCGACGCCTGCCAGCCGTCCTCGTTGTGCCCGAGGCGCCAGTAGCCGGAGATCGACAGGCGCTCGCGCGGGATCTCGCGCTCGACGCGGAGGTAGCGGCGCAGCTCCTTCACGAAGCCCGCCTCGCCGTGGACGAAGGCGTGGACGTCACCCGGAGGGAACTCCAGGGAGCGCACGGCCTCGATCAGGGCCTGGCCCACCGGCCGCCCGTCGCGGTGCAGCCAGACGACGTCGGCGTCCGTGAGGATCTTCTGCTCCTCCTTGGGTCCCTCGACCTCCACGAAGATCCGGGCGACCGCGCCTTCGGGGAGCGCCTCGGCCGCGGCGGCGATCGCGGGCAGGGCGCTCTCGTCACCGGCGAGCAGATGCCAGTCGGCGGCCGGGTCCGGGGCGTAGCCGCCGCCGGGGCCGAGGAAGCGGATCGTGGTGCCCGCCTCGGCCTCGCGCGCCCACGGCCCCGCGAGGCCCTCGTCGCCGTGGATCACGAAGTCGAGGGCCAGCTCGCGGGCCTCGGGGTTCCACCAGCGCACCGTGTACGTCCGGGTGACCGGCCACTGGTCGCGCGGGAACTCCTCGCGGATCCGCTGGATGTCGAAGGGCTCCGGGTAGGTGACGCCCTCGGCGGCGAAGAGGAGCTTCACGTAGTGGTCGGTGCACTCGCCCGCGCTGAATTCGGCGAGGCCCTCGCCGCCGAGCACCACGCGCTGCATGTGCGGGGTCAGCCGCTCCGTGCGCACGACCCGTCCCACGTGGGTCTTCGGTGCCTTGCGTGCCGGACGTTCTGCCATGGCGGCGGCCTCCCCTGATCTTCAGATACTTAGGTTTACCTAAGCTAACACCTCAGGTCTGGAGAGTGGTGAGAAGCCGCTGGAGCGAGCCGCCCAGGTTCCAGCGCCGCGCCAGCTCGTCGAGCCCCGCCGGGTCGCGCGGCACGCGGGGCAGCGCCACGTCGACCTCGGGCAGGGGCACGTCACCGGCGACCCGGACGACCTTCGGGGCGACCGCCACGTACGCCCGCGACTCGTCGAGCCGCCTGCGCTGCGAGGGGGTGAGCTTCGACCTCGGGTCGTCGACCGCGGCCATGATCCCGGCCAGGTCGCCGAAGGCGTCGAGGAGCTTGGCCGCCGTCTTCTCGCCGATGCCGGGCACGCCGGGCAGACCGTCGCTCGGGTCGCCGCGCAGTAGCGCGAGATCGACGTAGCCCGGGCCGTCCACCCCGTACTTCTCGCGCAGCCAGGCCTCGTCCGTGACCTGGAGCGTGCCGACGCCCTTCAGGGGATAGAGGACGCGGATGCCGCGCTCGTCGTCGACCAGTTGGTAGAGGTCGCGATCGCCGGTGACGATGTCCACCGGACCCGTGGCGCGCGCCGCGAAGGTGCCGATCACGTCGTCGGCCTCGTACGCCGGCACGCCCACGCGCGCGATGCCGAGCGCGTCGAGGACCGCCTCGATGACCGGGACCTGCGGGGAGAGGGTGTCCGGGATCTCCTCGGCGTCCGGGCCCTGCGCGGTCTCCTCGGCCACGCGGTGCGCCTTGTACGAGGGGATGAGCTCGACGCGCCAGTGCGGGCGCCAGTCCGCGTCCATGCAGGCGACCAGGTCGTCCGGGCGGTGGTCCTGGACGAGGCGGGCGATGAAGTCGAGCAGCCCGCGCACGGCGTTGACCGACGTGCCGTCCGGGGCCTTCACGGAGTCGGGGACCCCGAAGTAGGCCCGGAAGTAGAGGGACGCCGTGTCGAGCAGCATGAGCCGTCGTGTTCGCTGAGTCACGGTGGGCATCATGCCGCACGCCACCGACATCCTCACCGGACCCGGGGCGGCGGAAGTGAGCTGGGTCACTCTTGAGTTTGGTTTGCATGACTGGGGGAAGGCGCGCCGCCGGAGCGCGCCCCGTCGACGATTCAACATTTCGACCGGGCAAGTGGGCAGAGGCCACGGCGCTCCACGGCCCGCCGGCGGGGGAGGCGGGCCGTCTTGCTTCGACCCGAGAGGTGTATGTGTCCAGGCTGCAAGCCGAGCACTTGTACAAGGTGTTCGGCAGACGACCCGATGACGCGGTGGAGCGACTCCGCCACGGAGCCGACCGGGAGGAGCTGCGCGCCGACGGCACCACCGCCGCCGTGATCGACGCTTCCTTCGAGGTCGAGCCGGGCCAGATCTTCGTCGTCATGGGTCTCTCCGGATCCGGCAAGTCCACGTTGCTGCGCATGCTCAACGGGCTGTCGGAGCCGACGGCCGGTCACGTCCGCTTCGACGGCCAGGACCTCACCGAGCTGAGCGCGCGCGAGATGCGCGAGGTGCGCTCCAAGAAGATCAGCATGGTCTTCCAGCACTTCGCGCTCTTCCCGCACCGCAGCGTCCTGGAGAACGCCGGGTACGGTTTGGAGGTGCAGGGCGTCCCGCGCGCCGAGCGCGAGCGGCGCGCCACCGAGGCGCTGGAGCTCGCCGGGCTCAAGGGCTGGGAGAAGTCCTGGCCCGACGAGCTGTCCGGCGGCATGCAGCAGCGCGTGGGCCTGGCCCGCGCGCTCGCCACCGACGCCGACCTGCTCCTCATGGACGAGTCGTTCAGCGCGCTCGACCCGCTGATCCGCCGCGACATGCAGGACCAGCTCCTCGAACTCCAGAAGCGGCTGAAGAAGACCATCGTCTTCATCACCCACGACCTGAACGAGGCCATGCGCCTGGGCGACCAGATCGCCGTCATGCGCGACGGCCGCATCGTCCAGATCGGCAGCGCCGAGGACATCCTCGTCACCCCGGCCAACGACTACGTCGCCGCGTTCACGCAGGACGTCGACCGCGCCCGGGTGCTCACCGCCGGCGCGATCATGGCCGAACCGGACAGCGACTTCGTCCAGGCCGACGCCCCCGCCACGGTCACCGCGGACACCCCGATCATCGAGCTGTTCACGCCCTGCTCCACCAGCGGTGTGGCGGTCGCCGTGACCGACGCGGACGGCAAGCTCATCGGCGTCGTGCCGCGGGCCCGGCTGCTCGCCGTACTCGGCGAGCCGATGGCCCCCGAGGACGAGCCGCAGGAGAGCAAGAAGGTGGTCAGCGGTGCCTAGGATTCCGTTCGGCGAGTGGGTCAACGACGCCGTCGACTGGCTGCTCAGCCACATGGCCTGGCTGTTCGACTTCCTCCAGACCGTCTTCCAGGGCGCCTACGACGGCATAGCCGACGTGCTCCAGGCGCCCGAGCCGCTGCTCCTCGCGGGCATCTTCGCCGTCATCGCCTTCTGGCTGCGCGGCGTGGTCGCCGGTGTGCTGACGTTCGCGGGCTTCGCGTTCATCATCTCGCTGGAACTGTGGGACCACGCGATGATGACGCTGGCCCTGGTGCTCGTCTCGACGATCATCGCGCTGCTCATCTCCGTGCCCGTGGGTATCTGGGCGGCTCGCTCCAGCACGGTCAGCGGCATCGTCCGCCCCGTGCTCGACTTCATGCAGACGCTGCCGGCGATGATCTACCTCATCCCCGCCATCCTCTTCTTCGGGATGGGTGCCCCCGCGGGCATCGTCGCCACCCTGATCTTCGCCCTGGCCCCCGGCGTCCGCATGACGGAGCTGGGCATCCGCCAGGTCGACAAGGAACTGGTCGAGGCCGCTGACGCGTTCGGCACCACGCCGCGCAACATCCTGCTGCGCATCCAGCTGCCCCTCGCCCTCCCCACGATCATGGCCGGCGTCAACCAGGTCATCATGCTGGGCCTGTCCATGGCCGCCATCGCGGGCATGGTCGGCACCGAGGGCCTGGGCGCCGACGTCAACGAGGCCATCGGCCAGCTCAACGTGGGCCTCGGCTCCGAGGCGGGCGTCGCCATCGTCATCCTGGCGATCTACCTGGACCGGATGACCAGCTCGCTGGGCACCCAGGTCTCCCCGCTGGGCCGCCGCGCCGTCGCCAAGCTGCGCGCCGCGCGGGGCCTGAACATCTGGACCTACCGTCCGCAGGCCGCGGTCGCGGTCGTCGGCGTGGTCGTCCTCGCGCTCGTCGCGGGCGGCATGGGCGTCTTCGGCGGCTCGAAGTCGGACGAGGCCGCCGCGGACACCGAGAACGTCGGCCAGGGCAAGCAGATCAACATCGGCTACATCCCCTGGGACGAGGGCGTGGCCTCGACCTTCCTCTGGAAGGAGATCCTGGAGCAGCGGGGCTTCAAGCCGCAGACCAAGCAGCTGGAGGCCGGTCCGCTCTACACCTCGCTGGCGCAGGGCAGCGTCGACTTCCAGACGGACTCCTGGCTGCCGACGACGCACGCCGCGTACTGGAAGAAGTACGGCGACAAGCTGGAGGACATGGGCGCGTGGTTCGGCCCGACCTCGCTGGAGCTGTCCGTGCCCTCGTACGTGAAGGGCGTCGACTCCCTCGAAGACCTCAAGGGCAAGAGCGGCACGTTCAAGGGCAAGATCGTCGGCATCGAGTCGAGCGCCGGAATGATGGGGCTGCTGAAGGACAAGGTGCTGAAGGAGTACGGCCTCGACAAGGAGTACAAGGTCGTCGACGGCTCCACGCCCGCGATGCTGGCCGAGCTCAAGCGCGCGTACGCCAAGAAGGAACCGATCGTCACGACGCTCTGGTCGCCGCACTGGGCGTACAGCGACTTCGACCTGAAGAAGCTCAAGGACCCGAAGGGTGCCTGGGGCAAGGGCGACGGCGTGCACACGCTGGCGCGCAAGGGCTTCTCCGACGAGAACCCCCGGGTCGCCAAGTGGCTGAAGGACTTCAAGATGAGCGAGAAGCAGCTCACGGGTCTTGAGGCGGAGATCAACAAGGCGGGCAAGGGCAAGCAGCAGGAAGCCGTCCGCGCCTGGCTGAAGAAGAACCCGGGTGTCGTCGACAAGCTGGCCCCGCTGCCCGAGACGTCCACCCCCGCCGAGGCGAAGCGTCCGCTGAACGCCGCGTACTTCGCGTGGGACGAGAACATCGCCGTCACGAACCTCTGGAAGCGCGTCCTGGAGAAGCGCGGCTACAAGATGAAGCTGACGCCGTCCGACGTCGGCCCCGTCTACACCGCGCTCGCCCAGGGCGACCTCGACCTGGACCTCGACGCCTGGCTGCCGACGGCCCAGAAGCAGTACTGGGAGAAGAACAAGGCGAACCTCAAGGACCTGGGCTCCTGGTACAGCCCGACGTCGCTGGAGATCGCCGTCCCGTCCTACGTCAAGGACGTGAAGTCGCTGGCGGACCTCAAGGGCAAGGGCGACAAGTTCAAGGGCAAGATCATCGGCATCGAGCCCGGCACGGGCGTGATGACGGCGCTCAAGGACAAGGTCCTGCCCGGCTACGGCCTCGACAAGGAGTACAAGATCGTCTCCGGTTCGACGCCCGCGATGCTCTCCGAGCTGAAGTCGGCGTACGCCAAGAAGGAGCCGGTCGCGGTCCTGCTCTGGTCGCCGCACTGGGCGTACAACGAGTACGAGCTGACCAAGCTGAAGGACCCCGAGGTCGCCTTCGGCAAGGGCGACACGATCCGCACGATCTCCAGCAAGGAGTTCCCGGAGCAGTACCCGCGGCTCACGAAGTGGCTCAAGGACTTCAAGATGAGCGAGCCGCAGCTGGCCAGCCTGGAGAACGAGATCAACAAGGCGGGCAAGGGCAATGAGCCCGAGGCAGTCGACGCCTGGCTGAAGAAGAACCCGGGCTTCGAGGAGAAGATGACCTCCGCGAAGTAGCACGGCCGGTGTTTCCCGAGGGGTGGGCCTCGCCTTGTGGCGAAGCCCACCCCTCGGGGCGTTCCGGAGGGGGGCCGGGGTCCTTAACCTCGACTGGGCCCCGCCACGCCTTTTCCCGACTGGGCCCCGCCACCCCTTCTCGACTGGGCCCCGCCTCCCCACTTCGCATTCTCGAACACCTGAACGTGAGATCCCGCCCCGTGACCGCAAGGCAGCCGAGAACGGCGCTCTTCACCGTCGCCGCCGTCCTCGCCCTGGCCGCCGCCCTGCTCCTCGCGCAGCTGGCCCGCGCCGACGCCGCCCCCGCCTCAGCGGGCACCGCGCGCCTGGCCGCGCTCGCCGAGGACGTCACCGCCGCCGACGGCCACCGCTACGACGCGCGGGACCACACCGGCCGCACCATGGACGCCGCGCAGATCGAACAGGCCCAGGACGGCACCTACCTCGCCGTCTACCACACGCTGCTCGCCGACGGCCGCTTCCACGCCGCCGTCGCCACCTCCACCGACCTGCGGCACTGGCAGCGCCGCCACGACTTCGGGCCCGGCACCCACCAGGCCTCGCTCGCGCACGACGGTCGCGGTGGCTATGTCCTCGCGTACGAGAAGGACCCGCGCAACCACATCGCGGTACGGGCGTACGCCGGTCCGGCGGCGCTGCTCGACGGCCGCGCCGACCGGGCCTTCGACGCGCCCCTCACCCTCTCCCGCTGTGCCGAGGGCACCCCGAGCATCACCGCCGTGCGCGGCGCGACCATCCGGCTCACGGGGCACTACCGCGCGGGCTGTGACACCGACCGCCAGCTGCGCGCCACCCTCACCGGCTTCCGGCACTGGCACGCCGAGCCCGACCGGCGGCTCGACCGCGCCGTGCGGATCTGGGGCAACGGCGGCAACATCGGCGACCGGGCGCCCGTGGAGCTCGGCGGGCAGCGCGTGGTGCTCGTCGAGGGACAGGGGCGGCGGGGTGACTTCGGCAGCTGGGGCACTTACGCGTACGACCCCACCAGCGGCCGGGCGGACCGCCTCCACATCCGTACGCACGGCGGCAGCCGCGCCTTCGCCAACCCCTCCGCGACCCTCCTGACCGATCCGCGGGGCCGCCCGGCCCTGCTCGTCAGCCTCTTCGTCCCGAGTGAGGGTTCCGCCCCCGGCGAGGCCGGGCAGCTGCTGTACTGGCACAGGCTGTAGCAACGGGGCGGAACCGTTTGGCGAACATGCGTAGGGTGCAGAAAACCCGTCAGGGTTGAGAGTGGACCGGCGCGCTGAAGGGAGCCGAGGCGATGGACGAGCACAAGGAGACCCTCCGGGTGGGCTCGGCCGTGCGGCGGCGGCGCCGCCGGCTGGAGCTCACCCTTGCCGTCGTCGCCGAGCGCAGCGGCCTGTCGGTGCCCTTCCTCAGCCAGATCGAGAACGAACGCGCCCGGCCCAGCAGACGCTCCCTGCAGCGCGTCGCGGACGCGCTGCGCACCACCGACGTGGAGCTGCTCGCCGCTGCCGACCCGGCCCGCACCGTCGAGGTGGTGCGTGCCGGAGACGACACGGACCTGGCCGGTTCGACGCCCGACGCGCGCGTGCGGGAACTGGCGCGCGGCCACCATCAACTGCACGTCCTCGAATTCATCGGGGACCACGACGCGGGCCGCGAGTTCCAGCACCGCAACGACGAGTTGATGTACATCGTCGAGGGCGCCGTCGAGATGGAGGCCGAGGGCCGCGCCTACCGCCTCGGGCGCGGCGACAGCCTCTTCCTCACCGGCGGGGTCCGCCACCGCTGGCGGGCCACGGTGGCGGACACGCGGGTGCTGGTGGTCGCCGTGGGGGACCACATCGAGGCGGTGGACGACGGAGGGCGCTGACATGCCGCGCGCCCGGACCGCGCCCAGGACCCCGCCGCGGGTCGTCTCCCTGGTGCCCTCGCTCACCGAGGCGGTCGCCGTGACCGTGCCGGGCGCGCTGGTCGGGGCCACCGACTGGTGCAGCCATCCGGGGGACCTCGACGTCACCAGGGTGGGTGGGACGAAGAACCCCGACGTGCCCCGGATCATCGCCCTCGCGCCCGACCTGGTGATCGCCAACGAGGAGGAGAACCGCGCCCCCGACCTGGCCGCGCTGCGGGCGGCGGGCATCGAGGTCCTCGTCACCGAGGTGCGCACGCTGGACCAGGCCTTCCGCGAGCTGCGCCGGGTCCTCGCCGCGTGCGGGTCGGCACAGCCGCGCTGGCTGGACGAGGCGCGGGCCGCGTGGTCGGACCCGCCCCGCCCCGCGCTCAGGCCGCGGGCGGCGATCCCGATCTGGCGGCGGCCGTGGATGGTGCTCGGCCGCGACACGTTCGCGGGCGACCTGCTCGCGCGCATGGGCGTCGACAACGCGTACGCCGCGCACGCCGAGCGCTACCCCCGCGTCCCCCTGGAAGACCTGCGCTCGGCCGGCCTGGACCTGGTGGTCCTGCCCGACGAGCCGTACCGCTTCACCCCTGACGACGGCCCCGAGGCGTTCGGGCCGGGTATGCCGGTGGCGCTGGTCAGCGGCCGACACCTCACCTGGTACGGGCCGTCGCTGACCGAGGCCCCGGCGGTGCTGGGCGCGGCGCTGCGAGAAGCCTGCCGGTGACGGTGCCGCGCAGGGTGTGGGCCGACGCCAGGGCCCAGGCGGCCACCAGGAAGGCGTAGAGGCCGGCCGCCAGCCAGTCGAAGGCCGCAAGGCCCGTGTGGGCACCGAGGCCCTCGGCGCCCGTCACGCAGGTGCCGACCGGGAAGGTGAAGGCCCACCAGGTCATCGTGAAGCCCATGCCACCGCGCCGGGCGCGCCGCACCATGGCGGTCGCGAGCGCCAGCCACAGCAGCGCGAAGCCCATGACGGGTACGCCGTAGAGCACGGCGAAGGCGAGGAAACCCTGGTCGAACGGGGCGGGCACGACGCCGGGCGCGGCGTCCGCGAACTTGTTGGCGGCCGTCGTCGACTGGCCCAGCGGGCCGAGCACCAAGAAGAGCGTGGGCGTGAGCGCCAGGGGCAGCGGGCCCGCGGTCACCAGGCGGGCGAAGACCACCGGCAGCATCACCAGGGTGGCGAGCAGGCTCAGGCCGAACATCGCGCAGCAGGCGTACAGCATCGTCTGCTGCGCCTGGCCCGAGGGCAGGTGCGGCAGCAGCAGCGGGCCGACGGCCGCCGACACCATCGGGGCCACCACGGGCAGCAGCCACACGGGCGAGGCCTGGTCGGCGGTGATGCGGTGCCGGACCACCATCAGGTACGGGACGGCGACCGCGCCGGCGAGCCCGATCGCGGTGCCGACGATGAACAGCACGGCGCCGATCCCCACGGCGGCACCGGTGCCCGTCCAGTCCTCGCCCACGCTCAGCGTGCCGCCGCCGACCGCGAGCAGCGCCATCGACAGGCAGCCGTAGAAGGGCGCGACCGCCGGGTCGAGGAGGTGGGCGCGAGCCTGGTCGCGGTGGTGGATCCAGTGCGCGGCGCGAGCGGTGAGCAGCACGGCGAGCATCAGGAAGGAGAGCGCCCAGACGGTGGTGCAGGCGGTACGCAACCCCGTGACCTGGTACGGGAGCGTGGCACCGGCGTTGGCGACGACGGCGGTGCCCATGACGGACGCGTACCAGTTCGGGCCGAGGTGGCGCACCGCGGGGAGGCGGGTGCGGGGGGTGGCGGCGGCAGTGGCCAGGGGGGCGGGGTGGGCGGCGGTGACCATGGGTTCCACGGTCGTACGGGGGCGGGGAGGCCACCAGGGAGTACCTTCCTATGGGGGCATAAGCTGGATTTATGAGCCGCCGTCCCGCTTCCTCCGTTCCCTCACCCATACCGGCATCCGGCCCGGCGGATGTGCCGGTGCCGCTCGCGCACCGCGTGCCCGACCTCGGCGCGCTCCAGCTGCTGCTGGCCGTGGCCCGGCTCGGCAGCCTCGGGCGGGCCGCACGGGAGCTGGGCATCACCCAGCCCGCGGCGAGCAGCAGGGTCCGCGCCATGGAGCGGCAGCTGGGCGTCGCACTCGTCGACCGGTCACCGCGCGGCTCGCGCCTCACGGACGCCGGGGCCCTCGTCACCGACTGGGCGGGGCGGATCGTGGAGGCGGCGGAGGCCTTCGACGCGGGGGCGCAGGCGCTGCGGGACCGGCGGGACTCGCGGCTGCGGGTCGCGGCGAGCATGACGATCGCCGAATATCTGCTGCCGGGCTGGCTGATCGCCCTGCGGACCCAGCGGCCCGACACGGCGGTCTCGCTGCTGGCGGGCAACTCCGCGGCCGTGGCGGCCCGGCTGCTCACCGGCGAGGCGGACCTCGGCTTCGTCGAGGGGCTCACCGTGCCCGGCGGCCTCGACGGCGTGGTCATCGCCCACGACCGCCTGGTCGTCGTGACGGCACCGGGGCACCCTTGGGCGCGACGCGGGAAACCCCTCGGCGCGGCGGAGCTGGCCGCGACCCCGCTGATCCTGCGCGAGGAGGGGTCGGGCACCCGGCAGGTCCTCGACGCGGCACTCGGCGGCCTCGCCCGCCCGCTGATCGAACTGTCCTCCACGACGGCGGTCAAGGCGTCGGCCGTCAGCGGCGCGGGCCCCTCGGTCCTGAGCGAACTCGCGGTGGGGGAGGAGCTGGCGGCGCGGCGCCTGGTGGAGATCCCGCTGGCGGAGGTCCGGCTGCGCAGGGAGCTGCGGGCGGTCTGGCCGACGGGACATCGCCCCGCGGGGCCGGGACGGGATCTGCTGGCGCTGACGCGGGGTGGGTCGGGCGTCGGGGGCCGACGGACCTGAGCGCGTCCGGATTCACACCCGAGCGGCGCACAAACAAACTGTTCACAACGAACAGTTGACTGCATGTCGTGTGTCCACGCATGCTGGACGCATGTCGCCCCACCCTGAACAGCCGCACCCTGAACAGCCGGGGTCCGAACAGTCCCGGTCCGCCGACCCACGACCCGCCGACCCCTTCACACCGCCCCACCCCGACCAGGCTCGCGCCCAGCGCGTGTACGCCTCGCTGACGCGCATCGCCGAGCGGCACGCGGCCGACGACGAGCAGCGCGAGCGCCAGATCCACCCCACCGCCCTCGGCCCCCACGAAGCCGTGCGGCTCGTGTCGTTCCTGCTCAGCGGCGCCGCGAAGCCCGTCGCCGGCGAGCCGGCGGTGGACCACGCCGACATCACCGCGGCCCTCACGCTCCTGCCGCTGGTCAGAGGCGAATTGGACGAGCTGGAGACGGGCCTCCTCCAGATGGCCCGCGGGCGTGGCATGACCTGGCCGGACATCGCCTTCGGGCTCGGCCTCGGCACCCCGCAGGCGGCCCGGCAGCGGTATGAGCGGCTGGCGTCGCGGACGGCGGCCGGGGCGGAGTAGGGCGTGCCGCCGCCCACGCGTAAATCCGTGGCGGCCGCTCCGCGTCCCGCCCACCATGGGGGACATGAACCCGTCCGCACCCCCGGCCACCGGCGTCCGCACGCCTTGGCGTCAACTCCCCGTGTACGTACGGGAGGGGGTGGAGGACGCCCTCGGCGCGCCCGTGACCGAAGCGGTGACGCAGCACGGTGGGTTCTCGCCGGGTGTCGCCGCCCGGGTGCGGCTCGCCGACGGGCGGCGGGCCTTCGTGAAGGCCGTCAGTGCCGAGGCCAACCCCGGCAGCCCCGCCCTGCACCGCGCCGAGGCCAGGAACGCCGCCGCCTTGCCGGACTCCGTGCCCGCGCCCCGGCTCCTCGCCTCCTACGATGACGGGGCCTGGGTCGCGCTCGCCTTCGAGGACATCGACGGGCGCCAGCCCCGAGTGCCCTGGGACGTCGGCGAATTGAGGAGCGTACTGGACGCCGTGGACCGCCTCTCGCGGGTCCTGACGCCCGCGCCGGTCGAGGCGCCGTCCGTCATCGAGGCGGTGGCGCGCCCCTTCCGCGGGTGGCAGCGGCTGGTCGAGAGCGGCGCGCAGGACGACGGCAGGCTCGACCCGTGGGTCCGCCGCAACCTGCCCGCTCTCGCCGAACTCGCCGCCCCCTGGCCGGAGTTCGCCGTCGGCGACACCCTCGCCCACGGTGACCTCCGCGCCGACAACATGCTGATCACGGCCGGCGGAGGCCGGGTCGTCTTCGTCGACTGGCCGCATGCCCTGCGTGCCGCGCCCTGGTTCGATCTGCTCCTCATGCTGCCGTGCGTGCGGGCGCAGGGCGGCCCCGACCCCGAGGACGTGTTCACCGCCCAACGGGTGGGCCGGGCGGCGGACCCGAGGGGCGTGACCGCGGTGCTGGCGGGCGTCGCCGGATTCTTCGTAAGGGGGTCCCTGCAGCCGGATCCGCCCGGTCTGCCGACCCTGCGCGCCTTCCAGGCCGCCCAAGGCGCGGCCGCCGTCGACTGGCTCAGGAAGCGGCTCGGACCAGCGCTGCCATGACGCGGGTGTCCTCGCCCATTTCCGGGTGCCACTGCACGCCCAACGCCCAGGCGGGGGAGGGCAGTTCGATGGCCTCGGGGGTGCCGTCCTCCGCGTACGCCGATACCGCGAGCCCCTTGCCGAGGCGGTCCACGGCCTGGTGGTGGTAGGTCGGCACGTCCGTGGAGGCGTCCGGCACGATCGACTCGTACAGCGTGCCCGGCACCGGCTTCACGACGTGCGTGCCGAAGACGCCCGGTGCCACCGTGTGCCCGTCCATGTGCTGGACCAGCGTCCCGCCGAGCGCCACGTTCAGCAGCTGCATGCCCCGGCAGATGCCGAGCAGCGGTGTGCCCGACGCCAACGCGGCCTCGATGAGGGCGAGTTCCCAGGCGTCCCGCTCCCGCGCGGGCGGCCCCGTGTGCTCCTCCGGCTCCGTGCCGTACCGCACGGGCTCGACGTCGGGCCCACCCGAGATGACCACGCCGTCAAGACGGGCGACGACGGACGCCGCGTACGAAGGGTCGTCCGGCGGCAGCAGCGCGGCGATGCCGCCCGCCCGCTGCACCAGGCGCGGATATCCGGCCGGCAGCAAGACCGAGGGCAGCTCCCACACCCGCCAGGTCGCCTTCTCCTCCAGGTAGGTACTGATACCGATCAGTGGCCTGCCGCTCACCGCGTTCTCCCTCACCGTGCTCCTGTCCGTGGTCATCAGTCGCGTGCCAACTCCGCCTCGGCGGCCGCCAGTGCCGCGAACTCCTCCTCCGGCGCACGCGCCACCAGGTGCTTGCGGCTGTACATCCCGAAGTACGCGATCGCGACCACGTACACCGCGAGCGCGATGAGCGCCGCCGTCACGTCCACCAGGAACGTCGCGACCAGCGCCGCACAGGCGAGGACCAGCGCGACCGACGACGTGAGGACACCGCCGGGAGTACGGTACGGCCGCTCCAGGCCCGGCTCGCGGCGGCGCAGCACGATGTGCGAGAGCGACATCAGGGCGTACGAGATGGTGGCGCCGAACACCGCGACGTTCAGCATGCGCGCCCCGTCCCCGGTCGCCGCGGCGAGCCCGAAGCCGATCGCGCCCGGGACGAGCAGGCCGAGGTAAGGGGCCTTGCGGCTGCTGGTGAGGGAGAGGAAGCGGGGGAGGTAGCCGGCGCGGGAGAGCGCGAAGAGCTGGCGCGAGCCCGCGTAGATGAGCGAGAAGAAGGACGCGACGAGGCCGGCCAGGCCCGCGTAGTTGACGACGCGGCTGAGCGCCGTCGCCTCGCCGTCCGGCTGCAGGGCCTCCACCAGGGGGTTGCCCGCGTCCTGGAGCGCGTTCGCGCCGCGCGCGCCCGCCGAGGCGAAGAACGTGAGGAGCGCGAGTACGACCAGGATGGCCATCGACCAGCGGATCGCCCGTGGCAGCGTGCGCGCCGGGTCCTTGGTCTCCTCGGCCGCCAGCGGCACGCCCTCGACGCCGAGGAAGAACCACATGCCGAACGGGAACGCCGCCCAGATGCCCAACAGGCCCATCGGCAGCCAGGAGTTGGCGCCGAACGCGTCCGCCTCCACAGGGATGTCGTTCAGCTTCGACGCGTCGAAGTCCATGAACGCGCCGACCGCGAAGACCAGCAGCGCCGCCACCGCGATGCCGGTCACGACGAAGCTGAAGCGCAGCGCCTCGCCGACGCCCCACAGGTGGATGCCGATGAAGACGACGAAGCAGGCGAGGTAGACCGGCCAGCCCGAGGTGAGGCCGAACAGGCCGAGCGACTCGACGTAGTCGCCGATGAAGATGGAGATCGCGGCCGGGGCGAGGACGTACTCGATGAGGATGGCGGTTCCGGTGAGGAAGCCGCCCCACGGGCCGAGCGCGCGGCGCGCGAAGCCGTAGCCGCCGCCCGCGGTCGGCAGCACGGAGGAGAGTTCGGCGAGCGAGAAGACCATGCACGCGTACATCACGCCCATGAGGGCCATCGCTATGGCGAGGCCGCCGAAACCGCCCTCGGCCAGGCCGAAGTTCCAGCCCGAGTAGTCGCCTGAGACGACGTACGCGACGCCGAGGCCGGTCAGGAGCAGCCAGCCCGCGCTGCCCCGGCGGAGCGTCCTGCGCTCCAGATAGTCGTCCGCCGGTTCGGCGGGGCTCGGACTGCTGGACTCCACGGTCATGGCACGGCTCCTTCGTGGGGGCGGCACTGCGGGGCAGCGGCTTGGCGGCGGGGCGACTCAATGGAACGGATCCATACCTTTGCCGTGCCGGGGGTGAGAAAGCAAGACCCGTGCGTTACGCCGCGGTTAATCACGCCTCACGTCAGAAAGCCCCGCAGCAGCGCCGCCGTCCCCGCGCAGTGCTCCCGCATCATCTCCCGCGCCCCGTCCGCGTCCCCGTCGAGCACCGCCTCGACGAGCGCCGTGTGCTGGCGCTGCGAATGCTCCAGGTTCCGCACCAGCAGCGGAATGCAGTCCAGGAGGTCGTTCACCGTCGCGCGGACCGCCGCGTACTGCGCAGTCAGCGACGGCGAACCGCACAGCTCGGCGAGGGTGAGGTGCAGCAGCGTGTCCAGGCGGCGGTACTCCGACAGAGGCGCGTCATGGGTGTGCGCGAGCGCCGCCCGCAGCCGGTCCGCCTGCTCACCGGTGAGACCGTGCGCCGCGCAGAGCCCGGCCGCGCCCACCTCGAGGACCTCGCGGAAGCGCAGCGCGTCCTCCACGTCGACGTCCTTGATGCGGCGCCGCAGCTCGTCCTCGCCCGGCGCCTCGGGGCGCGGGCGCACGAACGTGCCGCCGTAGCGGCCGCGCCGCGACTCGACCAGGCCCTGGTCCGTCAGGACCTTCAGGACCTCGCGCAGCGTGACCCGGCTGATGCCGAGACGGTCGGCCAACTCCCGCTCAGACGGCAGCCGTTCGCCGCCCGGCACCAGACCGAGGCGGACCACCTGGAGGATCTGCTCCAGGGCCTCCTCGAAGCCGTTGCCCGCCCGCACCGGACGCAGTACCGGAGTAAGCCGGTCGTCGTCGTGTGCGGCGGGCCGCCCGCCCTGTGTCATGCCCTCTTCCGGGCCCTCGCCCGGGCCCTCTTCCGAGTGCGACATGTCCGTACCCCCTTCCCAAGCAAAGGTTCTCCGCAATACCTTATGGCTCCCGGCTGACCCAAGGAGGCTTTTCCCGTGGCAGACCGCACACCCCCGCTCGCCGTCCAGGAGCTGACGGCCCTGGTCGCGAGCGGCGAGATCGACACTGTCGTCCTGGCCTTCCCCGATATGCAGGGGCGGCTCCAGGGCAAGCGGTTCGCCGCCCGCTTCTTCCTCGACGAGGTCCTCGAACACGGCACGGAGGGCTGCAACTACCTCCTCGCCGTCGACCCGGAGATGAACACCGTCGACGGATACGCGATGTCCTCCTGGGACCGCGGCTACGGCGACTTCGCCATGCACGCCGACCTCACCACCCTGCGCCGCGTCCCCTGGAACGAGGGCACCGCGATGCTGATCGCCGACCTCGCCTGGAGCGACGGCTCACCCGTGGTCGCGGCTCCCCGGCAGATCCTCCGCCGCCAGCTGGAGCGCCTCGCCGAGCTGGGCTACACCGCCCACGTCGGCACCGAGCTGGAATTCATCGTCTTCAAGGACACCTACGAGCAGGCCTGGGACGCCGGGTACAAGGACCTCACCCCGGCCAACCAGTACAACATCGACTACTCCGTCCTCGGCACCGGCCGCATCGAGCCGCTCCTGCGCCGCATCCGCAACGACATGACCACCGCCGGTCTGGTCGTCGAGTCCGCCAAGGGCGAGTGCAACCCCGGCCAGCACGAGATCGTGTTCCGCTACGACGAGGCCCTCGTCACCTGCGACCAGCACGCCATCTACAAGACCGGCGCCAAGGAGATCGCGGCCCAGGAAGGCGTCTCGCTCACCTTCATGGCCAAGTTCAACGAGCGCGAGGGCAACTCCTGCCACATCCACCTCTCGCTCCAGGACGCCGACGGCAACAACGCCATGCGGGGCTCCCAGGACGACCCGGGCGGCATGTCGCCCCTCATGCGGCACTTCCTCGCCGGACAGCTCGCCGCGCTGCGCGAGTTCTCCCTGCTCTACGCGCCCCACATCAACTCCTACAAGCGGTTCGTGCCCGGCTCCTTCGCGCCGACCGCCGCCGCGTGGGGCTACGACAACCGCACCTGCGCCCTGCGCGTCGTCGGCCACGGTCGCTCCCTGCGCTTCGAGAACCGGCTGCCCGGCGGCGACGTCAATCCGTATCTCGCCGTCGCGGGCCTGGTCGCCGCCGGTCTGTACGGCATAGAGCAGAAGCTCGAACTGCCGGACGAGTGCACCGGCAACGCCTACACCGGCGACTACGAGCACGTCCCCACCACCCTGCGGGAGGCCGCCGAGCTGTGGGAGAACAGCGCCATCGCCAAGGCCGCCTTCGGTGACGAGGTGGTCGCGCACTACCGCAACATGGCGCGGGTCGAGCTGGACGCCTTCGACTCCGCGGTGACCGACTGGGAGCTCCGCCGCTCCTTCGAACGCATGTGAGGCACCCTTGCTTGAGGTCCTGAAACTCGACGTACTGAACCCGGCGACCGAAGAGGTCGTCGCGACCGTCCCCGCCGCCACCCCGCAGGACGTCGACGCCGCCGTCGCCCGTGCCGCACGGGCGCAGGAGGAGTGGGCCGCGGTCGCCCCCGCCGACCGGGCCCGGCTGCTGCGCCGCTTCGCCGCCCAGGTCGACGACCACCTCGAAGAGCTGGCCCAGCTGGAGGTGCGCGAGGCCGGTCACCTCATCGGCAACGCCCGCTGGGAGGCGGGCAACGTCCGCGACCTGCTCGATTTCTCCGCCGGGGGAGTCGAACGGCTCAGCGGCCGGCAGATCCCCGTACCCGGCGGCCTGAACGTCACCCTCCTGGAGCCCCTCGGGGTCGTCGGCGTCATCGCCCCCTGGAACTTCCCGATGCCGATCGCCGCCTGGGGCACGGCGCCCGCCCTCGCCGCGGGCAACGCGGTGATCCTCAAGCCGGCCGAGACGACACCGCTCACCGCGCTCCGCCTCGCCGAACTCGCCCTGGCGGCGGGCCTGCCCGAAGGCCTCTTCCAGGTCCTGCCCGGCGAGGGCGCCGTCGCGGGCAACGCGCTCGTCGAGCACCCCGGCGTCGCCAAGATCGTGTTCACCGGCTCCACCCGCGTCGGCAAGCAGATCATGGCCAAGTGCGCCGACCGGGTGAAGCGACTCACCCTCGAACTCGGCGGCAAGAGCCCCAACATCGTCTTCGCCGACGCCGACGTGGAGGCGGCCGCCCTCGCCACCCCCATGTCGTACCTGGACAACTCGGGCCAGGACTGCTGCGCCCGCACGCGCGTCCTCGTGCAGCGTTCCGTGTACGACCGCTTCCTGGAGACCGTGGCGCCCGCGATCGAGTCCGTCGTCGTGGGCGACCCGGCCGACGAGAAGACCCAGATGGGTCCGCTGATCTCCAGGGCCCAGCTGGACCGCGTCCGCTCCTTCGTCACCCCCGGCGACGGCATCCACGGCACGGCTCCCGAGGGCCCCGGCTTCTGGTTCCCGCCGACGCTGCTCACCGATGTCGACCCGGACGCCCCGGTGGCCGCCGAGGAGGTCTTCGGACCCGTCGCCGTCGTCATCCCCTTCGAGGACGAGGCCGACGCGGTCCGGCTCGCCAACGCCACCGAGTACGGCCTGTCCGGCTCGATCTGGACCCGGGACGTGGGCCGCGCGCTGCGCGTCTCCCAGGCCATCAGGGCCGGCAACCTCTCCGTCAACTCGCACTCCAGCGTCCGCTACTGGACCCCCTTCGGCGGCTACAAACAGTCCGGACTCGGACGCGAACTCGGCCCCGACGCCCTGCACGCCTTCACGGAAACCAAGAACGTCTTCATCAGCACGGAAGGTCCCGCACAGTGACTGAGCAGAACATCTGCCGCCGCCTCGTCGGCCGTACCGCCGTCATCACCGGCGCCGGCAGCGGCATCGGCCTCGCCACCGCGCGCCGCCTCGCCTCCGAGGGCGCCAACGTCGTCTGCGGCGACATCGACGAGCGGGCGGGCAAGCAGGCCGCCGAAGAGGTCGGCGGGACCTTCGTGAAGGTCGACGTCACCGATGCCGAGGAGGTCGAGGCGCTCTTCAAGACGGCCTTCGACACCTACGGCTCCGTCGACATCGCCTTCAACAACGCGGGCATCTCGCCGCCCGACGACGACTCCATCCTGGACACCGGCCTGGAGGCCTGGAAGCGCGTCCAGGAGGTCAACCTCACCTCCGTCTACCTCTGCTGCAAGGCCGCCATCCCCTACATGCGCCGCCAGGGCAAGGGCTCGATCATCAACACCGCCTCCTTCGTGGCCCGGATGGGCGCCGCGACCTCGCAGATCTCCTACACCGCGTCCAAGGGCGGCGTCCTCGCCATGTCCCGCGAGCTGGGCGTCCAGTTCGCCCGCGAGGGCATCCGCGTCAACGCCCTGTGCCCCGGCCCGGTCAACACCCCGCTGCTCCAGGAACTGTTCGCCAAGGACCCCGAGCGCGCCGCCCGCCGCCTCGTGCACATCCCCGTGGGCCGCTTCGCGGAGGCCGACGAGATGGCCGCCGCGGTGGCGTTCCTCGCCAGCGACGACTCCTCCTTCGTGAACGCGACGGACTTCCTCGTCGACGGCGGCATCTCCGGCGCGTACGTCACCCCGGTGTAGCCCCCGGCCGCAGCCCCCGCAGTTCACCCAGCAGCCACCCACAGGTCAGCCGGGCGTCGCGCGACGCCCGGCTGACCTGCGTAAACACGGGAGTGTGTTCGTGAACTTCAAGCGCCGCGCCGTCGCGGCCGCAGCCGTACTCGCCGTCGCCTCAGCCGGTCTCGCCGCCGTCCAGGCCACCGCCGAAGCCACTCAGCCCGAACCCCACGCGCGGCCCGCGGCCTGCCCCGACCTGACCGTCTCGCGAGGCTGGCACGGCGAGAACGAGGCGCGTCTCCAGCGCCTGATCGACACGTACGGCCACTGCGGCCCCCGGAGCGAGCAGGGCGGCGCCCGGCCCGTCGCCGTCTTCGACTGGGACAACACCGTCATCAAGAACGACGTCGGTGACGCCACCATGTTCTGGCTGCTGCGCCACGGCAAGATACGTACGCCCCGGAACGGCGACTGGCACACCACCAGCCGCTACCTCACCGACCCGGCCGCGAAGTCCCTGGCCGAGGCCTGCCCGGCCACCGGCACCACCCTGCCCACGCACCGCGACACCGCCCGGGGCGCCGCCTGCGCCGACGAGATCCTCTCCGTCTACGGCGAGGGCACCACGACCGGCGGCAAGGCGGCCTTCGACGGCTTCGACCACCGCCGCATGGAGCCGCAGTACGCCTGGCTCGCCCAGCTCACCCGCGGCTGGTCCACCCACCAGGTCAAGCGGTTCGCGGCCGCCGCCCGCGCGGAGAACCTCGCCGCGCCCATCGGCACGGAACAGCGGGTCGGCACCGGCGAGGTCACCGGCTGGGTCCGCTACTACGACCAGCAGCGCGACCTCATCCGCACCCTGAAGAAGGCCGGCTTCGACGTGTACGTCGTCTCCGCGTCCCCCGAGCCGGTCGCCGAGGTCTGGTCCGAGAGCGTCGGCGTCGACCGCCGCCACACCATCGGCATCCGCAACGTCACCGCACACGGCCGGCACACCGCCCACCTCAAGGGCTGCGGCACCGTCGAGGACGGCGACGACTCGATGATCACGTACATCGACGGCAAGCGCTGCTGGATCAACCAGGAGATCTACGGCGTGCACGGCGCCGCCGCCGAGAAGGTCCGACCGGCGGCGAAGCGGCAGGTGTTCGCCGCGGGCGACTCCGACACCGACATCTCCTTCCTGCGCGACGCCACCGCCCTGCGGCTCGTCCTGAACCGCAACAAGGACGAAGTGATGTGCCGCGCGTACGACAACGGCGACCGCCGCTGGCTGATCAACCCCATGTTCATCGAGCCCAAGGGCGAGAAGACCGGCCCGTACCCGTGCGCCACCACCGGCTACATCGAACGCAACGGCGACGTGGGCCCGGTGCGCCGCGCCGACGGCTCCGTGATCCCCGACCAGAAGGACACGGTCCACGCGGCCGCACGGACTCCGTGATCCCGCGCGATCCCACCGGCACGCGTCGTCAGACCATCAGAAAGAATGTACGGTCCACTCACATGCGTAACAGAAACACTTTGGCGCTGACCCTGGCCGCTGCCGCCACGCTGGCGGCCGTACCGGCAGCTCTCCCCGCGACCGCCGCCACGGCCGCCGACTCTCCCGCTGCCGCCGCGCATTGCCCGCAGCTGTCGAAGAAGCTCGCCTGGCACGGTGACAACCGCGCCAAGCTCCAGCGGATGATCGACGAGCGCGGCCGCTGCTCGAACCCCCACCTCGGACACGGCCAGAAGCGCCCGGTCGCCGCCTTCGACTGGGACAACACCGTCGCCAAGAACGACGTCACCGACGCGACCATCGCCTGGTCCCTGCGGCACGACAAGATCCTGCGCCCCAAGAGCTGGAAGTCCACCAGCAAGTGGATGACGGACGAGGCGGACCGCGCCCTCACCGAGGCCTGCGGCACCGACGTGCCCGTCGGCAAGCCCCTGCCGACCTCCAAGAACACCGCCTGCGCCGACGAGATCTTCGAGGTCCGCGAGGACGGGAAGACCATGAGCGGCGCCGCCGCGTTCGCGGGTGAGTGGGACCACCGCCACACCGTCCCGCAGTACGCCTGGGTGCCGCAGCTCTTCGCCGGGCACACCGTCCCCGAACTGGAGTCGTACGCCGCGAAGGCCCGCAAGGAGGCGCTCGCCGCCCCCGTCGGCGCCACCCAGACCGTCGGCACCCACGAACTCCCCGGCTACGTCCGCTACTACGACCAGCAGCGCGACCTGATCCGCACCCTCAAGAAGGCCGGGTTCGACGTCTACATCGTCTCGGCGGGCTCCGAGCCGGTCGCCGAGGTGTGGTCCAAGAGCGTCGGCATCGACCGCGCGCACACCATCGCCATCCGCTCCGTCCTGGACCGCAAGGGCCGCATCACCACCTGGAACCAGGGCTGCGGCGGCGTCCCCGTCAACAAGGGCGAGGCCATCCCGTACATCGACGGGAAGCGCTGCTTCATCAACCAGGAGATCTTCAAGATCAAGGGCAAGTCGGCCTGGGAGAAGCAGGACTGGGACCACCGCATCGCGCTCGGCGGCGGTGACGCCGACACGGACGTGACGTTCGTCGGCGACGCCACCGGCGCGCACCTCGTGCTGAACCGCAACAAGAGCGAGTTCATGTGCCGCGCGTACGACAACGCCGACGGCCGCTGGGTCGTGAACCCGATGTTCATCGAGCCGATGCCGCAGAAGAGCGGCACGTACCCGTGCTCGACCGCCGCGTACAACGAACACGACGGCCGCAAGGGCCCGGTGCTCCACGACGACGGCTCGGTCGTGCCCGACCAGCGGGATTCGGTGTACTGACCCGCGGACCACGTCCTAGAGTGCCGGGATGAGCATGACACCTCCGCCCGGCTGGTACCCCGACCCGAACCAGCCCGCCGTCGAGCGCTGGTGGGACGGGGCCGCCTGGACCGAGCACCGGCGCACCCCCGGGAACGCCCAAGCGGCCCCGGCGCCGCAGGGCTTCGGCCCGGCACCGGACCCGGCGGCGACCGCGGTCATCGCGTCGGCGTCCTCGTCCGGCGGCGGCCGAGCGAAGATCATCGCGCTCGCCGCCGCCGGAGCCGTCCTCGTCGCGTCGATCGTCACGGGCGTCGTCGTGCTCGGCAAGGACGACGGCGACCCTCGGGGTGGCGGCCCCGCGCCGCGCCGATCGGCCACCACCGCCCCGGAGCCGACCGCCACGAAGTCGGCATCGGCATCCCCGGCGGCCGACCCGAACGTCCTCGTCGACGACCTCAACGGCGTCACGATCCCCATCATCGACGGCTGGGAGAAGGCCGAGGGCGCCGTCCACGACGTGCCGACCCTCCAGACACCGGACACCTTCGACTGCCCGGGCGACCCGGGCATGTGCCGCTACGGCGAGGTCACCTCGCACACCGTGACCTCCACCGACGAGACGTCCCCCAAGGCGCTGGCCAGAGGCGACATCAAGGACGCGACCGACAGCGTCTACGGCAAGGACGTCCTCGACAACGAGCACTACGGCGGCGTGACCGGCCACCAGAAGGTCAAGGAAGGCACGGTCGCCGTCGCGGGCCGCAGCGGCTACTACGTCCGCTGGAAGGTGCGGACCGGCAAGGGAGCCGGAGGACACGTGCAGTCCGTGGCCTTCAAGTCCAGCGTCGGCTCCGAACCGATGGTCATCGTCCGCCTCTCCATCGACATCGCCGAGGACGCGCCGCCCCTCAGCGACATGGACCGCATCGTCAAGGGCATCCGGTCGTCCGGGGACAGCGCCACGGGCGGCGGCGTCGGCGAGGACGTCGGCGCGACGCCGTGACGATCCGGCGGGATCACAGGAAGGTGCGGCCCTCGCCCCGGTACGTCGGCACGCTCCCCGTCACCCGGTCACCCTCCACCAGGTGCAGCGCGTCGAACCGTTCGCACAGCTCCCCGGCCTTCGCGTGCCGGAACCACACCTTGTCGCCGATCCGCAGATCGTCCGCCGGGAGCCCGTGCAGCGGCGTCTGCACCTCGCCCGCGCCCTCCTGCGGGTCGTACCGCAGCCCCTCCGGGAGATACGGCACCGGTGAGCGGTCGGGGCCCGCGACCCCCGACGCCGGATAGCCGCCGCCCAGCACCGTCACGGTCCCGGGGCCGGGCCTGCGCACCACGGGCTGCGCGAAGAGCGCGGCCGGACGCCCGCTGAACGACGTGTAGTTGTCGAAGAGCCGCGGCACGAAAAGCCCCGACCCGGCGGCGATCTCCGTCACCGCGCGCTCGGCCGCGGTGTGCTGCACGCTGCCCGTCCCGCCGCCGTTCACGAACTCCAGGTCCGGCGCGACCGCCCGCACGGCGGCGATCGTCCGCGCCCGGCGCTCCGCCAGCTCCTTGCGGGCCGCGGCCTGCATCAGCCGGATCGCCCGCGAGCGCGCCGCGTGCCCCTCGACCGCGTCGCCCACCCCCGCGACATGGCCTTCGTACGCCATGACGCCGACGAGACGGAAGCCGGGCCGCCGGGCGATGGCCCGGGCCAGGGCGGCCACCTGCGCGGGGGAGTGCAGTGGTGACCGCAGCGCGCCGATCCGCACCTTGCCGCCCAGCGGCCGGAAGGAGGTGTCCAACTCCAGGCAGACCCGCACCTCTTCCTTCCCGCCGCCCCTGGCCTCGTCGATCAGCCGCAGCTGCGCCGGGTCGTCGACCATCACGGTCACGGCCGCCGCGAGCTTGGGATCGGCGCTCAGCTCGGCGAAACCGGCGCGGTCGGCGGAAGGGTAGGCGAGCAGGACGTCGTCGAAGCCGGAGCGGGCGAGCCACAGCGACTCGGCGAGCGTGAAGGACATGACCCCGGCGAAGCCCTCGCGTGCCAGGGCCCGCTCCAGCAGGGCCCGGCAGCGCACGGACTTGCTGGCGACGCGGATCGGCTTGCCCTTGGCCCGGCGTACGAGATCGTCGGCGTTGGCGTCGAAGGCGGCCAGGTCGACGATCGCGAGGGGCGCGTCGAGGTGTGCGGTGGCCCGGTCGTAACGGGCCCTGTCTGCGGCACGGTCTGCGGCACGGGCAGTCATGGCCGAAGCCTGCCAGACACGATTACCCGAGGGTAGGGGGATGATCCGGGCAGATCGCCCGGGGCCGTGGACTGGGTTCCCGCGCGCCCCGCGTCTGCCCGTAGAGTGACGCGCACGGAGCCTCGCCGGGCCGAGCGTTCCGGCAGCCGGAGCGCGAGGAGACGGGGGAGCATGGGCACGGAGGCGGGACGCACCCCGATTCCCCCGCGCCCCACCGTGCCACCCCGCCCCACGACCCCACCGGACGAGCCCCCTCCGCCCCCGTCCGCCCGCTTCCCCGACGTCCGCCCCCCGGTCGACGACGACTGGCTCCTGACCGCCCCACGCCCGCCGGCCGGGCGGCCGGACGCGGATGTGGCCGCAGGGTCGATCGGGATGGGCGTGGATGTCGCCGTGGGTGGCAGGAGCGTGGATGCCGTGGCGGTCGAGGCCCGTGGGGGTGTCGCTGCGGGTGGCACGAGTGTGGCTGCCGTGGTGGTCGAGGTCTGCGGGGATGTTGCTGTGGGTGGCAGGAGCGTGGATGCCGTCGCGGTCAACGCCTGCGAGGGTGTCGCTGTGGGTGGCAGGAGCGTGGATGCCGTCGCGGTCAACGCCCGCGGGGACGCCGACGTGGTTGGCACCAGCATGGACTCCGATGCGACCGCCACCGGCGTGAACGCCGACGCGGCCCATCCCGGCACCGACACCGAGGCCCTCGACCGGGCGTCCCGCGTGGAAGAGCTCCTGGCCCCGTTCACCGAGGCCGCCCGCAGCCGAGGCCTGGCGTCCTCGCGCCGGGAAGATGTGTCCGCCGTGCGGGATGGCGCCCCAGACCTGCCCGACCGCGACGCGTCCGCCCCGCACGAAGATCCCCCAGCCCTACGGGACGACAACGCCGCCACCCCGAACTCGTCCGCCAGGCAGGCCGCCCCCGAGGCACCCCCCAAGCCGAGCGGCCGGGCCACCGAGTCGGCCGCGGCGGAGGCGGCCACCGGGGAGGTCACGGGCTCCGTCACCGGCGCGGCCCGCACCGCTCCCCGCGCCCCGACCTCCGCCGGTAGCGACGCCCCGCCGCCCCGCCCCCGCCTCTGCCCGGCTCCCCGACGCCCCGCCCGCGGCCACGGGCTCCCTGCGTGTCCTCGACGTGGACGACGCGCCGGAGGGGTCCGCCGGGGCCCGGCCGCCCCCGGTCCGGGACACGGCGCCCGAGCAGACCACCACCCGGCCGCGCCCCACCGCCGACGACGCGCCGCCGGTCAAGGGCACCGTCGACCTGACGCCGGGGCCCGGCGCCGGGCGGCCCTTCGTGTCCTTCGCGCGGCCCGCCCTGTACGACGACACCACCACCCGGTTGCGCCCCGTCGGCGCCTGGGTCCGACCCCGCGCGGCCGCCGCCGCGGCCTGTGCCGTCCTCGGGCTCGGCCTCATCGGCGGCGCGGTGACCGGCAGTTGGCTGACCGGCGAGTCATCGGCCACCGGCTCCACCCGCAGCGCGTACGCGGTCACCGGCGAGCTCTGGCACAGCGTCCCCGTCGACCGGCTCCTCCCGCCCATCCTCAAGGGCGAGGGCGCGGGCCCCGGCGGCGCCGACCGCTCCTGGACCCGGGTCGCCGTCGCCCCGGACAGCACCTGCGAGGCCGCCTTCGACCCGCTGCTGAGCAAGGCCCTCGCGCCGGCCGGCTGCCTGCGGCTGGTCCGCGCCACGTACACCGACGCGACCCGCAGCCACGTCACCACCGTGGGACTGCTGTTCACCAAGGCGGACGCCGACGGCATGCGCGCCCTGCGGAACCGTTTCACGGAAGAGGGCCTGGACCGGCGCCCCGACCTGATGCCCCGCACGTACCCGGCCAAGGACACCGTCGCCGAGGACTTCGGGGACGCCCAGCGCGCCTCCTGGACCATGTCCGTGCTGCCGGACGCGCCCGTCGTCGCGTACGCCGTGTCCGGGTTCGCCGACGGCCGCGCCGTCACGGACCCCGAGCCCGCCCCCGAGGCGATGGGCAGCAACACCGCCTCGGCGCCCGCGCAGTCCGGCCTCGGTCACGAGGCGAAGGGCATCGCCGACCGCGTCGAGCGGGGCCTGCGCAAGACCATCGCCCGAGCGGAGGAGGCCTGATGAGGCCCCGCGGGACCCGCCGCCCCCTCGTCGCCGCCGCACTCGCCGCCACGCTGGCCCTCGCCCCCGCCACCACGGCACATGCCGACGACGGCATCCGCGCCCAGCAGTGGGCCCTGGACACCATGCGCACCGGCGAGGCCTGGCAGACCACCAAGGGCAGGGGCATTACCGTCGCCGTCCTCGACACCGGCATCGACGCCCAGCACCCGGACCTCGTCGGCAACGTCCTCGAGGGCAAGGACATGGTCGGCTTCGGCGCCCGCCGCGGCGACCGCCCCTGGGCCCGCCACGGCACCGCCATGGCCGGCATCATCGCGGGCCACGGACACGGCATCGGCCGCGGCGACGGCGTGCTCGGCATCGCGCCCGAGGCGAAGATCCTGCCGATCCGCGTGATCCTCGAAGACGGCGACCCCGCCCGCAAGAAGGCCCGCAACACCCGCGGCAACGCGCTCGCCGAAGGCATCCGCTGGGCCGCCGACCACGGAGCCGACGTCATCAACCTCTCCCTCGGCGACGACTCGAAGTCCGCCCACCCCGAACCCGCCGAGGACGCCGCGGTCCAGTACGCCCTGAAGAAGGGCGTCGCCGTCGTCGCCTCCGCGGGCAACGGCGGCGAGCGCGGCGACCACGTCTCCTACCCGGCCGCCTACCCCGGCGTCATCGCCGCGACGGCCGTCGACGAGAACGGCGCCCGCGCCCCCTTCTCCACCCGCCGGTGGTACGCCACCGTCGCCGCGCCCGGCGACGACATCGTCATCGCCGACCCCGACCGCAAGTACTACGAGGGCTGGGGCACCAGCGCCGCCTCCGCCTTCGTCTCCGGCGCCGTCGCCCTGATCCGCGCCGCCCACCCCCGCCTCACCCCCGCGCAGATCAAGCAGCTCCTGGAGGACACCGCCCGCGACGCCCCGCCGGGCGGACGCGACGACTCCCGAGGCTTCGGCCTCATCGACCCGGTCGCCGCCCTGGACCGCGCGGGCAGGCTCAGGACGGGCAAGCCGGCGACGGCGGTGTACGGCGAGAAGTACTTCGGCCGGGGGCCCGACGCGCGCCAGGGCGACGACGGGCCCGCCGGCTGGGCGGGCCCGGTGGCGGGCGGCCTCGGCGTGGCCCTGCTCGCCGCGGCGGTCTCGCTCTGGCGGGGCAGGCGCGTCCCGCCGGAAGGACGCGGCACGGGCCCTCTGTAGGGTCGACACCGTGGCGAACACGGCGAACACGGCGAACACGGCCAAGACGGCCAAGACGGTGAGCATGGCGAGCATGGCGAACAAGAACATTCCGGACCCCGGCTTCTCCGACGACGACGGCACCGCCGACCCCCGGCTGGCCGCGGCGCTCACCGCCTGGTCACAGGACCGCACGGCCCACGGCCCCGTCCTGGAGGCCCTCGCCGGAGCCCGGCTCCTCGTCCCCGTCGTCGCCGTGCTCGGTGAGGTGGAGGTGGACGAGAAGGGGCTGCGCCGCGAGAAGACCAGCGACATGGCCGTCCCCACCCTGAAAGCCGGTGACCGCAAGGCGCTGCCCGCGTTCACCTCCATCGAGGCGCTCGCCCTGTGGGACCCGGCGGCCCGGCCCGTCGCCGTCCCCCTGCACCAGGCGCTTCAGGCCGCCGCCCACGAGCAGGCCGACACGATCGTCCTCGACCTCGCGGGACCCGTCCCCTACGAACTGGGCAGGACCGCGCTGATCGCCCTCGCCGAGGGCCGCGCCAGCGCCGACCCGCTCGCCGACCCCGCCGTCACCGGCGCGGTGCGCGCGGCCGTCGCCGCCGAGCCCGCCGTGCTCCGCGCCCACCTCGGCCCCGGCAGCTCCGACGGCACCCTCGCCCTGGTCCTCGACCCGTCCGCCGCCCCGGCCGAGGCCGCGCAGCGGGTGGCCCGCCGCATCGCCGCCGACGAAACACTGAGGGCCCGCCTGGTGCACGGCCTCGACCTGGCACTCCTGCCGGCCGAGGCCACGCCACCGGGCGAGCCCCTCTACGTACGTACGGTGTGACCGCTCGTACCTACGATGTGCGGGCTCAGCCGAAGACCGGGCCCGTGTACTTCTCGCCCGGGCCCTGGCCCGGCTCGTCCGCCACGATCGACGCCTCGCGGAACGCCAGCTGCAAGGACTTCAGGCCGTCCCGCAGCGGCGCCGCGTGGAACGAGCTGATCTCCGTGGCGCTCGCGTCCATCAGGCCGGCCAGCGAGTGGATCAGCTTGCGGGCCTCGTCCAGGTCCTTGTGGCCCTCGCCGCCCTCGGCGAGGCCGAGGTTGACGGCGGCGGCGCTCATCAGGTGGACCGCCACCGTGGTGATCACCTCGACCGCGGGGACGTCCGCGATGTCACGGGTCAGGGTGTCGAAGTCGGGGGAGTCGGGCGCGGGGGTCCCCGGGGCCGGTGACTCGGGGGTGGGGGTCGTGTCGCTCATGTCCCACACGATATGCCGAGCCCCGCGGCCGCCCGGCGCCGGGAGCCGCCGCGCCCACCGGTTCGCTCCACCCCGGGGGAGCTGCTAACCTTGTGTAACGACCGGCCGGAGACCCGCGTGCCAACGCAAGGATCCGGCCCACAAGTGGAGGCTCCGATCTCCCACCTGACCGCTCCCCGGAGCGGCGGGTCACCGGTCAGGCGGCCGAAGTCCCCGAGGCTTCGGGTCGCCCGATGTGCGCCCCGCGATCACCGCGGAGGTGCTCCGGTAGTACGCGGAGCCCCTTCTGTGATCGGTCGGGGCATTTTTTGTTGCCTCGCTCGGTTGGTCCAGTCAAACAGACGTAACGCGGCTGTCCGCCAGACGGTCGCGTGGTGCTACCGAGGAGGATCCATCAGCGCCGAGCCCCGCATCAACGACCGGATTCGCGTTCCCGAGGTGCGACTTGTCGGTCCCAGCGGCGAGCAGGTCGGGATTGTTCCGCTTGCCAAGGCCCTGGAGCTTGCGCAGGAGTACGACCTCGATCTCGTCGAGGTCGCGGCGAACGCCCGTCCGCCCGTGTGCAAGCTCATGGACTACGGGAAGTTCAAGTACGAGTCGGCCATGAAGGCCCGTGAGGCGCGCAAGAACCAGGCGCACACGGTCATCAAGGAGATGAAGCTCCGGCCGAAGATCGACCCGCACGACTATGACACCAAGAAGGGTCACGTCGTCCGGTTCCTCAAGCAGGGCGACAAGGTCAAGATCACGATCATGTTCCGTGGTCGCGAGCAGTCCCGCCCCGAGCTGGGCTTCCGGCTGCTTCAGCGGCTCGCTTCGGACGTCGAGGACCTTGGGTTCATCGAGTCGAACCCGAAGCAGGACGGCCGAAACATGATCATGGTTCTCGGTCCGCACAAGAAGAAGACCGAGGCGATGGCCGAGGCCCGTGAGGCCCAGGCGGCCCGCAAGGCGGACGCGAAGGCCAACCCGGGCCGCTCGCAGAACTCCGCCGAGGGGGAGGAGTCTTCCGAGGCTCCCGCCGAGGCCCCGGCCGAGGCCAACGCCGAGGCCTGATCTCCCGGACGCGAGTCCAGGGGATCGCCACCTGACACATATGGCTCCCGGATGCCCGGTTTCACGACCGGGCATCGGAGTGCCACTGACGAGGAGAGAACGGCGCTATGCCGAAGAACAAGTCGCACAGCGGTGCCAGCAAGCGCTTCAAGGTCACCGGCTCCGGCAAGGTGCTCCGTGAGCGCGCCGGCAAGCGCCACCTGCTCGAGCACAAGTCGTCCCGTCTGACGCGTCGCCTCACCGGCAACGCCGAGATGGCCCCGGGCGACGCCAAGAAGATCAAGAAGCTTCTCGGCAAGTGAGCCGGGGCGCGCACCGCGCGCCTGAGCTCTGACCGGGACCCAATCGATACCGGGTCGTGTGAGTCCAACCACGGCCCCGCTACAAGGAGTTAACAAGTGGCACGCGTCAAGCGGGCAGTCAACGCCCACAAGAAGCGTCGGGCGATCCTCGAAGCGGCCAGCGGCTACCGCGGCCAGCGTTCGCGCCTGTACCGCAAGGCCAAGGAGCAGGTCACCCACTCCCTGGTCTACAACTACAACGACCGCAAGAAGCGCAAGGGCGACTTCCGTCAGCTGTGGATCCAGCGCATCAACGCCGCTGCCCGCGCCAACGGCATCACCTACAACCGCTTCATCCAGGGTCTGAAGGCCGCCAACATCGAGGTGGACCGCAAGATCCTCGCGGAGCTGGCCGTCAACGACCAGAACGCGTTCGCCGCGCTGGTCGAGGTTGCGCAGAAGGCGCTGCCGAGCGACGTGAACGCGCCCAAGGCTGCGTGACGCCGCGCTTGGCTGAGCGTTGTTTCGGACCCGCAGGCCGTTGGCCTGCGGGTCCGTTGCTGTTCGGGGTTTCGTCTGCCCTCTGCTGTTCGCTGCCGTCCGCGGGTTGCTTCTGGCTGGTCGCGCCCACGCGGCGGAGCCGCATATCGATACAGCCCCGCGCCCCTTTCAGGGGCGCTGTTCCCGAGGTGAGTTTTATGGTTGCCCCCGAGTTGATCTCTCCCAAGTCGCCGCGTGTCAGCGCCGCCCGGCGGCTGTTCCTCGCCGACAGCGGAATCCGGGGACGACCGTGACCGCGGCTGTTCCGGTTCCTCGCCGAGCGCGGCCGGCGGCCGGCGCAGGCCGCGGGCACGCTGCGCCGACGCCGCCGAGGCGTGTCCTCGCCACCGTCAACCCCAAGTCGGTGCGCCGGCGCTTCCACCTGCCGGTCGCGGTCGGCGTACCCGTGGAGAAGGCCGTACGCGGACTCAAGGACGCCGGCGTGCGCATTCTCGCCGCCGACGGCGCGGGCGAGGACGACCTGGACACGGAGCTCGACAAGGGCACCATGGGCACCCCCACCGCCTGGGTCTTCGGCAACGAGGCGTGGGGGCTGCCGGAGGAGACCCGCGCACTCGCCGACGCGGTGGTGCGTGTTCCGATCCACGGCAGAGCGGAGAGCCTCAATCTCGCGACGGCCGCAGCCGTGTGCCTCTATGCCTCCGCTCGTGCACAGCGCGCCGCCGGAGGGTGCCGCTCCGTCACATCGAGCTAGTAGTGTGACGGGCTCGGGGGCCCTCCCCCAAGCTCACGCCTTTGCTCGAGCGGGGAGGCACCCCCACCGCCAGTCCGAGAGGTGGGGTACGGGGAATGAGTGTCGGCACCAGCAGAGCACCGGGAGCACCGGACATCGTCCGTGCTCGCGCGGACCGCCGCGGCCCCGGTGATCTCGGCGACCTCGGACTCGACCCCGACGAACTGCCCGACGGGCTCGTCGTCGCGGACGAGACGGGCCAGGTCATCTGCTTCAACGCGGCAGCCGCGCGGATCACCGCCGTCCGCGCCGCCGACGCCCTCGGCGCGCCCCTGGAGCACGCCCTCCCATTAGAGGACCTCGAAGGCCGCCGCTGGTGGCAGCTGACGAATCCCTACGGAGGCCTCGCCATCCGCGTCGGCCAGCCCGAGCGCAACCTGCTGCTGCCGGGCGGCCGCGAGGTCCTGGTCTCCGCCCGCTATCTGCGTACCACCCGCACCGGGCCCGTGCGCCGCGTCGTCGTCTGCCTGCGGGACACCGAGGCCCGCCGTCGCACCGAGCGCAGCCACGCCGAGCTGATCGCCACCGTCGCCCACGAGCTGCGGTCCCCGCTCACCTCCGTCAAGGGCTTCACGGCGACGCTGCTCGCCAAGTGGGAGCGGTTCACGGACGACCAGAAGAAACTGATGCTGGAGACCGTCGACGCCGACGCCAACCGCGTCACCCGGCTGATCGCCGAGCTCCTCGACATCTCCCGCATCGACTCGGGACGGCTCGAACTGCGCCGTCAGCCCGTCGACATAGGCGCCGCCGTCGGCCGGCACATCCAGGCGCACGTCGCCTCCGGCCAGGACGCCGCCCGCTTCCTGCTCCGCCTCCAGCAGCCGCTGCCCGATCTGTGGGCGGACCCCGACAAGATCGACCAGGTGCTGAGCAACCTGTTGGAAAATGCGGTGCGGCACGGCGAGGGAACCGTCACCATCGACGTGGCACCCTCCTCGTCCCCGCGTGAGCGAGGCGGCGCCGAGACCGCCGTGACCGTCAGCGACGAAGGTTCCGGCATTCCGGAGGAGTCGATGGGCCGCGTCTTCACCCGCTTCTGGCGGGGCAGCAAGCGCGGCGGGACGGGACTGGGGCTGTACATCGTGAAGGGCATCGTGGAGGCGCACGGCGGGACGATCACCGTCGGCCGCGCCCCGGGCGGCGGCGCCCAGTTCCGATTTACGTTGCCCGTGGGGGCTCCCGCGTATCTCCAGTGAGTCCACGGTGACTCCGGTGAGGACGTCCTGAGCAGCCCGCGGGCGCATTCGATCACCGCACCCCCGTTAGACTCGGTCGTTGGCACTTTGCGTCCCCAACCTTGGGACACTCCGTCTCCGATTCGTCGACGGGGACCATCCGCCAGCCAACCGGAAGCACGGGAAGAGATGTCGGCACCGAACAAGTCGTACGACCCTGTTGAGGTCGAGGCACTGAAACCTGAAGAGATCGAGCGCATGCGGGACGAGGCGCTCGCCGCCTTCGCGGCCGCAGACTCCCTCGACGCGCTCCAGGAGGCCAAGGTCGCGCACACCGGCGGCACCTCGCCGCTGGCGCTCGCCAACCGCGAGATCGGCGCGCTGCCCCCGCAGGCCAAGGCCGAGGCGGGCAAGCGCGTCGGCATGGCGCGCGGCGCCGTCAACAAGGCGCTGGCCGCCCGCCAGGCCGAGCTGGAGGCCGAGCGCGACGCCCGGGTCCTGGTCGAGGAGGCGGTGGACGTCACCCTGCCGTACGACCGCACGACCGCCGGCGCCCGGCACCCGCTGACCACGATGATGGAGCGCGTCGCCGACGTCTTCGTCTCGATGGGCTACGAGGTCGCCGAGGGCCCCGAGGTCGAGGCGGAGTGGTTCAACTTCGACGCCCTCAACTTCACGCCCGACCACCCGGCCCGGCAGATGCAGGACACCTTCTTCGTCCAGGGCCCCGAGGGGACCGAGGGTGACGAGTCCGGGGTCGTCCTGCGGACGCACACCTCGCCCGTGCAGGCCCGCGCGCTCCTCGAACGCCGCGATCCGCCCGTCTACATCGTCTGCCCCGGCCGCGTGTACCGCACGGACGAGCTCGACGCGACGCACACCCCGGTCTTCCACCAGATCGAGCTGCTCGCCGTCGACGAGGGCCTGACCATGGCCGACCTGAAGGGCACCCTCGACCACATGGTCCAGGCGCTCTTCGGCCCGGATATGAAGACCCGGCTGCGGCCCAACTACTTCCCGTTCACCGAGCCGTCCGCCGAGATGGACATGGTGTGCTACGTCTGCCGCGGCGAGTCCGTCGGCAACCCCGACCGCCCCTGCCGCACCTGCGGCAGCGAGGGCTGGATCGAGCTCGGCGGCTGCGGCATGGTCAACCCCAAGGTGCTGACCGCCTGCGGCGTCGACCCCCAGAAGTACAGCGGATTCGCCTTCGGGTTCGGCATCGAGCGGATGCTGATGTTCCGCCACAACGTCGAAGACATGCGAGACATGGTCGAGGGTGACGTCCGGTTCACCCGGCCGTTCGGGATGGAGATCTGATGCGGGTCCCGCTTTCCTGGCTGCGGGAGTACGTCGACCTCCCCGCCACCGAGACCGGCCGTGACGTGCAGGCCAAGCTGATCGAGGTCGGCCTCGAGGTCGAGACCGTCGAACAGCTCGGCGGCGGCCTCAAGGGCCCGCTCGTCGTGGGCAAGGTCCTCACCATCGAGGAGCTGGAGGGCTTCAAGAAGCCCATCCGCTTCTGCACCGTCGACGTCGGCACCGCCAACGGCACCGGCGAGCCGCAGGAGATCGTCTGCGGCGCCCGCAACTTCGCCGTCGGCGACAAGGTCGTCGTGGTCCTGCCCGGCGCCGTCCTGCCCGGCGACTTCGCGATCGCCGCCCGCAAGACGTACGGCAAGACCTCGCACGGCATGATCTGCTCCGGCGACGAGCTGGGCATGGGCGACGACGGCTCCGGCGGCATTATCGTGCTGCCGCCCGAGCACGAGGTCGGCACCGACGCCATCGAGCTGCTCGAACTGGTCGACGAGGTCCTGGACATCGCCGTCACGCCCGACCGGGGCTACGCCCTGTCGATGCGCGGCGTCGCCCGCGAGACCGCCATCGCCTACGGCCTGCCGCTGCGCGACCCGGCGCTCCTGGACGTGCCCGCGCCGAACTCCTTCGGCTACCCCGTCAAGATCAGCGACCCCCTCGGCTGCGACCGCTTCACCGCGCGCACCGTCACCGGCCTCCAGCCCGAGGCCCGCTCGCCGATCTGGCTCAAGCGGCGCCTCCAGAAGGCCGGGATGCGCCCCATCTCGCTCACCGTCGACATCGCGAACTACGTGATGCTGGAGCTGGGCCAGCCCCTCCACACGTACGACCGCTCCCGCATCCAGGGGACGATCGGCGTGCGCCGGGCCGAGCAGGGCGAGAAGTTCACGACGCTCGACGGCGCCAAGCGCGTCCTCGACGCCGAGGACCTGGTGATCACCGACGACCGCGGGCCCATCGGCCTCGCGGGTGTCATGGGCGGCGCCAACACGGAGATCGCCGACCACGACGCCGAGAGCGGCACCACCGACGTCGTCATCGAGGCCGCGCACTTCGACGCGCTCTCCGTCGCCCGCACCGCGCGCCGCCACAAGCTGGGCTCCGAGGCCGCCAAGCGCTACGAGCGCGGCGTCGACCCGCAGGCCGCGTCGGCCGCCGCCCAGCGGACCGTCGACCTCCTCGTGCTGCTCGCGGGCGGTACCGCCGAGGCCGGTGTCACGGAGATCATCGCGCCCACCGCGCCGCGCACGATCACCATGCCGGCCGACCACCCCGACAAGGTCGCCGGTGTCACCTACGGCCGGGAGACCGTCGTACGCCGCCTCCAGCAGGTCGGCTGTGACGTGTACGGCCAGGACGACCTGACCGTCACCGTGCCGTCGTGGCGCCCCGACCTCGCGGAGCCGAACGACCTCGCCGAGGAGGTCATCCGCCTCGAGGGATACGAGAACCTCCCCTCGACCCTGCCGAAGCCCCCCGCCGGCCGCGGCCTCACCGACCGGCAGCGCCTGCACCGCCGCTTCGGGCGCGCGCTGGCCGGTGCCGGGTACGTGGAGGCGCTGAGCTACCCCTTCATCGGTGAGAACGTCTTCGACCAGCTGGGCCTGGAGGCGGACGACCCGAACCGCCGCGTGGTCAAGCTCGTCAACCCGCTCTCCGACGAGGAGCCCGCCCTCCGTACGACGCTGCTGCCGGGCCTGCTCGCCGCGCTCCGCCGCAACGACGGCCGGGGCAGCCACGACCTGGCGCTCTTCGAGACGGGCCTCGTCTTCCACCCCCGCGAGGAGCTGAAGGTCGCGGTGCGCCTGCCCGTCGACCGGCGGCCCACCGACGAGGAGATCGCGTCCCTCACCGACGCGCTGCCCGTCCAGCCCCGGCACGCCGCCGTCGTCCTCGCGGGCGCCCGCGAGCAGGCCGGCTGGTGGGGCAAGGGCCGCCCGGCGGACTGGGCGGACGCCGTCGAGGCGGCGCGCACCCTCGCCCGCGAGGCCGGCGCCGAGCTGATCGTCGACCAAGGGCAGTACGGCCCCTGGCACCCGGGCCGCTGCGCGGAGCTGAAGGTCGTCATCGACGGCGACATCGTCTCCGTCGGCCACGCCGGCGAGCTGCACCCGCGCGTCGTCAAGGCGCTCGGCCTGCCCGCCCGCACCTGCGCGATGGAGGTCGACCTGGACCGCCTGGAGCAGGCCGGCGAGGGGACGCTGCGCGCACCGCGGATCTCCGCCTTCCCCGTGGCCACGCAGGACGTCGCGCTGGTCGTCGACAAGGAGGTGCCGGCCGCCGTGGTCGAGTACTACCTGACCGGCGGCGCGGGCGAACTCCTGGAGTCCATCCGGCTGTTCGATGTATTTGTTGGGTCACAGCTCGGCGAGGGCAAGAAGTCCCTGGCGTACGCGCTGCGCTTCCGCGCGGCCGACCGCACGCTGACGGTCGACGAGGCGTCGGCGGCCCGAGACTCGGCCGTCGCCCTGGCGGCCGAGCGCACGGGAGCGGTGCTCCGCGGAGCGTAGTCACCGTCTGTAGGTTTCACCAGGCGCACAATGGGGCGTAAAGAGGGGCCTATCCGGACCACCGGATAGGCGGGTCACCGCAGAATCCGGCGTCGGCCTGCGCGTGCCATAGGGGCCGACGGCATGATCCCCTGGGGCTGTGATCTGCGTGGGCGGCCCGTCGTCGGCCGTCGTCGGTTCCGGCGCGCGCTCGTGCTGGGGCTGCCGACGGTGTGGGGCGCCGTCGCCATCACGTACAAACTGGCCTGTCCGCTGGCCCAGCAGGACGGCATGGGGGCGCGGATCGTCAGCAGCGCGGTCTTCTTCGCCGTCGGGACCGGGCTCATCGTGCACGTCCACCGGACGCTGCTGCGGGAGCTGCGGCAGGTCCGCGCGGTCGCGGGCGCCGCGCAGAACGTGCTGTTGAGACCGCTGCCGCCGCGCGTCGAAGGGCTCGCGCTCGCCGCTGGACGGGTATCGGCGTCGCGGGGCGCCTGTGTCGGCGGCGATCTGTACGAGGTCGCCGCCACCGACCATGGGGTGCGCGTCGTCATGGGTGACGTCCGCGGGCATGGCCTCGGCGCCATCGGGACCGTCGCCGCCGTCCTCGGCAGCTTCCGCGAGGCCGCCCACGACGAACCCGAACTCCCGATGGTCATGCGCCGGTTGGAGCGGGCCCTCGGGCGGCACCTGCGGGAGCGCTCGTACACCGAGCAGCCCGTGAGCGGCAGAGCGGCCCACGACGGCGCGCTGGCCGAGGAGTTCGTCACCGTCCTGCTCCTGGAGATCGGCGAGGACGGCGAGCTGCTGGCCATCAACTGCGGCCACCCCTGGCCGTACCTGCTCACCCGGCAGGCCCGGCCGCTGGCCGACGCCGAACCGCTGCCACCGCTCGGCCTCTTCCCGCTCCCCGGCGAACTGCCCGTGGTGCACTGCGGGCGGCTGCTGCCGGGCGAGTCGCTCGTCCTGCACACGGACGGCATGGAGGACGCCCGCGACGCGGCGGGCGCGTTCTTCCCGCTCCAGGCCGCGCTGACCGAGTCGGCGCGGGCCCGGCCGGCCTCCCCGCAGGACCTCATCGACGCGGTATACGCCGAATTCCTGCGCCACGCGGGCCACTTGCCGTCCGACGACGCGGCGCTGCTCGTCCTGCGCAACGACCGCGAGCAGGCCCCCATCCGGCAGCAGGAGCCCGAGCGGCCCACTACCCGCACCATGAGCTGAGCGCCCCGGTGGGACGGCGCGCGCCGCGCGCCGTCCGCCCCGCCATGGAGTTGTCGGGCAGACAGCGGGACGGACGGCGCCAGGAGGGGCCGCCGCACTGTATTGAGGGGGGAGCCGGCGACCCACCGGCCTCATCGACTGATGAGGCACCTCAGTCAAGCGAGCCCACACAGGACGCGGCAGAGCGCACACCCCCCGGATCCGGGCACTCCGTTCACACCCCGTGTGAAGGCGCCTCCACTACCCTGAACAGCACCGAGCCACCGGAGGGCATCCATGCAGCCCAACACCCTGCTCGACGCGATCCTCGACGAAGCGGGCATCTCGCACGCGGGACTTGCCGCACATGTGAACCAGGCCGGAAAGTCCAGAGGCCTCGCGCTGCGCTACGAACACACCGCCGTCTCCCGCTGGTTGAAGGGGCAGCGCCCGCGCGGTCAGGTCCCGGACCTGATCTGCGAGGTGCTCGCCGCCCGGCTCCAGCGGCCCGTCACCCTCGACGACATCGGCCTCGGGGTGCCCGGCGTCCCCGCCGCCCCCGTCGGCTCGGTCACCTCCACGCTCTCCGGCTTCGTGGAGCGCGCCACCGCGCTGTGGCGCTCGGACGAACAGCAGCGCCCCCACCTGCTCGGCGCGCCCGCGGTCACCGGCACCCCCGCGGTGATGCCGGTCTGGGAGTGGGAGAACCCGCCCGAGGACACCGACGTGTCCCGCGGCGGACGGCACCCCGTCAGCACGGCCGACATCGAGATGATGCGCGCGGCCCGCGCCCACTACGAGCAGATGTACCGCAAGACCGGCGGCGTCGCGACGCGCACCCGCATCGTCGGCTTCCTCAACGCGGAGGCCGCGCCCCTGCTGCGGGGCAGCTACACCGACGAGATGGGGCGCCAACTGCACCGCTCCACTGGCGGGTTGGTGGCGATTGCGGGGATCTGCGCCTACGACTCCGACGCGCACGGCCTAGCCCAGCGCTACTTCCACCAGGCCCTGCGCCTCGCGAAGGCCAGTGGGGACAGGGGACTTGGCGCGTACGTCATCGCGCTGCTGGTCAACCAGTCGCTGTTCATGCGCGAGTACCGCCAGGCCGTGGCGTTCGCCGAGGCGGCGCTGCGGGCCTCGGGCCGGGACCTCACCCCGGCGCTGGCGTCCGATCTGTACGCGATGCAGGCGAAGGCGTACGCACACCTGGGCGACGGCAGGAGCGCGCTGTCGTGCATCCGGCGCGCGGAGGCCGCGGCCGACCGGATCCTGCGGGGCCGCGAGCCGGACGAGACGGGATACGTCCAGCCGGGACTGGTCAACGTACAAGTGGCGGAGGCCCTGCTCAGCCTCGGTGACCTGGTCAGCGCCCGGGAGCACGCCGCCGCGGCCGTCGACACGCCGGCGCACGACCGGGGCCGGGTCCACCGGCTCGCGATGCTCAGCCAGATCGAACTGCGCCAGGGCAACACCGACGAGGCGGTCGCCACGGCGGTGCAGATGGCGGAACAGGCCCGGGGGATGGAGTCCCAGCGGCTGCGGGACAGGCTGCGCGCGGTACGCGAGCACCTGGTGCGCAGCGACTGCGCGGGCACGGCCGAGGCGGCCGAACTCATCGACGGGGCGTTGCGCGTCCCGCTCTGACCCTGGCGCCCCATGACGCCCCCTGACGCCCACTGCTCTGCGGTTCTCCCTGCTGCGATATTGCCGTCTACTCGGCGAAAGGTGGCAGAACCGTGCAGTGGACGAAACAGAGCGAACAAACTGTGTATGGAAACAGGTGGTTCACGGTCAATCTCGCAGATGTCGAGCTACCCGACGGCCGGCATCTGGACCACTTCCTGATACGGCTGCGGCCCGTCGCCGTGGCCACCGTCGTCAACGACGCCAACGAAGTGCTGCTGCTCTGGCGGCACCGCTTCATCACCGACAGCTGGGGCTGGGAACTCGCGGCGGGCGTCGTCGAGGACGGCGAGGACATCGCGTACGCGGCGGCCCGCGAGATGGAGGAGGAGACCGGCTGGCGGCCGGGCCCGCTGCGGCACCTGATGAGCGTCGAACCCTCGAACGGGCTCACCGACGCCCGGCACCACATCTACTGGTCCGACGAAGGGACCTACGTCGGCCATCCCGAGGACGACTTCGAGTCGGACCGCCGTGAGTGGGTCCCTCTCAAGCTCGTCCCCGACATGGTGGCCCGTGGGGAGGTCCCGGCCGCCAACATGGCCGCGGCCCTTCTCCTCCTGCACCATCTGCGCCTCGGCCAGGACGCGCGCTAACCGTGCGGTGGTCAGTGGCCGAGGGCCTGCCAGACCGCCACGGCGAGCGCCGCGACCGCCGCGAGAGCGACGATCGTGGGGAGCGGCCAGCGCGTGTGCTCCAGGGCGGTGACCCGGGACTGCAGGGCCTCCACGTTCTTGGCGGTCTGCTGGTCGTGCTGCGTCAGCAACGCCAGCCGTCCGTCGACGCGGGCGAGACCCACGTCCAGGCTGCGGCGTAACTCCGCGAGTTCTTCCGGGACCACGGCACGCTCGCCATCGGTGGTCACGAGTCCACTCCTCTCTGTAGTGGCGCGTCCCCCCTTCTTCCGCACGGGAAGTCAACTCGCGTGACGGACAGGGCGGGAGAGTGTGCGATGGGCATATGCGAGCCCACCGCGCACACGGTGTGTGAACGCCGCGGGCCCGGCACTCGAAGGAGTGCCGGGCCCGTCACCACAGAGGATTCACACGGGGCGTCAGGCGTACGTGTAGAAGCCCGAGCCGGTCTTCCGGCCGAGGCGGCCCGCGTCCACCATGCGCTGGAGCAGCGGGGGCGCGGCGTACAGCGGCTCCTTGTACTCGGCGTACATGGAGTCGGCGACCGAGGCGACCGTGTCCAGGCCGATCAGGTCGGCGAGCTTGAGCGGGCCCATCGGGTGGGCGCAGCCCATCTCCATGCCGTTGTCGATGTCCTCGCGGCTCGCGATGCCCGACTCGAACATCCGGATCGCGGAGAGCAGGTACGGGATGAGCAGCGCGTTGACCACGAAGCCCGAGCGGTCCTGGGCGCGGATCGCGTGCTTGCCGAGCACCTTCTCGACCATGACCTGCGCCCGGCTGATGGTGCCCTCGGACGTGGTCAGCGCCGGGATCAGCTCGACGAGCTGCTGCACCGGCGCCGGGTTGAAGAAGTGGATGCCGATGACCTGGTCGGGCCGCGAGGTCGCGACCGCCAGCTTCACCAGCGGGATGGAGGAGGTGTTGGAGGCGAGGATCGCGTCCTGGCGGGTCACCACCTGGTCGAGCACCTGGAAGATCTCGGTCTTGACCTGCTCGTTCTCCACGACGGCCTCGATGACCAGGTCACGGTCGCTGAACTCGCCGAGGTCGGTCGTGAAGCTGAGCCGGGCCAGGGTCGCGTCCCGCTCCTCCTCGGAGATCTTGCCGCGCTCGGCCGCCTTGGAGAGCGAGTTGTACAGCCGGGTGCGGCCGATCTCCAGGGCCTCGCCGGTGGTCTCCGCGACCTTCACATCCAGTCCGGAGCGGGCGCAGACCTCTGCGATTCCGGCGCCCATCTGGCCACAGCCCACCACTCCGACGCGTGCGATATCGGTCATGGAGTCGGTCACCTCGTGCCTTTCGCTGATCAACGGGGCCGGCAGGTCCCCCGTATGGATGGTGCCTGCCTCGGCCGTGAACGTTACTCCGCAACCTGGGGTCCATGACGTGCCGGGTCGGGCATGCTGGCCGCAACCCGGCGAAAGGTGCCGGACACAGCGAGCTCAGGGGCGTACAGATGAGGCGTATGTCACGTCGGGGTTTCTCGGTGGTGGCCGCGGCGACGATCGCGGGCCTGGCGACGGCGGGGGACGCGGCGGCGGCCCCCGACCGGCGCCGGAAGAAGGCGCGCGAGCTGCGGGCCATGTGGCTGGCGACCGTCGTCAACCGCGACTGGCCCTCCAAGCCGGGCCTGTCCGCGCAGCAGCAGCGGAGCGAACTCCTTGCGTTCCTCGACTCGGCGGTGAACCGCAGACTGAACGCGGTGGTCTTCCAGGTGCGGCCCACCGCCGACGCCCTGTGGCCCTCGCCGCACGAGCCGTGGTCGGAGTACCTCACCGGGACCCAGGGCAAGGACCCGGGCTGGGACCCGCTGGGCACCGCGGTGAAGGAGGCGCACCGCAGGGGCCTGGAGCTGCACGCGTGGTTCAACCCCTTCCGCATCGCGAACCACACCGACCCGTCGCGGCTGGTGGCCACGCACCCCGCGCGCGTGCACCCCGAGTGGGTGGTGCCGTACGGCGGGAAGCTCTACTACAACCCGGGCCTGCCCGAGGTGCGGCGCTTCGTGCAGGACGCGATGCTCGACGCGGTCCGCCGCTATCCGCTGGACGCGGTGCACTGGGACGACTACTTCTATCCGTACCCCGTCGCGGGCCAGACCTTCGACGACGACGACGCCTTCGCGCGCTACGGCGGCGGCTTCCCGGACCGCGCCTCCTGGCGCCGGGACAACATCGACCGACTGGTGCGCGAGATGTCCGGCCGGATCAAGAAGACCCGGGGACGCACCCAGTTCGGCATCAGCCCCTTCGCGGTCTGGCGCAACAAGGCGACCGACCCGACGGGCTCGGACACCCGGGCCGGGGTGCAGACGTACGACGACCTGTACGCGGACACCCGCGGCTGGGTGAAGAAGGGCTGGATCGACTACATCGTCCCGCAGGTGTACTGGAACATCGGCTTCCCCGCGGCGGACTACGCCAAGCTGGTGCCGTGGTGGAACGACGTCGTACGCGGCACGGGCGTGCGCCTGTACATCGGTGAGGCCCTCTACAAGGCGGGCGACCCGGCGCAGCCCCCGGCCTGGCAGGACCCGGCGGAGCTGTCCCGCCACCTCACGTACGCCGAGGGCTTCAGCGAGGTGCGCGGGCACATCTACTTCTCGGCCAAGGAGGTCGGCGTCGACAGGAACGGCGCCATGGCGCGGGTCGTCGCCGACCACTACCAGGAGCCGGCGAAGCCGCCGCGCTGACGCTCCGGTCCCGGCTCGCGCCCTAGCTCGTCGGGTCCTCGTGCCGTACGACGGTGTCGGGGCCCGGCGACATCAGCGTCTCGTGGCCGTCGTCGAACCGGACGCGGTACGGCGGGCCGCCGTCCTCGCCGAGCACCTCGACGACCTCCGCGGTCCGGTCGTGCTGCCCGACGATCCTGCCGTGCACCACCAGCCTGTCACCTACGGTTGCGCGCATCTGGAGTACTCCCTCGTCCCGCTCTGCGGTCGCGTTCCGTGGCCTCCATTCTAGGGCGGAGGGCGGGAGCCGGCGCCCGGTCGGACGCCGGTCGGGTCAGCCTCGGGTCAGCCGCGGGCCCTTTGGGTGACCGCGATGCAGACGAGGACCGCGGCCGCCGTGAGGGGCGCGGCCACGGGCAGGTGCTCGCCGAGCAGGAACACCGACCAGACCAGGGTCAGCAGCGGCTGGGCGAGCTGGAGCTGACTGGCCTTGGGTACGCCGATGGCCGCCATGCCCCGGTACCAGACGACCAGGCCGAGGAACTGCGAGCCGATCGCGGAGTAGAGCAGGCCCGTCGTGCTGTGCCCGGTGAGCTGGGACGACTCGTGCTGGAGGGCGAGGACCGCGCCGAGCAGGTTGAGCGGCAGGCAGAGCATGAGCCCCCAGCCGATGACCTGCCAGCCGGGCATCTCACGGGCCAGGCGGCCGCCCTCGGTGTAGCCGGCGGCGCAGATCAGGAGCGCGCCGAAGAGGTAGAGGTCGGCGGCGGACAGCGCGCCGCCGCTCTGCTGCACGGTGAACGCGATCACGGCCGCGGCCCCGGTGAGCGCCGCCGCCCAGAACATGCGCGAGGGGCGCGCCCCGGTCCGCAGCGCCGACAAAACGGCGGTCGTCAGGGGGAGCAGGCCGACGACCACGGCTGCGTGCGCGGTGGTGGAGGTCTGCAGGGCGAGCGTGGTGAGCAGGGGGAAGCCGACGACGACCCCGGCGCCGACCACCGCGAGCCCCGCCCAGTGGCGGCGGTGCGGGACCGGCACGCGCAGGGCGAGCAGACAGCCGCCCGCGATGAGGGCGCTGAGCGCGCCGCGCAGGGTGACGAGGCTCCAGGGGCCGATGCCTTCGAGGCCCCAGGCGGTGGCGGGGAAGGTCAGCGAGAAGGCGGTGACGCCGAGGGCGGCCATCACGGTGCCGGTGCGGCGGGAGCCGTGCGGGGCGGGGGCGGCGGCCATGGGCGCCGTCGTACCGGTGGCGGCTTCACTGACCGCTATCCGCTTCGGGCGAGTAGCGCTATCCTGTGCTGTCATGCAAGACGGTAGCAGTGTGGGCGAACTGGCGAAACGGCTGCGGGACGAGATGGACCGCTACTCACCTGGAGGAAAGCTGCCGTCCAGTCGGTCGCTCGTCGAGCGGTTCCGGGTGAGCCCCGTGACCGTGTCGCGGGCCCTGGCGCAGCTGGCCGCCGAAGGGCTCGTCGTCACCCGGCCCGGCTCCGGGGTCTTCCGCGCCGAGCCGTCGGCGCCCGCCGTGCCCGCCGGCGACACCTCGTGGCAGGAGGTATCCCTGAGCGCCGACGCCACCGCCGAGCTGGTGCCGCGCGCGGTCGACGCGTCCGGGGTGCTCGCCACCCTGGCCGCACCGCCGCCCGGCGTCATCGAGTTCAACGGCGGCTACCTCGACGCCTCCCTCCAGCCCGAGCGCGCCATGGCGGCGGCGCTCGCCAGGGCGGGGCGGCGGCCCGGGGCGTGGGGCAGGCCACCGGTCGACGGCCTGCCGGAGCTGCGGGAGTGGTTCGCGCGCGGCGTCGGCGGGGCCGTCACGGCCGCCGAGGTGCTGATCACCGCGGGTGGACAGAGCGCCCTGACCACGGCGCTGCGCGCGCTCGCCCCGCCGGGGGCGCCCGTGCTCGTCGAGTCGCCCACCTACCCCGGGATGCTGGCGATCGCCCGTGCGGCGGGGATGCGTCCCGTGCCGGTGCCCGTCGACACGGACGGGGTGCGCCCGCAGCTCCTGGAGGCCGCCTTCCGCGCGACGGGCGCCCGGGTCTTCGTCTGCCAGCCGCTGTTCCAGAACCCGACGGGGGCCGTACTCTCCGCCGAGCGCCGCCCGGAGGTCCTGCGGATCGCCCGGGAGGCGGGGGCGTTCGTCATCGAGGACGACTTCGTGCGCCGCCTCGTCCACGAGGACGCCGGGCCGCTGCCGCCGCCGCTCTCCGCCGACGACAAGGACGGCGTCGTCGTGCACGTCTGCTCGCTCACCAAGGCCACCTCGCCGAGCTTCAGGGTGAGCGCGCTCGCCGCGCGCGGACCGGTCCTGGAGCGGCTGCGCGCCATCCAGGTCGTCGACCACTTCTTCGTGCCCCGACCGCTTCAGGAGGCGGCGCTCGAACTGGTCGGCTCCCCGGCCTGGCCGCGCCATCTGCGGGCGGTGGCGGGCGAGTTGAGGATCCGCAGGGACGCCATGGCCGCGGCGCTGCGGCTGCGCCTGCCCGAACTCGCGATGCCGCACATCCCCGCGGGCGGCTACAACCTCTGGGTGCGGCTGCCCGACGGCACCGACGAGACGGCGCTCGCCTCGGCCGCCCTGCGCGCGGGCGTGGCCGTGGCCCCCGGCCGCCCGTACTTCGCGGCGGAGCCCACGGCGGCGTACGTCCGGCTGAGCTTCGCGGCGGTCGCGGGGGTGGGGGAGATCGGCGAGGGGGTGCGCAGGCTGCGGGCGGCCTGCGACGAGGTCCGGGGGTAGCCGCCGGGCGGAAAGCGGTCGACGGGACGCACGGGGTGCTGGGAGGGTCGGGGCATGAACGACAGTGTCACGCTCCACGGTCCGTACGAGATATCCGCCGACCCCGCCCGCGTCGACGCGGCCCGCGTCCACCAGTGGCTCTCCGCGGACGCGTACTGGGCGCTCGGCCGCAGTCGCGCCAAGCAGGACGCGGCGATCGCCGGGTCGCTGAACTTCGGCGCGTACGACGGGAGTTCGGGGGAGCAGGTGGCGTACGCGCGCGTGGTGACCGACCGGGCCACCTTCGCCTGGCTCTGCGATGTGTACGTCGCCCCGGCCGCGCGCGGCAGCGGCCTTGGCACCGCCCTCGTGGACGCGGTCCGCGCGCACCTGGAGCCGTTCGGCCTGCGCCGCGTACTGCTGGCCACGGCCGACGCGCACGGCGTCTACGAGAAGGTCGGGTTCAAGCCCCTGGACGACCCGGGGGCGTGGATGGCGCTGGTCGGTCAGTGACCGCCGGGCCCCGGGCGGCCCGTACGTACTCCGTGACGAGCAGGAGATCCTTGGCGGGGCCGCCGACCCTCCACCGGCTGCGCCAGTGATCCGCGTCGTCCACCTCGAACTCGCCCCGGTAGAGGTCCGCCGCGCACGGATGGTCCGTCGCGTGCCGGCCGGAGCGCAGGTCCAGGTCGTGGAAGAAGCGTCCGTCGGCGAACTCGACGCGGGCCGTGCCCGGGGTCGCGCCCGGCAGGAAACGCAGGGTGCGCTCGGCGGGGCGTGCGGTGCCGTGCCAGGTGAAGACGCCCGACTCGTGGTGGAGGAGCCCGCCCTCGTCCGGGGCGGGCAGCGGCGAGAAGAGCGTCGTACCGCTGAAGTGGCCCTCCGAGCCGTCCGCGAGGTCGCGGACCGTGCGGGTCACGCGCCACTCGCCGACGAGATGGGCGAGTGGCTCCGGGACGGGGTGGAGGGAGGGCATACCGGCAGGTTAGCCGCTACTTGTCGAACACCGGCATGTGCTACTTGTCGAGTACCGGCATACGCTACTTGTCGAGCACCGACATGCTGCGCGCGTCGTACCGCGTGCCCGCGACCTTGTCGGCGGGAGCCGCCGCGTCGATCGCCGCGAGGTCCTCGGCGGACAGTTCGAGCGCGGCGGCCGCGATGTTCTCCTCCAGGTACTTCTCGCGGCGCGTGCCCGGGATCGGCACGACGTCGTCGCCGCGGTGCTGCACCCAGGCGAGCGCGAGCTGCCCGGCGGTGACGCCCTTCTCGGCGGCGAGCGCGTTCAGCGTCTCGACGATGGCGAGGTTCCGCTCCAGGTTGCCGTCGGTGAAGCGGGGCTGGGTGCGCCGCAGATCGCCCTCGGGCAGCGCGTCGAGCGAGGTGTAGCGGCCGGTGAGGAAGCCGCGCCCGAGCGGCGAGTACGGCACGATGCCGATGCCGAGCTCCCGGCAGAGCGGCGCGATCTCCGCCTCCAGATCCCTGGTCCACAGCGACCACTCGCTCTGGAGCGCGGCGATCGGATGCACGGCGTGCGCCCTGCGGATCGTGTCCGCGCCCGCCTCGGAGAGCCCGATGTGGCGCACCTTGCCCGCCTGGACCAGCTCGGCGAGCGCGCCGACGGTCTCCTCGATCGGCACGGTCTTGTCGATCCGGTGAGCGTAGTAGAGGTCGATGTGGTCGACGCCGAGGCGCCGCAGCGAGGCGTCGCAGGCCTCGCGTACGTACGGGGCGTCGCCCCGGATGTGCGTCGGCTCGCCGAAGCGGTTGGTGAAGCCGAACTTGGTGGCGAGGACCGCCTGTTCACGGCGCGGGCCCGCGAGGGCGCGGCCCAGGAGCTGTTCGTTGTGGCCGCTGCCGTAGAAGTCGGAGGTGTCGAGCAGGGTGACGCCGAGGTCCAGGGCGCGGTGGATCGTCGCGATCGACCGGTCGTCGTCCGACGCGCCGTAGCCCTGGCTCATCCCCATGCATCCGAGCCCCTGGGCCGAGACCGTCAGCGCGCCGAGCCGGCGGGTGGGAAGACTGGTCATGGTGGTACCTCCTGGCTGGTGCTCCGTGGTCGGCTCCGACACTAGGAGCTGGAGCGGACTCCAGGTCAAGGCCGGACGGCCTACGGCCTCGGGAGAACCGGAGCGCGCGTACGGGGGTTGCCCCCAGGGGCGTTCGGCCCGGTGGCCCGATGGTGGCGCGCCGCGCGCCTTCCCAGCGTGGTGATCGTCTCCGCCGAGTGGGCCGGGGCGGACACCGACGGACCAAGGAGCACGATGCGCGTCGCCTCGACCATCACCGCGGGTTTGGGACCGGCCGGTCTCCTCGCGGGCGGAGTGGCCGCCGCGGCCCCTCCCCCCAAGTCGACACCTCGGCGGCTGAGTTGGGGCGCCTGCTCGGCCGCTCAGAAGGAGCTGATCGCGGCGGGCGCGCAGTGCGCGAAGGTCACCGTGCCCCTCGACTACGCCGACCCCGAGGGCCGCACCATCCGGCTCGCGATCTCCCGCATCAAGGCCAAGTCGCCCGCGCGGCGCGGCATCCTGCTCTCCAACCCCGGCGGCCCGGGCGGCACCGGACTCGCCAACACCCTCGCCCTGCGGCCCGCGTTGAAGGACGTGGCCGACCGCTACGACCTGATCGGCTTCGACCCCCGCTTCCTCGGCGAGAGCACCCCGCTCACCTGCGGCCCCGCCCCGCGCCCGGCCCCGCCCGCGCCGACGACCACACCGCGCGAGGACTTCGAGGCGTCGGTGCGTGCCGCCCGGGACACCGCGCGCCGCTGCCAGGAGCACGGCGACAACGCCACGCTGCTCCCGCACGCCTCGACCCGCAACGTCGCCCGCGACATGGACGCGATCCGCGCCGCCCTCGGCGAGAGCAAGCTGTCGTACTACGGAGTCTCGTACGGCGCGGACCTCGGCGCCGTCTACACCCAGCTGTTCCCGCGCCGCGCCGACCGCGTCGTCCTGGACTCCTCGACGGACCCGGCGGCCACGCAGTACGAACTGTTCCAGCGCTCGGGAGCGCCCGCGGAGGCCGCACTGGCGCCGCGAGTGCGGGCCGACGTACAGGAGTTGCTGGCGCGGGCCGAGCGGCTGGAGAGCAGCGTGGTCGGCGGCGCGATCTTCATGTGCGGCGACGGGGGGTGGCCCGCGGGCGGCTGGCCGAGGAACCCGGCGACGTACTGGAAGAACATGCAGCGCAGCCGTGCCACGCAGCCGGTCTTCGGCCCGTACGTCAACGGCATGATCGCGCCGTGCGCGTTCTGGGGGAGCGAGCCCCGCGAACCCGGCACGACGATCGGCAAGGACGTGCCGATCCTGCTGCTCCAGGCCCGCCACGACAACAACGTGCCCTACGAAGGCGCCCTCGCCCTGCACCGCAGGCTCACCGGCTCGCGCCTCCTGACGGCGGACATCCGCGCGCACGGCGTCTACGGCCGGGGGAACGACGGCCTGACCCCCGTCCCCTGCGCCGACCGCGCCGTCAACACCTACCTTCGCGACGGCGAGCTGCCCGCCGCCGACCTCACCTGCCCGAAGCCGGAGGCGCGCTCATGACGGACATCAGCAGGCGTACGGGGCTCGCGGCCGCCACGGCGGCGCTGCTCACGGGGGCGGCGGCCCCCGCCTCTGCGGTGGCGCCCCGACGGGAGCGGGCCCTGCGACGCCACGTCGACGCCCTCCTCGCCACCGGAGTGACCGGCGTCCTCGCCGAGGTGCAGGGCGCGCACGGCCGCACGGCCGCCCGCGCGGGCGTCGCCGACCTCGCGGCGAAGGATCCGGTGCCCTGGGGCGCGTACTACCGGATCGGCAGCGACACCAAGACGTTCACCGCCACGCTCCTCCTCCAACTCGTGGGCGAGGGGAGGCTGAAGCTCACCGACACAGTCGAGCGGTGGCTGCCCGGCGCGATCCGCGGCCACGGCAACGACGGCCGCCGGATCACCGTCACCAACCTGCTGCGGCAGACCAGCGGCCTGAACGACTACGTCGCCCTCGGAGCGGACCCGGACGACCTCACCCCGGAGGCCTACCGCCGGAACCGCTTCCGCTCGCAGACCCCCGAGGAGCAGCTGACGGCCGCCCTGAGCAAGCCCCCGGAGTGGCTGCCCGACGCCGACGACCCGGCGGGGGAGCGACGCTGGGCCTACTCCAACACCAACTACGTCGTCGCCGGGCTGCTCATCGAGGCGGTCACCGGCCACCCCTGGGCGCAGGAACTCCACGAGCGGATCATCGAACCGCTCGGCCTGCGCGACACCCTCATGCCGGGCACGTCGTCATATGTGCCGAGGCCGACGGCCACCGGTTACACGTACTTCCCGAACGGCACCCGGCCCGTCGACACGACCCTCGGCTTCGGCGGCGGCGCGGACGGCTGCCTCATCTCGACGCCCCGGGACCACGGCGTCTTCCTGCGCGCCCTGCTCGGCGGGCGCCTGCTGCGCCCGGCCGAGCTGGCGGCGATGCGGCGGACCGTGCCCGTGAAGGACTGGATCCCGGCCGACGGCGTCCGCTACGGCCTCGGCATCGCCTGGCGGCCGGTCACCGGCCGCCGCGACGGCATCTGGTTCCACGGCGGAACCAGCCTCGGCTGCGTCAGCGAATGCGGTGTCACCCCGGACGGAGCCACGGCCGTGACCAGCGCGGCGTTCACGCTCCGCTTGGACAGCCGCGAACGGAGCGAGAGGCAGTCGCGGGCGGCTCTGCGGATGGTGGACGGGGCGCTGGGGGAGGCTCTTTCCGGGGGCGGGCGGTAGCTCTGGCGGGGGGTGGGTGCCGCGGTGGTGGGGGCCCGGTGCCTCGGCTGCCGGGCTCGCCGCGTCGTTCGTGCGCGCTCACGATCATCGTGATCGCGAGGGGCAGCGCCCGCAGCGCGCTGTGCAGCGGGTCGAGCTCCAGTACGTCCTGAAGGAAGTACGTGCCCACGAAGAGCGCCCCGAACATCGCCGCGGAGGCCGCCACCAGGATGCCGAGGGCGGTCCCGACCGCGGCCGAGCCGATCAGGAGGGGCGGTATCAGCGGGCTCGCGGCGCGGCGTTCGTGCCGGATGAATACGGCCGCCGCGAGCGCCGTCCCGCACGCCCCGAGCGCGGTGGCCGCCGGCCGGCCGCTCTCCGAGGCGCCGACCAGCGTGTGCACGAGGCACGCCAGCGCCACCGCGAGCAGCCCCGCCCCGGTCAGGTCGAGTCCGGGCGCGGGCCCCTCCCGGGGCGGCGCGGGCACGCGCACCAGCAGTGCCAGTACGCCGATCACCAGCGCGGGCACCACGCTCAGGAAGAACACCGAGCGCCAGCCCAGCTCCGTCGCGAGCGCCCCGCCGAGCACCGGCCCGGCCGCCGCCGCGAGGCCGATCGCGCTGGTCCGCACCGCGATCGGCATCCCGATCCTGTCGGGTGGGTACGCGGCCCGCAGCATCCCGAGAGTGGAGGGCTGGAGCAGCGCGCCGAAGACGCCCTGGGCGACGCGCAGCGCGATCACCCAGCCGATGTCCGACGCGAGGCCGATCCCCGCCGAGGCGAGCGCGAAGCCGAGTGTCCCGACGGCGAAGACCCGCCGGTGTCCGTACCGGTCACCGAGCCGCCCCGCGAAGACCAGCAGGCTCGCCACGGCGATCAGATAGCCGGTGCTGGTCCACTGCACCTGCGTGAACGACGCGCCCAGATCACGCTGGAGGGCGGGCTGCACGACGGTCAGCACGGTGCCGTCCAGAGCGACGACCATGGCGCCGAGAACACTGCACGCGAGGGTCAGGTTCCGCTGCGTCCGGGGGCCGGGCGCCCGCCGGGTCCTTGTACCGAGCACCCCCTCACCCCCCAGCCCCACGGCAGTCACGCCCGCTCCGCACCGAGGTGTGCGTCCAGCGCCGCCTCGATCAGTGGTTCCACGTCCGCCGCCCCCGACGCCAGCCGCAGGCTGCCCCACCCCCACAACTGCGCGATGCCGTGCAGGTTCGCCCAGAGGGATCCCGCGGTGATCCGCGCCCCGGCGCCGGACGCGGGGCGTGCCTCGGCGACCAGGCCGACCAGGACGTCGAAGAGCGGCAGGCTGGTCTCCCGCAGGCCGAGTCCGTCGCTCTCCAGGAGATCGTGGCGGAACATCAGCTCGAACATCCCGCGGTGGTCCGCCGCGAAACCGAGGTAGGCACGGCTCAGCGCCTTCAGCCGCGTACGCGCATCGCCTTCGGCCGTCGCCCGCTCCACCTCCGCCGCCAGCGCCGCGAACCCGCGCCGCGCGATCGCCGACAACAGCTCCACATGCGTGGGGAAGTAGCGCCGGGGCGCCCCGTGCGAGACCCCGGCCCTGCGGGCGATCTCCCGCAGGGCCAGCGCCTGCACACCCTCGGCCGCCAGGAGTTCCACGCCCACGTCCACCAGGCGGGCCCGCAGCCCGGCGTCCTGTGGCTCGTCCGGCTTGGCTGTCCCGTCTTGGTTCATAGACACTGTCTACTACATCGCGTAGACAGTGTCTACGCGGAAGGAAATGGCCAGGGCCCTGTCCGTACGGGGGGAGGTAGGAGATATCTTGATGTCGAGCAATGTTGCAGACGCGGAGCGGAGCACCCGGTGACTGACTCGACCATCATCTACACCCACACTGACGAGGCCCCGGCCCTGGCGACCCATTCGTTCTTGCCGGTGGTCCAGGCCTACGCCTCGACGGCAGGCGTCAGCGTGGAGACCCGTGACATCTCGCTCGCGGGCCGGATCATCGCGAGCTTCCCCGAGCGCCTCGAAGAGGGCCAGCGCATCAACGACGCCCTCGCCGAGCTGGGCGAACTCGCCAAGACGCCCGGGGCGAACATCATCAAGCTGCCCAACATCTCGGCCTCGATCCCGCAGCTGAAGGCCGCGATCGCCGAGCTCCAGGGCCAGGGCTACGCGCTCCCCGACTACCCGGACGACCCCAAGACCGACGAGGAGCGCGACATCCGCGCCCGCTACGACAAGGTCAAGGGCAGCGCCGTCAACCCGGTCCTGCGCGAGGGCAACTCCGACCGCCGCGCCCCCGCGTCGGTCAAGAACTACGCCAAGGCCCACCCGCACCGCATGGGCGCCTGGACGTCCGAGTCGAAGACGAACGTCGCCACCATGGGCGAGAACGACTTCCGCTCCACCGAGAAGTCCGCGGTGATCACCGAGGCCGGCGCGCTGCGCATCGAGCTCGTCGGTGACGACGGCTCCACCACCGTCCTGCGCGAGTCCGTACCGGTCCTCGCGGGCGAGGTCGTCGACGCCTCCGTCATGCGCGTCGCCGCGCTGCGCGAGTTCCTCAAGCAGCAGGTCGCCCGCGCGAAGTCGCAGGGCGTGCTCTTCTCCGTGCACCTCAAGGCCACGATGATGAAGGTCTCCGACCCGATCGTCTTCGGCCACGTGGTCCGCGCCTTCTTCCCGAAGACCTTCGCCGCGCACGGCGAGACCCTCGCCGCCGCCGGCCTGACCCCGAACGACGGCCTGGGCGGCATCTTCAAGGGCCTGGACTCGCTCCCCGAGGGCGACAAGATCAAGGCGTCCTTCGAGGCCGAGCTGGCCGAGGGCCCGGAGCTGGCCATGGTCGACTCCGACAAGGGCATCTCCAACCTGCACGTCCCGAGCGACGTCATCGTCGACGCCTCCATGCCGGCCATGATCCGCACCTCCGGCCACATGTGGGGCCCGGACGGCGAGGAGCACGACACCCTGGCCGTTCTCCCGGACAGCAGCTACGCCGGCATCTACCAGGTCGTCATCGACGACTGCCGCGCCAACGGCGCCTTCGACCCGTCGACCATGGGCTCCGTCCCGAACGTCGGTCTGATGGCGCAGAAGGCCGAGGAGTACGGCAGCCACGACAAGACCTTCGAGATCCAGACCACCGGCACCGTGCGCGTCGTCGACGCCGCGGGCAACGTCGTCCTGGACCAGGCCGTCGCCGTCGGTGACATCTTCCGCATGTGCCAGACCAAGGACGCGCCGATCCAGGACTGGGTCAAGCTCGCCGTCACCCGCGCCCGCGCCACCGGCAGCCCCGCCGTGTTCTGGCTGGACGAGACCCGCGCCCACGACGCCGTGCTCATCGGCAAGGTCAAGCAGTACCTCGCCGACCACGACACCGCGGGCCTGGACATCCGCATCATGTCGCCGGTCGAGGCCACCGCGTTCTCCCTGGAGCGCATCCGCCGCGGCGAGGACACCATCTCCGTCACCGGCAACGTCCTGCGCGACTACCTCACCGACCTCTTCCCGATCCTGGAGCTGGGCACCAGCGCCAAGATGCTGTCGGTCGTCCCGCTGATGAACGGCGGCGGCCTCTTCGAGACCGGCGCCGGCGGCTCCGCGCCGAAGCACGTCCAGCAGCTGGTCAAGGAGAACTACCTGCGCTGGGACAGCCTCGGCGAGTTCCTCGCCCTCGCGGTCAGCTTCGAGCACCTCGCCACCACCACGGGCAACGCCCGCGCGCAGATCCTCGCCGACACCCTGGACCGCGCGACGGCCACGTTCCTGGAGAACGACAAGTCGCCGAGCCGCCGCCTCGGTGGCATCGACAACCGCGGCAGCCACTTCTACCTCGCCCTGTACTGGGCCCAGGAGCTGGCCAAGCAGACCGAGGACACGCAGCTCGCCGAGGCGTTCGCCGCCCTGGCCAAGACGCTGGCCGAGCAGGAGCAGACCATCGTGGACGAGCTCATCGCCGTCCAGGGCTCCCCGGCCGACATCGGCGGCTACTACCAGCCGGACGTCGCCAAGGCCACCGAGGTCATGCGTCCGTCCGCGACGTTCAACCAGGCGCTGTCGATCCTGGGCTGACGTCCGGCACACAGTCGTGAAGCCCGGCACACAGTCGTGAAGGGGGCCTCCCGCCGCTCGGCGGGAGGCCCCCTTCACGGGCCTTCATGTGCGTACGCGACTACGAGCGCCGCCGCGGCTTGCCGCGCTTGGCGGGCTTCGGGCGGGACACGGCCTTCTTCTTCGGCTGGGCCGCGGCCTTGGGCCTGGCCTTGGCCTGCGGCTTCGCCTGGGACTTCTCCTTCGCCGCCGGGGCCTGCGCGCGCCCCCGCGAGCTGTTGACCGTACGGCCGCGGACGATGCCGATGAAGTCCTCGACCAGCTCCGTGGTCCCGTCCTCCCGCCACGAGAGGGCCACACGCGACTCGGGGGCGTCCGTGACGGGGCGGTAGGTGAGGTCCTTGCGGTGGTGCAGCCGCGCGAGGGACTGCGGGACGAGGAGCACGCCAACACCCGCCGCGACCAGCTCGATCGCGTCGGCCGTGGTCGCCGGGCGCTCGGCGGCGGGCACCCCCGGGCGCCGCTCCCACTCCAGCGTCTCGTCCAGCGGGTGGAAGACGATCTCGTCGGCGAGATCCTCGGGGGACACCTCGTCGACCGCGGCCACGACGTGGTCCTTGGGGATCACGACGACCGTGGTCTCGGCGTAGAGGGGGATCGCGCTGAGATCCGTGCGGTCGATCGGCAGCCGTACGAACCCGGCGTCGGCCCCGCCCGCGCGCAGCACGTCAGGTGCCTCGCCGGGGGAGACCTGGAGAAGGGTCAGGGGGACGTCGGGCAGCCGCTCGTTCCAGATACGCACCCACTTGGTGGGCGTCACCCCCGGGACGTAGGCGAGCCGGAACGAAGGGGTTACTTCCGAGCCTGTCACCTCGCCAGGCTACCGGTCGTGGTCAGAGGTAGCGCACATGCTCGATACCCTTGACACCATGACGTCGCACCAGAACACCCAGACCATGAAGCCCGCGACCGCGGCGAAGAAGCTGGGTGTGCTCCTCCAGGCCACGCCCGCCGAGTTCCAGGAGGGTGTCGTCTCGCGCAGCGAGCTGAACTCGCTTCAGGCCGACCCGCCCGAGTGGCTCCAGGAACTGCGGCGCAACGGCCCCCACCCCCGCCCGGTCGTCGCCGCCAAGCTCGGCGTCTCCATCGCGGGCCTCGCCCGGGGCGGGGTCACCGAGCCGCTCACCACCGAGCAGATCGACGCGCTGAAGGACGAGATGCCCGGCTGGCTGCGCCAGGAGCGCGCCACCCAGGCCGAGGTCCGCAAGGAAGCGGTGCGGATCAAGGAGAAGCAGGCCGAGCAGGCCCAGAAGCGTGCGGCCCGCGCCGACGAGGACGCCCGCTAGTCCCGCGTGCGCAGGCTCACCACCAGTTCGCGCGGCAGGCCGTGGGTGTCGTGCAGGTAGCGGAAGTCCTCCTCGTCCAGCGGGCCCCGGAAGCGGGGCCGGGCCAGTACCTGCCGCCCGCGCTCCAGGAGCCGCCCGAAGCGGCGCTCCTCCTCGACCAGCACCCGGTGCACGGCGTTCGGATCGGCGTCCTGCCGGAAGCGGTCCAGGGTGTGCCGCACCAGCTCGTCCGGGAGGTCGCCGAGCGTGCGCGAGGCGTCGTCCCGCCACAGCACGGTGAGTACGCGACGCACCAGCCGCCGCAGCACATAGCCGCGTCCCGAGACGGCCGGGCCCACGCCGTCGCCGATCACCACCACGGCGGAGCGCAGGTGGTCGCAGACCAGCCGCAGCGACGGCTCGTCCAGCGGCCACAGGCCCGGCACGAGCCGCCGCCAGAGGTCGAAGACGTCGCTCTCGAACACCGACCCGCGGCCCTGGAGCAGCGAGGCCAGCCGCTCCAGGCCGAGGCCGGTGTCGACATTGCGCTGGACCAGCGGTACGAGTGAGCCGTCGTCGAGGCGGCGATGGCGCATCATCACGTGGTTCCACACCTCGACCCAGCGGTCGTCGCGCGTCGGGGTCGACTCCGGCGGTCCTTCACCGGTCCACAGGAAGATCTCCGAGTCGGGCCCGCACGGTCCGGCCGATCCGCTGGGCCACCAGTTGTCCTCCACGGTCGGCTCCACCGGGACCCCTCGGTCCTGCCACAGCTCCAGGGAGGCGGTGTCGGGCCCGGTCCGGTCGTCGCCGCCGAAGACCGTGGCGTGCAGCAGCCCGGGGTCGACGCCGAAGCCGTCGGTGAGCAGCTCGTACCCCCAGGCCAGGCTCTGCGGGCCCTCGTAGTCGCCGAGGGACCAGGTGCCGAGCATCTCGAAGACGGTCAGATGGGTGGGGTCGCCGACCTCTTCGAGGTCCGTGGTGCGCAGACACCGCTGGACGTTGACGAGCCGCCTGCCGAGGGGGTGCGGGCGCCCTTCGAGGTACGGGATGAGCGGATGCATCCCCGAGGTGGTGAAGAGCACCGGGTCGCCGGGCGGCGGCAGCAGGGTCGAGCCGGTGATCCGGCGGTGCCCGCGCTCCTCGTAGTACTCGACGAACGTACGGACGATCTGCTCGGTGCTCGGCCCGGTGCTCGGCCCGGTACTCAGGGGGGTCTTCGGGTTCTTCATGAGGGTGGCTCCTTCGCGTCGCGGCGGAAAGGCGCCGGAAGACGGCCCGCGCGTACGGGAACCGGGACGGGAAGACCACGGAACACCGGCGGGCCGTTTCCGGTCGCCGGTGGGGATTCAGGACGTACGTCAGGCGGCGGCGACCGGCGAGCGGGGCGCTCGCGCGGTCGCGGTGGGGCGGTGGCCGATGACGTTCATAGGGCCGAAGATAACGCGGCGGGGCCCGGCGCGGCACGCGAATTACGGGCCGCGCCGGGCCACCGCCGTCGCTCAGCCCGCCATGGCGGCCCCGAACCACCGCGGGAGGGCGTCGAGCAGGGACCGCTGGTCCTCGCCGACCCACGCCACATGGCCGTCCGGGCGCAGCAGTACCGCGGGCGCGTCCAGCTCCTCGCTGACGTCGACGACGTGGTCGACGCGGTCCGCCCAGCCCACCACCGAGAGCCGGCCCGTCTGGTCGAGCAGCAGTCCGCGGCCGGCGTGCGTCAGGTCGTAGAGGCGGCCGCCCTTCAGCCGCACGTCCCGGAGCCGCTTGCCGAGCAGGTCGTGCCCCTCGCCGAAGTCGTAGCGGACCCCGATCGCCGTGATCTTCTCGATCAGGTACCGGTTGACCTCCTCGAAGTCGATCAGCTGCGCCATCAGCCTGCGCACCGCCTGCGCGCCCGGTTCGAGCGACATGAGCTCCATCTGCGCGCGGGTGTTGTCCAGCACGTCGGCGGCCACCGGGTGCCGTTCGTCGTAGTAGCTGTCGAGCAGCCCGTCCGGCGCCCAGCCGTTGATCTCCGCGGCCAGCTTCCAGCCGAGGTTGAACGCGTCCTGGATGCCGAGGTTCAGGCCCTGCCCACCGGTCGGCGGGTGGATGTGCGCCGCGTCGCCCGCCAGCAGCACCCGGCCGACGCGGTAGCGCTCGGCCTGCCGGGTGGCGTCGCCGAAGCGGGAGAGCCAGCGCGGCGAGTGCGCGCCGAAGTCGGTGCCCGCGTACGCGCGGAGCTGCTGCCTGAGCTCCTCCAGGGTCGGCGGGGTCACGCGGTCCTCGGCCACCCCGTCGGCGGGCACCACGACGCGGTACACCCCGCCCTCCAGGGGCATGAAGCCGAACCGCTGCTGCGTCTTGCGCACCTCGGCCACCGCGGCGGCCAGCGTCTCCGGGGAGACGGTCACCTCCACCTCGCCCAGCAGCGTCTCCACCCGGGCGGGCTCCCCGGGGAAGGCGACGCCGAGCAGCTTGCGGACCGTGCTGCGCCCGCCGTCGCAGCCGACGACATGGCGTGCGCGCAGCCGCGTGCCGTCGGCCAGTTCGACGTCCACCCCCTCGTCGTCCTGGCTCAGCCCGACCAGTTCGTGGCCGCGCCGGATCTCGGTGCCCAGCTCCGTGGCGTGCTCGGTCAGCAGCCGCTCGGTGATCTGCTGCGGGATGCCGAGGACGTAGGAGTGCGCGGTGTCGAGACCCTCCGGCCACACGGTGCCGAGACCGGCGAAGAAGCCGCCGACCGTGAACTGCTTGCCGTGCGCGAGGAACCGGTCGAGCAGCCCCCGCTGGTCCATCACCTCGACACTGCGCGCGTGCAGCCCCTGCGCGCGGGACTGCACGGTCGGCTCCGTCTCCTTCTCCAGCACGAGCACGCGCACTCCGTGCAGGCGCAGTTCCGCGGCGAGCATCAGTCCGGTCGGTCCGCCACCGGCGATGAGTACGTCGATCATTACAACAACCCCCATGTATTTCCGCAGGTCGCGGCCTTGCCAGGTGATTGTGCGGGGTAAGGGTACCCTTGCCGCAAGTCCCCCCTTGCGCTATATCTTGAGAGTGGCAAGGAGAGCGAACGACCTCCTTGCCTTTGTCTTTGGCCCCCCCTCCCGGGCGCCCTTTGCATAAAACTGCGGCTATGCGTATAGTCATGCCATCCAAGAGGAGGGTTCCATGGCGGTACGCGCAGCAGTGGCAGGGGCGAGTGGGTACGCGGGCGGCGAGTTGCTGCGCCTGTTGCTCGCCCACCCCGAGGTGGAGATCGGCGCTCTCACCGGGAACTCGAACGCGGGCCAGCGCCTGGGAGCGCTGCAACCGCATCTGCTCCCGCTCGCCGACCGCGTCCTTGAGCCGACCACCCCGGAGATCCTCGCGGGGCAGGACCGGCCGCACGACGTGGTCTTCCTCGCGCTGCCGCACGGGCAGTCCGCCGCCGTCGCCGAGCAGCTCGGCCCCGACGTCCTCGTCGTGGACATGGGCGCCGACTTCCGGCTGAAGGACGCGGGGGACTGGGAGAAGTTCTACGGCAGTCCGCACGCCGGCACCTGGCCCTACGGCCTGCCCGAACTGCCCGGCGCCCGCGCCGCGCTGGCGGGCACCAAGCGCATCGCGGTGCCCGGCTGCTACCCGACCGCCGTCTCGCTCGCGCTCTTCCCCGCGTACACGGCGGACCTCGTCGAACCCGAAGCGGTGATCGTCGCCGCGTCCGGCACCTCCGGCGCGGGCAAGGCCGCCAAGCCGCACCTGCTCGGCTCGGAGGTCATGGGAAACATGTCCCCGTACGGAGTCGGCGGAGCGCACCGGCACACCCCCGAGATGATCCAGAACCTGAGCGCCGCCGCGGGCACCCCGGTCACCGTCTCCTTCACGCCGACCCTGGCCCCGATGCCGCGCGGCATCCTCGCCACGTGCAGCGCGAAGGCCAAGGCGGGCGTCACCGCCGAGACCGTGCGGGACGCGTACGCCAAGGCCTTCGCCGACGAGCCGTTCGTCCACCTGCTCCCCGAGGGGCAGTGGCCCGCGACCGCCGCCGTGTACGGCTCGAACGCCGTACAGATCCAGGTCGCCTGCGACGAGGCGGCCGGCCGCGTGATCGTGATCAGCGCCATCGACAATCTCGCCAAGGGCACCGCGGGCGGCGCCCTCCAGAGCATGAACATCGCCCTCGGCCTCGACGAGGCGACCGGGCTCTCTACGATCGGAGTCGCGCCGTGAGTGTGACGGCAGCCAAGGGATTCACGGCGGCGGGCATCGCCGCCGGCATCAAGGAGAACGGCAACCCGGACCTGGCCCTCGTGGTCAACACCGGGCCCCGCCAGGCCGCCGCGGGCGTCTTCACCTCCAACCGCGTCAAGGCCGCGCCCGTCCTCTGGTCGGAGCAGGTCCTCAAGGGCGGACTCGTCTCCGCCGTCGTCCTCAACTCCGGTGGCGCCAACGCCTGTACGGGGCCCAAGGGCTTCCAGGACACGCACGCCACCGCCGAGAAGGTGGCCGAGGTCCTCTCCCTGAACGCGGGCGAGGTCGCCGTCGCCTCGACCGGGCTCATCGGTGTCACGCTGCCCATGGACAAGCTCCTGCCGGGCGTCGAGAAGGCCGCCGGTGAGCTGTCCGCGCACGGCGGCGAGAAGGCCGCCATCGCCATCAAGACCACCGACAGCGTCCACAAGACGTCCGTGGTGAGCAGGGACGGCTGGACCGTCGGCGGCATGGCCAAGGGTGCCGGCATGCTCGCCCCCGGCCTCGCCACGATGCTCGTCGTGCTGACCACGGACGCCGACCTGGAGGCCGACGTCCTGGACCGGGCCCTGCGCGACGCCACCCGCCTCACCTTCGACCGCGTCGACTCCGACGGCTGCATGTCGACCAACGACACGGTGCTGCTGCTCGCCTCGGGCGCCGCCGAAGTCGCCCCGGAGTACGCAGAGTTCGCCGAGGCCGTCCGCGAGGTCTGCGACGACCTCGGCCGGCAGCTCATCGGCGACGCCGAGGGCGCCAGCAAGGACATCAAGGTCGAGGTGGTCAACGCGGCCAGCGAGGCCGACGCCGTCGAGGTCGGCCGGTCCATCGCCCGCAACAACCTCCTCAAGTGCGCGCTGCACGGCGAGGACCCCAACTGGGGCCGGGTGCTCTCCGCGATCGGCACCACGTCCGCCGCCTTCGACCCGAACCAGCTGAACGTCGCGATCAACGGCGTCTGGGTCTGCAAGAACGGCTCGGTGGGCGAGGACCGCGACCTGGTCGACATGCGCTACCGCGAGGTCGTCATCACCGCCGACCTGGCGGCGGGCGAGGAGACCGCGACGATCTGGACGAACGACCTGACCGCGGACTACGTCCACGAGAACAGCGCGTACTCCTCATGAGCAAGGACCCGGGCTCCCAGCCCACCGCCCGCAAGCACACCGCGCTGCCCAAGGCGCAGATCCTCATCGAGGCGCTGCCCTGGCTGACCCGGCACCGAGGCAAGACCGTCGTCATCAAGTTCGGCGGCAACGCCATGGTCGACGAGGAGCTGAAGGCCGCGTTCGCCCAGGACGTCGTCTTCCTGCACCACGCGGGCCTGAAGCCCGTGGTCGTGCACGGCGGCGGACCGCAGATCAGCAAGGCGCTCGAACGGCACGGCATCGTCAGCGAGTTCAAGGCGGGCCTCAGGGTCACCACCGAGGACGCGATGGACGTCGTACGCATGGTGCTCGCCGGTCAGGTGCAGCGCGAACTGGTCGGCCTGCTCAACCAGCACGGGCCGCTCGCCGTCGGGCTCACCGGCGAGGACGCGCACACCATCACCGCCACCAAGCACCAGCCCCGCATCGAGGGCGAACTGGTCGACATCGGCCGGGTCGGCGAGATCACCGAGATCGACACGGGCGCCATCGAGGCGCTGCTCGCCGACGGCCGCATCCCGGTCGTCTCCTCGATCGCCCGTTCCCAGGACGATCACCATGTCTACAACGTCAATGCTGATACGGCGGCTGCGGCACTCGCTGCGGCGCTTGATGCCGAGACCCTGATGGTGCTGACCGACGTCGAGGGCCTGTACGAGGACTGGCCCAACTCCGACGAGGTCATCAGCAGGCTCACCGCCACCGAGCTGGAGAAGCTCCTGCCCGAGCTGGCCAGCGGCATGGTCCCGAAGATGGAGGGCTGCCTGCACGCCGTGCGCAACGGCGTGGAGACCGCCCGCGTCATCGACGGCCGCGTCCAGCACTCGATCCTGCTGGAGATCTTCACCGACGAGGGCATCGGCACCATGGTCGTGCCGGACGCGTTGAACCACGACAAGACCGAGGGGGAGTCATGAGCAACCAGGAGCTGACCGCGCGCTGGCAGGGCGCGCTCATGGACAACTACGGCACGCCGCGGCTGCCCCTCGTGCGCGGCGCGGGCAGCAGGCTGTGGGACGCCGACGGCAAGGAGTACGTCGACTTCGTCGGCGGCATCGCCGTCAACGCGCTCGGCCACGCCCACCCGGCGATCGTCGAGGCCGTGAGCGCCCAGATCGGCGCGCTCGGCCACGTCTCGAACCTCTTCGTCGCCGAACCGCCCGTCCGGCTGGCCGAACGGCTCCTGGAGCTGTTCGGGCGCGAGGGCCGCGTGTACTTCTGCAACTCCGGGGCCGAGGCCAACGAAGGCGCCTTCAAGATCGGCCGGCTGACCGGCCGCCCGCACATGGTCGCCACCGACGGCGGCTTCCACGGCCGGACCATGGGCGCGCTCGCCCTCACCGGACAGCCCGGCAAGCAGGAGCCGTTCCTGCCGCTGCCCGGCGATGTCACCCATGTGCCGTACGGCGACGTGGAGGCCCTGCGCGCCGCCGTCACCACCGAGACCGCCTTCGTGATCATCGAGCCGATCCAGGGCGAGAACGGCGTCGTCATGCCGCCCCCGGGCTACCTCACGGCGGCCAGGGAGATCACCCGCGCCACCGGGACCCTCCTCGTCCTCGACGAGGTGCAGACCGGAATCGGCCGCACCGGCCACTGGTTCGAGCACCTCGCGCACGAGGGCGTCGAGCCTGACGTCGTCACACTCGCGAAGGGCCTGGGCGGCGGTCTGCCGCTCGGCGCGACCGTCGCGTTCGGCGCCGCCGCCGAGCTGTTCAGGCCCGGTCACCACGGCACGACGTTCGGCGGGAACCCCGTCGCGTGCGCCGCGGGGCTCGCGGTCGTCGACACCATCGTCGCCGAGGGGCTCCTGGAGAACACCAAGCGGGCGGGCGAGAAGCTGCGGGGCGGGATCGAGTCGCTCGGGCACCGGCTCGTCGGGCATGTCAGGGGTGCGGGCCTGCTGCTGGGTATCGTGCTCACCGAGCCGCTCGCGCCGCAGGTCCAGCAGGCGGCTCAGGACGCCGGCTTCCTGGTGAACGCGCCCGCCCCCGATGTCGTACGACTGATGCCACCGCTGAACGTGCGGGGCGACGAGGTGGACGCGTTCCTCCGGGTGCTGCCCGGCATCCTGGCCAAGGCGGACAAGGCGGCCAAGGCCGATGGGGCCGACGGGGACGGACGATCCGGAGAATGAGACGACGATGAGCCAGGCGCAAGGCAACGAGCACGGCGACCACGCGGGTCCCGCCGTGCCGCAGACCCGCACCGCACGCCACCGCCGGATCGTGGACATCCTCAACCGGCAGCCGGTGCGCTCCCAGAGCCAGCTCGCGAAGCTGCTCGCCGACGACGGTCTGAGCGTCACCCAGGCGACGCTCTCGCGGGACCTGGACGAGCTGAACGCCGTGAAGATCCGCAACGCCGAGGGCGACCTCATCTACGCGGTGCCGAGCGAGGGCGGTTTCCGCACCCCGCGCGCGCCGCTCGGGGAGTCGGCCAAGGAGGAGCGGATGCGGCGCCTCTCCGCGGAGCTGCTGATCTCCGCGGAGGCTTCGGCCAACCTCGTCGTGCTGCGTACGCCGCCGGGCGCCGCCCAGTTCCTGGCGTCCGCCATCGACCAGGCCGAGCTGCACGACGTCCTCGGCACGATCGCGGGCGACGACACGCTGATGCTGATCAGCAGGGAGCCGGCGGGCGGCCAGGCGCTGGCGGACCACTTGCTGCGGCTGGCCTCCAACGAGTGACCCCGGGCCGCGCCCGGCCCGTCCTCAGCTGCCGGCCGGGCGTGCACTCCTGCGCGCCATCCACGCCGCCACCAGCGCCCCCGAAACGTTGTGCCACACCGAGAACACCGCCGAGGGCAGCGCGGCCAGCGGGCTGAAGTGGGCCGTGGCCAGGGACGCCGCGAGGCCCGAATTCTGCATGCCGACCTCGAAGGCCATGGCGCGGGACGCGGGCGGGCCGAGGCGGGCCAGCTTGCCCGCGCCGTAACCGAGCGCGAGGCCGAGGCCGTTGTGCAGGAACACCGCGAGGAACACCAGCGCCGCGGCCGACTTGATGGCCGCGGCACTGCCCGCGACCACGATCGCCACGATCGCGGCGATGGTCAGCGCCGACAACCACGGCAGCGCGCCGAGCACCCGGTCCACGTACCGTCCGAAGAGCAGCCGCACGACCAGGCCGCCGAGCACCGGCAGCAGCACGGTCTTCAGGATGTCCGTGACCATCGAGCCCGCGTCGACGGGCAGGTACTCGCCCGCGAGCAGCAGCGTCAGCGGCGGCGTGACCAGCGGCGCGAGGACGGTCGAGACGGTGGCGACCGACACGGACAGCGCCACGTCGCCGCGCGCCAGATAGGTGACCACGTTGGACGCGGTGCCGCTCGGCGCGCAGCCGACCAGGATCACTCCGGCCGCCAACTGCGGTGACAGGCCGAGCGCGTGGGCTATCAGCCAGCCGAGGCCCGGCATGATCACGTAGTGCGCGACGAGCCCGAGCGCCACGGCCCAGGGCCGCTTGACGACGCCCTGGAAGTCCAGCGGGGTCATGGTCAGCCCCATGCAGAACATCACCACGCCGAGCAGGTACGAGACGCTCGTGCGCCCGCCCTCGAACGCCCCCGGCACGGCGAGGCCGAGGGCGCCGGCGGCCAGCACGAGGACGGGGAAGACGGTGACGGCGCGGCGGGCGGCCTTGTCGGCGCCGCTCGTGTCGTCGGCGGGATGAGGGATCGTCTGTTCGGGTCGCACGGCGCGATGCAACGCTCCGCCCCCGCACGCGTGCAACCCCGTCTCGGTATGTGGTCGTTACACGGAGAGTGGGCGCATGGTTCAGACGGTGGAGGGCGGCAGGGGGAGCGGCAGCCCGGGGAGCCCGTCGATGCTCTGCGCGATGAACTCCTTCTTGTCGAAGTAGGCGTTCAGCGAGGCGTCGTCCTCGCGCGCGAAGCGCTTGGCGTGCAGATCGCGGTCCTCGTCGTACGTCATGAAGGGCACCGCGTACCCGCAGGTGTCGCGGACGAGGTCGGCCGTCACGACGATGATGGCGCGCAGGCCGTGCGGCGTGGGGTCGATCCCGGGGAAGTGGCCGAGCAGATCCTTGAAGCGCGGGTCGTCACGGAAGACGGGCTCGCCGCGGCCGTGCACCCGCACGATGTTGGGCGGCCCCTGGAAGGCGCACCACATGAGCGTGATGCGGCCGTTCTCCCGCAGGTGCGCCACGGTTTCCGCGTTGCTGCCCGCGAAGTCCAGGTAGGCGACGGTCAGTTCGTCGATGACCGCGAAGGAGGCCTTGAGCCCTTTGGGGGAGAGGTTGACCGTGCCGTCACCGGAGAGGGGAGCGGTCGCCGTGAAGAACATCGGCTGTTCTTCGATGAAGGTGCGGAGCCGGCCGTCTATGCGTTCGTAGGTCTTTCCCATGGTGCCGAATTTATCCCCGAAATCCTTCGCCTGTCTAACGACTTCGGGAATTGACGAAGCATGCGGAGTTCTGCATACTCATGCATAACGCACATCGGTGAACCCGCAAGCGACAGCCCTGAGGAGCACGTGCAGTGAGCAGCAACAACGGCGGTGACGTCCGGCTCTGGGGCGGACGGTTCGCCGACGGGCCCGCCGAGGCCCTGGCCAAGCTGTCCGCGTCGGTCCACTTCGACTGGCGCCTCGCGCCGTACGACATCGCCGGTTCCCGCGCCCACGCGCGGGTGCTCCACAAGGCGGGCCTGCTCACCGAGGACGAACTGACCCGCATGCTGGCCGGGCTCGACCGCCTCGAAGCCGATGTGGCCGACGGCTCGTTCGTCGGCACCATCGCCGACGAGGACGTGCACACCGCCCTGGAGCGCGGCCTCCTGGAGCGGCTCGGCCCCGACCTCGGCGGCAAGCTGCGGGCGGGACGCTCGCGCAACGACCAGGTGGCGACGCTCTTCCGGATGTACCTGCGCGACCACGCGCGGATCATCGGCGGCCTGATCGCCGACCTCCAGGGCGCGCTCATCGGTCTCGCCGAGGCGCACCCGGACGTCGCGATGCCGGGCCGCACGCACCTCCAGCACGCCCAGCCGGTGCTCTTCGCCCACCACGTCCTCGCGCACGTCCAGTCCCTCTCCAGGGACGCGGAGCGGCTGCGGCAGTGGGACACGCGGACGGCCGTCTCGCCGTACGGCTCGGGGGCGCTGGCCGGCTCGTCCCTCGGCCTCGACCCGGAGGCGGTCGCCGCGGACCTCGGCTTCGAGCGCGGCAGCGCGGGCAACTCCATCGACGGCACGGCCTCCCGTGACTTCGTCGCGGAGTTCGCCTTCATCACCGCGATGATCGGCGTGAACCTCTCGCGGATCGCCGAGGAGATCATCATCTGGAACACGAAGGAGTTCTCCTTCGTCACCCTCCACGACGCCTTCTCGACCGGCTCGTCGATCATGCCGCAGAAGAAGAACCCGGACATCGCAGAGCTGGCGCGGGGCAAGTCGGGCCGCCTGATCGGCAACCTCACGGGGCTGCTCGCCACGCTGAAGGCGCTGCCGCTCGCGTACAACCGCGACCTCCAGGAGGACAAGGAGCCGGTCTTCGACTCCTGCGACCAACTGGAGGTCCTGCTGCCCGCCTTCACCGGCATGATGGCGACGCTCACCGTCCACCGCGAGCGCATGGCGGAGCTGGCCCCGGCCGGTTTCTCGCTCGCCACCGACATCGCCGAGTGGCTGGTCAGGCAGGGCGTGCCGTTCCGTGTAGCGCACGAGGTCGCGGGCGAGTGCGTGAAGGTCGCCGAGGCCGAGGGCAAGGAGCTGGACGACCTCACCGACGATCAGTTCGCCGAGATCTCCGAGCACCTCACCCCCGAGGTCCGCACGGTCCTGAACGTGCCCGGCGCCCTCGCCTCGCGCGACGGCCGCGGCGGCACCGCTCCCTCGGCGGTCGCCGTCCAGCTCGCGGAGGTCAAGGCGGACCTGGCGGCGCAGCGGGAGTGGGCGGCGGCGCGGAAGTGACGGCCGTGCGGGGGTGACGGCCCGCGTGGGTGACGAAGGGCGTCGCGGGTTACGTTGGCGGGGGAAGATCGCCTACGACCACGAGGAGCCCGCGATGCCCTTCGCCCGGCTGGCCGCGGCCACGACCCCGACCGCGCGCATAGGGATCGGCCTCGCCGCCGTCGGCAGGCCCGGCTACATCACGCTGGGCCGCGAGAGCGACCTGCCGCCGTCCCGCAGCGTCGAGGCCCTGCGCGAGCGCACCTTCGAACTCCTCGACGCCGCGTACGCCTCGGGGGTCCGCTACGTCGACGTGGCGCGTTCGTACGGCCGTTCCGAGGAGTTCCTGGCCGACTGGCTGCATGCGCGGCCCGACAACCGTGACGTCGTCGTCGGCAGCAAGTGGGGCTACACGTATACGGCCGACTGGCGTACCGACGTCGAGGGCCCGCACGAGGTCAAGGACCACAGCGTCGCCGCCTACGACCGGCAGCGCGCGCAGAGCGCCGGGCTGCTCGGCGACCGGCTCGACCTCTACCAGATCCACTCCGTCACGCCCGAGAGCCCGGCGCTCACCGACAAGGAACTCCACGCGCGCCTCGCGGGGCTGGCGGCCGAGGGAGTGACCGTCGGCCTCTCGGTGAGCGGTCCCGGGCAGGCGGCGGCGATCCGCGCCGCCCTTGAGGTCACCGTGGACGGTGAGCCGCTCTTCCGTACGGTCCAGGCCACATACAACCTCCTGGAGCCCTCGGCGGGGCCCGCGCTCGCCGAGGCGCACGACGCGGGTCTCACCGTCATCATCAAGGAGGGCATGGCCAACGGCCGGCTCGCCGCCCCGCAGGCGCCCGCCCCGCTGCGCGAGGTCGCCGAGGGGACCGGGTTCGACTGCGACGCGGTGGCGCTCGCGGCCCTGCTCCGCGAGCCGTGGGCGGGGGTCGTCCTGTCCGGGGCGGCCACCTCGGTCCAGCTCGTCTCCAACCTGCACGCCGCCGCCGTGGACCTGGACGCGGACCGCCTGGAACGCCTCACGGGGCTGGTGGAGGAGCCGGGGGAGTACTGGGCCCGACGCGCGGCCCTGCCCTGGCACTGACGCCGCCCTGGGACCCTCTGAGACATATCCGTCTCAATAGGATTATGGTTGTCTCATGTCAGTCGATCGCGACCAGGTACTGCGCAGCGCCGCGGCCCTGCTCACCCGCAAATCCACCTCCACGATGGACGAGGTCGCCCGCGCCGCGGGAATCAGCAGGGCCACCCTCCACCGCCATTTCGCGGGCCGTGACGCGCTCGTACGCGCCCTGGAGGAGCTGGGGCTCCAGGAGTGCGAGGCGGCCCTGGACCGGGCGGGGCTCCGGGACGGCAGCGCGCAGGAGGCCCTGCGGCGCCTGGTGAAGGAGTTCGAGCCCGCCGCCGGGCTCCTCGCGTTCCTCTACACCGAGAACCAGCTCTTCGAGGGGGAGACGCAGAACGAGGGCTGGTCGCGGATCGACGCCCGCCTCGCCGCGCTCTTCCGGCGCGGCCAGGAGAGCGGCGAGTTCCGCATCGACCTGACGCCCGCCTGGCTCACCGAGGCGCTCTACGGCCTCATCGGGTCGGGCGCCTGGGCCGTGCAGGACGGCCGGGTGGCGGCCAAGGACTTCTCGTACATGATTGCCGAGCTGCTGATCGGCGGCGCACGGCGGAGAGTGGAGTCATGACCAGCACCCACCAGCGGGCCGCCGGGGCCGACGTGGAGCGCGGCCCCGGCCGCTGGCTCGCGCTCGCCGTGCTCGTCCTCGCCGTGCTCCTGGTCGCCGTCGACGCGACCGTGCTCGGCCTGGCGACGCCGTACATCAGCGAGGACCTCAAGCCCTCCGGCACCCAGCTGCTGTGGATCGGCGACGTCTACTCCTTCGTCATCGCGGGACTGCTGGTCTCCATGGGCAGCCTCGGCGACCGCATCGGCCGCAAGAAGCTGCTGCTCACCGGCGCCGTCGCCTTCGGCGCGGTCTCCGTCCTCAACTCCTACGCCACCAGCCCGGAGTTGATGATCCTGGCCCGCGCGCTGCTCGGTGTCGCGGGCGCGACCCTGATGCCGTCGACGCTGGCGCTGATCCGGAACATCTTCCACGACCCGCGCGAGCGCAGCCTCGCGGTCGGCATCTGGGGCGCCATGGCGTCCGCGGGCGCGGCCGTCGGGCCCGTCGTCGGCGGCTTCCTGCTCGAACACTTCTGGTGGGGTTCGGTCTTCCTCATCAACCTGCCGGTGATGGCGGTCCTGGTCCTCGTCGGCATCAAGCTGCTCCCCGAGTCGAAGAACCCGGCGCCGGGCCCCTGGGACCTGGTCAGCGTCGTGCTCTCGCTCATCGGCATGATCGCCGTGGTGTACGCCATCAAGGAGGCGGCCGCGCACGGCCTGCGCTGGGACGTCGTGGTGGCGGCGGTCGTCGGCGCGGCGGCGCTCACCTGGTTCGTACGCCGCCAACTGACCCTCGACGCGCCGCTCCTGGACATGCGGCTCTTCCGCAACCGCGGCTTCTCCGGGGCGGTGCTCGCCGACCTGCTGACCGTCCTCGGCCTCTCCGGTCTGGTCTTCTTCCTCTCCCAGTTCCTGCAACTGGTGCAGGGCAGGCGGCCGTTCGAGGCGGGCCTCGCCGAACTGCCCGCCGCGGTGGGCGCGGTGGCGGCGGGTCTCGTCGCGGGCGTGGTGGCGCGCCGCTTCTCCGTCCGTATCGTGGTCGCGGGCGGGCTGGCGGCGGTCGGGCTCTCGCTCGCCGCGCTCACCGGCCTGAGCCAGTCCACCGGCTATCCGCTGCTCGGGGCTTCGCTGCTGGTCGTCGGCATCGGCGCGGGCTTCTCGTTCACGGTGACCGCCGACGTCATTCTCTCCAGCGTCCCCAAGGAAGAGGCGGGCGCGGCCTCCGCGGTGTCGGAAACGGCGTACGAACTGGGCGCGGCGCTCGGCATCGCCCTCCTCGGCTCCATCGTCACCGGCGTCTACCGCGACTTCACGGCCCCACCGGGCACCCCGCCCGCCGTGGCGTCGGCGTCCCACGAATCCCTGGGCGGCGCCGTGGAGTCGGTGGCGGACCTGCCGCCCCACCAGGCGGACGCCCTGCTGGCAGCGGCCCAGACGGCATTCGTCGACGGCCTGAGACTGGCGGCGACGGCCGGCGCGGCGGTCCTCCTGGCGACGGCGGTAGCAGCGTGGTTCCTCCTGAAGGGCCAAAAACTCGCAGAAACCCCAGAAGACCCCTGACCACCGCCAGCCCCGCAAGGGGCGCGGGGAACTGCGCGAGCAACCCCCACGCACCCGCACGAAGTCACCGGCAGGGGCCCCGTAGGGGGCGCGGGGAACTGCGCGAGCAACCCCCACGCACCCGCACGAAGTCACCGGCAGGGGCCCCGTAGGGGGCGCGGGGAACTGCGCGAGCAACCCCCACGCACCCGCACGAAGTCACCGGCAGGGGCCCCGCAAGGGACGCGGGGAACTGCGCGACCAGCCCCCACGCACCCGCAGACGAACCGCCCCCACCCTTCCCCAGCAACCCGCAACCCACCACCCGCAAAAACACGGAACGCCCGCCCCGGCCCGGAGGGCAAAAGCCCCCCCCGCACCGACACGGGCGCACCACCAAACCGCCCAAGCCCCGCAGGGCTACGCCGCTTTGGCCTTCGTCGCATACATGTCCACATACTCCTGCCCGGACAGCTGCATGACCTCCGTCATCACGGAGTCCGTCACCGCCCGCAGCACATAACGGTCACGATCCATGCCGTCGTACCGCGAGAACTCCATCGCCTCGCCGAAACGAACCGTCACCTTGCCCGGCCGCGGCACCCCCTTGCCGCCGGGCTGAAGCTTGTCCGTGCCGATCATCGCGAACGGCACGACCGGCGCCCCCGTCATCAGCGTCAGCCGCGCGATCCCCGTACGGCCCCGGTACAGCCGCCCGTCGGGCGACCGCGTGCCCTCGGGGTAGATGCCGAAGACCTTGCCGTCATCGAGAATGCGCCGACCCGTCATCAGCGCGGCGACACCGCCACGCCCGCCGTCCCGGTCCACCGGAATCATGCCGACGCCCGTGAAGAACCACGCCATCAGGCGGCCCTTGAGGCCCTTGCCGGTGACGTACTCGTCCTTGCCGATGAAGAACACCGGACGGTTGGTCACGAGCGGCAGGATCATCGAGTCGATGAACGTCAGGTGGTTTCCGGCCAGAATGACGGGCCCGGTCCCGGGAATGTTCTCGGCGCCTTCTACCCGTGGGCGGAACATCAGGCGCAAGATCGGTCCGAGCACTGCCTTGATGAGCGCTAGACGGGACAACAGGCCCTCCGGTGTCAACGGGTCGACGACGAGTAGGTGACGAGTAAGTGCAGGTGAGTACGGTACTCGCGGGTCACCGCCGTTTGCACATCGGGTTCACGCACCCGATACGCAGTGTTGACACGGCCCTGTGCCACGTCGCCCCGGGGCGTGGCCCGTGCGACGACCGTATCCCCGCGGGAACGGTGTGGCCCGAAGTAGTGGTCCTTGTCACCCACACACTTCTCTCTGCGTAGCGGCCCTTCCGCACGGGCCGCAGCCTCCATGGTGCGCCCATTCGCCATGCCGCGTCACCCCGCCGTTCCGTCCAGGGTCTCCCACCCGTCACTCGCGGCCACCTACGATCAGTCCCGCTTTGTCAGGTGCAAGGCGGATGCACAACGGGAGGAGCGCCAATGGCGACGCAGGAGTCGGGTCAGCAGCAGTCGGGGACGAGCCGGGGGCGTCGAGCGGTACTGGGGGCTGCGCTCCTCGGCGCGGGCACCGCCGCGGTCGGTCTGCCCACGGTGGCGAGAGCCGACGAGCGGCACGGACCCGGGCACGGCGGATACGAGAGCCTGCCGAAGCCGACCGTCGTCGCGCACCGGGGGGCCAGCGGCTACCGGCCCGAGCACACGCTCGGCTCGTACCAGCTCGCCCTGGACATGGGCGCCCACGTCATCGAGCAGGACATCGTCCCCACCAAGGACGGCCACCTCGTATGCCGTCACGAGAACGACATCACCGGGACGACGGACGTCGCCGCGCGCCCCGAGTTCGCCTCCCGCAAGACCACCAAGTCCGTGGACGGCGCCAAGCTCACCGGCTGGTTCACCGAGGACTTCACGCTCGCCGAGCTGAAGACGCTGCGCGCCAAGGAACGCATCCCGGGCACCCGCCAGCGCAACACCCTCTATGACGGCCGCTGGGACGTGCCCACCCTCGAAGAGGTCTTCGAGTGGGCCGAGAAGCAGGGCCGCAAGCGCGGCAAGCCGATCTGGCTGCACATCGAGACCAAGCACCCCACCTACTTCCGTGGGCTGGGCCTCGGCCTCGAAGAGCCGCTCGCCAAGCTCCTGCGCCGCTACGGCCGCCACAAGAAGAACTCGCCGAACTTCCTCCAGTCCTTCGAGCCGAGCAGCATCCAGCGCCTGGCCAAGCTGGTCTCCGCGCCGCGCGTCGTCCTTCTTTCCGGCGCCGCCAGCCGCCCCTGGGACTTCGTCGAGGCCGGCGACCCGCGCACCGTCGCCGACCTGATCAGGCCCGAGGGCCTGCGGTGGATGGCGCGCTTCGCGCAGGGCATCGGTCCGACGCTCGACCTGGTCATCCCGAAGAAGGCCGACGGCAGCCTCGGCACGCCGACCACGCTCGTCGAGGACGCGCACGAGGCGGACCTGATCCTGCACCCGTACACGATGCGCAACGAGAACACCTTCCTGCCCGCGAACTTCAGGAAGGGCACCGACCCGGCCGCCTACGGAGACGCCTTCGGCGCCCTCAAGGCCTACTTCGAGACGGGCATCGACGGCATCTTCTCCGACAACCCGGACACCGCGCTGCTGGCCGCCGCGGACTTCGACAGGGACTGAGCGGCGCCCCGTCAACGACTGGGGGAGCGCCCCCGGTTGGGGTGAGAGACGGCCGCTCCGGCAACCTCGTACCGGAGCGGCCGCGTCCCGCCGGGCATGACGTACGAGCTCATCCCCACGCTCATCCCCACCCTGCGTCCGCTGCTCGCCGCCGAGGCATCCGCGGAGGCACTCGACTCCGGCGCCGACGCGCGCGACCTGGAACAAGCCGTCTGGCTGCGCCTGCTGGAGCGCCTGGAGTCCGACGGTCCGCCCGCCGACCCGGCGCTGTGGCTGCGCGGCGCCGTCCAGTCCGAGGCGCGCCGCTCCCGCCGCACCAGCCGGCAGGAGGTGGCGTACGCGGCCGAGCCCGCCGACGACACCGACCGCGGCCCCGAGCAGCGCGCCCTGACCGCCGACCGGCACCGCACCCTGCACGCCGCGGTGCGCAGGCTGCCCGGCCGCTGCCCCCGCCTCATGGCCGCGCTGCTGTCCCCCAAGGACCTCACCTACCGAGAAATCGCAGGGGAGTTGGGAATGTCACAGGGGAGTCTGGGGCCGGAACGTTCCCGATGCCTGGGATGCCTGCGCAGAATGCTGGCGGCGGAGGTTGCAGCTCCTGAACCGCGGGGAAAGGAGCGTTAGACAACCGGTGGAGCAGGTGAGCGGGAGGCATGCACACATGGGCATGAGCGTGACCATCTCGGAGGCGACGGAAGCGGACGCCGAGCAGATCCTCAAACTGCAGTACCTCTGCTACCAGAGCGAGGCCGAGCTCTACGGCGACTACTCGATCGAGCCGCTGACCCAGTCCCTCGACTCCATCAAGGCCGAACTGACCACGGGCACCGTCCTGGTGGCCCGCCTCGGCGACGAGGTGGTGGCCTCCGTGCGCGGCACGGTCGACGCCGACGGCACGGCGCGGATCGGCAAGCTCATCGTCCACCCCAGGATGCAGCGGCACGGCCTGGGCGGCCGGCTCCTGAACGCGATCGAGCGACAGCTCGGCGCGGACGGCACCACCAAGAGCTTCCAGCTCTTCACCGGCCACCGCAGTGAACAGAACCTCCAGCTCTACCGCAAGCACGGCTACGCCCCCGTGCAGACCCGGCGGGTGAACGACCGGCTCACCGTCGTGACCCTGGCCAAGGACTCCGACACCCGCGCGTACGTGGCGAGCGCCTAGCGAAGCCACTGGCTCCCTGACACCGGCCGGCCGACGCGAACGCCCTCGTTCCAGGGCGCTCGCGTCGGCCGTCGGCATGTGTGCGGCGCCCGGCATCGATTTCCGCCGCGGTGCCACGCGGACATTTCGCCCGGCGGACCCGCCAGTTTCCCGTGCCGTTTCCTCGCGTTCCGTGATCCCCCGAGCCGCCCTGTCGCAGGGGACGGCTGATTCATAGGGCACCAAGTCGCCCCACGGAGCGCCACGCAGCCCCCGTGAAGCGCTTCCGCCCCTTGTTCCACGGGCGACCGGTGAATGGCCGGGAGTCGTCGCATGCGCATACGTTCAGTCACCACTGATGGCCTTGCGTCAGATATGTGTGTCCTGTGTCACGTTGACGCCCTTCGGCGGTGCCGGGAACGTTCCCGATGGTCTTGGAATCGAGGAGTTCGCAGCCAAGGTGCACGCCGCTCCCGAGGGATACGTCATGTTGTGGGGCAGCTGGAGCGGCTTCAAGAGAGGTTGATGACCAGGTGGGTAGAGGTGCCTATGGCGTGCGTCGCCATACGCAGTACGTGAGTGCCCTTGTGGTCCCGCTGCTACTGGGGGCCGTGGCATGCGGCACCGATTCCGGTGAAGGGGAGGAGCGGGACGGGGGAGCCGAGAAGGAGAGCGGTGCGCCGCAGCGGGAGGCAGGGCGGGCCGCCGTGCTGAAAGCCATGGAGCTCACCGGTGAAGACATCGGGCCGCGGCGCGAGATACGGGTCCTGGACAACGGGTTGGCCGCCGCGTACGGGAAGTCCGACTCCGCCGCCGACCCTGCCCGGTGCCGGCCGCTCGACCTCATGTCGTCCTACAGCTCCAGCCCCAAGCCGAAGGCGTTCCACCCCTACGCGGTCGTCGAGAAGGGGACCACGTATGACAAGCCGAAGGGAGAGGAACTCGTCGTCGGGCTCGCCGCGCACGACAACGCCGGGGCCAAGAAAGTGATGGCGGGGCTGCGCGACGCGGTGGCGAAGTGCGGCAAGGGGTTCGAAAGCGCCGAAGGGACGTACGGCAAGGTCGACGACTGGCCCGCCCAGGGCATCGGGGACGAAGCCGTCGCCTACGTGCTTCAGGGCGGCACGCACGGTGAGTTCGCCGCCGCCCGGTTCACCGTGGTGCGCAGCGGATCGACCGTCATCACGTTCCGGGCCACCGATCTGGAGGCGCCTTCGGAGCTGACAGCACCCGATCTCAAGCTTCTCGACGCCCAAGTGGAGAAGGTGGAGAAGGAGGAGGCAGAGCAAGGCGGGGGCCAGGGCTGATTCAGCGCCCCGCCCGGCCCGCCCGCCGCGCCCTCACCAGCCAGAAGATCGCCGTCACCGGCAGGATCACCGGAATGAAGAGGTAGCCCATCCCGAAGTCCGACCACACCGTGGCGTCGGGGAAGGCGGACGGTTCCGCCAGCGTCCAGGTACCCACGGCCAGCACGCCCACCAGCTCCGCGGCGCAGCACACCAGCGCCGCCTTGCGGGCCGTGTCGCCGCCGCGCACCAGCGAGTACGTGATGAAGCCGTAGACGAGGCCCGCGAGCGCCGACAGGGAGTACGCGAGCGGGGCCTTGTCGAAGTCCGTCGAGATCTGCACGGCCGAGCGCGACACCGCGCCGACGACCATCACGCCGTACAGCCACAGCAGCAGGATGCCCGGCCCCGTGATCAGCTTCTGGCGACCGTCGGCCCGCACGCTTCCCTTGGTGTCCGTCACCTCAGCCACCCCAGATGTCGTAGAGCCGTACCTGGAGCACGGCGAGGACCACGCCGCCCGCGGCGACCGTGAGCGAACCCCAGCGCGTGCGTTCGGCCAGTGACATGAAGCCCGCCGCCGGCACGCACGCGAAGGAGCCGAGCAGATACGCCACGAAGATCGTCGTGCCCTGCTCCGGGTCCTCGCCGCGCGCGAGCTGGACGATGCCGACGATCAGCTGGACCAGGGCCAGCAGGGTCACCACGCCCATGCCGATGAAGTGCCAGTCCTTGGTCGGCTGGTCCCGGTACGCGGCGAAACCGCACCAGGCGGCGAGGGCGAGCGCGGCCACGGCGGTCGCGATCGTCAGGGCAACAAGCATGTCCGTGACTTTATTACGGGCCCTTTGACCCGATGCGCCTGCCCCCGGAGTGCCCGTGCGCGTGCCCCCGGCGTGCCCGTGCGCCTGCCCTGTGGTGCCCGCGCGCCCACACCCCGGAAGACCCGGCCGGTCGGGCCCAAGGCCCCCGCAAAGCGGCCCGAGGCGCCCCGTACGCTCGGACACCATGAAGATCCAGGCTGAAGCGCTCCTGTTCGACAACGACGGCACCCTCATCTCCTCCCTGGAGTCGGTGTACCGCTGCTGGACACGGTGGGCGCGGGAGTACGGGATCACCGCCGAGGAATTCGCCCGTGTAGAACTGCACGGCCGCCCCGCCGCCGAGATAGCCGCCGACCTGCTGCCTCCGGAGAAGGTCCCAGCGGCCGTCGTCCGCATCGAGGAGCTGGAGGTCTCGGACGTCGCCGGCGGCGTCGAACTGCTGCCCGGCACCCGTGAGCTCCTGGAGTCGCTGCCCGCGGACCGCTGGGCCGTGGTCACCTCCGCGACCCGCGTCCTGGCCGAGGCCCGCCTCGCCGAGGTCGGCATCCGCCCCGGCCTGCTGATCGCCGCCGACGACATCACGCGCGGCAAGCCCGACCCCAAGCCCTACCTCCTCGCGGCCGAGAAGCTCGGCGTCGACCCGGCGCGCTGCGTGGTCTTCGAGGACGCCCCGGCAGGCCTTCAGGCCGGACGGGCCGCGGGCATGACCACCGTGGCCTTGGCCACAACCCACGACGCCGCCGAGCTGTCCGCGGACGTCCTGGTCAAGGACCTCTCCGCCGTGTCCGCGCAGGCCACGGACGAGTTCGTGGAGATCGATGTCGCCGGCTGACCGCCCCGCCCGCACCGCCCGGCCCCGTCCCACCGCTGTCCGCTATACGGACAGCGGTGGCGGGCCGTGACCTCACGCGTGTTTTACTTGGGCCCATGACCACGACGAGCAGCCGCACCCTTGCGACCGAGGCGACGATGACGCCCGGTGCTCGTTGTATGTGTCGAATGTGCGCCTTCTGAGGGCCCCCGCACCACGAAGAGCCTCGCGCCCCGAAGCGAAGCCGCTGTGCCGCACCCCCTGCACGACGTACGCGACGAAAGAGCCGTACTGACGTAGGAAGCGAGCCTGCCCCGCGCACACGTCCTCCGGTTCCTTTCGCCACCGCGAGAACCGTGCCGCGTTCCGAACGAATGCCCCGTGCCCGGCGACACCCGCGCCGCGCACTCGACAGTGACGGAAACCCCTGTGATCACCACTTCCGGCCTCACCAAGGTCTACCGCTCACGCGGTCGTGAAGTAACCGCCCTCGACGGAGTCGACCTGCACGTCCGCGAGGGCGAGGTGTACGGCGTCATCGGCCAGTCCGGCGCCGGCAAGTCCTCCCTCATCCGCTGCGTCAACCTCCTGGAGCGTCCCACCTCCGGCACCGTGACCGTCGCCGGACAGGACCTCACCGCCCTCGCCGGCCGCGGCCCGCGCGCGGGCAAGGAGTTGCGCCGGGCACGCAGCCGCATCGGCATGGTCTTCCAGCACTTCAACCTGCTGTCCTCGCGCACCGTCCAGGACAACGTCGAACTGCCGCTGGAGATCCTCGGCCTCTCCGGCCAGGAGCGCTCCCGCAAGGCCCTCGAACTCCTCGACCTCGTCGGCCTGGCCGACAAGGCCCGGTCCTACCCGGCGCAGCTCTCCGGTGGCCAGAAGCAGCGCGTCGGCATCGCCCGCGCGCTCGCCGGCGACCCCAAGGTGCTGCTCTCCGACGAGGCGACCAGCGCCCTGGACCCGGAGACCACCCGCTCCATCCTCCAGCTCCTGCGCGACCTCAACCAGCAGCTCGGCCTGACCGTCCTGCTCATCACGCACGAGATGGACGTCGTCAAGAGCGTCTGCGACTCCGCCGCCCTCATGGAGCGCGGCCAGATCGTCGAGTCCGGCACCGTCAGCGAACTCCTCGCGACGCCCGGCTCCGAACTCGCCGCCGCGCTCTTCCCCGTCAGCGGCGACACCACCGGCGAGGACCGCACCGTCGTCGACGTGACGTTCCACGGCGAGGCCGCGACCCGGCCCGTCATCTCGCAGCTGTCGCGCACGTACAACATCGACATCTCGATCCTCGGCGCCGCGATGGACACCGTCGCGGGCAAGCAGGTCGGCCGCATGCGCATCGAACTGCCCGGCCGCTTCGAGGAGAACGTGGTCCCGATCGGGTTCCTGCGCGAGCAGGGCCTCCAGGTCGACATCGCGGGCGAGGATCCGGCGACGAACGCGCCCCGCAACGAGACGCTGCTGGTCAAGGAAGGTGCCAAGTGACCTGGTCGGAGATGCGCCCGCTGTTGGAGCAGGCCTGTTGGGACACCCTCTACATGGTGGGCTGGTCGACGCTGATAGCCGTCGTCGCCGGACTGCCGCTCGGCATCCTGCTCGTCCTCACCGAGCGCGGCGGCCTCCTGCAGAACGCCGTGCTCAACAAGGTCATCGGGCAGATCGTGAACATCGCCCGCTCGATGCCCTTCATCATCCTGATGGTCGCCCTGATGACCTTCACGCGCTGGATCACCGGCACCACGATCGGCCGCGAGGCCGCCCTCGTGCCGCTCGCCGTCGGCGCCATCCCGTTCTTCGCGCGCCTGGTCGAGACCTCGATCCGCGAGGTCGACGGCGGGCTCGTCGAAGCCGTGCAGTCGATGGGCGGCTCCACCTGGACCGTCGTACGCAAGGTCCTCGTCCCCGAGTCGCTGCCCTCGCTGATCTCGGGCGCCACCACCACGATCGTCGCGCTCATCGGCTACTCCGCGATGGCGGGCACGGTCGGCGGCGGCGGCCTCGGCGACCTCGCGCTGCGCTACGGCTACCAGCGGTTCGAGACGGAGCTGATGTGGATCACCGTGGCGATCCTCGCCGTGGTCATCTCGATCATCCAGTTCGCGGGCGACTACGCGGCCCGCAGGCTCCACAAGCGCGGCGGCGGCTCCGCTCCGCTCCTGCTGTTCCGGCCGCTGCGCGGCGTGCTCCCCGGCACCGTCGCCGCCGAGTCGACCACCAAGACCGGCTGACCGGGACCGCCCCCCCGCAGACCTCCCCGCCACCCACGCGGGGCCGCACCACCGGCACCACCAGCACCACCTACGGAGAAAGGCACTTTTCGTGCGTAACACCGCCAAGATCACCACCGCTGTCCTCGCCGCCTCAGCCCTCACCCTCGGGCTGAGCGCCTGCGGCTCCGACAAGGGCTCCGCGGGCGACAAGGACGGCCCGCTCGTCGTCGCCGCCACCCCGACGCCACAGGGCGAGATCCTGGACTACGTCCAGAAGAACCTCGCCAAGAAGGCCGGCCTCGACCTCGAAGTCCGCGAGTTCACCGACTACGTCACGCCGAACACCGCCGTCCAGCAGGGCGAGGTCTTCGCGAACTACTTCCAGCACAAGCCGTACCTGGACGACTTCAACAAGAAGAACGGCACGGACGTCGTGCCCGTCCCGAACGCCACGGTGCACCTGAAGAAGCCGCCGGCGTCTGAAGAAGGTCATCGACGACTCGGCGCCATCGTCGCGGCGTTCTGACATGCGTACGTCCGTCACGGCGCGGCACGGTTGCCGGTCTCGTCGTAACCCCGGCCGGTGAAGTCCTCACGTACATCCAGGAGAACCTCGCGAAGAAGGCGGGGCTCGACCTGAAGATCACGGAGTTCACGGACTACGTCACGCCGAACACCGCGCTCCAGGAGGGCTCGCTCGACGCCAACCTGTACCAGCACACCCCGTACCTCGAGGACTTCAACGCGTCCAAGAAGACGGACCTGGTGCCGGTCACCGAGGTGTACCTGCCGCCCATGGGCGTGTACGCGAAGAAGGGCACCCGCGACATCGCGAAGCTGAGGGCGGGCGCGACCGTCGCCGTCCCCAACGACGACCCGAACGAACCTCGCTTCAACCGCGACGCCCGAGGACATCACGTCCAACCCGAAGAAGCTCACCATCAAGCCGCTCGACCCGGCGCAGCTGCCGCGCTCGCTCGACGACCTCGACGCGGCCGTCATCAACAACAACTACGCCCTCGACGCCGGGCTCAGCCCCAAGAAGGACGCCATCCTTCTGGAGTCGCCGAAGGACAACCCGTACAACAACGTCCTCGCCGTCAAGAAGGGCGACGAGGACGACCCGCGGGTGAGGAAGCTGGCGAAGCTGCTCACCTCGCCCGAGGTGAAGCGGTTCATCGAGGACGAGTACAAGGGCTCCGTCCTGCCCGTCGAAGGCACGGCCCACACAGAGAACTGACGCACGGTCCGTTCCCGCCGCACCACGGGGTCCCCTCCTGATGAAGGAGCGGACCCCGTGGTGCGTCCGCGCGCCGACATGCTGCATGCTGGGCACTTCAGCAGGCCCGAAGGTTCCAGGTTACGGAGCGGCGCATGACGACCACCTTCCCCGATATCTCCATCAGCACGGAGCGGTTGGTGCTGCGCCCGTTCGAGGACGCCGACGTCCCCGCGTACGCGGAGATGATGAACGACGAGATGGTCACCGCCTGGACCTCCGTCCCCCAGCCCTTCACTGAGGCCGACGCCCGCGACTGGATCACCCGCCTCGCCCCCGCCGAGCGCACCGAGGGCCGCGGAATCGCCCTCGCCGTCACGGAGTTCCTCACCCAGCGCCTGGTCGGCGTCATACACCTGCGCAACACCGACTGGCGGGTGCGCGCCAGCGAACTCAGCTACGTCGTCGCCCCCTGGGCCCGCGGCGAGGGCTACGCCTCGGAGGCCGCGCTCGCCACCGCCCAGTGGCTCTTCAAGGACCAGGCGTTCGAGCGCATCGAGCTGCGCACCGCCGCCGACAACACCGCCGCCCAGCAGGTCGCCCAGAAGATCGGCTGCATCAGCGAGGGCGTCCTGCGCGGCGCCTGGATAGCGCGCATGAGAAACGGCGGCGACCCGTTCGGCGGCTGGCTGGAGGTGCGCACCGACCTCATCGTCTGGAGTCTGCTCCCCGAGGACCTCGAAGGCGTCAGTGACAGCCTCGCCGACAGCGGCTTCTCCGCCTTTTCCGACTGGAACTGAGCCCGCGCCGCACGGCCCGGCACATCCCCCGAGGACCCGGACACCCCGGAGCCCCACCAGGTACGCTCGCCCCTGGCCGCGTGCGCGGTCGCTCCCGCAGCCACCGCCGCCCGCACTGAAGACCCGCGAGAAACCAGGAGACAGACGACGATGGCCGACCGGGTCACGGTGATCGGCTGGGACGGTACGCCGCTGACCGCCGCGGCACGCTCCGCGCTCAGCGCCGCCACGCTCGTGGCGGGCGCCGCCCACCACCTGGCACTGGACGAACTTCCCGCCCGCGCCGAGCGGATCCGCCTCGGCAGCGTGAGCCTCGCCGCCCGCCGCATCGCCGCCCACCGCGGCACCGCCGTGGTCCTCGCCGACGGCGACCCCGGCTTCTTCGGCGTCGTACGCACTCTGCGCGCCCCCGAATTCGGCCTCGAGGTCGAAGTGGTGCCCGCCGTCTCCTCCGTCGCCCAGGCATTCGCCCGCGCGGGCATGCCGTGGGACGACGCCGAGGTCGTCGTCGCCCACCGCCGCACCCTGCGCCGCGCCGTGAACGTCTGCCGCGCCCACACCAAGGTCGCCGTCCTCACCTCGCCCGGCGCCGGCCCCGCCGAGCTGAGCCTGCTGCTCCAGGGCGTCCACCGGACCTTCGTCATCTGCGAGGAGCTCGGTACCGACCGCGAGCGGGTCACCGTCGTCACCTCCGACAAGGCCGCCGACCACGCCTGGCGCGACCCGAACGTCGTCATCGTCATCGGCGGGACGGCCGCCGCGTCCGACACCGGCTGGATCGCCGGGCGCGAACCGGCCGGCTCGCCGCGCGGCTGGGCGCTGCCCGCCGCCGAGTACGGCGGGGACATCTGGCTCGGCGAGGGGGAGAACGACCGGCTGCGGGCCGCCCAACTCGCTCGCCTCGGGCCCCGCGTGGGAGACCTCGTCTGGGACATCGGCTGCGGCAGCGGCGCCTTCGCCGCCGAGGCGGCCCGCTTCGGCGCCGCCGTGATCGCCGTCGACCACGACGCCGACGCCCTCGGCCGCACCACCGCCGCCGTGCGCCGCTTCGGCGTCCAGGCGCAGACCGTGCACGGCGTCGCGCCGCACATCCTCGAGGATCTGCCCGAACCCGACGTCGTACGGGTCGGGGGCGGGGGCGCCGCGGTCGTCTCCGCGGTCGCCGACCGGCGCCCGGAGCGCATCGTGACGCACGCCGCGACACGCGACGCGGCCGAACTCATCGGCAGGGATCTGTCCGAGCACGGATACACCGTCGAGTGCGCCCTCCTCCAGTCCGTGGAGCTCGACACCCGCGCCTGGCGGGAGGAGAAGCGGACCGTGGCATTCCTGCTCTCCGGGCGCCTTCCGGACCGTTCCCCGTGACCCTGCCGCGGCACGGCGCGAGGTAGGCTGGCCGATCGTTGTACCGCACCCGGGTGCCCGGCGATTCGTTGGTCAAGGTCCGGAAAGTCCACCCGTTTTGGGGAACCTGTGTGGTACGGCAGGACCGGAGGGACGCGCAACGTGGCGCAGTCCACAGCGGGCCGTGGCCGATCAAGCTGCCGCGGCGGCGGACCGACCGGGACAATACCTGTTGTCCGGTAAGCGGTTCGTGCCGCGCGGCGCGCACGCTCGTTGAGGATGACGGGCGGTTGGTGCGCCGCTCCGGTCAATGGGGCCTCCCCGGCCGAAGGCTGAGGGGCGGTCGAAGAAGCACTAACCGATGGGCGAGGGGTTACGCATGACCGACACCGGCCAGGTCCCGGGCGAGGGGCTGCCGGAGGGCGCAGGCGACAGTGTGCCTTCCGGGCCCGTGCAGGGCATGGGGGCACAGCAGCCGGGCGTCCCCGCTGCGGATGCGTATACCTTCATGGACCCCTCCGCCCCCTCCGCCCCCGCCGATCCGTCGGCCAACCCGGCCGATGACGACGACCTGCTGCTGATGCCGAGCGCCCAGGGGGCGTGGAGCGAGGCCCAGGCGGCGGCGCACGGCGCGCACCAGGGCCAGGGCCAGGCTCCGGCGGGACAGCCGCAGGCAGCCCAGGCCGTTCATCAGCCGGGCCCGCACGAGACGGCCGGCCGGGACAGCGGCTCGGTCGACCTCAACGGCGTCCGCATGCCCGGCGCCACCCCGGCCGCGTCCCACCCGGGCGCCACCCGCAGACCGCTGCACCGCGGCCCCTCGGGCCCTGCGGTGCCCGACAGCTCCGGCAGCCCGGTGCGCTCGCTCGCCGACCGCGGACCCGCCGGAGCGGTGACGCCCCCGGCACAGCAGCAGGCCGCGCCGGTCCGGCACGCCGGGCCGCCGACCATCGGGCCCGAGTACCTCGACATCCCGCGCGACGACGCCGCTCTGCCCGGGCCGCAGCTCGGTGAGATCCTGCCGCAGGGCGGCGCGCCCTGGGCCCCGCAGCCGGCACAGCCGCAGGCGCCCGCGCAGGAGCAGGTACCGCAGCCTCAGCAGGCGGCGTACGCGGTACCAGCAGAAACGGTCGTCCCGGAGGGCACGGCGGACACAGGCATCTCCGCCGCCACAGGCATCTCTGGTGCCACAGAGGTCACAGGCACCCCGGGCGTCACAGAAGCGGTAGAAGCGGACGCCGCCGTGGCGCAGGAGCCGCAGGCTCCGGAGGCCGTCCAGGACCAGCAGGTTCCCGGAGCGCAGCCGGCGGCGGAAGCCGCGCAGGTCGCCCCCGAAGCCCCGCAGGCCGCCGCCGAATTCGCCCAGGGCACGGACGCCCCGCGGACACCGGAAGCCGCCCCCTCCGAGCTGCCGCTGCCCGCAGAGCTGCCCGAGCAGAGCGCCCCGGCTCCCGCCGCCCCGGAGTCCGCTCCGTTCCCCCACGCCGCCGAGGCCGGACAGGTCCCGGCGGGGGAGCAGCCCGCCTTCGCCGAGGCCGGGCCCGCCGCCGGGCAGCCCCCGTTCGCCGTCGCCTCCGCACAGCCGTGGGGCGAGAGCGCCCCGGCCCCGCACACCGACGAGTGCGGCCGGCCCGGCTTCGCCCCCGACACCGCCCAGGGCGCGTACGCCGCTGCCATCGGCGCCCAACACGGCCACGCGCCGCACGGCGGCCACCCCGCCGAAGCCAGGCACGCCGCGCCCGCCCCGCACCACCCCGAGCAGCCCGCCCCGCAGGACGCCGACGCACCGGAGTACGCGTCGCTCCCCGGCGAACTCGGCGGGGCCGAGGCGCCCATGCCGATCGGCCAGTTCGTACCGGTCGAGGGCTCGGTGCCGACCACGCCCCACCTGGCGCCGACGCCGCCGCGCCACCTCGTCGTGGAGCAGGAACAGGAGCAGGAGCAGGAGCACGGGCAAGGACAGGAGCAGCAGGCCGCCGAGGCGCTCCCCGCCCCTGAGGCCCCCGAGAACGCTCAGGAACTCCCGGGCGCCGATCAGCCCATGGCCGAGCAGGCGCCCGCCGCACCGGCGGAGCCCGGCGTGGACTCCGGCACCTCCACCCCCGTACCGCCGGTCGTCGAACCGGCCGAGGCGGTGGCGGTGGCGAACGAGGCCGCCCCCGCCGAGGCCCCGGCCTCCGACGAGAGCCCCGAAGCCGTGCGGCCCGCCGTCACCGTGCCCGCCCCGCGCGACGGAGCCGAGCCCACGGAGGCGCCGCCCACCGAAGCGGCTGCCGCGCCGGACACCGCGCTCCCGCAGGAAGCGGCGGGCGAGGCGACGGCCGAAGCGGCACAGCCCCTCCAGGACGCGCCGGTCCCGGCCGCGGCCACGGAGGCCCCTGTTGCCACTGCCTCCCCTGTTCCCCCTGTTTCCGCGGTGGTGGCCCCGGCCGAGTTCCCGGCCGCCCCCGAGACGGCCGACCAGGCCGACGAGTTGGACGAGGCCGACGAAGTCATCTCGTTCGAGCCCATCAAAGCGAACGAAGTGACCGAAGTGGCCGAAGCACCCGAGATGGCCGAAGCGCCTGAAGCACCCGAGACGGCGGAGGGCCCCGAGATCCTCGTGGCCGAGGACGCCCCGGCGGCGGAGACACAGCCCGTCGCCGAAGCCCCCGGTCTCCTCGTCATCGAGGACGAGACCGAGGACGTCGACCTGCCCGAGGACGGAGGCCGACCCGAGGACGCGGACCGGCCCGAGGCCGCCGGGCCCGCGACCTCCCCCGGCACCGCCGCCCCCGGCTACGACGACGCCGAGCGCGAGGCCGTCCTGCGTGTCATGCGCGAACGCCGCGACATCCGCAACGGCTTCCGTTCCGACCCCATCCCGCACGAGGTGCTGCTCCGCGTCCTGGAGGCGGCCCACACCGCGCCCTCCGTGGGGCACTCGCAGCCCTGGGACTTCGTCGTCATCAAGTCCGCGGAGACCCGGCGCACCATGCACGAACTGGCCATGCGCCAGCGCGACGCGTACGCCAAGTCCCTGCCCAAGGGCCGCGCGAAGCAGTTCAAGGAACTGAAGATCGAGGCCATCCTCGACACCCCGGTGAACATCGTCGTCACCGCCGACCCCACCCGCGGCGGCCGCCACACCCTCGGCCGGCACACCCAGCCGCAGATGGCCCCGTACTCCTCGGCGCTCGCCGTCGAGAACCTCTGGCTCGCCGCCCGCGCCGAAGGCCTCGGCGTCGGCTGGGTCAGCTTCTTCGACGAGCGCGAGATGGTCCGCGCCCTCGGCCTGCCCGAGCACCTCGAAGTCGTCGCCTACCTCTGCGTGGGTTACGTCGACGAGTTCCCGGACGAGCCCGAGCTGATGCAGGCGGGTTGGTCCAAGCGCCGCCCGCTGTCCTGGGTCGTCCACGAGGAGACGTACGGCCGCCGCGCGCTGCCCGGTGAGGACCCGCACGACCTGCTCGCCGAGACCGTCTCCAACATCCGCCCGCTGGACGCCAAGGCCCTCGGCGAGGCGTGGGAGCGCCAGAAGCGGATGACCAAGCCGCCGGGCGCCCTCGGCATGCTGGAGATCATCTCCGCGCAGCTGTCGGGCCTGTCCCGGATGTGCCCGCCGCCGATCCCGGAGCCCGCGGCCGTCGCGATCTTCGCGGGCGACCACGGCGTGCACGCCCAGGGCGTCACCGCCTGGCCCCAGGAGGTGACCGCCCAGATGGTCGCCAACTTCCTCGGCGGCGGCGCGGTCTGCAACGCCTTCGCCAACCAGGTGGGCGCCGAGGTCTGCGTCATCGACGTGGGCGTGGCGAGCGAACTGCCCGCCACGCCGGGCCTGCTGCCCCGCAAGGTGCGCGCGGGCACGGCCGACATGACGACCGGCCCCGCCCTGACCCGCGAAGAGGTCAAGGCCGCGCTCGAAGTCGGCATCGAGACGGCCCGCGACCTGGTGGCGGCGGGCAACAAGGCCCTGCTCACCGGCGAGATGGGCATCGCGAACACGACCGCGTCCGCGGCCCTGATCTCCGTCTACACGGACACCGACCCGGCCGAGGTCACCGGCCGCGGCACCGGCATCAACGACGACATGCACGCCCGCAAGGTCGAGGTGGTGCGCCGCGCCCTGGAGCTGCACCGGCCCGACCCGGCGGACCCGATCGGCGTCCTCGCGGCGGTCGGCGGCCTGGAGCACGCGGCCATGGTGGGCCTCCTGCTCGGCGGCGCGTCCCTGCGCACGCCGGTGATCCTGGACGGCGTGAGCGCCGGCGCGGCCGCTCTGGTCGCCCGCGCCGTCGCCCCCGAGGTCCTCGCGGCCTGCATCGCGGGCCACCGCAGCGCGGAGCCGGGCCATGTGGCGGCCCTGAACAAGCTGGGCCTGCGCCCGCTGGTCGACCTGGACCTGCGCCTCGGCGAGGGCACGGGCGCGCTCCTGGCCCTGCCGATCGTCCAGAGCGCGGCCCGCGCCATGCACGAGGTCGCCACGTTCGACTCGGCCGGCGTCACCGAGAAGTAGCCGCCGAGGGGCGAAGCCCCGCATTCCGGCACCGGGCGGGGCTGGGGGAGACCTCCGGCCCCGCCCCCGCCATACTGAACCCGCACGTCAAGCAGCCGCTCCAGCGCAGCAGCGGTAGCGCACCTTGAAGACTCCGCCCGCACGAGGAGCCGTAGAGCCATGGCCGAAAACCCCGCCTACCCCGTAGGCCTCCGCCTGACCGGCCGCAGGGTCGTCGTCCTCGGCGGCGGCCAGGTGGCCCAGCGCCGCCTCCCCGCCCTGATCAAGGCGGGCGCCGACATCCTCCTCGTGTCCCCCTCGGCGACCCCCTCCGTGGAGGCGATGGCGGACGCGGGCGAGATCACCTGGGCCAGGCGCCGCTACGAGCACGGTGACCTCCAGGACGCCTGGTACGCCCTGATCGCCACCAGCGACGCCGAGGCGAACACCCGTGCCTCGGCGGAGGCGGAGGCCGGCCGCGTCTGGTGCGTACGCTCGGACGACGCCGAGGCGGCCACCGCCTGGACCCCGGCCACGGGCCGCTCCGAGGGCGTCACCGTCGCCGTACTCAGCAGCGACGTGCACGACCGCGACCCGCGCCGCACGGCCGCCATCCGCGACGCGGTGGTGGAGGGCCTGCGCGACGGCAGCCTCGTCGCCCCCCACCTGCGGACACGCACCCCGGGCGTCGCCCTGGTCGGCGGCGGACCCGGCGACCCCGACCTGATCACGGTCCGCGGCCGCCGCCTGCTCGCCGCCGCGGACGTCGTCATCGCCGACCGGCTCGGCCCCCGCGACCTCCTCGACGAACTCCCGCCGCACGTCGAGGTCATCGACGCCGCGAAGATCCCCTACGGCCGCTACATGGCGCAGGAGGCGATCAACAACGCCCTGATCGAGCACGCCAAGCAGGGCAAGGCCGTCGTCCGCCTCAAGGGCGGCGACCCCTACGTCTTCGGCCGCGGCATGGAGGAGGCCCAGGCGCTCGCCGAGGCGGGCATCGCCTGCACCGTCGTCCCGGGCATCTCCAGCTCGATCTCCGTCCCCTCGGCCGCCGGCATCCCGGTCACCCACCGCGGCGTCGCCCACGAGTTCACCGTGGTCAGCGGCCATGTGGCGCCGGACGACGCGCGCTCCCTGGTCGACTGGGAGTCCCTCGCCAAGCTGCGCGGCACCCTCGTGATCCTCATGGGCGTCGACAAGATCGGCAAGATCGCGCTGGCCCTGATCGCCCACGGCAAGGCGTCCGACACCCCGCTCGCCCTGATCCAGGAGGGCACGACGGCCGCCCAGCGCCGCGTCGACGCGACGCTCGGCACGGTCGCCGAGGCGGTCCGCACCCACGAGGTGAAGCCCCCGGCGGTCATCGTCATCGGAGACGTCGTACGCGTGGGCCCGGAGCCCGTCGCCTAGCGAGCCCCGCACACCCCCGAGAACCACCCGAGTAACCAGCGGTAACGGAACACGCCCCCGGCCGTTGGCACCACACCCAGGACAAGGCAGTATCACCCTGTGGCCGATCTCATCACCGTCGACGACCCCGACGACCCCCGCCTGCGCGACTACACGGGCCTGACCGACGTCGAGCTGCGCCGCAGGCGCGAACCGGCCGAGGGGCTGTTCATCGCGGAGGGCGAGAAGGTCATCAGACGGGCCAGGGACGCCGGCTACGAGATGCGCTCGATGCTGCTCTCCGCCAAGTGGGTCGACGTCATGCGCGACGTCATCGACGAGCTCCCCGCCCCGGTCTACGCGGTCAGCCCCGACCTCGCCGAGCGCGTCACCGGCTACCACGTGCACCGCGGCGCCCTCGCCTCCATGCAGCGCAAGCCGCTGCCGACGGCCGACGAACTCCTCGCGACCACCCGCCGGGTGGTCGTCATGGAGGCGGTGAACGACCACACGAACATCGGCGCGATCTTCCGCTCGGCGGCGGCGCTCGGCATGGACGCGGTCCTGCTCTCCCCGGACTGCGCGGACCCGCTCTACCGCCGCTCGGTGAAGGTCTCGATGGGCGCAGTCTTCTCCGTCCCCTACGCCCGCCTTGAGTCCTGGCCCAAGGGGCTGGAAGGCGTACGCGAGGCGGGTTTCAACCTCCTGGCGCTCACGCCGGACGAGAAGGCCACATCCCTGGACGAGGCGGCCCCGCACCGCATGGACCGCGTCGCGCTGATGCTCGGCGCCGAGGGCGACGGCCTCTCCACCCAGGCGCTGGTCGCCGCCGACGAATGGGTCCGCATCCCGATGGCCCACGGCGTCGACTCGCTCAACGTGGGCGCGGCGGCAGCGGTCGCGTTCTACGCGGTGGCGACGGGCCGCCCACAGGCCTGACGCCACGGCTCAGCTCCGGGGCGCCTGCCCCGGAGCGAGGGGACCGCTCTGCGTCTGCTGCTGCCGTACGTCCATGTCGCCGAGGCTCTTCGCGGGCCCCTGGCAGCCCTGCGCCGCCGCGATCCCGAGCGCCACGAGCAGCGTGACGACCACGAACACGAAGAGGCGCTGCCGCAGCAGCCGAGGGTTGGCGGGCATCCGCCGGCCCGTCCCCGTGGTGCGCGGCCCCTGCCGCCCTGCCGCCGCGCGGCGCGGTCCTGCCGCCGGAACGCGCGGTGTCGCGGGCGCGCGGGCCGGGACCCGGGCCGCGCCCCGCCGGTCCTCGACGAACCCGTCCTGGAAGCACCGGTCTTCGACGCCCCGGTCTTCGAACCCCCGGTCCTGGACGACCCGCTCCTCGCCGGACCGCCCCTGGACGCGCTGGACGCGCCGGGGCGGGGCGGGGGAGTGGCGCCGGGGGCGGAACGCCGCTGGGTGCGCTGATCCGCGTAGCTCTCGGCGAGCCGTCCCGTCGGCCGGTCGTGGTCCTGACGCGGCGCGGGCGGCCGGACGTCGCCGAGGCCCTGGGCCTCGCGCGCGGCGATCTCCTTGAGCCGGAGCGACAGCTGGAGGGTGCTGGGCCGCTCCTCCGGGTCCTTGGCGAGGCAGGCCCGGATCAGCGGGGCCAGGGCGTCGGGGACGCCGTTCAGCTGCGCCTCCTCGTGGACCACCCGGTAGAGCATGACCTCGGAACTGCCCTGCCCGAAGGGCGAGTCCGCCATGCCCGCGTACGCGAGCGTCGCACCGAGCGCGAAGACGTCGGTGGCGGGCGTGACGGCGGCGCCGCGCACCTGTTCGGGCGCGAGGAATCCCGGCGAACCGACGGCCGTGCCGACATGGGTGAGCGTCGAGGCGCCGGTGGCCCAGGCGATACCGAAGTCGATGATCCGCGGCCCCTTCGGCGACAGCAGGATGTTCGACGGCTTCAGGTCGCGGTGTACGACACCGGCCTCGTGCACGGCCACGAGTCCCTCGGCCAGCGCCGAACCGACCACGGCCACGTCGGCCGCGGAGAGCGGCCCCTCGGCGGCGACCTTGTCGTGCAGGGAGGGCCCGGGAACGTACTGGGTCGCGAACCACGGCCGGTCCGCTTCGAGGTCGGCGGCGACGAGCCGGGCGGTACAGCCGCCGCGAATGCGCCGGGCGGCCGAGACCTCCCGCGCGAACCGCGACCGGAACTCCTGATCCTCCGCCAGGTCCGGCCGGATCACCTTCAGCGCGACGCGCTGGCCCCGCCGGTCGGAACCCAGATAGACGACACCCATACCGCCGGCGCCCAGGCGCCTGTGCAGCCTGAACGAGCCGACGACACGCGGGTCCTCGCGCCGGAGCCGCATCATCGCCATGTCCATCCCCGCTACCCGGTCCGTTTGACGAGCCCAGCTTACGTTTCCACGGGCGGGCACGTGCAGAGGCCGCGCCCTCGCGGGGCGATCGATTGTCAGTGCCTGGTGCGAAAATCGAAGAGTGGTCAGGGGGCGCGGGACAAGGGGCCGTTGACGCCACCCCGAGCTCCAACCATCCACCGCTGAAGGGGGATTGATCCCGTGAAGGGTGATCGCGTGGAGATAGTCGTGGACGCCGGGGACACGACGAGGACGTACGAGGTGGTGGCGAGCCGGGCGGGGCGCCGCGTCGAGACGGCCGTGCGCAGAGGAGTGGTGGAAGTGAGCGAAGTCACCCGTACCGGGACAGTGGTGCGTACGGCCCGGTTCATGGCGACGCGCGTCCTGGCCCTGGTCGAGCAGCCCGTCCCGAGGGAGGACGCCTCCGAGGCAGCGGCCCGTCCCCTCCGGGAAGACCCTGAGTCCTAGGACCCCGTCTCCACCCCTGGGAGTACACGCGCGGTGGTCGGTCATCCTCCGGGAGGCCAGCCAATCGGTACGAAGGCATGACGCCAGGTGCCGCCCCCGCACCTAGATTTGAGGTCAAGCGGCGGGTGCAGCACTCGTCCCCCGAGGTCAGACACCCGCCGCTTGCCAAAACCACAACGAGATCGGTCAGGAGAGGAACCATGGCGGACACGGCACCGCGGACCATGGTCCGCACGCAAGGGCGCAGGTTCTCGGCGTTCGGCGTCCGCCCGTCCGGCACGCGCCATCCTCTGGTGGCGACGGCCATGGTCCTCCCCCTGGCAGCCCTGCTCGTGGTCGTCTTCGGCGGCTGGGAAGCAGTGGTCACACAAGCGTCGTCCGTGGGCGTGATGCTGGGGCGCTGAGCGGCGCCCCAGGCCCGGAAGAGCGGTCCGGGCGGGGACATCCGGCCAGGAAACCCCGTGGGGACGGGGGTGCGGCGGACGGCACAGATGCCCGCGCAGCTGGGGAGCTGCGCGGGCATTGCCACGTCCCGGGCGCTGCCGGCAAGGGGCGCGGGGACTGCGCGCCCGGCTCCGACGAACCCGCACCCGGACCACCAACCGCCACAAGCCCGCCCGACCCCACTGGCTACGCTTCGGCGGTAAGCCACCCGCCCCACCCCCCGGGACCCCCGTGACCGCGCTCCTCCCCGCCCTCACCGCCAAGGCCAGGCACACGGCCCACCCGCCTCCAGGCTCCTGTGCCTGCGGCGAAGGCGAAGGTGCGGGCGCCGCCGACGGCACCGGCACCGTCCTCGCGGACCGCCCCGACGCCACGGTCGTACGCCACGGCGACGTCGTCGCGAAGGCCCACGCCCAGGAGACGCACCCGGAAGACCTGGCGGTACGCCTCACCGTGGCCGCCCGTCTCCCCGACACCCTCCTCCCGCCCCTGCGCACCACCCCCACCGCCCTCCACGGCCGCCTCGTCACCTTCTGGCCCCGCGGCACCCCCGTGGACCGCGACGACCCGGACGCGGCCCCCTGGGAGGCGGCAGCCGCCCTGCTGGCCCGCCTGCACGGCACGGACCCGGCGAGCCTCCCGCACCCGCTCCCGCCATGCGCGGCCCGGCCAAGGCGGCCCGCGCCGTCGCCCGCCTGCGCGCCGCGGGTCCGCACCCCGCGGCGCCGCCGGTCCTGCGGGCCTGGCGGGCCCTGCCGCCCTGGGCCCGCGACGAGACCCGGCACCGACCCCGCCGCGCCTGTGCCACGGCGACCTCCACCTGGGCCAGCTCGTCCGCACCCCGGACGGCACCTGGCTGCTGATCGACGTGGACGACCTCGGCGCGGGCGACCCCGCCTGGGACCTGGCCCGCCCCGCCGCCTGGTATGCCTGCGGTCTGCTCGCCCCCGAGGAGTGGACCCGCTTCCTGGACACCTACCGGAGGGCGGGCGGCCCGGCCGTCCCGGCGGACGGGGCCGACCCCTGGCCGGCCCTCGACGTCCCGGCCCGTGCCCTGACCGTGCAGACGGCCGCCCTGGCGATCACCAAGGCTGTCGCCGCCGACCGCCCCCTGGACGAGATCGAGCAGGCCTTGATCGACGCCTGCGACCGGATGAGCAGGGCCTGAGCCGAGTGGGCGCCCTCCCGCCCGAGTTGACCCGGGACGCGACGAAGTAGGGTGCGACGCACCGAAGCCGGGCAGGGTTCCGGCGAAGCAGTCACCACCGGCGAGGAGTTGAGCCGTCCATGCAGTGCCCCAAGTGCCACGCACCGATGCACACGTACAACCGAAATGGCGTCCAGATCGAGCAGTGCAGTGGCTGCCGCGGCATTTTCCTCGACTACGGCGAGCTCGAGTCCCTGACCCGCCTGGAGTCCCAGTGGGGCCAGCAGGCCCCGCCGCCCGCGCCCCCGCAGGCCTATCCCGCGGCTCCCGCCCCAGCCTGGGGCGCCCCGCAGGGCGGTCACGGAGGCCACGGCGGTCACAGCGGCCACTACGGTCACGGCAAGCGCCACAAGAGCTTCGGGCACATGCTCTTCTCCTCCTGAGCGCCCGGGAACGACGGAGCCCCCGGCCGTGGGAACGGCCGGGGGCTCCGGTGGGTGGTGCGCGATACTGGGATTGAACCAGTGACCTCTTCCGTGTCAGGGAAGCGCTCTCCCGCTGAGCTAATCGCGCAGGTCAACCTGCGTGTGCTGCGTACTGCGTGCGCGATACTGGGATTGAACCAGTGACCTCTTCCGTGTCAGGGAAGCGCTCTCCCGCTGAGCTAATCGCGCGGGTCGGACCCTCATGAAGGCACCGCCGAAACGGTCCTCGTGAAGATCAGTGGACGATACTGGGATTGAACCAGTGACCTCTTCCGTGTCAGGGAAGCGCTCTCCCGCTGAGCTAATCGTCCTTGGAGGTGGAGACGGGATTTGAACCCGTGTAGACGGCTTTGCAGGCCGTTGCCTCGCCTCTCGGCCACTCCACCAGGAGTGCGGGGGTTCGGGAAGATCCCCCACTTTCCTGCGAGCGGACGACCAGGTTCGAACTGGCGACCTCAACCTTGGCAAGGTTGCGCTCTACCAACTGAGCTACGTCCGCTTGTCTTTCCCGGTCCGCTTGCGCGTCCCGGCGACGTGTTGAACTCTAGCGGATTCCTGGGCCAGTACAAAAACGCGTTTGCGCAGCGTGCTGCGCTGTCGTCGGCCCGGGGCGCCACCGGGACACCGGTCATAGACTCGCAGCCGTGCACAACCCCCCTCAGACGTCCTCTCCGGCGCTCCCTCCCATGGCGCGCTTCGGCGGCCTGGTCGCCACCGGCCTGCGCGACGTGACCAGCGACCCCGCGGCCCTGGACTCCACCGGCTTCTGGGCGGTGTCCGCCGACTTCGAGGGAGGTCTGGTCTGCGCCCGCTTCGACGACGTACGCGAAGAGCCCGTGCCCGCTCCCGTGCCGGGGAGGTGGCGGGGGCCGGGCGCCGGTGACTGGACGTCGTCCCTGGACCGCGCCGCGTACACGGAGGGCGTACGACGGATACGCGCGTACATCGCGGCCGGCGAGGTCTACCAGGCGAACCTCTGCCGCGTCCTGTCCGCGCCCGTCCCGCCCGACGCCGACGTGGACGCCCTGACGGCCCTCCTCGCGCGCGGGAACCCCGCTCCGTACGCAGGAACGATCCGCCTGCCCGCGCACGGCGTGGAGATAGCCACCGCCTCCCCCGAGCTCTACCTGCGCCGCGCGGGCCGCGTCGTGGAGTCGGGCCCCATCAAGGGCACCGGCCGCACGGAGGCGGACCTCCTGGAGAAGGACTACGCCGAGAACGTCATGATCGTGGACCTCGTCCGCAACGACCTCGGACGCGTCTGCGCGACCGGCTCGGTCACCGTCCCCGACCTCTGCGTGGTGGAGAAGCACCCCGGCCTCGTCCACCTCGTCTCCACCGTCCACGGCGAGCTGCGCCCCGGTGCCGGCTGGCCGGAGCTGTTCGCGGCGACCTTCCCTCCCGGTTCCGTCACGGGCGCCCCCAAGTCCAGCGCCCTGCGGATCATCGACGAGCTGGAGACCGCGCCGCGGGGCCCGTACTGCGGCGGCATCGGCTGGGTCGACGCCGACCGGGGCACCGGAGAGCTGGCCGTCGGCATCCGCACCTTCTGGATCGACCGGGCCGACGGCGTGCTGCGCTTCGGCACCGGGGCGGGCATCACCTGGGGCTCCGACCCCGAGGGGGAGTGGCGGGAGACCGAGCTGAAGGCCGCGCGACTGCTGGCGGTAGCGTCAGGGGCGTACGAAGCGAGTGGAGGAACCCGAACGTGAAGATATGGCTCAATGGCGGGCTGCGGGACGTCGACTCCGCCCGCGTCTCCGTGTTCGACCACGGCCTTACGGTGGGCGACGGCATCTTCGAGACGGTGAAGTCGGTCGAGGGGCGGCCCTTCGCCCTCACCCGTCACCTGGCCCGGCTCACCCGGTCGGCGCGCGGCCTGGGGCTGCCCGAGCCGGACCTCGACGAGGTGCGCCGCGCCTGCGCCGCCGTCCTGGAAGCCAATCCGCTCCCGCTGGGGCGGCTGCGGATCACCTACACCGGCGGGCTCTCGCCGCTCGGCTCCGACCGCGGCGACCAGGGGACCACGCTCATCGTGGCCCTCGGCGAGGCCACGCGGCGCCCCGACTCCACCGCCGTGATCACGGTGCCGTGGACCCGCAACGAACGGGGCGCGCTGACCGGCCTGAAGACCACCTCGTACGCGGAGAACGTCGTCGCCCTCGCCCGCGCCCGCGAGCAGGGCGCCTCGGAGGCCCTGTTCGCGAACACCGTCGGGCAGCTCTGCGAAGGCACCGGCTCCAACGTCTTCGTCGTGCTCGGCGGGGAGATCCTGACCCCGCCGGTCGCCTCCGGGTGCCTCGACGGCATCACCCGCGCGCTGGCCGTCGAGTGGACGGGCGCCCGCGAGACCGACCTGCCGTTGGACGTCCTTGAGCGCGCCGACGAGATCTTCCTGACGTCGACGCTGCGCGACGTCCAGGGCGTGCACCGCGTGGACGGGCGTCAACTGCCCGGCGCCCCGGGCCCGATGACCACCAAGGCGATGCGGACGTTCGACGAGCGGGCCGCCGACGATCTGGATCCCTGAGTCCCCGGGCGGGTAGAACCCCTGGGATGACCACGACCCTGCGGCCGACCGGGCCGCTTCAGCGGAGCGCCGACGGCGTCAAGGCGCGCACGTACGACGTCTGTGTGAACAGCCGGCCCGTGGGCTCGATCACGCTCGCGACCCACGCCGTCTTCGGCCCCGCGGTCTGCCGGGTGACGGATCTGCGGATCGCCGAGCCCGACCGCGGGCGGGGGCGCGCCACCGTGGCCGCGCTCGCGGCGGAGGAGGTCGCCCGCGGCTGGGGCTGCGAGCGCATCGAGGCGGACATTCCGGCCGAGTCGGTCGCCGCGCTGCGCCTGGCGACGGCGCTCGGCTATGTGGAGCGCAACCGCCGGATGGCGAAGCCGGTGCCGGCCGAGCCCGCCGCGCTGCCACCCGGGGTCCGGGGTCGGCCGATGGCCGAGGACGAGTACGAGGTGTGGCTGGCGCGGGCCCGGCGGAGCTACACGCGCGACTGGACCGACCGGGGCGTGCCCGAGGCGCAGGCGCGCGCGAAGTCCGAGGCCGACCACGCCGCGCTCCTGCCTCAGGGCCTGGCCACCCCCGGCACCCTGCTGAGCGCGCTCACCCAGGAGGGCGCGAAGGCCGGCACCCTGTGGCTCACGCTCCGCGACGACGACGCGTTCGTCTTCCGCGTCGAGGTCGACGAGGACTGCCGGGGGCGCGGCCACGGCCGTTCCCTGATGCTCCTGGCCGAGGCGCAGACGCGCGCGGCGGGCCGGGACCGCATCGGCCTCAACGTCTTCGCGGGCAACGCCCCGGCCCTGTGCCTGTACGACTCGCTCGGCTACGAACCCGTCTCGTACTCCCTGTACAAGCCGCTGCTCTAAGGGCTAGGAGCCCTCGGCCGCCAGCAGCCCGTCGGTGATCTCCTCGATGCGCTCGCGCAGCCCTTCCTGGCTCTTGCCGCCGTCCAGGCGCTCGCCGCCGATGACGTACGTCGGCGTGCCGGTGACCCCGATCGCCTTGCCCTCGGCCTGGTCGGCGTCGACGATCAGGATGTGCCGGCCGTCGATGAGGGCGGTGTCGAACTCCTCGGCGTCCAGACCGAGTTCCCGGGCGGTGTCCACCAGGAACGGCTCGCCCCGGCGGTCCAGTTCCTCGACCCCGGCGAGCACGGCCTCGACGTACGGCCAGCCCTTGCCCTGCTCGAAGGCCTCCTCGGCGGCCTGCGCGGCGGCGAAGGAGTGCTTGTGCTTCTCCAGGGGGAAGTGCCGCAGGCGCAGCTCGACGCGGTCGCCGTAGCGCGCACGCAGGGCGCGCACGTCATCCAGGGCGGTGCGGCAGTCGGGGCACTGGAGCTCACACCAGACGTCGAGGACGACGGGGCGGGCGGAGTGGTCAGGAGGGGAGTCGCTCATGGGCACAGTCTCCCAGCCCCCGGTGGCGCCTCCCAACCGGGAGCGGGAGCGCGGACCGGCACCTGGGGAGGAGGCCGGACCCCGAGATGACCCGGATATGTCCCTGAGGTCCGGCCCGGGCGTGGCTTGGCGGGGCCCACCCGGTGCAGGATGGAAGGGACGACCACGTCACGCACGACGTACGCCTGTATGCCTGGAGGGCCGGATGATTGCCGAGACCGTCTGTTCCGCCGTATCCGCGGCCGGGCTCGGCATCGCCGTGGTCTCGGCCTATCGCAAGCGGTTCCTGACCGCGGCCCGCCTCGCCGCGTACTCCCTGGTGCCCGTCGGACTCGCCCTGACCGGCGTCGTCGGATGGGCCGCCGACACCGCGTTCAGCCTCAAGGCGTGGGTCGGCTTCGGCGTGCTCGGCGCGGCCTGGCTGATCTTCCTCGGCACACGCGCGGTGGAGCGCCGCAGGGGCGGCACCCGCAAGGAACGCAAGGCCGCGAAGGCCGACCGGCGCGAGGCGGTGGCCCCCACGGCCTCCGCGCCCTCGCTCGGCGAGGGTGCCCGCCCGGCCGCCGCGCGCCCCGCCGCCAAACCGAAGGCCGCCGCGCCCGCGGAGGACTTCAGCGACATCGAGGCCATCTTGAAGAAGCACGGCATCTGACACGGGCGACGCGACGGCCCGACGGCCCCGGCACGCCTTTGGCCGGGCCCGCCCGTCAGGGCAGCCGGACCTCGGCCAGCATGCTCACGCCGTCCTCCCACGCCACCGAGGCGTTCGCGCACCGCACGGCCCGGCCGCGCGCGGGGACGCGTACTCCCAGAGGTAGAAGTACAGCTGCGTGAGGTGCGCACCCGGGCCATACTCGCGCTCCAGGAGGCCGAGGGTGCGCGCGGCGTCGGGGGAGTGGTCCTGCTCGCTCGGCCAAGGGCTCGTCAGGTCACGGGCGTTGTACGACATCTCGTAGCGGAACCCGCGGCGCGGGTTGGGCAGCGGGGCGCGGCCCTCGGGGTCGTCGGGGCGGATGCCGCGGTGCGGGACGCGGCGCCACGAGGCGGTGCGGCCGGCCGTGGCCGACGCGGCGACGAGCGGGACGGCGGACAGGGCACCCCCGCCGAGGGCGGTCGTCAACAGCCGTCTGCGTTCCATGACCATGGCGGCTCCCTCGTTCGAGTGCGGGCGGTGCCGCCGAGTGTCGCGGGGGTGAACGGCCGGGGGCCATGGACGGAACGCGTCGGGCCCTGGACTTTCCCTGTTCACGGGATCCGGCGAACTGCCCCCTCGTTCGGGCGTGTTGGTCAGCGGGGGCCCGCCGCCTGCGTCATCATCAGCGCGAGATGCTGGACACCACCACACAGGGCGATGCGGCCGCGCCGGACGACGGACGGCAAGCGGTACCGGCCCAAGAGCGACGACCTGCCGACGAAGAGCGGCACGCCACCGACGAAGAACCGCGAGGCTGCCTCTTCGCCCTCTCCCAGCCACCGCTGATGATCTTTCTGACGGTGGTCGGCATGCTGATCCTGCTGGCGTCGCTCCACGACCTGCTGCTTCTCTAGCCCGCGGCTTCCTTGCGGCGCGCCCGGTACGCGGCGACATGCAGACGGTTGCCGCAGGTACGGCTGTCGCAGTAGCGGCGGGAGCGGTTGCGGGAGAGGTCGACGAAGGCGCGTCGGCAGTCCGGTGCCTCGCAGCGCCGCAGCCGCTCCTGCTCCCCGGCGACGACGAAGAAGGCCAGCGCCATCCCGCAGTCGGCCGCCAGGTGGTCCGCGATGGACGCCCCCGGCGCGTAGTAGTGGATGTGCCAGTCGTAGCCGTCGTGGTCGGTGAGGCGCGGCGTGGTGCCCGCCGCCGCGATCAGCTCGTTGATGATCGTGGACGCGGCCCGGGGCTCGGGGTTCGCGAAGACCTCGGCGAAGCGGCCGCGCACCCGGCGCACGTCGGCGACGTCACGCTCCGAGAGCACTCCGACGTCGCTCACTTCGTGCGTTCGTACGAAGTCACTGAGCGCCGCGAGGTCCGCGAGGCCGTCGGGGCCGTCCTCCTCGGGTGCGGTGTTCACCAGATCGACCACGGCGTCGAGAGAACACCGGTTGTCGTGGGTGATCAGCACGATGCGCTCCCTGGCCTGGGGGGTCGGGCCTGTGCCCGCCGACGCTGGCCGATGCTAGCGGCTCCCCCGGGAGACGCACCGGCGCCGTCGCCGCGGGATTCCCGCGGTGACGGCGCCGGTGACTGTTCTGTTCGCCTTGTCTCGGCTTGTCGCGCCTTGTGGTGTCGTGACTGCCTGCGCCGTCGCCCCGAGTCGGACGGCGTGACGGGATCTCGACGCTCCCGCGCCGTTAGCTTTCGGCCAGGATGTGTGACAGCTCCGTGTCGAGATCGAAGTGGCGGTGCTCCGTGCCGGGCGGCACGGCCGCGTCTGTTCGCTTCAGGAAGGACTCCAGGGCCCGCGCCGGGGCCTCGAGCAGAGCCTCGCCCTCCGGCGAGCTCAGGGCGATGCAGACAACGCCCTGACCGTGGCTCCGGGACGGCCAGACTCGGACGTCGCCGGTTCCGGTGGGCCGGTGCAGGCCCTCGGCGAGGAGGTCGCGGGCGAACACCCACTCGACCGTTTCCTCGGCTCCGGTGTGGAAGGTGGCGTGCACGGCATAGGGATCGGCCGTGTCATACCGCAGTCCTGCGGGTACAGGCAGTGAGGACTCGCTCGACACAACGAGGCGCAGGTGCAGCTCGCAGCTGACCGTGGTGTTCATAAGCGCCAGGGCCTTTCGCTCAGTGTGCGCTCGGGGATTCGCACGTCGGCGAAATCGACATGCCACCTACGGTGCCGTTGTAAACCCCTCTGAGGGTTTTGCGTGTCTTTAGGTAGCTCGACTGGCGGGTTCTCTCTGCTGTCCGTGCACCCATTCCGGTGACGGGTTTCCGTCCGGTAGGGTTTGGCCGTATGAATACGGGGAGTAACGGGCGTAAGGAGCCCACGGGGGTCGTGGAACCGGCCCCCGGGACGCAGGCCGAGCAGCCGCTCGGGTCGCGGGCGCCGCAGTACATCCAGGCCCGCAAGGCGCTGCACCTGAGCTGGCAGGTCGGCGTGTTCATCGTGGGGCTCGCGGTGGTCGTCGCGGGCATCATCATGCTTCCGCTGCCCGGCCCCGGCTGGCTGGTGATCTTCGGCGGAATGGCGATCTGGGCGACCGAGTTCGTCTGGGCCCAGCTGGTGCTGCGCTGGACGAAACGCAAGGTCACCGAGGCCGCACAGCGCGCGCTCGACCCGAAGGTGCGCCGCCGGAACATCATCCTGACGACCATCGGCCTGGTGATCGTCGCGGTGCTCGTCGCGGTCTACGTCTGGAAGTTCGGCATCACGATGCCGTGGAAGATCAAGGAGTGACCGAGGGGTGACTCCGGGGCGGTCGGAAGCACCCGCTGACATGCGGTAATGTTCTCCGTGCGCCCGGGGCGATTAGCTCAGTGGGAGAGCGCTTCGTTCACACCGAAGAGGTCACTGGTTCGAACCCAGTATCGCCCACCCCGGATTGCGGCCCGGAGGCTTTGAGCCTCCGGGCCGTTCTCGTATTTCCTCTGTTTTTCAAGGGAATTGACGGGTCCACATATGGTGGCCGCGGTTGTGTGCCACGGTCCGCATTCAGTGCATTCGGCCGAGGGCATTCCGCAACCGCCGCGCGTCGCGCAGCCGTTGCTCGTACGTCGCGCCGACGGCCAGGAGCAGCAGTCCCGCCAGCGCGGGCGGCAGCCAGCGGGGCAGGACGCCCGCCACCTGTACGAGGTACGGGGCCAGTTCGTGCAGCGCGTCCAGGGCGAGCACCGTGCCGCCGAGGACCAGCGGGGCGCGCAGCCGGTGCCGGGCGCCGGTCAGTGTCAGGGTGAGCGCCGCGACGCCGAGCAGCAGCGGGCGCTGCCAGTGCGGGTCGCCCCAGGTGGCGGCGAGGCTCGGCAGCAGCGTCAGGGCGAGGCCGGGACCGTAGGCCACCCAGGAGGAGACCTCGGGGTCGCGGCGGCGGCGCAGCAGGCCGATGAGGAGCGCGGGGACGGTGGCCGGCAGCGTGTACGCCTCCGGGGTCACCACCTCCCAGGAGGCGAGGCGGACCCAGCTCGCCAGGAGGAGCAGGGCCACGGCCGCGTAGCCCACCGGGCGGCGGTCGGGACGCAGTGCCGTGCCCGCCGCGATGAGCCCGCAGAGGGCCAGCGCGAGCGCGAGCGTCGGGGTATGCGCCACGGTGAGCGTGAGGGCGAGGCCCCCGGACGCGGCCGCCATGATCTCGACCGGCAGGGCCGCCGGGTGCGGCCCGAGGCGGGCTGCGGCGAACGCGGCGAGGGCCGGGACGGCGAGGACGGTCAGCCCGATGTGCTCCGGGCGCAGCCCGCCGCGCATGGCGCAGACGAGCGCGGTGGCGTACGCGAGGGCCGCACACGCGGTGAGCGCGACCGCGCCGGGCCCATGCGGTGCCGGAGCCGCGGCCCCCGCCGCCGCCCCACCCGGTGTCGACGGCGGCCGACGTGCCGTCCAGGCGCAGGCGGCCAGGCACAGGGCCGTGAGCGCGCCGAGGGTGCCGAGGGTCGCCGCCTCCGTGGGCAGCGAGAGGAACGCGACGCTCACCGAGGACACCAGGGCCAGGGCCGAAGCCGTCAGGGCGGAAGCGGTGGACGTGGCGCGGGCGGCGACGATCAGCAGGATCGCGGCCACGGTCATCTGGGCCGCCAGCCCGGCCGCGTACGGAAGGCCCAGCGCGGACGGCAGGGCGACACCGGCGGCCCAGACGAGTGCTCCCGCGCCGTAGCGGATGACGGGGTACGCGGCGGCGCCGCTCCCGAAGAGCGGGCCGAGCGAAGCCGACCCCCTGCTGAGCGCTCCGGAGACCATGAGCAGGACCGCGGCGACGGTCGCGAGGACCAGGGGCGCCAGGAGCGGGTGGGACAGGGGCGGTTCGACGAGGAGGGCGGCCCGGGCGTCCCGCGGGGCGCCCGTCCAGATCCGCGTGGCCCAGCCGAGGGGGCCGATCAGGGCCACGGCGGTGACGGGGAGCGCCCACAGCACCGCGAAGCCCTGGACCACGGCGGACGCGCCCGCCGCGCCGATCCGCACGGGCCGGGGCAGAGCCGTGCGGACGGCGGCCAGCAGCGCGACACCGCACACCAGGCAGGCCGGGACGGTCCACTCGGGCGGCAGGACGGTGCGCAGCACGCCACCGCACGCGGCCACCACGAGCAGGCCACCCGCGCCCGCCGCACCGGCGGCGGTCCGCGTCTCCTTCGCCCGCCACGCCACCACCAGAACGATCAACGCGGCGAAGAGCAGCAGCACCCCGGCGCGCGCCGCCTCCGTCGGGTCCGTGACCCGCAGCGACAGCAGGCCCGCGCCCGCCGCACCCCACAGGCCGAGCACGCCGCCGCCGACGGCCGCGACGACCCGTACGGACCTGACGGTCGCCCACAGCGCGAGCGCGGCGCCGAAAGCCGCCGTCACGAGCAGCGCGGCCGTCACGGCGTGCTCGCCCGCGTCCACGGCGCCCGCCCAGAGGATCAGAGGCAGTTGGGCCGTCGCCACCGCCGTCGGCAGCGGCAGGCGCAGCTCGCCGAGGAGCAGGCCGTACCCCGCCCACAGCATGGCGAGGACCACGGAGGTGCCGGCGGCGTAACCGAGCGTCGCTGTTTCGGGAAGGGCGAGGTAGCGCAGCGCGTACGAGTCGAGGACGGTCAGCGCGAGCCCCAGGCCCGCCACCGCCTCGGCCGTCGAGCGCAGCGAACGTCGCAGCAGCAGCGCGGGAGCAGCGAGCGCCGCCAGGGTCACCACCCCGAGGGCCGCGCTGCGCCCGGCGATGCCCAGGTGCCCCCAGCTCACCACCGTGAAGGCGATCGCGGCGATGGTCAGCAGCACGCCGCCCAGCGTCAGCAGGACGTTCTGCGCGCTCGGGGGAGCGGGGGCGGGGGCGGCCGGGCCGGCCGGGTGAGAGGGCGGCGCGGCCGGGCCCGCCGAGCGCAGGACGCCGAGCAGCCAGGCCCGGCGGCGCAGCAACTGCGTCCTGCGCGCCTCCAGTTGGCGCAGCTCCCAGTCGAGGAGACGCAGCTCCTCGGCCGGTGGCGGAATGTTCGTCATGCCTGGGGAGTGTGGTCGGCGCCACGTCCGGCGGCATCGGCGCGGATACTCACGACGTACTCAGATCCGGTGCCCACCGGCCCCACCGGGCAGGATCCCTCCATGAACTGGTGTCACTACCGCTTCCGCAGCCTGTGGGATCTGCCCGGTACGCCCGTACAGGCCTACGCCGTCCTGGAGCGGGTGGAGGACTATCCGCTGTGGTGGCCGCAGGTGCGCGAGGCGACCTCGGACGACGGCCGCAACGGCGTCTTCCGCTTCCGGTCCTTCCTCCCGTACGACCTCGTCGTCACCGCGCGGGAGCGGCGGCGCGACCCCGAAGCCGGGGTCCTGGAGATCACCATGGCCGGGGACCTGGAGGGCTGGGCGCGCTGGACGGTGACCGATGGGCCGAGGGGGGCGCGCGCCCGCTACGACCAGGAGGTCGAGGTGCGGCGGCCGCTGATGCGGCGCCTCGCGGTCCCCGGAAGGCCCGTGTTCCTGCTCAACCACGCCCTCATGATGCGGGCGGGCCGCAGAGGTCTCGCGGCGTATCTGGCAGCGGTTTGAAGGAAAGGCGCCCGGACCTGTATTGTTCAGTCCGTTCCCGGGCGATTAGCTCAGTGGGAGAGCGCTTCGTTCACACCGAAGAGGTCACTGGTTCGAACCCAGTATCGCCCACCCGGAGAATGCCGGTCCGTCAGCAGACGGACCGGTTTTTTCTTGCCCGCGCGGCGTCGCGCCGCGGGTGTGCGCGGCCGGTCGGGCCTCAGGCAGCCGCCCGGAGTTCGGGACGCAGCGGCCATGCCGGGTCCACCGCCTCCGGTGAGCCGCTCTTGGCGAACCACGCCTGGAGCCCGCGCGCCTGCGCCGCGTGCCAGACGGCCTGGAGCGTGTGCAGCTCGCCGGGGGAGAGCCGCTCCAGACGGGCCGAGAAACGGCGCCCCACCGCTCGTACGACATCGAGAGCGGCCTGCGCGTCCGCCGCCGCGTCGTGCGCATCCGCCAGCTCCACCTCGTAGTGCGCGCACAGGTCGGTCAGTGTGCGGCGGCCCTTGCGGTAGCGGTCAAGCTGCTTGTCCAGGACCCGCGGGTCGATCACACAGAGGGGCGAGCCCTCCATGTAGCGGCTCAGCGACGAGGCGCGGTGCCGGCGCAGCTCCCGGTCCAGGATGGTCAGGTCGAACGGCGCGTTCATCACCACGATCGGCCGTCCCGCCGCGCCCTGTTCGGCCAGATCGCGCGCTATCTCCTCCATCACCGGCGCGGGCCAGCGGCCGTTGCGCTGGAGGTGATCCTCCGTCAGTCCGTGTACGGCGGTGGACTCCTCGGGCACCGGGATGCCCGGGTTCACCAGCCAGCGGGTGATGCGCGGACGGGTCCCCGCGCCCTGCTGGACGACGACGGCGGCCGACACGATGCGGTCGGTCTCGACGTCGACGCCCGTGGTCTCTGTGTCGAATGCGGCCAAGGGCCCCTCGTACCAGCACGTCATGGTGACGCAACTCCTCGATCAGTCCCGGCAGATGACGTCAGTCCCCTGCCCACGCTGGTGATACCCGGGCCGTTTGCGCTGTACGCGGCCCGGAGACAACAGAGGTACTGGGCCCAGGCGTTGACGGCCCGAGCGGGGAAGTACCGTTGTGGAAAGGCCTGTTGGACATGGCGCTCGCGCGGCCCGAACGGGGTGGGCTGCTGCCCGAGCGGATCGCACCGCCGCGCGGCACACTCGCCGTCACCGCCTGTATGGAGACCCTCCAGGTGGGCTATCTGCACGCCGTCGCTGCCGCCGCCGGATGCTCGCTCTCCCAGCCCTTTCCGGACAACGGCATCGACTGGCACGTCAGCCACAGCGCCCCCGGTCACACGGTCGACGACGAGGTCACCATCAAGGTCCAGCTGAAGTGCACCTACCAGACGGCGCCGGACCCGGACCGGCCCGCCTTCTCCTTCACGCTCGACAACCCGCACCTGGAGAAGCTCGCCCGCACGCCGGTCTCGGTCCACAAGATCCTCGTCGTGATGCTCGTGCCCAGGTCCCAGGACGACTGGCTGCGCGCCGGTCACGACCGGCTCGACCTGCGGCACTGCTGCTACTGGACCAACCTCGCGGGGCACCCGGTGACCGGCCGGCGCAGGACCACCGTGCGGATACCGACCTCGCGGATCTTCGACGACCGCGCGCTCCGCGAGATCATGACGCGGGTCGGGACGGGGGACAGCCCCTGATGCACCGCCCCCACGAAGAGCCCCCGCACCCCGCCCGTCCGCACCCGCACCTCGCCCCGGTCGCGGGCCCGTGGACCGCCTCGCCCGAGCCCGCCCCGCCCGAGCCCGGCACCGTCGACCCCGCGGTGCTCGCCGCGCTGCTCGCCCGGCACGGCTGGCAACGACGCGGAGGAGCCCCGGGCCGCTATGCCCGCTGGATGCCGCCGGGGCCCGACGGCAGGGGCACCAGCCTCCTGGTGCCCGAGAGCCGGGCCTTCCCCGACTGCGAGGACCTGATCGGCGAGGCCCTCGTCGCGCTCTCCCGCAGCGCCGCGCCGGCCGCCCGTGACGTGCTCGTAGGACTCTGCGTGCCCAGCGACGAGATCCACTGGTGGCGCGATGTGCCGACGGGGCCCGCCGGTGCCGCGCCCTGGCCGGTCGAGGAGCAGCTGCGCTCCGCGGCCCGGCGGATGCTGCTCGCCGGGGCACTCGCCGCGCGCGGCCGGGCCGGGTACTACGGCGCGCGGCACCGCGGGCCCGCCACCGCCGCGCTGGAGAACGTCCTGGTGGGGCCCGCCCCCGGCGGGCGGCAGCCCACCGCTTTCGTGCCTGTGCTCACCGGGCGGCCACTCGCGGTCAGGCTGCATCAGGCGCTGTACGCGGCCCGCGAGGCCGTCGACTACCAGCGCGCCACCGGCGGCATGGACGCCTTCGACGGGGCGGTCGAGGCAGGTGTGAGCCATGAACTGACCGAGGCGATCGTGGCCCTGGTGCGGGGCACCGAAGGGGCGCGTATCGCCGTGGAGTGGGCGCCCGGCGCACAGGTGCCCGAGGGGTGTGCGGCGTACGCCGAGCCCGTCGAGTTCTCGCCCGGCGACCTGACGGTGCTCCGTGAGGCGGGCGCCCGCTATCTGCGCGACGAGCCGTCGGTGCCGGTGCGGATCACCGGGACCGTGGTGCGGATGCGGCGCTCCTCGCCGGGCGGGGAGGGCACGGTGCGGCTGCGGGTGATCGGCGGGGCGGAGATCCCGCACGTGCGGATGACCCTGGACGAGGAGTCGTACCGCGTCGCGGGCCACGCCCATCTGGTCGGGCTGCCGATCCGGGTGCACGGGCGCCTGGAGAGCCGGGGCGGGTTCCGGCGGCTGACGGGGGCGACCGGGGTGGTGCCGGTACAGGTGGACGAGGGGGACCGGGACCGGCTCATGAAGTCGCTCCAGGAGAACCTCGACTTCTTCGGGGAGGCGTGCGGCGGCGACTGAGCGAGACGTGCGGCGGCGACTGGGCGCGCCCGCCGGGGGCCGGTGCGGAGGGGGCGCTTCCGGGCGGCGGGGACAACCGTTTCGCGGCGGGTGCCCCCGGCTCGGTACGATCCTTAGTGCGCGCGCATCAGAGAGAGCGCCGCAGCCCCCTTCTGCAAGGAGAGACCGGTGTCTGACGTCCGTGTGATCATCCAACGCGATTCCGAGCGGGAAGAGCGCGTGGTGACGACGGGCACTACGGCCGCCGAGATCTTCGCCGGTGAGCGCACCATCGTCGCCGCCCGCGTGGCCGGCGAGCTGAAGGACCTGGCGTACGCCGTCGCCGACGGCGACGAGATCGAGGCCGTGGAGATCTCCTCCGAGGACGGCCTGAACATCCTGCGCCACTCGACCGCGCACGTCATGGCGCAGGCCGTGCAGGAGCTCTTCCCCGAGGCCAAGCTGGGCATCGGCCCGCCCAGGACGGCCTTCTCAACGCGAGGTTGCAGGAGGAGCGTCAGCGCTCGCGTCACCAATGACGACGACGCCCGCGTGGAGCTGGCCGACGAGCCGTACAAGCTGGAGCTCATCGGCCTCAAGGGCAACGCCGCGAACGCCGCCGACGGCGCGGACGCCGAGGTGGGCGCCGGCGAGCTGACCATCTACGACAACATCGACGCGAAGACCGGCGAGCTGTGCTGGAAGGACCTCTGCCGGGGTCCGCACCTGCCCACCACCCGGAACATCCCCGCGTTCAAGCTGATGCGCTCCGCTGCCGCCTACTGGCGCGGCAGCGAGAAGAACCCGCAGCTCCAGCGCATCTACGGCACCGCGTGGCCGTCGAAGGACGAGCTCAAGGCGCACCTGGAGTTCCTCGCCGAGGCCGAGAAGCGCGACCACCGCAAGCTCGGCTCCGAGCTGGACCTCTTCTCCTTCCCGGAGGAGCTGGGCCCGGGCCTCGCGGTCTTCCACCCCAAGGGCGGCGTGATCCGCAAGGTGATGGAGGACTACTCCCGCAAGCGGCACGAGGACGCGGGCTACGAGTTCGTGAACACCCCGCACATCTCGAAGGAGCACCTCTTCGAGACCTCCGGGCACCTGCCGCACTACGCGGAGGGCATGTTCCCGCCGATCGAGTTCGACGGGCAGAACTACCGCCTGAAGGCGATGAACTGCCCGATGCACAACCTCATCTTCAAGTCGCGCGGCCGCTCCTACCGCGAACTGCCCCTGCGGCTCTTCGAGTTCGGCACGGTCTACCGCTACGAGAAGTCGGGCGTCGTGCACGGCCTGACCCGCTCGCGCGGCTTCACGCAGGACGACTCGCACATCTACTGCACCAAGGAGCAGATGGCCGAGGAGCTCGACAAGCTCCTCACCTTCGTCCTGGACCTGCTGCGCGACTACGGCCTGAACGAGTTCGAGCTGGAGCTGTCCACCCGCGACGACTCCGACAAGTTCATCGGCTCCGACGAGGACTGGGCGGAGGCCACCGAGGCGCTGCGCCAGGCGGCCGAGAAGCAGGGCCTTCCGCTGGTCCCTGACCCGGGCGGCGCCGCGTACTACGGCCCGAAGATCTCGGTGCAGGCGAAGGACGCGATCGGCCGGTCCTGGCAGATGTCGACCCTCCAGGTCGACTTCAACCAGCCCAAGCGGTTCGGCCTGGAGTACACCTCGGCGGACGGCTCCAAGCAGCAGCCGGTCATGCTGCACCGCGCGCTGTTCGGATCGATCGAGCGGTTCTTCGGTGTCCTCCTCGAGCACTACGCGGGCGCGTTCCCGGCGTGGCTGGCCCCGGTCCAGGCGATCGGCATCCCGGTCGGCGACGCGCACGTGCCCTACCTCCAGGAGTTCGCCGAGGAGGCGAGGAGGCGGGGGCTGCGGGTCGAGGTGGACGCCTCGTCGGACCGTATGCAGAAGAAGATCCGCAACGCGCAGAAGTCCAAGGTGCCGTTCATGGTCATCGTCGGTGACGACGACATGAACGCCGGAGCGGTCTCCTTCCGCTACCGCGACGGGTCGCAGGAGAACGGGATTCCCCGTGACGAGGCGATCGCGAAGCTCGTCGACGTCGTGGAGCGCCGCGTACAGGTGTGACGTGCTCCCCGCCGCCGCGGGGTTCCAGGGGCGGTCCCGTTCGGGGCCGCCCCTCGCCACGCACCCGCCGGGGAATATGCTGACCACCATGACGAGTGAGCCGGAGCAGCAGATCGGAGTGGGTACGCAGGACGCGTTCCAGCGCCTGTGGACGCCCCACCGGATGGCGTACATCCAGGGCGAGAACAAGCCCACGGGACCGGGGGCCGACGACGGCTGCCCCTTCTGCTCCATCCCGGCCAAGTCCGACGAGGACGGCCTGGTGATCGCGCGCGGCGAGCACGTGTACGGGGTGCTGAACCTCTACCCGTACAACGGCGGCCATCTGATGGTCGTGCCCTACCGGCACGTCGCCGACTACACCGATCTCACCGCCCCCGAGACCGCCGAGCTGGGCGAGCTGACCAAGCAGGCGATGACGGCCCTGCGCGCCGCGTCCGGCGCGCACGGCTTCAACATCGGCATGAACCAAGGAGCCGTGGCGGGCGCCGGCATCGCCGCGCACCTGCACCAGCACGTCGTCCCGCGCTGGGGCGGCGACACCAACTTCATGCCGGTCGTGGGGCACACGAAGGTGCTGCCGCAGCTGCTCGCCGACACCCGCAAGATGCTCGCTGACGCCTGGCCCGCGGCGCTGTAGCACTGCCGGGCGGCGGGGCGGCGACCCTCACGCGTCGTACACGTCCGCCTTCCTCGGCATCGGGTCCTGGATCGCCCCGCTGAGGAAGCCGGAGCGCGTGCCGAACTTCTCGGTGTTCACGCCGTTCTCCGCGAGGACCTTGATGGCCGCCGAGTGCACCACGCGCAGCACGGGCGTGGCGGCGCGCAGCGCGTCGTCGGCCATGAAGCGGTGCCGCCACGGCTTGTCGGCCCAGGCGTGCCGCAGGCCGAAGGGCTCGGGCAGGACCAGCTTGCCGCCGAGGTGGTCCAGGAGCGGCGGGTACCAGGTGAAGGGGGCGCGCACGGCGAGGCGTACGACCTCGTCGGCGTCGACCAGCGGCAGGTGGCGGTCGACGGTCTCCCAGAACTTGATGGCCTTGGAGACCGTCTTCGTCTTGGGCTCGGGCTTGGTCGTGAACAGGGAGTGCACGGGGCCCAGCGCGTGCCCGGTGACCTCGATGCGCAGCGTCTCGTGCAGCACGGTCACCGTGATGAGCATCGTGATGACCAGCTGGCCGTCCCAGAGGGTGAACTGGACGCCGAGGTAGTGCCGGTCCCCGCTGCCGAACTGCTGTTCGTTGCAGATGCGCTGTATCTCGTGGCCGCGGATCTGGAAGGCGTCGACGTCCGTGCCGGTGGGGCGGGCCACCGATCCGGCGTTCTCCCCGATCGGGGAGACGATCCAGTGGTTTATCGACGGGGTCGGGAAGCCGCCGGTGTGCAGGGGACCGCGCTCCAGCATGCGGAGCTGGTCGTGCACCGCCCGTATGACGTCCCAGCTGCGGAAGGGGTGGATCTCCTTGCCGTCCTCGGCGGGCACCAGCTCCTCGGCCAGCTGCCAGCTGCCCCAGCGTGTGCCCATGCCCAATATGCCCTTGGGCCCGGCGTAGAACACGGAGTTGCTCTGCTGCTCGGCGGAGAGCCTGGCCAGGCCCTGGCGCAGCCGCTCGGCGGCCGTCTCGCCGGGGCTGCCCGGCACCGCCTCGGGGATCTTGGCGCCGATGCCGCCGCCCGAGAGCAGGCTCCCCCAGCGCTCGCGCATGTCCCTGGCGGTGCGCTCGGCGATCTGCTTGGCCCAGAACCAGCCGACCACCGGCAGGACGATCGACGCCCGCAGGTACCAGGCCCAGAAGCCGTCGAAGGGCAGCTTGAGCAGGGCGAGCACGGCCAGCACGCCCATGGCGACCAGGACGGCCGAGGCGAGCGCGCCCGCCCGCTTGTTCTCACCCTTGGCGACCTGGCGCCTGATGGTGAAGACGAGCAGCCAGACGATCAGTCCCGGCAGGAACAGCAGGCCGCACAGGACCATCACCGCCGTGAGCCAGCTGTCGCGCTCCTTGCGGATGCGGTTCGCCGCGAGGCAGTGCTCCACCACCGCCTGCGGCTCGATGCCGAAGGACTGGATGAGCGGCTTGCGGCCGCCGCCGAGCATCCGCACCTGCACGGTCCGCGCGAACGCCTCACCGAGGCTCGGCTTGAACAGTGACCAGAGCCCGGGTTTGACCACGGACTTGTGCCACTCGCTGTTGGCCTTCAGGATCTCGTCGACGTCTCCGTCCCGGTACGCCGCCGAGGCCAGGGCGTGGGTCGCCGCGGTCTGTCCCGCGGCGCCCGAGAGCGGGACCTGTGCCCCGGGCCTGAAGTCGAATACATCGTCCGCCACTGCCGCCCCCTCGCCGCGACGCCTTCGCTCCTGCGGCTCTTCCCGACTTCCTTGTCCGGCACACCTGTTGCCGTCCGGCACATCCGGTGATCAGGTCATCAGCGTATCGGTGCGCACCGACATCCGTCAGGGCGCACCGGATCCGCCGGGGGAGTGCGGAAGGCCGCCCGCCCGAGAGCGGCTGGGCGGGCGGCCTCGTCCGCCGGTCCGGTCCGGCCCGGCGCAACTACGTAGCGCCCTGGGCCTGTTCGCGGATCCGCTCCGACAGCTGAGGGGGCATCGGCTCATGGCGGACGTACGCGCGGCTGAACCGGCCGGTGCCCTGGGAGAGGGAGCGCAGATCCACCGCGTACCGGCCGATCTCGATCTCGGGGACCTCGGCCCGTACGAGTGTGCGCCCGCCCGGTGCCTGCTCGGTGCCGACCACCCGGCCGCGACGGCCCGACAGATCGCTCATCACCGCGCCGACGTGGTCGTCACCGACCAACACCCGCACTTCGGCCACCGGTTCGAGCAGGTGGATCCTCGCCCCGGCGGCCGCCTCGCGCAGCGCGAGGGCGCCCGCCGTCTGGAACGCGGCGTCCGAGGAGTCCACCGAGTGCGCCTTGCCGTCCAGCAGCGTGACGCGTACGTCGATGAGCGCGTACCCGGCGGCGACGCCCTTCGCCGCCTGGGCGCGCACGCCCTTCTCGACGGACGGGATGAACTGCCGCGGGACCGCGCCGCCGACGACCTTGTCGACGAACTCGATGCCGCTGCCGCCGGGCAGCGGCTCCACCTCGATCTCGCAGATCGCGTACTGGCCGTGCCCGCCGGACTGCTTCACATGGCGCCCGCGCCCCGTCGACCGGTCCGCGAACGTCTCCCGTAGGGAGACCTTGTGCGGTACGACGTCGACCTGCACGCCGTACCGGCTGCGCAGCCGCTCCAGGGCCACGTCGGCGTGTGCCTCGCCCAGGCACCACAGGACCACCTGGTGGGTGTCCTGGTTCTGCTCCAGGCGCATCGTCGGGTCCTCGGCGACCAGGCGCGCGAGCCCCTGCGAGAGCTTGTCCTCGTCCGCCTTGCTGTGCGCCTGGATGGCGAGCGGCAGCAGCGGGTCCGGCATGTCCCAGGGCTCCATCAGGAGCGGGGCGTCCTTGTCCGAGAGCGTGTCGCCGGTCTCCGCGCGGTGCAGCTTGGCCACGCACGCCAGGTCGCCCGCCACGCACCGGGTCAGGGTGCGCTGCTGTTTGCCGAAGGGTGAGGAGAGCGCGCCGATGCGTTCGTCGGCCTCGTGGAGGGCGCGGCCCTCAGGACCCCGGTCGGCCAGGCCGTGGCCGGAGACGTGCACCGTCTCGTCGGGGCGCAGGGTGCCGGAGAAGACGCGTACGAGCGAGATCCGGCCGACATACGGGTCGGAGGCGGTCTTGACCACCTCGGCCGCCAGCGGGCCGTCCGGGTCGCAGGTGAGCGCGGGCCGGGCCTTGCCGTCCGGCGTGGTCACGGCCGGCGCCGGGTGCTCCAGCGGGGTGGGGAAGCCACCCGTGATCAGCTCCAGGAGTTCGACCGTGCCGATGCCCTGACGGGCGCCCTGCGTTGCGGGCCCCGCGGCGAGCACGGGATGGAAGATGCCGCGCGCCACGGCGCGCTCCAGGTCGTCCACGAGTGTCTTGAAGTCGATGTCCTCGCCGCCGAGATAGCGGTCCATGAGGGACTCGTCCTCGCTCTCGGCGATGATCCCCTCGATCAGCTTGTCGCGCGCCTCCCGGATCAGCGGCAGCTGGTCGCCGCCCGGCTCGGACTCCTTGCGCTCCCCGGAGGCGTAGTCGTAGATCCGCTGGGAGAGCAGTCCGATCAGGCCGGTCACCGGCGCGTGCCCGTCGGGGCCCTGCTCACCGTGGAGCGGCAGATACAGCGGCAGCACGGCGTCCGGGTCGTCGGCGCCGAACGCCTCGGCGCAGCAGCGCGTGATGTCGGCGAAGTCGGTGCGGGCCGACTCCAGGTGCGTGACCACGATGGCCCGCGGCATGCCGACCGCCGCGCACTCCTCCCAGACCATGCGGGTGGTGCCGGTGATGCCCTCCGTGCCCTCGGCCGCCGAGACGACGAAGAGGGCCGCGTCCGCGGCGCGCAGACCGGCCCTCAGCTCACCGACGAAGTCGGCATACCCGGGGGTGTCCAGGAGGTTGATCTTGATGCCGTCCCATTCGAGGGGCACCAGGGACAGCTGCACCGAGCGCTGCTGCCGGTGTTCGATCTCGTCGTGGTCGGAGACGGCGGTGCCGTCCTCGACCCGGCCCGCCCGGTTCACCGCCCCCGCGGTCAGCGCGAGGGCCTCCACCAGGGTCGTCTTGCCCGATCCGCTGTGGCCGACCAGCACCACATTCCGTACGGACGTGGGGTGGTCGGCCGTCACTGCCCTGCCGGCGGCTCCGGGGTGTGCGTTCGCCTTGTCGCCCATGCCTTGCCTCCCGGTCACGTGCACGGTGAGGAGGCTCAGCCCCCTCGGGGATGCTGGCTGCTGCGGACGCGCTGGGGCCCGGTGCGGGGCGGCTCCGACGGCGCCCGTGGTGCTTCCGAGCTTTCCACTCGGCTCCCGGTGCGTCCATACGTCGTACGCGATCGTGAGGGGGCGAGCCGGGCCCTCAGGGGCGTGACTACGATGGGTCGGCCGGTGGCCAACGGGGCCACGCGGCGCACCGACCCCTCGGGAAGGCCATGCTGAACAAGTACGCGCGTGCATTCTTCACGCGTGTCCTCACACCGTTCGCCGCGTTTCTCATCCGCCGCGGGGTCAGCCCCGACGCGGTGACCTTCATCGGCACGGCCGGTGTGGTGGCGGGAGCGCTGGTCTTCTTCCCCCGTGGCGAGTTCTTCTGGGGCACGATCGTCATCACGCTGTTCGTCTTCTCCGACCTCGTCGACGGCAACATGGCCCGCCAGCTCGGCCGCTCCAGCCGCTGGGGCGCCTTCCTCGACTCGACGCTCGACCGGGTGGCCGACGGTGCGATCTTCGGTGGCCTCGCCCTCTGGTACGCCGGATCGGGTGACGACAACATCCTCTGCGCCGTCTCCATCTTCTGCCTGGCGAGCGGCCAGGTGGTCTCGTACACGAAGGCGCGCGGCGAGGCGATCGGCCTGCCCGTCGCCGTCAACGGCCTGGTGGAGCGCGCCGAGCGCCTGGTGATCTCGCTGGTCGCCGCGGGGCTCGCGGGCCTCCACACGTTCGGCGTCCCCGGCATCGACATCCTGCTGCCCATCGCCCTGTGGATCGTCGCGGTGGGCAGTATGGTCACCCTCGTCCAGCGCGTCGTGACCGTGCGCCGCGAGTCGGCGGAGGCCGACGCCGGCCCGGCCGGTCCGGGCCAGGAGAGTGAGACCGCGCAGTGAAGGACCGACTCACCGACGCGCTGTACGGCCTCGGCTGGAGCACCGTCAAGAAGCTCCCGGAGCCGGCCGCCGAGCGGCTCGGCAGGACCATTGCCGACGCGGTCTGGAAGCGCCGCGGCAAGGGCGTGCTGCGGCTGGAGGCCAACCTCGCGCGCGTGGTGCCCGACGCCGGCCCGGAGCGGCTCGCCGAGCTCTCCAGGGCGGGCATGCGGTCGTACCTGCGCTACTGGATGGAGTCCTTCCGGCTGCCGTCCTGGAGTCGGCAGCGCATCAAGGACGGCGTCGACGTCAAGGACCTGCACCACCTCACCGACGGGCTCGCCGCCGGCAAGGGCGTCGTCATCGCGCTGCCGCACCTCGCCAACTGGGACCTCGCGGGCGCCTGGGTCACCACCAAGCTGGAGACCCCCTTCACGACCGTCGCCGAGCGCCTGAAGCCCGAGACGCTCTACGACCGCTTCGTCGCCTACCGCGAGAGCCTCGGCATGGAGGTCCTGCCGCACACCGGCGGCTCCGCCTTCGGCACGCTGGCCCGGCGGCTGCGCGCGGGCGGCCTGGTCTGCCTCGTCGCGGACCGCGACCTGTCGGCCTCCGGCGTCGAGGTGAAGTTCTTCGGGGAGAGCGCCCGGATGCCCGGGGGACCCGCGATGCTGGCCCAGCAGACCGGCGCGCTGCTCCTGCCCGTGACGCTCTGGTACGACGGACCCGTCATGAAGGGCCGGGTCCACCCGCCCGTGGACGTCCCCGAGACAGGTACCCGCGCCGAGAAGACGTCTGTCATGACGCAGGCGCTGGCCGATGCCTTCGCCACCGGTATCGCCGATCACCCGGAGGACTGGCACATGCTCCAGCGACTGTGGCTCGCCGACCTGGAACCCCGCTCCGACGGGTCCGCGGCGGGGGAGTCCTCGTGAAGGTCGGCATCGTCTGCCCGTACTCGTGGGACGTGCCGGGCGGCGTCCAGTTCCACATCCGGGACCTCGCGGAGCACCTCATCCGGCTCGGCCACGAGGTGTCCGTCCTGGCCCCGGCCGACGACGAGACCCCGCTGCCGCCGTACGTCGTCTCGGCGGGCCGCGCCGTCCCGGTGCCGTACAACGGCTCGGTGGCGCGGCTCAACTTCGGCTTCCTGTCCGCCGCGCGGGTGCGCCGCTGGCTGCACGACGGCACGTTCGACGTGATCCACATCCATGAGCCGACGTCGCCGTCGCTGGGGCTGCTCACGTGCTGGGCCGCGCAGGGCCCGATCGTCGCGACGTTCCACACGTCCAACCCGCGCTCCCGGGCCATGATCGCCGCGTATCCGATCCTCCAGCCCGCCCTGGAGAAGATCAGCGCCCGCATCGCGGTGAGCGAGTACGCGCGCCGCACCCTCGTGGAGCACCTGGGCGGCGACGCGGTCGTCATCCCGAACGGCGTCGACGTCGACTTCTTCGCCAAGGCCGAGCCCAGGCCCGAGTGGCAGGGGGAGACGATCGGCTTCATCGGCCGCATCGACGAGCCCCGCAAGGGACTGCCGGTGCTGATGAAGGCGCTGCCGCAGATCCTCGCCGAGCGCCCGAACGCGCGTCTGCTGGTCGCCGGGCGCGGTGACGAGGACGAGGCGGTGGCCACGCTCCCCGCCGAACTGCGCTCCCGCGTGGAGTTCCTCGGCATGGTCAGCGACGAGGACAAGGCACGGCTGCTGCGCAGCGTCGACCTGTACGTCGCCCCGAACACCGGCGGCGAGAGCTTCGGGATCATCCTGGTCGAGGCGATGTCCGCCGGTGCGCCCGTGCTCGCCAGCGACCTCGACGCCTTCGCGCAGGTCCTCGACCAGGGCGGCGCGGGCGACCTGTTCGGCAACGAGGACGCGGAGTCCCTCGCCAAGGCGGCGGTGCGCCTCCTCGCCGACCCCGAGCGCCGCGAGGGCCTGCGCGAGCGCGGCAGCACACACGTGCGGCGCTTCGACTGGTCGACCGTCGGCGCGGACATCCTCGCCGTCTACGAGACGGTGACGGACGGCGCGGCCTCGGTCGCCACCGACGAACGCACGGGCCTGCGGGCACGGTTCGGCCTGGCCCGGGACTGACCCTCCTGACCCCGCGGGACGCCCGGCGGTGAGCCGGGCCTCCCAGGGGGACTAGCCTTTGGGCCCGTGACCTCCACCCTGATCTGGATCGCGGCAGCCCTCTTCGCGATCGGCCTGTACCTGAGCTGGACCGCCGGGCGGCTCGACCGGCTGCACGCGCGCATCGACGCGGCCCGCGCCGCCCTCGACGCGCAACTGCTGCGCCGCGCTTCGGTCGCCCAGGAACTGGCCACCTCCGGAGTCCTCGACCCCGCCGCCTCGATCGTGCTCTACGAGGCGGCGCACGCGGCCCGGCAGGCGGAGGAGGAGCAGCGCGAGGTCGCCGAGAGCGAGCTGAGCCAGGCGCTGCGGGCCATCTTCGGCGAGAGCCAGCAGGTCGAGGCGGTGCGCGAGGCCCCGGGCGGGGACGAGGCGGCCACCGAACTGGCCGCGGCCGTACGCCGGGTGCCGATGGCCCGCCGCTTCCACAACGACTCCGTACGCGCCGCCCGCGCCCTGCGCAGGCACCGCAAGGTCCGCTGGTTCCGCCTCGCGGGCCACGCGCCCTTCCCGATGGCGTTCGAGATGGACGACGAGCCCCCGGTAGCCCTGGCGGACCGGGCCACTACGTAGCGGGGCGCCGCGTTGCTGGAACAGCGCTGACCAGGGACGTCCCGAAAAAACGAGCCACCGGTCATTCATTGGCCCTTGCTGTGGCCTGGTGGCCGGGAGTTTCCTCAAAGGCGCAGTAACTGTCTCCAGCGAGTCTTCAGCGAGTGAGGTCAACTCCGTGTCCAGCCCCGCCAGCAACAACCCGTCCCCCGAGACCGGCACCGCGCGCGTGAAGCGCGGCATGGCCGAGCAGCTCAAGGGCGGCGTCATCATGGACGTGGTCAACGCCGAGCAGGCGAAGATCGCCGAGGACGCCGGCGCCGTCGCCGTCATGGCGCTGGAGCGGGTGCCCGCCGACATCCGCAAGGACGGCGGCGTCGCCCGGATGTCCGACCCGAACATGATCGAAGAGATCATCGAGGCCGTCTCCATCCCGGTCATGGCCAAGTCCCGCATCGGCCACTTCGTCGAGGCCCAGGTCCTGCAGTCCCTCGGCGTCGACTACATCGACGAGTCCGAGGTCCTGACCCCGGCCGACGAGGTCAACCACAGCGACAAGTTCGCCTTCACGACCCCGTTCGTGTGCGGCGCCACCAACCTGGGCGAGGCCCTGCGCCGCATAGCCGAGGGCGCGGCCATGATCCGCTCCAAGGGCGAGGCCGGCACGGGCAACGTCGTCGAGGCCGTCCGCCACCTGCGCCAGATCAAGAACGAGATCGCCAAGCTGCGCGGCTTCGACAACAACGAGCTGTACGCCGCCGCCAAGGAGCTGCGCGCCCCCTACGAGCTGGTCAAGGAGACCGCCGAGCTCGGCAAGCTCCCGGTCGTGCTCTTCTCCGCCGGTGGCGTCGCCACCCCCGCCGACGCCGCCCTGATGCGCCAGCTCGGCGCCGAGGGCGTCTTCGTCGGCTCCGGCATCTTCAAGTCCGGCGACCCGGCCAAGCGCGCCGCCGCCATCGTGAAGGCCACCACCTTCTACGACGACCCGAAGATCATCGCGGACGCCTCCCGCAACCTCGGCGAGGCCATGGTCGGCATCAACTGCGACACCCTGCCCGAGACCGAGCGCTACGCGAACCGAGGCTGGTAATGACCACTCCCGTAGTGGGCGTCCTCGCCCTCCAGGGGGACGTACGGGAGCACCTGATCGCCCTGGCCTCGGCGGACGCCGTGGCCAGGCCGGTGAGGCGCCCCGAGGAACTGGCCGAGGTCGACGGCCTGGTCATCCCCGGCGGCGAGTCCACCACCATCTCGAAGCTGGCCACCCTCTTCGGCGTCATGGAGCCCCTTCGCGCGCGCGTGCGCGACGGCATGCCGGTCTACGGCACCTGCGCGGGCATGATCATGCTCGCCGACAAGATCCTCGACCCGCGTTCGGGCCAGGAGACGGTGGGCGGCATCGACATGATCGTGCGGCGCAACGCCTTCGGGCGGCAGAACGAGTCGTTCGAGGCGGCCGTCGACATCAAGGGCGTCGAGGGCGCTCCCGTGGAGGGCGTCTTCATCCGCGCGCCCTGGGTGGAGTCGGTCGGAGCGCAGGCCGAGGTGCTCGCCGAGCACGGGGGCCACATCGTCGCCGTGCGCCAGGGCAACGCCCTCGCCACGTCCTTCCATCCCGAGCTGACGGGCGACCACCGGGTCCACGCTCTGTTCGTGGAGATGGCGCGGGGTAACCCGCGCGCGGGATCCTTGTAGGATCTCCCGGGGTATCTCCCGGGCCCGCAAGACCCGGGAGTTCGTACAGGTTGGGTAACGCGAAGGAGACAGGCAGATGTCCGGCCACTCTAAATGGGCTACGACGAAGCACAAGAAGGCCGTGATCGACGCCAAGCGCGGCAAGCTCTTCGCGAAGATGATCAAGAACATCGAGGTCGCGGCCCGTACGGGCGGCGCCGACCCGGCCGGTAACCCGACCCTGTTCGACGCCATCCAGAAGGCCAAGAAGAGCTCGGTCCCGAACAAGAACATCGACTCCGCGGTCAAGCGCGGCGCCGGCCTCGAAGCCGGTGGCGCCGACTACGAGACGATCATGTACGAGGGCTACGGCCCGAACGGCGTCGCGGTGCTCATCGAGTGCCTCACCGACAACCGCAACCGCGCCGCGTCCGACGTCCGCGTCGCCATGACGCGCAACGGCGGCTCGATGGCCGACCCGGGCTCCGTCTCGTACCTCTTCAACCGCAAGGGCGTCGTGATCGTCCCCAAGGGTGAGGCCGGGCTCTCCGAGGACGACGTCCTCGGCGCGGTCCTGGACGCCGGTGCCGAAGAGGTCAACGACCTCGGCGACACCTTCGAGGTGCTCAGCGAGGCCACCGACCTGGTCGCGGTCCGCACCGCGCTCCAGGAGGCCGGCATCGACTACGACTCGGCCGACGCCAACTTCGTCCCGACCATGCAGGTCGAACTGGACGAGGACGGCGCCCGGAAGATCTTCAAGCTGATCGACGCCCTGGAGGACAGCGACGACGTGCAGAACGTCTTCGCCAACTTCGACGTCTCCGACGAGGTCATGGCCAAGGTGGATGCCTGAGCCGCGGCTTCGCTGACGGGCCGGTACGCCTGCGCCGACGGGCCGACGGGGACACGCCCCCGTCGGCCCGTCGCGTTGTCGGTGCGAGGCGTTGTCAGTGCGAGCCGATAGCCTGCACAAACAGGTGAGCGAAGAGGTGGGGGGCTGTCGTGCGGGTGCTGGGCGTGGACCCGGGGCTGACCCGGTGTGGGGTCGGCGTCGTCGAAGGCGTCGCCGGACGCCCCCTGGCCATGCGCGGTGTCGGAGTCGTACGGACCCCGGCCGACGCCGAGTTGGGCCACCGCCTCGTCGCCATCGAGCAGGGCATCGAGCAGTGGCTCGACGAGCACAACCCCGAAGTCCTCGCCGTGGAGCGGGTGTTCAGCCAGCACAATGTGCGTACGGTCATGGGCACCGCCCAGGCCAGCGCCGTCGCCATGCTCTGCGCCTCCCGCCGCGGCATCCCCGTCGCCCTGCACACCCCGAGCGAGGTCAAGGCCGCCGTCACCGGCAGCGGCCGCGCCGACAAGGCCCAGGTGGGCGCCATGGTGACCCGGCTGCTGCGGCTCGACGCACCGCCGAAGCCCGCCGACGCCGCGGACGCCCTGGCCCTCGCCATCTGCCACATCTGGCGCGCCCCCGCGCAGAACCGCCTCCAGCAGGCCGTCGCCCGGAACCGCATCCAGCAGGCCGCGGCACCGCACGCCAGGAAACCCCCGACAGCAGCAGCACAGAAAGGCCGTACCGCATGATCGCCTTCGTCAGCGGCCCCGTCGCCGCCCTCGCCCCCGATACCGCGGTGGTCGAGGTCGGCGGCATCGGCATGGCCGTCCAGTGCACGCCGAACACCCTCTCCACGCTCCGGGTGGGCCAGCAGGCCAAGCTCGCCACCTCCCTGGTCGTGCGCGAGGACTCCCTGACCCTGTACGGCTTCGCGGACGACGACGAGCGCCAGACCTTCGAGCTGCTCCAGACCGCGAGCGGCGTCGGCCCGCGCCTGGCCCAGGCCATGCTCGCCGTACACAGCCCCGACGCCCTGCGGCGCGCGGTCTCCACCGGCGACGAGAAGGCCCTGACCGCCGTGCCCGGCATCGGCAAGAAGGGCGCCCAGAAGCTCCTCCTGGAGTACAAGGACCGCCTCGGCGAACCGCTCGGCACCGGCGGCCCCACGATCGGCAAGGCCGTCACCTCCGGCTGGCGCGACCAGCTGCACGCCGCGCTGATCGGCCTCGGATACGCCACGCGCGAGGCGGACGAAGCCGTCGCCGCCGTGACCCCGCAGGCCGAGGCGACCGAGGGCACGCCGCAGGTGGGCCAGCTCCTGAAGGCCGCGCTCCAGACCCTGAACCGCACCCGCTGAGCGCTCCCGCGCCCGCCCCCCGACCCCCTGACCCCCTGACCCCCGAACCACATCGCGAGGCACACCGCATGAACTGGGACGACAGGCCCGAAGACGCAGCAGCCGCTGCCGCCGCGGCCGAGCGGCTCGTCGGGCCCGCCGCGGAGCGGCTGGTGGACTCCGGCGCCGACGGCGAGGACCAGGCCGTCGAGGCCGCCCTGCGCCCCAAGGACCTGGGCGAGTTCATCGGCCAGGAGAAGGTCCGCGAGCAGCTCGACCTCGTCCTGCGGGCCGCCCGCGCGCGCGGCGCCACCGCCGACCACGTCCTGCTCTCCGGCGCTCCCGGCCTCGGCAAGACCACCCTCTCGATGATCATCGCCGCCGAGATGGGGGCCCCGATCCGCATCACCAGCGGCCCCGCCATCCAGCACGCGGGCGACCTCGCCGCGATCCTCTCCTCCCTCCAGGAGGGCGAGGTCCTCTTCCTCGACGAGATCCACCGCATGTCGCGGCCCGCCGAGGAGATGCTCTACATGGCCATGGAGGACTTCCGCGTCGACGTCATCGTCGGCAAGGGCCCCGGCGCCACCGCCATCCCGCTCGAACTGCCGCCCTTCACCCTGGTCGGCGCCACCACCCGCGCGGGCCTGCTGCCCCCGCCGCTGCGCGACCGCTTCGGCTTCACCGCGCACATGGAGTTCTACGAACCCGCGGAGCTCGAGCGGGTCGTCCACCGCTCCGCCCAGCTGCTCGACGTGGAGATCGACACGGCGGGCGCCGCCGAGATCGCGGGCCGCTCGCGCGGTACGCCCCGTATCGCCAACCGCCTGCTGCGCCGCGTGCGGGACTACGCCCAGGTCAAGGCCGACGGCAGGATCGACCGCGAGATCGCGGGCGCGGCCCTCGCGGTCTACGAGGTCGACGGACGCGGCCTCGACCGCCTCGACCGCGCGGTCCTCGAAGCCCTGCTCAAGCTGTTCGGCGGCGGCCCCGTCGGCCTGTCCACCCTCGCGGTCGCCGTGGGGGAGGAGCGCGAGACAGTCGAGGAGGTGGCCGAGCCCTTCCTCGTACGGGAGGGGCTGCTCGCCCGCACCCCCCGCGGCCGCGTCGGAACCCCCGCGGCATGGGCGCACCTGGGGCTCACACCCCCGCAGAAAGCGGGCGGAGCCGGTCAACAGGATCTGTTCGGGGCGTGACGACGACGCAACCGCCCCCACGGACGACAGAACGGCGCGGATAGTCGTCCGGTCAGGAACTGCGGTGCCATGCTGAGCGTTGTTCCTTAGGCGCGGACTCGCTTAGACTCCGCCGACGCCGCCTTTGCGGGCGGCGTGCCCACCCCCATCCATCAGGCCGCTTACCCGCGCGGTCGTGCGAAGGAAACTCCGTCCCGTGAATATCGTGACCCTCCTCCCGTTCATCGTGCTCATCGGGGCCATGTTCCTGATGACCCGGTCTGCGAAGAAGAAGCAGCAGGCCGCCGCGCAGATGCGTAACGAGATGCAGCCCGGCACCGGCATCCGCACGATCGGTGGCATGTACGCCACCGTCAAGGAGGTCCACGACGACGCCGTCCTCCTTGAGGTGGCCCCCGGTGTCCACGCGGTTTACGCGAAGAACGCGATCGGCGCCGTTCTCGCCGACGACGAGTACAACCGCATCGTGCACGGCACCGAGGACAACCTGAACGAGGACACCCCCGTCGTTCCGGACGACGCCTCCTCCCTGACCGAGCCCGCCGAGCCCGCTGAGCCCGCCGACGCCTCCGACGACTCGCGCATCGACCTCGGCAAGAAGGACGCGGCCGCCGAGGCCGACGACGCGAAGCCGAAGAAGACCGACGGCGAGTCCGACGCGAAGTAGTCACGACCGGGGCCCGTGGGGCGCGCCGCTCGCGCGCCACGGGCCCCGGACCACGTGCATTTCGCGCCGAATCTCGACACCACTTCATGGCCGCCCGCCCGGGCCCTCCCCGCACCGTTCGGGGCCGGACCGGACGCCGGGCGGTTGGACAGGGAGAACGAGAAGGTGGCAGCACCGAAGAAGGGCCGAAGGCAGGGCGCACCGGGCAAGCCGGGCCGCGCGCTGGCCTTCATCCTGATCGCCCTCGTGGCGCTGACCGGGGGAATGTTCCTTTCCGGGCACACCACACCGAGGCTGGGCATCGACCTCGCGGGTGGTACGAGCATCACGCTCGAGGCGAGGAACGAGCCGGGCCAGCAGAACGCGATCAACCCGACCAACATGAACACCGCCGTTGACATCATCAACAACCGTGTCAACGGTCTGGGTGTCTCCGAGGCCGAGGTTCAGACGCAGGGCGATCGCAACATCATCGTCAACATCCCCAAGGGGACGAACGAGAAGCAGGCGCGCGAGCAGGTCGGTACGACCGCTCAGCTCTACTTCCGTCCGGTGATCACGCAGGCCCCCAGCGGCCCGGCCCCCGAGCCGACCCCCAGCTCCTCGTCCGGGACGGACAAGGAGAAGGACAAGGCCACCGACAAGGACAAGGCCACCGACGAGGCGACGGACAAGGCGTCCGACAAGGACAAGGCCACCTCTCCGACGTCCTCCTCATCGCCCCAGGGCCGCGCCGTCAGCGAGGCCCTGAAGGCCGACCCGACCTCGCCCACGACGGACAAGGCCAAGGACGACACGAAGAAGGACGAGAAGCCTTCGCCCACGCCGTCCACGGACCCGGCCACGGCCAAGCTCCAGGAGCAGTTCACCAAGCTGGACTGCACGGACAAGAAGGCCCGCGCGGCGGCCGGCAAGGGCGTCAAGCCGTCCGAGCCGACCATCGCCTGCGGCAAGAGCCCCGACGGCAAGACGTGGGACAAGTTCATCCTTGCCCCGGCCGAGGTCAACGGCAAGGACGTCGACGAGGCCAAGGCGACGATCAACCAGCAGAACGGTGCCTGGGTCGTCAACATGGACTTCACCAAGGCCGGCTCGAAGAAGTTCGCGAAGACCACGGCGAAGCTCTCGCAGCAGCAGCCCCCGCAGAACCAGTTCGCCATCGTCCTGGACGGCGAGGTCGTCTCGGCCCCCAGCGTCAGGACGACCCTGAGCGCCAATGCCGAGATCTCCGGCAGCTTCAACCAGGACTCGGCCAAGGACCTCGCGAACATCCTGTCGTACGGCGCGCTGCCGCTCACCTTCCACGAGCAGAGCGTCACCACGGTCAGCCCGGCCCTCGGTGGCGAGCAGCTGGAGGCGGGCCTGATCGCGGGCGCCATCGGCCTCGCGCTCGTCGTGATCTACCTGGTGGCGTACTACCGCGGCCTGTCGCTCATCGCCATCGTGAGCCTCCTGGTCTCCGCGGCGCTGACGTACACGATCATGACGCTGCTCGGCCCGACCATCAAGTTCGCGCTGAACCTGCCCGCGGTCTGCGGCGCCATCGTCGCCATCGGCATCACGGCGGACTCGTTCATCGTCTTCTTCGAACGCGTCCGTGACGAGGTCCGCGAGGGACGCACGCTGCGCCCCGCCGTCGAGCGGGCCTGGCCGCGTGCCCGGCGCACCATCCTGGTCTCCGACTTCGTGTCGTTCCTCGCCGCCGCCGTCCTCTTCGTCGTCACGGTCGGCAAGGTGCAGGGCTTCGCGTTCACGCTCGGCCTGACCACGCTGCTCGACGTCGTCGTGGTCTTCTTCTTCACCAAGCCGCTGATGACGCTCATGGCCCGCAAGAAGTTCTTCGCGAGCGGCCACAAGTGGTCCGGCTTCGACCCGAAGCGGCTCGGTATCAAGCCCCCCGTCCGCCGGTCCCGCCGCGCCACCGGCTCCTCCGTTGGCCCTGTCGACCCGAAGGAGGCGTGAGATGTCGAAGCTCGGCAATCTCGGCGCCAGGCTCTACCGCGGCGAGGTCGGTTACGACTTCGTCGGCAAGCGCAAGATCTGGTACGCCGTCTCGATACTGATCACCATCACGGCCATCGTCGGCCTGGCGGTGCGCGGCCTCAACATGGGCATCGAGTTCGAGGGCGGCGCCGTCTTCAACACCCCCAAGACGAGCGTCTCGGTCGCGAAGGCCGAGGAGTCCGCGGAGAAGGCCTCCGGCCACGACGCGATCGTCCAGAAGCTGGGCGACGACGCGATGCGCATCCAGATCGCGGGTGTGGACATCGACAAGTCCGACCAGATCAAGGCGGCGCTGGCCAAGGACCTCGACGTCAAGGCCGCGGACATCAACGCCGACCTGGTCGGCCCCAGTTGGGGCGAGCAGATCGCCAACAAGGCCTGGCAGGGCCTGGCGATCTTCATGGTCCTCGTGGTGATCTACCTGGCCATCGCCTTCGAATGGCGCATGGCTCTCGCGGCCCTGATCGCGCTGATCCACGACATCACCATCACCGTGGGTGTGTACGCGCTCGTCGGCTTCGAGGTCACGCCGGGCACGGTGATCGGTCTGCTGACCATTCTCGGTTACTCGCTCTACGACACGGTCGTGGTTTTCGACAGCTTGAAGGAGCAGTCGAAGGACCTCACCAAGCAGACCCGCTTCACCTACAGCGAGGTCGCCAACCGCAGTATCAACGGCACCCTGGTGCGCTCCATCAACACCACGGTCGTCGCGCTGCTGCCGGTGGCGGGCCTGCTCTTCATCGGTGGCGGTGTCCTCGGCGCCGGCATGCTCAACGACATCTCCCTGTCGCTGTTCGTCGGCCTCGCGGCCGGCGCGTACTCCTCGATCTTCATCGCGACGCCGCTCGTCGCCGACTTCAAGGAGCGCGAGCCGCAGCTGAAGGCCCTCAAGAAGCGGGTGCTCGCCAAGCGCGCGGCGGCCGCGGCCAAGGGTGAATCGGCCGAGGGCCCGCAGTCCGCGGACTCTGAGAACTCCGACGACTCCGACGGCTACGACGGCTACGACGACGAGGGGCCGCAGGACAGCGCCTCCGGCGACGCCGCACCGGCTGCTGTCGTAGGGCCGCGGACCCAGCCCGCCTCGAGGGGCCGCGGCAGGGGCCGTCCGTCGGGGAAGCGCCGATGACGGAGCTCGCAGGCGTCACGGAGCTGCTGCTCAGCCGCATCCGTGACGTCCCGGACTACCCGGTCCCGGGCGTGACGTTCAAGGACATCACCCCGCTCCTCGCGGACCCCGTGGCGTTCACGGCGCTCACCGACGCGCTGGCCGACTTCAGCGTGCGGCACGGCGCCACGAAGATCGTCGGCCTGGAGGCCCGCGGCTTCATCCTCGGCGCCCCGGTCGCGCTCCGCGCGGGGCTCGGCTTCATCCCCGTACGCAAGGCGGGCAAGCTCCCCGGGGCGACGCTGAGGCAGAGCTACGACCTGGAGTACGGCAGCGCCGAGATCGAGGTGCACGCCGAGGACCTGGCGGCGGGCGACCGCGTCATGGTCATCGACGACGTCCTCGCCACCGGCGGCACGGCCGAGGCCTCGCTGAACCTGATCCGGCGCTCCGGCGCCGGGGTGGCCGGCGTCGCGGTCCTGATGGAGCTCGGCTTCCTGGAGGGCCGGCGCAAGCTGGTCCAGGCCCTGGACGGGGCGCCCCTGGAGGCGCTGATCACCATCTGAGCGACCCACGCGACCCACGCGACAGCGCGACGGACGCCCCGGCACCGGCCGGGGCGTCCGGCGTCGTTTCCGGCGGCATCCCGGGCTTCCGGGGGCCCGGGTTGTCGTGTCCGGGCCGGTCGGCGGGAATCGATGTTCCGCCCCGCACGTTTCTCCTGTACAGAGGTGTCTCACCGGCCGCAGGCGAGCCGAAGCCCCAGGATCGATACCATGGGTACTTCGGGGCCTGTCCGGGGGACCCCGATCGCGCACAGGGAGCGCTCTTGCCAGACGAGTCCCAGCCACTCACCGCCGCCAAGGCCGCCCAGAAGGCCCAGCAGGCCTCGGCGGGCTCCGCCGCGCCCGCGAAGAAGGCAGAAGGCGCGCAGGGCGGCTCGTCCGCGCAGCGCGCCAAGGGAGAGGTTTCCCGGGGCGACAAGCCGGCCGAGCAGCCCCGCCCGAAGCCGCCCGCGGACCACCACCCGACGGCTCCCGCGATCCGTCCCGCCACGGGCCAGCCCACGCGCTCCGGCTCCTCCAACCGCGTACGGGCCCGGCTCGCCCGCCTCGGCGTCCAGCGTTCGAACCCGTACAACCCGGTCCTGGAGCCCCTGCTGCGGATAGTGCGCAGCAACGACCCCAAGATCGAGACGGCTACGCTCCGCCAGATCGAGCGGGCCTACCAGGTCGCCGAGCGCTGGCACCGCGGCCAGAAGCGCAAGAGCGGCGACCCGTACATCACGCACCCCCTCGCCGTGACGACCATCCTCGCCGAGCTCGGCATGGACCCGGCCACCCTGATGGCCGGTCTCCTGCACGACACCGTCGAGGACACCGAGTACGGCCTGGACACCCTGCGCCGCGACTTCGGCGACCAGGTCGCACTGCTCGTCGACGGCGTGACCAAGCTCGACAAGGTCAAGTTCGGCGAGGCCGCGCAGGCCGAGACCGTCCGCAAGATGGTCGTCGCCATGGCCAAGGACCCGCGCGTCCTGGTCATCAAGCTCGCCGACCGACTGCACAACATGCGCACGATGCGGTACCTCAAGCGCGAGAAGCAGGAGAAGAAGGCGCGCGAGACCCTGGAGATCTACGCGCCGCTCGCCCACCGCCTGGGCATGAACACCATCAAGTGGGAGCTGGAGGACCTCGCCTTCGCGATCCTCTACCCCAAGATGTACGACGAGATCGTGCGCCTGGTCGCCGAGCGCGCCCCCAAGCGCGACGAGTACCTCGCCATAGTGACCGACGAGGTCCAGGCCGACCTGCGCGCAGCCCGCATCAAGGCCACCGTCACCGGCCGCCCGAAGCACTACTACAGCGTCTACCAGAAGATGATCGTCCGCGGCCGTGACTTCGCGGAGATCTACGACCTGGTGGGTATTCGGGTACTTGTCGACACCGTGCGCGACTGTTACGCCGCGCTCGGCACCGTCCACGCGCGATGGAACCCGGTCCCCGGCCGGTTCAAGGACTACATCGCGATGCCGAAGTTCAACATGTACCAGTCGTTGCACACGACGGTCATCGGCCCCAACGGCAAGCCCGTCGAGCTCCAGATCCGTACGTTCGACATGCACCGCCGCGCCGAGTACGGCATCGCCGCGCACTGGAAGTACAAGCAGGAGGCCGTCGCCGGCGCCTCGAAGGTGCGTACGGACGTGCCGAGGAAGGCCGGCGGCAAGGATGACCACCTCAACGACATGGCGTGGCTGCGCCAGCTCCTGGACTGGCAGAAGGAGACCGAGGACCCCAGCGAGTTCCTCGAGTCCCTGCGCTTCGACCTGTCGCGCAACGAGGTCTTCGTCTTCACGCCGAAGGGCGACGTCATAGCGCTCCCGGCGGGCGCCACCCCCGTCGACTTCTCGTACGCGGTCCACACCGAGGTCGGCCACCGCACCATAGGGGCCCGGGTCAACGGCCGCCTCGTGCCGCTCGAATCGACCCTGGACAACGGCGACCTGGTGGAGGTCTTCACCTCCAAGGCGGCAGGCGCGGGCCCGTCGCGCGACTGGCTCGGCTTCGTCAAGTCGCCACGGGCGCGCAACAAGATCCGCGCGTGGTTCTCCAAGGAGCGCCGCGACGAGGCGATCGAGCAGGGCAAGGACGCCATCGCGCGCGCCATGCGCAAGCAGAACCTGCCGATCCAGCGGATCCTGACCGGCGACTCCCTGGTCACCCTCGCGCACGAGATGCGCTACCCCGACATCTCGTCCCTGTACGCGGCGATCGGCGAAGGCCACGTCACCGCGCAGTCCGTCGTGCAGAAGCTGGTCCAGGCCCTCGGTGGCGAGGAGGCCGCCAACGAGGACATCGCCGAGAGCGCGCCGCCCTCGCGCGGCCGCAGCAAGCGCCGCTCCAACGCCGACCCGGGTGTCGTGGTCAAGGGCGTCGACGACGTGTGGGTCAAGCTGGCCCGCTGCTGTACGCCCGTCCCCGGCGACCCCATCATCGGCTTCGTCACGCGCGGCAGCGGCGTCTCGGTCCACCGGAGCGACTGCGTGAACGTCGACTCGCTCTCGCGTGAGCCGGAGCGGATCCTTGAGGTCGAGTGGGCGCCGACCCAGTCCTCGGTCTTCCTCGTCGCCATCCAGGTCGAGGCCCTGGACCGCTCCCGCCTCCTGTCCGACGTCACGCGCATCCTCTCCGACCAGCACGTGAACATCCTCTCGGCGGCGGTACAGACCTCCCGCGACCGCGTCGCCACCTCCCGCTTCACCTTCGAGATGGGCGACCCGAAGCACCTGGGGCATGTACTCAAGGCCGTCCGAGGAGTAGAGGGTGTGTACGACGTGTACCGGGTGACGTCGGCGCGCAGGCCCTGAGCGGGCGCGGCGCGCGGAACGGGGGAAGGCGATGGACCACGGCGTGGGCGCGACCGTCGCCGGGCGGTACCGGCTGCTCGGGCCGCTGGGCCGCGGCGGCATGGGTGTGGTGCACGAGGCCGAGGACACCCGCCTCGGGCGGCGCGTGGCGGTGAAGATGCTGACGGCCGTCGAAGGCCTCGCCGAGGACGGTGAGGCCCGCGACCGGTTCCTGCGCGAGGCGCGGGCCCTCGCGCGCATCGACCACCCGGGCGTGGTGACGCTGTACGACGCCGGGGTGGCCGACGGGACGCCCTACCTCGTCATGCAGGTGCTCGACGGACTGAGCCTCGCGGAACTGGTCAAGCGGACCGGGCCGCTGCCGGTGCCCGTCGTCGCCCTGATCGCCCTGGACGTGGTGCGCGGCCTCGCCGCGGCGCACGGATCCGGCGTACTCCACCGGGACGTCAAGCCCTCCAACATCGGCATCAACCGCGGCGGCCATGTCGTCCTGCACGACTTCGGGCTCGCCCGGCTCGCGGGGGAGCGGGCCATCACCAGGACGGGGGAGCTCATCGGCACCCCGCAGTTCATGGCCCCCGAAGCCATCCGGGGCGTGACCCCGTCACCGGCCGCCGACCTGTACGGCCTCGGCGCCTGCATGTACCTCATGCTCACCGGGGAACTGCCGCTCGGTGACGCCACGGTCGACTACGGCGCCATCGTGGACCGCGCGCTCGGCGACGGCGTCCCCAAGCTCTGTGAACGAAGCAGCCGGGTCCAAGGGGCACCTGCCCACCTCCTCGACCTGGTCGACCGGCTCTGCGCCCAGGACCCCGCCGACCGGCCGCAGCACACCGGCGCCACCGAGGAACTGCTCGAACGGTACGCGGACGGCGGCCGGGAGGCCCTGGCCGCGCTCCTGGCAGGTCAGGTGAGGGACGAGGCGGTGCGCTCCCTCGGCGAGCAGGCGGCCGTCGCCGAGGAGCCGGAGTACGACTGGGAAGAGGCCGTCCCGCACCCGAGGGCCGCACCCGCCGACCCCCTGCACCCGCCGACGCTCAGCGAGGCCACCCGCCGCATCGTGCTCAGCAGCATGACCCCGCAGAGCGCCCTGTCCCGCCAGCGTGAGGCGGTCAACCTCGTGCTCCGCGGCGAGCTGCAGGAGGCCGCGCAGATGCTGGCCGCGGTGGTCCCCGTCTGCCTCTCGTCGCTCGGGCCCACCCACCCGACGACGCTCATCAGCCAGTACTGGCAGGCCGTCTGCCTGGCCCGGCTGGGCGCGGGAGACAAGGCCGTGGAACTGCTCGCCCGGGTGAACCGTCACGTGGACCAGCGAAGAGGGAGTGAGCGGTGACCGATCTGGTGGTGGAGGTCCGGGAAGCCGACGCCGAGGACGAACTGCGGTCCCTGGCCGACTGGCTGCGCGAGGACGAGACCCTCGACGGGCACCTCCGGAGCAGGGTCGCCTCGGCCGCGCCCGCCCCGGCGGACCACATGGGCGCCGGCTTCGACGTCCTCGAACTCGCCCTCGGCACCTCCCTGTCCACCGCAGCCCTGGTCGTCTCCCTGCTCCAGTGGCAGCTCTCGCGCCGCCGGGCCCCGGCCCTCGTGCTGAGCCGCGGCGACGTACGCGTGGAACTCACCCAGGAAGCGGCGCGCGACGAGGAGACCCTGCGGCGCGTCATGGCGGTCCTCGAGCCCGGCGAGGGAGGCGCTGCCGATGGCGACGGCGCTCCCTGACCCGGCCCGCTCCCGCGCCGTCCTGGTCGGCACCGCGTCCTACCGCCACCTGCCCCAGCTGCCGGCCGTCGAGGCCAACGTGGTGGACCTGGCGGCCGAGCTGTGCGACGCGACCGTCTGGGGGCTCCCCGTCCAGCACTGCACCGTGGTCACCGACCCGCAGAGCGTCCCCGCCATGCTCGACCCTGTGCACCAGGCCGCCGACGAGGCCACGGACACCCTCGTCGTGTACTACGCCGGACACGGCATGCGCGACTCGGAGTCCACGGACCTCTACCTCGCCCTCGGTGACTCGCGCGACACCATGGGGTACACCGCGGTCGCCTACCAGCACCTGCGCACCGCGCTGCGCGGCTCCCGCGCCCGGCGCAAGATCGTCGTACTCGACTGCTGCTTCAGCGGACGCGCCGCCCGCACGCTCTCCGGCGGTGACGTGCTCGCCGCGCAGGCCGCCGTCGACGGGGCGTACGTCCTCACCGCCTCGCCCCGCGACCGCGTGGCCCTCGCGCCCGACGGGGAGCGCTACACGGCGTTCACCGGCGAACTCCTGACCGTCCTGCGCGGCGGCGTCCCCGACGGCCCCGAGCTGATCGACCTCGAAACGCTCTACCGCGTCCTCGAGGAGCGGCTGCGCGCCAAGAACCGCCCGCTGCCCCAGCGCTCCCAGGAGAACGGCGTCGGCCGCCTGCCCTTCGCCCGCAACAAGGCCCGCGCCGCCCGCAGCGCCCCCGCGGGCCCCGTCCTCGCCACCGACATCCGCGCGGCCATGGTCGCCACCGGACTGAACGTCGCCCGGCTGCTGCGCGCCGAGGGGAACACCCGGGACGCGCTGCCCGTGCTGCGCCTCGCGCTCCAGGAGCAGGTCAGCGACGGCCGGGGCGAACTGCTCGCCGTACAGCTGGAGTTGTCGGAGCTACTGGCCGAGACCGGGCAGATCCGCGAGGCCATCGAAGTCCTGGAACTCGCCTTCCAGCAGGTGCACAAGGTGTACGGGCCCGAGGCCGTCCTCGTCTGCCGCAGGCTCGCCGATCTGCTCCAGGAGTCCGGCAACCACATCCAGGCCTGCGAGGTCCTCAAACACGCGCTGGACATCAACGACTACGGGGGAGCCCGCACCCCTCCATAGCCAGAGCCGAAGGGCCCGGCCGGTGGTCACCGGCCGGGCCCTTCGCACGTCCGCGGGGTCAGCCGCCGAACTCGTGCAGCCCCTTCAGCGCCTGGTCGAGCAGCGCCTGGCGGCCGTCCAGCTCCTTCTGGAGCTTGTCGGCCTTGGCGTTGTTGCCCGCCGCGCGGGCCGTCTCGATCTGGCCGCGCAGCTTGTCCACGGCCGCCTGGAGCTGGCCGGTGAGACCCTCGGCACGCGCGCGTGCCTCCGGGTTCGTGCGGCGCCACTCGGCTTCCTCGGACTCCTGGAGCGCCCGCTCCACGGCCTGCATACGACCCTCGACCTTGGGCCGGGCGTCGCGCGGGACGTGGCCGATGGCCTCCCAGCGTTCGTTGATCGAGCGGAACGCGGCCCGCGCCGCCTTCAGGTCCTTCACCGGGACGAGCTTCTCGGCCTCCTCGGCCAGCTCCTCCTTGAGCTTCAGGTTCTCCGACTGCTCGGCGTCGCGCTCCGCGAAGACCGCGCTGCGCGCCGCGAAGAACACGTCCTGGGCGCCGCGGAAGCGGTTCCACAGGTCGTCCTCGTGCTCACGCTGGGCGCGGCCGGCAGCCTTCCAGTCGGCCATCAGCTCGCGGTACCGCGCGGCCGTCGGACCCCAGTCCGTCGAGCCCGACAGCGCCTCGGCCTCGCCGACCAGCTTCTCCTTGGTCTTGCGGGCCTCCTCGCGCTGCGCGTCCAGCGACGCGAAGTGCGCCTTGCGGCGCTTGGAGAACGCCGAGCGGGCGTGCGAGAAGCGGTGCCACAGCTCGTCGTCCGACTTGCGGTCGAGACGCGGCAGACCCTTCCAGGTGTCCACCAGCGCCCGCAGCCGCTCACCGGCCGCCCGCCACTGCTCGCTCTGGGCCAGCTCCTCGGCCTCGACGACCAGGGCCTCCTTGGCGTGCCGCGCCTCGTCGGACTGCTTGGCCTTCTGGGCCTTGCGCTCCTCGCGCCGGGCCTCGACGGTCTCCACGAGCTGGTCGAGCCGCTTGCTCAGGGCGTCCAGATCGCCGACCGCGTGCGCCTCGTCGACCTGCTGGCGCAGATGCCCGATGGCGGTCATCGCGTCCTTGGCCGACAGGTCGGTCGTCTTCACCCGGCGCTCGAGAAGTCCGATCTCGACGACCAGACCGTCGTACTTGCGCTCGAAGTAGGCGAGGGCCTCATCAGGAGATCCTGCCTGCCACGAACCGACCACTCGCTCGCCGCCGTCGGCCGTACGCACGTACACGGTCCCCGTCTCGTCGACGCGGCCCCACGGGTCGCTGCTCACAGCGCCTCCTCCACATGATGCCTGCGCAGGGCCGTCGGGCCCCCGGCATCGTCCACAGTTTCGTCACCGCCAACATAGGCGACCGGCGGGGCGGCTGTCCGCATCCCGCACGACCGAAGTTTGCCTGGCGGAGCTCAGGATTTGGTGACGGTCGCCTTGTCGATGACGACGGTCGCGTTGGGGGCGCCGTCACCCTGCCCGGAGCTCTCCCCGGCCGCGGCGATCTTCTTGAGCACCTTCATCCCGGAATCGGAAATGGTCCCGAACGGTGTGTAGTCGGGCGGGAGCTGACTGTCCTGGTAGACCAGGAAGAACTGGCTGCCACCGGTGTCGCGGCCCTTCTTCGTCCGGGCGTCGTACTGGTTCGCCATGGCGACCGTGCCGGCCGGATAGACGCCGCCCTTCAGGCGCTTGTCCTTGAGGTTCTCGTCCGGGATCGAGTAGCCCGGGCCGCCCTTGCCGGTGCCCTCCGGGTCGCCGCACTGGAGGACGTAGATGCCGCCCGTGGTGAGGCGGTGGCACTTGGTGTGGTCGAGGTAGCCCTTGTTCACCAGGAAGTCGAACGAGTTGACCGTGTGCGGGGCCTTCGCCGCGTCCAGGTCGAGGCCGATGTCGCCGCACGTCGTCTTCAGGTCCATCGTGTACTCGGCGGACCTGTCGACCTTGAGCGCCGGCTCCTTCTTGAAGCTCAGCGGCTTCACCTTGCCGGGAGCCGCCTTCGCGCAGGGGTCCTTGGGCGTGCTGGTGGGCGCCGCGCCCGCGTCGTCCCGCGTCGAACCGTCGCCGTCGAAGGCACCCGCCGCGTACGACACCGCGCCGCCCGCCACCACCACCGCGAGCGTCCCCGCGATCACGCCGTTGCGCAGGCGCACCCTGCGCCGCGCGGCCTCCCGCCGCTGCTGCTGCCGCTCGAACTTCTCCCGGGCGAGCTGCCGCCGCCGCTGATCGTTGCTGACCACCGGGTTCTCTCCCCTTTTCCGGTTCTCCGGTTTCCCGGTTCCCACAGAGCGCGGCCGCCCTTTCGCGGGACCGCCTGAACGTGCCCCGTACCGTATATGGGTTACCTGTGGAATCGGCAGCGCCGGTAGGCTCTGATCTGCCGCATTCTCCCGTTCCGGGGGCTGCGGCCCCTCCCGCCGGACGACGAACGAAGGACGATCGTGCTCATTGCCGGGTTCCCCGCCGGGGCCTGGGGCACCAACTGCTACCTGGTCGCCCCCGCCGCAGGCGAGGAGTGCGTGATCATCGACCCCGGCCATCAGGCCAGCCAGGGAGTCGAGGACACCCTCAAGAAGCATCGGCTCAAGCCCGTCGCGGTCATCCTCACCCACGGCCACATCGACCACGTCGCCTCGGTCGTCCCGGTCTGCGGGGCGCACGACGTGCCCGCGTGGATTCACCCCCGCGACCGGTACATGATGAGCGACCCCGAGAAGGCGCTCGGCCGCTCCATCGGGATGCCGCTCATGGGCGAGCTGACCGTCGGGGAGCCGGACGACATGCGGGAGCTGTCCGACGGCGCCGAGCTGAAGCTGGCGGGCCTCGACTTCTCCGTCGCGCACGCGCCGGGCCATACGAAGGGGTCGGTGACCTTCCAGATGCCCGAGACGGCCGAGATCCCCTCGGTCTTCTTCTCGGGCGATCTGCTCTTCGCCGGCTCCATCGGACGCACCGACCTGCCCGGCGGCAGCCACGCCGAGATCCTCGAGTCGCTGGCCCGCGTGTGCCTGCCGCTCGACGACTCCACCGTGGTGCTGTCCGGCCACGGCCCCCAGACATCCATCGGCCAGGAGCGCGCCACCAACCCGTACTTGCGGCAGGTGGCATCCGGCCTGGGCGCGGACCCCACGTCCGCCCCGCGACGAGGAATGTGACGAGAAGAATCCCGTGAGCACCTTCAAGGCCCCCAAGGGCACGTACGACCTGCTTCCGCCGGACTCCGCGAAGTTCCTGGCGGTCCGCGACGCGATCGCCGGCCCGCTGCGCAACTCCGGCTACGGCTACATCGAGACGCCCGGTTTTGAAAACGTCGAGCTGTTCGCGCGCGGTGTCGGTGAGTCCACCGACATCGTCACCAAGGAGATGTACGCCTTCACCACCAAGGGCGGCGACGAGCTCGCGCTGCGCCCCGAGGGCACCGCGTCCGTGCTGCGCGCGGCGCTCGAGGGCAACCTCCACAAGGCGGGCAACCTCCCGGTCAAGCTCTGGTACTCGGGCTCCTACTACCGCTACGAGCGCCCCCAGAAGGGCCGCTACAGGCACTTCTCCCAGGTCGGCGCCGAGGCGATCGGCACCGAGGACCCGGCGCTCGACGCCGAGTTGATCATCCTGGCCGACCAGGCCTACCGCGCCCTGGGCCTGCGGAACTTCCGCATCCTGCTCAACTCGCTGGGCGACAAGGAGTGCCGTCCCGTCTACCGCGCCGCGCTCCAGGACTTCCTGCGCGGCCTGGACCTGGACGAGGAGACACGTCGACGTATCGACATCAACCCGCTCCGTGTCCTCGACGACAAGCGCGCCGAGGTCCAGAAGCAGCTGGTGGGCGCCCCCTCGCTGCGCGACTACCTGTGCGACGCGTGCAAGGCGTACCACGAGCAGGTCCGCGAGCTGATCACGGCGGCCGGTGTCGCCTTCGAGGACGACGAGAAGCTGGTCCGCGGTCTGGACTACTACACCCGCACCACCTTCGAGTTCGTCCACGACGGCCTCGGCTCGCAGTCCGCCGTCGGCGGCGGCGGGCGCTACGACGGCCTCTCCGAGATGATCGGCGGCCCCTCGCTGCCCTCGGTCGGCTGGGCGCTCGGCGTGGACCGCACGGTGCTCGCCCTGGAGGCGGAGGGCGTCGAGCTCGAACTGCCCTCGGCCACCAGCGTCTTCGCCGTCCCGCTCGGCGACGAGGCGCGCCGCGTGCTCTTCGCCAAGGTGACGGAGCTGCGCAAGGCCGGGGTCGCGGCGGACTTCTCGTACGGCGGGAAGGGGCTGAAGGGAGCCATGAAGAACGCGAACCGCAGCGGCGCGCGCTTCACCGTCGTCGCCGGTGAGCGTGACCTCGCCGAGGGCGTCGTCCAGCTCAAGGACATGGAGTCCGGGGAGCAGGAGGCGGTCGCGGTGGACGAGATCGTCGCCGTCCTGAAGGGCAGGCTCGCCTGAAACCGGGCTCCTCGCAGCTCCTCGTACCTGTGTGTCCAACGGCCGGTGGACACACAGGTACATGCGGCACAATGTGCGTGCCCACAGGCCCCCTCAAGCGACGGAACGGCGTGATGACCAAAACGATCTCGGCGCAGGCTCACGACTCGGACCACGGGGAGCGGGCGGACACCCCAGGTGCCTTCGGCGGAAGCCGTGCGTTCGCCCTGCTCCTGGTGATCACGGGCGCGGCCGGTCTGCTCGCCTCCTGGATCATCACCCTCGACAAGCTGGAACTCCTGAAGAACCCCGATTTCCAGCCCGGGTGCAGCATCAACCCCATCGTGTCCTGCGGCAGCATCATGAAGAGCGAGCAGGCGCAGGCCTTTGGCTTCCCCAACCCGATGCTCGGCCTGGTCACCTACGGCATCGTCATCGCCGTCGGCATGAGCCTGCTCGCCGGGGCGCGCTTCCCGCGCTGGTACTGGCTGACGTTCAACGCGGGCACCCTCTTCGGGGTCGGGTTCTGCACCTGGCTGATGATCCAGTCGCTCTACCACATCAACGCGCTCTGCCTCTGGTGCTGCCTGGCCTGGGTCGCCACCCTCCTGATGTTCTGGTACGTCACGTCCTTCAACATCCGCCACGGCTTCCTGCCCGCCCCGCGCTGGGCCAGGAGCTTCCTGGAGGACTTCACCTGGGCCCTGCCCGTGATGCACACCGGCGTCATCGCGATGCTGATCCTCACGCGCTGGGGCGCCGACCTCTGGGCCTGAACCGCGCCCGGAAGGATTGTCAGTGGGGTGACATAGGGTTCTGGACGTGGAGCCCGACCTGTTCACCGCCGCAGCCGAAGACCGCCAGGAGAAGGATCCGTCCAGCAGCCCCCTGGCCGTCCGGATGCGCCCCCGTACCCTCGACGAAGTCGTCGGCCAGCAGCATCTGCTGAAGCCGGGCTCGCCCCTGCGCCGCCTGGTGGGCGAGGCCGGTGGCGGGCCCGCGGGGCCCTCCTCCGTACTCCTCTGGGGCCCGCCCGGCATCGGCAAGACGACGCTGGCGTACGTCGTATCCAAGGCCACGAACAAGCGCTTCGTGGAGCTCTCGGCGATCACCGCGGGCGTCAAGGAAGTGCGCGCGGTCATCGACGGCGCCCGCCGGGCCATGGGCGGCCACGGCAAGGAGACCGTCCTCTTCCTCGACGAGATCCACCGCTTCAGCAAGGCCCAGCAGGACTCCCTCCTGCCCGCCGTCGAGAACCGCTGGGTGACGCTGATCGCGGCGACCACCGAGAACCCGTACTTCTCGATCATCTCCCCGCTCCTGTCCCGCTCCTTGCTGCTCACCCTCGAACCGCTCACGGACGACGACCTGCGCGACCTGCTGCACCGGGCCGTCACCGACGAGCGGGGTCTCGGCGGCGCGGTCGAGCTGCCCGAGGAGGCCGAGGAGCACCTGCTGCGGATCGCCGGCGGCGACGCCCGGCGCGCCCTCACCGCCCTGGAGGCGGGTGCGGGCTCGGCCCTCGCCAAGGGCGAGGGGACCATCACCCTCCAGACCCTGGAGGAGTCGGTCGACCGGGCCGCGGTGAAGTACGACCGCGACGGCGACCAGCACTACGACGTGGCGAGCGCCCTCATCAAGTCCATCCGCGGCTCCGACGTCGACGCGGCCCTGCACTATCTGGCCCGCATGATCGAGGCTGGCGAGGACCCCCGCTTCATCGCCCGGCGCCTGATGATCTCCGCCAGCGAGGACATCGGCCTCGCCGATCCGAACGCCCTGCCCACCGCGGTCGCCGCCGCCCAGGCCGTCGCCATGATCGGCTTCCCGGAGGCCGCGCTCACCCTCAGCCACGCCACGATCGCCCTCGCCCTGGCCCCCAAGTCGAACGCCGCGACGATCGCCATCCAGCAGGCCCAGGCCGACGTCCGCGGCGGCCTCGCCGGCCCCGTCCCGCCCCACCTGCGCGACGGCCACTACAAGGGCGCCGCCAAGCTGGGGCACGCGCAGGGGTACGTGTACCCGCACGACGTCCCCGGCGGCATCGCCGCCCAGCAGTACGCCCCGGACACCATCGAGGGCAAGCGCTACTACCAGCCCACGAGATACGGCGCCGAGGCGCGGTACGCCGACGTGGTCGAGCGGGTCCGCGCCCGCCTCAAGGGCGAGCAGCCCGAGTAGCGGCACCGCCCCGGCTGAGGCACCCCGCCGCACCCGGTACACTTGCCCGAAGTGCTGCGTCCCGTGTCCGGTCTCGTACCGGCACCACCAGAACGGGACATCCAGCCGGAACCCCACCGCCGCAAGGCACGGGGATCCAGGAGCGTCGCGCACCGTCGAAGGTGTCGCGGGCAGCCCACCACCACCCCGGAGCCCCGGGAATCGGTCGGTGGGCCACTCGCGTGCTGCACATAGTGCCCAGACCAGGGAGCGGCTGCCTTGAGAGCCCATGGCTCACGAGGTTTCCCAGGCTGCGGATGCGACCTCCCCTAACCACTGGTGAAGCCGAATTCACATTGAACAGAGAGGTTGGTTCATGCCGAACCAGTCCCGCCCCAAGGTCAAGAAGTCGCGTGCTCTTGGCATCGCGCTGACCCCGAAGGCCGTCAAGTACTTCGAGGCCCGCCCCTACCCGCCGGGCGAGCACGGCCGTGGGCGCAAGCAGAACTCGGACTACAAGGTCCGTCTGCTCGAGAAGCAGCGTCTGCGCGCGCAGTACGACGTGTCCGAGCGCCAGCTCGTCCGCGCCTACGAGCGTGCCGCCAAGACGCAGGGCAAGACCGGTGAGGCCCTGGTCATCGAGCTGGAGCGTCGTCTCGACGCCCTGGTTCTGCGTTCGGGCATCGCCCGCACGATCTACCAGGCCCGCCAGATGGTCGTGCACGGCCACATCGAGGTCAACGGCCAGAAGGTCGACAAGCCGTCCTTCCGCGTCAAGCCGGACGACGTCGTCATGGTCCGCGAGCGCAGCCGCGAGAAGCCGCTGTTCCAGGTCGCGCGCGAGGGTGGCTTCGCCCCCGACGGCGAGACCCCGCGCTACCTCCAGGTGAACCTGAAGGCCCTGGCCTTCCGCCTGGACCGCGACCCGAACCGCAAGGAGATCCCCGTGATCTGCGACGAGCAGCTCGTCGTCGAGTACTACGCCCGCTGACCCGGACGTAGCTCACCCTGCTTCAGCCCGTCGCCTCCCCGCCCTTCCCGGCGGGGCAGGCGGCGGGTTCGCTCGTTCCCGGGGCCCCTCCGCAGCGCCCGCGCGACCGCCGCGTCCAGCCCGAGCGCCGCCCCCGCCCGCAGGCACTCCTCGTACCGCTCGTCGCCGAGCGCCGCGCGGGCCCGCTGCTCGCACAGCGCGTGCGGCCCGCCGAAGTACCCCGAGCCGAACAGCGGCAGCCCCACCGAGGGCCAGATGCGGGACGCGGCCCCCTGGAGCACCGCCGCCTCCGCCGGATCGCCCTCCGCGGCCGTGAACAGCGCGAGCAGCTCCAGGGACAGGACCGTGCCCAGCAGATCGTGGAAGCGGTGGTCGAGATCGAGCGACTCGGCGAGCAGTGCCCGCGCCTCCTGCGTCTCGCCGTGGGTCCACGCCGCGAAGCCGAGGACGTACAGCGCGTACGCGAGCGCCCAGCGCTCACCGTGGTCCTCGCAGACCCGGCGGACGTCCTCGCACAGCTCCACCGCCCCTGCGAGGTCGCCGCGGAAGGCGAGGGCCATCGCCAGTTCGACCCGGCCCATCAGGACATTGCTGTTGAGCTCACCGATCTCCTGGTAGCGCTCCAGCGCCGAGCGCAGCAGCCTCTCCGCACGCGGAAGGTCGTCCGTGACCAGCGCCAGACAGCCGATGCGGTGCTCGGCGTAGGCCGCCGCGACCGCACTGCCCGAGCGCTCGGCGCCCTCGCTGCACTCGTGCAGCGCGGCCAGGGCGGAGACCGTGTCGCCCTGGAGCACCGACACGTAGCCGAGCACCCACAGTGCCTTGAGCCGCGCGTGCTCGTGGCCGCCCTCGAGCTCCAGCGCCCTGTCGAGCCAGTGCCTGCCCTCCGCGAGCCGCCCGCACCCCACCCAGTAGAACCACAGGGTGCCCGCGAGGTACTGCCCGAGATGGGCCTCGCCCCCCTCGGTGAGGCAGAACTCCAACGCCGCGCGCACATTGGGCAGTTCGGTGTCGACCAGAGCCGCGACCTCCGCCTGGCGCGGCGAGAACCAGTCCACCTCGCACCACGTGGCGAGCCCCATGTACCAGTCGCGGTGCCTGCGCCGCAGCCGCGTGGCCTCGCCCGCGGCCTCCAGCCACTGGGCGCCGTACGCCCTCACCGTGTCGAGCATGCGGTAGCGCACGCCCGCGGGCCCCTCCTCGCGGTTCACGACGCACTGCGCGAGCAGTTCGTCCAGCACGTCGATGATCTCGTCGGCGTGCAGCCCCTCCCCGGCACAGATGTACTCGACCGCCTCCAGATCGAACTGCCCGGCGAACACCGACAGCCGCGACCACAGCAGCCGCTCCCGGGGCGCGCACAGCTCATGGCTCCAGCCGATGGCCGTACGCAGGGTCTGGTGGCGGGGCGGCACGTCGCGGCGTACGCCCGTCAGCAGCCGGAAGCGGTCGTCGAGCCGGGAGACCAGCTGCGCGGGGGAGAGGACCCGCAGCCGGCCCGCCGCAAGCTCGACGGCGAGCGGGATGCCGTCCAGGCGCCGGCACAGTTCGAGGACGTCCTCGCGGCTGCCGTCGTCCAGGGTGAAGCGGGGCACGCACGCCGCCGCCCGGTCCGCGAAGAGTTCGGCAGCTTCCTCCGGGGGCAGCGGCGCCAGCGGCAGGAGCCGCTCGCCCTCGGTCTCCAGCGGCCTGCGCCCCGCCGCGAGCACCCGGAGCCCGGGGGAGTGCACCAGCAGCTCGCGCACCAGCGAGGCGCACGCGTCCACGAGGTGCTCGAACCCGTCGACGACCAGGAGGAGTTCCCGCTCCGCGAGGTGCTCGCGCAGCACCTGGCGCGGCGGCCTGCTCGTGTGGTCGGTCAGCCCCAGGGCCTCGGCGACGGCGTACTCCACCAGGTCCGCGTCCCGCAGCGGCGCCAGGTCCACCAGCCAGACGCCGTCGCGCGGCCTGCGCCGGCCCGCGGCCCGCACGGCCAGCCGCGACTTCCCCACTCCGCCGACCCCGGTGATCGTGACGAGCCGGCCGGTCTCCAAGGCCGCGGCCAGCTCGGCGAGTTCGCCGGTGCGCCCGACGAAGGCGTTCAGTTCCAGGGGGAGGCTGCCGGGTTGAGAGGGTCGCATGGGGTACGGAGCGTACTCATGCGCATGCGGTCCGTACAATCACGTGGGGCAACTCCTGTGACGGCGAGCGGGAATGCGGTACGGACCGAGCGCCCCGGCGCGATAGGCTCGGGGGACGACTTTTCGATGTTCACGTTTCGATGTTCAGGGACGATGTCCCAGGGAGCGGTGCCAAGTGTCCGGTGGAGAGGTTGCCGGGATCCTGGTGGCCGTCTTCTGGGCGATCCTGGTCTCCTTCCTCGCGGTGGCACTGGCGAGGCTGGCCCAGACGCTCAGGGCGACCACCAAGCTCGTCGCGGACGTGACCGAGCAGGCGGTCCCCCTCCTGGCAGACGCCTCCTCGGCGGTGCGCTCCGCGCAGACGCAGATCGACCGCGTCGACGCCATCGCCTCCGACGTCCAAGAGGTCACGTCGAACGCGTCGGCGCTCTCCAGCACGGTCGCCTCCACCTTCGGCGGCCCGCTCGTCAAGGTGGCCGCGTTCGGCTACGGCGTGCGGCGGGCCATCAGCCGCAAGACCGGCCCCGAGGCGAAGGACATGCCCGCCAAACCGTCCCGGCGTACGGTGATCGTGGGCCGCACCGTCCCCTCCGCACGGCAGCGGAAGCGGGACAACCGGAATAAGAGGGACTGACGCAGCGATGTTCCGCCGTACGTTCTGGTTCACCGCGGGCGCAGCCGCCGGCGTATGGGCCACCACCAAGGTCAACCGCAAGCTCAAGAAGCTGACGCCAGAGAGCCTTGCCGCGCAGGCGGCGAACAAGGCGATCGAGGCGGGCCACAAGCTGAAGGACTTCGCACTCGACGTCCGCGACGGCATGGTCGAGCGCGAGGCCGAACTGGGCGAGGCCCTCGGCCTGAACGATCACCCCGACGCCGCACTCCCCGCCGGGCGCCGCTTCGCGGTCATCGAGAACACCACACACGACAGCGACAACAAGAAGACGAAGTACCTCGGCGACACGAGGCACTCGTACAACCGGAATGAGGACCACTGATGGAGTCGGCTGAAATCCGCCGCCGCTGGCTGAGCTTCTTCGAGGAGCGCGGGCACACCGTCGTCCCTTCGGCGTCGCTCATCGCCGACGACCCGACTCTGCTCCTGGTCCCCGCGGGCATGGTGCCCTTCAAGCCCTACTTCCTCGGTGAGGTCAAGCCGCCCGCGCCGCGCGTGACCAGCGTGCAGAAGTGCGTGCGTACGCCCGACATCGAAGAGGTCGGCAAGACCACGCGGCACGGCACGTTCTTCCAGATGTGCGGCAACTTCTCGTTCGGCGACTACTTCAAGGAAGGCGCCATCGAGCTGGCCTGGGAGCTGCTCACCGGCTCCGTGGCCGACGGCGGCTTCGGCCTCGACCCCGAGCGCCTGTGGATCACGGTCTACCTCGACGACGACGAGGCCGAGCGGATCTGGCGCGAGAAGATCGGCGTCCCCGCCGAGCGGATCCAGCGCCTGGGCAAGAAGGACAACTTCTGGTCCATGGGCGTCCCCGGCCCCTGCGGCCCCTGCTCCGAGATCAACTACGACCGCGGCCCCGAGTTCGGCGTCGAGGGCGGCCCGGCCGTCAACGACGAGCGGTACGTGGAGATCTGGAACCTCGTCTTCATGCAGTACGAGCGCGGCCAGGGCACCTCGAAGGAGGACTTCGAGATCCTGGGCGAGCTGCCCACCAAGAACATCGACACCGGTCTCGGCCTCGAACGTCTCGCCATGATCCTGCAGGACGTGCGGAACATGTACGAGACCGACACCCTGCGCGTCGTCATGGACAAGGCCACCGAGCTGACCGGCGTGCGCTACGGCGCCGACCACGGCTCGGACGTCTCCCTGCGCGTGGTCGCCGACCACATCCGTACGTCCGCCATGCTCATCGGCGACGGCGTCACGCCCGGCAACGAAGGCCGCGGCTACGTCCTGCGCCGCATCATGCGCCGCGCCATCCGCAACATGCGCCTGCTCGGCGCCACCGGCCCGGTCATCCAGGAACTCATCGACGTCGTGATCGACACGATGGGCCTCCAGTACCCCGAGCTGATCACCGACCGCAAGCGCGTCGAGACCGTCGCCCTCGCCGAAGAGGCCGCCTTCCTCAAGGCCCTCAAGGGCGGCACGAACATCCTCGACACCGCCGTCACCGAGACCAAGGCCGCGGGCGGCAAGGTCCTCTCCGGTGACAAGGCGTTCCTGCTGCACGACACGTGGGGCTTCCCCATCGACCTCACCCTGGAGATGGCCGCCGAGCAGGGCCTTTCCGTGGACGAGGACGGCTTCCGCCGGCTGATGAAGGAGCAGCGCGAGCGCGCCAAGGCCGACGCCCAGGCCAAGAAGACGGGCCACGCCGACCTGCTCGCCTACCGTGAGATCGCCGACGCCGCGGGCGCCACCGACTTCACGGGCTACTCCCTCACCGAGAACGAGGCCGTGATCGTCGGCCTGCTGGTCAACGGCGTCTCCTCGCCCGCCGCCACCGAGGGCGACGACGTCGAGATCGTCCTCGACCGCACCCCGTTCTACGCCGAGGGCGGCGGCCAGATCGGCGACACCGGCCGCATCCGCCTGGACAGCGGGGCCATCGTCGAGGTCCGTGACGTGCAGAAGCCGGTCCCCGGCGTGCACGTCCACAAGGGTGTCGTCCAGGTCGGCGAGATCACCGTCGGCGCCCCGGTGTGGGCCTCGATCGACTCGCACCGCCGCCGCGCCATCGCCCGCGCCCACTCCGCCACGCACCTCACGCACCAGGCGCTGCGCGACGCGCTCGGCCCCACGGCCGCCCAGGCCGGTTCGGAGAACCAGCCCGGCCGCTTCCGCTTCGACTTCGGTTCGCCGTCCGCCGTGCCCACGGCCGTGATGACGGACGTCGAGCAGAAGATCAACGAGGTCCTCGCCCACGAGCTGGACGTCCAGGCCGAGGTCATGTCCATCGACGAGGCGAAGAAGCAGGGCGCGATCGCCGAGTTCGGCGAGAAGTACGGCGAGCGCGTGCGCGTCGTCACCATCGGCGACTTCTCCAAGGAACTGTGCGGCGGTACGCATGTGCGCAACACCGCCCAGCTCGGCCTGGTCAAGCTGCTCGGCGAGTCCTCCATCGGCTCCGGCGTGCGCCGCATCGAGGCCCTGGTCGGCGTCGACGCGTACAACTTCCTCGCCAAGGAGCACACCGTCGTCGCCCAGCTCCAGGAGCTGGTCAAGGGCCGCTCCGAGGAGCTGCCCGAGAAGATCTCCGGCATGCTCGCCAAGCTGAAGGACGCCGAGAAGGAGATCGAGAAGTTCCGCGCGGAGAAGGTCCTCGCGGCCGCCGCCGGTCTCGTCGACTCCGCCAAGGACGTACGCGGCGTCGCCCTCGTCACCGGCCAGGTGCCGGACGGCACGGGCGCCGACGACCTGCGCAGGCTCGTCCTCGACGTGCGCGGCCGCATCCCCGGCGACCGCCCCGCCGTGGTCGCGCTCTTCACGACGGCCAACGGCAAGCCGCTCACGGTCACCGCCACCAACGAAGCCGCCCGTGAGCGCGGCCTCAAGGCCGGCGACCTGGTCCGTACGGCCGCCAAGACCCTCGGCGGCGGTGGCGGCGGCAAGCCGGACGTCGCCCAGGGCGGCGGCCAGAACCCGGCCGCGATCGGCGACGCCATCGCCGCCGTCGAGCGCCTCGTCACCGAGACGGCCTGATGACCGGGCCCGCCCAGCCGGCCCCGGGCATGCGCAGGGGCCGGCGGCTGGCCATCGACGTCGGTGACGCCCGGATCGGGGTCGCCTCGTGCGACCCCGACGGGATCCTCGCCACGCCGGTGGAGACGGTGCCGGGGCGTGATGTCCCGGCGGCCCAGCGCCGTTTGAAGCAGCTCGTCGACGAGTACGAGCCGATCGAGATCGTCGTCGGCCTCCCTCGCTCCCTCAACGGGCGCGAGGGCCCGGCGGCCGCGAAGATCCGCGTGTTCACGCAGCAGCTCGCCCGCGTGGTCGCCCCCATCCCGGTGAGGCTCGTGGACGAGAGGATGACCACAGTGACGGCCAGTCAGGGCCTGCGCGCCTCGGGCGTGAAGTCCAAAAAGGGCCGGTCCGTCATCGATCAGGCAGCGGCCGTGATCATCCTTCAGCAGGCCCTGGAGTCCGAACGGGCGTCAGGGAAGGCACCCGGCGAGGGCGTCGAAGTGGTCATCTGATCGCGATACGGTAACGTTCCGCGCGATGCGGCGGCGTTCGAACAGCTGCCGCACAGCATCAAGAGGCGGAACGGTTGCCCGGCCATCCCAACGGCGGCCCCGCCTCGCGGCATGTAGGGGATCGATGACTGAGTATGGCCGGGGCCCAGGCTCCGAACCGTGGCATCCGGAGGACCCGTTGTACGGGGACAGCGGATGGGGAGGACAGCAGCCCGCGGGCGGCCAGTCCCCCTACGGCGGCCAGGGGCAGTACCACCAGCCGCATCAGCATCAGCAGCCACAGCAGTCGCAGTACGGCGGCGACTGGAGCACCGGGCAGCAGCAGGCCGCCGCGTACGGCGCGCAGGGCCACGAGGGGGGGCAGCAGCAGTACGAGGGCGGCCCCGCTCAGGCGTACAACGGCTCCGACCAGGGCTACAACGGTGACTCCGACCACCACGGCCACAACGGCGGGCCCGACCAGGGGCACAACGGCGGGTCGGATCAGTACAACGGCGGCGGCTCCGACCAGGGCCAGGGTCACCAGGGTTATGACGGTGGCTACGGCGGGGGAGCGGACCCGCACCACAACGGCGGGCAGGACGCGCCCAGCGGCGGGTGGGACACCGGGCAGCAGGGCCAGGCCCCCTACACCGATCCGATGGACCCCTACGCCGGCCAGCAGGCCGGTTACGGCCAAGAGGGCCCCGACTACTACGCAACGCCCGACGCCTACGCGCCGCCGGAGCCGCCCACCCGCCGCCGGCCCGACCCGGAGCCCGAGGCGGCGCCCGACGCCGAGACGGACTGGGACCCGGGGCCGGACCGAGGCGAGCACGCCTTCTTCGCGGGCGGCGACGAGGACGACGACGATGAGCCCGGCCGCCGAGGTGGCCGCGGGGACCGGCGCGGGGGCCGGGGCGGCAAGAAATCGCAGAAGCGGCGCAGCGGCTGTGCCTGCCTGGTCGTGACGCTCGTCTTCGCGGGCGGCCTCGGCGGGGTCGGCTACTTCGGCTACCAGTTCTACCAGGACCGTTTCGGCACGGCGCCGGACTACGCGGGCGAGGGCTCGGGCACGGTCACCGTCGACGTCCCCAAGCACTCCCTCGGTTATGCCATCGGTCAGAAACTGAAGGACGCCGGTGTCGTGAAGAGCGTCGACGCCTTCGTCTCCGCCCAGGGCAAGCATCCGCAGGGCCAGTCCATTCAGGCGGGCGTCTACGTCCTCAAGAAGCACATGTCGGCGGCGAGCGCCGTCGAATTGATGCTCGACCCCAAGAGCCGCGCCAACCTCATCATTCCCGAGGGCAAGCGGAACGCATGGGTCTACAAAATGATCGACGCCCGTCTCAAAGTGTCCTCTGGTACGACGGAAAAGGTCGCCAAGAAGGAATGGAAGACCCTCGGTCTTCCGAAGTGGGCCAATACCAACGGGGACATCAAGGACCCGCTGGAAGGATTCCTCTTCCCCGCCAGCTATCCGGTCGCCCCGGGGCAGAAGCCCGATGACGTCCTGCGCAAGATGGTCGCCCAGGCCAATGAGAAGTACGAGGAACTCGGCCTCGCGTCGAAGGCCGCCGAGCTGGATCTGAAGGACCCGCTGGAAGTCCTCACGGTGGCGAGCCTGGTCCAGGCGGAGGGCAAGCACAAGCACGACTTCGACAAGGTCGCGACGGTCGTCTACAACCGCCTGAAGCCCAACAACACCGAGACGTACGGCCTGTTGGACTTCGACTCCACGGTGAACTACCTCAGGGGCGAGTCCAAGCTCGCCATCGGTTCGGTCGACGAGCTGCGCAAGATCAAGGACCCGTACAACACCTACAAGGTCAAGGGCCTGCCGCCCGGGCCGATCAGCAACCCCGGCGAGGTCGCGCTGAATTCGGCGCTGCACCCGGCCGAGGGGAACTGGTACTACTTCGTCTCGATCAGCGAGGACAAGACGCTTTTCGCCGAGACCAACGAAGAGCAGAACCGAAACCGCGAGAAATACCTGAAGGGGCAATGAGCGCGCCACAGCGTCGAGCCGCCGTCCTCGGCTCCCCGATCGCCCACTCCCTCTCTCCGGTGCTGCACCGCGCCGCTTATGAGGCACTCGGGCTGACCGACTGGACGTATGATCGTTTCGAGATCGACGAGGCGGCCCTGCCCGGATTCGTCGGGGAACTCGGCCCGGAATGGGCGGGGCTTTCCCTGACGATGCCGTTGAAGCGGGCGATCATTCCGTTGCTCGACGAGGTCAGCGGGACCGCCGCCTCCGTGGAGGCCGTGAACACCGTCGTGTTCGGCGAGGACGGCCGGAAGGTCGGTGACAACACCGATATCCCCGGCATGGTCGCCGCGCTGCGCGAACGCGGCATCGAGCAGGTCGACTCCGCCGCGATCCTCGGCGCCGGCGCCACCGCGTCGTCCGCGCTCGCCGCCCTCGCGCGGATCTGCACCGGCGAGGTCGTCGCGTACGTACGCAGTGACGCCCGCGCGGCCGAGATGCGGCAGTGGGGCGAGCGGCTCGACGTGGAGGTCAGGACCGAGGACTGGGAGGACGCCCGCGAGGCGCTGAGCGCGCCGCTGGTGATCGCCACGACCCCGGCGGGCGCCACGGACGCGCTGTCGGGCCTGGTGCCCGAGCGTCCGGCGACCCTCTTCGACGTGCTGTACGACCCGTGGCCCACCGAGCTGGCGGCCCGCTGGTCGGCGTACGGCGGGGCGGTCGTCAGCGGGCTCGACCTGCTCGTGCACCAGGCCGTGCTCCAGGTCGAGCAGATGACCGGCCGCGGCCCCGCGCCGCTGGACGCGATGCGCAAGGCGGGGGAGCACGCGCTCGCCGAGCGATAGCCCCGGGGACCCCGGGACGCGTCGACGCCGTGTCCGGAGGATGGGCGCGGCGTCCGCCTGGTGGACCGGAGGCCGGGGGCGCCCCGGGGACGTGGGAGGATCGGGGGCGGCGGGCCAGGGCCGCGCACCCGGCCGCGCCGTCGAAGACCGCAGTTCCAGGCGCGAGCATGAGGAGCACCGTTGAGCAGGTTGCGCTGGCTGACCGCTGGGGAGTCCCACGGACCCGCACTTGTCGCCACGCTGGAGGGACTTCCCGCCGGCGTGCCGATCACCACGGAGATGGTGGCGGACCACCTGGCCCGGCGGCGGCTCGGCTATGGACGCGGCGCGCGCATGAAGTTCGAGCGCGACGAGGTCACCTTCCTCGGTGGCGTACGGCACGGCCTGACCATGGGCTCGCCGGTGGCGATCATGGTCGGCAACACCGAGTGGCCCAAGTGGGAGCAGGTCATGTCGGCCGACCCGGTCGACCCCGCCGAACTCGCCGAGCTGGCCCGCAACGCCCCGCTGACCCGCCCCCGCCCCGGCCACGCCGACCTCGCGGGCATGCAGAAGTACGGCTTCGACGAGGCCCGGCCGATCCTGGAGCGCGCCTCCGCCCGTGAGACCGCGGCCCGCGTCGCGCTCGGCGCGGTCGCCCGCTCGTACCTCAAGGAGACGGCCGGGATCGAGATCGTCAGCCATGTGACGGAGCTGGCGGCCGCCAAGGCCCCCTACGGCGTCTACCCGACCCCCGCCGATGTCGAGAAGCTCGACGCCGACCCCGTGCGCTGCCTGGACGCCGACGCGTCGGAGGCGATGGTCGCCGAGATCGACCAGGCCCACAAGGACGGCGACACGCTGGGCGGCGTGGTCGAGGTCCTCGCCTACGGCGTGCCCGTCGGGCTCGGCTCGCACGTGCACTGGGACCGGCGGCTCGACGCCCGTCTCGCCGCCGCGCTCATGGGCATCCAGGCCATCAAGGGCGTCGAGGTCGGCGACGGCTTCGACCTCGCGCGCGTGCCGGGCTCCAAGGCGCACGACGAGATCGTCACCACCGAGGACGGCATCAGGCGCACCTCCGGCCGCTCCGGCGGCACCGAGGGCGGCCTGACCACCGGTGAACTGCTGCGCGTACGCGCCGCGATGAAGCCCATCGCGACCGTGCCGCGCGCGCTCGCCACCATCGACGTGGCCACCGGTGAGGCCGCCAAGGCGCACCACCAGCGCTCCGACGTGTGCGCCGTCCCGGCCGCCGGCATCGTCGCCGAGGCCATGGTCGCCCTCGTCCTCGCCGACGCCGTCGCCGAGAAGTTCGGCGGCGACAGCGTGCCCGAGACGCGGCGCAACGTCCGCTCCTACCTCGACAACCTCCAGATCCGGTGAGCGGCCCGCAGATCGTTCTCGTCGGCCCCATGGGCGTGGGCAAGACGACGGTCGGCGAGCTGCTCGCCGACCGGCTCGGCACCGCCTTCCGGGACACCGACGCCGACATCGTCGCCGCCCAGGGCCGCGAGATCTCGGACATCTTCGTCGACGAGGGCGAACCGTACTTCCGCGAGCTGGAGCGGGAGGCGGTACGCGCCGCCGTCCAGGAGCACACAGGCGTCCTCGCGCTCGGCGGCGGCGCGATCCTCGACGAGTCGACGCGCGCGCTGCTCGCCCCGCACCCCGTCGTCTACCTCTCGATGGACGTCGAGGAGGCCGTCAAGCGCACCGGACTCAACCAGGCGCGCCCCCTGCTCGCCGTCAACCCGCGCAAGCAGTGGCGCGAGCTGATGGACGCCCGCCGCCAGCTGTACGCCGAAGTCGCCCGCGCGGTCGTCGCCACCGACGACCGCACCCCCGAAGAGGTCGCCCAGGCGGTCCTCGACGCACTGGAGTTGAAGGAAGCATGACGACGGAGCAGAGCCCCACCCGTATCCACGTCGGCGGCACCGCCGGTACGGATCCGTACGAGGTCCTGGTCGGTCGGCAGCTCCTCGGCGAGCTGCCCGGCCTCATCGGCGACCAGGTCAAGCGCGTCGCGATCATCCACCCCGAGGCGCTCGCCGAGACCGGTGACGCGCTCCGCGAGGACCTCGCAGGCCAGGGGTACGAGGTCGTCGCCATCCAGGTGCCGAACGCCGAGGAGGCCAAGACGGCGGAGGTCGCCGCGTACTGCTGGAAGGCGCTCGGCCAGTCCGGGTTCACGCGCAGCGACATCATCGTCGGCGTCGGCGGCGGGGCCACCACTGACCTCGCCGGGTTCGTCGCCGCGACCTGGCTGCGCGGCGTGCGCTGGATCGCCGTCCCGACCACGGTGCTCGGCATGGTGGACGCGGCGGTCGGCGGCAAGACCGGCATCAACACCGCCGAGGGCAAGAACCTCGTGGGGTCCTTCCACCCGCCGGCCGGGGTCCTGTGCGACCTCGCGGCGCTCGACTCGCTCCCGGTGAACGACTACGTCTCCGGGCTCGCGGAGATCATCAAGGCCGGTTTCATCGCCGACCCGGTCATCCTGGAGCTCATCGAGGCGGACCCGCAGGCCGCCCGCACGCCCGCGGGGCCGCACACCGCCGAGCTGATCGAACGCTCCATCAAGGTCAAGGCCGAGGTCGTCTCCGGCGACCTCAAGGAGTCGGGCCTGCGCGAGATCCTCAACTACGGGCACACCCTCGCGCACGCCATCGAGAAGAACGAGCGCTACAAGTGGCGGCACGGCGCCGCCGTCTCCGTCGGCATGCTCTTCGCCGCCGAACTCGGCCGTCTGGCCGGGCGCCTGGACGACGTGACGGCCGACCGGCATCGCACCGTCCTTGAGTCCGTCGGGCTGCCGCTGACCTACCGCTACGACCAGTGGCCCAAGCTCCTGGAGACCATGAAGGTCGACAAGAAGTCCCGCGGTGACCTGCTGCGCTTCATCGTCCTTGACGGCCTCGGCAAGCCGACCGTCCTGGAGGGCCCCGACCCGGCGGTGCTGCTCGCCGCGTACGGCGAAGTGGGTCAGTAACTCCCCTTGCGAGGCCGGTGTTCCGGCCACGGGCACTTCAGTGCCTCCCCGGCCGTTCACACAACGGCGGCCGGGGACGGTACCGTTCGGTAACGGGCGGCCCGGCCGCCGCCCGACCAGCGTCAGTCGCACGAGACGGAGTGGCACCGGATGCAGCACGCAGTGGGGTCTCCGCTGCCGCCGCCCCATCAGCCGGGGCACGGACCGGCCACCGGCTGGTCCCCGGCCGCACAGCAACCGCCCGGGGCCCCGCAGCCCCCCGCGCCGGGCTTCGCGGGCACTCCCGCCGCCCCGCACACCCAGGGACAGGCCCCGCACACCCAGGGACAGCCTCCGCACGCCCCGGGCCACGCTCCCCCCGCGTCGGCGCCGCCGCCCCGCCCGCAGGGCCAGGCGCCCGCCACCCTTCAGCTGGGGCCGGGCCCCGTGCCGCCGACCCCGGACACCACGGGACACATCCAGCTGCCGCCCGGCGGCCCCGTCGCGATGCCGAGCCCCCCGCAGGGCACGGCGCAGGCCGACTCCGGCGCCACGACGCTCGCCGTGCTGCTCATCGGCCCTGCGGGCGCGGGCAAGACGAGCGTGGCCAAGTTCTGGGCCGAGCACCGGCGCGTCCCGACGGCCCACATCAGCCTCGACGACGTACGCGAATGGGTCCGCTCCGGGTTCGCCGACCCCCAGTCGGGCTGGAACGACCACTCGGAGGCGCAGTACCGCCTGGCCCGCCGCACCTGCGGCTTCGCCGCGCGGAACTTCCTGGCGAACGGCATATCGTGCATCCTCGACGACGCCGTCTTCCCCGACCGCCCGGTCGTGGGCCTCGGCGGCTGGAAGCGCCACGTGGGGCCGGGGCTGCTGCCCGTCGTGCTCCTGCCGGGCCTGGAAGTAGTCCTGGAGCGCAACGCCGAGCGCAGCGGCAACCGCCGCCTCACCGACGAGGAAGTGGCCCGCATCCACGGCCGCATGGCCGGCTGGTACGGCTCGGGCCTGCCCATCATCGACAACTCCCAGATGGACGTTCCCGCCACGGCCCGCGTCCTGGACGACGTCCTGGCCCGCGCCATCGCGAGCCCGCCGCAGTGGTAGCGCAGGGCCCACCGCAGTCGTAGGGAAGGGCCCGCCGCCCGGTCGGACGCGCTGACCGGGCCGGGTCGCCGTGGCGCTCATAGGCTCGCCCCATGTCAGAGGTGTACGCGGTCCGCAGGGAGCGGGTGAGGGAGCGGTGTGCCGCGGGTGGTGGTGCGGCGGCGCTGATCTCCCGGCCCGCCAACGTCCGCTATCTCGCCGGAGCGGCGCCCCGCGGCGCCGTGCTCCTGGTCGGCACGGACGAGGACGTCCTGCTGTGCGGGCGCCCACCCGGTGACCTGCCGGGCGAGGGGCGGCCCGACGAAGCGCTGCGGACGCGGCTGCTGCCCGCGCCGGGCGCCGACCCGGCCGTCGCCGGGGCCGGGCTCGCCGCCGCACAGGGAGTCGAGTCGCTGGCCGTCGAGGAGCACCACCTGACGGTGGCCCGGCACCGGGCGCTCGGCTCGGTCGCGCCGGGGCTGCGGCTGGTGGACCTCGGCGGGGCGGTGGAGCAGCTGCGGTTCGTCAAGGACGAGGAGGAGATCTCCTGCCTGCGGATCGCCGCGGAGATCGCCGACCAGGCGCTGGGGGAGCTGCTCGAGTCCATCCTCGTCGGGCGCACGGAGCGGCATCTGGCGCTGGAGCTGGAGCGGCGCCTGGTGGACCACGGCGCGGACGGGCCCGCCTTCCCGACCTCCGTCGGCACCGGGCCGAATTCCGGCAAGGGCGGCCACCGGCCGTCCGACCGCCGGGTGGAGGAGGGCGACTTCCTCTCCGTCTGCCTGGGGGCGAGCTACCGCGGATACTGCTGCGAGATCGGGCGTACGTTCGTCATCGGGACGTCTCCCGCGGACTGGCAGATCGAGCTGTACGACCTCGTCTTCGCCGCTCAGCGGGCGGGCAGGGAGGCCCTCGTACCCGGTGCGGCCTGCCGCGACGTGGACCGGGCGGCACGTCATCCACTGGACTCCGCGGGCTATGCGGACGGGCTCGCTCCGCTGACTGGACACGGTGTGGGGCTCGAAATCGACGAGGACCCGCAGCTGGCGCCCTCGGCCATGGGTAAACTGGACGCTTGCGTGCCGGTCACCGTCGAACCGGGGGTTCACCTCCCGGGCCGGGGTGGTGTCCGGATCGATGACACGCTCGTCGTGCGCCCCGAGGCGGACGGCGGACCCGAGCTACTCACCATCACGACCAAGGAACTGCTCGCGCTGTGACGCGCGTGCGCCCCCGGGGTCGTCCACCAGTCAGTCAGTGCAGGAGATTCCGCAACCGTGGCTTCCACGAACGACCTCAAGAACGGCCTGGTGCTCAAGCTCGAAGGCGGCCAGCTCTGGTCCGTCGTCGAGTTCCAGCACGTCAAGCCCGGCAAGGGCCCGGCCTTCGTGCGCACCAAGCTCAAGAACGTGCTCTCCGGCAAGGTCGTCGACAAGACGTTCAACGCCGGCGTCAAGGTCGAAACGGCCACGATCGACAAGCGCGACATGCAGTTCTCCTACATGGACGGCGACTACTTCGTCTTCATGGACATGGAGACGTACGACCAGCTGCACGTCGACAAGAAGGCCGTCGGCGACGCCGCCAACTTCCTGATCGAGGGCTTCACCGCCTCCGTCGCGCAGCACGAGGGCGAGGTGCTCTACGTCGAGCTGCCCGCCGCCGTCGAGCTCGTCATCCAGGAGACCGAGCCGGGCGTCCAGGGCGACCGCTCCACCGGTGGCACCAAGCCCGCCACCCTGGAGACCGGCCACCAGATCCAGGTGCCGCTCTTCATCACCACCGGTGAGAAGATCAAGGTCGACACCCGCACCAGCGACTACCTCGGCCGGGTGAACAGCTAACCGTGGCTGCTCGTAACACGGCCCGCAAGCGCGCCTTCCAGATCCTCTTCGAGGCGGACCAGCGCGGAACGGACGTCCTGACGGTCCTCGCCGACTGGGTGCGCCACTCGCGGTCCGACACCCGGCAGCCGCCGGTGAGCGAGTACACGATGGAACTCGTCGAGGGGTACGCGCAGCATGAGCGACGCATCGACGAGCTCATCTCGCAGTACGCCGTCGGATGGACCCTGGACCGCATGCCGGTCGTCGACCGGAACATCCTGCGGCTCGGCGCCTACGAACTGGTCTGGGTCGACGGCACCCCCGACGCGGTGGTCCTCGACGAGGCGGTCCAGCTCGCCAAGGAGTTCTCCACGGACGAGTCGCCGTCCTTCGTCAACGGCCTGCTCGGACGCTTCAAGGACCTGAAGCCGTCCCTGCGCCGGGACGAGGCGTAAAGCCTCTTCCGTACCTCACCGCCGGGGCCCGCAGCGGATTGCTGCGGGCCCCGGCGGTTTTCTCGTACCTGGTTTTCACCGGGGCGGCCCGGGGAATTGCTCCGGAATAGCGAAAACCGCCGGGGTGGCCGCGGCCTTTCGGCCGCAGCCACGTTCTGCTGAAGTGTCGGGGCGGGATCAGACCTCTTCGTGGGCCACCGCGCGACGCGCGTCCGCGTCCAGGACGCCCCAGCTGATGAGCTGCTCGGTCAGGACCGAGGGGGACTGGTCGTAGATGACGGCGAGGGTGCGCAGGTCGTCCTGGCGGATCGAGAGCACCTTGCCGTTGTAGTCACCGCGCTGCGACTGGATCGTGGCGGCATACCGCTGGAGCGGGCCCGCCTTCTCCGCAGGCACGTGGGCCAGGCGCTCCAGGTCGAGGACGAGCTTCGGCGGCGGCTCGGCGGCGCCACCGGGAGCCGTGCCGGGCAGGAGCTCCTGCACGGGGACGCCGTAGAAGTCCGCCAGCTCGGCGAGGCGCTGCACGGTCACGGCACGGTCGCCGCGCTCGTACGACCCCACGACGACCGCCTTCCAGCGTCCCTGGGACTTCTCCTCGACGCCGTGGAGGGAAAGGCCCTGCTGGGTACGGATCGCGCGGAGCTTGGCCCCGAGCTGCTTGGCGTATTCGCTGGACATATAGCTCCCCGGACGCTGCGACAATCATGCGGCTCCGCCGCGTGGCTGGTAACTCACTGTGAGGTTACGCAGCGTTACTTGCCTGCGTCAAGCCGAATGGTCCGTACCGCCTCTTCGGTGGAGGCCGATGACGTGTTCGGTCATCAGTACTGGTAGTCTGGCTGGCGCAATTTCGACGTCCTTTAATGTCCGTCCCGTGAGGCGGAGAAGGAGGTCCGTTTCATATGGACACGCAGGACCCCAAAGACCCCGCTGTCGCGCGCCCCGTACTCGAAGGCCCGGACATCGCACGGGTGTTGACCCGCATCGCCCACGAGATCGTCGAGCGCGCCAAGGGCGCCGACGACGTGGTGCTCCTCGGCATTCCCACCCGCGGCGTCTTCCTCGCCCGCCGGCTCGCCACGAAGCTCGAAGAGATCACCGGCGGCAAGATCCCGGTCGGCTCCCTCGACATCACCATGTACCGCGACGACCTGCGCATGCACCCGCCGCGTGCGCTGGCCCGCACCGAGATCCCCGGTGACGGCATCGACGGCCGCCTGGTCGTCCTCGTCGACGACGTGCTCTTCTCCGGCCGCACCATCCGGGCCGCCCTCGACGCGCTGAACGACATCGGGCGTCCGCGCGCGGTGCAGCTCGCCGTGCTCGTCGACCGGGGCCACCGCGAACTGCCCATCCGCGCCGACTACGTCGGCAAGAACCTCCCCACGTCGCTGCGGGAGACGGTCAAGGTGCAGCTCACCGAGGAGGACGGCCGCGACGCCGTGCTGCTCGGCGCCAAGCCCGCCTCCGCTTAAGGCCGGCTTCCCACCGCACGGGCCCAGGGCACGACCCTGCGCGCCCGCGCGCCCGCAGACCTCCACACACCGGAGTACCCCCCGATGATGCGACACCTCATCTCGGCCGCCGACCTCTCCCGCGACGACGCCGTCCTGATCCTCGACACGGCCGAGGAGATGGCGCGGGTGGCCGACCGGCCGATCAAGAAACTGCCCGCCCTGCGCGGCCGCACCGTGGTCAACCTCTTCTTCGAGGACTCGACCCGGACCCGGATCTCCTTCGAGGCCGCCGAGAAGCGCCTCTCCGCCGACGTCATCAACTTCGCCGCCAAGGGGTCGTCCGTCTCCAAGGGCGAATCCCTCAAGGACACCGCGCAGACCCTGGAGGCGATGGGCGTCGACGCCGTCGTCATCCGGCACGGCGCCTCCGGCGCGCCCTACCGCCTGGCCACCTCCGGGTGGATCGACGCCGTCGTCATCAACGCCGGCGACGGCACCCACCAGCACCCCACCCAGGCCCTGCTCGACGCCTTCACCATGCGGCGCCGCCTCGTCGGACCCGACGCGGGCCTCGGCCAGGACCTCGCGGGCAAGCACATCACCCTCGTCGGCGACGTCCTGCACAGCCGCGTGGCCCGCTCCAACGTCGACCTGCTGCACACCCTCGGTGCCGAGGTCACCCTCGTCGCCCCGCCCACCCTGGTGCCGGTCGGCGTCGAGCAGTGGCCCTGCGAGGTCTCGTACGACCTGGACCGCGTCCTCGCGAAGTCCGACGCCGTGATGATGCTGCGGGTGCAGCGCGAGCGCATGAACGCCGCGTTCTTCCCCACCGAGCGCGAGTACTCGCGGCGCTACGGCCTGGACGGCGAGCGCATGGCGAAGATGCCGGAGCACGCCATCGTGATGCACCCCGGCCCGATGGTCCGCGGCATGGAGATCACCGCCGAGGTCGCCGACTCCGACCGCTGCACGGTGGTCGAACAGGTCGCCAACGGCGTCTCCATCCGCATGGCCGTCCTCTACCTGCTTCTCGGCGGCAACGAGCCTGCCGTCACCCACACCCGGTCCAATGATTCGGAGACCAAGTAAGCATGAGCAAGATCCTGATCCGTGGTGCGAAGGTGCTGGGCGGCGAGGCGCAGGACGTCCTCATCGACGGGGAGACCATCGCCGATGTCGGCACCGGGCTCGCCGCCGAGGGCGCGACCGTCGTCGAGGCCGAGGGCAAGATCCTCCTGCCGGGTCTCGTCGACCTCCACACCCACCTGCGCGAGCCGGGCCGCGAGGACTCCGAGACCGTCCTGACCGGTACGCGCGCCGCCGCCTCCGGTGGCTACACCGCCGTCTTCGCCATGGCCAACACCTTCCCCGTCGCCGACACCGCCGGCGTCGTCGAGCAGGTCTACCGGCTCGGCAAGGAGTCCGGCTACTGCGACGTGCAGCCCATCGGCGCCGTCACCGTCGGCCTGGAGGGCAAGAAGCTCGCCGAGCTGGGCGCCATGCACGAGTCCGCCGCCGGGGTGACCGTCTTCTCCGACGACGGCAAGTGCGTCGACGACGCCGTGATCATGCGGCGCGCCCTGGAGTACGTGAAGGCCTTCGGCGGCGTCGTCGCCCAGCACGCCCAGGAGCCCCGCCTCACCGAGGGCGCCCAGATGAACGAGGGCGTCGTCTCCGCCGAGCTGGGCCTCGGCGGCTGGCCCGCGGTGGCCGAGGAGTCGATCATCGCCCGGGACGTCCTGCTCGCCGAGCACGTCGGATCCCGCGTCCACATCTGCCACCTCTCGACCGCAGGGTCCGTCGAGATCGTGCGCTGGGCCAAGTCCCGCGGCATCGACGTGACGGCCGAGGTCACCCCGCACCACCTGCTGCTCACCGACGAGCTGGTCCGCTCGTACAACCCGGTCTACAAGGTCAACCCGCCGCTGCGCACCGAGCGCGACGTCATGGCGCTGCGCGAGGCCCTCGCCGACGGCACCATCGACATCGTCGCCACCGACCACGCCCCGCACCCGCACGAGGACAAGGACTGCGAGTGGGCCGCGGCCGCCATGGGCATGGTGGGCCTGGAGACCGCCCTCTCCGTCGTCCAGCAGACGATGGTCGAGACCGGCCTGCTGACCTGGGAGGCGGTCGCCGACCGCATGTCCTTCAAGCCGGCGAGGATCGGCCGAGCCACCGGCCACGGCCGCCCCGTCTCGGCAGGTGAGCCCGCGAACCTCGTCCTGGTCGACGCCGATTACCGTGGGGAAGTGGACCCCGCGGGCTTCGCCTCGCGCAGCCGCAACACTCCCTATGAGGGCCGTGAGCTGCCGGGCCGCGTCACGCACACCTGGCTCCGGGGCCGGGCCACGCTCGTCGACGGGAATCTCGCGTGACAACTCTTGTGGAACTGGCCGCCGAGAAGGAATCGGCGGACGTGACCGACTGGGCCGCACGGCTCGGCTGGGTCGTCGGACTGCTGCTCTTCATCGCGCTCGTCTACTGGCTGATGCGCGAGGGCTGGAAGTGGCGCGGCACCCTCCAGAGCGACCTGCCGGAACTCCCCAGCGCGCCGAGCGAGGCGGGCCCGGCCAGACTTGAGCTGAGCGGCCGCTACCACGGCTCCACCACGGCGGGGCAGTGGCTCGACCGCATCGTGGCGCACGGCCTGGGCACCCGCAGCCGCGTCGAGCTGACGCTCACCGACGCGGGGCTCGACGTCGTACGCCCCGGAGCGGCCGACTTCTTCATCCCGGCCGACCGGCTGCGCGAAGCCCGTCTGGACAAGGGCATCGCCGGGAAGGTTCTCGCGGAGGGCGGTCTGCTGATCGTCACGTGGGAACACGGCGAGAAGCTCATCGACTCCGGCTTCCGCTCGGACCACGCGGCCGAACAGGCCGAGTGGGTCGAGACCATCAACAGCATGATCAATACCGCTACTACGGAAGGCACCGCACGATGACGACCTCCACCCGGGGAGCCGGCAAGGCTCCCGCCGTACTCGTCCTGGAGGACGGCCGCATCTTCCGCGGCCGCGCCTACGGGGCCGTGGGGGAGACCTTCGGCGAAGCGGTGTTCTCCACCGGCATGACCGGCTACCAGGAGACGCTCACCGACCCCTCGTACGACCGCCAGATCGTGGTCGCCACCGCCCCCCAGATCGGCAACACCGGCTGGAACGACGAGGACGACGAGTCGGGCCGCATCTGGGTCTCCGGTTACGTGGTCCGCGACCCCGCCCGCATCCCCTCCAACTGGCGTGCCCGGCGCTCGCTCGACGACGAGCTGGCGAAGCAGGGCGTCGTCGGCATCTCCGGGATCGACACCCGCGCCCTCACCCGCCACCTGCGCGAGAGCGGCTCCATGCGCTCCGGCATCTTCTCCGGCACCGCGCTGGACAGCACCTCCGGCGCGGGCCCCGCCGCCCACGAGGAGCTGGTCGCCCGCGTCCAGGCGCAGCCCCACATGAAGGGCGCCAGCCTGTACGAGGAGGTCGCCACCAAGGAGGCCTACGTCGTCCCGGCCGTCGGCGAGAAGAAGTTCACCGTCGCCGCCATCGACCTCGGCATCAAGGGCATGACCCCGCACCGGATGGCCGAGCGCGGCATCGAGGTGCACGTGCTGCCCGCGACCGCCACCGAGGAGGAGGTGTACGCCGTCGCCCCCGACGGAGTCTTCTTCTCCAACGGCCCGGGCGACCCGGCCACCGCCGAAGGACCGGTCGCGCTGATGGCCGCCGTCCTGAAGCGCAAGACGCCGCTGTTCGGCATCTGCTTCGGCAACCAGATCCTCGGCCGCGCCCTCGGCTTCGGCACGTACAAGCTGAAGTACGGCCACCGCGGCATCAACCAGCCGGTGCAGGACCGCACCACCGGCAAGGTCGAGGTCACCGCGCACAACCACGGCTTCGCCGTGGACGCGCCGCTCGACAAGGTGAGCGAGACCCCCTTCGGCCGCGTCGAGGTCTCCCACGTCTGCCTCAACGACAACGTCGTGGAGGGGCTCCAGCTGCTCGACCAGCCGGGCTTCTCCGTCCAGTACCACCCCGAGGCGGCCGCCGGCCCGCACGACGCCGCGTACCTCTTCGACCGCTTCACGTCTTTGATGAACACCGTCCTGATGGAGGGCCAGCGTGCCTAAGCGCACCGATATCCAGTCCGTCCTGGTCATCGGCTCCGGCCCGATCGTCATCGGTCAGGCCGCCGAGTTCGACTACTCCGGCACCCAGGCGTGCCGGGTCCTCAAGGCCGAGGGCCTGCGCGTCATCCTCGTCAACTCCAACCCGGCGACGATCATGACCGACCCGGAGATCGCCGACGCCACGTACGTCGAGCCGATCACCCCGGAGTTCGTCGAGAAGATCATCGCCAAGGAGCGTCCGGACGCGCTGCTGCCGACGCTGGGCGGCCAGACGGCCCTCAACACGGCGATCTCCATGCACGAGCAGGGCGTCCTGGAGAAGTACGGCGTCGAACTCATCGGGGCCAACGTCGAGGCGATCAACAAGGGCGAGGACCGCGACCTCTTCAAGGGCGTCGTCGAAGAGGTCCGCAAGAAGATCGGGCACGGCGAGTCCGCCCGCTCGTACATCTGCCACTCCATGGACGACGTCCTCAAGGGCGTCGAGGAGCTCGGCGGCTACCCCGTCGTCGTCCGCCCCTCCTTCACCATGGGCGGCGCCGGCTCCGGCTTCGCCCACGACGAGGAGGAGCTCCGCCGTATCGCCGGGCAGGGCCTGACCCTCTCGCCGACCACCGAGGTGCTCCTGGAGGAGTCCATCCTCGGCTGGAAGGAGTACGAGCTGGAGCTGATGCGCGACAAGAACGACAACGTCGTGGTCGTCTGCTCCATCGAGAACTTCGACCCGATGGGCGTGCACACCGGTGACTCGATCACCGTCGCGCCCGCGATGACGCTGACCGACCGCGAGTACCAGGTCCTGCGGGACGTCGGCATCGCGATCATCCGTGAGGTCGGCGTCGACACCGGCGGCTGCAACATCCAGTTCGCGGTCGACCCCAAGGACGGCCGCGTCATCGTCATCGAGATGAACCCGCGCGTCTCGCGGTCCTCCGCGCTCGCTTCGAAGGCCACCGGCTTCCCGATCGCGAAGATCGCCGCCAAGCTGGCCGTCGGCTATACGCTGGACGAGATCCCGAACGACATCACCGAGAAGACGCCGGCCTCCTTCGAGCCGACCCTCGACTACGTCGTCGTCAAGGCCCCCCGCTTCGCCTTCGAGAAGTTCCCGTCGGCGGACTCGACCCTGACGACCACCATGAAGTCGGTCGGCGAGGCCATGGCCATCGGCCGCAACTTCCCCGAGGCCCTCCAGAAGGCGCTGCGGTCGCTGGAGAAGAAGGGCTCGCAGTTCACGTTCGTGGGCGAGCCCGGTGACAAGGCCCTTCTTCTGGAGGAGGCCGTCCGCCCGACCGACGGCCGCATCAACTCCGTCATGCAGGCCATCCGCGCGGGCGCCACCCCGGACGAGATCTTCGACGCCACGAAGATCGACCCGTGGTTCGTCGACCAGCTCTTCCTGATCAAGGAGATCGCGGACGAGCTGGCCGCCGCCGAGCGCATGGACGCCGACCTGCTCGCCGAGGCCAAGCGGCACGGCTTCTCCGACGCCCAGATCGCCGAGATCCGCGGCCTGGGCGAGGACGTCGTCCGCGAGGTGCGCCAGACGCTCGGCGTACGCCCGGTCTACAAGACGGTCGACACCTGCGCCGCCGAGTTCGCCGCGAAGACGCCGTACTTCTACTCCTCGTACGACGAGGAGAGCGAGGTCGCCGAGCGCGAGAAGCCCGCGGTGATCATCCTGGGCTCGGGCCCGAACCGCATCGGCCAGGGCATCGAGTTCGACTACTCCTGCGTCCACGCCTCCTTCGCGCTGAGCGACGCGGGCTACGAGACCGTGATGGTCAACTGCAACCCCGAGACCGTCTCCACGGACTACGACACCTCCGACCGGCTCTACTTCGAGCCGCTCACCCTGGAGGACGTCCTGGAGATCGTCCACGCCGAGGCGCAGGCCGGGCCGATCGCGGGCGTCATCGTCCAGCTCGGCGGCCAGACCCCGCTCGGCCTCGCGCAGGCCCTCAAGGACAACGGCGTCCCCATCGTCGGCACCTCGCCCGAGGCCATCCACGCCGCCGAGGACCGCGGCGCCTTCGGCCGCGTGCTCGCGGAGGCCGGGCTCCCCGCGCCCAAGCACGGCACCGCCACCACGTTCGACGAGGCCAAGGCCATCGCGGACGAGATCGGCTACCCCGTCCTCGTCCGCCCGTCGTACGTGCTCGGCGGCCGCGGCATGGAGATCGTGTACGACGAGGTCCGCCTCGCCGCGTACATCGAGGAGTCGACCGAGATCAGCCCCTCGCGGCCGGTCCTCGTCGACCGCTTCCTGGACGACGCGATCGAGATCGACGTGGACGCCCTCTACGACGGCACCGAGCTCTACCTCGGCGGCGTCATGGAGCACATCGAGGAGGCCGGCATCCACTCCGGCGACTCGGCGTGCGCCCTGCCCCCGATCACGCTCGGCGGCTTCGACATCAAGCGCCTGCGCGCCTCCACGGAGGGCATCGCCAAGGGCGTCGGCGTCCGCGGGCTGATCAACATCCAGTTCGCGATGGCGGGCGACATCTTGTACGTCCTCGAAGCCAACCCGCGCGCCTCCCGCACCGTGCCCTTCACCTCGAAGGCGACCGCGGTGCCGCTGGCCAAGGCCGCCGCCCGGATCTCGCTCGGCGCGACCGTCGCCGAGCTGCGCGCGGAGGGCATGCTGCCCCGGCACGGCGACGGCGGCACGCTGCCGATGGACGCGCCGATCTCCGTCAAGGAGGCCGTCATGCCGTGGTCGCGCTTCCGCGACATCCACGGACGCGGCGTCGACACCGTCCTCGGCCCGGAGATGCGCTCCACGGGTGAGGTCATGGGCATCGACTCGGTGTTCGGCACCGCCTACGCCAAGTCGCAGGCCGGTGCGTACGGCCCGCTGCCGACCAAGGGCCGCGCCTTCATCTCCGTCGCCAACCGCGACAAGCGCTCGATGATCTTCCCGGCGCGTGAACTGGTCGCGCACGGCTTCGAGCTGTTCGCCACGTCCGGCACGGCCGAGGTGCTCAAGCGCAACGGCCTGCCCGCCACGGTGGTGCGCAAGCAGTCCGAGGGCGAGGGCCCGAACGGCGAGAAGACCATCGTCCAGCTCATCCACGACGGCGGCGTCGACCTCATCGTCAACACCCCGTACGGCACCGGCGGCCGCCTCGACGGCTACGAGATCCGTACGGCCGCCGTGGCGCGCTCCGTGCCGTGCCTGACGACGGTCCAGGCGCTCGCCGCCGCCGTCCAGGGCATCGACGCGCTCAACCGCGGCGAGGTGAGCGTCCGTTCGCTCCAGGAACACGCGGAACGCCTGACCGCGGCCCGCGACTAGCAGCCCTGAGGGGGACACCGGAAACGGTGTCCCCCTCTTCATGAGGCTCTGCTCACGAGGCTCTCCCCGTGAGGTCATGGGGCTCTTTCTGAGGACATCGAACATGTACAAGCTCTTCTTCAACCTCGTCTTCAAGCGCATGGACCCGGAGCAGGCCCACCACCTCGCCTTCCGCTGGATCCGCCTCGCGGCCCGCATTCCCGTGCTGCGCACCTACCTCGCGGCCGCCCTCGCGCCCCGCCACGAGGAACTGCGCACCGAGGCCTTCGGACTGCGGATGCACGGCCCCTTCGGTCTCGCCGCGGGCTTCGACAAGAACGCCGTCGCGATCGACGGGATGTCGATGCTCGGCTTCGACCACATCGAGATCGGCACCGTCACCGGGGAGCCGCAGCCCGGCAACCCCAAGAAGCGGCTCTTCCGCCTCGTGCAGGACCGCGCGCTGATCAACCGCATGGGATTCAACAACGAAGGCTCGGCGGCCGTGGCGGAGCGCCTGGCGGCCCGCACGGCGGTGTTCAAGACCGTCGTCGGCGTGAACATCGGCAAGACCAAGGTCGTGCCGGAGGAGGAGGCCGTCGGCGACTACGTGAAGTCGACCGAGCGCCTGGCCCGCCACGCCGACTACCTCGTCGTCAACGTCTCGTCCCCCAACACCCCGGGGCTGCGCAACCTCCAGGCCACCGAATCGCTGCGCCCGCTCCTGACCGCCGTACGCGAGGCCGCCGACCGCAGCGTCGAGGGCCGACGCGTACCGCTCCTCGTGAAGATCGCCCCTGACCTGGCTGACGAGGACATCGACGCCGTCGCGGACCTCGCCGTCGAGCTCGGCCTGGACGGCATCATCGCCACCAACACGACCATCGCGCGCGAGGGCCTCGGTCTGAAATCCGAACCCACCCTCTACGGAGAGACCGGCGGGCTCTCCGGCGCCCCGCTCAAGGAGCGCTCCCTGGAGGTCCTGCGCCGCCTCTACGCGCGCGTGGGCGACCGCATCACGCTCGTGGGCGTCGGTGGCATCGAGAACGCCGAGGACGCCTGGCAGCGCATCCTCGCCGGCGCCACCCTCGTCCAGGGCTACAGCGCCTTCATCTACGAGGGACCCTTCTGGGCCCGCGCCATCCACAAGGGCCTCGCCGCGCGCCTGCGCACGAGCCCGTACGCCACCCTCGCCGACGCGGTCGGCGCCGACGTGAGGAAGTCCGCATGACCGCCCCGCAGACCCCCGTGAGCGCCCTGGAGCCCTTCGGCACCCGGCTGCGCCACGCCATGGACGAGCGCGGCCCGCTCTGCGTCGGCATCGACCCGCACGCCTCGCTGCTGTCCGCCTGGGGACTGGACGACGACATCGCGGGCCTGGAGCGGTTCACGCGCACCGTAGTCGAGACGCTCGCCGGGACCGTGGCGGTCTTCAAGCCGCAGAGCGCGTTCTTCGAGCGCTTCGGGTCGCGCGGCATCGCCGTCCTGGAGAAGGCGGTCGCGGAGCTGCGGGCGGCCGGGGCCCTGGTCATCATGGACGCCAAGCGCGGCGACATCGGCTCGACCATGGCCGCGTACGCCGAGACCTTCCTGCACCAGGACTCGCCGCTGTTCAGCGACGCCCTCACGGTCTCGCCCTACCTCGGATACGGCTCCCTGAAGCCGGCCGTCGAGCTGGCCCGCGAGAACGGCGCCGGGCTCTTCGTGCTCGCCCTGACCTCCAACCCGGAGGGCGCCGAGGTCCAGCACGCGCTCCGCGAGGACGGCCGCACGGTCGCGGCCACCGTCCTCGGTCACCTCGCCGACGAGAACGCCGGACAGGCGCCCCTCGGCTCCTTCGGGGCCGTCGTCGGCGCGACGCTGGGCGACCTCTCCTCGTACGACCTCGGCATCAACGGCCCGCTGCTCGCCCCCGGGATCGGTGCCCAGGGCGCGACCCCGGCGGACCTGCCGGCCGTCTTCGGTCCGGCCGTGCGCAACGTCGTCCCGAGCGTCAGCCGGGGCGTGCTGCGGTATGGGCCGGATGCGGCGGGCCTGAGAGGTGCCGCGGAGCGCTTCGCGGACGAGATCCGGGCCGCGGTCGAGGCGGCGTGAACGGGGCGGCGGGGCGTGCGCGTGGCTCCCGACGCCGGTTCGCCGACGACTCGGTGATGGCTCACTGACACTTCCCTGACAACTCGCTGGCTCAAATCGGCGTCGATATGCCCGATATGTACGGCTCGACAGAGGCTGACCAGGACTTTTCGTCAGTTCTCGCTGACTCCAGCGGCCATGGCCGCTAGTCTCCGAGGGAGCCAACGGGCAAGTGCGTTGCGCGTTGCTCCCCTGGTGTGGGGCGACTAGGTTCCTCACCGGTCCGTATCCGACAGTTCGACATCCGAGGTGACGTAGGCGTGGCTCTTCCGCCCCTTACCCCTGAACAGCGCGCAGCCGCGCTCGAAAAGGCCGCCGCGGCTCGCCGGGAGCGGGCCGAGGTCAAGAATCGACTCAAGCACTCCGGTGCCTCGCTTCACGAGGTCATCAAGCAGGGCCAGGAGAACGATGTCATCGGCAAGATGAAGGTCTCCGCCCTCCTGGAGTCCCTGCCGGGCGTGGGCAAGGTCCGCGCCAAGCAGATCATGGAGCGTCTTGGCATCTCCGAGAGCCGCCGCGTGCGCGGTCTCGGCTCCAATCAGATCGCGTCTCTTGAGCGCGAGTTCGGCGGTGGCGCTGCCTGACGTTCTCAGGCACTCCTGAGAACCTGGATAATCGCTGCATGGCTGCAACATCCCGGGGGACGACCCCCGTACCCCCGGACGTACGTCCGCGGCTGACCGTGCTCTCCGGCCCCTCCGGGGTCGGCAAGAGCACGGTCGTCGCCCATATGCGCAAGGAACACCCCGAGGTCTGGCTCTCCGTCTCCGCCACCACGCGTAAGCCGCGCCCCGGTGAGAAGCACGGAGTCCAGTACTTCTTCGTCTCCGACGAGGAGATGGACAAGCTGATCGCCAACGGCGAGCTCCTGGAGTGGGCCGAGTTCGCGGGCAACCGCTACGGCACGCCGCGGCGTGCCGTCCTCGAACGCCTGGAGGCGGGCGAACCCGTCCTCCTGGAGATCGACCTCCAGGGCGCGCGCCTGGTGCGCGAGTCGATGCCCGAGGCACAGCTGGTCTTCCTCGCCCCGCCGAGCTGGGACGAGCTGGTCCGCCGGCTCACCGGCCGGGGGACCGAGGCACCCGAGGTGATCGAGCGCAGACTGGCCGCGGCCAAGATCGAGCTCGCCGCCGAGGCCGAGTTCGACACGACCCTGGTCAACACCTCCGTCGAGGACGTGGCCCGTGAGCTGCTAGCCTTGATGAAAGTTCTTTGATCTGTACCCATGTCTTGACTTCTGGTCTTGACTCACTTGATCCCACCGGAAGGCAGAGCGTGTCCTCTTCCATCACCGCGCCCGAGGGCATCATCAACCCGCCGATTGATGAGCTGCTCGAAGCCACCGACTCGAAGTACAGCCTCGTGATCTACGCCGCCAAGCGCGCGCGCCAGATCAACGCGTACTACTCGCAGCTCGGTGAGGGCCTCCTGGAGTACGTCGGCCCCCTGGTCGACACCCACGTCCACGAGAAGCCCCTCTCGATCGCGCTCCGCGAGATCAACGCGGGCCTGCTGACGTCCGAGGCCATCGAGGGCCCCGCCCAGTAGGCGTTGTTCGTTCTTTCATCACAGGCCCGGCAGCGCTACTGCCGGGCCTGTGGTGTGTCATGGAGCAGTACGCATCCGAGCGCGGGGAGACAGAGGCAGTGGCCGAGAAGCCGAAGGTAGTCCTGGGGGTCAGCGGTGGCATCGCCGCCTACAAGGCGTGTGAGCTGCTGCGGCGGCTGACCGAGTCGGGCCATGACGTGCGCGTGGTGCCCACCGCGTCCGCGCTGCACTTCGTCGGCGCCGCGACCTGGTCCGCGCTCTCCGGCCACCCCGTCTCGACCGAGGTCTGGTCGGACGTCCACGAGGTGCCGCACGTCCGCATCGGCCAGCACGCCGACCTCGTGATCGTCGCGCCCGCCACCGCCGACATGCTCGCCAAGGCGGCCCACGGCCTCGCCGACGACCTCCTCACCAACACGCTCCTGACCGCCCGCTGTCCGGTGGTCTTCGCCCCGGCCATGCACACGGAGATGTGGGAGCACCCGGCCACCCAGGAGAACGTCGCCACGCTGCGGCGGCGCGGCGCCCTGGTCATCGAGCCCGCCGTCGGCCGCCTCACCGGCGTCGACACCGGCAAGGGCCGCTTCCCCGTCCCCGCCGAGCTCTTCGAGGTCGTACGCCGTGTCCTCGCGCGCGGCGACCTGGCGCAGGATCTCGCGGGACGTCACGTCGTGGTCAGCGCGGGCGGGACCCGCGAGCCCCTCGACCCGGTCCGCTTCCTCGGCAACCGCTCCTCGGGCAAGCAGGGGTACGCGCTCGCCCGCAGCGCGGCGGCACGGGGCGCCCGCGTCACGCTCGTGGCGGCGAACGCGGCCCTGCCGGACCCGGCGGGCGTCGACGTCGTGCCGGTCGGCACCGCCATGCAGCTGCGCGAGGCCGTCCTGAAGGCCGCGGCCGACGCCGACGCGGTGGTGATGGCGGCCGCCGTGGCCGACTTCCGGCCCGAGACGTACGCGGCGGGCAAGATCAAGAAGAAGGACGGCCAGGAGCCGGCGCCCATCACCCTGGTCCGCAACCCCGACATCCTCGCCGAGATCGCGGGGGAGCGGGCGCGCCCCGGCCAGGTGATCGTCGGCTTCGCCGCCGAGACGGACGACGTCCTCGCCAACGGCCGCGCCAAGCTCGAACGCAAGGGATGCGATCTGCTGGTCGTCAATGAGGTCGGCGAGCGCAAGACGTTCGGTTCCGAGGAGAACGAGGCCGTCGTGCTCGGCGCGGACGGCAGCGAGACGCCGGTGCCGTACGGGCCGAAGGAAGCGCTCGCGGACACGGTGTGGGATCTGGTCGCGGGGCGGCTGTCCTGAGGCGATGAGAGAGGTGAGGGAGGCGAGGCGGAGGAGATGGCGGTTGCGGCCTCTCACCTGTCTCACCATGTGGATGGCGTGTGCACGTCCGTGATCACCTCCGGCGGTGTGTGGCTGATCTCTTTCGCCTCTTCCTCATCCGTTCGCCGTATCTCTTTCGTCTCTTGGCGGAACTCGGCCACAATGCGACGCGTTACTTGACGGGGTCTCCATCCGCGGGGCTCAATGTCATCTTCGTCCCACCAGGGGCTCAAACCCGGGAAAAACGGGCGCGAGGCCCTCTGGCGGGGACTGATCGCCGTACCGCACAATGCAGTGCCGCAGGTCACAGGGCTCCCAAGTGGCGAGACATGTGGTCCGGCGGACGAGTGTGACCGATAAACTGGTCTCGGACGACGTCGGGCGCAGCCCCCGGCCGTCCACCAATGATCAGACAGCAGCCGCTGCAACCACAGGGAGCGATGTGTCCCGGCGCCTCTTCACCTCGGAGTCTGTGACCGAGGGTCACCCCGACAAGATCGCTGACCAGATCAGCGACACCATTCTCGACGCGCTTCTGCGGGAGGACCCGACCTCCCGGGTCGCCGTGGAGACGCTGATCACCACCGGCCTCGTCCACGTGGCCGGCGAGGTCACGACGAAGGCGTACGCGCCGATCGCGCAGCTCGTGCGCGACAAGATCCTCGAGATCGGTTACGACTCCTCGAAGAAGGGCTTCGACGGCGCCTCCTGCGGCGTGTCGGTGTCCATCGGCTCGCAGTCCCCCGACATCGCGCAGGGCGTCGACACGGCGTACGAAAAGCGTGTCGAAGGCGATGAGGACGAGCTGGACAAGCAGGGCGCGGGCGACCAGGGCCTGATGTTCGGCTACGCCTGCGACGAGACGCCGGAGCTCATGCCGCTCCCGATCCACCTCGCGCACCGCCTCTCGCGGCGCCTGTCCGAGGTGCGCAAGAACGGGACGATCCCGTACCTGCGCCCCGACGGCAAGACCCAGGTCACCATCGAGTACGACGGCGACAAGGCCGTCCGCCTCGACACGGTCGTCGTCTCCTCGCAGCACGCGAGCGACATCGACCTGGACTCGCTCCTCGCTCCCGACATCCGTGAGTTCGTGGTCGAGCCCGAGCTGAAGGCCCTCCTCGAGGACGGCATCAAGCTGGAGACCGAGGGCTACCGCCTCCTGGTCAACCCCACCGGCCGCTTCGAGATCGGCGGCCCGATGGGCGACGCCGGCCTGACCGGCCGCAAGATCATCATCGACACGTACGGCGGCATGGCCCGCCACGGCGGCGGCGCCTTCTCCGGCAAGGACCCGTCCAAGGTCGACCGCTCGGCCGCCTACGCGATGCGCTGGGTCGCCAAGAACGTCGTCGCGGCCGGCCTCGCGGCCCGCTGCGAGGTCCAGGTCGCCTACGCCATCGGCAAGGCCGAGCCGGTCGGCCTCTTCGTCGAGACCTTCGGCACGGCCACGGTCGACACCGACAAGATCGAGACGGCCATCGGCGAGGTCTTCGACCTGCGCCCGGCCGCGATCATCCGCGACCTCGACCTGCTCCGCCCGATCTACTCGCAGACCGCCGCGTACGGCCACTTCGGCCGGGCGATCCCCGACTTCACGTGGGAGCGCACGGACCGCGTGGACGCGCTGCGGAAGGCGGCGGGGCTTTAGGTCCTGGCCTGTTCGGTTGTGGCGAGGCCCGGTGTCCCTGGTGGGGTGCCGGGCCTCGGTCTTTTTCCGGCGCTGTCAGTACGGTCTGGTAGGAATGCTGCTGTGAGCAGCGAGAACGGGGCGGGTGTGGGTGCGGGCGCCGGGGGTGGGGTGCCCGAGGCCGAGCAGCTCGCGTTGATTCGGGACAGTGTGCGGGGGGCCAAGGTGCCGCGGGCCAAGCCGCGGACGTGGCGGGGGGCCGCGCTCGCCAAGGAGCTGCCGGTGGCGCGGGTTCTGGTCGACAAGGGCGTGCTGCACCTCGACCGGTACTTCGACTATGCCGTTCCCGAGGAACTGGACGAGGTCGCTCAGCCCGGGGTGCGGGTCCGCGTGCGCTTCGGGGCCGGGTCGCGGAACGTGCGCGAGGGACGGCGCGAGGGCGGCGGGCTGATCGACGGGTTCATCGTCGAGCGGTGCGCCGAGACCGAGTACAGCGGGCCGCTGGCCGCCCTGGCGCAGGTCGTCTCACCGGAGCCCGTGCTGGACGCCGGGCTGCTCGAACTCGCTCGCGCCGTCGCCGACCGGTACGCGGGCAGCCTCGCCGATGTGTTGCAGCTGGCGATCCCGCCCCGGCACGCGCGCGCCGAGTCCCGGGCGGCCGGTGCTCCCGCGGCACCCCCGGCCGCCCCGGACGCCGGGACCTGGCGGCGGTACGGGCACGGGGCCGAGTTCCTCGGAGCGCTGGCCTCGGGAGGGTCGCCCCGTGCGGTGTGGACCGCGCTGCCCGGGCCGCAGTGGGCCGAGGAGATCGCCCGCGCCGTGCAGGCCACGCTCGCCTCAGGGCGGGGAGCGCTCGTCGTCGTGCCCACAGGGCGGCCCGCCGCGCGCGTGGACGCCGCGCTCACCGCGCTCCTCGGCGAGGGGCAGCACGCCCTGCTGACCGCCGACGCCGGGCAGGAGCGGCGCTACCGGGAGTGGCTGTCCGTGCGCCGGGGTGAGGTGCGGGCCGTCGTCGGGACGCGGGCCGCCATGTTCGCGCCCGTACGGGATCTTGGGCTGGTGGTCGTCTGGGACGACGGCGACTCCAACCACAGTGAGGACCGCGCCCCTTTCCCGCATGTGCGGGAGGTGCTGGAGCTGCGGGCCACCCGCGACAAGTGCGGGTTCCTGTTGGGGAGTTGGAGCTGCACGGTCGAGGCCGCCCAGCTCGTCGAGAGCGGCTGGGCCGCGCCTCTGGTGGCCGACCGCGAGCAGGTCCGGGGCGCGGCGCCGCTCGTGCGCACCGTGGGCGACGGGGACCTCGCGCGTGACGAGGCGGCGCGGGCCGCGCGGCTGCCGACGCTGGCCTGGCGGGCCGTGCGGGAAGGGCTGAAGCACGGGCCCGTCCTGGTCCAGGTGCCCCGGCGCGGCTATGTGCCGCGGCTCGCGTGCGAGCGGTGCCGGGAGCCCGCGCGGTGCCGCCGGTGCGCCGGTCCGCTGGAGGCGCAGGAGAGTGGCGCCGCTCTGCGCTGCGGCTGGTGCGGGGTGGCGGAAGCCGCCTGGCACTGCGATTCCTGCGGTGGGTTCCGGCTGCGGGCGCAGGTCGTGGGGGCGCGGCGGACGGCCGAGGAGCTGGGGCGGGCGTTTCCGGCGGTGCCGGTACGGACGTCGGGGCGCGAGCAGGTGCTCGACACGGTGCCGGGAGCGCCCGCGCTGGTGGTCAGCACGCCCGGGGCGGAGCCCGTCGCCGAGGGAGGGTACGCCGCCGCGCTGCTGCTGGACGGCTGGGCCATGCTCGGCCGGCCCGATCTGCGGGCGGGCGAGGACGCGCTGCGGCGGTGGATCGGGGCCGCCTCGCTCGTGCGTCCGCAGGGTGCGGGCGGCACCGTGGTGGTCGTCGCCGAGCCGACGCTGCGGCCCGTGCAGGCGCTGGTGCGGTGGGACCCCGTGGGGCACGCGGTGCGGGAGCTCGCGGACCGGGCCGAGCTGGGCTTCCCGCCGGTGTCGCGGATGGCGGCGGTCTCCGGGCCGCCGGAGGCGCTCGCGGGGTTCCTCGCCGGGGCCGAACTGCCCCCGGAGGCCGTGGTGTTGGGCCCCGTCCCGGTACGGGACCCTGGCCCCGGCCCCACGCGGCGCCCCGGCGCGGCGCCCGCCGGTGAGCAGTGGGAGCGGGTGCTGATCCGCGTGCCGCCGGGCAGCGGGGCCGCGCTCGCCGCCTCACTGAAGACGGCGCAGGCCGCGCGGATGGCCCGGGGGGCTAAGGGGGCCCGGGAGGGCGGCGCCGAGGCGGTGCGGATCCGGGTGGATCCGCTGGACATCGGCTGAGGGTTCGGGTTCCGGTGGGGGTGGGGGCGGCGTATGGCTGCCCCTCGTGATGGGAGGGAGGCCGGCTGCCCTCTCGCCGTGGGCAAGGAGGCAGGGAGGCAGTGCCCGTGGGGCGCGGGTCGGCTGTGCGCGCCCGTGAGGATGGCGTCGTGGCTGTGCGGATTCGGGTGGGGCCGCTGGTCATCAGCTGAGGTTGCGGACGGGGCGGCATACGACTGCCTCCTCGCCGCAGGCAACGCGGCGAGGAGGCAGTCGTCGTGGGGTGCCGGTCAGCCGTTGCGGGGGCCCGGGAACGCGCTCGGCCTGGCTTCCTCGCGGAGGGCGGGGCTGCCCGCGGTCGGCTGGGTCGGCATCGTGCGGGCCGCGGGGACGGACGGCAGGGGGCCGCCGACCGGGAACGGGCGGGGGGCCGTGGTCGTGGTGGTCGAGGTCGGTGCCGGGGCCTCCGTCGCCCGCTCCGCCTCGGCCGCCGCCTGCGTGGTGGCCCGCCGCGCGCCGTAACGGCGGTGGACCGCCTGCTTGGTGACGCCGAGCGCCGAGCCCACCGCGTCCCACGAGAACCCGAGCGAGCGGTCGAAGTCCACGGCCGCGGTGACCAGCGTCTCGACGCTGTCCCGCAGTTCCTGGGCGAGGCGGACGGTCGGGGCGGGCGCCCGCCCGTACACGACGAAGCCCGCGGAGGGGCTGGAGCGGCGCGGGCGGTAGACGTTGCCGAGCTGGGCGGTGAGGGTGCGCAGTGCGTCCACCTGCCGGCGGACCCGCTCGATGTCCCGCACCAAGAGGTGCAGGCTGGCCCGTGCCTGGGCGTCGTGGGTTGCGTGGTCGGCCATGAACAAGCCTCTCGAACCGGCGTTGAAAAGGATCGAGCCGCGACCGCGGCCCATTTTGGTCAACTCTTACTTGACCAACGCGCTAGCGCGTGTGGGGTCACGGTGCAGGGGCGTATGCGCATATGCACAGGGCGCGCGTCAGTTCGTACGCCCCCACGTGCGTCAACGGCCGCCGCCCATAGACTGGTGCGCTGCCGTCGCTCCCACACAGATCCGAGGTACCACCCAGTGAAGCTCGTCTTCGCAGGCACTCCTGAGGTCGCCGTCCCCGCGCTGGACGCCCTGATCGCCTCCGACCGGCACGAGGTGGCCGCCGTCGTGACCCGTCCGGACGCGCCCGCGGGCCGGGGCCGCAGGCTCGTCGCGAGCCCGGTGGCGGAGCGCGCGCAGGAGGCGGGCATCGAGGTGCTGAAGCCCGAGAAGCCGCGTGACGAGGAGTTCCTGGCGCGGCTGCGGGAGATCGGGCCGGACTGCTGCCCCGTCGTCGCCTACGGCGCGCTGCTGCCCAAGGCCGCCCTCGACGTGCCGGCCCGCGGCTGGGTCAATCTGCACTTCTCGCTGCTGCCCGCCTGGCGCGGCGCCGCGCCCGTGCAGCACGCGGTGATGGCGGGCGACGAGATCACGGGCGCCTCGACGTTCCTGATCGAGCAGGGGCTCGACTCCGGGCCGGTGTACGGCACGGTCACCGAGGAGGTGCGGCCCACCGACACCAGCGGCGACCTGCTCACCCGGCTCGCCTTCGCCGGCTCCGGGCTGCTCGTCGCCACCATGGACGGCATCGAGGACGGCAGCCTCAAGGCCGTGCCGCAGCCGGCCGACGGCGTCACCCTCGCCCCGAAGATCAGCGTCGAGGACGCCCAGGTGGACTGGGCCGCGCCCGCGCTGCGCGTGGACCGCGTGGTGCGCGGCTGCACGCCCGCGCCCGGCGCCTGGACCGTATTCCGCGGCGAGCGGCTGAAGATCATTCAGGCGGCGCTCGTCCCCGACCGCACCGATCTCGCGCCCGGCGAGCTCTCCGCCGCCAAGAACAACGTGTACGTCGGTTCCGGCTCGCACGCCGTCGAGCTGCTCTGGGTCCAGCCGCAGGGCAAGAAGCCGATGCGCGGTGCCGACTGGGCGCGCGGGGTGCGGATCGCCCCCGATGAGCGCCTCGGCGGTGGGGACGTAGGCTGAGTGGGTTCGACCCATTCCAGCAGCGGAGCACCTTTGAACGACCAGCCGAACCGGCGCCCCCGCAAGCCCTCCGGCAAGCCGGGGAAGTCCGGCAAGCCCTACCGTCGGCCCCAGAAGGACCCCGTCCGCATCCTCGCCTTCGAGGCGCTGCGGGCCGTGGACGAGCGGGACGCGTACGCGAACCTCGTCCTGCCGCCCCTGCTGCGCAAGGCCAGGGAGAAGGAGGGGCCCGAGAAGTTCGACGCGCGGGACGCGGCGCTCGCCACCGAACTCGTCTACGGGACGCTGCGCCGCCAGGGCACGTACGACGCGATCGTGGCGGCCTGCATCGACCGGCCGCTGAGCGAGGTCGACCCGCCGGTGCTCGACGTGCTCAACCTCGGTGTGCACCAGCTGCTCGGCACGCGCATCCCGACGCACGCCGCCGTCTCCGCCTCGGTGGAGCTGGCGCGCGTGGTGCTCGGCGACGGACGGGCCAAGTTCGTCAACGCCGTGCTGCGCAAGGTCGCGCAGGACGATCTCGACGGCTGGGTGGAGAAGGTCGCGCCGCCCTACGACGAGGACCCCGAGGACCACCTCGCCGTCGTGCACTCGCACCCCCGGTGGGTCGTCTCCGCGCTGTGGGACTCGCTCGGCGGGGGCCGCGCCGGGATCGAGGACCTGCTCGAGGCCGACAACGAACGCCCCGAGGTCACGCTCGTCGCCCGGCCCGGCCGCTCCACCGCCGATGAGCTGCTCGACTCCGTGGGCGAGGACTCGGCGCTGCCGGGCCGCTGGTCGCCGTACGCCGTGCGGCTCAGCGAGGGCGGGGAGCCCGGACTGATCGAGGCGGTGCGGGAAGGCCGCGCGGGGGTACAGGACGAGGGCAGCCAGCTCGTCGCGCTCGCCCTGGCGAACGCCCCGCTGGACGGCCCCGACCGGAAGTGGCTCGACGGCTGCGCGGGCCCCGGCGGCAAGGCGGCCATGCTGGCCGGGCTCGCCGCCGGGCGCGGTGCCACGCTGCTCGCCTCCGAGAAGCAGCCGCACCGGGCCGGCCTCGTCGCGCAGTCGCTCGACGGCAACCCCGGCCCCTACCAGGTCATCGCCGCCGACGGCACCCGCCCGCCGTGGCGTCCCGGTACCTTCGACCGCGTCCTGATGGACGTGCCCTGCACGGGACTGGGCGCGCTGCGCCGCCGCCCGGAGGCCCGCTGGCGCCGCCGCCCGCAGGACCTGGACGGCTTCGCCCCGCTCCAACGCGCCCTGCTGCGCACGGCGCTGGAGTCGGTGCGCGTCGGCGGCGTCGTCGGCTACGCCACCTGCTCGCCGCACCTGGCCGAGACCCGCGCGGTCGTCGACGACGTCCTCAAGCACACGGGCGGCGCCGAACTGCTCGACGCGCGCCCGCTGCTGCCGGGCGTCCCGGCGCTGGGGGACGGGCCCGACGTACAGCTGTGGCCGCATCTGCACGGGACGGATGCGATGTATCTGGCGTTGATTCGGCGGACGGCCTGATTCGGTGGAGGGCTGGATGCGGTGGTCGGCCTGATGCGGTGGTCGGCCTGATCCGGCGGAGGGCCGGATGCGGTGGAGGGCCGGATGCGGCGGACAGCCTGGTCCGGTGGACGGGCTGGGTCGGGCGAGGGCCGGATCCGTGGGCGGACTGGCCCTTGGACGGCGTCTTCACGTGCGAACTGGCGCGGCGCGGGGCTTCGCGATGGCGAGCGGCCGGGCGTACGGCGTGGGGACCGCCCGTACGTAGGGCGCGAAGAGCGTCCTCGCAGCTCCCGGCCTCGTGCGCGTCCTCGGCGGCGCGGGCGGGGCCCGTCATGGGGCGCTGCCCCTTCGCTGCCGTACACGGCACCGCGCGCGTCCGCGCAAGGCGTCGTGCCCAGGGCGCGGACCGCGGTCCGCGCCGGGCGCCGGGCATGGCAGTCTTGAGGCATGGCCGTGCAGATCAACCCCAGCATCCTGTCCGCGGACTTCGCCCGCCTTGCCGAGGAGGCAAAGGCCGTCGAGGGCGCCGACTGGCTCCACGTCGACGTGATGGACAACCACTTCGTCCCGAACCTGACCCTCGGTGTGCCGATCGTGGAGTCGCTGGCCCGGGCGACGGACACGCCTCTGGACTGCCACCTGATGATCGAGGACCCCGATCGCTGGGCCCCGCAGTACGTCGAGGCGGGCGCCGGATCCGTCACCTTCCACGCGGAGGCCGCCGCCGCCCCCGTCCGCCTCGCCCGCGAGATCCGCGCCAAGGGTGCCCGCGCCTCCATGGCGCTGAAGCCGGCGACGCCCATCGAGCCGTACGAGGACCTGCTGCGCGAGCTCGACATGCTGCTGATCATGACGGTCGAGCCGGGCTTCGGCGGGCAGGCGTTCCTCGACATCATGCTGCCCAAGATCCGCCGCACCCGTGAGCTGATCGGCAAGCACGGTCTGGAGCTGTGGCTCCAGGTCGACGGCGGTGTCTCCGCCGAGACCATCGAGCGCTGCGCGGAGGCCGGCGCCGATGTCTTCGTCGCGGGCTCGGCCGTCTACGGCGCCACGGACCCGGCAGAAGCGGTACGTTCATTGCGTGCCCAAGCGACGGCAAAGACCGCGTCAAGTGCCTGGGCATGCGACCACTGAGCCACGGGAACGTGAACGCAGTCCCTCAGGGCTGATCAACTAGGCCGGATCTGCAAGGATGAACGGCGAACCCAGTTTGTGAACAGCAGTGAGGAGAGCGCCGTGTCGGCCATGTCGGCGGGTCGGTCAGCCATGCGGATGGGCCCCGCGGAGCTGGTACAGGCGGCGGCCATGGCCCGCCGCTTCTACCTCGAGGGCAAATCCAAGATCCAGATCGCCGAGGAGTTCGGCGTCAGCCGCTTCAAGGTGGCCCGGGTCCTGGAGACGGCACTTGAGCGGGATCTCGTGCGCATCGAGATCCGGGTCCCGGCGGAGCTGGACGCCGAGCGCTCCGACGCGCTCCGCGCCCGCTACGGCCTGCGGCACGCCGTCGTCGTGGAGTCGCCGGCGCCCACCGACGAGATCGAGGACTCACCCGACCCCGAGAACCTCGGCGAGGTCGCGGCGGACCTCCTCGGCGAACTCGTCACCGAGGGCGATGTGCTCGGCCTCGCCTGGGGCCGCTCCACGATCCACATGGCGGCCGCGCTCGATCAGCTGCCGCCGTGCACGGTCGTGCAGCTGACCGGTGTCTACGACGCGGGGACCGCCGAGCGCGGCTCGGTGGAGGCCGTGCGCCGCGCCGCCCAGGTCTCCGGCGGCGAGGCCCACCCCATCTACGCGCCGATGCTGCTGCCGGACCCCGCCACCGCGGCGGCGCTGCGCAACCAGACCGGCATCGCCCGTGCCTTCGAGTACTTCGACAAGGTCACGGTCGCCGCGGTCTCCATCGGCTCCTGGGAGCCGGGCATCTCCACCGTCCACGACATGCTCAGCGACGAGGAGCGAGCGCACTATGCCTCGCTGGGCGTGGCCGCGGAGATGTCCGCGCATCTGTTTGACGCCGAGGGGCGTCGGGTCGGGCGGGACCTCGGGGAGCGGTGCATCACCGTCGAAGCGGATCGGCTTCGGCGCATTCCTGAAGTCGTCGCCATCGCGGGTGGTCAGCGGAAGGCCGCGGCCATCGACGCGGTGCTGAGGTCGGGGCTTGTCACGAGTCTTGTCACGGATACCGCTGCTGCTGATCAGCTTCTTGTGGCGGGGGCGGCGCCGCGGCCCGCGTTGGATCGGGCGGATCCTGACGGCAGCTGAGTCGCTGCGGGTGGTGGGGGCTGGTGGCGCGGTTCCCCGCGCCCCTGTCGCGGCGTGTGGCTTGCGGGGGGCGCTTTACACCGGTGACCACTACGCGTCCTTCAAGGCGGTGCTGAGGTAATGCCAGGCGGAACCGACACCACGCCCGACCCGCTCGCGTCCGTGCTCGACGCCGCGCGCGACGCGGGCTGGACCACCGCGACGCTTCACCTGACCGGGGTGGCCGACAAGGCCGGCTTCATGGAGCGCTGCGCCCGGGGCCTCGGTCTGCCCGACTGGTTCGGGCGCAACTGGGACGCCCTCGCCGACTGCCTCGGCGACCTGTCGTGGGCGCCGCCCGCGCGCGGGCGGCTGATCGTCGTCTCCGGCTGGCAGGAGTACGCGCGGGCCGCGCCGGAGGAGTGGGCCGTCGCGCAGGAGGTCTTCTCGTCCTCGGTGGAGCACCGGAGGGGCGCGGAGGCGCCGCTGGAGATCGTCCTCGCCCTCGGTTGAGCCCCGCCGCGGAAACGGCGGGGCCCGGCCGGGTGGCCTGACGGTCAGGCCGTCAGGTGCGTACGGATCCTCTCCAGTACGGAAGCGGCGTGCGTGTCCAGGTAGAAGTGCCCGCCACGGTACGCGTGCAGCTCGAAGTGCCCGGTGGTGAACTCGCGCCAGCCCTCGGCCTCGTCGACGGTGACCATCGGGTCCGCGTCGCCGGTCAGCACCACCAGCGGGCAGTTCAGGGGCTCGCCCGGGGTGAGGCGGTAGGTCTCCACCGCGCGGTAGTCGTTGCGGATCGCGGGGAGCAGCATCGCCACCACGTCCGGGTCCTCCAGGAGACCGCCCGAGGTGCCGCCCAGCTCCTTCACCCTGTCGAGCAGACCCGCGTCGTCACGCCGGTGCACCCCCTCGTCACGCGAGAGGGAAGGAGCGGCGCGCCCCGAAGCGAAGAGCGCGACCAGCTCGATGTCCTTCTGCCGGAGCCTGCGGGCGACTTCGAAGGCCACCAGCGAGCCCATGCTGTGGCCGAAGAACGCCAGCGGCCTGTCGGCCCACTCCAGCAGCTCCTCCGCCAGGATGTCGGCCAGCGAGGTCACGCTGTCGACGCACGGCTCCTTGCGCCGCTCCTGCCGCCCCGGGTACTGGACGGCCAGCACGTCGGCCACCGGCGACAGCTGCCGCGACACGGGGAAGAAATAGCTGGCGGCGCCGCCCGCGTGCGGGAAGCACACCAGGCGGACGCCCGCGTCGGAGGGGTGGAAGCGGCGTATGGAAGGGGTGCTGAGGTCCGTCATGTCTGTCATGTCTGTGGTCGCTCCTCGGTACCGGGTCTGCGGGGCACTCCGACTCCCCACTCACGCACGGGAGTTCGCCGTCTTGGGGCCGGGCCAGCGCTTCACCCAGTCCTCCAGGATGTCGACGGCCGTCTCTGTGCCGTTCTCGGCGCGCACGGCCTCGCCGATGCGCGCCGCCCGCCGGGCCATGCCCTCGTCGTTCAGGGCCTTGCCGAGTGCCTCGTCGAGGAGTTCGGCGGTGAACTTCGAGAACGGGATGGGCCGCGGGGACACGCCGAGCCGGTGCACCTGCGCCGCCCAGAAGGGGCTGTCGGCGAACGTCGGCACGACCACCTGGGGCGTGCCCGAACGCAGCGCCTCGCCCGTGGTGTTGCAGCCGCCGTGGTGGATGATCGCCGACGACCGGGGGAACAGCCAGGGATAGTGCACGTCCTCGACGCGGAACACGTCGTCCGGCACCTCTTCGGGGCCGCCGCCCACGAGCACGAGGCGACGCCCGTACGACCGGACGACGCCGAGCACCTTCCGCAGGGTCTTGTCCGGCTGGTGCACCGGCCAGATGCTGCCGAACGACAGCGTCACCGGGGCGTCCCCGGACTCCACGAAGTCGACCAGCGCGTCGGAGGGGCTCCACTCGCGGTCCCAGAACCAGTAGCCGGTGAACCGCGAGAGGGCGGGCCAGTCGGCGGGCTCGGTGAACATCTCGCGGGTGACGGGGCACAACAGCGGTACGTCACGGCCCAGTTCGCGGTAGGGCGCGCCGAACGGCAGCCCCGGCATGTTCGCGTCCTTGCGGTATCCGCGGATGGAGACCCAGTCCAGGAGGCCCGCCGCGCGGTGCGTCAGGCGGTTGTAGAGCGGACCCAGCTTGCTCGGGGGCGCCATCATGGCCGGCCACTGGCTGGTGGGGTTCAGCGGCCACCAGGTCAGCGAGGCCCAGGGGGCCTTGCCGTTGTCCTCGAACAGGATGCGGCTCAGTACGCTGTTGACCACCAGGTCGGCCCCCTCGCACACCTCCGCTATGCGGGAGGCGAGCAGGCGGATGTGCTCCTGCGTCTGCCGGGGGACCTTGCGCGCCGCGCGGAAGAGCGAGGCGCCCTGCTGGAGCGCCTCGGCGAGCGCCGGGTGCGCCAGGAAGTCCCGTGGGCTGCCCGGGAGTTCGGCGAAGTCGAGGCCGGACTCACGCACCAGCTTCTCGAAGTCACCGTGGGTGGCGAGGATCACCGAGTGTCCGCGGGCCGTCAGGGTCCTGCCCAGCGCGATGAACGGCTGGACGTCACCCCTTGATCCGGTGACAACGAGCGAGACGTGCATGAATCCTCCGTTGTTCAGTAATAGGGGTGTTCAGTAATAGGGGACGTAGCGGTCGAGCATGCGGTCCAGGTAGTCGGAGTCGGCCACCGGTCGCAGCTCGGGCAGCAAGGCGCAGAGCTTGTCGACCGACACCCGGGTCAGGCTGAAGGGCACGTCGAGGATCTCGTGCCGCGCGAAGAGCCCCAGACGCTTCTCGATGCCGTGGACGACGGTCTCCACGGGCAGCGGCGTCCCCGAGGCCACGTTGACCACCTCGTTCTCGACGCCCTGTTCGAGGAGGCCGTCGACAGCCCGGACCAGGTCGGCCACGTCCACCAGATCGCGGTGCGCGCCCTTGTACAGCCGCACGTTGCCGTCGCGTACCTGCCGGACGAAGGCGGGCAGCAGTTGGTGCGGGCGCTGCCAGCGGCCCGTCGCATGGCTCACCCGCAGCACGAGATACGGCGCTCCGGACCCGGTGACGATGTCCTCCAGGCGCAGTCGCTGGATGCCGTAGGCGGAGGTCGGCCGCAGCTCGGCGTCCTCGGCCATCGGTACGTCCCCGGTGCCGTACAGCGCGTGGGACGCGCTGGAGAGGAACACCATGAGCCGGCCTTCGGCGCGGCATTTGCGGCTGACCTCGTTCACCAGGGCCGTCTCGCGGTCGAACTCCGCGTCCGAGCTCGTCCAGGTGCTGGAGACCCCGGCGGCCAGGACCGTGGCGTTGGGGTGGCGGTCCTCGACGGCCGCCAGGTTGCGGGCGATGAACCCCTTGCCGATGATCTCCATCAGGGGCCCTCCGCGGAGGTGACGCGGACCGCCGATTTGTGGATGGCGTCGAGCAGTTCGGCCGTCCGTACGGTGGTGGCGGCCCAGGCCGGGTGGCCGGAGTCGACGCCGGTGGACGCGGTCTCGCGCACCGCGGCGGCGAACGCGGCCACCGAGCCCGCGAATTGGTGCTCGGCGGGGAGCACGAGCTCCTCGGTGCGGTTCTGCTCCTCGATGCGTACGACGGGCGCCATGGTCGCCGGCGGGGTGAAGGCGCGGTCCACGGTCAGCCGGGCCTCGCTGCCCCAGAGGGTGTAGCGCGAGCCGTAGGTGTGCAGGAAGCCGAAGCCGACCGTCGCGATCTGACCCGCCGAGGCCGCGAGCACCGCGCTGCCCGCGACGTCGACGCCCGAGACCGGGTCGTCGTGCAGTACGGCACCGGCGACGGCGAGGTCGTCGCCGAGGAAGTACTGCGCGAGCCGTACGGGGTAGATGCCGGCGTCCAGCAGGGCGCCGCCGCCGAGTTCGGGACGGTAGCGGACGTCGTGTGCGGGCAGCGGCGGGAAGCAGAACGCCGCGTCGACGTGCCGGAGCCGGCCGATGCGGCCCTGCGCGACCAGCTCGGCGACGCGCCGGTGGAGCCCGTGGTGGACGAAGGCGAGGTTCTCGCGGAGCACGAGGCCGCGTTCCGCCGCGACCCGTGCCAGCGCGCCGGTGTCCGCCGCACCGGTGGTCAGTGGCTTCTCGGACAGGACGTGCTTGCCCGCTTCGAGGGCGGCGTTCACCCAGGTGTGGTGCAGGGAGTTGGGGACCGACACGTAGACGGCGTCGATGTCGTCCCGCTGGAGGAGCCGCTCGTAGCCGTGCACGGCCTCGCAGTCGAAGTCGGCGGCGAATCGCTCCGCCTTCTCGCGCTCCCGGCTGGCGATGGCGGCGACGACGGTGTCAGGCACGTCGCGCAGCGCGGGCAGCGTGCGCCGCGCGGCGATCGAGGACGCGCCGAGCACACCGACCCTCAGCGGTAAATCCGACGCAGTGGTGGTACCCACGTTCATTCCCCTCTGGTCTGGCACAGCAGGCTGTGCAGGCAGGCAAGGAGACTCCTGGCCTGGATGTTCAGGTAGTTGCCGTGCTGGACGAGCTCCGAGAGCTGATGGACCGCCAGCCAGCGGAAGTCCTCCGGCTCCCGGAGCTCGCGCTCCGGGGGGATCTCCACGATCAGATAGCGGCTGCGGGTGTGGAAGAAGCGGCCGCCCTCCTCGGAGAGCACGGTGTCGAACCGGATGGCCTCGGCAGGGGCGCTCAGGACCTCGTCCAGGAACGGGGGAGCGGCCTCGGCCGGCAGTACGGCGTAATTCTCCGGGGTGCACTGCACGGTGGGCGCGAGCTCGACGGCGTCCATGAAGCCGGGCTCGTGCTTGGCCCGGACCAGGGCGTGCAGCACGCCCTCGATCCGCTGGACCAGGAAGGCCGTGACACCCTGGCCGCGCGCCTGGATCATCGGCTGGGTCCAGCCGTCGATCTCGCGGCTGCCGGTCTTCACGTCCACGGCCATCACGTCGAAGAACAGGCCGGATTCGTGTGAGATCCGATCCTCGGAGCGGTGCCAGCCCCGCAGGGAGCCGAGGCCGACGAGAGTGGCCTCGCCCTCGAAGTCCGCCCGTGCGCCGGTGAACCAGTTGCGCAGCGAGCCGGCGGAGTGCAGCGAGCCGTGGCCGGGAACCAACGATCTTGTCAGTGCGGAACGAACGGTGTCGGTCCTGTCCGGATACAGTGATCGTGGATCACCTTCCGGGGGCCGGAAGTCGGGTAACGCGGGATCCGTCAACGGGAGGCAGGACATGACCGTGCGCGCGTCCATGTTCACCAGATCGTCCACCGCGAGCAGGGCGTGCAGCTGCCCTGCCGACAGCCAGTAGAAGCCGTCGAGCAGCTCCACGTCCTCCGTGGTTTTGACCACCATGTTTCGATTACGTTTCCGGTAGAACCAGGAGCCCTGCTCCGACTGGAGCACATCGGCGAGCACGCTATGCCGTGCGGCATTCCGAAAATAGTCGAGATAAGGCACCGGACGGCCGCCGTGCACCCTGGTGTAGTTACTCCGTGTTGCCTGCACGGTGGGTGAGAGCTGTACGCCGTTATGGTTTCCCGGCTCCATCTTCGCCTGCATCAGGCAGTGCGGTATGCCGTCGAATTCCTTGACCAGTATGCCCAGTACGCCGACTTCCGGCTGACTGATGACCGGTTGTTCCCAAGAAGGTACTGACCCCGGTGCGTCACGAACGCGCAGACCCCGTACCGAAAAGAACCGGCCACTGTCGTGAACGAGGTTTCCGTTCGACTCCTCGAATCGCCACCCCTTCAGCTCCGTGAACGGGATGTGACGAACCATCGACTGTTCTGTGTCGCGGTACGCGGTGAACCACGCGTGAAAATCCCGCAGACTCGTGATGGCTTGATCCACGTCTCGCAGGGAGTCGGAGATCCTGGTGGTCAGGCCGGCCCCGGGCCTGGTCAACACGTTGGCGCTGCCCGTCGGGGCGTGCGTCATCAGTGGCTCCTTGTTCCCTGGCGAGGGTTTGTGGACGGGGTGGTGGGGGGAGGGTCCGTATTTGGGGCGGCCGACTCCGGCGTGCGGCGATAACCGTCGACTCCCGACATTCCCGGGGGAGCGTGCGCCTAGTCCTGTGGTTTCCGGCCCTGGCTAGTCCTACGTCTCTCGCGAGCGGCTGTCAACACGCTCCATGTGACTTCGGGCCGTCCATACGGTGTACTGCGCAAGGGGGTTCGCGGCCGGTGTCATCAGGGATGCCATCAGGGATGCCGTCAGGCATGTCAGCAGGGATTATTTGACGTAATCATGATGGTGCGTTCCGGTGCCGGACCTCTGTGACTCCCATCACATTGTCACCTCCGTTAGTGGTGTGGCAGGGTTGATGTACGCATTTGAACTGCTCTTTTTTCCGCGCTGAATCAAGAAACTCGCGATAAGTCATCCGACGCTTCTGCCGATTGAAATCCGGTTGTGGGCGGCCGTCGGAACAAAACTATTGCGTCGACGACTTCGGCGAATCTGAAGATCTAAGCGGGGGTTCAATTTTGTCCAGGGCTGCTCGGTCGGCGCAGCACGGTGGCGGCGGCGATCAGATAGCGGTGGTGGGGATCTCCTGCCGCCTGCCGCAGGCCGGTTCAGTGGCGCGGTTACGGCGACTCCTGCACGACGGAGTCGACGCCGTCACCGCCTTACCGCAGGGGCGCTGGCCCCAACGACCGCAAGATCAAGCCGTGTTGGCCGCCGAGCGCGGTGGCTTCCTGGACCACGTCGACCAGTTCGACGCCGACTTCTTCGGGATCTCCCCGCGCGAGGCCGCGGCCATGGACCCCCAGCAGCGCCTCGCGCTCGAACTGGGCTGGGAACTCCTCGAGAACGGCGGCGTCACCCCCGACCGCCTGACGGAACAGCGCGCCGGTGTCTTCGTCGGCGCCATGAGCGACGACTACGCCACCCTCACCAGACAGCGCAGCTCCGAAGCCGTCTCCCACCACACACTCGCCGGTCTCCAGCGCAGCATGATCGCCAACCGGCTCTCCTACCTCCTGGGCGTGAACGGCCCCAGCCTGACGGTCGATTCGGGCCAGTCCTCCTCCCTCGTCGCCGTCCACATGGCGTGCCAGAGCCTGCGTGCCGGGGAGTGCGAGATCGCCCTCGCCGGCGGCGTGAACCTGAACCTCACCTTCGACGGCACCCTGACCGTCTCCCGCTTCGGCGGACTCTCGCCCGACGGCCGCTGCTACACCTTCGACGCCCGCGCCAACGGCTACGTACGCGGTGAGGGCGGTGGCTTCGTCCTCCTGAAGCCGCTGGCCCAGGCGCTCCGGGACGGCGACCACATCCACGGCGTCCTGCGCGGCAGCGCCGTCAACAACGACGGCGGCGGCGACAGCCTCACCACCCCCAGCCGGCAGGCGCAGGAAGAGGTGCTGCGCCGCGCCTACGCCGCGGCGGACGTCCGCCCCGAGGACATCCAGTACGTCGAACTCCACGGCACGGGCACCGCTGTCGGCGACCCCATCGAGGCGGCGGCGCTCGCCTCCGTCCTCGGCTCCACCCGCCCGGCGGACGCACCGCTGCGGGTCGGCTCGGTCAAGACGAACGTGGGCCACCTGGAGGGCGCCGCGGGCATCGTGGGCCTGATCAAGGTCCTGCTGTCCGTCGAAGCGGGCGAGCTGCCCGCGAGCCTCAACTTCGAGACGCCCAACCCCGCCATTCCGCTGGAGGACTGGCGGCTCCAGGTCCAGACCGAACTCACCCCCTGGCCGCGGCCGGACGCGCCGCTGCTGGCCGGCGTGTCGTCGTTCGGTGTGGGCGGGACGAACGCGCACGTGGTCGTGGAGCAGGCCCCCGAAGCCGAAGCCGAAGCCGAGGCCGGGGTGGGGGTCGGGTCCGGTCTGGTTGGGCTGGTGGCCGGTGGTGGTGTGGTGCCGTGGGTGCTTTCGGGGCGGTCGGTTGCGGGGTTGCGGGGGCAGGCGGAGCGGCTGCGGGAGTTTGTTGCGGCGTCCGGGGCTTCGGTTGCTGATGTGGGGTGGTCGTTGGCGTCGTCGCGGGCGGGGCTTGAGCATCGGGCGGTGGTGCTGGGTCCGGGCCGTGAGGAGTTGTTGGCGGGGTTGGAGGCCGTGGCGGCGGGTGAGCCTGCCGAGGGTGTGGTCTCTGGGGTGCGGGCTGGTGAGGGTGACGGGGTGGTGTTCGTCTTCCCTGGTCAGGGTTCGCAGTGGGCCGGTATGGCGACCGAACTCGTGGACGGGTCGAGCGTGTTCGCGGAGCGGTTCGGTGAGTGTGCGGACGCGTTGGCGCCGCATATCGACTGGGTGCCCGTGGATGTTCTGCGGGGGGAGCCGGGCGCGCCGTCGCTGGATCGTGTGGACGTCGTCCAGCCGATGCTGTGGGCGGTGATGGTCTCCCTGGCGGAGGTGTGGCGTGCGCATGGTGTGCGGCCTGCCGCTGTCATCGGCCACTCGCAGGGGGAGTTGGCGGCTGCGGTGGTGGCGGGTGTGCTGTCGGTCGAGGATGGTGCGCGGATCGTCGCGTTGCGCAGTCAGCTGATCGGGCGGGAGCTGGCCGGTCAGGGCGGGATGGTGTCGGTGCCGCTGGCGGAGGCCGCGGCGGTCGGGCTCATCGAGCCCTGGAGCGGTCGCATCAGCGTGGCCACGGTCAACGGCCCTCAGTCGACCGTCGTCGCGGGTGAGGCAGCCGCGTTGGACGAGCTGATGGCCGCGTGTGAGCGTGATGAGGTACGCGCCCGCCGCATCCCCGTGGACTACGGGTCGCATACGCCGCAGGTGGAGCAGTTGAAGGACGCGTTGCTGGAGCTGGCCGCTCCTGTGACGGCACGTTCGGGTGACGTACCCATGTACTCGACCGTGACGGGTGAGCTGCTCGGCGAGGGTGTGGCGGATGCGGAGTACTGGTTCCGTAATCTGCGGCAGCCGGTGCGGTTCCATGACACGGTGCGGGGGCTGATCGCTTCGGGGCACACCACCTTTGTCGAGGTGAGTCCGCATCCGGTGTTGACCTCTCCGGTCGAGGAGACCGGTGAGGCGGTGGGTGTGGATGTGTTCGCGGGGGGCACCCTGCGGCGTGAGCAGGGCGGGACCCGGCGCTTCCTGACCTCTCTTGCGCAGGTGTGGGCGCATGGTGTGGAGCCGGACTGGCGGGCCGTGTTCGCCGGTACGGGTGCGCGGCGTGTCGAGTTGCCCACGTATGCCTTCCAGCGCCGCCACTACTGGCTGGACGGCGCCGCCGTTGCCCCCCAGGCCGGGGCCGAAGCCCCTGCGGCCGTCCAAGCGGCCGAGGCGACGCAGGACGTCGCGCTCGCCGTGCGGGCCCAGGCAGCCGCCGTGCTGGGGTACGGGACGCCGGAAGAGATCGACGTACGGCGTACCTTCAAGGACCTCGGCTTCGACTCGATCATGCTGGGCGATCTGCGCGGCAGGCTGAACACCGTGCTCGGCGGTCGGCTCACCATGGCAACCCTCTTCTCGCACCCGACCCCGGCCAGGCTCGCGGCGCACCTGGAATCCCTGCGCGGCAGCGCCGGAGAGCCCTCCACCGCGGCCGTCGCGGCACGCGGGCCCGGCCGTGACGGCGCGGCGGACCCCGACGACGATCTCATCGCCATCGTGGGCATGAGCTGCCGCTTCCCCGGTGGCGTCGCCTCGCCCGAGGACCTGTGGCGCCTCGTCACCTCCGAGCAGGACGCCATCTCGGAGTTCCCCGACGACCGCGGCTGGGACCTGGAGCGGCTGCTGAGCCCCGACGGGCCGGGCCGTGTCTCCGTCGGCGTCGGCGGATTCGTCGACCGCGTCACGGACTTCGACCCCCGCTTCTTCGGGATATCCCCGCGCGAGGCGCTCGCCATGGACCCGCAGCAGCGGCTGCTCCTCGAGACCTCCTGGGAACTCCTGGAGCGCGCCGGCATCGACCCGGACGTGCTGCGCGGCACTCGGACGGGCGTGTTCGTCGGCACGATGGACCAGGAGTACGGCCCCCGCCTGCACGAGGCACCGGAGACGCTCGACGGCCTGATGCTCACCGGCAAGGGCACCAGCGTCGCCTCCGGCCGCATCGCCTACGTACTCGGTCTGACGGGCCCCGCGCTGACGGTGGACACCGCCTGCTCCTCCTCGCTGGTGGCCCTGCACCTGGCCGTGCAGTCCCTGCGGCGCGGCGAGTGCACGCTGGCCCTCGCCGGCGGCGCCACGGTCCTGTCCACGCCCGGCATCTTCACCGAACTCACCAGCCAGCAGGGCCTGGCGCTCGACGGCCGCTGCAAGGCGTTCGCCGCGGCCGCCGACGGCACCGGCTTCTCCGAGGGCGCGGGCATGCTCCTGGTCGAGCGGCTCTCGGACGCGCGCCGCAACGGCCACCGGGTGCTCGCGGTCGTCCGCGGCTCCGCGATGAACCAGGACGGCGCCTCCAACGGCCTGACGGCCCCCAACGGCCTCTCCCAGCAGCAGGTCATCCGGGACGCCTGGTCGAGCGCCGGTCTCGCCTCCGCCGACGTCGACATGCTGGAGGCGCACGGCACGGGAACCGCGCTCGGCGACCCCATCGAAGCCGAGGCGCTGCTCGCCACGTACGGCCAGGACCGGCCCGAGGAGCGGCCGCTGCTGCTCGGCTCGCTCAAGTCCAACATCGGCCACACCCAGGCGGCCGCGGGCGTCGCGGGCGTCATCAAGTCGGTCCTCGCCATCCGGCACGGCCTCGTGCCGCGCACCCTGCACGTCGACGGTCCGACGCCCGAGGTGGACTGGTCCACCGGCGCGGTCCGCCTCGCCACGCAGAGCACCCCGTGGCCCGAGGCCAGCCCGGTCCGCAGGGCCGGCGTCTCCTCGTTCGGCATCAGCGGCACCAACGCCCACGTCATCATCGAGCAGGCGCCCGAGGGCGCCGGAGCCCCCGTCGAGGAGCCCGCGCGGATCGCGTCCACGGCACGGATGCGCGACGGCGGTGCGCTGCCCTGGGTGATCTCCGGCCGTACCGCGGCGGGACTGCGCGCACAGGCCGCACGGCTGCGCGAGTTCGCGGCCGAAGCCGGCGCCACGGACGAGGAACTCGGGCGCGCCCTGGCCACGACCAGGTCGGCCCTGGAGCACCGCGCCGTCGTGGTGGCCGACGACCGGGAGACGTTCCTGGCCGGGCTCGACGCCCTGGAGGCGGGGGAGTCCGCCGCCCACGTACTGACGGGACGCGCGGCCGACGAGCCCGGCGACCTGGTGTTCGTCTTCCCCGGACAGGGGCACCAGTGGGCGGGCATGACCGCCGAGCTGATGGAGACCTCGCCGGTGTTCGCCGACTCCATGCGGCGCTGCGCCGAGGCGCTCTCCGCCGAGCTCGACTGGGACCTGCTCGACGTCCTGCGCGACGACCGGGGCCTGGAGAAGGTCGATGTCCTCCAGCCCGTGCTGTGGGCCGTCATGATCTCGCTCGCCGAGGTCTGGCGCTCCGTCGGTGTCGTGCCCACGGCTGTCGTCGGCCACTCCCAGGGCGAACTCGCGGCCGCCTGTTTCTCCGGTGCGCTCTCGCTCGCCGACGGTGCCCGCCTCGTGGTGCTGCGCAGCAGGCTCGCGGCCGCCGAACTGGACTGCAGCGGCGCCCTGTTGACGCTCAGCGCACCCGTCGGCCAAGTCGAGGAGATGCTCGCGGGACGCGACGGCGTGTGGATCGCGGCCGCCAACAGCCCCGGCTCCACGGTGGTCGGCGGCCTCCCCGAGGCCCTCGCAGCCGTGCGCGAGGAGGCCGAGCGGGCCGAGCTGCGCCCGCGGGTCGTCCCCGCCGCCTTCGCCTCGCACACGCCCGTGGTCGAGGCCATCAAGGAACCGCTGCTCGCCGGGGCCGCCGGGGTCGCCCCGCGCACCGGCACGATCCCGATGTACTCGACCGTCACCTCAGAACTGATCGACGGCGCGACGCTCGATGCCCGGTACTGGTACGATAACCTGCGCCGGCGGGTCCGCTTCCAGGACACCGTCGAGACCATGCTGGACGCGGGCAAGCGGATCTTCCTGGAGATCAGCGCGCACCCCGTGCTCACCGCCCCGCTGCAGGCCGTCGGGCACGCCGCCGAGCGCGACATCCTCTGTGCCGGTACGCTCCGCCGCGACCAGGGCGGCATCCGCCAGGTGCTCACCAACCTCGGGCAGCTGTGGACACGAGGGGTCCGGCCCGACTGGACCGCGCTCTTCGCCCCGGCCGCCGACGGCACCGAGCCCGTCGAACTGCCCACCTACGCCTTCCAGCGCGACCGCTACTGGCTCGCGCCCTCGGCCGCCGGCGGCCCGGTGCGGGTCGAACTGCCCTCCGCGGCGGTCTCCGAACCGGTCGACGGCTTCCGGCAGAAGGTCCTCGACGCGCCCACCGACGCCCAGCGGCTGCGCGTCGTCCTGGACGAGGTGTGCGGCCAGGCCGCGGCCGTCCTCGGCTGGTCCTCGGCCCAGGAGGTCGAGGTCACCCGGGCGTTCCGTGAGGCCGGCTTCGACTCGCTGACCGCCGTGGACCTGCGCAACCGCCTCGGCATCGCGACCGGGCAGCCCCTCGCGCCCACGGCCGTCTTCGACTACCCGACGCCGCTGCGGCTCGCCGAGCACCTGCGCGACCGGATCCTCGGCACGGAAGGCACGGAAGGCACGGAGGACACCGAAGGCGCGGGCGGCGCGGGCGCCACGGCCGGCACTGCGGCGGGCGTCGCCGCCGGGGCGCCCGCGCCGCGACCGGTGACGACCCCATCGCCATCGTCGCCACCAGCTGCCGCTTCCCCGGCGACGTCCGCTCCCCGGAAGACCTGTGGCGGATGCTGCTCGACGGGCGGGACGCCATATCCGGGCTCCCCGACAACCGCGGCTGGGACCTCGACGCGCTGTACGACCCGGACTCCTCGCGGCCCGGCACCAGCTATGTCGACCAGGGCGGATTCCTGCACGACGCCGGGCAGTTCGACGCCGGGTTCTTCGGGATCTCGCCGCGTGAGGCCGTCGCCATGGACCCGCAGCAGCGGCTCCTCCTGGAGACCTCCTGGGAGGCCATGGAACGCGCGGGCCTCGACCCGGCGACGCTGCGCGGCAGCAGGACCGGCGTGTTCGTCGGCGCCGTCCCGCACGGCTACGGCACCGATGCCACCAACACCGAGGAGTCCGGCGGCTATCTGTTCACCGGAGCCGCGGGCAGCGTGGCCTCCGGACGCATCGCGTACACCTTCGGTCTGACGGGTCCGGCGGTGACGGTGGACACGGCGTGCTCGTCGTCGCTGGTGGCGCTGCACCTCGCGGTGCAGGCGCTGCGGCAGGGCGAGTGCACGATGGCGCTGGCCGCCGGAGTCACCGTGATGTCGACGCCGGGTGTCTTCACCGAGTTCAGCCAGAACCGAGGGCTCGCCCCCGACGGCCGTTGCAAGCCCTTCGCCGCCGCGGCGGACGGCACCTCCTGGGGCGAGGGCGTCGGTGTCCTCCTCCTGGAGCCGCTCTCCCGGGCCCGGCGCAACGGCCACCAGGTCCTCGGCGTGATCCGCGGCACCGCGGTCAACCAGGACGGCGCGTCCAACGGCCTGACCGCGCCCAACGGCCCGTCCCAGCAGCGGGTCATCCGCACGGCGCTCGCCAACGCGGGGCTCACCGCGGCGGACGTCGACGTGGTCGACGCGCACGGCACCGGCACCACGCTGGGCGACCCGATAGAAGCGCAGGCGCTCCTCGCGACGTACGGTCAGAACCGTCCCGAGGGCCGTCCGCTGCTGCTCGGCTCGCTGAAGTCCAACATCGGCCACACCTCCGCCGTCGCGGGCGTGGCGAGTGTCATCAAGATGGTCGAGGCGATGCGCCACGGCGCGGTGCCCAAGACGCTGCACGTGGATGAGCCGACGCCGCATGTGGACTGGGCCTCGGGCGCGGTGGAGCTGGTGACCGAGGAGCGTCCGTGGCCCGAAACGGGCCGGGTGCGCCGCGCGGGTGTGTCGTCGTTCGGTGTGAGCGGGACGAACGCACACGTCATCGTCGAGCAGGCCCCTGCGGAGGAGGCGCCCGAAGCCGAAGCCGAGGTCGGGTACGGTCCGGCTGGGCTGGTCTTCGGTGGCGGCGCTGTCCCATGGGTGCTTTCGGGGCGGTCGGCCGCCGGACTGCGTGGGCAGGCGGAGCGGCTGGCGGAGTTCGTGGCGTCGTCCGAGGCCTCGGTCACCGATCTGGGGTGGTCGTTGGCGTCCTCGCGTGCGGGGCTCGAGCACCGGGCTGTGGTGCTGGGTTCGGACCGTGAGGAGTTGCTGGCGGCGCTGAAGTCCTTGGAGGAGGACGAGCCGGCGTCCGGCGTGGTCACGGGCGTGGCGTCGGAGGGCAACGCTTCAGACGTGGTGTTCGTCTTCCCTGGTCAGGGTTCGCAGTGGGCCGGTATGGCGACCGAACTCCTGGGCAGCTCAAGCGTGTTCGCGGAGCGGTTCGGTGAGTGTGCGGACGCGTTGGCGCCGCATATCGACTGGGTGCCCGTGGATGTTCTGCGGGGGGAGCCGGGCGCGCCGTCGCTGGATCGTGTGGACGTCGTCCAGCCGATGCTGTGGGCGGTGATGGTCTCCCTGGCGGAGGTGTGGCGTGCGCATGGTGTGCGGCCTGCCGCTGTCATCGGCCACTCGCAGGGGGAGTTGGCGGCTGCTGTGGTGGCGGGCGTCTTGTCGGTCGAGGATGGTGCGCGGATCGTCGCGTTGCGGAGTCAGCTGATCCGGCGGGAGTTGGCCGGTCAGGGCGGGATGGTGTCGGTGCCGCTGGCGGAGGCCGCGGCGGTCGGGCTCATCGAGCCCTGGAGTGGTCGCATCAGCGTGGCCACGGTCAACGGCCCTCAGTCCACTGTCGTCGCGGGTGAGGCTGCGGCGTTGGATGAGCTGATGGCCGCGTGTGAGCGCGATGAGGTACGCGCCCGCCGCATCCCCGTGGACTACGGGTCCCACACGCCGCAGGTCGAGCAGTTGAAGGACGCGTTGCTGGAGCTGGCCGCTCCCGTGACGCCGCGTTCCGGTGACGTACCCATGTACTCCACCGTGACCGGCGAACTGCTCGCGGACGGCATGGCCGACGCCGAGTACTGGTACCGCAACCTCCGCGAGCCCGTCCGCTTCCTCGACACCGTGCACGCGCTGATCGCCGCGGGCCACACCACCTTCGTCGAGGCCAGCCCGCACCCCGTCCTCACGTACGCGATCTCGGACGCGGGCGAGGCCGTGGCGCGCGACGTCACCGCGGTCGGCACCCTGCGCCGCGACGAAGGCGGCCCGCAGCGGCTGCTGACCTCGCTGGCCGAGCTGTGGGTACGAGGTGTCGTACCGGACTGGCAGGCCGTGTTCGCCGGCAGCGGTGCCCGGCGCGTCGAGCTGCCCACGTACGCCTTCCAGACCAAGCACTACTGGTTCGACACGGCACCGGCCCGCCCCGCCGCGGGCGCGGACCCGCACGCCGACTTCTGGGAGGTCGTCGAGCGCGAGGACCTGGAGGAGCTCGCCAAGACCCTGCGGCTCGACGCGGCGCGGTCGGAGCTCACCGCCGTGCTGCCCGCGCTCAACGCCTGGCACCAGCGGCACGCCGAGGCGGCCGCTCTGGAGTCGTGGCGGTACCGGGCGCACTGGAAGTCACTGCCCGGCGGCGCCAAGGCTGCCCTGTCCGGCACCTGGCTGGTGGCCGTCACGCCCGGCCAGCTCGACGGAACGCTGTACGAGACGGTCGCCGGCGCCCTGCGCGACCAGGGCGCCGAGGTCGAACCGCTGGTCGCCGCAGCGTCCGGCGACGAGGCGGGCCCGTGGGCCGAAGGGCTCGCCGCGCACCCTGGCGCGTCCGGTGTCCTCTCGCTGCTCGCCCAGGACGAGACGCTCCTCGCGGACGCCACGGTCCTGCCGACCGGGTACGCCCTGAACCTGGCACTGCTGAAGGAGCTGGAGGCCGCGGACGCGGACATCCCGCTGTGGTGCGCCACCCAGGGCGCCGTGTCCACCGGCGAACGCGACCCGCTCAGCAGCCCCGCCCAGGCGCTGACCTGGGGCCTCGGCAGGGTCGCCGCGCAGGAACTGCCCGCCCGCTGGGGCGGCCTGGTGGACCTGCCGACGGAGCTCGACGAGCGTGCCGTCGCACGGCTCGGCGCGGTGCTCGCGGGCGACGCCGACGAGGACCAGGTCGCCGTCCGCGCGACCGGCGTCTACGGACGCCGCCTCGTCCGCGCCTCGGGCGAGGACTGGACCCCCGCAGCGGCACCGGCGGCACCGGCCAGGTCGCCTGCCTCGCGCGCGAACACCTGCGCTCTCGGGACCACGGCCGCCTGACGTCACTGCGCCGCCTCCTCGACGAGGTGCCCGGCGACAGCCCGCTGACGACCGTCGTGCACACCGCGGCCGTCTTGGACGACGGCGCGCTGACCACCCTGACGCCCGAGCAGCTCGACCGGGTCCTTCGGGTCAAGGCAGGAGCCGCCTGGCACCTGCACGAGCTGACGCGGGACCTGGACCTCACGGCGTTCGTGCTGTTCTCGTCCCTCGCGGGCACCGTCGGCATGGCCGGCCAGGGCAACTACGCGCCGGGCAACGCCTACTTGGACGCGCTCGCCCAGTACCGCCGCGCCCAAGGACTCGCCGCCACCTCCGTGGCCTGGGGCTCCTGGGCCAAGGGCGGCATGGCGGGCCTCGACGCGGTGGGGGAGACCAGCGCACGGCACGGCGTTCCGCTGCTGCCGCCGGAGCGCGCCACCGTCGCGCTGGAAGCGGCCCTGGCGCACGGCGACACCAGCCTCGTCATCGCCGACATCGACTGGGAGAGGTTCGCGCACGCCTACACCGCGACGCGGCCCAGCCGACTGCTCGACGAACTCCCGGAGGCCCGCGCCGTCCTGACGGCGGACGAGCCCACGGAGGGCGCCGTCACCGCCGGGCTGCGCGAACGCCTCGCCGGGCTCGCACCGGCCGAACGCGACCGGCAGCTGCGCGAGGCCGTACGGGCCCAGGTCGCGGCCGTCCTCGGCCACGACTCGGTGGAGACGGTGGAGTTGCGGCGCCGGTTCCTCGAACTCGGCCTGGACTCGGTCACCGCCGTGGAGCTGCGCAACCGGCTCAGCACCGCGACCGGTCTGCGGCTGCCCACCACCGTGATCTTCGACTTCCCGACCGTGACGGAGCTCGTGCGCCACCTCGGCACCGAACTCTTCGGCGACGAAGACGAGGCCGCGGACGCGGGCGCGCCGGGAGCGGCCGAACTCGAACGGCTGGAGGCGCTGTTGACCGGCCTCCCCGAAACCGACCCCTCAAGAACCGAGCTGGCGGAACGGCTTCGGCAGCTGCTGCGCGCCGCCACCGGCGCGGCTCCCGACGGCGAGGAAGCCGTCGACGTGGAGGACCTCGAATCCGCAAGCAACGACGAGATCTTCGACTACATCGGCAAGGAGTTCGGGATCTCCTGAGCCCCGGACTCCTGTCGACGTCGCGGCTCCGACCAGCGCCTTCCCGCGGGCGCACGCACACTTCCGTCTCACCCTCGGGGGACACGCAAGCATGGATGACGCCAAGAAGCTCCGCCACTTCCTGACCCGGGTCACAGCCGAGCTGAAGGAGACCCAGTCACGGCTGAAGGCCGTGGAGTCGGCCGGCAGCGAGCCGGTGGCGATCGTCGGGATGAGCTGCCGCTTCCCCGGCGGCGTCACCTCGCCCGAGGACCTGTGGCGGCTGCTGGCCGAGGGCGGCGACGCCATCACGGGCCTGCCCGCCGACCGCGGCTGGGACCCGGCATCGCTGATCGACGTGAGCGGCGAGCGCCCCGGTTCCTCGTACGTCGCCGAGGGCGGATTCCTGCATGACGCCGGGGAGTTCGACGCCGACTTCTTCGGCATATCCCCGCGCGAGGCACTCGCCATGGACCCGCAGCAGCGGCTGCTCCTGGAGACCTCCTGGGAGCTCTTCGAGCACTCCGGCATCGCGCCCGACGCCCTGGAGGGCAGCAGGACCGGCGTCTTCATCGGCTCCAGCTTCCGGGACTACGGCAGCAGACTGCCCGCGATCCCCGAAGAGGTCGAGGGCCACGCCATGACGGGGACCGCGGGCAGCGTGGCCTCCGGGCGCATCGCGTACACCTTCGGCCTGACGGGTCCGGCGGTGACGGTGGACACGGCGTGCTCGTCGTCGCTGGTGGCGCTGCACCTCGCGGTGCAGGCGCTGCGGCAGGGCGAGTGCACGATGGCACTCGCGGGCGGCGTCGCGGTGATGTCGACGCCGGACCTCTTCACGGAGTTCAGCCGCCAGCAGGGCCTGGCTCGGGACGGCCGCTGCAAGGCGTTCGCCGCCACCGCCGACGGCATGAGCGCGGCGGAGGGCGTGGGCCTGCTGCTCGTCGAGCGGCTCTCGGACGCGCGCCGCAACGGCCACCAGGTGCTCGCCGTGGTCCGCGGCTCGGCCGTCAACCAGGACGGCGCCTCCAGCGGTCTGACCGCGCCCAACGGCCCCGCGCAGCAGCGCGTGATCCGGCAGGCCCTCGCGAGCGCCGGGATGCAGACTGCCGACGTCGACGTGGTCGAGGCGCACGGCACCGGCACGGCCCTGGGCGACCCCATCGAGGCGCAGGCGCTCCTCGCCACGTACGGCCAGAACCGCGAAGTACCGCTCCAGCTCGGTTCGTTGAAGTCCAACATCGGCCACACACAGGCCGCCGCCGGCGTGGCGAGTGTCATCAAGATGGTCGAGGCGATGCGGCACGGCGTGGTGCCGAAGACGCTGCACGTGGATGAGCCGACGCCGCATGTGGACTGGGCCTCGGGCGCGGTGGAGCTGGTGACCGAGGAGCGTCCGTGGCCCGAGACGGGCCGGGTGCGCCGCGCGGGTGTGTCGTCGTTCGGTGTGAGCGGCACGAACGCGCACGTCATCCTGGAGCAGGCCCCCGAAGTCGAAGTCGAAGCCGAGGCCGGGGTCGGGGTCGGGGTCGGGGTCGGGGTCGGGTCGGGCCTGGTTGGGCTGGTGGCCGGTGGTGGTGTGGTGCCGTGGGTGCTTTCGGGGCGGTCGGTTGCGGGGTTGCGGGGGCAGGCGGAGCGGCTGCGGGAGTTTGTTGCGGCGTCTGAGGCTTCGGTTGCTGATGTGGGGTGGTCGTTGGCGTCGTCGCGGGCGGGGCTTGAGCATCGGGCGGTGGTGCTGGGTTCGGGTCGTGAGGAGTTGTTGGCGGGGTTGGAGGCCGTGGCGGCGGGTGAGCCTGCCGAGGGTGTGGTCTCTGGGGTGCGGGCTGGTGAGGGCGACGGGGTGGTGTTCGTCTTCCCTGGTCAGGGTTCGCAGTGGGCCGGTATGGCGACCGAACTCGTGGACGGGTCGAGCGTGTTCGCGGAGCGGTTCGGTGAGTGTGCGGACGCGTTGGCGCCGCATATCGACTGGGTGCCCGTGGATGTTCTGCGGGGGGAGCCGGGCGCGCCGTCGCTGGATCGTGTGGACGTCGTCCAGCCGATGCTGTGGGCGGTGATGGTCTCCCTGGCGGAGGTGTGGCGTGCGCATGGTGTGCGGCCTGCCGCTGTCATCGGCCACTCGCAGGGGGAGTTGGCGGCTGCGGTGGTGGCGGGTGTGCTGTCGGTCGAGGATGGTGCGCGGATCGTCGCGTTGCGCAGTCAGCTGATCGGGCGGGAGCTGGCCGGTCAGGGCGGGATGGTGTCGGTGCCGCTGGCGGAGGCCGCGGCGGTCGGGCTCATCGAGCCCTGGAGCGGTCGCATCAGCGTGGCCACGGTCAACGGCCCTCAGTCGACCGTCGTCGCGGGTGAGGCAGCCGCGTTGGACGAGCTGATGGCCGCGTGTGAGCGTGATGAGGTACGCGCCCGCCGCATCCCCGTGGACTACGGGTCGCATACGCCGCAGGTGGAGCAGTTGAAGGACGCGTTGCTGGAGCTGGCCGCTCCTGTGACGGCACGTTCGGGTGACGTACCCATGTACTCGACCGTGACGGGTGAGCTGCTCGGCGAGGGTGTGGCGGATGCGGAGTACTGGTTCCGTAATCTGCGGCAGCCGGTGCGGTTCCATGACACGGTGCGGGGGCTGATCGCTTCGGGGCACACCACCTTTGTCGAGGTGAGTCCGCATCCGGTGTTGACCTCTCCGGTCGAGGAGACCGGTGAGGCGGTGGGTGTGGATGTGTTCGCGGGGGGCACCCTGCGGCGTGAGCAGGGCGGGACCCGGCGCTTCCTGACCTCTCTTGCGCAGGTGTGGGCGCATGGTGTGGAGCCGGACTGGCGGGCCGTGTTCGCCGGTACGGGTGCGCGGCGTGTCGAGTTGCCCACGTATGCCTTCCAGCGCCGCCACTACTGGCTGGACGGCGCCGCCGGAACCGCCGAGGTGTCCGGGGCGGGTCTCTCCGCGCTCGGCCACCCGCTCCTCGCCGCGGGCATCGCGCTCGCGGACGGCGAGGGGCACCTCTCCACCGGCCGCATATCCCTGCACACCCACCCCTGGCTCGCCGACCACACGGTGCTGGGCCGGGCCCTCGTGCCCGGCGCCGCCGTGCTCGAACTGATGCTGCGGGCGGGCGAGAGCGTCGGCTGCGAACTCCTCGACGAACTCGTCCTGCACGCCCCGCTGGTCGTGCCGAGCGGTGACGCGGCGGTCGACATCCAGGTCGCCGTCGACGCCCCCGACGAGCAGGGCAGGCGCGCGGTGCGGCTGCACTCCCGCGCCGTGCGTCCGGGAGAGGAGGACGACGGCGCCGAGTGGATCTGCCACGCCGACGGACTGCTGACCGCCGCACCCGCCGCGACCGACGCACTCACCGCGACCTCCGCACTCCCCGGGCCCGCCGTACTCGCCGACGAGCAGGCCGCGGCCGACACCGCCTGGCCCCCGGCCGGCGCCGAGGCCGTCGACATCGACGGGCTCTACGAACGCCTGGCGGCCACCGGTTACGGCTACGGCCCCACCTTCCAGGGCATACGCGCGGTCTGGCGGCGCGGCGACGAGCTGTTCGCCGAGGTCGCGCTGCCGGAGGGCGCCGAGCGGGACGCCGGGCGCTTCGGGGTGCACCCCGCGCTGGTCGACGCCGCGCTGCAGACGCGCCTGGTGACGCTGCTGGATGGCGACGGTGAGCGGATGATGCCGTTCTCCTTCGCCGGGGCCCGCCTCCACGCGACCGGCGCCACCACGGCACGGGTCCGGCTGACGCCGACGGGCGCCGACTCGCTCGCGGTGCGGCTGACCGACGGCACCGGCCTTCCCGTGCTCACCATCGACACGCTCACCTCGCGGCCGCTCACCGCCGACGCCCTCGCCGGCCAGAGCGTCGATTCGCTGTACGAGGTCAACTGGGCGCCTCTGGCGGGGGGTTCGGGTGGTGTAACCGACGCCCCCGGGGCGATCGTGGTCCTTGGTGACGCTCTGCCGGAACTCGGGCTGCCGCGCCATGCCGACCTCGCCGCGCTCGCCGAGAGCGTCCGGGGCGGCGGCGCCGTGCCCGCGGCCGTGCTCCTGCCCTGCCCGCAGCCGTCGGCCGCGGACACCCCCACCGCCGTACGCGAGCTGCTGGCCTCCGTGCTCGCCACCGCGCAGGAGTGGCTCGGCCTGGCCGAGCTGGAGGAGGCGCGCCTCGCCGTGGTGACCCGCGCCGGCGCCGCCACGGCGCCGGGCGAGCGGCCCGAACCCGGGCAGGCCGCGGTGCAGGGCCTGATCCGCACCGCGTACTCCGAACACCCCGACCGCTTCCTGCTGGTCGACCTGGACGACACCCCGGCAGACGCCGCCGCCCTGACCGCCGCGGTCGCCGGGGCGGTGGCCGCGGGCGAGTCCGTGGTCGCCCTGCGCGGCCACACCGCGTCCGTGCCCCGGCTCGGCCGGGTCTCCTCCGCCGACGCCGGCACCCTGGCCCTGCCCGACGCGGACGTCTGGGGCGTGGACCTGGACACGGGGGGCACCCTGGACGGGCTGCGCCTGGCTCCCGCCCCGCGCGCCGCCGAGCCCCTCGAAGCGGGCCGGGTGCGCGTCGCCGTACGCGCCACCGGCGTCAACTTCCGTGACGTCCTCGTGGCGTTGGGCGTCGTACCCCACACCGAGGCACTGTTCGACAGCGAGGGCGCGGGCGTCGTCACCGAAGTGGGCCCCGGCGTCAGCGGATTCGCGGTCGGCGACCGCGTCATGGGACTGCTGTCCGGTTCGTACGCCGGTCCCTCGGCGGTGGCCGACAGCCGCATGCTCGTCCCGATGCCCGACGGCTGGTCCTTCGCGCAGGCGGCATCCGTGCCCGCGGCGTTCCTGACCGCCTACTACGCGCTGTACGACCTCGCCGGGCTCCGCGAGGGCGAGTCCCTGCTCGTCCACGCGGCCGCGGGCGGCGTCGGCATGGCCGCCGTCCAGCTGGCCGGGCACCTGGGTGCCGAGGTGTACGCGACGGCGAGCGAGGCCAAGTGGCCCACCGTGCGCGCCACCGGTGTCGACGCCGAGCGGCTCGCCTCCTCACGCGGCCTGGACTTCGCCGACCGGTTCCTCCGGCGGAGCGAGGGGCGAGGCGTCGACGTCGTCCTCAACAGCCTGGCCCGCGAGTACGTGGACGCCTCGCTGCGACTGCTGCCGCGCGGCGGCCGGTTCGTCGAGATGGGCAAGACCGACATCCGTGACGCCGACGAAGTGGCCGCCGCCCACCCGGGTGTGCGCTACCGGGCCTTCGACCTCGGCGAGGCGGGCGCCGACCGGCTCGGCGAGATGCTCACGCACCTGGCCGAACTCTTCGGCCGCGGCGAGCTGACGCCGCTGCCCGTCACCGCCTGGGACACCCGACAGGTCCCCCAGGCCTTCCGGCACATGAGCCAGGCCCGCCACACCGGCAAGGTCGTCCTGACCACCCCGCGCACCACCCTCGACGGCACCGTCCTCGTCACCGGCGGCACCGGCCTCATCGGCTCCGCCGTGGCCCGCCACCTGGTCACCGCGCACGGCGTACGGGACCTCGTGCTCACCAGCCGCCGCGGGCGGGAAGCGCCCGGCGCCCGGGAGCTCGCCGCCGAACTGACCGGGCTCGGCGCCACCGTGCGCGTCGAGGCCTGCGACGCCGCCGACCGCGCGGCCCTCGGCACGCTCCTGGACGGACTCGACGGGCTGTGCGGCGTGGTGCACGCCGCCGGAGCCCTGGACGACGGCGTCGTGTCCGCCCTCACCCCCGAGCGCCTCGACACCGTGCTCCGTCCCAAGCTGGACGCCGCCCGGAACCTCCACGAGCTCACCCTCGGCCGCGACCTCGCGCTGTTCGTGCTCTTCTCCTCGGCCGCCGGCGCCCTCGGCTCCGCCGGGCAGGGCGGCTACGCGGCGGCGAACTCCTTCCTCGACGCCCTCGCGGAACAGCGGCGCGCCCAGGGCCTGCCGGCACACTCCCTCGCCTGGGGACTGTGGGCCGACCGCAGCGCCATGACCGGCGCGCTCGGCACCGCCGACCTCGACCGCATGCGGCGCGCCGGCATCCGGCCGCTGGCCACCGAGGAGGGACTCGCCCTCTTCGATGCCGCCGTGCGCCTCCCGTACCCGTACACCGTTCCGGTCCGCCTCGACATCGCCGCGCTGCGCGAACAGCGGCCCCCCGCCCCGCTGCTGCGCGCCCTCGTGCGCACCACGGCCAAGCGCGCCGCCGCCACCCCCGCGGGCGGCGACGGGCTGCGCGGGCGCCTCGCCGCGCTGGCCCCGCCGAGCGCGACCGCGAGCTGACGGAGCTGGTGCGCGCCCAGGCCGCGCTGGTCCTCGGCCACGGCTCCGCCGAGGCGGTGGAGGTCGACCGGGCCTTCCGCGACATGGGCTTCGACTCGCTGACCGCCGTCGAACTGCGCAACCGCATCGGCTCCGCCACCGGACTGCGCCTGCCCGTGACCGCCGTCTTCGACCACCCGACCCCCGCCGCGCTCGCGGCCGAGGTGGGCGCGCGGCTCGGCGTCGACTCCGGGGCCACGCCGCGGCGCGCGGTCCCGGTCACCGCGCCGGCCGCGGCGACCGACGACGACCCGGTCGTCATCGTCGGCATGAGCTGCCGCTTCCCCGGCGGCGTCGACTCGCCCGAGGCGCTGTGGCAGCTGCTCACCGACGAGCGCGACGCCATGGGCGACTACCCCACCGACCGCGGCTGGGACTCCGTCGACCTGCACAACCCCGAGACACCGGAGCTGCGCTTCGCGAAGGTCGGCGGATTCCTGCACGACATGGCGGACTTCGACCCCGGCTTCTTCGGGATGTCACCCCGCGAGGCGCAGGCCACCGACCCCCAGCAGCGCCTGCTCCTGGAGGCCACCTGGGAGGCGCTGGAGCGGGCCGGCATCGACCCGGGCACCCTGCGCTCCACGCCGACCGGCGTCTTCACCGGCCTGATCTACAACGACTACGCCGCGCGCTTCCCCGACCTGCTCAGCGGCTACGAGGGTTACCTCGGCAACGGCAGCGCCAACAGCGTCGCCTCCGGCCGCATCGCCTACACGCTCGGCCTCGAAGGCCCCGCGATCACCGTCGACACGGCGTGCTCGTCCTCCCTGGTCGCCCTGCACCAGGCCGCGCACGCCCTGCGCAACGGCGACTGCACGCTGGCCGTCGCCGGAGGCGTCACCGTCATGTCGACCCCCCGCCCGATGGTGGAGTTCAGCCGCATCAGTGGCCTCTCGCCGGACGGCCGCTGCAAGGCGTTCTCCGCCGAGGCCAACGGCATGGGCTTCGCCGAAGGCGTCGGCATGCTCGTCGTGGAGCGGCTCTCGGACGCCCGCCGCAACGGCCACCGGGTCCTCGCGGCGCTGCGCGGCTCCGCCCTCAACCAGGACGGCGCCTCCAACGGCCTGACCGCGCCGAGCGGCCCCGCGCAGCAGCGCGTCATCCGCCAGGCGCTCGCCAACGCCGGACTCACCACCGCCGACGTCGACGCCGTCGAGGCGCACGGCACCGGCACCCCGCTCGGCGACCCCATCGAAGGACAGGCGCTCCTCGCCACCTACGGCCAGGACCGCCCCGAGGACAAGCCGCTGCTGCTCGGCTCGGTGAAGTCCAACATCGGCCACACCCAGGCCGCGGCCGGTGTCGCGGGCGTCATCAAGATGGTGCTCGCCCTGCGCCACGGCGTCGTACCGCGCACCCTGCACATCGACGAGCCCACCTCGCACATCGAGTGGGACTCCGCCGGCGTGCGGCTCGCCGACGCGCACGTGCCGTGGCCCGAGACGGGCAGGCCGCGGCGCGGCGCCGTCTCCTCGTTCGGCATCAGCGGCACCAACGCCCACGTCATCCTCGAACACGCCCCGGAGCCCGAGGCCGAGCCCGCCGAGACCACCCGCGACCACCTGCCGTGGGTGATCTCCGCCAAGAGCCCGGAGAGCCTGCGCGAGCAGGCCCTGCGACTGCACGCCCACGTGAGCGCCGCCCCCGGGACGGCCGTCGTCGACATCGCCCACTCGCTCCTGACCACCCGGGCCCGCTTCGAGCACCGCGCCGTCGTCATCGGCCGCGACCGCGAGGAACTGCTGGCACGCCTCGCCGCGTTCGGCCGCGGCGACGAGAGCCCCGGAGTGGTCCAGGGCACCGCGGCACGCGACACCAGGACCGCGTTCGTCTTCCCCGGCCAGGGATCACAGTGGGCCGGCATGGCGACCGGTCTCCTGGACACCTCCCCGGCCTTCGCGGAGCGGTTCGGCGAGTGCGCGGCCGCGCTGGCGCCGCACATCGACTGGGTGCCCGCAGACGTGCTGCGCGAGCGCGAGGGCGCTCCGTCGCTGGACCGGGTGGACGTGATCCAGCCGATGCTGTGGGCCGTCATGGTCTCGCTCGCCGAGGTGTGGCGCGCGCACGGCGTCGAGCCCGCCGCCGTCGTGGGCCACTCCCAGGGCGAGCTGGCGGCCGCCGTCGTCGCGGGCGTGCTCTCCCTCCAGGACGCGGCGCGGATCGTCGCGCTGCGTAGCCGGCTGATCGGACGTGAACTGGCGGGGCAGGGCGGCATGGTGTCCGTGCCGGTCGGCGAGGACGCGGCGCGGGAGCTCATCGAGCCCTGGGCGGGCCGGATCAGCGTCGCCACGATCAACGGCCCCCAGTCCACCGTCGTCGCCGGTGAGGCCGCGGCCCTCGACGAACTCATGGCCGCCTGCGAAGGCGACGGCGTACGGGCCCGCCGCATCCCCGTGGACTACGGCTCCCACACCCCGCAGGTCGAGCGGTTGCGCGAGGCCCTCCTCGACCTCGCCGCGCCCGTGACGCCGCGCCCCGCCCAGGTGCCGATGTACTCGACCGTCACCGCGGAGCTCCTCGCGGACGGCGCGGCCGACGCCGAGTACTGGTACCGCAACCTGCGCGAGCCCGTCCGCTTCCAGCAGACCGCGCAGGCCCTGGCCGACGCGGGCCACGGCGTCTTCGTCGAGGTCAGCCCGCACCCGGTCCTCACCGCCGGCATCGAGACCAGCCTCGCGGACCGCGCGGCCGCCCCCGTGGTCGCGGGCACCCTGCGGCGCGACGACGGCGGCCGCGGCAGGCTTTTGACCGCCCTCGCCGAACTGTTCGTCGCCGGCGCCCCCGTGGACTGGTCGAGCACCTTCGACGGCGGCAGGACCGTTGACCTGCCCACCTACGCCTTCCACCGGCAGCGCTACTGGCTGGACGCCCCCGCTCCCGCGCGGGGCGCCACAGGCTCCGGCACCGACGCCTTCTGGACGGCCGTCGACGGCGGGGACACCGAAGGGCTCGCCGCCGCGCTCGGCGTGGCGGACGACTCCGTGCGCTCCTCGCTCGCCACCGTCCTGCCCGCGCTCTCCGCCTGGCACGGCAAGCAGCGCGAGGAGTCCGCCGTGGACGCCTGGCGCTACGGGATCGAATGGACGCCGGTCCAGGACACCCGGGCCCGCCTCACGGGCACCTGGCTGCTCGCCGTGCCCGAGCGACGCGCCGACGACCCGACGGTGCTGGCCATCGGCGCGGGCATCGAGCGCCGCGGCGCCACCGTCCGGTGGGTCCTGCTCCCCGCGGAGCAGGCCGAGTACGGCGAGTACGGCGAGTACGCCGAGGGCGCAGCCACCACGGGCGAACTCCCGTACGTCGCCGAGATCTCCGTACGACTGCGTGCCGTCGATGGACACGAGCAGGCGGCCGGAGTCCTCGCGCTGACCGGGGACGACGAGGACTCCCACCCGGCACACCCGGGCGTGCCCCTCGGCTTCACCCGCACCCTCGGGCTGATCCAGGCCCTGGCCACCACCGCCGTCGCCGCCCCCATGTGGTGCGTCACCAGCGGCGCGGTCACCACCGGCGGCGGTGCCGAACTCACCGCACCCCGACAGGCGATGGTGTGGGGCCTCGGCCGGGTCGCGGCCCAGGAGTACCCGGACCGTTGGGGGGGCCTGATCGACCTGCCCGCCCGGCCGGGGGAGCGGGACATCGACCGGCTCTGCGCCCTGCTGACCGGCGAGACGGGCGAGGACCAGCTCGCGGTGCGCCCCTCCGGCGTCCGCGCCAGGAGGCTGGTGCGCGCCGCCGCCTCCACGGGACGCGGCGGCTGGCGGACCCCCAAGGGCACCGTCCTGATCACCGGCGGCACCGGCGCGCTCGGCGGCCACATCGCGCGCTGGCTCGCCGGACGCGGCGCCGAGCACCTGCTGCTCCTGAGCAGGAGCGGCGAGCAGGCCGAGGGCGCGGCGGAGCTGCGGGCCGAACTGACCGCGGCCGGCGCCCGGGTGACCATCCGGTCCTGCGACGCGGGCGACCGCGACGCGCTGGCGGCAGCGCTGGCCGCCATTCCCGAGGAGCTGCCGCTGACCGCGGTCTTCCACACCGCGGCCGCCCTGGACGACGGCCCGCTGGAGACCCTGACCGTGCCCCGGGTGGCGGCCTCGCTCCGCTCGAAGGCCGGCGCCGCCTGGAACCTCCACGAGCTGACCGCGGACGCGGACCTGTCGGCGTTCGTGCTCTTCTCGTCCACGGCGGGCACGTTCGGCGCCGCGGGCCAGGGCAACTACGCGCCCGGCAACGCCTACCTGGACGCGCTGGCCTGGTACCGCAGGGCCCACGGGCAGGTGGCGACCTCCATCGGCTGGGGCGCCTGGGACCAGGGCGGCATGGCGGAGAAGGACGCCGTCGCCGACCTGCGCCGCAGGCACGGAGTGCCGCTCATGTCGCCGCGCCGCGCCACCCTCGCCATGGAGCGCGCCCTGGCGGGCGACGACACCTTCGTGGTCCTCGCCGACATCGAGTGGGACAAGTTCCAGCTCGCCTACACCGCCGCACGGCCCAGCCCCCTGCTGTACGGCCTCGCGGAGGTCCAGCGCCCCCAGGAGGCGGCGGGGGACGGGCCGGGCACCGGCGGCACGGCCGGCCCCGCGCTCGCCGAACGCCTGCGGGGCCTCGCCCGCAAGGAGCAGGACCGGGTGCTGCGCGAGGCGGTCCGTACCCACGCCGCCGCCGTACTCGGCCACGACGGGGCCGAATCGGTGCCGCTCGCCCGGCCGTTCGGGGAGCTCGGCCTCGACTCGGTGACCGCCGTGGAGCTGCGCAACCGGCTCGGCAACGCGGTCGGCCACAAGCTGCCCGCCGGCCTCATCTTCGACTACCCGACGGTCGCCGACCTCGTCGCCTACCTGCACGACCTGCTGTGCGGCGACGCGACGTCCACCAGCCCGCTCGTCGCCGAACTGGAGCGCCTGGACGTCGAATTGGCGACCCTGCGGGACGACGACCCGGCCAGGGGAGAGGTGGCGGAGCGCCTGGAGAAGCTGCTGCGCCGCGTCAGCCCCGACTCGGTCGTCACCTCGGGCGGCGGGGCCGCGCAGGGCTGGGACCTGGGAGCCGCCTCCCAGGACGAAGTGTTCGCGATGATCGACGAAGAGCTGGGGGAGTCGTGATCCGGACCGGCCGGACGCCCTGCGCGCCGCCCTTGTGACCCGACCCGGAACACGACTGCCGACCCTTTAGTGCGCAAAGGAATGGACCCGTCCCCCATGGCGAATGAAGAGAAGCTCTTCGACTACCTCAAGCGCGTGACCGCCGAGCTCAAGGAGACCAAGTCACGGCTGCGCGAGGCGGAGTCGGCGACCGCCGAACCGGTGGCGATCGTCGGCATGAGCTGCCGCTACCCGGGGGGCGTGGCCTCGCCCGAGGAGCTGTGGCGACTGGTGGCCGACGGCACCGACGCCATCTCCGGGATCCCGCTCGACCGCGGCTGGGACGTGGCGGGCCAGTTCGACGTGAGCGGCGAGCGCCCCGGCACCTCGTACGTCGCCGAGGGCGGATTCCTGCACCAGGCCGCCGAGTTCGACTCCGCCTTCTTCGGCATATCGCCGCGCGAGGCGCTCGCCATGGACCCGCAGCAGCGGCTCCTCCTGGAGACCTCCTGGGAGCTGTTCGAGCGCTCCGGCATCGACCCCACCGCGTTGCGCGGCAGCGACACCGGCGTCTTCGTGGGCTCCAGCTTCCACGGGTACGGCGACCAGGCCACCGCCCCCGACGAGGTGCAGGGCTATCTGCTCACCGGCCGCGCCGACAGCGTCATCTCCGGCCGGATCTCCTACACGCTGGGCCTCGAAGGTCCGGCGCTCACCGTCGACACGGCCTGCTCCTCCTCCCTCGTCGCGCTGCACCTGGCGGTCAGCGCCCTCCAGCGGGGCGAGTGCTCGCTCGCGCTCACCGGCGGCGTGATGGTCATGTCGACGCCCGAGGTCTTCGTCGGATTCAGCCGCCAGCAGGGGCTCTCCCGCGACGGCCGCTGCCGCGCCTTCGCGGACAGCGCGGACGGCACCGGGCTCGGCGAGGGCGTCGGCCTGCTCCTGGTCGAGCGGCTCTCCGACGCGCGCCGCAACGGCCACCAGGTCCTCGCCGTCGTCCGCGGTACCGCCGTCAACCAGGACGGCGCCTCCAACGGCCTCACCGCGCCCAACGGCCCCTCCCAGCAGCGCGTCATCCGCCAGGCCCTGGACGCCGCCGGACTCGCCCCCGCGCAGGTCGACGTGGTCGAGGCGCACGGCACCGGCACCACCCTCGGCGACCCCATCGAGGCCGACGCCCTGCTCGCCACCTACGGCAAGGACCGCCCGCGGGAGCGCCCCCTGCTCCTCGGCTCGGTGAAGTCCAACATCGGCCACACCCAGGCCGCCGCCGGCGTCGCGGGCATCATCAAGATGGTCGAGGCCATGCGCCACGGCACGGTCCCCGGCACGCTGCACGTCGACGAGCCCACGACCCACGTCGACTGGGCGTCCGGCGCCGTCGAGCTGGTCACCGGCAGCCGCGCCTGGCCCGACACCGGGCAGCCGCGCCGGGCCGGCGTCTCCTCCTTCGGCGTGAGCGGCACGAACGCGCACGTCATCGTGGAGCAGGCGCCCGCCGATGAGCCCGATGAGCCCGATGAGCCCGATGAGCCCGCCGAGCCGGTCCTGGCGGCCCCGGCCGGGATGGTGGCCACCGGCACCGTCGTCCCCTGGCCGGTCTCCGGACAGTCCGCCGCCGGACTGCGCGGACAGGCAGCGCGGCTGCGGGAGTTCACCGACGCCGCCGACACGTCCGCCGTCGACACCGGCTGGTCGCTGGCCACCACCCGCGCGGGCCTCGAACACCGCGCCGTGGTGCTCGGCGGCACCGCCGACGAGTTCGCCGCGGGCCTGGCCGCCGTCGAGAACGGCGAGCCCGCCGCGGGCGTCGTCTCCGGCGTCCTGTCCGGTGAGCTCTCCTCCGACGTGGTGTTCGTCTTCCCCGGCCAGGGCGCGCAGTGGGCGGGCATGGGCACCGAACTCCTCGACTCCTCACCGCTGTTCGCCGCCCGCTTCGCCCAGTGTGCGGCCGCCCTCGCCCCGCACATCGACTGGTCGCCCGAGGACGTGCTGCGCGAGCGCGAGGGCGCCCCGTCCCTCGACCGGGTCGACGTGGTCCAGCCGCTGCTGTGGGCGGTCATGGTCTCCCTGGCCCACTTGTGGCGCGGCCACGGCATCGAGCCCGCCGCCGTGGTGGGCCACTCCCAGGGCGAGCTGGCCGCCGCCGTCGTCGCCGACGTGCTCTCGCTCGACGACGCCGCTCGCGTCGTGGCGCTGCGCAGCCGCCTCATCGGCCGGCAACTCGCGGGCCAGGGCGGCATGGTCTCGCTGCCGCTGCCCCGGGCCGCCGCCGAGGAACTCATCGGCCCTTGGGGCGGCCGGATCGACGTCGCCACCGTCAACGGCCCGCAGTCCACGGTCGTCGCCGGTGAGGCCGCGGCTCTGGACGAGCTGATGGCCGCCTGCGAACGCGACGGGACACGCGCACGCCGCATCCCCGTGGACTACGCCTCCCACACCGCGCAGGTCGAGCGGCTCCGCGAGGACCTGCTCGAACTCGCCGCCCCGGTGACCCCGCGCCCGGCCCAGGTGCCGATGTACTCCACGGTCACCGCGGAGCTCCTTGAGGACGGCACGGCCGACGCCGAGTACTGGTACCGCAACCTCCGCGAGCCCGTCCGCTTCCACGACACGATCGAGACCCTCGTCAGCGAGGGCAGCACCACCTTCGTCGAGGCCAGCGCCCACCCGGTGCTGACCGCCGCCGTCGAGGACGTGGGCGGCGCCCTGGACACCGAGGTCGTCGCCGTCGGCACCCTGCGCCGCGGCGAGGGCGGCCCGCGCCGCCTGCTCACCTCCCTCGCCGAGCTGTGGGTGCGCGGCGTGGAGCCCGACTGGTCCGCCGTGTTCGCCGGGACCGGCGCGGCCCCTGTCGCCCTGCCCACCTACGCCTTCCAACGCCGCCGCTACTGGCTGGACAGCGCGGCGGGCGCCGCCGACGTCTCGGGCGCCGGGCTGACCGCCCTCGCCCACCCCGTGCTGTCCGCGGGCATCGCCCTCGCCGACGGCGAAGGGTACGTGTGCACCGGCCGCCTGGGCCTGGACTCCCACGCCTGGCTCGCCGACCACACGGCGGCGGGCCGCACCGTGGTGCCCGCCTCCGTCCTGCTCGAACTGGCCCTGCACGCGGGCGAGCACCTGGGCGCCGACCGCCTCGCGGACCTGGAGGTCCACCAGCACCTCGTGCTGCCCGACGCCGCGCAGGGCAGCGCGTCCGCCGTCGACATCCAGGTCGTCGTGGACGCCCCCGGCGAGCACGGTGACCGCCGCGTCCGGATCTTCGCGGCCGCCGACGCCTCCGACGAGCCCGAGCGCACCTGGACCCCGCACGCCACCGGCACCCTCGGCACCCGCTCCGACGCGGGTTCCCCCGGTGAACTCGGCGGCGCCTGGCCGCCCGTGGGCGCCACCGCGGCCGACCCCGATGAGCTGTACGCGCGCCTGGCCGAGGCAGGCCTCGCCCACGGCCCGGTCTTCCGCGGCCTGCGCGGACTCTGGCACAGCGGCCGCGACACCTTCGCCGAGGCCGAGCTCGCCGAGTCCGCGACTGGTGACGCCGCGCGGTTCTGCGTGCACCCCGCCCTGGTGGACGCCGCGCTCCAGCCGGACGAAGGGTCGAGCGCCGCCGCCTTCAAGGGCGTCGAGCTGCACGCCACCGACGCGACCGCCGTCCGCGTACGACTGCGCTCCACCGGAGCCGACACGGCCGAGCTGCTCCTGACCGACCCCACGGGCCGTCCCGTGCTCACCGTCGAGCAGGTGACGACCCACCCATTTGACGCCGCCACCGCCGAGGCGGCCGGGACGCCGCAGGCCCTGTCCTCGCTGTACGAGGTCTCCTGGACGGCGCTGCCGGACGCAACCGCCGTACAGGGCAACGACGTTCAGGCGGTCCTGGGCGGGGGGCAGGCGCCTGAGGGCGCCGTCCTCCTCGCCGACCTCGACGCGGTGCGCGCTGCCGTGGCGGGCGAAGGCGGGTCCACCGCACCCGACACGGTGTACCTGACCGTGCCGACCACCGCGGGCACGGGAGCGGACACCGGGGCCGGAACCCCGCAGGCCGCCAGGGCAGCCGCCGTCGACGCCCTCGAAGCCGTCCGCGCCTGGCTGACCGACGACGCACTCGAAGCCGTCCACCTCGTGGTGCTCACCCACCGCGGCACCGCCGTGTCCGCCGACGAGCCCGTCGAGGTCCCCGCGGCGACCGCGCGCGGCCTGGTGCGCTCGGCCGCCGCCGAGTATCCCGGCCGCCTCACCCAGATCGACCTCGACGGCACCGCCGCCTCCCTCGCGGCCCTGCCCGACGCCGTGACGGCGGCCAAGGCCGCCGGGGAGCCGGAGGTCGCGCTGCGCGAAGGCGCCGCCCGGGTGCCCAGGCTGTCCCGGGTCCGCGACGCCGAGCCCGCGCCCTTCCCGCGCGACGGCGAGGGCCCCGTCCTGATCACCGGCGGCACCGGGGTACTCGGCGCCGCCGTGGCCCGCCACCTGGTGACCGAGCACGGCGTGCGGAACCTCGTGCTCACCGGCCGCCGCGGCCCGAAGGCCCCCGGCGCCCGGGAGCTGGCCGCCGAACTGGCCGGGCTCGGCGCCGAGGCCCGCGTCGTGGCCTGCGACGTCGCCGACCGGCACGCCGTGGCCGAACTCGTCGCGTCCCTGCCCGGACTGCGCGGCGTCGTGCACGCCGCCGGTGTCCTGGACGACGGCGTGCTGTCCACCCTCACCCCCGAGCGCCTCGACACCGTCCTTCGCCCCAAGGCCGACGCCGCGTGGCACCTGCACGAGCTCACCGAGGACCTGGACTTCTTCGTCCTGTTCTCGTCCGCCGCCGGCGTCTTCGGCGCCCCCGGCCAGGGCAACTACGCGGCGGCCAACGCGTTCCTCGACGCCCTCGCCCAGCATCGCCGCGCCCAGGGTCTGCCCGCGCACTCCATGGCCTGGGGCCTGTGGGCCGACGCCAGCGCCATGACCGGCGTACTGGACCAGGTCGACCTGCGGCGCATCGGCAGGTCCGGCGTCCGTCCGCTGGACACCGCGACCGGGCTCGCCCTGTTCGACGCCGCCCTCGGTCTCGACCGGGCGCTCACCGTGCCCATCGGCCTCGACCTGGCCAAGGCCCGCACCGCCGACACCCTGCCCGCGCTGCTGCGCGGCCTCGTCCGCCCGCGCCGCGTCCTCGGCCGCGCGGCCGCCGAGAGCGCCACCCTGGAGCTCGGCGACCGGCTCGCCGCGCTCCCCGAGACGGAGCGCCGCCGCACCCTCGTGGAACTGGTGCGCGCCCAGGCCGCGGCCGTGCTCGGGCACGACGACACGGGCGAGGTCGGCGCGGACCGGCCGTTCAAGGCTCTGGGCTTCGACTCGCTCACCGCCGTCGAACTGCGCAACCGCGTCAACACCGCCACCGGCGTACGGCTCCCCGTCACCGCCGTGTTCGACCACCCCACGCCCCTCGCGCTCGCCGCGCACCTGCTGCCGCTGGTGCTGCCCGACGCCGCGCCCGCGACCCCGGACCGCCCCCTCACGGTCACCGCGGCCCGCGCCGACGACGAGCCCATCGCCATCGTCGGCATGGGCTGCCGCTTCCCCGGCGGCGTGACCTCGCCCGAGGACCTGTGGCGGCTCCTGGCCGAGGAGACCGACGCGCTCAGCGACTTCCCCACCGACCGCGGCTGGGACCTGGACGCCCTGTTCGACGCGGACCCGGACCGCGCGGGCACCTCTCACACGCGCACCGCCGGCTTCGTCGAGGACGTCGCCGGCTTCGACGCGGAGTTCTTCGGGATCTCGCCGCGCGAGGCGCTCGCCATGGACCCGCAGCAGCGGCTCCTCCTGGAGACCACCTGGGAGGCCATGGAGCGCGGCGGCATCGACCCGCTGAGCCTGCGCGCCACCCCGACCGGCGTCTTCATCGGCGGCGCCGTCTCCGGTTACAGCACCGACCTGTTCACGGCGGAGGACGGCCTCGACGGCCACCTGCTCACCGGCAACGCGACCAGCGTCGCCTCCGGCCGGCTCTCGTACACGTTCGGGTTCGAGGGTCCGGCGGTGACGGTGGACACGGCGTGCTCGTCGTCGCTGGTGGCGCTGCACCAGGCGGTGCAGGCGCTGCGGCAGGGCGAGTGCGGCCTCGCGGTGGCGGGCGGCGTCGCCGTCATGCCCACCCCTCGGCTCCTCGTCTCCTTCAGCAGGCAGCGCGGGCTGTCCCGGGACGGCCGCTGCAAGGCGTTCGCCGCGGACGCGGACGGCACCGGCTTCGCCGAGGGCGTCGGCGTCCTGCTGGTGGAGCGGTTGTCGGACGCGCGGCGCAACGGTCATGAGGTGCTGGCGGTGGTGCGGGGTTCGGCGGTGAACCAGGACGGCGCGTCCAACGGTCTGACCGCGCCGAACGGTCCCTCGCAGCAGCGGGTGATCCGTCAGGCCCTGGCGAGCGCGGGTGTGCGGGCCGCCGAGGTCGATGTCGTGGAGGCGCACGGCACCGGTACCCCGCTCGGCGACCCGATCGAGGCCCAGGCCCTGATCGCCGCCTACGGCCAGGACCGGGCGCCGGATCAGCCCCTCCTCCTCGGGGCCCTGAAGTCGAACATCGGTCACACGCAGGCCGCCGCCGGTGTCGCCGGGGTCATCAAGATGGTCGAGGCGATGCGGCGCGGCGTGGTGCCGAAGACGCTGCATGTCGACGAGCCGACCCCGCACGTGGACTGGTCTGCGGGCGCGGTGGAACTGGTGACCGAGTCACGGGAGTGGCCGGAGACCGGCCGCCCGCGCCGGGCGGGCGTCTCCGCGTTCGGTATCAGCGGTACGAACGCGCATGTCGTCCTGGAGCAGGCGCCTGCGGCGGAGCCCGTGACGGACCCTGTGGCGGAGCCCGTGGTGGAGGGCGTGCTGCCGTGGGTGCTCTCCGGCCGCACCGCCGCCGGGCTGCGCGGACAGGCCGCGCGGCTGCGGGAGTTCGCGGCCACGACGGACGCCGCCGACATGGACCTCGCCTGGTCGCTGGTGTCGACCCGGGCGAGCCTCGAACACCGCGCCGTCGTGCTCGGCGAGAACCGCGCCGAACTCCTGGCCGGGCTGGATGCCCTGGCCGCCGGAGAGCCGGCCGGGAACGTGGTGCGCGACATCGTCGCGGGCGACCGGCGCCTCGCCCTGGTGTTCTCGGGGCAGGGGGCTCAGCGGGTCGGTATGGGCCGTGAGTTGCTGGGTGTGCCGGGGTTCGGTGAGGTGTTTGAGGAGGTGTGCGGTGCTTTTGACGGGGTGTTGGAGGTGCCGTTGCGCGAGGTGTTGTGGGCTGGGGAGGGTTCACAGTTCGCGGGGCTGCTCGACGAGACGGTTTATACGCAGGCTGGGTTGTTTGCGTTCGAGGTGGCGCTGTTCCGGTTGTTGGAGCGGTGTGGGGTGCGTCCTGATTACGTGATGGGCCATTCCGTGGGTGAGTTGGTTGCGGCTCATGTGGCGGGTGTGTGGTCGCTTGAGGATGCGGTGCGGGTGGTGGCTGCGCGGGGTCGGTTGATGCAGGGCCTGCCTGTGGGTGGGGTGATGGTGTCGTTGGAGGCGTCGGAGGAGCAGGCACTGGCCTGGATTGCGGAGGCTGCGGCGGGTGAGTTGGTGTCGTTGGGGGCGGTGAACGGGCCGTCGTCGGTGGTGGTGTCGGGGTCCGGGGTGGCTGTGGAGCGGGTGGTGGAGCTGGCTCGGGCGGCTGGGTGCCGTTCGCGGAAGTTGCGGGTGAGTCAGGCGTTCCATTCGCCTTTGGTGGAGCCGGTGCTGGAGGAGTTCGCGGCGGTTCTGCGGGAGGTGTCATTCGGTGAGCCGGGTATTCCGGTCGTGTCGAATGTGTCGGGTTCCCTGGCTGGGGAGTTGGGGAGTGTCGAGTACTGGGTGCGTCATGCCCGTGAGGCGGTGCGGTTCGCCGATGGTGTGGAGTTTCTGGTTGAGCGGGGTGTGACGGAGTTCGTCGAGGTGGGTCCTGAGGCCGTGCTGAGCGGTCTGGTGCAGGGCCGGGGTGAAGGTGTGGTCGCGGTGCCCGCGGTGCGGGTGGGCCAGGGCGAACTGGCTTCGCTCGTCACGGCGTTGGCGCGGCTGCATGCTCGTGGCGCCTCGGTGTCGTGGCCGACGCTGCGTCCCGGGCGCCGGGTCGCGCTGCCCACGTACGCCTTCGACCGGCAGCGCTACTGGCCCCGGCGCTCCGCCCCGGCCGGTGTGGACGCCGCCGTCGGGTCCGTGGGGCTCGAAACCACCGGGCACCCGCTGCTCGGCGCCAGGGTCGGCCTGGCCGATGGCAACGGGGTGCTCCTCACCGGCAGGCTCTCACTGGCGGAGCAGCCCTGGCTGGCCGACCACGCGGTACTCGGCACCGTGCTCTTCCCCGGCGCGGGCTTCGTCGAGATGGCGCTGCGGGCCGGCGACGAGGTCGGCTGCGACGGCGTCGAGGAACTGACGCTGCACGCGCCGCTGGTCCTGCCCGAGGGCGTCGCAGCGCGGGTCCAGCTGACGGTGGACGAGGCGGACGACGACGGGCGGCGCCCCTTCGCGGTGTACGCGAGGCCCGGCGACGCCGGAGCCTGGGTCACCCACGCCACCGGAGTGCTCTCCCCGGCCGATGCGGCCCCCGAACCGCCGCCCGCGGCCCAGGTATGGCCGCCCGAAGGCGCCGTACCCGTCGAGGTGGACGGGCTCTACGACACGATGAGCGAGGGCGGTTTCGCCTACGGCCCCACTTTCCAGGGGCTCACGGCCGCATGGCGGCGCGGCCCCGAGGTCTTCGCCGAGGTGCGGCTGCCCGAGGGCGGGGAAGCGGGCGACGCGGGCGACTTCTGCCTCCACCCGGCCGTGCTCGACGCGGCCCTGCACGGCGTCTCCCTGCTGGAGGGCTCCGGCGGCAGTGAACCGCCGCGCGGCCTGCCGTTCGCCTGGGAGGGCGTGCGTCTGTACGCCACCGGCGCGGCCGCCGTGCGCGTCAGCCTCGCCCCCGCGGGCACCGGCGGCGTCACGGTCACCATGACCGACGGTGCGGGGCGGCCGCTGGCCTCCGTCGACACGCTCGTCCTGCGCCCGGTCACGGGCGACCAGCTGCGCGCGGCGCGAGGGCACAACGACTGGCTGTACCGGACCGGTTGGGCGGAGGTGTCCCCGGTGGCGGGCGACGGCTCCCGGCCTGCCTGGGCGGTCGTCGGCGACGCGGCCGCGGCCCTCACCCGCGCCGCGGACGCCGACACCGAGGCGTACGGGGATCTCGCGGACCTGGCCGCGGCGATCGACGCGGGAACCGCCGTGCCGGACGCCGTCGTCGTCGCCTGCCCCGACTCCTTTGCCGACGTACCGGAGGCCACGAAGGCGGCCACCGCCTGGGCGCTGGGGACGACCCAGACCTGGCTCGCCGACGACAGGTTCACCCCGTCCCGCCTGGTGCTCCTCACCCGCAACGCGGCGACCGTCGAAGGCGGCGCCCCCGACGAACCCGCCCCCGACCCGGCGCACGCCGCAGCCCGTGGGCTGCTGCGCTCTGCCCAGTCCGAGCATCCCGGCCGCATGGTGCAGTTCGACCTGCCTGCCGGCCCCGCCGACGACGACACGGCGGCGGCACTCGCGTCGGCGATCCGGACCGCCCTCGCGGCCGACGAGCCCGAACTGGTGCTTCGTGGCGGCGCGTTGTGGGCGCCCCGGCTCGCCCGCCCCGTCCCCGCGGCCCCCGCCACGCAGGACGGTGACGAGCAGGCACCGGTCTGGGACCCCGACGGCACCGTCCTCATCACCGGCGGCACCGGCGTCCTCGGCAGTGCCGTCGCCCGTCACCTGGCGGGCGAGCACGGCGTACGCCATCTGCTGCTGCTCGGCCGGCAGGGCCCCCGGGCCGCGGGCGCCCAGGAGCTGGTGGTCGAACTCGCCGGACTCGGCGCCGAGGCCACCGTCGTCGCCTGCGACGTTGCGGACCGGGAGAGCCTGGCCGCCGTCCTCGCGGACATCCCCGCCGACCGACCGCTGCGCGGCGTGGTCCACTCCGCGGGGGTCGTGGACGACGGCGTCATCTCCTCGCTGACCCCGGAGCGGGTCGACACCGTGCTGCGCCCCAAGTCGCAGGCCGCCTGGAACCTGCACGAGCTCACCGAGGACCTGGACTTCTTCGTCCTGTTCTCCTCCGCGGCCGGCATCCTGGGCGCGGTGGGCCAGGCCAACTACGCCGCCGCCAACACCTTCCTCAACGCCCTGGCCGAGCACCGCAGGGCCCAGGGGCTCGCCGCGCACGCCCTTGCCTGGGGCCTGTGGGAGCAGCGCAGCACGATGTCGGGCGTCATGAGTGAGCAGGACCTCGCCCGCGTCTCCCGCGGCGGCATGTCGGCCCTGTCCATCGAGGACGGCCTCACGCTGTTCGACGCGGCACTCGCCGCGGACGAACCGGTACTCGTCCCCATGGCGTTCGACCCCGCAGCCGTCCGCGGCGAGGCCGCCGGAATCCCCCCGGTGATGCGCGGCCTCGTCCGCGGGCCCTCCCGGCGAGCCGCGGGCGCCGAGCCCGTCGGCGGACTCCGCGACCGGCTGCGCGCCCTGTCCGCCGCCGCCCGCGAGGAGGCCCTGCTGCGGCTGGTGCTGCGGCACGTCACCGCCGTACTCGGCTACGCCCCCGACAGCGACCTGGAGCCCGACCGGGCCTTCTCGGACCTCGGCTTCGACTCGCTGACCGCGGTGGACCTGCGCAACCAGCTCGCCAACGCCACCGGAGTACGGCTGCCCGCCACCCTCGTCTTCGACTACCCGACGCCCGCGGCACTCGCCCGCCACCTGCGCTCCGAACTCTTCGGCGAGGCGGGCACGGAGATCGAAGCGGCGGCCACTGGCCGTACGGCGACTCCGGCGGCGTCCGGTGACGACGACCTGATCGCCATCATCGGCATGAGCTGCCGCTACCCCGGCGGCGTCCGCACGCCCGAGGAGCTGTGGCAGCTGGTCGCCGAGGGCAGGGACGGCGTCACACCGTTCCCCGAGGACCGGGGCTGGAACGTGCGCGAACTCGTCGACCGGGACGGCACGCGCCCCCACACCAGCTACGTCGGCGAGGGCGGATTCCTGCACGACGCCGCGGAGTTCGACCCCGAGTTCTTCGGGATCTCGCCGCGCGAGGCGCTCGCCATGGACCCGCAGCAGCGGCTCCTCCTGGAGACCACCTGGGAGGCGTTCGAGTACGCGCACATCGACCCCGCCGCCGTGCGCGGCAGCAGGGTCGGCGTGTTCGCCGGACTCATGTACCACGACTACGCCGCCCGTCTGCACTCCGTCCCCGAGGAAGTCGCCGGCTTCCTCGGGAACGGCAACACCGGCAGCATCGCGACCGGCCGCGTCTCGTACACGTTCGGGTTCGAGGGTCCGGCGGTGACGGTGGACACGGCGTGCTCGTCGTCGCTGGTGGCGCTGCACCAGGCGGTGCAGGCGCTGCGGCAGGGCGAGTGCACCCTGGCCCTGGCGGGCGGCGTCGCCGTGATGGCGACCCCGGACTCCTTCGTCGAGTTCAGCCGCCAGCAGGGCCTCGCCCCCGACGGCCGCTGCAAGTCCTTCGCGGCCGGCGCCGACGGCACCACTTGGTCGGAGGGTGTGGGCCTGCTCCTGGTGGAGCGGTTGTCGGACGCGCGGCGCAACGGTCATGAGGTGCTGGCGGTGGTGCGGGGTTCGGCGGTGAACCAGGACGGCGCGTCCAACGGTCTGACCGCGCCGAACGGCCCGTCGCAGCAGCGGGTGATCCGTCAGGCCCTGGCGAGCGCGGGTGTGCGGGCCGCCGAGGTCGATGTCGTGGAGGCGCACGGCACCGGTACCCCGCTCGGCGACCCGATCGAGGCCCAGGCGGTCCTTGCCACGTACGGCCAGGACCGCACCGACGGACAGCCGCTCCTGATGGGCTCCCTGAAGTCCAACTTCGGTCACACGCAGGCCGCCGCCGGTGTCGGCGGAATCATCAAGATGGTCGAGGCGATGCGGCACGGCGTGGTGCCGAAGACGCTGCATGTCGATGAGCCGACCCCGCAGGTCGACTGGTCGGCGGGCGCGGTGGAGCTCGTCACCGAGAGCCGCGCGTGGCCGGAGACCGGTTGCCCGCGCCGGGCCGCCGTCTCGTCGTTCGGCATCAGCGGTACGAACGCGCACGTCGTCCTGGAGCAGGCACCGGTGGAGCAGTCCGCCGAGCCGGCCGTGGACGAGCCACCCGCCGAGCCCGCCGAGAACGGCACGAGCGCCGTGGTGCCCTGGGCGCTCTCCGCACGGTCCGCCGCCGGGCTGCGCGGACAGGCCGCGCGGCTGCGGGAGTTCGCGGCCACCGCGAAGGCGTCCGACACGGACATCGCCTGGTCGCTGCTCTCCGCCCGGTCCGCCATGGAGCACCGCGCCGTGGTCACGGGCCGCACCCGCGAGGAACTCCTGCGCGGCCTCGACGCCGTCATCTCCGGCGACCCCGCCCCGCACACCGTCCTGGACCGCGCGAAGCCGGGCCGTTCCACGGCTCTGGTGTTCTCGGGGCAGGGGGCTCAGCGGGTCGGTATGGGCCGTGAGTTGGTGGGTGTGCCGGGGTTCGGTGAGGTGTTTGAGGAGGTGTGCGGTGCTTTTGACGGGGTGTTGGAGGTGCCGTTGCGCGAGGTGTTGTGGGCCGAGGAAGGATCGGACGCCGCGGCGCTGATCCACGAGACGCTCTATACGCAGACGGGTCTGTTCGCGTTCGAGGTGGCGCTGTTCCGGTTGTTGGAGCAGTCGGGGGTGCGTCCTGATTACGTGATGGGCCACTCGGTGGGTGAGTTGGCCGCCGCGCATGTGGCGGGTGTGTGGTCGCTCGATGACGCGGTACGGGTGGTGGCCGCTCGGGGCCGGCTGATGCAGGCGCTGCCCACCGGTGGCGTGATGGTCTCCCTGGAGGCCTCGGAGGAGCAGGCGGGGGAGTGGATCACGGAGGCTTCGGCCGGCGACCAGGTCTCGCTCGGCGCGGTGAACGGACCCTCCTCCGTGGTGGTCTCGGGCGCCGAGGCCGCTGTGGAGCGGGTCGCGGAGCTGGCGCGGGCGGCCGGTTGCCGTACGCGGCGGTTGCGGGTGAGTCAGGCGTTCCATTCGCCTTTGGTGGAGCCCGTGTTGGAGGAGTTCGCGGCGGTTCTGCGCGAGGTGGCCTTCGACGAGCCGTCCATCCCCGTGGTGTCGAATGTGACCGGGGCGGTCGCGGACGCGGGCGAGCTGGGTTCGGTCGAGTACTGGGTGCGTCATGCCCGTGAGGCGGTGCGGTTCGCCGATGGTGTGGAGTGCCTGGTCGGGCGGGGTGTGACGGAGTTCGTCGAGGTGGGTCCTGAGGCCGTGCTGAGCGGTCTGGTGCAGGGCCGGGGTGAAGGTGTGGTCGCGGTGCCCGCGGTGCGGGTGGGCCAGGGCGAACTGGCTTCGCTCGTCACGGCGTTGGCGCGGCTGCATGCTCGTGGCGCCTCGGTGTCGTGGCCGACGCTGCGTCCCGGGCGCCGGGTCGCGCTGCCCACGTACGCCTTCAACCGGCAGCGCTACTGGCTGGACGCCCCCGCCGGCACCGGCGATGCGCACGCCTCCGAGGTCGACCAGGCCTTCTGGTCCGCGGTGGAGGGCGAGGACATGGACGTCCTGGCCCGCACCCTCGGCGTCGACGAGGCGGAGCGGCAGGCACCGCTGCGGGAGATCCTGCCGGTCCTCGCCGACTGGCGCCGCAGGTCCAAGGAGCGTTCGGACCTCGGCGAACTCTGCTACGACGTGCACTGGCGCCCGCTCGCCGAACCGGCCGCACAGCCGACCGGCACCTGGGTGCAGATCACTGCGGGCGGGCCGGTGGCCGCCGCGTGCGTCGCCGCGCTGGAGCGGCAGGGCCTCGATATCGTCACCGTGGACGTCTCCGCCGACCTCGCGGGCGCCACAGACCCCGACGCCCTCGCCGAGCGGATCCGGGCCGCGCGCACGGACACGTCCGTGCGCGGCGTGCTGTCCCTCCTCGCCCTGGCGGACGGCCAGGACGACGCCTGGCCGCTGGCCGCCACCCACGCGCTGGTGCGCGCCCTGGGCGCGGCGGACGTGACGGCGCCCCTGTGGTGCGTCACCCGGGGCGCGGTCGCCGTCACCGCCGACGAGCAGGCCGGGCCGGCACAGGCGCAGGTCTGGGGCCTCGGTCGCGTGGCGGCGCTGGAGCACCCGGAGCGCTGGGGCGGTCTCGTCGACCTGCCCGAGGAGTTCGGGGCCCGGGACGCCGCACGGCTGGCCGCCGTCCTGGCCGGGGCCACCGGTGAGGACCAGGTGGCGTTGCGGCGGGCTCCTCGCCCGGCGGCTGCGGCGCGCCCTGCTCGCGGTCACGGCGGGCGGCGCGGGCTGGACCCGCGCGGCACCGCCCTGGTCACCGGTGGCACCGGCGCCCTGGGCGCCCACGTGGCCTGCTGGCTGGCGCGCTCGGGCGCGGAGCACCTGGTGCTGACCAGCCGCAGGGGCCCGCGGGCACCCGAGGCGGCGGCCCTGGAGGCCGAGCTGACCGGCCTGGGCGCCCGGGTGACCATCGCCGCGTGCGATGTCGCCGACCGGGGCGCGCTCGACGCGCTCCTCGGCAAGCTCGCCGCCGACGGCGTCCGCGTCAGCTCGGTGCTGCACACCGCGGGCGTCGCCCAGTCCACCCGCATCGACGAGACGCGAGCGGACGACGTGAGCGCCATCAGCGCGGGCAAGGCCGACGGCGCACGCCACCTCGACGAGGCGTTCGCCGACACGGAGCTGGACGCGTTCGTGCTGTTCTCCTCCACCGCCGGTGTCTGGGGCGGCGCGGGACAGGGCGCCTACGGAGCCGCCAACGCCTACCTCGACGCGCTCGCCGAACGGCGCAGGGCGCGCGGCGCCGTCGCCACGTCGGTGGCGTGGGGCCCGTGGGGCGAGGGCGGCATGGCGGCCCAGGGCGACGCCGAGGCGCACCTGCGCCGACGCGGCGTGCGGGCGCTCGCCCCGGACACCGCGCTGACCCTGCTGCGGCACGCGATCGACCAGGGTGTGGCCTGCCTGACGGTGGCCGACGTCGAGTGGGAGAAGTTCGCCCTGTCGTACACCTCGACGCGGCCGAGCACCCTGCTGTCGGACATCCCCGAGGCGCTGCGGGCACAGACACCGGCCGAGCCCGCCGAGGACGGCGCCGACGAACTCGTCCGGCGTCTCTCCGGGCTCTCGGAAGCCGAGCGGCGGCAGACCCTGACCGAGTTGGTGCGCACGCACGCGGCGGCCGTACTCGGGCACTCGGGGATCGCGGCGATCGAGGCGGACAAGCCGTTCCGCGACGTGGGCTTCGACTCACTGGCGGCCGTCGAGTTCCGCAACCGGCTGACCGAGGCCACCGGCCTCGCCCTGTCGGCCACCTCGATCTTCGACTACCCCACCCCGGCCGAGCTCGCGGAGCACCTGCGCTCCGAACTGGGCGAGGACGAACTGTCGGAGAAGTCGGTGCTGGCCGAGATCGACCGCCTCGAGGGCAGGCTCGCCGCGGTCGCGGCCCAGGCAGCCCCCTCCCCGGACGTCCTGGCCAGGCTGACGGCCCTGGTGGAGCGCTGGTCCTCGGACGCGCCCCGCGAGGCGGCGGCCGAGCACCTGCGGTCCGCGTCGCGGGACGAGGTCTTCGACTTCATCGAGAACGAGCTCGGCCTGTGAACGACAGCGGACCGGGCGGCACGAACGGGCCGGCACACGCCGGCGGAACCGCGCGCGGCGGCGGGCGGCAAGGCGTAAGGCGGCGAGACACACGAATGGGACCCACCATGGATGAGGACAAGACTCTCGACTACCTCAAGCGGGTCACCGCCGACCTGCACAAGGTCCGCGGCCGGCTGCGCGAGGTCGAGGACGCCGAGCGGGAGCCCATCGCCATCGTGGGGATGAGCTGCCGGTTCCCCGGCGGCGTCGGCTCCCCCGAGGAGCTGTGGCAGCTGGTGCTCCAAGGGGCCGACGGCGTCAGCGGGTTCCCCGAGGACCGCGGCTGGGACCTGCCCGCGCTCTTCGAGGGCGGCCCCGGCCAGGAGGCCGGATCGGCCACCCGCGCCGGTGCGTTCCTGCACGACGCCCCCGACTTCGACGCGGACTTCTTCGGGATCTCGCCGCGCGAGGCCCTCGCCATGGACCCGCAGCAGCGCCTCCTCCTGGAGACCTCCTGGGAGGCCATCGAGCGGGCCGGGCTCGACTCCAAAGCCCTGCGTGGCAGCAGGACCGGTGTGTTCGTCGGCACCAACGGCCAGGACTACGCCACCCTGATGCTCGGCAACAACCAGTCCGAACTGGCCGGCTTCATGGGCACCGGCAACGCGGCGAGCGTCGCCTCCGGCCGTGTCGCCTACACCTTCGGCTTCGAGGGCCCCGCGCTCACCGTCGACACGGCCTGCTCGTCGTCCCTGGTCGCGCTGCACCTGGCCGCGCACGCGCTGCGCAAGGGCGAGTGCACGATGGCCCTCGCGGGCGGCGTGACGATCATGTCGACGCCCAGCATGTTCACCGAGTTCACCAAGCAGCAGGGGCTGGCGTCCGACGGCCGCGTCAAGGCGTTCGCCGCCGCGGCCGACGGCACCGCCTGGGGGGAGGGCGTCGGCGTACTGCTCGTCGAGCGGCTCTCGGACGCCCGCCGCAACGGCCACCGCGTCCTCGCCGTGCTGCGCGGCTCCGCCGTCAACCAGGACGGCGCGTCCAACGGCCTGACGGCACCGAACGGTCCGTCGCAGCAGCGCGTCATCCGCCAGGCGCTCGGCAGCGCCCGCCTGTCGGCCGCCGAGGTCGACGTCGTCGAGGCGCACGGCACCGGCACCACCCTCGGCGACCCCATCGAGGCGCAGGCGCTGCTCGCCACCTACGGCCAGGACCGCCCCGACGGCCGCCCGCTGCTGCTCGGCTCCGTGAAGTCCAACATCGGGCACACGGCGGCCGCCGCGGGCGTGGCGAGCGTCATCAAGACGGTGCTCGCCCTCCGGCACGGTGTCGTACCGCCCACCCTGAACGTGGACGAGCCCACCCCGCACGTCGACTGGACGGCGGGCGACGTCCGCCTCGTCACCGAGGCCACCGACTGGCCGAGCACCGGTCAGCCGCGCCGCGCCGGCATCTCCGCGTTCGGCGTGAGCGGCACCAACGCCCACGTGATCCTGGAGCAGTACGAAGAAGAAGCCGCCGAGCCGAAGCCCGCCGACGCGTCCTCCCCGGCCCCCGCCCCGCTCGCCGCCGACGGCGCCACCGTGCCGTGGGTCGTCTCCGGCCACACGCCCCGCGCGCTGCGCGAACAGGCCGCCCGGCTGCGCGAGTTCGCCGCGGGCGCCGAGGCGGACACCCTCGCCACCGGCCGCGCGCTCGCCCTGCACCGCACCGCGCTGCGCCACCGCGCCGTCGTCCTGTCGGGGGAGCGGGACGGGCTGCTCTCCGGTCTCGACGCCGTCGTCGGGCAGGAGACCTCCGCGCACGTCGTGACGGGCGAGGCCGCCTCCTCCGACGCCAAGGTCGTGTTCGTCTTCCCCGGACAGGGCTCCCAGTGGGCGGGCATGGCCATCGACCTCATGGCCGCGTCCCCGGTGTTCGCCGCGTCCATGCGCGAGTGCGCCGACGCGCTGGCGCGGCACCTCGACTGGGACCCGATCGAAAGGCTGCGCAGCGGCGAGAAGCTGGAGCGCGACGACGTCGTCCAGCCCGTGCTGTGGTCCGTCATGGTCTCCCTGGCCCGGCTGTGGCGCTCCCTCGGTGTCGTGCCCGCCGCCGTCGTCGGCCACTCCCAGGGCGAGATCGCCGCCGCCTGCGTGGCGGGCGCGCTGTCCCTGGCCGACGGCGCCCGCCTCGTGGCCCTGCGCAGCCGGGTGTTCGACGAGCACCTGTCGGGCAAGGGCGCCATGTACTCGCTCTCCGCCACGCCCGAGCAGGCCGCCGCCCTCATCGGGGACCGCGCCGGGGTGTGGATCGCCTCGACCAACGGCCCCGAGTCCACCGTCGTGGCCGGCGACCTCGACGCGCTCGCCGAGGTGAACGCCGAGGCCGAGGCCGCCGGACTGCGGCCGCGGAAGGTCGGCATCGAGTACGCGTCGCACACCCCGCACACCGAGCGGGTGCGCGAGCAGCTCCTCGACCTCGCCGCGCCGGTCGCCCCGCGCGCCGGGGACACCCCGCTGTACTCGACCGTCACCGCCGCGCCCGCGCGCGGCGAGACGCTGGACGCCGAGTACTGGTACCGCAACCTGCGCGAGCCCGTCCGCTTCCACGAGACCATCCGGCTCCTCCTGGACGAGGGCAACACCGCCTTCGTGGAGGTCAGCCCGCACCCCGTCCTGATGACCGCCGTCCAGGACACGGTCGCGAACCAGCCGGCGGGCGCCCGCGCCGTCACCGTCACCGGCACCCTGCGCAGGAACGACGGCGGGACCCGCCGCCTGCTGACCTCCCTCGCCCAGCTGTGGACCGGCGGCGTACACGTCGACTGGGACGCGGTGTACGGGCCGGGCACCACCGACGCCGTCGACCTGCCCACCTACGCCTTCCAGCGCAAGCGCTACTGGCTGCCGGCGGGCACCGGCGGCGCGGCCGACGTCTCCGGCGCGGGGCTCTCCCTCGTGGGGCACCCGCTGCTGTCCGCGGGCGTCGAGGCCGCCGACGGCGACCGCTACGTACTCACCGGCAGGATCTCCACCCGCACCCACCCCTGGCTCGCCGACCACCAGGTCCTCGGCCGCGTCCTCGTACCCGGCACCGCCCTGCTCGAACTCGCGCTGCGCGCCGGGGAGTACGCGGGCTGCGACCAGGTCGCCGAACTCATCCTGGAGAGCCCGCTCGCCCTGGCCGCCGAAGGACCCGGTGCCGACGTCCAGGTCACCGTCGGCGAGGCCGACGAGAGCGGCGCCCGCCAGGTGCGGATCTTCTCCCGCGCCGCCGGTACCGAAGGCGGCACGCGGGAGTGGACGGGCCACGCCAGCGGCACCCTGACCGCCGAGCCCGCCGCCGCGCCCGCGCCCGAGGACGGCGCCTGGCCCCCGGCCGACGCGACGCCGGTGCCCGTCGAGGGCCTGTACGACCGGCTGACCGAGTGGGACTACGCGTACGGCCCCGTCTTCCAGGGGCTGAGCGCCCTGTGGCGGCGCGGCGACGAACTCTTCGCCGAGGTCGCCCTGGACGAGCGGGGCGGCGCCGAGGCCGCCCGGTTCGGCGTGCACCCGGCGCTGGTCGACGCGGCGCTGCACAGCCAGATCGCCACCGCCCTCGACCAGGACAGCGGCGTCGAGCCGAGGCTGCCGTTCTCCTTCGGTGGCGTACGCCTGCACGCCACCGGAGCCACCACGGCCCGCGTGAGGCTCACGCCGACCGGCGCCAACTCCCTGTCCCTGACCATGACCGACCCCGCCGGTCTGCCCGTGCTCACCGTCGACGAGCTCACCTCGCGGCCCGTGGCCGCCGCCGACGTCCGCGAACGCCCGCGCGTGGACGGCCTTTTCCGCCTCGACTGGGTGGCGCTGCCCGAGGCCGCCGAGGCCAGGCCCCTGGCCGTGCTCGGTGGCGCGGGCGACCTTCCTGAAGCCGCCGGGGGAACCGTCCGCTTCGACGGACTCGCCGCGCTCCAGGACGCCGTCCGCGCCGGGGATGAGCCGCCCGGCGTGGTGGTGCTGCCCGTGCCCGCCGGAGGCGACGACACCGTGGCCGCCACACGTGAGGTGACCGGCGCCGTCCTCGACGCGCTCCAGGCCTGGCTCGCCGCCGAGGAGACCGAGGACATCCGCCTCGCGGTCGTCACCCGCGGCGGTGCCGCCGCCGTGCCCGGCGACAGCGTCGACCCGGTGCACTCCGCGGTCCGCGGCCTGGTGCGCTCGGCCTGCTCCGAGAACCCCGGCCGGATCGTCCAGGTGGACCTGGACGGCGACGCCCGCTCGGCCGCCGCCCTGCCCGCCGCCGTCACCGCCGCCGTCGCCGCGGGGGAGACGGAGAGCGTGGTGCGCGCGGGTGCCCCGCTGGTGCCCCGGCTCGCCCGCGTGGCGCCCGCCGACACCCTCGTCCCGCCCGCCGACGGCGCCTGGAGCCTCGACGTGGACGGCAGCGGCACCCTCGAAGGGCTGCGGCTCGTCTCGTGCCCGCAGGCCGAGGCACCGCTGACCGAGGGCCAGGTGCGGGTGGAGGTCCGCGCCACCGGTGTCAACTTCCGGGACGTGCTGCTCGCCCTCGGCGTGGTCGACGTCGCCAAGTCCTTCACCGAGATGGCCTTCGGCTCCGAGGGCGCGGGCCTGGTCACCGAGGTCGGCCCCGGCGTCACCGGAGTCCGTGTCGGTGACCGCGTCATGGGCCTGCTCTCCGGCTCGTACGCGGGACCGCTGGCCGTCACCGACGCCCGCACCATCGCGCCGGTCCCCACCGGCTGGTCCTTCGCCCAGGCCGCCGCCGTGCCCACCGTGTTCCTCACCGCCTACTACGCGCTGCAAGACCTCGCCCGCGTCAAGGAGGGCGAGTCGCTGCTCGTGCACGCCGCGGCCGGCGGCGTCGGCATGGCCGCCGTCCAGCTGGCCCGCCACTGGGGCATCGAGGTGTACGCCACCGCCAGCGAGCCCAAGTGGCCGACCGTGCGGGCCTGCGGCATCCCCGCCGAACGCCTCGCCTCCTCGCGCACCCTGGACTTCGCCGAGACCTTCCGCGAGGCCGGCGGCGGCCGGGGCGTCGACGTGGTACTCAACTGCCTGGCACGGGAGTTCACCGACGCCTCGCTCGACCTCCTCGTACCGCACGGCCGGTTCATCGAGATGGGCAAGACCGACATCCGCGAGCCGGAGGCCGTCGAGGCCTCCTGGCCCGGCACGTTCTACCGCTCCTTCGACCTCGGCGAGGCGGGCGCCGAACGGATCGGCGAGATGCTCACCCACCTCGCCCGGCTCTTCGAGGAGGGCGTGCTCACCCCGCTGCCTGTGACCACCTGGGACGTCCGCCGGGCCCCCGAGGCCTTCCGCCACCTCAGCCAGGCCAGGCACGTCGGCAAGGTCGCCCTCACCCTCCCCACGGCCACCCTTGACGGCACCGTCCTGGTCACCGGCGGCACCGGCTCCATCGGCGCCTCCGTGGCCCGGCACCTGGCCGAGCGGCACGGCGTCACGGACCTCGTGCTCACCAGCCGCCGCGGCCCCGACGCGCCCGGCGCCGCCGAACTCGTCGCCGAACTCGCCGGACTCGGCGCCACCGCCCGCATCGTGGCCTGCGACGCCGCCGAACGCGCCGACCTCGCCCGCCTGCTGGACGGCATCGAGGACCTGCGGGGCGTCGTGCACGCCGCGGGCGTCATCGACGACGGCGTACTCACGGCCCTGAACCGCGAGCGGTTCGACACGGTGCTGCGGCCCAAGGCCGACGCCGCCTGGCACCTCCACGAGCTCACCCGCGACAAGGACCTCGCCCTCTTCGCGCTGTTCTCCTCGGCCTCCGGGGTGTTCGGCGCGCCCGGCCAGGCCAACTACGCGGCGGCCAACGCCTTCCTGGACGGCCTCGCGCACCACCGCCGCCGCCTCGGACTGCCCGCGCAGTCCCTGTCCTGGGGGCTGTGGGCGCAGGCCAGCGGGATCACCGGCGAGCTCGACAAGGCCGACCTCGACCGGATGGCACGCACCGGCGTCCGCGCCCTGTCCACCGGCGACGGCCTCGCCCTCTTCGACGCTGCCACCGGCGACAACCACACCCACACCGTGCCCGTGCAGCTGGACCCCTCCCGGTTCACCGGCGACGTCGCACCCCTGCTGCGCGGCCTGGTCAAGGCCCCCGCCAAGCGGGCCGCGTCCACCGCGGCCGCCGCCGAGGCCGGGGCGGCCGGCGGGCTCGCCGAACGCCTGGCGCGGCTGTCCCCGCAGGAGTGCGAGGAACTGCTCACCGAAGAGGTGCGCCGGCAGGCCGCGGTCGTCCTCGGCCACGACGACACCGAAACCGTGAGCGCGGAGCGGCCGTTCAAGACCCTCGGCTTCGACTCGCTCACCACCGTCGAGCTGCGCAACCGGCTCAACGCGGCCACCGGCCTGCGGCTCCCGGTCACCCTGCTGTTCGACCACCCCACGCCCGCCGCCGTCGCCGCGCACCTCAAACAGCAGCTCCTGCCGGAGGCCGACCCGGCCGCGCTCGCCGCGAGCCGGCTCTCCGCCCTGGAGGCACTGCTCGACGAGGTCCCCGAGGACGACCCGGGGCGCGCCAACCTCACCGTGCGGCTGCGCGCGGTGCTCGCGAAGTGGACCGAGAAGGAGGTGGCGGGCGACTCCGTCGACCTGGACGACGCCACCGACGCGGAACTGTTCGAGCTCATGGACAACAAACCCTGGTCCAGCTGACCGGCAGGCGGGCCACCCCGCTGCCATGTGAACCCACCTGCTGACCGCATTCGTTGGATCGGAAGAGGATTGGATGTCGAACGAGCAGAAGCTCCGCGAGTACCTGAAGCAGGCGGTCGCCGACGCCCGCGACTCCTACGCACGGCTGCGCGCCGTCGAGGAGGCCGCCCGTGAGCCGCTCGCCGTCATCGGCATGAGCTGCCGGTTCCCCGGCGGGGTGCGGACCCCCGAGGACCTGTGGGAGCTGGTCGCCGAGGGGCGCGTGGGCATCGCGGACTTCCCCGCGGACCGCGGGTGGGACCTGGGGGCCCTCTACGACCCGGAGGGGCTGCGCCCGCACAGCTCGTACATCCGCAAGGGCGGTTTCATCGACGGCGCCGCGGACTTCGACGCCGAGTTCTTCGAGATATCCCCGCGCGAGGCCCTCGCCATGGACCCGCAGCAGCGGGTGCTCATGGAGGCCTCCTGGGAGGCGTTCGAGCGGGCCGGGATCGACCCGGGCACGCTGCGCGGCGAGAGCGCGGGGGTCTTCGTCGGCGGCGTCCTGTCCGGCTACGGCTCGAACGTGGGCAACACGCAGGACAGCGAGGGCTACCTCCTGACCGGCAACGCCTCCAGCATCTTCTCCGGCCGCCTCTCCTACACGTACGGCTTCGAGGGTCCCGCCGTCACCGTCGACACGGCCTGCTCCTCCTCGCTGACCGCGCTGCACCTCGCGGCGCAGTCGCTGCGCAACAAGGAGAGCTCGCTCGCCCTGGTGGGCGGCGTGATGGTCATGTCGACACCGGCCGCCTTCACCGAGTTCAGCAAGCAGCGCGGGCTCTCCCAGGACGGCCTCGTCAAGGCGTTCGCGGCCTCCGCCGACGGCACCGCCTGGGGGGAGGGCGTCGGCGTACTGCTCGTCGAGCGGCTCTCGGACGCCCGCCGCAACGGCCACCGCGTCCTGTCCGTCATCCGCGGCTCCGCGGTCAACCAGGACGGCGCGTCGAACGGCCTGACCGCGCCCAACGGCCCCTCGCAGCAGCGGGTCATCCGCCAGGCGCTCGCCAACGCGGGCCTTTCCGCCTCCGACATCGACGCCCTGGAGGCGCACGGCACCGGCACCACCCTCGGCGACCCCATCGAGGCGCAGGCGCTGCTCGCCACCTACGGCCAGGACCGCCCCGACGGCCGCCCGCTGCTGCTCGGCTCGGTGAAGTCCAACATCGGCCACACGCAGTCGGCGGCCGGTATCGCGGGCGTCATCAAGATGGTGCTCGCCCTCCAGCACGGCGTGGTCCCGCCCACCCTGAACGTGGACGAGCCCACCCCGCACGTCGACTGGACGGCGGGCGCCGTCGAGCTGGTGACGGACGTCGTCGCCTGGCCCGAGACGGGCAGGCCGCGGCGTGCGGCGGTGTCGTCGTTCGGCATCAGCGGCACCAACGCCCACGTCATCCTCGAACAGGCCCCGGAGCCCACGAAGTCGGAGCCGAAGACCGGGGAACCGGCCGCAGGCGACGCGGTGACCCCGGTGCTCACCGGCGTCGCCGCGCCCTGGCCGCTGTCCGCCAAGAACGACGCCGCGCTGTACGAGCAGGGTGCCAGGCTGCGCGCCTTCCTCGCCGACGCGGGCGCCCCCGACGCGGACGCCGTCGCCGCCGCCCTGGTCCGCACCCGCGCCTCCTTCGCCCACCGCGCCGTCGTCTTCGGCGACGAGCGCCCCGCGGCCCTCGCCGCGCTCGCCGACGGCACGGCGGACGCGCCCGGCCTGGTGCACGGCACCGCACGCGCCGGCGCCAAGGTCGCCTTCGTCTTCCCCGGCCAGGGCGCCCAGTGGACCGGCATGGCCACCGGACTGCTCAAGACCTCGCCGGTCTTCGCCGACGTCCTGCGCGCGTGCGCCGACGCACTGGCTCCGCACACCGACTGGCGGCTGCTCGACGTCCTCGGGGACGAACAGGCCCTGAAGCGCGTCGACGTGGTGCAGCCCGCCTTGTGGGCCGTCATGGTCTCGCTCGCCGAGGTCTGGCGGGCCGCGGGCGTCACCCCCGATGTCGTTGCGGGCCACTCACAGGGCGAGATCGCCGCCGCCTGTGCCGCGGGCATCCTCTCGCTGGAGGACGGGGCGCGCCTGGTCGCACTGCGCAGCCGCACCATCGCCGAGGACCTCGCGGGGCAGGGCGGCATGGTCGCCCTCGCCGCCTCGGCCGAGCGCGCCGCCGAACTCCTCGGCGGCCGCGACGGCGTGTGGGTGGCCGCCGTCAACGGCCCCGGCGCGACCGTCGTCGCCGGCGCCCCCGACGTACTCGCCGAGGTCTCCGAGTCCGCCGAGGCGGCGGGGATCCGGGCCCGCACCATCCCGGTCGACTACGCCTCCCACACCCCGCACGTCGAGAGCGTCCGCGACCGGCTCCTGCGGGTCGCCGAGCCCATCACGCCCCGCGCCGGATCCATACCGATGCACTCGTCGGTGACCGTGGAACCCCTCACCGACGGCCAGGCCGACGCGCGGTACTGGTACCGGAACCTCCGCGAGCCCGTACGGTTCGCCGAGACGGTCACCGCGCTCCTGGACCGGGGCATCGACACGTTCGTCGAGATCAGCCCGCACCCGGTCATCGCCCCCGCCATCGAGGACCTCGCGGCGGCCGCGGACCGTGCCGACGTGGTCGTCTCCGGGACGCTCCGCCGCGACCAGGACGAGAGCACCGCCCTGACCCGCGCCGCCGCCACGCTGTGGACCCGCGGCGCCGCCATCTCCTGGGACACCTTCCTGGACGGCGCGGCCGCCACCGCGACCCCGGCCGACCTGACCGGGACCGCCGGGCTGCCGACGTACCCGTTCCAGCGGCGGCGCTTCTGGCTGGAGGGCCCGGCGAACACCGGCGACGCCGCGGGCATCGGGCTCGACCCCGTCGCCCACCCGCTGCTCGCCGCCGCCACGCTCCCCGCCGAGTCCGGCGCGGCCGTCTTCACGGGCAGGATCTCCCTGCCGACCCACCCCTGGCTCGCCGACCACGCCCTCCTGGAGACCGTGCTCCTGCCGGGCACCGCCTTCCTCGAACTCGCCCTCGCCGCCGGCCGGGAGAGCGGCTGCGGCCGGGTGCGGGAACTCACCCTGGAGCGCCCCCTCACCATCACCGCGGACACCGGAGTCACCCTCCAGGTCCAGGTCGCCGAGGCCGACGGGACCGGCGAGCGGACCGCCACCATCCACTCCCGGACCGGCACCGCAGACCAGGAGGAACCCGCCGAGTGGGTCCGGCACGCCACCGCCACCCTCACCCCCGAAGAGCCCCGGGAACCGGCGGAGCTCGGTGACCTCCAAGGCGCCTGGCCGCCCGTCGGGGCCACCTCCGTGGAGCTGGGCGACTTCTACGGCGCGCTGTTCGAGCGCGGCTACGAGTACGGTCCCGCCTTCCAGGGCCTGCGGTCCGTCTGGCGACGCGGCGACGAGGTGTTCGCCGAAGTGGCCCTGCCCGAAGAGGCCACCGCCGACGACTTCCTCGCCCACCCCGCCCTCCTCGACGCCGCCCTCCACGCCATGGGCCCCGGCGGCCTGTTCGGGGACGAGGACACCGTGCGCCTGCCGTTCGCCTGGTCCGGCGTCCAGACCTGGACCGACGGCGCGACCTCGCTGCGCGTACGGCTGACCAGGTCCGGAGCTGACGGCGGCGACGGCGTACGGCTGCTCGCCACGGACGCCGCGGGCACTCCCGTGGCCTCCGTGGACGAGCTGGTCCTGCGCCCGCTCGCCGCCGCCGACGTCCGCGCGGTCCCCGCCCGGTCGCTGTACGTCCCGCGCTGGGACGCCTGGCGGCCCGCGACCGCGGCCGCCCCCCTCACCGTCTTCTGGCACCCGGGCACGCCGCTCGCCGAAGTCCTCGCCGGCGATCCCGAGCTGGTGCTGCTCGACTGCACGACCCGGGGCCTGCCCGACGGCGCCGGCGACGACGTGCCGGCCGAGGCCCGCGCCCTGACCGGCGCCGTGCTGGCCCACGTCCAGGAGTGGCTGGCGCAGGAGACGCCCGCGCGGGCCCGGCTCGCCGTGCTGACCCGCGGCGCCGTCGGCATCACGCCCGAGGAGCTGCCCGATCCAATGCAGGCCCCCGTGCGCGGCCTGCTGCGCTCCGCCCAGTCCGAACACCCGGACCGTTTCCTGCTGGTGGACACCGACGGTGAGGCCGTCGATGTGCCCGTGGCGGTCCTTGCCGCGGCCGTGGCTGCCGACGAGCCGGAGTTCGCCCTGCGCGGCGACGCCGCGTTCGTCCCGCGCCTGACCCGCCCCGACGCCCCGGCCCTCTCTGACGGCGCCGATGACGGTGGTGTGTCGTGGTCGGGTGGGGGTTCGGTGCTGGTGACGGGTGGCACGGGTGTGGTGGGTGCCGCGGTGGCGCGGCATCTGGTGGTCGCGCATGGTGTGCGTGAGCTGGTGTTGGTCAGTCGGCGTGGTGAACAGGCGCCGGGGGCCCGTGAGTTGGTGGATCAGCTGGTGGAGCTGGGTGCTGTGGCGCGGGTGGTGGCCTGTGACGTGGCTGATCGCGCGGCGGTGGATGGCTTGCTGGCGGAGCTGCCCGACGTGCGTGGTGTCGTGCATGCGGCGGGTGCGGTGGACGACGGTGTGGTGACGGGTCTGACGGTGGAGCGGTTGGAGTCGGTGCTGCGGCCGAAGGTGGATGCCGCGTGGCATCTGCATGAGGCGACGCATGGTCGTGGGCTTGAGTTGTTCGTGTTGTTCTCGTCTGCGGCGGGTGTGTTCGGTTCTCCGGGTCAGGCGAACTACGCGGCGGCGAATGTGTTCCTGGACGCGTTGGCGGTACGTCGTCGTGCGGAGGGTCTGCCCGCGCAGTCCCTGTCGTGGGGGCTGTGGGAGGAGACCAGCGAACTCACCGCCACCCTCGGCGAAGCCGACAAGGCACGGCTCGGCCGCGGCGGACTACAGGCCCTCGGCACCGATGAAGGCCTCGCCCTCTTCGACCAGTCGCTGTCCCTCGACGCCCCGCACCTGGTCCCCGTACGCCTGGACCTGTCCCGCGCCCGCGCCGAGGGCCGGCAGGTGCCCCCGCTGCTGCGCGCCCTGGTGCGCACCCCCGCGCGCCGCGCTGCCGGCACTTCCGCGGGCCGCGGCTGGCGCGCGAAGTACGACGCGACGCCCGAGGACGGGCGCGAGAGCCTGCTCGTCGACCTCGTCCGGGCCCAAGTAGCCTCCGTGCTCGGCCACTCAGGCGCCGACGCGGTCCCCGTCGACCGGGGCTTCAAGGACCTGGGCTTCGACTCCCTGACCGCCGTGGAGCTGCGCAACCGCCTCAACGAACTGACCGGCACCCGGCTGCCCGCGACCCTGGTGTTCGACTACCCGACACCCGCCGCGCTCGGCGCCCATCTGCACGGCCTCCTCGCCGGTACCACCGCACGGCGGGAGAACGCCGTGGCGCGGGTCGTCGCGGACGACGAGCCCATCGCGATCGTCGGCATGAGCTGCCGCTTCCCCGGCCACGTGGACTCCCCCGAGGAGCTGTGGCAGCTGCTCGCCGACGGTGGTGAGGGCATCAGCGCCTTCCCGACGGACCGCGACTGGGCCCTCGACTCGTTCTTCGACCCCACGGGCGAGCGCCCTGGCACCTCCCTGGTGGACCGGGGCGGATTCCTGCACGACGCCGCCGACTTCGACGCCGCCTTCTTCGGCATATCGCCGCGCGAGGCCGTGACCATGGACCCCCAGCACCGGATGCTCCTCGAACTGACCTGGGAGGCCATCGAGCGCGCGGGCGTCGACCCGACGCGGCTGCGCGGCAGCAGGACCGGCGTGTTCTCCGGCCTGATGTACCACGAGTACGCGGCGCGCCTGCGCTCCGTGCCCGAGGACGTCGCCGGTTTCCTCAGCAACGGCAACGCGGGCAGCGTGGCCACCGGGCGCGTCTCCTACACCCTCGGCTTCGAGGGCCCTGCCGTGACCGTGGACACGGCCTGCTCCTCGTCCCTGGTCGCCCTGGACATGGCCGTCAGCGCCCTCCAGCGCGCCGAGTGCGACCTGGCGCTCGCCGGTGGTGTCACCGTCATGTCGACCCCGACGATCTTCGCGGAGTTCACCCGCCAGCGCGGCCTCGCGCAGGACGGCCGCTGCAAGGCGTTCTCCGACGCGGCGGACGGCATGGGGGTCGCCGAAGGCGCCGGCATGGTCCTCGTCGAGCGGCTCTCGGACGCGCGCCGCAACGGCCACCGCGTCCTCGCCGTCATCAAGGGCTCGGCCGTCAACCAGGACGGCGCGTCGAACGGCCTGACCGCGCCCAACGGCCCCTCGCAGCAGCGCGTCATCCGCCAGGCGCTCGCCAACGCCGGTCTCACCACGTCCGACGTGGACGTCGTCGAGGCGCACGGCACGGGCACCTCGCTCGGCGACCCGATCGAGGCCCAGGCGCTGCTCGCCACGTACGGCCAGGACCGGGACGGCAACCAGCCGGTCCTGCTCGGCTCGGTGAAGTCCAACATCGGTCACACCCAGGCCGCCGCCGGTATCGCGGGCGTCATGAAGATGGTGCTCGCCCTGCGGCACGGCACCGTGCCCAGGACCCTGCACGCCGAGCGGCCCAGCGAGCACATCGACTGGACGGCGGGCGCCGTCGAGCTGGCCACCGAGGCCGTCGCCTGGCCCGAGACGGGCAGGCCGCGGCGTGCGGCGGTGTCGTCGTTCGGCATCAGCGGCACCAACGCCCACGTCATCCTCGAACAGGCCCCCGAGGCCCACGAAGCCTCCGCGACCCCCGAAGCCTCCGAGGCCCCAGAGGCCTCCCGGCAGGAGACACAGCGGCCCGAGCCGGTGCTCGCCGCCGCCGACGGCGCCGTCCTGCCATGGCTCGTCTCTGCCAAGTCCGCGGCCGCGCTGCGCGGCCAGGCCGAGCGGCTGCGCGCCTTCGCCGACCGGGGGGCCGACCCCGCGGCGACGGCCGCCGCGCTCATCGGCGGCCGTACCGCCTTCGACGAACGCGCGGTCGTCCTCGCCGCCGACCCCGCCGGCTTCGCCGAAGGCCTCGCGGGCCTGGCCCGCCAGGACCCCGAGGCACCCGGACTCGTCACCGGAACCGTGCGCCCCGGCGCGAACGTGGCCTTCGTCTTTCCCGGCCAGGGCGCCCAGTGGACCGGCATGGCGCTCGGTCTCCTGGAGTCCTCGCCGGTCTTCGCCGAGGCCCTGCGTGAGTGCGCCGACGCGCTCGCGCCGCACGCGGAGTGGCGGCTGCTCGACGTCCTCGGGGACGAAGAGGCCCTGAAGCGCGTCGACGTGGTGCAGCCCGCGCTGTGGGCCGTCATGGTCTCCCTGGCGAAGGTCTGGCAGCACTCCGGCATCACGCCCTCCGTGGTCGTCGGCCACTCCCAGGGCGAGATCGCGGCGGCCTGCGTGGCCGGTGCCCTGTCGCTCGCCGACGGCGCCCGCCTCGTGGCCCTGCGCAGCCGCGTCATCGCCGAGGAACTCGCCGGACGCGGCGGCATGGCCTCGCTGACCGTGCCCGCCGCCGAGGCCGAGGCCCTCATCGACCGGTACACGAACCCGGACGGCGCCGCCGACCCCGCCACCGGCGTGGTCATCGCCGCCGTCAACGGCCCCGGCGCCGTCGTCGTCGCCGGTGACGAGGGACCGCTGCGACAGCTCCTGGACGGCTGCGAGGCCGACGGGATCCGCGCCCGCCGCATCCCCGTCACCTACCCCTCGCACGCGCCGCAGGTCGAGCTCATCAAGGACCGGCTTCTCCAGGAACTCGGCGACATCAGCCCGGCACGGCCCCAGGTCACCTGGCGCTCCACCGTGACCGGCGAGGACGTGCGGGGCCCGGAGGCCGACGCCGAGTACTGGTACCGCAACCTCCGGCAGCCGGTGCGCTTCGCCCAGGTCGTCGCCGACCTCATGGAGAGCGGCGTCGACACCTTCGTCGAGATCAGCCCGCACCCGGTCACCACCGCGGCCCTGGAGGACGCCGCGCTGAAGGCCGACGGGCGCGAGGTCGTCGTCACCGGCACCCTGCGCCGCGACGAGGACGAGCGCACCGCCCTGCTGCGCAACGCCGCCGCCCTGTGGACCCGCGGCCTCGGCGTGGACTGGACGGCGCTCACCCCGGCCCCGGACGCGCCGGCCGACACCGTGGACCTGCCGACGTACGCCTTCCAGCGCGAACGCTACTGGCTCGACGCCCCGCAGGACTTCGGGGACCCGGGCGGTGTCGGCCAGGAGGCCACCGACCACCCGGTGCTCGCCGCGGCCGTCGTCCCCGCCGGTACGGACACCATCCTGTTCACCGGCAGGCTCACCGCCCCGGCCGTGGCCTCGCCCGCGGAGCACACCGTGCTCGACACGCCCGTGCTGCCCGGCGGCGCCCTGCTCGACTGGGCGCTGTACGCCGCCGACCGCCTCGGCCTGCCCGGCGTCGCGCACCTGGAGCAGCACGAGCCGCTGCTCCTGGCCCCCGACGGCGCCGTCCGCGTCCAGGTGATGGCCGCGGCACCCGACGACGCCGGGCACCGCCGTCTCACCGTCCACGCACAGCCCGACGGCGACACCACTGCGGAGTGGACCCTGCACGCCACCGCCGAGCTGCGCCCGACGGCCGAGGAGACCGACGAGGCGTACGCGCGGCTCGCGGGCGCCTGGCCGCCGGCGGATGCCGCCCCGGTGGACACGTCCGCCCTCTACGGCGAGCTCTTCGCAGCGGGGCAGCAGTTCGGCCCCGCCCTCCAGGGACTGCGCGCGGCCTGGCGTACCGGCGAGGACGTCTACGCCGAGGTCGAGCTCGCCGAGCGGGCCGCCGACGGCCTGGCGCCGCGCGCCGCGCTGCTGGAGTCCGTCTGCCACGCCTGGCGCCTGACCGACGCGGGCGGCCCCGGTACCGCGGGCGCCCTTCAGCCCACCGGCTGGCAGGGCATCCAGGTACGGGCAGGCGGCCTCGACACCGCCACCGGTCCGGACGCGGCCGACGACGCCCGGATCGTACGGGTCCTGCTGACCCCGGCCGACGACGGCGCCCTGCGGGTGCGCGCCACCGGCGCCGACGGCACCCCGCTGCTCGGCGCCGACCGGGTCGAGCTGCGCCCGCTCACCGCGGCCCGGCTCCGCTCGGCCGGTGCCACCGCGGCGCGCTCGCTGTACGAGGTGCGCTGGGAGCGCCGCAGGTTCGACGAGCCCGCGCAGCCGCCGAGTTCGATCCTGTGGGACGCCGCGCGGTCGGCCGAGGAGATCGGGGCCGCCGTCGCCGACGGTGCGCGGCTCGTCCTCCTGGACGCCGCTGCCCTGGCCGCCCACGGGCACGAAGAGACCGGCGGCGAGGAGCTGCCGGAGCGGGTCCGTGAGGCGGTGACCGCCGCCCTCGCGCGCGCCAAGGACTGGCTCGCCGACGAGGCGCTCGCCGACGCGCGGCTCGCCGTGGTCACCCGGGGCGCCGTCGCCGTGTCGGGCACCGGCCCGGTGGACCTCACGCAGGCCGCCGTACGCGGCTTCCTGCGCTCGGCCCGCGCCGAACACCCGGACCGTTTCCTGCTGGTGGACACCGACGGTGAGGCCGCCGATGTGCCCGTGGCGGCCCTTGCCGCGGCCGTGGCTGCCGACGAGCCGGAGATCGCCCTGCGCGAGGGCGAGACGTACGTACCCAGGCTGGCCCTGGTCGGCGCGGATGCCGCCGGCGCCGATGACGGTGGTGTGTCGTGGTCGGGTGGGGGTTCGGTGCTGGTGACGGGTGGCACGGGTGTGGTGGGTGCCGCGGTGGCGCGGCATCTGGTGGTCGCGCATGGTGTGCGTGAGCTGGTGTTGGTCAGTCGGCGTGGTGAACAGGCGCCGGGGGCCCCTGAGTTGGTGGATCAGCTGGTGGAGCTGGGTGCTGTGGCGCGGGTGGTGGCCTGTGACGTGGCTGATCGCGCGGCGGTGGATGGCTTGCTGGCGGAGCTGCCCGACGTGCGTGGTGTCGTGCATGCGGCGGGTGCGGTGGACGACGGTGTGGTGACGGGTCTGACGGTGGAGCGGTTGGAGTCGGTGCTGCGGCCGAAGGTGGATGCGTGGCATCTGCATGAGGCGACGCGTGGTCGTGGGCTTGAGTTGTTCGTGTTGTTCGTCTGCGGCGGGGTGTTCGGTTCTCCGGGTCAGGCGAACTACGCGGCGGCGAATGTGTTCCTGGACGCGTTGGCGGTACGTCGTCGTGCGGAGGGTCTGCCCGCGCAGTCCCTGTCGTGGGGGCTGTGGGAGGAGACCAGCGAACTCACCGCCACCCTCGGCGAAGCCGAGCTGCGGCGTATGAGCGCCGGTGGTGTCCTCCCCTTCAGCACGGAGGAAGGGCTCGCGCTCTTCGACCGTGCGCTCGCGAGCGGCCTGCCGCACATCGCGCCGGTCCAGCTGGACCGCGCCCGGCTACGCGGCGGCGAGGACACCCCCGCGCTGCTGCGCGGCCTCGTGCGCTCGGCGCCGCGCCGCGCCACGGCGCCGGACGCACAGGCGCTGCGCGGCCGGCTCTCCGCACTGCCCCCGGCCGAACGGAACGAAGCCCTCCTCGAAACGGTGCGCGGGCAGATCGCCGCGGTCCTCAAGTACGGCACGGCCGACCGGATCTCGGCCACCCGGCCGTTCACGGAGCTCGGCTTCGACTCGCTGACCGCCGTCGAACTCCGCAACCGCCTCGCCCGGATGGCCGGCACGAGGCTGCCCACCACGCTCGTCTTCGACTACCCCACGCCCGAGGCGCTCACCGGCCGGCTGCTGGAGATCCTGCTGCCGGGGACAGAGGCCGAGGAGTGGGGCAAGGAGGCCGTCGACCGGCTCGAGGCCATGCTCGACGACGAGCGCGACGAGGCCGAGGTCAACAAGCTGACGGCCCGTCTGGAGACCCTGCTGCTGCGCTGGCGGGAACGCTCCAGGACGCTGGCCGGCACCGCGCCCGGCGGCGGCAGGGCCGAGGACGCGGGGGCCGACGAACTGAGCGAGGTCAGCGAGGAAGAGCTGCTGCGCTACATCGACGACGAGATCGGGCTGAGCTGATGCACGCACGGCCCACCAGCACGTTCTGCACGACGAGGGGTTTCGGACATGGCTGAGAAAGAGCAGGTCGTCGAGTACCTGAAGCGGGTGACGGCGGACCTCAAGCGCACCAGGGACCGTGTCCGAGACCTGGAGGAGGCCGAGCGCGAGCCCATCGCGATCGTCGGCATGGGCTGCCGGTTCCCGGGCGGGGCCGGCACGCCCGAGGCCTTCTGGGAGCTGCTGCGCGACGGCGTGGACGCCATGAGCGACTTCCCCGCCGACCGCGGCTGGCAGCAGCCCGAGGGCGGCACCCGCCCGCAGGGCGGCTTCCTCGACACGGCCACCGAGTTCGACGCCTCCTTCTTCGGCATATCGCCGCGCGAGGCCCTGGAGATGGACCCGCAGCAGCGGCTGCTCCTGGAGACCTCCTGGGAGACCTTCGAGCGCGCCGGGATCGACGTCACCGGCCTGCACGGCAGCAAGGCCGGCGTGTTCATCGGCGTCAACGGCGCCGACTACCCCGGCATGCTCAACCACGCGGGACACGAGTCCCTCGGCCACCTGCTGACCGGCAACGCCTCCAGCGTCGTCTCCGGCCGCATCTCCTACACCCTCGGCTTCGAGGGCCCCGCCGTGACCGTCGACACCGCCTGCTCCGCCTCCCTCGTGGCGCTCCACCTCGCGGCCCGCGCGCTGCGCTCGGGTGACTGCCCGCTGGCCCTGGTCGGCGGCGTCACGGTGATGGCGACCCCGGGCGTGTTCGCCGAGTTCGGCAAGCAGGGCGGTCTCTCCGCCGACGCCCGCTGCAAGGCGTTCGCCGAGGGTGCCGACGGCACCGCGTGGGGCGAGGGCGTCGGTGTCCTGCTGGTGGAGCGCCTCTCGGACGCGCGCCGCAACGGCCACCGCGTGCTTGCCGTCGTCCGTGGTTCCGCGGTGAACCAGGACGGTGCGTCGAACGGCATGACGGCGCCGAACGGCCCGTCCCAACAGCGCGTGATCCGCGAGGCGTTGGCGAGCGCGGGTGTCGGCGCCGCGGACGTGGACGTGGTGGAGGCGCACGGTACGGGGACGTCGCTCGGCGACCCGATCGAGGCGCAGGCGCTGCTCGCCACGTACGGCCAGGACCGGGACGCCGGCCGGCCGCTGCTGCTGGGTTCGGTGAAGTCGAACATCGGTCACACGCAGGCGGCCGCGGGTGTCGCCGGGGTCATCAAGATGGTTCTGGCGATGCGGCACGGTGTCGTACCGCCCACGCTGCATGTGGACGAGCCGAGCAGCCACGTCGACTGGGCTTCCGGCGCCGTGGAGTTGGCGACGGAGAGGGTCGCGTGGCCGGGGGAGGGGACGCGGCGCGCTGGTGTGTCCTCCTTCGGGATCAGCGGTACGAACGCCCATGTGATCCTGGAGCAGGCGCCTCCGGAGACCGCGGGCCAGGAGGCCGGGGAGCCGGTTTCCGGCGGGGTGGTGCCGTGGGTGCTGTCCGCCAAGTCGCCCGCCGCGCTGCGGGCCCAGGCGGCGCAGCTCAGGGATCACGTCGAGCGGGACGTCGACCTCGCGGGAACAGCGGTCGCGCTGGCCACCACCAGGACCGCCTTCGAACACCGCGCCGTCGTCCTGGCCGAGGACGCCACGGGCTTCGCCGCGGGCCTCGACACCCTGGCGGACAAGGGCACCGCGGGCCGCCACCTCGTCCACGGCACGGCGCGGCCCGGTGCCAAGACCGCCTTCGTCTTCGCGGGGCAGGGCGCGCAGTGGGCGGGCATGGGAGGGCAGTGGTACGAGCGGCTGCCCGCGTTCGCCGCGGCGTTCGACGCCGTCTGCGCCGCCGCCGACCCGCAGCTCGACGTCCCCCTGGCCGACGTGGTGCTCGCGGGCTCCGCCGGACGCTCCTCGGACCACGCGGACCTGATCCACCGGACCGGCTACACCCAGATCGCCCTCTTCGCCGTCGAGGTCGCGCTGTTCCGCACCCTGGAGGCATGGGGCGTGCGCCCGGACGTCGTCCTCGGCCACTCCATCGGTGAGATCGCCGCCGCCCACGTGGCCGGGGTCCTCTCCCTGGAAGACGCGGTCACGCTGGCCGTCGCCCGTGGCGCCCTCATGCAGCGACTCCCCGACGGTGGCGCCATGCTGGCCCTCGACGCCACCCGGGCGCAGGCCGAGGCGTGGCTGCGCGCCCTGCCCGAGCAGCACCGGGAGCAGGTGGCCGTCGCCGCGGTCAACGGCCCCTCCGCCGTCGTCGTGTCCGGCGCGTCGGACGCCGTGGACCAGGTGGCGGAGGCCGCCGCCCGGGCGGGCAGGCGCACGCGCAGACTCCAGGTCAGCCACGCCTTCCACTCGCCGCTCATGGAGCCGGTGCTCGACGAGTTCCGCTCCGTGCTCACGCGGCTCACCTTCTCCCGCCCGGCCGTCCCGATGGTCTCCACCGTCACCGGCAGGCTCGCGGCGGACGACATCACGTCCCCGGACTACTGGGTGCGGCACGCCCGCGATGCCGTCCACTTCCAGGACGCCGTGCGCGCCGCGGAACCACGGGTGGACGCCTTCCTGGAGATCGGCCCGCACGCCGTGCTCACCCGCTCCCTGGAGGAGAGCCTCTCCGAGGGCCACCGCGCCACCGTCACCTCCGTCGCCCACCGCGAACGGCCCCTGGTCGCCGCTCTGCTGCGGGCGGTCGGCGCCCTGTGGACCGGCGGCGCCGACGTGGACTGGCGCGCGCTGCTGCCCGCCGTACCCGCGGTCCAGGACCTGCCCACGTACCCCTTCGAACGGCAGCGGTTCTGGCCCCGCGTCCCGCCGCGCCGCGCGGGCGACGTGAGCGGGGCGGGCCTCGCCGGGCTCGACCACCCGCTGCTCGGCGCCGCCGTCAGCGTCGCCGACGGCGGCACCGCGGGCGGCTCCGTCCTCACCGGCCGCGTCTCGCTCGCCACCCACCCCTGGCTCGCCGACCACGCCGTCGTGGGCGCCGTGCTCCTGCCGGGTACCGCTTTCGTCGAACTCGCCCTGCGCGCCGGGCAGAGCGTGGGCTGCGGCCACCTCCGCGACCTCACCCTGGAGACCCCGCTCGTCCTCGCCCCCGAGGACGCCGTGCAGATCCAGGTCGGCGTCGGCGCCGCCGACGACGAGGGCCGCCGCCACGTCGTCGTGCACTCCCGCATCGAACCGTCCGACGACGGCACGAGCGGCGTCGAGACCGAGTGGATCCGGCACGCCCAAGGCGTCGTCGCCCCCGCCGTCCCGGGCCCCGACGCCGACGACTTCGGCGCCGTCACGGGCGCGGTGTGGCCGCCCCGCGGCGCGGCCCCGGTCGAGACCGAGGACTTCTACCCCGCCCTCGCCGAGCAGGGCTATGCCTACGGCCCCACCTTCCAGGGGCTGCGCAGGGCCTGGCGGCGGGACGGTGACTTCTACGCCGACGTGGAGCTGCCCGAGGGCGCGGCGGACGACGTCACCGGCTTCGGCATCCACCCGGCCCTGCTCGACGCCGCCCTGCACGGCATCGGCCTCGGCGGCGTGGTCGACGACGCCGAGAACACCTCGCGGCTGCCGTTCGCCTGGTCCGGCGTGCGGCTGTGGGCGAGCGGCGCCCGCACCGTCCGCGTCTGCCTGACGACCACGGGCACCGCCGCCGTACGCGTACGGATCGCCGACGCCACGGGCACCCCCGTCATCGGCATCGACGAACTCGTGCTGCGGCCCGTCTCCCAGACCCCCGTCGGTCCGAGGCGCGCGGTCGTCGCGGAGTCGCTGTTCACCGAGGCCTGGGAGCCCAGGAAGGCGGTCGCGCGGGACGCCGCCGCGAGCGAGGCCCCGCGGCTCTGGGGCCCGGACACCTCCCTCGACGCGCTGGCGGGCACCGACACCGTGCTCCTCGACTGCGCGGGGGACGGCGGCACCGACACCCTCGAAGGGGTACGTGCCCACGTGGGCCACGCCCTGGCACACATCCACGCATGGCTGGCGCACGACGCCTCGGCCCCCGCCCGGCTGACCGTCCTGACCAGGGGCGCCGTCGAAGTGCACCCCGGCGAAGGCGCCGACCCGGTCCAGGCCGCCGTGCACGGCCTGGTGCGCTCGGCACGCTCCGAGCACCCCGAACGGTTCGCGCTGCTCGACCTGGCACCCGGCGCCGACCCCGCCGACATCCCCTGGACGGCCGTGGGCGCCGCCCTCGCCGACCAGGAGACCGAGATCGCGGTCCGGGGCGGCGACGTCTTCGTGCCCCGCCTGGTGCGTACCGCACCCGACGCCGAGGCCCCGGCCCCCTGCTCCGGGCAGGGCACCTTCCTGGTCACCGGCGGCACCGGCGTCATCGGCTCCGCCGTCGCCCGCCACCTGGTCACCGCCCACGGCGTACGCGACCTGGTCCTCGCCGGGCGGCGCGGCGCCGACGCGCCGGGAGCCACCGAACTCGCCGAGGAGCTGCGCGCGGCCGGCGCCGAGGTGCGCCTCGCCGTCTGCGACGTATCCCAGCGGTCCGCGCTGGCCGAACTCATCGGCTCGCTCCCCGAGTTGCGCGGCGTGGTGCACGCGGCCGGCGTCCTGGACGACGGCATGGTCACCGCGCAGACCGCCGAACGCCTGGACACCGTCCTGCGGCCCAAGGCCGACGCCGCCTGGCACCTGCACGAGCTCACCAAGGAGCGGGACCTCGACCTGTTCGTCCTCTTCTCCTCCGCCGCCGGCGTCTTCGGCTCCCCGGGCCAGTCCAACTACGCGGCCGCCAACACCTTCCTGGACGCGCTCGCCCGGCACCGCCGCGCGTCGGGCCTGCCCGCGCACTCGCTGGCCTGGGGCCTGTGGGCCGACCTCAGCGCCATGACCGGCACGCTCAGCGACACCGACCTGAGCCGGCTCGACCGCGGTGGCCTGCGCGCCTTCAGCGCCGACGAGGGCCTCGCCCTGTTCGACGCCGCGGTACGGCTCACCGCGCCGGTCGCCGTCCCCGTACGCCTGGACCTGCGCGGCCAGGACGACCCGCCCGCACTGCTGCGCTCCCTGGCCAGGCCCGGCCCGCCGTGCCGCGGCCGCCCCCGCGGCCGCCTCGTCGGCCTGGCACGAACGGCTGCTCGGCCTGCCGGACGCGGAGCGCGCCGCCGCGCTCGTGGACCTGGTGCGCGAACACGTCGCCACCGTCCTCGGCCACACCGCGCCCGAAGACATCGCGCCGGAGCAGTCCTTCGACGCCCTCGGCTTCGACTCGCTGACCGCCGTCGAACTCCGCAACCGACTGGCCGAGTTCACCAAGGTCCAGCTGCCCACCACCCTCGTCTTCGACTACCCGAGCCCCGAGGCGCTGGCCGGCTTCCTCGACGAGGCGCTGGCAGGCCCCGCCGAGCGGGGCGCACACGCCGTCCGGGCGCGGGCCACCGACGACGACCCCATCGCCATCGTCGGCATGGCCTGCCGCTACCCCGGCGGCGTCGGCTCCCCCGAAGAGCTGTGGGACATGGTCGCCGGCGGCCGCGAGGGCATCGGAGGCTTCCCCGCCGACCGCGGCTGGGACCTCCAGCGGCTCTACGACCCCGAGCCCGGCCGCACCGGATCGACGTACGTCCGCGAGAGCGGTTTCCTGTACGACGCCGCCGAGTTCGACGCCGGATTCTTCGGTGTCTCGCCGCGCGAGGCCACCACGATGGACCCGCAGCACCGCCTGCTCCTGGAGACCTCCTGGGAGGCCATCGAGCGCGCGGGCATCGACCCGACGAGCCTGCGGCGCAGCAGGACCGGCGTGTACGCGGGCCTCATGCACCACGACTACGTGGCACGGCTCCAGGAGATCCCCGAGGAGATCGCGGGCTATCTCAGCAACGGCACCGCGGGCAGCGTCGCCTCCGGCCGCATCGCCTACACCTTCGGCTTCGAGGGCCCCGCCGTGACGATCGACACGGCCTGCTCCTCCTCCCTCGTCGCCCTGGACATGGCCGTGTCCGCGCTGCGCGGCGGCGTCTGCGACCTGGCACTCGCGGGCGGTGTCGCCGTCATGGCGACCCCCGGTGTGTTCACGGAGTTCGGCAAGCAGGGCGGCCTCGCCCCCGACGGCCGCTGCAAGGCGTTCGCCGACGGCGCCGACGGCACCGCGTGGGGCGAGGGCGCCGGAATGCTCCTGGTGGAGCGCCTCTCGGACGCGCGCCGCAACGGCCACCACGTCCTCGCCGTCGTCCGGGGCACCGCGGTGAACCAGGACGGCGCGTCGAACGGCATGACGGCGCCGAACGGCCCGTCCCAACAGCGGGTCATCCGCGACGCGTTGGCGGTCGCCGGGGTGAGCGCCGCCGAAGTCGACGTGGTCGAGGCGCACGGTACGGGGACGTCGCTCGGCGACCCGATCGAAGCGCAGGCCCTCCTCGCCACGTACGGCCAGGACCGGGACGCCGGGCGGCCGCTGCTGCTGGGTTCGGTGAAGTCGAACATCGGTCACACGCAGGCGGCCGCGGGTGTCGCCGGGGTCATCAAGATGGTTCTGGCGATGCGGCACGGTGTCGTACCGCCCACGCTGCATGTGGACGAGCCGAGCAGCCACGTCGACTGGGCTTCCGGCGCCGTGGAGTTGGCGACCCAGAAGGTCGCGTGGCCGGGGGAGGGGACGCGGCGCGCGGGTGTGTCCTCCTTCGGGATCAGCGGTACGAACGCCCACGTGATCCTGGAGGAGGCCCCCCGGGACACCGCGGGCCAGCAGGCCGGGGAGCCCGCTTCCGGGGTGGTGCCGTGGGTGCTGTCCGCCAAGTCGCCCGCCGCGCTGCGGGCCCAGGCGGCGCGGCTGGGCGAGCACGCCGTCGCGCCGGACGTGGACCTCGCGGGGACGGCCGTCGCGCTGGCCACCGGCCGGACCGCCTTCGAGCACCGCGCCGTCGTCCTGGCCGAGGACGCCACGGGCTTCGCGGCGGCCCTCGACACCCTGGCGGCCGGGGACGCTCCCGGTGACGACGCCGTGCTCGGCACGGCGCGCGGGGCACTCAGGACCGCGTTCGTCTTCCCCGACCGGGCCGAAGGACTGCCCGAGGCCGCACGCGAACCTCCCTGAAGCCCCACCGTTCGCCTCCACCTGCGGCCGAGTGCGCCGCCCCGGCCCCTGCGCCACCGGATCTGCGCTGCTTCGGACGTCGTCCTGCGTGAGCTGCCCGGCTCGCCGACCCGGCCGTCGCCCACCCCGTCCTGTGGGCGGTCACGGTGTCGCTCGCCGAGGTGTGGTCGGCCGCGGGCATCACCCCCGCCGCCGTCGTCGGCATCGGCGGCGGCGAGATCGCCGCGGCCTGCGCCGCCGGCGTCCTGTCCCGCGCCGACGGCGCACTGCTCGCCGCCGAGCGGGGCCGCCTCCTCGCCGAGCACAAGCCCGAGCACAAGCCCGAGCACGAGTCCGAGCACGAACCCGTGGCCGTGCGTGATGAGCGCTTCCACGCCCCTGCGACCTGACGCCCTGCGCGGGAGATGGTGTCGACGGTACCCGGCAGGGGCTTGATCACCACGGGCGTGACGCACGCATGGATGTACTTCGCCGCCACTGTCCTGGCCCGGCGCCGAGGACCTGGACGCGACGTACTGGCACGACACCCCGCCCGAGGCGGTCAGGCCGGACGCCGCGGTGAAGGCGCTCCTCGGCGACGGCGTCGAGGCTATCATGAGTCGGGCACCTCGTTTCGGAGACGACCGCCGTCGAGCGGAAGCTGACACGCTGACGGCCCCACCCCTGTCATTGTTGTTTACGGACGCCTACGAGGGTTCCCGGCTCGACCGCCGCGGCACTGTGGGCACGCGGCGGCACCAGGACTGACGGCTTTGTTCAGCCTCCAGCTGGATGTCACATGTCGAATCAACATCAACTTCCAAACCATCCGTCCGGTTTCCTGGAGAATAATGGCACTGAGGACTGATATGGATTAGGATGGACAACGGATGCTTTGCCCAGGTCCATCCGGCATATCCGGACGATAATCGAATTGATCTGATGAGATCCAACTCGACCATAATTGGGTAGGCCGCGGGCTTCATTCCAGACGGTGACAGCAGAGATGTCCGGTGCCCCATGAACGCGTCTTCCAGCGATGGCAACCGGTCGTGAGGCAGCCCGGGCTGACGTCAGCCACGTGAGGGCGGGCTCACCGCGGCACCGTCGTCCTGGACACCTTCCAGGCCGGCACGGAGTTCTCCGCCGACCTGAGCCGGGCCATGATGGAGGGCCTCTTCGCCCGCGAACACCTCTTCGGCAGCGGGGCGTTGAGCGGCGTACGGCTCAGCGCCATGGGGCATTACCACACGCTCATGGACGAGTGCGAGATCGCGCCGACCGAGGCTCCGACGCTGTTCGTACGCGCCGAGGACCCCCTGAAGCACCAGGCCGACGGCTTCGACGACGAGAGCTGGCGGGCCTCCTGGTCGCTTCCGCACACGCTGGTCACCGCACCGGGCGACCACTTCACGCTCATGGAGGAGAACATCGGCGCGACCACCGCCGCGATCCGCGCCTGGCTCGCGGAGCAGGGCATCTGAACCACCGGTCGGCACAGGGCAGTTCGCCCACCCCTTTCATAGGAGACAGCGCAGTGATAGTTCTTGGTTACAACGGGTTCTCCCGCGCCGCCGAGCTCTTCGGCAAGCTCTACGGCTATACGCAGGACAGCGTCGACCGGCACAGCTTCCTCGGCCACGACGCTGCCGCGTCGCTGTTCATCGACGGCAAGCTGGTCGCCGCCGTCGAGGAAGAGCGCATGAACCGGCAGAAGAAGACCACCGCCTTCCCGATCAACGCCATGCGCTGGGTCCTCGGCCAGGCGGGGATCGACTTCGCCGACGTCGACTACTACGCCTTCGGCTGGCGGTTCAGCCCGGAGTTCGCCGACGACGCCATCTCCAAGCTCGCCGGGGCGCCCATACCCCCCGAGTACAAGTTCCAGGCCATCTCCGGCTTCGGCGAGCTCTACACCGGCATGCTCGGCAAGACCGCCATCCTGGAGGACTTCGCCCGCAACACCGGGCACGAGCTGACCGAGGACAAGCTCATCACGGTCCCGCACCACCGGGCACACCTCGCCTGCGGCCGCACCTTCGCCGGTTTCGAGGACGCCGCCTTCCTCATCAGCGACGGCCAGGGCGAAGCGGACAGCGCCATCATGGGCGAGGTCCGCGACGGCGAGGTGAAGGTCTTCGAGCAGTTCACGATCGACTCCCGCAACTCGATCGCCCAGCTCTTCGCCGAGATCACGCGGTACCTCGGATTCACCCCGAACAACGACGAGTACAAGGTCATGGGCCTCGGCGGGTTCGGGCAGCCGCCGGCCCGGGAGGACAACCCGCTCCTGAACCACGTCATCACCTTCGACGGCCCCGGGCGCTACGCGCTGGCCCTGGCCGACGACCCGCGCGGCCCCCGCGCCTACCTCCCCCTCTTCGACGAGATCTTCGGCGGCGACGACGACAACCGGGGCGAGTTCGAGTTCCAGGTCCGGGTCGCGAGCGCCGCCCAGCAGGCCCTCGAAGTGGTCACCGCGCACCAGCTGCGCGCCCTCGCCGACGTCACCGACCTGCGCGACCTCATCTACGAGGGCGGTGTGGCGCTCAACTGCGTCAACAACACCAAGCTGCTCGAGGACCTGCCCTTCGAGCGCGCCGAGGTCAGCTTCGGCGCCAGCGACCCGGGTGTCTCCATCGGCGCCGCGGCCCACGTCGTCCGCGAGAGGAACGTCCCGATCGTGCCGGTGAAGACGCCCTACCTCGGCCCGGAGTACACCGCCGAGGAGATCGTCGCCACCCTGGACGGCTACACCGACCGCGTCACCTGGGAGGAGTACGCCGACGGCGCGATCGTCGCGAAGACCGCCGAACTGCTCAGCGGCAAGACCGTCATCGGCTGGTTCCAGGGCCGCACCGAGTACGGCCCGCGCGCGCTCGGCAACCGTTCCATCCTGGCCAACCCGTCGCACGCCGACATGAAGGACGTCATCAACACCCGCGTCAAGCACCGCGAGCCGTTCCGTCCGTTCGCCCCCATCGTCCTGGAGGAGAACGCGGCCGCTGTCTTCGAGCTCGGCAAGAAGCAGCGCTCGCCGTACATGACCTTCGTGTTCCCCGTGAAACCCGAGTACACGGAGAGGATCGCGGCCGCCACACACGTCGACGCCACCTCGCGCATCCAGACCGTGACGGACGACAGCAACCCCCGACTGGCCGCGCTGCTGCGCGAGTTCACCGCGCGCACCGATGTGCCGTGCCTGGTCAACACCTCCTTCAACGTCGCGGGCGAGCCGGTCGTCTGCTCCCCGAAGGACGCGGTCGAGTGCTTCCTCGGCACCGACATCGACTACCTGGTCCTCGGCGACCACCTGGTCACGAAGCGATGAGCGCACCCACCGGAATCGCCTGGCGCGCCCGTACGGCGCTCGTCCTGGAAGCGGTCGGGGCGGTGGCGACGGTCGGCCCCGTCCTCGCCGTCATCGAGGTGTGCAGGGAACTGCTCGACGGCGACCCCGACGAGGGCAGGATCGGCCGGCTCGTCCTCCTGGTCGCCGCCGCGGCGGTCGTCGGATTCGTGGCCCAGCTGGCGGGCCGCGTCCTGAGCAAGGAGGCGGGGGCGCGCACCCAGTACGCCCTGCTCCTCGCGGTCACCGGCAGGCTGCGCGGCGCCCATGCCGCCCGCCCGCTGCACGCCGCCTGGCGGGAGCACGGCACCACTCTGGGCCGTGACATCCACTCGATGGGCGTGATGGTCGGCCGGGCCGGATCGGAGCTCCTCTCGGCCGTCCTGGTCTTCGTCCTGTCGATCGGCTATCTGTTCTGGGTCGACTGGCTGATGGCGCTCATCACCCTGGCGCCGATCCTGCTGGGCTTCGCCGTCTTCGGTTTCATCTCCGCCCGCTTCTTCAAGGAGATGGCGACCGACTACGCGACGAGCATCGGCGGCATCGACGCCGTGCGGCCCACTCTCACCCTGCCCCAGCGCGTCAACCCCGTGGGCACCCGGTCCGACACGGCCGAGGCCACCCGCACCTCGGCCCGCAGGCTGGCCGACGTCACCGACGAGTTCAGCGAGTTCTTCCGCGTACGGATCGGCTCGCTGCTCGGCGGCCGCGCCCTCGCGGAGATCGCCTTCTCGCCGCTGACCGTGCTCATCTTCGTGCTGTGCGGGGGAGCGCTGCTGATCCGCTCGGACTCGCTGGCGCCCGCCGACCTGGTGCCGTTCCTGCTCCTCGGCGCGGGGCTCGCGGCGCCCCTGCTGGCCATCACCTACTTCCTGGAGGAAGTGGGCGAGGGCAAGAAGGCAGCGGCGCGCCTGACGCGGTTCGCCACGGGGAGCGCACCGGCAGGACCCGGCGACGCGAAGCCGAAGTCCAAGCCGAAAGCGAAGGCGGACGCGGCGGAGGAGCCGGAGCCGCAGGAGGACCCGGGCCCCGCCGTCGAGCTGCCCGAGCTGCCCGAGCGGGGCGTGGTGACGGTCGTCGCCGCCACCGACGCGGACGCCGACGCGATCGTCGACGGGATCACCGCACAGACCCCCGCGGAGCGGTTCGCCGCGGTCGAGGCCGACCCCGCGGTCGTCATCGGCGCGATCGGCGCGTACATCACCGCCGACCGTGCCGACGGCGATCCGAAGGAGGCAGAGCGGGCCGCGCGCGCCGCAGGCTGCCACGAGTCGATCGCCGCGCTGCCGCGCGGCTACGACGCGATCGTGGGCACCGAGGCCCCCCAGTCCTACCCCGAACTCCAACGGCTCGCGCTCGCCCGGCTGCTCGCCGCCGACCGCGACGTCGTCCTGCTCGACCAGCGTGCCTTCCCCGGCGACCCGGACACCTTGCGGAGCGCGGTCACCGGCTTGCGGGAGCGGGCCTGTGTGGTCGTCGTCGCCACCGGTCCGCCGGTGGTCGCCGACGGGCGGTTCGTGGTGAGCGAGGCGGGAAAGGTGGTCGCGTCCGGCACCCACGAGGAGCTGGCGGGACCCGGCGGACCGTACGCCGGACTGTTCGACCCGGCCCGGGACGCGCGGCTCGCCGCGGGCTCCGCGGCCCTTTCCACGGCGCCCGCGGGATCCACCGGAGCCGCGGCGTCCCAGGAGGTGTCCCGATGAGGCCCGTACTCGCTCTCTTCCTGCACGCCACGGGGCGGCGGGCGCTGCGCTCGCTGTGCCTGTTCCTGCTGGTCGGCTCCGTGATCCAGGGCGTCGCTTTCGCCCTGGTGGTGCCGGTCACCGAGGACCTGCTCACGCCCGGCGCGGCGGTGCCCTGGACCTGGATCGGCGTCATGGCCGCCGCCGGTGTGGTGTACGGGGTCCTCCACCACCGCAGCGTGCCGATGGGCAACGACCTGGGCGCCGAGCTGGTGACCACCCTGCACAGGGCGGTCGCCGAGCGCACGCAGAAGCTGCCCAACCGGGAGCTCGACGCGAGCCACTCCGACCGGCTCGCGGCGCTCGACGGCACCGCGGTCGTGGTCCTGATGGGCCTGCCCGCCCACGTGCTGCGCCCGGCGGTCGCGGCCGTCGCCACCCCGCTGACGGTGATCGTCATCAGCGCCTTCTTCGACGTACGCGTCGCGCTGACGCTGGCCGGGGGCCTGGCCGTCCTCGCGCTGTGCTCCCTCCTCGTGGCCCGGCTGCTCGTGCGGCGCGAGGAGCCGGACGGGGCGGAGTGGCTGCGGCGGAGCTACGGAAAGCCGGGCACGCCGCACTCCGGCGGCCACGTGCTGCCCGCCACCGGCGAGGTGCTGCTGTGGCGTGTGGTCGAACTCGCCGCCTGCGCCGCGGTCGGTGTGTGCGCCTGGCTGGCCGCCGGCGACGACGGCCTGTCCGGGACGGAGGGCGTCGCGCTGATCGTCCTGGCGGTGCTCACCTACCGGCCCATGATGGAGGCCGTCCTGTTGACGAGCACCATCATGAACGCCCGCGAGGTGATGGCCGGCATCGGCAAGCTCCTCGGCACGCACGAGGAGGGCGGCGCGCACGACGACCGCCCTGCCGCCGACTGGCCCGGCAGCGCCGACGTCGTCTTCGACGGTGTGGGCCTGACGGTCGAGGGCACGGCGGTGCTCGACGGGGTCTCCTTCGCGACCGCGGACGGCACCACCACGGCGCTCCTCGGCGCCCCCGACGGCATCCGGCTGCTCCTCGGCGACCTGCTGACCGGTGATGTCACCCCGACCTCGGGGCAGGTGCGGATCGGCGGCACGGACGTCGCCGCCCTCGCCCCGCCCGTGGTCGAAGGGCACATCGCCCGGGTCTCCCCGCAGGCACCGGGCCTCACCCGCGAGGAGGCGGCCCTGGTGCTCGGCTCCTTCCCCGAGGGGTCGGCGGAGCGGCCCGGCGTGCGCGAGGCGCTCGACCGGCTGCGGGCCGCGGTGGACGAGGAGGCGGCGCTGTCCGAGCGGGACCGCTGGCGGCTCGCGCTGCTGCGGGCTCTGCGGGACGACCCGTCGCTGGTGGTCGTGGACGCCACCGCGGGCACGGACCCGTTCGTCGCCGACGCGCACCTTGCCGAGCTGCTCGCGGAGGTCACCCGTGACCGCACCTGCTGGCTGATCGCGGGCATCGGCGCTGAACTGCCGCCGTGCGACAGCCTGTTGGAGGTCACGGCTACCGGTGTGACCCCGAGGACGCCCGCGCAGAGCTGACGGGCGCGCCCACGAGGACGGTGCCGGGCCGCAGCCGCGAAGCTGTGGCCCGGCACCGTCCGGGGTTCCGGAGCGGGGCGCGTTACGCGCCGTCCGCCCACAGGCCGTGGTGCTGCCGGTACCAGTCGACCGTCGCCGCGAGCCCGTCGTCGAACGGCACCGCCGGCTTGTAGCCCAGGGCGCCGGAGATCTTGGAGATGTCCATCGCGTACCGCCGGTCGTGGCCCTTGCGGTCGGTCACCCGCTCCACCATCGACGTGTCCTTGCCGAGCAGGTCGAGCAGTCGCCCGGTCAGCGCGCGGTTGGTCAGCTCCGTGCCGCCGCCGACGTTGTAGACCTCGCCGGGTTCGCCGCCCGCGGCGACCAGCGCGATGCCCTGGCAGTGGTCGTCGACGTGCAGCCAGTCCCGTACATGCGTGCCGTCCCCATAGAGCGGCACCTTCTGGCCGGCCAGCAGACGGGAGACGAACAGCGGGATTATCTTCTCGGGATACTGATACGGGCCATAAGTGTTGGAACCGCGGGTGACACAGACCGGAAGTCCATGCGTCCGCTGAAAAGCGAGAGCCATCAGGTCGGAGGAGGCCTTCGACGCCGCATAAGGAGAGTTCGGGGAGAGGGGTGCCTCTTCCGTCCATGGCGTCCCTTCGGCGTCGAGCGAGCCGTACACCTCATCGGTCGAGACATGCACGAATTTCCCCACGCCCGCCTCCAGGGCGGCACTCAGGAGCGTCTGCGTCCCGAGTACATTGGTCCGCACGAACTCCTCGGCCCCGGAAATGGAGCGGTCGACGTGCGACTCGGCGGCGAAATGCACGACGAGATCGCTGTCGCGCAGCACGTCACGCATCAAGGGGGCGTCGCAGATATCGCCCTCCACGAAACGCAGCGAGGGATTGTCGAGGACCGGGGTGAGGTTTTCTTTCCGGCCCGCGTAGGTGAGCTTGTCGAGCACCACCACATCGGCTCCCGCGAGGGCCGGATATGCACCCTGCACCGCGTGCCTGACGAAATTCGATCCGATGAAGCCGGCACCACCGGTGACAACTATGCGCACTGGACGCCTTTCAGTCTTGACGGGCTTGTCGGGAAATATCCATCAGATACTTTCCGTAATCGGTTTTCCCCAGCCGACTGCCGAGGTCATAACAGGCCGCGGCGTCGATGAAGTCCATACGGAAAGCGATCTCCTCCAGGCACGCTATCCGTACCCCCTGACGCTGCTCCAGCGTCTGCACGAACTGCGAGGCCTGGAGGAGGGAGTCGTGGGTGCCGGTGTCCAGCCAGGCGAACCCGCGTCCCAGGTTGACCATCCTGGCCCTGCCCTGCTCCAGGTAGACGCGGTTCACATCGGTGATCTCCAGCTCGCCGCGGCGCGACGGCCGCAGGTTCTTGGCCACGTCCACGACGTCGTTGCCGTACACGTACAGGCCGGTGATGGCCAGGTTGGACCGGGGTGACGTGGGCTTCTCCTCCAGGGAGACGAGCTGCCCGTCGGCGTCCACCTCGCCGATGCCGTACCGCTCGGGATCTCCGACCGAATAGCCGAAGAGGACGCAGCCGTCGACGTTCCGCGTCTCGGCCTGGATCATTCTGCCAAGGCCGGGACCGTGGAAGATGTTGTCGCCGAGCACCAGCGTCACGGCGTCATCGCCGATGAATTCCGCGCCGATGATGAATGCCTCGGCGATGCCATTCGCCTCCGCCTGCTCGGCGTATTCTATGCTCAGGCCGAGTTGGCTGCCGTCCCCGAGTAGATCGCGGAACGTGCCCAGATGCCGTGGCGAAGAGATGACAAGGATTTCCTGTATGCCGCCCAGCATGAGTGCCGAGAGCGGATAATAGATCAGGGGTTTGTTGTACACCGGGAGTATCTGCTTCGACACGGCGTACGTTAACGGGTAGAGCCGGGTGCCATTGCCCCCGGCCAGAATGATGCCCTTCATGAGGCCAATATCTCCGTAAACGACTGGGTGGACTGGACGTTTCCGAAGGGTGGCCGGGAGGTTGGGTGCGGTCACATCCGCTTCGGATGCCGCTGACACACGCTCAAAGCGACGTTGTCTTACCGTTGTTCAAAAGCGAGCGTAGGCTTGCGTGATCGCCTCTGTCAATGTGACTCCTGACTCGTCCAGTTGTAAACATGGATATCCCAACTCCGTTCTTACGTAACCATGTTGTCTTCGCTCCTTTTCGGCCCGCACCGGCCGGTTGTCGCGCGCCGCCCCACCCTGTGCCGCCCCCGTCGACGCGACCCCTCGGCCGTGGCCGGCTCGCCGATCCGTGGGACCTCGGGTAACCTTTCGACGTAAGGCAGGCCCACTGTCCTGCGCATGAGCCCCCGTACCTCTTTGGAGGACCAGACATGGTCGGGGGCGTTTTGCTGTGTCTTTGTGGGAGTGACCTGCGCCGTTTCGCGTGAAAATGTGAGACTTATGCGTTTCCTTGAGCCCGGTACGGGGCGGCATGTATCAACTCCTCCGGTTCCCTACGACCTGACGTACGACGACGTCTTCATGGTCCCGAGGCGCTCCGCCGTCGGTTCCCGCCAGGGCGTCGACCTGACCTCGCCCGACGGCACCGGCACCACGATCCCGCTGGTCGTCGCCAACATGACCGCGATCGCCGGCCGGCGCATGGCCGAGACCGTCGCCCGCCGCGGCGGCCTCGTCGTCATCCCCCAGGACATCCCGATCGAGGTCGTCACCGACGTCGTCTCCTGGGTCAAGACGCGCCACCACGTCCTGGACACCCCGATCGTCCTGGCCCCGTCGCAGACCGTCGCGGACGCCCTCGCGCTGCTGCCCAAGCGCGCGCACAACGCCGGTGTCGTGGTCGACGCCGACCAGAAGCCCGTGGGCGTCGTCACCGACACCGACCTGAACGGCGTGGACCGCTTCACGCAGCTCTCCGAGGTCATGTCCAGGGACCTGCTGCTCCTGGACGCCGACATCGACCCGCGCGACGCGTTCAACAAGCTGGACCACGCCAACCGCCGGTACGCCCCCGCAGTGGACAAGGACGGCCGCCTCGCCGGCATCCTGACCCGCACGGGCGCGCTGCGCGCCACCCTCTACACCCCGGCCGTCGACGCCGACGGCGGCCTGCGCATCGCCGCCGCCGTCGGCATCAACGGCGACGTTGCGGGCAAGGCCAAGCAGCTCCTCGACGCGGGCGTCGACACGCTCGTCGTGGACACCGCCCACGGCCACCAGGAGTCGATGATCGCCGCGGTCAAGGCCGTGCGCGCGCTCGACCCGCGGGTGCCGATCGTCGCGGGCAACATCGTCGCCGCCGAGGGCGTGCGCGACCTCATCGAGGCAGGCGCCGACATCATCAAGGTCGGCGTGGGCCCCGGCGCCATGTGCACCACGCGCATGATGACCGGCGTCGGCCGCCCGCAGTTCTCCGCGGTCTTCGAGTGCGCCGCCGAGGCGAAGAAGTACGGCAAGCACGTGTGGGCCGACGGCGGTGTCCGCCACCCCCGCGACGTCGCCATGGCGCTGGCCGCCGGTGCCTCGAACGTCATGATCGGCTCCTGGTTCGCGGGTACGTACGAGTCCCCGGGCGACCTCCAGCACGACGCCCAGGGCCGCGCGTACAAGGAGTCCTTCGGCATGGCCTCCGCCCGCGCGGTGCGCAACCGCACGAGCGAGGAGTCGGCGTACGACAGGGCCCGCAAGGCGCTCTTCGAGGAGGGCATCTCGACCTCCCGCATGTTCCTCGACCCGACCCGTCCGGGCGTCGAGGACCTGATCGACTCGATCATCGCGGGCGTCCGCTCCTCCTGCACCTACGCGGGCGCGGCCTCCCTCGCCGAGTTCACCGAGAAGGCCACGGTGGGCATCCAGAGCGCCGCCGGGTACGCGGAGGGCAAGCCGCTGCACGCCAGCTGGAGCTAGTCACCTCCGTACCGGACATCTCACGAAAGGCCCCGTCGGAACACCCCGAGGGGGCCTTTCGTCGTTGTCGCGAAAAGGGCGGAACGCAACGGACGAAACGGACCGCGCAACGAAGACGCACATATGACGGAAGTGCGCAATGATCAACTGGTGTTGCGCAAGGTTGCTGCATTACGGTCGGGAAGGCGCGGACCTTAGAGTCAGGCGCTGAACGTGGTGTGGCGGGGACTGCCTGCTCGGTGGTTCCCGTCTTCCGACACGGGTGCCACGGGTCCCCGCCGCCGTGACCGGCAGCGATGAAGGAGCCAGCGCGTGCTCGACCAAGGCGCACCCCCGCAGAACCGCCCAAGCCCCCCGGGCCTCTCCGGGCTCGGCGGCCGTTTGATGCGCCGCAAGCCGGTGGAACTCCTGGTCGCGGAGGGTGGCCAGGGTGAGGGAGGCTCGCTGAGGCGCTCCCTCGGCATGTGGCAGCTCACCATGATCAGCATCGGTGCCACGCTCGGCACCGGCATCTTCGTCGTCCTCGGCGAGAGCGTCCCCAAGGCCGGCCCCGCCGTGACCGTGTCGTTCGTGATCGCCGGACTCACCGCCCTCTTCTCGGCACTCTCGTACGCGGAACTGGCGGGCTCCATACCCGTCGCGGGCTCCTCATACTCGTACGCGTACGCAACGATGGGCGAACTCATCGCCTGGGTCTGCGGCTGGTGTCTCGTCCTGGAGTACGGCGTCTCGGTCGCGGCCGTCGCCGTCGGCTGGGGCGAGTACCTCAACGAACTCCTCGACGGGACCATCGGCGTCACCATCCCCGACGTGCTCTCCTCCGCACCCGGCGAGGGCGGCGTCATCAACCTGCCCGGCCTGATCGTCGTGCTGCTGGCCATGGTGTTCCTGCTCGGCGGCGCCAAGGAGTCGGCGACGGCCAACACGGTCATGGTCATCGTGAAGATCGCCGCGCTCGTGCTCTTCTGCACCATCGGCTTCATGGGCTTCAAGTCCGGCAACTACTCGGACTTCATGCCGCTCGGCACGGCCGGCGTCAGCGCCGCCGCCGCGAGCCTGTTCTTCTCGTACATCGGCTTCGACGCCGCCTCCACCGCCGGTGAGGAGGCGAAGAACCCGCAGCGCGACCTGCCGCGCGCGATCATGCTCTCGCTGATCATCGTCACGGCCCTCTACGTCCTGGTCGCGGCCGTCGCCGTCGGCGCCTGGAACTGGAAGGACTTCGAGGGCTCCGAGGCCACGCTCGCCGCGATCATGAACGACGTCAGCGGCCAGAACTTCTGGGGCACGCTGCTCGCCGCCGGCGCGGTCATCTCCATCGCGTCCGTCGTCCTGACCGTCCTCTACGGCCAGACCCGCGTGCTGTTCGCCATGTCGCGCGACGGCCTCGTCCCCAAGGCCTTCGGCAAGGTCAGCAAGAAGACGGGCACGCCCCGCGTGAACACCGTCATCGTGTCGCTGTTCTGCGCCGCGCTCGCCTCGGTCATCCCGCTCGGCAAGCTCGTCGACGCCACCAGCATCGGCACGCTCTTCGCCTTCGGCCTGGTCAACATCGCCGTGATCGTGCTGCGCCGCACCCGCCCGGACATGCCGCGCACCTTCCGGGTGCCGCTCGGCTGGCTCTTCCCGGTGCTCGGCTTCGGCTTCTGCGCGTACAACATGTTCAGCCTCGACTCCGTGACGTGGGTCGTGTTCGGTGTCTGGATGGCTGTCGGCCTCGTGTTCTACTTCCTGTACGGCATGCGCCGCTCCCGATTGGCCACAGCAGAAAAGTGATCGACCCCCCGTGCGACTGAACGATCTCGACGAACGCATCGTGCACGCCCTCGCCGAGGACGCCCGCCGCTCCTACGCCGACATCGGCCAGCTGGTCGGGCTCTCCGCGCCCGCCGTCAAGCGGCGCGTCGACCGGCTGCGGGCCACCGGAGCCATCACGGGCTTCACGGTGCGGGTGGACCCGGCGGCTCTCGGCTGGGAGACCGAGGGGTTCATCGAGATCTACTGTCGCCGCAATACCTCGCCGGAGGCGATCAAGCGGGGGCTCGAGCGGTACCCGGAGATCGCGTCCGCCTCCACCGTCACGGGGGACGCGGACGCGATCGTTCAGGTCTTCGCCGCGGACATGCGGCATTTCGAGCGGGTGCTTGAGCGGATCGCGGGGGAGCCGTTCGTTGAGCGGACGCGGTCGGTGCTGGTGCTTTCGCCGTTGATGCGGAGGTTTTCTTCGGGGTCGCCGGCGTAGCTGGTCGGTTTGCGGGCGGGTGCGGGTGCGAGTGCGGGTTGGTGGGGGCGGGGTGCGCAGGTCCCCGCGTGCCTTACGGGGCCTTCGGGTACGGGACCTTCCACGGGGTTACGTGGAAGTCGCCCGTGCCGCTCTTGACCTTCTCGTGCGGGGCCGAGCTGGTGCACTTCGGGAGGTTCTTCGTGCCGTCGGGGCCGCCCACGGCCGCCCAGCTGTAGCCCACGCGGTCGGTGCCGCCCGTGTCGTGGACCGTGAAGCCGACCCGGCCGCCCTTGATGTCCCTCAGGTTGGTGGCGGTGATGATCCCGGTCGCCGTGGCCACCTTGCCGCCCGTCATCAGGCAGTCGATGCGGCCCTTCGCCCAGCCGCCCTCGCCGCCCGGCTTGTCCAGATGGACGAAGCGGAAGGTGCCGGTCGCCTTCGACGGGTCGCCGTTGTCCCGAGCCGCCAGATGCGCGTCGAAGGTGAACGTCACGTCCTCCGTCGTCTTGCGGTACATCTTCGCCGTGCCGGTGAGCGCGGCGGCCTCGCGCTTGGTGGCCTTGTCGGCCGTGTGGGGCGCTGCGGCCGACGAGGCGGGGCGTGACGCGTCCTCCCCGGACGCGACGGCCACGCCCGCCACCCCCGCGGTCATGAGGAGCGCGGCGCCCACCGCCAGGGCGCGGCGGCGGTCGAGGACGCGGTCGATGGTCGTACGGCTCATGGGAGGCCTTCCCTCTGCCAGGCGTTGACCCGGTCTCTCCGGGTGTCATCACGCTCTCGCGGAACGGGGGCCCGGCACGTCCGGCCACGGGCGGCACTCCGCTTCCCCCGCGCGGCGGGGACGGCCGCGCGGGCCCTGCGCCCGCAGGTGGAGACCGCTGATACGTGAGGCGCGTCTCCCCGCGCAACGAATCACCGCCGATGACCCGCCACGCGCAACGGATCGCGCGGCTGCCCGCAACGCTCGCGCCTTGTCCCGGTAAGGCCGCCGACCGTACCGTCTAACGGACCCCACCTGCCCCTTCGTACGCCCTGAGGATCAGCCATGCCTGCGCTGCGCACCGCCCTGCTCCAGAGTTCCGGGCAGCTCGGATCCGTCACCGAGAACCTCACGGCGCTCGACGAGGCGGCGGGACGCGCGGCCGCGGCCGGGGCCGGGCTGCTGGCCGCTCCCGAGCTGTACCTCACCGGCTACGCGATCGGCGACGACATCGCCCGCCTCGCCGAGCCCGCCGACGGCGCATCGGCCACGGCCATCGCCGAGATCGCGGCCCGCCACGGCGTCGGCATCGTCTACGGCTACCCGGAGCGCGAGGGCGAGGCGGTCTACAACTCCGCGCAGCTGATCGGCCCCGACGGCGCCCGGCTCGCGAACTACCGCAAGACCCACCTCTTCGGCTGCTTCGAGCGCGATTCCTTCACGCCGGGCGAACAGTCCGTCGTCCAGGCGGAGTTGGGCGGCGTCCGCGTCGGCCTCATGATCTGCTACGACGTGGAGTTCCCGGAGAACGTCCGCGCGCACGCCCTCGCCGGCACCGACCTCCTGGTCGTCCCCACCGCGCAGATGCACCCCTTCCAGTTCGTCGCCGAGTCCGTCGTGCCGGTGCGCGCCTTCGAGAACCAGATGTACGTCGCGTACGTCAACCGGGTCGGCCCGGAGGGAGAGTTCGAGTTCGTCGGGCTCTCCACGCTGGCCGGTCCCGACGGCGTGGCGCGCGCCCGCGCGGGCCGCGGCGAGGAGCTGGTCATCGGTGACGTCGACCCGGAGTTCCTGAGCGCGTCCCGCGAGAACAACCCCTACCTGCGCGACCGCCGCCCCGGCCTGTACGCGTCCCTCGTCTGAGCCCAGCCCCCCCACCTGCCTTTTTCAGTTCCGTGCAAGGAGTCCGTACCCCATGACGTCCACGGTGCCCACCGCCATCCAGCACACCGACGCCCAGCCGCCGATCACCATGTTCGGCCCGGACTTCCCCTACGCGTACGACGACTACCTCGCGCACCCCGCGGGCCTCGGCCAGATACCCGCCACCGAGCACGGCACCGAGGTCGCCGTCATCGGCGGCGGCCTGTCCGGCATCGTGGCCGCGTACGAACTGATGAAGATGGGCCTCAAGCCCGTCGTGTACGAGGCCGACCAGATCGGCGGCCGGCTGCGCACCGTCGGCTTCGAGGGCTGCGACCCCTCGCTCACCGCCGAGATGGGCGCGATGCGCTTCCCGCCGTCCTCCACGGCGCTCCAGCACTACATCGACCTGGTGGGCCTGAAGACCAGCCCGTTCCCCAACCCGCTCGCCGAGTCGACCCCCTCGACGGTCGTGGACCTCAAGGGCGAGTCGCACTACGCCGAGACCGTCGCCGACCTGCCGCAGGTCTACCGCGACGTGGCGAAGGCATGGGCGGACTGCCTGGAGGAGGGCGCGGACTTCTCCGACATGAACCGCGCCCTGCGCGAGCGCGACGTGCCGAAGATCCGCGAGATCTGGGCCAAGCTCGTCGAGAAGCTCGACAACCAGACCTTCTACGGCTTCCTCTGCGACTCCGAGGCCTTCAAGTCCTTCCGGCACCGCGAGATCTTCGGCCAGGTCGGCTTCGGCACGGGCGGCTGGGACACCGACTTCCCGAACTCCATCCTGGAGATCCTGCGCGTCGTCTACACCGAGGCCGACGACCACCACCGCGGCATCGTCGGCGGCAGCCAGCAGCTGCCGCTGCGCCTGTGGGACCGCGAGCCGCAGAAGATCGTGCACTGGCCGCTCGGTACGTCCCTGAAGTCGCTGCACGGCGGCGAGCCCAAGCCCGCCGTGACCCGCCTGACCCGCACCGCCGGGAACCGCGTCACCGTCACCGACGCCTCCGGCGACATCCGCACCTACCAGGCGGCGATCTTCACCGCGCAGTCCTGGATGCTCCTGTCGAAGATCGAGTGCGACGACTCGCTCTTCCCCATCGACCACTGGACGGCGATGGAGCGCACCCACTACATGGAGAGCTCGAAGCTCTTCGTGCCCGTCGACCGGCCGTTCTGGCTGGACAAGGACGAGGAGACCGGGCGTGACGTCATGTCGATGACGCTCACCGACCGCATGACGCGCGGCACCTACCTGCTGGACGACGGGCCGGACAAGCCCGCCGTCATCTGCCTCTCGTACACCTGGTGCGACGACAGCCTGAAGTGGCTGCCCCTGTCGGCGAACGAGCGCATGGAGGTCATGCTCAAGTCGCTCGGCGAGATCTACCCGAAGGTCGACATCAGGAAGCACATCATCGGCAACCCGGTGACGGTCTCCTGGGAGAACGAGCCCTACTTCATGGGCGCCTTCAAGGCGAACCTGCCGGGCCACTACCGCTACCAGCGGCGCCTGTTCACCCACTTCATGCAGGACCGGCTGCCCGAGGACAAGCGCGGCATCTTCCTCGCGGGCGACGACATCTCCTGGACGGCCGGCTGGGCCGAGGGCGCGATCCAGACCGCGCTGAACGCCGTGTGGGGCGTGATGCACCACTTCGGCGGCTCCACCGACGCCACCAACCCCGGCCCCGGCGACGTCTACGACGAGATCGCCCCGGTCGAGCTGCCCGAGGACTGACGGGCGGCGCCGGGCGGCCGGGGCGGCGTCCTCTGGACCCCGGCCGCCCGCGCGGCCTCGTACACCGCGGCGGCGACGTCCTTGAGCTCCTGGGCGTCCCGCGCGGACACGGCGAGCTCCACGATGATCTCCTCGACGCCGACCGCCGCGTGCGCCGCGAGGTCCTCGGCGATCTGCGCGGCGTCGCCCTGGAAGGGGGCGCGGCCCTCGCCGACGTACGCCCTCGGCGCGTAGCGGGCGTTGGCCCGCACCACGCTCCGGAGGGGCCGCTCCCGGCCCCGCTCCGCGGCCGCCTCCCGCACCTTGGCCCACTGCGCGGCGAGGGCCTCGGCCCCCATGCCCAGCGGCATCCAGCCGTCGGCCCGGTCCACGAGCCTGCGCAGCGCGCGCGGGCTGTTCGCGGGCAGCAGGATCGGGATCGGCCGGGCGGGCTTGGGGCCGACCGCGGCGGGCACGATGGTCGTCAACTCCCCTTCGTACGCCACCGGGTCGGGCCCCCACACCGCGTGGCAGACGTCGATGAGCTCGTCCAGGACCTTGCCGCGCCGGGTGAAGGGCGCCACCGACGCCGCCGCGTACTCGTCCAGGGACCAGCCCGTGCCGAGGCCCGCGACGACACGGCCGCCGCTCGCCGCGTCCAGCGTGGCGAGTGAGCGGGCGAGCTGGAGGGGGACGTGCAACGGGGCGATGAGGACGCTGGTGCCGAGCGCGACCCGGTCCGTGGTGGAGGCGGCGAGCGCCAGGGTGATCAGCGGGTCGGCGACCGAGCGGTAGTGGTCGGGCCAGGCGCGGCCCGGAATGCCGTACAGGCCCTGCGTGGCGGGGTCGGGGCACAGGACGCGCTCGAAGACCCACACGCTCGCGTAGCCGATGTCCTCGGCGGCCCTGGCCACCGCCGGGACGTCGCGTCCGATGGCGTACTGCCTGCCCTGCGGGAGGCTCAGTCCGAGTCGGGTCGCCATGCCTGTGCTCCTTCGCGTCGGGGCCTTCGACGCAACGTACAGGGAGCGCGGTGCCGGGTGGGCGGTTCGGTCAGTCCGGCAGCGGCGTCAGCAGGATGCGGCCCACCAGTCCCACCGCCCCGTCGAGTCGCTCCCCGAACTCCCGCGCGACGCCCGGCAGATCGCGCAGGGCCCACAGGGCGCGGGCGGCGCCCCACGCGCCGTCGCGGGCCCGCTCCAGGCTCCAGGAACCCGCCAGATGCGTCAGCGGATCGCCGATCTGGAGGAGGTCGGGGCCCGGCATCAGCTCTTCGCGGATGCGCTCCTCCAGCGTGACGAGGATGTCGCCCACGCCGTCGAACTCGTCCTCCAGATCGTCCGGTTCACAGTCGAGCGCACGGCAGGAGTCGACGAGGGCGAGCGCCAGGTCGTGGCCGATGTGCGCGTTGATGCCGGCGAGGGCGAACTGCAGCGGACGTACGCCGGGATGGTGCCGGTACTGGAACAGCGGGCGCCAGCAGGCGGGCGGCCGGCGCTCCTCGGCCGCCGCGTCGACGGCGGCGAGGTAGCGCTCGGCGAACCGGACGCCGAGCGTGGTCGCCGCCCGGGCGTCCGGGAAGACGCCGAGGCCGAGGTGCCGGCCGACCTCCTCGGTGACGGAGAGATAGACCCGGTTGAAGACGGCCACCCCGTCGCGCGGCGGCAGGTCGCCGCCGAGCGCCCGCATCCGCGCCACCACGCCGTCGACCCCGCGCCGCGGGACCCTGGACTCTGCGAACCGCTCCAACTGCGCCATGCGGGCAGCGTCGCAGCCCCGCCCCGCCCCGCACACCGGCGCACCGCCCACTTCCCCGAAACGAGGGACGCGGGGTGCCGGGAGCCGGGGTGTGTGGGGGTGGCGTGAGGGGCGGGGATGTGGTGGCGCCGGCCGCCTTCGGCTGTGGCCACCGACGCCGTTCCACTGCCGCCGGGCGCACCCGTCGGCTCAGGCGGAGGGCCGCGCCTCCCGCTCACGTTGCGTCGGGGCGGGGGCCGGGCGAGTTGGGCGCGTCTGCCGTCGCCTCGCCCGGCGTCTTCGCTTTGTCCTACGCCGGCGAGTCGGCGCGTGCTTGAGCCGCTGTCGCCGTCTGGCGCACGCGGCGGCTGAGGCGGAGGGCTGTGGCTCCGATGGTCAGGGCCGTTGCCACGAGGAGCGCGCTGGTCCACAGGGGTGAGCGGTAGCCGAGTCCGGCGGAGATCGCGAGGCCGCCGCACCAAGGGCCGAGCGCCCCGCCCACGTTGAACGCGGCCGTGGCGAAGCCGCCGGCCAGGGTGGGGGCGGCCGTCGCCGCGTAGAGGGCCTGCGAGATCAACGTGGAGCCGACGCCGAACGACAGCGTGCCCTGGACGAGGACCAGCAGGAGCACGGCCACCGGGGACGCGGCGGTCACCGCGAGGAGGACCCAGCCGCCGAGCAGCGCGAGCGAACCGAGGGCCAGGAGCGGCACGGGCCGCACGTCGGCGACGCGACCGCCCACGGTGACCCCGACGAACGAACCGATGCCGAAGAGTGCCAGCACCACCGGCACCCAGCCCGGGCCGAGCCCGGTGACCTCGGTGACCAGCGGCGCCAGGTAGGTGAACGTACAGAACGTCGCACCGTTCACCAGCGCGCCGAGCAGCAGCGTCGACAGGAGCCGCGGGCTGCGCAGCGCGCGCAGCTCACTGAGCGCGCTCGGCCCGGCGGCATCCGGCGCCCCGGCGGCACCGGCCGGCACGGCCCGCGCGATGGCGAGGACGGCGGGTACGGAGAGCAGGGCCACCGCCCAGAACGCCGAACGCCACCCCCACACCTCGCCGAGCACCGCCCCCGCGGGCACGCCCGCGACACAGGCGACCGTCACGCCGCCGAGCAGCGCCGAGGTGGCGCGCCCCTTGGCGTCCGGCTCGACCATGCTCGTGGCGGTCACGAGGGCGACCGCGAGGAAACCGGCGTTGGCGAGGGCGCCGACCACCCGCGTCACGAGCAGCACCGCGAAGCTCGTGGTGAGCGCGCCGACGACATGGACAAGGAGGAAGGTGACGAGGAAGGCCAGCAGCGCGCGCCGCCGCGAGAAGCGACGGCTCAGCAGGGCCATCAGCGGCGCGCCGACGACCATTCCCACGGCGAAGGCCGAGGTGAGATGGCCCGCGGACGGGATGGAGACATCCAAATCCCGGGCGATGTCCGACACCAGGCCGGACAGCATGAACTCGGAGGTGCCTTGCGCGAAGACGGCAAGTCCGAGCAGGTAAAGGGCAAAGGGCACAGCGAAACTCCGCAACCACGGTGTGGATCGATCGAAACGATCAGGACACGGGAGCGGTGATCCGGTGGCTGTGCGAGCGCGCGGAAGGCGGCACGTAACGGTCGCAGGCGTCAGTGCGACGGCGCGGGAAGCCACCGGACGACCGGTGGCCGGAGTCTGTCGGACTCGGGGCTGGACATGGCGCGCACGGTAGCCCGCCGGTGCGCACCACGTCCACCGGATTACCGGGCGCCGTCGCTCCGGCTCTCGCTCTTCTCGTCGTACGTCGACGTACCCGCGTCCAGCAGCGGTTCCTGGGTCTTGAGGTGCGGCGGTGCGAACGCGCGCAGCACGTGATAGCCGGTGATGACGACGATCGTGCCGAGCGCGATGCCGCTCAGCTCGAAGTTGTCGGTGAACTTCAGCGAGACGCCGCCGACGCCGATGATGATGCCCGCGGCGGCCGGCACCAGGTTCAGCGGGTTGCGCAGATCCACCTTGGCGTTGATCCAGATCTGCGCGCCGAGCAGGCCGATCATGCCGTAGAGGATGACGGTGATGCCGCCGAGCACGCCGCCGGGGATCGCCGCGACGACCGCGCCGAACTTGGGGCAGAGCCCGAAGAGCAGCGCGAAGCAGGCCGCCGCCCAGTACGCGGCCGTGGAGTAGACGCGGGTCGCCGCCATGACGCCGATGTTCTCGGAGTACGTCGTGTTGGGCGGGCCGCCGACCGCGGTGGAGAGCATGGACGCGGCGCCGTCGGCGGAGATCGCCGTACCGAGCTTGTCGTCGAGGTCGTCACCGGTCATCTCGCCCACGGCCTTGACGTGGCCCGCGTTCTCCGCGATCAGCGCGATGACGACCGGCAGCGCCACGAGGATCGCCGACCACTCGAAGCTCGGCGCGTGGAAGGAGGGCAGCCCGATCCAGTCGGCCCGGCCGACGGCGGAGAGGTCGAGGCGCCAGTGGTCGACGACCTTGCCGGAACCGTCCGCCGAGTGGATCTTGCCGAAGACCTGGTCGAGGACCCAGGAGATGGCGTAGCCGAAGATCAGGCCGAGGAAGATGGCGATGCGCGACCAGAAGCCGCGCAGGCACACCACGGCCAGGCCGGTGAAGAGCATCACCAGCAGCGCCGTCCACTGGTCCTGCGGCCAGTACGTCGACGCGGTGACCGGCGCCAGGTTGAAGCCGATCAGCATGACGACCGCGCCGGTCACGATCGGCGGCATCGCGGCGTGGATGACCCGCGCCCCGAACTTCTGCACCGCGAGCCCCACCAGGAACAGCGCGGCGCCGACCACGAAGACCGCGCCGGTCACCGTCGCGCTGGAGCCGCCCTGCGCGCGGATGACCGCGGCGACGCCCACGAAGGAGAGCGAGCAGCCCAGGTAGCTGGGCACGCGGCCGCGGGTGGCGAGCAGGAAGATGACGGTCGCGACGCCCGACATCATGATGGCCAGATTCGGGTCGAGACCCATCAGGACGGGCGCCACGAAAGACGCGCCGAACATGGCCACCACGTGCTGCGCGCCGAGCCCGAAGGTCCGCGGCCACGACAGCCGCTCGTCGGGCCGCACGACCGCGCCGGGAGCGGGGGTACGGCCGTCACCGTGCAGTTTCCAGCGCACGCCGAGATCCATGGTGAGTGTCGCTTTCTGTGCGCTGGACCGGGCCGCGTCCGTGTCGCGCGTGGCCCGAAATGATCGACGCCATGTTAATGCGACGTCAGTGCGACTTCTCTCCGGTCGGTTGCGCGCTCTGCGGCTGAGCCGCCTTGCGGCCGTCCGTCCGCAGCACCCCCGCGAAGATCGCGAGGCCGAACGCGAGCACTGTCACCAGGGCGAAGGAGGTCACGAGGCTCGTCGCGTCCGCCAGCGTCCCGATCGCCGAGGGGGCGATCAGACCCGAGGTGTACGTGATGGTCGCGACACCCGCGATGGCCTGGCTGGGGTTCGGACCGCTGCGCCCCGCCGCGGCGAACGCCAGCGGCACCACCACCGCGATGCCGAGACCGAGGAGCGCGAAGCCGCCCATGGCCATGACCGGGTGGGAGGCGAGGACCACCAGGAGCCCGCCGAGCGCCGCGAGCACCCCGCCGGCACGCACCGTGCGCACCGCGCCGAACCGGTTCACCACCGCGTCGCCCGCCAGCCTCGCGACGGCCATGGTGAGCGTGAAGCCGGTGGTGGACGCGGCGGCGACACCGGCCGAGGAGTCCAGGACGTCCCGTAGATACACCGCCGACCAGTCGAGGCTCGCCCCCTCCGCGAAGACCGCGCAGAAGCCGACGGCACCGATGAGCAGCGCCGACTTGGGCGGCAGCGAGAACCGCGGCGGCACCTCCTCCTCGGGCGTCGCCTGGAGGTCGAGGACGCCCTGGCAGGCGGCGAGGCCGAGCGCGGTCAGCGCCGCGGCGGCCAGCGCGTGGTGCAGCCGGGCGTCCGAGCCCAGGTGGGCGGCGACGGTGCCGGCCGCGGAGCCGATCAGGGCGCCGACGCTCCACATGCCGTGCAGGCCCGACATGATCGACTTCCGCATACGGGTCTCGGTCTCGACGCCGAGCGCGTTCATCGCCACGTCCGACATGCCCGAGGTCGCGCCGTACACGAAGAGCGCCAGGCAGAGCGTGAGCAGGTTCGGCGCGAGCGAGGGCAGGATCAGGGAGAGCGTCCACATCGCGAGGAGTCCGCGCAGCGCGTTGCGGGCGCCGAAGCGGTGGCTGATCCGGCTCGCGAGCGGCATCGCGACGGAGGCGCCGATCGCGGGGAAGGCGAGCGCGAGGCCGAGCATGCCCGCGCTGACCGAGGCGTGCTCCTGGATCCACGGCACTCGGGTGGCGAAGGAGCCGGTGACCGCGCCGTGCACGCAGAAGACGGCGGCCACGGCGATCCGCGCGCGCCGCAACCGGCTGTCGTCGTAGACCGCTTCACTCGCTTCACTCATTCCGATTCCGCCCCTCCCGGCATGGGTCCCGCTACGGCGCAGGTGTGCCCCGATACGGCGCGTAAACTATCAGGAACCCTGCCTGATAAATAGAAGCCCTTGTGGAAGGATCCCGGCATGCCTGCCTCACCCAGTACTGCCCGGGCCATCAACGACCGGCTCGCGCTGGGCTTCCTACAGAGCGAAGGGCCCCTGACCGCGAACCAGTTGAAGCAGCTCACCGGTCTGTCCCGGCCCTCGGTCGCCGATCTCGTCGAACGCCTCCAGGGGTCCGGGCTCATCACCGTCGTCGGTGAGGCGGGTGCCCAGCGGCGCGGCCCGAACGCCCGGCTCTACGGGATCGTCGCCGACCGGGCCCACCTCGCCGCGCTCGACGTACGCACCGACAGTGTCTCCGTCGTCGTGACCGACCTGCTCGGCGCGGTGCTCGCCGAGGCGTCCGCGCCCATCGGCGGCGACACCGCGTCCGCGGTGGAGAGCGTCCTCACCCTCGTGGAGAGCGCCGCGCGCGAGGGCGGCGCCCAGCGGCTGCACACCGTCGGCATCGGCGCGCCCGGCCTCATCGACCCGGTCACCGGCGACCTGCACGACACGACCTCCCTGCCCGCCTGGCACCGCGGTCTCGCCGGCGCCCTCCAGGAGCGGCTCGGCGCGCGCGTCCTGGTGGAGAACGAGACCAACCTCGCGGCCCGCGCCGAACAGCGGGACGGCGCCGCCCGCGACCGGGACACCTTCGTGCTGCTCTGGCTCGGCGAAGGCGTGGGCGCGGCCGTCGTGCTCGACGGGGCGCTGCGCAGGGGTGCGTCCGGCGGCACCGGGGAGATCGGCTTCCTGCCGGTGCCGGGCACGGGCTCCCTGCCGTCCGCCACCGCCTGTGAGGGCGGTTTCCACTCGCTGGCCTGCGCCGCCGCGCTCCGTGCGCTCGGCGCGGAGCACGGGCTCGTGCGGCCCGGCATGTCCGCCGCCGACGTGGTGCGGCACGCGGTGGAGGCCCGCGAGGACGCCTTCCTGGACGCTGTCGCGGACCGCGTGGCCATCGGCACCGCCGCGATGGCCGCGATCCTCGACCCCGGGTGCGTCGTACTCGGCGGCGAGGTCGGCCGCGCGGGCGGCACCGCGCTGGCCGCCCGCGTAGAGACCCGCGTCACCGCCATGTCACCACTGCCCACAGAAATCCGCGCCGGCGAACTGGGCGGCTCGGCGGTGACCCGCGGCGCACTCCTCGCGGCCCGGGACACGGCCCAGGACGAACTCTTCGGACCGCGCCCCTGAGCGGGGGAGTGGCTGCGGCGGAACTGGGGTGGCTCGGCGGTCGCGCGCTCCTCGCCGCCCGGGACAGCCCGGGCCGGACTCCTCGTGGCCGTGCCCCTGCCCGGCCCCGCGCGATGCGCGCGGGCGGTCACCTCGCTCCTGGCCGGGCGGTGGGGAAGGGTATGTCCTGCCCGCCAGGGGCACCCGCAGCACCGGGCGGCGTTTGCCGGTCGCCCGCAGGTAGGCGTGGGCCAGGTCGGTGAAGGCGCGGACCTGGGGGCCGCCCATGTCGGCGACCCGGCCGGCCGGGGGAGCGGCCGCCAGCTCCGCGAGGCGTGCCGCGACCTCGTCGGCCGCGATCGGCTGATCGCTGACGCCCGCCGGCAACAACAGGACGGGAAGCCTGGCCGCCCCGGCCAGCACCCTCAGGACCAGGTCATGGAATTGCGTGGTCCGCAGCACCGTCCAGCCCAGCCCGGACTCCTCGACCAGCTTCTCCACGGCGAGCTTCGCCCGGTAGCAGCCGAGCGGCACCCGGTCGACGCCGACGATCGAGATGTAGACGAGGTGCCCGACGCCGGCCTTCCGCGCCGCCTCGATCAGATTCCGCGCGGCCCGTTCGTCACCGCCGCGCGGCGTGCTCGCGCAGTGGACGATCACGTCCACGCCGGCCACCGCGGCGTCCAGCCCCGGCCCCGCCCCGTCCCGCAGATCGACGGCGTACGGCTGCGAGCGGCGGCTCAGCACCCGCACGTCGTGGCCGTCCGAGCGCAGCCGCTCGGTCACGAGGCGGCCGAGGGTTCCGGTGCCGCCGGTCACCAGGATCGTGGTCATCACAAGGCTCCTTCACAGTGCGGGACGCCGCGTCCGCGTCCGTCACCAGCTCAGAACCGGGCAGCCCGCGAAAACGTGACACCCGGCCCGCACACCACGGCTCAGCACGCGGCCAACTGGCGCTCCGCGAAGGCCGGCTTGTCCGGATTGACCACCGCCCGCGCCCCGCGCACGGCCCCGCCGCCCATCTCGAACGACGCGATGCCCATCAGCCGCCCCGCCACGTGCGCGACCAGCGCGGGCGAGCCATTGACCTCGGCGTGCGAGAAGTCCATCGCGGGCCCGAAGTTCTCCATGCCGCCCACCAGGAACCGCACCACCTTCGCGCGCCCCAGGATCGGCCTGCGGGCCGCGGTGACCTTGCCCCCGCCGTCGCCCCACCACGTCACGTCCGCGGCCAGCATCTTCTCCAGACCCGCGACGTCCCCCTCACGGGCCGCGGCGAGGAACGACTCGACGAACTCCCGCCGCACCTCACGCCCCGGCTCGAAGCGGGGCCGCTCCTCGGCCACCGCCCGCGCCGCCCTGCGGTACAGCTGACGACAGCCGGCCTCGCTCAGCTCCAGCACGCCCGCGATCTCCCGGTGGCTGTACGCGAACGCCTCGCGCAGCACGTACACCGCGCGCTCTCTCGGAGTGAGCCGCTCCAGGAGGACGAGCAGCGCCATCGGCACGGAGTCCCGCTGCTCCGCCGACTCCAGCGGGCCGAGCACACCACCGGACGTGATCACCGGCTCCGGCAGCCAGGCCCCGACGTACTCCTCGCGCCGGGCGCGGGCCGACGTCAGCCGGTTCAGACAGAGGCGGGTGACGACCCCGGCCAGCCAGGCGGCGGGCCGTTCGATGTCCGCGCGCCGCGCGCCGCTCCAGCGCAGGTACGCGTCCTGGACGGCGTCCTCCGCCTCCTGCGCCGACCCGAGCATCCGGTACGCCAGGCCGAACATACGGGGGCGGTGGGACTCGAACTCCTCGGCCAGGGCCGTCATCGTGCTCACGCCCACAGGGTGTCGAACCCCGTGGGCGTGAGCGTCAAGGGGTCAGCAGGCTCCCAGGTCCTGCCAGACACCCCACTCGCCGCCGGCGCCCGGCTCGTCGCCCTTCGTCCACCACTTGGCCTTCCAGGTGCGGGACTTGTGGGAGACGGTCGTCCCGGAGCCGTACTCGGACGACGAACTCCACGCGGGAGCCGTGCACTTGCCCGGCGCCGGCGGGTCGGTCGGCCCCGGCGGGTCGGTCGGTCCGGTGCCCGTGCCCGGCTCGACGACCGTGGTGCCGCGCGCCAGGTCACCCGCGAGCGCGTACGTCGTGCCGCTGATGTTCACCGTCCAGTTCCACGGGGTGGACACCGGCAGGTAGTAGTTGAAGGAGAGGTCCACGGACGCGCCGGGCGCCAGCGACTGCCAGGCCGGGAGCTTCAGCGAGACCCGGTGGAAGTCGCCCTTCAGACCGCCGACGTTGCTGCCCGTGTGGTCGCTGCTGATCACCTTCGTACCGAAGCCGGACTGGTCGGAGGCGTTGCCCGGGGCCGAGGTGGAGTAGTCGAACTGGAACTCCGTGCCGCCCGGCAGCGCCGTCTTCGTGTTGTTGGTGATCTTCACCTTGGGCGTGATCGGGTAGTTGGAGTCGCCGAGCTTGAAGTCGCCGAACTCCACACCGACGTCCACGGCCTTGGTGGGCATCTCCTTGTTCGCGACCTTCGCGCCGTACGGCTTGGCGGTCTTGAACTTGTCGTGCATCAGGGAGGTGAGCGTGTCACCCATCTCGTACTGGCCCTTGGCGGCGTTCCAGTCGTAGTCGCCCGCCATCTCCCAGACCATCGTCCCGCCGATGCCCCGGTCGATCACGTAGTCGGCCTTCTTCGCCACCGACTCCTCGTCCTCCGTCGACAGGAAGACCTTCTTCTCCGCGTTCCACAGCCACGGCGCGACCAGCGCGGAGCTGTACTTGCGCGCGTAGCTGCCGGTCAGCTTGGTGTCCGCCGGGAAGCCGTACTTCGTGACGTAGTCGCCGACGATCCCCTTCTCCAGGTTCTTGGCGTGCCACATCGGGTTGGAGCCCGCGGGGGACTCCTTGCCGTTGTCGTCCTTGTCGTGCCAGAGGTTGTCGATGCCGACCGCGCCGTCACCGCACTTGGTCAGGCCGGAACCGGCAGGACAGCTGCTCGCCGCCGCCTTGCCCCACAGCCCGTCGGTGCCGCCCTGCACGTTCTTGTGGCCCCGCGTGTAGTACGGCAGGCCGATGTTGATGCGCCCGGCGGGCATCGAACCGCGGAAGTAGTGGTACGCCCAGTCGGTGTTCAGATAGCCGATGCCGCCGTACTGCTGGCTGCCGTAGACACCCGCGGCCGCCAGCTCGGCGTCCTTGCCGTCGTCGAAGAGGGAGGCGTTGGGCCCGACGTACTCGTTCCAGGCGCCGTGCAGGTCGTACGACATGATGTTGACGTAGTCCAGGTACTTCTGGACCTGGAAGGTCTCCATGCCGCGCAGCAGATAGCCGGACGAGGGGGCCGCCACGGTCAGCATGTAGTGCTTGCCGTCGGCCGCGCCCGCCTTGTCGAGCTTCTCGCGCAGGGCCTTCATCAGGGCCGCGTAGCCCTTGACCAGGCCGCCGCGCCGGGCGTTGGAGATCGGGAAGTCGGCCGGGTGGCCCGCGTCCTTCATCGACGTCGGGTACTCGTAGTCGATGTCGACGCCGTTGAAGCCGTACTTCTTGATGAAGGCGACCGCGGAGTCGGCGAAGGTGTTGATGCCCGCCTGGTTCACCGAGCCGTCGGCGTTGGTGGCCATCGAGTAGAAGCCGCCGGAGCCCACGCGCTTGCCGTCGTCACCGAAGTAGCCGCCCGTCTCGGCCCAACCGCCCACCGATATCAGCGTCTTGACGTTCGGGTGCTGCTTCTTGAACTTGTTGAGCAGGTTGAAGTGGCCCTTGTAGGGCAGCGCGGGGTCCATCTCGGCGCCCGCGACGCCCGGCCAGGTCATGCCGGTGGCGGCGTTCTTCTCGCCGTCCGGGCCGACGGAGACCTTGTTGTCCTTGTCGACGTGCGCGAAGGCGTAGTTGACGTGGGTGACCTTGTCCCAGGGGACGTCCGGGGCGAGGTAGGCGGGCTCACCGTTCTTGCCGGTGCGCCAGCCCGTGAAGTAGCCGATGACGCGCCGCTGGTGGTCGGCGCCCATCTTCTCGCGCCCGTCACCGTCGTAGACGGAGCAGTAGGGGACGTCGACACCGGGTGTCTTGTAGAGGCCGTCGGGACGGCAGGACGCGTGGTCGGTGGACGCGTCACCGGCGGCGTGCGAGACGCTGCCGGAGACCAAGCTGAGCAGCATTCCGGCGACGGCGGCGCCGGTCGCGAACAGCGCTGGTCTCGCGCGGTTGAGGGACGGCAAGAGGGCCTCCTGGGGGCGGTGCGGAACACGCACGGTGCGGAACGCGAACGGAGCGGCTCCGAGGTGACGCAGAGATTAAAAGGACTAGACCAGTCGGTCAATAGGTCTGGACCAAAATGGTTGAAGAGAAGATGGAGCGGGCATGCTGTGAGCCAGGCCACAGTCGATCACCCGCATGGCCCTCGATCGGACGTGGCAGACTGACCATGTACCAGAAGCAGCGCACTCCGGGGTCGGTGTAATTCCGAACCGGCGGTTACAGTCCGCGACCCGGCCGCCTCCAGCGGCCGGTTGACCAGGTGAAATTCCTGGACCGACGGTGAAAGTCCGGATGGGAGGCAGTGCGCGGCGGGCGGGCGTCTTTGCGCGCCGTCGTAGTGACGTGTTCCTGGCCCAGGCCAGGAGTGGTTTCCGGGATCTCCCGGGACAGGTGTCATCCGACGTCGGCGTCGCTCCAGGTGTCGTCGTCCGTTCCATGTCGTCGTCATCGACAGCCCCGGAGTCCGTGCCCGAAGAGGCAGGAGGACCCGGTGGCCACCGCCGTAGCCGAAGCAGCCGCCATGCGGCGCGCCATCGCGCTCGCCGCGCGCGGACTCGGTTCCACCAGCCCCAACCCCGTCGTCGGCTGCGTCATCCTCGACGCGTCCGGCGAAGTCGCGGGCGAGGGCTGGCACCAGCGGGCCGGCGGCCCGCACGCCGAGGTCAACGCCCTGCGCGCCGCGGGCGACGCGGCCCGCGGCGGCACCGCCCTCGTCACCCTGGAACCCTGCAACCACACCGGCCGCACCGGCCCGTGCGCGCAGGCCCTCATCGCCGCCGGCGTCACCCGCGTCGTCTACGCCGTGGCCGACCCCGACCCCACCGCGACGGGGGGCGCGCAGACCCTGCGGGCAGCCGGGATCTCCGTCGCGCAGGGCCTCCTGGAGGAGGCGGCCGCCGAGGGGAACGCCGCCTGGCTGACCTCAGTTCGGCTCGGGCGCCCCCACGTCACCTGGAAGTACGCCGCCACCCTCGACGGCCGCGTCGCCGCCGCCGACGGCACCAGCCGCTGGATCACCTCCGCCGAGTCCCGCGCCGACGTGCACCGGCTGCGCGCCGAGAGCGACGCCGTCGTCGTCGGCTCCGGCACCCAGCGCGCCGACGACCCGCACCTCGCGGTGCGGACCGTCGCGGACACGGGAACAGCCGCCGTCCAGCCGCTGCGGGTCGTCGTCGACACCAACGGCACCGCCGTCACCCCCGGCGCCCGCGTCCTGGACGACACGGCGCCGACACTGATCGCCGTCGCCGACGACGCCACGCCCGCGTACGAAGGCGCGGAAACCGTCCGGCTGCCGCGCTCGGCGGAAGGCGGGTTGGACATCCCAACCCTGCTCGACGTGCTCCACGCGCGTGGCGTGCGCTCCGTCCTCCTCGAAGGCGGCCCGACGCTCGCCGGGGCCTTCGTCGCCGCCCGCGCCGTCGACCGCGTCATCGGCTACCTCGCCCCCGTCCTGCTGGGCGCGGGCCCCGCCGCCCTGAGCGGCGGCGGAATCACGACCATCACCGAAGCGTTGCGGCTCGACGTGAGCGAGACCGTCCGCCTCGGGCCCGATCTGCGCGTCACCGCGACCCTCGTAGCGAAGGAGCACTGAAGTGTTCACCGGAATCGTCGAAGAGCTGGGCGAGATCACCGCCGTCGAGAACCTCCCCGACGCGTCCCGGTTCCGCCTGCGCGGCCCCGTCGTCACCGAGGGCGCCAAGCACGGCGACTCCATCGCCGTCAACGGCGTCTGTCTGACGGTCGTCGAGCACGAGGGCGACGAGTTCACCGCCGACGTGATGGCGGAGACCCTGAAGCGCTCCAGCCTCGGCGCGCTCACGGCCGGCTCCCGCGTCAACCTGGAGCGCCCCACCTCGGTCGGCGCGCGCCTCGGCGGCCACATCGTGCAGGGTCACGTCGACGGCACCGGCACGATCGTCGCGCGGGAGCCCTCCGAGAACTGGGAGATCGTCAAGGTCTCCCTCCCCGCCGACCTCTCCCGCTACGTCGTGGAGAAGGGCTCCATCACGGTCGACGGCGTCAGCCTCACCGTGGTCGAGGCCGGCCCCGACTACTTCACCATCAGCCTCATCCCCACCACCCTCGCGCTGACCACGCTCGGCATCAAGCAGCCCGGCGACCCGGTCAACCTCGAGGTCGACATCATCGCCAAGTACGTGGAGCGCCTCCTCGGCGACCGCGCCCAGCAGCAGGAGGCCACCAAGTGAGCTGGCTCAACTCCGAGGCCTTCACGGCCTTCGACCAGCACATCATGTGGTCCGACATGATCGGCAACACCGTCGGCCTCATCGCCCTCGCCCTCGGCTGGCGGCGCTCGATATGGACCTGGCCCGCCCAGCTCCTGTCCGGCGTCATCCTCGTCGCCGCCTACGCCTCCGCGCAGCTCTCCGGCGGCGTCGGCAAGCAGCTCCTCGTCATCGGCGTCGCGCTGTGGGGCTGGCGGCTGTGGACGCGCGGCACGCAGCAGGCGCAGGACGGCTCCATCGCCATCCGCTTCGCGACCTGGAAGGAGCGGGGCGTCCTGCTCGCGGGCACCGCCGTCGGCACGCTCGCGGTCGGCGCGCTGTTCACCGCCGTCCCCTCACTGTCCTGGAACCCCTGGCCGGACGCCTACATCTTCGTCGGCACGCTCGCCGCGATGGTCGCCCAGGCCCGCGGCCTCGTCGAATTCTGGTTCGCCTGGCTGCTCGTCGACGTGGTCGGCGTGCCGCTCGCCTTCAGCAGCGGCCTGGCCTTCTCCGGCCTGGTCTACGTCGTCTACCTCGCCCTCGTCCTGTGGGGCATGCGCGACTGGTGGCTGCGCTCCCGCGCGGCGGCCTCCCGGCCCGTCATGGAAGGAGCCCCGGCATGACCACGGCACCTGTCTGGTACAGCACCGCCCTCAACGAGGACACCTCGGACCTGTCCCTCGACCCGGTGGAGCAGGCCATCCGCGACATCGCGGCCGGCCGCCCCGTCGTGGTCGTCGACGACGAGGACCGCGAGAACGAGGGCGACCTCGTCGTCGCCGCCGAGAAGGCGACCCCCGAGATCGTCGCCTTCATGATGAGCGAGTGCCGCGGCCTGATCTGCGCCCCCATGGAGGCCGAGGAGCTCGACCGGCTGCGGCTGCCGCAGATGGTCGAGGACAACACCGAGTCGATGAGCACGGCCTTCACCGTCTCCGTCGACGCCTCCGCCGCGCACGGCGTCACCACCGGCATCTCCGCCGACGACCGCGCCACCACCCTCCGGCTCCTCGCCGGCGGCGCGGCCTCGGCCGGCGACTTCGTGCGCCCCGGGCACATCTTCCCGCTGCGCGCCCGCTCCGGCGGCGTCCTCGCCCGCAACGGCCACACCGAGGCCGCCGTCGACCTCGCCCGCCTCGCGGGCCTGCGCCCCGCCGGTGCCATCGTGGAGATCGCGGGCGAGGACGGCAAGATGCTGCGCCTGCCCGAGCTGATCCCCTTCGCCCGCAAGCACGGCCTGACGATCATCTCCATCGAGGACCTGATCGCCTACCGCCGCTCCTCGGAGCCCACCGTCCGCCGCGAGGCCGAGGTCCGGCTGCCCACCGCCTTCGGCGACTTCACGGCGTACGGCTACCGCTCCACCGTAGACGGCGTCGAACACGTCGCCCTCGTCCACGGCGACATCGGCGAGGGCGAGGACGTCCTCGCCAGGCTGCACTCCGAGTGCCTGACCGGCGACGTCTTCCACTCGCTCCGCTGCGACTGCGGGCCGCAGCTGGAGGAGTCCATGCGGCGCATCACCGAGGAGGGCCGCGGCGTCGTCGTCTACCTCCGCGGCCACGAGGGGCGCGGCATCGGCCTCCTCTCCAAGCTGCGGGCGTACGAACTCCAGGAGCGCGGCAGCGACACCCTCGACGCCAACCTCGAACTCGGCCTGCCCGCCGACGCCCGCGACTACGGCGCGGGCGCCCGCATCCTGGACGACCTCGGCGTGCGCGGCGTACGGCTGATGACCAACAACCCCGACAAGGTCGACGCCGTCCTGCGGCACGGCCTGAAGGTCGCCGGGCGCGAGCCCATGCCGGTCCAGGCCGGCGAGCACAACCTCCGCTACCTGCGCACCAAGCGGGACCGGATGGGCCACGACCTGCCCTGGCTGGACGCCCCCGGCGTCTCCGCCTGCGGCAACCAGTAAGCGCACGACCCCGTCATCCCCGTCATCGAGAACCGAAGGAGAAGCGCGTGAGCGGCAAGGGCGCACCCGAACTGAGCGTGAAGAACTGCGGCGACCTGCGGGTCGCGGTGATCGCCGCGCAGTGGCACGAGAAGGTCATGGACGGCCTCGTCGACGGCGCCCTGCGCGCCCTGAACGAGCTCGGCATCAGCGAGCCGACCGTCCTGCGCGTGCCGGGCAGCTTCGAGCTGCCGGTCGTCGCGAAGGTCCTGGCCGGACGCGGCTACGACGCGATCGTGGCGCTCGGCGTCGTCATCCGCGGCGGCACCCCGCACTTCGAGTACGTGTGCCAGGGCGTCACGCAGGGCCTCACCCAGGTCTCCGTCGACACCGGCGTCCCGGTCGGCTTCGGCGTACTGACCTGCGACACGGAGGAGCAGGCCCTGGACCGCGCGGGCATCGAGGGCTCCAGCGAGGACAAGGGGCACGAAGCGGTCACCGCGGCCGTGGCCACCGCCACCACGCTCCGTACCGTCTCCGAGCCCTGGCGCTGAGCGGGTCCGGGCGGGCGCGTAGAGTGAACGGCATCATGTCCAAGAAGACTTTCGAGGAGCTCTTCACCGAGCTCCAGCACAAGGCCGCCAACGGCGACCCCACGACCTCCCGCACCGCCGAGCTGGTCGGCAAGGGCGTCCATGCCATCGGCAAGAAGGTCGTCGAGGAGGCCGCCGAAGTCTGGATGGCCGCCGAGTACGAGGGCAAGGAAGCAGCCGCCGAGGAGATCTCGCAGCTGCTCTACCACGTCCAGGTGATGATGGTCGCCCGCGGCATCTCCCTCGACGACGTCTACGCCCACCTCTGAGCCGTACACCCTTTCGTACGCCGGCCGAATCAGCTCGACTCCCCATCACGCAAAGGAAGCCCGCCTCATGCTGCGCATCGCCGTCCCCAACAAGGGTTCACTGTCCGGACCTGCGTCGGCGATGCTCCATGAGGCCGGATACCAGCAGCGCAAGGAGTCCAAGGAACTCGTCCTCGTCGACCCCGAGAACGAGGTCGAGTTCTTCTACCTCCGGCCCAAGGACATCGCGATCTACGTCTCGGCCGGCAGGCTCGACATCGGCATCACCGGCCAGGACCTGCTGGTCGACTCCGGTGCCGACGCCGAGGTGATCCTGCCGCTGGGCTTCGCCCGCTCCACCTTCCGCTTCGCCGCCAAGCCGGGCACGGCCACCGGCATCGAGGACCTCGCGGGCAAGACCGTCGCGACCTCCTACGAGGGCATCGTCGCCAAGCACCTCGCGGACAGCGGCGTGAACGCCTCCGTCGTCCACCTCGACGGCGCCGTCGAGACCGCCATCGAACTCGGCGTCGCCCAGGTCATCGCGGACGTCGTGGAGACCGGCACCTCCCTGCGCAACGCGGGCCTTGAGGTCTTCGGCGACCCGATCATGAAGTCCGAGGCGGTCGTCATCCGGCGCACCGGCGCCGACGCCGCCGAGCCGAAGGTGCAGCAGTTCCTCCGCCGTCTCCAGGGCGTCCTGGTCGCCCGGGCGTACGTGATGATGGACTACGACTGCCGCGCCGAGCACCTGGAGCGGGCCGTCGCCCTCACGCCGGGCCTCGAGTCCCCGACGATCTCCCCGCTGCACAACGAAGGCTGGGTCGCCGTGCGCTCCATGGTCCCCGCCAAGGACGCGCAGCGCGTCATGGACGACCTGTACGCCCTCGGGGCGCGGGCCATCCTCACCACCGCCATCCACGCATGCCGTCTCTGAACCCGCAGAAGGACCCGCCTCGTGTCTGAGCCCCCCGCTCTCCCCGTCACCTTCCGGCCGAAGCGGACCAGGGCGGTGCTGCTCGGCGCGGGCACGGTGATCTTCGTGGTCATCACGGTGATCGCCTTCCTGCTGCCCACGCTCAGCCCGGGCGAGCGGGCCAGCTTCGTCTTCACCGGTGCTCTGCTCTTCGGCGTGCTCCTGCTGCTCAGCAGGCCCAAGGTGGTCGCCGACGACTCCGGGGTGTCCGTCGTCAACATCGCGACGAGCCGCCGCCTGGCCTGGGCCGAGATCGTCCAGGTCACCCTGCGCCCCGGCGACCCCTGGGTGTTCCTCAACCTCAGTGACGGCACCAGCCTGCCCGCCCTCGGCATCCAGCCCGGCATCGCCAGGGAGCAGGCCGTCACCGACGCCAAGGCCCTGAGAGCCCTCGTGGACGCCCGGACGCCGCAAGGGGACTGACGTTCCGCGGCGCGTCGTGATTAATCTGGTGGCGGGGCGCGCCCAGCGTGCCGCCCCGCCCCTGACGGGCCCGCCCGGCCCCCAGGGGCTCCTGCTATCCGAGGAGTGACTCCCTCCGGCGATGGACGGATCGTCCTGTAGTACCTGCGCCGCCCTCTCCCGACATACCGGGACCCGTACGACCGGAGGGGCGGCGGCATGACAGTCCCCCTTCTGCTCCTCGCGGCGGCATTCCTGCTGATCCTCGCCAACGGCTTCTTCGTGGCGGCCGAGTTCGGCCTCGTCACCGTCGAGCGGGCCGACGCGGAGAAGGCCGCGGCCGACGGCGACCGCCGGGCCCGCACGGTCGTCGACGCCCTCAAGGAGCTGTCCTTCCAGCTCTCCGGCACCCAGCTCGGCATCACCATCACCTCGCTCGTCGTCGGCATGCTCGCCGAGCCGGCCCTCGCGCACCTGCTCGCGGGCCCGTTCACGGCGATCGGCGTCCCCGGCGGTGCCGTCGGCGGTGTCTCCGTGATGGTCGGCATGCTGCTCGCCTCCGCCGTGCAGATGGTCATCGGCGAACTGGTGCCCAAGAACTGGGCGGTCTCCAGGCCGCTCCAGGTCGCGCGGTTCGTCGCGGGCCCGCAGCACGTCTTCGCGCGGCTCTTCCGGCCGGTGATCTCCCTGCTGAACGCCGTGGCCAACCGGCTGGTGCGCGCGCTCGGCGTCGAGCCCGCCGAGGAGCTGGCCTCGGCCCGCACCCCCGGCGAACTGGTCTCCCTGGCCCGGCACTCGGCCCGGGCCGGCGCCCTGGAGCAGGACACCGCCGACCTGTTCGTCCGTACCCTCTCCCTCGGCGAGCTGACCGCGCAGCACGTCATGACGCCGCGCGTGAAGGTCAGCGCGCTCCAGTCGTCGGCGACCGCCGAGGACGTGGTGAACCTGACGCGCGCCACCGGCCTGTCCCGCTTCCCGGTCTACCGCGAGCGGATCGACGAGATCGTCGGCATGGTGCACCTCAAGGACGCCCTCGCGGTCCCCGCCCACGAGCGGCTGCGCACCCCGGTGAGCCGCATCGCGCAGGCCCCCCTCCTCGTCCCCGAGACGCTGCCCGTGCAGCCGCTCCTGGCGCGCCTGCGCAGCGAGCAGCCCATGGCCGTCGTCGTCGACGAGTACGGCGGCACCGCCGGAGTGGTCACCCTGGAGGACATCGTCGAGGAACTCGTCGGCGAGGTGCGCGACGAGCACGACCTGCTGGACGTGCCCGAGCTGTGCCCCGTGCCGCCCGAGGACGGCAGGCCCGCCTGGGACGCCGACGGCAGCTGCCGCGTCGACACCCTGCGGCGCATAGGACTCGACGTACCCGAGGGGCCCTACGAGACGGTGGCGGGCCTCGTCGCCGATCTCCTCGGCCGCATCCCGGCCCCCGGCGACCGGGCCGAACTCCCCGGCTGGCGGCTCTCCGTGCGCCAGGTCGGGCACAACCGCGCCGAGCGGGTCAGGATCGCCATGACGGCGGACGCCCCGGCGCTCGCGGCGGCCGCGGAGGCGGGCCGATGAGTCTGCTCCAGCTCCTCTTCGCCGTCCTGCTGGTGCTCGCCAACGGCTTCTTCGTCGGCGCCGAGTTCGCGCTCGTCTCCGTACGCCGCAGCCAGATCGAGCCCCTGGACACCAAGCGGGCCCGCCAGGTCCTCTACGGCCTCGAACACCTGCCGCAGATGATGGCGGCCGCCCAGTTCGGCATCACCGTCTGCTCGCTGACGCTCGGCGCCGTCGCCGAGCCGACCGTGGCGCACCTCCTGGAGCCGCTCTTCCACGCGGCCCACCTGCCCGAGGGCGTGATCCACCCCCTCGGCTATGTGATCGCCCTCGCCGTCGTCGTCTTCCTGCACCTCGTCATCGGCGAGATGGTCCCGAAGAACCTCGCGATGGCGGCGCCCGAGAAGACCGCGCTCTGGTTCAGCCCCGGCCTGGTCGCCTTCGCGCGGCTGTGCCGGCCCGTGACGGTGGCGCTCGGGGCGTGCGCGCGCGTCGTCCTGAAGCTCTTCGGGGTGGAGCCCAAGGACGAGGTCGAGGCGGTCTTCACCAGCGAACAGCTCAACCGCCTCGTGGAGGACTCCGGCCAGGCGGGCCTGCTCGACCCCGAGGAGCAGGAGCGCCTGGAGGACGCCCTGGAGCTGGGGTCCCGCCCGGTGACGGACGTGCTCCTCGACCCCGCCTCGCTGGTCACGGTGGACGCCTCGGTCACCCCGGCCCAGGTGGTCGAGCTGACCGGCCGCACCGGCTACTCCCGCTTCCCGGTCCGCGCGGAGAACGGCGCCTTCATGGGCTACCTCCACGTCAAGGACGTACTGGATCTGGAGGAGACCGAGCGGGCCGTGCCCCAGCAGGTCTGGCGCCCGATGACGACACTGCGGGCGGAGCTGCCGCTCGACGACGCGCTGACCGTGATGCGGCGCGCCGCGACCCATCTGGCGCAGATCGCCGACGCCTCGGGCAGGGTGCTCGGCCTGGTCGCCCTGGAGGACGTCCTCGAACTCCTCGTCGGCGAGGTCCGCGACCCGGCCCACCGCGTGGCGGTGCCCCGCAGGCCGCAGGAGGCCACGGGCGGGCGCGGCAATCTGGACGGCGCACTCGTCGGGTGAGGGGGGCGTTCGACGGGCGGCGGGGCGCGCCGGGGCTCAGCAGCCCGGCGTGTCCTGCGGCCCGCGCCCCGAGAGCACCTCTCCGTACGCCTGCATCAGGTCCGGGAGCCGCAGCGTCGACAGGTCGTCGCGGTCCGGCTCGCCCGGATAGCCGGAGAGCCGCAGGTCGCGGTAGGCGCAGCTCTTCTCGTAGAGCGTGCGCAGGAAGCGGCCGTTGCCCAGCTCGTCGATCCAGCCCTGGTCGACGACGTGCCCGCTGATGGAGCGCAGCTCCTCCACGGCCTCCTCGTCCCACACGTCGCCGTTCTCGGCGGCCAGCACCTCGCCGATCGCCGTCAGCTCCAGGGGGCGGTACGAGGGGAAGTCGACCCGCGTCGTGAACCGCGAGGACAGGCCGGGGTTGGCGGCGAGCAGCCGGTCCATGCCCTCGGGGTAGCCGGCGAGGATCACCACGAGGTGGTCGCGGTTGTCCTCGGCCCGTTTCAGAAGCACCTGGAGCGCCTCGTCGCCGTACGCGTCGCCCTTGCCGTAGCCGGAGTTGGAGAGGGAGTACGCCTCGTCGACGAAGAGGACGCCGCCGATGGCCGAGTCGATCAGTTCGTTGGCCTTCACGGCGGTCTGGCCGAGGTACTCGCCGACGAGGTCGGCGCGCTGCGCCTCCACCAGATGGTCGCCGCCGAGCAGCCCGAGGGCGTAGAAGACGCGGCCGAGGATGCGGGCCACGGTGGTCTTGCCGGTGCCCGAGGGGCCCGAGAAGACGAAGTGTCGTTTCGGCGGCTGTACGGGCAGGCCCTGCGCGGTCCGCAGGCGTGCCATGTTCAGCTGCGCGGAGAGCGCCTTGACCTGGCGTTTCACCGGCTCCAGGCCGACCATGCCCTCCAGTTCGGCGAGCGCGGCCGCCAGGAGCGCGGGGTCGGTGGGCCCCGGCGGCAGCTGTGCGGGCCCCGGCTTGATGGGGATGACCGCCTTCTCGCGGACGGCGTCGGCCTCGGCGGAACCACTCTGCGCGGGGGGCGGCCCGCCCGGCGGCGGCTCTAGGCCGGTGACCTTCACGTCACGGCCCTCGGTGCCGAAGAGGACGTCGATGCCGTCGGGCCCCTCCAGCGCGTCCTGGCCGCCGCCCGCCAGGCTGATCGCGGCGGCGAGGTCGGCCGCCTCGTCGTAGCCGTCGCCCTCGGCGATCGCCGCGAGCCGTGCCGAGGTGTCCATGAAGGCGGCGTCGACCCGGTGCACCGCGCGGTACAGGGGCAGGGCCGCCGCCGAGCGTCCGGTGCCCTCGTGCGCGCGGGCCAGCCAGTACCGCAGTTCCTTGCGCTGGGGCTGCTCGCTGCGGCACCGCATCAGGGCGGCGGACAGCAGCGGCTCGGCCTGGCCGTACATCTCCAGGCGCACCCGGGCCATGCCGCCGAAGAGCCCCGCCTCGATGCCCAGCATCGGGTCGTCGATGAGCGGGTCGGTGTGCCGCACCAGCTGCTCCCAGTCCTTGACCAGGTAGGCGCGGCAGGCGTGCAGGAAGCGCACCTGCGGGTCCGCGTCGACGGGCGGCAGTCCGGCGAGCGCCCGGTCGAGCTCGGGGACGTGGCGGCCGTCGAGCCAGTGCGAGGCGTGGGCGAGCAGCAGGTCGCGCGAGCTCTCCAGGACGGGCTGGACCCACCAGCCCAGCCAGTACCAGGAGTTGAGGGTGCGCGCGTGCCGTGCCCGCTGCTCCCCGAACCGGGACCGGTGCTGGAACATCCGCAGCAGCGCCGTCGTCGTGTCGACGCGCAGCGCGTGCAGCCCGAGCCAGCCGTCCGCCATGCCGGGATCCATCCGCACCGCGGTACGGAACTCCTCCTCGGCCTGCGGATAGGCGCCCATCGTGTAGGCGTCGACGCCCCTCAGCCAGGCGAGGTCGGCCGGTGCGGGTGAGCCCACCGCGTCGAAGTCCATCACGTCCCCCACAAACCGTGCCCCCGTTTGCGTACCACCGGGCCGGTGCCCGCCGGCCACTTACTGAACCGCCGTGCTGCGGACGGGAGTTGATCCGGCGCGCAGAGCATCCGTCCGGAAAAGGCGCACCGATAGGCATCGTACCTGCGGGGGAGCGGTCGGCCGTAGGGTGCCGCAGTGCCGGATCGGCCGGAAAGGGCCGTCGGGGAGCGGGGTCGATGGTGACCGAGGGTGAGCGAATGGCGGCTCGGAGCGGTCGGGGATCGGGCCCGGAGGGCAGAACGAAGCCCCCGATCACGGGGGAACAACCGGGGGCTTCGCGTCTGCGGGCGGCCGCGGAAGGCCGCACAATCAGAACGTAAGTCCTGTAAGGCCCCTGGGTCAAGCGTAGTTGGGGCACTCGTGAAAAGTCGCCGGGCCAACTGGAAGGCGTTTTCCGGAGGTTCAGCGGACCGCCGACGACCCATCACCCTGCGTGACGGCTTGGGTTCCGACTGGCGCCCCACTGGGCCCCCGCAGCACCTCGTATCCCTCTGGACACTGTCGTACCAAGAGGTCGGCGAAGGGCCGGGAAGGGTCATCGGTGAAGTGCCGCAGTTCCGCCGGCTCCCACCCGTCCCAGAAGTCCCGCTGGACCGCGCCGTCCCTGCGGCGCCCCCGCTGCCACGCCGCCGCGCGCGGCACGTCCATCCACAGCACGGCGGCGAGGTGTCCGCGCAGCGCCCGGCGCCCCGCGCCGACGCCCTCGACGATCACCACGGGCGCCGGCGGCAGGGTCCGCTCGGCGGGGCCGAAGCGGCGCTCGGTCCAGTCGTACGGGGCGTAGCGCGCCGTCTCGCCGCGGGAAAGCGGGGCGAGGACCTGCCGCCGCAGGCGCTCGGTCCAGCCGAACAGCTGATCGTGGCTCGCGATGTCGTCGAGCCGCAGGACCGGCGCGCCGCCGAGCGCCTCGGCGAGGCGCCGCGCGAACGTCGACTTCCCCGAGCCCGCGTGCCCGTCCACGGCGACCAGCCGGACGGGGCCGCACGAGGGCGGCAGGCCGCGCAGGGCGGTCGCGAGAGCGGGCAGCCGGGTGGGCGAGGTGCGCGGGGTCTGCGGGGAACGCGGGTCAGGGGCCATCACCGGCAAGCCTACGGTGCGCGGAAGCAGGTGTTCCGCGCGCCGACCCAGGTCATGCCATTGGTTGAGGCCAATATTGATGCGCGCGGTGGTGCCCGAAGCGCTGGCAGAAGGCGGCCGGGACCGGCCATAGTTGCCCCACTTCCGTGCGGCCGACCACTTCCGTGTACCTGACCCGACCCTTCCGGCTCCGGCCGGAGACCACGTCGACTGGGGGTCCCCCTGATGGACCGAGCTGACCGCCCCGACCGCCCCGACACCATGTCCCGCAGATCCGTGCTCGCCACGGCCGCCGCCCTGACCGCCCTCGCGGCGACCACGGGCCCCGCCCTGGCCGCGGGCGGCACGGCCCGCGCGCCGCGCGCCGCGCGGACCGCTTCGTGGACAACCGCTTCTGGACCTCGTACGAGGACTGGCGGGCCGGCACCGCCGAGGGCACCGCGGTCGTCACCGTAGGCCGCCCCGGCCTGCGGATCGCGAAGCCCGCGGGCCGCACCGACTACACCGACCCGCACACCGGCAGGACCGCCGCCTGGGAGTTCGCGCGCTGGACCTCGCCCACGCACCGCTCCACCGTCCCCGGGACGGAGGTCATCGCCTCCTGGAACGCGCGCACCCCCGCCGGGACCTGGCTCCAGGCCGAGCTGATGGCCACGTACGCCGACGGTTCGGACAGCCCCTGGTACGTGATGGGCCGCTGGACCTCCGGCGACGACAAGGAGACCGACATCCGGCGGACCTCGGTCGACGGCCAGACCGACGGCAAGTCGACGGTCTGGACGGACACGCTCTCCCTGGACGACGCGACGGCCGGCCCGCGCGTCGTCTCCTACCGGCTGCGCCTGACGCTGTACCGCACGCCGGGCACCACCGCGACGCCCACGGTCTGGCGGCTCGGCGCGATGGCCTCCGCGGTCCCCGACCGCTTCACGGTCCCGGCCTCCGCGCCCGGTGTCGCCAAGGAGCTGACGGTCCCGCGCTACTCGCAGGAGATCCACGTCGGCCAGTACCCCGAGTACGACAACGGCGGCGAGGCCTGGTGCAGCCCCACCTCCTCACAGATGATCATCGAGTACTGGGGGCGCAAGCCGAAGCCGGAGGACCTGGCGTGGGTCGACCCCTCCTACGCCGACCCGCAGGTGTGCCACGCGGCCCGCCAGACGTTCGACTACCAGTACGACGGCTGCGGGAACTGGCCCTTCAACGCGGCGTACGCGGCGACGTACACCGACCTCCAGGGCGTCGTGACCCGGCTCGCCTCGCTCACCGAGCTGGAGCAGCTGATCGCGGCGGGCATCCCGGCCATCACGTCCCAGTCGTTCCTCAAGGAGGAGCTGACGGGCGCCGGGTACGGCACGGCGGGGCATCTGATGACGGTCATCGGCTTCACGGCGGACGGCGACGTGATCGCCAACGACCCGGCCTCGCCGAGCAACGACGCGGTGCGCCGGATCTACAAGCGGCGTGAGTGGGAGAACATCTGGCTGCGCACCAAGCGCTACAACTCCACCGGCAAGGTCGTCTCCGGCACGGGCGGCGTCTGCTACCTGTACTTCCCGGTGAAGCTCAGCACGGCGCAGCGGCAGGCCCTCGCGGCGGTCGGCATCCGCTGACGGGTGCCGGGGGCGCGGGCCGCGGCGTCCGCGCCCCCGGTGAGCCTCACGTCACCGGGTCCACCACCCAGTCCGGGTGCCCCGGCATCGGCGGCGTCTTCGAGCCGTACAGCCAGGGCCGCAGGAACCCCTCCAGGTCCTCGCCCGCGACCTTCGACGCCAGGTCGACGAAGTCCCGCGTGCTCGCCGTGCGCCCCTGGAAACCGCTCACCCAGGCGCGCTCGATCCGCTGGAACGTCGCGTCGCCGACCTGCTCGCGCAGCGCGTACAGCACGAGCGCGGAGCCGTCGTAGCGCATGCGCTTGAAGAGGTTCGGCTCGGTCGGCTCGGCGGGGGCGCCGAAGTCCTTGCGCCACTGGTCGTGCGCGGCGTACGCGGTCTTCATGGCGGCCTCGAAGCTGTCGCCGCCGTTGGCCTCGGAGTGGAGGCGTTCGTAGAAGCGGGCGTGGCCCTCGCTCACCCACAGATCCGACCAGCTCTCCAGGGCCACGCTGTTCCCGAACCACTGGTGGGCCAGCTCGTGCACCAGGTTCCGCTCGGCGTCGACCTTCGTGCCCAGCAGGTCGGCCTTGGGGACGAGGGAGAGCGTCTGGGTCTCCAGGGCGACGCCGAGGTCGGTGTCGCCGACCAGGACGCCGTAGCGGTTGAAGGGATAGGGGCCGAGCCGCTCCTCCAGCCACTTCACGTGGTCGGGGGTGAGCTTGCGGTACTCGGCGGTCGGCTCGACCAGCGCCTCGGGGACGACGTCCCGCAGCGGGAGCCCGCCGGGGCCCTCGCCGTCGATCAGCCGGAACTTCCCGACGGCCAGCTGCACCAACTGCGTGGAGAGCGGCTGCTCGGAGTCGTACGTCCAGCGGACCCGGCCGCCGGGGACCTCGACGCGCGAGACCAGCTTGCCGTTGGCCACGGCCGTGCGGTCGCTCGGCGTGCTGATGCGGAACGTGATCGGCGCGCGCCGGCTCGGGTGGTCATCGGCGGGGAAGATCATGCGGGCGCCGTTCGGCTGGGGGTAGACCACCGTGCCGTCCGGCGTGGGTATCCAGCCGTAGTCCTCGATCGCGTCGTCGCGGTGCCGGGTCTGGCCGGGGTCGGCGGTGTACGTGACTCTGACCGTGAACGAACTGCCCTTGCGTATGGGGGCCTTGGGAGTCACGGTCAGCTCGTCGCGCTCGCGGGACGCGCCGGCCTTCGAGCCGTTGACCGTCACGGCGTGCAGGGTGTTGCCCGCGAAGTCCAGGTTGAAGCGGGAGAGGGCCTGGGTGGACGTGGCCCTGATGGTCGTCGCCGCCTCGAAGGGCGTCTTCGGCGCCTGCCAGTCGAAGTCCAGGTAGTAGCGGTCCACCCGGTAACCGCCGTTGCCGTCCAGCGGGAACAGCGGATCGCCGAGGCCGGGCGCGCCCGGCGACGGCTTGCCGTCCGTGGCCGGGGCGGCCTGCGAGACCGGCGCGGTGAGGGCGGCCGCCACGGTGATCGCGGCCGCGAGGGCGAGCCGTGCTCCGGGGTGGGTCGTCCGGTTCGTGCTCATCGGGAACCTCTCGGTCGGATGGTGCGCGGACGTACGTCGTGTCTCGTTCTAGACGCACGGCGCTCCGCCCGAGTTGTGGCGTGACCAAGGTCTCGCCCCCGGACAGGTTTCCTGCTGGCATGGTGGAGGGGTTCCATGGGGGGACACCGCTGCCAGAAGAATCAGTGAGAAGACATGACCGCGTTCTCTGCCACCGCCGTCCGCGTCCGGGCCCGTACCGGCGGCCCCAAGGAAGACGGGCCGAATCTCCTGGAGCACCTCGCGGGCTGGACGCTCGTCGTGCTCCTCGCGATGCTCGTCACGCAGACCGGTCTGCTGTGACCCCGCCCGCGTAGTCGCCGCTGCCGTCCGCGCCGGCCCGCCAGTGCCGGTGCGGGACGCCCACCAGGCCGTACAACCACCGCACCGGTGACCGTCCGGGCAGCAGTGTGAGCCCCGCCACGATCGCGAACAGCGGCAGCCCGAGCCATCCGCCGAGCAGACGCACCAGCACGCTCGCGAGGAGCGCGCCCACGAACGGCAGCCCGTACACCCCGGCGCCGGCGATGACGACGGCGAGGAGCCTCGGCACCTTGCGGTCCTCGTCGGCCCCCGGCAGCGACCAGCCCTCCATCAGCCAGCCGACCCCGGTCGCCAGCATGGTGCCGATCACCGCGGCCCCGAAGAGCAGCAGCGCCAGGAACGTCCCGGACGTCACGAAGTCCAGTACGTGGTTGACGACGCTGTCCCTCGGCCAGTCGGCGAAGTCGTCGGTACCGGGGGAGAGGAACCGCTCGTAGCCCCGGCCGTCCCACCCGTGGACGAGCGTCCCGAACAGCAGGAAGTACCCGCCCACGCACTGGAGGTAGGCCCAGTAGCCCGCCCCCGCGAGCACCAGCGCCTGCGCCACGAGGAACCCGAGGATCGCGGCCACCGGGATCCCGCCCGCGTAGCCGAGGACGAACCCCGCCCAGACGTCCTCGTGGCCGGCCGCGACGTGCATCGTCGCCCACGCGGGGTTCTGCCACAGCAGGAAGAGCCCCGTCGGCACCATCAGGACGGCGGCGAACAGCGCCGTGAGCGCCAGAAAGGGGTTGGCGGCCCGGCTGCGGGTGCGCGGTCCCTCACCGGCGTTGATCCGCTCCCACACCTGCAACTGACGCCCCGCGGAGAGCGCGGAGGTCGCGCCGATCGCGTACGCCCAGAACAGGGCGGCCTGGATCTGGATCACACCACGCCCCTCACGCCGAGGCCTTCAGGGAGAGCCCGCCCGCCACGATGGAGTCCGAGGTGACCAGGGCCTGTTCGGCGCTGACGTCCGTCATGAAGACGAACGGCGGTACGAGGGGCGGCACCGGCAGCCTGTCGGGGGTGAAGGTCAGACAGAGCAGGCCCTCGACGCACCCCTTGAACTTGGTCAGATACAGCGTGACCGAGCCGCTCAGGTCCAGGGTGTCGGCGCCCAGGGCGAGTTCCTCGCCTCCGTCCCGCGTCGTCAGCTCGTAGTCGGTGAGCGAGGCGGCCTTCATCCGGAGCACCATGACCTTCAGCGGGCCGTCCGCCGTCGGGATCTCCTTGACGCCCGCCACGATGAAGCCCTGCGGGGCGAAGAGCGTGGTGGTGATGGTCGGCGGCGTCCTGGCCGCCACGAGCGTCCCGGCGGCGGGAGCCGCCCTGGCCGGGCTTCCGTTCACGATCCCCGCGACGATCACGACCGGCAGCAGCACGGCGAGCGTCCGGGTGCCCTGCCCGTCCCGGACCCTCGGCGGCGCCGGATCCTCCTCGGCATCCTCGGGCACCGGCGTCCACCCGAAGCCCATGGCGCTGCCGGCGATCCCCAGGAGCATGCCGACGAGGAACCCGCCGAGGTTGGTGGCGGCGAACGACAGCACCGAGAGGATCAGGGCGTTGACGCTCACATAGTGGTGCGTGTGCGGCAGGAACCACAGGAAGAGCCCCGCCACCACCAGCGCGATCCCGATGCCGAGGGCCGCGATCCCGCCGAGCCCGAGGCTCACCAGGACCGTCAGCGGCGAGAGCGGCACCAGCAGCAGTTCGGCGCCGCCGAGGAGCAGCAGCAGGCCGCCCCAGAACGGCCGCGTACGCCGCCACCTGCGCAGCACCCGCCGCTGCCGGGGCCAGGGCAGCCGCCGGTCGAGGGGGCCGCCGCCGTCCTTGCGGAAGGGTCTGACGCCACCTCTGCCGCCGCCGGTCAGAAGCACTTCTTGCCGCCGAGGCTGACGTCGACCCGCATGCCCTTGAGCCGGAAGTTCCCGCCCGTCGCCGACCAGGCGTGGGACTTCACCCCGGAGACCGTGATGTCCCCGGCCTGGAGCCCGAACTTGCCCCGCTCGCCCTTGACCCCGGGCACCTCGTCCAGCGTCGAGGCGTCCCGGCCGATCTGCGCGGTGCCGAAGCGGGCGTCGCCCACCAGGTCCTCGCCGTCGATGACGAGGTTGCTCGCGGTGACGTTGCCCGCGTCGCCGCCCGCGGTCAGCTTGAAGACGACCGTGCCGACCGGGGTCTTCACCTCGGCGGCCTGACAGATGTCGGACAGGGTCGCGTCCCCGATCCCGAGGAGCGCCACCGGGTGCCCCTTGCCGTCGATGTCCCGGTCCGTCTGGACGTACGAGGACAGGCCCTCGCTCGTCAGCTTGCCCGAGGAGACCTGGAAGCTGGTGCCCGAGACGGCGAAGGACGCGGCGAGCGCGCCCTCGGCCATCACGGACGCCATCACGCCGACGGCCAGCACGGCCGGCATGGCCACCACGGCCGTCTTCCTCCAGGAGGTCCTGCCCTCGCGTAACGCGTTGCGGCTAGCGCCCACTGTCTTCCTCCCGTACGTCGTTCCGCGTCGTCAAACGTGCGTGTTCCGCGTCGTCAAACGTGCGTGTTCCGCGTCGTCAAGCGTGCGTAAGGGGAGTGCGTGAAGCGCCGTCGGGAGCCGGTCGGCAGGTGGCACCGCTCTGCCATACTGCGGACATCCCACGGCAGTTGGAGACTAGGGCCGAAATTGAATAATAGTCAACAGCGCGGTACCGACCGTTCCGCGGCTCGCCGCGCCGAACTCATCACCATCGGCCGGAAGCTGTTCGCCGACAGGTCCTACGACGCCCTGTCGATGGACGACATCGCGAAGCAGGCGGGCGTCGCCAAAGGGCTGATCTACTACTACTTCAAGTCCAAGCGCGGCTACTACCTCGCGATCATCGAGGACTCCGTCGCCGACCTGGTCGCGCGCGCCGGACGGCACGACGACCTGCCGCCTGTGGAGCGCGTGCAGCGCACCATCGACGGCTATCTGCGCTATGCCGAGCACCACCAGGCCGCCTACCGGGCGATCATCAGCGGGGGAGTCGGCTTCGACGCCGAGGTACACGCCATCCGCGACGGCGTGCGCGAGGCGATGATCAAGACGATCGCCGAGGGGACGTACGGCCGCGCCGACATCCCGTGTCTCGCCCGCACCGCGCTGCTCGGCTGGCTGTGCAGCGTCGAGGGCATCACGCTCGACTGGGTCGGGCACCGCGGTCTGGCGCGCGAGCGGGTCTGCGCCCTCCTCGTGCGCACCCTCGGGGACACGCTGCGCGTCATCGAGGACTTCGAGCCGTCGTTCCCGGCGCCTTCGCGGCCCTGAGGCGGCTGCGCGCGAAGGGGCGGGAGCCGACCGGCTCCCGCCCCAACGCACGTGCCGCGTACGTCAGTTGATGGCCTTGATCAGCTCACCGTTCGCCGTGTCGCCGCTGAGCTCCCAGAAGAACGTGCCGCCGAGGCCCGCCTGGTCCTTGTAGTTCATCTTCCCCGCGATGGTCGCCGGGGTGTCGTAGCTCCACCAGTTGTTCCCGCAGTGGGCGTACGCGGTCCCGCCGACCGTGCCGTTCGCCGGGCACTTGGTCTTCAGTTCCTTGTAGTCGTCGATGCCCTGCTCGTACTTGCCCGCGGCGGGCCCGGTCGCGGTGCCGCCGGGGGCCTTCTGCGTGACGCCCGTCCAGCCGCGCCCGTAGAAGCCGATGCCGAGCAGCAGCTTCTGGGCCGGGATGCCGAGGCTCCGGAGCTTCTTGATCGTGGCGTCGGAGTGGTACGAGGCCTTCGGGATGCCGGTGTAGGAGGTGAGCGGCGAGTGCGGGGCGGTCGGCCCCTTCGCGTCCCACGCACCGAAGTAGTCGTACGTCATCGGGTTGTACCAGTCGACGTACTGGGCGGCGCCCGCGTAGTCGGCCGCGTCGATCTTGCCGCCCGCGGAGGCGTCCGCGGGGATCGCCGCCGTCACGAGATTGCCGCTGCCGAACTTCGCGCGGACCGCGGCCATCAGCTTCTTGTAGGCCTCGCGCCCGCTGGTGTCGCACGTCAGGCCGCAGGCGTTGGGGTACTCCCAGTCGATGTCGATGCCGTCGAAGACATCGGCCCACTTGGAGTTCTCGACCAGGTCGTAGCAGGACTGGGCGAACGCCGCCGGGTTCTTCGCGGCCTCCGTGAAGCCGCCCGACCACGTCCAGCCGCCGAAGGACCACAGCACCTTGAGGTCCGGGTGCTTCTTCTTGAGCTTGCGCAGCTGGTTGAAGTTGCCGCGCAGCGGCTGGTCCCAGGTGTCGGCCACGCCGTCGACGGACTGGGCGGCGGTGTAGGCCTTGTCCGTCGCCGCGTAGGCGTCGCCCATGGTGCACTTGCCGCCCTGGACGTTGCCGAAGGCGTAGTTGATGTGGGTGAGCTTGGCGGCGGAGCCGGACGTCTCGATGTTCTTGACGTGGTAGTCCCGGCCGTAGACACCCCATTCGGTGAAGTATCCGACGACCTTGGAACCGGCGGCGGCCTTGGTCGTCGGGGTCCTGTCCGGTTCGGCGGCGGCGCTGCCGGCCCCGCCGAGGAGGCCCGCGCCGAGGACGGCGCAACAGGCGGTGGCGATCAGGGCGCGGAGGCCGGGGCGAGGGGAGTGCGATCTGAGCATCATGTCTCCTCGTGGGGGGAAACCAGTGAGGCGCGGGGGACGGGGGTTGCTGCTGGGGACCCGCGGATGTGCTGTGCCGTGAACCTTTGGCATGAACGCGGTAAGTCGTTCAATGGAACACTAGGAGGACTAGACCAGTGCGGTCAATGGTTCGGACCAATCCGGCCGCCCGCGGCGATCTCCGGCTATCTTTCGAGTAAGCGGTCGTTAACTAGTGACTGGCTGCCGCCGATCGGGCATACTCAACGCGCCGCAGCCGCTGGTCAGCCGCTTCCGTGACCCGGAAGGAGACCCTGGCTCGGCATCGTTTCCGGCGTCGCCGCCTCACCCTGCGCGGGCGTCCGCCGTAGCCCGACAGGGAGGAGAGCGTCATGCCCGACCACGCCCCACAGCCGGTGGATCGTCAGCTGCCGACGGATGAGGCCAGGGATCTGCTCTCGCTCGTCCGGGACATCGTCCAGCGCGAGATCGTCCCGCGGGCGGCGCAGGAGGAGGAAGCCGGACGCTTCCCGCGCGAGGTCTTCACGCTGCTCTCCGAGGCCGGACTGCTCGGTCTCCCGTACGACTCCGAGTTCGGCGGCGGCGACCAGCCCTACGAGGTCTACCTCCAGGTCCTGGAGGAGCTCGCCGCCGCACGCCTGACCGTCGGCCTCGGCGTCAGTGTCCACTCGCTCTCCTGCCACGCGCTCGCCGGGTACGGCACCAAGGAGCAGCAGGGTGAACACCTGCCCGCCATGCTCGGCGGCGGCCTCCTCGGCGCGTACTGCCTCTCCGAGCCGGCGTCGGGCTCGGACGCCGCCTCCCTGCGCACGAAGGCCGTCCGGGACGGTGACCACTGGGTCATCGACGGCACCAAGGCCTGGATCACGCATGGCGGCGTCGCCGACTTCTACACCGTCATGGCCCGCACCGGCGGCGAGGGCGCCCGGGGCGTCACGGCCTTCCTGGTGCCGGGCGACGCCGAGGGGCTGACCGCGGCGGTGCCCGAGAAGAAGATGGGCATGAAGGGCTCGCCCACCGCGCAGATCCATTTCGACGGCGTCCGCGTCCCGGACTCCCGCCGCATCGGGGACGAGGGCCAGGGCTTCGCCATCGCGCTCTCGGCGCTCGACTCGGGGCGGCTCGGCATCGCGGCCTGCGCCATCGGTGTGGCCCAGGCGGCGCTGGACGAGGCGCTCGCGTACGCCACCGAGCGGCGGCAGTTCGGCCGGCCGATCGCGGACTTCCAGGGGTTGCGCTTCATGCTGGTGGACATGGCGACGCAGATCGAGGCGGGCCGGGCGCTCTATCTGGCGGCGGCCAGGCTGCGCGACGCGGGCCGGCCGTTCGCCAAGCAGGCGGCCATGGCCAAGCTGCTGTGCACGGACGCCGCGATGAAGGTGACGACGGACGCCGTGCAGGTCCTCGGGGGCTACGGCTACACGGCGGACTTCCCCGTGGAACGCTTCATGCGCGAGGCGAAGGTGCTCCAGATCGTCGAGGGCACCAATCAGATCCAGCGCATGGTCATCGCCCGTCACCTCGCGGGTCCCGAGACGCGCTGAACTGACTCCGGGGCACGGGCGGCGCCACCAGCCGGGCCCACTCCGGGTCGTGGCGCCCGGGCAGCGTCCGGCCGCGGTCGATCCAGTGACGGATCAGGGCGCGGTAGATCGGCGGGTCCTGAAGATGGGGCTGCGGGTGGGGCGGCTGCGGGCGGGGGGCCGTCGGGGGCTGCTGGTACGCATGTTGCTGGTACGCATGTTGCTGGTACGTCTGCTGACGCGGCTCTGCCTGCTGAGCCCGCGGGGGAACCGATTCTGCGGAGGCGGGCACCATCACCAGGGTGCGCCGCCGACGGCCGGTGGGGACGTGTGCCGGGCCCATGTCCGTGGGGGTCATGCCAGGCCAACGCCCGCCCGGGCACCGAAGTCACCGCCCCGCGGATTAGGGCGTCAGTTCATGGCATCCGCGTGTCGGGGCGGCGGCCGGGCCGCGCCCGCACCCCGGGCGCGAGCGCCGCCCGGGAGCGGCCCGAAGCACGCGGGGATTGACGTAGCGCGCCCCGAAGCACGCGTGCGCACGGCGGACGACCCGGCGCGCCCCCCGGGGCTGGGCCCGTTGCCCTGCGCTCGGGGCGTGCACTCGTTGGGGAGCACGGGGCTCGGCTCGACCTGGCCTGGTCTGGCCTGGCTCGGTCCGGCCCGGTCTGCGGGGTGGGTCCAGCCCGCGGCAGGCACCCGGCCCGGTCCGGCCTGGCTCGGCTTGGTCCGGCCCAGTCCAGTCCAGCCCGGGCCGACCCCGCCCACAGGCCCCCGTCCGCCCCTTCCGACCGGTCACGCCACCACGCCTACGGGCCACCCGCGCTCCCGGGAGCACCCCGCCCCGCCCGAAGCCCGCCTCGCCCGGACGCGGCCGCGCACGCACGTCTATGGCTCCGGCCCAGTAACTGACGTACCGTCAACTCGACGCCGAACTGCCGCGCGCCCAGGGAGGTTTCCCGTGGAGGACGACCGTCCGGTACCGCTCGACGAGTACCCCGTGCACCAGGTGCCCCTGTCGATGAAGCACGTCGCGACGGGCGACCGCAACGCCTACGACCGGTGCATCTTCCACCTCTTCGACCACGAGGGCCACGCCCTGCTGATCCTCGGCCTCGGCGTCTATCCGAACACCGGAGTCATCGACGCGTACGCCACCCTCCGCACCGGCGACACGCTGCACGCCGTACGCGCCGCCGACGCCCTCGGCGACGATCGGACGGACCTCGCGGTCGGCCCTCTGCGCATCACCGTCGACGAGCCGCTGCGCCGGCTGCGGCTGGAGTGCGCCGCCGACCCAGGTGACCCCGCCTCCCTGTCGTACGACCTCACTTGGAACGCCGACTTCCCCGCGCTCTGGGAACCGCACCACATCCAGCGCCGCGGCGGACGGCTCACCCTCGAAGGGCGCCGTTTCGTCCAGGCGGGCCGCCCCTCGGGGACGATCCGCGTGGGCGGCGAGGAGATCCCCGTGACGGCGGGGGAGTGGACCGCGACCCGCGACCGCAGCTGGGGCGTGCGGCCCATCCCCGGGGAGGAACGCGGGCGCCTGGAGGAGGAGTTCGCCGCCGAGGGCTTCCACTGGATCTGGTGCCCGGTGCGTTTCGATGACCGCTTCCTGATGGTCGTCGTCCAGGAGGACGCGGACGGCTACCGCACCCTCAACGACGCCACCCTCGTCCGCCCGGGCCACCGCGACCGCCAACTCGGCTGGCCCCGCGCCGACATCGCCTACCGCCCCGGCACCCGCCACCCCGAGCACGCCGTCATCCACCTCACGGACCCCGACGGGCACAAGCCCCTGGAACTCGGCGTCGAGGTGCTCGCCTCGCTGCCCCTGGCCATCGGCGCGGGCTACCCGCCCGCCGACGACTGGCAGCACGGCACCTGGCGAGGCCGCGGCTGGACCGACCGCCGCGTCTACGACCTCTCCGACCCCGCGGCCCATCCGCTGGCCGCGTACGGCGTCATCGACCACGCCGCGCGCTTCACCCTGGGCTGCCGCACGGGCCACGGCATCTTCGAGCACGGCAGCTTCGGCCGCCACGACCCGAGCGGGTTCACCGGTTTCGACTCCGTGGCGCCCTGAAGGCCGCCGCCGGTTCGACGAAGGAGCACGGACATGGCATCGGCACCCCGCCCCCGCACCACCACCCGCGACCCGGAAGAACTCGCCCGCCGCCTCACGGCCTGGCTCGACACCCGGCTGCCCGGCGCCAAGGCGGTCGACGTGAGCGTCCCGGAGTCCAACGGCATGTCCAGCGAGACCCTGCTCTTCACCGTCGAGCACCCCGAACCACCCTTGCGGGGCTGCGCGTTGCGCCTCGCGGCCGACCCGGCGGCATACACGATCTTCCCCGTCTACGACATGCCGCGCCAGTACCGCACCATGCGGCTCGTCACCGAGCGCACCGACCTGCCGGTGCCGCGTGTCCTGTGGCTGGAAGAGGACCCCGGACCGCTGGGCGCGCCCTTCTTCGTCATGGAGCGGGTCGAGGGCCGCGTACCGCCGGACGTCATGCCCTACACGTACGAGGGGAACTGGCTGCACGCCGCCACCGACGCCGAACGCGCACACCTGGAGGAGGCCTCGGTCGCCGTGGTGGCCCGGCTGCACGACCAAGTCCCGGCGGACGAGGCGGCCTTCCTCGCGCTGCCCGGCAAGGGCAGCCCGCTGCGCCGCCACGTCGAGACCCAACGCGCTTACTACGCATGGGTGGTGAGCGGACTGCCCCGCTCACCCCTGATCGAGCGCGCCTTCGACCGCCTCGAAGAGCTGTGGCCGGACACCGCCGGCGAACCCGTCCTGAACTGGGGCGACGCACGCATCGGCAACATCGTCTACGACGGCTTCGAACCCGCGGCCGTCCTCGACTGGGAGATGGCGGCGCTCGCCCCGCGCGAGGTCGACCTCGGCTGGATGATCTACTTGCACCGCTTCTTCCAGGACCTGACGGTGAGCTTCGGCCAGCCGGGGCTGCCGGACTTCCTGCGCCGGGACCGCGTCGAGGACACGTACGCCCGGCTCACCGGGCACCCCCCGCACGCCATGGACTTCTACACGCTGTACGCGGCGCTGCGGCACGCGATCGTCATGCTGCGCGTCGCCTACCGCCAGGTCCACTTCGGCGAAGCCGCCGCGCCCGGTGCGCCACAGGACACGGACACGCTGATCCTGCACCACGGCAGCCTCGCGGCCATGGTGCAGGGCAGCTACTGGTGAATCAGGCGGCGGGCCGCTGCTGTTGGGGCGCGCGCAACGGGCGTGACCCGGGACCGCCCACGTGCGAGAACGGCTGCGTCCGCCAGTCGAGTCCCTGAGGGAGCGTCAACAGCAGGGCGGTGTCCTGCTCCTGAATCTCCATCGACTCGTCGGTGGGCGTGGCGTCCGTGGCCGCGCGGCCCGTGCCGGCACAGACCGTGAGCCCGAACGGGTTCCACGGAGTGGGGCACAGCGCGTGCTCGGGCAGGACGTCCTCGTCGGCGAGGAGCGCGATCGGCTGCCCGCAGTCGGGGCAGTTCACGCGGTACATCTCAAAGGTGTCGTAGGCGTCGAGAAGGGCGTCAGCCGGTTCGACACCCTCCGGCTCGGGCTCGGCGACCTGCTGCTGCTTGGCGCGAGTGGACCTGCCGGGGCGCTTCAAATTCTGCATGGGACTCTCCCCCTTGGGTGGGCCGACAAGGCGCTGCGGCCTCGACCACAGCAAGCACTTCCCGTCCCGTCGTAGGGGTAATCGTGGCATCCCATCGGACACGGTCACAGCAGTGTGGTGTTCGTCACATGCCCGAGGGAGTTGCCCCGGCGCGCGAGTCCTTCGGGCGCTCAGGTATCCGCAAGGATCAAGAGCCCTGTAGGTTCGGCGCATGGAGGAGCTGGACCGACAGATCGTGCAGCTGCTCGTCAAGGACGGGCGGATGAGCTACACCGACCTGGGCAAGGCCACGGGCCTGTCCACGTCAGCCGTGCATCAGCGGGTGCGCCGCCTTGAGCAGCGCGGAGTCATTCGTGGCTATGCCGCGGTCGTCGACCCCGAGGCCGTGGGGCTGCCCCTCACGGCCTTCATCTCGGTGAAGCCGTTCGACCCCAGCGCACCGGACGACATCGCCGAACGCCTCGCCGGCGTTCCGGAGATCGAGGCGTGCCACAGCGTCGCGGGGGACGAGAACTACATCCTCAAGGTCCGCGTCGCCACCCCACTGGAACTGGAGCACCTGCTGAGCCGTCTGCGCGCGCTCGCCGGCGTCTCCACGCGGACGACCGTCGTGCTCTCCACGCCCTACGAGGCCCGCCCGCCGCAGGTCTGAACAGCATGCGCTTTCTGCTCGCGCACGGCCCTCTGGGGGCCTCGAAGGGGCGTCCGGTGGCCGCCGAGTCGACGAGTGGACCCCCGCACCCGGCGGCGCGCGCCCTGGGGTGACCCCCGCGTCGCCCGCCCGCCCGCAGGGGCGAGACTGGACCCATGAGCCAGAGCACCGCCCCCGGGAACGACGCCCAGGACCTCCAGGATGCCCACAGCCACCGCACCGTGCTGCTGCGCGGCGGTGACGTCCACAGCCCCGCCGATCCGTTCGCCACCGCGATGGTCGTCGAGCGCGGCCATGTCGCCTGGGTCGGCTCCGAGGGCGCGGCGGACGCCTTCGCCGACGGCGTCGACGACATCGTCGACCTCAAAGGCGCCCTGGTCACCCCGGCCTTCACGGACGCCCACGTGCACACCACGGCCACCGGCCTCGCCCTCACGGGACTCGACCTGTCGGGCGCCCGATCGCTGGACGACGCGCTCGTACGCGTACGCGAACACGCCGCCGCACGGCCGCACGACACCGTCCTGCTCGGCCACGGCTGGGACGCCGCCCGCTGGCCCGGCGGCCGCCCGCCCACGCGCGCGGAGCTCGACGAGGCCACCGGAGGCCGGCCGCTCTACCTCTCCCGCATCGACGTCCACTCGGCGGTCGCCACCACCGCGCTGCTCGACCTGGTGCCCGGCATCACCGAGCGCACCGGCTTCCGCCCGGACGCCCCGCTGACCGGCGACGCCCACCACGGGGTGCGCGCCGCCGCCCTCGCCGCCATCACGCCCCTCCAGCGCACGGAGGCCCAGCGCGCCGCCCTGCGCCGCGCTGCCTCCCTCGGCATCGGCTCCGTGCACGAGTGCGCGGGCCCGGAGATCTCCGACGAGGACGACTTCACCGGGCTGCTGCGGCTCGCCGCCGAGGAGCCGGGGCCGCGCGTCGTCGGCTACTGGGCCGAGCACGGCGAGGAAGGCGTGGCCCGCGCCCGGGAGTTGGGCGCGCTCGGCGCCGCCGGTGACCTCTTCGTGGACGGCGCCCTCGGCTCCCACACCGCCTGCCTCCACGAGCCGTACGCCGACGCCGCCCACACCGGCACGGCCCACCTGGACGCCGCCGCCGTCGCCGCCCACGTCGTGGCGTGCACCGGGGCGGGCCTCCAGGCGGGCTTCCACGCCATCGGGGACGCCGCGGTGAGCTCCGTGGTCGACGGCATGCGCCAGGCCGCCGAGAAGCTCGGCCCGGCGCGTGTCAGGGCCGCCCGGCACCGCGTGGAGCACGCCGAGATGCTCACCCCCGAGACGATCGCGGGCCTCGCCGAGTTCGGCCTCACCGCGTCCGTGCAGCCCGCCTTCGACGCCCTGTGGGGCGGCGAGGACGGCATGTACGCCCAGCGCCTCGGCGCCGACCGGGCGCGCACCCTCAATCCGTACGCGGCCCTGCTGCGCGCCGGCGTGCCCCTGGCCTTCGGCTCCGACAGCCCCGTCACGCCGCTCGACCCCTGGGGCACGGTCCGCGCCGCCGCCTTCCACCGCACGCCCGAGCACCGCGTCTCCGTGCGCGCCGCGTTCACCGCCCACACCAGGGGCGGCTGGCGCGCCGTCGGCCGTGACGACGCGGGCGTCCTGGTGCCGGGCGCGCCCGCGGACTACGCGGTGTGGCGCACCTCCGACCTGGTGGTTCAGGCCCCGGACGACCGCGTGGCCCGCTGGTCGACCGACCCGCGCTCGGGCACGCCCGGCCTGCCCGACCTGTCGCCGGGCGGTGAACTCCCGGTCTGCCTGCGCACGGTGGTGGGCGGCCGGCCGGTCCATGTGGGGCCGGACGAGTGATGTCCCGGCGGTGCGCGGCGCCGGTGGCGGCCCGCCGGAGCTCCGCACGACCTGGGAATCCTCGGCGCTGACCTGGTGGCCTTCATCATCACCGCAGCTCACCGGGCTATTGACAGAGAGCCGTCGTGGGCCGGTAGGTTCGGCCGGGTCCACCACAGGACGTCCGAGAGGCGAACCTCCACGCAGTCGTCGAACGCCGCTGGGTCATGGGTGGTGTGCCGCACCGGCGCACCACCACTGGGAGCCAGGTCCAGCGCCCGCGACGCGGAGGCGAGGGAACGTATGAGCCGATCGGCAGGTGTGACCCGGGTGGGGCCCGGACGCTCAGTAGACAACGGCTTTCGGTCGATCCGCAGCCAGCGGGTCCCAGGTCGGCCCGAAGGGTGCCGGGCCCCGATCCGCAGTGCCGGCCGCCACTACCTCCGTGCCGCCGCTGCGGCGCAGGCCGCGGCCACTATGGTTGTCCTCTGCGTACGAACGAAGGGGCAGTAGTGAACGACGGCGGTCGGGTCTTCGAAGCGGGAGACCAGGGGAGGCAGTTCGGCTCGCTCGGCACGGCCTTGGTGATCATTCCGACCTACGACGAGGCGGAGAACATCGCGTCCATCGTCGGCCGGGTGCGGGCCTCCGTGCCGGACGCGCACGTCCTGATCGCCGATGACAACAGCCCCGACGGCACCGGCAAGATCGCCGACGAGCTCGCGGCCGAGGACGAGCAGGTGCACGTGCTGCACCGCAAGGGCAAGGAAGGCCTCGGCGCCGCCTACCTCGCGGGCTTCCGCTGGGGGCTCGACCACGACTACGGCGTGCTGATCGAGATGGACGCCGACGGCTCCCACCAGCCCGAGGAGCTGCCCCGGCTGCTGACCGCGCTCAAGGGCGCCGACCTCGTGCTCGGCTCGCGCTGGGTGCCGGGCGGCCGGGTCGTGAACTGGCCCAAGCACCGCGAGTTCATCTCCCGCGGCGGCAGCACCTACTCGCGCCTGCTGCTCGACGTGCCCATCCGGGACGTGACGGGCGGCTACCGCGCCTTCCGCCGCGAGACCCTCGAAGGCCTCGGCCTGAGCGAGGTCGAGTCGCAGGGCTACTGCTTCCAGGTCGACCTGGCGCGCCGCGCGATCAAGGCGGGCTACCACGTCGTCGAGGTGCCGATCACGTTCGTCGAGCGCGAACTGGGCGACAGCAAGATGAGCCAGAACATCGTCGTCGAGGCGCTGTGGCGGGTCACCGCCTGGGGTGTGGGCGAGCGGGTGGGCCGGGTCATCGGGCGCAAGCAGCCCTGAGCGGCACCTGCGCCCCGCCTTCTTGATCATCCCCCTTATCCCGGCCTGAGACGGACCCAGGCACACTGGGAGCATGACGACTGGCGCACCGCCTCCCATCCGACCCGCCAGGCCCCGGCGCTCCGGGCCCCTGAGGTTCCTGCCGCTCGGCATCGCCGCGTGGCTCGTCCTGGAAATCTGGCTGCTCACCGTCGTGGCGGGCGCCACGAACGGGCTCGTGGTCTTCCTGCTCCTGGTGGGCGGCCTCGTGCTCGGCTCCGCGGTGATCAAGCGCGCGGGGCGCAGGGCCTTCCGCAAGCTCAGCGAGGCGGTGCAACAGCAGCAGAGCGGCATCCCGCCCGAGCCCGCCGCGTCCGGCGGCGGCGGGGCCCTGACGATGCTGGGCGGCCTGCTGATCATCCTGCCCGGCCTGATCTCGGACGCCCTGGGGCTGATCCTGCTGGTGCCGCCGGTCCAGAAGGCCCTCGGGAAGTACGCGGAGCGGACGTTCGAGCGCAAGGTCCGCGAGGCGACGCCCGGCGGCCTCGGCGACCCCTTCCAGCAGGCGCGCATGCACCGCCCGGACGGCAAGGTCGTCCAGGGCGAGGTCATCAGGGACGAGCCCCCGGCGCGCGGCCCCCGCCCTGACGACCCGCAGCTGCCGCACTGACGGCGTACCGTCGGAAGGACCGATCCGAAGAAGAGGCGCAGAGGCGCAGACACACGAGGCGCAGACGCACGAGGGCCGGGGCCACTGCTGAGCAGTGGCCCCGGCCCTCGTACGTGTGCTGCTGTGCGGTTGTGTGCCGGGTCCGTCGTCAGGCGGACTTACGGCTGTCCCGCGGATGCACCGCGATGTTCATGGCACCGGACCGAAGGACCGCGAGGCGCTCCTCCAGGACCTCTTCGAGTTCCTCTCGAGTACGGCGCTCCATGAGCATGTCCCAGTGCGTACGCGCCGGCTTGCCCTTCTTCTCCTCAGGTCCGTCGCCGTCTACCAGGAGTGCCTGGGCCCCGCAGACCTTGCACTCCCACTCCGGCGGGATCTCCGCCTCGACCGAGAACGGCATCTCGAAACGATGTCCGTTCTGGCATGCGTACTCCACGGCCTGGCGCGGAGCCAGGTCGATGCCGCGGTCGGTCTCGTAGCTTGTCACCACGAGGCGCGTGCCGCGAAGAGCTCGCTCACTCATGAATCGTGCCTCCCGGGCTTGTCGCCCACAGGACAGGTGTCGCTGTCGTCGTCATCCGGTCAACGTCCGGTCGGCGGTAAAGATTCCCGTTCAGGGTCATGCGTCGCCGTCGTATGCCGCCCCTTGTTGTACCCACCAGCGCCCGGTTTGTCACATCTGACAGCAGATGTCACCCAGCGTTTCTGAATCTCCAGATCGCAGTAACGGTCCGCCTGGCAGGCCAAACGCGTACACTACCGGCCTTTGCCCTCAGTTGTTAAATCCTCTCGGGTACGGGGTTCCCCGCGTCGCGCACCGCACGCCTCACCGGCACCCTCGCGAGCAGCACGAAACCGAGCGCGAAGAAGGCCACGAGGGAGACGATCGCGTCCCGGTAGCTCCCGGTGAGCTGGTAGGTGAGGCCGAAGATCAGCGGCCCCAGCCAGGCCATCCCGCGGTCGCTGATCTCGTACGCGGAGAAGTACTCGGCCTCCTTGCCGCGCGGCACCAGGTGCGAGAAGAGGGAGCGGGACAGGGCCTGCGTGCCGCCGAGGACCAGGCCGATCCCCGCCGCCAGGACGAAGAACCACGCGGGCGCCCCCGAGGGCAGGAAGTAACCCGCCCCGATCGTCACCGTCCAGGCCACGAGGGAGCCGAGGATGACGCGCTTGGCGCCGTGGATCCGGGCGAGCCCGCCCATGGTGAGCGCCCCGGCGACCGCGAGCAGCTGCACCAGCAGCACCGCGACGATCAGCGTGGACTGGCTGAGCCCGAGCTCCTCGGAGCCGTAGACGGACGCCTGGGAGATCACCGTCTGCACCCCGTCGTTGTAGACGAGGTACGCCAGCAGGAAGGCGAGCGTGTGAGGGTGCCTGCGCATGTCGCGCACCGTCGCCGCCAGTTGCCGCAGGCCACCGCGCGACGCGCCCTCCGACGGCGCCGCCCGCCGGTCGCGCAGCCGCTTCAGCGGTACGAGGGTGAAGGCGCCCCACCACACGCCGGCCGACGCCAGGCAGATGCGGACCGCGGTCGACTCGGAGACACCGAAGGTGTCATGGGCGAGGAACAGCACCAGGTTCGCCACCAGGACCAGGGCGCCCGAGGCGTAACCGAAGGCCCAGCCGCGCGAGGAGACCGCGTCGCGCTCCTCGGGAGGGGCGATCTGGGGCAGGTAGGAGTTGTAGAGCACCATCGAGACGGCGAGCGAGGCGTTGGCGACGATCAGCAGGAGGCCGCCGAGGAGATAGCGGTCGCCGTCCAGGAAGAACATCCCCGCCGTCGCGGCCGCCCCCAGGTACGCGGCCACGGCCAGCAGCGGCTTCTTGCGCCCGGTGCGGTCGGCGGCGGCGGCCGCCGGCGGCATCACGAAGACGGACACGAGCACGGAGGCGGACACCGCGTACGCGAAGAAGGAGCCCGCCCGGACCGGGATGCCCAGCGGGTGCACGTACCCCTCCGGGTCGGCGGCCGCCTTGGCGATCTCCGTGAGGTAGGGGCCCAGGAACACGGTCAGGACGCTGGTCGAGTAGACCGAGCACGCCCAGTCGTAGAAGTACCAGCCGCGCTGTTCGCGCCGCCGTTCCGCGGCGGCTTCGTCGGCCGCAGCCGTCCGCTCGGTGTCGGTGCCCACCCGTGACCTCGCTGTTCCCCGTGGTGCGAAGCCGCCCTCGGGCGGTCCGACCAGTCAGATCCAGGCCCCCCGGTCCTCCAGCACCTCGCGCAGCGTCTCGATGTGATCGGAAACTATGCCATCCACGCCCAGGTCCAGCAGGGCTGCCATGCGCTCGGCGTCGTTGACGGTCCACACGTGGACCTGGAGCCCGCGCGCGTGGGCGGCCCGCACGAAGCGGTGGTCGACCACCCGTATCCCGCCGTGCGTCTCGGGCACCTGCGCACAGACCGCCGAGCGGCGGACCACCGCCGGGACGCCGTACGACCGCATACGCAGCGCCGCCACGCCCCGCGTACCGAACGACGTGGCGAGGCGCGGGCCCGCGAGGCGCTGCGCCCGGGCCACGCGCGCCTCGGAGAACGAGCCGACGCAGACGCGGTCCCAGGCCCCGGCGCGACGGATCAGGTAGAGCAGCGGCGCCAGCGCGGGGTCGGCCTTCACGTCCACGTTCCAGCGCACGTCGGGGAAGGCCTCCAGGAGCTCTTCGAAGAGGGGCACCGGCTCCGTGCCGGCCACGCGCGCGTGGCGCACCTCGCTCCACGGGAGGTCGACGATGCGGCCCGCCGCGTCCGTGACGCGGTCGAGCGTCGCGTCGTGGAAGGCGACGAGGCGGCCGTCGGCCGTGGCGTGCACATCGGTCTCGATGTAGCGGTAGCCGAGACCGACGGCGCGCCGGAAGGCGGCGGCGGTGTTCTCCAGGCCGTCCGCGGCGCCCCCGCGGTGGGCGAGGGCCAGGGGCCCCGGGTGAGCGAGGTAGGGATGGCGTACGCGCGTGGTCACCGCTGAAGTATCGCCTCCGAAGGACCGCCGGAGGCGATGACGTTTCCCGCGCCGGGTGCGGGCGGGGCGAAGCGGCGCAGGAAGAACTGGGCGAGCGGGCCGATCGACAGCGCGTAGAGGAGCGTACCGGCGCCGACCGTGCCGCCCAGGGCGAAGCCGGTGACGACGACCGTCGCCTCGATGGAGGTCCTGATGAGCCGGATCGAGCGGCCGGTGCGCCGATGCAGGCCCGTCATCAGGCCGTCCCTCGGCCCGGGGCCGAACGCCGCCGTGATGTAGAGCCCGGTCGCCACCCCGTTGAGCAGGACCCCGGCCACCAGCAGCGGTACGCGTACGGCGAGCGCGTGGGCGTCAGGGAGCAGCGCCAGGGTGGCGTCCATCGCCACGCCGCAGACGACTACGTTCGACACCGTGCCGAGGCCGGGGCGCTGGCGCAGCGGGATCCACAGCAGCAGGACCGCCGCGCCCACGACGATCGACACGGACCCGATGGACAGACCGGTCAGCTTGGCGAGGCCCTGGTTGAGGACGTTCCACGGTTCGGGCCCGAGTCCCGCCTCGACCATCAGCGCGGAACTCGCGCCGTACAGCGCCAGCCCCGCGTACAGCCGGACGAGCCGCCTCGTGAGATGCGGCCTCAGACGTCGCTGCGGCTGTGGCTCGGTGACGGACAAGGAACGCTCCCCAGTAGTGCCGGTGGCTTGACGCATGACACCCTGTGGCTTGGAAGCAGACCGAAACCATGGCCAATCCGGGGAAGGTGGACTGGGAATCATGGCTCAGTGGACTTCAGCGATGGGCTCGACCCAGTTGGCCCGGCTCCTCGCCTCCCAGCAGGCGCCTCCCAGCGGCACCGGCGCCCGCCGCCCGCCCGCCTACCGCGCGCTCGCCGACGGCATCCGGCTGCTGGTGCTCGAAGGCCGCGTCCCCGTCGCCGCGCGCCTGCCCGCCGAACGCGAACTGGCGGTGGCGCTCGCCGTCAGCCGCACCACCGTGGCCGCCGCCTATGAGGCGCTGCGCAGCGAAGGCTTCCTGGAGTCCCGCAGGGGAGCGGGCAGCTGGACCGCCGTCCCCGCCGGAAACCCCCTGCCCGCGCGCGGGCTCGAACCGCTGCCTCCGGAGGCGCTCGGTTCGATGATCGACCTGGGCTGCGCGGCGCTGCCCGCGCCCGAGCCGTGGCTGACCCGCTCGGTGCAGGGCGCCCTCGAAGCGTTGCCCCCCTACGCCCACACGCACGGCGACTATCCCGCGGGCCTGCCCGCCCTGCGCGAGATGCTCGCCGAGCGCTACACCGCGCGCGGGATCCCGACGATGCCCGAGCAGATCATGGTGACCACCGGTGCGATGGGCGCCATCGACGCGATCTGCCATCTCTTCGCGGGGCGCGGCGAACGCATCGCGGTGGAGTCCCCCTCGTACGCCAACATCCTCCAGCTCATGCGCGAGGCGGGCGCCCGGCTCGTCCCCGTGGCCATGGCCGAGGGGCTGACGGGCTGGGACATGGACCGCTGGCGGCAGGTCCTGCGGGACGCGGCGCCCCGGCTCGCGTACGTCGTCGCGGACTTCCACAACCCCACGGGCGCGCTCGCGGGCGAGGACCAGCGCAGGCAGCTGGTCGAGGCGGCCCGCTCGGCCGGTACGGTCCTCGTCGTCGACGAGACGATGAGCGAGCTCGGGCTCGAACCGGACCTCACCATGCCGCGCCCCGTCTGCGGGTTCGACCCGGCCGGCTCCACCGTCATCACCGTCGGCTCGGCGAGCAAGGCCTTCTGGGCGGGCATGCGCATCGGCTGGGTGCGGGCCGCACCCGACGTGATCCGCAGCCTCGTCGCGGCCCGCGCCTACGCCGATCTGGGCACTCCCGTGCTCGAACAGCTGGCCGTGAACTGGCTCCTGAACACCGGCGGCTGGGAAGCCGCCGTGGACGTGCGCAGGGAGCAGGCCAGGGAGAACCGTGACGCGCTGGTCGCCGCCGTACGCCGCGAACTGCCCGGCTGGGAGTTCGAGGTGCCGCGCGGCGGTCTGACGCTGTGGGTGCGCACCGGCGGCCTGTCCGGGTCACGGCTCGCCGAGGTGGGCGAGCGCGTGGGGGTGCGGGTGCCGTCAGGGCCGCGCTTCGGTGTCGACGGTGCCTTCGAGGGCTATGTGCGGCTGCCGTTCACCGTGGGCGGCGCGGTGGCCGAGGAGGCGGCGGTGCGCCTGGCCGCCGCCGCCCGCCTCGTGGAGACGGGCGCCGGGGCGGGTGCGGAGGTCGCGCAACCGTTCGTGGCCTGAGCCCGGCCCCCGCGGCCGGTCTTCCGGGTTCAGCTCTCCGCCGGTACCGGCTCCGCCCCGGCGATCGTTTCGGGAAGCTCCTCCGGCGCCTCGTCGGCGGTCACGGTGTCCGCCGGAGTGCTCCGCGGCGGCAGCAGTTCCATGACCGCGAGGCGGTGCGCCTCGCTGGTCGCGTCGTCGTACGGGTCGGGCGTCGCGGGCACCTGGATGCGGTGCACCGGGCCGGGGCCGAGCCGCGCGTAGCCCCGGCCGGGCGGGACCTCGGCGGTGGGCGTCGTGGCGGGCCGCGTCCCGAGGACCTCCTCCAACTGGTCGGGCAGGGCGGGCCCGAGCACCACACGCGCGCGTGTGTGCTGCCGTACGGAGTCGCTCAGGGCGTCCAGGCAGTCCAGCTGGTCCGCGACGACCACCGTCACGTTCGCCGCCCTGCCGTGCCGCAGCGGTACGTGGAGCAGCGACTGCGGGTCGTCGCGCCCGTCGGCGGCGGCGAGGTGGCCGAGCGCGCTCGGCCGGTCGAGGAGGATCCACAGGGGCCGCTTGATGTCCTCAGGCGACGGGCGGCCCGCCTGCCGGGCACGGTTGGCGGCGATGAGCCTGCGCTCGGTCTCGTGCGCCGCCCATTCGAGGCTCGCCAGCGCCCCGGCCAGCCCGCACTCGATGGCCAGGACCCCTTCGCGGCCCGCCAGACAGGCGTAGTCGCCGGTGCCGCTGCCCTCGACGATGAGGACATCCCCGTACCGCAGCGCCTGGAGTGCGACGGAGCGCAGCAGTGTTGTCGTGCCACTGCCCGGCTGGCCCGCGATCAGCAGGTGGGGCTCGGTGGAGCGGATGCCGGTGCGCCACACGACGGGGGGTACGTCGCGCTGCTCCTCGCCGTCGGCCACCGGCAGGGTGCGCTGGACGCCGGTCTCGTCGGTGAAGCCGAGGACGGTCTCCCCGGGGGCGGTGACGAAGCGCTGGGCCGCGATGTCGGTGGGCAGCGGGGGCAGCACGGCGACGGTCAGTTCGTTGCCCTCCTCGTCCCACGCGAAGTGGTATTCGCGGCCGCGTCCCGACTTCGCGTGCAGCAACTGCTCGATCCGCGCGCGGGACTCGGCCTCGCCGTCCGTGAAGTACGCGGGATAGCGCACCACGAGCCGGGAGATCCGTCCGGTGTCGTCGAATTCGTAGGAAGGGAACGCCTTGTCCCATTCGCCGCCGTGGGCGAAGAGCGGGGCGGGGTCCTCGGGGACCGAGAAGTACGGGACGAGCGCTTCGTAGAGGCACCGCAGCCGCTGGGCCTGCGCCTCGTCGGGGCCGGCCGGCGCGCGCCCGGTGCGGTCGCGGCCCGTCCACGCTGCGGCCCCCATCAGGGCGATGAGGGCGATCCCCGGGCCGTAGGGGACGAGGACCACGACCAGTAGCACGGAGGCCACGAAGAACAGCAGCGGTCCGCGCTTGTCCTTGGGTGTGTCGACCCACTTGCGCCGCCCGGCGGCAGCCAGCCGGCGCAGTCCACGAGCGATCGTGATCAGCGGGTGGAGAACGTCCGTGGCGCTGTCGACGGCCGACCGTGCCAGCTCCCGGCCTCGCGCGAGGGCCGCGGTGCCGTTGCTCAGGATGCGGGGGAGTGGGCGCCTGGCCACGTCAGTCTCCTGGAGGTGCGTACGAAAGTGCCTACGAAAGGCAGGGGTGTCAGAACTTGATCCCGCCCAGCAGGCTCGCCAGGCTCGCGCCGCCGGCCTTGATGCTCGGGGCGATGGCGGTGCCCGCGAGGTAGAAGCCGAAGAGTGCGCAGACCAGGGCGTGGGAGGCCTTGAGTCCGTCTTTGCGGAAGAAGAGGAAGACGATGATGCCGAGCAGGACGACGCCCGAGATGGACAGGATCATGAGGGTTCTCCTGGTTGATGGGGACAGTCACCATGAGTTCTTCCAGGCTCACAGGATGTATCCATACGACAAAAGGTGCAAATGAGTGAAATAAGCGAAATTTCCCTCGAATGGCAGAGCTGGGCGGAGCTGTGCCAGGCGGCGACGGCCGACTCGGAGGGGCCCCGAGCCCGCCGTGATCTTTGCCTCGGCCGGGCCGCCTCATGTGCCGCCGAGCGCAGTACCCTGTCGATTCACTCGTACGGCTGCACCGGCAGCGCATCCCAGAAAGGCGGACGCCCCCATGAGCGAAGCCCCCGACCCCGAGGTCGTGGAGCTGGCGACCAAGATCTTCGATCTGGCCCGGCAGGGTGACGCCGCGGCGCTCGCGGCGTACGTCGACGCGGGCGTCCCCGCCGACCTCACCAACGACAGCGGCGACTCGCTGGTGATGCTCGCCGCCTACCACGGGCACGCCGACGCCGTCCACGCCCTCCTGGAGCGTGGCGCGGACGCCAACCGCGCCAACGACCGAGGGCAGACGCCGCTCGCCGGCGCCGTCTTCAAGGGCGAGGACGCGGTCGTCCGGGCCCTCCTGGACGGCGGGGCCGACCCGGCCGCCGGGATGCCGTCGGCGGTGGACACCGCACGGATGTTCCGGAAGACGGAGCTGCTGAAGCTGTTCGGGGCCGCCTGAGCGGGTAGCCGACCAGCAACGACGGGGGCGATGGAAATGTGGTCGCGGCGGGCATGACCGCCGGGTCATCATGACGACGTGATTCACGGACGCGACGGCGGGGCAGATCTTGCCGCACCGCGCGGGCCGTGAGCGGCCCGCCCCCCGGACCTCCGTCCGGGACCCCAAGGGCCACGGACGAGAGGCAGAGGAAGATGGTCTTCGACAAGCAAGAGACGGCGGGCGGCCCGACGTGTTGGCGCGCGGCCAGGTAATGCGTGATTCCCGGTTGCGTCGACGCTTGATGTGAGGCTGTTTCCCATGTTCGATCCGGTCATAGCGCCCAGCGGTACGCTGCTCGGCCTGTTGCAGCGCGGCCGCGGCGACGGCACGCTGCACGCACTCACGGCACCGCGGTCCGAGGCGCTCGCCGCCCTCGACCACTGCGTGCTCAACGATCCACGCCACGACTGGCAGGTGGAGAACCGCTCGCTGTACTACGCCCGGCTCTACCTCGACCTGCACGGCGGGCTCGGCGCGATCGAGCGGCACCTCTTCGACGCCGAGGACGTCCTCAACACGGACGACTCACGCACCGGTCTCGCCCTCGCCGTCCTCGGGCACCTCGCCTCGTACGGCAGGCACGACGCCCTGGAGCTCCTGCGGCGGTACGCGGCCTTCGGCACGAACTGGGCATGGGCCCTGGACGAGCTGGCCCTGCGCGACGACGACGCGGGCTTGCGCGCCCTCGCCGCCCCCGTGCTCGCCAGATTCCCCGCCGACGCCGAGGGCGAGGCCGAACTGGCCGCCACCGTCCGCGACGCCTACGAACCACGGCCCTGGCGCCTGTGGGAGGAGGACCCCCGCGCCGATATCGGCGCCCGTGTGCGCGCCGCGCGGGAACAGGGCTCCTTCGACCGCTGGCAGCGGCAGATGCGGCCGGCCGGCCCCCGCCCCGGCTGGAGCGTCCAGGCCGTCTTCGACTGGGCCCAGGAGGGCCTCGAACGCGGCGCCGTGCTGCACGTGCCCGCCGCCCGCTGCCTGAGCGCCGTCGCCGGCCCCGAGGACCGCGCCGAGATCGTCGAGGCCGCCCGGAGCGGCTCCGACGGGGCGCGCGGCACCGCGCTTCGCTACCTGGCGGACGCCCGTGACCCCGCCGTCCTCGACCTCATCGAGTACGCCGTCGAAGGGCACTCCCCGGTCGTGGTGGACGCCGCGACCGAGGCCTTCGAACGGATGGGCCACCCCGCCGCCGTCGAGCGCGCCCGGCGCTGGGCCTACCGCCCCGACGCCCTGGGCGCCGCCGCCGGACGCGTGCTCGCCTGCCGGGGCGACGCGCAGGACAGCAAGCTGGTCCTCGCGGCGCTCCGCGAGGCGGTCCGCGGCGAGGGACCCGACGCGCCGACGCTCTGGACCCTCGTCGACGGCGCAGGCCGCCTCGGCATCGCCTGCGCGGCCCCCGTGCTGCGCCACGTCTACCGCGAGACGGCCTCCTCCCATCTGCGCGGCCGCGCCGCCCGGGCGCTCGCCGCCACCGACCCCACCTTCGCCGCGGGCTTCGCCGTCGAATGCCTCTGGGACTGCGAGGAATCCACCCGCGGGGTCGCCGCGCGCCACGCCGAGACCGGCGACGCCCGCGTGGTCAACCGCTTGCGCAGGCTCGCCTCTGACCCCGCCGAGGAGGACGAGGTACAGACGGCGGTACGGAGCAGGATCGGCCCCGACGCCGACGCTCCCGCGGTGTAGGCACTGACGCCGACGCCCGCGTGGTGCAGGCCTTGACGCCGCGCTCGCGTGGTGCAGGCCTTGCCGCCGACGTTCGCGTGGTGACGCGGAACCGGTCAGCGGCGGCCCACGGCCACGAACCGTATCGATGTGCCCGGTGGTGCCTGGGCCGCTGACGCCAGGTCGGTCTCCCGGACGACCGCGATCACCGGGTAGCCACCGGTCGTCGGATGGTCGGCGAGGAAGACGACAGGCCTGCCGTCCGGCGGCACCTGCACGGCACCCGACACCATGCCCTCGCTCGGCAGTTCGGCCTGGAGCGCGCGTTCCAGGGCGGGGCCTTCGGTGCGCAGACCGATGCGGTTGCTCGCCGAGGACACGCGGTACGCGCCCGTGGTGAGCGTGTTCAGGGCCGCCGGTGTGAACCAGTCGGCGCGCGGCCCGAACGTCACCCGCAGCACCAGCTCCCGGGGCGGGCCCGGCTGCGGGACGGTGTCCACGCGCGCGTGCGTGCCGCTCGCGCTGCCCAGCGGCAGCACCGCCCCGTCCGCCAGCGGCGGCGGGCCGAGCCCGGAGAGCAGATCCGTGGAGCGGCTGCCGAGCACCGCCTCCACGGCCACCCCGCCGTCGAACGCGATGTACGTCCGTACTCCGGAGAGCGCCGCCCCGACGTCCAGGAGCGCCCCCGCGGGTACCCGTACCGGCGCTCCCCACGGGGCGGGGCGGCCGTCCACCGTCACGGGGCAGGGCGCGCCGCCGACCGCCACCGTGACGGGGCGGCGGGGGCGTACGGCGCAGCCGGTGAGGGTGGTCTCCAGGACGGCGGCGTACGGCGGGTTGCCCACCAGACGGTTGACCAGGCGGGCCGCGGACGGGTCCAGGGCCCCGGAGCGCGGCACCCCGAGATGGGCGTGCCCGGGGCGGCCCAGGTCCTGGACGGTGGTCAGCGCCCCGGCCCGTACGACGGCGAAGGCACGGTCGGTCATCGCGCCCCCTTCGGCGAGGTGTCCGCCACGAAGCGCACGCGTACGCCGGGGGAGAGCAGCGCGGCGGGCACGCGCGCGTGGTCCCACAGCACGGCGTCCGTCGAGCCGATCAGCTGCCAGCCGCCGGGCGAGGCACGCGGATACACGCCCGTGTACGGGCCTGCCAGGGCGACGCTGCCCACGGGGACGGAGGTGCGGGGCGTGGCCCGGCGCGGGACTTCGTAGCGCTCGGATAGCCCGGTCAGATATCCGAAGCCGGGCGCGAACCCGCAGAAGGCGACGCGGAACTGCGTCGCCGCGTGGATCCGCGCCACCTCGGGCACGCTCACCCCCCAGTACGCGGCGACGTCCGCGAGGTCCGGACCGTCGTACCGGACCGGGATCTCAAGGACCGCGTCCGCGCGCGCGGGCAGCGGCGGGATCTCCCAGCCGGGCAGTTCGGCCCCGACCCGGGTGGGCTCGTCGAGGCCGTCGAGGAGCACCGTGCGGGCCGCGGGGATGATCTCCCGGACCCGCAAGGACCCCGACGCCCTGCGGCGCAGCAGCTCGGCGTGGAGGGCCTGCGCCTCGACGCCGTCGGCCACTTCGACGAGCAGGGCCTTCTCGCCCACCGGCAGCACCCTCACGCGAAGGCCGCCACACGCACACCGGCCGCCTCCAGGCGGGCCCGGACCCGGCGGGCCAGCTCCACCGCCCCCGGAGTGTCGCCGTGCAGGCACAGCGACCGCGCGCGGACCGGGATCTCGCGGCCGGTGCGGGAGGTGACCGTCCCGGACCGCGCCATTCCCAGGGACCGTTCGACGACGGCGTCCGCCTCCGTGATGACGGCACCCTCGCTGCCCCTCGGCACCAGCGTGCCCTCCTCGGTGTAGGCGCGGTCCGCGAACGCCTCGGTGACGGCGGGGAGTCCCGCCTGCGCCGCCGACTCCAGGAAGCGGGAGCCGGGCAGCCCGAGGACGGGCAGCGAGGCGCCGGCGAGCAGCACTCCCTCGACGACGGCGTGAGCTTGGCCCTCGTCGTGGACGACGCGGTTGTAGAGCGCGCCGTGCGGCTTCACGTACGACACGCGCGTGCCCGCCGCCCGGGCGAAGACCTCCAAGGCGCCGATCTGGTAGGCCACTTCGGCCGCCAGCTCGTCGGGTGGCACGTCCATCGCGCGCCGCCCGAAGCCCGCCAGGTCGCGGTAGGAGACCTGCGCGCCGATCCGTACCCCGCGCTCGGCGGCCCGGTCGCACACCCTGCGCATGGTGACCGGGTCCCCGGCGTGGAAGCCGCAAGCCACGTTGGCGCTGGTGACGACGGACAGCAACTCCTCGTCGTCGGTCAGGTGCCAGCGGCCGAAGCCCTCGCCGAGGTCGGCGTTCAGATCGATGGAGGTGGTGCTCATCTGCGGAGGTCTCCTGGGGTTCTTGACGGCCAGGTGGTTGTCGTCGGTCAAGCCACGCGGTACTGCTCGTCCCGGGCGTCGGTGATGAACATCCGGCCCGGGGCGTGCGTGATCGCGAAGGGCGGCCGCGATGCCATCACGGCGGCCTGCGGTGTCACCCCGCACGCCCAGAACACCGGGATGTCGTCCGGCTCGGCGGCCACCGGGTCACCGAAGTCGGGCCGGCCCAGATCCTCGATGCCGAGCCCGGCCGGTTCGCCGCAGTGCACGGGGCCGCCGTGCACCGCCGGCATCAGCGCGCTCTCCTTGATGGCGTCGGCGAGACGGTTGGGCGGGACGGGCCGCATCGACACGACCATGGGGCCGTGCAGCCGCCCGGCGGGGCGGCAGGGGCGCGTGGTCACGTACATCGGGACGTTGCGGCCCTGCTCGATGTGGCGCAGCGGAACCCCGGCGTCGGCGAGCGCCCACTCGAAGGTGAAGCTGCACCCGATGAGGAACGACACCAGGTCCTCGCGCCACCGGTCGACGACGTCCGTGGGCTCGTCGACCAGCTCGCCGTGCTCCCACACGCGGTAGCGCGGCAGATCCGTGCGGAGATCGGCGTCCGGGGCGAGCGGTGTGACCCAGGAGCCCGCGTCCGTGACGTCGAGCACCGGGCAGGGCTTCGGATTGCGCTGGCAGAACAGCAGCATCTCGTACGCCCAGTCGGCCGGGACGGAGATGAGGTTGGCCTGCGTGCGGCCCGCCGCCCAGCCGGCGGTCGGACTCGTCTCGCCCGCACGGAACGCCGCACGGGCCTGCTCGGCGGTACGGGTCGCGCGGTCGCCCACGCGCGCGTGCTCGATCACAGTGGTTTCCCTTCCTCGCGTCACAGCAGTTCCCTCCCTCGCGTCTCGGGGAGGCCGAACAGCGCGATGACGGCGAGGCCGTATCCCACCGCTCCGAAGACCAGCGCGCCGCCGACGCCCCAGCTGTCGGCGAGGAAGCCGACCATAGTGGGGAACACGGCGCCCACCGCCCGCCCCGTGTTGTACGTGAAGCCCTGTCCAGTGCCGCGCACGGCGGCCGGATACAGCTCGCTCAGGAAGGAGCCGAAGCCGCTGAAGATGGCCGACATACAGAAGCCGAGCGGGAATCCGAGCACAAGGAGAAGGCCGTTGGCCCCGTCCGGGATGTTCGTGTAGGCCAGGATGCTGGCCGCGGAGAGGAACGCGAAGAGCGCGATGTTCCGTTTGCGGCCGAGCTTGTCGGTGAGGTAACCACCCGTCAGGTAGCCGATGAAGGCGCCGGAGATCAGGAAGGTGAGGTAGCCGCCGGTGCCGACGACGGTCAGGCCGCGCTCGGTCTTCAGATACGTGGGCACCCAGGTGGCCAGCGTGTAGTAACCGCCCTGCACTCCGGTGGACAGGAGCACCGCGAAGCACGTGACGCGCAGCAGCCCCGGCTTGAAAATGGCCGTGAACGAGCCCCTGTTCGCGCTCTTTCGGCGCTCCGCCGCCGCCTCGGGGGCGTCGTGCACATTGCGGCGCACATAGATCACCAGGAGGGCGGGCAGCGCGCCGGTCCAGAACATCACGCGCCAGGCGAGGTCGTCGTCCAGGAACTGGAACACCACGGTGTAGACGATCGCGGCGAGGCCCCAGCCGACGGCCCAGGAGCTCTGGATCGCGCCGAGCGTACGGCCGCGGTTCTTGGCGGTGGCGTACTCGGCGACGAGGATCGCGCCGACCGCCCACTCGCCGCCGAACCCGAGGCCCTGGAGGGCGCGGAAGACCAGCAGCGTCTCGTAGTTGGGCGCGAAACCGCAGGCGACGGTGAAGACCGCGTACGTGATGACCGTGATCATCAGTGCCTTCACGCGGCCGATGCGGTCGGCGACCACGCCCGCGACGGCGCCGCCGACCGCGGAGACGACCAGGGTGACGGTGGTGAAGAGCCCGGTCTGGCCGCTGTCGAGGCCGAAGTACGCGGCGAGCGCCACCATGCTCAGCGGCAGCGTGAAGTAGTCGTAGGAGTCGAGGGCGTAGCCCCCGAAGGCCCCGGCGAAGGCGCGGCGGCCGCGTGGACCGAGCGCCCGCAGCCAGCCGAACGCGCCGCTGTCGTCGATGAGTTCGTTCTGGGGGGCGTGCGTGTCGGCGCGTGGACCCGGGCCGGGCTCGGCCGGGGCGGTCTTGGGTGGTGGGGTCGTGCTCATGGGCACCTCGCAGGAGAGGGACGGGAGGGTGCTGGAGCGGGGAGGGGGGCGGTGGAGTCGTGCCCGACAACGTAGAGGATCGTTGAACGATCCTTCAATACCCCTGTTGTCTCGTTCTTGTATGTGCGATTGAATCCGGGCATGGCGGAGGGGATGGCTGACGTGAACGGACTGGCCGACGACCGCGCCCTGCTCGGGCGCACCAGTACGGCCGAGCGGGTCTCGGACATCCTCAGGAGCCGCATCGCCGCGGGCTTCTTCCCGCCCGGGACCCGCCTCTCCGAGGACAGCATCGGTGGTGCGCTCGGCGTCTCGCGCAACACGCTCCGTGAGGCGTTCCGGCTGCTCACGCACGAACGGCTGCTGGAACATCAGCTCAACCGCGGCGTCTTCGTCCGCAGGCTGACCGACGAGGACGTGGAGGACATCTACCGCACCCGGGCCCTCGTCGAATGCGCCGTCGTCCGCACGCTCGGCGAGCCGCCCTATGCCGTGGACGGGCTCGCCGACGCCGTCTCGGACGGGCGGCACGCCGCCCGCACGGGTGACTGGAAAGGCGTGTCCACCGCCAACATCCACTTCCATCGGGAGCTGGTCGCCCTCGCCGGAAGCGCCCGCACCGACGAACTGATGCGCAGCGTCTTCGCCGAACTGCGCCTCGCCTTCCACGTGGTGGACGAACCCCGGCGGCTCCACGAGCCCTACCTCGCACGCAACCGGCAGATCCTGACGGCCCTCCAGGAAGGCCGTCGCGAGGAGGCCGAGAGGCTCCTCGCCGAGTACCTCGACGACTCGCGCCGACGGGTCCTCGACGCCTACCGGCGCAGCGGCACGAAGGACGAGCGGGACGGCGGCTGAGCCCGCCAGATCTGCGCCGTTTCGACCGTTGTCAGACCGAGGACCTAGTCTGTGCACCGTGACTTCGCCTGCCGTTACGGACACCGCTCCGCCCCAGCTCAGCGCGGGGCCGCGGCCCGCTCTGGGCCCGGCCGCCGACGAGGGCCTGGCGCGCCGCCTGCGCGCCCTGGCCTGCACGGCCCCGCTGCACGACCTCGACGTGCGCAAGGCCAACCTCGCGGGCGAGTACACGGTGTACGCGATGGCCGAGGTGGCCCTGTCCGCCATCGACCTCGTCACGCTCAACATGGACTTCGACACCGGCGCCGACCACGAGCAGATCGTCGCCAGGTTGCTCCCGCGTGTCGCCGCGCAGGCCCCGCAGCGCCCCGCCGCCGAGCACGAGCGCGTGGCCCGCTGGGTCCTGGAGAACCTGATCAACGTCGGCAGCGTCGACCGCGGCTTCCGCGCGGTCTACGGCACCTTTGCACCTGATGGGACATATGTCCGCAGGGACTACGACTTCAAGCTCCTCGAAGAGGTCCCCGGGTACGGCGGCACCGTCTACCTGCGCACGACCGACGAGGCGGTCAACGTCCTGGTGGGCGCCCTCGACACCGACGTCACCAGCGCCCAGATCGCCGCCGAGGTGAAGCTGGAGGTCCTGATCAGCCGCGGCAGGCTCGCCGACGCGCAGCTCGCCGCCGAACAGGCCCGCTACCGCACCGTGCAGTACTCGGAAACGCTCCGCAAGGCCCTCGACGCCACCCGGCGCAACGTCCGCGCGGTCGACTGGCTCCAGAGCGTCCCCGACATGATCGCGGAGGCGCTCGACCACGTCGCCGACCGCTACCGCCACGAGAACGCGATCCTGACCAACATCCGCAAGGCCCGCGACGAGTCCGAGGACCCCGAGCACAAGCGCCGCGCCGCCGAGCTGGTCGACATCGTCAAGGACTGCATCCGCCGCCACACCCAGCTCCAGTCCCGCCTCCTCGAAGCGGGCCCGCTGTTCCGTGCCGAGCAGGACCGGCAGGCGTTCGCGACCCCCACCGCCCGCGCGGGCCTGGATCTGTACGGTCAGCTCCTCGCACCGCTCCTGCCGCTCCCCGCGGAGCAAGCGACGCGCGTGACGGACGCCTTCTTCGCGCGTGGGACCGGCCTGCGTACGCCCGTGTCCGTCCGGGTCGGGGATCTCGTCGACATACTGCTGACGCCGCCGATGGAGCGGGAGCACCTGGGCGCGGAGATGCCCGAGCCGGACCTGATCGCCACCCCCGACGACAGCCGCTTCAGCGAGGAGCAGCTCGCGAGCGCCATGGAGCTGCTCGACCTGCCGTCCGACGCGCCGCGCCGCCTCTCGGGCCTGCTCGCGGAGGCCCGGCTCCGCGACCCCGAACTGCCCTACCTGGTGGCCCTGCTGGCCGTCCACGCGGCCAGCCCGCCGGTCGGCACCGCCTACCGCCAGGGCGAGGAGAAGCTGCTCTTCGCCGTGGACGACGGCACGGAACTGAACGACGAGGAGTTCGGCGGCGCCGACCTCATCGTCGGCACGGCCCTCCTGGACGCCGTCGGCATGGCGGCCGACCGGAAGGAGGCGGCATGACCACGACCCTCGTGAGCCGCTTCGGCGCTTTCACCCCCTGTCCCCCCGCTGACCCAAACCGCATCGCCCCGCACCACCCCCACAAGGAGCACACGCCGTGACCGAGCACCCCGCAGAGCACGCCGCGTGGGGCGAGCCGGAGTCCGCCACGGCGCCAGTCGGCCCCGCGCCGCTCACCCCGGGCGACGCCGCAGACGCCGCGCGGCTCGTCGCCTTCGGGCTGCAGCCGAAGCTCCAGCCCTCCCGTGACCAGGAGTACGCCGAACTGCTGCGCCGCTACCGCGAGGACCCGCCCTTCGCGCGGCTCGCCGACGCCGTCGCCGCCGGGCTCGGACTCGTCGTGCTGGAGGTGTCCCCGCGCGCGGGGATGGCCGTGACCGCCGCCGAGGACTCCGTCTTCGCCGTCCGCATGGGCGACTACGCCCGGCGCGCCGCGACCGACTCCACCGACCGCTTCCTGCACGGTCTCGCGCACCTCGCCGTCGCCGCCATGGCCTTCCCGCGCCCCGAGGACCTCGCCGACGACGGCTACATCGGCCGCGTCACGGTCAACGGCGTCGACGCCTTCGTACGCCAGGCCTGCCGCCGCCTGGAGGAACGCGCCGAGGAACAGGGCGAGAACACCGACCCCGCCACCGACGCCCCTGGGCTGGAGGCCGCCTGGCGGATCTGGGCGCGGCGCAGCTCGACCGGAGCCACCAAGGACGCCCGCCGCCTCGCCGGTTCGACCACCGGCATCGTCGGCAAGGCCGTCGCCTTCCTCACCGACTCCGGGTTCCTCCAGCGCACGGGCGACGACTCCGGAGGGACGTACCGCACCACGGCCCGCTATCAGTTGCAGGTTCGCGACATGGCGGGCAGCGCGGCCATGGCGGAGCTCCTGGAGCTCGGCGTCGTCCCGGTCACCGACGGCTCGGCGACGCTGCTGCCCCCCGAAGACACCGACGACCTGGAGCTGGCCGCCGACGCGGGACTGCCCTTCCACTCCTGACGCCGCAGGTCCGCTTCCCCCACCTCCCCGCCGTTCCCCACGACTTACTTACGACGAGAGTCCGCCGCCATGTACGAGCTGTCCCGGATCCGCCTCTACTCCATCGGTCCGGCCGGTGCGCGCTACGCCGACACCGTGCTCGACCTGCGCGGTGTGGGTGCCGAGGTGCCCGACCCCGCCCCCACCCAGGCGGAGTTCTTCCAGGACGAGCCGACCGGCCCGCCGCGCCGCCCCGCCCCCGCGGGCGTGCTCTTCCTGGAGAACGGCGGCGGCAAGTCCGTCCTGCTCAAGCTGATCTTCTCGGTGATGCTGCCGGGTCACCGGAACACGCTCGGCGGCGCCAGCTCCGGCGTACTGCGCAAGTTCCTGCTCGCCGACGACTGCGGGCACGTCGCCCTGGAGTGGCAGCACACCCTGACCGGCGAGTGCGTGGTCGTCGGCAAGGTCAGCGAATGGCGGGGCCGGCAGGTCTCGAACGACCCGCGGAAGTTCGCCGAGGCCTGGTACTCCTTCCGGCCAGGGCCCGGCATGAGCCTGGACTCGCTGCCGGTCGCCGAGTCCACCGCCGTGCGGCCCTCCGCGGAGGGCGCCTCGGGCGCGCAGGGGCGGCGGCGCACCATGAAGGGCTTCCGCGACGCCCTGACCGAGGCGACCAAGGCGTACCCCCACCTCGAAGTGCACTGGGAAGAGATCCACGACCGCTGGAACGAACACCTCGGCGACCTGGGCCTCGACCCCGAACTCTTCCGCTACCAGCGGGAGATGAACGCCGACGAGGGCGAGGCCGCGGGCCTCTTCGCGGTCAAGAAGGACTCCGACTTCACCGACCTGCTGCTGCGCGCCGTCACCGACACCCGCGACACGGACGGCCTCGCCGACCTCGTCCACGGCTTCGGCAACAAGTTGGGCCGACGGGCCGAGCTGATGGCCGAGCGGGACTTCACCGCGGGCTCCGTCGACCTGCTGGGACGCATCGTCGACGCCGCCGAGACCCGGGCACGCGCGCGTGACGTGCACGCGGCCGCCGAGCGCCGCACACGGACCCTGGCCCGCCGCCTCTCCGCGCGCGCCGTCGAGGAGCGGGGCCGCGCCGCGACGCTCGCCGAGCAGGTCACCGCCGCCACCCACACCGTCACCGAGGCCGAGCGGGCCCGCGGCAAGAGCGCCCTGATCTCCGCCGAACTGGCCTACCGCCACGCCTCCTTGGCGCTCACCGTCGCCGAGAAGGCCGCCGCCGCGCAGCGCCGCGAGCTCGCCGACGCGCGGACACTGCACGCCGCCTGGCAGGCCGCCGAAGCCGTCCTGCGGCACCGCGCGGCCGCCGACCGCTCCGCGCGCGTGGCCGCCGCGATCCGCGAGGCCGAGCGGGACGCCGCCCCGCGCTCGCCGCCCGCGCGAAGGCCGCGTCCGACCTCGTCCGCGCCCTGCACACCGCCGCCGAAGGCGCCGAGAACGTCGCGAACGAGGAGGAGGAGCGTTCCGCCGCCCTCCAGGAGACCGGCGAGGCCGCGCACCGCGACGCCACCGCCGCCGCCACCGAGGCCCAGCGGGCCCGCAGCGAGGCCGGACACCTGCGCCAGCGCCTCAGCGAGGTCGAGCAGGAGACCGCGGAGGCCGTGCGCGCGGGCTGGCTCGACGACACCGCCCCGACGCCGACCCGGCCCGCGCCGCCCTCGCCGCGAGCGACGCGGAGAAGACCACCGTCGCCGCGTGGGACACCGCGCGTGAGGCCGCCCGCCGGGCCGCCGACCACGCCAAGGAGGCCGCCGCCGCCGAGGCCCGCGCCGAGCTGACCGCCGCCCGCGCCTCCGACGCCGCGACCGCCGCCGAGGCCGCCCACGACGCGGAGCGCCGCGCCGCCGGGTCCATCGCGGGGGACGAGCGCCTCGCCGAGCTGCTGAGCCTGCCCACCGGCAGGAGCGCCGTACCGCAGCCGCGCAGCGCCGAGAACGGAGACTCCTCCACAGCGGGAAGCGCGCTCTCCGCAGCGGCAGGAACCGCCCTCTCCGTAGAAGAGCTCGACCGCTCCGCCGACGACCTGCGCGCCCTCCTCGACGACAGCGTCGCCTCCGCCGAACGCCAGCTCTTCGACCTGCGCACCGCCGCCGCCGACGACTCCCGCATCCTCGGCGCCCTCGGTGACGGCGGGCTGCTCCCGCCCGGCCCCGACGTCCTCGCCACCGTCGAGTTCCTCGGCGAGCACGGCATCCCCGCGCTGCCCGGCTGGCGCTATCTCGCCCAGGCCGTCGACCCCGCCGACCACGCGCGCGTGCTCGCCGCCCGGCCCGAGCTGGTCGACGGCGTGGTCATCACTGACCCGGACACCCACGCGCGCGCCCGCGACGCCCTCGCGGACGCCGCCCTGCTGCCCCGCTCGGCCGTCGCCGTGGGCACCGCCGCCGCCCTCCTCGCCCCCACGCCGAGCGAGCACGCCACGGACAGCAGTGCCGGCAGCGTATTTCTCGTCCCGCCGAACCCCGCCATGCACGACGAGCACGCCGCCGACGAGGAGCGGCAGGCGCTCCGCGCGCGGGCCGCCCAGCGCGACGAGGAGATCCGCGCGCTCGCCGCCCGCCTCGCCAAGGACCGCGAGCTGGCCGCGCGCCTGGCCTCCTGGCGCACCGGCTGCCCGAGCGGCCGCCTCGCCGAGCTCGCCACCGCCGCCCAGGAAGCACGGGCCTTCGCCGAGGAGGCCGAGGCGGAGCTGACCGAGGCCCGCACCGCGCGCGCCGAGGCCGACGAGGCCGCGGGCGAGGCGGCACGCGAGCAGGACGAGCGCCAGGAGGCCGCCCAGCGCGCCCGCCGTGCCGCCGACGCCCTCGCGGGCCTCGCCTTCCGGCTCCGCGAGAGGGTACTGGCAGACCAAGCTGCGCGAACTGGCCGACGACGCCGTCGAGGCCGAGGCCCGCGCCCAGACCTGCCTGGACCGCGCCCGCGCCGCCGACGAGGACCGCCGCGCGGCCCAGCGCGCCGCCGACGACGCCCGCCGCACCGCCCGCGCGCTGCGCGCCGAGCGCGCCGAGATCGCCGGCGCCCCCGAGGACATCCCCGAGGAAACCGAGGCCCCGAAGACGTCGCTGCCCGCCCTCCGCGAGGCCTACCGCGCGGCGTCGCAGCTCTACGAGAAGGTGGGCGTCGGCGCCGACCTGCGGGCCGAGCAGGCCCGCGCCGAGAGCGACGAGAGCGCGGCCCTCGCCGAGCTGGACCGGCTCAGCAACAAGGTCCGCACCCGCGCCGCCCTGCTCCTCGAAGGCACCGACGGCTCCGACGGCCCCTCCCGGCAGGCCGCCGCCGCGCGCGCGGAGGCGCAGGTCCAGCTCATCGAGGCCCGCGCCGCCACCGCCAGCGAGCAGCTCGGCCGACTGCGCGGCGAGGCCGAGCGGCACGCCCCGGAGGACGGCGAGGCCCACACCGAGCTGCCCGAGGAGCTCGTCCCCGCCGACGCCGAGCAGGCCCAGGCGCTCCTGCGCACCGCCACCGGCGAACTGGCCGCGCACACCGAGGCCCTGAGCCGCGCCAAGGAAGCGCACGCCGCACTGCTCCAGGCCCACCGCGCCACGGAGGACGCCGCAGGCGGCTTCGACGAGACGGCCGCCCTCCTGCGGGACCTCCTGCGCGAGCACCAGGAAGACCCCGAAGAGGAGCCCGAGCCCTACCCCGGCACCCTCGAAGAGGCCCGCCAGGCCGCCGCGGAGACCCGCCGGTCCCTGCGCGGCTGCGCCGCCGACCTGTCCGCCGCCGAGGCGGCCGTCCGCGAGGCCAGCGACATACTCGTACGCCACGCGAACTCGACCCGCTACGAGCAGGTCCGCACCCCCGCCCGGCAGCAGATCCGCGAGCTGCCCGCCTCCGCGCTGCCCGAGCACGCCAAGAAGTGGGCCGACGCCTTCGCGCCCCGGCTGCGCGTCCTGACCGACGAGCTGGAGCAGCTGGAGCGCAACCGCGACAGCATCGTCGACCGCCTGCGCGGCCTCGTCGAGTCGGCGCTCGCGACGCTCAGGTCCGCCCAGCGCCTGTCGCGCCTGCCCGAAGGGCTGGGGGAGTGGTCGGGCCAGGAGTTCCTGCGGGTCCGCTTCGAGGAGCCGGACCAGGCCACCCTCGTGGAGCGTCTCGGCGAGGTCATCGATGAGGCCACGCGCGCGGCGGTGAAGAAGAACTCCGACATGCGGCGTGACGGCATGTCCCTGCTGCTGCGCGGTGTCCAGGCCGCCCTGGAGCCGCGCGGTGTCGCCGTCGAGATCCTCAAGCCGGACGCCGTGCTGCGTGCCGAGCGCGTCCCGGTCGGACAGATGGGCGACGTCTTCTCCGGAGGCCAGCTGCTCACCGCCGCCATCGCCCTGTACTGCACGATGGCCGCCCTGCGCAGCAACGACCGGGGCCGCGACAAGCACCGGCACGCGGGCACGCTCTTCCTGGACAACCCCATCGGCCGTGCCAACGCGACGTACCTCCTGGAGCTCCAGCGGGCCGTCTCCGACGCGCTCGGCGTGCAGCTGCTCTACACGACCGGGTTGTTCGACACGACGGCGCTCGCGGAGTTCCCGCTGGTCATCCGCTTGCGGAACGACGCGGACCTGCGGGCGGGCCTGAAGTACATCAGTGTCGAGGAGCACCTGCGCCCGGGCCTGCCGCAGCGCGACCCCGAGGACCCCGACGGCGAGACGGTGCACGGGCAGATCACGGCCACCCGGATGTACAAGCGCCCGACGCCCACTCCCTAGCGAGCTGCCGCGTACCCCGAGTGTGCCGCTACGTAGCGAGCGTCTTGGTGAGCCACTCGTGGAAGTGCCCGATGTGGTGCTCGGTCGGCACCAGCACCCCGCCCGCGCGGTAGGCGCGTGACGCCATCGCGGGCTGGGTGCGCTCGCAGGCCGCGAAGTCCTGGGTGTTGACCCGGTGGAAGAGCTCCACGGACTTCGACAGGTCGGCGCCGGACGCGACGACGTCGGGCGCGTACAGCCAGTCGCACTCGACGACCGTGCGGTCCTCGGCCATCGGGAACATCCGGTGCAGGATCACATGGTCGGGGACGAGGTTGACGAAGACGGCCGGCTTCACGGTGATGGCGTAGTAGCGGCGGTCCTGGTCGTCCGCGACCTCGGGGAGGCGGCCGAAGCCCGCGCTGCCGTCGACCGTGAAGCCGCCCACCTCCTCACCGAACGCGGCGCCGTGCCCTATGTAGTACTGTGCGGCGAAGCCGTCGGCGAACTCCGGCAGCACGTCCGTCAGTTCGGGGTGGATCGTCGCGCAGTGGTAGCACTCCATGAAGTTCTCGACGATCAGCTTCCAGTTCGCCCGTACGTCGTACGTGATGCGCCTGCCGAGGGCGAGCCGCTCGGTGCCGTACCGCTCGATCGACGCCGCGTCGCCCAGACGTTCGACCGCCGCGCCGATCACGGTCTCCTCGAAGGAGGGCGGTTCATCGGCCAGACACACCCACGCGTAGCCGAGCCACTCCCGCAGGGCGACCCTCATCAGGCCGTACGCGGAGCGGTCCACGTCCGGCATCTTCACCAGGTTGGGCGCGGCGATGAGCTTGCCGTCGAGGTCGTACGTCCAGGCGTGGTACGGGCATTGCAGGGCGCGGCGGACCTGCCCGGACTCCTCCGTGCACAGGCGGGCGCCGCGGTGCCGGCAGACGTTGAGGAAGGCCCGCAGCTCCCCGGTGCGTGAACGGGTGACGAGAACGCTCTCCCGGCCGACCCGGACCGTCCGGAAGGCGCCCGGCGCGTCGAGGTCGGCGGCGCGCACCGCGCAGAACCAGAGGGCTTCGAAGACGCGTTCCTGCTCCTGCCGGAAGACCTCCGGGTCGGTGTAGTAGTGGCCGGGAAGCGTCGCGATGAGGCTCTGCGACGGGAACTGGGGTGTCGTCGTCACGGTGGCGTACTCCTCAAGCGGGCGCGGCGGTGAGGCGGCTGGGGTCGAAGAGCTCGATGGGGTGCGCGGTGGCGCCGTCCAGGGCCAGGTCGGCGATGATCTCGCCCACCACGGGCACGAACTTGAAGCCGTGTCCGGAGAATCCGGCGGCGACGGTGACCGACCCGGGGTGCGCCGGGTGGCGCGCGATGACGAAGTGCTCGTCGGGGGTGTTGGAGTACATGCAGGTCGCGGCCTTGAGGAAGTGGCCGGGGAGTGACGGGATGAGCCGTCCCACCTGCTCGGCCATCGCGGCGACCTCCTCTTCGTGCACCGTCCGCTCGATGGTCCGCGGGGTGCAGGGCGTGCCCTTGCGGAAGAAGGCGACCTTGGCTCCGAGCTCCGGACCGTCGATGGACGGGAATCCGTACACCTGTACGCCGTGCGCGTCCTCCCAGATGTAGATCGGGTGGTTCTCCGGGAGGAACGGCCGTACTCCGCCGGTCGGCTGGAACCAGTACATGACCTGCCGCTCGATGCTGAACGGCACGCCCAGCTCGGTGAGCAGCTCCGGGGCCCACGCGCCCGGACAGATCACCAGGCCGCCCGCCGTGTAAGTGTCCTCCGCGGTGTGCACGCGCACACCGTCCCGGCAGGGCTCCCAGCGTGTCATCGGCTCCTCGAAGTGGAGGTCGGCGCCGTCGCGGGTGGCGAGCTGGAGGTGGGCGGCCACGGTGTTCTCGGGCCGCACGAGCCCCGCCCGCGCCTCGTAGAGCGCCACTTCGTCGTCGCGCGGGGTGAGGGTCGGGAAGCGGCGGCGGATCTCCTTGGCGTCGAGCATCTCGTGGGGCAGTCCCCACCGCTCGGCGGAGAGCAGCGAGCCGGAGACGGGGCGGCTGTCGGGGCGCCCGAGCATCACACCGCCGCACAGGGTGGCGATGTCGCGGCCCGTGTCCCGTTCGAGGCGGTCGTAGAGCTCGTACGCGCGCAGCAGCAGCGGTACGTACGCGGGGTCCTCGAAGTAGGACTGCCGGGTGATGCGCGAACCGCCGTGACTGGAACCGCGGTTGTGCACCGGGCCGAACTTCTCCAGGCCGAGGACGCGGGCGCCGCGCGCGGACAGGTGGTGGGCGGCGGCGCTGCCCATGCCGCCGAGGCCGATCACGATCACGTCGTAGGTGGGGGACACCGGGCGCCTCCTGGCGGCTACGGGTCGATACGGGACATCAGGGGGAGCAGCCTCTCGAACCGGCCGGCGGCTAGCAGCGGATGCGGGTCATCTCCGGGTCGAACAGAGGCTCGGCGGCGACCGTTGCCGGCACCTTTTCACCGAAGTACTCCACGTGGACGCCCGTGCCCGTCTCCAGAGGCGGCAGCCAGGCGTACGCGACGCAGCGGCCCAGCGTGTAGCCGTACGAGGCGCTGGTGACGTACCCGGCGGGGGCACCGTCGACGTAGACGGGTTCCTTGCCGAGGACGACGGCGGCCGGATCGTTGAGGAGGAGGGCGGTGAGCCTGCGGGCCGGCGCCCCGAGCTTTTCGAGCGCCGAACGTCCCACGAAGTCCCCCTTGTTCATGCGGACCGCGAAGCCGACGCCCGCCTCGTAGGGGTTGTGTTCGGTGGTCATGTCGTGGCCCCAGGCGCGGTACCCCTTCTCCAGGCGCAGACTGTTGAACGCCGAGCGCCCCGCCGCGATCACGCCGTGCGCCCGTCCCGCCTCCCACAGCGTGTCCCACAGGCGCAGCCCCAGGTCGGCGGTGGTGTACAGCTCCCAGCCCAGTTCACCGACGTAACTCAGGCGCATCGCGGTCACCGGGACGTGCCCGATGTACGTCTCCTTGGCCTTGAAGTAGCCGAACGCCTCGTGCGAGAAGTCGTCGCGGGTGAGCGGCTGGACGAGCGCGCGGGCCAGCGGGCCCCAGACGCCGACGCAGCAGGTCCCCGAGGTGATGTCCCTGAGGTGTACCTCGTCCGGGGCGTGCCGCAGCAGCCAGTCCAGGTCGGCGGGGGAGTTGGCACCCACCTGGAAGCGGTCGGGGGCCAGCCGCGCCACGGTCAGGTCGGAGCGGATGCCGCCCGCCTCGTCGAGCAGCAGGGTGTAGGTGACCGAACCGGGCCTCTTGGCGAGGTTGTTGCTGGTCATGCGCTGGAGGAAGGCGAGCGAGCCGGGGCCCGTGACCTCCAGGCGGCGCAGGGGCGTCATGTCGTACAGGGCGACCCCCTCGCGCGTGGCGCGCGCCTCGGCCGCCGCGATCGGGGACCAGTGACGGGCCGCCCAGGCATCGCGCGGCGGCACCTCGATGCCCTTGGCCAGGGGCGCGTTCGCCTCGTACCAGTGCGGGCGCTCCCAGCCGCCGCCCTCCAGGAAGACCGCGCCGAGATCCTGCTGGCGGGCGTGGAAGGGGCTGACCCGTAGGGGGCGCGGCTCGGCCGGGGGCTGGAGCGGGTGGATGACGTCATAGACCTCGATGAACTGCCGTGCGCCGCGCTCGGCGACGTACGCGGGGGAGCGCTGGGCGTCCTCGAACCGGGTCAGCTCGCACTCGTGCAGGTCGAGCGAGGGCCGGCCCTCGACCAGCCACTCGGCGACCGCCTTGGCGACGCCGGCGGAGTGCGTGACCCAGACGGCTTCGGCCAGCCAGAAGCCGCGCAGCGCCCGCGACGGGCCGAGCAGCGGCATGCCGTCGGGGGTGAAGGAGAAGACGCCGTTGAAGCCCTCCTCGATCTCGGTCTCCTTGAGGGAGGGCATCAGCCATCGGCAGTCCTCCCAACTGGGCGCGAAGTCCTCCTCGGTGAAGGGGTACGACGACGGCATGTCCTCGGCGTCGTCGTACGCGGGCACGGTGAACGGGTCGACGGGCAGCGGCCGGTGGGCGTACGAGCCGATGCCGATACGGTCGGCGTGCTCACGGAAGTAAAGGTCGCGGTCCTGGAAGCGCAGGATGGGCCGCGACGCCTCGGCGCCCGGGTCGGTGACGCCCGCCGTCCCGGGCAGCGGACCCGTCTTCGCGTACTGGTGTGCGAGCGGCAGCAGCGGTACGTCCACACCGGCCATCCGCCCGATCACCGGCCCCCAGAAGCCGGCCGCCGAGACGACGTGGTCGGCGGGGAAGGTGCCGCGGTCGGTGACGACGGCCGCCACACGATCGCCGTCCCGTTCGATGCCGGTCACGGTGTGCCGGTCCAGGAAACGTGCTCCACGCGCGCGTGCCCGTTCCATCTGCGCCCGGCAGGCGGGCACGGCACGGGCCAGGCCGTCGTCGGGCGTGTACAGGCCGCCGTGGAGCCGGGTCGCGTCGACGAGCGGCCACAGTTCCCTGCACCGCTCGGGGCCGACGAGCTCGGCGCGGACGCCCCACGAAGCGGCGAGACCGGCCTTGCGGTGCAGATCGGCCCAGCGCTCGGGCGTGGTGGCCAGCTCCAGGCCGCCGACCGGCAGGAAGCAGGAGAGCCCGTCGACCTCCAGAGAGGTGAACTTCTCCACCGTGTACGCCGCGAACGCGGTCAACGTCTTGGAGGGCCCGGTCCGGAAGACCAGCCCCGGCGCGTGTGACGTGGAGCCGCCCGGCGCGGGCAGCGGCCCCTGGTCGAGCACGGTGACATCGGTCCAGCCGCGGGCGGTCAGCTCGTCGGCGAGCGAGCAGCCGACGATTCCGGCGCCGATGACGACCACGCGGGGCCGTGCCGTCGGCCCCACCGTGGCGTGCGCGTCGGAGCGGCTCACAGGACCACCACCGAGCGCAGCACCTCACCGCGCCGCATGCTCGCGAAGGCCTCCTCCACCTGGTCCAGGGTGATCGTCTCGGAGACGAAGCCGCCCAGGTCGAGACGGCGGCTGAGGTACTGGTCGACGAGGATCGGGAAGTCCCGCGTGGGCAGGCAGTCGCCGTACCACGACGACTTGAGGGCGCCGCCGCGCGAGAAGAGGTCGATCAGCGGCAGATCGACCGTCATCTCCGGATCGGGCACCCCCACCTGCACCAGCACGCCCGCGTGGTCGCGCATGTAGAACGCCTGCTTGTACGTCGACGGGGTGCCGACCGCGTCGATCGCGACGTCGACCCCGTGCCCGCCGGTCAGCTCGCGCACGGCCGCCACGGGGTCGGTGCCGCGGGAGTTGACGGTGTGCGTGGCGCCGAACCGGGTCGCCCCGTCCAGCTTCGCGTCGTCGATGTCGACGGCGATGACGCGCCGCGCCCCGGCCAGGGACGCCCCGGCGATCGCGGCGTCGCCGACACCGCCGCAGCCGATCACGGCGACGGTGTCGCCAGGGCCCACCCCGCCGGTGTTCACGGCGGCCCCGTACCCCGCCATCACGCCGCAGCCGATCAGGCCCACGGCCTCGGGGCGCGCCGCCGGGTCGACCTTCACCGCCTGGCCCGCGGCGACCAGCGTCTTCTCCGCGAAGGCGCCGATGCCGAGCGCGGCGCTCAGCGGTGTGCCGTCGCGGAGCGTCATCGGCTGGTCGGCGTTGCGCGAGTCGAAGCAGTACCAGGGGCGCCCGCGGAGACAAGAGCGGCAGGTCCCGCAGGGCGCCCGCCAGGCGATCACCACATAGTCGCCGAGGGCGAGATCGGTGACGTCCGCGCCGACCGCCTCGACGGTGCCCGCCGCCTCATGGCCGAGCAGGAACGGGAAGTCGTCGTTGATCGCGCCCTCCCGGTAGTGCAGATCCGTATGACAGACCCCGCAGGCCTGCACGGAGACGAGTACCTCCCCGGGGCCGGGATCGGGCACGACGATCGTCCGCACCTCCACGGGTGCGCCCTTCTTCACGGCGACGACGGCACGGACCTCATGGGGCACGGCCAGCCTCCTCTGCGCTTGCGCACGGCTCGACGGCATGGATGCGTACGGCACGGCGGTGCTGTTGCGTAGTGCACGATCGGTTGCGCTATGAGAGACATAGTGAGAACGCCATCAAGAGGCCGTCAAGAGGGCGTGGTCAACCCTTCGCAAAACAGCGGAGGCGTGCCGGAACATGGCCGATACGCGCGTGGGCGGGGCCAGGAGTTCCTGGTCCCGCCCACGGGGTGCTCTCCGGTCAGAAGCCGTACCCCATCCGCCGGGAGAGCTCCACGGCCGCCGCGACCGTGCGCTTGGCCAGCTCGGTGAGGCGGTCCTCGGTCAGCCGGTACACCGGCCCCGACGCGCTGAGCGCGCCGATCACCTTGCCGTCGTGCGCGCGCACCGGCGCGGCGACCGCGGCGAGGCCCACCTCCAACTCCTCGACGGCGACCGCGAAGCCCTGCCCCGCGACGGCCTCCAGCTCGCCGCGCAGCGCCACCGTGCCGGTCACCGTGTGCTCGGTCAGGCGGGGCAGCGTGCGGGCCAGCAGCCCCTCCCGCAGCGTCGTCGGCAGGTGCGCGAGGAGCACCTTGCCGCTGGACGTGGCGTGCAGCGGCGTGCGCCGGCCGAGCCAGTTCTGCGCGGTCACCGACGCCGGGCCGCGCGCCTGCATGATGTTGACCGCCGCGTCGTCGTCCAGGACCGCGATGTTGACGGTCTCACCCACCTCGTCGGCGAGTTCGCGGCAGACCGGGCCGCCCTCCTGGGAGATGTCCATGCGCACTGCCGCCGCCCCCGCGAGGCGGAGTACGCCCGCACCCAGGAAGTACTTCCCGCGATCCTTGGCCTGGCCGACCAGGCCGCGGTTCTCCAGCACCCCGAGGAGCCGGAACGCCGTCGACTTGTGGACGCCCAACTCGTCGGCGATCTCCGTCACCCCGGCCTCGCCGTGCCGCGCGAGGATCTCCAGGACGCTCACCGCGCGGTCCACGGACTGGACGGATCCGGCGGTCGTCCTGGGCTGCCCCTCCCGTGGCTCGCCCTTCGGCCCACTGTTCTGATCAGGCTGTTTCCGTGTGCCGGTCATGACTCGACTCTCACCACCTGGCGGCCTGTCGCAGCCGCGTCTTCGGGAAGCCCTTGACGCGACGGGCACCCCGACCGGATTCTGTTGCGCATAGCGCTCCCTCGTGCGCCATGTGAAACATCATGTTACCGAAGAGTCCTGGCCCGAGAAGGGGCGAGGACCGGGCCGAACGACATCAGAGGGGGGCCCATGATTCCCGTATGCCGCCTCGAAGACCTCCCCGCGGGCGAGTCCGTCCGCCTCGACACCACGCCGCCCGTCGCGGTGTTCAACGCCGACGGTGAGCTCTTCGCCATCGACGACACATGCAGCCATCAGGACGCCTCCCTCTCGGAGGGGTGGCTGGAGGGCTGTCTGGTCGAATGCCCGCTCCATGCCGCGTCATTCGATCTCCGCACCGGGCGACCCACCTGCCTGCCCGCGCGCAGGCCCGTCCGCACCCACCAGGTGTACGTCGAGGACGGCGTCGTCCACGTGCGCCTGGCCGCCGCCGAGGAAGGCTCCGCCGCATGAGCTCCGTCACCGCGGGCCGCATGGGCTCCGTCACCGCGGGCCGCATCAGGACCGTCACCGTGGTCGGGGCCTCGCTCGCGGGGCTGTACGCGGTGCGGGAACTGCGCGCCCAGGGGTTCGACGGGCGCCTGGTCGTCGTCGGTGCCGAGCCGCACCGGCCGTACGACCGGCCGCCCCTGTCCAAGGGCTTCCTCACCGGAGGCGGCGCCAAGGAACAACTCGCCCTGGCCGACCCGGAGGAGACGGCGGAGCTGGCCGCCGAGTGGGTCCTCGGCACGCGCGCGCGGGCCCTCGACGCGCGTGGCCGCACGGTCGTCCTCGACGACGGCCGCACACTGGCGAGCGACGGCGTGGTCATCGCCACCGGGGCGTCCGCGCGGCGCCTGCCCGGCCCGGCTCTCACGGGCGTCCACACCCTGCGCACCCTGGACGACGCCCGCGCGCTGCGGGCGGAGTTGGTCCGTGGCCCGCGGCGCGTGGTCGTGATCGGCGGCGGCTTCATCGGCGCCGAGACCGCGTCCTCGTGCGTGGCGCTCGGCCATGACGTCACGGTCCTTGAGGCCGCGCCCCTGCCGCTCGCCGCCCACCTCGGGACGGAGATGGCTGCCGCGTGCGCGGGGCTGCACGCGCGCGGTGGCGCACGGCTGCTGACGGGAACGGGCGTGGCCGCCCTCCGGGGCGACGCGCCGACACCCGCCCGTGGCGGCGCCGTCACGGCCGTGGAGCTGTCCGACGGGCGCCTGCTGCCCGCAGACGTGGTCGTTGTCGGCATCGGGGCCACGCCCTGCACCGACTGGCTCGCGGGCTCGCCCCTCGCCCTGGACGACGGCGTCCTGTGCGACGACGGCTGCGTCACCGCGCTGCCGCAGGTCGTCGCGGTGGGCGATGTGGCCCGCGCGGGCGGGATCCGCGCGGAGCACTGGACGAGCGCCACGGAGCAACCCCGCGTGGCAGTCAGGAACTTGCTCGCCGGGCACACGGTCGAGACGCTCCGCCCACTGCCGTACTTCTGGTCGGATCAGTACGGCTCCCGTCTCCAGTTCGCCGGGCGGCGCCGCGAAGGCGACACCGTGCGGATCGTCGAGGGCTCCGCGGAGGCCGTGGGGGAGGGCGGCTTCCTCGCCGTCTATGAGCGAGCCGGCCGCAGGACCGCCGCCCTCGCGGTCGATCGCGCCCGGCCGTTCATGAAGGTGCGCAGGGAACTTGTGGCCGCCGCCGCCCAAGAGGCCTCGGAGGAACCCACTGCCCGGACCGCGAGGCCGCCCGTACAGGTCTGAGCCGACCGGGCGGCACCGGGACCCTCCGTTGGCCCCACGGCTGCCCGGTACGGAAGCACGGCCGCCCCGCGCGCCGCCACGACGACACCGTCCGGTGAAGCCCGCGGCAGGGTGACGCCCCCTCAGGAGTGCGAGAGCTGGCCCGCGCCGCCCCGCCTGCGTATGCGCACCTTGCCGCGCGCCGCCACCCGTGCCTGCCGTCGGGCCCGGCGCCGCTCGCGCCGCAGCTGTCGCGCCGTGCTGCTCGGCATGGACACCACACCGTGCCGTTGCTTCCACACCTGCCGGGTCACCCATACGTCGAGCACGCCCCAGGTGGCCACGATCGTGCTCGCCACGCTGCTCAGCACCATGGGGAAGGAGAGCCAGGACCCCGCGAGGGCGGCGAGGAAGGCGACCATCGCCTGCACCAGGGTCACCGCCACCAGGATCACGGCCCGGACGGCCGCCGTCCGGACCGGATCGGGCAGCCGCCTCCTGCGGGCGGGCTCCTCGACCCACAGCGGCGGACGGGACGCCGGGCGCTCGTCGTCCCCCTGCGGGGCGGCTGCGCGCGCCGCTGTCCTCTCGTCCCCGCCATTGCCTGACACCGACGCCTCGTGGCGCTCTGCCGTGCCCATCATTTCGTCACTCCCCCGCTGCTTCGCGGCCGTTCACGAACATCTTCCGGGGACGCCTCTGGCCCAACTCACCTGTGGCTGCCCGGTTTACTGCGCTTTATGCCGCCTGCCCTGCGGCCCGCCCTCTCCCCGAGGACTCTTGACCGTCTCTCCTGATCGACGAACGAGAGATCGGAAAGATTCCCGTTCCGGTTCCGCGAAGCGAAGGATTCCGGCCAACTGGCGTACGTACGACGGGCGATGGACCCCGGCGACAGGCGCCACGGGCTGGGACGCAATCTCCCGTAATGGAGGGACAACTGCGGACGTCTCTTTCGCGTCACGGCCGAAAAGCGCTCGGAAGCGTCTTCGAGTTGCTCGTGTGTCAGTAGTAGGCTCGCGCCGTTTGTTGACGCACATGTGTGCCCCTGGCCCGTGCAACGGCCGCAGGGGGCCGATCTGGGGGAGGCCATGCGCTTTCGCGGGAAGTCCATCCGCCGGAAGATCGTGGCGCTGCTGCTCGTGCCGCTGGTTTCCCTGACCGCCATCTGGGGCTTCGCCACCGTCATCACCGGCCGCGAGGCGAGCGCCCTGCTCGACACGGCCAACGTCGTCGACAAGCTCGGATACCCGATCGAGGACACGGTCCGCGTCGTCCAGCAGGAGCGCCGCCAGACCCTCGTCTACCTCGCCGACCCGCGCGCGTCCGACGCCCTCGCGGCCCTGCGCCGCAGCCGCGACGCGACCGACGACATGATCGCCGAGGTCCGTACGAACGCCAAGGACCCGGACCTACGCGACAGCATCGACGAGAGTTCGCGCAAGCGGCTGACCGCGCTCCTCGACGCCTTCGACGGCATCGAGTCGCTGCGCCGCACGGTCGAAGAGGGCACCATCACCAGGGCCGGCGCCCTGAAGATGTACACCAAGCTGATCGACCCCTGCTTCGGCCTCCTCACCACCCTCAACGGCTTCGCCTACCTCGACGACGTCAGCCTCGACCAGCAGGGCCGCGCGCTCGTCGGCGTGACACGCGCGCGTGAACTGCTCTCCCGCGAGGATGCGTTGCTCGGCTCCGCGCTCGTCGCGCGGCGCGTCACCAGGTCCGAGATCCGGCAGGTCGCCGAACTCAGGGCGCAGCGCTCCCTGCTGTACGAGGTGAACCTCGCGCCGCTTCCGGAGGACGACCGCGGCCGCTACGAGCGCTACTGGAACGGCGCCGACACCACGCAGCTGCGCAAGGCCGAGAAGGACGTCATCGAGTCCGCGCCCGGCACCCCGCGCGCGGTGACGTCCGCACACTGGGACGCCGCCGCGGGCCGGGTCCTGAAAGACCTCGCCGAACGCGACGTCGAAGCGAGCGACCGCTTCAGGGACCGCGTCGAACCGGCCGCCGTCGGCGTGGTCGTGCGTGTCGTCCTGGCCGGCGTCCTCGGGCTCCTCGCGCTGCTGGTCTCGGTCTTCCTGTCCGTACGTATCGGCCGCGGCCTCATCCGTGACCTGCGCCGTCTGCGACTGGAGGCCCACGAAGCCTCCGGAGTCCGGCTGCCGGGCGTGCTGCGCCGCCTGGCAGCCGGCGAACAGGTCGACGTGGAGACCGAGGCGCCCCGGCTGACGTACGACAAGGACGAGATCGGCCAGGTCGGCCAGGCCCTCAACACCCTCCAGCGCGCCGCGGTCGAGGCCACCGTCAAACAGGCCGACCTGCGGCGCGGCGTCTCCGAGGTCTTCGTCAACCTCGCCCGCCGCAGCCAGGTCCTGCTCCACAAGCAGCTCACGCTCCTGGACACCATGGAGCGCAGGACCGAGGACACCGACGAGCTCGCCGACCTCTTCCGCCTCGACCACCTGACCACCCGCATGCGGCGGCACGCCGAGGGCCTCGTGATCCTCTCCGGGGCCGCCCCGTCCCGGCAGTGGCGCAAGCCCGTCCAGCTCATGGACGTCGTACGGGCCGCCGTCGCCGAGGTCGAGGACTACGAACGCATCGAGGTGCGCCGCCTGCCGCGCATCGCCGTCACCGGCCCGGCCGTCGCCGACCTCACGCACCTGATGGCCGAACTCCTGGAGAACGCCACGGTGTTCTCGCCCCCGCACACCGCCGTCCAGGTCCTGGGCGAGCACGTCGCCAACGGCTTCACCCTGGAGATCCACGACCGGGGGCTCGGCATGGCCCCCGACGCCCTGCTGGACGCCAACCTCCGCCTCGCGGAGACCCCCGAGTTCGAACTGTCCGACACCGACCGGCTCGGCCTCTTCGTCGTCAGCCGGCTCGCCCAGCGCCAGCGGGTCCGCGTCTCCCTGCAACCCTCTCCCTACGGCGGTACGACCGCCGTCGTCTTCATCCCCGAGGCCCTGCTCACCGACGACGTCCCCGACACCGGCGGCGTCGGCTTCCGGCTCGACCGGCCGCAGGCCAAGGAGGCCGCGAGCACCGACAAGGCGGCGGACCGCGCGGCGGCCTTGGCCCAAGTGCCCGTGCAACTGCCCGGCCTGCCCGCCTCCCTGCTCGACGGCCCCGTCGAGCTCGAGGCGCCCGTCGGCATGGCGGACCTCGACGGCTTCCCCGGCGCGCTCGGCGACGACGACAGCGAGCGCGGCGACCTCTTCCGCCCCCGTCGCCGGGCACCCGGCGCGCCGGGCGAACACCAGCACGCCCGCGACGACCGGGAGTCCGGCCGCCCCGGGCCCACCCGCCGCGACGTCCCGCAGACCCGCCTCGACGACGACCCAGCCGAGGACACCCGCCCCGGCGACCCCGTGCCGCTGCCGCGCCGCAGGACCCCGAAGCTGGTCAGCTCGCACGGCCGCCCCGTCACGCACGGCAGGTCCCAGGAGGGCAGGCCGCTGGCCCCGGCGGCGGAGGACATGACCCCGGAGCCCTCGCAGCCCCGGCCGCGGTCCGCCTGGCCCGACCTGTCCCCGCCGCACCGCGACGTCACCGCCGCCGAGAGGTCGCTCGACTCACTCGACCTTCCTCGGCGCACCCGCCGCACCGGCCCGCAGGGCGGCGCCGCCCCGGACCGCACCACCCGAGACCGCACCACCCCGGCAGGGGCCGAGACCAGGCCCCGCCCCGCCCCGGCGCCCCTCGCGGACGCCGACCGGGACCGGAGCACCACCACGGCCGCCCTGGGCGGACTGCCCCGCCGGATCCGGCAGGCCAATCTCGCCCCGCAGTTGAAGGACGGACCCGACCGCCGCTCCGAGCGCGCCGAGACCCGGCCGGAGGAGCGGGACGCGGAGGAGGTACGCAGCCGCATGGCCTCGCTCCAGCGGGGCTGGCAGCGCGGCCGCGACGAGAATGCCGCCGGCGACGACGCCACGGACGGCACAGCACCAGGAACGACATCTGAGGGGAACGGTCGATGACCGCACCGAAGGCCGACGCACGCACCGCCACGACCGGGGGGCCGGGTGAGCTGAACTGGCTCCTCGACGACCTGGTGCAGCGCGTCGCCAGCATCCGCAAGGCGCTCGTGCTCTCCGGGGACGGCCTGCCCACCGGCGTGTCCAAGAACCTGACGAGGGAGGACAGCGAACACCTCGCCGCCGTCGCCTCCGGGTTCCACAGCCTCGCCAAGGGCGTGGGCCGTCACTTCGACGCGGGCAAGGTCCGCCAGACCGTGGTCGAGCTCGACGACGCGTTCCTCTTCGTCACCGCCGCGGGCGACGGCAGCTGCCTCGCCGTCCTCGCGGAAGCGGATTCCGATGTCGGCCTGGTCGCATACGAGATGACGTTGCTGGTCAAGAGGGTGGGTGTGCATCTGGGTACGGCGCCGCGCACGGACCTGCCCGCGGGAGGGTAGTGGGAGGTCATGAGCGACGACGGCCGAGGAATACAGAGCACGCAGAGGACACAGAGAACGCAGAGGGCACAGCGCGCGCAGAGGGCACAGAGAGCACAGACCCTGCGGGGCTTACCGGGCACAGCCGCGGCGAGGGGGGCGCCGGAACCACAACAGACGCCCCGCTGGTTCGACGACGAAGCCGGCCCCGTGGTGCGCCCGTACGCCATGACGCGCGGGCGCACCACGAGCCCCGCACAGCACCGCCTCGACCTGATCGCGGTCGTCATCGCCGAGGACTGGGCCGCCGGCGCCCCGGAGGCGGACCAGACGCTGTCGCCCGAGCACGTGGACATCGTCGAGCTCTGCCGTGACACGCCGCAGTCGGTCGCCGAACTGGCGGCCGAACTCGATCTGCCCATCGGCGTGATCCGCGTGCTGATCGGGGACCTCGTGGCCCACGAACTGGTGCACGTGACCCGCCCCGTTCCCCCCGCCGAGCTGCCGGACGAGAGTATTCTGCGCGACGTGATCAGCGGCCTCCGGGCGCTCTGAACAGCGCGGAAGCGGGAGTGAGAACGTGACTGGCTGGCAGTTCTGGGTCGACAGGGGCGGCACCTTCACCGACATCGTCGCGCGCCGCCCCGACGGCCGCCTGCTCACCCACAAGCTCCTCTCCGACAACCCCGCCCGCTACCGCGACGCGGCCGTCGCGGGTATCCGCGAACTGCTCGGCCGCGCCAAAGCCGGCGCCGACGACGCGACCATCGACGCCGTCCGGATGGGTACCACCGTCGCCACCAACGCCCTCCTGGAACGCACCGGCGAGCCCACCGCCCTGGTCATCACCCGCGGCTTCCGCGACGCCCTGCGCATCGCCTACCAGAACCGGCCCCGGATCTTCGCCCGAGAGATCGTGCTCCCCGCACTCCTCTACGACCGGGTCATCGAGGTCGACGAACGCGTCACCGCCGACGGCGAGGTCCTGCGCCCACCCGACCTGGAGGGCCTGAGCGGGCCCTTACAAGAGGCGTACGACGACGGGATCCGCTCCTTGGCCGTCGTCTGCATGCACAGCCACCTCCACCCCGCCCACGAACGCGCCATCGGTGAACTCGCCGCCCGCGCCGGCTTCCCGCAGATCTCGCTCTCCAGTGAGGTCAGCCCCCTCATGAAGCTCGTCCCGCGCGGGGACACCGCGGTCGTCGACGCCTATCTCTCCCCGGTCCTGCGCCGCTATGTCCGGCACATCGCCGACGAACTGCACGGCGTACGACTCATGTTCATGCAGTCGAACGGCGGGCTCACCGAAGCGGGCCGGTTCCGCGGCAAGGACGCGATCCTCTCCGGCCCGGCCGGCGGCATCGTGGGCATGGCCCGCATGTCGCGGCTCGCGGGCTTCGACCGCGTCATCGGCTTCGACATGGGCGGTACGTCGACGGACGTCTCGCACTACGCGGGCGAGTACGAGCGGGTCTTCACCACGCAGGTCGCCGGGGTCCGCCTGCGCGCCCCGATGCTCGACATCCACACCGTCGCCGCGGGCGGCGGCTCCGTGCTCCACTTCGACGGCAGCCGCTACCGCGTGGGGCCCGGCTCCGCGGGCGCCGCCCCCGGCCCCGCGAGCTACCGGGGCGGCGGCCCGCTCACCGTCACCGACGCCAACGTCGCCCTCGGCCGCGTCCAACCCGCCCATTTCCCCAGCGTGTTCGGTCCCGACGGCGACCAGCCCCTGGACGACGCGCTCGTACGCGACCGCTTCGCCGCGTTGGCCCGCGAGATCCACGAGGCGACGGGCGACGACCGCACCCCCGAACAGGTGGCCGAGGGCTACCTGCGGATCGCCGTCGCCGACATCGCGGGCGCCGTCAAGCGCATCTCGGTCCAGAAGGGCCACGACGTCACGCGCTACGCCCTCACCACCTTCGGCGGCGCGGGCGGCCAGCACGCCTGCATGGTCGCCGACTCGCTCGGCATCCGCACCGTCCTCGTCCCGCCGATGGCAGGCGTCCTCTCCGCCCTCGGCATCGGCCTCGCCGACACCACGGCGATGCGCGAGCAGTCCGTGGAGGCGCCCCTGGAGGCCTCCTCGATGCCGCGAGTCCGCAAGACCGCGGACGACCTGGAGAGCGCCGCCCGGGGCGAATTGCTCGCCGAGGACGTGCCCGCCGACCGCATCCGCGTCACGCGCCGCGCCCAACTGCGCTACGACGGCATCGACACCGCCCTGACCGTGGAACTCACGGACCCGGACGACATGACCCGCGCCTTCGAGGACCGCCACCGCGCCACCTACTCCTTCACCCTGGACCGCCCCGTCATCGTGGAGGCCCTCTCCGTGGAGGCCACCGGGATCACCGATCCGCCGGACCTCTCCGCACTCGCGGGCACCGCGACCCGGGGCACCCCGCGCCGCGTCCGGCTGCACACCGGCGGCACCTGGCGCGACGTACCGCTGCACCGCCGTGAGGAACTGCCCGCCGGGCAGACCGTCGCCGGGCCCGCGATCATCACGGAGGCCGGCGCCACGACGGTCGTGGACGACGGCTGGCAGGCGGCCGCGGCCCCGACCGGGCACCTGGTCATGGAACGCGTCGCGGAACCGGGGAGTTCCACCGCGAGCACCGCCGCCGACCCCGTCCTCCTTGAGGTCTTCAACAACCTCTTCATGTCCATCGCCGAACAGATGGGCGCCCGACTGGAGTCCACCGCCCAGTCGGTGAACATCAAGGGGCGACTCGACTTCTCCTGCGCGCTCTTCGACCCCGACGGCAACCTCGTCGCCAACGCCCCGCACATCCCCGTGCACCTGGGCTCGATGGGCACCAGCGTGAAGGAGGTCATCGAACGCCGCGGCACTTCCATGCGGCCCGGTGACGCCTACGCCGTCAACGACCCGTACCACGGCGGCACCCACCTGCCCGACGTCACCGTCATCACGCCCGTCTTCGACAGACCGGGCGAGCACGGCACGCCCGGGGAGCGGATCCTGTTCTACGTCGCCTCGCGCGGCCACCACGCCGAGATCGGCGGCATCGCCCCCGGCTCCATGCCCGCGAACAGCCGCACCATCGACGAAGAGGGCATCCTCTTCGACAACTGGCTTCTTGTGGAGGGGGGCCGGTTCCGCGAAGCCGAGACCCGGCGCCTGCTCACCGACGCTCCTTACCCGTCCCGCAACCCGGACACCAACCTCGCCGACCTGCGCGCCCAGATCGCCGCCAACCAAAAGGGCGTCGACGAAGTCGCCCGGATGATCGACAACTTCGGCCTCGACGTCGTTCAGGCGTACATGAAGCACGTCCAGGACAACGCCGAGGAATCCGTGCGCCGCGTCATCGACGTCCTGGAAGACGGCGAGTTCGCTTATCAAACCGACTCGGGGGCGACCATCAAGGTGCGCGTCACCGTGGACCGGGACGCACGCTCCGCGACCGTCGACTTCACCGGTACGTCCCCTCAGCTCGCCACCAACTTCAACGCACCCTTCGCGGTGGTCAACGCGGCGGTCCTGTACGTCTTCCGCACCCTCGTCGACGACGACATCCCGCTCAACGACGGCTGTCTGCGCCCCCTGCGCATCATCGTCCCGCCCGGCTCCCTCCTCGCGCCCGAGCCGCCCGCGGCCGTCGTCGCCGGGAACGTGGAGACCTCACAGGCGATCATCGGCGCGCTCTACGCCGCCCTCGGCGTGCAGGCCGAGGGCTCCGGCACGATGAACAACGTCACCTTCGGCAACGCCCGCCATCAGTACTACGAGACGGTGGCCTCCGGCTCCGGAGCGGGCGACGGCTTCGCCGGGGCGTCCGTCGTACAGACCCACATGACCAACTCCCGCCTCACCGATCCCGAAGTCCTGGAGTGGCGGCTGCCCGTCCTCCTGGAGGAGTTCGCGGTGCGGCGGGGCAGCGGCGGCAGCGGGAGGTGGCGTGGCGGTGACGGGGGAGTGCGCCGCATTCGCTTCCGTGAGCCGATGACGGTGTCGATGCTGGCCCAGCACCGCAGGGTCCCGCCGTACGGCATGGCGGGCGGCGCCCCGGGCGCGCTCGGCGCGGGCCGGGTGGAGCGCACGGACGGCACCGTCCTGGAGCTCGGCGGCAGCGACTCGGCCGACCTGGGCCCCGGCGACGTACTCGTGATCGAAACCCCCGGCGGCGGCGGATACGGACCGGCCCCGCACGACACCCCCGATACAGGTACTGATCCAGGAGAAGTGAGCGATGATCTTCAGGCGTTCTGAGCGAGGCAAGGCCCCCGTCGAGCCGGTCACGCTGAAGATCCTGGTGGCGGGAGGCTTCGGCGTCGGCAAGACGACCCTGGTCGGCGCGGTCAGCGAGATCAAGCCGCTGCGCACCGAGGAGACCCTCAGCGAGGCCGGCCGGCCCATCGACGACACGAGCGGCGTCGCGGGCAAGCACACCACCACCGTGGCGATGGACTTCGGCCGCATCACCCTGCGCGACGACCTGGTCCTGTACCTCTTCGGTACGCCGGGCCAGGACCGCTTCTGGTTCCTCTGGGACGAGCTGGCGACGGGGGCGCTCGGCGCGGTGGTCCTCGCCGACACCCGCCGCCTGGAGGACTGCTTCGCCGCCGTCGACTACTTCGAGCGGCGGTCCATACCCTTCGTCGTCGGTGTCAACTGCTTCGAGGGCGCCTCCCGCTATCCCGCCGAGACCGTCCGCCAGGCGCTGGACCTCGACGAGACGGTGCCCGTCGTGCTGTGTGACGCGCGCGACCGCGAGTCCGTCAAGGAAGTCCTCATCCGCGTCGTCGAACACGCGATGGCGGCCGCCGCGGCCGCCAGGGAGCCCGTGACCACCTGACCTGCGTGCCCACGGCCCGTACCCCCGCCGACCGGGGTACGGGCCGCAGCTCCGCTCGGCTCAGCCCTCGCCGTCCTCCAGCCAGCCGAAGCTCCGCTCCACCGCCTTGTGCCAGTTGTGGAACTCCTTGTCCCGTGTGGCCGCGTCCATCCGCGGCGACCACTCGACGTCCTGCTGCCAGTGCGCCTTCAGCTCGTCGAGGTCGTTCCAGACGCCGGTCGCGAGCCCGGCCGCGTACGCGGCGCCCAGACACGTCGTCTCGGAGACCTTGGGACGGATCACCGGCACCCCGAGGACGTCCGCCTGGTGCTGCATCAGCAGATTGTTCTTGGTCATGCCGCCGTCCACCTTGAGGGTGGTGATCCGCACCCCTGAGTCCTGGTACATCGCGTCGACGACCTCACGGGTCTGCCAGCTGGTGGCCTCCAGGACCGCCCGCGCGAGGTGCGCCTTGGTGACGTACCGGGTGAGCCCGGTGACGACACCGCGCGCGTCCGAGCGCCAGTACGGCGCGTACAGGCCGGAGAACGCCGGCACGATGTACGCGCCGCCGTTGTCGTCCACGCTCGCCGCCAGCGTCTCGATCTCGTCGGCCGAGCGGATGATGCCGAGCTGGTCGCGGAACCACTGCACCAGGGCGCCGGTGATCGCGATGGACCCCTCCAGGCAGTACACGGGCGCCTCGGAGCCGATCTTGTAGCCCATGGTCGTGAGCAGCCCGTTCTTCGAGGGAACGGGCCGGTTCCCGGTGTTGAGCAGCAGGAAGCTGCCCGTGCCGTAGGTGTTCTTGGCCGTCCCGGTGTCGTAGCAGGCCTGCCCGAACACGGCCGCCTGCTGGTCGCCGAGCGCGGAGGCGACGGGCACTCCGGAGAGCTGCCCCACGGCCGTGCCGTACACCTCGGACGACGACCTGATCTCCGGCAGGATCGCCTCAGGGACGTTCATCGCCGACAGGATCGACCGGTCCCACTGGAGCGTCTGGAGGTTCATCAGCATGGTGCGGCCCGCGTTGGTGACGTCGGTGACGTGCTTGCCGCCGTCGGTGCCGCCCGTGAGGTTCCAGATCAACCAGGAGTCGATGGTGCCGAAGGCGATCTCGCCCCGCTCGGCGCGCGCCCTGAGCCCCGGCACGTTGTCGAGCAGCCAGGCCGCCTTGGGCCCGGAGAAGTAGCTCGCGAGCGGCAGCCCCGTCTGCTCGCGGAAGCGGTCCTGCCCGTCCGCGCCGCCCAGTTCGTTGCAGAGACCCGAGGTGCGGGTGTCCTGCCACACGATCGCGTTGTGCACGGGCTTGCCCGTCGCGCGGTCCCACAGGACCGTCGTCTCGCGCTGGTTGGTGATGCCCAGCGCGCTCACCTGGTCGGCGCGGAGCCCGGCCTTGGCGATCGCTCCCGCGACCACCGCCTGCACCTTGGACCAGATCTCGGTGGCGTCGTGCTCGACCCAGCCGGGCTTGGGGAAGATCTGGCGGTGCTCGCGCTGGTCCACGGCGACGATCGCGCCGTCCCGGTCGAAGATGATGCAGCGGCTGGAGGTGGTGCCCTGGTCGATGGCGGCGACGAATTTTTCGGAGCTGTCCGGCATGGCTACCCCTTGATGAGCTCGATGAGAGGACTCAGAAGGCTGCACTCAGAAGGCTGCGTTGTCTCAGAAGGCCGCGTTGTAGATGAGGCCCGCGAGGGCTCCGCCGATCAGCGGTCCGGCCACCGGAATCCACGCGTAGCTCCAGTCGGACGTGCCCTTGTTGGGGATCGGCAGGAAGGTGTGCACGATGCGCGGGCCGAGGTCACGCGCGGGGTTGATGGCATAGCCCGTGGGTCCGCCGAGCGAGAGACCGATGCCGACGACGAGGAAGGCCACGATCAGCGTCTGGGTGCCGGACTCGCCGAGGCCTTTGGTGAGGCCGAAGGCGAGGATCGGCAGCACCAGCGCGACGGTCGCGATGACCTCCGTGACGAGGTTGGCGACCGGGTTGCGGATCTCCGGGATGGTGGAGAAGATCCCGAGCGTCGGCGTCGGCTCGTGCGCCCCGGCCACCTTGTCCTTCACGCTCCGCGCGACATTGGCGTTGAACTGCGCGAGATAGACGAGATACGCGAGGACGGCGCCGAGCATCGCGCCGACCAGCTGCCCGAGCACATAGACCCAGACCTTGCCCCACTCGCCGGTGTCGATGGCGATGCCGAGCGTGACGGCCGGGTTGAGGTGGCCGCCGGAGAGCGGGCCCGCGGTGTAGGCGCCCGCGAGCACCCCGAAGCCCCATCCGAAGGCGATGACGACCCACCCGGAGGCCTTCGCCTTCGAATGGCTGAGCGTGACGGCGGCGCACACGCCGGCGCCGAGCAGAATCAGAATCGCGGTGCCGATGACCTCACCGACGAAGATGTCCCCGTTCGCGTACATGGCGGCTCCTAGGCCCTCGCCCGGGGCGGAGCGCCCCGGTCCTCCGTGCAGGGTGCGTTTCCCACGACTACTGCCTGGATGCGCCCGGCTGACGCAGCCGGAGGCAGGGAGTCTCCCGCGCCCCGCCCGGCGTCCATGACGAGCGTGCCGTCGCAGTCGTATCGCCCATGGGGGATGACCTGTTGACCAGGCCCTTCACGCAGACCCTGCACGCGCACAGAGGCTCTGAGCGCCGTGGAGCCGGGGTGCGGCGACGCCGACTGACACCCGGAAGTGTTCACCGGTGGTGATGGAGCGTCAAGGTCGCGGACGGCAACGGTTAACCGGTGCCGCGCCTTCCTCCCGAGCGCCCGCGTGGCGGATCAGCGCACCGCGACGACGGCGGAGCCATGGCCGAACAGACCTTGGTTCGCGGTGATCCCCACGCGTGCGCCCGCGACCTGTCGCGCCCCGGCCGCTCCCCGCAACTGCCAGGTCAGCTCGCATACTTGAGCGATCGCCTGGGCCGGCACGGCCTCCCCGAAGGACGCGAGGCCCCCGCTGGTGTTCACCGGCACGCGCCCGCCGGCGGCCGTCGCTCCGTCACGCAGCAGCTTGGCCCCCTCGCCCTCGGCGCAGAGCCCCAGATCCTCGTACCACTGGAGTTCGAGAGCGGTGGACAGGTCGTACACCTCCGCCAGGGATATGTCCTCGGGGCCGATGCCCGCCTCTTCGTACGCCGCTCGTGCGATGGAGGCGCGGAACGTCTCCTCGGCGGGGGCCGCGGCGGCCGCGGAGTCCGTGGCGATGTCCGGCAGGTCCAGCACGGTGACCGGATACGTCGGCGTGACCGTGGACACCGCGCGGATGCGCACCGGATCCGGCGCCCCGTGCCGCCGGGCGAACTCCATGCTGGAGAGCACCAGGGCCGCGGCCCCGTCCGAGGTGGCGCAGATGTCGAGCAGCCGCAGCGGGTCGGCGACGACGGCGGATGCGGCGACCTCCTCGGCCGTGACGGCCTTGCGGTAGCGGGCGTTCGCGTTGAGGGTGCCCGCGGCGGCGTTCTTCACCTTGACCTGGGCGAAGTCCTCCAGTGTGTCGCCGTGCACGGCCATCCTGCGGCGCGCGTACAGACCGAAGTACGTGGGGTTGGTCGCGCCGAGGACCCGGAACCGCAGCCAGTCGGGATCATCGGGCCGCTCACCGCCGGCGGGCCGGAAGAACCCCTTGGGGGCCGCGTCGGCACCGACCACCAGGACGACGTCCGCCATGCCGGCGAGGATCTGCGTGCGCGCGGTGCCGATCGCCTGGGCACCGGACGCGCACGCCGCGTACACGCTCGTGACGCGCGCCCCCTGCCAGCCCAGAGCCTTGGCGAAGGTGGCCCCGGCGACATACCCCGGATAGCCGCCACGGACGGTGTCCGCGCCGACGATCGAGCCCACGTGCCGCCAGTCGACCCCGGCATCCGCGAGGGCGGCACGGGCCGCCACCACTCCGTACGCGACGAAGCTGCGCCCCCACTTGCCCCAGGGGTGCATGCCCGCGCCGAGCACCGCCACCTCGCCGGTCATGCGCCCACCTCCACGGGCCGCCAGTGCCACGTCGTCCACGTCGTCCCGTCGTCCTCATTGAGCACCCCGGGGACGACCTCCACCTCCATGCCGACCTCCAGATCGGCGACGGAGACACCGGGAACCGCCTGGCCGAGCACCACCATGCGCTCTGCCGCCAGCTCCACAGCGACCAACGTGTAGGACTGCCACGGAAGTTCCGGATCGGAGACGTAAGGCGCGGGGGGCCGGTAACGCCCGTCGGTGTACGACCACACGCGCCCGCGCCGTGACAGCGGCACCTCGGCCAGCTCCCCGCCCGCGCAGCCGGGATTGCGGCAGAAACCGTCCTCGCGCGGGAAGAAGACGGCGGCACAGGCCGAGCAACGCGTCCCCAGGAGGCGGAAGTTCTCCCCCTCGCCGGCGAACCAGTCGGCCACTACGGGTGTGCGCGTACGCGACAAGGTTCCTCCATGGCGCTGCGTGACACTAAATCTGACGCTCAGTCAGAAGTGTGCCACGGGCCGTGCCCCGACAGCGACCTCCGCGAGACAGGGAAGTCGAAGTAGGTGTCCGGGAACAGCTCGGGCTTGTGGGTGAAGTGCCACCACTCCTCCGGCAGATTGACGAAGCCCTCCTTGGCCAACGCGCCCCTCAGGAGGTCGCGGTGGGCCCGCTGCTGCTCCGTGACGCGCGGATCGTCCGTGTGCGACAGCGTGTCGAAGCAGTCGAAGCCCGTCCCCATGTCCACGGAGTTGTCCGGGAAGCGCTCACTCCGGGGGCCGTAGCACGGCGTCAGCGGCTCCCCGGGCACATAGGGCCGCGTCGGCGCCGCCGGAAGCTTCACGACGGTCAGATCCACCGTCGAGCCGCGACTGTGCCCGGACTTCTCCGCGATGTAACCGTCCGCGAACAACCGCGACTTGTCGACAAGGGGATAGAACTCCTCCTTCATGCGCTCGTCCCTCAGGTCCTTCGCCCACCGCACGAAGTGGTCGACGGCCCGCTGCGGCCGGTAGCAGTCGTACACCTTCAAGGAATAGCCCTTGCGCAGCAACGCGCGCTGCGCCTTGTGCAGCGCCTTCGCCGCGGGCTCGGTCAGGATGCACATCGGCTTCTTGTAGCCGTCGATCGGCTCACCCACGAAGTTGTGAGGCGTGATGTACCGCATCTCCTGGATGATGGTCGGGTCGACGTCACGGAGCGCCACGAACTCCTCCGGAGCCTTCGGCTCGGGCGTCGCCTGCGCGGGGGAGGGGGCGGCCGCCACGGCCAGCAGGGCGGCGGCCGAGATCACGAGTTTCCGCAGAACGGGGGCAAATGCTGTCATGCCCCTGCATCTACCAGGATCACTGCCGACCAGGGAAGACCGACGCCGAGGCGATCGGATACAGTCCGCGGCGTGTCCGAATCCCCACACCTCGCCAACTCAGCCCCGGGCTCCCACTGTTCGAGCTGCGGAGCGTCCTACGAAGACCAGCCCTCGGGCCGGCCCCGCACGTGTGCCGCCTGTGGAGCCGTGGCCTACCGCAACCCGCTCCCCGTAGCGGTGGCCCTCCAGCCCGTGTACGACACACAGGGCACCGGCCTGGTCGTCGTCACGCGCGGCATCGCTCCCGCCCTCGGAGGCATAGCCCTGCCCGGCGGCTTCATCGACGACAGGGAGGACTGGCGGCACGCGGTCGTACGCGAGCTCAAGGAGGAGACCGGCATCGCGGCGCAGAGCCGCGACGTCCGCCTCATCGACGCCATGAGCGCCCCCGACGGATACCTCCTGCTCTTCGGTCTCCTGCCCGAGCGCCCGGCCGCCGACCTGCCCGCCTCCGCGCCGACGGACGAGACCGAGGGCTGGGACGTGCTGCGCCAGGCCGACGAACTCGCCTTCCCGCTCCACACGCTGGCGGCACGCGCGTGGTTCGAGGGCCGCTACATCTGACCTCCCGACCGCCGGCCCGGCCGAGCCTCGAACGAGCCCCGGAACGACCCAGGCCCGAGAGACCCGGGCCGGCGGTACAGCGGCCCGAGCCCGGCTCCACCGCAGACCTCACCCGACGAGCCCCCGCACCCGCACCGGCCGCTCCGTCTCGCCTTCGCCCTCGCCGCCGTCCCGCTCGACGACCACACGCCTCCCGCTCCACCGCGTCGTGAACCGCTCGATCTCCGCCTTCCCCCACCCGTCACCGGTGTCGGCGATGACCACGCCCCCGCCCACGCGTCCCTCGGCAGGCGCCCACACCTCCAGCTCAAGGCCACCGTCGCGCCCCCGCACCGGCAGCACCGTGCCCGCGCGCGCCAGCACCGGAGCACGCGACAGCGGAGCGTCCACCAGCACCTGCCCCGGACCTTCGTACGCCTTCCCGGTCGCCGTGTCGTACCACCGCCCCGGCGGCAGCCGCAGCGCCCGCACCCGAGCACCGCTCTCCAGGACCGGCGCCACCAACAAGGAGTCGCCCAACAGGAACGCGTCCTCACAGTCGCGCAGCACCCTGTCCTCGGGACAGCCCCACCACAGGGGCCGCACATAGGGCGCGCCCGTGAGACGGGCCAGATGGGCGAGCGTCACGAAATACGGCAGCAGCCGCCTGCGCTCGACGAGCGCCACGCGCGCGTGCCCAAGCACCTCCTCGCCGAACTCCCAGGGCTCACGCCGCCCGGCAGTGATCGCCGCATGCGTACGGAACAGCGGCAGATACGCCCCGAGTTGGAACCACCGCAGATACAACTCCGGAGAGGGACTGCCGTCGAACCCGCCCACATCAGGGCCCGAATACGGCACACCGCACAACCCGAGACCCAGCACCAGCGACAGCGACGCCCGCAGCCCGGGCCAGCCCGTGGACACATCACCGGACCACGTCCCTCCGTAGCGCTGCATCCCCGCCCACCCGGAACGCGAGAACAAGAAGGGCCGCTCCTCGGGAAGCAGCTCCAGCAGCCCCTCGTATCCCGCGCGGGCCATCGCCAGCCCGTAGACGTTGTGGGCCTCCCGGTGGTCGCCGCCACGCCCCTCCAGACAGTGCCGCGCGGAGCGGGGCAGCGTCGCCTCGCCGAACGCGGCGAACGACACCGGCTCATTCATGTCGTGCCAGAACCCCGCGAACCCCTGACCGAGCCGCTCCTCGTAGAGACGGCCCCACCACTTCCGCGCGCGCGGGTCGGTGAAGTCCGGATACACCGCCTCACCGGGCCATACGACACCGCGCACCAGCCGCCCCGCCGCGTCCCGCACGAAGGCGTCGGCCGCCACCCCGCGGTCGTACGTCCCGACGCCCGGCTCCGCCTTCACCGCCGGATCGACGATCGAGACGAGCCGGATCCCGTCCTTGCGCAACTCGTCCGCGAACCGCGGCAGCTGCGGGAAGCGCTCCTTGTCGACCGTGAACACCTGATGCGCTTCGTAGTGGTCGATGTCCAGGTGCAGCGCGTCCAGCGGCAGTCCATGCTCCCGGTAGCCCGCGACGATCCGCCGCACCTCCTCCTCACTGCCGAACCCCCACCGCGCGTGATGGTGCCCGAGCGCCCACGAGGGCGGCAGCGCAGGGGGACCCGTGAGTGACGCCCAGGTGTGCAGCACGCGCGCGGGAGTGCCGGCCATCACCCAGCACCGCAGCGGCCCGCCGCCCATCCGCACCTCGCACGAACCCACCCGGTCGTGACCCGACCCCGCCCCCTCCTCGCCCTCCCGCACCAGGACCTCGCCCTCCCACGTGTTGTCGTGGAAGACCAGATGCGTACCGGCGTCGGCCACCACCATCTGCACCGGCATCGTGATGTACAACGGATCGTCGCCAGGTCCGAAGGAGCCGCCCGGATCGGTGTTCCACAGCCGGTACGTGCCGTTCCGCAACCGGGGCCCGCCGGAGCGACCGCCGAGTCCAAAGAACCGCGCGTCCGCCGGCACCTGAGACCGCTGCACCCAGCGCGCCGTACCCCCCTCGACCGGCTCCCACCAGCGCGGCGGCAGATCACGCCGCAGCATGACGCCACCGGGCGTACGCAACTCCACGGCCCCCTGGCGCGACACGACCAACGTCGCGCGCTCCGACACCACCCGCCAGCCGCCCTCCTTGTCGGGCTCAAGGACCGCTCGCGGATCCGGCTCAGGACTCCCGCACGCCAGCGCGTACGACGGCTCAGGCTCCGCGCCGTCCCACCCCCAGAAGACGGCCCCACCGGTGGTCACCCGCACCCGCAGCTCGGACCGGGCGAACCGCACCACACCCCCGCCCGGCCCCGGCTCCACCTCCGCCACGGGGCCGGGCACCCGCGCACGCTCGGCACGCCGCGGAGCCAGCCCTGTCGCGTCCGCCCTCCACCTGCGCCACGAGGAACGCACCGTGCGCAACCCCTGCGCCGTGCCGACCATCCCCACCGCCTTCACCGAACGCACCAGGTCACGACCGTTCATGCTGCTCACCCTGCCACCGAAAACACTGCGCGTGTGCTTCGTTCAACTGCCGTTCACCTGGGGGGATGGCACCCGGCCGCCGGGCCGACCGTGCGGAATCGACCCTGGTGCGGAAGTCGATCACGTGGCATCGTCCTTTTCAGCCGTGTTCACGCGCACACCCAGCACGTGCGCACCCCACACGCATACGACGCGTCCAGTCCGGGAGCCGCCCCATGACGTCCTCAGCGAACCCTGCGCCGCTCTGGCAGCCGAGCCCGGAGAGGATCGCCGACGCGCAGGTCACCCGATTCCAGACCTGGGCCGCCGAGCACTACGGAGCACCGGCCGAGGGGGGCTACGACGCACTGCACCACTGGTCGGTGACCGAACTCGAGACGTTCTGGAAGGCCGTCACCGACTGGTTCGACGTCAAGTTCTCCACCCCCTACGCGCGCGTGCTCGGCGACCGCTCGATGCCCGGCGCCCAGTGGTTCCCCGGCGCGACCCTCAACTACGCGGAACACGCTCTGCGTGCGGCCGACGACCCCGCGCGCGCGGACACCCCCGCCCTCCTCCATGTCGACGAGAACCACGAGCCGCGGCCCGTCACCTGGTCCGAACTGCGCCGCCAGGTGGGCTCCCTGACCGCGGAACTGCGCGCACTCGGCGTACGCCCCGGAGACCGCGTCAGCGGCTACCTGCCGAACATCCCCGAGGCCGTCGTCGCCCTCCTGGCCGCCGCCGCGGTCGGAGCCGTCTGGACCTCCTGCGCCCCCGACTTCGGCGCCCGCAGCGTCCTGGACCGCTTCCAGCAGGTCGAGCCCGTCGTCCTCTTCACCGTCGACGGCTACCGCTACGGCGGCAAGGAGCACGACCGCCGCGAAACCGTCGCCGAGCTCCGCTCCGAACTGCCGAGCCTCCGCGCGGTCGTCCACATCCCGCTGCTCGGCACCGACACCCCCGAAGGCGCCCTGGAATGGTCGGCCCTCACCTCGGCCGACGTGGCGCCCGCCTTCGAAGCGGTGCCCTTCGACCACCCCCTGTGGGTGCTGTACTCCTCCGGCACCACCGGCCTGCCCAAGGCGATCGTCCAGTCCCAGGGCGGCATCCTCGTCGAACACCTCAAGCAACTGGGCCTGCACTGCGACCTCGGCCCCGACGACCGCTTCTTCTGGTACACCTCGACCGGCTGGATGATGTGGAACTTCCTCGTCTCCGGCCTCCTGACGGGCACCACGATCGTCCTGTACGACGGCAGCCCCGGCTACCCCGACACCGGGGCCCAGTGGCGCATCGCCGAACGCACCGGAGCCACCCTCTACGGCACCTCCGCCGCGTACGTCATGGCCTGCCGCAAGGCCGACGTCCACCCGGCCCGCGACTTCGACCTCTCACGCGTCAAATGCGTCGCGACGACCGGCTCCCCGCTGCCCCCCGACGGCTTCCGCTGGCTGCACGACGAATTCGCCGACAACCCAGGCACCCCGGGCGGCCTGTGGACGGCCTCGGTCAGCGGCGGCACGGACGTCTGCTCCTGCTTCGCGGGCGCCGTCCCCACCCTCCCCGTCCACATCGGCGAACTCCAGGCCCCCTGCCTGGGCACCGACCTCCAGTCCTGGGACCCCCAGGGCAAACCGCTGACCGACGAGGTCGGCGAACTGGTCGTCACCAACCCCATGCCGTCCATGCCCATCCACTTCTGGAACGACCCGGACGGCACCCGCTACCACGACAGCTACTTCGCCACCTACCCCGGCGTCTGGCGCCACGGCGACTGGATCACCGTCACCTCACGCGGCTCCGTGATCATCCACGGCCGCTCCGACTCCACGCTCAACCGCCAGGGCGTCCGCATGGGCTCCGCCGACATCTACGAGGCCGTCGAGCGGCTCCCCGAGATCCGCGAATCCCTCGTCATCGGCGTCGAACTGCCCGACGGCGGCTACTGGATGCCGCTCTTCGTCCACCTCGCCCCCGGCGCGGCCCTCGACGACGCCCTGCGCGACCGCATCAAGCTGACCATCCGCGAGCAGCTCTCCCCGCGCCACGTCCCCGACGAGGTCATCGAAGTCCCCGGCATCCCGCACACCCTCACCGGCAAGCGCATCGAGGTCCCGGTCAAGCGCCTCCTCCAAGGCACCCCGCTGCACAAGGCGGTCAACCCCGGCTCGGTCGACGACCTCGACCTCCTCCGCTTCTACGAGGACCTCGCCGCCAAGCGCACCTGACCGAGGTATCCCCAGCTCAGCGCCCGTTGTCAGTGCCCCTGGTTACTCTGAGTGAGCATTGATCGCCGAGCGCAGGGGGAATCATGGCGCACACCCGACACGACACGATGCGACGTGCTCTACGCCGCGAAGTCGCCGGAACCATCGGCCTGTTGGCCGATGAGGAGGACTTCGCGGCGATGCGTCGCTACCGCACCTTCACCTTCGACGACCACACGACCTACCTCCAGCAGGTCGAAGCCCTGCTCAAGACGCTCGCGTCCCAGGGCAGGCACACCACCGTCGCCCTCTTCGACCCCGAGGAGTACGAGGCGTACTGCGCGGACACCGGCCTCGACCCCGACGCCCCGGGCAGCCGCAGCCGCTTCACCGCCGAACTGGCATCGGGCGGCCCCACCGTGCCCTACGAAGGCCAGCCCCTCGCCGACCTCCTCCCCGACCTCGTCGACGAGGCGGTCCGCAAGGCCACCTGGGAGTACGCGACGGTGGTCCTCGCCCGCAGCGGCCCGTGCGCGACCTGCGGTGAGGACATCGGACGGGCCGCCTTCGCCCGGGCCTCGGAACTGATCACCCGGGCCCTCGACACCTCGGGCCCCGGCACCCGGCACCTGGTGTGCAGCGTGCCCTGCGAATCCGAGACGCTCCTCGCCGCCCTGCACGTCGAGATCGACGCGGACGGCAGCGCCCTGGTCGATGAGACCGAAGCCCTGGAGGTCGCCACGGTCCTCGCCGTCGGCATCGCCACCCACCGCGCGGCCGGCATGGTGCTTCGCTGCACCGCCGAAGGCACCCGCGACCGCGTCCAGGGATGGCGCATGAGCGGCGGTCGCCTCCAACCCCTCACCGCCGCCGAGGTCTTCGACGCGTACTGCACCGACGCCATCTCAGGCGAGCTGGTCGCCCCGGAATCCGGCGTCGACTACTGCGCGGCACCCCACCTCGAAGGCGACGAACCGGAAAGGGGCCACACCCACTGAACGCCCGAGGGGCGCCCCACCGCATCGGTGGGACGCCCCTCGGAACAACGACCGTACGGCTACTCGCCGGACAGCACCGCCTGGGCGGCCTGCCGGGCCTCCTCGGCGGTGTCCGCGGCACGAGCAGCCGCCGCCGCGCGCTCGCACTGCGCCAGCGTGTACTTGCCGAGCGTCGCCCGCACGTAGGGAATCGACGCCGCACCCATCGACAGGGAGGTGACCCCCAGACCGGTCAGCACACAGGCGAGCAGCGGGTCGGACGCGGCCTCACCGCACACACCACAGCTCTTGCCCTCGGCCCGCGCCGCCTCGGCGGACAGCGAGACCAGGTCGAGCAGCGCGGGCTGCCACGGATCCTGGAGCCGTGACACGGCACCCACCTGACGGTCGGCGGCGAACGCGTACTGCGCGAGGTCGTTGGTCCCCAGCGAAAGGAACTCGACCTCCTGAAGGATCGAGCGCGCCCGCAGCGCCGCCGACGGGATCTCGACCATCGCACCGAACTTGGCCTGTAGCCCGGCCTCACGACACGCGTCCGCGAACGCCTTGGCATCGGTGCGGTCCGCGACCATGGGCGCCATGACCTCAAGGTAGACCGGCAGCCCCTCTGCGGCCTTGGCCAGCGCGGTCAGCTGCGTCCGGAGCACCTCCGGGTGATCCAGCAGCGACCGCAGACCCCGCACGCCCAGCGCCGGGTTCGGCTCATCGGCCGGCGTCAGGAAGTCGAGCGGCTTGTCCGCACCGGCATCCAGCACCCGCACGACCACACGACCCTCGGGGAAGGCCTCGAGCACCTTGCGGTAAGCCTCGACCTGCTTCTCCTCCGACGGCGCCTTGGTGCTGTCGTCCAGGAAGAGGAACTCGGTACGGAAGAGACCGACGCCCTCGGCTCCCGCCTCGACGGCGGCCGGCACATCGGCGGGACCGCCGACATTGGCGAGGAGAGGAACCTTGTGCCCGTCGGACGTCGCGCCCGGACCGGTCGACGCCGCCAGCGCGGCCTTGCGCTCGGCAGCGGCCGCCTCCAGCTGCTCCCGCTTCTCCACGCTCGGGTCGACGAAGATCTCGCCGGTGCTGCCGTCGACAGCCACGACGGTGCCCTCCGCGAGCTCACCCGCGCCCGGCAGCGCGACGACGGCCGGGACACCGAGCGCCCGCGCGAGGATCGCGCTGTGGCTGGTGGGCCCGCCCTCCTCCGTCACGAAGCCGAGCACCAGAGCCGGGTCCAGCAGCGCGGTGTCCGCGGGCGCCAGGTCCCGCGCGATCAGTACGTACGGCTCGTCGCTGTCCGGGACACCCGGCATCGGAACGCCGAGCAGCCGGGCGACGATGCGGTTCCGCACGTCGTCCAGGTCCGCCACCCGACCGGCCATGTACTCACCGGCACCGGCCAGCAGCTCACGGTAGTGCGAGAACGCGTCGTAGACGGCGCGCTCGGCCGTGCTGCCGACGGTGATGCGCCGGTCGACGTCGGACATGAGCTCCGGGTCCTGGGCGATCATGGCCTGCGCCTCGAGCACCGCCTGTGCCTCGCCACCGGCCAGATTGCCGCGTGCAATCAGGTCGGCCGCCACAGCTTCCACGGCCTGACGGCGGCGCGCTCCGCCCTGTTCGCTCCAGGACCGCCGCCTCCTCGCCGCGAGGCAACTGCTCTGATAGTGCGGCGGATAGCCTCCAGGACCGCCGACGTCGCCGTCCTCGATGAGTTCACTCGGCCGTGGTGCCCGAACCTCGCCCGATCACGGCCTGACCGCGCCGCACCGATGGCTCACGTTGAGCTGCACGGTGTCGATGCCGAGGTGCGTCAGGACGCCGGTCTCCGATCTCGGAACACCGATCAATGGCCTCCCGATAGAAGACGGGATCCGGTACTGCGGAGAGCCCAATGGCGCGTCCAGCAAGCGGGGACGAAACACTGGTCATGGCAAGCCTCCCAGGGGGTGGAGATTCGTAGCCGCCGTCGCTACCTGTCCTGGACGACGCGCTGCTCAGAAGCGTAAGTCATAAGAAGTCCCGGTTCCGCACGAGAGATCCCGGTTGACGGACGTAGGAGCACAGCACGAACGATTTGCGCCTGCCCGGAGGGCGATGTAGAGTCGGACTCTGCCTGAGGCCACGGGACGCGGCAAGCGTCCAGGCTCGGCGACATCCTTCACGTCAGATCTTATCCCTGAGTCTGGTTCCGCATGTCATGCGGTGACCGTGGTCAGAGAGTCGAATGAGACCTGATAAAGTCGGAAGGCACCGAGGAAATCGGACACGAAAGAGTCTGATAGAGTCGGAAACGCAAGAACAAAAGAAACACCGAAGGGAAGGGAGGAAAACCCCAGACAAGGTCTGCGGGTGAGTACAAAGGAAGCGTCCGTTCCTTGAGAACTCAACAGCGTGCCAAAGTCAACGCCAGATATGTTGATACCCCGACTCACTTCGGTGAGTTGAGGTTCCTTTGAAAAGTCCTGTACGGCAATTTGATCGTGCAGGCGACACAGCGAGGACGCTGTGAACCGGGGATTATTCCTCTCCTTGGTTCCGCTCTCGTGGTGTTCATCCCGATTACGGGAAAACATTCACGGAGAGTTTGATCCTGGCTCAGGACGAACGCTGGCGGCGTGCTTAACACATGCAAGTCGAACGATGAACCACTTCGGTGGGGATTAGTGGCGAACGGGTGAGTAACACGTGGGCAATCTGCCCTGCACTCTGGGACAAGCCCTGGAAACGGGGTCTAATACCGGATAACACACGCTCAGGCATCTGAGTGTGTTGAAAGCTCCGGCGGTGCAGGATGAGCCCGCGGCCTATCAGCTTGTTGGTGAGGTAGAAGCTCACCAAGGCGACGACAGGTAGTAGCCTGAGAGGGCGACCGGCCACACTGGGACTGAGACACGGCCCAGACTCCTACGGGAGGCAGCAGTGGGGAATATTGCACAATGGGCGAAAGCCTGATGCAGCGACGCCGCGTGAGGGATGACGGCCTTCGGGTTGTAAACCTCTTTCAGCAGGGAAGAAGCGAAAGTGACGGTACCTGCAGAAGAAGCGCAGGCTAACTACGTGCCAGCAGCCGCGGTAATACGTAGGGCGCAAGCGTTGTCCGGAATTATTGGGCGTAAAGAGCTCGTAGGCGGCTTGTCACGTCGGTTGTGAAAGCCGGGCTTAACCCGGGTCTGCAGTCGATACGGGCAGGCTAGAGTGTGGTAGGGAGATCGGAATTCCTGGTGTAGCGGTGAAATGCGCAGATATCAGGAGGAACACCGGTGGCGAAGGCGGATCTCTGGGCCATTACTGACGCTGAGGAGCGAAAGCGTGGGGAGCGAACAGGATTAGATACCCTGGTAGTCCACGCCGTAAACGGTGGGAACTAGGTGTTGGCGACATTCCACGTCGTCGGTGCCGCAGCTAACGCATTAAGTTCCCCGCCTGGGGAGTACGGCCGCAAGGCTAAAACTCAAAGGAATTGACGGGGGCCCGCACAAGCAGCGGAGCATGTGGCTTAATTCGACGCAACGCGAAGAACCTTACCAAGGCTTGACATATACCGGAAAGCATCAGAGATGGTGCCCCCCTTGTGGTCGGTATACAGGTGGTGCATGGCTGTCGTCAGCTCGTGTCGTGAGATGTTGGGTTAAGTCCCGCAACGAGCGCAACCCTTGTTCTGTGTTGCCAGCATGCCCTTCGGGGTGATGGGGACTCACAGGAGACTGCCGGGGTCAACTCGGAGGAAGGTGGGGACGACGTCAAGTCATCATGCCCCTTATGTCTTGGGCTGCACACGTGCTACAATGGCAGGTACAATGAGCTGCGAAGCCGCGAGGCGGAGCGAATCTCAAAAAGCCTGTCTCAGTTCGGATTGGGGTCTGCAACTCGACCCCATGAAGTCGGAGTTGCTAGTAATCGCAGATCAGCATTGCTGCGGTGAATACGTTCCCGGGCCTTGTACACACCGCCCGTCACGTCACGAAAGTCGGTAACACCCGAAGCCGGTGGCCCAACCCCTTGTGGGAGGGAGCTGTCGAAGGTGGGACTGGCGATTGGGACGAAGTCGTAACAAGGTAGCCGTACCGGAAGGTGCGGCTGGATCACCTCCTTTCTAAGGAGCACTTCTTACCGATCCCTCCGGGGTGAGGTCAGAGGCCACTACGTCGGCAAACGATCGACGGTGGTTGCTCATGGGTGGAACGTTGACTACTCGGCCTGGTTCACGGGTCGGAGGCTGTAAGTACTGCTCGCAAGGGCGTGGAAAGCATGATCTCCGGACGGGGGCTGGTCGGGCACGCTGTTGGGTATCTGAGGGTACGGGCTGTCAAGCCTGTCCTTCGGGATGCCGACCCCAGTGAAGGTTCGCTTTGGCGGGCTGTGATGGGTGGTTGGTCGTTGTTTGAGAACTGCACAGTGGACGCGAGCATCTGTGGCCAAGTTTTTAAGGGCGCACGGTGGATGCCTTGGCACCAGGAACCGATGAAGGACGTGGGAGGCCACGATAGTCCCCGGGAGCCGTCAACCAGGCTTTGATCCGGGGTTTCGAATGGGAAACCCGGCAGTCGTCATGGGCTGTCACCCGCTGCTGAACACATAGGCAGTGTGGAGGGAACGCGGGGAAGTGAAACATCTCAGTACCCGCAGGAAGAGAAAACAACCGTGATTCCGGGAGTAGTGGCGAGCGAAACCGGATGAGGCCAAACCTACGACGTGTGATACCCGGCAGGGGTTGCGTCGTGGGGGTTGTGGGATCTCTCTTTCATAGTCTACCGGCTGTGAGACGAGTCAGAAACCGTTGATGTAGACGAAGGACATGCGAAAGGTCCGGCGTAGAGGTAAGACCCCGTAGTCGAAACATCAGCGGCTCGTTTGAGAGACACCCAAGTAGCACGGGGCCCGAGAAATCCCGTGTGAATCTGGCGGGACCACCCGTTAAGCCTAAATATTCCCTGGTGACCGATAGCGGATAGTACCGTGAGGGAATGGTGAAAAGTACCGCGGGAGCGGAGTGAAATAGTACCTGAAACCGTGTGCCTACAAGCCGTGGGAGCGTCGGGATGGAGCTTGCTCCATCCTCGTGACTGCGTGCCTTTTGAAGAATGAGCCTGCGAGTTTGCGGTGTGTTGCGAGGTTAACCCGTGTGGGGAAGCCGTAGCGAAAGCGAGTCCGAATAGGGCGATTTAGTAGCGCGCTCAAGACCCGAAGCGGAGTGATCTAGCCATGGGCAGGTTGAAGCGGCTGTAAGAGGTCGTGGAGGACCGAACCCACCAGGGTTGAAAACCTGGGGGATGACCTGTGGTTAGGGGTGAAAGGCCAATCAAACTCCGTGATAGCTGGTTCTCCCCGAAATGCATTTAGGTGCAGCGTCGTGTGTTTCTTGCCGGAGGTAGAGCACTGGATAGGCGATGGGCCCTACCGGGTTACTGACCTTAGCCAAACTCCGAATGCCGGTAAGTGAGAGCGCGGCAGTGAGACTGTGGGGGATAAGCTCCATGGTCGAGAGGGAAACAGCCCAGAGCATCGACTAAGGCCCCTAAGCGTACGCTAAGTGGGAAAGGATGTGGAGTCGCACAGACAACCAGGAGGTTGGCTTAGAAGCAGCCACCCTTGAAAGAGTGCGTAATAGCTCACTGGTCTAGTGATTCCGCGCCGACAATGTAGCGGGGCTCAAGCGTACCGCCGAAGTCGTGTCATTGCGATATATACCCCAACGGGGATCGTGATGGGTAGGGAGCGTCGTGTGCCGGGTGAAGCTGCGCCGGAAGGCAGTGGTGGACGGTTCACGAGTGAGAATGCAGGCATGAGTAGCGATACATACGTGAGAAACGTGTGCGCCGATTGACTAAGGGTTCCTGGGTCAAGCTGATCTGCCCAGGGTAAGTCGGGACCTAAGGCGAGGCCGACAGGCGTAGTCGATGGATAACCGGTTGATATTCCGGTACCCGCTGTGAAGCGTCAAACATCGAGCCCATTAATGCTAAGGCCGTGAAGCCGTTCCGGACCCTTCGGGAAAGGAAAGTGGTGGAGCCGTAAGCCCAAGGTGGTAGTAGGTGAGTGATGGGGTGACGCAGGAAGGTAGTCCAGCCCGGGCGGTGGTTGTCCCGGGGTAAGGGTGTAGCCCGTCATCTAGGCAAATCCGGATGACATGAGGGTGAGACCTGATGCCGAGCCGATTGTGGTGAAGTGGATGATCCTATGCTGTCGAGAAAAGCCTCTAGCGAGTTTCATGGCGGCCCGTACCTAAACCGACTCAGGTGGTCAGGTAGAGAATACCGAGGCGTTCGGGTGAACTATGGTTAGGAACTCGGCAAAATGCCCCGTAACTTCGGGAGAAGGGGGCCATCACCGGTGATGAGTCTTGCACTCTGAGCTGGGGGTGGCCGCAGAGACCAACGAAGCGACTGTTTACTAAAACACAGGTCCGTGCGAAGCCGTAAGGCGATGTATACGGACTGACGCCTGCCAGTGCTGGAACGTTAAGGGGACCGGTTAGTGCACTTTCGGGTGTGCGAAGCTGAGAACTTAAGCGCCAGTAAACGGCGGTGGTAACTATAACCATCCTAAGGTAGCGAAATTCCTTGTCGGGTAAGTTCCGACCTGCACGAATGGCGTAACGACTTCTCGACTGTCTCAACCATAGGCCCGGTGAAATTGCACTACGAGTAAAGATGCTCGTTTCGCGCAGAAGGACGGAAAGACCCCGGGACCTTTACTACAGTTTGATATTGGTGTTCGGTTCGGCTTGTGTAGGATAGGTGGGAGACTGTGAAGCATGCACGCCAGTGTGTGGAGTCGCCGTTGAAATACCACTCTGGTCGTGCTGGATGTCTAACCTCGGTCCGTGATCCGGATCAGGGACAGTGTCTGATGGGTAGTTTAACTGGGGCGGTTGCCTCCCAAAGAGTAACGGAGGCGCCCAAAGGTTCCCTCAGCCTGGTTGGTAATCAGGTGTTGAGTGTAAGTGCACAAGGGAGCTTGACTGTGAGACCGACGGGTCGAGCAGGGACGAAAGTCAGGACTAGTGATCCGGCGGTGGCTTGTGGAAGCGCCGTCGCTCAACGGATAAAAGGTACCCCAGGGATAACAGGCTGATCTTCCCAAGAGTCCATATCGACGGGATGGTTTGGCACCTCGATGTCGGCTCGTCGCATCCTGGGGCTGGAGTCGGTCCCAAGGGTTGGGCTGTTCGCCCATTAAAGCGGTACGCGAGCTGGGTTTAGAACGTCGTGAGACAGTTCGGTCCCTATCCTCTGTGCGCGTAGGAATATTGAGAAGGGCTGTCCCTAGTACGAGAGGACCGGGACGGACGAACCTCTGGTGTGCCAGTTGTCCTGCCAAGGGCATGGCTGGTTGGCTACGTTCGGAAAGGATAACCGCTGAAAGCATCTAAGCGGGAAGCCTGCTTCGAGATGAGTATTCCACCCCTTTGAGGGGTTAAGGCTCCCAGTAGACGACTGGGTTGATAGGCCAGATCTGGAAGCCCGGTAACGGGTGGAGGTGACTGGTACTAATAGGCCGAGGGCTTGTCCTCAGTTGCTCGCGTCCACTGTGTTGGTTCTGAAACCACGAACAACCCCATGTGTGGTCACGCATGGTGCGGTTGACAGTTTCATAGTGTTTCGGTGGTCATAGCGTGAGGGAAACGCCCGGTTACATTCCGAACCCGGAAGCTAAGCCTCACAGCGCCGATGGTACTGCAGGGGGGACCCTGTGGGAGAGTAGGACGCCGCCGAACTCCTTTTATAGCCGTGGTTCCTGGATTCATTTCCAGGAACCACGGCTTTTTTTGTTTTCAGGGGGTGGTACCTGCCACCCCTCCGCATCGTCGTCTCGCCGCTAAGGGTAGGGTCAGGGGCATCATTGGTTCTTTTCCCACAGGAGGCCCCCGGGTGGAGGTCCAGGAGACGCGTGTCCAGACGGACCGTGTCCTCACCATCCCGAACATCCTCAGCATGGCGCGCCTCGTCGGCGTGCCCCTCTTCCTGTGGTTGATCCTCAGGCCTGAGTTCGGAGGGCCCAACAGCGACGGGTGGGCGCTGCTGGTGCTCGCGCTCAGCGGCGTCAGCGACTACCTCGACGGCAAGCTCGCACGCCGCTGGAACCAGATCAGCAACCTCGGCCGGCTCCTCGACCCCGCGGCCGACCGGCTCTACATCCTGTCGACGCTTGTCGGCCTGACGTGGCGGGAGATTCTTCCGCTCTGGCTGACGGGCGTACTTCTGCTGCGCGAACTGGTCCTCCTGGTGATGGTCTGGATCCTCAGGCGCCACGGCTATCCGCCGCCGCAGGTGAACTTCCTGGGCAAGGCCGCCACCTTCAACCTGATGTACGCCTTTCCACTACTGCTCCTGAGCGACGGAAGTAGCTGGATCGCTTCTCTCGCTGCTATTTTCGGATGGGCGTTCGCTGGATGGGGTACAACTCTGTATTGGTGGGCAGGGATCCTGTATGTAGTCCAGGTCCGCCGACTTGTGAAAGCGGACAGCATGGCCGATTGAGCCTGCCAATTAGGTGACCGTAGAGGCGCGAAGGCCCGCGTTTGACGTATGCGGGTCCTGCTTGGCGGGCTGAGTCGGCTAGATCGTCGTCTATTGAGGAGGACGTTTCCGACATGAAGGCCGTCGTAATGGCCGGCGGTGAGGGTACCCGCCTTCGCCCCATGACCTCTAGCATGCCCAAGCCGCTCTTGCCCGTGGCCAACCGGCCGATCATGGAGCATGTGCTGCGCCTGCTGAAGAGGCATGGTCTGACCGAGACCGTGGTAACAGTGCAGTTCTTGGCGTCGCTCGTCAAGAACTATTTCGGCGACGGCGAAGAGCTCGGGATGGAGCTCACCTATGCCAACGAGGAGAAGCCGCTCGGCACCGCAGGCAGCGTGAAGAACGCCGAGGAAGCGCTGAAGGACGATGCCTTCCTCGTGATCTCAGGTGACGCGCTGACCGACTTCGACCTCACCGAGCTGATTAACTTCCACAAGGAAAAGGGTGCGCTCGTCACCGTCTGTCTGACGCGCGTACCCAACCCCCTTGAATTCGGCATCACCATCGTGGACGAGGAAGGCAAGGTCGAGCGCTTCCTGGAGAAGCCGACCTGGGGGCAGGTCTTCTCCGACACGGTGAACACGGGCATCTATGTGATGGAGCCCGAGGTGTTCGACTATGTCGAGGCCGACGTGCCGGTCGACTGGTCCGGTGATGTCTTCCCGCAGCTGATGAAGGAGGGCAAGCCCATCTACGGGTTTGTCGCCGAGGGCTACTGGGAGGACGTCGGTACGCACGAGAGCTACGGCAAGGCGCAGGCCGACGTCCTGGAGGGCAAGGTCGACGTCGAGCTCGACGGCTTCGAGATCTCCCCCGGCGTATGGGTCGCCGAGGGCGCCGAGGTGCACCCTGACGCCGTGCTGCGCGGGCCCCTGTACATCGGGGACTACGCCAAGGTCGAGGCGAACGTCGAGATTCGTGAGCACACCGTGGTGGGTTCGAACGTCGTCGTGAAGGAGGGCGCGTTTCTGCACAAGGCCGTCGTGCACGACAACGTCTACATCGGTCAGCACAGCAATCTGCGTGGCTGCGTCGTCGGCAAGAACACCGACATCATGCGGGCCGCCCGCATCGAGGATGGCGCGGTCATCGGCGACGAGTGCCTCGTCGGTGAAGAATCGATCATCCAGGGCAATGTGCGGGTCTACCCGTTCAAGACGATCGAGGCGGGCGCGTTCGTCAATACGTCCGTCATCTGGGAGTCCCGCGGCCAGGCGCACCTCTTCGGGGCCCGTGGTGTCTCCGGCATCCTGAACGTGGAGATCACGCCTGAACTCGCCGTGCGTCTCGCGGGTGCGTATGCGACGACCCTGAAGAAGGGCTCGACCGTCACCACCGCGCGTGACCACTCGCGAGGCGCCCGGGCGCTCAAGCGAGCGGTGATCTCGGCGTTGCAGGCCAGCGCCATCGACGTACGCGATCTGGAGAACGTGCCGCTGCCGGTCGCGCGGCAGCAGACGGCGCGCGGCAGTGCCGGCGGCATCATGATCCGGACGACGCCCGGGGTGCCGGACTCCGTCGATATCATGTTCTTCGACGGGGAGGGCGCCGACCTCTCGCAGGGAAGCCAGCGGAAACTCGACCGGGTATACGCGCGTCAGGAGTACCGGCGGGCCTTCCCCGGCGAGATCGGGGATCTGCACTTCCCGTCCAGCGTCTTCGACTCCTACACCGGGTCCCTGCTCCGGAATGTCGACACCTCCGGGATCGCAGAGTCGGGGCTGAAGGTCGTCGTCGACGCGTCCAACGGAAGCGCCGGACTGGTGCTGCCCAGCCTGCTCGGCAAGCTCGGCGTGGACGCGCTGACGATCAACCCCGGCCTCGACGAGTCGCGGCCCACCGAGACCGCGGATGCCCGCAGGGCCGGCCTGGTGCGGCTCGGCGAGATCGTGGCGTCGGCACGAGCGGCCTTCGGCGTGCGGTTCGACCCGGTAGGTGAGCGGCTCTCGCTCGTGGACGAGAAGGGACGGATCGTCGAGGACGACCGGGCCCTGCTGGTGATGCTCGACCTGGTGGCCGCCGAGCGGCGCAGCGGGCGGGTGGCCCTGCCGGTGACCACGACGCGGATCGCCGAGCAGGTGGCCGCGTACCACGGCACGCAGGTGGACTGGACGACGACCTCGCCCGACGATCTGACGCGGGTCGGACGCGGTGAGTCGACGATCTTCGGTGGCGACGGCCGAGGTGGTTTCATCGTGCCCGAGTTCAGCAGCGTGTTCGACGGTACGGCCGCGTTCGTGCGGCTCATCGGTCTTGTGGCGCGTACCCAGCTCACTCTGAGCCAGATCGACGCGCGCATTCCGCGGGCGCATGTGCAGCGACGCGACCTCGCGACGCCGTGGGCCGTCAAGGGGCTCGTGATGCGGCGTGTGGTGGAGGAGGCCGGGGACCGGTCCGTCGACACCACCGACGGTGTGCGGGTCGTGGAGGCCGACGGGCGCTGGGTGCTGGTGCTGCCGGACCCGGCGGAGGCCGTCACCCATCTGTGGGCCGAGGGGCCCGACGACGCGTCCGCCCAGGCGCTGCTCGACGAGTGGGCCGCGGTGGTGGACAGCGCGGGTCGCTGATCATGACCGGCTGCCGGGCGGTACCCGCAACGGGTGCCGCCCGGCACGCCGGTGGGGCCATTCGGAGGTAGCGCCCGCGACGTGCGACGATGTGCGGCATGCCGCAGCAGCCCCCCGTTCGGAGCACCCCTTCCCGGCCCAGACGTCCGGACGCGTCCATGTCGCTGCTCACCACGGTCATGGACCACAGCCTGGACGAGGGGTACGCGGAGGCGGCCGCCAGAAAGAAGGCCGAAGGGGTCAGTGGTCTTCCTCGGCCGCTGCGGGCCAAACTCGGTCTCGCCGCGGGCCTCGTACTCGCCGCCCTGGTCGTCACCGTTGGGGCGGCGCAGGCCCGAGTGGCGGCGCCGGTGCTCGCCAAGGAGCGCGAGGAGCTGATCGACCGCGTCGAGGCCGCCACGGCCGGGGCCGACGAGCTCGAGGACGACGTGGACGAGCTCCGCGACGACGTGGGCGAGCGGCAGCGGGCCGCACTGAAGAAGCACGGCGGCAGCCAGGGCGAGTTGCTCGGTCTGCTCTCCGGCGCGACGAAGGTCCGCGGGCCCGGAGTGAAGCTCGTGGTGGACGACAAGAAGCAGGCCGACCAGGGCGGCGGTGGGCCACGCGAGAGCGCCGGGTTCTCCGACACCGGGCGGGTGCGCGACCGGGACATGCAGCGCGTCGTCAACGGCCTGTGGCAGTCCGGCGCCGAGGCGATCTCCATCAACGACCAGCGGCTCACCGCGCTGTCGGCGATCAGGGCCGCGGGTGACGCGATACTGGTGGACAACAGGCCGCTGGTGCCGCCGTATACGGTGCTCGCGGTGGGGGCGGGGAAACGCCTGAGCACACGGTTCCAGAACAGCCCCGACGGTCAGTACCTGCATGCTCTGCAGGAGAACTTCGGCATCCGGACCAGCATTTCCGTGTCGGACGAGCTCCGGCTGCCCGCAGCGCCGAGTGTGACCGTACGTACAGCAGAGCCGAAAGCAGGAAAGGGCACATCGTGATCGCCGTACTGGGCCTCGTCGTGGGAGTCGTGGCCGGATTGTTGGTTCGGCCCGAGGTTCCGGCGGTGGTCGAGCCGTACCTCCCCATCGCCGTGGTCGCGGCTCTCGACGCCGTGTTCGGCGGCTTGCGCGCGATGCTCGACGGCATCTTCGACGACAAGGTCTTCGTGGTGTCGTTCCTGTCGAACGTGGTGGTGGCCGCACTGATCGTCTTCCTGGGCGACAAGTTGGGTGTCGGTGCGCAGCTGTCCACCGGCGTCGTCGTGGTCCTCGGCATCCGGATCTTCTCCAACGCCGCCGCCATCCGCCGGCACATCTTCAGGGCGTGACGCCGATGAGCGCCGAGAAGAAGCCCGAGCACCGTCATCGCAAGGAACTCCCCGCGGAGGTCCCGAGCGAGCCCAAGGCGTCCGAGACGCCCGCGCCGCCCGCGCCCGGGGCGCAGGGGCTCACCGGCCGTCAGCGGCTGGTGAAGGGCCTGTGGCCGCCGCGGGTGACCCGGCCTCAACTGATCGTCGCCCTGCTGCTGTTCGTGCTGGGCCTCGGTCTGGCCATCCAGGTGCGGTCCAACAACGACAGCAGCGCGCTGCGCGGCGCGCGGCAAGAAGATCTTGTACGCATCCTCGATGAACTGGATGACCGTACTCAGCGTCTGGAAGAAGAGAAGCGGAGTCTCGAGGAGCAGCGGACCGGGCTGGAGAACAGTTCGGACCAAGCCGAAGAGGCCCGCAAGCAGACGGTCGAGCGGGAGAGGCAACTCGGCATCCTGGCAGGCACGGTGGCGGCCCAGGGGCCGGGGATCACGCTCGCCATCGAGGACAAGAAGGGGGCGGTCGAGGCGGACATGCTGCTCGACGCCATTCAGGAACTGCGCGCCGCCGGCGCCGAGGCGATTCAGATCAACGACGTACGCGTGGTGGCCAGCACCCACCTGTCGGACGCCGACGGCGGTGGTGTCCGGGTGGACGGCCGCAAGGTCGGCGAACCGTACCTCTTCAAGGTGATCGGCAAGCCGCAGGATCTGGAACCTGCGCTGAACATCCCGGGAGGCGTGGTGCAGACTCTGGAGAAGGAGCAGGCCACGGTGACCGTGACACGCTCGGAGAAGATCGTCGTGAGCGCCTTGCGACCTGCGAAGCGGCCTGACTACGCTCGGTCGTCCTCGCAGTGAGGGGCGGGCGCATGGAGGCCGTGAGGCGAGGGCATGAGGTTGCGGGGGGTCGGCGCACCGGAAGCGTGGTGCGTGGTGGAAACTGTTTGGTGGATACGGACGTTGTGATGATGTCTGGTTCACCGATGAATGCCGGTGAGAGCAATCAGGGTTCGTCCTGCCCCACGGGCGGGTCTGTTTCGGTCAAGGGGAATCGCCCGTGAAGTTGTTTGCGAAGTTGTTCGGCAAGAGTGCACGTGAGGACAGCGGCAATCCCGCCACTGCCCGGCACCGTGCCCCGCGCCATGGAGACGGTGAGGGACAGGGCGGCGAGCGCCCCATGTTCCGGGACCAGGTGGCTGGTCCAGGTGGTGACAATTCGGGCGGACAGGGCGCGTCATCTGTTGACCCTGCCGGTCCCGGCCGCATAGGTTTCGGAGAACCGTCAACCTCAGGCGCGGGTGGAGGGTTTACCCCCGACCCGTATGCATCCCATGCCCCCGCGGGGCAGCCGCGGCAGGAGGACCCGTCCATGGCCCTGGTGTGTACGAGGTGCGGGAACCGAAACGCCGAGGCGAGCCGGTTCTGCTCCAACTGCGGTGCGCCGCTGCGCGCGGGCGCGGCACCGGAGCGCGCGTCCGAGACGACCTCGACGATCTCCATCTCGGGCCTTGAGGCCTATGACGCGGAGGCGACGGGGCAGACCCTGTCTCCCGCGCTCTCCCCGGAGGCACAGGCCGCCGTCGACGCGCTGCCGCTGGGCTCGGCGCTCCTCGTGGTGCGCCGTGGGCCGAACTCGGGCAGCCGTTTCCTGCTCGACGGCGAGCTGACCACGGCGGGGCGTCACCCGCAGAGCGACATCTTCCTCGACGACGTGACGGTGTCGCGTCGCCACGTGGAGTTCCGTCGCGTCCAGGACGGTTCCTTCACCGTCGCCGACGTGGGCAGCCTCAACGGCACGTACGTCAACCGGGAGCGCATCGACTCCGTCGCGTTGTCGAACGGCGACGAGGTGCAGATCGGTAAGTACCGGCTGGTCTTCTACGCGAGCCAGCGGAGCGTCGGCATCTGACCCACCACCCCCGGACCCGTCCGGGGGGCACCCCCCTCAGGAAGGTCCATGCTTCAAACACCGAGCGGCGGTGCCGTCACCGGCACCGCCGCCGCGGACCGTCGGCTGATGAGCATCGGCACCGTGCTGAACACGCTGCGTGACGAATTTCCCGAGGTCACGATCTCCAAGATTCGTTTCCTGGAGTCCGAGGGGCTCATCGAGCCGCAGCGCACGCCGTCGGGCTACCGGAAGTTCAGTCCGGAGGATGTCGAGCGGCTCGGCCATGTCCTGAGGATGCAGCGGGACCACTATCTGCCGCTCAAGGTCATCCGCGAGCACCTCGAAGCGCTGGAGCGGGGCGAGCGGGCCCCGCTGCCCTCTCTGGGGCGCCAGCGCGACCCCGGCGGCACCGAGGGCCACGACGAGGCCGAGCGGCCGACTGCGGCCCGTGTGGGCCGTGACGAGCTGCTGGCGGTCGCGGAGATCGAGGAGCGGCAGCTCGACGAGTGGGAGACGTACGGGCTCGTGGTGCGGCTGCCGGACGGGGGGTACGACGCGGAGGCCGTCACGATCGCCTCGCTCGTCGTCGAGCTCGGCCGGTTCGGTATCGAGCCACGCCATTTGCGGGCCATGAAGTCCGCCGCCGACCGGGAGGCCGGTCTCGTCGACCAGGTCGTCGCGCCGCTGCGGCGGCACCGCAATCCGCAGACCAGGGCCCACGCCGAGGCCCGTACCAAAGAGCTCGCGGGGCTCACGGGAAAGCTGCATTCGGCCCTCGTGCAGACCGCGCTCGGGGTCAGACTGCCCTGATCCGGCAGGCACCCGGGCCGAGGCCCGGCTGGTACTCGGCGGGTGCCCGACTACCCAAACCTGCCAGCCACGTCCTAGGGTTGCTGTGTGAACGAGCTCGACGTCGTAGGTGTCCGGGTCGAAATGCCCTCCAACCAGCCGATCGTGCTCCTGCGTGAAGTGGGAGGCGACCGGTACCTCCCCATCTGGATCGGACCAGGTGAGGCGACTGCCATCGCCTTCGCGCAGCAGGGCATGGCACCCGCACGGCCGCTGACCCATGACCTGTTCAAGGACGTGCTGGACGCGGTGGGCCAGGAGCTCTCCGAAGTGCGCATCACCGACCTGCGGGAAGGGGTCTTCTACGCCGAGCTGGTCTTCGCCAGCGGGGTGGAGGTGAGCGCGCGGCCTTCCGACGCCATAGCGCTGGCGCTGCGCACCGGAACGCCGATCTATGGAAGCGACGGCGTCCTGGACGACGCCGGGATCGCGATCCCGGACGAGCAGGAGGACGAGGTGGAGAAGTTCCGCGAGTTCCTCGACCAGATCTCGCCCGAGGACTTCGGCACCAACAGCCAGTGAGCCGCTCCCCGGGGTCCGTTTCGGGCCATTCGGCTAGCCTTTCCCCGCGGCGGGGCACGTGAAACCACTCTCAGGGTGATTATCACTCGGCGTGGCGAGTGTGGCGATCGTTGACGAGCCCCTGGTGACTGCCTACCGTCGAGAAGGCAGGTCAAGGACGGAGGTCGGCGTGAGAAGCAGCGGCGACGGTACGGCGGTGGGCGGTCCGTACCCGTTTCACAGCGCGGCCGATCACTCTCCGAAGCCGATGGTGGTCCAGGGGAGCGGGGACGCGACGTTCGAGGATTCCGAGCGGATCGGGTATCGCGGTCCGACCGCGTGCGCGGCCGCGGGCATCACGTACCGCCAGCTCGACTACTGGGCCCGCACGGGCCTGGTCGAGCCCAGCGTGCGTGCCGCCGGCGGTTCCGGTACCCAGCGGCTCTACAGCTTCCGGGACGTCGTCGTCCTGAAGGTCGTCAAGCGGTTCCTCGACACCGGGGTATCGCTGCAGAACATCCGTACGACGGTCCAGCATCTGCGGGAGCGCGGGTTCCGTGACCTTGAGCGGATGACGCTGATGAGCGACGGCGCGACGGTCTACGAGTGCACGTCCCCCAGCGAGGTCCACGACCTGCTCCAGGGCGGGCAGGGGGTGTTCGGGATCGCCGTGGGTGTGGTGTGGCGTGACGTCGAGGCCGCGCTCTCCCAGCTGCACGGGGAGCGGATCGACACCGGGGAGACGCTCGTCGGCCACAACCCCGCCGATGAGCTCGCCAGACGGCGCAACAAGGCGGTCTGAGCCGCCGAGGGGCCTGTCGATGGGGCATTGTCAGTGGCGTAAGGCAGCATCGGAGATGTGAGAAGCGCGCCGACGATCCTGCATCTGGACATGGATGCCTTCTACGCGTCCGCCGAGCAGGCCGCGAAGCCGAGTCTGCGTGGAAAGGCCGTGGTGGTGGGCGGTCTCGGGCCGCGGGGTGTCGTGGCCACGGCCTCCTATGAGGCACGGCGGTTCGGTGTGCACTCGGCGATGCCGATGGGGCAGGCGCGGCGGCTGGCTCCGAACGCCGCCTATCTCGTGCCGCGCTTCGGGTTGTACCGCGAGATCAGTGAGCAGGTCATGGGGCTGCTGCGGGAGCTGTCACCGCTGGTGGAGCCGCTCAGCCTGGACGAGGCCTTCGTGGACCTGGAGGCGGGCGGGGTCGCCGATGACGAGGCGTCGGCCAGGGCCGTGGGGGAGCGGCTGCGGGCGGACATCAAGGCGGTGACCGGGCTGACCGGGTCCGTGGGGCTCGCCGCCTCCAAGATGCTGGCGAAGATCGCCTCCGAGGAGGCCAAGCCGGATGGGCTCAGGCTGATAGCACCGGGGACGGAGCGGGCGCTGCTGGGACCGATGTCGGTGCGGACGTTGCCGGGGGTCGGTCCCGCCACCGGGGACCATTTGCGGCGGGCCGGGATCACCACGGTCGAGGAGATCGCCGAGGCCGGGGAGGACGAGCTCGTACGGCTGCTCGGGAAGGCGCACGGCGGATCGCTGTACGCGATGGCGCTGGCGCACGACGAGCGGCCCGTGGTGGCCGAGCGGGACACCAAGTCGGTCAGCGTCGAGGACACCTATGACGTGGACATCCACGACCGGGTGCGGGTCAGGGGGGAGGTCGCCCGGCTCGCCGACCGGTGCGTGCAGCGGCTGCGTGCGGCGGGGCACTCGGGGCGGACCATCGTGCTGAAGGTGCGGCGGTTCGACTTCTCCACGCTGACGCGGTCCGAGACGTTGCGGGGGCCCACCGACGATCCCGGAGTGGTCCGGGAGGCCGCGGCGCGGCTGCTGGAGTCCGTGGACACCACGGGTGGGGTGCGGCTGCTGGGGGTGGGGGTCACGGGGCTCGCCGACTACACGCAGGAGGACCTCTTCGCGCAGGCCCAGGCGCAGGCTGCTGCTGAGGCCGGGGTTTCCGATGAGGGTGTGGAGCCGGAGTCCGGCGGCGAAGCGGACGGGGCGTCGCCCGGGGAGCCGCAGGATGTGGGTGCCGAGGAGTCCGCGGCCCCTGCGGAGCGGCGCTGGGCAGCTGGGCACGATGTGCGGCATGCCGAGTACGGGCACGGGTGGGTGCAGGGGAGCGGGCTGGGCCGGGTGACGGTGCGCTTCGAGACGCCGGGGTCCGAGCCGGGGCGGGTGCGGACGTTCCGCACGGATGATCCGCTGCTGGTGCCGGCGGAGCCGTTGCCGTTGGTGGAGCCGTCCGGGGCGGCAGGGCCGTTCCGTGCGGCAGGGCTGTCCTGCGCGGTGGAGCCGTCGGTCGTGGGGGAGGCCTTGCCTGCGGGGGCTGGGGAGGTGGCAGGGCTGGGGGAGCGGGGTTGAGGGCGGCGTGGCGCCCTCACGGCGGTGGATCCTGCGGGGAGGGGGCTCGGTCGGGGCGAGGGGTGAGGTTCGCGGCGAGGTGGCCGCCAGGGGAGGGTGCCCCGCGTTGGGGCTGGTGCGTGGTCTAGGGGGAGCCAGCTGCGGTCGGGGTGGGGGCCCGGCAGAGGGGAGGGGGAGGTCCGTGGCGAGGGGGTCGTACGGGGGGCGGCGGTGATGCGGCCGGTGTGGTGGTCTTGGGCTGGCCGGTCAGCCTCGCTGGGGGCTTGTTGGCTGGGTGACCGGGATTGCGGGTCCGCGTGGCCGATGGTGCAAGGGGAGGGGGAACAGCCGCGTGGTCAGGGAGGGTCGCCTGCGATGTGGCCGAAGTTGCGGTCCCGGGGAGGGGGCTCTGGGGGTGTGGTGTCCAGGCCGTAGTGGTGGTAGAGCTGGAGTTCCTGGGCGGGGGAGAGGTGGCGGCCGACGCCGAAGTCGGGGGCGTCCTTGATCAGGTCGCGGTCGAAGGGGATGCGGAGGGTGCCGTCGCCGGTGAGTTCGCTCGGCTCCAGGGGGACGAAGGCGTCGCGGCTGAACAGGCCGGTGCGTATGGCCGCCCACTCCGGTGCGCCGGTGGCGTCGTCGAGATAGATCTCGTCGATCGTGCCGATCTTCGCCCCGTTCCGGTCGAACGCCTTGCGGCCGATCAGGTTGCGCGGATCGATGTCGGTCTGCACGGGCCCTCCAGCTGATCGCGGGGTCGGATGTGGGCATAACTCATCTTTGTCCGCTCGTACTCACTACGTAAGAGCACTTCGGGGCAGGCGGCCACTCGAGGGAATGGCCGGGGGACGCGCTGGTAGGCTGGCGCTGGCTGCTGATCCCGTGCGGGAGAGCTCTCCGGGTCACGATTCCGGAGGCGCCGAAGGAGCAAATCCTCCCCGGAATCTCTCAGGCACACGTACCGCACGGACGAGGTCACTCTGGAAAGCAGGGCGGGCGTACGGGCGGGCACGTTCGAACCCCTTCCTCACCGACGGTGAAAGCCGGGACGGCGCCTTCGCGGGTGTCCCCGGTGAAGCTCTCAGGTTGAGATGACAGAGGGGGAGGCCGTCCGGGTACCCGCGCCGTGGTACCCCTCGTAGGTCGCGCAGACCAGGAGGCCTCCGCAATGACTGCCACCAATCGCATCCCGCTCTCCGAGCTCGAACAGGGCATCCCCTTCGAGCAGCGGCACATCGGGCCCGATGCGGAAGCGCGGGCCAAGATGCTCGCCCAGGTCGGGTACGGCTCGCTCGACGAGCTCACGGCCGCCGCGGTGCCGGATGTGATCAAGAACGCCGAGGCGCTGAAGCTGCCCGGCGCGCGCTCCGAGGCCGAGGTGCTGGCCGAACTGCGCTCGCTCGCCGACCGGAACCAGGTCCTCGATTCCATGATCGGTCTCGGGTACTACGGCACCTTCACGCCGCCCGTGATCTTGCGGAACGTCATGGAGAACCCCGCCTGGTACACCGCCTACACGCCGTACCAGCCCGAGATCTCCCAGGGGCGCCTCGAGGCGCTGCTCAACTTCCAGACCATGGTCGCCGAGCTGACCGGCCTGCCCACCTCCGGAGCCTCGCTGCTCGACGAGGGGACGGCCGCTGCCGAGGCCATGGCCCTGTCGCGGCGCATGGGCAAGGTCAAGGACGGCGTCTTCCTCGTCGACGCCGACGCCCTGCCGCAGACCATCGCCGTCATCCGGACCCGTGCCGAGCCGACGGGTGTCGAGGTCGTCGTCACGGACTTGAGCACCGGTATTCCCGCCGAGGTCGCCGAGCGCGGTGTCGTGGGCGTGCTGGTTCAGTACCCCGGCGCCTCCGGCGCCGTACGCGACATCAAGCCGCTCATCGACCAGGCGCACGAGCTCGGTGCGGTCGTCACGGTCGCCGCCGACCTGCTCGCCCTGACGCTGCTCACCTCGCCCGGCGAGCTCGGCGCGGACATCGCCGTCGGCACGACCCAGCGCTTCGGTGTGCCGATGGGCTTCGGCGGCCCGCACGCCGGTTACATGGCGGTGCGCGAGAAGTTCGCGCGCAGCCTGCCCGGGCGGCTCGTCGGCGTCTCCGTCGACGCCGACGGCAACAAGGCGTACCGGCTCGCGCTGCAGACCCGTGAGCAGCACATCCGCCGTGAGAAGGCCACCAGCAACATCTGTACCGCTCAGGTGCTGCTCGCCGTCATGGCCGGGATGTACGCCGTCTACCACGGCCCCGACGGGCTGAAGTCCATCGCGCGGCGCACCCACCGGTACGCGACGCTCCTCGCCGAGGGCCTGAAGGCCGGCGGTGTCGAGGTCGTGCACGGCGCGTACTTCGACACGCTGACCGTGCGCGTGCCCGGCAAGGCGGAGGGGATCGTTTCTGCAGCCCGCGAGAACGGCGTCAACATCCGCCGGGTCGACGCCGACCACGTCTCGCTCGCCTGTGACGAGACCACCACGCGCCGGCAGCTCGCCGCCGTGTGGGGGGCCTTCGGGGTCGAGGCCGATGTCGACGCGCTCGACGCCGAGGTCAGGGACACGCTGCCCGCGGGTCTGCTGCGCACGGATCAGTACCTCACGCACCCCGTCTTCCACCAGTACCGCTCCGAGACGTCGATGCTGCGCTACCTGCGCAGGCTGGCCGACCGCGACTACGCGCTCGACCGCGGCATGATCCCGCTGGGCTCCTGCACCATGAAGCTCAACGCGACCACCGAGATGGAGCCGGTCACCTGGCCCGAGTTCGGACAGCTGCACCCCTTCGCGCCCGCCCAGCAGGCGCAGGGCTACCTCACGCTCATCCGTGAGCTGGAGGAGCGGCTCGCCGAGGTCACCGGGTACGACAAGGTCTCCCTCCAGCCGAACGCCGGGTCGCAGGGTGAGCTGGCCGGGCTGCTGGCCGTGCGCGGGTACCACCGCGCCAACGGTGACGACCAGCGCACCGTCTGCCTCATCCCGTCCTCCGCGCACGGGACGAACGCGGCGAGCGCCGTCATGGCCGGCATGAAGGTCGTCGTCGTGAAGACCGCCGACGACGGCGAGATCGACGCCGAGGACCTGCGCGCCAAGATCGAGAAGCACCGTGACGAGCTCGCCGTGCTCATGATCACGTACCCCTCGACGCACGGTGTGTTCGAGGAGCACGTCGCCGACATCTGCGCGGAGGTGCACGAGGCCGGCGGTCAGGTGTACGTCGACGGCGCGAACCTCAACGCGCTGGTGGGTCTCGCCAAGCCGGGGCACTTCGGCGGCGACGTCTCGCACCTGAACCTGCACAAGACCTTCTGCATCCCGCACGGCGGCGGCGGCCCGGGTGTCGGCCCGGTCGGTGTGCGCGAGCACCTCGCCCCGTACCTGCCCAACCATCCGTTGCAGCCCGCCGCGGGCCCGAAGACCGGTGTCGGCCCGATCTCCGCGGCGCCGTGGGGTTCCGCCGGGATCCTGCCGATCTCCTGGTCGTACGTACGCCTCATGGGCGGCGAGGGGCTCAAGCGCGCCACCCAGGTCGCGGTGCTCTCCGCCAACTACATCGCCAAGCGCCTGGAGCCGCACTACCCGGTGCTCTACACCGGTCCCGGCGGGCTCGTCGCGCACGAGGCCATCATCGACCTGCGGCCGCTCAGCAAGGCGACCGGCGTCAGCGTCGACGACATCGCCAAGCGGCTCATCGACTACGGCTTCCACGCGCCGACCATGTCCTTCCCGGTCGCGGGCACGCTGATGATCGAGCCGACCGAGAGCGAGGACCTCGCCGAGATCGACCGGTTCTGCGACGCGATGATCGCCATCCGCCGGGAGATCGAGAAGGTCGGCTCCGGTGAGTGGGCCGCCGACGACAACCCGCTGCGGAACGCGCCGCACACCGCGGCCGCGCTCGGCGGGGAGTGGGAGCACGGCTACAGCCGTGAGGAGGCCGTCTTCCCGGCCGGCGTCGTCGCGTCGGACAAGTACTGGCCGCCGGTGCGCCGCATCGACCAGGCGTACGGCGACCGGAACCTCGTCTGCTCGTGCCCGCCGCTGGACGCGTACGAGGACTGATGACGGGGCCCGTGCGGCACGGGCATGCGCCGGGGCCGGTTCGGAGAGTTCTCTCCGGGCCGGCCCCTCGTGTGTTCCGTGTTCTGTTCCGTGCTGCGGGGTTACGTCCGTGCGGCTGTGCCGGCGGCGATCAGGCGGCCGTCATGATCTGGTCGGTGCCCAGCGGTCGGTGCGGGGCGATGATCTGGCCGTCCGGCAGCAGCTCACCGGTGTCCTCGAAGAGCAGGACGCCGTTGCACAGCAGGCTCCAGCCCTGCTCCGGGTGGCTCGCCATGAGGAGCGCGGCCTCCCGGTCGGCGGAGTCGGCTGTCGGGCACGGTGGTTGGTGCTGGCACATGGAAGGGTTCTTTCGCTGCGGTGAGATGGTGGTGACGTCTGTGCTGCGGTTCGCTGCGGTACTCATAACCGCCCCCCGTTGTAGTCGGTCCGTTCCCAGTGTTGCCCCACGGGCGTCAATCCGCAGGGATTTTGCAGCAGCGGTTCTTACTGCTTAATGACGTATCACCCGCCCGGGCGGTTCAGCCCAACTCCACTGTCCCTTCGGGTGGTTCGGGGTGGCCTGACCGGACTAGTCCACCTGGGTGGGGGCGCAGCGCCGTGCCCCGCGGCCAAGGGCGGCGGGGCACGTGTGACAGCAGGGTTGCGGCGGGGTCAGGCGGGCGAGCCGAGCAGGGGCGCGGGCGTCGCCGGTGTCAGGCGGTGGGCGAGGACCGGGAGCAACTCGGCGACGCGGTGCGGCCGGTGGGCCGCGATGCCGGGCGGGGCCGGAGCCAGGGGGACCAGCAGATCGGTGGCCGCGAGCGGGGCATCGGTGCCGTCGTCGGTGCAGTCGCCGTGCAGCCAGAGCGTCAGCATGTAGAGCTCGGGTACGGAGAGCAGTCGGGGCTGGCAGGGCATCGGCATGGCCTCGGCGTGCCGCAGGGCCCGCTCGGTGGAGGCGATGTAAGGGCCCTCGAAGAAGTGGGAGAAGGCCCAGCCGTCCGGTGTGAGCATCGTGTCGGCCGCGGCGAGGGTGCGCTCGCCGCTGCGGATCATGAAGCGCCAGCCGGCGAGGCGGGTGGGCGAGGTGCCGTCGGGCGCGGTGCGGCCCAGCACATGGACGGGCAGCGGGAGTTCGGGGCTCACGGCACCCTGGGCGGCACGGAGGGCCGGGGTCCGGGCCTCGCGTACGGCTGTGGGGGAACCGAGTGCCGCGAGGACGCTGCGCAGGGCGGGCGCGGGGGCCGGGAGGACATGCAGCGGCATGGTGGGTCGCCTCTCTCATTCGACAGGCACAGTGGAGCGGGGGCAGGTGCGTGACGTCGCTGTCAGCTCTGGGTCAGAGGGGCGGGGGCCGGGGGACCGCGAGCGCCAACTCTCTGCCTAGATTGCGAAGTTTATATGAGACATGTTCGAGCGGTGTTTCGGCTAGACGTGCTCGATATTGCGGGCAAGGCGTTATCGGGTCATACTTCTGAGAGGTTTAACCCGATTTCGGATAGGCCTCGCTTCCGTGACCTCGTATTCAGCGAGGTGAGCGGTCGGCCGATTCCCGTCGGTTCTTTTGACCAGGTTCTCCGGAACGGAATCCTCGCCTGCCGCATGCCCGGTGAATGTGCCGCGCGTCGGCTGCCACGAGCCTACTGCCCGGCGCGTCGCCGTGGGGCGTTATCGATCACATTGACGGGGCATCATCCCCCGTACACAGTGGCCGGACCCTTGGCTGCCTGTCCGAGGAGGGACGCTTCGATGGGTGAGAAGGTCGTGGCGGGCGCGTTCGACCTGTCCGATCGACACCAGTACCGAAGGAAGCTCCGCGCGTGCCTGACGGGGCTGGAGCGGCTGTTGGAGGAGGAGCGGTTCGATCGGCCCAGGAATCTGATGGGCATGGAGATCGAGCTGAATCTCGCAGGGCCCGACGGACTGCCGAGAATGTTGAATGCGCAGGTTCTCGAGCGCATCGCGAGCGGGGATTTCCAGACGGAACTCGGAATGTTCAACCTGGAAGTGAACATTGCCCCGCACCGGCTCGGCGGACGCGTTCTCGACCGGCTCGCCGAAGAAGTGCGCACCGGTCTCAACTACGCGCACAGAAAAGCCAACGAGGTGGACGCGGGGATCGTCATGATCGGCATTCTGCCGACCCTGAACAGGGAGGACATGGTCTCCGCCAACCTCTCCGACGTCGACCGCTACGCCCTCCTCAACGAGCAGATCGTGGCGGCGCGCGGCGAGCGCTTCGCCCTCGACATCGAGGGCGTGGAGCGGCTGACCTGCACGTCCGCCTCGATCGTGCCCGAAGCGGCGTGCACCTCCGTGCAGTTGCACCTCCAGGTCACCCCGGGCCGGTTCGCCGATGTGTGGAACGCGGCGCAGGCCGTCGCCGCGGCGCAGGTCGCCGTGGGGGCCAACGCGCCGTTCCTCTTCGGGCGCGAGTTGTGGCGCGAGTCGCGGCCCCCGCTCTTCCTCCAGTCCACCGACACGCGACCGCCCGAGCTCCAGGCCCAGGGCGTGCGGCCGAGGACCTGGTTCGGGGAGCGGTGGATCACGGGGCCGCTGGAGCTCTTCGAGGAGAACCTGCGCTACTTTCCGGCGCTGCTGCCCCTCATGGAGGCCGAGGATCCGCTGGGCGTCATCGACGCGGGCGGTGTGCCGCAGCTCGGCGAACTCGTCCTGCACAACGGCACCGTCTACCGCTGGAACCGCCCGGTGTACGGCATCGCCGACGGCGTCCCGCATCTGCGGGTCGAGAACCGCGTGCTGCCCGCGGGCCCCACCGTCACCGACGTCATCGCCAATGTCGCCTTCTACTACGGGCTCGTGCGGGCCCTCGCGGAGGAGGCGAGGCCGGTATGGACCCGGCTGCCCTTCGAGACCGCCGCCGACAACTTCGAGGTCGCGTGCCGGCACGGCATCGACGCCCGGCTGCGGTGGCCGCGGCGCGGCAGGCTCGGTGGCAGGGGCGGCACCGGCGGCACGGTCGAGGTGGCGGCCGTCGATCTCGTACGCGATGAACTGCTGCCGCTCGCGGCCGCCGGGCTCGACGCGTGGGGCGTGGAGCCCGCGGACCGGGACTTCTACCTCGGGGTGATCGAGGAACGGTGCAGTCGGCGGGTCAACGGCGCGTCGTGGCAGGTGGCGACGTACCACCGCGCCCTGGAGAGCGGTCTGTCCCGGGAAGCGGCCCTGGCCGCGACCACCAAGCGGTACTGCCGGCTGATGCACGAGGGCGAGCCGGTGCACACCTGGCCGGTGGGGCATCTGGAACCGGCGGTGCCGATCCGCTGAGGGCCGGGCGGGGCGTCAGCCCTGGCTGCTCGCTGCGGGCCGCCACCGCCACTGCCACCGCCACCGCCGCGCTGCGAGGACGAGGGCCGGGCGCGTTGGGTCCGTGTGCATCGGGCAAGCTGTGACGTCCCAAGGGTCCCCATCGGCCTGTCGCGCACGGTCTTCGCAACTTCTTTCGAGACTGCGGCGGGGCGAGGGTGGGGATGAGGCGGGATCACTCAAGTGGAGGCGTCAGTGCAAGCGGAGCCGGGGCCGATGGCCGGTTCTTTTCCGACGGGCGGGCCATCGCGGCGGATTCTGCGGGACGAGACGTTGCTCGTCCTCGCCCTCTCGCTCGGGGCGAGCGGGGTGTCCGCGCTGATCAGCTTCGTCGGATCGGTCACGAGACCGGGCGGTCTGAAGGACCAGGCGGCGACGTTGAACGCGTCTCAGGCGCCGGGGCGGCCATGGCTTGATCTGGCATGGCAACTGTTCGGCATCGCGAGCGCGTTGGTGCCGGTCGCACTGGTCGCGCATCTGCTGCTGAGGGAGGGGGCGGGCCTGCGGACGCTCGGCTTCGACCGGACGCGGCCGTGGCCCGACCTGGGCAGGGGCACGGCGATCGCCGCGGTGATCGGCAGTCTCGGCATCGCCTTCTACCTCGCGGCCCGCGGGTTCGGCTTCAACCTCACGGTGGTGCCGGAGGCGCTGCCCGACGTGTGGTGGAAGTATCCGGTCCTCGTGCTGTCCGCCGTACAGAACGCGGTCCTGGAGGAAGTGATCGTCGTCGGCTATCTGCTGCGCAGATGCGGGCAGTTGGGCTGGACGCCGATGGCCGCGCTGGTCGGCAGTTCTGTGCTGCGCGGCTCCTACCACCTGTACCAGGGCATCGGCGGGTTCCTCGGGAACGTGGCGATGGGAGTGGTGTTCGTCCTGCTCTACCGCAGGTGGGGACGGGTGGGGCCGCTGGTCGTGGCCCACTCCCTGCTGGACATCGGGGCGTTCGTGGGGTACGCGCTGCTCGCGGGGAAGGTGGGGTGGCTGCCTACGCCGTCTTGAGGCGGGGTGGTTCCGGGGCGGCTGTGTGGGAACGTACGCGGGCGATTGCTCGTACGTCCCCACCGTGCTGTACGAGGGCGGGGGCGCCGTCAGGCGAGGAGCTCGCCCTCGATGACCGTGACCGCGCGGCCCGTCAGGAGGGTGCGGTCGCCGCGCAGTTCCGTGCGGACCAGGCCGGTGCGGGCGGAGGCCTGGAGGCCGGTCAGTTCCGTGCGGCCCAGGCGCTCGGACCAGAAGGGGGCGAGGGCCGTGTGCGCACTGCCTGTCACGGGGTCCTCGTCGATGCCGACGCGGGGGAAGAAGCCGCGGGAGACGAAGTCGTAGCCGCGTGCGGGGTCTTCTGCCCCGGCCGTGGCGATGATGCCGCGCTGGGAGTGGCGGACGAGGGCCTTGTGGTCCGGGGTGAGTGCCCGCACCGTCTTCTCGTCGGCGAGCTCGATCAGCAGGTCGCCGATGTGGCGGCCCGTGTCGTACGCGGCGACCGGCTCGGCGCCCAGGGCTTCGGCGATGCCCGGGGGGACCTCGGTGGCGGTGAGCGGGGCGGTCGGGAAGTCGAGGGTGAGGGTGCCGTCCTCGTGCGCGGTCGCGGTGAGGACGCCGCCGCGCGTGGCGAAGCGGACGGGGCCGGTGGCGGCGCCGGTGGTGTGCAGTACGTGGGCGGTGGCCAAAGTGGCGTGGCCGCACAGATCGACCTCGGTGGCCGGCGTGAACCAGCGCAGCGCCCAGTCCGCTTCGCCGCCCTCGGGAAGGCGGTGGGCGAACGCGGTCTCGGCGTGGTTGACCTCCCTGGCCACGTGCTGGAGCCAGGTGTCGTCGGGGAAGGCGTCGAGGAGCAGGACGCCCGCCGGGTTGCCGGCGAAGGGGCGGTCGGTGAAGGCGTCGACGATGCGGATGCGGTGTGAAGTCGGCATGGCGCTGACGGTAGCGGGGCATTGGGCGGGGTCGGTAAGGCCAATTGCGGGTGAGTGGACTGGGGCGGTGGCCTTGGTCGTGCCCTGCATTCACGCCCCCCGTCGGCCGTGCCCCCGGGGTCCCGTCACCGAGGCCGACCGCAGACGCAGGCTGCGGTGGCGTCCTGTGCGCCCGGCGTGGGCGGTCGAGCGTGAGGGGGTTGTCAGCCGATCGCTTCCGATATATCGTCGAAGCATCGCGAGCGATACGTGATTGATCGCCGATGTGACACGAGGAGTGATCTGTATGCGTTCCCACGGTTTTGGCCCGGGTTTCGGGCATGGGCACGAGCAAGGGCGGCGCGGGGCGTTCGGGCCGTTCGGCCCCGGCTTCGGGGGGCCCGGCGGGCCCGGTGGCCCCAGTGGTCCCTGGGGTGGTCGCGGCGGGCGGGGCGGCCCGCGGGCCAGGCGCGCCGCGGCGACGTGCGCGCCTCAATCCTGGCGCTGCTGAAGGACCGCCCCATGCATGGCTACGAGATGATCCAGGAGATCGCCGGGCGCAGCGGCGGGGCGTGGAAGCCCAGCCCCGGTTCGGTCTACCCGACCCTCCAGCTCCTGGAGGACGAGGGGCTGATCAGCAGCGCGAGCGAGGGCGGCAAGAAGCTCTTCTCGCTCACCGACGCCGGTCGCGAGGCCGCCGAGGAGGGGCCCGAGGCTCCCTGGGAAGAGGCCGGGCGCGGGGTCGACTGGGACACGCTGAACGAGATCCGGCAGGCCGGCTTCGGTCTGATGGAGGCGTTCGGCCAGGTCTGGAAGACCGGCAGCAAGGAGCAGCGCGAGAAGGCGGTCTCCGTCATCAACGACGCCCGCAAGAAGCTGTACCTGATCCTCGCCGATGAGGACTGAGGTGACAGGGGCCGCCGGCCCCTCTCACGGATGAGGCGCTCCGCACCGTGTGTGTGGGGCGCCTCATCCGTGTGTGCGGGGGCTTCAGAGCATCAGGGCGGCCAATTTCCGCAGCGACTCGTTCAGCGCCGCCGTCGCCGAGTCCTTCAGCTTGCCCGCCATCAGGGAGACGGCGGCGCCGGTCCTTGTGACTTCGGCGGGGAAGCCCATCAGTTTCATGTTCTCCGTGAAGGTGCCGCGGCCACCCCTTCTCGTCGGGCTTGTCGGGCTCGTCGGGTGCGCTGCGACAGCCGCAGCAACGGTGTGAGGTGAGGTACTGTTCCCCTGTCCTGCGACGGCCGCAGGCGGCGCGCTTTGGAGGTGAGACCCATTACCGCAGTAGCAGGTCGGGTGCTTCCTCCTCGCGACCACGCGGTTCACCCGGCATAGGTGACCCGAGGGAGCCCCCATCGGGATCCCGGAAGGTTTTCTTCGCATGTCGGTGTCGTCTTTCCCCGCTTCTCAGCCGTCCCTCTCGCAGTCACCCTCGCTTTCACTGTCACCCCCGTCCCCCGCGTCCTCGCCCTCGCACGCGCTCTCTTCCGGGCGACGCGCCGCCGTCGTCACGGCGTTGCGCGCCGCCGGGTGCGTCTTCGCCGAGGACGAGGCGGAGCTGATCCTCTCCACCGCCCGTACGCCCGCCGAGGTCTCCGCCATGGTGGAGCGCCGCGCGGGCGGACTGCCGCTCGAACACGTCGTCGGCTGGGCCGAGTTCCGCGGTCTGCGGATCGCCGTCGACCCGGGGGTCTTCGTGCCGCGCCGCCGCACCGAGTTCCTCGTCGCCCGGGCCGCCGCGCTCGCCGGGCGCGAAGCCGTCGTCGTCGACCTGTGCTGCGGATCGGGCGCCCTCGGGGCCGCGCTCGCCGCCGGCCTCGACCGGGTCGAGCTGCACGCCGCCGACATCGACCCGGCGGCGGTCCGCTGCGCCCGGCGCAACGTCCGGGCCGCCGGGGGAGAGGTGTACGAGGGCGACCTCTACGACCCGCTGCCCGGCGCCCTCCGCGGGCGGGTCGACGTCCTGCTCGCCAACGTCCCCTACGTACCCACCCGCGAAGTCGGCCTGCTGCCCGCCGAGGCCCGCGTCCACGAGGCGCGGGTGGCGCTCGACGGCGGCAGCGACGGGCTCGACGTGCTGCGCCGGGTGACCGCGGGGGCGCCGCGTTGGCTGGCGCCCGGCGGTCATCTGCTGTTCGAGACGAGCGAGGGGCAGGTGCCCGCCGCCGTCGCCGCCGTCGAACAGGCGGGCCTGACGGCGCGGGTGGTCGAGGACGAGGAGCTGTACGCCACGGTCGTCATCGGCACGCGGTCCGCGAGGGCGCCGGGTGATACGCCGGACTAGCCGACCCGGCGGATCACCGCCGCGTCGAAGAGGTCCGACGCCCTCGGGAACGGACTCTCGTCGTGGCAGTGCCAGGCGTCCCAGAACAGGTCGGCGGGCAGCGCGTCGTCAGGTGCGTACACCCGGTACACGTACTGCCTGCCGTCGACCGCCGGCAGGGCGACCATCCAGCACCTGCTGTCCATGCTTATGAGACGTGTGACACCGCGCCGGGGTTGCCCTGCGGATGCCGGGCGGGCGGCGCGCGCCCCTCGGGGGCGGGGTGGTCGGATCTCATCCGTAAGGAGGACAACCAGAGCCCGGGTGCCCAACTTCCGTCGGACGCGAAGATGCTCCCCACCGCCGATGCATATGCCAGCGGTGGTTGATGTGGTGGGAGATGTGCAAAGCCGTACCCCGCCGGGAGCCGACCCCGGCCCGACCCGAGCAGAACTCGACTCGCGACTCAGCGCCGAGCTGGCCTCGGTGGTGGCCGGCGCGCGCCGCCGCGCCGTGCGTGACGGGGACCGGCAGATAGACACCGCGCACCTGCTGCACTCCCTGCTGGAGACCGACCCCGAAGTGCGCGCCGTGTTCGAGAACGGCGCGCAGGTCGTGCGCCTCCTCGGCTATCTCGTGCAGCGCAGCATCGGGTACGGCCTTCAGTGGCAGGGCACCGTCGAGGACTCGGGCGCCGTGCCCGTGGTGGGGTCCGTGCAGGAGGCGGGCTGGTCGCCCGCCGCGCTCTCCGCGATGGACGTGGCGCTGGAGCGCGCCGAGTCGCGCGAGGACCCGCGCGCCCTCGGCATGGACCTGCTCGCCGGGCTCACCGCCGACCCGGAGTGCCGGGCGGTCGAGGTCCTGGGGCGCGCCGGAGTCGACGTCGAGACGCTGCTTCAGCGCGTCGAGGCGGGGTGCCGTCAGTACGCCTCAGGGGGCCACGGGTTCGCGGGCGGTCACAGCTCAGGGCGCTGATCCGCACCCGCCGGACCTGCGACGCGTCCCTCTGGTGGGCCCCGGCGTCCGCTGAGTGAGACAGGGGTCAGGCGGGATGACGCTCATGACACCTCCTGCCATGATGTGCCGGTGCAAGCGTCCCAGGGGAGTCAGACGAGTCAGGTGAGTCACGGCAGTCGGGCGAGCCGCGGGGTTCAGGAGAGCCGCGGAGGCCGGAGCGACCCGGGCCGTGGCCGTGGTCTGGGGCTCGGGCTCGCCCTCGTATCGGCGGTCGCCTTCGGCGGCTCCGGTGTCGCGGCGAAACCGCTGATCGAAGCCGGCCTGGACCCCCTGCACGTGGTGTGGCTGAGGGTGGCGGGCGCCGCCTTGGTGATGCTGCCCGTGGCCTGGCGCCACCGTGACCTGCCGCGGCGCAGGCCCGCGCTGCTCGCCGGATTCGGTCTGCTCGCCGTGGCGGGCGTCCAGGCCTGCTACTTCGCCGCGCTCTCCCGGATCCCCGTCGGGGTCGCGCTCCTGATCGAGTACCTCGCTCCCGCGCTGGTCCTCGGCTGGGTCCGCTTCGTGCAGCGGCGGCCGGTGACGCGTGCGGCCGCCCTCGGCGTGGTGCTCGCCGTCGGCGGCCTCGCGTGCGTGGTCGAGGTGTGGTCGGGGCTGAGCTTCGACGCCGTCGGACTCCTGCTCGCCCTCGGTGCCGCCTGCTGCCAGGTCGGCTACTTCGTCCTGTCCGACCAGGGCAGCGACGCCGGCGCCGACGCCCCTGACCCCCTCGGCGTCATCGCGTACGGCCTGCTCGTCGGGACCGCCGTGCTGACCGTCGTCGCCCGCCCGTGGGGCATGGACTGGCCGGTGCTCGCGGGCGGCGCGGACCTGGACGGCTCGACCGTGCCCGCCTGGGCCCTGCTCGCCTGGATCGTGCTCATGGCGACCGTCGTCGCCTACGTCACCGGGGTGCTGTCCGTACGCAGGCTCTCGCCGCAGGTCGCCGGCGTCGTGGCCTGCCTGGAGGCCGTCATCGCGACCGCGCTGGCCTGGGTGATCCTGGGCGAGCACCTCTCGGCTCCGCAGATCGTCGGCGGCGCGGTCGTCCTCGCGGGCGCGTTCATCGCCCAGTCCTCGGCGCCCGTCGAGCCCTCCGTGAAGGGCGGCGTCCCGGATGCCGAAACGGAGTTGTCGCGCAGCGGCAGCGCGACCTAGTGTGCTGATCATGTACGCACGAGCACTCGTTCTTCCGCCCCCCGCCGCCTAGCGCGGGGCATTCACGGATCACGCCCGGGCCAGTGGCCGGGCGGAACGGTGCTGCCCGCAGACGGAGCCAGACATTCCTTCTCTGCTGCGGAGAACTCACGTGTCCAACACGTCCAATATCTGTCACACGTCCACCGTGTCGAACGCCGTCCTCGGCCTGTCCGTCGGGCGGGGCCTCTTCTATCTGATCGTCGCCGGAACCGCCTGGGGCACGGCCGGTGCGGCCGCCGCGCTCGTCTTCCAGGACAGCGACATGGGGCCGGTCAGCCTCTCCTTCTGGCGGTGCGCGGGCGGCTTCGTGCTGCTGCTCGCCGCGCGCCTGGTGCGGCCGCGCCGCGCGAACACGTACGAGCCGACCACCGAGCCGCTGAGCCGCAGGATCCGCCGGATCGTCGTGACCGGCGTCGCCCTCACGGTCTTCCAGACGGCCTACTTCGCGGCCGTCCAGACCACCGGCCTGGCCGTGGGCACGGTCCTCACCATGGGGTCGGGGCCCGTCCTCATCGCCCTCGGCGCACGGCTCGCCCTCGGGGAGCGGCTCGGGCGCGGCGGGGCCGTCGCCGTCGTGGGCGCCCTGGCCGGGCTCGTGGTGCTCGTCCTCGGCGGCGGGGGCGCGACCGTCCGGCCGGTGGGCGTGGCCTGGGGGCTCGTCTCCGCGGCCGCGTACGCGGCGATGACGCTCGTCACGCGGCGGTGGGGCCGGGACGGCGGCGCCGACTCGTCCGACACCACGGTCTGGTCGTTCGCCGTCGTCGCGCTCTGCCTGCTGCCGCTCGCCGGGGCCGAGGGCCTGGTGCCGCACACCGCCGAACCCGCGCGCGTGGGCGTCTATCTGCTGTACATCGCGGCTGTGCCGACAGCGGTCGCGTACACGCTGTACTTCGCCGGGGCGGCCGTCGTGCGGTCCGCGACCGTCTCCGTCATCACGCTCCTGGAGCCGGTCAGCGCCGCCGTCATCGCGGTCGCCCTGCTCGGTGAGGCGCTGACGGTGGCGACGGTCGCGGGCACGGTGCTGATGCTGGCCGCGGTGACGGGACTCGCGGTCGCCGAGACGCGGAGCGTGGTGGCGGCGCGCAGGGAAGCGGCGCCGGTGTAGCCGTCGCGGGTCCGCCTGCCGCTCACGGGGGTTCGGGGCGGCAGGCGGCCCGCCCCGGCCCCGGCTAGGCCTCGCGGCGGCGCAGATGGTGCGCCAGGGCGGCCGCGTCGCCGGGCCCGCCCCGCTCGGCCAGCCCCGCGGCGATGCGCTCCCGCACCTCCGCCGGCTTGTGGGTCGCGTACTTGAACTTCGCCCGTACGTCGGTCACTTCGAGGCAGAGCGCGCGGATGCCCGAGAGCATGCGGCCGTACGGCGCCTCCCCGGCCGCCGCCCGTGCGGAGCCGCCCTCCGGCTGGAAGCGCCCGACCTGGCGGTTCAGGATGTCGGCCTTCTCCGCGGGGTCGTCGACCACGCGTGCGGTGCAGCGCAGCTGGACGGCGGCGTAGAAGCTGGTGGGCACGCCGTGCTCGGCGGGGTCCTGCGGGGCGGCCTGCCAGGGGCCGGGCACGAACACGTAGTCGTCGACCACGCTCAGGAGCACTTCGGGGTCGCTCTCCACGGCCTGCCACAGCGGATTGGGGCGGGCCAGATGGGTCAGCACCCTGCCGTGCTCGCCGTGGTCGGCCTCGTACGCGAAGTGCATCGGCTGGACATGCGGCGGTTCTCCCGGCAGGCCGTTCACGGCGAGCTGGCCGAAGTCGTGGGCGGCGAGCCACTGTTGCCACTCGGTGTCGGTGCGGGGGGCGTCCCAAGGGTGGATCAGCACTACAGCTCCACCAGGTAGTCGGGGACTTCGATGCCGGGCGCGAGGTCGGCGGAGGGGATCAGGGCGTCGTGGCCCTTGCGCAGCGGGACGACGCCCGACCAGTAGGGGAGGTCCAGGTCCTCGGGCTCGTCGTTCGGGCCGCCGGTGCGGGCCTTCGCGGACACCTCGTTCAGATCGAGGCGGAGCACGGCGGTCGCCGCGAGCTCCTTGGCGTTGGCGGGGCGCGAATCGGAGGAGCGGCCCGGCACGACGTGGTCGACGAGCGCGTCCAGGGCGGCCCGCTTTTCCTCCGGGTCCGTGACCTGGTGGGCGATGCCGTGGACCACCACGGAGCGGTAGTTGATCGAGTGGTGGAAGGCGGAGCGGGCCAGGACGAGGCCGTCGACGTGGGTGACGGTCAGGCAGACCTCGAGGCCCGGGTCCTCCTGCCCCTCCCCGGAGGCGCCGGCCATGCGCAGGGGGCGGGACCCCGTCGAGCCGTGCACGTACAGGCGCTCGCCCACGCGGCCGTAGAGGGTCGGCAGCACGACGGGGGAGCCGTCGCGTACGAAACCGAGATGGCAGACGTAGGCCTCGTCGAGTATCGCGTGCACCGTCTCGCGGTCGTACGAAGCCCGCTCCCGGGAGCGGGTGGGGACGGTGCGGTCGGTGGGTACGTAGGCGGCGCTCTCCGGTGAAGCGGTGTCCGTGGTGGTCGGCGTCGTCTGCATGGCCTCTCCCTGCTGGTCCGTGTGCCGCGCCCCCGCCCGCGCGGGTCGGCGGTGTGGCGTTGCTGTTTTGTTTGTACTAGTGCATACTGCGTTTTGTGCTAGGAGAGTATCGGATCACAGGTCGGCGCGCAGCTGATATCGCTGCCAGCGTGGAGCGTGCTGTCGGTGACGGCGGTCTGGAGCCGGGGCAACTGCTGCCGCCGATGCGGGAGTTGGCGGCGCGGCTCGGGGTGAATCCCAATACCGTGGCAGCCGCCTATCGCACGCTGCGCGAGCGCGGGGTCATCGAGACGGCCGGGCGGCGCGGCAGCCGCGTCCGGCCGAAGCCCGCCACGACCGCCCGCGAATTGATCCGGGTGGACGCGCCCCCGGGCGTGCGGAACGTCTCCAAAGGCAACCCCGACACGCAGCTGCTGCCCCCGCTCGCCGAGGCGTTCGCGGCGGCCGCGGCAGAGAGCGACGCGAAACCGGTCCTCTACGGAGAAGGCGCCGTCGACCCCGGACTCGAACGGTACGTGCGCCTGGCCTTCGAGGCCGAGGGCGTCCCGGCCGGGCCCGTCGCCGTCACCTCAGGAGCGCTCGACGCCATCGAGCGGGTGCTCGCCGCCCATCTCAAGCCCGGCGACGCGGTGGCCGTCGAGGACCCGGGGTGGGGCAGCCTGTTCGACCTCGTGTCGGCCAGCGGGCTGCGGGCGGTGCCGGTTCCGGTGGACGACGAGGGGCCGCTGCCCGCCGCCGTGGAGCGGGCCCTCACCGAAGGCGCCCGTGCGGTCGTCGTGACCGACCGGGCGCAGAATCCCACCGGCGCCGCTGTCAGCGCTCCACGCGCGCGTGCCCTGCGGAAGGTGCTCGCCGCGCACAAGGAGACGCTGCTCATCGAGGACGACCACGGCCACGGCATCGTCGACCTGCCGCTGCACCCGCTCGCCGGGGCGACGTACAGCTGGGCCCTGGTGCGCTCGACCGCCAAGGCGTACGGTCCCGACCTGCGGCTCGCCGTGCTGACCGGGGATCCCGTCACCGTCGACCGGGTGCAGGGGCGGCAGCGGCTCGGCCCCGGCTGGGTGAGCCTGCTGCTCCAGCGTGCCGTGGTGCGGCTCTGGGAGGGCGGCGCGGTCGACCCCGCGGTGGTGGCGGCGTCGTACGCGCGCCGGCGGGACGCGCTGATCGCGGCGCTCGCCGAGCGGGGCGTACCGGCGCGGGGGCGTAGTGGCATGAACGTATGGGTGCCGGTGCCGGACGAGACCGGGGCGGTGGCCCGGCTGTTGCACGCCGGGTGGGCCGTCGCTCCGGGGGCGCGGTTCCGGCTGAGCGCGCCGCCCGGGGTCCGCGTCACCGTTGCGGCGCTTACCGGGGAGGACATCGTCCCGCTGGCGGATGCGGTGGCCTCGGCGGTGGGGTCCGTGCCGGCGCGGCGTTATGGGTGACGGGGGTTGCGGGTGACGGGGTGACGGGGGCGGCGTTGGGGCGCGGTTGTGTCTGCCGGGGTTTGTGCTTTGGCGTGTGCGGGTTGTGTGTGGTTGCTCGCGCAGTTCCCCGCGCCCCTGGTGGTCGTTCAGTGGTGGGACGCGTGGTTCGGGGGGCGGCTGGGGTGCGCGTCCAGCTGGGGTGGCGTCGCGCGTGGTCGGGACTGGGTGAGTGCCGCGCCCGCCAGGACGATCACCGCGCCGACCGGCGTCGACCAGCTCAGGGACTCGCCGAGCACGGCCACGCCCGCGGCGGTCGCGATGACCGGGACGAAGTACGTGACCATCTGGGCGGTGGTCGGGCCGACCTCGGAGACCAGGGCGTACTGCAACAGGAAGGCGAGCCCCGTGCCGAGGGCGCCCAGCGCCACGATCGCCAGCAGCGGCACGACCGGGAAACTCGTCGGCATCGAGGTGAACAGCGGGGTGACCACGGCCAGTTCGACCGTCGCCAGCAGCAACTGCGCGCCCGTCAGGGAGAGGTTCGAGTGGCCCGCACCGGCCAGGGTGCGGCGGACGTAGATCCAGCCGATCGGGTAGCTGAGCGAGGCGAGCAGCGCCAGTACCGTGCCGGTGACGTCGAGACCGCTGAAGCCCTGCCAGGCGCCCAGCACCGTGAGCACCCCGAAGAAGCCGATGCCCAGGCCCGCGACGCGGCGCCGGGTCGGGCGGTCCTCGGAGAGCGCGACGAGCGACAGGGCCATGCCCCACAGTGGCGACGTCGCGTTGCAGATCCCGGCGAGCGTCGAGGGGATCGTCAGCTCCGCGTACGCGAAGAGGGAGAACGGCAGGGCGTTGAGGAACAGCGCAGCCACCGCCAGGTGCAGCCAGGTCCGTGCCCCGCGCGGCAGCCGCTCCCGCTTCACGACGAGTACGGCCGCGACCACGGCCGTGCCGAACACCAACCGCCCCAGAGTCACTTGGAAGGGTGCGTACGCCTCCGTGCCCACCTTGATCAGCAGGAAGCTGAAACCCCAGATCAGCGAGAGGATGCCGAAGCGGAGACGCCAGTCGAGAGCGGGGCGGCCGGGCGGTCGCGCCGAGGGTGCGGCGGTGGCGGCGGCCGTGCGGGAGCGTGGGGGCGGGGTACTCATGGGTTCCACGATGGGCCCCGATGATCTCGTAGCACAAGCGATATTTGTTGCGCGGTATCGCGTAGCATCGCTTATGTGTCGAGGGTGGGTTTCCCTTCCGTCCCGCCCCGACCCCAGCCCCTCATCCCCGGAGTCCTGCCCATGCTGAACCTGGAGCGCCTGCGCACACTCGACGCCCTCGCCCGGCACGGCTCGGTCAGCGGAGCCGCCGCGGGCCTGCACGTCACGACCTCCGCCGTGTCGCAGCAGATGACGAAGCTGGAGCGGGAGGTCGGCCAGCAGCTCCTGGCCAAGAACGGCCGGGGCGTACGCCTGACCGACGCGGGGCGGCTGCTCGCCGAGCACGCCGCGCGGATCCTGTCGCAGGTGGCGCTCGCCCAGGCCGACCTGGAGGAGCAGCGCGGCAAGGCGGTCGGCGAGCTGCGGATCTCGGCGTTCCCCACGGCCATGCGCGGCCTGCTGCCCGCCACGCTCGCCGCACTGCGCGCCGAGCATCCGGGGCTGCGGGTCGGCTGTCACGAGTTGGAGCCGTCGCCCGGGGTGTCGGCCGTGGTCCGCGGCGACATCGACATGGCGGTCGTCCTCGACTGGTACAACAAACCGCTGCCGATCCCGGACGGCCTGATCAAGGCGCCGCTCCTGGACGATCCCGCCGACATCGCGATGCCCGCCGCGCATCCCCTCGCGGACCGCTCCGAAGTGGATCTGGAGGAGTTCGCGGACGACGAGTGGATCACCTGGGCGGAGGGCGAGTTCTGCCACGAGTGGCTGATGTTCACGCTGCGCGGCAAGGGCATCGAACCGCGCATCGCGCACCGCGCCGAGGAGCACCACACCCAGCTCGCCCTGGTCGCGGCCGGCCTCGGCGTCTGCGTGGCCCCGCAGTTGGGGCGCGACCCGATGCCGGCCGGGGTGCGCACGGTCCCGGTGCGGCACCGGGTGCGGCGCCACGTATACGTGGTGTGGCGGGCGGACGCGGACCGCCGCCCGTCGGTCAGGGCCGCGGCGGAGGCGCTGCGGGCGGCCGGAGCGGGCCTCCGCTAGGCCTCCCGGCGCGAGCCCCCCGGCGCCCCCCAAAGCAAGCCCCACCTGACGCTCCGCCTAAAGCCCCGCCAGCTTGCGGAAGTCCCAGGAGGCGATCGCGTCCGGCGTGAGCCGGATCCACGCGTGGTGGCCGTCGTGCGGCATCTCGTCCAGGCCGAACAGCTTGCGGGCGAACAGCCGCTCAGGGACGTCGAGTTCGGGGCACGGCTCACCCGTGCGCGGGGACTCCCCGACGAATTCCGCGGTGCCGGACAGCTCGACGCCGCGCAGCTCGCCGTACTCCTCGCCCGCGTCGATCACCACGGCGATCCGCTGATCCCGGCGCAGATCGGCCCAGCGCTTGCTGCGGGTGATCGAATAGAGCCACAACGACCTGCCGTCCCAGGCGAACCAGAGCGTGCTGGCGTGCGGGGCGCCGTCGGCGGAGACCGTCGCCACCCGGCAGGTGCGCTCCGTGGAGAGGAACGCGTCGAGTTCGTCCGGCGTCATCATGATCCTGCGGCCCCGGCGCTGTGTGGCGGTCATGTGTCCTCCCGAGTGATGTGGCGTGGCGCGTACCCATAATCCGTATCTGACTGTGCGTCAGGAGAGCATGCGGGCTCTTCCTTCGTGACGCAATGGCCGTTAGCCTCGCGCGGATTCCGGCACCGGCCGCCGCCGGGGGCCGACCGCTCCGGACGTCCGCGACAGGGGGAGCCATGCCGTCGTACGAACAGCTCAGGGAGATCCTCCACCCGGCCACCACCGTCCTGCTGACCGTCGAGTGCCAGCAGGGCGTCGTGGGCACCGAGAGCGCGCTGCCCGAACTCGCCGAGGAGGCACGGTCGTCCGGCGCCCTCGCCAATGTCGCGCGGCTGGTGATCGCGGCCCACCACAGCGGCGTCCAGGTCGTGCACGCGGTCGCCGAGCGGCGTCCCGACGGGCGCGGCGCCAGCCGCAACGCACGGCTCTTCCGCGCCGCCGAGCGGCTGCCCGTGCAGCAGCTCTCCGGGACGAGGGCCGTGCGGATCGCGCCGCCCGTCGAGGTGGCCGACGAGGACCTCGTCGTACGCCGTCTGCACGGCCTCTCGCCGCTCGCGGGAACCGGCGTCGACCCGCTGCTGCGCAACCTCGGCTGCCGCACCCTCCTCGTCACCGGCGTCTCCGCCAACGTCGCGATCCCCAACGCCGTGTTCGACGCGGTGAACCTCGGCTACACCGCAGTCGTGCCCGCCGACGCCATCGCGGGGGTCCCCGCCGACTACACGCCCGCGATGGTCCGCAACACCCTCACGCTGGTCGCCACCGTCACGAGCACACAGGACGTACTGGGCGTGTGGAAGCGGCCGCGCAGGGCGTAGGCGCCGGTCGGCCGGTCCACGGCCTCCCTGCTACCGCGGGCGTTCGGCCGTCACCAGCCAGGCGGTGCTCCGCAGCCGCAGCGCGCCGTCACGCTCGTACGGGCGCAGCAGGTCCGTCAGGGTGCGGCGGGCGCGCTCCTGCTCCGCTGGACCGACCTGGGCGAGCAGGTGGTGGCCGGGGCCGGAGCCCAGCAGGAAGGCGGCCGCCTCGTCGGCGTCCCGGCCCCAGACGCCGTACGCCTCCACGTGCCTGACGCCGAGCCGGACGAACCCCGCGGCGGCCAGGATGCCGCGCGTGCGCTCCGGGTCGGCCAGCGAGAACATGCCGGGGCCACCCGGCTCGCCGAAGCCGCCGATCGGCAGGATGTCGCGCAGGTCCGCCACGGCCTGGAGCCACTCGCTGCCCTCGGCCTCGGCGGCGCAGACGAAGGCGGCGCGGCCGCCGGGGCGCAGGGCTCCCGCGATGTTGGTGAACGCGGCGACCGGGTCACCGAAGAACATCACGCCGAAGCGGCTGATCGCGACGTCGTACGTGCCCGGCTCGAAGCGGTGGACCTGGGCGTCGCCCTGCGCGAACGCCACATTGCCGAGCCCTTCTCGACGGGCGAGGGCCCGGGCGCGCTCCAGCATCGGCCCCGACAGGTCGAGCCCCAGGGCGTGGCCTGCGCCCACCCGCCGCGCGGCCTGCCGGGTCGTGGCCCCGGCGCCGCAGCCGACGTCCAGGACGCGGTCGCCGCCGACCAGCACCGCGGCCGTGAGGAGGGGCTCCGTGAAGCCCGCGTTCACGGCGTCCCAGCGGTCTTGGTTGCGGGCCCAGTGGTGGCCTTCGTAGCCGTTCCATGCCTGCGCCTGCTCGGGGTTGGCGGTCTGCTCCATCTGCTCCATGGACTGCCTCCTGGGAGACGTGGCCTTGGCCACGGTGGGGCGCCGGGCTAGTATGGGCGCTCGCCCAAACAGTATGGGCGAGCGCCCAAACCGGCAATCCCTTATGCAGGAGAAGTGCATGTCACCGCGTGGAGTCGCGATCCCCGGCCTGCGCGAGCGGCTGTTCGACGCCGCCGAGCGCGTACTGGCCCGCGAGGGCCCGGCGGCCCTGACGAGCAGGGCCGTCACAGGTGAGGCGGGGTGCGCCAAGGGGGTGCTGCACACGCACTTCGAAGGCCTTGACGCGTTCGTCGCGGAGCTGGTCCTCGACCGCTTCGCCCGCACCGCGCGCCGGGCCGCCGAACTCCCGGCCCTGGCGGGCCGGTCGACCGTGGCGGAGAACCTCACCTCGGTCGCGCTGGCCCTGCTGGGCTCCTTGGACCCCGCCGTCGTGGGCCTGGCCATGACGCGCGCGGACGCGGCTCTGCGGATCCGCACGGCCCTGGCCGAGGGCGCGCCCGGCTTCGCGGCCATCGAGGAGTCGGTCACCGCCTACCTGGACGCCGAGGTGCGGCGCGGACGGCTCGCGGCGGCCACGGACACTGCGGCCGCCGCGCTCGCGCTCGTCGGCACCGTCCACCATCTCCTCATGACCGGCCGGGGAGGGGCCTCCGGTCCCCGGGAGCGGGTGGAGCGGCTGGTGGCGCTGCTCGTCGGGCCCGCTCCGGCAGGGGAGTGCGGCGCGGGCCCGACGGTCTAGGCGAGCCGGATCGAGTCACCGTCCACGGAGATCTCGGCCGCCGGCAGCGGACGGGTCGCCGGCTTCTGCTCGACGCCGCCGTCGGCGATGGAGAACTTGCTGCCGTGACAAGGGCAGTTGATGGTGCCCCCTTCGACGCTCGTCACCGGGCACCGCTTGTGGGTGCAGAGGTTCGAGAAGGCCTTGAACTCGCCCTTGGTGGGCTGGGTGACCACCACTCCTTCCTCCTTGAAGATCTTGCCGCCGCCTACGGGGATGTCCCCCGTCCTGGCGAGCACGGTCCCGGTGGCCCCGTCGCCGCCGGAGGACTCCGCGCCCGCCGGTGCGGTGGAGTCGTCGCCGCCGCTGTCACCGTCGGCGCCGCACGCGGTCAGGGCGGCGGCGAGCCCCGCGCCGCCGATCGTGGCCACGACGGTGCGGCGGCGGGGCCGGGAGAAGGGTTCATCGGAAGTCGTCATGCCCGGTGGTACGGCCCCGCGCGCCGCCGCGTTCAAACGCCCGAGGACTTCCACGGAAGCCCGGTCCGAGAGCGCACCCGGGGAAGGTGATCGAACAGCTCCACCCCGCAAGTAACCTGGGGCGATGCTCACCGAAGTCACCGCGGTCCGCTACGTCACGCCCCTGCGGGAGGGCGGATCGCTGCCCGGCGTCGTAGAGGCCGCCGACACCCACGGCGCGTACGCGACGTACGTCATGAAGTTCACCGGCGCGGGCCAGGGCCGCAAGACGCTCGTCGCCGAGGTGATCTGCGGGGAGCTGGCGCGCCGCCTGGGGCTGCGCGTGCCGCGGCTCGTCCAGATCATGCTCGATCCCGTCATCGGCCTCGGCGAACCCGACCAGGAGGTGCAGGAACTCCTGAAGTCGAGCGGCGGTGCCAACCTCGGCATGGACTTCCTCTCGGGCGCGCTCGGCTTCGACCCCCTCGCCCACGACGTGGCCCCGGCAGAGGCGGGCCGCGTCGTCTGGTTCGACGCCCTGATCAACAACGTGGACCGGTCCTGGCGCAATCCCAACCTCCTCCTGTGGCACGGCGACCTGTGGCTGATCGACCACGGCGCCAGCATGATCTGGCACCACAACTGGCGCACCGCCCAGACCGCGGCCGCCAAGCCGTACGACGCCTCCGACCACGTCCTCGCCCCCTACGGACCCGACATCGCGTCGGCCGCCGCCGAACTCGCCCCGCTCGTCACCGAGGACCTGCTCACCGAGGTCACCGCCGAGGTGCCCGACGCGTGGCTGCTCGACGAGCCCGGCTTCGAGAACCCGGACGACGTACGCCGCGCCTACGTGTCGGCGCTGCTGCCGCGCGCCGGGACCATCCACGAACGGATCGCCCTCGGCGAGCCGCGGCCGAAGAAGGGTGCCACCAAGTGACGCAGCGGGACGTCTTCGAGTACGCGCTGGTGCGCGTGGTGCCGCGCGTGGAGCGCGGCGAGCAGTTCAACGCGGGCGTGGTGGTCTACTGCCGCGCCAAGGCGTACGTGGCCGCCCGCACCCATCTCGACGAAGGCAAGCTGCGGGCGCTCGACCCCGCCGCCGATGTCGAGGGCATCCGGGCCGCGCTCCGCGCCGTCGAACGGATCTGCGAGGGCGGCGAGGCCGCGGGCCAGGCGGAGCGCGACGACGCGGGGCGCCGCTTCCGCTGGCTCATCGCGCCGCGCTCCACGGTGGTGCAGCCGGGCCCCGTGCACACCGGTCTGACGGCGGATCCCGTGGCCGAGGTGGACCGCCTGCTCGACCTGTTGGTCAGGTAGCGCTTGGTGAGGTATCGCGTCACAGCTCGCATGTCTGCCGTTGACACCCGGTGCCAGGGCTTCTAGCGTCTCGTCCAGCTGAAGGTACTAAGCGGTCGCTCATCCCGGGGGCGTACCGTGGAGCAGCATCAGAGCCGCATTCCGTAGAGCCGCATCCCAAGGGCGAGGAGAACCAGCATGTCCACCACTGAGCAGCGTGTCGCGGTCGTGACCGGAGGAGCGCGAGGCATCGGTGCGGCCACCGCCGTACGGCTCGCCGCCGAGGGTCGCGCCGTGGCCGTCATCGACCTCGACGAGGCCGCCTGCAAGGACACCGTCGAGCGGATCACCGCGGCCGGCGGCAAGGCGCTCGCGGTCGGCTGCGACGTCTCCGACGAGGCCCAGGTCGAGGCCGCGGTCGCCCGTATCGCCCAGGAGCTCGGCGCGCCGACGATCCTCGTCAACAACGCCGGTGTGCTGCGCGACAACCTCCTCTTCAAGATGAGCGCGAGCGACTGGGACACGGTCATGAACGTGCACCTGCGCGGCGCCTTCCTGATGTCGAAGGCCTGCCAGAAGCACATGGTGGACGCGAATTTCGGCCGGATCGTGAACCTCTCCTCGTCCTCCGCGCTCGGCAACCGCGGCCAGGTCAACTACGCCGCCGCCAAGGCCGGACTCCAGGGCTTCACCAAGACCCTGGCCAAGGAGCTCGGCAAGTTCGGCGTCACCGCCAACTCCGTCGCCCCCGGGTTCATCGTCACCGAGATGACCAAGGCCACGGCCGACCGCGTCGGCATGGACTTCGAGGAGTTCCAGGCCGCCGCCGCCACGCAGATCCCGGTGCAGCGCGTCGGCCGCCCCGAGGACATCGCCAACGCCATCGCCTTCTTCACGGGCGACGACGCGGGCTTCGTCTCCGGGCAGGTCATGTACGTCGCCGGCGGCCCGCTCAACTGACCCGGAAGGCGAAGATCATGGCAGCACAGGACAGCGCGGCACAGGACGGCGCGGTACGGGACAGCGGGAAGGCCGCGCTCGTCACCGGCGCGAGCCGCGGCATCGGCTACGGCATCGCCGAGGCACTGGTCGCCCGTGGCGACCGCGTCTGCATCACCGGACGCAACGAGGACGCCCTCAAGGAAGCCGTCGAGAAGCTCGGCTCCGACCGGGTCATCGGCGTCGCGGGAAAGGCCCACGACGAGGCGCACCAGGCCGTCGCCGTCGAGCGCATGATGGAGGCGTTCGGCCGGGTCGACTTCCTGATCAACAACGCCGGTACGAACCCGGTGTTCGGCCCGATCGCCGAACTCGACCTCAGCGTGGCGCGCAAGGTGTACGAGACCAACGTCATCTCGGCGCTCGGCTTCGCGCAGCAGACCTGGAGGGCCTGGCAGAGCGAGAACGGCGGCGCGATCGTCAACATCGCCTCCGTCGCCGGCGTCTCCGCCTCGCCCTTCATCGGGGCGTACGGAATGAGCAAGGCCGCCATGGTCAACCTCAGCCTCCAGCTGGCGCACGAGTTCGCGCCGAAGGTGCGCGTGAACTCCATCGCCCCCGCGGTCGTCAAGACCAAGTTCGCCCAGGCGCTGTACGAGGGCCGTGAGGCGGAGGCCGCCGCCTCCTACCCGCTCGGCAGGCTCGGCGTGCCCGAGGACATCGGCGGTGCGGCCGCCTTCCTCACCTCCGCCCAGTCCGACTGGATCACCGGCCAGACACTCGTGGTCGATGGCGGCATCTTCCTCAATGCGGGCGTCGGCTGACGAAGCCCGCACAACCACCGGGTACGCCGCCAAAAGCGACGTACACGCGCATCAAGTGCCCTGTCGGCGCCATGGGTTGGCCCGGCGGGGCACTGCGATATTGTCTCCCGACCCCATGGCATGGCCGATCGAGGAGCGTGCGCGTGTTCAGTGAAGTTCCCCTTGCGAAGCGTATGAGGGGTCTGCGTCCGGTGTCGGCGCTCGCGTCCATGTCCCTGCTGGCCGGCTGCGGGATGCTGCCCTCGGACGGGCCGGACGAGGAAGAGCTGATCACCGTCGGCACGATGAGCGCGCCCAGCACCCTGGATCCGGCCAAGGCCTGGGACAGCTCGTGGGAGCTCTACCGGAACGTCTTCCAGACCCTGCTCAGCTTCCCTTCGGGGGCCACCGAGCCGGAGCCGGACGCCGCCGAGTCGTGCGAGTTCTCGGACGCCTCCAACAAGGTGTTCACCTGTGAGCTGCGCGAAGGGCTGACGTTCTCCGACGGCGACACACTGGACGCGGCGGCCGTCAAGTACTCCTTCGACCGGATGCGGACCCTTGAGGCCAAGGGTGTGGTGAAGGGCGGCCCCATGGGGCTGCTCGGCTCGCTCGACACGGTCACCACCAAGGGGGACCGGACCGTCGTCTTCCGCCTCAAGAAGGCGGACGCGACGTTCCCGTTCGTGCTGTCGGCGCCCGCCATGTCGATCGTCGATCCCGGCGACTACCCGGCGGACAAGCTCCGCACGGGCGACCGGATCACCGGCTCGGGGCCGTACACCCTGGAGGCGTACACCCCCAACGAGAAGGCCGAGCTGGTCAAGAACAGCAACTACAAGGGCGCGGCCGACGTCAAGAACGACGCCGTCACCATCCGCTACTTCAAGAAGTCGTCGGCGATGGTCGACGCCCTCAAGAAGAAGCAGATCGACGTCACCTTCCGCGGCCTGGCCGCCGAGGACATCGTCGCCATGCAGAACAGGGGCCGGCGCGAGCAGGACATCGAACTCGTCGAGGGCGCGGGCACCGAGATCCGCTACCTGGTGTTCAACACCAAGGACCCCTGGGCGCGCAAGCTCCCGGTCCGGCAGGCCTTCGCACAGCTCGTCGACCGGGCCGCCATCGCCCACAAGATCTACAAGGACACCGTCGAGCCGCTCTACTCGATGGTGCCCAGGGGCCTCACGGGCCACGCCACCGGGTTCTTCGACGACTACGGCAACCCCAGCACGGCCAAGGCCAGGAAGATCCTCACCGACGCCGGGATCACCGCGCCCGTCCCGCTCACGCTCTGGTACACCAGCGACCGCTACGGATCGGCCACCGCGCCGGAGTTCGCCGAGATCGAACGGCAGCTCGAGGCGTCCGGGCTCTTCCGGATCACGCTCAAGAGCCGCCCGTGGACCGAGTTCCAGGACGGCTACAGCAAGGGCGAATACCCGGTCTTCGGACGCGGATGGTTCCCGGACTTCCCCGACGCGGACAACTACATCGCGCCGTTCGTCGGCCCGAAGAACGTGCACAACATGCCGTACCTGTCCAAGGAGATCACCGACGAGGTGCTGCCGCGCGAGCGCAGGGAGACCGACCGGGGCGCGGTGATCGACGACTTCGAGCGGGCCCAGGAGATCCTCGTCGAGGACGTCAGGCTGCTTCCGCTCTGGCAGGGCAAGCAGTACATCATGTCCAGCGAGGAGATAGCGGGCGGCGAGCGCGCCCTCGACCCCTCGGCGATCATGATGATGTGGGAACTCCAGCGCAAGACGAGCTGGTAGCAGGGCCGACCGGTCGGGGAGAGGCGGCCGGACCAGGGGAAACAGGGCGCCGGTCCGATTGTCAGTGGGCGCCGGTAGGTTCTTCCGTGAGAAGTGACCGCACACCGGAGGTTGTTGACGTGACCGACATCGCCATGCTGCCCGCGTCCTGGCGCGGAGTCCTCGGCGAGGAGCTCCAGAAGCCCTACTTCAAGGAGCTCACCGAGTTCGTCGAGCGGGAGCGGGCGACGGGCCCCGTCTACCCTCCGCGCGAGGAGGTCTTCGCCGCTCTCGAGGCGACGCCCTACGAGCGCGTGAAGGTCCTGGTCCTCGGCCAGGACCCCTACCACGGCGCGGGCCAGGGCCACGGCCTGTGCTTCTCCGTGCGCCCCGGCGTGAAGACCCCGCCCTCCCTGAGGAACATCTACAAGGAGATGCAGGCGGAGCTCGGCCACCCCGTGCCGGACAACGGCTACTTGATGCCGTGGGCCGAGCAGGGCGTCCTGCTCCTGAACGCGGTCCTCACGGTCCGCGCCGGTGAGGCCAACTCCCACAAGGGCAAGGGCTGGGAGAAGTTCACCGACGCCGTGATCCGCGCGGTGGCCGAGCGCCCCGACCCCGCCGTCTTCGTCCTGTGGGGGAACTACGCCCAGAAGAAGCTCCCGCTCATCGACGAGGAGCGCCACGCCGTCGTGAAGGGCGCGCACCCCTCGCCGCTGTCCGCGAAGAAGTTCTTCGGTTCGCGCCCCTTCACGCAGATCAACGAAGCGGTCGCCGCGCAGGGGCACGACCCGATCGACTGGCGGATCCCCGACCTCGGCTGACCTAGCCCGCGCCGACCGTGTAGTCGAACGCGTACGGGGTGGACTTCTCCCCGTACCGCGCGGTGAACGTGCCGGTCCCGGTGAGCCCGGCCAGTTCACCGGTACCGGAGCCGGGCAGCACGGTGAAGGCGCACTCGATGGCGTCGTCCAGGAACGAACCGCGCTGCTCGATGATGAACGAGCCCTTGCGCCCGTCGAGCATGCCGTCGATGAACTCGTAGCCGACGTACGCGCCCGTCGTCTCGCTCGTGTACGCGATGGTGTACTGGCAGGAGGTGCCCGCCGCCTCGATGGCCCCGGAGTAGTCGTTGACGACGGCGGCGTGGGTGGTGCGGACGCCGCCCTCCGCGCCGGCGACCGGCCGCTCGTCCCAGTCGGCGAAGGTGAAGGTGCCGACGGTGCTGTTGGTGCCGACGGTGTCGATGGTGCTGCCGGTGTTCGCGGTCATGTGGATCCTCCTGGAAACGATCAGTTGTGTCGCCGTGAGGAGGACTCTGCCGTGCGTACCTGACACCTTCTGTCAGGTACCGGGGCAGACTGGGGGCCATGCGCGCCGACCGCCTTCTCGCCCTCCTCCTGCTGCTCCAGAACCGCGGGCGCATGACCGCGCCCGAACTCGCCGAGGAGCTTGAGGTCTCGGTCAGGACCGTCTACCGGGACGCCGAGGCGCTCGCCGCATCCGGGGTGCCGGTCTACGCCGAGCGGGGCCCGGCGGGCGGCTTCCGGCTGCTCGACGGCTACCGCACCCGGCTGACGGGCCTCACCGACGACGAGGCCGACTCCCTCGCCCTCGCCGGCATGCCGGGGGCCGCGGCCGACCTCGGCCTCGGCGCGGAACTGGCCACCGCTCAGCTGAAGTTGACCGCCGCGCTGCCCACGGGCCTCGGGGAGCGGTCGCGGCGCATCCAGGAGCGATTCCATCTCGACGCGGCGGCGTGGTTCCGCACGGCCGAGCCGGCGCCGCAGCTCGCCGTGATCGCCGAAGCCGTGTGGCGCGAGCGGGTGTTGACGGCGCGCTACCGGCGCTGGGGCGGTCAGGTCGACCGGGAACTGCACCCCTTGGGGCTGGTGCTCAAGGCGGGCAACTGGTACCTCGTGGCGTGCGCCGACGACAACGTACGTACGTATCGGGTCTCGCGGTTCCTGACGGTGACGGTGACGGAGGAGCCCTGCGTGCGCCCCGCCGGGTTCGACCTGGCGGCGTACTGGGACGAGGCCTCGCGTGGCCTGGAGGCGCGGGTGCTGCGGAGCACCGCGCGGCTGAGGGTCTCCCGATCGGGGCTGAGGCTGCTGCCCGCGATGTTCGGCGCGGCGGGGGCGCGGGCCGTGGAGGGCGCGGGTGAGGCCGACGCGGAGGGCTGGGCGGAGGTCGACCTCGAAGTGGAGGAGCTGCCGGTGGCCGTGAGCGACATCCTCCGGCTCGGCCTGGAGGCGGAGGTGCTCGGGCCGCCCGGGCTCCGCGCCGAGGTGGCCAGAAGCGTCACCGGGCTGGCCCAGCGGTACGCGTGAGCGCCGCCTTCGCCGAACGTGCCTGACCGCGATTGTCAGTGGTGGCCGCTAGCGTCGTGAGGGATGGGGGCGATGGCCGCACGACCACGGAGGACCCGGTGACGGAGCAACAGGAGCAGACGGCGGAAGACGCGATGATGACGCGGATCGGGCAGGCGGTCATGTTGCATCACGGCGGCGACCGCGAGGAGGCGCAGGGCCGCTTCCTCGGTCTGTGGGGGGAGATCGGCGAGGACGGCGACCCGCTGCACCGGTGCACCCTCGCGCACTACATGGCGGACACGCAGGAGGACCCCTCCGCGGAACTGGCCTGGGACCTGCGGGCGTTGTCGGCGGCGGACGAGCTCACGGACGCCCGCGTGGCCGAACACCACCAGTCGCTCGCGGTGCGCGGCTTCTACCCGTCCCTGCACCTCAACCTCGCGGCGGACTACTTGAAGCTCGGCCGCCCCGAAGCGGCCCGCAGCCATCTGCGCCGGGCCCGCGGCGCGGTCGGCGCGCTGGAGGACGACGGATACGGAAACGGCATCAAGGCGGCCATCGCGAGGCTGGAGCGGGAGGTGGGGGAGGGCAGCGAGGAGGAGTGACGGGGGTGAGGCCGGGAGGGCGGGCGGCTTCGGGGGTTCACGGGATCGCGGGCGCGCAGCGGCGGACACGGGGGTGTCGCCGCCGCGTGTCCGGCCCGGGACTCCCGGAGCCGCCGCGCACGGGCCGGGGGCTTTGTCCCGACTCGACGCCCGTCCACGTCAACGCCCGTGCGCAGCCACGCTCGTACGCATCAACGCCCGTACACGTTCCGGCAGATGTCCGACTCGGGGCTGCCCGGCCGCCAGCCGCCGTAGGCCTCGCCGAGCGCGCAGACGTCCGTGGCGGGCGGCGGCGGCAGGGACGGGCGGGTCGGTGGCGCCCGCGTCGGGCCGGGCGGCGGGGGCCTGCGCACCGGCGGTGGCTGCGGTTGCGGCTGCTCGGGGCGGGGCGCCGGTGCGTAGGTGCGGGCGACGGCGGCGGGCCTCCGGGAAGCGGGGCTGCGGGCGGGCCCGCGGTCACCAGCGCCTCGCGGGCGGGAGCCTGCTCGATCTGCGGCCTGCTTCTCCCGTCCGTGCGGGGCGCGGCAGGCGCTGCGGTGGTCGCGGCGGGGGCGGACCGGGGCGGCCGCTCGACGCTCACGCAGCCGGAGGCGGTGGCCGAGACGGCCACGGAGACGAGGAGCGCGGTGGCGGTGGTGGTCGTCGATCTGTGCATCCGCACAACTCTCCGTGTGCGGGCGCCCCTTGGGGCCGAAACGCGGGAGAGGATGCCCCGCATGGGTGACGGGGCGCGTCGTGCGGACGCGTGGGTCGGGCCTCTGCCCGGGGCCGCGCGCCACATCACCGGGCGCCCGGCGGCGACTTCGCGGCGGGCCCAGCCGCCCTCGGCGCGGCTCCCCCGTGCCACGGGCGGTGTCGGACGGGCCGCGTGCCTCCCGGTTGACTGCCCCTTTTACGATCCGCCACGAGCCCCCGCCCATCGCCGTACGTGACGCCCTCATCTCCACGCCACCCGCGGCTCGGCCCGGACCTCATCCTGCGAGGCCTCGCCGCCATCGCCGGTCGGTGACCGCCGCAGGCCCCGTATGCTGCGGGAACGACGACAGGGGCCTTGCGCGGACGGCGCGGGGCACGGGGCGCGAGCTCGGCACGGCGGTAGGTCGGCGGTAGACCCGCGGCAGGCCGGCGGCAGAGGTGAGGGAGACGTGAGGGAGACCATGGTGAAGATCGGCTGCATCGGGCTGGGTGACATCGCGCAGAAGGCGTATCTGCCCGTCCTCACCGCCCAGCCCGGGGTCGAGCTGCACCTCCAGACCCGCACGCCCGCGACGCTCGCCCGCGTCGCCGGCGTCCACCACGTCCCGGACGCCCACTGCCACACCGAGCTGGACGCGCTGCTCGCCCAGGGCCTCGACGCCGCCTTCGTGCACGCGCCGACCGCCGTGCACCCCGAGATCGTCACGCGGCTCATCGAGGCGGGCGTACCGACGTACGTCGACAAGCCCCTCGCCTACGAACTCGCCGACTCCGAGCGCCTCGTGCGCCTCGCCGAGAACCGTGGCGTCAGCCTCGCCGTCGGCTTCAACCGCCGCTACGCGCCCGGTTACGCCCAGTGCGCCGACCACCCGCGCGACCTGATCCTGATGCAGAAGAACCGCGTCGGGCTGCCCGAGGACCCGCGCACGCTCGTGCTCGACGACTTCATCCATGTCGTGGACACGCTGCGCTTCCTGGTGCCCGGGCCGGTCGACGACGTGGGCGTGCGCGCCCGGGTCGTCGACGGGCTCATGGAGCACGTCGTGCTGCAACTGGCCGGCGACGGCTTCACGGCGATCGGTGTGATGAACCGGCTCAGCGGTTCGACGGAGGAGATCCTCGAGGTCTCCGGGCAGGACAGCAAGCGGCAGGTGGTCAACCTCGCCGACGTCATCGACCACAAGGGGCAGCCCACCGTGCGGCGGCGCGGCGACTGGGTGCCGGTGGCCAGGCAGCGCGGCATCGAGCAGGTCGTCCTCGCCTTCCTCGACGCCGTGCGCGCGGGCCAGGTCCTCAGCGCCCGGGATGCGCTGGCGACCCATGAACTGTGCGAGCGCGTGGTCCTCGCCGCTCAGGGACAGGGCGCCTGAGGGCGCGCGCGCCCTCGGCCGCGCAGAGCGCCGCGAGCACCAGGAGCGCGCCGTGCACCGGCCAGTCGCCCCACCGTACGTACGCGGTGACGCCCTCGGCCAGCGGTATGTCGTAGACCGCGGCGGCGCTCGCGGAGGTGCCGAGCGGTTCCCCGACGCGTGAACCGTCCGCGGCGTGCACCGCGGAGACGCCGGTGAGGGTGGCGTGCACCATGGGGCGGCCCGTCTCGGCGGCGCGCACCGCCGCGAGCGAGGCGTGCTGCTCGGGCGCCCAGCTGGCCTGGAACGACGACGTGGCGGACTGGGCGATCAGCAGTCGGGCGCCGTCCCGGGTGAGCTGCCTGCTCATGTCGGGGAACGCCGACTCGAAGCAGACCAGCGGCCCCACCCGCAGGCCGTGCCCGGCGTCCATCACCACCTGGCGGTCGCCGCGCCTGCGGTCCTCGCCCGCGGCCTTGCCGACGGAGGTCGCCCAGCCGAGGAGGGAGCGCGCCGGTATGTACTCCCCGAAGGGCACGAGCCGCATCTTGTCGTAGCGGTCACCGGTCGGCCCGTCCGGGCCGACGAGCACGGAGCTCTTGAAGATGCCGGGCCGGTCGGAGCGGCGCGCGTCGACGTTCACCAGGATGTCGGCGCCGACGTCGCGGGAGAGCGCGGCGATGCGGCGGGCCACGTCGGGCCGGTCCGCCAGATCGAAGCCGACGCTGCTCTCGCCCCAAACGACCAGGTCCAAGTCCCGCCCGGCGAGGGAGCGGGTCAGCTCCTCCTCGCGAGCGAACCGCTTCTCGGGGCCCGCGATGCCGTTGATGACCCCGGGCTGCACGACGGCGACCCGGATCTGCCCCGCCGCTTCCGGCCGTGGGGCCCAGGCCGAGACCGCGGCGGTGACGACGGCGATGGTGGCGAGCCCGGCGAGGGCGGGCGTGACGAGCCCGGCGGGGGTGGGGGCCGTGGGGGAGGCGGGTTTCACGGACACCGGGCGGGAGGCCGGCTTCGGGATCATCGCCGGGGAGGCGGGCTTCGGGGCCCCCGCGAGCCCCCTGCCCCGGGCCCAGGCGACGATCAGCAGCGCGAACCCCACGTTGACGGCCACCACCAGCGCGCTGACCAGCCAGACGCCGCCCACGGAGGCGAGCCGCAGGGCCGGGGTCAGCTGCCACTGGCTGGAGCCGAGCAGACCCCAGGGGCCACCCAACCCCTCCCACGACCTGACCAGTTCGACCATCAGCCAGCCCGAGGGGAGGGCCACCAGCGCGACCACCGCGCGCCCCGGCGTCGGTATGCCGCCGAGTAGCCGCCGCACCAGCCAGCCCCAGGGCGCCCACAACAGGCCGAGCAGCGCGGCTATGACGATCGTGAACACATGCAGGCTCGGCAGCAGCCAGTGGTGTACGGCGACCATGAAGCCGAGGCCGCCGAGCCAGCCGTCTACCATGGCCCGCCGCCCGGTCGGGGCCGTGCGGGCCAGGAGCATCCAGGGGACCAGCGCCACGTACGCGAACCACCACAGCGACGGCGCGGGGAACGCGAGGGCGGGCAGCGCCCCGGCCAAGACGGCGATTCCGCCCCGCCGGCGCCGTGACGCGAGCAGCCGCTCGGCGCGGGCCCGAAGCCGCCACCGCCGGTCGTCGCCGAACTGATCCATGCAGCGCCTCCCTAGATCCCCGACGCCCGGACGTGTACCCAGTGTGCGCGCCGCCGACGATCTAGAACAGTGGGCATTTGTTCGGATGGCGCGAGCAGAGACTGGGGGCGGCCGGGGGTGCGCAGGGGGGGGCGCTCGGCGTCAGTCCTTGGCGGGCGTCGCGCGCGGTTGGTCGCCGACACGGCGCCACTTCTCCCGCACCGCCACCTCGCGCAGCCGCCAGCCGCCGTGCGTACGCAGCAGCGCGAAGGCGTACCGCCCGCCGCAGACGAAGTCGGGCGCGGAGGAAGACTTGGTGCCTCCCGGAGGGGCCGCGAACCGCATGGGGTTCACATAGTCGGCCCGTACGCGCGCGGAGTCACCGATGTCCTGGTCCAGCGTGCCGAACTCCAGTCGGCGGTTGACGATCAGGTGCTGGCGCATCGGGAACATCCGCATCGTCTCGGTCAGCCAGGCGGCCACCTCGGCGGCGTCTCCCTCGATGCCGCCGGCGGAGCGGTAGTCGGCGCGCCCTCCAGGGGCGAACAACTGCTGGTAGGCGTCCCAGTCACCGTCGTCGACGGTCACCGCGTACTCGGTGATGAGGGCATCGATGGCCAACCGGTCGATCACGGCGGCCAGTTCCACGCGCTGCGTCATCGGCTCAGTGTTGGGCACGGGAGGTGCCGCGCCAAGGGGTGTGCAGGAAGGAAGAGCCGGCGGGGCGGCGAGGTGGCGGGGCGGCGAAAACGTGGTCGTGGCAGAACTGTCCCTTCGACCATGTCCGTACGGCGCTTCAGCGGGTACACGGAGGGTGCACGGACCGCTCGCTACTCGCGTCATAGGAGAACGACATGCCAGGACTGATGACGAAGATCAAGCAGTTCGTCCAGAGCCCTCAGGGCCGACGCACCGTCGCACAGGTGCGCCGCGCCTCCGCCGATCCGCGGCGACGGGCCCAGGCCCAGCGGTTCCTGGGCGGCCTGCGCCGACGGTGACGCCGGTCGGCGGTCCGCTCCCACCGCCGGGAGCGGACCGTGGCCCGGCAGGCGTGACTCTTGCGTTCCCCCGGCCGGTCGGCCGGCAGCGCCGCGCGTCAGGCGGCCTTCACCATCTCGGCACGGACCGCCGCCGCCCACTCCGTCACGAGCTGTTCGTACTCCCTGCGCTGTTCGGGCGTGAGGCGGCCGCCCGCGCGCAGCCACAGGCCGCGTATGCGCTCGTTCAGTTCCACGGAAGAGCGCACGGAACCATGGGTCGGTGGGGTTAAGGGCATGGCGCCAAGCCTAGGGGATGGGTACGACAATCGGAACTGTCAGCTACCGCACACCTCCGCCAGGTGATCGGCCCCGGCCTCCGCTCCCGGGTCGCCGCCTCCATATCCGTATGGAACGGTGGAAAGCGACTCAGCGGTCCCCGCCGTAGCGGTGGTTCCGACCCGAACCACCACTCTCTGGCGGAACCCGTCGTTCCTATCCGGAAGAGGTGGCTCCATGTCCTCGAAGCGACGCCGCAAGAAGAAGTCCCGCCGTAAGCACGCGGCCAACCACGGCCGCCGCCCGCAGTCCTGAGACCAGGGCCGCGCGGGGCGGCCGAAGCCCCTCGGCGCCCCACCGGGAGAGCCGCGGTGCCCCCGGCGAATCCGCCACCGCCCCGCGCGGAGCAGCACGATCCGCGAAGACATGCCCACCCACGACCCCGAGCGCGTCCCCGACGCGGCGGGGTCTCGCCGTTCCCGCCCTCGGCGACACTCTCCGACGCTACGATCCGGATCTTCGCGCGCGCCTGGCCAGACGCGCCGCAGCCGGAACGGAGGAGAGGCAGATGTGGTCCACCCTGATCGCGGTGCTCGGCACACTGGGCGGCGCCGCCCTGGCCGGCCTCACCGCACACTGGACGGACCGCCGCGCCCGTGCCCTCGAGCACCGCCAGCGGGTCCTCGATGCCACCGCGCAGCTGCTCGCCGCCGCCCTGGCGTTCCGCGAGCAGTACTGGCTCCAGGTCGCCGATCTACGCGACGGCGTAGCCCTGGGCAGGGAAGCCCGGGCCGACCTGTACCGAGCCCGCTCGGCCGTCACCGCGGCCTTCGACCGCCTGGCGCTGACCGTGACCGACCCGGAGCTGACCGCCATCGCGGTCGAGGCCGCGTGGTCGGCCATCGACCTGGGTGACATCACCCTGGGAGACGTACGGGACGGGCGGTTCACCGACGACGTCGAAGCCGCTCTCGACGCAGGACGGGAGCGCAGCCGGGACGCGCACACGGCGCTGCGCAGCGCCGCCCAAGCCTGGTAGATACCCAGTCCGCTGCCATGGAGCGTGCTGCGACGGGCAATGACGGGGTGCCGTGTCCGTCACTTCATTGCGTGGGCCGTTGTCGGCGGAAACGCGACGTCACCCGTCAAGGGCAAGGGTGCGGTCGCAGATCTGCCAGCCGCCTCTCTATGAGGCCTGCTGGACTGATCGCGAAAACGCGCTGACCTTCACAGGACGGAACACCATGCCGACAACCACCTCCGTTTCGGTCGACGGCCAACTCATATCCTCTCGGTCACCGCTGACGGGGTGGCCGGCCGTGGTCTCGGTGATGCTGGGAATCTTCGCCATCGTCACCACCGAGATCCTGCCGATCGGTCTGCTGACCTCGATCGGAACCAGTTTCACCGTCTCGGACGGGATGGCCGGGCTGATGATGACCATGCCCGGCTTCCTCGCGGCGATCGCCGCTCCGCTGGTCACCACGGCCACGGCACGCTTCGATCGCAGACTGATGCTCTGCGTCTTCATGCTCCTGCTGGCACTGGCGAACTTCCTTGCCGCCGCGGCACCCGACTACTGGCTCGTACTGACCTCCCGCGTCATGGTCGGGATCACGATCGGCGGCTTCTGGTCGATCGGCGCGGGGTTGGCGGAACGACTGGTACCGCCGGCTTCGGTCGGCAGGGCAACCGCTGTGATCTTCTCTGCCGTCCCGCTGGGATCCGTCCTCGGCGTGCCGATGGGTACGCTCATCGGAGACCTCGCCGGATGGCGAACGGCCTTCGCCCTCATGGGAGTTCTGGCGGTCGGCGTACTGGTCATGCTGCTCTTGTTCGTGCCGCCGCTTCCCCCGGTCCAGGCCACCCGACTGAGCGTCCTGGGCGGCATGCTCCGCAGCTCCGGCACCCGCTTCGCACTCCTGCTGACGTTCCTGGTTGTCCTGGCCCACTTCGGTGCCTACACCTACGTGACACCGTTCCTGGAACAGGTCACCCATGCCGGCGACGGTCTGGTCACTGCGTTCTTGCTGCTCTACGGTGCCGCCGGCATTCTCGGCAACTTCCTGGGCGGCGCCTGGGTGGCCCGGTACCCGCGGACCGTCTTCGGGCTCGCGGCCGGTCTGATCGCCGCGGCGACCCTCCTGCTTCCGACGTTGGGCCGTTGGGAGGCGGGCGCAGTATTGCTGCTGGTCGTGTGGGGCGTCGCGTATGGCGCTGTACCGGTGGCGTCGCAGACCTGGTTCGCCAAGAGCGCGCCGCATGCCCCGGAAGCGGCATCGGTCCTGTTCACCGCCTCCTTCCAGGCGACGATCTCCCTTGGCGCACTCGTAGGGGGAGCCGTCCTGGACCGCACCTCTCCGTCCGCGGTCATGCTGCTGGGCGGTTGCACCGCGGCTCTCATGGTCCTGGCGGTGGGGATACGTTTCGCCGAGCCTCTCCCCGGCCCCGACTGCAAGGGGCGGCCCTGACCGCACAGGGACTCGCCTGGCTGGAAGCAGTGCTTCCAGCCCACTACGAGGGAATTGAACGGGTATGGAGAACCGGACCAGCGGAGAGACAGAGCGCCAGGCCGCCGCCAACCGCCTCTGGCAGCACGGCCTCCACGAAGACAACGTGCGCTACCAGCAGGGCAACCTCCTCTTGGTCGCCCAGTCCTTACTGGCAGTGGCGTACAGCACGACGTTGAACACTGGTGACGACCCTCAACCAGCGCGAGTGATCGCAGCGTTCGGCATCGCACTCGCCGCTATCTGGGCCTACGTCGGGCATCGCCACTTCAGGTACAGCGCAGCGCTCCGGCGTCGCATCGCCGACGTGATCCCCGAATACGCGGAGACGCGCGCCACCTGCCAGCCGCGAGGCATGAGTACAGCGCCCGTGCTCGTCTACGTACTGCCGTCGCTCGCCGCCGTCATGTGGGCGGTCCTGCTCCTGATCACCTGAGAAGCCTCATGCTGTACGTGAGCACCGGCCAGTCGGCCGCAGGTAGGCCCGCATGGATCCAAGGCCATCAACAGTCCGGCGGTTCTGCTTTGATCATGTACTCCGTCAAGGAATGAGCTGAACCCGCAGGCGTAGCCATTGCCTTGCCGCGCCCGAAGCTGCCGATGCTTGCTCGACCGCTGACAACGGCTGCTCGTATCTGTTACTTGACCCCTCGGCTGTGTAACGAGCGCGAATCATGGGCTGGGCGGGTAAGGAGTCGATGGCCACGTGGAGTTCATCGACCTCGGCAGCCAGCGAGTCATGATGGATCTTGCGGTGGTGGTCCATCTCTACAACTCCCACCAGCACGATCCCTGGCGCGCGACTGTCGCGGCGAACGTCTCGGTCGTCTGCATGGCGCCAGCTTTCCCACATCACTGGAACCCAGCCCATCGATCACCCGGCGCTGGCAATGTGGACCCCTCTCATCATCCGTACCAGGGGGTACACATGGGGTGAATCAACAAGGCCAAGGCGGACGCCGCGGCCACGCAGGCACGCGAGGCCTACGCAGCGGGGCAGAGCACCATTGTCTTCAAGATCATTGAAGCGAACATGAGCCACCGGGTTCCAAGATGCACGTCCTGTCGGACGCGAACGGACTGCCCCTCCTCGTCGGCGTCTAGCGTTCAGCGACGGCTTCTCGGGACCTTGTCCAGGTGCGGCGCGAGCCTCTCGATCATCTTCCTCATGGTCTCGTCTGCCGCCTTCTCCCACAAGTCACCGGCCAGCTGCTGGCCGTTCTCCTGGGCCGCAGCGTGGCGGTGCTGGACGACGGCATTCACCAGGGGGCGTTCCATCGTCGCCGCCGCGAACATGGTCTTCCCGTACTGGTGGTACGCCTGGTTGATCAGGTCTATCTGAGCTGGTTTGAAGTCCATGCCCCAGTCTCGCGGCGGTCGTTGAAGTGGTGCGAGGGAGTGTGCGTCCCGGCCTCATATCCCTGACCCACGGTGCAAGGTAGAGCCACGTTCGCTACCGGTTCCGGCCACGTGCCGCGGGGTCGCGCAGTACGACCCCGCCGCCCGTTGACGGGGGGATGACTGGCAGGGCCCGGCCCAGCTCCCGGATCACGCCGAGCGGGCGGCGTAGCCGCAGCTCAGGGGTGCAGAGCCGTTTTCTGTGGGAAGATCTCACGCCCCGCCGCGCGCTCATGCTCACCAACGCGCGTTCGGCTGCCTGCTCCTCGTCCTGGTCCACCTCGACGCTCTCCCAGCCCTCGGTGTACCGCAGCACGTTGGACAGCGTCCCGTAGTCGGCGGCGCCACCCGGGCCCTCGAAGGGCGAGTGCAGGACCGTTGACAGCGCCTGCCGCACCCAGCGGGCGACGGTGGCCTCGTCCCCCTCGGGCATCCACGGGTAGTAGGGCACTCGCCCGATTTCACCCAGTGCCTCGTTGAGCGCTTCGAACTTCGGGCCGGTACTTGGGCTGGAAGCAGAGCCTGGCCACCAACCTGTGAGTGCTGTCCAGCGAGCCGGGCGGAGCGGGCAGGCATGGGAACGGACGACCGCTGCCGCTGCGGTGGAGCCCGTTACGGCAGGCCGGTGGCCATCGCGTACGACTCCGCCACCACGGCCGGGATCAACGAGGCGGGTCTTGGCGCACATCTGCCGTGGCTGGCCGAATCGGACTATGGGGAGCGCGACCCGCGCCTGCCGACCGTGAGCGCCGCACTGTGGATGCGGTACCTCCTGGACCGCTTCCCCACCGTCGCCGAGGCGGCCGACGCGCTGGAGGTCGAACTTTCCCAGGTGCGCCCACAGGGTGACGCCCACGCGGGCACGTGGAGCATGGTGCACCTGGCGCTTGACCACGCCATGGGAGACTCGGCGGTCGTCGAGTGCGGATACCTGCTCGCGACGTCACCGGCCGGTACGAGCCCCGTGAACCGTTCCCCTTCGCCCTCGCGGGGGTGTGAGGCGGCTTACGCTTTCCTGTTCGCGAAGCCGTGGTCTGGCGTCCGGGAGGGGCGGTCAGGGCACGAGGCTGTCGAGGTCGATGTCGAGGGGGACGGGGACGGAGACCTTCAACCGGTTGCGGTGGATGCCGGTGGCCACGTAGGTGCTGGTCATGGTGTCGAGTTCGTAGGTGTGGACGGTGGGGGCGCCGGTCTCGTCCTCGACGCGCCAGAAGTGGGGGATTCTGGCCTGTGCGTACTTGAAGGGCTTCAGGGAACGGTCGCGGTCCGCCGACTCCTCCGAGACGACCTCGATGACCAGGGCGACGTCTTCGGGCGCATACCACGTCCGGTCGGGGTCGTATGGGGCAGTCGTGACCAGGATGTCCGGCTCGGGGCGGCTCTTCTTGTCGAGCCTGACGGTCATCTCACGCTCGGCGTCGAACCCGACGGGGGCGGCCTGGCGCAGGGCGAAGGTCAGGTTCTCCACCAGCCGGGCGTGCCAGGACCGCTGCGGCGACATCATGAAGATCAGCGCTCCGTCGATGAGTTCGGTGTGCCGCGGTGCCTGGGCGAGGAGGTCGAGGTCATCGGCTTCCCAGCCGCTGATCCTGGGCGGGATCATCCAGTCGGGGAGTTCGGCGGTCACGGCTTCCTCCAGGCGCCTCAAAGAGGTCAGGGGCCCTCATCCCGGATCGCGGACACGGGCGCAACGCTGGTGTCAGCATAGTCGAGCGACCGGACCTCTCACTCGGCCCGTGTGGGTCCGAGGGGCCGGAGGCAGGTGATCATCTCGGTGTGGATCTGGACGACGTGGTCCATGGACGAGCTGCTTCGGCGGCGTGGTGCACGTCAGCTTGAAGCGCGGGGTCGAGGTCGGCCGACACCAGGCGTGCGATGTCGTCGAGATCGCAGTGGAAGCCCCCCGTCCTTGTCCTCACAGGTCAGGGGCCCCAAGTCGCGCCCTGGCGTACTGCGGTGCCGCGGCTGGTTCCCGGGTTCCGCCGAGCCGTGCGTTGCGTCAACTGGTGCTGGACGCGGCCTGCCACATGCGGGCCGCCCGCGCCCTCGACCGGCTCGCTCGGGACCTGGCCCTACAGCCGGTCGGCCTCACCGGCGATGCCTGGGACACGGCGGATGAGCGGCGGCGTTTCCTCGTGGTGGGGCCCGGCCTAGGCCGGACATGACCACAGCTGACCTGCCACCCTCTGTGCGGAAGGGCCCGCCCAGCTGCTGCTGTGCCAGCCCTTCCGCGTCATCCCCTACTTTGCCGACGCACACGTCCTAGTGGGGCGCATCCCGGCTTCCCGGTGGGAGATGAGTGGGAGACAAATGGGAGATGATCATGGCGTGGTGCTGCAATCAGACGCTAGGAAATGCTAGATAGCGCTGCCTGTACGGCCCTGGGTCAGCCCGCCGATTCGCCCGCGTGCGGACTCAGCACACCCATGCCGACCAGCACGACCAACACGATGCCCAGCAGGATCCGGTAGTAGACGAACGGCATGAAGCTCTTGGTCGTGATGAACTTCATGAACCACGCGATGACCGCGTAGCCGACCACGAACGCGATGATCGTGGCGAAGATCGTCGGGCCCCAGGAGACATGGCCCTCGCCCGCGTCCTTCAGCTCGAAGACGCCGGAGGCGAGGACGGCGGGGATCGCCAGGAGGAACGAGTAGCGCGCCGCCGCCTCGCGGGTGTAGCCCATGAGGAGGCCGCCGCTGATCGTGGCGCCGGAGCGGGAGACGCCCGGGATCAGGGCCATCGCCTGGCAGATGCCGAAGATCAGGCCGTCCCTGACGCCCAGCTCCTTGAGGCCCTTGCGGTGGCGTACGGCGCGGTGCCTGCCGCCGGTCTCGTCGCGGGCCGCCAGGCGGTCGGCGATGCCGAGGACAACGCCCATCACGATCAGCGTGGTGGCGATCAGCCGCAGGTCGCGGAAGGGGCCCTCGATCTGGTCCTTGAACGTCACGCCGAGGACGCCGATCGGGATCGAACCGACGATGACCAGCCAGCCCATCTGCGCGTCGTGGTCCGAGCGCGGCACCCTCCCGAGGAGCGAGCCGAACCACGCGGACACGATCCGCGCGATGTCCTTGCGGAAGTAGATCAGCACGGCCGTCTCGGTGCCGATCTGCGTGATCGCCGTGAACGCCGCGCCCGGGTCGTGCCAGCCGGCGAACGCCGCCGTCAGCCGCAGGTGCGCGCTGGAGGAGATCGGGAGGAACTCGGTCAGTCCCTGGACGAGCCCGAGGATGAAGGATTCAAACCAAGACATGAGAACTGCGCCGTCCAAGTACTGATCATCGGACCACCGAAGCGGTCGTAGCGGTCGTAGCGGTCATAGAGGGGCGTGCTGGGGCGTGCGGGAAGCGTGCGGGAGGCGTGGGCGGGCGGGCTCCGGAGAGGCGGAACGCCGGGAACGCGAGAGGGGCCCCGAGATCACCCCCCTCGTCGTGGGGCAGCGTAGCGGCCCTGGGTTACGGGGATGGGGGGAGGGCCGTCTTCGGCCGCCGGGCGGCCCGCGGGCCCCGGCGCCGCCCTACGCCGCCGAGGGGCCCGTCGTCGTCCAGCCCGGGGTCTGGGGATGCGCGGTGAGGTCCTCGTGGTGGACCGCGTCGCCGCAGGCCGAGCACGTCACCACCGGGATCAGCTCGTGGCCGCAGGTGTGCTCCAGGACCATCGGCCGGTCCCCGTCACCGCGCAGATGGCGGTCGCCCCACGCCATGAGCGTCATCAGGACCGGCTCCAGTTCGAGGCCGGCCGGCGTGGGCCGGTACCGGAAGCGCTGCGGGCGCTCGCTGTAGGCGACCTTCTCCAGGATCCCCGCCTCCACCAGCCGGCGAAGGCGCGTCGCGAGGATGTCGCGGGGCGCGCCGATGTTGCGTACGAGCTGGTCGAAGCGTTCGTTGCCGAGGCACACCTCGCGCAGCACGAGCAGCGAGTACTTCTCGCCGACGAGGGCGAGGGCGTCGGCGATGGAGCAGGGGCGCGGATCCTTCATGCGGGCAGTCTAGGGGGCGGGAAGAAGAGGGTTTGATTTTCCAACTCACAGGGCTATCGTGAGTCCAGATTTCCTACTCACTGGTAGCCCCGGGCCGGGAGCCCGGCGGTCCAGCAGCTCCGGTAGCCGAAAGAGGCCCGCATCATGCGTGACGCCGTCATCGTCGAAGCCGTACGCACCCCCGTCGGAAAGGGCAAGCCCAATGGCGCCCTCGCCGCCGTCCACCCCGTGGAACTCCTCGCCCACACCCTGCGCACCCTCGTCGAACGCAGCGGTATCGACCCCGCCCTGGTCGACGACGTGATCGGCGGCACCGTCGACCAGGTCGCCGAGCAGGCCATGAACACCACGCGCTACGCCGTCCTCTCGGCCGGCTTCCCCGAGTCCGTGCCCGCGACCACCGTCGACCGGCAGTGCGGCTCCTCCCAGCAGGCCGTGCACTTCGCGGCGCAGGGCGTCATGTCGGGGGCGTACGACATGGTTGTGGCCTGCGGTGTGGAGTCGATGAGCCGGGTGCCGATGTGGTCGAACGTGCCCGCCGGGGCCGATCCGTTCGGGCCCGGCATCGCCGAGCGCTACCCGGAGGGCCTGGTCCCGCAGGGCATCAGCGCCGAGCTGATCGCCGCCAAGTGGTCCCTCGGGCGCGAGCGCATGGACGCCTTCGCCACCACCTCGCACCAGCGGGCCGCGCGCGCCTGGGACGCGGGCCTCTTCGACGCCGAGACCGCGCCGATCGCGGGCCTGACCCGCGACGAGTCGGTACGCCCCGCCACCACGCCCGAGATCCTCGCCGGCCTGAAGCCCGCCTACTACGACCCGGGCTTCGGCGAGCGCTTCCCGCAGATCGACTGGTCGGTCACGGCGGGCAACTCCAGCCCCGTCAACGACGGCGCCTCCGCCGTCCTCATCACCACCAGCGAGCACGCGGCCCGGCTCGGCCTGCGCCCGCTCGCCCGCCTGCACAGCTTCGCCGTCACCGGCTCCGACCCGCTCCTCATGCTCACCGGCATCCTGCCCGCCACCGAGAAGGTGCTGGGCAAGGCGTCACTCACCCTCGACGACATCGATCTCTTCGAGGTCAACGAGGCCTTCGCGAGCGTCGTCCTGGCCTGGTTGCAGGAGACCGGCGCCGACCCCGAGAAAGTCAACGTGCACGGCGGCGCCATCGCGCTCGGCCACCCGCTGGGCGCCAGCGGCACCCGTCTGATGACCACGCTCGTCCACGCGATGCGCGCCCGCGGCGCCCGGTACGCGTTGCAGACCATGTGCGAGGCGGGCGGGCTCGCCAACGCCACGGTCCTCGAAGCGCTCTGACGGCCTGGCCGGCCCCCGCGAAGCCGAAGCCGACCTCAGCGGGGGCCGCGGAAGTGGTGGCGCTTGAACCATGCGACCGTCGCCCCGCCAAGGCCCGTCACCGCGATGAACCCCATCGCGATCAGGAAGGCGGGCGACGTCGGCGTCGAGGCCCGGGCACCCGCGATGACGTACGCCGCCGTGTTCGGGATCGACCCGAGGCCCGTGGCGAGAAGGAACGGCAGCCAACCCATGCGGGAGACCGCCGCGCAGTAGTTGGCGGCGGCGAACGGCACCCCCGGGAAGAGCCGCACGGCCAGCATCGACCGGAAGCCGTGCCGGCTGAACTGGCCGTCCGCCGCCTTCAGCCAGCGCCCCCGCAGCAGCGGCCGCAGCGCGTCCTGGCCCAGCATCCTGCCGAGCCCGAAGGCGATCCCGGCACCGAACACCGTGCCGGCGATCGCCGCGACGAGACCCGCCTGCGAACCGAAGAGCGCGCCCGCCGCCAGATTGAGCAGCGGCCGCGGCACGAACGCGGCGGTGCACGCCCCGTACGCCACCGCGAACAGGGCCACCGCCGTCGCGCCGCCCAACTGCGCGGGCCAGCCGTCGGACAGGAGCCGCTGCGGCTCGAACAGCAGCACGCACGTGCCCGCCGCCACGAGGAGCACCACGAGCAGCGACAGCCGCGACCACGGCGAGAGCAGCGCCCTGGCGCAGCGCACGGCGAGGCCCTGTGGCCGGGCGGTTGCGGTCTCGAACATCCGGGAAGACTAACCGGCCGATGTGTCTGATCGCCGTATGGTGCGTCTCATGAGCGTCACAGTCCCGAGAAGTGACCTGGCCGACGCGGTGCTCGACCGGCTCGTCGTGACGTACGCCTCGGCGGCCGATCCCCGGCAGGCGGCGCGTATGCGTACGTACATGAAGGACGTCGCCCCCTTCCTCGGCCTCGCCTCGCCCGCGCGCCGCGAACTGTCCCGCGCCGTCCTCGCCGGCACGCCCCGCCCCGACGAGGTCGACTGCGCGGCCATCGCGCTGCGCTGCTGGGAGCTGCCCGAGCGGGAGTACGCCTACTTCGCCGTGGACTATCTGCGCCGCCACGTGAAGCGGTGCTCGTCCGGTTTTCTGCCCGTCGTACGCCACCTCGTGACCACGCGCCCCTGGTGGGACACCGTCGACCTGCTCGCCGCGCACGTCGTCGGAGGGCTCGTCGCCGCCGACCAGCGCCTGCGCGCCGACATGGACGAGTGGATCGAGGACGAGGACATATGGGTGGCCCGCACGGCGCTCCTGCACCAGCTGCGCCACAAGGAGGCGACGGACGCCGAGCGTCTCTTCGCATACTGCCTGCGCCGGTCGGGGCACCCCGAATTCTTCGTCCGCAAGGCGATCGGCTGGTGTCTGCGCGAGTACGCCAAGACCGATCCGGACGCGGTACGCGCCTTCGTCGAGCGCGAGCGGGACCGGCTCGCGCCGCTGTCGGTGCGGGAGGCGCTGAAGAACCTCTGAACCGGCCGGGAGGGGGAGGGGGAGGCGCGGCGGCAACCGGGCGCTCACCTGGTCCCGTTCGGCGAAATTCATTCGACGTGCGTGACTCGTGTCGGCGAGGATCAGAGCCATGTTCCGGTACGCCTTCCTCGCAGCCACGCCCGCAGTCGCGGGCGCTGCGAAGGCTGCCGTCGTCGCCTCCGACGCCCCCGACGCCTTCGGCGGCGCCCGAAGCTGACCCTCCCCGGACACTCCGGCGGACCCCGCAGGGGGAGGGTCGGTACGGCCCCCGGGGTCCCCGTCCCGACCAGGCGCACACCGCCGGTCCGGGGCAGCAGCTTCGAGTTCCGAGAAGGAACCACCATGCCCAAGACGACTTACGTCCGCACGAAACCGCACCTCAACATCGGCACCATGGGCCACGTCGACCACGGCAAGACGACGTTGACCGCCGCCATCACCAAGGTCCTCAGCGGGCGCGGCACCGGCGCCTTCGTCCCCTTCGACCGCATCGACCGCGCGCCGGAGGAGGCGCAGCGCGGCATCACCATCAACATCGCGCACGTCGAGTACGAGACGGACACCCGGCACTACGCGCACGTGGACATGCCCGGCCACGCCGACTACGTCAAGAACATGGTCACCGGCGCCGCCCAGCTCGACGGGGCCATCCTCGTCGTCTCGGCGCTCGACGGCATCATGCCGCAGACCGCCGAGCACGTGCTGCTCGCCCGGCAGGTCGGCGTCGACCACATCGTCGTCGCCCTCAACAAGGCCGACGCCGTCGGAGACGGCGAGGACGCCGTGCTGACCGACCTCGTGGAACTGGAGGTCCGTGACCTGCTCTCCCGGCACGGGTACGGGGGCGACTCGGTCCCGGTCGTACGGGTCTCCGGGCTCAAGGCGCTGGAGGGCGACCCCCGGTGGACGGGTGCGATCGAGGCGCTGCTGGACGCGGTGGACACGTACGTACCGATGCCCGAGCGCTATCTCGACGCGCCGTTCCTGCTGCCCGTCGAGAACGTGCTCACCATCACCGGGCGCGGCACCGTCGTCACCGGCGCCGTCGAGCGCGGCACCGTCCGCCTCGGCGACCGCGTGGAGGTGCTCGGCGCGGACACCGAGACGGTGGTCACCGGCCTGGAGACCTTCGGCAAGCCCATGGAGGAGGCGCAGGCCGGGGACAACGTGGCGCTGCTGCTGCGCGGCCTGCCACGTGACGCCGTCCGCCGGGGCCATGTGGTCGCGGCGCCCGGCAGCGTGAGCCCGCGGCGGCGCTTCACCGCGCAGGTGTACGTCCTGTCGACCCGCGAGGGCGGCCGTACGACACCGATCGCCACGGGGTACCGGCCGCAGTTCTACATCCGCACCGCGGACGTGGTCGGTGACGTGGACCTCGGCGAGGCGGCCGTGGCCCGCCCCGGAGAGACGGTCACCATGACGGTAGAGCTCGGCCGTGACGTGCCGCTGGAGACCGGCCTCGGCTTCGCCATCCGCGAGGGCGGCCGCACCGTCGGCGCGGGAACCGTCACGGAGGTCGCCTGACGGGCCATGCCCCGCACCGCCCGCTCCGGGGGGATCGAACCCCCGGGGCGGGCGGCACAATGGAGCCCGTGGACGAGCACGAGTTCGAGACCGGCGCGGGGTACGAGCCCCCGGGCGAGGCGATTCCGGTGACCCGCGAGGTGGATCACGGCACCGCCAAGCTGATGCCCGACGTCGACCGGGCGCGGGCCTGGCTGCTCACCGTCGACGGGGCGCCCCAGTCGTACGTGGACCTGGACGCGCCGACCCACCTGGAGTTCGAGTACGCGCGCCGGCTCGCCCACGTCCTGGACACCGCGGCCGCGCCGGGCCGCCCGCTCGACGTCGTCCACCTCGGCGGCGGTGCCCTCACCCTGCCCCGCTATGCCGCCGCCACCCGCCCCGGCTCCCGGCAGGACGTCGTCGAGGCCGACCGGGGGCTGCTGCGACTGGTCGCCGAACAGCTGCCGTGGAAGCGGGACGCGGGGATCACCGTGCACGGGGCGGACGCCGGGCAGTGGCTCGACGCGGCGCCCGCCGACAGCGCCGACGTCCTCGTCGCCGACGTCTTCGGCGGCTCACGCGTGCCCGCGCACCTCACCACGGTCTCCTACGCCAAGGCCGCCGACCGCGTGCTGCGCCCGGGCGGTCACTACGCGGCGAACCTCGCCGACGGCGCGCCCTTCGCCTTCCTCCGCTCCCAACTGGCCACCTTCGCCGAGGCCTTCGAGGAACTCGCGCTGATCGCCGAGCCGTCGGTGCTGCGCGGCCGCCGCTTCGGGAACGCGGTACTCATCGCCTCGCACGCACCTCTCGACATCGCGGCCCTGGCCCGACGCGCGGCGTCCGACGCCTTCCCCGCCCGCGTCGAACACGGCGAGGCACTGCGGCGCCTCATCGGGGACGCGAAGGCGGTACGAGACGAGGACGCCGTCCCTTCACCGGAGCCGCCTGGCGGGGCGTTCAGTGTGGGTTGAGCCGATCCTTCGTCCGAGCCGCCGGGGCGGGGCGTTCAGTGTGGGTTGAGCCGGTCCTTCGTCCGAGCCGCCTGGCGGGGCGTTCGGCGTGGGGTGAGCCGATCCCTCACCCGAGCCGCCCGACAGGGCCCTCCGCATCGGCTGAGGTCGCGGCGACCGCGTCCGCGGAGACGCCGGCGCGAGGCGTCGGCACCGTCACCTCCTTCGTGCGTCGCGTCAAGTTGCGTACGTCGGGGACGAACAGGACGGCCGCCGTCACGAGGACCACCAGCACCGCGCAGCCCCACAGCGACGGGCCGCGGCCGAACGCGGACTCAGCGGGGCCGGCGAGGGCCGTGGCGAGAGGCACCATCGCGATCGAGCCGAACCAGTCGTAGGCGGCGACCCGCGACAGCTTCTCCTCCGGGATCTCCTGGTGCATCGCGGTCATCCAGGAGACGCCGAACACCTCGATCGCCACGCCGCTGACGAACATCACCGCGGCGAGCCCGGCCACCGGCAGCGGCACGGCCAGCGCCGCCGAGGGCGCGGCCAGCGGAAACACGCAGAGGGTGCCCGCGAGCAGCAGCCGCCGCGGCTTCCACCGCATCATCAGGACCGCGCCGCCGACCGTGCCCGCGCCGAACGCGGCGAGCGCCAGGCCCCACGGCCCCGCGCCGCCCAGCTCGTCGCGGGCCACCAGGGGGCCGAACACCGACTCGGCGGCCCCGACCACCGCCACCACGACCGAGAACTGCGCCACGATCGACCAGAGCCAGGTGCGGCCGGTGAACTCCCGCCAGCCGTCCCGCAGATCGGAGAGCAGTCCGCCGCCGGGCGCGCGCTCCGGTATGTGGCTGACGTCCAGGAGGGAACGCAGCGCTCCCGCGACCGCGAACGCCGCCGCGTCCACCGCGAGCACCCACCCCGGGCCGATCGCCGCCACCATCAGACCGCCGAGCGCGGCGCCGCCGAGGCCCGCCCCCTGCATCGCCATCCGGTACAGCGCGAACGCCCGGCTGACCTGCTCGCCGCTGACCGAGGACATCAGCATCCCCTCGGCCGCGGGCCCGAAGAAGGCCTGCCCGACGCCGCCGAGGCCGGTGAGCAGCATCATCTGCCACAGCTGCGGCTCGCCCGCGATGACGAGCACGGCGAACGCCGCCTGCGACACGCAGTTGAGGGCGTTGGCGGCGACCATCACGTGGTGGCGCGGCAGCCGGTCGGCGACGGCTCCGCCGATGAGCAGGAACAGCACGAGGGGCAGCGTCCGCGCGGCCGCGACGAGCCCGACGTCCCCGCCGTCACCCCCGGCGTCCAGCACGGCGAACGCCGCCGCGATCAACGCCCCGTGGCTTCCGAGGTTCGTCACGATCGCGGCGGCGGTCAGCAGCGTGTAGTTGCGTCCCGCCCAACTGGGGCGGCGGCGCGGCACGGAGGCAGGATTCGTCACTCCGGGACTATCCCCGGGGCAGTACGCACTTGCCAAACCGTTTGTTCTCGTGGCTCAGATCGTTCTCGTGGCGCAGAACGCGCCGCGCGGCTCAGGACTCCTCGGCCGCGGCCTCGCTCCACCGCACGGTGTCCAGGATCTTCCTCACCAGGGCGTCGGAGACCTCTTCCTTGACGCCCTTGGCGCCGTAGAGGGTCCAGGCCACGTACTCACCGGCCTCGTTCTTGAAGGCGAACGTGGTGGCCTTGCCCTCCGAGTCGCACTTGGCGGACGTGGCGGCGCCGGACGTCGTCGACGTCGCGAGGCTGCCCTTGACGCCGGACTTGGTGGTGTACTCCTCCACCTTGCCGATCTTGATCTTCTTCTTGTCGGCCTTGGTCTGCTCGGTGTAACCGCCGAAGACCCACCACGCGGAGTCGTTGCGCGCGACGTCCTTGGTGTTCTTCGCGCCGTTCTGCCCCTTGGTGCCGACGACGGCGAGCGAGGTGTCCTCGGACTCGCCGTTCTTGTCCTCGTCCGAGGTGCACCACTTCTCTTTGTAGACCGCGGGCGCGGACATGCCGATGATCGCCTTCGCGCCGTTGTCCTTGCGGTCGTCGAAGCCGGTGAAGGTGTCCGGCGTCTCGACCTTCCAGTCGGCCGGAACGTCGAAGGCGGTGCCCCACTTGGGGTTCACCACGACCTGCCAGCCGGGAACCGTCGGCTTGTCCTCGCCGCCCTCACCGCGTTCGTTCCCGCCGCCGGTGGGCGTCGGGTCCGGCTTCTTCGTCGCGGACTTCGAGGGCTTCGCCGGCCCCGCCTTGTCGTCCTTGCCCTCTTCGTCACCGCCGAGGACCAGGAAGCCGGTGACGCCGGCCGCCACCACCACGGCCAGCGAGGCGACGATGGCGGTGATCTTCGTCTTGTTGCCGCCGCCCCCGCCCTGGCCGCCACCGCTCTGCTGCGGCAGTCCGGGCGGCGGCGTCGGAGCGGACCAGTGCGGCTGCGGCTGCTCGGGCCGCGAGAACCCGCCCGAGTGCGGCTGCTGGTAGCCACCGGCGGGCGGCTGCTGCGGGTAGCCGCCCGCGGGCTGCTGCTGATACCCCGGCTGCTGATAGGGGTTGGGCGCCTGGTACCCCGGCTGCTGATACGGGTTGTGATTCTGGTCCTGCGGGTTCTGCTCGCCCCCGGGCGGCTGCTGTTCTGGCCACATGGCCAGTAACCATAGAGGTGCCGGGGGCCGGGTGCCACGGGCAGCCCCGCCGGGGTCGGCACGGGGCCGCCGCCGACGGGAAGAACGTACGGAGAAAGCGGCGGAAAGCGTCAGGATTCCGTCGGCTCGCCGTGGGTGCGCACCGTGCTGAGGATCTTCATGACCGTCTCCTCGGGTATCTCGTCCTTGACCCCGCGCGCTCCGTAGAGGCTCCACGCGACGTAGTCGCCCGCGGAGTTCTTGAAGCCGAAGGTGATCGCCTTGCCGTCGGAGGCGCACTTGCCCGTCTGGGGTGTGTTCGTGGACTCGGCGCGGGCGATGCTGCCCTTGATGCCGGCCTTGGTGGTGTACGGCTGCGCCTTCTCGTCGGAGGTGAAGCTCTTCTTGTCCGGCTGGGTGTATCCGGCGTAGACCCACCAGGCGACCTGGTTGACCGCGACCTGCTCGGTGTTCTTCGCGCCCTTGGCGCCCTTGGTGCCGACGGCGGCGAGTTCGTGGTCCTCGCTCCTGCCGTCCTTGTCGTCGTCGGTGACGCACCACTCGGGCTTGAGGTACGCGGGCGCCGACATCGTCATGAGCGGCTTGCCGGTCTTGACGTCCTCGAAGGCGATCGCGGAACCGGGGTTCTGCACCTCCCACTCGGGCGGCACGTCGAAGGCCGTGCCCCACCTGGGGTTCACCACGACGTGCCAGCCCTTGATGGTCGGTTCCAGGCCGTCGTCCGTACCGCGCTCGCTGTCGTCGCCGTCGTCCGGAGCGGCGCCCGGGCTCTCAGGGGCGGCCTTCGAGGGGGAGCCGGAGCCGGCCCGGTCGTCCTTCCCGGCCTTCCCGTCCTTGTCGGCGAGGAGCAGGAACCCCGTCACGCCCGCGGCGACGACCACGGCGGCGGCCGTCACGAGAGAGACGACCTTGACCTTGCCGCTGCCCTTGCCGCCGCCGTCCGGAGCCTGCGGCGCCCCGGTCGGGACGGTCGGCGCGCTCCACTGCCCCTGGGGCTGGGGCTGGGGTGCGGCCGGCTGCTGATAGGGGTTCGGTGCCTGATAGCCCGGCTGCTGATAGGGGTTGGGCTGCTGGTACCCCGGCTGCTGGTACGGGTTCCGGCTCTGGTCCTGCGGGTTCTGCTCGCCCCCGGGCGGCTGCTGTCCTGGCCACATGGCCGCACACGATACGGGGGCCGCCCGCTGAAGATCACATCGCCCCGGGAGGCCGGGGACGGCGGCCCCGGGAGCGGCTCAGTCCTCGGCCATCTCGTACTCACGCACGGTCGAGAGGATCTTCCGCACGGTCGCGTCCGGGAGTTCCTCCCCCACGCCTTTCGCGCCGTGGAAGGACCAGGAGGCGAACTTGCCCGCCGAGTCCTTGAAGGCGAAGACCGTGGCCTTGCCGTCGGAGTCGCACTTGCCCTGCTTGTCGACACCCGCCGAAGTGGCGCTCGCCAGGCTGCCCTTGAGACCCGACCTCGTGGTGTACGACTCCACGGGGCCGGTGGTGACCTTCTTCCTGTCGGGCTGCGTGTAGGCGCCGTAGACCCACATGGTCGCGTCGTGCCGTGCGATCTGCTCGGTGCTCTTGGCGTCCTTGTTGCCGCGGGTGCCGGCCGCGGCCAGCGGTACGTGGTCCTTGACCCCGTCCTTGTCGTCGTCGCTCGCGCACCACTTCTCCTTGAAGTAGGCGGGGGCGGCGTAGGCAACGAGGAACGGCGCCGATTCGTCGTCGGCGTCCTTCTCTTCGACGTATCCGCCGGCCCAGTCCCTCGATTCCAGGGACCACTCGGGAGGTACGTCGAAGGCGATGCCGCGCTTCGGGTTCACCACGACCTTCCAGCCGGGCACGGTCGGGCCGGGGTCGGCGCCCGCGCGGGGGTTGTCGGCGGAGCCTGACGCGGAAGGCTTCGCCGGGCCGGGCTTGGCGGAGGCGCTCGTCTCGTCCTCCGCGCTCCGCTCATCTTTGTCGCCGCCGAGGAGCAGGGCCCCGGTGACGCCCGCGGCGACCACGACGGCAGCCGCCGCGGCGAGGGCGGTCACCTTGGTCCGTCTGCCGTTGCCGCGCGGGGGCTCGGGGGCCCCGCCCCGCGACTCCCCGGGCATGGTGGGCGCGTTCCAAGGGGCCTGCCGCTGATACGGGTCGGGCTGCTGGTATCCCGGCTGCCGATACGGATTCCGCTCTTGGCCCGGCTGGTTCTGCTCGCCCCCGGGCGGCTGCTGTCCATGCCACATGGGCGTCCACGATAGGGGACGGTGGTCTCCGCGGCGGAGGGCCCTGGTCATTCAACTCTACTCATGGGTAACATCGCCGCCATGAGCGCAGACCAGATGTCGATCGGCGAGATGCTCGCCGCCACGGTGCCGATGGCCAGGACCCTGAACCTCGAGTTCCGTGAGACCGCGCCGGACAAGGCCGTGGTGGCCCTGCCCGACCAGAGCGAGTACCACAACCACGTCGGCGGCCCGCACGCCGGCGCCATGTTCACGCTGGGCGAGTCCGCGAGCGGGGCCATCGTCCTCGCCGCGTTCGGCGCACAGCTCTCCCGCGCCGTGCCGCTCGCCGTCAGTGCCGAGATCGCGTACAAGAAGCTCGCCATGGGCGCCGTGACGGCCACGGCGACGCTCGGCCGCCCGGCGGCGGACGTGATCGCCGAACTCGACGCCGGACAGCGCCCCGAGTTCCCGGTCGCCGTCGAGATCCGGCGTGCGGACGGCGCGGTCACCGGCGAGATGACCGTCCTGTGGACCCTCAGGCCCAACGACCCCAGCTGACGGAAGCCGGGCGTGAGCGGCGTCGTTCCGTTCCCGTGGAGCTTGACCGGTAGGCTGCGCGGGCGTGCGTCGCTCAGCGGCGCGTATGCCGGGGGCAAGCACTGGGACTATGGGAGGAACCGGCGTTGCACGTCCAGGAGTGGCTGGAGCAGGTACCGGCCGTCAGTATCTACGCGCTGGTGGGAATCGTCATCGGGCTGGAGAGCCTGGGCATCCCGCTGCCCGGTGAGATCGTCCTGGTCTCCGCGGCGCTCCTGTCCTCCCAGCACGGTGAAGTCAATCCGGTGATCCTGGGCGTCTGCGCCACCGCGGGCGCGATCATCGGCGACTCCATCGGGTACGCCATCGGCCGCAAGGGCGGCCGGCCGCTGCTGGCCTGGCTGGAGCGGAAGTTCCCCAGGCACTTCAGCGCGGCCAACGTCGCGACCTGCGAGCGGTCCTTCCAGAAGTGGGGCATGTGGGCGGTCTTCTTCGGCCGCTTCGTCGCCCTGCTCCGCATCTTCGCCGGTCCGCTCGCGGGCGTCCTGCGCATGCCGTACTGGAAGTTCCTGATCGCCAACGTCCTCGGCGGCATCGTCTGGGCCGGCGGCACCACCGCCGTCATCTACTACATCGGCGTCGTCGCCGAGGACTGGCTGAAGCGGTTCTCCTACCTCGGGCTCGCCGTCGCCGTGCTGATCGGCGTCGGCTCCATGCTGTTCGTCAAGCGGCGGGCGAAGAAGGCGGCCGCCGAGGCGGAGGTCGCGGCCGCCGGGCCCGTGGCGGCCGAACCGCAGCCCGTCGGCGTCGGCGACTGAGTCACTCCGCGGCGTGCGCGTCGCGGTGGGCCCTGGCCAGTTCGACGTACAGCGTGCCGTTGAGCGTGATGCCCTCGCGCTCCTCGTCCGTGAGCTGCCTGCGCACCTTGGCGGGCACGCCCGCGACGAGCGAGCCCGGGGGCACGCGCATGCCCTGCGGTACCAAGGCCTGCGCCGCGACCAGGGAACCGGCCCCGATCACCGCGCCGTTGAGGACGGTCGCGCCCATCCCGATCAGGCTGTCGTCCTCGACGGTGCACCCGTGCAGGACGGCGTTGTGTCCGACCGAGACGCGCTCGCCGATGCTGATGGGGAAGCCCGGGTCGACGTGCAGGCTGCAATTGTCCTGGATGTTGCTGTCCGCGCCCACGACGATGGGCCCGCAGTCCGCGCGCAGCACCGCGCCGTACCAGGCGCTGGCCCCGGCGTGCAGCGTCACCTCGCCGAGCACGACCGAGGTCGGCGCGGTGAACGCCTCCTGGTCGATCTTCGGATCCTTGCCGCCGATGCCGGTGATGAGTGCCTCGTGGCCCATCGACTCGCTCCCCGCTTCCATGACGTCAGTTTTCCGTGGTGTCCGTGGTGTCCGTGGTGTCCGTGGTCCCGCGCCTGACGGCACCGTACGGGACGAGGTGGCGCACGCGGCCGGGTGGGGTGAAGATCACAGGTCATGGGCCTGCGGGGGCCGGTGGCACTGAGTAACGTGAGCGCGTGCCGAAGAACAGGAACACGTTCTCATCCCTGACCGCCGTGCCGCGCCGCCTCGCGCAGCGCGCGGTCCACTCGGGCTGGGCGTGGGCGCAGCGCACGGGCGCGGTGACCGCCGCGCACCCGGGCAGGCTGCGGTTCGGCGCGATCGGCGAGGGCACGAAGCTCGCCTTCCCGCAGGGCACGGTCTTCGGCGAGCCGTGGATCCGGCTCGGCGACCACTGCATCGTCGGCGAGCACGTCACGCTCACCGCAGGGATGATGCCGGACCTCGACCTCGGCCCCGACCCGATCCTGCGCATCGGCAACGGCGTCGTGCTCGGCCGCGGCAGTCACGTCATCGCCGATACGACGGTGACGATAGGCGACGACTGTTACTTCGGGCCCTATGTGTACGTGACGTCCACCAACCACTCCTACGACGACCCGCACACGCCCATCGGCAAGCAGTGGCCGCGGATGGACCCGGTGGAGATCGGGTCCGGGTGCTGGGTGGGTACGGGTGCGGTGATCCTGCCGGGGGCGCGGATCGGGCGCAATGTCGTCGTCGCCGCGGGGGCGGTCGTGCGGGGCGAGGTCCCCGACCACGCGGTGGTGGCGGGGGCGCCGGCGCGGGTCGTGCGGACGTGGGACGCGGAGGTGGGGTGGCAGCCGCCGTTGCGGACGCCTGCGCCGGTTCCCATCCCTGAGGGGGTTACGCCGGAGCAGTTGATCGCGCTGGGGGAGTTGGGGGAGATGCGGGAGAGGGGGGAGGGGTAGGTCGGTGGGTTTTCGGCCGCGGGTTGTGTGTGGCTGGTCGCGCGGTTCCCCGCGCCCCTGACAGGGCGCCCCTGGCGGGGCCGTGTCAGCTGGCCAGCAGTACCGTTCCCACCAGTGCCAGCCCCGCTCCCGCCGCCTGGATTGCCCGCAGCCGTTCCTTCAGTACCGCCCGGGCCGCCAGCGCCGTGACCACCGGGTAGACGGAGGCGAGCACGGCGGCGACGGTGACCGGGCCGTTCTGGGCCGCCACCGAGTACGTGCCGTTGGCCGCGACGTCCGCGAGGCCGACGAAGGCGAGGGCGGGCAGCACGGCCCACAGCACGCCCATCCCGGAACCCGCCGGGAGCGCGGCGCCGCCCCGCTTCACGGAGACGTACAGGGCCGCGCCGCCCGCCGCCACGTTCGTCACGCGCTGCACGAAGAGCGCGAGGAACAGACCGGTGAGGCTGCTCGACGCCTCGGCGATCAGCGCCATGACGCCACCGAAGCCGAACGCGGCGAGCAGGGTGAGCAGGACGGCCTGACGCTGGACGGGCGCGCCGCGCAGCTCGGGGCCGCCCGCGAGGAGGATGCCCGCCACGGCCACGGCGATGCCCGCGAACTGCGCGAGCCCGGGCCGCTCGCCGAGCAGCAGCCCGACGCCGACCGGCACGGCGACGCCGAGCGAGCCGAGCGGCGAGACCACACCCATGGGCCCGAGGGCGAGCGCCTTGTAGAAGGCGAGCATGGCGACGGGGCCGACCAGGCCCGCGCCGACCGCGAACCACAGCTGCGGCCCCCACTCGGTCCACCCGCCGGTCGCGACCACGACGGCGCCGAGCACGACCACGGCGATCGTCTGCGAGGCGACGACGACCGTGAGGGCCGGCACGCGCCGGGTCAGCAGTCCGCCGCCGAAGTCGGCGAGCCCCCACAGCAGGCTCGTGGCCAGGGCGAACAGTGCGGTCATGGAGAAGCCTCGCAGTACAGTGTGGTGAACCATCGGGAACCATCAGGTGCACCACACGGTAGTTCAGTATCGTGAACTCTGTCATCCAAAATATTGGACGGAATGTGTCGGACCTCGACCAGCTGACCCAGTCGCTCGCGCGCAACCTCAAGCGGTGGCGCAACGAGAGAGGCTTCACCCTCGACGCCCTCGCGGCCCGCGCCGGGGTGAGCCGCGGCATGATCATCCAGATCGAGCAGGCCAGGACCAACCCCAGCGTGGGCATCACGGTGAAGCTCGCGGACGCGCTGGGCATCAGCATCACCACGCTCCTGGACTACGAACAGGGCCCGCACGTCCGCCTCGTACCGCCGGAGCAGGCCGTACGCATGTGGTCCACGGAAGCCGGCAGCAGCACCACGCTCCTGGTCGGGGCCGAGGCGCGCGGCCCCTTCGAACTGTGGTCCTGGCACCTCGTGCCCGGCGAGGGCAGCGACTCCGACGCGCATCCGCCGGGCACCATCGAGCTGTTGCACGTCTCGCGGGGCGAGCTGACGCTCGTCGTCGACGGCGCCGAGCACGTCGTCGCGGCTGGGGCGGCCGCCACCTTCGAGGCCAACGTGCCGCACGGTTACCACAACAGGGGCGCCGAGCCGGTCGAGCTGACGATGTCGGTCTCGGTGCCGCCCGCCCACGCGGCCTCATACTGACGGCTGTTACCGTGCCGCCATGCGTGCTCCTCTCGGTGATTTCGACGTCGTCCACCCCGCCCCCGAGGTCCTCGACCTGCTGGTCGCGCCCGTCGCGGAAGCCGTACGCGGCTGGAGCGGACCCGTCCCGGCCGACGAGCTGATCCACGTCGACACCGAACCGGAGTGGGCCGACACCGCCACCTTCCTGGAGCACTACGGCCCCGAACTGCTCTCCCAGTCCGCCAACTGCGTCGTCGTCGCGGGCAAACGCGGCGGCGAGACCACGCTCGCCGCGTGTGTCGTGCTGTCCGGGACGCGTGTGGACGTCAACGGCGTCGTCCGCCGTCAACTCGGGGCGCGCAAGGTCTCGTTCGCGCCGATGGAGACGGCGACCGGGGAGACCGGCATGGAGTACGGCGGCATCACGCCCATCGGGCTGCCCGCCACGTGGCCGCTGCTGGTCGACGCCGTCGTCGCCGATCTGCCGCACGTCCTCGTCGGCAGCGGCCGCCGCCGGGGCAAGCTGATCGTGCCGGGCAAGGCCTTCGTCGCTCAAGCGGGGGTCGGAGTCGTTGTTCGGTGTATCGTGGATGCGGACCGCGTCCAGCGCGATCCGCATGGCCGTCTCCGACGCGAACAGCTTGGCCATGCCTGCCTCCATGTCGACGCGTCGTCCCGCGTCGGCCTCCCGGGCCGCGTGCAGGGTGAGCTGGCGGGCGGCGGAGAGCGAAGTCGCCATGTCGGCCAGGTAGTTGCCGATGGACTGGTGCCGCCAGATCGGCACGCCGAACGACTCGCGCTCCTGGGCGTAGCGCAGCGCGTCCTCGAACGCGGCCCGCCCCACGCCGAGCGCGCGGGCGGCGACCTGTATCCGCCCGGTCTCCAGGCCCTTCATCATGTGCCCGAAACCCTTGCCCTCGACGCCGCCGAGCAGCGCGTCGGCCGGTGCGCGGTAGTCGAAGAAGGCCAGCTCGCAGCTCTCCACGCCCTTGTAGCCGAGCTTCGGCAGGTCGCGGGAGACGGTCAGGCCGGGACCGTGCTCGACGAGCAGGACGGAGATGCCGCGATGGCGGGGCCGCGCGTCCGGGTCCGTCTTGCAGAGCAGCGCGACCAGCTGGGAGCGGCGGGAGTTGGTGATCCAGGTCTTCGCGCCGTCGATCACGTACCCGCCGCCGTCCTCGTCGCGGCGCGCGACCGTGCGCAGCGCCTGGAGGTCGGAGCCGCCGCCCGGCTCGGTCAGCGCCGCCGTCGCGCGCACCTCGCCCGTGGCCATGCGGGGCAGCCAGCGCCGCTTCTGCGCGTCGGTGCCGAAGTGCGAGAGCAGCTTCGCGACGACCGTATGGCCGCCCATCGCACCCGCCAGGCTCATCCAGCCGCGCGCCAGCTCCTCGGTGACCAGGACGTAGCAGGAGGTGGAGACGGGCGTGCCGCCGTACTCCTCGGGGACGGCGAGCCCGAAGAGGCCGAGCTCCTTCATCTTCTCGATGAGCGCCTCAGGGTAGGTGTCGGAGTGCTCCAACTCCCGTACGGCAGGCCTGACATGGCGGTCGACGAAGTCCCGCACGGTCGTGACGGCCAGCTGCTCGTCGGGCGGGAGGGTGTCCAGGGCGCTCACCGGCAGACCCCCTCGGCGAGCAGCCGGGCGATCTCGTCCGGGCCGCGCCCCAGCTCGGCGAGGATCGCCTCGGTGTGCTCGCCCGCCGCCGGCACCGGGTCCATCCGCGGGGCCACGCCGGAGAGGTCCGCGGGCGGCAGCAGCGCCTGGACGGGCGACGGCGCCCCCGGCACCCGTACGTCCTGCCAGCGTCCGCGCTCGGTCAACACGGGGTGGTCGAGGAACTCATGGACCGAGTTGACGCCCGCGTTGGCGATGCCCGCCCGGTCGAGCAGCTTCATCGCCTCGTCGCCGCCGAGTTCGCCGAAGCGTACGGCGATGATGGCGTCCAGGGCCTCCCGGTGCGCCACGCGGTCGGAGCCGGTGGCGAACCGCGGGTCGTCGGCCAGCGCGGGACGGCCGAGGAACTCCCCGCAGAGCGCGGCCCACTCGCGTTCGTTCTGCACGGACAGCAGGACGTCCTTGCCGTCGGACGCGGTGAACGGGCCGTACGGCGCGACCGTCGCGTGCCGGGCGCCGACGCGGGGCGGCTGGGTGCCGCCGTACCGCGTGTAGTAGGCGGGCTGGCTCATCCACTCGGCGAGCGCGTCGAAGAGGGAGACCTCCACGGCCGGCGCGCGCCCGGTCGTCGCCCGCGTGAACAGGGCCGACAGGATGCCGCTGTACGCGTACATCCCGCCCGCGATGTCGGCCACGGAGATGCCCACGCGCACCGCCTCGTCCGGGGTGCCGGTGAGCTGGAGCAACCCCGTCTGGCACTGCACGAGCAGGTCGTACGCCTTGCGGTCCGCCCAGGGGCCGTCCGTGCCGTACCCGCTGACGGTGCAGGGGATGAGGGAGGGGTGGCGCGCCTGGAGCTCCTCGGCGCCGAGACCCATGCGGGCGGCGGCCCCCGGGGCGAGGTTCTGCACGAACACGTCCGCCCCCGCGAGCAGCTCCTCCAAGAGCTGCCTGCCGCGCTCCGACTTGAGGTCGAGGGTGAGGGACTCCTTGGAGCGGTTGAGCCAGACGAAGTAGCTGGCCTGGCCGTGCACCGTGGTGTCGTACCGCCGCGCGAAGTCACCGCCGCCGGGCCGCTCGACCTTGATGACGCGCGCGCCCAGGTCGGCGAGCTGCCGGGTGGCGAAGGGCGCGGCGACGGCCTGCTCAAGGCTGACGACGGTGATATCGGCGAGGGGGAGGGGAGGTGGCATGCGGCGTTTGTACGGCCTGACCTGGGGGCGGGTCAATGGGGGCCGCCCGGGGCGAGCGCCGCGGCGGCCGGAAGAGGCCGTATGGCGGGGGACGCTCGGCGGTCGGCGGTCGGCGGGGAGTGCCGGTGGCCCGGGTGAGGCCCCCTGCCCGTTCTGGACGCGCGCCGGACGTACGGCCGACGCGCGCCTGAAGCGCGAAGTTCAGCCGGTGCCGTCACCGTGCTGAACGTGCCGCGGCGCTCACCGCGGCGAACGGTCCGCCAGCAAGCGTCCCCCCGTCCCCCGTCGTCCTCCTCTCCCCTCTGTGCTCATCCCACGAACCGAGAACGGAAGTGTCATGCCCTCGACATCCCTCGTTTCGACGGTCACCAGCTCATACGTCACCTCCCTCGCGGACACCACCGAACAGATCAGGGCCGCCCAGCGCCTGCGCCACCGCGTGTTCGGCGAAGAGATGGGCGCGGCGCTCGACACACCGCTGCCCGGCCACGACGTCGACGCCTACGACGACCTCGCCGACCACCTCATCGTCACCGACACCTCGACCGGAGAGATCGTCGGCACCTACCGGCTGCTTCCCCCCGGGCGCACCGAACACTCCTACTCCGACCGCGAGTTCGACCTGCGCGCCCTCGGCCGCCTGCGGTCCTCGACCGTCGAGGCGGGCCGCTCCTGCGTCCACCCCGACCACCGCTCCGGGGCCGTCATCAACCTCATGTGGTCCGCGCTGGCCCGCTACGTCCTGCTCTCCGGCCACCGTCACCTGGCGGGCTGCGCCTCCGTGCCGCTGGCCGACGGCGGGCGGGCCGCGTCCAGCGCCTGGCTGCTCGGCACCGCCAAGCACGCCGCGCCCCCCGAGCTGCGCGTGCACCCCCGGCGCCCCTGGACCCCCACGGCCCCCGCCCCGGAACGCCCCGCCTACGCCGACCTGCCGCCCCTGCTGCGCGGCTACCTCCGCCTCGGCGCGTGGATGTGCGGAGCCCCCGCCCACGATCCGCAGTTCGACGTCGCGGACTTCTTCGTACTCCTCGACACCGAGCGGCTCAGCGCACGGCACCGCCGCTACTTCCTGGGCGAGGGCGCGTGACGAGCCCCTGGGCGCTCGACCGCGGCTGTCCGGCGAGCTGTGCCGCCGCCCCGGAGGCGCGCGTGCCGGTGGGCGAACTGGCGCGGCGGTACGCGGCGTTGACGTACGTCCTGACGCGGGCCGCCGCGCGGGGCGACCGGCTCGCGGAGCCTCGCGTGCTGCGCGGGGAGGCGCGTGCGGTGCTCTCCGCGCTCGGGGTGCGGGTGGCGGTGGGGGGCAGCGAGCGGCTCGGTGCGGAGCTCGCGGGGCGGCTGAGTGTGCCGGACGGTTCCGGCGTGGGCACCTTGGTCGTGGCCAACCACATCTCCTGGCTGGACGTCGTCGCCCTGCTCGCGGTCGAGCCCGTGCGCGTCCTCGCCAAACGGGAGGTGAGCCGCTGGCCGCTCATCGGCACGCTGGCCCGGCGCGCCGGCACGCTGTTCATCGACCGGGACGGAAGCCCTCGTCAACTTCCCTGTGACGTGCGGGCGTTGTCTGCGTGCCTGCGCGGCGGCACCTCCGTCCTGGTCTTTCCGCAGGCGACGACCTGGTGCTCCGCGGCGGGCGGGCGCTTCCGGCGGGCCGCCTTCCAGGCCGCGGCCGACGCAGGCGCCCCCGTGCGCCCGGTGACGGTCACCTACCGGCAGGGCGGCGCCCCCAGCACCACGGCCGCCTTCCTCGGCGACGAGGACTTCACCGCCTCGCTGCGCCGCGTGGCCGCCGCCCGGGGCCTGAGCGCGCGGATCACGGCGCACGCCCCGCTGCGGGGCACCGACCGGCGGGAGCTGGCCGCCGCCGCGCACCTGGCCGTCAGCGGCGGGGCCGTGCCCTCACCAGCCCCTGAGCAGCAGATGGTTGCCCAGTAGGGCGAGCCCGGCCTGGGCCGCGAGCCAGTACCATGCGCCCCGGCCGGGAAGCAGCGCCGCGGCGGGCAGGAGCAGCGTGGCGAACGGCAGCCAGATGCGTTCCGTCTCCGCCTTGCTCATGCCGGACAGGTCGGCGACCACGAGTGCGCGCGGCGCGCTGACATGGCGTACGTCGCCGAGCCGGTACTCCCCGGTCACCACCGGGAGCGGCCCGCCATGGGCGGCGGCCGGCTCGCCGACCGAGTGCGGCTGCCCGCTGCCCGTGTCGTACGCGGTGCAGGATCCCGCCGCGCGCTCCCGCACCGCCTCCAGGACCATGACACCGGCGGCCGCGACATCGCGTACGTGGACGAAGTCCCTGAGCCGGCCCCCGTCCTCGGGCGCCGCAGGAAAGACAACGGGGCTCGAACCGGCCCGCGCCCAGGTCGGCCGGGCTCACGCGGCCCCGGCCGGACGGCGCCGTGCCGGGGGCAGGTGTAGCGGCCCTCGGCGTACATCACCACAGAGTCGGCGAGCACCAGGTCGCCCACCCCCGCCTCGGCCATGGCGGCGAGCAGCACGACGACCTCGTGCCCGCGCCCCGCGAGCGCCTCGCAGATCTGGGACCCGATGAACCCGGCACCGCCGGTGACCAGTACACGCATGCGCCCCACGCCAGCCGGGCCGCCCCTGGTCCCGGCGGTGCCGGGCGGTCACGTCACCGGTCCGTAAGAACCGCGGGCGCCGCCGGAGCCGCGATCCGCTTGAAGTTGTCGCCGAACGTCCACCCCTTCGAGCCGTCCCAGTTGATCGACCACGTCATCAGGCCCTTGAGGGCGCCGTTGTACGTGTTCCACGCCTGGGCCACCAGGTTCGGGGACATGTAACCGCCGCCCGCGCCCGGCTGGGCCGGGAGTCCCGGGACCTGCTTGTCGTAGGGGACCTTGATGGTGGTGCCCTGGATGACCAGGCCCTTGTTGAGGCAGTCGGTCTGGGCGGTGAAGCCCTGGACGGTGCCGGCGGAGTAGGAGTCGCCGGAGCAGCCGTACATGCTGCCGTTGTAGTACTGCATGTTGAGCCACCACAGGCGGCCGTTGTCCGCGTACTTCTTGATGATGGGCAGGTACGCGCCCCAGATCGAGCCGTAGACGACGCTGCCACCCGTCACGTACGCCGTCTCGGGGGCCATGGTCAGGCCGAAGTTCGCGGGCATCCGGGCGAGGACGCCGTCGATGATGCGGACGAGGTTGGCCTGGGAGGGGGAGAGCTGGTTGATGTTGCCGCTGCCCACGAGGCCGGTCTCGATGTCGATGTCGATGCCGTCGAAGTTGTACTTCTTCAGGATCGGCACGATCGTCTCGACGAAACGGTCGGCGACCCTGCTGGAGCTCAGGTCGATCCCGGCCGTCGCACCGCCGATGGACATCAGGATCGTCGCGCCGGCCGCCTTGGCCTGGCACATCTCGGCGGGCGTCGCGACCTTGACCGTCGCGTCCATGCCGTCCTCCCACAGGACGGTGCCGTCGGAACGGATCACGGGGAAGGCCGCGTTGATCACGTTGTAGCCGTGTTCGCGGATGCGGGAGTCGGTGATCGGGGTCCAGCCGAAGGGCGGGTGCACGCCGTTGGCCGCGCCGTCCCAGTTCTCCCAGTAGCCCTGGAGCACCTTCCCCGCCGGCTTCGACTTGACCGCGCAGGTATCCGCCAGGGGTGTGGAGGGGGCCGCCGCGGCGGCCGGCAGTTGTGCGGCACAGGCCAGGGCCAGGGAGGCCCCCAGCAGGCGTAACGTCCGACCGATCACGCTGTGCTCCTTGGGGAGAGGGAGGACTGGGGGCGAGGAGGCGTGCGTGTGCGAAGCGTCACAGTAGGAAAGTCCAGACCTGTCGTCAATAGGTCTGTACCAAAGGGGAGTTGGGGGAGCGGGTGTGCTTCTTGGTCAGCCGTCCACCGGCAGACCCTCGGGTTCCTTGATCCGCTTCATGATGATCTGCGAATTGACCTCAGTGACCCCCGCCAGCGCCGTGAGCCGCTCGATCCACAGGCGCTCGTACGCGGCGAGGTCCTCCACGGCGATGCGCAGCAGGCAGCCGGGGCTCCCGAACAGGCGGTACGCCTCGATGACGTCCGGGATCTCCTGGAGTGCCGCCTCGAACGCCTCGACCGTCTCGCGGTCCCGCCGCACCTCGATGGAGACGAGCACCTCGAAGCCCCGGCCGACCGCCTCGGGGTCCACGACCGCGCGGTACCCCTGGATCACACCGTCCAGCTCCAGCTGACGCACCCGCCGCATGCACGGCGACGCGCTCAGGCCGACCCGCTGGGCCAGCTCCTGGTTGGTGAGCCGGCCGTCCTTCTGGAGCTCACGCAAGATATTGCGATCGATCTCGTCCATGGCGCAATTATCCACCCCTAAATGGCGCTGCGCACGGGGATTTGGGCAAACACATTGCGCGGTGTTCGAACTATCGTTGCGCCGAGGATGCCCGCCGCTCGGGGGGCTTGATCGTCCTCGGGATCTCCGGGAGGTACGCAGACGTGGAAGCACAGGCGCGACGGATCGTCGTCATCAGCACCGGCGGGACGATCGCCAGCCGGTGGCAGGGCACCGGTTTCGCCGCCGACGCCCCCGGGCGCGAGGTGCTCGCCACGGCCGCGATACCCCACGACATCACCTCCGAGGTCATCGATCTGTTCAACGTGAACAGCCCGCGGCTGACCTCCGCCCAGCAGCTCACCCTGCTGCGCACCGTGCACGAGGTGCTCGCCGACCCCGGCGTCGACGGCATCGTCGTCACCCACGGCACGGACACCCTGGAGGAGACCGCCTTCCTGCTCGACCTCCACCACCACGACTCCCGCCCGGTGGTCCTCACCGGCGCCCAGAAGCCGCTCGGCGCCGAGGACGGCGACGGACCCGGCAATCTGTACGACGCGCTGCTCACCGCCGCGACCGTGCGCGACCTCGGGGTCCTGGTCGTCTTCGACGGCAAGGTGCACGCCGCGCGCGGCACCGTGAAGACGCAGACCCTCGCCGCCGACGCCTTCGCCGACCCCTCGGGGCCGCGCGTGGGCAAGGTCGGCTTCGGCAAGGTCTCGGTAGCGCACCGCCCGGAGCGGCCCGAGCCGCTGCCGCTGCCCGCGGCCGGCGTTGCCGTGCCGCGCGTCGACATGGTCATGCACCACGTCGACGCCGACCCGCTGCTCCTGGAGGCGGCGGTCGGGGCCGGTGCGCAGGGCATCGTGCTCGTCGCCACCGGGGCGGGCAACGCGACCCCCGAGTTCGTCACCGCCGTCGCCGGAGCCGTGGAGCGGGGCGTGCTCGTTGCCCTCACCACCCGGGTCCCCGCGGGTCCCGTCACCGAGATCTACACGCACGGCGGGGCCGTTGACCTCGCGGCCGCCGGGGCGGTTCTGACCGGTACGTTGCGTGCCGGGCAGGCGCGTACGGCGGTGCTCGCGGCGCTGCTTTCCGCCTCCGGGCGGGAGGAGCGGGTGGGGGTTCTGCGGAGGGTTGTCGGTGGGGCAGGGGCCGTGGCCGAGGTTGCGGCTGCGGCTGCCTGAGCGGATTTGGCTGCGGGCCGGTTTGTGACTGGTCGCGCCCGCGCGGCGGAAGCCGCACATGTCACTGCCCCGCGCCCCTGAAGGGGCTTTCACTTCCCCCCCCGTACGACTGAAAAGAACAGCGCCATGACCGCCGCCTCCGCCTCCGTCCCCGCCCTCCGTCACGAGCACGACCTCCTCGGTGATCGCGACGTCCCCGCCGACGCCTACTGGGGCATCCACTCCCTGCGCGCCACGGAGAACTTCCCCATCACGGGCATCCCCATCTCCGTCTACCCGCAGCTCATCGACGCCCTCGCCGCCGTGAAGGAAGCCGCCGCGCGCGCCAACGAGGAGCTGGGGCTGCTCGCCAAGGCCAAGGCCGACGTCATCGCCGCCGCCTGCCGGGAGATCCGCGCGGGGCGCCTGCACGACCAGTTCGTCGTCGACGTCATCCAGGGCGGCGCGGGCACCTCCACCAACATGAACGCCAACGAGGTCGTCGCCAACCGCGCCCTCGAACTCCTCGGCCACCCCAAGGGCGCGTACGAGCACCTGCACCCCAACGAGGACGTCAACCTCAGCCAGTCCACCAACGACGTCTACCCGACCGCCGTGAAGGTCGCGACGATCAGCGCGGCGCACGGCCTGCTGCGCGCCATGGCGGTCGTACAGGACGCGTTCGCGGCGAAGGCGCTGGAGTTCCGCGACGTCCTGAAGATGGGGCGTACGCAGCTCCAGGACGCGGTGCCGATGACGCTCGGCCAGGAGTTCTCCGCGTACGCCGTGATGCTCGGCGAGGACCGCATGCGGCTCGCCGAGGCCGTCGAGCTGCTCCACGAGATCAACCTCGGCGCCACCGCCATCGGCACCGGCCTCAACGCCCCCGCCGGATACGCCGAGACGGCCCGCCGCCACCTCGCCGACATCACCGGCATGCCGCTCGTGACCGCCGCCAACCTCGTCGAGGCCACCCAGGACTGCGGCGCCTTCGTGCACCTGTCCGGCGTCCTGAAGCGGATCGCCGTCAAGCTCTCGAAGAGCTGCAACGACCTGCGGCTGCTCTCGTCGGGCCCGCGCGCCGGGCTCAACGAGATCAACCTGCCGCCCGTGCAGGCCGGTTCGAGCATCATGCCGGGCAAGGTCAACCCGGTCATCCCCGAAGTCGTCAACCAGGTCGCCTTCGAGGTCATCGGCAACGACGTCACCATCACCATGGCCGCCGAGGCGGGCCAGCTCCAGCTCAACGCCTTCGAGCCGGTCATCCTGCACTCGCTCGCCAAGAGCATCACGTCGCTGCGCGCGGCCTGCCTGACCCTCGCCGAGCGCTGCGTGGAGGGCATCACCGCCAACACCGAGGTGCTGCGCGCCTCGGTGGAGACGTCCATCGGCCTGGTGACCGCGCTCAATCCGCACATCGGCTACACCGCCGCGACGGCGATCGCGCGAGAGGCCTTGAGCACGGGGCGGGGCGTGGCCGAACTGGTCCTGGAGAAGGGGCTGTTGCCGCCGGAGCGGCTCGCGGAGCTGCTGACCCCCGAGCGGGTGGCCGGCGCCGCCTGAGAGGGTGGCCGGGACACCAAGAGGGGGCAGCGCCACGGCGGATCGCTGGGTCGAGCTGGAACTCGACGCGGCCGCCTTCGGCGCGGCACGCTTCGAGCAGTACCTGGAGCGCTGCCGGAGCGGCGGTATCCGGTCCCCGCGGCGTGGACAAGGTCCGGACCTTCCATCACCCGGTGAACGCGGCCGCCGTCCAGATGAACCGGCGGCTCGGCTACGTCGACATGCCGGGGACCGGCGACTGAGCCCCGACCGGCCGACGGCTCAACGGGACGGCATCAGCACGTCCAGCGCCGCCTGCGCCGTGAACTCGCTCTGACCGCCCCGGAACAGCAGCTCCGCGTCCGCGAACGCCGGGTCGTCGGCGTGGGCGGCGACATAGGGGACCGCGACGCACCGCATGCCCGCCGCCCGTGCCGCCGCCGCGCCCGGCGCCGCGTCCTCGAAGACCACGCACTCCGCGGGCTCCGCGCCCAGCAGCGCGGCCGCCGCCAGGAACACGTCCGGCGCCGGCTTGCCGCGCGGCACCTCCTCGGCGGAGACGAGCGTGGTCAGCCAGGTGTCCAGGCCCGTACCGGCGAGGATCGCCTCGATGGCCGCCCGGGACGAACCGGACGCCACGGCCATCGGTATGCCCGCCTCGTGCAGCCGCTCGACGAGCTTGCGCATCTGCGGGTAGACGTGCGTCCCGGCGCGCGCCAGCTCCAGATAGCGGCGGTCGAGGTCGGCGATCAGCTCGGCCACGGAGGCGTCGATGCCGTACTCCCGCCGCCACCGCGCGAGCGTCTCGTGGGAGCTGATGCCCACGTACTGCTCGTTGTCGGCCCAGGTGTACTCCCGGCCGGTGTACTCGGCGAGCAGGGCCCGGGACGCCTCGTAGTAGTTCGGCTCGCTGTCCACGAGGGTGCCGTCGAGATCGAAGATGACCGAGGTGTTCCCGAAGTCGCGCATGCCCTCCAGGATGCCAAACGCCCAGGTCGGCGCCGTGCGGCGGGGTTCACTTCCGCGCCGCGGCCGCCCGGCCCACCGACTCGACCAGCGGGAGCAGGCGGTGCGGCACCCGCTCCCGCAGCGCCATCTCCGTCCGCGTGCGGACCACGCCCGGCAGCTTGATCAGCTGCTGGATCACGTCTTCGAGATGGCCGTTGTCCCGTGCCGCGACGCGGGTCAGCAGATCGCCGCCGCCCGTGATCGAGTGCGCCTCGATGATCTCGGGCACCGCCGCGAGCGCGTCGCCCACCTCGTCCAGGTACCCCTGCGTGACCTCGATGTGGACGAAGGCGAGCACCGGGTGGCCGAGCGCCGCCGGGGAGAGGAACGGGCCCGTGCCCGTGATCACGCCGTCCCGCTCCAGGCGGTCGAGCCTGGCCTGGAGGGTGCCGCGGGCGATGCCGAGGACGCGCGCGTACTCGCGCAGGCTGGTGCGGGGCTGTTCGAGGAGCAGCCGCAGGATGCGGGTGTCGAGTTCGTCGACGGCCATGGTGCGAGGTTCTCCCAGGTGGGCGGGGCTGATCGCTGGTGACTGTAGCCGCTGGGCCCCGCCCGCGACGCAAATGCCCGGCCCCGCCCGGCGCTACTTCGGGGTGACCCAGACCTGGCGCTTGTTCGTGTTCGCCGTGTACAGCTGGATCCTGGTGCTGTCGGCGGTGGAGCCGCCCGTCACGTCCAGGACCTTGCCGGACGCGACGTGCACGATCTGGCCCTTGGCACTGACCGACCAGCGCTGGGACGCGCCGCCGTCGCAGTCACGGAGGCTGATCTTGTTGCCGTTGGTGCTCGCGTTGCGGTGGTTGTCCAGGCACTTGCCGAGCGCGCGGAAGGTGCGGTCCTTCTGGAGGATCCAGGACTGCGCGACACCGCCGTTGCAGGTGTAGAGCTGGATCTGCGTGCCGTTGGCGGCCTTGCCGCCCTTGACGTCGAGGCACTTGCCGCCGAGCCCGGTGATCCTGCCCTGCGGGGGCAGCGCGGCGCCGCCGCCACGGGCCAGGTGGCGCAGGCCCTGTACGTCGTACTGCTGCACGTAGGTGCCCGCGCGCTTGTCCTGGTAGGCGTTGGTCGGCGTGCACATCACCGGGAACTGGCCGGAGTCGCTGCCCTTGACGCAATCGCCGCGCGCCGCGCTGCGGTTGGCGTGGTCGAGGCCCATGGTGTGCCCGAGTTCGTGGCTGATGTGGTTGCGCAGGTAGGTCTCGCCCATGGAGGGCGCGGCCTTGCCGTCGGCGGTGAAGAACTCGTCGTCGATGTACGCGTGACCGCTGGTCACCGTGTCGGCGACGGAGGAGGCGTAGAACCCGCAGCTGAGGTTCTTGCTGCCGGAGCCGTCGCGGACGACCTTCCAGCCGGCGTCGCCGCCGGGGGCGGGCGGGACGCAGGGGCGGTGCAGCAGGCCGATGACGATCTCGCCCTTGGACCGGACGTGGTCCCAGCCCACCGGCGTGGTGTCGACGGTGACGGGCAGGCTGGTGACGCGCCGCAGGTCCGCGGCCGAGCGCCGCACGTAGGGGGCCAGCCAGGCGGCGGACTTCTTGTCGTAGAACTTGATGGTGTAGCCGGTGCCGAGGTACTTGGCGGCGCCGCCGGACTTCCACCCCTCGCCGTGCGGGGCGGCGGCCGCGGCGCGCCGGGACGAGGCCGCGGAGGCCGCCGGCTTCAGGGTCATGACGCCGTCCTCGAAGCGCGTCCCGTCGGTCGTGGAGGTACCGAAGTCGGCGCGCGCGGACGCCCGCTCCTTCGGGTTCTTCGTGTCGGTGCCCCCTACGTCGCCTGCGTCGCCGGTGCCGAACGCGCTGGGCGACAGTTGCAGCCCCGCCACGGCGGCCGCCGCGGCACCCACGACGGCCATGGCGGTGCGGCGCCTGCGGGCGCCGCGCTTGCGTATCGAGCTCAAGTCCCCGTTGTCCTCTCACTGAAGAGATGTGCCGACCATGTGTCGACCCCGGGGCCCGCCACTGGGGCGCCCGGGGTCGAACAGATGAGCCGAACAGATGATAGGCGTGAAGTACGGGGCGGGTGGTGTCAGTTGGCCTCCGGCGGAGGCGTCGTTCAGTGCGCGTCCTCCGTCGGGCGCAGGCCCTTCGGGATCTTCGCCCAGGTGAGCGCCGCGGCGGCCAGCGGCAGCGCCGCCGCCATCAGGAACGTCGGTGTCATCCCGGAGGTGAACGCGTCGGCGGCCCCCGTCAGCAGGGCGTCGCCCGCCGGCCCGGTCAGCTCGGACGCCACGCGTGCGGCCTCACCGATGGAGTCGCTCACGGCCGATGCGGTGTCGTCCGAGAGGCCGAGGTCGGGGAGGTTCACGCGGTACAGCGCCGTGGCGACACTGCCGAGGATGGCCACGCCCATGGCGGCGCCGAGTTCGTAGCAGGTCTCCTCGACGGCCGCGGCACCGCTGACGTCCTTCGCCGGGGTGGCGGCCATCAGCGTCACGGACGCGGCGGTCGTCGCGATGCCGACGCCGCAGCCGAGCACGGCCAGCGCCACGGCGATCCCGCCGTAGCCGAGCGGCGCCGACAGCTGGAGCAGCCACGGCAGGGCGAGGCCCGCCGTCATCATCAGCAAGCCGCCGCCCATGATGTGCCGGATCGGCAGCCGGTGCATCAGCATCGGCGTGAGCAGCGAGGTCAGCACCAGGCCCAGCGGCGCGGGCAGCAGGTGGATGCCCGCTTCCAGGGGCGTGTAGCCCTGCCCGTACTGGAACCACTGGGTGATGAGGAACAGGGCCGAGCCCAGCGCGATCATGCCGAGGAAGATCGAGGCCGCGGCGATGGCGAACGGCCGGGAGGCGAAGAGACGTACCTGGAGCAGCGGGTGCTCCAGACGCAGCTGGCGGCGGACGAACACGGTGAGCGTCACCGCGGCCACGACGAGCAGCGTCCAGGCCACGGGGTCGGCCGGGCCGCCCTTGCCGAGCTGCTTGATGCCACCCGCCAGGGCGAGCATGCCGAGGACGGACTGGCCCACGCCCCACCAGTCCCAGCGGCCCTGCCGGGGCTGGTGCGACTCGGGCAGGATCCACAGGCCGAGCGCGATGACGACCAGCGCGACGGGGATGTTGATCAGGAACGCGGAGTGCCAGCCGTCGTGCTCCACGAGGAGCCCGCCGACGACGGGGCCGAGCGCCATGCCGCCACCGAAGACAGCGGACCACACCGCGTACGCGAGGGCGCGCTCGCGGGCGTCGGTGAAGACGTGCCGCAGGATCGACAGGGTGGCGGGCATGATCGCCGCGCCACCGGCGCCGAGCAGTGCGCGGGCGGCGATGACCTGCCAGGCGGCGGTCGCGAAGACGGCGAGCAGCGAGGCGAGGGCGAACACGCCGAAGCCGATGAGCAGCAGTCGCTTGCGTCCCCACCGGTCGCCGAGGGCGCCCGCCGTGACCAGGAGCCCGGAGAGCACGAGGGCGTAGATGTCAATGATCCACAGCTGCTGTACGGAGCTGGGCCGCAGATCGGCGACGAGGGACGGGAAGGCGACGTTCAGGATCGTGGTGTCCATCGCGATCAGCAGCAGGCTGCCGGAGAGGATCGCGAGGACGGCCCAGCGTCGTGAGTCACGCTGCGGGGTCATGATGGGACACTCCAAGTTCGAATGAGACAACAACGTCTCACACGGGACGTAGAGGTGTCCAATGAGGATGGAGGGTGAGGCAGGTGATGACGAGAGGTGGGGGCGGCGGCGCGGGGTGCGCGCGGGGCTGCCGGGACGTCTCCGCCTTCTGCCGTAGGGCCCGGTGGACGGGCTGGTTGGCGATCAGTCCGAGGGGGCATCACCGTGGGGCAGGACCGGTCGCGCAAGACACGCCGTGGCCCCGGTGGCGACAGTGATCGCGGGTGTATCGGTTGTCCAGGGAGGGGATGTGAGTTGGCATGCGTGCGCAGCAGCGCGCCCATAGGTCCACCGCACGAGTCGAGTACGCATTGCCGCAGGAGGCCGCCTCGGCGGGCCGGGCACGGAGGCTGACCTGCGCGTTTCTGGCCAGGCCGCACCGTCGTAAGAACCAGGTGACCGCCGAGCGCGTGCACGACGTCGCGCTGGTCGTCTCCGAGCTGGTCTCCAACGCCGTCCAGCACGCGCGAGGCGGCTGCCGCCTGCGCGTGGAGGTCTCCGGTGACCGGGTGACCGTGGAGGTGTACGACACGAGCCCGGCCCGCCCGCGCCTGCGCAAGCCGAGCGGCGAACGGGAGAACGGCCGGGGCCTGGCCCTGGTCCGCCAGCTCGCCCACCGCCTGGAGGTGGTGACCGCGCGGCAGGGCGGCAAGACGGTGCGGGCGGTACTGGCCTGAGGGATCCGGGCGGACCCGGCGGCTCCGTGCGCCCCGGCGCGGCGGAGGGCGGGTCGACTGTCCGGCGGGGGTGGTCTGCGGGGTGCGTACGGTGTGGGCGCCGCGCATCGCCGCGAGCAGCGTGACGCGGCGAGTGCGGCGGTCGTGAGGGGGGGGGCTGGGCGGCGCGCCCGGCCAGGGCTGGCGGCGGGTGGCACTAGCCTTCGCCGGGCGCGCGGCCGACCCGCCCCGCACCGGCGTAATCAAGGCCTCCGCGCCGAACCGGACCCGGGTCCAGGTCGCCGAGGCGCTGGGCGAACGCCAAGGGGCGCCGCGCGGTGCGCCCGGCGTGGACGAACACGCCGACGCGGTCCGCGTCACCGCGTACGTGGGAGGGTTCGCCGTCTATCTTCGCGTGTGCCGATGCGGTCCGGGTCGCCGTGTACGTGGGAGGGCCCTCCGCCCGCCTCCGCGCGGCCCCGGCCGCCGGTCTGCCGCCCGCGGCGGCCCTGGCTGCCCTCACCGACCACCTCGCCGGCGGCTTCACCGGTGTCCGCGCCGCGCCACCGCGCCCGGGAGGGGCCCCGCGCCCCAGGGGCGACCGCCACGACCCGCACCCCCGACAAGCCGCCGCCGCGAAAAAGTCCGTTGCGGTCGAAGGGCGCCGCGTCGGACAGTGGGCCCATGACCACGTCTCTCACCCCGCCCACCGGCCTGACCGTGCGGGCCGCGACGCTCGGTGACGCGGCGGCGGTGTGCGCGCTGCTCAATGAGGTCGATCTGCTGGAGATCGGCCGCGCGGACACCGAACTCGCCGAAGTGCAGGCCGACTTGAAGCACCCCGAAGTGGACCTGGAGCGGGACTCCTGGCTGCTGTTCGAGGGCGAGCGGCTCATCGGGTACGCCCTGCTGTGGGACGAGTCGGGCGGCGAGCGGATCGACGTCGACCACTACGTGCTGCCCGGCCGGCCCGAAGGCGCCCTGCATCTCTTCGACTTGATGGAGGACCGCGCCGCACAGCGCGCCGCGGCCAACGGAGCCAACCGCGCGGTGCTGCACCTGCACCTCAACATCACGCCCACCATGGACCTGTCGGCACTGCGCGACCGGGGTTGGCGTCCCGTTCGCCGCTACAACGTGATGGCACGTCACCTGGACCCGGCAGCGGACCAGTTGCCGAAGGCGCCGGACGGCGTGACGCTGCGGGACTGCTCGGAAGAAGAGGACCGGCGGCGCGCCCACCGGCTGCTCCAGGAGTGCTTCGCAGAGCACTTCGACTTCCAGCCGCGTACGTACACGCAGTGGCTCGACGACATCGACGCCGAGCGTGTCGACTGGTCACTGATCTGGATCGCCCACGTCGACGGCATCGGCGACGCGGCCGTGCTGCGCACCCACAACGACCGCGCGTCGATGGCCTGGATCGGCAACATAGGCGTCCTGACCGAGGCCCGCGGCCGTGGCATCGGCAGCCACCTCCTGCGCCACGCCTTCGGGCACTACGCGGCGCTGGGCCGCGACCGGATCGGCCTCGGTGTCGACACGGACAACAGCAGCGGCGCCCTCGCACTGTACGAGCGGCACGGCATGGCCCTCGACTTCGCCGTCGACACCTGGGAGCTGACCCGCCCGGCCTGACGGCCAAGGAGCCGACCACGGCGCAGGAGTCGACCGCCGCCAAGAAGCCGACCGCCCACAAGAACCGCGGCCCGGTCCGAGACCCACAGGGGAGGTCTCGGGCCGGGCCGTGACCGACCGTCCCCGCGCGGGGATCAGCGCAGCGCGCTGCCGAAGAGCGCCGCGGTGTTCGGCGCCTCGACGTCCTTGGGCCCGAAGGCGACGGAGTCCGTGGCGGTCAGGCCCGTGGACGTGCCGCGCAGCGACCACACCGCGCCGGCCTTGACGTTCTCCTGGACGGAGGCGGCGGCCAGGTCGGCGCGGCCGTCACCGGTGACGTCGAGCAGCGCGGTCTTCGCCCCGAACCCGTCGCCCTTCTCGGCGACGCCGGGCACGCCCGCCGTGTTCTGGTGGAAGGCCTGGGCCCCGGAGCCGGTCACGCCACCGGCGCTGCCGCGCACCAGCACGACCGAGCCCGCGTCGGCGACGGTGCCGACGTCCTCGCCGGGGACACCGACCGCGATGTCGGCGTATCCGTCACCCGTCACATCGCCGACGGCGATCGCGTGGCCGAAGGCGTCCCCGTCCTCCTCCGCGCCGGGCACGCCCGGCAGGCCCTGGTCGAACCCCTGCGTCCGCGCCGTGAGGCCGTCGGCCGAGCCGAAGGCGACCACGACCCCCGGCTCGTATTCGTCGTCGCCGATCACCAGGTCGTCGTAGCGGTCGCCGTTGATGTCACCGATGCCCAGTTCACCGGCCGAGCCCGTCGCCCGGCCGCGCTTGAAGCCGGTCGGGGTGCCGTACAGGATGCTGTTGTCCCACTCGCCGTCACCGTAGTAGTCGTTCATGGCGATGTCGGCGCGGCCGTCGCCGTTGATGTCACCGACGGCCTTGGGGACGACCGGGCCCTGCACGGAGCCGGGGCCGTCGATGCAGTCCCGGTCGGCGCAGGTCGGGTCGGGGCGCTGCTCGCTGTCGTAGTCCCACCACTGCGACTTGTCCATGAAGTTGAGGGTCTCGGCCGGCGTGCCCGTCCGCGCGATGGGGCCCTTCCAGAGGCGGGCCTGCTGGCCGACCGGGTCGTCCCCGTAGTAACCCGCCCCGGAGAACAGGGCGAGGTCGGTGGTGCCGTCGCCGTCGAAGTCACCGGCCTGCGGGGCGAACCCGTGGGTGGCGATCTTCGTGCCGCCGGTCAGGCCGGATGCGGAGCCCCACAGGACCACCGCGCCCGCGGCGGAGCTCCTGCTGGCGACACCGATGACCAGGTCGGTGTAGCCGTCGTGGTCCAGGTCGCCCTTGGTGAACGACCTCCCGAACTCCTGCTTGGCGGTGGCCGCGCCGGGCACCCCGCTCGTGGAGCGGCTGATGACCTTCTTGCGGGCCGGGTCGAGGCCGTCCTTCGCCCCGTACGTCACCACCACGTACCCGGCCTTGGCCTGGCCGGAGACCGTACCGCCCGGGGCGCCGACGACCAGGTCGCCGTACCCGTCGCCGTTGAAGTCGTCCGTCGCCTTCGCCGCGGCCCCCGCGCGCCCGGCATCGGCGGCGGGAGCGGCGGCACGGGCGGTGCCCTGCCCGAGGGTGAGGGCGGTAAGGCCGCCGCCCACCAGCAAGGAGGCGGCGATCACGGGCATGGTGAGACGAGCGGTGCGACGGACGCGCGACATACGACTTCCCTTGGTCAAGGTTCAGTTGAGCGGCTCGGGAGGTGAGACCACGTGTGGTTCCCCGCTGTTCACTGCGAGTCATCCGCTGGTTCACACCCGGCCGGTCATGTGACCTGCGACCGTGCGGGAAGGTTGTACGGGGGCGGCCCCGCGCGTTACTGGGGCACGTTCAGGACGAAGTCGAAGTCGGCCTCCTTCGCGTTCCCGACGGTACGTACGTTCATGAGCAGCCGGGCGTCGAAGATGGGGTCCGTGTTGTTGCGCGGCTCGCCGGGGAAGTACAACTGCGTGGTGAGCACCGGCCGCCCCGGGGCCTGCACCTTGACGTGCAGATGGCGGGTGCGCCCGGGGTAGAGGCCCGGCACGACCGTGGTGAGCCGGAAGGCGCCGGACGCGTCCGTGAACTGGTGCCCACGGAAACGGAACCCCACGTTGTCATAGGTCCCGTAGGCGTCGGCCTGCCAGAAGTCCAGCAGGACCTGCGGTATCGGGCGGCAGGCGCGCCCGAAGACGTACCCGGTGACGGTGAGCCGCGTCCCCGGCGTGCCCGCCTGGATCAGCGAGGTGCGGCGCGGGGAGTTCGGCTTGAAGTACGGCCCTTCCATCTGCGGCGGCGTCGGGTCGTCGCCGTCGTCGCAGGACGGGGTCACCGTCGGCGCCTCGCCCCGCTCACCGGCGGTACGGGCCAGCGCGGGAACGCCCATGAGGCTCACCGGGACGGCCATGCCGACCGCGGCGGCGGCCCTCAGGACGGTCTTGCGGCTGGGCCCCTTTCCGCGCGGCCGCGCGGGACCGCCGTCCCCGGTGCCGCCACTGTCGCCCGTGCCGATCTCGTCGTCCATCGCTGCTCCTGAAGGGTGGGGTGGGTTCCGGATCGGCTATGAAGTTATGCGGGGGAGCGGTGCCGGGCGATGGACGGGAGCCGGTGGTCGTGGTGAATATCGCCACCGCCACGGCGGAAGTCCCCGGGGCTCGCCCCGGTCTCCCGGCGGAAGAAGCGGCAGAAGTACGCCGGGTCCCCGAACCCGACCCGCCCCGCTATCTGACGCACAGACAACTCCGTACGCAGCAGGAGCCGTTTGGCCTCATGCACGCGGGCCTGCCGGATCAGCTCGCCGGGCGTGCGGCCGGTGGACGCCTTCACCGCCTCGCTGAGGTAGCTGACCGAGACGCCCAGGTGCTCCGCGCAGGTCCGCACCGACGGCGGGGTGCCCTCCGGGGTGGCGAGCAGCGTCACGAACTCCTCCGCCACCGAGCCGGGCCGTGACCGGGGTGGTGCGGCCGCCGGCCGGCGCCCGGGCAGCCGCGCGGCCCGCACCACCAGGACGTGCAGCAGGGCCCGCAGCACGCTCTGGAAACCCTCCGCCCCCGTGCGGTACTCGCCGTCCAGCTCGTCGACGAGACGCGCGGTCCACTCCGCGGCCTCGCCGGACAGATCGAGCCACGAGCGGCGCGTCAGCGCCCGCAGGACCTCCCGGTCGGCGGGGTGGTCCAGGAGGAAATCGTCGGTGAAGAGGATGACGCGGCCTTCCAGGCCGGTGACGTCCTGCCATTGGTGGACCTGGCCGGGAGCGATGAAGCCCAGGTTGGGCGGCCGCAGCGCGAAGCCCGTCAGGTCGACGACGTGTCTGCCGGTGCCGCCGGTGACGTGGACGATCTCGTGGAAGGTGTGCCGGTGCGGGAAGGGCGCGCGCGACATCGGCCCGATGGTGTCGAACGTGCCGATGGCGAAGGGCAGCGCGTTGGGCATCGGCACCTCCAGGCGGTGCATGGGCATGCCCTCCCCGGCGGGCTCCCCGTTGTTCCCCTTGCCGGGCAAGACCGTTGTGCCGCGCATGCGTTACGCTCCTCATCCCGACGCGCCGTCCGCCACGGCCGCCGTCCTCACGACCGGGAGGCTGGTCCGGACCAGCCGCTCTCCCACGATGGCACGGGCGGCCGGACGACGTCAGAGTCATGTCAGCGCCGCTCGGCACGATCGGAGCCGCAGGGAGCCGATCGAGCCACCCGGAGCCGGGTGAACGGCCCGGGGCCGCGCGACCTGACAGCCGGAAGCAAGCGAACGACACGGATCCAAGCCGCTGGGGGACAGCAGACATGGCCGTCAGGAAACTCGCACGCGCTCGGAACGGCAACGGCAGCGGGGACACGCCCAAGAGCAGGCACACGAGCGGGCACCGGCACGGGAAGCGGGCGGCCTTCGCCGGCGCCCTCGTCTGCGCCGCCGCCATGACCGCCTCCCCGGCCTCGCAGGCCACCGCGTCCGCGCAGGCCACCGCGGCGGCCTGCCAGACGCGGGCCGACGCCCGGCACACCGACTGGACCGGCATGCACTTCCTCGGGGACGTGGTCTGCTCGCACAACACCGGCTCGATCCGGGTGCAGTCGACCACCGACAGCATGGTGAACGGCCAGATCGACTTCTCGCCCAGCTGGTTCGTCTGCTGGAAGCGCGGCAGCCCGTACCAGGGCGGGGACATCTGGTACTACACGCAGGGCGACACGGTCTCCGGCAGCAGGACGGCCAAGGGCTGGGGCTATCTCCCGGCCGCCGAACTCTCCGCCGCCACGCACCCGGTACCGGGCCTCAAGCAGTGCACCTGGTCATGAGCGACTGACACCGCCGACCCTCCGGACCCCTGGAGTTGCGAGCATGCGCCCCACCACGCCCCACGGAAAGCGACGCGCGGCCCTCGCGGGCGCCGCGCTCAGCCTGGCCCTGACCGCGGCGCTCGCCCCGGCCGCCGCCCAGGCGAGCCCCTCCGCGCCCCGCGCCGGTTCGGCCGACGCGGCGGCCACCTGCTCGCTGCGGCAGAACCAGCCGCACAAGGACACGCTGGGGAACTACTTCAGCCTGGACCTGTACTGCGACAACCTCGCCTCCGACGCCTTCGGCCGCCCCGCGTTCAACGCGCCGGTCACCGGCCGCCTCAAGTTCTCACCGAGCTGGTTCGTGTGCTGGACCGAGGGCGACGCCGCGCCCGACGGGAACAAGATCTGGTACTACACGCAGAGCGACGAAGTCGTGAGCCTGCCCGGCATCAAGGGCTGGGGCATGGTGCCGGCCAAGGTCGTGCAGACCCAGAAGCACCCCTACCCCGGGCTGCCCCGCTGCCCCTGGTTCTGATCAGCCCCGCTCCTTTCCACGTACGCACGTTCACGTACGTCCCACCACCGCTCGGGAGAAGGTTCACCGTGACTTCACGATCCAGCCGACGTATCCGTGTCCGTACGCTCGCCGCCACACTGCTCGGTTGTGCGCTGCTGACCGGGCCCGCCGTGGCGCTCGCCGGGGCCGGCCCGTCCGCGAAGGACAGCGGCACGGCCGCCGCCCGCGACATAGGGACCAAGCAGGCCACCAACGGCGAGTGGCGCCACTGCCCGTACACCGGCACCCACCCCGAACTCGGCAAGGGCCACGCGAACGACGCCGTCGGTCACCTCCAGTGCATCCTGAACAAGGTGTACGGCTACAAGAACGTCGCCATCGACAAGATCTTCGGCGACGCCACCCTGGCCGCGGTCAAGAACTTCCAGCAGAGCGTCGGCCTGACCGCCGACGGCTTCGTCGGCCCCAACACGTGGGCGGCGCTGCACCCGTAGCGAACCCAGCAGGTCGGCGGCCGGGACGTGGCAGTCGTCCAGGACGTAGGTCAGGTCCTGTCCGCCGTGCTCCTCGGGCAAGTGGCTTCCGTGGAAGCCGAGTTCGCGGCTGCGGGCACTCCGCTGCCAGCAGGTGATCAAGTTTGACTAATTGGATTCCCCGGGTTACCGTCCTCCACCTAGTCAAGCTTGACTAGAGGGTGTGACACGGCTGTGGGTGTGTGTGGAGGGAGTCGGATGGAGAACGCGATCGTCCTCGCGGGCGTGCGGAAGCGGTACGGAGACAGAGCGGCCCTCGACGGGCTCGATCTGGTGGCCGCGCGCGGGACGGTGCACGGCGTGCTCGGGCCGAACGGCGCGGGCAAGACGACCGCGGTACGCATCATGGCGACGCTGCTCCGGGCGGACGAGGGTCACGTGGAGATCGCCGGATGCGACGCGCGGCGCCACGCCGACGAGGTGCGCCGCAGGATCGGCCTGCTCGGCCAGCACGCGGCGGTCGACGAGGAGCTCGGCGGCCGGCAGAACCTGGAGATGTTCGGCCGCCTGCACCACCTCGGCGCCCGGCGGGCGCGGGCGCGGGCCGATGAACTCCTGGCCCGCTTCGGCCTCGCCGGCACGGGCCGCAAGGCCGTCAAGCGGTACAGCGGCGGCATGCGGCGCCGCCTCGACCTCGCGGCGTCGCTCATCACGGAACCGGAGGTGCTTTTCCTGGACGAGCCGACGACAGGCCTGGATCCACGCGGCCGCGCCGAGGTGTGGGAAGCGGTGCGCTCCCTCGTCGGCGGCGGTACGACGGTGCTCCTGACCACGCAGTACCTGGAAGAGGCCGATCAACTGGCCGACCGCATCTCCCTGGTGGACCACGGCCGGGTCATCGCGGACGGCACGGCGGACGACCTCAAGGCGCGGATCGGCGGCGACCGCGTCGACGTCGTGGTGCGCGACGGCGCCCAACTGGTACACGCGGCGCGGCTGCTGCCGGGTGACACGGGCGACGTGACCATCGACGCCGACCGCCGACTGGCCAGTGCCCCCGCCACCGACCGCGTGGACGCCCTCACCCGTGTCGTACGGGCGCTGAGCGAGGAAGGCATCGAGGCGGAGGACATCGCTGTGCGCAGGCCGACGCTCGACGAGGTGTTCCTGCGTCTGACGGGACGTTCGGAGGGCAGTGGGCCGGGAGCAGCGGGAGCGGCGGCATGGGTGAAGGAGGCCGTATGAGGACGACGGTGACACAGGAGGGCGCAGGGAGCACAGGGAGCGCGGGCGCATCCGGGACCGTGGTTGTGCCTGTGACGGGTGGTTCGCGGGTCGGCTGGGCGCTGGTCGACTGCTGGACCATGACCCGCCGCGAACTGGCCCACTGGGCCCGGCAACCCGTGCAGGTCCTCGTCGGGCTCGTCTTCCCCGTGATGCTGCTGCTGATGTTCAACTACCTGATCGGCGGCGGCAAGGGCATCGCGGGTGACTACGCCGAGTTCCTGGTGCCCGGCATGTTCGCGCTGACCATGGCGTTCGGCCTTGACGCCACGATGGTCGCGGTCACCGCCGACCTCAACAAGGGCGTCGTGGACCGCTTCCGGTCCATGCCGATGGCCAACGGCGCGGTACTGGTGGGCCGGTCGGCGGCCGACATGCTCCAGTCCTTCGCCTCGCTGATCGTGATGACGGGGGTAGGGCTCGCCATCGGCTGGCGCTGGCACGGCTCGCTCGGCGCGGTGCTCGGCGCGATCGGCCTGCTGATGCTGCTGCGCTTCGCGATGCTCTGGCTCGGCATCCACCTCGGCATGGTCGCGGGGCGGCCGGAGCTGGTGTCGGCCGTGCAGATCCTCGTCTGGCCGGTCGGCTTCCTCTCCAACGCCTTCACGGTGCCGGAGACCATGCCGGGCTGGCTCGGTGCCGCGGTCGAATGGAACCCGATGTCGGCGACCGCGACGGCGGTGCGCGACCTTTTCGGCAACGACCCGGGGGCCACGGGCACTTCGTGGGCGGCGGAGCACGCCGGGCTGCTCGCGGTGGTGTGGCCGCTGCTGCTCGTCGGCGTCTTCCTGCCGTTGGCCGTACGAAGGTTCGCAGGTCTCAGCAAGTAGCGCCGCAGGCAACGGGTCAGCGGCCGGGCGGGTCCAAGGGGCGGGCTTCGGCGACCAGGAGGGCGACGTCGTCGTGGTCGTCGGAGTGCCTCAGGGACGACAGCAGCCATTCGCAGGTCTCGCCGAGCGGCCGGCGCGGCTCGTCGAGCAGGAGCAGCAGGGCCTCCAGGCGCTCGTCGATGGGATGGTGGCGGGTCTCGACGAGGCCGTCGGTGTAGAGGAGGAGCCGGTCGCCCGGGTCGAGTGGGAAGGTCATCGTGCTGAACGGGATGCCGCCGACGCCGAGCGGCGCCCCCGTGGGCAGGTCCAGCAGTTCGGCGCGCCGGCCGCTGCGGGCGAGGACGGGCGGCAGGTGCCCGGCGTTGGAGATGCAGCAGGTCCGCTCGTGCGGGGCGTAGATGGCGTAGGCGCAGGTGGCGATGTAGTGCTCCAGGCTGCGGGCGATCTTGTCGAGGTGCCGCAGGACTTCGTCGGGCTCCAGGTCGAGATCGGCGAAGGCGCTGGTCGCCGCGCGCAGGCGCCCCATGGCGGCGGCCGCGTCGATTCCGTTGCCCATGACGTCGCCGATGACCAGCGCCGTCCTGTCGCCGTCCAGCGGGATGATGTCGTACCAGTCGCCGCCGACCTCGCTGGACGCCTCGGCGGGCTGGTAGTGCGAGGCGACGTCCAGGCCGGTGAGGCGCGGCGGAGGGCCGGGCAGCAGGCTGCGCTGGAGGGTGACGGCGGAGTTGCGGATGCTCTCGTGCCGGCGCGCGTTGTCGATGGCCACGGCGGCCCGGGCGGCCAGTTCCTTGGCGAGGAGTACGTCGTCCTCGTCGAAGGGGCGCTGATTGCGCGCGCGCAGCAGGTCGAAGGCGCCGAGGATCTCGTTGTGCGCGATCAGCGGGACGGCGACGTAGGAGTGCACACCGGCGCGGGCGAGGGTCCGCGCCGCCTCCGGGTGGCGGGCGATCCGCTGGAGGTCCTCGGGCCCGGCATGGGTCACGAGCACCGGCCGCCCGGTGCGGACGCACTGCGTGACCAGCCGCTCGGCCCCGTACTCGGCGACGTCACCGACCTGGTCCATGGCCACGGTCGCCTCGGACGGGTAGGCGGAGGCCACGGCGAGCGCGCGGAACACCTTCGCGCCCTCCTGGGTCTCCGTGGGCCGGCGGAAGGCCAGCACCGAGTCGAGCACGTCCACCGCGGCCATGTCCGCCAGCTCGGGGACGGCGACCTCCGCCAGTTCGTTGGCGGTCTGCACCACGTCCAGGCTGGTGCCGATGCGGCCGGACGCCGTGGCGATCAGCGTCAGGTGGCGGCGGGCCCGGTCCGCCCGGGTCGCGGACTGGTGGCGTTCCGTGACGTCGATGACGGAGTTGGCGACGCCCATCACCCGCCCCGTCGGCCCTTCCAACCGGTAGTACGACACCGACCAGGCGTGATCGGTGCCCGGTGACGCCGGGGTGCGGCCCACGACGTAGTCGTCGGTGATGGGCGTACCGGTCGTCAGCACCTGTCGCAGCGCCGACTCGATGCGGTCGACGTCGAGGAACGGCAGGATGTCCCGCGGCCGGCGGCCGATGTGGTCGGTGGCCGGAACGCCGTTGATCCGTTCCAGGGCCGGGTTGACCAGCAGATAGCGCAGGTCGGTGTCGAGCAGCGCGAGACCGATGGGGGACTGGTGCACGAGCCGCTCGGACAGCGCGAGGCCCGTCTCGACCTGCTGCAACGTGGACTGCTCGGCGGCGATCCCGAGGGCGTAGACGTCGCCGAGGTCGTCGAGGAGCCGCATGTTGCGGAACTCCACCACCCGGGTGCTGCCGTCCTTGTGCCGCACGGGGAACGCCCCGGCCCAGCTCGCCCCGGTGCCCATCACCTCGGTGAACAGCTTGGAGACCAGACCGCGGTGCTCGTCGTGGACCAGCAGCCTGGCCGCGTACTGGCCGAGCGCCTCCTCGGCGGTGTACCCGAAGACGTCGTCCGCCTGCGGGCTCCAGAAGACGATCCGCCCGCCGCTGTCCAGCACCACGGCCGACACACTGAGCAGATCGAGCAGGCCGCCCGGGGGCAGGGGTGCCGAAGGGGCCGTCGCCCCGTCGTCCCGCAACGGTTCACCTGTACCCATCGCGCCCACTCCCTCCTGGCCGGCGCCCGGGGGCCGCACGGCCGGCGGCGTGTATCCCTCCATCCTGCGCGAGGAACCGGTCAGCGCACGACCGGAGGGCGACGCCGGGGTGTGTCCCGGCCGCGGAGTGAGGAACATCGGTCATCAAGAGAGACATGGCCACGTGAATGGCGTCACAAGATTTGGACAATGTTTGGCGCCGCGATCTGCGGAATTGCGGATAATGGTCTGGATCTTGGTTGACACCTGAGGCGGTCGCCCGTTTAACTGAGTGGCGCCGGAAGTTGATCCCATTGATTCGGCGGGAGAAGTATTCCGATATGGATTCTCGGCTCGGCTATCACTTATGGAGCGGTCGGGTCACCGACAGCTCGCCTCCCCTGGTATCGGCCCTCCTCTCCTGGTCCGGCTCCGGTTAATGCAACCGCCAATACTCGCCATTTCCTCCCGGCGCGATTCGGCTCCTGCCATTATTCGGTGTCGATTCGGTGGTCCGCCATTCGCGCCGCCGCCACGCCAAAACAAGGGGCGACTCCATGACCCATACATATGAGCCGAATCTTCTGGACCCCGCGATCATGGCCGATCTTCGAGGGGAGTTCGGGCGGCTGCGGGACCAGTCGTCGCTCTGGCGCGGATGGGCCATGGACGGCACCCCCGCCTGGTACGTGACGGGTGCGGCGGAGGTCCGTACGGTCCTGAGCGACCCGCGGTTCGCCACCCGCAGGACGCCCGCACCGGGCGAAGAGGACCCGCTGATCAAGAACCTGGCCGTCCTGGGCATACCCGAGGACCTGACCGTCCACGTCACCGGGATGCTGATCAACTTCTCCGGGGCCGAACACTCGCGACTGCGCAAGCTCGTCTCCTCCGCGTTCACCGCGCGCCGGGTCACCGACCTCCGCCCGCGCATCGAGGAGATCACCGGGAAGCTGCTCGACGGCATCGAGGCCGCTGCGGCGGGCCCCGACCCCGTCGACCTGATCGAATCGTTCGCCTACCCGGTGCCGATCGCCGTCATCTGTGAACTCGTCGGCGTCCCCGAGAGCGACCGCCCGGCCTGGCGCGAATGGGGCGACGGACTGGTGTCGATGACGCCCGACCGCACACCCGACGCCCTGCGCTCGATGGTCGAACAGGTCAAGGCCCTGGTGGACCGGCGGCGCGCCGAACCCGCCGACGACCTGATCACGGCGCTGCTGCGGGCCCAGGCCGAGGACGGGGACCGGCTCTCCGACGACGAACTCGTCACGCTCGTCATCAACATCGTGTTCGCCGGCCACGAGACCACGGCCCACCAGATCGGCAACTCGATCGCGGCGCTGCTCACCCACCCCGACCAGCTCGACCTCCTGCGCCGCGAACCGGACCGCTGGCCCGCCGCCGTGCACGAGCTGGTCCGCCTCTGGACGCCGTTCCCCATCAGCCCGCTGCGCTACGCCCTGGCGGACGTGGAACTGGGCGGCTTCACCATCGCCGCGGGCGAGGCGGTGCAACCGGTGCTCATCTCCGCGAACACCGACCCGGCCTGCCACAGCGACCCCGACCGCTTCGACGTCGGCCGCCGCGACGGCGAACGCGGCGGCGGGAACCTCGGCTTCGGGCACGGCATCCACTACTGCCTGGGCGCCCCGTTGGCCCGGATGGAGACGGAGATCGCCCTGTCGGCGCTGTTCCGCCGCTTCCCCGACCTCACCCTGGCCACCGAACCCCACTGGGCGCCGCACCCGTTGATGGTCCGACTGGGCCAACTGCTCGTCCACCCCCACCCCCACCCGTAGCGCACAGTTCACCCGTAGCGCGCAGTGCGCCGGTCAGCCGTCACTCAGGTCCCCCCACCTCGACCTGCACCATCACTTCCAGAGGAGGGTTCTTCATGCCTGACAACGCACCGCCTGAGACCGCGCCGCACGAGACCGCACCACACGGCACCTCGGTGCTGCACGACCGGGCCGCGATCGTCGAGACCTGCACCCGGTCGGCCTGGAGCACCGACCGCCGGGACTGGTCCGCCTTCCGGGAGGTCTTCGCCGACGAGGTCGACCTCGACTACACCTCCCTCAACGGCGGCGAGCCGCTCCACCTGCCCCGCCAGAGCATCGTCGACGGCTGGAGAACGGTCCTCAGCGGTCTGGACGCCACCCAGCACCTGGTCGGCAACCACCTGGTCACCGTGGACGGCGACACCGCCGAGTGCACGGCGTCCGTCCTCGCCACCCACATCCTCGCCAACGACCGGGGCGAACCCATCTGGACGGTCGGCGGGCACTACCGCTACCGCCTGGCCCGCACCCACGAGGGATGGCGCATCAGCGGCCTGCGGCTGACCGTCGACTGGACCAGCGGCAATCGCGACATCATGCTTCTCGCCGTCCAGAACCAGCCCGAGCACGTCAGGGAGTGGAAGCACGAGAACGGCCGGGCGTAGCAAGGCCAAGGGCAGGGCCCGGCCCCCGGTCGCGGAACCGTTCATGGGGTTACCGCTTCGCCCGGCGGCACCACGGACCATACTGGTCGGGCCCTGACCACCCACAGAACGATTCCATGGCCAAGAACAGCACCTCCTCGACCACCGTCCCCGACACCGCGTGGCTGGGGCGCGGGCGCCACCTCGGGCCCGAGCCCGAGCAGGACGTCCGGCGCAACCTGATCGCCCTCAAGGCGGCCGGGGTGCTCGACGACTACCTGGACCTCGACCCCGCCGAGGCGGCCCGCTCCACCGTCCTCCACCCGCGGGACGAGTCCGCCGACCCCGGCCCCTCGGCCCGCCGCCTCTTCGAGGCCCGCTGGCACGTGGCCGACGACGTCACGGTGCGCGCACAGCTCACCACGTACGACCCCGAGACGCGCCGCAAGGACGGCGAAGGCGTCGTCTGGGTCCTCGCCGCCGAGGCGGAGCGGGCCTGGGACCCGCACTGGCCCTCGCCCGCCACCATGTTCTGGCCCGACAGCGACCGGGTCGCCTGGGACCACGACACGGTGCCGGACCTGCGCCTGCGGACCACGAACCACCTGCCGAAGGACGACGACGAGCTGCGCCACCGGCTGCGGGAGTGCACCCGGCAGAGCTGGTTCGTCCACGTCGTCGTGCACGAGGCGATGACGCCGGACGCGCGGGGACAGCAGCCGGTCTCGGTGTTCCTGCCGCCGAGCCTGCGGCACCGGGTGGTCGAGCACCGGGGCACGCCCGAGCAGGCACAGATCGCCGACTTCGCGATGAAGCGGGAGCTGGGCGTGCGCATGCCGCGCGGCGGCGCCGTCGTCCTGCCCACGGCGCCGCAGGGTGCCGACTACGACGCGGAGCGCTTCACGGTGCGCAGCGTCTTCCTGGACGGCTCGGAACCGACCGAGCTCCTCGACAGGATCAAGGAGTACGCCGCCCTGCCCCGGCCCCTGCCCGCCGACGCCGAGCGGGCCCTGACGCGGCTGCGCCACGGCTGGCATCTGCTCACCCCGGACGAGGAGCTGGCCCACGCCCGGTCCATGGTCACCAGGTACGCCGAGGCCCTCGACGCCATGACGAAATCCCGTGACCTGTACCGGGAAGCGGCCGAGGCGGCGCAGGCCGCGCTCGCGGAGACGACCGGCGGCGACGGCGTGCTCCGGCCGCCCGCGCCCGGCCCGGGCAAGGCGGAGGGGTCACCGCTGAGCGCCCTCACGAAGGCGTTCGGCCGCTTCAGGGATCCCAACAAGTAGGGGGGCGGCGGCGAACCGGACTGGGGGGCGGTCAGGCGCCGATCAGTGGCGTGCGCCTCGTGCCCTGAAGGGGCGCGGCGAGCGCGGCCAGCGTCCTCTCCAGGCTGTGCAGGTGCGCGAGGGCGGGTTCCGCGACGGCGGCCTGCGGCAGGTCGCCGTGGGCCCCCGCCACCCCGGCCGCGGCACCCGGCGCCGTCAGGGCCTCGACGGCCGCTTCGACGCGCCAGCACGCGGCGGCCAGGCGGGCGTCGTGGGACGCCTCCGGGTCACCGGCGACGGAGGCCAGCCCGCGCACCTCGTGCGCACAGGCGTCGAGCAGGGCGAGGACCTCAAGCGCGCGCTGCTTGCGGGCGCGCAGCGGGCAGAGCGGATGCACGAGCGGCGCCACCGACAGACGTACCCGCCCCAGCAGCGCTTCGAGCTCGGTGACCCGGTGGGCGGGATCGGCGTCCGCCGACCCGGCCAGTCGCGCGGCGGCCTCCGCGGTGCAGGCGTGCACACAGCGCAGCGCGCGCTCGATCCAGCCGTGGGTCGTGGCGTGGGTCGTGATCGGGAGCACGAGGAGCACGGCGAGGACCGCGCCCAGAGCGCCGACCCCCGTCTCCGCCAGCCGCAGCACGAGCAGATCGCCGGTCAGCACCCCGATGAGGCCGTACAGGGAGCTGGCCAGCACCGTCACCGAGAGCATCATCCACGTGTACGACACCGCGGCCGTGAAGAAGATGCCGAAGACGCTGATCGCGACGAGCACGGCGCTGGGCACGGCCGCGCCGTTCAGCGGTACGACGAGCACGAACCCGGCGGCGATCCCGAGCAGCGTGCCGAGCAGGCGCCGGAAGCCCCGTACCAGCGTCTCGCCGCGCGAGGTGGTGTTCACGAAGACCCACCAGGTGGCGCCCACGGCCCAGTACCACCGCTCACCGGAGACCATCTGCCCGAGCAAGAGCGCGAACGCGCCGCCGAGCGTGGCCTGTACCGCCTGCCGGGTGGTCGCCCGTGCCAGGCCCTTGCCGGCCGGGGGAACCGGCGGGGCCGCGGTCGGCAGCCGCCGCTCGTAGCACCACAGCCCGAACCGCACGGTCGAGGACGCGAGGAGGGAGAGCAGGACGGCGGCGTAGAGCTCGGGCAGCTGCTGCCACTCGGCGTGCAGGAACTGCGTGATGAAGAAGGTCATGAACGCGAAGACGCCGAGGGAGTGCCCGCGCGGCCCCCACCGCCGCGCGTAGACGCCGATGCCCATCACGGCGAGGAACGCGATGTCCCGCGCCACGGGGACGTCGTGCAGACCGGCGGCCAGCGCGAGTACGGGGAAGCCGACGACCGGCAGCAGCGCGGTGGTGACCGCCTGCCCCCGCACCGTCGCGTCGGTCACGGTGAAGAGAGCGAGGAGGGCGGCTAGGCCGCCGATGATCGCCGCCATGAGCGAATGCCCGGCCAGACCGCATACCGCCACCGCAAGACCGATGCCGAGGACGGCCCGCGAGGCGAAGCGCAACCGCACCCGTCCCGGATCCGGAGCCACGAACATCCTCTTCAGCACTGCTTCCCCGCCCTTCCGTGACGCGCCCGACATGCCCACATGAAAAAGGCGCCGCGGGGATCCGCAGCGCCATCGACAGCCCCATCACACCATCTACTCGCCCCTTGGCTCAACCGACACCCGGCAGGATGGGCCATTGGCACAGCAGTGGCCGCTCGCGCCGGATCGGGGGCAGGCCAACGGACCAGGTACCGCGGGGCAGGGCGGGTCGGGTCGGCGGGCGGACATGAGAAGACCCCGGCTGGACGGGGGAGACCAGCCGGGGTCGTCGCGGGTGGCTCGCGGAGGGCGGTCGCCTCTCGGCGAAAGGCTCCATGGGGCTTCAGCCGAACGATCGTCCCCATGGGCTATAGGTGAGGCCCGGGGACACTGTCCCCTCCGCAGCCACACAGGGAAGAACGGCCGACCACATCCGGTTGTTCCGGGCCTTCGCGCCTTATGGGCGTGAGCTGGGACACAGGTGACGGTGGAGAGGGTCAGGGCGTCCGCCGGGCGCCGTCTGGTCCAGACCGGCTGCTAGCGTCGGCCGCACGAGCGGCGCCACGGACGCGGCGCCCCGGCCGAGAGGGGACAGCAGTGGACGACGGCAACCGTGCCGGACGGGCGTACATCGGATCCTTCACCGCGGCCGGAGGACTCGGCATCCTCACGGCGGCCGTCGACGGGGACACCGGCGCGCTGACCGTCCTCGGCGCCACGGACGCGGTCGCCGACCCCTCCTACCTCGCGCTCTCGCCCACCGGCGACACCCTCTACGCGGTCAGCGAGACATCGGACGGCGCCCTCGCCGCCTACCGGCTCGAAGGCGACAAACCGGAACTCATCGGCCGTCCCGTGCCGGTCGGCTCGGCCCCCACCCACCTCGCCCTGTACGCCGGCCACGTGCTCACCGCCAACTACCGCTCCGGCAGCGTCACCGCCGTGCCGCTGCGCCCCGACGGCGGCCTCGCGGCACCGGCGGGCGAACTGCGCCACACGGGGTCGGGGCCCCACCCGCAGCGCCAGCAGGGCCCGCACGCCCACCAGGTCCTCGCGGACCCGAGCGGCCGCTGGGCCGTCAGCGTCGACCTCGGCACGGACTCCGTCCGCGTCTGCGCCCTCGACGGCGACGGGCTCGCGCTCCACCGAGAAGTGGCGCTGCGCCCGGGCTCGGGGCCACGGCACCTCGTCTTCCACCCGCGCGGCGACCGCGCGTACGTCCTCAACGAGCTGACCCCCACGCTCACCGTCTGCGCCTGGGACGCCGACGACGGCACGCTCAAGCCGCTCGGCGAGGTCTCCGTCCTCACCGACATCCCGGACGGCGACGTCTACCCCTCCGAGGTCGTCGTCGCGCCCGACGGACGGTTCCTGTGGACCGCGACGCGCGGCGCGGACGTCATCTCGGTCCTCGCGCTCGACGAGGCGGGCGAGGCGCCCCGGCTCGCGGCGACGGTGCCCTGCGGCGGGCACTGGCCCCGCGACCTGGCCATCGACCCCTCGGGGCGGCATCTGTACGCCGCCAATGAGCGCTCCGGTGACGTCACCTGGTTCACGGTCGACCACGACACCGGGCTCCCTCGGAAGTCCGGCTCCATCCAGGCGCCCGCCGCCTCCTGCGTGATCTTCGGCTGAGCGACGGCTCGGCGACTGTCGTACGGACGCGAACGGGCCCGCCGTACGCGTATGGGTCCGCCCCCACATCGGGGCGGACCCATCGGCGTACGTACGCGGGGGCGCTCAGTGCACCGGCGCGCCCGAAGGCTGCTGCGGGGCGATGCCGAGCGCGGTCGTGTACTTCGAGAGCGCCAGCTTGCCGATCGCCGGGTACGGGCCGAGCGGCTCGGCGACCGAGCAGCCGGCGTCCTTCGCCGCCGCGTCGAGCAGACCCGCGTCGAGCTCGGGGCCGATCAGGTACGGCGCCAGCGCCAGCTGGGCCGAGCCCGAGCCACGCAGCTGCTCGGCGGTCGCCGCGATGGCGCCCTCCTGGTCGAGCGCGGCGGCCATCACCGGCACCGCGAGGCGCGCGGCGAGCAGCATGCCGGTGATCCCGGCGGCCTGCACGGCCTCCTCGCCGCCGACCGTGGCGAGGACGATGCCGTCCGCCGCGGTCGCGACGGTGAACAGCCGCGCGCGGTCGGCGCGGGCGAGCCCGGCCTCCGACAGGCGCACGTGCAGCGCCTCGGCGAGCAGCGGGTGCGGGCCGAGCACATCGGTCAGCTCGGCGGCGACACCGCTGTCCGCGACGGTCTGCCGTATGCGGTCCATCAGCGTGCTGTCGGGGCCCGCGAGCAGCGGTACGACGACCGCCACGGGACCTCCGGCGGCGCGGTAGCGCGCTCTCGCTTCGGCGGTGGCGGCGGCGCGCCCGCTCGGCGCGGGCGGGCGCTGTGCGGCCGCGTGCACGAGCACGGACCGCAGCGAGGGGAACTCGGGGAAGGACGTGACGGTGGCGTCCTCCTCACCGTCGACGTAACCGATGCGGGCGTCGAGACCGGGCAGCTCGGAGCGGGCGATGCTCACGACTTCCTCGGCGAGGCCGCGCGTGGTGGTGCTGGGGGCGCCCGGCACGGCGAGGACGAGTGCGGGTGCGCCCTCAGGAGCCGCGACGGGCTCCGGACGGCGGTGCCGGCCCGGCTGACGGGGGCGCGGCATTCGTACGGGCAGGCCGGATGCGGGCCCAGTGGGGGAGCTCATGCGCCCGCATGCTACTGGCTTGCGCAGCCCCTCTGTTCGGGGAGGGTGCAGGTGAGCGGTATAAGTCCGTTTTTGTCTGATGAATTACGCAGAGGTCAACTGTCACTTTCCTCTGTATGGATCATATGCACGGAGAGCATGCGCGCGTCCTGCGGCAACCGCAGCCGACCCAGGGCGATATCGGCCGCTATGCGCAGGGCGCCGTCCAGCGGGTCGCCGGCCGCCGGGACCTGCCGCGCTTGCGGCAGTTGGGCCGCAAGCTCTTCGCGCAGCGGGGCGAGCAGCGGCTCCCCCAGCTTGAACAGACCGCCGGTGAGGGCCACTTCGCACCCCCCACTCCCGGGGCGGACGGCCGCCGCGGCTTCCGCGATGTGCCGCGCCGCGTCCCGCAGGATGCCGGCCGCCACCGCGTCGTCCGCCGCGCGGCCCGCCACCTCGGGTGCGAACGAGGCGAGGACGGCCGGCCGGTCGGCGCGGGGGTAGAGGCGGCCCGGCATCCCCGCCGCCGGGCCGAACAGTTCCTCCGCGCGCGCGAGGAGCGGCCGCGAACCGCCCCGCCTGCCGTCGTGCGCCCGCATCGCCGCTTCGAGCCCCGCACGGCCGATCCAGGCGCCGCCGCCGCAGTCCCCGAGCAGATGGCCCCAGCCGTCGGCACGGCGCCAGGCCGTGAGGTCCGTACCGATCGCGATCAGGCCGGTGCCCGCGGCGACGACCGCGCCGGGACGCTCCCCGAGCGCGCCCGCGTAGGCCGTCACGGCATCCGCGGCGAGCGCCACGCGCCGTACGCCGAGGGCCTTGTCGAGCGCGGACGGCAACGCGGCCCGCAGATCGTCCCCCAACGTCGCCATCCCCGCGGCACCGACGGCGACGGTCGTGATCCGCCCGCCGCCCGCCCGGTCCAGCAACGCCCGTGCCATGGGCAGCAGTTGCGTCATGAAGTGCGAGGCGTCGATGCCGCGCGGTCCCGTGCGCACCGGCTCCACGGACCGCATCGGCTCCCCGGCCGGGACCGGGCGCGGCGCGCCGCCGTCCGGCACGGCGAGAGCCACCCGCAGCCCGGAGCCCCCCGAGTCGACGCCGAGGACGTACGCCGGCTCCGGCTCGGTCACGGAAGCCGCCAGTCCACCGGCTGCGCCCCCTGCTGGACCAGCAGGTCGTTGGCCCGGCTGAAGGGGCGCGAGCCGAAGAAGCCCCGGTCCGCCGACATGGGGGAGGGGTGCGAGGACTCCACCGACGGCAACTGCCCGAGCAGCGGCCGCAGATTGCGCGCGTCACGCCCCCACAGAATCGACACCAGCGGCTTCCCGCGCGCCGCGAGCGCCCGGATGGCCTGCTCGGTGACCTCCTCCCAGCCCTTGCCGCGGTGCGCGGCGGGCTTGCGCGGAGCCGTGGTGAGCGCCCTGTTCAGGAGCAGGACGCCCTGCTGGGTCCACGGCGTCAGGTCGCCGTTCGACGGCGGGGGCAGCCCCAGGTCGTGGGTCATCTCGCGGTAGATGTTGATGAGGCTGCCGGGCAGCGGCCGCACGTCGGGCGCGACCGAGAACGACAGTCCCACCGCGTGACCGGGCGTGGGGTAGGGGTCCTGGCCGACGATCAGGACGCGGACGTCGTCGAAGGGCTGCTGGAACGCGCGCAGCACGTTCGGCCCCGCCGGGAGGTAGGTACGGCCCGCGGCGATCTCCGCGCGCAGGAAGTCCCCCATCCCGGCGATCCGTTCGGCCACCGGTTCCAGGGCCTTGGCCCAGCCGGGTTCGACGATCTCATGCAAGGGTCGTGGTGCCACGGCGTCACCCTACTGCCGTAACGGCGGTGTCGATCAACCGATGGCCGCGGCCCGAACGCACAGCACGTCCGGCAGGTGCGAGGCGAGCAGCCGCCAGCTGTCGCCGTCGTCCGCCGAGGCGTACACCTCGCCGTTGCGATTGCCGAAGTAGAGGCCCGCCGGGTCGTTGTCATCACTGCACATGCCGTCCCGCAGCACCGTGCCGTAGTGATCGCCCTGGGGCAGGCCCGCGCTCAACGGCTCCCAGCTCGCGCCCGCGTCGGCCGTGCGGTACACGCGGCAGCGGCGGGCGGCGGGGACCCGGTCGCTGTCCGCCTCGATCGGGAAGACGTACGCCGTGCCGCCCCGGTGCGGGTGGGCGACCACGGCGAAACCGAAGTCGGAGGGCAGGCCGCCGCCGATGTCCGTCCAGTGCGCCCCCGCGTCGTCGCTGCGGTACACGCCCCAGTGGTTCTGGAGATACAGCCGGTCCGGGTCGGCCGCGTCCCGCGCGACCTTGTGCACGCACTGCCCGAACTCGGGGTCCGGCTCCGGCAGGAACACCGCCGAGACCCCCCTGTTCGAAGGGGCCCAGCTCGCGCCGCCGTCCAGGGTGCGGAACACCCCCGCGGTGGAAACCGCGACGGTCACCGCACGGGCGTCGCGGGCATCCGTCAGGATGGTGTGCAGGCCCTCACCGCCACCGCCCGGCACCCACTTGGAACGCGTGGGGTGCTCCCAGAGGGGACGGACGAGCGCGAAGCTCTCGCCGCGGTCCTCCGAGCGGTACAGCGCGGCAGGCTCCGTGCCCGCGTACACCACGTCCGGCTCCGCGGCCGACGGGTGCAGCTGCCACACCCGCTCCAGCGACGCCCCGGTGTCCTTGGGGAACTTCACGGCGGGCTTCGCGGGCTCCGTCCACGACTGGCCCAGGTCGTCGGAGTGGAAGACGGACGGGCCCCAGTGCGCGCTGTCGCCGCCGACGAGCAGGCGGGGCGTCCTGCCGCGCGTGTCGATCGCGACGGAGTACACCGCCTGGGCGTTGAAGTACGGGCTGTCGTCGAACTCCCAGACACCCTCGCGCCTGCGGCCGATGAACAGGCCTTTGCGGGTGCCTACGGTCAGAAGTACATCGGCCATCGCGGCCACCTCCGGACGTCGTTGTCTCAGGTATCCGTCAGTCTGCACCCCGGCACTGACAGTCACCCTTCGGCACGGTGTTTCCGCAGGTGAACGCCGTGTCCCAGCCTGAACGCCGGGTCTCAGGCCGGAGGGCGGTCCGGCGACGACGACAGCTCCGACGCGACTCGCGCGATCGCCCCGGGGTCCACCCGGCAGCACCCGCCGATCAGCCGCGCCCCCGCCGCCCGCCAGCCGGCCACCTGACCGGCCGCGAACCGCGCGGGACCACGCCACGACCGCGCCTCGGCGTCCCACCTCTCGCCGCTGTTCGGATAGACGACCACCGGCTTGCCGGTGACCCGCGCGGCGAGCGCCACCGCCGACCGCGCGTCGCGCGGATCGCAGCAGTTCACGCCGACCGCGATCACCTCGTCCACGCCGGCGGCGAGAGCGAACGCCTCGTCGAGAGGCTGGCCCGCGCGCGTGCGATCCCCCGCGACGCTGTACGACAGCCAGGCGGGCACCCCGAGACCGCGCACCGCGCGCAGCAACGCCCGCGCCTCGTCGGTGTCGGGGACCGTTTCCAGGGCGAGGGCGTCCGGGGCCGCCGCGGCGAGGGTCTCCAGGCGGGGCCGGTGGAAGCGCTCCAGCTCGGCCACGCTCAGGCCGTACCGGCCCCGGTACTCGGAGCCGTCGGCGAGCATCGCGCCGTAGGGTCCCACCGACGCCGCCACCCACACCTCGCGGCCAAGCCCGGCGCCGGCCCGCCGCGCCAACTCCACGCTCAGGCGCAGCAACTCGGCCGTGCGGGGCGCGTCGATGCCGTGCCGCGCGAACCCCTCGTACGTCGCCTGGTAGCTGGCGGTGATGGCGACCTCGGCGCCCGCCTCGTAGTACGCGCGATGGGCGGCCTCGATGGCGTCCGGCCGGTCGGCGAGCAGGCGCGCCGACCAGAGGGCGTCGCTCAGGTCGTGCCCGGCGGCCTCCAGCTGGTTGGAGAGGCCGCCGTCCAGCACGAGCGGGCGGTGGGAAAGAGCGTCGGCGAGTCTCACCTGGCCGACGCTAGCCGAGGCGCGGTCAGCGGGAAGTGACAGGCCACCTGGTGTCCGGCGCCGCTCGGAGTGCTCACCGGCGGCTCCGTCGTGGCGCAGACGTCCTCGGCAAGGGGGCACCGGGTCCGGAAGCGGCACCCGGACGGGGGGTTCGCGGCGGAGGGGGTTTCACCCTTGAGCGGCGCGCGTCCAGGGGCGGGGTCGGCCAGGTTCACCGTCTCCAGCAGCCCCCGCGTGTAAGGGTGCAGCGGCTGCGCGTACACCCTCTCTGCCGGCCCGGTCTCCACCAGCTTGCCGAGGTACATCACGCCCACCGTGTCCGCCAGGTGCCGCACCACGGCCAGGTCGTGCGAGATGAACAGGTAGGTCAGGCCCCGCTCGCGCTGGAGCTCCCGCATCAGGTTCAGGATCTGCGCCTGCACCGACACGTCCAGCGCGGACACCGGCTCGTCGGCGACCACCAGATCGGGCGAGAGCGTCAACGCCCTTGCCAGGCCGATGCGTTGGCGCTGCCCTCCAGAGAACTCATGCGGGTAGCGGTGGACCGCGCCGCGCGGCAGGCCGACGGCGTCGAGGAGTGCGGCGATGCGCTCCTCCCGCTCGGCGCGGCTGCCGACGCCCTGGATGACCAGGGGCTCCCGCAGGATCTCGCCCACCCGCATGCGCGGATCCATCGCGGCGGTGGAGTCCTGGAACATCAGCTGGACGCGACGCCGGTGCGCCCGCCGCTCGGCCCGGGTCATCCGGGACGGGTCGGCGCCCTCGAAGCGCACCGCCCCGGCGGTCGGCTCCTCCAGGCCGGCGACGATCCGTCCGAGCGTGGTCTTGCCGGAGCCGGACTCGCCGACCATGCCGAACGTCTCGCCCTCGCGGATCGTGAGGGACACCCCGCCGACCGCGCTGACCGTGCCGCGACCGCGCGCGAACGGACCGCCCTTGAGCGGGAACTCCTTGACGAGTGCGTCGACTTCGAGGAGTACGTCCCCGGGGGCGGCGGCCGGGGGCACGGGCGCGGGGATCACCACCTCGTCCTCGGACGTGGCCTCGTCCGGCACCGGGTGGAAGCACGCGAACCGGTGCTCCGGGCCCCGCACCTCGTCGTCGGCGAGCGGCGGCTCCTCGCCGCGGCACTCCTCCGTGGCGAAGGCGCAGCGCGGCGCGAAACGGCAACCCGTGGGGCGCGTCGCGAGGCTCGGCGGCAGACCGGGAATGGTGTGCAGTTCCGTGCCGGTCGCGGCCGCGCGTTCGGGCAGCGCGGCGAACAGGGCCTCGGTGTAGCGGTGGCGCGGGCGGGTGAAGAGGTCCCGTACGCCGGCCTCCTCGACGACCTTTCCCGCGTACATGACGGCGACCCGGTCGACGCGGTGGGCGATGACGCCCAGGTCGTGGGTGACCAGGATCATCGCCATGCCGAGGCGGGCGCGCAGGTCGTCGACGAGTTCGAGGATCTGGTGCTGCGTCGTGACGTCCAGGGCGGTGGTCGGCTCGTCGGCGATGAGCAGCTTCGGCTCGCAGACCAGGGCCATGGCGATCGCCACGCGCTGGCGCATGCCGCCCGAGAGCTGGTGCGGGTAGGCCTTCATGCGTTCGGCGGGCCGCGGCATGCCGACGAGGCGGAGCATCTCCTCGGCGCGGGTCATGGCCTGCGCGCGGCCGATGCCGGGGCGGTGCAGGAGCAGCGGCTCGGCGACCTGGGCGCCGATGGTCATCGTCGGGTTGAGCGAGGTCAGCGGGTCCTGGAAGACCATGCCGATGCTGTCCCCCCGTACCTCCTCCAGGACGGGCGCGGCGGCGGTGGCGAGGTCGTTGCCGTCGAACAGGACGCGTCCGCCGGTGATCTCGCCGCCCGGCGGCAGCAGGCCGAGCACGCTGAGCGCGGTCATGGTCTTGCCGCAGCCGGACTCGCCGACGATGCCCAGGGCCTCGCCGGGGGCGAGGGTGAGGCCGACGCCGTCGAGGGCGTGGACGGTGCGGTCGCGGGAGGTGATGTCGACGTGCAGGTCGTCGATGGTGAGCAGTGGCTCGGGCGTGGTCATCTCTCCGGTCTTCCTCTCAGCTCCGCAGCCGGACTTCGAACGCGTCCCGCAGCCCGTCACCGATGAAGTTGAACGCGGCGACGACCAGCACGATCGCGATGCCCGGCGGGAAGATCAGCCACCAGTAGCCGTTCTGGGTGTAGGTGATGCCGGCGGACAGCATGGAGCCCCAGTCGGCCGAGGGCGGCGGGATGCTCAGGCCGAGGAACGCGAGGTAGCTGACGTAGAGGATGGCGTCGGCGATCTGGAAGGTGCAGTTGACGATGACGGTGCCGATGGCGTTCGGCACGATGTGCTTGAAGACGGCGCGGGTGCCGCCGCCGCCCATCATCCGCATGGCCTGGACGTACTCGCGGTCGCGCAGCGCCAGGGCCTCGCCGCGCACCAGGCGGGCGGGGGAGAGCCAGGCGACCGCCGCGATGATCACGACCAGGACGCCCTTGTCGGGCGTGATGATCGCGGCGACCACGACGAGCAGGAACATCGCGGGGATGGCGAGCGCCGCGTCCGTGACGCGCATCATCGCGGCGTCGACCCAGCCGCCGAAGTATCCGGAGACCGCGCCGTAGACGGTGCCGAAGAGGGTGGCCAGCAATCCCGCCGCCAGGCCTATCTCCAGCGAGGTCCGGCCGGCGACCATCAGGCGGCCGACCATGTCGTAGCCGAGGTCGGTGGTGCCGAGGAGGTGGCCGGGGCTGCCGGGCGGGAGGTTCGCCTGCGACAGGTCGGTGTGGACCTGCTCGCTGGGGTGCAGGAGCGGCCCGAGGTAGCTGAAGGCGATCAGCAGGGCGAGGACGGCCACACCCGTCAGGGCGAGCTTGTTGCCGGTGAAGACCCGCAGGGTGCGGCGGGCGAGGGAGGGGGTGGCCCGCGCCGTCTCCTCCTGGCCGGGGGCGGTGACAGGGGCGGCGGTGGTACTCATGCCACGCTCCGTATCCGGGGGTCGAGGGCGGCGTACAGGATGTCGGTGAGCAGGGAGCCGAGGACGGTGGCGACGCCGACGACGAGGGTCACGCCGAGGAGCACGGGGAAGTCGGAGCCCTGTGCCGCGTTCCAGAACAGCAGCCCCATGCCGGGGTAGTTGAACATCGACTCGACGACGAGGGCGCCGCTGAACAGCGTCGGCAGGTAGAGGCCGAGGAGGGTCGCGAGCGGGATGAGCGCGTTGCGCAGGACGTGCCGGACCATGATGCGGCGGCTCGACTGGCCCTTGGCCATCGCGGTGCGGACGTATTCCTCGGTGAGGTTGTCGAGGACCGCCGAGCGCATGTAGCGGCTGAACATCGCGATGATGCCGAAAGCCATGGTGACCACCGGCAGAATCAACCCGGTGGAGTCGCCGAGGAGTTCACCGATCGACTCGCCCTGTGGTGCCTCCGCCGGGAAGATGGGCATGACCTGCGCGAACAGGATGATCATGATGAGGCCGAGGAAGAACACCGGCGTCGCGTACATCAGGAAGGCGAGACCCGTCAGCGCGTAGTCGGCGGGCTTGCCGCGCCGCACGGCCTGGAGCAGGCCGAGCGGGACGGCGATGACGACGGCGAGCACGGTGGACAGGACGGTCAGGAGCAGCGTCTTCGGCAGGCGCTGCTTCAGCAGGTCGAGGACGGGCGAGTTGAGCTTGAAGGACTCGCCGAGGTCGCCGGTGAGCAGCCGCTTCAGGTACATCGCGTACTGCGTCGGCAGTGAACGGTCGAACCCCTGCTGGTGGTTGAAGTGCTCGATCTGCTGCGGCGTGCCCTTGGGGCCGAGGATGGCGCGGGCCGGGCCGCCCGGCAGGAGGTGCAGGAGCACGAAGACGATGACCGACACCAGGAAGAGGACGACGATCGCCTGGAGGAAACGCTTGACCAGAAAGCCGGTGAAGCCGGTCACTTCACGGCTCCCTTCTCCGTGCCGCTCTTCTTGGCGTTCTTGACGTAGTACCAGTGCTGGGGCGCGAAGGTGACGGTCGGGTTCTGTTCGATGCCGCGCAGGTCGTTGCGGATGACCGAGACCTGGTACGCCGGATTGGGCATCCACATCACCGGAAGCTGCTCGGCGAGGTACTCGCCGTACTCGTGGACGGCCTGCATGTCGGGGGAGTACTGCACGGCCCGGATGACGCGGTCGGCCTTCTTGTCGCTGTAGTTGCCGAAGTTGGCGGAGGCCCCGGTGGAGAAGAGCTGCTCGCCGCTCGGGTTGAGGGGGTAGTACCAGCTGCCGGCGGTCCCGAAGAAGGACATGTCCCATGCGCAGCCGGGGTCCTTCGCCGTGCAGGGCACGGAGTTGCCGAGGACCGAGTTCAGCGGCTGCCGGCGCACCGTCAGTTCGATGCCGGCCTTGGACAGGGACGACTTGAGCTCCTGCATCATGTTCGTCGTCTCGGTGGAACCGGACTGGGAGAGGAGGGTCAGTTCGAGCGGGGTGTCCTTCGCGATGCCCTTGCCGCACTGGTTCTCGCCGGTTCCGGGGCGTACGCAGCGGGCGGTGCCGTCCTCGACGCGCCAGCCGTGCGCGGTGAGGAGGCGCCGGGCCTTGTCGACGTCATACGGATAGCGGTTCTTCTCCATGGCCTCGGAGAGGTACTGGCTCTTCGGCGTGGCCGGCACCGGGCCGAGCGTCGGTGTCGCGCTGCCCTGCCAGATGACGTCGCTCATCGCCTTCTGGTCGACGAGGTGCTGCATGGCCCGGCGGATGTAGAGCTGTCCCATCAGCGGGCCGCCGTGGGTGGAGTTGAAGTTGTAGACGATGTACGTCGCCGCCCAGCCCTCCCACGGGTCGACGCGGTAGCCCTTGCTCTCGAACTTCTCCTTCTGCGCCATCACCGACGGCGGGATGTAGCCGTAGTCGACGCCGCCGGAGCGCAGCACGTTGTACTCGGAGTCGGCCGTGGTGAAGGGCTTGAAGACCACCTTGTCCAGGTGCGGGCGTTCGGACTCCGGGCCGGTGAACTTCTCGTTCGGCACGATCGTCACCTGGCCGCTGTCACGCCACCCGGCGAGCTTCCAGGGGCCGTTGACCGTCTTCCACAGCGGGTCGGAGCCGTACGAGCCAAGGCTCTTCGCGTGCTTCGTGAGGCGCGCGAAGACCGCCTCGGCGCCCTTCGGCGTGCGGTCCCAGTCACCGATCCTGCCGCCGTCGGTCTTCGCGTCCCAGGCGTGCTGCGGGAGGGCCCGCATGAGCGTGAGCTGGTTGGCGGTGAACCAGTCCGGGTTGTAGGCGCGGGTCAGGTGCAGCCGCACGGTGTGGTCGTCGAGGGTCTCGAACCGCTTGACGTTGTCCGGCATGGTGCCGACCGAATAGCTGCCCCACTGGGCCTTGTTGCCCTTGACGAGGCGGAACCAGAACTCCAGGTCGCGGGCGGTGACCGGCTTGCCGTCGGACCATGTCACGCCCTCGCGCAGCGGCACCGTCACGGTCCTGTTGCCGTCGCTGTACCTCGGCTCCAGGCCCAGCGTGCCGGGCCCGTGCGTCGTCAGCTCGCCCTTCTCCTTGTCCTGCACGGCGTCGTAGACCGGCGTGAACAGCAGGGACTGGATGCCGTAGTTGTACGAGGCGCCGTAGCCGGGCGCGCCGATCGGGAAGATCCAGTTGGGGGCGGCGGCCGGCGGCAGGGCCATGGTCGCCGTACCGCCTTCGACCGGAGTGCCGCCGGTGGGGCCCATGTCGATGCGGCCGCCCTCGCGGGTGCAGCCGGTGAGGGCCGCCGCGAGGACGAGCAGGGCTGCCGCCGCGGACCTGAGTGAGCGCATGGCGATGGGCCTCCAAGGGGGACGGGGCCGGCCTCCGTGCCGGAGAACGACGGAGCGGCGCCCGAACGCTAGGCCGCGCCGGAAAAACAAGTCAATACTTCATTCGGCAGGAACTCGAAAACCCGGCGGGGGTGGCGGACTTGATTCGATGAGCCCTAGTGTTCGGCCGAGCGACGAACGAACAGCGCGAGGAACAGCGCGTAGGGACGGCGCGAAAGAACAGTGCGGGGCGCCTCGCACGACAGGTGAGCAACTGGGGGCGGCATGGCCGGAACACCACTCGGCGAACCAGGATCGGCACAGCACATCGTCCACCTGGTCTCCACGGGGGCGGCCTCGTCACGGGCCGACCTCGTACGCGAACTCGGTCTCGCCGCCTCGACGGTCTCCCTGCGGGTGCAGGAACTGGTCGACGCCGGGCTCCTCACCGAGTCCGGCGAGGGCGCCTCCCGCGGCGGCCGCAGGCCCAGGCTGCTGCGGGTCGCCTCGCACGGAGGCGTGGCGGTCGCCGCCGACCTCGGCAGCCACCACGCGCGGCTCGGCGTGGTCGACCTCGGCGGCACCGTCAGCGACGCCGTCGACCTGCCGCACGACATCACCGCGGGCCCCGAGTCCGCCGTCGACTGGCTCTGCGGGCAGGTCGACCGGCTCGTCACACGCCAGCGCGAGGAGGGCCGTACCGTACGGGCGCTCGGCGTCGCCTTCCCCGGGCCCGTGCAGCCGGGGACGGGCCGTGTCCTGAGCCCCTCCCGCATGCCGGGCTGGCACCGCTACCCGCTGCGTGACGTGCTCGCCGAACGCCTCGGCTTTCCCGTCACCGTCGACAACGACGCCACGATGATGGCCGTCGGCGAACACCGCGTCGCCCGCCCCGAACTCGACCATCTCGTCGTCGTCAAGGCCGGGCGCGGCATCGGCAGCGGCGTCATCTCCGCCGGACGCCCACACGACGGCGCCAACGGCAGCGCCGGCGACATCAGCCACGTCCGCGTGGACGCCGCGGGCGACCGGCCGTGCAGCTGCGGCAACATCGGCTGCCTGGAGACCGTGGCCAGCGGCGCCGCCCTCATCCGCGAACTCGCCCTCCACGGCGTCGAGGTGAGCGACACGAGCGACCTGCTGCGTCTCGTCGCCGACGGGGACCCGCGGGCCACCACCCTCGTCCGCACCGCGGGACGGCACATCGGCACCGTCCTGTCCGTCGTCGTCAACTTCTTCAACCCGCAGGCCGTGGCGCTCGGCGGCGTACTCGCGACCGCCGAGCCCCTGGTCGCCGCCGTGCGCGGCGTGCTCTACGAGCGGTGCCTGCCCCTCGCCACGGCCGACCTGGAGATCACCACCACCGTCACGGGGGTCGACGCGGGCCTTCTCGGCGCGGGCCTCACCGCGCTGCGCAGGCACCTGCCGACCACCCCGGCGGCCCTCCCGGGACCCGCCCCCGACCCCGCCCGTGCCCCCCAGGAAGAGAGCGCACCCGCATGACCCCCACCACCGCCAACCGCCGCCTGCGCATCGGCATCGGCGGCATCGGCATCGAGTCCTCCACGTTCTGCCCGCACCGCTCCACCACGGACGACTTCCGCCGGACCCGCGGCCAGGACCTCCTCGACCGCTACACCTGGACGCAGCCGGGCTCCGACCTCGCCGCCACCGTCGAATGGGTGCCGCTGCTCCACGCGACCTCGCTGCCCGGCGGTCCGGTGGAGGCACAGTCGTACCTGACCCTCAAGGACGAACTCGTCACGCGCATACGGAACGCGGGCCCCCTCGACGGCCTCGTCTACGACATCCACGGCGCGATGAGCGTCGTCGGCCTCACCGACGCCGAGGCCGACCTCACCGAGGCGGTCCGCACGGCCCTCGACTCCGTGGGCACCCCGGACGGCACAGGGCGCCCCATGATCTCCGCCGCCATGGACCTGCACGGCAACGTCTCGCGCCGCTTCGCCGAGCCCGTCGACCTGCTCACCGCCCACCGCCTCGCCCCGCACGAGGACGCCTGGGAGACCCGCGAGCGCGCCGCCCGCAACCTCGTGCGCTGCCTCCTCGACGGCACGCGCCCGCACCGCGCCTGGGTGCAGATCCCCGTCCTCCTCCCCGGCGAGAAGACCAGCACCCGCCTGGAACCCGCCAAGTCCCTCTACGCCTCGCTCGCCGACATCGAGCGGCTGCCCGGCATCCTCGACGCCGCGCTCTGGGTCGGCTACGCCTGGGCCGACGAACCCCGCTGCCAGGCCGCCGTCGTCGTCACGGGTGACGATGCCGAACGCGCCGCCACCGAGGCCGGCCAGCTCGCCCGCCGCTACTGGGACGCGCGCCGCGACTTCGTCTTCGTCGGCCCCACGGGCACCGCCGAGGAGTGCGTGGAGCGGGCCGTGACCTCGACGAGGCGGCCCTTCCTGATCAGCGACTCGGGCGACAACCCGACAGCGGGCGGCGCGGGCGACCTCGCGTACATGCTGCGCAAGCTCCTCGGACACGACGCGATCCGCACCGGAAAGGTCACCGCCGTCCACCCCGGCATCACCGACCCGGCCGCCGTGGCCCAATGCTTCGCGGCGGGCGTGGGCGCGCAGGTGACGCTGAGCGTCGGCGGCAAGGTCGACACGCATCACGGCGGGCCGTACGAACTCACCGGCACCGTCGTCGCGTTGCAGCGCGCCACCGACCGCAAGGACCGCGCCGAGGGCGGCGCGTACGACCGCGGGGTCGACATGGCGGCCGTGCGCACCGGCGGCCTCACCGTGATCCTCGTCGAACGCCGCAAGCCGTTCCACACCCTGGCCGACTTCATGGGCCCCGAGGAGGGCGGCCTCGGCATCGATCCGCGTACGTACGACATCGTGGCGGTGAAGATCGGCTATCTGGAGCCGGAGCTGTACGACATGGCGGCCGACTGGCTGCTCGCCCTCACCCCCGGCGGAGTCGACCAGGACCTGCCGCGCCTCGGGCACCACCGGGTGGCACGGCCGCTCTACCCGTTCGACGAGGACGCGTACGACGCGGGTGAGGGTCCGGACCTGACGCCGGTCGTCCTGGCACCGCTCGCAGGGTGAGAAGGGGGTGCAGGCGGCGGATCGGGTCTGCGAGGGTGATCCCTTCGAGCCGCCCGCCCGCAGCGCAAAGGACCCCCCCGTGAAGCGTGCCGCCACTCTGTCCGCCCTCGCCTGTCTGCTGGCCGTCACCGCCGCCGCGCCCACGTCGCCGGGCGCGGCCAAGCGACCGGAACGCCCCTACCTGGGCAGCCTCTTGGACGCCGTGCCGAAAAGGGGCGTCCTGAAGGTCTGCACGACCGGTGACTACGCGCCCTTCACGAAACTGGACCCCGCCGGCAGGACGTACAGCGGCGTGGACATCGAGATGGCGCGCGACCTCGCGAAGAGCCTCGACGCCGAGCCGAGGTTCACCGCGACGACGTGGGCGGACCTCACCGGGGACGTCGCCGCGCGCCGCTGCGACATCGGTGTCGGCGGCGTCTCGATCACGCCGGCGCGCGCCCGCCAGGTCTACTTCAGCGAACCGACGCGCGAGGACGGCAAGACGCCGATCGTGCGCTGCGCGGACAAGGACCGGTTCGGCGCGGGCACGCTGAAGGACATCGACAAGAAGGGCGTGCGGGTCGTCGTCAACCCCGGTGGTACGAACGAGGAGTTCACCCGGGCGAGCATCAAGCAGGCGACGATCAGGCTGCATCCCGAGAACACCACGATCTTCCAGGAGATCATCGACGGGCGCGCGGACGTCATGATGACGGACGCGAGCGAGACGCTCTACCAGTCGAGGATCCACCCCGAACTCTGCGCCCTCCACCCCGACAAGCCCTTCACCTTCTCGGAGAAGGCGTACGCGACGCCGCGCGGGGACGAGGAGTTCAAGGAGTACGTCGACCAGTTCGTGCACCTCGCGAAGCATGACGGGACGTACGCGAAGTACGAGGACGAGTGGACCGTCAGGCGGTGAGGTCAGCGCGGCGCAGGGCCGCCCGTTCCTCCTCGCAGGTGCCGCCCCACACGCCGGCCGTCTGACCGGTCCTGAGCGCCCACGCCAGACACTCGCCGCTCACCGGGCAGCGGGCGCAGACACGTTTGGCGGCGGCGAGATCTCTTATCGCGGGGCCTGTCGTACCGACGGGAAAGAAGAGGTCCGGATCCTCGTCGACGCAGGCAGCCCTCTGCAACCACTCCATGGGCGCCCGAGTGCCCATGGGGGCGGAACGAAAACTTCCGGGTAGCCCGCCCCGCGCGCCCCCGGCCCGCCAAGTGGCCCCGCGTGCGCCCCGTTTGGCGGGGCGGGCACGGGGGACCCGCACACCATGACCGTCCACAAGAACGCCGTGCTCGTACTGGACTGCTCCGAGCCCGAGGCCCTGGCCGAGTTCTACGCGGGACTCCTCGGCGCGGAGGTCCGGTTGAGCAAGGACCCCGACTACGTGGAGATCACGAACGAGTCGGGGGTCTGCCTCGCCGTGCACAGGGAGCGCGACTACATCCCGCCGAGCTGGCCCCGCCCCGAGGACTCGCAGCAGGCGCACGTGCGGATCATGGTCGCCCGGCACGACATGGACGAGGCGGAGCGTGAGGCGGTCGGCCTCGGGGCGCGCCCGGTGGACACCAAGAACAACAACGGGCCGCGGGACACGCGTACGTACTCCGACCCGGCGGGCCACTCCTTCACGCTGGCGGCCATTCCCGAGTGACCCATGGGACCCACGTGATCCGAGTGGACGGTCACCAGCGGGGAGTTTCCCGAACTCGCGGCGCTCCTACGTAAGTTGATGTCCTTCGCATCACTCTCTGTGGCATCCTTGCCCTCCACACGCACCACTCGCGCGGGGGAGGGCGCCACTTGGCCGCGGAGTCGAAACCCGTCCGCCCGGACGCCGAGCCGGCCCGACCTGAGGCCGGCGCCGACACGGACACCAGCGCCGACACCGGAGCGCCGGATCCCGAGGGCAGGCGTTACTTCTCGGTGCTCTTCGTCGTGCACCTGGTGCTGATGCTGACCCTCGTCGGTGTCGCGATCGCCATCGTGAGCATCGGCGACTCGGCGACCGCTCTCACGTTCGCGGGCGGCGGTTTCATCGCGTACGTATCCGCGATGACGCTCTACGCGCGTCGGGACGAGCGGCAGGAGGTCACGCAGCACCTGCTGGCGTTCCTCGCCGCGTTCCTCGTCGTCGCGCTCGTCGGGGGCGCCGCGTGGTGGTTCCTCGCGGCCCGGCCCGAGAACGTGTCGGGCGACGCGCGTCTGAACGGGGACACGATCGCCGCCGACGCCACGGTGGGGCTCGTCGTGGACGCCGATCCGGGGGACAAGAAGCGGCTGCGGCTGACGTTCACGGCGCGGGACAGCGTGGCCGGCGCGTCGCCCTGCCTGCGCATGGGCAAGCTGGGGTTCCTGGGCGGCGACATCGAGGCCAAGGCGCCCGTCGCCCTGGAGGAGACGCTCACCACCACCCTCGCGCTCGCCGATCCCGGACCCGAGGTCGCGGTCGACCTCCAACTCGTCGGCAGCGCGGACTGCCGGGTCGAGCTCACGCTGGAGAAGGCGGAGTACCGCCGGTAAGTCCAAGGAGAGTGTCATGCCCCGCCAAGCGCCAAGCCGCCGCCTCGTCACCGCCGCGTGCGTCCTCGCCCTCTCCCTTGCCGCCGCGTGCGGCGGCGGATCCGACGGCGGGGGCGGCACGGGCACCGCGTCGCCGACCCGCTCCGCGGGCCCGGACGGGGGCGGGCGCCCCTCGCTGTTCGACAAGGAGACGCTGAACATCGCGGTGAAGAAGGGGCAGCCCGGCTTCAGCACGCTCAGGGAGGAGGACGACGACTTCGCGGGATTCGAGGCGCGGTTGGTGCAGTTCCTCGGCACCGACCTCGGCTTCAGGGCGGCCGACTGGGACGTGCAGTCCCGCAACCGCGAGAAGGTCCTGCGCGAACGCAGCATGGACCTGGTGATCGCCACGTACTCCATCACCGCGCCGCGCGACAAGGAGATCGACTTCACCGCCCCCTACTTGAAGACCTATCAGGGCGTGCTCGTGCGTGAGGACGAGAGCGGCATCAATCGGCTGGCGGACGTCGACGGCAAGAAAGTGTGCAGCGTGTACGGCTCCACCGGCGACCCCAAGAGCGAGACGGACGAGAAGGCGAAGAAGGCGGTCCGTGAGGCGCTGGGGCCCAACGTGGACGTCGTACGCCGCAACAGCTACAAGACCTGCGTCAAAGAGCTGATCGGGGGGAACTTCGACGCCGTCTGGACGGACAAGATCATCCTTGAAGGCTTCGCGCAGGATCCGCGGTACGCCGACGACGTCAAGGTCGTACGGAACATCACGGTGAAGAAGCAGCAGTTCTACGGCATCGGCCTGCGCGAGGGCCACAAGGAGGACTGCCGCAAGCTGAACGGCGCCCTGAAGCGCTTCCTCGACACCCAGTGGACGCTGACCTTCCAGGTGTACTTCCGCAGCATCACCGAACGCGTCGCCGGCTACGAGCAGCAGTACAAGCCCACCGACGACGAGTTCGAGGCCCTCGCCGAGACGTCGTGCGGGGGCCGATAGGCACGCGAATACGCGGCTTGCCCACCGGCCCCGGCGACGAGGGCGGTTCAGACGGACCGGTGGTACTGCTCCGGCACATGCACCTCGCCGCCCAGCTCGCGGGCCGCGCGCCGCGCCCACGAGGGGTCCCGCAGCAGCTCCCGTCCCAGCAGGACCGCGTCCGCCTCGCCGTTGGCGACGATCTTCTCGGCCTGCTCCACCTCGGTGATCAGGCCGACGGCCGCGACCGGCAGCTCCGTCTCGGCCTTCACCCGCGCGGCGAACGGCACCTGGTAGCCGGGGCCGACGGGAATGCGGACGCCTGCCGCGTTGCCGCCCGTGGACACGTCGAGCAGGTCGATGCCGTGCTCCTTGAGCTCGGCGGCGAAGCGGACGGTGTCGTCGGCCGTCCAGCCCGCCTCCTCCAGCCAGTCGGTGGCCGATATGCGGAAGAACAGCGGCTTGTCCTCGGGCCAGACGGCACGCATGGCGTCGACCACTTCGAGGGCGAAGCGCGTGCGGTTCTCGTACGAACCGCCGTACGCGTCGGTGCGCTTGTTGCTGTGCGGGGAGAGGAACTCGCCGATCAGGTAGCCGTGCGCGCCGTGGATCTCGGCGACCTCGAACCCGGCGTCCAGCGCGCGTCGCGCGGCGTCGGCGAACTGGCCCACGATCTCGCGGATCCCCTCGACGGACAGCTCGGCCGGCACGGGGTGGCGCTCGTCGAAGGCGACGGGGCTGGGCGCGACGCTCTGCCAGCCGTGCTCCTCCAAGCCGAGCGGGGTGCCGCCCTTCCAGGGGCGGTCGGTCGACGCCTTGCGCCCGGCGTGCCCGATCTGGATGCCGGGGACGGTGCCCTGGCTCTTGAGGAACGCCGTCGTCCGGCGGAACGCCTCGACCTGGGTGTCGTTCCAGATGCCCAGGTCATAGGGGCTGATGCGGCCTTCGGGGCTGACGGCGGTGGCCTCGACGATGATCAGGCCCGTGCCGCCGGCGGCGCGCGCCGCGTAGTGCGCGAAGTGCCAGTCCTGCGGGACGCCGGCCTGGGGGCCCTCCGGCGGCGCCGAGTACTGGCACATCGGGGGCATCCAGACCCGGTTCGGGATCGTCAGCGATCGCAGGGTGTACGGCTCGAACAGCGCGCTCACGGCGGACTCCATTCCTCGCGGCTGGTATCTCCTCGTACGGTAGCCCTCGTAGTACGTTGAATGTCAAACTACGGCGGTTCTCGTACAATGGCGGAGAGCACGCGCGGGAGAGCACTGGGCACGGACACGTGCAGGACACCGGACGAAGGGGAGCCGTCATGACGACCGCCACCGCGAGCGGCAGGACGCTCGCCCACCCCGAGCCGGCGGACATCCGGCTGGAGGCGGTGCTGCACGCGCTCGCCGACCCCATGCGGATGCGGGTGGTCCGGGACCTCGCCCGGGAGGAGGGCGCCGAGCTCTCCTGCTCGCACTTCGGCCTGCCCGTCACCAAGTCGACGAGCACGCACCACTTCCGGGTGCTGCGCGAGAGCGGGGTGATCCGGCAGATCTACCGCGGCACGGCCAAGCTGAGCGCGCTGCGCCGCGACGACCTCGACGCGCTCTTCCCCGGCCTCCTCGACAGCGTCCTCGCCGCCGCCACCCACCAGGCGGAACGGCTCGGCACCGACGCCTGACGGGGTGGCGGCCCCGCGACGTGGTCTGTTGGGGGGCTCGGTGGCCCCGCGCTGTGCGGCTTGCCGACGTGGTTCGTCTGCCGGGACGGTTCGGCGCCTTCGCCTGACGTGGCGGGCGCCTGCTGCTGCTCACCGGGCGGGACGCCTCGCGGGGCCTGTGACCGGTGTGCGGTCCGCTCGGCGGAACGGCTCCGTGGCTGTGCCTGACGGGGGGGCGGCCCCGCGACGTGGTCTGTTGGGTGGTCCGGTGGCCCCGCGCTGTGCCGTTTGCCGCCGTGGTTCGTCTGCCGGGATGGCTCGGCGGCTGTGCCCGGCGAGGCGCCGCCCCCCCGCTACCGCTCCGCGCCCCGCGCCGCCCGCCGCAGCCCCGCCCAGTCGGGGATCTTCACCACGCCCCGCCCGAGCGAACGCCCGAGCTCCGCCTCCGCCCGCTCGATCGCCAGCCAGCCCGGCCACTCCACCGGCCGCAGCCCCGCCGCGCGCAGCCCGGCCAGCGGCTCTTCCGCGAGGTCCTTCCGTACGAGTTCGGGGGCGTCGTCGAGCAGCGACTGCACCGTCTCCTTGGCGCACGGGCGGTTCGTGCCGATGACACCGGTCGGCCCCCGCTTGATCCACCCGGCCACGTACTCCCCCGGGGACGGCGCCCCGTCGCGCAGCACCCGCCCCGTCGCGTGCGGCACCGTGCCGCGGTCGGGGTCGAACGGCAGCCCTTCGAGCGGCACCCCACGGTAGCCGACCGAGCGCAGGACCAGCTGCGCCGGGATGTCCTCGTACCGCCCCGAACCCGTCACCCCGCCCCGGCCGTCCGGCAGCGTGCGCTCGAACCGCGTCCCGGCGACGCGGCCCGTGGCGCCCGCCGTCAGGGCGACCGGACGCAGGAAGAACCGCAGGTGGATCCGCCGGGGCAGACCGCGCGCGGGACGCTCGGCCCAGCCGCGCAGCACCTCGACGTTGCGGCGGTTCGCGGCGGGCAGCCCCGAGGGGTCGGCGTACGCCGGGTCCAGCGCCAGCTCCGCCGGATCCACGAGGACTTCCGTGTCCGGGAGCGAGCCGAGCTCGCGCAGCTCCTTGGTGGTGAACCGCGCCTGCGAGGGCCCGCGCCGCCCCACCATGTGCACCTCACGGACCCGGCTCCCCGCGAGGACGCCGAGCGCCGCGTCCGGCATGTCGGTGGGCAGCAGTTCGGCGACGCCGCGCGCCAGGATGCGGGCGACGTCCACCGCGACGTTGCCCACGCCGATGACGACGGCCGACTCCACGTCCCGCACGAAACCGTCCTGTTCGAAACCGTCCGTCAGCACATCCGGATGCGCGCTGTACCAGGAGACGAACTCGGTCGCCGAGTGGCTGCCCGGCAGATCCTCGCCCGGCACCCCCAGCCTGCGGTCCGCCGCCGCGCCGACGCAGTAGACCACCGCGTGGTACAGACCGAGGAGCCGGTCGGGAGGCAGCCCGCCGGGGCCGACCTCGACGCCGCCGAGGAACCGCACGCGGTCGTGTTCCAGGACGGTGCGGAGGCTGCCCTGCAGGGACTTGATCTTCTCGTGGTCCGGCGCGACGCCGTACCGCACGAGGCCGTACGGGCACGGGAGCCGGTCGAGCACGTCGACCCGCACCCCCGGCACCCGGTCCTGTTGGACGAGGGACTGCGCGGCGTACACCCCGCTGGGACCCGAACCGACGACGGCGACGTGCAGCACCATGGTGCTCCCTCCGCGAGGCGACCTCGGGACGGTTTCAGGATCGCACTCGGTGTGCCCGCTGTCAGGAGCGTGGGAGCACGGTCAGCGCGCAACGGATGCGAGACGACTCCCGTGCCGGTCCTTCGGCCCTCGGGCTCACCGTCGCTTTCCGGCCATGCCTGCGGCGCGCCGCCCGCCTCCCGTGCCCGCCCCGCTACTCCGGTCCGGGAGGCCGCGCCGGCAGGCAGCCGGACATCCTCTCGGGCGGTGCGCCGCAGGGCGGGACGCCCAGCTTCCAGTCCAGTTCGTACCGCTGGAAGAGCTCGGCCCGCAGGGTCGCCTGCGGCATCGGCGCACCCGGGATGAGCAGGGCGAAGACCGCGCCCATCAGCAGCGCGCGCAGCAGCGGATAGTCCGTGTCGACGTCGCCCGATCCGTACCGCGCCACGGTGTCCCGCAGCAGTTCGGCGAGGCGCTGCTGCTCCGGGCACTGCACGAAGCCCTCCGCCTGGAGGATGCCCGCCATGTGCGTGCGCATGAGCAGCGGCTCGTCGCGGGCGAGGCCCAGGATCGCGTCGATGGCCCGTGCCAGGCGCTCCGCACCGTCCACACCGCCGGCGGGGCTCGGCTCCCGCTCCAGGGCGGCCGCCAGGGTGCGGTGCATCAGCCGGTGCACGGCCGACTGGAGCAGCTGGCGCTTGCCGGGGAAGTAGTACGAGACCAGGCCGCGGGCCGCGCCCGCCCGGTCGGCGATGTCGCCGAGGGTCGTGGCCTCGTAGCCGCGCTCGGCCACCAGTTCCACCGTGGCTTGCAGCAGCCGCTCGCGGGAACGCCTGCGCAGCTCTTCATTGACCGATGGGCTACGCGGGGACATTCTGTAACTCCTGCGTTGACTGGCTCTGAGCCAATATACTCAGCTGGTCTCGTGAGAGGGCCTTCATGGGGTCCCGCACGGGCCGGGCCGGCCTGGGGCAGGCAACACCGCGGGGGAGTGTTGCCTGCTCACAGGTGGTTCGGGCGTCCCACGGCTCAGCCGACGAGGCCGAGCACCGGCCGCAGCGCGTCCGGGCGCCGGTCGGCCGGCAGGTGGTCGACGAAGTGCACCGCGCAGCCCAGGCCGGCCGCGCCGCCGTCGGCCCGCCGGTCGTCGCCGACCATCAGGGCGTCGCGGGGATCGGTCCCGAGCGCCTCAAGGGCCAGCGCGAACAGGCGCGGGTCGGGCTTCTGGATGCCGTGTTCGTAGGACAGGACGTACGTGTCGACGTACGGGTCGAGGCCATGGAAACGGAAGACGGGCCGCAGGTCCCACCCGATGTTGCTGACCACGCCCACCTTGACGCCCCGCTCGCGCAGTTCCGCGAGGACTTCCGCCGCGTCGTCGTAGGGGCGCCACGCCTGCGGGGCCATGTGCCGCGAGTACAGCGCGTCGTACAGCCGTGGGTCGGGCAGGGGCACCTCGCGGGCAAGGCCCGTATACGCGGCGCGGTGCAACTCGGCGGACTGGTCGCGGACCGCCCACAGCTCGGAGAGGTGCGCGGGCACCGCCACCGGCGCGGCCCCGCCGGGCAGCGCTCCCGCCCGCTCCAGGGCGGCGGCGGTCCGCGCCGACTCCCCCTCGCCGAGCGGGACTTCGAGGTCGTCGAGCACGGCGCGCAGCCAGGCCTCGGTGGGTTCGACGCGGAACAGCGTCCCGGAGAAATCGAAGAGCACGCCCTTGATCGTCATGGGCAGGATCCTCCGGGAGCGGCCGACGGGCGGTCAAGTGCGGTTCGGGGCGTGCGCCCGGTGGTGGCCTGATGGGGACGGCGTGGCGACGGGCGGCATCCCTGAGAGGCCCGGCGGTCGGCATGGCTGCCGGGCCCGTGGGTGTGTGTCGTGACGGCCAGGGCCACTGTCGGCGTGCCGTGCAGTCAGCGGCCGAGGATGTCTGTGGGCCAGTGGACGCAGGGCCGGGCGCGGGTGGGGCCGACGCCTGCCAGGGCCGTCCGTCGCGGCGCCGGGGCCGTGGGGGTGGGGCGCGGCGGCCAGGGCCACCGTGAGCGTGCCGAGCAGGCAGCTGCCGAGGATTCTGTGGGCCAGTGCACGCCGAGCCGGACGCGGGTCGGGCCGAGGCCTGCCAGGGCCGCCCTCTTCGGCGCCGGGGTCCGCGCCGCGTTCGTACGTGTCACGTGATCCGTGGTTCCGTACGGCTGCCGGGTCCGTGGGTGTGCGTTGCGGCGGCCAGGGTCACCGTGAGCGTGCCGAGCAGGCAGCTGCCGAGGATTCTGTGGGCCAGTGCACGCCGAGCCGGACGCGGGTCGGGCCGAGGCCTGCCAGGGCCGCCCCGCCACGGCGCCGGGCCCGTGCTGGGCCCGAAGGTATATGTCGCGACGGCCAGAGTTACTGCCAGCGCGCCGAGCAGCCAGCCGCCGAGGATGTCTGTGGGCTAGTGCACGCCGAGCCGGACGTGGGCGGGGCCGAGGCCTGCCAGGGCCGCCCGCTTCGGCGCGGCGTACCTGCCGTGTTCGTAAGTGTTACGCGGTCCATCGGTCCGTACGGCTGCCGGGGCCGCGGGTGTAGGTCGCGACGGCCAGGGCCACCGTCAGCGCGCCGAGCAGCCAGCCGCCGAGGACGTCCGTGGGCCAGTGGACGCCGAGCCAGACGCGGGTCAGGCCCACGCCCGCCACGGACAGCACCGCGAGCGCCACGGCCGCCCGCCACGGTGCCCGGCCCGCGCCGTGCAGCCGCATCAGCCACAGGAGCAGGCCGCAGACGACCGCCGCCGTCATCGCGTGGCCCGAGGGGAACGCCGCGTAGTGCGCGGAGTCCACCGGGTCCGGCCACACCGGGCGGGGACGGTCCACCGCGGCCTTCAGCGACTGCTGCACCGCGGATGCCACCAGGCAGGTCCCCGCGAGCCACAGCGCGAGCCACCGGGCGCCGCGCACGGCGAGCCAGATCACCACCACCGCGCACAGCGCGCGCATCGTCCAGGGGTCCCACACCCAGTCGGTGAGGATGCGGCTCGCCCGGGTGACGCCCGGGTCGGCCACCGCCCAGCGGTGCGTGGTGCGCGAGATGTCCTCATCCAGCGAGATCAGCGGGCCCCACTCGAACTCCACCAGGAGGAGCAGCAGCACGGAGGGGACGCCGAACAACACGGCGGCGAGCGCCGCCCGGTGGGCGGCCGGTCGGGTCGGGGAGTCCAGTGGTGCGGGGTACATGCAGCGATCCTCGCCGACGGAGTGGGCGGAAGGCCATCCCGGGGCACGCGGCGCGGCGCCTCGCCGTCGCCGCGGAACAGGGCCGCCACGCAGGAAACGGACCTAGCCCAGGGCGCGCAGGCCCGGTACGAACGTGACCAGAACGGGGATCACCGGCACCAGCGCCGCGGTCGCCGTCAGACGGAGCCTGCGGCCCGCGGTGAGGCGCGGGCGGGCGGAGAGCAGCCGCTTGACGCGCTGCGGGACGTGCGCCTGCGGCGTCGGGCAGGGGCCGAAGACACCGCGGTCCTCGTTCAGTTCGACCAGGGCGAGCGCGATGGTCAGCCGGCCGAAGCGGCGCGAGGCCACGTCGTCGGCGGCCAGCTCCACCAGGCGGTGCATCTCGTCGCGGAACGCCGCGAAGACCCGGACCTGCGGAAACCCTGCGGCCAGCGCGCCCGAGCAGTGCAGCAGCCAGTCGTGCCGCGCCTGCGCGTGCCCCTGCTCGTGGGCGAGCACGGCATCGAGCTGGCGTCCCTTGAGGCGACGCAACGCGGCCGTGGTGATGACCAGTTGGGGCGCCTGGCCCGGCAGCCACCAGGCGTCCGGGCGCTCACCCTCCAGGACGACGAGACGGTCGGCGCCCGGCTCCTCGCCGGGCAACAGGGGGGCGCGCACGAGGAGTTCGGCCCGGCGGCCGGACCGGCGGATCCGGGCCAGCGCGATCTCCCGCGTCAGCATCGCCGCGGTCCACACGCCGCCGCAGGCCAGCGTCACGGCCGTGGCCGCGGCCCAGGGCCCCGGCGCCTGGAGGGCGTACGCCTCGACCACGGCGTGCGGGGCCGGCGCGAAGAGGTGGCCCCGCACGGCCTGCCACGCGGCGGCCGCGCTCAGCGTCATCGAGAGCGCGCAGCAGAGCAGGACACCCGCCACCACGCACTGCCAGACCCATAGCGCGACCACGGGTTCGCGCTCCGGCCAGTCGGCCCGCGCGAGCATCCGCGGGGCGAGGACTGCGGTCAGGGCGCCCAGCAGCAACAGCGCGACGGGGACCATCATGCCGCCCAGCCTATGAGGGCCCGGCTGCCAAGGGTATGGGCTGCCTCCTCAAGTGACGGATGCCACGGCCGGCGCGCGGACGTCGGGTACGAAAGGCGCGTACGACAGGCGTGTACGAAAGTCGCGTACGAAAGGGGGCTTGATCGGTTCGCTCCGCGCCGCCCGCCGAGTGGCGCCCGCGTGCGGAAGGCGGGACGCCGTAGTGTCGGACGATGATCGAGACCATCGTGTTCGACGTGGGGGAGACCCTCACCAAAGACGACCGCTACTGGGCCTCTTGGGCGGACTGGCTGCAGGTGCCGCGGCACACCGTCTCCGCGCTCGTCGGCGCCGTCGTGGCGCAGGGCGGGGACGGCCCCGACGCTCTGCGCCTGATCAGCCCGGACATGGACATCGCCTCGGCCCATCACGCGCGCGAGGCGGCGGGACGGGGCGAGCATCTCGGCGAGGCCGATCTCTACCCCGACGTACGGCCCGCTCTCGGCGGCCTCCACAAGCTCGGGGTCCGCGTCATCATCGCGGGCAACGAGTCCTCGCGCGCCGCCGAACTCCTGCGCGACCTCGACCTGCCCGCCGACCTGGTGGTCACCGCGGGTGACTGGGGCGTGGCGAAGCCGGACCCCGCCTTCTTCGCGCGCGTGCTCGAAGTGGCCCAGGCCGGGCCCCGCGAGACGCTCTACGTCGGCGACCATCCCGCGCACGACGTCTTCCCCGCGAAGCAGGCCGGGCTGCGGACCGCGCACATCCGCCGCGGCCCGTGGGGACACCTGTGGGCGGACGACCCGGCCGTGGCCGAGGCGGCGGACTGGCAGATCGACAACCTCACCGTACTGGCCGCGCTGATCGCCCACTGAGGCCGTGCCGGGCAGGTGATGTCCTGGGCGGGCGAGCAATTCCGTACACAGCAGCCCCGACGAGACTCCCGTCGGGGCTGACGCACGTCCGCGCCGCTCGACGGCATCGGCTGGTCGACGGGCCACACCCCTGCCTTGTACTTCGGGTTCGGGGCCTGATCCGGGTGCAGGCACTTCCAGGTGTCCGGGCCCACGATCCCGTCCACCATGATCTACAGACGTGGACTACAGACGTGCGGGGCCATCCTTTTCGGGCGTGCCTTGAAAAACCCAGGCAAAAACCCATGCAGGACAGCTGCGCGCACGCTCCGGGCGGCGCCGCGGCTAGAGCGTCAGCAGCATGGCCAGCATGCCGATGCCCATCGACAGCCTGCACGCCAGCGCCAGCTCGGGCCGGTCCCCCCAGCCGAGGACCGCCGAGCCGCCGCCCCGGCCCGCCGCGAGCGGCCCCGAGGGAGCGAGCCGGGCACCGGACCACAGGACGTATCCGGCGAAGTAGAGAAGGAGGGCGCCGGTCAGCGGGGGCAGGCCCGCGCCCCCGTGACCCGCGTGCGCGCCCGGCGTCGTGATCATCGCCGCCGACATGTAGACCATCGCGAACGCGCCGACGAGGTGGTGGAGATGGTGGCGGCTCGCGCGCGCCGCCCACAGCGCGTGCAGCGTCGCCGTCCCGAACACCGCCGCGTAGCCCAGCCAGGCCCAGCGCGGCAGGGCGACGGCGGCCGCGGGCACGGCCATCACCGCCATCCCGAAGCCCATGAGCGCCTCGCCGCCCGCGGTGCGGCGCTGCTCCTCGATCCGGCTGCGCATCCGCAGCAGACAGTACGAACCGCTCACCGCGCACAGTGCGACGAGCAGCCAGGCGGCTTGCACCGGTCCGTGCACCGCGTACCTCCCCCTGCCGAGGTGTTGTCGGGGCCTTGTCGCGTCGTCGTCGGGTCGATGCCCGGGGCCGCGCGGCCGTACGCGAGCGCACGGGGGTGCACGGGGAGCGCAGGGGGGCTCGGCGGCCCCAGGAAGGATCGTTTCCAGGTAAAACACTTGTTAAGGTTTTAGGTATGAGCAGTACTCCGCCATCCCCGCATCCCGCTTCCGGTCCCGCCCCGCGCCCCGCCCGCGTCCGCAGGCTTCCGCTCGCCGGGGTGCTGCGCCCGGGCAAGCCGTCCGACATCTGGTTCAAGCCCGCGTGCAGCGTGGTCGTCGCCAACGCGCTGCCGAACCTGATCCTGCTCGCCCTCGGGCGGCTCGACCTCGTGATGTACACGATGGCCGGTTCGTTCTGCGCCCTGTACGCCCACCACCTTCCGTACGCCGCCAGGGCGCGTGCCCTGGCCTGGGTCGTCGCCGGGATGTCCGCCGGGGTGGCCGTCGCCCTGGTCACGGCCTCGCTGACCGGCTCCGCCGCGGTCCTCGTCGCCGTCGGCGCGGTGCTCGCCGCCGCGCAGAAGACGCTGTGCGACGCGACCCGCATCGGGCCGCCCGGGCACCTGATCTTCACCTTCATCAGCTCGGCCACGCTCTTCGCCCCGCAGAGCCTCGGGCAGGTGCCGGGCCACCTCGCGCTCACGCTCGCCGGGGGAGCCGTGGCCTGGCTGGTCGGCATGGCGCCCGCCCTGGTGCGCCCGCACGGCCCCGAGCGCCGGGCCACCGCCCGCGCCCTCCGTGCGGCCGCCGCGTACGCCGAAGTCGCCGAAGACGCCGACGGTACGGACGCCGGGGCCGCCGCCGAACAGGCCCGCGCCGCCGCGGCCGGTGCCGTGCACGCCGCCTGGCAGTCGCTGCTCGCCACCGGGGCCGGGCGCCGAGGCCCGGCGCGCCCTGGCCCGCCTCGTCGTCCGCGCCGAAGAGGCCCTCGCTCACCCGCCACCGCCGACCCCGCCGCCCTGCGCTCCTGGGCGGCCGGGCTGCGGCACAGGCGCCGTCCCGCGCCCCAGCGACGTACGCCCCGGTGAGCGCGACGAACTCCTCGGCGTCGCCGCCGAACTCGCCGGGCCCGCGGTGCCGCTGTGGCGTCGGCTCACGCCCGGCTCCCCGCTGCTGCCCATCGCGCTGCGCACCGCGCTCGGCTGCGCGCTCGCCGGGTACGGATCGCTCGCGCTCGGCATCGGCCGCCCCTACTGGTCCCTGGTCACCGCCGCCTCCCTCTACCAGGCCAACGTCACGCTCACCTGGAACCGGGGCGTGCAGCGCGTGGTCGGCAACCTCGTCGGGGTGCTCGCCTTCGCCGCCATCGCGCCCTTCGCCCACCTCGGCCACGCGGAACTCATCGTCAGCTGCCTCGCCCTCGCCTTCGGCGCCGAGGCCCTGATCAGCCGGAACTACTGGCTGGGCAGCGTGTGCGTGACCCCGATGGCGCTGCTCGTGACGGAGTTCGCGCGGTTCCAGCAGCCCGGTGAGCTGATCCTGGACCGTGTCGTGGACACCCTCGTCGGCGCCGTGCTCGGCGTCGCGGCCGCCGTCCTCGTCACCAACCGGCGCGCCGCCGACCGGATCGAGGAGGCCGTGGCGGCCGTGGAGCGGGCCCGGGAGCGGGCCGGTAACCTCGCGGGAACGGGCGGCGCGGTCGAACCCGCCCGGCAGCTCACCGCTGCCCTCGTCGACCTGCGCGCCGCCGCCGACGCGGCCGCCGGGGAATGGTGGCAGCGCGCCCTGCCCGAACAGCGGGTGATCGCGGCCGAGCGCGCCGGACACCGTACGCTCGCGGCGACAGTCCGTCGTCAGAGCGGTCGGAGCGGTCAGGGGACGCGGTCCGGCGAAAGGGCCGCCGACGCCTGGGAGGGCGCACGAGCATGAGAGCAGAGAACGGTCCGGTGACGGGTCCCGGCGGGGACACCGTGGCCGCGGTGGTACGGCAGTGGCAGGCCGTGCGCCCCGACATCGACACCGGGCCGATGGAGGTGATCGGCCGCATCAACCGCTGCGCGGCCCTCCTCCAGCAGGCCGAGGACGCGCCGCTGCGCAGGGCCGGCCTGACCCGCGCCGAGTTCGACCTGCTGGGCGCGCTGCGCCGCACCGGGCACGAGCTGACACCCGGTGAGCTGGCCCGCGAGACGTTCTCCTCGGGGGCGGCGGTCACCAAGCGGCTCAAGCAGCTCCAGGAACGGCAGCTGGTCGACCGCCGGGCCGACGCCCGCGACCGCCGGGTCGCCCACGTCCGCCTCACCGACGCCGGGCGCGAGCTGGTCGACGCGATCCTGCCGGAACAGCTCGCCTACGAGACGGTGGTGCTCTCCGTGCTCGACACGGATGTGCAGGGCCGACTCAGCGGTTTGCTCGGGGAGTTGCTGGCCCAGCTGGAGGGGCGGCTCGGGGTGCGGCGGGGCTGAGGCGGGGCCGAGGCGGGCCGGGCGGTTCAGGCGTTCGGGTGGCTCAGGCGTTCGGGTGATTCGGGCGTTCGGGTGGTTCCGGTGGTTCGGCTGAACCACGATGTGGGCATCGGGTCCCGTCGCTTGGCGCTGCGCGCGCCGGACCGCGGACCTCAGTCGTCCGCCACCGCCACCGCCGCCGCCAGCAGTTCCCTCGTCTCCGGCTCCACCTGATCCGCGTAGTACTCGTGCAGCGCCGTGCGGCCCAGCCTGGCCGCGCGTGCGCTGTCGCCCGCCTCGATGGCGGCGAGGACGTCGCGGTGGTGGGCGATCGAACGGCTCGTCCAGGCCGCCGGGTCCGCCACCGCCGCGATCTTCCTCTCGATGACCTCGACGACCGCCTCGTGCACGGCGCGGGCACAGAGGCCGAGCAGGGCGTTGCGGCTCGCCTCCGCTATCGCGCGGTGGAAGAGCGCGTCGGCCTCGCTGAACGCGCGCAGCTCCGAGGGTGCCGCGCCGAGCGCCTCCATGCGGGCGATCTGCTCCCGCATCCGTACGAGGTCCTCCGCGGTGCGCAGGCGCGCGGCGAGGCGATTGCTCTCGGCGTCCAACACCATGCGGAACTGCACCAGTTCGCCGAGCGAGGTGATGCCGGAGCGGGTGAGGCGGCCGAGCGCCTGGCTGAGGTTGTCGGGCGAGACGCCGAGCACCTCGGCGCCCAGCGGATCACCGGGGCGGGAGCGGATCAGCCCCGTCGACTGGAGCACGCGCAGCGCCTCGCGGACCGTGGAGCGGCCGACGCCGAACCGCTGGACGAGCTCACGCTCCCCGGGAAGCCGCGCGCCCGGCGGGAGTTCACCGCTGAGGATGCGCTCCTCGATCTGCTCCGCCACGCGCTGGTAGGCCCGCACGGGCGGTACGGGCCGGAAGAGATCCTCGTCGGCGGCCATGGCCCCTCCACGGTGGCTGGTCGGTGCGAGCCGACCAAGATCTGATGGTTGACCCCGGGCTGAACGTGGGGGCAGAGTACCGGAATTCAACTGGTCTGACCAGCTGACCGCTCGACGTGTGCCTTCCCCTCCGGGCGCCGACGGTCGACCACGCGGTCCGCGGTCAGCCGGACGACTTGGAGGTTCTCCATGGCCACCGCACCCCCGACCGTCCCCGCCGTCGACACCGACGCGGCCGTCGCCCTCACCCAGGACCTGGTGCGGCTGCGCACCGTCAACGCCGCCGGAGCCGCCGAGGTCGAGCAGCCCGCCGCGCTCCTCGTGCAACGCCTCTTCGCCGCGTTCGGATGGACGTACGACGTCGTGGAGATCGCCCCGGGGCGGCCCAACACCGTGGCCGTCGTCGAGGGCGGGGGCGGCGACGGGCCGACCCTGATGTTCGAGGGGCACATCGATGTCGTCACCGAGGGCGATCCGGCCGACTGGAGCGTGGATCCGTACGGGGCGGTGCTCCGCGACGGCAGGATCTGGGGGCGCGGCGCCGCCGACATGAAGTCCGGCGTCGCCGCGATGATCTACGCCGTACGCGCCCTCCAGCTCGCCGGGCCCTTCCCCGGCCGGATCGTCGTGGGCGTGCTGTGCGACGAGGAAGGGCTGATGCTCGGCGCCAAGGCGTTCGCCGCCTCCGCGCTCGCCCGGAGCGTCGACGCAGTCATCGTGTGCGAGCCCGAGGGGTACGAGGTGTGCACCTCCGCCCGCGGCGGCATCCGGCTGCGGCTCGATCTGCACGGCGTGATGGCGCACGGCGCGATGCCCCAGGAGGCCAGGAGCCCGATCGTGGCGGGAGCCCGCGTCGTGCAGGCGCTCGCCGGCGTCCAGACCTGGGCCGAGGAGCGCTACGGCACGCACCCGCACGCGGGCCGCGTGACCGTCACCCCGACCGTGCTGCTCGGCGGCGACCCCGACCAGCTCAACGTCATCCCCGCGCACGGCGTCGTCGGCGTCGACGTGCGCACCGTCCCCGGCACGGACCACGCCGAACTCATCGCCCGCGTAGGGGAGTCGGCGCGCGCGGCGGCCGCCGAGGCCGGCGTCGACATCGCGCTGACCGTGGTCGACGACCGGCCGGCCGTCGAGATCCCCGAGGACCACCCGGTGGTGAGCGCCCTGGTGGAAGGGCACCGGCTCGTCCACGGTGAGGCGCCGCCCTTCGGAGCCGTCCCCGGCACCACGGACGGCACGATCCTCACCCGTGACGCGGGCCTGCCCACGGTCGTCTACGGCCCCGGCGGCAAATGGATCGCGCACCAGAAGGACGAGTACGTCGAGGTGCGCGAGATCGGCGAGTACGCACACGTGTACGCGGCGGCGGCACGAGCCTTCCTGACCGGGGGCGCCCGGTGACGACGCACCCGCCCCCTGCGTACGCCCCCCGCCTCCCGGACGGGCTGCCGGTCGGCGACATCTGGGTCCCGGCGCCCGGCCACCGTGCCGTCGTCTTCCCGTACGACGGCAGCGAGATCGCCCGGGCGCCCGTCGGCGACGAGACGCTCGCCCGGCAGGCCGTCGAGCACGCGGCCGGTCTGCGCAAGCCGGTCGGCGCCCTGCCCGCCCACACGCGGCGCCAGGTGCTCGGCGATGTGGCGGCGGCGCTCACGGACGCGCTGCCCGAACTCGTGGAGCTGCTGGTCCTGGAGACCGGCAAGCCGCGCGTGGACTGCGACATCGAGATGCTGCGGACCGTCGCCACCTGGCAGGCCGCCGCCGACGAGGTGGCCCATCTGCACGGCGAGACCGTGCCGCTGGACATCCAGCCGTCCGGCGAGGGGCTCTTCGGGTTCTGGACCCGGCGGCCCGTCGGCGTCGTCGTCGGCATCGCGGGCTTCAACTACCCCGTGCTGCTGGCCTCCCACAAGATCGCGCCGGCGCTCGCCGCGGGCTGCCCGGTGATCATCAAGCCCGCGCCGGCGACGCCGCTGGCCACCCTGCGCCTCGTCCACCTCGTCCGGGAGCGTCTCGCCGCCGCGGAGGCGCCGGTCGGGGCGGTCCAACTGGTCACCGGGGACGCGGAGGTGGGCCGCGCCCTCACCACGCACCCCGAGGTCGCCGCGGTCTCCTTCACCGGCTCGGCGGCCGTCGGCCACCGCATCGCGCGCGACGCCGCGCCCCGCAAGGTCGTCCTGGAGCTGGGCTCCAACGCCGCGCTCGTCGTGGCCGCCGACGCCGATCTCGACGCCGCCGCGGACGCGGTGGTGCGCGGCGGGTACTACGCGTCCGGGCAGGCCTGCATCTCCGTCCAGCGAGTCGTCGCCGTCGCGGCGGTCGCCGACGTCCTGGAGGAGAAGATCGAGGAACGGCTGCGGACGGTGGCCGTCGGCGACCCCCGCGATCCGGCGACGCGGGTCTCCGCGCTCATCGACGAGGCGGCCACCGAGCGGGTCGCCGCCTGGCTCGGCCGGGCGCGTGACGCGGGCGCCCGGGTGGTCGCCGGTGGCGTCCGCGAGGGCCGCGTCCTGACCCCGACGCTGCTCGCGGACGTACCGGACGGTCAGCCCGCGTGGGACGAGGAGATCTTCGGCCCGGTGGTCTGCCTGCGCTCGGTGCCGGACCTGGACACGGCGTACGAGGTCGTCAACGCCGGCCGCTACGGACTGCACGCGGCGGTCTTCACCCGTGACCTGGGCGCCGCCTTCCGCGCGGTGGAGGAACTGGAGGCGGGCGGCGTCGTGATCAACGAGGTCCCGGGCTACCGCAGCGACATCGCCCCCTACGGCGGCGTCAAGAACTCGGGCATCGGCCGCGAGGGCCCACGCTTCGCGATCGAGGAACTGACGGTGACGCGGATGGCGGTCGTCCGCCCTTGAGCACGGTGGCTCGTCTTGGCGGGGGGGCCGCGTTCCTGGGTGGTCGGTGCTGCTGGGTGGTTGGCGTTCCCGGGGGTGGTGCGTGCTGCCGGGTGGCTCGCCTTCCCCGGAGCCCCGCCCTCGGATGGTCCGCCACCCCGGGTGGCCCCCCTCCCGGTGGTCTGCCTTCCCGGTGGCGCCTCCCTGGAGGGACGGCACGCTCGACTGATGGCGCCGCCTGGACGGGCGGCACCCCGGCTGACGGCACCCTCTGGAGGGACAACACCCCGGCTGACGGCAACCCCCCGGAGGACGGCACCCCGGAGGACGGCACCCCACGGAGGGGCGGCGCCCGAACGACGACAGCCCCCGAGGGAGAGAGGCAGAGAGATGACGAGGGCTATGGAGTACGCGAATCTGTTCCGGCTGGACGGGCGCCGCATCGCGGTCGTCGGTGGCGCGGGCGGCATCGGCCGCGAGGCGGTGCGCGCCCTGACCGCCCAGGGCGCGGACGTCGTCGTGGCGGACCGCGACGAGGCGGGCGCCACCGAGACGGCCCGGCTGGCCACGGCAGGGCCCGAGGACCGGACCCGGCGTGCCGACCCCGCAGCCGCCCCGGGCAACACCACTCCCGAAGCTACCCCCGACACCACCGCCTCCGGCACCGCCACCCCCGCAACCACCCCCGGCACCGCCACCCCCCACCCCCTCGACGTCCTGGACCCCGAAGCCGTGCGGGACGCCGTCGCCGCGTGGGGGGCACTGGACGGGCTGGTCGTCACCGTGGGGGTCAACGTCCGCAAGCGCATCGCCGATTACAGCCTCCAGGAATTCGACCGGGTCATCGGGCTCAATCTGCGGGCCTACCTCACGCTCATCCAGGCAGTCGCCCCCGGCATGGCCGAGCGCGGGCGCGGCAGTGTCGTCGGGTTCGCCTCCATGCGGGCCTTCCAGGTCGAGCCGGGGCAGGGCGCCTACGCCGCCTCGAAGGCCGGGCTCATCCAGCTCCTGCGCACCGCCGCCGCCGAGTGGGGCCCACGGGGGGTGCGCTTCAACGCCATCGCGCCCGGCGTCGTCCGTACGCCGCTGACCGATCAGATCGCCGCCGACCCGGAGTGGTTCCAGGCGTACGCCGAGGCCTCCGCGCTCAAGCGCTGGGCGCGGCCCGAGGAGGTCGCCGGGGCCGTCGTCTACCTCTTGTCGGACGCGGCCACCTACGTCACCGGCAGCGTCCTGACCGTCGACGGCGGCTGGACCGCGGTCGACGGGAGGTACGACCCCACGGTCTGACACCTCCCCCTCACGACCGTGTGACCACTTCCGCACGCCCCCGCACCAGTCCAGCCCCCCGCACGACCGCCAAGGAGCACCATGCCGTCCCCCCCGAAGCACCCCCACCGGTCCCACAAGACCCACTAACCCCACCGGACCCGCTGGACGGCCTGCCGACCCTGCGAGGCGTCGCCCGGCCCTCCCTGTGGCTGCTGCTCGTGCCCGTCGTGCTCTACGGCGCCGCGCCGCTCGTCGCCAACCGCATCGAGCCGCGCGTCCTCGGCGTCCCCTTCCTCCTCGCCTGGGTCATCGCCGCGACGATCGTCAGCCCTCTCGTCATCTGGCTCGTGGCCCGCCTGGACCCGGCGTACCGGCTGAACGCCGTCGAGCCGATCCCCGCGGACGACGATGACCCCGACCGGCCCACGGGAGGCGGCCGATGAACGGATCCGCCGCGATCGCGACCACCGTCTTCGCCCTCGCCATGGTCGCCACCATCGCCATCGGCGTGCTCAGCGCGCGCGGCCGGTCCAAGGGGCTCGCCGAGTGGTCCGTGTCCAGCCGCGGCCTCGGCGTGCTGTTCATCTGGCTGCTGATGGCGGGCGAGACGTACACCAGCTTCTCGTTCCTCGGTACGGCCGGCTGGTCGTACTCCTTCGGCGCGCCGATCCTCTACCTCGTCGCGTACCTGACCGTCGGCTTCGCCGTCGCCTACGTCGTGGGCCCCGCCCTGTGGACGTACGCCTCCCGGCACGGCCTCATCTCGATCGCCGACATCGCCGAATTCCGCTTCAGGTCACGGCCGGTGGGAATCCTCGTGGCGGTCGTCGCGACCGTCTTCATCGTTCCGTACATCCAGGTACAGATCCAGGGCATGGGCGTCGTCGTGAACGCCATGACGTACGGCGGCGTCGACCTGAAGGTGGCCGCCGTCATCTCCTTCGTCGTGGCGGAGGTGTTCATCCTCGTGTCCGGGCTGCGGGGTTCGGCCTGGGTGAGCGCCTTCAAGGACGTCCTGGTGATCCTCGCCGTCGTCTTCCTCGCCGTGTACATCCCCATGCACTACCTCGGCGGCCTCGGCGAATTCATGCAGCGCATGGTGGCCGAGAAACCCGAGTGGCTGACCTTCCCCGGGCACGCGTCCGGCGGGCGCGACTCGGTGTGGTTCCTCAGCACGGTCGTCCTCAACGCCGTGACCATCACCATCTTCCCCACGACCGTCGCCGGCTACCTCAGCGCCAAGAACCCCAACGCCCTTCGCCGCAACGCCCTGCTGCTGCCCTGGTACCAGCTGCTGCTGTTCGTACCGATGGTCGTCGGCGCGACCGCGCTCTTCGTGATGCCGACCCTCGGCAACCCGGACCTGGCGCTGTTCAGCCTCGTCACGGACTCGCTGCCCGCACCGGTCGTCGCCGTCATCGGCGTCGCGGGCGCCCTGTCGGCCATCGTGCCGATGAGCGTCTTCATGCTGTCCATCGGCACGCTCTGGGGACGCACGATCCTCGGCGGCGGGAACGGCGCCGACCCACGCGGCGCTCGCCGAACCCCCGGCGCCCCCGCCGAGGCACGCGACATCCGGACCAAGCGGCTCTCCCAGGCGGTGTGCGTCCTCGCCGGGCTCGTGGCGCTCGCGGGCAGCCTCTTCCACCCCAACACCCTGGTGGAGCTGTCCGTCCTGTCGTACGAGGGGCTGGCGCAACTGGTGCCCGTCGTGCTCCTCGCCCTGTTCTGGCGCCGGTTGACGGCACGCGCCGCCGTCACGGGGATGCTCGCCGGCCTCGCGGTGGTGCTCGGGCTGTGGAGCACGGACAACGACCCGTACCACGGAATCAACGGCGGCATCATCGCACTCACCGCCAACCTCGCCGTGACGACGGCGGTCACCTGGCTCGCCCCCGGCCCGACCCCCGCGCGCACCGAAAGCGTGACCACCGCGAGCGACAGGTAGTCGGTTGTGCCTGATAGCTGACCTCGGCTGTCCCCCTGTGCGCAGCCGCGTGCTGGGGCCACACCAAGACGGTGCGCCAACTGCCGGCACACGGCGCCGACCCGAACCTCCGGGAAGATCACGGCACAGGCTGGTCCCCCCTGAGGTGGGCGACCGACGTCAGAGCCCCGCTGACGCGACCCGCTTGCCGATTTCCTCTCGGGACAGGTACGCGTCCGTCATCTCGAAGTCCTTGAGCGTGGCGGGGCGCTGGGCCTGGAAGCCGGTGCGGACGTAGTCGTTGCCCGCGACGGCGTTCAGGCCCCAGTTGGCGGCCGTGCGGAAGCGGGCGGTCAGGGTGCGCAGGGCTCCCAGGTGGTAGCCGCGCGCCACCGTCTGCGCGGGCAGGCCCGTCAGCTGCACGCCCAGCGGCTTCGACACGGCCTGGATGCCGCCGAGGTCCACGACCAGGCCCATGTCCTTGTGCCGGTAGTCGGAGAGCGGCAGGCCGCGCAGGGCCGCGAGGACGTTCTTCGCCGCCGCCCAGCCCTGGCGCATGGCGTGCTGCGCGGTCGGCGGGCAGATGGCGTCGCCGCCCTTGACGACGTCCGGCACGGCCGCCGCGTCGCCGAGCGCGAAGACGCCGTCCAGACCCGGCACCGTCAGGTCCGGCCTGACCACCAGGCGGCCCTTGTTGGTCTCGGCGCCGAGCGTCGCGATGAGCGGGCTGGGGGCGACCCCCGCGGTCCAGATCAGCGTCCGGCAGGGCAGGACGCGGTCGTCGGTGAGCGTGACGGTGTCCTCGGTGGCCTTGGCCACGGACACCCCGAGGGAGACGTTCACACCCCGGCGCTGCATGATCGCCATCGCCTTCTCGCCGAGCCGTTCACCCAGCTCCGGCATCAGCTTCGGCGCGATGTCGACGAGGTGCCACTTGATCTGCGACACGTCCAGGCCCGGGTAGCGCTTGACGGCGGCGCACGTCAGGCGTTGCAGATAGGCGGCCGTCTCCACGCCCGCGTACCCGCCGCCGACCACGACGAACTGGAGGCGCTGCTCGCGCTCCTCGCGGTGCGAGCTGGCCGCGGCCAGGTCCAGCTGGGAGATCACGTGGTCGCGGATCCAGGCGGCCTCGGCGAGCGTCTTGACGCCCACCGCGTACTTGTCGACGCCGGGGATGTCGAACTGCCGGGTGACGCTGCCGGGCGTCAGGACGAGGTAGTCGTAGCGCTCCACGACCTCCTCGCCGTTGATCTTCCGCACGATCACGGCCTTCGCCTCCGGGTCGATCCCGATGGCGCCGCCCGGCACGATCGCCGTGCGGCGCAGCATCCGGCGCAGGGGCACCGCGACCGACTGCGGGGTGAGCACGCCGGAGGCGACGTGCGGCAGGAGCGGCAGGTAGAGCTGGTGGTCCGTCGGACTGATCAGCCGCAGCTCCGCCTCGTGGGGCGCGAGTTTCTTCTCCAGCTTGTGAGCGCACTCCATGCCGGCGAAACCGCCGCCGACGATGAGGATCCGGGGAGCTGCCATGTGATGTCACTCCAAGACTCTGGAAGATCGTCTTCAGTGCTGTGTCACGGTCACCGTTATGGACTGCCGGGGCCGCCGCCGGGGCCGACAGAGAATCCTTCTGGATCTTCTGCGGACCGTACCCGTGGCCTTGTACCCCTGCATCCCGAATGGATTTATCGTGTGACGTGCTTCACATGCGCTTGGGTGGCTCCGAGCCCGGGGTCAGATCCCCGGCCGGTAGCGGATGGGGTGGTCCTCCGGGACCTCCACGAGGACGATCCGCAGGCCGTCCGGGTCCGTGATCCACATCTCGATCAGGCCCCACGGCTCCTTGACCGGTGGCCGGACCACCTCGACGCCGCGCTCGGTGAGCTCGTCGCACGCCGCGTGGACGTCCGGCACCTGGAGCCACAGCTGGAGCTCGGGCGAGGGCGGGGTGTCGGAGCGGCCGGAGAGTTCGAGGAAGCCGCCGCCGAGGAAGTAGACGGTGCCGCGCTCGGGGCCGGTGCCGAACTCGCGGTAGACGGCGAGGCCCAGCGCCTCGCCGTAGAACGCGCGGGAACGCTCCGGATCGGTGGGGTGGAGGAGGGTCCTGCTGCTCAGTACATGCACCATGCGGCCGCACCCTAGCGTCACATGCGCCATGCGGCCGCACTCTGGCGTCACATGCACCATGCGGCCGCCCCCTGGCGCCGCGTTAGGCTCGGCGGAGCCGCAAGCCGCGCCCAGATCCGCCCCAGATCGGAGAAACCTCTCGATGGACACCGCCCCAGGCTCCCGCACCAGCGTCGTCACCTTCCGCGACGCGGGCCCCGCCGACGTCGACGCGCTCGTCGCGCTCATCGAGTCGGCGTACCGCGGGGACGCGAGCCGCGCCGGATGGACCACCGAGGCCGACATCCTGGAAGGGCAGCGCACCGACCCGCGAGGTGTCGTCGAGGTCATCGAGTCACCGGCGAGCCGACTGCTGGCCGTGGAGCGGGACGGCGCACTCGTCGCCTGCTGCCAGCTCGAACACCGCGGGGAGCACGCCTACTTCGGGATGTTCGCCGTGAGCCCCGCCGAGCAGGGCGCCGGCCTCGGCAAGGTGATCATCGCCGAGGCGGAGCGCGTCGCCCGCGAGGAGTGGGGCGCCCGCGAGATGCACATGACCGTGATCTCCGTACGCGAGGACCTCATCGCCTGGTACGAGCGGCGCGGCTACCGCCGTACGGGAAAGATGACGCCCTTCCCGTACGGCGACGAGCGCTTCGGCATCCCGCAGCGCGCGGACCTGGAGTTCGAACTCCTCGTCAAGGAGCTGCGGCCGTGAACGTCACGGCGACCGGCCGTCAGGCCGTGAAGCGGCCCGTCCGCTTGATCTCCGGGTAGTCCGTCGTCGCCCCGTCCAACTGGAGCGCGCGCACCAGCCGCAGATCGTCCTGCGTGTTCACGACCCAGCCGATGATCCGCAGGCCGGCCTTCCTGGCGTGCTCGACGATCTCCAGCGTGAGGCGCCGGATGTTGAGGACGAGCGTGGTGGCGCCGACCGCCGTCGCGCGCTCCACGACGTCGGTGCCGTAGCGGCTGGCGACGAGCGCGGTGCGCACGCCCGGCACCAGGCGGGCGATCTCCGCGATCGCCTCGTCGTGGAAGGAGATCACCTCCACCCGCGAGACCAGATCCCGGCGGTGCATCACCTCGGCGAGGGCGCGCGCGGCCGCCACGTCCTTGATCTCGGCCTGGAGCGGTGCGCGCACGGCGTCCAGGACCTCTTCGAAGACGGGGACGCGCTCGCCGCGGCCCGCGTCGAGCTCCCGTAGCTCGGCGAGGGTCTTCTCGGCGATGGGCCCCTTGCCGTCGGTCGTACGGGCCACGTCGGCGTCGTGCATGACGACGAGGGCGCCGTCCTTGCTCAGATGCAGATCGAGCTCGATGAGATCGAGGCCGGCGGCTTGCGCGGCGATGAAGGAACGGAGGGTGTTCTCGGGCTCGACGCCCATGACCCCGCGATGACCGATGGTGAGGAAGTTCAAGGCCTACTCGCTTCCGTCGACGGCGGCTCGGCGGCCGCGCGGCGAGGACGGAGAACCACGCGGCAATGTCGCAGCCTAACGGCCCGCCTCGACGGAGGAACCGGCCGGACGGGGGTGAACGGAACCTTCCGCTCTGGTTCCCACGATGCCGAGGACGAGTCCGGTGACGAGGGCGGCGACAAGGACGGCACGGGTACTCATGGGCGCGCTGCTCCCTGGGGAGGGGACGGCTGACCCCGCCCGTCCTACCGGCGAAGGGGCCGCCGCCGCGAGCCGTGTCACCCTCAGGTGGGCGAGTCCGCCACGCGTTGACCCGGCGGCTGCGACCCCGTCCGCGCCAGCCGCTCCAGGTCATCGAGCATCGCCTCGGCCAGCTCCACCTCCGACTCCAGGCGCCGCTCGCTCCAGCGCAGCGCGACCTCTGGATGCGACCAGGCCTCACGCGCCTCGCCCGCCCGCGCGAGCGCGTCCCGGACCTCCTTCAGCTCGCCCCGCGTGCGCGCGATGTGCTCAGCCACCAACTCGCGCAGATGGCCGGGCGCCGTCAGGTGGCCGAGCCAGACCCGCAGCAGCAGCGGATGCTTCAGGACGGGCGGACCGGCGTCCTGCCCGCTCCCCGCCCAGGACGCCAGCGCGGCGCGGCCCTCCTCGGTGATCGCGTACGACCGCTTCGCGCGCGGCTCCTCGGGCCCCGAGCGGCGCGACGTGGCGTAACCGAGCGCTTCGAGGCGGCGCAGCTCGGCGTATATCTGGCTGATGGCGGGCGACCAGTAGAAGAAGCGCAGGGAGGCGTCGGCCCACTTCTTCAGTTCGTAGCCGGTGCGCTCCCCGGGGAAGGAGAGCAGGCCGAGCACGGCCCACGCGGTCGGCGGCAGCCCGCCGCCGGAAGGTTCTTCGTCCCGCTGCTGGGTCGTTCCGCGGCCTGCCATAGGCCGCATTGAAGTGAACGGCGCGCTCCGGACGCAAGGGGTGTGCGCGGGCGCATCCTCACGCCGGGCGGCGCCTCGCCGCCGCCAGTGACGCCGTCCGCGCGAGCTGGGTGATCTCGTCCTCCGGCGCGGCCGGGCTGTAGACCGTCAGCGCGCCCTGGAGCTTGTCGAGGAGCAGGGTGTCCGGCGCGGACGCGTGTTCGCCGTCGTACGCCAGGCCGGCCGCGTCGTCCAGCCCGCCGACCCGCAGCCGCTCCACGCGCTCGGCCCGGTACACCCGCGAGCGCCGCAGCGCGCCGGCCAGCGCGGAGACGGCGAGCCGGGTGCGGGCCAGCGGCGCCTCCGCGTCGACCGTACGGACGTCGAGCAGCCCCTCGTCCAGCAGGGGCCGGTGTGTGGGAGCGAGGCCGTCCGGCAGGTAGCGGCCATTGCCCGCGAAGAGCAGCCACAGGACGCGGTCGTGGCCGTCGAGGCGGACCCGCAGCGGGGTCGCTTCCCGCAGGACGGCCACCAACGACACCGCGGCGGCCGGCCACTTGCCGATCCGGCCCTCCAACCTCTCGCGCCTGCGCACCAGTTCCGGATAGAGCCCGATGCTGAAGGTGTTCACGAAGCCCGTGACGTCCGCGCCCTCGCCGTCGCGGACCCGCGCCAGGTCCACGCGCACGGCCTCGCCTCGCCGCACGGCGTGCGCGGTGTCCTCGAAGGTGGCCGTGCCCGCGTCGAGCGCGAAGTGGTTGAGGGTCCCGCCGGGGAACACCGCCAGCGGGAGGCCGGCCGCCACGGCCCTGCGGGCAGCGGCGTTGACCGTGCCGTCGCCGCCGCAGACCCCGAGCGCCCCGCCCGACTCCGCGGCCCGCGCGACCGCCTTGTGCAGCAGCTTGCCCAGATCCTCGCCCGGCCCGCCGTCGAGGACCTCGGCCTTCGGCAGCAGCAGCTCCACGTACTGCCGGGCGGGCGGCCGGCCCGGAACGCCCTTGCCCGAGCCGGAGTTGACCACCACGACCAGCCCCTCGCCGTCCGGCAACGCCGGCGCCGCCACCCGGGTCCGCCCGAACCGCGCGGGCGCCGGACGCGGCAGCCACCAGTAGCAGGTGACCGCGGCGGCGGCCGCGCCGAGCGCGATGCCCGCGAGCACGTCACCGGGGTAGTGCACGCCCACGTACACCCGGGAGAAGGCCACGGCCGCGGCGACGGGCGCCACGACGGCGCCGTAGCCGGGCGCCTCCAGGGCCACCCCCGTGGCGAACGCCGCCGCCGACGCCGAGTGCCCGGACGGGAACGACGACGTCCACGGCGCCTTCGCCAGGCGCCGCACCAGCGGCACCGCGTCGTGCACGGGGCGGCCGCGCCGCACGGCGTACTTCGCGACCGCGTTGGTGGTCAGCGACGCCAGCGCCAGGGCGCCCACGCCGCGGTACGCCGCACGCCGGGCCGCGGGGCCGCCGACGGCCGCGAGCAGCCCGCCGCGCCGAACCACAGCCGCCCGTGGTTCGCGGCGGAGCTCAGCGGCGGCAGCACCTGTTCCGCGCCGGGCAGCCGCGCCGCCGCCACCCGTGCGAACAGCCGCCGGTCGATCCTGCCGATGCGTCCCGTCATGGCCTCACTGCACCAGCACGCGGGGGCCGCGGCCCGTGCTGCTCGCCCGAACGGGTCACGCGCGCGGGCCCGGGCCGCCCGGCGGACAATGCCGGCATGACGACGAACCGCCGTGCCCTCGACGTACAGCTCAAGCGCGTGTACGACGACGCGGAGCCGGACGACGGCGCCCGCGTCCTCGTCGACCGGCTCTGGCCCAGGGGCCTGGCCAAGGACCGTGCCGAGCTCGACGCGTGGGACAAGGAGGTGGCGCCCTCGGACGAACTGCGCCGCTGGTACGGCCACGACGCCGCGCGCTTCGAGGAGTTCGCCGAGCGCTACCGGCAGGAGCTCGCGGCCGCCGACAGCCGGGCGGCACTCGACCGGCTGCGCGACCACGCCCGCGCCGGTCGCCTGACCCTGCTCACGGCTACCAAGGACCTGCCGCACAGCTATGTGACGGTCCTGGCCGAGATCCTGACGTCACGGACGGGGTAGCCCGCGCCGCGCCCCCCACGTCCCCACGTACCGTGCCGCAGCCCCGCCGGTTTGCCGGAGCGGCAACAAAGATCGCGTACGTCTCCGGGGGCGTCGCATGCTCGTGACCGAAGCCACGCGGCAGCAGACGTCCCAGGAGGACCCATGTCCCTGTCCCAGCCCTCGTCGTCCGCCATGGACCGCACGCACCGTCTGGTCCCCTCACCCACCGGCCGGATCCACCTGGTGGAGCAGGGCTCGGGGCCGCTCGTCCTGCTGGTGCACGGCTTCCCCGAGTCCTGGTACTCCTGGCGCCACCAGCTGCCGGCCCTGGCCGCCGCCGGGTACCGGGCGGTCGCCGTCGATGTGCGCGGATACGGCCGCTCCAGCAGGCCGGACGACGTGGCCGCGTACCGCATGCTCGAACTCGTCGAGGACAACGTGGCCGTGGTGCGGGCCCTCGGCGAGGAGACCGCGGTGATCGTCGGTCACGACTGGGGCGCGACCATCGCCGCGCACTCGGCCCTCATACGGCCCGACGTCTTCACGGCGGCCGGCCTGCTCGCCGTCCCCTACACGCCGCCGGGCGGCCCGCGTCCCAGCGAGGTCTTCGCGGCGCTGGGCGGCGAGGGCGGGGAAGGGGGCGGCGGGGGCGCGGGGGAGGGCGGCGAGGAGTTCTACGTCTCCTACTTCCAGCGGCCCGGCCGCGCCGAGGCCGAGATCGAGCCCGACGTCCGCGGCTGGCTCGCGGGCTTCTACGCCGCCCTCTCCGCGGACACCATGCCGGGGCCGGACGCACCCGACCCGCACTTCGTCAGCGGCGGTGGCACGCTGCGCGACCGCTTCCCCGCCGGCCGCCTGCCCGGCTGGCTGGACGAGGCGGCTCTCGACGTCTACGCGGGGGAGTTCGAACGGACCGGGCTGACCGGCGCCCTCAACCGCTACCGCAACATGGACCGGGACTGGGCGGACCTCGCCCGCTTCAACGGCGCGCCCCTGACCGGGCCCACGCTGTTCATCGGCGGCGCCCTGGACGCCTCCACCACCTGGCTCGCCGACGCGATCGCGGCGTTCCCCGAGACCCTGCCCGGCCTGAGCGCCTCCCACCTCCTCGACGGCTGCGGCCACTGGGTCCAGCAGGAACGCCCCGCCGAGGTCAACGACCTCCTCACCACCTGGCTCGCGGTGGTGGCCTCGCCGGCGGCAACCGGGGTATACGGGAGGGCATGAAGGATCTTTTGAGGCACGGAGCCCGGCGGCTGCGCGGCGCCGACCACCGACTGCTGTTCTGCGGGATCGCCGCCGGGATGTGGGGGTTCGGCGGGGTGCGGGGACGGCGCGCGGCGGTGCGCGGCGTCACCTCGCTGGCACTGGCCTCGGCCACCGTCAACGCCCTCGGCCGGCACGCCGTGGGCCAGTCACGCCCGGCCCAGGAGGCGGCGCCGTTGCTGCGCCACCTGCCCCGCAAGCCCCTCACCGGCCCCTACCCGTCCGCGCACGCCGCCTCCGCCGCCGCCTTCGCGACGGGCGCCGCGCTGGAGTCGGCGGGCTGGGGGCGGCGCTCACCCCGTCGCGGCCTCGCTGGCGTACTCCCGCGTCCGCGGCGGCGGGCGCGCCCCGAGGGATGTCCTGGTCGGCGCGGCCCTCGGCGTGGGTGCCGCCTACGCGGTGCGCGGGATGGTGCCCACGCGCTCCCAACTGCCGCCGCCCGCACGCCCGCGCGTCGACGCGCCCGCCCTGCCGGAGGGCGAGGGCCTGGTCGTGGTGGTCAACCCCTCCTCCGGCGCGCAGCCCCAACTCGCCGACCCCGTACGGCAGCTCAAGGCCGCCCTGCCGCGCGCCGAGGTGGTGCTGTACGAGGAGGAGGCGGGCGCCCTGCCCAAGGTGCTTGAGGAAGCGGCACGGGACGTCGCCCGGCGCGGTGGCGTCCTCGGCGTGTGCGGGGGCGACGGTACGGTCAACGCCGCCGTGGCGCCCGCCCTGCGGTTCAAGGTGCCGCTGATGGTGCTGCCCGGCGGGACGTTCAACCACTTCGCCGCCGACCTCGGCGTCGACACGGTCGCGGACGCCTGCGCCGCCGTGGCCGAGGGCAGCGCGGTGCGCGCCGACGTCGGCCGCATCAAGCCGCTGGCCGGGATCGGCCCGGCGGGCAGGACCCACACCGAACCGTCCTACTTCCTCAACACCTTCAGCCTCGGCAGCTACCCCGACCTCGTCCGCAGCAGGGAGCACTGGTCCCCGAAGATCGGCGGTCCGCCCGCCACCCTGCTCGGCGTCCTGCAGATCCTGCGCACGGGCCGCCCGCTGCGGGCGGTGGTCAACGGCCGCCTGCGCTCCATATGGCTGCTCTTCGCGAGCACGTCCCAGGCGCCTATCGCTCACCCGGCGCTGGTGGTGCAGCAGGTCGAGCATCGCCTCGTCGGGCCGCGCGTCGTGCGCAGCAGGGGGAGGCGGGCGGTGGCACGACCTGGCGACACCCGGCGATCATCTCCGGCCTCCTCGACGTCCGCGCATCGACGCCGGCGCAGGGCATGTCGAGCTGCGTGAGGTAGCCGCGGTGGCCGCGGAACGGGACGGGACCCGGCAGCAGGCGCGGATCGCGCGCCATCCGCCAGGCGCGCAGCATCCGGCCGAGGTCTTCGCCGCGTGCAGGTAAAGACCTGACCACCGCGTGGGGTCGCGCCCGCCCGCCACGTGACAGGGTCGCACGTGATCCGGTGAACCGGAACCGCGGAGTACCGGTACGCATGAGTGCCGTTCTTCATACGGGACAGAGGTCCATGGTGAGCGCCGCGACCACGGGCCGCACCCCCTGCGGCACCGCACCCCAGCCGCAGGCCCCGCACACGTACGGAGAAACTCACCGATGAGCTACTTCCTGCCGGAGTCCCACCCCGTGCTGACCGCCGCCCGCGGTCTGGCCCTCGCCCACTCCGGGATGATCGAGGTCAACAGCGCCCCCCTCTACCTGCGGGCGCGCGACCCGCACCCGGACCGCACGGTCGCACTGGTCTCGGGCGGCGGCTCCGGGCACGAGCCGCTGCACACCGGGCTCCTGGGGCGCGGGGGGCTGGACGCCGTCTGCCCCGGCGAGATCTTCGCCTCCCCGCACAACCGGCAGATCTACGAGGCGAGCGCGGCCGCCGCGAAGAGCGGCGGTGTCCTGCTCATCATCAAGAACTACACGGGCGACGTGATCAACTTCCAGATCGCGGCGGAGCGGCTGCGGCACGACGGGATCCCGGTCGCCACGGTCCTGGTCGACGACGACCTCGCCACCGACAGCGCGGACAGCGCCACCGGCCGCCGGGGCACGGCCGCCACCGTGGTCGTCGAGAAGCTGCTGGGCGCCGCCGCCGACCGCGGTGCCACGCTGGAGGAACTCGCCGAGCTGGGGCGGCGGGTCGTCGCCGCGTCCCGCAGCATCGCGGTCGCCGCCCGCGCCCAGACCTCACCCACCACCGTCAGCCCGGCCTTCACCCTGGAGGCGGGGACCCTGGACTACGGCGTCGGCATCCACGGCGAGCGCGGCACCCGCACCATCGCCCGCCCCGCCGTCGGCGACCTCGTCCGGCGGATGACCGACGACCTGCTCGACGCCCTGCCCGAGGGACCGGGCGACGTGCTCGCCCTCGTCAACGGCCTCGGCGCCACCACGGAACTGGAGCTGCACGCCATCGGTGTCCTGCTCGGGGACGAGCTCACCGCGCGCGGTCTGCGGCCGGTGTTCACCGTCCCCGGCACCTTCACCGCCGCCCTGGACATGGCCGGCTTCTCCCTCACCGTGACCCGGCTCGAAGAAGGGTGGGCCGAGCTGTGGACCGCCCCGACCCGGACCCCGCTCGTCCTGCCGCGCCCCACGCTCACCCCGGAGCGGTCGGCCGAGCCGGAGCCCGCCGTCTCCCCGGCGGACACCTCGCCCCCGCCCGCCCCGCACGCGAACGGCGACCGCGCCCTCCTCGACCGCTACGCGCTGACGGTCTCCCAGGTGCGCGACAACCTGACCAAGCTGGACCAGCTCGTCGGCGACGGCGACTTCGGCGACAACCTCGCGGGCGGTGTGCGGCGCGCAGTGAAGCTGGCCGACGAGCGAGGCGTGGACGGCACGACGGCCCTCGCCCACGCCTTCCTCGACGACGTCGGCGGCACCAGCGGCCCGCTGTTCGGCCTCCTCTTCCAGCACCTGGCGTCCGCGGCGCCGAAGGACGGCGGGGCGCCGACGGCCGCCGCCCTGGCCGAAGCCGCCGAGGCGGGCTTCGCCGCCATCCACCGTGTGGGCGGCGCGAACCCCGGGGACTGCACGCTGGTCGACGCCCTCGCGCCCGCCGCCCGGTCGCTCGCCGACTCCGCCCGCGAGGAAGCCCCCGAGGCGCCCCTGACCGAAGCGGCCCAGGCGGCCATCCGCGGCGCCCTGGCGACCGCGGAGCTGCGGCCCCGGCGCGGCCGCGCCAGCTACGTGGGCGACCACGCCCTCGGCGTCCCGGACCCCGGCGCCCTCGCCGTGGCTCTCCTCTTCATGGCCCTGGCGGACGTCCACGAGCCCGCCACGGCGCCACGGCTGCCCGCCCCCGGCTACATCACCGTGCCCTGACGAGAACCACGCTTCAGCTGAAAAACACATGCGCCCTGGTCCATTACCTGACTAAGGTCAGAGAATGGACCAGGCGCAGATCACCCAAGTGCGGCGCTTCAACCGCACCGTCACCGAACGCGTGGGCGTGCTCCACGACCGCTACCTGGGCGGTGAGCGGCCCATCGGCGAGGCCCGGCTGCTGTGGGAGATCGGGGAGCGGGAGCAGGACGTGCGCGGGCTGCGCGAGCGTCTCGGTCTCGACTCCGGCTACCTCAGCCGCCTGCTGCGCTCCCTGGAGGCCGACGGCCTGGTCACCGTGGCGCCGCTCTCCGCGGACCGCCGGGTGCGCACCGTCCGGCTCACCGCGGCGGGCCGCGCCGAGCGCGCCCTGCTCGACGCCCGCAGCGACGAACTCGCCGGCTCCCTGCTGCGGCCGCTCAACGCCGCCCAGCGCGAGCGGCTGGTCACCGCCATGGCCGAGGTCGACCGGCTGCTGACCGCCTCGACCGTCACACTGGACGCCGTCGACCCCGGCCACCCCGACGCCCGGCACTGCCTGCACTCCTACTTCACCGAACTCCAGCAGCTCTTCGACACCGGCTTCGACCCCGCCCGCAGCCTGCTGCCCGACGCGGGTGAACTGCGGCCGCCGCACGGCCTGTTCCTCGTCGCCCGCACGCAGGGCGAGCCCGTCGGCTGCGCCGGGCTGAAGCTGCCGCCCGGCGCGCCCGCCGAGATCAAACGCATGTGGGTGGCGCCGCACGCCCGCGGCCTCGGCCTCGCCCGCCGCTTCCTGACCGAACTGGAGGAGCGGGCGGCCCGGCACGGCCGCGACACGCTGCGCCTGGACACCAACAAGGCGCTCGCCCCGGCGCTCGGCCTCTACCGCTCGCACGGCTTCCGCGAGGTCGCCGCGTTCAACGACGAGCCGTACGCGCACCACTGGTTCGAGAAGCGGATCGACGCCCGCCCCTCACCGTGAGGAACGCGCGAGGCGGAACCCCACGTCGTCCACGCGGTAGCTCGGGTGGCTGCGGCGCCGCGCCGAGGCCCGGCAGCTCCAGTGCTCGTCGAACCAGCCGCCGCCGCGCAGCACGCGGTAGCCGCCGTAGACCTCGGCGTCGTACACGTCCCAGCACCAGTCCCAGACGTTGCCGAGCATGTCGTACAGGCCCCAGGGGTTGGCCTGTCTGCCGCCCACGTCGTGGACGCGCTCCCCGGAATTCGCGCGGTACCAGGCGATGTCGTCGAGCGGGCCGTAGTGCGGCCCGCTCGTGCCCGCGCGGCAGGCGTGCTCCCACTCCGCCTCCGTCGGCAGCCGGTAGCCGTCGGCCGAGGCGTCCCACGCCACGCTCTCGCCGTCGGCGCCGACGCGATACGCGGGCGCGCGACCCGCGCGCTCGGACAGGGCGTTGCAGAACCGGACCGCGTCCCACCAGGAGACGCCCTCGACGGGCAGCCGGTCCCCGCGCGCGGTGCTCGGCCGCAGACCGGTGACGCGCTCGTACCGCTCCTGGGTGACCGGATGCGCCGCGAGCCGGTACGGCGCGAGGCCGACCGTCCACGTGCGCCGCGTGCGACGGTCCGAGAGCGTCACCTCGCCCGGCGGGACGGCGATCATCTCGTGCTCTTCGTGCTCTTCGTGCGCGTTCACGGGGGCGGGCCTCTGCGGTGTCGTACGGGGTGGTCAGTCGGGGCAGGTGTCGTCGTCCCCGCCCCTGAACGTCCGGTAGAGCGGCAGATGTTCCCGTGCCGGCCGACCGCTTCCCGTGGCCGGGTACTCGACGACCGGGACCGGTTTGCAGACCGCCCACTGGTCGTTCGCCCCCGGGCCCTCGAACCCGTACGAACCCCCGGCGCCGCGCAGGCAGTTGCTGCAGCCGTTCGCGGAGATGCTCGGCATGATGAGGGTGTTGTAGACGTCGTTCTTCGACGGGATCAGGGGGCCGTCCTTCCCCTGAGGCTTGTCCCCGCCTTCGTTGACCTCGCTGTACGTGCGGTCGACGGCGTCGGCGAGCAGCGTGAACGCGTCGTGGTACATCACCGCGTACCCGTCGTTCAACGGGTCGTTCCCCAACTCGTGCCGGGCCTTGAGCTTGTTGAAGCGGTCGAGGAAGCGGCCGAGCGCGCGGGGCGGATCGTTCTTCCCCTCCCACCAGGCCGGATCGACGGACGACGCGTCGATGATCGTGGCCCGTGCCTCCTTCAGCCAGCGGGTGGTCTCGCGTGTGGTGAGGGTCGGTTCGAGCCCGATGCCCACCTTGAGCAGGCGCAGCCGCGAGCCGCGGCCGCAGTCGCCCTCCTGCGCGAGGCGTTTGACGAAGGCCGGCAGATCCTGGTCGCGCCCGGCGAAGAAGACGGTGTCGGACCGGGCGGTGCAGATCTTCTGCACGGCGTCGGTGAACCGCCGGGGGATGCCCTTGTCCCGGCCGGAGGAGCCGGTGAAGTTGGAGTTGTGCCCCTTGAAGTCGTACGTCTTGTCGAAGTGCTTCTCGAAGACCCGGCGCAGGTTGCGCGAGTACACGTCCTCGCTGCGGTTGTCCCAGACCAGGAACCCCCTGCCCCGCTCCGGCCGTTCGGCGAGGTACTGCTTCAGGGCGCGCGCGAACTGGTCGTTGTTGGGTGACGTCTTGAAGAAGTGGGCGGCGTTCATGTCGGCCGCGGTGATGACGGGCCCGACGGTGGGGATGCCGTGCTCGCTCAGCGCGGTGATCGCCCGCCGTGTGTCGGGGGTGCTGCTGGGGATCCCGGTCACGCCGACCAGGGGAGTGCGCTCGTCCTCGGCCAGCTCCGCGAGCCGGGTGACGACGGGACGCCAATGGTCGAGATTGCGGCCGTCCGGGGCAAGGAGCAACTGGTAGTGGGGGCCGCTGCCGCTGTTGGCCTCCTGCTGCGCGCTCAGCGCGCCGGCCAGACCGCGGCGGATCATGTCGATGGTCATCGCACTGGACTCGTCCGAGGTGTACGGCATCATCAGCGCGATCCGCACGTAGGGAATCCTGGCGCTGTTCTCGGCCGGGGACTCGGCGCCCCGCCGCACCTTCGCGTTCTCCTCCGCCACCGCCTCGATGAGGCCCGCCAGGCGCGGATCGGCGTCGAAGGCGTGCTCGGTCACCCCGACGCAGTCCCCGCCGATCTCCCGCAGATCGTCACCGCACCTGCCGGGACCCCGGGCGCCGAGGGTGACAAGCGCGGCGACCACCGCGGCCACCAGGGCCACGGTCAAGGCCGCGGCCCACTCGATCGGTCCCCACTCGCGGGGGTGGCGACGGAACATGCTTCCTCACTGTCCTGGTACGGGGAGGGGGCGCTTGTCCCGGGCCGCGGCGGGCCATCTGCGGGCCGCCTGGCCGAGCGCGACGCGCCAGGAAGGATGACGCAGGGAGAGATAGGCGAGCTCCTGCTCGATGGCCGTGCACGTGTCGGGGTCCGGCTCCGTGTGCGGCTCGGAGAGGTACCACAGGGCGTGCAGCAGCCGGTTGACGCACCGCTCGGTGTCGTCGAGATGGATGTAGCGGCCGTCGTGCGCCCCGAGCGCGATCCGCAGCCGGTCGTCCCGCCAGTCGCGCTCGGGCGGCGTGGGAGCGGTGGCCGCGTACCGCAGGCACCGCAGCCAGTGCCCCGCGCCCCGCTCGTCCTGTTCGGACTGGAACTCCTCGGCCAGCGACGCCACCACCGTCTCGACGCCCCCGGCGGCGAGCATGTGCCGCAGGGCGTCCGCCTCGCCCTCGTCACCGCGCTGGGCGTGGTGGTTCTGCAGGAAGCGGTGGATCTCCTGCCAGCCCCGGCTGTCGTCGGGCCCCGGGGAGAGCCGGCGGGCTTCGTGCACCAGGAGCCGCTGGAGCAGCGGATCGGTCACCAGCGGACTCTCGGGCGGCGTGAGGTGCTGCCAGTGCTGCTGTTCGAGGTAGTCGGTGACCGCGTTCGCGGGCAGCTGCTCGGGTCCCTCAAGACGCAGCCGGCTCGCCAGCGCTTCGGCCGCCGTGCTGTCCCTGGCCAGGGAGAGCAGGGTCAGCCGGTCACGCTGGCGGCGGTCCGGGAGCAACCGCTCCAGCAGCGCCTCGGCGACGGGACGGCCGTCCGGCGCGGGCAGTCCGAGGAGGTCCCGCGGGGCCACGGCAAGCCCCGCCCGGGTCGCGGCGCGCACCGCGGAGCAGAGCATGGCCGTGGCCGCGGGATGGCCGCCGGTCAGCGAGTGCAGGGCGGAGGCGAGGTAGGGGTGGAGGGGGGCGCCGGCCGAACCGGCTTCAAGGAGCGGCAGGACGTCGTCGCGGCACAGCGGTGTGAGGGGCACGGTGAGCAGACCCGCCGACGGGGCGGTGCCGCGGCGCTCCCAGCCGCAGGGCCGCACCAGGTCGGGCAGTTCGCGCCGGAGGGGGCCGGGGTCGTTGCCGGGCGGTTCGCCGAGCCGGGTGGCCACGACGACGAGTTCCTCGCGCTCGGGGGACTCGGGCGTCGCCCGGTGCTCAAGAAGCAGGTCGAGGAAGCGCCGCCCGGCGGGCAGGTGTACGTCGTCCAGCAGCACCAGCGGCCATGGTTCGCGGTTCCAGCGCTGGAGCCGGCCGTACGCACCGGCGACGTCGTGGCGCAGCGCCGCCACGAGAGTCCGTTCGACCGCGCGCCGGTAGTCCCCGCCCTGGTGGTACCAGTCGCCGAGCAGCGCCAAGGGGTCGGTCCCCGGGGGGAGTCGGGGGAAGCGTGCGCGGTACCAGTCCCTCTCCGCCCCCGCGCGGTGCCGGTGCGCGTACTCGCCGTGGAGGGCGCGGGAGACGCTCGCGGCCCCGCCGCCGGGGGCATCGGGCGCACGCGGGCCCACCGGCCCCAGGCGCGCCTCGACCGCGGCGGCCCACGCCCGGCGTACGTCCTGCTCGGGCGCGTCGGCCATGCGGCAGGCGATCAGCAGCCGGGCGAGGCGCAGGCAGACCGCGTCCCGCTCGGCGCCGTCGCCCGGGTCCCAGCTGGAGACGGCGAACAGGCCGGGCAGCAGGACGGGGAAGGGGCGCCGGTAAGAAGGCGCCAGCTGACGGGCCAACTCGGTGAGGAGGCCGGTCAGATCGGTGGTGACGTGGCCGTCGGCGTCGGTGCCGCCCGGCTGCGACGCCGGGGCGCCGGCCGATGGGAAGGCCGCGGCACCCGCGGGCGCGATCCGGATGTGGGCGAGGGGCAGCCGCCCCCGGTAGTGGACCGCCAACTCCCGCAGCACGGCGCTGCGCCCCATGCCGTGACGTCCCGTCAGCAGCACCACCGGCAGATCGTGCTGGAACTCCCGCGCCGTCCGCGAGCGCTCGTCGTACTTCAGGCCGGTCAGCCGCGGGACGAGCGCGCGCAGGAGCGGATCCCTGCCGTACAGCGGCACGTCTTCCGCTCTCTCCATCCGACTGGGCCCCGCCTCCGTAGAACCGCTCCTTCTCAACCGTGCCTGGGGGGACAGAACTTACCCGTAGCACATGCACGGTGCCAGTCCGTTGATCAGGGCTGTGGGTAGACGGAGAGCTCGACGTCGGCCGAGAGCGCCTCCGCTCCGCTCACCTCACCCGGATGGTCCAGCCTGATCCTGCGCAGCCGGTGCAGCGGGGCGAGCGAGCCGAGGTCGACCTCGGCCGCCTCCGTGAGGTGGATCTCCTCAAGACCCGGCAGCCGCAGGGAGATCCGGCGCAGCGGCACCGAGGCACCCGACCCGGCGCGCACGTTCAACCGGGTGACCTGCGGCAGTCGCGTACGCGGCGCGAACAGCAGCAGGCTCAGCTGGGCCGAGGTCAGCGTGAGCGTGCGCAGTTCGGGGAGATCACCGAGGAGCGAACCCCAGGAGTCGGGCGTCAGCCGCTCGCTCGCCTCCTGAAGCCGCAGCTCCGTGAGGCCCGCGCAGGCCACGATGTCCGTGAGGCGGGTGGCGGTCGGCGGCAGCGAAAGGACCCGGAGCCGCTCGGGACACGGCAGGTCGGCGAGGCCGCGCCAGGGCACGTCGGCGCCGATCAGGAGCGTGTCGAGCCGCGGGCAGCCGGCGAGTTCGCGCAGCGGCTCGAAGCGGGGCAGGTCCCGCAGCTCCAGCCGCCGCAGGGCGGGGAGCCGGGTCAGCGGCCCGGGGTCCTGGACGTTGCGGCAGCCGCGCAGCCCGAGCGACTCCAGGGCGGTGAAGTCGCGGAGCACGTCGAGCGAGTCGAGGGAGAGGATGTCGCGCAGCTGGAGCTCCCGCAGCCGGCCGGCGTCCAGCGCGGAACGGAGATCGTCCGGTGTGAAGTCGCCCCGCAGACTGACGCGCCGGTAGCCGGACATGGTGCGCAGCACGTCCAGCTCCGCGCGCGAGCGGACGGTGACGGTCTCGTCCGGCGCGAGCTCCAGCAGCGGCCGGACGATCTCCTCGGCGTACACCTCCGGGTCGAACCGGTCCCAGTGGTGCAGCAGTTGGGCGCGTACGGCGGACTGGCCCGTGTGCAGGAACTCCCTGAGGCGGGGGATGGCGGCGTCCCCGCCGATCTGGCAGATCGCGTGGACGGTGGCCAGCTCCTCGTCACCCGTCAGCTCCGCGGCGCCCGGCAGCAGGCCGAGAAGCAGCGGTCCCGTCTGCGCCAGGGCCCTGGCCTCGCGCAGGCTGCGCGGCGGCACCATGCGCGCCGCCTGGCCCTCGATGGCCTCGCGCACCGCGGGCGCGACACTGGTGGCCTGCTCCAGGGACGCGAGCGCGAGCAGCCGCAGCCGCGCCTGGACTGCCGGGTCCCGCTCCCGCTCGCCCCTCTCGCGCAGCCGGGTGAGCAGCTCGCCGCGCTCGTGATGACGGGCCTGGGCGACGACCATCTGCACCACGTCCTCCCACTGCTCCAGGTGGGCGTTGTTCACCAGCATGCCCATGTCCCGCTCCTCCAGCACCGCCTGGGCACCCAGGAAGTCCTGGAACGTGCGGTGGATGAAGTCGACGGCGCCGTGGGCGGGTTCGCGCAGCAGCCCGGACCGCTCGAGGAGCAGCTGGAGGACGTCCTCCGCCTCGCCGATCTCCGCGAGCCGCTCCACCGAGGGCATCAGCCGGCGGACGACGTCGACGGCGTCCGCCCTGTCCAGCTGGGTGCGTTCGTTGCGGATCAGCCAGTACGCCAGACGCCGCAGCGGCTCGGTGGCCGACTTCTGGTCCAGCTGCGGTGTGCCGCCGGCGCCGCCGTAGACCTCACGCTCCACGTCGCGCCGCTCCAGGAGCATGGCGAGCGCGGCTTCGTAGAGGGAGGCGCGGCCGCGGGGCAGGAAACCGCGGCGCTCCCGGTGCAGGGCGCAGATGAGCCCGCACATCAGCGGGTTGGTCGCGAGGCGGCTCAGCTCGGGCCTGCTGCGCAGCGCGAGCGTCAGCGACTCGCCGAGGCGCGCGGGCGCCCCCGCCGCCGAATGCCAGCGTTCGATGAACCGCCGCATGTCGGAGGGGCGCATCGCGCTGAGCGTGAACTCGTGGAAGCCCTCGTGCCGCAGCCAGCCCGGTTCCAGGGCGGAGGGGCGCGAGGTGAGCAGCCACAGGTTGCCGGGGAAGACCGCGAGGAGCTTCTTGAGCCACGCCTTGACCCGGCCGCGCTCGCCCCTCGGGATCTCGTCCGCCCCGTCGATCAGCATCACCGCGCGGCCGTTTCGAAGCACGCGCGTGGCCCAGCCCTCCGGCTCGGTGCCGAGCAGGGGGCAGTCGATCCAGCGCAGGAAGTCCTGGGGCATCGGCAGTTCGGCGCCCTTGCGGGCCAGCGCGCGCAGCGGCAGGACGAACGGGACGCGCCCCACCAGCTGCGACAGGGCGCCCGGCACCCGCTCCTGGCGCGCCGTGGTGAGGGCGAGCCACTGGACGAGCGTCGTCTTGCCGGTCCCGGCGACGCCGCGCAGCAGGACCCGGTCGTGGGTGGCGAGGGTGGTCTCCACCGGCGCCGCCGCACGCTCGGCCGGCTCGCCGTCCGCCATCGGCGCCGCGTCCGCCGGTCCGCGCTGCGCGGTCGCCTCCAGGCTCAAGTAGGCCGCCTCCAGGGGCCATTCCTGGTCGGCGGGCTCGCGCAGGTCGACGCCGTGGATGGTGAGGCTGCCGTGGGACCGGACGACGTACCGGGCGTACTCCTCCTCGAACCGGGCGTCTTGCGCGCAGACGTCGGGAAGGCGCTCCAGGATCCGTTCAAGCCGCTCGGTCTGCTCGCGGATCTCGCGGCTCTGCTCGACCTGCGTACGCGCCGCGAAGCCCGGCTGCTCGCTGAAGAAGCGCACCACATGTACGCAGGCCGTCTCCAGGAGCCGGTCGTGGAAGCGCGCGGCGTCGTCGCTGAGGAGCGTGCGGGTCTCGGGCCCCGCCCGCCGCGACAGTTCGGCGGCCAGCTTCTCGGGACCGAGCGCGAAGGCCTGGACGTCGTCCATGTCGAGGTCGCCGAGCGCGTGCAGGGTGCGGGTCAGCGCCAGCGCCACGGCGTCCTTCTCGTCGGCGCCGACCGGCGGGTCGTACGGACCGGCGGCCCGCACCGCCCGGCGCACCAGCTCGCGGGCGATTCTGTGCAGATCGTCCTCGCTGAGGGCGCGGTGCTCGCGGGAGAAGGCCATGAGGCGCCTGACCGGGATCGGCCGCTCCTGGAACGACGCTCCCGGCGCCTTCGCGGGGGGCAGCAGCAACCGCTTGAGCAGCGGCGCGATCACCGCCGACGCGACCCGCAGTCCTACCGTGCCCCCGTCCACGCACCCTCCCGCTGCCGCTCCGCCCCCGCGGTCCGAACCCGATGCACGCCATCCCCGCCCCTGCGTGGGGTGGTGACCCGACCAGCCTAGCCGTGGGCCGGGCCCGGCCCACCGAAAGTCGGCAAGCCCGCTCGCGTTAGAAGGGCCGCACCTCGTGGGACCCGCCGATCGACCATCGAGCGCCCGCCGAGCGGACCGTGGACCGGCCCGCCGAGAAAACACGTACCGCTCCGCTGCCCCGCGAGACGCGGGGCACACTCCTCCATAAGAGTGCCGATCACCGGGCGTCGCAGGCGTAAGGTGGCGCCGCTCAGAGACGGAGGCGCCGATGTCCACGCAGATCCATCGTCTGACCATCACGGAGCTGGCGAGCTGTGACGACTGCGTGGTGCTGCGTGTCACCGGTGAACTCGACCAGAGCGGCGAGGCGCTCTTCCTGGGCACGCTCGGCGCCTGCGTGGACGCGGGGCACCGGCACCTGGTCCTGGACACCACCGCCCTGTCGTTCTGCGACTCGCGGGGGCTCAACTGCCTGCTGGCCATGCGGTGGCTGCTGGACCGCCGCGACGGCAAGCTCCTCCTGGCCGGGGCGGGCCGCCGGCTGACGGAGCTGCTCGCGCAGACCGGCAGCTCCGAACTGCTCCCGAGCCACCGCACGGTCGGCCACGCCCTGGCCGTGCTGCCGCAGGCGCAGCGCCCGGTCTGGCCGCCGGTCCAGGCCTGAACCGGCCGGGGCGGGCCTTTCCGGGCGCCGCGCGGGGGACGCCCGCGGCTTCCTGATCAGCACCTCACGACTTCAGGACCTCACGACTTCAGGACCTCACGACTCAGGACTTCACGACTCAGGACTTCACGACGCGACGGACGTTGTCGACGTTTCCGCAGTCCGCCTCCAGCTGCTTGGCGCGCTCCCTGGTGAAGGCCGCGCCCAGCTCCTCGCGGCGCTCCATCGCGACGTTCTCCCGCGCGCCGTTGAGGATCGTCCGCTCCTCCTCGTCGGCGTGGTGGGTGACCGCCTCGACGAGCTCCTCCAGCTTCTCGTCCCAGTCGTCGGAGCCGACCTCGTCGACCTCAAGCAGCGCCAGGAGCGCCTTGTTGCCCTCCTCGTGCTCCTCGACGCCGTGCTCCACCTCGTCGTTCTCGATGTCCCGGTAGCGCTTGAGCGCGGGGTAGACCTCGGCCTCCTCGGCGAGCGCGTGCGCGATGAGCAGGCCGGAGAACTCACGCAGGGCCGCCGCCCGGTCGCCCTCCACGCTGCGCATCTCGCGGAAGAGGTCCTCCATCCGCCGGTGGTCGTCGAGGATCAGCTCCACGACGTCCCCCGACGTCGCCTCGTTCGTCTTGGCCGCCATGACAGTGCTCCTTCTCGGCTGGACAGTGGGGCTCGTTGCGTCGTGTACCCCGTACCGATAGGTAGCGCGCTCCCTCCACCGGCAGGAGTTCCGGCGCCCCGGCCGTCGCGTGTGTCACTCCCGCGGCCCACCGCCGGGGACCGGTCAGGGCTTGCGGGCGAGACCGCCGTGCTCGCCGATCGGCTCCGGGGCGGAGGAGTCCGCCTCCGGCCGCCATAGCGTGACCGGTACGACTCCGGGGTCCAGGAGTTCGAGGCCGTCGAAGAACGCCGTGATCTCGTCGACGGGGCGCAGGTAGTAGGGGACCGCGCCGGACGCGTTGTAGGCGTCCTGGGCGACTTCGTACGCCGCGTCGACGCCCCGCGAACCGTCGTTGAGGCAGAGGTAGCTCCCGGCGGGCAGCGCTCCCATCAGGTGGGTGACGACGGAGCGCGCCAGGGCATGGTCGGCGACGTGGCCCAGGATGTTGCTGAGGATCAGGGCGGTGGGCCGGGTGAGGTCCAGCGTCGCGGCGGCCGAGGCCAGGATGCGGTCGGGGTCGGCCAGATCGGCGTCGACGTAGGCGGTCGCGCCCTCAGGGGTGGAGGTGAGCAGGGCCCGGGCGTGCGCGAGGACCATCGGGTCGTGGTCGACGTAGACGATCCTGCTCTCGGGGGCGAGCCGCTGGGCCACCTCGTGGGTGTTGTCCACGGTCGGCAGGCCCGTCCCGACGTCCAGGAACTGCCGGATGCCCGCCTCGGTCACCAGATGGGTCAGGGCCCGGCGCGATGCCGGAAAACGCGCGCGCCGCAGGCCCACGTAGTTCCGAGCCGAGTGCGGCAACGGTCGATCCTCTGTGCCGCCGGTCGGCGGTAGCGCGAAGTGGACGGCCGCAACCTACGGCCCAACCTACCCGGCAGCCGACCCGAGCTCAGGAGCACGCACCGTGTCCGACCCCGCACCGCAGCACCCCTACCCCGACGCCCACCGCCCGGACGAGGCGCCCGCCCCGCACGCGCTGCTCACGCCCGTGCTCGGCCTCCTCGGCACCTGGCACGGCCGGGGCCGAGGCGAATATCCGACGCTCGAGGCGGACTTCGCGTACGCGCAGGAGGTCACCTTCAGCCACGACGGCCGCCCCTTCCTTCACTACGATGCCCGGGCCTGGCTGGTCGACGCCGACGGCCGGCCGCTGCGGCCATCGGCCCGCGAGAGCGGCTGGTGGCGGCTCCAGGCCGACGGCCGGGTGGAGGCGCTGATCACCCAGCCCACCGGCATCGCGGAGATCGCGGTCGGCCACGCGGACGGCGACACGGTGGACCTCTCCACCCATGAGGTGGCCCTCGCGCCCACCGCGAAGAAGGTCGACGCCACCCGCCGCCGCTACACCCTCACCGACCCCGGCACCCTCACCTTCGTCCACGACCTCGCGGCCGTGGGCCAGCCACTGCGGCACCACCTCTCGGCGCTCTTGCACCGCGAAGGGTGACGGCTCCGCCGCGTCCAGCTGGGCGGGGGCGGCGTCGGGCCGCGCCGCGGGGTCGATGCCGGGTCCGGTGCCCTTCGCCACCGACGCGGAGATCCCCGGCCGACGCGTGACCGCGGCCTGACGGCACGTACGGATGTACGTACAAGGAAGGGCCCCGGAGCTTGAAGCTCCGGGGCCCTTCCGGTGCGCGGCTGCGTCGCCGCCGGGTCGATGCCCGCGGCGGTCAGTCGGCTCTCGTACGTGAGTGGGACGGCGCCGTCTGCTGAGCGGCGCCAGGCAGGGGACGACCTGTGGCGCGCGGGATGCCGGCCGACGTACGCGTGCCGCTGACGCGCGGCCGTCAGGCGCCGGCGGGGACCATCCCCTTGCGCAGGGTCGCCAGGGTGCGGGAGAGCAGGCGGGAGACCTGCATCTGGGACACGCCGAGACGCTCGCCGATCTGCGACTGGGTCAGCTCCTCCACGAAGCGCAGATGCAGGATCTCCCGGTCACGCTCGGGGAGCTCGGCGATCAGGGGAGCGAGCGAATGGAAGTCCTCGACGAGTTCCAGGGAGGGGTCCTCCTCGCCGATGAAGTCGGCCAGGGGCGTCTCATCGGTGGGGTCGCCGTGCAGGACGGCGTCGAGGGAGGAGGAGTTGTAGCCGTTGGAGGCCAGCCGGGCCTCGATGACTTCCTCGGGAGTCAGATTCATCAGCGCGGCCAGCTCGTCCACCGTGGGGGAGCGGCCGAGCCGGCTGCTGAGTTCCTCGGTGGCCTTGGCGAGCTCGACCCGGGCCTCCTGGAGGCGGCGCGGCACATGGACCGCCCAGGACGTGTCACGGAAGAAACGCTTGATCTCACCGACGATATAGGGCACCGCGAACGTCGCGAATTGCACCTCGCGGGAGAGCTCGAACCGGTCGATGGCCTTGATCAGGCCGATCATACCGACCTGGACGATGTCCTCCATCTCGTCGCCGCGGTTGCGGAAACGGCCTGCCGCGTAACGCACGAGCGACATGTTCAATTCGATCAGGGTGTTGCGCACGTACTGGTATTGGGCCGTGCCCTCCTCCAATACCGCGAGCTGATCGAAGAACAACTGGGACAAGGCACGGGAGTCCTTGGGCGTCACCGCCTGCGGATCCACCACCTCCGGCAGTTCCCTGATGCCGGTGTCCGTCTGGGTTCCAGTGGCCATCGTCATGTCTACCTCCCTGTCCACCGGCCCCCTCGTCCCCTGTGGGCCGGTGAGCCGCGACTACCCCTCCTCAAATACTTCATGTCCGTCCCGACATAAGGATGTTCCGTGACGCTGGCCACACGGCTCGGCGGGAGGACGTTAAGACGTCGGGTTCGGGGGCAAGAGAGCCTTTCGTACAGACCACCCCTGATCCGTACAGTCCACCCCTGATCGAGGAGGGGCGTATGAGGACGCATCATTCGCGGCACAGTGTCAAACCCTTGGACCGAACAGTCTTCGACAAAAGGCCGGAAGTCGTCCCACAGGCCCGGGAGTTCGCCCGTGCCTTCCTGAACGGACTCAGTCCCGCCCTGGATGAACAGGCGGCCGCGAGCGTCGAACTCACCGTGTCCGAACTCGTCACCAATTCCGTACGCCACGCACACGGCGACTCCTGCTCGCTGCGTCTGGTGGCGCGTCGGGACGCCATCACGGTCGCCGTCACCGACGCCGACCCCCGGCCGCCGCGCGAGCGGACGCCGGATCTGGCGGGAGGCACCGGCGGCTTCGGCTGGCCGATGGTACACAGCCTCGCCCTCGCGGTCCACGTGAGCACGGGCCCCCAGGGCAAGACCGTCCGGGCGGACCTGCCCCGCGGCTGATCCGGGGCCGACCGGAGCGCGACGCGAGCCCCGGCCGCCCCGCCCGCCCCTCCCACAGGGAAAAGCCTGCGCGAAGCCTTGCCACTTCTGCATCTGACGGTTAGTCATATGGCTGTCAGAAGTGATGGGTGTTCGCAGTGCGGGCCCGAGACGCGGGCCATGCCGCAGCGGCACGACTCCCTGGAGGGCACGTGAAGTTCTCCGTCATCTTCGAGGCGCAGCTCGCCGACCCGACCGTCGAGCGCGAGCACCAGGTCATCCGCGACAGCGTCGAGCAGGCCCTGCTCGCCGAGGAGATGGGGTTCGACCGCGTCTGGGCGGTCGAACACCACTCCCTCAAGTGGTACGCGCACATGAGCGCCCCGGAGATCTTCCTGACCTGGGTCGCCGCGCGCACCAGCACGATCAGGATCGGGCACGGCGTGGTCTGCATGCCGTTCAACTTCAACCATCCGGCACGGGTCGCCGAGCGCGCCGCGATGCTGGACCTGCTCTCCGGCGGCCGGCTCGACCTGGGGGCCGGGCGGGGCGGTACCGAGCAGGAGACCTCGCTGTGCGGCGTCGACAAGGAACGCACGGCCCAGGAGGTCGAGGAGGCCCTGCGCATCATCGGCAAGGCCTGGGAGAAGGACGAGCTGGAGCACCACGGGGAGCTTCTCGACATCGGTCCGCATCCGATCCTGCCGCGCCCGAAGCAGACCCCGCATCCGCCGCTCTTCCTCGCGTGCAGCAGGACGGAGACGCTGACCCAGGCCGCCGAACTCGGCATCGGGGCGTTGGTGATGGGCTTCGCGGGGCCCGGGGCGATCGCCGGGATGCGTCAGGCGTACGACGCCGCGATCGAGGCCCGCACCGGCGCGCGCCTGGTGTCGAGCGTCGTCAACGACCACTTCTCCGTGCTCTGCCCGACGATCGTGCTCGACGACCGGGAGACGGCGCGCCGCGTCGGCATCCGGGGTCAGCGGTTCTTCGCCCAGTCCATCGGGCACTGGTACGGCGGCACGGGCGTCCCCGACGAGGCGGTCGTCGAGGGCGTCGACGAGGCGGCCCGGATGCGCGAGGCCGCCGAGCAGGTCGTCGCGCGCCTCCACGAACACAACATTCCGGTACGTCCGACCTCGACCGCCACGTTCAACGCCGACCACGCGTACGGCACCGCGGACGACGCCATCGCCTACGTCGAGCGGCTGCGCGACGCCGGGGCCGACGAGATCATGTGCCTCATCCAGATGGGCACGGTCCCGCAGGAGGCGTGCCTGGAGACGCTGCGGCAGTGGGGCGAGAGGGTCATCCCGCATTTCCGCGCCGGGGGAGGGGCGGCATCGTGACGCCGGTAGTCCCACCGGCGCCCTGCGCCGCAGCCACGGGCGTGGGCTTTGCCGCGCCCGTTGGTGGCTGTCCTCATCCGGGTGGGCACCGTGCCCCGGGCGGCGTGCCTGGTGAGACGCTGCGGCAGTGGGGGCGGGAAACGGGCCGGGAAGGTCATCCCGCACTTCCGCGCCCAGGAAGCGGCAGCGCCGTGACGCCGGTGGACCCACCGGCGCCCTGCGCCACAGGCACCGGCAGTCATCCCGCATTTCCGCGCCCGGGGAGGGGCGACCTCGTGACGCCGGATGGGCACCCCGCATTCCCGTGCCCAGGAAGGGGCGACCTCGTGACGCCGCTCGACCCAGCCTGCGCTGCCGTCTCCCGCCCGGGCTGCGCCGCGCGCCCCTTGGTGGCCGCCCTCATCCAGATGGGCACCCCGCATTCCCGTGCCCAGGAAGCAGCGGCGCCGTGACGCCGGTCGAGCCGTCGGCCTCCTCCCGCCTGAGCCCCGCCGCGCGCCCCTTGGTGGCCGTCCTCAGTGCCGCCTTCCCCGACCTCGGCGGTGCCGTCACCGACGCCGCCGAGGCCCGTCACATCCTCGCGACCGCCGCACCCGGCTCCCCGAAGCGGCTCCCCGCCGTGGGGGCCGTGGTGGACCGCACGATCCCGGGGCCACCGGCGGCTTCCGGTGCGTCGGAGATTCCCGTACGCGTGTATGACCCGGTGCACCGGGAGACGGCCCCCGCCAGGAGTGAGGGTGAGGGGCAGAGCTGGCACCCTCACCCCCGCCCCACCGTCCTCTTCTTCCACGGCGGCGGCTACACCCTCTGCGGCCTCGACAGCCACGACACCACGGCCCGCGGGCTGGCCGCGAGAGCCGGCGCCGTGGTCGTCTCCGTCGGGTACCGCCTCGCCCCCGAGCACCGCTTCCCCGCAGCCGTCGACGACGCGTACGCGGCGCTGCGCTGGGCCGCCGCCGAGATCCACGCGCTCGGCGGGGACCCCGGCGCGCTGGTCACCGCGGGGGACAGCAGCGGCGGAGGGCTCGCCACGGCCGTGGCGCTCAAGGCCCGCGAGGCGGGCGGCCCGGACATCGCCCTGCAAGTGCTCCTCTACCCCGTGCTCGACGCCGCACAGAACACCGCGTCCTACCGTGAGAACGCCACCGGCTGCTTCCTGACCGCCGCGCACATGCGCTGGTTCTGGCAGCAGTACCTCGGCCCGGACGGCGACGGCACCCACCCCCTCGCCTCACCGCTGCGAGCCGCCGACCTCACCGGCCTGCCGCCCGCGTACCTCGTCACCGCGGGCTGCGACCCCCTCCGTGACGAGGGTCTCGCCTACGCGCGGCGGCTGCGCGCGGCAGGCGTACCCGTGACGGGCCGTCACTGGCCGGGGATGTTCCACGGCTTCCTCGGCTTCCCCGCCCAGCTCGCCGACGCGGACGAAGCGCTGACCGGCGTGGCAGAAGCGATCGCCGCAACCGTGAAGGGCAGGAAAAACAGCGGTGAAAGAGGGGGTACCGCAGGATAATTTCCGGAGGCTCCCCTTGTCGCGGAGAACCTTGCACGCATACGGTGTCCATACGCGAGGTTCTCCCGTGGAAGGTGGGACATGACGGAAATTCTTGTGCAGGCGGGTACGGAGGGTACGGTTCCGTCCGTTGCGGAGCGGGTGGTGGACCACCCGGCGTGGCCGGTGCTCAAGGAGGCCGTGGAAGAGATCAGGCCCTGGCAGTCGAAGGACGGTTCCATCGACTTCGCGGCGGAGGGCGCCCCGGCGAAGGCCGTGGCCGAACTCACCGTGGACCGTGTGATCTCGGCGGTCGAGGAGCTCGCCCCGCTGCTGCCGCACGACGCCGCGTACCACCGCGCCCTCGTCGCGGACCTGCGCCGCTGGGCGGACGACGGCTTCCAGGTGCCCGACTTCCTGGACTCGCTGCTCGCCTTCCAGCCCGCGGCGGACCGCCGGGACGGCCTCCAGCACCTGGTCGTCTTCCCGATGTACACGCAGAACGGCAACCCCGACCGCAACCTCGAAGCGGTCGTACTGCGCATGGTCTGGCCCGAGTGGCTGGCCGAGCTGGAGCGCACCCGCTACGACAACCCGCTGTTCTGCGGCATCACCTTCGAGGACTTCACCGCCGGGTACGACACCAACTCGGCCGTGCTCTTCCCCGAGACGATCGCCGTGCGCGAGGCCCCCGAGCGCTTCTCCTGGGGCGGCATCTTCTGCGACCGCGAGGCGGCCCGCTTCCGGCGTGTCACCGAGGCCGCCGTGGACATCCTCGGGCTCGAACTGCCCGACGACATCCGCGAGATGGTCGGCGACCAGGACCGCTGCCAGCAGGCGTTCGTCCTGTGGGACATGGTCCACGACCGCACCCACAGCCACGGTGACCTGCCGTTCGACCCCTTCATGATCAAGCAGCGCCAGCCGTTCTGGATGTACGGCCTCGAAGAGCTGCGCTGTGACCTCACCGCCTTCAAGGAGGCCGTGAAGCTGGAGGCCGAGGGCAACCGGCACGGCCGCGACGTGCAGTACGCCGTCCTCTTCGACCGCATGTTCCGCTTCCCCGTCACGGGGGACCGCACGCGCAACTACGACGGGCTCGGCGGCCAGCTCCTCTTCGCCTACCTCCACAAGCACGACGTGGTCCGCTGGACCGACAACAAGCTCACGATCGACTGGGAGCGCGCGCCGCAGGTCACCAACCAGCTGTGCGGCGAGATCGAGGAGCTCTACCGGGCCGGCATCGACCGCCCGAAGCTGGTCCACTGGTTCGCCGCCTACGACCTGGTGTCCACCTACCTCGCCCCGCACCCCGGATCGCGCTGGGCCAAGGGCCCGGAAGCCCTGGACACCGCGCTGCCGCCGCGCAAGCTCGTCGACGAGGTGCTTCCGGACGAGTTTCCGCTCAGCATGTTCTATGAGGCGCTCTCCAAGAAGCTGAAGAACGTGATCGCCTCCACCAAGGGGATCACCGCTTCCGCGGACGCCGAGAAGGTCGCCGCGTGAGCGGCCGCCAGGAGGAGGCGAGGACCATGTCCGCACTCGATGGAGCCGTCGTCGCGGTGGCCGGAGCCGGCGGGCCCGCCGGACGGGCCACGCTGCTGAGGCTGGCCGAGGCGGGCGCCACGGTCGTGGCGTCGGACGCCGATCCGCTGCGCCTGCACGAGGCCGTGGACGCCGCCCGGTACGCCCACGGCGGCGCCACCGTCGTCGGTGACACCGTCGACCTCCTCGACCTGGACGCCACCCGGGACTGGGCGACGCGCACGGAGAAGGAGTTCGGGCGGATCGACGGCCTGGTCCACCTGGTCGGCGGCTGGCGCGGCAGCAAGAGCTTCGCCGAGACAGACCTCGCTGACTGGGACTTCCTGGAGAAGCTCCTGATCCGCACCGTGCAGCACACCTCCCTCGCCTTCGAGGACGGTCTGCGCCGCAGCGACCGGGGCCGCTATCTCCTGATCAGCGCGGCGGGCGCGGCCAAGCCCACCGCGGGCAACGCGGCGTACGGAGCCGCCAAGGCGGCCGCCGAGGCCTGGACGCTCGCCCTCGCCGACGCCTTCCGCAAGGCGGGGGGCGAGGCGGGGCCGCGCGCGGCGGCTGCCATCCTGGTGGTCAAGGCGCTGGTCCACGACGCGATGCGCGCGGAGCGGCCCACCGCGAAGTTCGCGGGCTTCACGGACGTCAAGGAGCTGGCCGAGGCCATCGCCGACGTCTGGGACAGGCCCGCCGGGGAAGTGAACGGAAACCGCCTGTGGCTGACCGAGAAGCCGTGACCGCTGCCGCCAAAGACGCCGTGAACCCGCCGAAGACCGACGCCCGGCGCCACCACGACCCGGACGTGCGCGGTTTCGCCAGCGACAACTACGCGGGCGCGCACCCCGAGGTCATGGCCGCCCTGGCGCTCGCCAACGGCGGCCACCAGATCGCGTACGGCGAGGACGACTACACCGCCAACCTCCAGCAGGTGATCCGCGGCCACTTCGGCCCGACCGCCGAGGCCTTCCCGGTGTTCAACGGCACGGGGGCCAACGTCGTCGCGCTCCAGGCGGTCGCCGACCGCTGGGGCGCGGTGATCTGCGCCGAGTCCGCGCACATCAACGTGGACGAGGGCGGCGCGCCCGAGCGCATGGCCGGGCTCAAGCTGCTCACGGTGCCCACGCCCGACGGCAAGCTCACGCCCGAGCTGATCGACAAGCAGGCCTTCGGCTGGGACGACGAGCACCGCGCGATGCCGCAGGTCGTCTCGATCGCGCAGAACACCGAGCTGGGCACGCTGTACACACCGGACGAGATCCGCGCGATCTGCGACCACGCGCACCAGCTCGGCATGAAGGTGCACCTCGACGGTTCGCGGATAGCCAACGCGGCGGCCGCGCTCGACGTGCCCATGCGGACGTTCACGAACGCGGTCGGCGTCGACATCCTGTCGCTCGGCGGCACCAAGAACGGCGCGTTGTTCGGCGAGGCCGTCGTCGTCATCAACCAGGACGCCGTGCGCCACATGAAGCACCTGCGCAAGATGTCCATGCAGCTCGCGTCGAAGATGCGCTTCGTCTCCGTACAGCTGGAGGCGCTGCTCGCCAAGGACCTGTGGCTGCGCAACGCCCGGCACGCGAACGAGATGGCGCAGCGCCTGGCCGAGGGCGTCCGCTCCGTGCACGGCGTGGAGATCCTCTACCCGGTGCAGGCCAACGCCGTCTTCGCGCGTCTGCCGCACGACGTGAGCGAGCGCCTCCAGAAGCGGTACCGCTTCTACTTCTGGGACGAGGCGGCGGGCGACGTGCGCTGGATGTGCGCGTTCGACACCCGCGAGGAGGACGTCGACGGGTTCCTGGCGGCGCTGAAGGAAGAGATGGCGCGCTGACGAGGGCCGCATAAGTTCTTCGGCAGATGTGCATAAATATGCGACCGGTCGTAAAGTCATTGACGTACGGCCGGTCGCATTTCTATGCTCCCGTGCCATGCAGCTGATCCAGGAAGACCCTGACCTGTCCGCGTACTTGGCGGCCGACGAAGCCATCGACCACCAGCATCCGCTCGTACGCGAGACCGCGGCACGCCTCGCCGAGAAGGCCGCCGATTCATACGTATACGCGCAGGCGGCCTACGAATACGTGCGCGACGCCATTCCGCACTCCGCCGACAGCGGCGACCTGCGCGTCACCTGGCGCGCCTCGGACGTCCTGGCGCAGGGCACCGGCATCTGCCACGCGAAGGCCCACGCGCTGGCCGCGCTGCTGCGAGCCGAGGACATCCCCACCGCGCTCTGCTATCAGCGGCTGACCCATGACGCCGGGAGCGGCCACTGCGTCCACGGCCTGGTCGCCGTACGCTTCCGCGGCGGCTGGCACCGCCAGGACTGCCGGGGCAACAAACCGGGCGTCGATGCGCGGTTCTCCCTGGACGGGGAGCGGCTGGCCTACCTGCCCGAAGTCGAGTCCAATGAGATGGACTATCCGGTACTCTATTCTGCACCGCACCCGGCGGTTCTGAGCGCCCTGAAGAACGCCCCGGACCGACCGCACCTGTGGGAGAACCTTCCCGACGCGCTCTGACGAGCCCCGACGCAGCAAGGCAGCCCATGACCCACGCGCCCCTGACCCTCACCGTCTCCGACGAGGTGCGCACCCTCGCGCCCGGCTTCACCCATGTCGCCATCGAGGCGCACGGCCTCGTCAACGGTCCCAGCACCGACGACAGCTCGGCCCTCCTCGACGAGGCGGCGCGACGCCTGGCCGGGCGGCTCGACGGCCGGGCCCCGCACGAGAATGCGCACATGGCCGCCTGGCGCGCCGCCTACACGGCCTTCGGCGCGAAGCCCTCACGTACCCGCAACTCGGCCGAAGCCCTCGCCAAGCGGGCGCTGGCGGACGGCGGACTGCCCCGGATCAATGTCCTCGTCGACGTCTACAACGCGATCAGCGTGGCCCATCTGATCCCGGTCGGCGGCGAGGACCTGGACCTGATCAAGGGCGGCATGCGCCTGGTGCGGGCCACCGGCACCGAGGAGTTCGTGACCGCGTCGGCGGGGGAGCGGATCGTCGAGCACCCGGACGCCGGCGAGGTCGTCTGGTGCGACGACGAGGGCGTCACCTGCCGCCGCTGGAACTGGCGCCAGGGGCCGCGCACCCGCCTCACCGAGGAGTCGGTGAACGCGATCTTCCTGCTGGAGGGCATGGGCCCGGACGCCGGGCTCGAAGCCGCGGGCGCCGAGCTGGCCGAGCTCCTGGAGAAGTTCAGCCCCGGCGCGCGGATCACCGTCCACCCGCCGCGCTAGGCGGGGCGGGCGGTCAGCCGGCCTCGGCGGCCTTCACCTCGGCGGGGGTCGGCGCCGTCCCGCCGAGGTGCGCCGGCATCCACCAGGTGTCGTCCGGGCCCTTGGGCCGCACCGGATAGGCACGCTGCGCGGCCTCGAGAAGTTCCTGGCAGCGCTCGCGCAGGCGCCGGGTGATCGCGCCCGCGTACTGGTCCTTGGGCGCCTCTACCGGCTCGCCGACCCGGATCGTGATCGGCAGGTGGCTGCGCTTGAAGTTGCGCGGGTGACCCTTGGTCCACAGCCGCTGCGTGCCCCACAGCGCCATCGGGATGAGCGGCACGCCGGCCTCCTGGGCCAGGCGCGCGGCGCCCGACTTGAAGGTCTTGAGCGTGAAGGACTGCGAGATCGTCGCCTCCGGGAACACGCCGATGATCTCCCCGGAGCGCAGCGAGTCCAGCGCGTGCGCGTAAGCCGCCTCGCCCTGCGTGCGGTCCACGGGGATGTGCTTCATCCCGCGCATCAGCGGCCCGGAGATCTTGTGCCGGAAGACCGATTCCTTGGCCATGAAGCGCACCAGCCGCTTCTGCGGCAGGGCGGCGAGGCCGTCGAAGATGAAGTCCAGATAGCTGATGTGGTTGCTGACGAGGACCGCGCCGCCGGAGCGTGGGATGTTCTCCGACCCTTTGCAGTCGATCTTCAGGTCCCATGCCTTGAACAGGGTTTTCGCGGCACCGATGACCGGACGGTAGACAAGCTCTGCCATGGGTGGCTAGGGCCCTTCATTTTCTGCCTGGAGAGAAGGCTCCCGGCGGGAGGTTACGCAGCCGTAGGTTTTTCGGCGTTGCGCAGATCGTGCCCCAAGAACGGACGAGTGACCAGTCTTGGTGCCGTCAATCCGGGAGATTCTCGTCACGTCGGAATCTTTTACGGGTACCCCGGTGCTGAACCGGGGAGCGAGCGGATCAGGACCGAAGGGCGGGAGGCGTACGTGCCAGGACGCGACACCGGACGGCGGCTCGGCGCGGCGGACATCGGCGAGGCGCTGGGGGTGCGGGCCACGCTCGTGCAGTTCTCCAGCGCCTTCTGCCAGCCCTGCCGCGCGACCCGCAGGGTCCTCGCGGAGGTGGCCGCGATGGTCCCAGGCGTGGCCCACGTGGAGATCGACGCCGAGGACCACCTCGATCTCGTACGGGAGCTGCGCGTCCTCAAGACGCCGACCGTCCTCGTCCTGGACGCGGCGGGCCGCGTGGTGCGCCGCGCCACCGGACAGCCCCGCAAGGCCGATGTGATCGCCGCGCTGGGCGAGGCCGTATGACGGACTTGACGGCACACGGCATCTGTCGGGAGCCTTCTCCCATGCCCCGGGACCTCCTTCTGTACGAGCGCGTCCACGTGGACCTCGCCCGCCACGCCAGTGCGCGCTGTCCGCACTGCTGAGCACCGACGTCTTGGCTCGTAACCCCGGAATCCGGCAGAAGGACCTTTCCATGACGGCCTCGCCCGCCCTCGGCACCCACCCGCCCGCCACCTCCGACCTGCTGCGCTCGGTCTTCCGACGGCACGCCGCGGGGGTCGCCGTGATCACCGCGGCCCACGGCTCCCGCCCCGTCGGCTTCACCGCCACCTCGCTCACCTCCGTCTCCGCCGCCCCGCCGATGATCTCGTTCGGCATCGGCACCGGCGCCTCCAGCTGGCCCGCGGTCTCCGAGGCCGCACACGTCGGCGTCCACATACTCGGCGAGCACCAGCAGGAACTGGCCGCCACCTTCGCGCGCAGCGGCGCCGACCGCTTCGGGGCGCCCACCAGCTGGCGCGAGGGTCCCGAGGGAGTGCCCGTGCTCGACGGCGCGCTCGCCTGGCTGGTCTGCCGCGTCGTGGCGCGGGTGCCCGCGGGCGACCACCGCCTGGTGCTCGCCGAGGTGGTCACCGGCGACGGAGCGGGCGAGGGCCGCCCGCTCCTCTACCACCAGGGACGCTTCAACGCGCTGCGCGACTGAGAGTTCCCGGTGAGCGGGCACTTCAGGTGATTACGGAGCGTTGGGAAGGTCACAGTTCAAAGCGCTTGCTCAGTGGGAATGAACTGGGTGTACTCATGAGTAATATTTCGATCGGAGCGCGGACCGCCCCGACCGTGATCCGCCGCTTCAGGCGCCTATGCTGCCTGCAAGAAGGCAGTAGCCATAAGCCGAGGCAGCAGCCCAGTAAAGACGATGCAGTAGGAGAGCCGGCGTGAGCTTGAGGATCGTTGTCTGTGTGAAGTACGTGCCCGACGCCACCGGCGACCGGCACTTCGCCGATGACCTGACCGTCGACCGCGACGACGTCGACGGCCTGCTGTCGGAGCTGGACGAGTACGCGGTCGAGCAGGCGCTCCAGATCGCCGACGAAGCGGACGACGCGGAGATCACCGTGCTGACCGTCGGCCCCGAGGACGCCAAGGACGCGCTGCGCAAGGCGCTCTCCATGGGCGCCGACAAGGCCGTCCACGTCGAGGACGACGACCTGCACGGCTCCGACGTCATGGGCACCTCGCTGGTGCTCGCCAAGGCCATCGAGAAGACCGGCTACGACCTGGTCATCTGCGGCATGGCGTCGACGGACGGCGTCATGGGCGTGCTGCCGGCGATCCTCGCCGAGCGCCTGGGCGTCCCGCAGGTCACGCTGCTCTCTGAGGTCTCCGTCGGGGACGGCACCGTGAAGGGCCGCCGGGACGGCGACGCCGCCTCGGAGCAGCTGGAGGCCTCCCTGCCGGCCGTCGTGTCCGTGACGGACCAGTCGGGCGAGGCCCGCTACCCGTCCTTCAAGGGCATCATGGCCGCCAAGAAGAAGCCGGTGGAGGCCCTGGAGCTGGACGACCTGGACATCGACGCCGACGAGGTCGGCCTCGCGGGCGCCTGGACCAAGGTCGACTCCGCCACCGAGCGTCCGGCGCGCACCGCCGGCACGATCGTCAAGGACGAGGGCGAGGGCGGCAAGCAGCTCGCGGAGTTCCTCGCGGGCCAGAAGTTCATCTGAGCTTCGGTCACCTTTCCCACCGCCCCCAGATTCTTCGCACTCGCAGGAGATTGAAGTCCCATGGCTGAAGTTCTCGTCTACGTCGACCACGTGGACGGTGCCGTCCGCAAGCCCACCCTTGAGCTGCTGACCCTGGCCCGCCGCGTCGGCGAGCCCGTCGCCGTCGCGCTGGGCAACGGCGCCGCCGACACCGCAGCCACGCTCGCCGAGCACGGCGCGGTGAAGGTGCTCACCGCCGATGCCCCCGAGTTCGCCGACTACCTCGTCGTACCGAAGGTGGACGCGCTCCAGGCCGCGTACGACGCCGTCTCCCCGGCCGCCGTGCTGCTGCCCTCCTCCGCCGAGGCCAAGGAGATCGCGGCCCGTCTCGCGGTCCGCATCAAGTCCGGCATCATCACCGACGCCGTCGACCTGGAGGCCGGCGACGAGGGCCCGGTGGCCACGCAGTCCGCGTTCGCCGCGTCGTACACCACCAAGTCCCGCATCACGCAGGGCACCCCGGTCATCACGGTCAAGCCGAACTCGGCCGCCGTGGAGGCCGCCCCGGCCGCGGGCACCGTCGAGGCCCTCTCGGTCTCCTTCTCCGAGCAGGCCACCGGCACCAAGGTCGTCTCGCGCACCCCGCGCGAGTCGACGGGCCGCCCCGAGCTGACCGAGGCCGCGATCGTGGTCTCCGGTGGCCGCGGCGTCAACGGCGCCGAGAACTTCGCGATCATCGAGGCCCTCGCCGACTCGCTCGGTGCCGCCGTCGGCGCCTCGCGCGCCGCGGTCGACGCCGGCTGGTACCCGCACTCCAACCAGGTGGGCCAGACCGGTAAGTCGGTCTCCCCGCAGCTGTACATCGCCTCGGGCATCTCCGGCGCGATCCAGCACCGCGCGGGCATGCAGACCTCGAAGACCATCGTGGCCATCAACAAGGACGCCGAGGCCCCGATCTTCGACCTGGTCGACTACGGCGTGGTCGGCGACCTCTTCGAGGTCGTCCCGGCCCTCACCGAAGAGGTCAAGTCCCGCAAGGGCTGAGCCTGTAGCGCCCGTACGAGGCCCTCGCCCCGCGCCCGCGGAGCGGGGGCCTCGCCGCGTCACAGCGTCAACGTCGCCTGCACGGCCCAGTGGTCGCTCGGGTACTGCCCGCCGAGCGAGAACGTGTTCATCGACGCGGAATGGACCGTCGCCGACGGCCTCGTCAGGACCCAGTCGATGCGGCCGCCGCCCACGACGGGCGGCTTGTAACCGCCGAACGTGCCGTACGCCGGGCCGCGTTCCTGGGCGACGTCCCAGGTGTCGACGAGACCGGCTCCCAGCATCGTGGTGTAGACGGTGCTGTCGTGCGCCGTGGCGTTGAAGTCGCCCGTCACGATGAGCGGGGTGGTCGTCTTCATCAGGGCGATGCGCTCGACCATGAGGGCCGCCGAACGCTCGCGCGCGTTCTGGCTGACGTGGTCGAAGTGCGTGTTGAGGACGTACAGCTGGGTGTTCGTGATCAGGTCGAGGAAGCGCACCCAGGACGCCATGCGGGGCGAGTTGGCGCCCCAGGTGTTCGAAGCGATGGTGTACGGGGTGTCCGAGAGCCAGAAGTGCTCGTATTCGAGCGGGAACAGTCGGCGGTTGTCGTAAAAGATGGCCATGAACTCGTCTCGGCTGCCGCCGCCGACCCCCGTGCCGACCCAGTCGTAGTTCGCGCCGAGGTCGCTCTCGATGTCCTGCAGCTGGTAGTAGAGGCCCTCTTGGGTGCCGATGATGTGCGGCTGGGCGCGCAGGAGCATCTCCTTCATGGCCGGGCGGCGTTCGGGCCAGGTGTGCGGTGGCCTGTTGCTCGCGTAGCGGACGTTGTACGACATGACCTCCAGGCGCGCTTCCGGCGCCCCGGCGGCCCGTGCCGGGCCGCCGGACAGCGCCGTGCCGGACAGGGGGAGCGCCACGGCGGCGGCGAGTGCGGTCCGCAGGACGGAACGGCGCGTGAAGGGGGAGTCGATCGGCACACAAGCTCCTTGAGTTCAGCCCGCGCGGCCGGCGCCGGGGGCGCGGGGAGTATGTGGGCCACAGACTGTCCGCACCGGCCGCCGAGCGGGCCCGGGACACGCGTGATCCCGCGCGGTCGGCTACGGATGCAGGACACGGGAAGGTGTTGACCGGGACGAAGGTCACGGATAACTTCGCTATACGGATTCTTGATTCCGTGAAGCGGAAACTGCCGGGCGCGGCACCGACTGTGTGGAGGATGCGGGAATGGGTCAGCAAGAGAAGGTGGCGACGAGCCTCGCCGGCGCGGTCAGCGAGGGCATCAGCGCTTCCCTCGCCCCCGTGGACGCGGAGCTGGAGCGCCGCTACCCCGGAGACCCCGGCACCCGCCAGCCCGTCCACACCGTCTACGTCCCCGGCGAGCAGTTCACCGCCGACACCATCCGCACCTGGGGCGACAAGGCCCTGGCGATGCTCGACGAACACGCCCCGGACGCCGCCTCCTTCGCCGCCGTCCTCGGCCTCACGGACGACCTCGCCGAAGCCGTCTACACGCGCGTACGCACCAAGCTGGAGCGCGAGCCCGTCGAAGACCTCCGCGTCGACTTCGAGGACGGCTACAAGGGCGCCGACGAGGACCAGGACGCCGCCCGCGCGGCACGCCTGATCGCCGAGGCGTACAAGAACGGCACCGCCGCCCCGTACATGGGCATCCGCATGAAGTGCATGGAGCAGGCCGTACGCGACCGGGGCATCCGCACCCTCGACATCTTCCTGTCCGGCCTCATGGAGGCGGGCGGCCTGCCCGACGGGCTCGTCCTGACGCTGCCCAAGGTGACCTACCCCGAGCAGGTCACCGCGATGGTGCGCCTCCTGGAGGAGTTCGAGAAGGCACGCGGCCTGGAGCCGGGCCGCATCGGCTTCGAGATCCAGATCGAGACCAGCCAGTCCATCCTCGCCACCGACGGCACCGCCGCCGTCGCCCGCATGATCCAGGCCGCCGAGGGCCGCGCAACCGGCCTGCACTACGGCACCTTCGACTACAGCGCCTGCCTGCACGTGAGCGCCGCCTACCAGGCGAGCGACCACCCGGCCGCCGACCACGCCAAGGCCGTCATGCAGGTCGCCGCCGCCGGCACCGGCGTCCGCGTCTCCGACGGCTCCACCAACGTCCTGCCCGTCGGCACCACCGAGCAGGTCCACGACGCCTGGCGGCTGCACTATGGCCTCACCCGGGGCGCCCTGGCCCGCGCGTACTACCAGGGCTGGGACATGCACCCCGGCCACATCCCGACCCGCTACGCCGCCGTCTTCGCGTTCTACCGCGAGGGCTTCGAGGCCGCCGCCAAGCGCCTGGCCGCCTACGCCGGTCACCACGAGGGCGGCGGCGTGGCCGACGAGCCCGCCACCGCCAAGGCCCTCGCCGGCTACCTGCTGCGCGGCCTGGACTGCGGCGCCCTCGACGCGGGCGAGGTCACCCGGCTCACCGGCCTGACCCTGGCCCGCCTCCAGGGCTTCGCGGGCCCGCGCCGGGGCGACCTCACGGGATCGGGCAAGTAACGCCCGGCACGTACTGTCACCGCTGCCCCGTAGTCTGTACGCCACGGAAAGTGGTGTCGCAGGGACGGGGCAGCGGTGTCTTCGGGGGATCAGGAACAGACGGGCGAGGCGGGCAGGCTCCTCGCCGGGCGCTATCGCGTGCTGGCACAGCTCGGCCGCGGCGGCATGGGCGTCGTATGGCGCGCGGTCGACGAGGTGCTGCACCGCGAGGTCGCGGTGAAGGAACTGCGCACGTACACGGACGCGGCCGGGCCGGAACTGGCCGACCTGCGGCTGCGGATGCAGCGCGAGGCCCGCGCCGCCGCGCGCGTGCGGCATCCGGGAGTCGTCGCCGTGCACGACGTGGCGGAGGTCGACGGGCGGCCGCTGATCGTCATGGAGCTCGTCGACGGCCCGTCCCTCGACGACGTGCTGCGCGAGCGCGGCGCCCTCGGCCCCGGTGAGGCCGCGGCCATCGGCGCCAAGGTCATGGAGGCCCTCGCCGCGGCGCACCGCGTGGGCGTACTGCACCGCGACGTGAAGCCCGGCAACATCCTGCTGGAGACCGGCGGCCGCGTCGTCCTGACCGACTTCGGCATCGCCACGATGGAGGACCCCGGCGACGGCTCGGCCACCCACCTCACGCGCAGCGGCGAACTGGTCGGCTCCCTGGACTACTTGGCGCCCGAGCGCGCCCAGGGCCACGACCCCGGCCCCGCCTCGGACGTCTGGGCGCTCGGCGCGACGCTGTACGCCGCCGTCGAAGGCTCCTCGCCCTTCCGCCGTACGTCGACGTGGTCCACGCTCACCGCCATCGTCGCCGACCCGCTGCCCGAGCCGCGGCGCTCCGGGGCGCTGACCCCCGTACTGCGCCGGCTCATGGACAAGGACCCCGAGGCGCGTCCCGACGCGGAAGAGGCGCGGCGGCTGCTCGCCGGTGTGGCGGCCCTCGGGCCGGGCGGCGCGCAGGCGTTCGGGGCCGCGCCAGGCCGCACCGGGCACCGAGCGCAGCATCCCGAGCACCCCGCCGCCGGGCTTCGGGCCGCCGCCTTCGGCCGCGCATCCTTCGCCCGCGCACCCTTCTCCCACGCCGCCTTTCGGGGCGCCGCAGGGACCGCCGCCCGTCCGCCTCGGGGAGACGCGCTCGACACGACGCCCGCGTCGCGGCAGGGCGTTGCTCGCCGCGGCCGCCGTGGCCGTGGTCATCGCGGTGACCGGCGCGGCCGTCGCCCACTTCGGTGGCAAGGACGACGGCGGTGGCCAGACGCGCGAGGACGCGGCGCCCGGAGACTCCGGATCGATCGAGGACGACGGCAGCCGTGGCCCCCTCGGAGACGGGTCGAAGCGCCCCGAGCCGTCGGAGCGCGACGACAAGAAGTCCCGCGAGCCGGACGCGCGGCGCTCCAAGGACGCGGGCAAGGACGGCACCGACGCCTCGGACCGGGACAAGGGCGGTGCGGACAAGGGCGGGAGCGCCGAGGACGGCAAGGACCGGGACGAGCCCGCGTCGCGCCCCGACCCCACCTCCAAGCCGACCGGCGGAAGCAAGCCGGGCGGCGGGAGCGGCGCCGCGGAGGAGCCCGTCTGCCACCCCGTGGGCGGCGGCAAGTACAACTGCGTGGTGTGGAGCACCGCGAAGTCGTACACCGCGTCCGGCGCCGAGGCGGGCACCCTGCACGCGGGCACGAACTACTTCTACTGCCAGCAGAACCTCGGCCGCCGTGAGACGCACGGCGAGTGGACGAACGTGTGGTGGGCGAAGACGGACGACGACAGCGGCAACACGGGCGTCTTCGTCAGCGACGTCTACATCAAGGGCGGCGACAACGACAAGCCGGTGCCCGGCCTGCCCACCTGCTGAAGCCATGAACGAACCCTCCGGCGCGCACGCCGCCGACGAGCTGCGCGCCCGTGCCGAGGCCGCGACCACCGGCACGCCCTACCGCTTCCGGCGGACGGAGCCGGGGTTCGACCTGATCGTGGACGTCCCGCGGGCGGCCGGGGAACGCGTCATCCAGGTGCACACCTACCGGGTCGCCCTGCGTCCCGCCGCAGGGACCTTCACCCTCACGGACGTGGTCCGCACCGAGCGGCAAGGACCGTTCGGAACGACGCAGACGAGCGTCGAGAACGGCCGGGTCCGGTACCGCACGTGGAGCCGCTCCCCGGACGGCTCCGAGCGGCACGCCTTCTCCTCCGCCGACGGCCGCCGCTTGATCCGGGGCGTCGCCGAGGAGCTGGGGTGGCGGGAGCTGAAGCCCGCCACCGAGAAGATCGCGCTGGTCGCCGGCGCCCTCGGCGGACTCGTGGCCCTGACCACACTGCTCGGGCTCGCGATCGCGTTCTGGCCCTGAGCGGCGGGGCAGGGCCTTGGAGGCAGGCGCTCAGTCGGCGGGTGGGAGTTCCCCCGATCCGCGTGTGATGAGCCGCGTCGGCAGCTCGACCCGCTCCGGAGGCCCGGCCGCGCCGTCGAGTTGCCGGAACAGCCGCTCGGCGGCCGTCCTGCCCAGCTGCGCCGCGTCCTGCGCGACGACGGTCACGCCGGGCTCCAGCAGATCCGCCAGCTCGATGTCGTCGAAGCCCACCAGGGCCACGGGCCTGTCGAGGGCGGCCAGCACCCGGACGACCGTGACGGTCACGCGGTTGTTCCCCGCGAAGACCGCCGTGACCGGCTCGGGACCGGAGAGCATCGCCTCGGCCGCCGCGCGGACCCGCCGCGGGTCGGTGACCCCCAGCGACATCCACGCCTCGTCGACCGGGATGCCGGCGTCCTCCATCGCGGCGCGGTAGCCGCGCAGCCGCTCTATGGCGGTGTGGATGCGCGGCTGGTCACCGATGAACCCGATCCGGCGGTGGCCGTGCGCGATGAGGTGGGCGACGCCGTCCCGCGCGCCGCCGAAGCTGTCGGAGAGCACCACGTCGGCGTCGATCTTCCCGGCCGGCCGGTCCACGAAGACGGTCGCGACCCCGGCGGCGATCTCGGGCTCCAGATAGCGGTGGTCGTCACCGGCCGGGATGATGACGAGCCCGTCGACCCGGCGTGCGCACAGCGCGAGCACCAACTCCTGCTCGCGGTCCGGGTCCTCGGCGCTCGAACCGTTGATGAGCAGCGCGCCGTGCGCCCGCGCGACCTCCTCGACGGCGCGGCTCAGCGGGCCGTAGAAGGGGTCCGCGAGATCCTCCAGGACCAGGCCGATGCTGGCGGTGCGGCCCTTGCGCAGGACGCGCGCGCTGTCGTTGCGGCGGAAGCCCAGGGCCTCGATGGCCTCCTGGACGCGGCGTTCGGTGTCGGGGGTGACGCCCGGCTCGCCGTTCACGACGCGCGAGACCGTCTTCAGGCCGACTCCCGCGCGGGCCGCGACATCCTTCATGGTCGGACGGTTGCCGTAGCGGTTGTCGGGTCGTCGGGCGGCGGTCTGGGCCACGGTGCGCTGTCCTGTCCTGTCGTCCACGGATTCTCATGCGGTCTTATGAGGTTCCTATGAGGCGAGGCGGGCATGGGGCCGCCCCTGAAGCCGTGGCGTCGAGCATAGGCCCTGGACAACGTTGTCAGATGCGGGGGAGACTGACCTTCGCACTCTCCGGCCTGCCCTTACACAGGAGACCCGACACAGATGCACATGGACCTCGTCGCCGCACTCGACATCGGCGGCACCAAGATCGCCGGCGCCCTGGTGGACGGGCGGGGGCGCATCCTGCTCCGTGCCCAGCGGCCCACGCCCGCGCGCGAGGACGGTGACACGGTGATGCGGGCGGTCGAGGAGGCCCTCGGCGAGCTGACCTCCGGTGAGCTGTGGGGCCGGGTCGCGGCCGTCGGCATCGGCAGCGCGGGTCCGGTGGACGCGTCGGCCGGCACGGTCAGCCCGGTCAACGTCCCCGGCTGGCGCGGCTATCCGCTGGTGGAGCGGGTCCGCGCGGTGACCGGCGGGCTCCCCGTCGAGCTGGTCGGCGACGGTGTGGCGATGACCGCGGCCGAGCACTGGCAGGGCGCGGCCCGCGGTCATGACAACGCGCTGTGCATGGTCGTCTCGACCGGCGTCGGCGGCGGCCTCGTCCTCGGCGGCAAGCTGCACCCGGGCCCCACGGGGAACGCGGGCCACATCGGTCACATCAGCGTGGACCTCGACGGCGATCTCTGCCCGTGCGGTGCGCGCGGCTGCGTCGAGCGCATGGCGAGCGGCCCGAACATCGCGCGCCGCGCCGTGGAGAACGGCTGGCGGCCGGGCCCCGACGGCGACACCTCGGCCGCGGCCGTGGCGAACGCCGCCCGCGCGGGTGACCCCGTGGCCCTCGCCTCCTTCGAACGGGCGGCCCAGGCGCTGGCCGCCGGGATCGCCGCCACGGCCACGCTCGTCGAGATCGACATCGCGGTGATCGGCGGGGGAGTGGCGAAGGCGGGCGACATCCTCTTCACACCGCTGCGCCGCGCCCTGCGCGACTACGCCACGCTCTCCTTCGTACGGCGCCTGACGGTGACCCCCGCCCAGACGGGCACGGACGCGGGCCTGGTCGGCGCGGCGGCGGCGGCGCTCGGGGGCGCGTTGAGCGGGGCGGTGGGGGTGCGGTCGGGGGTGGGGGGCTGAGAGGGGTGGCTGCGGACCCCAACCCCTAACCCCCGACACCGTCTCAGCAGCTCAGCGTCGCCTCCGCCCAGTCGCCATGGTCCGCGTAGATTCCGTCGCCGCCATCGGTGACGACCAGGCGGACGACCTGGGCGCCGCTCACGTCCGCGGAGATCGGCTGGGCGGGCATGGCGTTGGTGAGTACGCCGGTGGATGCCGCCTTTTCGCCGTCCGCCCAGATCTCGAAGGCGATCGTGCCGTCGGTGCGGGTCTCGTCGTCGACGCCGACGTCCGCCGTGACCTTCTCGCAGGCCCGGCCGGCGTAGAACGTGACCTCGCTCGCGGCGTGTACGCCGAGCCCCTTGGCGTACACCTTTCCGCCGATGGTGATCGGCTTGCCGTCACCGGCCGCGCCCTCGCCGTTGCTGGTGTTCCGCTCCGCGGGGCCCCAGCCGTTGTTCATCGAGAGCCACGGCAGCTCGCCGAGCGCCGAGGCGCCCGAGGGTGGTGCGACCACCACCTGAGAGGTGAGCGGCAGGACGTTGTCGGTGCGGGTGCCCGTGGGGGAGCGGTAGGCTGCCGCGATTTTCACGTCGTACGTCCCCGGGGTCGCGCCCGGCGGTGCGGTCACCTGCCACGAGGTGCGCAGGGTCTTGCCGGGCGACAGTGACCGCACGGTGACCGGCGAGGTCGCCTTCGTCCGCCAGCCGCCGGGTGCCTTGACCGAGGCCGTCACGTGGCGTGCCGGTACGCGGCCGAGGTTGGTGACCTCGGTGGTCAGCGGCGTGCCCTTGCCCGCCTCGAAGAAGTCGCCGCCGGTCAGGCCGAGTTCGACGGCGGGCGGGTGCTCGGACCACTTGCCGTCGGCCGACACCCGCAGCAGCACGGTGCCGTGCGCGGGGACGGTCGCCGCGATCCTGCCCGCCGTGTGGTGGCTCTTGTGCCGCCACAGGTCCCGCATCGTGTACGCGGTGGCGTCGGGCAGGCCGACCGCCTTCGCCGTCGTGGAGACGGTCTGCGCGCTCCCCGTTTCGTTGAAGAGGGCGACGGCGCGGCTGCCGTCCTTCATCTCCTTGGCGACGACCCAGCGGCCGTTCTCGGAGGAGAGGACCTTGCCCTGCTTGCCCAGCGGATCCTGGTCGACGGCGATGACTTCCTTGTTGCCGAGGATCTCGAAGGTCTCCGGGGAGGCCTTGCGCAGGTCGGACCCGATGAGCAGCGGCGCGGCCATGATCGACCACATCGAGAAGTGCGTGCGGTACTCGGTGCCGGTCATGCCGCCGTTGCCGACCTCCAGCATGTCCGGGTCGTTCCAGTGCCCAGGACCCGCGTACGCGTCGAGCGGCAGGTTCTGCTTCATGATCGACAGCATGGAGGACCAGCTGTCGCTGATGTCCCCGGTGGTGCGCCACAGGTGGCCGACGTCCGCGGCCCACTCCCACGGCTTGTTCTCGCCCCACTCGCAGATGCTGTAGACGATGGGCCTGCCGGTGGTCTCGGAGGCGGCCTTGAGCGCGTCACGCATCACGGTGTACCGCTTCTTGGCGTCCACGCCCTGGTTGTTGCAGTTGTCGTACTTGAGGTAGTCGACACCCCAGTCCGCGAACTGCTGGGCGTCGCTGCGCTCATGGCCGAGCGCGCCGGGGAACCCGGCGACGTTGCAGGTCTTCGTACCGGCGCTGGTGTAGATGCCGAACTTCAGCCCCTTGGAGTGGACGTAGTCCGCGACCGCCTTGATGCCGTTGGGGAAACGCTTGGGGTCGGGCACCAACTTGCCGTTGGCGTCACGCTCCGGCAGCGCCCAGCAGTCGTCCAGGTTGACGTACTGATAACCGGCGTCCTTGAGGCCCTTCGCGACGAAGATGTCGGCGATCCCCTTGACCATCGCCTCGTCGAACTCGGCACGGCAGTGCGTGGAGTTCCAGTTGTTGAACCCCATGGGCGGGGTGAGCGCCAAGCCGTCCGGAAGCTTCACGGCGGGCTCGGCGGCGCGTTCGGCGGCGGAACGCCCGGGGGTGGGCCGCTCTCCGGCGTCACGTGCGGCGGCCGGAGCGGCGAGCCCTCCGGCGCACAGCACGACGGCGGCGAGCGATCCGAGCACTCTTCGGCGGATGGCGGGGGGTGGCATATGACGCATCGTTACGTTCCTCCGTACTCGCGGAAGATGAAGCCTTGCGTGTCTTGAGGCCTTGTGTGTCACGAAGCGCTGAGCGTCACGCGGAAGTGCGCGTAGTGCAGGGAGGCGGTGCCCCCGCACGGACGTGCGTGTCCATGCCACATCTTGGCGTGCGCGGACATGACGTACTACCCCCTTGCCGGTCGCGGCGGGCAGCGCGATGCCCCCGCCTGCGTACAGGGCGGGGGCATCGCGGACAGGCCGGCTATTCAGGCAGGGCGTCTTCAGTGCGTCTTCAGTTCAGCTTCAGTTCAGCGGGGTTCTCACCATGCCGTGGAACTGGATCCGGGGCCAACCGCGCGCATCCAGCATCTTGTTGATCGCGTCGGCGAGGTCCAGCGGCGTGACGTTCTGGCCGGACGGCGCGTTCTCGATCTCCAGGCTGAACCTCACCGTCATCGAGGCGTCCTCGGCGGCGAGGCTGCTGTATCCCGTGAACTCGCCCCCGGGAGGCCACTCGACCGCGGAAGCCTGCTCCGTGTCCGCCGTCCGGGCCGCGGCGGCCTGAGCGCCGGCGGCCTGGCTCTCGGCGGCCTGCGCCGAACCCGACGACGCGACGACGGCGCCGGCCGCGGCCGAACCCGAGTAACCCAGCAGAGTACGTCTGGAAACTCCGGACATGGTCCCCTCCTTCATGGCAACGGCCTCCCCCTGGAGGCCGGAGGTGATCGTATGTGCGAAAGAGGCGGCGCGGGTGGACTTACGGATACACGGATCGAACGCATGTCCTGTACAACCCTGCACGGAGTTCACGTGTCCTTCACGTGAACTCATTCATCCCTGGGGGGACCATGCGCATCCGCGCCACAAGCATCGCCGCCACCGTCCTCGTGGTCGGCGCGCTCACTGTCACCACCGCCTGCGGCTCCACGGACAAGGACGTCAACACCAAGCCAAAGGCGGCCGCCTCTGCCGACGGGGCCAAGAGCGACGACACGTCCTCCGAGGGCAAGCCGGCCGCCAAGGCGAAGGCCAAGGCAAAGGCCAAGGCGGATCAGGATGCCGGGATCGGTGACACCGTCGCCGTGACCGGCCTGGAGGAGGGCAGCGGGCTCGACGTCACGCTGGTCAAGGTCGCCGACAACGCCAAGTCGGGCGACGAGTACAGCGTCCCGGAGAAGGGCAAGCGCTGGCTGGGGCTGCAGTTCCGGCTCGTCAACACCGGCACCAAGGCGTACGCCGACAGCCCGCAGAACGGCATCCAGGTCACCGACGCCGACGGCCAGCAGTTCCAGACGACGTTCGCCGACATCACCGCCGGTCCGTCCTTGTCCTCCGGCGTGCGCCTCAAGCCGGGCGCGAAGGCTCTCGGCTGGGTCGTCGTCGAGGTCCCGAAGGGAGTCACGGCCACGACGGCGCAGTTCACGATGGACTCCGGCATGGCCGATCAGTCGGGGGAGTGGAAGCTGAAGTAGCCCGGCGGGTGGGCGCCGCCGCCCGCGGCCGCGCCCCCGCTCGGGGCGGGGGCGCGGCACACCGCGAGGCCGGACCGAGTCCTCGGGAACCGTCAGGAATCGTCCCGCTTCAGCGAGTCCTTCATGCCCTGGGCCTTGTCGCGGGCGGACCCCATGGCGTCCTTGGCCTCGCCCTTGGTCCGGTCCGTCCTGCCCTCGGCCTCGCGGCGCTTGTCACCGGTGGCCTTGCCGGTCATCTCCTTGGCCTTGCCCTTCAGCTTGTCCATGCCGCCTTTGTCACCCATGGCTACTCCTGCGTCTGGTCGGGGGCTTACCCGGCCAACGTAAGTCGGGGAGGCACGGCACGCTCGCTCAAGCGTCGCGCTGCGTGACTACGACGTGAGCAGCGCCGCCCCCACAGTCGGGGCGGGGGACAGATGCGCGCTGAGGTGTGTCAGGCGCAGCATGCGCAGGGTCAGCGGCTCGGCGCAGACGACGCGCAGCAGGCCGCCTCTGTCGCTCACCTTGCGGTGGGCGCGCATCAGCAAGGAGATGCCGGAGCAGTCAAAGAACTCGACCTCGCTCAGATCGACGACCACGATCGGCTCCGGGCCCGCGGCCACGGCGTCGACCAGTGGGGCCAGCCGCTGATAGGCCACCAGGTCGATCTCGCCGCACAGCTCGATCACGATGGCGCGTTCGAGCCCGTACACGCGCGGCGAATGGACGAAGCCCTTGTGCGTGTTCTCGCTCAATTCGTTCTGCCGCATCAATCCCCCCAGCGCCGGCGCCGACTCCCCCTGAGGGGACGACGCACCGGGCATGCCAGTGCTCTCAGGGCGCCGGGGGCTGGGGCTCCTGGCGGGCCACGCTAGCCGGGGCGAGGCCGCTCCGGGGTGCGGGAACGATTCATAAAAAGCAGCGCCATGCAATCAGGTGAAAACAAAGCGGGCCGCTTGACATGGTGTATGTGGCGCAAACCGCTCATCCATCAGCGCCTGGTTTCCATGGCAGGGTGTTGCGGGCAAGCCACAGGGGGCCGACGGAAGAGGGGGAAACCGTGATCGTCTGGATCAACGGCGCGTTCGGTGCGGGCAAGACCAGCGCCGCACGGGAACTGATCGAGCTGATCCCGAACAGCACGTTCTTCGACCCCGAGGTCATCGGCGGCGCGCTGCCCCACCTGCTGCCGCCCAAGCGTCTCGCCGAGGTCAGCGACTACCAGGACCTGCCGATCTGGCGCCGCCTCGTCGTCGACACGGCGGCCGCGCTGCTCGCCGAGGTCGGCGGCGTTCTCGTGGTGCCGATGACACTGCTGCGTCAGGAGTACCGCGACGAGATCTTCGGCGGCCTCGCCGCGCGCAGGATCCCCGTGCGGCACATCGTGCTCACTCCCGACGAAACGATCCTGCGGGAGCGAATATCCGGCCGCGAGATGCCGCCGGACCTGCCGGACGCCGATCTGCCGGACGCCGATCTGCCAGGCGGCGACCTGCCCGAGGGCGATTTGCGCGCCGGTGACCCGCGCGACGGCGACCGGCGCGTACGCCGGTGGTCGTTCGACCACATCGAGCCCTACCGCGCGGCCCTGGCCGGCTGGCTCGGCGCCGACGCCCACCGCGTCGACACCAGCGCCCTGAGCCCCCGCGAGACCGCTGTGCTCCTCGCCGACGCCGTGCGCACCGGATCCGCCCCGGCCTGCGACATCGTGCAGACACCGGAGCCCACCGCGGAGACCCTCGCCGCGGGGGTGCTGCTCTTCGACGAACAGGACCGGGTACTGCTCGTCGACCCCACCTACAAGGCCGGCTGGGAGTTCCCCGGCGGCGTCGTCGAACCCGGCGAGGCCCCCGCTCGCGCGGGCGTACGCGAGGTCGCCGAGGAGACCGGCATCCAGCTCTCCGACGAACTCCGCCTGCTGGTCGCCGACTGGGAGCCGCCGAAACCGCCCGGCTACGGAGGGATGCGGTTCCTCTTCGACGGCGGGCGGCTCGACGGCGCCGAGGCCGAGCGGATGCTGCTGCCCGGCCCCGAACTGCGCGACTGGCGCTTCGTCACCGAACAGGAAGCCGCCGGCCTGCTGCCCTCGGTGCGCTACGAACGGCTCCGCTGGGCGCTGCGCGCACGCGAGCGCGGCGCGGCGCTCTACCTGGAGGCGGGCGTCCCCCTGGACGGCACACCGTCCGGGGGGTAGCCGTCAGCGCGCGGCGTACTTCTGAAGGAACAGCGCCTCGGCGACCGAGAGGCGCTCCAGTTCCTCGGGCGACACGCTCTCGTTCACGGCGTGGATCTGCGCCTCGGGCTCGCTCAGACCGATCAGCAGGATCTCCGCGCGCGGGTAGAGCGCCGCGAGGGTGTTGCAGAGCGGGATCGAGCCGCCCTGGCCCGCGTACTGCATCTCCTGGCCGGGGTAGGCCTCGCCCATCGCCTCGGCCATCGCCGCGTACGCAGGGCTCGTGGTGTCCGCGCGGAACGGCTGGCCCTGGCCGATCTGCTCCGTGTGCACCCGCGCGCCCCACGGCGTGTGCGCCTCCAGGTGGGCCTGGAGCAGCTTCGTCGCCTCGGCGGCGTCCACGCCCGGCGGCACCCGCAGGCTGATCAGCGCCCGCGCGCTCGCCTGCACGGACGGCGTCGCGCCGACCACCGGCGGGCAGTCGATGCCGAGCACGGTGACGGCGGGGCGCGCCCAGATCCGGTCGGCGACCGTGCCCTTACCGATCAGCTGAACACCGTCGAGGACCTTGGCGTCCTTGCGGAAGGCGTCCTCTTCGTACTGAAGCCCGTCCCAGACGGCGTCGCCCGTGAGCCCGTCGACCTTCGTCGAGCCGTCCTCGGCCCGCAGCGAGTCGAGCACGCGCACCAGCGCCGCGAGCGCGTCCGGGGCCGCGCCGCCGAACTGCCCCGAGTGCAGGTTCCCCTCAAGGGTGTCGACACTGACGCGTACGAGGGTCATGCCGCGCAGCGTCGACGTCACCGTCGGCAGGCCGACCCGGAAGTTGCCCGCGTCACCGATGACGATCGTGTCGGCCGTGAGCAGGTCGGGGTGGTCCTCCGCGTACCGCTCGAGGCCGCCCGTGCCCTGCTCCTCCGAGCCCTCCGCGATCACCTTGACGCTCACCGGGACGCCGCCGTTCGCCTTCAGGGCGCGCAGCGCGAGCAGATGCATGATGACGCCGCCCTTGCAGTCGGCGCTGCCCCGGCCGTACCAGCGGCCGTCGCGCTCGGTCAGCTCGAACGGCGGGGTCGCCCACGCGGCCTCGTCGAGCGGCGGCTGCACGTCGTAGTGCGCGTACAGCAGGACGGTCGGCGCGCCCTCGGGGCCCGGCAGGAAGCCGTACACGGACTGGGTGCCGTCCGGGGTGTCGAGCAGCGCGACGTCCTGGAAGCCCTCGGCGCGCAGCGCGTTCGCCACCCAGTTCGCGGCGGCCTCGCTCTCGCTCTTCGGGAACTGCGCGAAGTCCGCCACCGACTTGAAGGCCACCAGTTCGGTGAGCTCCGCCTTCGCCCTCGGCATGAGCGAGGCGACGGTCTCGGCGATCGGATGCGGCGACATGGGCACGCTCCTCGTGGGTGCGACGTTATAGGTGCGGGTGCATGTGATCCTCCCACAGGAGGGCCCCCGGGAGCTCCGCCGTAGGATGCCTGGGGAAAGCGCGGCCAACAGCGGGATCAGGAGCGGTAGACCAACGTGAGCAGCGAGAACTCAGCGGACGACGCCCGGCACGTGTGGGACGTCGTCGTGGTCGGAGCCGGCCCCGCGGGGGCCTCGGCGGCCTATGCGGCAGCCGTCGCGGGACGCAGCGTGCTGCTCCTGGAGAAAGCCGAACTGCCGCGTTACAAGACGTGTGGCGGCGGCATCATCGGCCCCTCCCGTGATTCCCTGCCGCCCGGCTTCGAGCTGCCGTTGCGGGACCGGGTGCACGCGGTGACGTTCTCCCTGGACGGGAAGTTCACCCGCACCCGCCGCTCCCGGCAGATGCTCTTCGGGCTCATCAACCGCGCGGAGTTCGACCAGCAGCTCGTCGAGCACGCGCAGAAGGCGGGCGCCGAGCTGCGCACCGGCGTCACCGTCGCGCGCGTGGAGCAGCACGGCCCCGAGGTGCCCGACCGGCGGACCGTCGCCGTCGTGCTCCAGGGCGGCGAGACCGTCCTCACCCGCGCCGTGGTCGGCGCCGACGGCAGCGCGAGCCGGATAGGAGCGCACGTCGGGGTCAAGCTCGACCAGGTCGACCTCGGCCTGGAGGCGGAGATCCCGGTGCCCGCGACCGTCGCGGAGGACTGGGCGGGGCGGGTCCTCATCGACTGGGGCCCGATGCCGGGCAGTTACGGCTGGGTCTTCCCCAAGGGCGACACCCTCACCGTCGGCGTGATCTCCGCGCGCGGCGAAGGCGCCGCCACCAAGCGGTACTTGGAGGACTTCATCGCCCGGCTAGGCCTCGCCGGCTTCGAGCCCAGCATCTCCTCCGGACATCTGACGCGCTGCCGCAGCGACGACTCACCGCTCTCGCGAGGCCGGGTCCTGGTCTGCGGTGACGCGGCGGGACTCCTGGAGCCGTGGACCCGCGAGGGCATCTCGTTCGCGCTGCGCTCCGGGCGGCTCGCGGGCGAGTGGGCGGTGCGGATCGCGGAGGCGCACGACGCGGTGGACGCCCGCCGCCAGGCACTGAACTACGCCTTCGCGATCAAGGCGGGCCTCGGTGTCGAGATGAGCGTGGGGCGCCGCATGCTCCAGGTCTTCGAGCGCCGTCCCGGCATGTTCCACGCGGCGATCACGGGCTTCCGCCCCGCGTGGAACGCCTTCGCGAAGATCACGCGCGGTTCGACGACGCTCGGAGAACTGGTGCGGACGCATCCGCTGGCGGGCCGCGCGCTCAGTGCGATAGACCGTTAGTCGCGTACACACGTGACCACGTAGCCACGTAGCTACGTGGTCACGTAGTCATGTGGTCACGCAGCCGGCGGTCGGCTCCGGACGACTTCGCCGCCGGGCTGCTCTCCCGCCGGATCCACTTCACCGTGGTCACCTTCCTCGGGCAGGCCGGTGGCCTGCTCCTCGCGCTGGCGGTCGCGCTGCTGGTGCCCGCGGAGTCGGTCGGCTCCGCGGATGTGGCCTGGGGTGCGCTCTCCGGGGTCGGCAGCGCCGTCGCCATGCACTTTCTCAACCGTGGCCTCAGCCGTGGCGCCATGAGCGTCGTGATCCCGGTGAGCGCCGTGACCGGGGTGGCGCTGTCCGTGCTGTGCGGCGTGCTGTTCCTCGGCGACCGGCCGACTCCGCTGTCCTGGCTCGGCATCGGCGTGACCGTGCCCGCGCTCTGGCTCGTCTCCGCCGCCGGCGGCGCTCCCGGCGACGGCAGCACGGCCCGGCGGCTGCCGGTGGACGGGCTGATCGCCAGCGCGGGAGTGGCGGTGCAGTACATCGGGCTCGCCCAGGCGGATCCGGCGAGCGGGGTGTGGCCCGTGGCCGCCGGGCGGCTGGCAGCGGTGCTCCTGCTGCTGCCGAGCGCCGTGCGAAGCGCCGCCGAGTTCCGGCAGCCCGCCCGGCTGGGGGGCGCGGCGGTGCTGATCGGCGGGGGAGCGGCCCTCGCCCTCATCCTCTACTTCTGGGCCACCCAGCAGCAGATGCTGGCCGTCGCCGTCGTCCTCGCCTCCCTCTACCCGGCGGTCCCGACGGTCCTCGGCCTCGCGGTCCTCGGCGAGAAGGTCACCCGGGCGCAGGCCACCGGCCTGGTGGGCGCGGCCGCGGCCGTCGTCCTGCTCAGCCTGGGTTGAGCGCCGCCGTCAACCGCGCCGGCCGCGCGTGGCGATGATGGCCGCGTCGCACATCATGGCCACCGCGGCGATCACGGCGAGCGGCCAGGTGCCGGCCTGCGGGACGTACTCCCAGGTGATGCCTGCCGTCACAGCGCCGGCGAGAGCGAAACCGGTGCCGGGCAGGTAGCGCAGGCGGATGGTGGCCCCGCCGTCCTGGAATGACATCAGGTGGTCTCCTGTCGGGTGCTTCCTGTGGATACGAGGGATATGAGGGATATGAGGGACACGAGGGATACGGGGGCGGGACCGGGTCGGCTCACACCGGTCGCCGGCGGGCGACGCGGCGGGCGCTCCAAGCGAGCCTGGGCGCGCCGTGGAGGAGGAGCCGGCACAGGTACGGCCACCGCGTGTGCGCCGGGCGTTCGGACAGGTCGGCCCACTCGGCGGTCCACTCCTCGGTCCACCGGTCACGCTGGGCCCCGGGCAACAGCGCGGCCGCCAACGAGATGAGCCGGGGGCTCGACGAGGCCCTGTCCGGCGCGGCCGCCGCCGGGTGCCGCCCGACCGGACGGCTTCGGTCGCCCCGGCGGCGCTGTTCCCGGACGGAGCGCAGCAGCCCGCGCAGTTCGTCGTCATCGAGCGTCAGTACGGAGCGACTCCGGCTCACGTACGTGGGTGCTCCCGTGAGCCCGGTGAGGGCTGTCCGCACCCACTCCTCCATCGCCGGGGACCCGAGGAACCGATGCGCCGCGGCCAGTGCCACGTTGTGCGCCGCCAGGGCGTCGGCGCGTTCCCGCGTGAAGTGCGGCTTGTCGCGTACGGGTAAGGGGCCGGTCACGCCGTCTCCTTGGGGCGTCGGACGCGCAGCAGCCAGGCGAGTCGGGGCCCGCTGTGCAGGATGACGCGCGCCACGAACACGGCGCGAACGCGTGGGGAGCGGGAGGCGAGGTCGAACCACTCGGCCTGCCACTCCTCGACCCACCGTTCGCGGTCCCGGCCGGGCAGGAGCCGGGCGGCGAGGTTGACGCACTTGCTGGGCCTGGGGGGCCGGGCCAGGACCGACGGCAAGGCCGCGGCCACGGTCGACAGGGCCGTGACAGCGCTGTCGGCACTCGGGTCGGCTTCGTCCTCGGCGACCCGGATGTCGTCCTCGGCCGCCTCCGTCCGCACCGGTTCGGGGAGCGGGGTGCCGGGCACCGGGTGCCCGCAGACCTCGCACCAGTCGCCCGCTGGCGTGATGTGCCCATTGACACAGGCCAGAAGGGCACCTGAAGGGGGCTCTTGATCCATGCTCCCGAGGAATCGGAGGCGTCGGACCGTGATGTCGGCCTGGCCGTCCGCCGTCTCGCCGGCGGAGTCGATGCCCTCATGGCCCGGACCGGGCTCCACGAGGAAGTCGCCGTCGAAGTCTCCTCCCATGCGGCTACACCCCTCCAGGACCGTCGGCGGCCGGGCGCAGGCGGGCGGAGGTCGCCCCGCCGTTGTAGGCCTGGGCGAGGGCGAGGCGGGCGGATTCGGTGCCGCTCCGCGTGAAGCGGTAGTAACGACGGCGCGGGCGCGGCGGGTCGGTCTTCTCGATCTCGCCGGTGTCCTCCCAGAACGACTCCAGCCAGCCCGCGTTCTCCAGACGGGCGAGGATCGGGTGGATCGTTCCGGTCGGCAGGCCCGCCGCCTCGGAGAGTTCGAGGCCGTAGCGGGCCCGGGCCGGGGTCTCCAGCAAGGTCCGCAGCACCAGCTGGGTCTGGAGTGTCATGCGCGGCGTTTTAGCCATACCTAAACTCTAGTATGGGCGTCACCTGCACGGCAAGGTCGCAGGAGGCCTCGGAACGGGAGACGGAAGAGTAGCGGCGGGGCCGCGTACTCCCCCGGCAGTACGCCCGATCACCACGCCCGGCGGACGCCCGCCGCACCGCCCGCCGTCTAGCGTGACGCTCATGGACGAGCAGCGCGGACGCGAGCCGGGCGGGCCGCCCCCGGCGTGGGGCGGAGCGCCGATGTGGCGGTACGGCCCGCCCTGGTGGAGTTCCGGTACGCAGGACGGCGCGCGGCGGCTGCCCTGGCTGACGACGCTCGCGCTCACCGTGTTCGTGCAGATCGGCTCCGGCTTCGCCGGGGACGGCCAGCCCGGCCGCGAGAGCCTCACGCCCACCGCCCGGGTGCTGCTGTTCCTGGCCACGGCGGTGCTCCTGGCGCGCCACCGCCACCCCGTGCCCGTCGCGTACGCCACCGTCGGGCTCACGCTGCTCTACCTCGGTGCCGGATATCCGTACGGCCCGGTCCTGCTCACCGTCGCCGTGGCCTGCTTCGCCGCGGTCGTCGCGGGGCACCGGCGCGCGGCGTGGGGAGCCGTCGGCGCGCTCTGGGCCGGGCATCTGCTGCTCGCGCACTGGCTCTACCAGTGGCTGCCGCCGGGCGGCGACGGGGCCCGTGCCTGGAGCGAGGAGATCGTGGTCGCCGCCTGGGTCGTGGCGATCGTCGCCGTGTCCGAACTCGGCCGCGTACGCCGGGAACAGTGGGTCAAGGAGCGTACCGAGCGGGCGCAGGCGGCCCGGCGGCGCGCAGACAGGGAGCGACTGCGGATGGCCCGCGAACTGCACGACGTCCTCGCGCACAGCATCTCCGTCATCAACGTCCAGGCCGGCATGGGCCTCGCCCTGCTCGACTCCGACCCCGAGCAGGCCCGCACCGCCCTGACCACCATCAAGGCCGCCAGCAAGGAGGCGCTGGGGGAGGTGCGCCAGGTCCTGGACACGCTGCGCGCCCCCGGTGAGGCGCCCCGCGCCCCCGCGCCGGGTCTCGACCGGCTGCCGGAACTCGTCGAGCAGGCGAGGAGCGCGGGCCTGACCGTCGACGTCACCACCGAGGGCACCCGCGCGAAGCTGCCACCGGGCGCCGACCTCGCCGCGTTCCGCATCGTCCAGGAGGCGCTGACGAACGTCGTACGCCACTCCGGTTCACGCCACGCGCGCGTGCGGGTGCGCCACGAGAAGACGGCGCTCACCCTGCGCGTCGACGACGACGGGCCCGCCACCGGGGCCGACGCGGGCGGCAGCGGCAACGGCCTCGCCGGGATGCGGGAGCGCGCCGCGGCCCTCGGTGGCACGATCGAGGCGGGCCCGCGCCCGGGCGGCGGCTTCCGCGTGAGCGCCGTACTGCCCCTGGCGGCGGACAGGGACCGCGAGGCCCGCACGGCACCCCGGGAGGACCAGTGATCCGCGTACTGCTCGCCGACGACCAGTCCTTGGTCAGGGCGGGCTTCAAGGCGCTCCTCGACGCCCAGCCGGACATCGGGGTCGTCGGGGAGGCCGCGGACGGTGAGCAAGCGGTGCGGGCGGTGCGTCAACTGCGCCCGGACGTCGTCCTGATGGACATCCGCATGCCGCTGCTCGACGGGCTCGCCGCGACGCGCCGGATCACCGGCGAGCCGGGCCTGGACGGCGTGAAGGTGGTGATGCTCACCACCTTCGAACTGGACGAGTACGTCTTCGAGGCGATCCGCTCCGGAGCCTCCGGTTTCCTCGTCAAGGACACCGAGCCGGACGAACTGCTGCGCGCGGTGCGGGCGGTGGTCGAGGGCGACGCGCTGCTCTCGCCCGGTGTGACCCGTCGGCTCATCGCCGAGTTCGCGGCCCGCTCGAAGGAGCCGGCCGCCGCCGACGCCCTGAGCGGACTCACCGAGCGGGAGCGGGAGGTGATGGCGCTGGTCGGCATCGGCCTCTCGAACGAGGAGATCGCCCGCCGCCTGGTCGTCAGCCCGCTCACCGCCAAGACGCACGTGAGCCGGACGATGGTGAAACTGGGCGCCCGCGACCGCGCCCAACTGGTCGTCCTCGCCTACGAGTCGGGCCTGGTCCGTCCCGGCTGGCTGGGCTGAGCCGCCGCCCGCGCGCGGTCGTGGAACCGCCACAGCACGGTGGCCACCCGCACCACGAACACCACGACGGCGAGCACGGGCCCGGCCACGATGAGCGCGCTCGCGACGGCGCGCGGCGGATCGAACGCCAGCAGGGGACCGATGGTCACCACGCAGAACAACGCGATGGCCACGACCGCCCCACTGACGAGCGCGTAACCGATCTCGATCGTGATCGCGTCCCGCTCGGCGGCCGTCCGGCGCCCCGTATACCCCGTGTTCGTCATGCCGGGAAGTGTCACAGCCGGGGGCCCGGCGGGCAAGGGACCGCCGCCGGGCACCCGGCTCACGTCTCCACGGACGTCAGTCGTGGACGGCCACCCGCTCCCGGTCGGCGTCGGGGACCGGCACCGACTTCGCGACGACACGTCCCGCGGCGCTCTCCTTCGTACGCCGTGTGCGCAGCCCGGTGGCGGAGATGGCGAGCCCGGCGACGGCGATGAGGGTCACCACGATCAGGCCCGGCCGGAAGCTGTCGAGGACGGCCTGCGGCGAGGAGTCCCCGGCGTGGGACGACGCGGTGACCACGGCCGTGACGACCGCGAGGAAGATCGCGCCGCCCACCTGGATCGAGGTGTTGAGGAGCCCGGAGACCATGCCCTGCTCGTCGTCGTCCACGCCGTTGGTGGCCTGGATGTTGAGCGAGGGGAAGACCAGGGCGCAGGCGAAGCCCAGCAGGATCATGGACGGCAGCACCACGGCGGCGTACGCGGGAGTGAGGCTGATCCGCAGGAACAGCACGTACGAGGCGACGAGCAGGACGAAGCCGGCCACGATCACGCGCGGCGTGCCGAACCGGTCGATCACCGAGCCGACCTTCGTCGAGGACAGGGCGACCAGGGCGCCCGCGGGCAGGAAGGCGAGCGCGGTCTCCAGCGCGGACCAGCCGAGCAGCGACTGGAAGTACTGCGTGGCGAGGAACTGGAAGGACACATAGCCGCCGAAGAACGTCATCGCGCCGAGCTGTGCCCGCAGCTGGGGTCCCGAGCGCAGGACGCCGAGCCGGACCAGCGGGCTCGCGGAGCGCAGTTCGATGCGGACGAAGACGGCGAGCAGGACGGCGGCGGCGAGGAACGACAGGAGCGTGCGGGCCGACGCCCAGCCGGCCTCGGGGGCCTCCACGACGGTGAAGACGAGCAGCAGCATGGCGGCCGTGCCGGTGACGGCGCCCGGCACGTCGTATCCGCCCTTGTTCTGCTCGCGGGCGCTGCGCGGGATCAGCTTGATGCCGGCGATCAGCGCGAGCAGCGCGATGGGCGCGGGCAGCAGCATGGTCAGGCGCCAGCTGGCCTCGGTGAGCAGACCGGACAGGACGAGGCCCATGGAGAAGCCGGTGGCGGCGCAGGTGGTGTAGATGGTGAGCGCGCGGTTGCGGACCGGGCCCTCGGCGAACGTGGTGGTGATGATGGACAGACCGGCGGGGGCGGTGAAGGCGGCGCTCAGCCCCTTGATGAAACGGCTGGCGATGAGCAGCGGCCCGGAGTCGACGAAGCCGCCGAGCAGCGAGGCGAGCGCGAAGACGGCGAGCGCGATGAGGAAGACGCGGCGGCGGCCGAGCAGGTCGGCGGCGCGGCCGCCGAGGAGCAGCAGCCCGCCGTAGCCGAGGATGTAGCCGCTGACGACCCACTGGAGGGTCGAGGTGGTGAGGTTCAGTTCGGAGCCGATGGAGGGCAGGGCGACGCCGACCATCGATACGTCGAGCGCGTCGAGGAACATCGCGGCGCAGAGCACCAGCAGGGTGCCCCACAGGCGGGGGGTCCAGCGCTCCGGGGACGCGGAGACTGCCGTGAGCGGAGAAGTCATGCGGACGAAGGTGCATGCGTATGCATTGTGTGCAAGCGCATTTAATTACGATGCAACAAACGGGGGCCTTTCTGCTACCGTCGCATGTCATGGCGGCGAAAACGGCCGAGCAGGGGCTCGTGGATCAATGGCGGGACATCCTCGCGGTGCATGCGCGCACACTGTGCGAACTCGACCGCGAGCTGCATCCGCACGGCCTGGGGGCGAGCGACTTCGAGGTCCTCGACGTCCTGGCCGAGGGGTCGTCGGACGACGGCGGCTGTACGTTCCGCGTCCAGGAGATCTCCTCCCAGGTCCACCTGAGCCAGAGCGCGCTCTCGCGTCTCATCGGGCGCCTGGAGAAGGACGGCCTCGTCGAGCGCGGCATGTGCAGTGAGGACCGGCGCGGCGTGCGCGTCTCCCTGACCGACAAGGGACGCGCACTGCACCGCGAGGTGCGGCCGCTGCAGCGGGCGGTGCTCAAACGGATGCTCGCCGGCTCCGACTGCGGAACCTCCGGCCCCTAGTCCGTTTCCGGGCCCGCCGCGCGGCAGGTCAGCGCATGACGATGGCGGACCTCTCCCGCCACAGCGCCGCCAGTGAACGGTCGCCGGTCACCTCGGGGAACGGCAACCGGTTCCACAGCGACAGGTAGAGCTCCGCCGCGGGGCCGGATATCTCGCAGTCGGCGGGAGCCGTGGCGCCGCGCTCCGTGACGGGCGGCCCCTCGGACAGCCGTACCGTCCAGACCTGGTCGTCGGCCGCGGCGGCCGCGTCGGTGGCTCGCACCCGCAGCACCCGCGGAACGTCGCTGCGCACCTGGCTCTTCTCGCGCGCGTGGAGGCCGAGCAGCAACTCCTCCACCCCGTCCACGGCGAACTCGACGGCCACCGGCGAGGGCGCGCCCCCGCGCGCGGACTCGGCGTCGACCCGGTGGACGGTGGTCTCGTGCGCCTGCCGCCGAGCCCAGAAGGCCAGCGGTGACGAGGCCGGCAGGAAGCTCCAGCAATCGACGTCGGGCGGCGCGGTGGTGAGCGTGTCGACCAGCGCGGCGTGGCCTTCGCGGAACCAGTCGAGGAGCGCCGCGCCGTCCAGTTCCGGCAGCTCCCCGCCGAGCCGGAACTCGGTGCGCCGCTCGGCGACGAACGCCGCCGCCCAGCGGTGCACCATCCCGGTGTGCCGCAGCAGGTCCCGCACCTCCCAGTCCGGGCAGGTGGGCACCTTGGCGTCGGGCCCCGCTCGTTCGGCGGCCCGGGCCAGCAACTGCCCTTCCGCGCTGATCACTTGAATGTGCCGGGAAATGTCCATGCGGAGAGTGTGTCGGATGGAGCACGGTCGAACCCAAGCCTCCGGAAGATGTCAGACCGTTTCCGTACGCCCCACGCCCTCCGTGTGTGCCGTACGGACCGAGGGCGCCGCGCGCTCCGTGCGCCGGGTCGCGAAGCCGATGCAGGCCGCGACCCCCGCCAGCACGGCCACGCTCGTCAGTGCCGTGGGCAGGGAGTACCAGTCCGCCATGAAGCCGATGAGCGGCGGCCCGACGAGCATGCCGCCGTAGCCGAGCGTCGACGCGGCGGCGACCCCGCCGGGACCGGCCAGCGCTCCCGCGCGCTCGACCGCCACGGGGAAGATGTTGGCGAGCCCGAGGCCGGTGACGGCGAACCCCGCGAGGGCCAGGCCCGCCGAGGGCGCCAGGGCGCCCAGCAGCATCCCGGCGCACGCCGTCGCGCCGCCGCCGACCACGGTGCGGGTGCGGCCGAGCCGTTCGAGGAGGGTGGTGCCCGTCAGGCGGCCGACGGTCATGGCGAGGGCGAAGCACGAGTATGCCGCGGCGGCGACGCCCGGGTGCGCGTGCAGGTCCTGCTCCAGGTGCAGCGGGCCCCAGTCCGCGATGGCGCCCTCGCCGTACGCGGTGCACAGCGCGATGAGCCCGAACACGAGGACGAGGCCGCGGGTGCGGCGGTCCATGCGGGTGCGGTGCTTCTCGCGGGTGGGGTGGGTCGCCTCCGGCCGTGGTGGTGACGGTAGCCGTGGCTGCTCGGGGGAGCCTGCCCGGATACGGTCCGCCGCCCCGTGCCGCAGCAGCGCGGGCGCCGTCGCCGCGGTGATCGCGAGGCCGACGACGGTGATGCCGAGCAGGTGCGGGGTGGGGGAGAGGTGCCCCGCGACCAGGCCGCCGAGCCCCGAGCCGAGCATGCCGCCCAGGCTGAACGCCGCGTGGAAGCTCGGCATCACGGGCCGCCGCAGCGCGCTCACCAGATCGACGGCGGCGCTGTTCATCGCCACGCTGATACCGCCGTACGCGGCCCCGAAGAACAGCAGGACGAGCGCGAGCACGAGAACCGAGTCCGTCAGTGGCGGCAGCGCGACGCTCAGCGGGAGCAGCACGCCGCAGGCCACGGTGACCGGGATGCTGCCGTAGCGCTTGCAGAGCCGCCCGGTGAGCGTCATCGTCACCACCGCGCCGGCGGACACGGCGAGCAGCGCGAGCCCGAGCTGACTGGCCGAGGCGCCGGTCTGCTCCTTGATGGCGGGGATGCGGACCACCCAGCCGGCGAAGACGAAGCCGTCGAGGGCGAAGAAGACGGTGAGCGCCGCGCGCAGGCGGCGCAGATCCGGGGCGGTGGGCCGCGACGCTGCGGACCCTAGTTTGTTTAGTAGCGGCACAAAGTCAGGGTAGAGGTGCGCACCGGCGGCGTACAAGACGGTTGTGGTGAGGAACGGGCGGATGACGTCCGAGCGGCGATGCCGTGTACGGATCATGGGAGACTCGCCCTCATGAACGGCAAGGCTGACCCCCGTGCCGAGGGGGAAGTGACCACGCGTACCCGCCTGGAGCGAGGGCGCGGCGCGCTGGGCCCCGCGCTCGAACTGGTCCACACCGGGCGCGCCCCGACGCGTGCCGTGCTCACCGCCGAGCTGGGCGTCACACGCGCCACGGCGGGTGCCGTCGCCGCCGAGCTGGAGGCGCTCGGCCTGATCCGCATCGACGCGAAGCCGAGCGCGGCCGCGGGATCGCAGGGCAGGCCCTCGCACCGGCTCTCCGTCGCGGAGGAGGGGCCCGTCGCACTGGCGGCGCAGGTGCACGCCGACGGGTTCCGGGCCGCGCTCGTCGGGCTCGGCGGGCGCACCGTCGCGACCGCGCCGGGCTGCGAGACCATCGACGCCGACCCCGCGCAGGTCATCGGTTCCGTGGTCGACGCGGGCGCGCGGCTGCTGCGGGAGACCGGCAGGCGCTGCGTGGGGGCGGGCCTCGCGGTGCCGTCCGCGGTGGCGGAGCCGGAGGGCACCGCCCTCAATCCGCTGCACCTGGCGTGGCCCGCGGGCGCGCAGGTCCGGGAGATCTTCACCGAGCGCGTGCGCGCCGCGGGCATCGGGGGGCCGGCCTTCGCGGGCAACGACGTGAACCTCGCCGCCCTCGCCGAGCACCGCCACGGCGCGGGCCGCGGCGCGCGGGACCTGCTGTGCGTGGCGACCGGCCACCGCGGCGTCGGCGGTGCGCTCGTCCTCGACGGCCGCCTGCACACCGGGAGTTCGGGCCTCGCCCTGGAGGTCGGTCACCTCACCGTCAACCCCGAGGGGCGCCCCTGTCACTGCGGCAGCCGCGGCTGCCTGGACGTCGAGACGGACCCCCTCGCCTTCCTGACGGAGGCCGGCCGCGAGCCCGGGCCGGAGGGGCTGCTCGTGCAGGCCCGCACCCTGCTCCGGGACGCGTACGCGGACCCGGCCGTGCGCTCCGCCGCCGAGGCGCTGATCGACCGGCTCGGTCTGGGCCTCGCGGGGCTGGTCAACATCCTCAATCCGGACCGGATCATCCTGGGCGGGCTGCACCGCGCCCTGTTGGAGGCGGACCCCGAGCGGCTGCGTGCCGTCGTCGCCGACCGCAGCCTCTGGGGCCGCAGCGGCAGCGTGCCGATCCTCGCCTGCACGCTGGACCACAACAGCCTGGTGGGGGCCGCCGAGCTGGCCTGGCAGCCGGTGCTCGACGACCCCCTGGGGGCGCTCGGCTAGACCGTCTCGGGCACGTCGCGCGCGACCTGTCGCTCGGCCTCGGTCGGCACCGGCGTGACGGCTCGGGACTCGGCCCGGCGGCGCAGCGCGTCCGGTATCAGCGTGAGGAGGCCGAGCGCGGCGAGCCCCGCGCCGATCCACAGCGGTGCCCGCAGACCGAAGGCGTCGATGGCGGGACCGCCCACGGACGTGGCGATGATGATGCCGAGGGTGATGAAGGACGAGTGGACGGTGTTCACCAGTGGCCGCGCGTTGCCGGTGCGCTGGACGCGGGTGACCAGGGCCGGGTTCATGGTGACGCCGACGAGACCGATGCCCATCATCAACGCCACGGCGGGCACGGTCAGTTGGGCGAGCAGCGCGAAGCCGGCGAGGAAGGCCAGGTTCAGCGCGAGACCGGCGACGAGTACGGGCAGGGTGCGGCTGTCGGCGAGCCGCCCGACGACCGTGTTGCCGATGACGGTGGCGGCGCCGTACGCGATGAGCAGCAACGGGACGGTGCTGGTGGAGAAGCCCGTGATCTCGGTGAGGATCGGGTTGAGGTAGCTGAAGGCGGAGAAGGTGGCGCCGATCACGAAGGTGCTGGTGGTGAGGGTGAGCCACAGCCGGGGGTTGCGGAAGGCGCCCAGCTCCTGACGGAGCCCGCCGCTCGCCTCCGCCTCCCCGTCGGCGCTCGGCACCCCGGCGAGCGTGGCCAGGGCGGCGAGCACGGTCAGGACGGTGATGGCCCAGAACGCGGCACGCCAGCCCAGGTGTTCACCGATGACGGTGGAGAGCGGCAGGCCGAGCAGGGTGCCCAGCATCAGCCCGTTGAGGGCCACGGCGACGGCGCGCCCGCGCACTTCGGGCCTGGTGAGCCGGGAGGCCAGGGAGATGGAGACGCCGAAGAAGGCCTGGGACGCGATGCCGGTGAGGACCCGGGCCACGAGCATCGTGCGGTAGTCGGGCGCGAGCGCGGCAAGGACGTTGCCGACGAGGAACAGGCCGAACAGCAGGAGCAGCGCGTTCTTCTGACGCACCTTCAGCAGAGCGATCGTCAGGAAAGGGCCGCCCAGGGCCATCGCGGCGGCGAAGGCGGTGATGAGATAACCGATCTCGGGGATCGTGGCGTCCAGTCCCGCGGCCATCTGCGGCATCAGTCCTGCGACCACGAACTCGCTGGTCACCATGGCGAAGATGCCAAGGGCCAGTACGTATACGGCACGGGGCATGGCGGTGTGCTCCTGTCGGGGCGTTGTTTTGGATGACTCAGTACAAAATGATGGCGCGCTGGGGCACACTCCGGGCGCCGGGCGTGCCGGAGGTGTGTGATGCGGGGTGGTGCGGTTCGGTTCGGCGCGGTGGTGGGAGGGCCCGGGGCCGGGTCGGAACCGCTAGCGGGGGATCAGCGCGTCGAGCGCGGTCTCCGCGATGGCCTCCAGGGTGGCCCGGTCGGCGCCGCCCTGCGCGGCGACCCGCATGCCGCCGATGACGGCGTTGACGTAACGGGCCAGCGTGTCCGCGCCCCGCTCCGCAGTGATCTCGCCGTCGCGCTGGCCGGACCGGATCGCGGTGCGCAGCATGGTGAGCCGCGCCGCGAGGTCCCGCTCCAGCATGGCGGCCGCCTCGGGGTCGCGTGCGGCGAGTTCGACGGTCGTGTTGACGGTGAGGCAGCCGATGCTGTGCCCGTCCTTGCGATGCTCGAACTCGCCCTCGACGACCCGGGCGAGCAGCGCGCGAACACGCTCCAGGCCCGGGCGCTCCACATCCTCCAGGATGTCGATCTGGGAGGCGTTCATGGTCTCCATGTAGCGGGCCAGGGCGCGCCGGAACAGATCGTGCTTGCTGCTGAACGTGTTGTAGATGCTGCTGCGGCCCAGGCCGGTGGCTTCGCACAGATCCTGGGTCGAGGTGGCCTCGTAACCGTTCGCCCAGAAGGCGTGCATCGCCGCGTCCAGGGCCCGCTCCTCGTCGAAAGTCCTCGGTCGGGCCATGGGAGGACCGTACCGGTTTTGGAACGTGCAGTGCAATACGGGATTCGTGTCCACCCGGCCGACTACTGTTCGGCGGCCTCGTGTTCACCGGCGCTGACCAGCCCGGTCTCGTACGCGACGATGACGGCCTGGACACGGTCACGGAGCCCGAGCTTGGCGAGGATGCGGGCGACGTGCGTCTTGACGGTCGTCTCGGCCAGGTGCAGGCGCGCGGCGAGTTCGGCGTTGCTCAGGCCTCGGGCCAGCAGGCCGAGGACCTCCAGTTCGCGCGGGGTGAGCGAGGCGAGGTCGCGGTGGAGGGCGGCGACGTCGCCCCCCTGCTGGGTGAACCTCTGTACGAGACGTCGGGTGATGGCGGGCGCGAGGAGGGCGTCGCCGGTGCGGACCGTGCGGACCGTCGCGGTCAGCTGCTCGGGGGTGACGTCCTTGAGGAGGAAGCCGCTGGCCCCGGCGGACAGCGCCGCGTAGACGTACCGGTCGAGGTCGAAGGTGGTCAGGATGATGACGCGCGGTGTGTCGGGAGCGGCGGCGAAGATGCGGCGGGTGGCCTCCAGGCCGTCCATCTCGGGCATCCGCACGTCCATCAGGACCACGTCGGGACGGGTGCGGCGGGCGGCTTCGACCGCTTCGGCGCCGTTGGTCGCCTCGGCGACGACGTCGATGCCGTCGGCGCCGAGGATCAGCCGGAATCCGGTGCGGACCAGGGTCTGGTCGTCGGCGAGGAGCACCCGCAGCGGCTCGGTCATGGTGTCTCCAAGGGAATCAGGGCCTCCACGCGGAAGCCGCCGGTCAGGCGCCGGCCGGTGTTCAGGGTCCCGCCGTAGACGGCGAGGCGCTCGCGCAGGCCCATCAGGCCCCGCCCGCTCCCGGTGGCCGTGCCTGGCCGCCCGCCGGTGTCGGTGACCTCCACCCGGAGCCGCCGCGGGCCGTACTCGACGGTCACGGCGGCAGTGGCACCCGACGCGTGCTTCACGGTGTTCGTCAGGGCTTCCTGGACCACGCGGTAGGCGGCGAGTTCGAGGCCGGGCGGCAGGGGACGGGGCGCACCGGTCACGGTCAGGCCGACGGGCAGCCCGGCGTCCCGGACCCGGCCGACCAGCGTGTCCAGCCGGTCCAGGCCGGGCTGCGGGGCCAGCTCCGCCGCCGTGTCGCCCGCGCCGCCGTCCGTCCCCTCACCCCCCTCGTCGGCCATGGTGAGCAGGCCCATGACGTGGCGCAGTTCGGTCATGGCCGCCCGCCCTCCCGCCTCGACGGCGAGCAGCGCCTCACCGGCCTGCTCGGGGGACGTTTTCATGATCTTGCGGGCGGCGCCCGCCTGGATGATCATCACGCTGACGTTGTGCGTGACGACGTCGTGCAGTTCGCGGGCGATCCTGGCCCGCTCGTGCTCGACGGCCCGGCGCAGCGCCTCGGCCTGTTCGCGTTGCAGGGCGGAGAGCCGGGCGCGGCCCTCGTCGGTCCGGAGCTTCCAGGTCCGCAGGCCGACGGCGGCCACGGCCATCGGGACCAGGATCAGCAGCGCGATGTACTCGTTGGGGACGATCGGTGTCACCGAGTTCCCCGAGGTGCCGATCAGGACGACCGACATCGGCAGCGCCGCCAGGGTCGCCACCCGGTACGGGCTGTACACGGCGGCGCTGTAGACGGCGATGACGAACGCGTAGAACGTCAGCCGCATGACGCTCTGCGGTGTCGCCAGGGTCGCGGCCGTCACGACGCACAGCACGGCGAGCGGGAAGCGGCGCCGCAGCGCCAGAGCGCCCGAGGCGACGGCCGCGAGGGTCACCATGAAGGCCAGGCCGCCGGGGCCTGACGGGCGCGGAATGACCCGCTCCACGCCGGGGGCGATCTCGCGCACCACCACGTTGTCGGCGTTGTCGATGCCGTAGTACACGGTGACGACTCCGAGTGCCAGGGCCACCACCGCGTCGAACTGCCAGGCGCGCCGGGTGGGCCGCAGCGGTGCGCCGCTCGCGAGCCCGACGTCGGCGCCGCGCACCGCTCGGCGGAAGGCCTCCCACAACCGCTCCGGCGTCGTACGTACGTCCATCACCGGATCATTGTCGCCGCCGCCCCGGCCCCGCGGAGTCCGCCCCGGTGGTCATTCCCGCCACACCTGGTACATCGTCCGCCTACATCGCAGGGATGACGGACGGGATGACGTGCGCGGAGATCGTCCCGGCGCGGTACCGCAAGGGGGCCGGGCGGGCGACGCGCGCGGGCCTCGCCCTCTCCTAGCGTTCACGCAGCCAACTGCCTGTGACCGAGGAGCGTTTCATGACCATGCCGGTGATCGAAATGCGTGAGGTGAGCCGCCGGTACGACGGCGGCCCGCCCGCTCTGCACGAGGTGTCGCTGACCGTGCGGCCCGGCGAGGCCGTCGCGGTCCTCGGCCCTTCCGGCAGCGGCAAGTCCACGCTGCTCAATCTCATCGCGGGCCTCGACCGGCCCGATACGGGGACCGTCACCGTGGACGGGGTACGGGCGGACCGGTTGGGCGAGGCCGCGTCGGCGCTCTACCGGCGGTCGAAGATCGGCATGGTGTTCCAGTTCTTCAACCTGCTCGACGATCTGACCGTCATCGACAACGTCGTCCTGCCCGCGCGCCTCGCCGGCATGGCGCGTCGCGAGGCGGACCGCCGGGCGGCGGAACTCCTGGAACTCCTCGCCATCGGCCGGCACGCCCGCGCCCACCCGGGGCGGCTGTCCGGCGGCGAGCGGCAACGCGTCGCGGTCGCACGGGCGTTGATGAACCGGCCGGCGCTGCTCCTGGCCGACGAGCCGACCGGCGCCCTCGACACAGCCGCGGGACAGGACGTCAGCGGGCTGCTCCGCGGCCTCAACGCCGAGGGCCAGACCATCGTCGTGGTCACCCACGACCTGGCTCTGGCCCGGTCCTGCACACAGCGTACGGTCCGGATCGCCGACGGCCGGATCGTCGAAGACGTCCGGTCGCAGTCCAGCCCCGCGCAGTCCGCCTCCTCGCAGGTCGGCGTATCGCAGTCCGGGGTATCGGCGACCGTCGCTTCGGAGACCGTCCGATGAGCGCGCTCGGCAAGGTCGTGCGCTCGGGTGTGGGACGACGCCGGGTGCAGACACTGGTGATCGGGCTCGCCACGATGATGGCGGTGGCCGCCTCCGTCCTCGGCGGATCGCTGCTCGTGGTCTCCGGAGCCCCCTTCGACGCCGCCTTCACCCGGCAGCACGGCGCGCATCTGTCCATGCAGTTCGACGCGGCCGAGGTCAGCGCCGGGCAGGTGTCGAAGTCCAAGGACGCCGAAGGGGTGAGCGGTGCGGCCGGGCCGTTCCGTACGGCGACGGTCACGCCGCGCTCGGCCGGGGCGGGCCCCGGGGGACCGATGACCGTGGTCGGCCGGGGTGATCCCGGCGGTGACGTGGACGAGGTGGCGCTCCTCGACGGGCGGTGGCCCACGCGCTCCGGAGAGATCGCGCTGTCCAGCGACGCGCCCCTCCTCGCGACCCCGGGCATGGAGGTCGCCTTCCCCGACCTGCCCGGCGTTCCGACGCTTACCGTGGTCGGTGTGGCCCGCTCGGTCACGCGGACCGCCGACGCCTGGGTGGTGCCGTCCCAGATGCCGGCGCTCACCGCGCCCGGCAAGGGCGGCCACCAGATGCTCTACCGCTTCACCGACGCGGGCACCGCCGATCGGATCACCGCGGGCGGCGAGGCCGTGACGCGGTCCCTGCCGTCGGGAGCGGCCGTCGGCGAACAGTCATGGCTGACCGTCAAGAAGTCGGCCGAGCGCGACACCGCCCTCTACGTACCGTTCCTCATCGCGTTCGGCGCCCTGGGGCTGGTCATGTCGGTGCTCATCGTCGGCAATGTGGTCGCCTCGGCCGTCGGCACGGCAACACGCCGCATCGGCGTCCTCAAGGCCGTCGGCTTCACCCCGGCCCAGGTCATCCGGGCCTATGTGGTCCAGGCGCTGATCCCGGCCGCCGCGGGCACGGTCCTCGGCGTCCTCGGCGGCCACCTGCTCGCCGTCCCCGTACTGGCCGAGACCGGGGAGGTGTACGGCACTTCGTCGCTGGCCATCGCCCCCTCGGTCGACCTGGCGGTGATCGCCGGGGTGCTCGGCCTGGTGGCGGTGACCGCGTGCGCGAGCGCGTGGCGGGCCGGCCGGCTGCGTACGGTGGACGCGCTCGCCGTCGGACGTACCGCCCCGTCGGGGCGCGGCCGGTGGGCGGCCCGCCTGGCCGGACGGCTGCCGCTGCCGCAGCCGGTCGCCCTGGGCCTCGCCCGGCCCTTCGCGCGGTAACCCGCGCGCTGGCCATGGGCGCGGCGATCCTGTTCGGCGCCGTCGCCGTCACGTTCACCGTGGGGATGAGCGCCTCGCTCGGCCAGGTGATGAAGGCCAAGGCCCACGCCGCCGCCGATGTCGTCGTGCCCGCGCCACTGCCGGACTTCGGACCGCAAGGGCCCGGCCCCGGACCCCAAGGTGGTCCCGGCCCCGGCCCCGGTGTCGAGGAACGGCCCGAGGCCGACCCCGCCGCGGTCGCCGCGGCCATCAAGGCCGCCCCCGGAACGGGCAAGTACTACGGCGCCGCGACCGTACGGTCGACCGTGTCCGGTCCGACCGGCGCCGTCGACGTGATCGCCTTCACCGGTGACGCTTCCTGGGGCGGCTACACGATGGTCTCGGGCCGCTGGGTCGACAAGCCCGGCGAGGCCGTGGTCCCGACCCCCTTCCTGACCGCCACCGGCACCCGCGTCGGCGACACCGTCACACTGAACGGCCTGGCCGAGCCGGTCACGGTCCGGATCGTCGGCGAGGTACTCGACCCCCGCAACGACGGCATGCAGGTCTTCACCGATGTCTCGACCCTCAAGGCCGCGCACCCCGACCTGACGGAGACCAGCCACCACATCGCGGTCGCGTCGGGCACCGACGCGACCGCCTACGCCGACGCGCTGAACAAGCAGCTGGCACCGCTGGGCGCCACCGCTCAGGTCGGCGGACTCGACGCCGGCGGCGACATGGTCGTCACGCTCAACGCGCTCTCCATGACCCTCACGCTGATGCTCGTCACCGTGGCCGGGCTCGGGGTGCTGAACGGCGTGCTGCTCGACACCCGCGAGCGCGTCCGCGAGCTCGGGGTCCACAAGGCGCTCGGCATGACCCCCCGGCAGACCATCACGATGGTCATCACCTCGGTCGTCGTGACCGGACTGGTCGCGGGCGCCCTGGGTGTGCCGCTCGGTGTGACCCTGCACGGCTGGGTCCTGCCCGCGATGGGCGACAGCGTGGGGCTGCGCTTCCCCGGTTCCGTCCTCGACGTCTACCACGGGGCACAACTGCTGCCGCTCGCGTTCGGCGGCCTCGTCATCGCCACGCTGGGGGCGCTCCTGCCCGCCGGCTGGGCGGCCAGGGCCCGGACGGCCACGGCTCTGCGCACCGAGTAGGAGGCCGGGGGCCCGTGGGTCCGGGCGTCGTTCCCGGGCCTACCACTCCACCGCGAACGCCTGCCCCGCGTTGACCGTCAGCATCCGCTCCGCCAACTCCGCACCCACGCCCTCACCCAGGGCGAGTTCGAGCCGAGAACGCACCCCGCGCAGCAGATGGGGCATGCCGGGACCGCCCCGCACCGAACGCGCGCCCGCCGTGGTGGTGTCGCCGCCGAGCAGCAGACGGTCGCCGAAGCCCGCGTCGGCCAGCGAGCGCACCGCGTCCGGCATGCGCCAGTCCGTGGCGTGATGGGCGCGGGACGGCCCGTCGAAGGCCAGGAAGGCACCCGCCTCGGCGGCCTTGCGGTGGACGGCGAGGTCGGGGGAGCGGTTCAGGTGGCCGAGGATCACCCGGTGCGCGGGCACGTCCGACTCCCCGCAGAGCAGGTCGAGTACGTCCAGCGCCGCGGTGCCCAGTTCCAGGTGGACGGCGATCGGCGCGCCCGTCGCACGGTGGGCCTCGGCCGCGGCGGCCATCGTCCAGCGGGCGTGGGCGTCGAGACCGTGGAAGCCGCCCGCGACCTTGATCAGCCCGGCCCGCACACCGGAGTGCCCGATGCCTTCGGTGAGTTCACGGACGAACACTCCAGCGAGGCCCTCCGCCCGGAGCCGCTCCAGCGACTCCGGGGCGTAATGCACGGCTTGGTGCAGCCCCGTCGCGGCGACGACGTGGACGCCCGCCGCCCCGGACAGCTCCGGCAGCCGCCCCGCCTGCCTGCCCATGCCGTGCGGCGTCCACTGCACGACGCTTCGCCCGCCCGCCGCGCGGAACGCCGCCAGTTCGTCCGCCGCGGCCTGTACGGAGTCCAGCTCCTGGCCCGGCAGTTGGGGGCTGCGCAGGAAGAGGTGGTCGTGGGCGTCGCAGACCCCGAGACGCTCCGGGGCGATGTCGCCGAGGACGGTGCGGACCCTGTGCGCCGCGGGGCCTGCGCTGCTCGCCGTCTCCGCTGGGTGTGCGGTCACCACTGCCGTCCGTTCCTCAGCTTCTCGCGCTCGGGTGTCGACAGGTGCAGCACCTGGAAGACGTCGCCGAGACCCTCGGGCGCCTCGTGCTCCCAGAGCGAGAAGTGCACCGCTTCCCAGGTACGCGGGTCGACGGCGGTCAACGCGCTCACCGCGCCTTCCTCAACCGTCAACTTCCGCGCAGGTACGGCCAGTTCCTCCGCCAGGTGCGGCAGGTCGGCCGCCTCGGGGATTTCCCGGCGGCGGCATACCGCAGCCCTCGCGGTGCTCCCCGGCGCGGCCTGATCCTCGTACGCGAGGACCGGCCAGTGCCGCACGGCAGGGCGGCCGAAACCCCGGGCGAGACCCTGGAACCCGGGACCCCAGAGGAAGGAGTTCATGCCCGCGGCGGTGTTCCAGAGATAGAAGGGCGCGTATTGGTTGACGGGCGAACTGTCCCTGTCGCGCTCGCGCATCAGGTAGGCCTTGAAGCCGAGACCGGCGTACGCGTCGAGGAGGTGGCCCTTCGACGCGACCCGGTCGCGGATGACGCCCATGTCGTAATCGGCGGGCAGTGTGATCTCGTACTGCATGGCATGCATCGCGTACTCCCCTGGTGGCAGGCTCAGTTGGCCGAGTCGGCGCGGGAGGGGGTGGCCGCGCAGGCGCCGAGGAGGGCGAGCAGGCCGCGCACCGCCGTGTCGAAGGCGGCCGGTGCGCCGGACGAGCGGGCCAGGACGTAACCCCCCTGCACCGTCGCGACGATCGCCGAGGCGACCTCCCGAGGGTCGAGCGATGCCATGAACTCGCCCCGGGCGATGCCCTCTTCGAGAATCCCGGCGAGGCGGTCGCGCAGCCAGTCGAGGGTCTCGGTGACGGGCGCGCGCAGCTCGTCGCTGGCGATCACGTCCGGGTCCATCGTGAGCCGCCCGACCGGGCAGCCCTTCAACACGTCGCGTTCGCGCAGGAGATACGCCTCCACGCGCGCGTACGCCGATCCGGAGCCGCCGAGCACCGCCTCCGCCGTGGCCCGCATCTCCTCGGCCGTACGCCGGATCGCGGCGAGCGCGAGGTCGGGTTTGCCCGCGAAGTGGTGGTACATACTGCCCTGCCCCGCGCCCGCGTGCTGCTGGATCGCCTTGGGACTCGTGCCGACGTAGCCCCGCTCCCACAGCAGCTCGCGAGTGGACTCGATCAGACGCTCCGGAGTGCTCATGCGGGTAGTGTACATACTAGTAGGTACAGAAATCGACGGAGCGGCCCCTGTTCGCCAAGGCCAAAGCTGGTCAAGCTGGCCGACGGCGCGTCAGGCGGCGCTCTCGTGTTCTCCGGCCGCCGACGCGGCTCGCGGTAGCCGCTCCGGTGGACCCGGCCGCGGGAGCCTCGGCGGGGTCGCGCCCGCTCGGCGGGCGGCGCGCCTCGATGTGCCGCGGGCCGTCGCCGCCGAGTGGGGCCGCGGCGGACGGTCACCGCCCGGTCAGCCGACAACGGCCGACCGGGCGGGAGTCTTCACGGCCGCCCCGTACACGGGGTACGACGGCACGGTCGCGGTGGGCGAGGGCGCGGGAAGCGTGAACCACACCGTCTTCCCGGCGTCGCCCTGCGGGCGCACGCCCCAGCTCTCGCTCACCGCCGCGACCATCGCGAGGCCGCGGCCGCAGGTGGCGAAGGCATCGGCGTCGTGGACCTCGGGAAGCCTCGGATCGTGGTCGTGGACGGAGACCGTGAGGCGGTCGAGCAGCAGCTCGATCTCCACGGTGCACTCCTTGTCCGGCTCGGCATGCCGATGGACGTTGCTGAGCAACTCCGTCACGCCGAGGGCGGCCTGGTCTATCAAGGGATCGAGATGCCAGTAGCGCAACTGCGCAGAGACGATTCTGCGGACCTGGCGGATCCGCGACGGCAGAGCCTGGAGCTCCACCGTGCAATGCCTGCTTTGTTGGCTGATCACGGCTGCGACTCCCCGAATTGAGGTCCGGAAGAAGACGACGTTCGGATCGAGCAGGGGGCCGCGTGGTCTGCCGCCTGCTGCGTGGCCGGCGGCGGGCTGGTTCTTCAGCGTCATCGCCGGTAAACCCAGAGTGATGTGAGACCAGAGTGACCCAGGGGGTGCGGGCGTGCAACTCGCGCGTCGTGCCGCGCCTCCCGCCGTTCAACCGCGCCGACGGCGTTCCGCGGCCCTGCCCACGGCCTCGATGAACCTGCGCACGGTCGGCGGTCCGCCCTGGCCGGGGCCCGGTTCACGCTCGCCGAGGGTGAGGCTGTACCGGCGGCCGTTCACCTCGGCCAGCGCCCGGTCCTCGGTGGCGAACCACGGCTTGCCCGTGCGCACCGCCTGCACCGGGGCGCTGTCGATCTCTGTGCCGTAACTGGTGAGCAACTCCAGCCTGCCGTCGGCGATTCGGACCTGCCCGGCCCGGGTGAGGGAGCGCAAGCGCCGCCCGATCCGCACGCCCGTGGCCGTGAACTCCGGCTCCGCCATGACGCTCCGCCCCCTTGTGCGCTTCGGTGATGTGTGATGTCGCTCCGTACGGGAGGACAGGTGCCCCGTGCGGTGCAGTCTGCACGCGCCGGGCGTGGAGCACCAGTGCGCATGGAGACGTCGGACCGGAGCGTCCACGCGCCCCCACATGCTGCGTCGCAGGGCTTGACCGGCCACTGCGCCAGCAGTGCCTTTGAGATGCCCAAAGGTGTGTTTATGCAGGTGGGGAGCGTGCGGGGGGTGTTTAAGATCGAGGGGTACGGCCGCGTCGAATCGCGTCCGGCACGACGCGAAGGAGCCCCGCGGTGAGCACCACACAGCAGGATCGAGCCGACCAGCCGATGCCCACGCTCGACGTCGACCACAGTGACGACGAGTACCGCGCCTGGCTCAAAGAAGCCGTCCGCAAGGTCCAGGCCGACGCCAACCGCTCGGCCGACACCCACCTGCTGCGCTTCCCGCTCCCCGAGCACTGGGGCATCGACCTGTACCTGAAGGACGAGTCGACGCACCCGACCGGCAGCCTCAAGCACCGCCTCGCGCGCTCCCTCTTCCTCTACGGCCTGTGCAACGGCTGGATCAGGCCAGGACGCCCGGTCATCGAGGCCTCCAGCGGCTCCACGGCCGTCTCCGAGGCGTACTTCGCGAAACTGACCGGCGTGCCCTTCGTCGCGGTGATGCCGCGCACGACGAGCGCCGAGAAGATCCGCCTGATCGAATTCCACGGCGGCCGATGCCACTTCGTGGACGACCCGCGCACCATGTACGCGGAGTCGGCCGCCCTCGCCGTCGAGACCGGCGGCCACTACATGGACCAGTTCACGTACGCGGAGCGGGCCACCGACTGGCGCGGCAACAACAACATCGCCGAGTCGATCTACCAGCAGCTCAGGCTGGAGCGCTACCCCGAGCCCGCGTGGATCGTCGCGACCGCGGGCACCGGCGGCACCTCGGCGACCATCGCGCGCTACGTCCACTACATGCAGCACGACACCCGCATCTGCGTCGCCGACCCGGAGAACTCCTGTTTCTTCGACGGCTGGACGAAGAACGACCCGGACGCGACGAGCGACTGCGGCTCGCGCATCGAGGGCATCGGCCGCCCCCGCATGGAGCCGAGCTTCGTGCCCGGGGCGATCGACCGCATGATGAAGGTGCCGGACGCGGCGTCCGTGGCCGCCGTGCGCGCACTGGAGCAGGCCATCGGCCGCAAGGCGGGCGGCTCCACGGGCACCGGCCTGTGGAGCGCCCTGAAGATCGTCGCCGAGATGGTGGCCGTGGGCCGCACGGGCAGCGTGGTCACGCTGATCTGCGACCCGGGCGACCGCTATCTGGACAAGTACTACTCCGACGCGTGGCTGGCCGAACAGGGCCTGGACATCGCGCCCTACACGGAGGCGATCAACACCCTGCTCGCCACGGGCGAATGGCCCCGGCGCTCGGCGTAACCCTCGGCGGCGGCCGCCTCGCGAGCCGTCACCCGCCCCCCGGCGGCCGCTGTCCCGTGGCCGCCATGAGGCGCCGGTCCAGTGCCGTCACCGCGTCGCGGAAGGCCCGGCCGAGGCCCGCGCGGCTCAGCTTCAGCACGAGGCGGAAGGGCGGTGCGCCGTCCGCGGCGAGCGTCCACCGCACGCGGGTGCCGGTCCCGGCCGGGGTGAGCCGCCACTCCTCCACGAGGGCACGCGGCCCCGGCGCGTTCGTGACGTCGACTCGGTAGGCGTACCGCTCCGGTTCATCGGCCGCGATGATCGTCTCCCGAAAGCTCGTGCCGCCCTTGAGCCGGACATCGCGGCCCTTGCCCCCGTCGGTCGGGCGGCACTGCGTGACCGCCGTGAACCAGGTGGGCCAGCCCGCCAAGTCGTGGGCGAGAGCGCGGTAGACCGCTTCGGGCGGGGCGCTCACCTCACGCGTGAAGACATGACGTAGCGCGGCGGACTCGATGAAGTCGAGCCCCACGGGGCTCAGTCGGCGTGCTCGCACTCTGCCCCCCCAGCGGAGTAAGACGGTTGACCGGGCACCGACACCATAGCTGGCGGTCCGTCAGATGTCTGCGGAGTCCTCGCGGTCGTCCGGAGAGCCGTCGTCGCCCTCCCGCTCGTCCTCACCCGCCACCACGAGCCGGTGCAGATGCTCGGAGATCTCCGCACGCGCCTCAGCGGGCAGCCCCGCGTCCGTCACCAGCGTGTCGACCTGCGAGAGCGTCGCGAACGAACTCAGGCCCACCGTGCCCCACTTGGTGTGGTCGGCGACGACGACCACACGGCGCGCCGACCGCACCAGGCGCCGGTTCGTCTCCGCCTCGGCCAGATTCGGCGTCGACAGACCGGCCTGCGGCGATATGCCGTGCACACCGAGGAAGAGCACGTCGAAGTGGAGCGAGGCGATGGCCTGGTCCGCGACGGGACCGACCAGCGAGTCCGACGGCGTGCGCACCCCGCCGGTCAGCACGACCGTGGCCGCGCCCTGCCGCTGCCCGGAGGAGCGCTGCGCGGAGTGGAAGACGTCCGCGACCCGCACCGAGTTGGTCACCACCGTCAGATCCGGCACGTCCAGGAGATGGTGCGCCAGCGCGTACGTCGTCGTGCCGCCGGACAGCGCGATCGCCGAGCCCGGCGTCACCAGGGACGCCGCGGTGCGCGCGATGTCCTCCTTGGCCGTCGGCTCCAGGCCCGACTTCGCCTCGAACCCGGGCTCGTGCGTGCTCGCCTCGACGACCGGCACCGCGCCGCCGTGGACCTTCTCCAGGACGCCCTGGCGGGCCAGCGCGTCGAGATCACGGCGCACCGTCATGTCGGACACGCCCAGCTTCCGGGTGAGTTCATTGACGCGGACCCCGCCCCGGCGGCGTACCTCGTCGAGAATCAGGGCACGGCGCTGCTCGGCGAGAAGATTCTGATTCTCACTCACGCCCGGCCCCGGCCTTTCTGCCTCGTCCTGCCTCGTCACACCCGCCGCGCCCGACCGGCGCACAGCCTCATCCTCGCACGCGCCACTGACAGCCGTGCGACCACCCGCGCGCGGGTACGCACGCCTCGGAAGGGGGAGATTACGTGACGAGGGGTGCGCGGCGAGCCGCGCCCCGAGATCCTTGTTTCCCTCACCACGCAACGCGACATCTCGGGGGCAGCGAAAACAGTGGAGCGTGCGACGCAGGACGAGACCGCCCTGGAACTCCTGGTCCATGGAGTCGGGGGCACCACACCGGAACAGATGCTGGGCGATCCCCGGACCGTACGGATCTCCGGCGACGACACGGCGGCCGTCTTCCGCCGCACCGAGGACGCCGACGCCGAGCGGCGCCCCGACGACTACCGCGGCAAACCGGTCCCCGAGGCGTACGTCTGGTGCAACCTCACCTCCGGCAACGGCTCCCGCGCCCTGTGGCTCCTGCTGCTGCCCTTCATGGTCGTCAACCTCGCCCACTGGATGCGCCCCACCTCGCGCCACCGCAGGCGCCTCGTGCGCACCTACGGCCTCCTGGTGCGGCTGACCGGCCTCACCCTCACCGTGCTGCTCGTCGCCGCCGCCTGTGAGGTCGCTCTCGACCTCACGGCCTGGCAGTGCGCGGGCACCCCGGAGTGCGCGGCCGACCGCGCCTGGCTCGGCTTCCTCGCCACCGACGACGCGGGCCACGGCGGCTGGTGGTCGCAGCCCGGCCGCCGCCTCGCGCTCGCCGCCCTGCTGCCCAGCGCCCTCACCGGCCTCCTCTGGTACCTCTCCCACCGCACCTGGAGCGCGTACGAGTCCCAGCAGCCGCTGCCCCACCAGCCCGACCCCGAGGAGGAGACGAGCCGCACCGCGCTCGGCCGGCCCGGCTTCTGGTACGGCCGCCGCCTCGTCGCCCGGCTGCGCGCCGCCCACACCGCGGCGGGCCTGCTCACCGTCGCCGCGGCGGTCGGCGCCTCCGCCGCGCGCCACGACCGGCGTGCCGGGGGCCCGGTCCTCCTCGACGTCCTCGGCTGGAGCCTGCACGCCGCGCTCGGCGTGGGCGCGGTAGCGGTGGTGTGGGTGGTGTGCCGCAGGGGGCGCAGCGAGAGCAGGCTCGACCGGAAGCTGGACCGCGCCCTCGTGCGCAGACTCCCACTGGCCGCACTGGCCGTGCTCGTGCTGACCCTGGTGTACGCGGGATGGACACGCGCCGGCTGGCGCTCCGAGGGCAGGCTGCCGGGTGACGCGTCCTTCGGCGGCATCGCGCTCGTCCAGGGCCTGCTGGTCATCGCCCTCGCGGTGGTCGCGCACTCCCTGTACCGCACCTCGCCCGACGCCCGCACCGTCATCCGCGGCCTCGGCGGCCCCGCCGTCGCCATGCTGTCCTGCGCCCTCGGCGGGGTGATGTCCGGCGGCGGCGCGCAGCGGGTCTCCGACTGGCTGGACGGCACCCACGGCTCCATCCCCGGACCGCCCGTCCTGCTCACCTGGCAGGCGTCCGTGATCCCGCCGCTCCTGGTCGTCGTCGCCGTGCTGTGCGCGTGGTTCGGCGTACGCACGCTCCAGCGCAAGCGCCGCGAGATGGCGAAGGTGGCGGCCGACTACGCCGACGAACCCCAGGACACCACCCGCACCCGCCGCATCGCGGGGACACGCGCGCGTGCCGCGCTCACCGACCGGGCGCCCTTCCTCGTCGGCATCATCGCCGCCGTCACCCTGCTGCTCGGTGCGGGCGCCCTCATCGGCGCGTGGTTCACGGAGAAGGTCCCCGCCCAGGCCGCGCAAGGCATGCCCGACGTCGTGGAGGGCGCCGCCGAGACCTCGCAGGCGCTCGGCTCCTGGCTGATCGGCTTCGGCTTCATACTGTTCGTCACCTGGGGCCGCCGCGCCTACAAGGACGCCTCCGCCCGGCGCACCATCGGCATCCTCTGGGACGTCGGCACGTTCTGGCCGCGCGCCGCCCACCCCTTCGCCCCGCCCTGCTACGCCGAGCGTTCGGTCCCCGACCTGACCTGGCGCATGGCCGCCTGGACCCGCTCCACCAGCGCCACCGGCGGCCGTCTCGTCATCTCCGGGCACTCCCAGGGCAGCGTCCTCGCGGCGGCGGCCGCCTGGCAGCTGCGCCCCTCGGTCCGCAGGCGCGTCGCCCTGCTCACCTACGGCTCACCCCTGGAGCGCCTCTACGGCCGCTGGTTCCCCGCCCACTTCGGCCCGGCGGCGCTGACCTCCCTGCACCGCGAGGTCGACTGCTGGCGCAATCTGCACCGCCCCACCGATCCGATCGGCGGCCCCATCGGCCTGCGCGGCGACTGCGGCCCGCAGGTGGACCGCGCCGCCCTCAAGGACCCCCTCGCCTACGGCCGTACGGAGGACCATCCGCTCCCGGCACCGATCCTCGGCCACAGCGACTACCAGTCCGACCCGGCCTTCGCCGAGGAACGCGCACGGCTCCTCGCACGCCTCAAGGCTGCCGTACCGTCCCCGCGGCCCGCGCAGACGGAAGCGGTCACACCAGCTCCGGCAGATCCTCCGGATACAGCAGGGTGAGGTCGTCCGTGCTCGGCTCGGGGAGCTGGGCGACCCGGCCCGCGTGCCGCTCCACCATCGCCTCGAAGGTCTGCCGCGCGGTGCGGCCGTTGCCGAAGGCGGGCCCCTTCGGGAGCGCCGTGAAGTACTTCAGGAGCGCCTCACCGGCGCCCGTGCCCAGGCGGTACTCGTGCTCCTCGGCCTGCTGCTCCACGATCCGCAGCAACTCCTCGGGGGCGTAGTCGCTGAAGGTGATCGTCCGCGAGAAGCGGGACGCCACACCGGGGTTGACGGAGAGGAAGCGCTGCATCTCCGCCGTATAGCCCGCGACGATCACCACGACGGCCTCGCGGTGGTCCTCCATCAGCTTCACGAGCGTGTCGATGGCCTCACGGCCGAAGTCGCGCCCGGAGTCCTCGGGGGAGAGGGCGTACGCCTCGTCGATGAACAGCACGCCGCCGCGCGCCCGGTCGAAGGCCTCCTGGGTGCGGATCGCCGTCGAGCCGATGTGCTCGCCGACCAGGTCGACGCGCGAGACCTCGACGAGGTGGCCGCTCTCCAGGACGCCGAGCGAGGCGAGGATCTCGCCGTAGAGCCGCGCGACGGTCGTCTTGCCCGTGCCCGGTGAGCCGGTGAAGACCAGGTGTCGGCGGGCGGAGGCGGCCTTGAGCCCGGCGAGCTGCCTGCGGCGGCCCACCTCGATCATGTCGGTGAGGGCGCGCACCTCGCGCTTGACGCTCTCCAGGCCGACCAGGGCGTCCAGTTCACCGAGGACCTCCTTGGCGGCGCGGGCCGAGGGCGGTGCGGGCACGGCGGCCGGCGCGGGCTGCTGCGCCGGTACGGAGCCGAGCAGTCCGGCGGTCTGCGTCGCCGTCTGCACGGCGGGCACCTCCTGCGGCGCCGCCGGGGTGCGCAGGCCACCGCTCTCGTCGCTCGCGCAGTCCTCGACGAGCGGGCCCTCTTCCGAGAACTCGAAGCCGCCGCGCGCGCACCGCTCCGTGCGGCACTTCTTCAGCGTCGTACGGCACCCGTCGATGACGTGGAAGCCGTAGCCGCCGCTGCCGCTGACCCGGCAGCCCTGGAAGCTGCCGCGGCCGCCCGCGGAGACGTAGAAGCCCGCCTCGGCGGGCGAGGTGACCGTGCAGCGCTCGATGGTGGGGTCCGCGCCCTTGGTGACGATCACGCCCGTCTGGACGGCGTCGATCGTGCAGTTGGCGAGGGTGCCGCCGCTGCCGTGGTCGCGGAACCACGCGCCGGTGGCGGCCTCGCGGATGCGGCAGTCGTCGAGCTGCGCGGTCGCGCCGTCGCTCACCGACACCGCCGTGTTGCGTACCTGGGAGAGGTCGCTGTCGACGACGTCGGCGCGCGAGCCGCGGTCCAGGACGAACAGCGCGTCCGGCACGTCGCGCACCCGGCACGACTCCAGGACGGCCGTCGCCCCGTCGCTGACCCAGACGGCCGGATAGTCGCCCGTACTGTCGTGGATCTCGCACTGGTTGGCGTCCACGCGCGTGCCGGGGTCCCACACCGACAGGCCGTTGCGTCCGAACCGGCAGACCGTGGAGCGGGTCAGCGTCAGCACGGAGCGCGAGCGCAGGTCGATCGCGTTCTCCGGGATGTCGTGAATGCGGCAGTCGGCCAGGGTCAGCACGGCGTCCGTGTCGAGCGTGATGCCGTCGGAGGTGGTGCGGTGCACGTCGCAGTCGGTCAGATGGGCCGAGGCCCGCCCGGTGACCTGGACGCCGGTGCCCTTGATCTCGTAGACCTCGCAGCCGATGGCCTCCAGGCCGGAGTGCTCGCCGGTCACCGCGAGCCCGGCGCCCGAGGCGTGGTGCACCCGGCAGCGCTCCAGGCGGGGGTGCGCGCCGCCGCGCACCGCGACACCGGACTGGCCCGCCGCGACGATCTCGCACTCCTCGAAGACGCCACCGCCGCCGTCGAGCACCGCGATGCCGATGCCGCCGGGATTGTCCACGGTGCAGCGGCGCACCGTCGGGCGCGCGCCGCCGCGCACCTCTATGCCGGCCGCGGAGCGGGTCACGACCCGGATGTCGGTCAGTTCGGGGGCGCCGTCCTCGACGAGCAGCGCGGGCGCGGAGGAGTCCTGACCCTCGATGTGCACGTCCTGCACGATCGCGGAGGCGCGCACCGTGAGGGGCACTCCGTCGGACGGCGCGATGCGCACCGATCCCGCCGAACCGTCGGGCCCGCGCAGGGTCACCGCGTGCTGCACGACGAGGTTCTCGCGGTAGGTGCCGGCGGCGACGGTCAGTATGTCGCCGTCGCCCGCGGCCTCCAAGGCGGCGGCGAGCGATGCGTACTCGCCGGTGCGGCGCCGCCACCGCGACGTGCCGGTGTGCGTCACCTGGACCGTGCCCTGTGCCATGGAGTTGCTCTGCCCCCACCTCGTCGTACGCGGGTCTCGCGCCGGTGTGCCGCGATGTGCCGCGGTGCCGCGCAAGGAGCCGAAGAGTTCGGCCGGTCCACCGTAGCGCGCGTGAGCAGGGGCAGTTGACCCGATCGGCGGGCTCCGGCCAACCGGCCCGGTCACGGGGGCGGTCAGGAGCCGGTGCCGGCCCTGCCCCAGTCGGGGCCCGCCTTGGCCCAGGCCTGGTCCAGGCGGGTGTAACGCCCTTGGACGATGCGCCAGAGGACGAGCCTGCGCGCGCCCTCGACGAGGGCGACGCCCGCCGTCGCGGCGCCCAGTCCGGCGAGGGCCGCGTGGGTGGTCGCGGTCGCGGGGTCCAGCGGGCGGCCGACGACGCGGCCGCGCTCGTCGGTCCACAGCCTGAAGTGGTCACCGGGACGCGGGGCGTCGAGTCGGGCGACGACGACTCCGGAGCGGTCCGTGCCGTCCGGGCCCGCCCAGCGGGCGAGGACGCGGCTGTGGGCGTCGCGCGCCGACGCGGTCTCGGGGTCGGGGTCGAGCGGGGGAGCGGGGACCTTCCGCACGACCGTGCCGACGGTCGCGTGTCGGGCCTCGTGCTGCTCCCGCACCGAGGCGAGCAGGGCGTCCCGCGACAGGCCGGCGGTGAGGGTGCCGACGACGGGAGCGGCGACGACGATCAGCACCAGGGCGGCGAGCGCCACCCAGGCCTCCACGAGGTCGGTCCCGCGGCGCAGCGGATTGTGCCGCCAGCGCCAGAGCCCGACGATCGCCCGCACAGTCCTGCACCCCCTTCCGCGTCCGTCTCGACCGGGAACGGCACGTGTCCACGAAGCTCAACGTCCCTGCTCCGCCAACGAGTTCCCCGACCGGAGGCGGGTCATTCGGGGATCGTGAAGGCGTCACCGGCGCGGCTGATCCCGGTGGGTCCGGGAACCAGATTCTGCCCGAAGACGGGCTGAGCGCCGAAGCGGCGCTGACGGCGCCCCGGGGCCGGGCGCAGATATGCGAATGCCGCCGCCGGGCGTAGGCTCGGCGGCGGCAGGTGCCATGCGCGGACGGCGGCTTCGGCGATCAGTACCCGCGGTAGGGGCGGTTGTACGGATCGTCGTACGGCGCCGGGGCCGGGCGGGGCGACGCCGGGCGCATCGCCTCGTACCCCGTACCGGCCGCGGGCCGTTGGGGCTGGGCGCCCGGGTAGCCGCGAGGGCCCGCGGCCTGCTGCGGGATGTACGGCGCGGGGGCCTGTTGCAGCGGGGCGGGCTGCTGGGCCTGCGGGTAGCCGTAGCCCTGGTTGTGATGGGAAGGGGCGGCCGGCAGGGCGGGCAGCGCGGCCGGGAGGGCGGGCAGGTGACTGCCCGTGTCGTACGCGGACGGAACCCGGATCGGGGCGATCTGAGGAGTGCCCCGCTCTGCGACGAGGGAGTCGTAGATCGGAGTGTCCGTGAAGGACGGCGCGGAGTAGTAACCGCCGCCATAGGTGGAGCGGGGGGAGGTCATGCTCCATAAGTTAAGCCCTTGATGTGCTGGTTGGGGAGACCGATAAGAGGGTTGTTTTACGTGTCGGCAGTGGTGACGTGTACCCAATGCGAGCGAACTTGGGAAAATCGGTCGCCAAGTGGCGTAGGGATCGTGTAAAAGCCGCGTTCATGACGGGTTACCGGCGGTTGGTCACGGAGCGGCCGGGAGCCCCGGGGGCGCGGTCGTGGGCCTCCCGGTGATCCGGGTAATAGGTTGGCCGCGAACGGAATCGGCGGCCCTGCCGGACGCGGCGACTTGCGATGGGGGCGGACATGACAATGCCTAAAGGATCGAATGTTCCCGTACCGGCACCCGCGGTGCGGGTCGAATTGGGGTGGGGCTCGGGCGCCGGGGTACCCGACGCCGACGCCTCCGCACTGTTGCTGGCCTCTTCCGGAAAGGTGCGCTCGGACGCGGACTTCGTCTTCTACAACCAGCCGGCGCACTCCTCCGGAGCGGTGCGGTACGAGGGCAAGCAGCGCTCCGACGGCGGCGTGAGCGATGTGCTCACCGTCGACCTCGCGCGCGTGGAACCCGCGATCGAGACCGTGGTGCTCGCCGCCTCGGCCGACGGCGGCACCTTCGGGCAGGTCCCCGGCCTGTACATCCGGGTGCTCGACGCGGCGAGCGGCGCCGAACTGGCGCGCTACGACAGCACGGACGCGACGGTGGAGACGGCCTTCGTCCTCGGCGAGTTCTACCGGCGCCAGGGCGCGTGGAAGTTCCGCGCCGTCGGCCAGGGCTACGGCAGCGGTCTCGCAGGCCTCGCCACGGACTACGGGATCACGGTGGACGAGCCGCAACGCTCCGCGCCGCCGACGGCCCCCGCCGCGGCCACCCCGCCGCCGCAGGCCGCCGCTTCCGCCGCTCCCGTCACACCCGCACCGGCCCCTCCCGTGACCCCGCCCACCGAGCCCGTGCGCCTCACCAAAGTCACCCTGACGAAGGACGCCCCGTCCGTCTCGCTGACGAAACAGGGCGGCACCTCGGGCGCCATGCGCGTGAACCTCAACTGGGAGATGCGCAAGCAGTTCAAGGGATGGGGCGCGAAGCTCGGCAGAGCCGTCGCCATGCACGCCGATCTCGACCTCGACCTCTGTGCGCTCTTCGAACTCGCGGACGGCCGCAAGGGCGTCGTCCAGGCACTCGGCAACGCCTTCGGGGCGATGCACCAGCCTCCGTACATGCTGCTCGACGGCGACGACCGCACCGGTGCCACGGCCAGTGGCGAGAACCTCACCATCAACCTCGACCACATCAAGGACTTCCGCCGCATCGTCATCTTCGTGACCATCTACGAAGGCGCGCGCAGCTTCGCCGACCTCAACGCCACGGTCACCCTCCAGCCGCAGCACGGCGCCCCGATCGACTTCTCGCTCGACGAGTGCACCGTCCCCTCCACGGTGTGCGCGCTGGCGCTGCTCACCAACAACGGCGGCGACCTCGTCGTCCAGCGCGAGGCCCGCTACCTCGTCCCGGACCGAGGGGTGAGCCCGCAGCGCACCATCGACCACGCCTACGGCTGGGGCATGAACTGGACGCCCGGCAGGAAGTGACCGCGACCGGTCACCGCTGCTCCGGTGCCGGCTCCGCAACGGCGTCCGGACGCGTGTACGTACGCCCCTTCCAGGCGGCGCCGCGCCCCCTGTAGTGCCGCACCGCCGAGTCCACCGTCATCAGGAGGTACAGGAACGCGGTGCCGGGCAGCAGCGGGGCGAGCCACAGGGGCTGCCGGTAGTAGCGGAGCATCGGCAGGTACGTCGCGGTCATCAGCAGCCAGGCGAGACCACCCGTGGCCGCCGCCGGTGCGTCGCCCGTGGCGAGGCCCGCGACCAGGGTGAGCGGGGGAGCGAGGTAGACCAGCGCGAGCCCGGCGACCGTGCCGAGGAGCAGCAGAGGCTGGTGCCGCAGCTGGGCGTACGCGCTGCGCGCGACCATGCGCCACAGGTCCGCGAGGCGGGGGTAGGGGCGCACGCTGTCGACGCGCTCGGCGAGCCCCAGCCAGAGGTGACCGCCGGAGCGCCGGACCGCCCGTGCGAGCGCCACGTCGTCGATCACCGCGTGCCGGATGGCGTCGGGGATCCGCGCCCGCTCGGCGGCGTCGGCGCGCAGCAGGACGCAGCCGCCCGCCGCGGCGGCCGTCCGCGACCCCTTCCGCCCGATCCGGCGGAAGGGGTAGAGCTGCGCGAAGAAGTACACGAACGCCGGGACCACCAGCCGCTCCCACACGCTGCGCACCCGCAGCCGGGCCATCTGGGAGACCAGGTCGAAACCGCCCGTCTCCGCGGCGGCCACCAACTCCCGCAGGCTCTCCGGCCCATGGGCGATGTCCGCGTCGGTCAGGAGCAGATACTCGGGATCCCGCGCGCGGGCGAGGCCGATCCCGTGGCGCACCGCCCAGAGCTTGCCGGTCCACCCGGGGGGCGGCTCACCGGGGGAGGCGACGGTCAGCGGCAGGCCGCCGTGTTGTTCGCCCAGCGCGCGGGCCAGCTCACCCGTGCCGTCCGTACTGCCGTCGTCGACAAGGAAGACCTCGGCCCGGCCCGGATAGTCCTGCGCCAGCAGCGACGGCAGGCTCTCGGGCAGCATCGCGGCCTCGTCCCTGGCGGGCACGACGACACACACCGTCGGCCAGTGGCCCCGGCCCGCCCCGTCCGCCGGATCCCGGCGCGGTGGCAGGCGCACGTCCGTACGCCAGAAGAAGCCCTGCCCCAACAGCAGCCACAGCCACGCGGCAAGCGATCCGGCGGCGATCCACGCAACGGCGCTCATCCGCCGAAGTCTGCCCCACGGCACGGTGCCTGTGGGGCCCATCGACTATGGTGACCGGGTGAAGATCGCGCTCATGGACTCCGGTATCGGACTGCTCGCCGCGGCGGCCGCGGTACGCCGCCTGCGGCCCGACGCCGATCTCGTGCTCTCCTCGGACCCGGACGGCATGCCGTGGGGACCGCGGACCACGGAAGACCTCACCGCGCGCGCTCTCGCCGTCGCACAGGCCGCCGCCGCGCACCGCCCCGACGCGCTGATCGTCGCCTGCAACACCGCCTCCGTGCACGCGCTGCCCACGATCAGGGCCCGCCTGGAGCCCGCCGTCCCGGTCATCGGGACCGTGCCGGCCATCAAGCCCGCCGCCGCGGGCGTCGGCCCCGTCGCCATCTGGGCCACCCCGGCCACCACGGGCAGCCCCTACCAGCGGGACCTCATCGAGCGGTTCGCGCGCGACGTCGACGTCACGGAGGTGCCCTGCCCAGGCCTCGCCGACGCCGTGCAGTACGCGGACGAGAAGGCCATCGACGAGACCATCGCCGCCGCCGCTGCCCTCACCCCGCGCGATGTAAGGGCCGTCGTCCTGGGCTGCACCCATTACGAGCTGGTGGCGGAGCGCATCCGCGCCGCCGTGCAGCAGCCGCAGCTGCCGCCGCTCGTGCTGCACGGCTCGGCCGGCGCTGTCGCCGCCCAGGCGCTGCGCAGGATCGGCGCGCTCCCCGGCACCGACGGTGGCGCGACACCCGGGCTCACCGTGCTGCTCAGCGGGCGTGCGGAGCCGCTGCCGCGGGAGGCGCTCACGTACGCCGAGGGACGCATGCTCGCGGCGGTCACCCCCGCCCTCTGAGCCCTGGAACCCGAATCCGGTCACGCTCCGCGACGCGGTGCCTTCGCGGCGGAACGTGAGTAATCTCGATGGCATGAGGGACCCAGCCCACGAGGAGCACGGCGACCACGGCGAGAACGCCGGGCCCGACGCCCCGCCCGAAGTCTGGACCGGCCGCGCGACCAACCGCGTCCAGTGGCTGCTGGCCTGCGCGGGCGCGGCCTGCCTGGCCCTCGGCATCGAACTCGCGGTCGGCTCGATGTGGACATCGGGCTTCGCGCCCCTGCTCATGTCCGTCGTCGGATGCATCGCCGTCGGACTCCTGATGCTCTTCGGGACGCTGGCCTTCGTCCATGTGGCCGTGAAGGTCGACAAGGATTTCCTGGAGGTGCGCTGCGGCCATCTGGGCCTGCCGCGCCGCCACATCCCGCTCTCCCATGTCGTCGGCGCGGACTTCGCCCCGAGCGTCACACCCCGGCAGTGGGGCGGCTGGGGCTACCGCTGGCGGCCCGAGAAGGGCACGGCCGTCGTGGTCCGGCGCGGCGAGGGGCTGGTGCTCAGGCTGGGCGACGGCCACAAGTTCACGGTGACCGTGGACAACGCCGAATCCGCGGTACGCGCCATCCGGGCCCGGCTGAAGGTCAGGGGAACGTCGGTCTGACGCCCACGGCTCCGTCGGCACCGCCAGAGCCCCCGGGGTGCTCGGAGCCGTCGGGCAGGGGCCGCGCCGTGGCGATGCCCGCGAGCAGGCCCGCCGCGGCCGTCACCGACGTCACGCTGAGCGCGTTGCCCACCGTCGCCACGGCCGTCAGTGCCGTCAGGGCCGCGCCCGCCGACAGGACGACCTGGGCGGAGCGCGGCGACCGCCACAGGGCGTACAGCAGCCAGCAGAACACCGCCGCCAGCAGCGCCACTCCCACGAGACCCTGCTCGGAGGCCTGCTGCAACGGCGCCGAATGAGGCTTGCCGTCCGCCAGGAGGTTCCGGGCGACCGCCGGGCTGACCTCGCCGAAGCGCCCCGGCCCCACCCCCAGGACGGGCTCCCGCGCCGCCAGGCCGAGCGCGTCGCGCCACAGCAGCACGCGCTGGCGGCCGAGCCGGCCCTCCAGAGAAGCCGTCAGGCCGTCCGGCAGCACGTCCTCGGCCACCGTCAAGGACACCCCCGTCAGCAGTGCCGTCACGGCGGCGAGACCGGCGAGGCCGAGCGCCCTGCGCCGTACGTGGGCCGCCGCGAGCGAGCAGAGCAGCACCAGGGCGCACCCCGCGAAGGCCGCGGGCGAGCCCAGTGCCGCCGAGACAGCGGCGATCCCGGCGGCGAGCACCCGCAGTGCGACGCGTGAGGCCGGTGTCCGGGCCGCCCACGCCGCGCAGCAGGCCGCACCCGCAGAGAGGATCAGCAGCCCGGCGGCCGCACCGGCGTGACCGAGGAGCGAGGCCGGGCCGAGCGTGAGGCGGGGCGCCGTCACCGCGAGGGTCAGGCCCGCGAGTGCCCCCGCACACGGAGCGGCGACCGGGAGCAGCGCTCCGCAGATGCGCCCGCCCGCGTACCCGGCGGCCACGGCCAGGACTGCGAGGAGCATCCCCTCGGGGGTGCCGCCGTGCACGCCCGCGGTGATCAGTGCCCAGGCGGCACACGCGCCGAGCAGGGCCACGCCCACGGCGTCGGACGCGCCCCGCCGCTCACGCCCGCCTGCCGGACCGGCCGTAGCGGCCGTACCCGTCGACCCCACCCGCCGCCCCCCGAGGTATGCGGGCCCGAACGGCGCGGCCGGCCCACGGTGGCGTGCGCCGGGCCCGTGCCTGAGGCCCGGCCACACGCTAACGGCAGGCGCCGCGCCATGGGGCCAGTTGCGCCGGAACGACCCGGCGGAGGCGCCCACGACCGCTTTGTCGACGCCCACGACCACGCTGTCGGCGCTCCGGTGACGCGCCGTACACTCCCCGAGTGACAGCCACCACCACTCCCGTAGACGAGCCGGACCAGCTCGATCCGCAGCCCGCGCCGGCCTCCCGCGCCGGGCGCGTCCTGCGGCGGCTCGTGCCCGCCGCCGCGGCGGCCCTCTCCGGAGTGCTGCTCTACGTCAGCTTCCCGCCCCGCACGCTGTGGTGGCTCGCGCTCCCGGCCTTCGCCGTCCTCGCCCGGTGCCTGCACGGCCGCACCTGGAAGGCGGGCCTCGGCCTCGGTTACCTCTTCGGCCTGGGCTTCCTGCTGCCGCTGCTGGTGTGGACCGGCGTCGAGGTCGGCCCCGGCCCGTGGCTGGCGCTCGCCGCCGTCGAGGCGGTCTTCGTCGCCCTGGTGGGCGCGGGCATCGCGGCGGTCTCACGCCTGCCCGGCTACCCGCTCTGGGCGGCCGCCCTGTGGATCGCGGGAGAGGCGGCACGCGCGCGCGTGCCCTTCAGCGGGTTCCCCTGGGGCAAGATCGCCTTCGGCCAGGCCGACGGTGTCTTCCTGCCGCTCGCCGCGCTCGGCGGCACCCCCGTGCTCGGCTTCGCGGTCGTCCTGTGCGGCTTCGGGCTGTACGAGGCCGTGCGCCGGATCCGTGACGTACGCGCGACCGGGGTCCTGCGGCGCGGGGCGGCGGCCGTGGCCGGGCTGAGCGTGCTCGTCCCGCTCCTCGGCGCCTTCGCCGCGCGGCCGCTCGTCAGCGACGAGGCCGAGGACGGCACCGCGACCATCGCCGCCATCCAGGGCAACGTCCCGCGCGCGGGGCTCGACTTCAACGCCCAGCGGCGCGCCGTCCTCGACCACCACGTGCGCGAGACCGAACGGCTGGCCGCCCAGGTGAAGGCCGGCAAGGTCAAGCGCCCCGATCTCGTGCTGTGGCCGGAGAACTCCTCCGACATCGATCCGTTCACCAACCCCGACGCGCGCCAGGAGATCGAGAACGCCGTCAAGGCCATCGGGGTGCCCCTCTCGGTGGGCGGTGTCGTCGAGGCCGAGGACGGCAAGCTCTTCAACGAGCAGATCCTGTGGGATCCACGGAAGGGCCCCACCGACACCTACGACAAGCGGCAGATCCAGCCCTTCGGCGAGTACATCCCGCTGCGCGATGTCATCGGCGTCTTCAGCAGCGACGTCGACATGGTGCGCCAGGACTTCAGCCGCGGTTCCGAGCCCGGTGTCTTCACCATGGCGGGCACCAAGGTGGGCCTCGCGACCTGCTACGAGGCCGCGTTCGACTGGGCCGTGCGCGACACGGTGACCCACGGCGCCCAGATCATCTCGGTGCCGAGCAACAACGCCACGTTCGACCGCAGCGAGATGACGTACCAGCAGCTCGCGATGTCCCGGGTCCGCGCGGTCGAGCACAGCCGCGCCGTCGCCGTCCCGGTGACCAGCGGCGTCAGTGCGGTGATCATGCCGGACGGCACGGTCAAGGCGAAGACGGAGTGGTTCACCGCCGATTCGCTCGTCGAGGAGGTGCCGCTGCGCTCGTCGCGGACCCCGGCCACCCGCCTCGGCGCGCTGCCCGAGGGCGTCCTGGTGCTGATCGCCCTCGGCGGACTCGGCTGGGCCGCGGCGTCGGCGCGGGCCCGGCGGGACGCCGGGGAGTAACGCGCTCCTGTCAAGGGCTGCGACGGGACGCCGTTAGGGTCGGACCATGGCCACTCCTGAATTCATCCGCACCCTGCGGGCCGACGCCGGCCAGCAGCTGCTCTGGCTCCCCGGGGTCTCCGCCATCGTCTTCGACGACGACGGCAGGGTGCTGCTCGGGCGGCGCTCCGACAACGGCAGGTGGGCGGTGATCGGCGGCATCCCCGACCCGGGGGAGCAGCCCGCGGAGTGCGCGGTGCGCGAGGTGTACGAGGAGACGGCGGTGCGCTGCGTGCCCGAGCGCGTGGTCCTGGTCCAGGCGCTGGACCCGGTCACCTACCCCAACGGCGACACCTGCCAGTACATGGACATCACCCTGCGCTGCCGTGCCGTCGGCGGCGAGGCGCGCGTCAACGACGACGAGTCGCTGGAAGTGGCGTGGTTCGACGTGGACGCGCTGCCCGACCTGCACGAGTTCTCGCTCTCCCGCATCAAGCAGGCCCTGGTCGACGGCCCCACCTGGTTCGAGCCGAGCACCGAGCGGTGAGACCCCCGCGCCCGGCTGACCCCCGCCCCCGGCTGACCACCGTGTCCGGCAGGCCCTCCGTTAGCCTGAGGGCACGATGAACCGTTTGAGCACGTCATGGGGCGCGTACGACCTCACCCGCTTCCCGGAGGACCCCCGCGACCAGCTGCGCGCCTGGTCGGCGGCCGACGCCTATCTGCTGCGGCACCTCGCGGGCGAGGAAGGTGAGGAAGGGAAGCAAGGGGAGCCAGGGGGCGTCGCGGCGGCCGTCGACCTGAGTGGCACCGTGGCCGTCGTCGGTGACCGGTGGGGCGCGCTGACCACCGCGCTCGCGGGGCACGCGCGTGTGCCCGTGCAGATCACCGACTCCTTCCTCGCCCAGCAGGCCACCCGCGCCAACCTCGCGCGGGCGGGCCACGCGCCGGACGCGGCCCGGCTGCTGACGACCAGGGACACTCCGCCCGCCCGTATCGACGTACTCCTGGTCCGCGTACCGAAGAGCCTCGCGCTTCTCGAGGACCAGCTGCACCGGCTGGCGTCCGCCCTGCACGAGGGCACCGTCGTCGTCGGCACCGGCATGGTCACCGAGATCCACACGTCCACGCTTGAGCTCTTCGAGCGGCTCGTCGGGCCGACCAGGACCTCCCTGGCGCGGCAGAAGGCGCGGCTCATCTTCAGCACCCCGGACCCCGCGCGCACCCCGGGGCCCGCCCCCTGGCCCCGTACCTATGTGCTGCCCGCCGACTCCGGGGCCGGCGCGGGCCTGACCGTCGTCAACCACGCCGGCATCTTCTGCGCCGACCGCCTCGACATCGGCACCCGCTTCTTCCTCAAGCACCTGCCGCGCGCCCGTGGCGGCGCGCACGTCGTGGACCTCGGCTGCGGCAACGGCGTGCTCGGCACCGCCGCGTCCGTCGCGGACCCGGACGCCACGGTCACCTTCATCGACGAGTCGTTCCAGGCCGTCGCCTCCGCCGAGGCCACCTTCCGCGCCAACGCCGCCGAGGACGCCAAGGCGCACTTCGTGGCCGGGGACGCCCTCGCCGCCGTGCCGCCGGGGACGGTGGACCTCGTCCTGAACAACCCGCCCTTCCACAGCCACCAGGCCACCACCGGGGCGACCGCGTGGCGGATGTTCAGCGGTGCGCGCGCCGCGCTGCGGCCCGGCGGCGAACTGTGGGTCATCGGCAACCGCCACCTCGGGTACCACGTGAAGCTGCGCAAGCTCTTCGGCAACGCGCGCGTCGTCGCGAGCGACCCGAAGTTCGTCGTGCTGCGGGCGGTCAAGGGCAACCGCTGAGAGGCGATCGCTGAGGCGCCGCCGCCCGTGCCGGCGGGGCCGAACGGCCCCCTTCGGGCTCGCGACGGCGGCCGGGCGGTGGCAGCGTCGAGGGAGGAACGCCGGGGCCGGTCCGCTGCCGCGACCGACCCGGCGCCGCGACGACTGACCCGGCGCTCCCGTGGAACCCGCGCCTTAGCCACGTACTGGAACGTGATTCCGCCGCACACCACGACCCTCGCGAGGAGATCCTCATGGCGCCCATGGCGAAGGAGGACCTGGCGGCACTCGACGCCCACTGGCGTGCCGCCAACTACCTGTCCGTCGGCCAGATCTACCTGATGGCCAACCCGCTGCTGACCGAGCCGCTGAGGCCCGAGCACATCAAGCCGCGCCTCCTCGGCCACTGGGGCACCTCACCCGGCCTCAACCTCGTCCACACGCACCTCAACCGCGCCATCAAGGAACGCGACCTGGACGCGCTGTGCGTATGGGGACCCGGCCACGGCGGACCGGCCGTGCTCGCCAACTCCTGGCTGGAGGGCAGCTACACGCAGACGTACCCGGCGGTGACGCGGGACGCGGAGGGCATGGCGCGGCTGTTCCGCCAGTTCTCGTTCCCCGGCGGCGTGCCGAGCCACGTCGCACCCGAGACGCCCGGCTCGATCCACGAGGGCGGCGAACTGGGCTACTCCCTCGCCCACGCCTACGGAGCCGCCTTCGACAACCCGGACCTGGTCGTGGCCTGCGTGATCGGTGACGGCGAGGCCGAGACCGGGCCGCTGGCCGGCTCCTGGCACTCCAACAAATTCCTCGACCCCGTGCACGACGGCGCCGTCCTGCCGATCCTCCACCTCAACGGCTACAAGATCGCCAACCCGACGCTGCTCGCCCGGCTCCCCGACGCCGAGCTGGACGCCCTGCTCAAGGGATACGGCCACGATCCCCTGTACGTCACCGGCGACGACCCGCACCAGGTCCACCAGGCCATGGCCGACACACTGGACCAGGCCCTCGACCGCATCGCCGCCATCCAGCGCGCCGCCCGCGACGGCGGCGCGCACAACCGCGCGCGCTGGCCCGTCGTCGTACTGCGCACGCCCAAGGGCTGGACGGGCCCGCGGACCGTCGACGGGGATCCGGTCGAGAACACCTGGCGCTCCCACCAGGTGCCCCTCTCCGGAGTCCGCGAGAACCCGGACCACCTGCGGCAGTTGGAGGAGTGGCTGCGCTCCTACCGCCCCCAGGAACTCTTCGACACCGAGGGCGCTCCCACCGCCGACGTCCTGGCCTGCGTACCCGAGGGGGAGCGCAGGCTCGGCGCCACGCGGCACGCCAACGGCGGTGTGCTCAGCCGGCCGCTGCCCCTGCCGCCGCTGGAGGACTTCGCCGTCCCCGTCGACCGGCCCGGCGCCACCCTGCACGAGCCGACCCGGGTCACGGGCGCCCTGCTCGCCCGGGTCATGGCCGACACCGCGCGGCGGCGCGACTTCCGTGTCGTGGGCCCGGACGAGACCGAGTCCAACCGGCTCGGCGCGCTCTTCGGCGCCACCGGCAAGGCCTGGCAGGAACGGACCCTCGACACCGACGAGCACCTCGCCCGCGACGGCCGCGTCATGGAGGTCCTCTCCGAACACCTCTGCCAGGGCTGGCTGGAGGGCTACACCCTCACCGGCCGGCACGGCCTCTTCTCCTGCTACGAAGCCTTCGTCCACATCGTCGACTCGATGGTCAACCAGCACATCAAGTGGCTGAAGACCTCGCGCTCCCTGCCGTGGCGAGCCCCCGTGCCGTCCCTCAACTACCTGCTCACCTCACACGTGTGGCGCCAGGACCACAACGGCTTCTCGCACCAGGACCCGGGCTTCGTGGACCACGTGCTCAACAAGAGCCCCGACGTCGTACGCGTCTATCTGCCGCCGGACGCCAACACTCTCCTGTCGGTGACCGAGCACGTCCTCGGCAGCCGCGACTACGTCAACGTGGTCGTCGCGGGGAAGCAGCCCTGCTTCGACTGGCTCACCCTCGACGAGGCCCGCGCCCACTGTGCGCGCGGCGCGGGGGTGTGGGAGTGGGCGGGCACCGACGACGGCACACGCGACCCCGACGTGGTCCTGGCCTGCGCGGGCGACGTGCCGACGCAGGAAGTCCTGGCCGCGGCGAGCCTGCTGCGGGAGGCGCTGCCCGAGCTGGCCGTCCGCGTCGTCAACGTCGTCGACATCGCCCGCCTCATGCCCCGCGAGGAACACCCGCACGGCATGCCCGACTCCGAGTTCGACGCGCTCTTCACCCCCGACCGGCCGGTGATCTTCGCCTACCACGGCTATCCGTGGCTGATCCACCGCCTCGCCTACCGCCGTACCGGCCACGACAACCTGCACGTACGCGGCTACAAGGAGGCGGGCACGACGACCACGCCCTTCGACATGGTCGTCCGCAACGACCTCGACCGCTACCGCCTCGTCATGGACGTCATCGACCGCGTCCCCGGCCTCGCCGTGCGCGCCACGGCCGTGCGGCAGGCGATGGCCGACGCCCGCACCCGCCACCACGCCTGGATCCGCGAGCACGGCACCGACCTGCCGGAGGTCGCGGAGTGGACGTGGCCCCATGCCGCCGGGCGCTGAGCCGTTCTCCCGCAGGTGTCCGTTTCCTGGCTGAAAGCGTGCCGCACGAGTATGGGCCAGGTTTGTTCTGCCGCTTCCGTATGGGCGCGGTAACGGCAAGATGTCCGGTGTCCTCGCCGGGCATGGCCCGGCCGTCCGTACGTCCGTCACTCGATGAGGAGCAGACTGATGGCGAACGAGCTCAGGTACGGCGAACAGATCCACTTGCAGAACGGCTACAACGGCTGGCAGGGCGGCTACCTCGACACCAACGGGCACAGCGGCGCGTCCGGCGGCAAGTACGCGGTGTCGACCGCCGACACCCCGACGCGCGGCAAGGGCACCGGCACGTGGGAGCTCCTCTCCGCCTCCGGCAAGGGCGCCGGACAGCCCGTGATGAGCGGCGACGTGGTGTACCTGCGCAACCTCTACGGCGGCGACGGCGGCTACCTCGACACCAACGGCCATGCTTCCGCCGCGCAGAAGAACGCGGGGGCGAAGTTCGACGTCTCCACCTCGCAGGTCCGCGACCGCGCGGCGGGCACCGGGCGCTGGCGGATCTTCGCCCGTGGCTCGGCGCCGGCGGACCAGCACGTCCGGGTCGGCGACGTGGTCCACCTGTGAAACCTCTACGGCGACAACGGCGGCTTCCTGGAGACCAACAACGTCAGCACGGCCTCCGGCGGCAAGTACGACCTGTGCACCAACGCCTACTTCAACCGAAGCTCCGACGTCGCGGACTGGAAGATCCACAAGGTCCGTGGCTGACCCTCGCGGGAGGCGCCCCCGACGGCCACGGCCGTCGGGGGCGGCGTCGGCGTGGGGCGTCGGGCCGGGGCGCCCCTGGTGCGGTCATGCCGCCTCCAGGTCGAGGAGGATCCGCTTGCGCTCCAGGCCGCCCGCGTACCCGGTGAGGGAGCCGTCGGCGCCGATCACCCGGTGGCAGGGGCGTACGACGAGCAGCGGGTTGCGCCCGATGGCCGTGCCCAGGGCGCGCACGGCGGCCCGGGAGAGGCCGAGCTGTTCGGCGAGGCGTCCGTAGGTGGTCGTGGTGCCGTAGGGGACCGTGTCCAGTGCCTGCCAGACCTTGCGCTGGAACGCGGTGCCCGCCCCGGCGGCGTACTCGATGTCGAAGTGGGTCAGGCTCCCGGCGAAGTACGAGCGCAGTTGGGCGGTGATCGCCGTGAACGCCTCGTCGTCGCGGATCCAGCCGTCCAGGACGACGGCGGCGCCCTTCTGGCCCGGCATGGAGAGGGAGGCGAGCGCGGTGCCGCCCTTGGCGGTGGCGGAGGCCTCGCCCACCAGCAGCAGCGTGCCCAGCGGGCTGTCGATCGTCGTGTAGACGGTCATGGGGCTCTCCTCCGGCGTTCTTGAGCGATCCGACTTCCAGTCTGTGGTGCGCGCGAGGCGGCGGCTGGCGGGATTCGGACATGGTGCTCGTTACGCGTCGGCCGCTTTATGCAACTAGTTGCACAACACGTCGCGCGTCGTCTACAACTGTCCTGTAGACACCGCGTACGGAGGGCCGCCCGCATGAGCCGTTACCCGAACCTGCTGAACCCGCTCGACCTGGGCTTCACGACCCTGCCCAACCGGGTCCTGATGGGCTCCATGCACGTGGGCCTGGAAGAGGCCCCGAACGGCTTCGAGCGGATGGCGGCCTTCTACGCGGCCCGCGCGCGCGGCGGCGTGGGCCTCATCGTCACCGGCGGCATCGCCCCGAACGACGCGGGCCGCCCCTACCCCGGCGGCGCCAAGATGACCACGGAGGCGGAGGCCGCGCAGCACGCGGGCATCACCGCGGCCGTGCACGCCGAGGGCGGCCGGATCGCGATGCAGATCCTGCACTTCGGCCGGTACGCCTACCACCCCGACCTCGTCGCGCCGAGCGCCATCCAGGCGCCGATCAGCCCCTCCGTGCCCCGCGCCCTCACCGACGACGAGGTCGAGCAGACCATCGAGGACTTCGTGCGCGCCGCCGAGCTGGCCAAGCTCGCGGGCTACGACGGCGTCGAGATCATGGGCTCCGAGGGCTACCTCATCAACGAGTTCATCGCGGCCCCCACCAACCAGCGCACCGACCGCTGGGGCGGCGCCTACGAGAACCGCATCCGCTTCCCCGTCGAGATCGTCCGCCGCGTCCGCGAGCGCGTCGGCACGGACTTCATCCTCATCTACCGCCTCTCCATGCTGGACCTGATCCCCGGCGGCTCCACCCTCGAAGAGGTCATCCACCTCGCCAAGGAGATCGAGGCCGCGGGCGCCACGATCATCAACACCGGCATCGGCTGGCACGAGGCCCGCATCCCCACCATCGCGACCTCCGTGCCGCGCGGCGCCTACACCTTCGTCACCAAGAAGGTCATGGGCGAGGTCTCCGTGCCGCTCGTCACCACCAACCGCATCAACACCCCCGAAATAGCCGAGCAGTTGCTTGCCGACGGCGCTGCCGACATGGTCTCCCTGGCCCGCCCGCTCCTCGCCGACCCCGACTTCGTCGCCAAGGCGCGCGCCGAGCAGTCCGAGGCCATCAACACCTGCATCGGCTGCAACCAGGCCTGCCTGGACCACACGTTCAACCTCCAGATCACCTCCTGCCTGGTGAACCCGCGCGCCTGCCACGAGACCGAACTCGTGCTCGCGCCGACCCGCACCAAGAAGCGCGTCGCCGTCGTCGGCGCGGGCCCCGCCGGGCTCGCCTTCGCCGTCTCGGCGGCCGAGCGCGGCCACGACGTGACCCTCTTCGACGCCGCCTCCGAGATCGGCGGCCAGCTCAACGTCGCCCGCAAGGTCCCCGGCAAGGAAGAGTTCGACGAGACCCTGCGCTACTTCCGCACCCAGCTCCGACTGCGCGGCGTGACCGTCCGGTTGAACACCGTCGTCAACGCCGACGACCTCACCGATGAGGACTACGACGAAGTCGTCGTCGCCACCGGTGTGACGCCCCGCACCCCCGAGATCCCCGGCATCGACCACCCGAGCGTCGTCGGCTACCTCGACGTGCTGCGCGACGGCGCGCCCGTCGGGGAGCGCGTCGCGATCGTCGGCGCGGGCGGCATCGGCTTCGACGTCGCCGAGTACCTCACCGACGGCGGCGAGAAGGCGAGCCTGGACCCGGCGACGTACTTCCGTCAGTGGGGCGTCGACATGGACTACCGCGAGCGCGGCGGCCTGACCCGGCCCGAGCGGCCCGCCCCGCCGCGCACCGTCCACCTGCTCCAGCGCAAGGCGTCCAAGGTCGGCCAGGGCCTCGGCAAGACCACCGGCTGGATCCACCGCACCGAACTGCGCCACCGGGGCGTCACGATGGTCGCGGGCGCGAGCTACGACCTCATCGACGACGCGGGCCTGCACATCACCGTCGACGGCGTCTCCTCCGTCATCCCCGTCGACACAGTCGTCCTGTGCACCGGCCAGGAACCGCGCCGCGGCCTGTACGAGGAGCTGCTCGCCGCCGGGCGCAGTGTGCACCTCATCGGGGGCGCCGACATCGCCGCCGAGCTGGACGCCAAGCGCGCCATCAAGCAGGGCACGGAGCTGGCCGCCGCGCTGTGACCCGTCCCTAGGATTGCCCCCATGTCACTCCCGCACGCGATCCTCACCGCCCTCCTCGAGAAGCCGTCGTCGGGGCTCGAACTGACCCGCAGGTTCGACAAGTCGATCGGCTACTTCTGGTCGGCGACGCACCAGCAGATCTACCGCGAGCTGGGCAGGCTGGAGCGGGAGGGGGCGATCCGCGCGCTGCCGCGGCAAGGGGCGAGCCGCGGGCAGAAGAAGGAGTACGAGGTCCTGCCCGCGGGCCGCGCCGAACTGGCCCGCTGGACCGCGGCGAGCCAGGACCCGAAGCCGATGCGTGACACCCTGCTGCTGCGCCTGCGCGCCGCCGCGGTGGTCGGCACCGAGGGCGTCCAGGAGGACCTGCACCGCCATCTCGACCTCCACCGGCGGCAGTTGGCGGAGTACGAGGAGATCGAGCGGCGCGACTTCCCGCCGGGGAAGGACGCGGTCGAGGACCGGCTGCGCCATGTCGTGCTGCGCGCGGGCATCGACCTGGAGACGTTCTGGACGCAGTGGCTCACGCGGGCGATCGAGGAATTTGAGGCGCCGTAGCGGGGGCGGGGCGGGGGCGTCGGGCGCGCGGGTCGCCTTCCGGGGGCCCGGTCCGGGGTCACCCGAGTGTCGCCTCCCGCGGGTCCCACTCCTCGGGCAGTGGCAGCGGCGGCACCACCTGCGTGGTCAGTGGTGTGAAGCGGGAGTGGGCGGCGGAGTCCGCGATCGCCGTCATGGTCTGGAGGACATGCAGGGCCAGCGCGCCGGACGCCCGGTGCGCCCCGCCCCCGCGCACGGCGCGCGCCATGTCGACCACGCCGAGGCCGCGCCCGTCGGTCCGCCCCCGCACCAGCAGCTCGCGCCACGTGTCGTCGCCGCTCGGCAGCACCTTCAGCGGGCCGCCGAAGGTGTTCGGGTCGGGCACCGCGAGGGTGCCCTCGGTCCCGGTGACCTCGAAGCGGATGCGCGGCAGCGCCGAGTCGAAGCTGAACGTCGAGTCGGCGCGTACGCCCGAGGCGAACTCGATGAGCGCCGACACATGCGTGGGCACGTCCACCGGGAACACCTGCCCCGCCTTCGGACCCGACGCGACGGTCCGCTCCACGCGGGCGCGCGCGGCGGTCGCCGCCACCTGGGACACGCTGCCGAACAGGGCGACGAGCGAGGTCAGATAGTAGGGGCCGAGGTCGAAGAGCGGGCCCGCACCCGGCTGGTAGAAGAACGCCGGATCGGGGTGCCACGCCTCGGGCCCCAGGCCCTGCGTCACCGTCGTGGCCGCCACGGGCACGCCTATGTCCCCGGCGGTCACCGCCCGCAGCGCCGACTGGAGGCCCGCGCCGAGGAACGTGTCCGGCGCGTTGCCCACGAGCAGCCCGCGTTCGGAGGCCTCGGCGAGGAGCTTCTCGGCCTCCGCCGGGGCGAGGGTGATGGGCTTCTCGCCGTACACGTGCTTGCCGGCGCGCAGGGCGGCCGTCGCCACCTGGGCATGCGCGGCGGGCACCGTGAGATTGACGACCAGTTCGACCTCGGGCAGGGCGAGCACGGCGTCGAGGCCGCCGGAGACGGGGACGCCGTGCGTGCGCGCCGCGGCGGCCGCCCGCCGCTCGTCGAGATCGGCGACGGCCACCACCTGGACGTCCGGGAAACCGCTCAGCGTCCGCAGATACTCGGCGCTGATGACGCCCGCGCCGACCACGGCGACTCCGACGGGCCCCGTGCCGCCCGTGACGCCCGAACTCACGCCGCCTCCAGGGAAGTCATGTATGAGCGGCTCGCCCCGAGCTCGTCGAAGAGGGCGTCGGCGTCACCCGCGCAGGAGTCGAACTCGACGACGCGCCAGGCGTCTGGGGCCGCGGCGAGGATCTCGGGCACCGGCATGGTGCCCCCGCCGACCGCCACGTTCGGGTCGTCCTTGGTGCCGGGCCCGTCCTTGAGGTGCAGGGCCCGCACGCGGCCGCCGAGGCGACGCAGGAGCGCCGGCACGTCGGCGCCGCCGACCGCCGCCCAGTAGGTGTCGACCTCCAGGAATATGGCGGGGTCCAGCAGCTCGGCCAGCACCTCGACGGCGTGCCGGCCGGCGCGGTCCTCGAAGCGGGGCTCGATCTCCCACCAGTGGTTGTGGTAGCCGACGCACAGATCGCGCTGAGCCGCCGCGTCGGCAAGGCCGTTGAGGCGGTCGGCGGCGCGGGCGAGACCGTCGTGCGTGGTGAAGTCCTCGGGCGGGATGCCCGCGGGCACGATCGCGAGGTCGGTGCCGAGCGCGGCCACCGCGTCGAGGACGGGCCCGGGCTCCGGGCCGAACAGCTGGACGGCATGCGCGCCGGACACGGTCAGCCCGAGCTCGTCGAGGCTCTCCCGCAGCCCTTTGGGGTCGGCGAGTACGTCGTACGGTTCCACCGCGCCGTATCCGAGGTCCGCGAGGCGGCGCAGGGTCCCGTCCCGGTCGGCGGCGAGCTGCTCGCGCACGGAGTAGAGCTGAACGCTGAGCGGTCGTGACATGAAAGCGGCCTCCCTGTCGGCTGGGAGGACGGTAAGGCGGTTCCGGGGGGCGGGCAAGGGGGCCGTCGGGGGTGGGCGGGTGCCGGGGGTGGGCGTGGGTGTCGCTGGTGCGGGCGGGGCCTGTGGCGGGTGAGGGTGTCGCCGGAGCGTCCAGCGGCGGGGGGGGCAAGGGTGCTGCCGGGAGCGCAGGGCCGGGCCGGGTACGCGCGCGGGCAGGGTCTGTGGCGGGCAAGGCTGTCGCCGGAGCGCCCAGCGACGGGAGTGGGCGTGGGTGTCGCCGGGAGCGGGCGGGGACCGTGGCAGGCAAGGGTGCCGCCGGGAGCGCCCAGGGACTGGGGGGGCAGGCGAGTGTGCCGCCGAAGCGCAGAGCCCCGAGTCAGCAAGGGTGCCGCCGAGCGCGCGCAGGACCGGCCGGGCGAGGGTGTCGCCGAGAGCGCAGAGCACAGAGCCCGAAGTCGGCAAGAGCGCCTCCTGGAGCGCACAGGGACCGGCGGCAGGCAAGAGCGCCGCCGAGAGCGCAGAGCCCCGCGTCGGCAAGCGCGCCGCCGGCAACACACAGCCAACCCCGGCTCCGCAGGGCGCCCCCCGTGCCGGAGCCGCACACGGCGGCTGCCGCCCACCCGCCACGTGGGCGGGGGAGCGGCAGCCGATGGTGTCGCCGTGGCCGAGCGGTGCCGGGAGTCAGAACCGGCTGCCCGCGGCGCGGCGCCGCAGGTACCAGACGCCGCCGCCCGCGGCCGCCGTGGCCACGAGGACCCCGCCGGTCATGAGCGTGAGCGCGCCCCGGTCCTCGGAACCGCCCCCGAGCCCGCCACGCACACCGCGCGCGGGCGCGGCCGTGGAGGACGCCGTCGGCATGCTGCCGACGGTGACGGTCTGAGGTCCGGCCTGCGAGCCGTCCTGACAAGCGACCAGAACCGTATAGGTGCCGGCACTGACATTCCGCCAGGTGCCGCTGCCGTTCGTCAGCTGCACCTGCCGACCGCCGGCGAAGCTCGCGTTCGCGGCGTCCATCAGCGAGGCCGTGCCGCCGCCCGCGCACGCGGCGGTGGTGACCTGCACGGTGGAGCCGGTGGCGGTCACGGAGATCCCGCCGCCCGCGAACGCCGCAGGCGCGGCCAGCGCCAGCGGAAGCACGGCGGCGGAAACGGTCAGGCCGGCACGGACATATATCTGAGTGCTACGCATGAGTCTGCCCTCCGGTGGCACGGGAGGCGGTACAACCCATGCGCCGCCGCGAGTCGGGGAACGCCCGTGCTACCTGACGAAGAGCCAACGTGCCGCGGGCGCGTACCGCATGCGGACTGCCTCCGGGCAGGTGACGGAATCCTTCGTCCGGCGCAGAGCTGACCTCCCGTCACCCTTCCAGGGGCGCCTCACCGCGGGGCCGGGACGAGCCCGTCGGCGACCAGCCCCTCGTACACGGCCTGCCCGAGGGCCTGGACCGCGGACTGCGGCCGCACCATCACGGTGAACTCCTTGATCCGGCCCTCCTCGTCGAAGTGCAGCAGGTCGATGCCGTGGATCTCCTTGCCGTGCACGGTCGTCCGGAAGAGGAGGACGGCCGACTCGGCCTCGCCGCCGTCGGTGCTGGTCAGCGCCTGCCCGGCGTACGACCCGACGTACCGGAAGTCCTCGAACGTACGCAGCAGGACGCCGAAGAGCCCGAGCACCATCGGCCGGCCCTCGAAGGGGCTGAACTTCACGGGGCTGTAGAAGCGGATGTCCGGAGTGAACAGATCCGTCAGGGCGGCGAGGTCACGCTTCTCGACGACGGAGCGGAATCGTTCGGCGGTGGGGTGCATGAGGGTCCTCCCTGAGGCGCGCACCGGCAGGGGATGCCGACGACTTCATAGTCATCAATCTGAGTAGTCATATTCGTGACTATGATGGGGGGATGGAGTGGTGAAAGGGAAGGGGATCGGGTCATGGCTCTGCGGCACGCGGTGCTCGCGGCACTGCTGGACGGTGAGTACAGCGGCTATCAGCTGGCCAAGGGCTTCGACATCGGCGTGGCCAACTTCTGGCACGCGCTGCCCCAGCAGCTCTACGCCGAACTCGCCAAGCTGGAGGCGGAAGGCCTGATCACCGGCCGGGAGGTCGTCCAGGAAGGGCGCCCGAACAAGCGGATGTTCCGCGTCACCGGCGAAGGCCTGGCCGAGATGGAGCGGTTCGCCGCGCGCGCCGCCAAGCCGTCCTTCATCCGCGACGACCTGCTGGTCAAGGTGCAGGCCGTGGACGGCGTCGACGCCACGCCGGTGATCGGCCAGCTCACCGAGCGCGCCGAGGTGGCCGACGCGAAGATCGAGATCCTCGAAAAGCTGCTGGTGAAGCTGCGTGGCGGCGCGGACGAGGATGCTTTCCTGCGCACCGGCGAGCGCGTCGGCCCCTACCTCACCTGCCTGCGCGGTCTCGCCTTCGAGCGTGAGTCCCGCGACTGGTGCCGGCGCGCGGCGGCCCTGCTCACCGAACGGGCGGCCGCCGCGGCGCAGCGGGGCTGAGGTCGCGTCAGCCCGTGGTCACCGCCCGGGTGGGGGAGTAGGCGCCCCACGTCCCGTCCGGCAGCTTGGGGCGGATCCGCACCTGGTGCCGTTCCCCCGCCTTCCTGCCGATGTAGAAGCTGTGCCTGGCCTTGGTCTTCGGCGCGGTACCGCCGAAGACCAGCGAGGTGGCGGTGCGGCCGTCCAACTGGATCTGATATTCCGTCACCGCGCCGCCCGTCCGCGGCGGCGTCCAGGACAGGTCGATGTAGTACGCGCCGTCCGCCCGGTGCGTGGCGGCGCGGAAGGCGGTGGGCGCCGTGCCGCGCCCGGAGTCCTTGCCCGCGGCGGTGGTGAGACGGACCGCCGGGCTCGCGGGCGAGAAGTTGTCGGCGGCGTCGCGCGCCTTGACAGTGAACGTGTAGCCGGTGCCCGGCCGCAACCCGGTGACCAGCGTCGCGGTCTGCCCGCCGCCCACGCTGTGGATCTTCGAGGTGCCCTGATAGATCTCGTACGAGGCCACGGCTCGGTCGTCCGTCGACTTCCCCCAGGACAGCGTCACCGACCGGCTTCCCTCGGCCTTGCCCCGCAGCCGTGCGGGCCGGGTCGGGGGCTTGTGGTCGGCGGCGGCCGCGGCGGGCGTCGTGACGGTCAGTCTCCTGCTGTCCTCGCTGAGGTTCCCCTCGGCGTCGCGGGCGCGCACGGTGAAGGCGTAGGTGGTGGACGGCTTCAGGCCGGTGATGTCCACCATGTGCCGCCTGCCCGGCACGTCCTTGACCTTCTTGGCGTCGCGGTACACCGCGTAGCCGGTGACCTCGGTGTCGTCGGTGGCCTGGTTCCACATGACGTGGGCGGTGGTGGCGCTGCCCGCCTGGACGGTGAGGCCTCGGGGTGCCGCGGGCGGCCGCGTGTCCTGCCGTTCACCCTGGCCGCCCCACGCACAGCCGCTCAGCGCCACCGCGGCGGCGAGGGCCACAAGGGCAAGACGGGCACGAGGGGTAAAAGGGGCCGGAAGGGTCGGCTGGGGGGTCCGTCGCACGGTGCTGCCTTCCACTCGACGGCATTGGTCCGGACCTATTTGACGCACAGGTGACGGGGTCACATCAAGAGGGAAGGCGTCACACCTTCCGATAGGTGTACGCCTCCATGGCCACCGCCTCCACCGTCGCGAGGTCGGCTCCGGCCGACGCGGTGACCACGGCCGCCACCGCCCCCTCCACGAACGGCGCGTCCACCAGGCGTGTCCCGTCGGGGAGTTCGTCGCCCTCCGCGAGCAGGGCCTTCACCGTGAGGACGGCGCTGCCGAGGTCCGCGAGCACCGCGACGCCCGCGCCCTGGTCGACGCGGGCGGCGGCCGCCGAGATTCTCCGCGCTCGTACCGAGGCCCCCGTCCTGCGTCCCGCCCGCGGCGGCCACGGGGGCGGTGTCGCCGCCACCGGCGAGCGCCGTGGCGAGGGCGGCGACCGCCTCGGCGACGGGACCGCTGTGCGACACGAGGACGACGCCCACCAGCCGGTCGTCAGCCATGGTCGGCCTCCCGCCGCTCTGTGCCCTCCGCGGTCCCTGCGAGCGCCTCGAAGAGCAGCGCCGAGGAGGTCGCGCCCGGGTCCTGGTGCCCGACGCCGCGCTCGCCCAGACAGCTGGCCCTGCCCTTGCGCGCCCGCAACGGCGTCGTCGCGAGCGCGCCCTCCAGCGCGGCGTCCCGTGCCGCCGCGAACGACGTGCCGAGCGCCTCCACCGCGGGCACGAGCGCGTCCAGCATCGTCTTGTCGCCGGGCGCCGCGCCGCCGAGCGCGGCCACCGCCTCGACGCCGGTACGCAGCGCTTCGGCGAACCGCGCCGCGTCGACCTCGGGGGCGTCGCCGAGCGCCTTGCCGGTGCGGCGCAGCAGCGTGCCGTAGAGGGGGCCCGACGCGCCGCCCACGGTGGAGATCAACTGCCGCCCGGCCAGCAGGAGTACGGCCCCCGGCGTGGTGGGCGCCTCCTATTCCCAGGGCGGCCGCGGCGGCGGTGAACCCGCGCCGCAGATTGCTGCCGTGGTCGGCGTCGCCGATGGGCGAGTCCAGCTCCGTGAGCCGGACCGCCTCACGGTCGACGGCATCGGCGGCGTTCATCAGCCGGCGGCGGAAGAAGTCGGCGTCGAGCACGGGTACTCAGGCCCTCAGCGCAGCGCGGCCGTGCGGACCGGCGCGTCCCACAGCCGCAGCAGTTCCTCGTCGACCTGGCAGAGCGTCACGGACGCCCCGGCCATGTCCAGCGAGGTCACGTAACTGCCGACGAGGGTGCGCGCGACCGGCACGCCGCGCTCCACGAGCACCCGCTGCACCTCGGCGTTGAAGCCGTAGAGCTCAAGCAGGGGCGTGGCCCCCATGCCGTTGACGAGCAGGAGGACGGGATTGCGCGGGCGCAGGTCCTCCAGTACGGCGTTGACGGCGAAGTCCGCGAGCTCGCGCGAGGTCATCATGGGGCGCCGCTCCCGCCCCGGCTCCCCGTGGATGCCGATGCCCAACTCCAGCTCTCCGGCGGGAAGTTCGAAGGTGGGGCTGCCCTTGGCCGGCGTACTGCACGCGCTGAGGGCGACCCCGAAGCTGCGCGCGTTGGCGTTGACCTGCCGCGCGATCGCCTCGACCCGCTCCAGCGGCATGCCCGCGTCGGCGGCGCCCGCCAGCTTCTCCACGAAGAGCGTGGCTCCGGTGCCGCGGCGCCCGGCGGTGCAGAGGCTGTCGGTGACCGCGACGTCGTCGTCGACGAGCACCTTCGCCACCTGGATGCCCTCGTCCTCGGCGAGCTCCGCGGCCATGTCGAGGTTGAGCACGTCACCGGTGTAGTTCTTCACGACGAACAGCACGCCCGCACCACTGTCCACGGCGGCCGCGGCCCGCACCAGCTGATCGGGCACGGGCGACGTGAACACCTCGCCGGGGCAGGCGGCCGACAGCATCCCCGGCCCCACGAACCCCCCCCGTGCAACGGCTCGTGCCCCGACCCGCCGCCGGAGACGAGGGTCACCTTCCCCGCGACCGGGGCGTCCCTGCGGACGATCACGCGGTTCTCGACGTCGACCGTCAGCTCCGGATGCGCGGCGGCCATGCCCCGCAGCGCGTCGGCGACGACGGTCTCGGCGACATTGATCAACATCTTCATGGATACCTCCGCGTAGGTTCGGCGATCGCTCGGGTTCGGCGATGGCGCCGGTTCACGGGACAGCGCGTGTCGACATGGGCAGTATCGGCCTTGCCGGGCCGGTGGTCGCTGGGCGCGGTCTCCGGGCGTGAACGGAGCAGTCGCGGGGCCACGCGTTTGTCGACGACGATCCGCTCGCCGGTCGCCGAGCCTGCCGAGCAGAGCCGTCCGCCCCGTGTGGGCCGCCGGAGACCGTGGAACACGTCCCGTGTCGCCGCCGGGCCGCCGAGCCGGCTCGGTCCGAGGAGGTCACGTGTTACAGCCCAAGGACAGGGATACGGACATGGACAGGGATACGGACGTGGATTCCGTGTACGCCCGCATCGAGCGGGAGGTCGCCGCCCGCGCCGACCGGCTCTGGGACGTGAGCCTCGCGCTGCACCGCGAACCGGAGACCGCCTACGAGGAACACCGTGCCGCCCGGCTGCTCGCGGACGAGCTGGAACACGAGGGGTTCCTGGTGGAACGGGGCGCCGCTGGGCTGCCGACCGCCTTCGTCGCCCGCACGGACACGGCGGCCGCGCCCGGAAAGGGCCCGCGCGTCGCCCTGCTGATGGAGTACGACGCGCTGCCGGAGCTGGGGCACGCCTGCGGGCACAACCTGATCGCGGCGGCCGGCCTCGGAGCGGCCCTCGCCGCGCGGGCCGCGCTCGGCGACACCGGCGGGTCCCTGCTGGCCGTCGGGACGCCGGCGGAGGAGCGCGGCGGCGGCAAGGTCGCGGAGGTCGCGGCGGGCCTGTTCGACGGGGTGGACGCGGCGCTGATGTTCCACCCGGGTGTGTACGACTGGTCGTGGGCGCCCCTGACGGCGAGCGCGCAGGTACGTGTCGGTTTCCACGGCAGGGCCGCGCACCCGACGGGCAACCCGACGGAGGGCATCGACGCGCTGGGGGCACTGATCCAGCTGTTCAACACGCTCGGAGTCCTGGACCGGAGGCTGCCCGCCGGATCGCACGTCCAGGGCATCGTCACGGATGGCGGCCGGGCGACGAACATCGTCCCCGAGTACGCGGAAGGGCTGTTCGGGCTGCGCGGCGCGACCGCTTCCGCGCTGGCGGACCTGGTGGAGGAGCTGAGTTCGTGCGCCCGGGGCGTCGCGCTGGCCACGGGGACGAAGGCGGAGATCGCCGAAGTGGCCGCGCGGTACGAGCACTTCCGCGACAACGACGTGCTCTCGGGGCTGTTCGCGCGGCACCTGGAGAAGGCGGGCATCCGGCTTTCGGAGCCCGAGGCGGGGGTCTACCTGGGGTCCTCGGACATCGGCAACGTCAGCACCCGGGTGCCGGCGATCCATCCGTTCGTCGCCATCATGGGGTCGGACGGCTCGGACCACACCCCTGCGTTCGCCCGGGCGGCCGCCGGAGCGCGCGGGCGCGAGGTCATGCTGGCGGCGGCGTACGCGCTGGCGAGCACCGCGGCCGACGTCCTGCTCCGTACGGATGTGTCCGAGCGGGCCTGGGCCTGCCACCACCGGAAGGCCGCCGCCGGGCAGTGATTTCAACGCCAACGGCTTCCGGCCAGGGACGGCTTCCGGAGAGTGGCAGTTGGAGAGGGCGTCTCAGGCCGCCAGGACCGGGTCCTCAGCGGAAGGTGCCACCGGTCGTGCGTCAGGTCGTGCGTCGGGGCGCTCGGCCGCCGCCAGGATCTCGTCGGCCGCCGCGATCGCGTCCGTGATCGACTGGGTGCCCGTCACCACGCACAGCGTGTAGGTGACGTCCTCCAGTTCCCGCTGCCAGGCCGGGTCGGCCTTCTCCATGAGCGCGATGCGCGCGCCTGCGTAACGGGCGAGCAGAGTTCTCACTGAGCGCGGTTCCGGCTTCAACACGACCACAGACCCCTCCTGAAGGCTCTTCGGTGGTGTACGGGTGCCCGTAATCGCGCCCCTCATTCCCGGGTGCCGCATGGCTGCCTTCTGGAGGGACCGGCGCGGGGGCCCGGCGAGAGACGCCCGGTGCCGCCCGCGCCGGTCCGGTGGCGCTACCGGTCCCGTCAGGTGCGGTACGCGAAGTAACGCGCGTCGGGGTAGGACGCGAGGACGCTCGCGAGCGACCTGCGGTACGTGTCGGTCGAGTGGTAGGTCAGGTACGGCATGCCCCGCCAGTCGCGGTACGTCACGATCATGGTGTGGTCCTTGGACCCGTTCTTGTCGAAGTCCATCTGAAGGACGTCGCCGACGTCCAGTTGGTAGACGTTCGCCAGGTTCGGGGCCCGCCGGTTGGACAGCGTGAACCAAGCCCATTCGTTCACGCCGACCCAGGAGGTGCTCTGGCTCGCGCTCTCGTACCACCAGTTCCGGTAGTCGTAGGCGGAGCCGGGGACGGACTTCCAGCCGCCCGCCTTCAGCGCCTGGCTGACGAAGTTGGTGCAGTCGCCGCCGGCTCCGTTGAACTTCCGGTACGCCGGGTTGTAGCTGCGCCAGTACTTCTCCGCGTACCGCGCCATGGCGGAGTAGTCGTAGGCACCGGCCGTCTTGCCCGAGGGCATCGGCGTGGTGGGGTACCGGGTGGACGCCGGCGTGCCGTCCGGGTACTGGTTGCCGTCGTCCTCGACGGTGTTCACCCGGGCCGCCGACGGCTCGGCGACCGCGGCGGGGCCGTTGTCCCGCGAGGTGATCGTGGTGAGCTTCCAGCCGCCGTCCTTCGTGCCGGCGAGCTTCAGCTCCTGCCGGGTCGAGAACGCCGTGGTGTCCGGCGCGTCCCCGCGCGGCTTCCTGTAGGTGAGCGTCGACGACGAGGTGACCTGCACCGTCGCCGTCCCGCCGGTGATCGTGGCGCGCTCCACGACGACGCGGGTGTCCGCCTTCGTGTAGGCCTCGCCGAGCTTCGCGAGGCGGTCCTTGCGGGAGCGCAACGAACGGAGCGCGGCGGCCTCGTCCTTCTTCATCCGGCCGGACATGCGCGTCGTGGAAGTGTCCTTGGTGGAGCCGCCGCGTCCCGCGTGCTTCTCCACGAGGGCCTCGGCGCGCCGGGAGAGGACGTCATCGGCGATGCGGGCGAAGGCGGCGACCGTCCTGCGGTCGGCCTTGCGGGGCTCGCTGTCGAGGGCGTCGGCGTGTGCGGGGGGCGCGAGCATGGAACCGGACGCAACAGCTGCGGTCAGACCCGCGACGACGGCGGGTCTGTATCTCTTGGGTATCACTCTGTTTCCTCTTTTGTCGCCCGATCACCGCGACCGGGGCACGGAATCTTCGCACAACTCCATGCCTTCACCGCGCCGTTCGCCCCGCCCGGAGCCCGGTGGCCGCCGGACCAGGGCTCCAGGGCCCCGCCGGTCCCGCCTCACGTACCTCTAGGGTGTCGGCAAAGCGCAGCAGAGGGAGGCATACGGGGTGGGTGGGCGCAGGAGGGCCGCGGGAGGGCGACCGGGGGGTCGGCGAGCGGCATCATCGGGGGGGCGCCGCGCGGCGACCGGCCGACGCAGGCAGTCAGGGGAACGGCGCAGGGCACGATCGGACGGCGGCATACCCGGCGCCGTCGCGGGGGCGCGCAGGCAGCTGCGGCGCCTGCGTCCGGCGTACCCCCGGCCGGGGCGCAGCGGTTGGCGGCGGTGGGTGCCCTCGTGGCGCCAGTGGCTCGGCGCCTTCCTGTACATGTTCATCGGTCTGACCGGCTTCGTCGCGATCGCGTACGCGGCCACGGACATACCGGATGATCTCAACTCGTTCGCCACGCAACAGGACAATGTCTACTACTGGTCGGACGGCACCGTCATGGCCCGCACCGGCTGGGTCATCCGGCAGGAGATACCACTGGACAAGGTGCCGCCGAAGGTCCGGGGGGCCGTCCTCGCGGCCGAGAACGCGAGCTTCTACTCCGATTCCGGAGTCTCGCCGACCGGCGTCCTGCGTGCCGCGACCGCCGCGGTCACCGGAGGGGAGACCCAGGGCGGGTCGACCATCACCCAGCAGTACGTGAAGAACGTCTACCTCAGCCAGGACCGCACCCTGTCCCGGAAGTTCACCGAAGCCCTGCTCGCCGTGAAGCTGGACAACCACACGAGCAAGGACAAGATCTTCCAGGACTACCTGAACACCAGCTGGTTCGGGCGCGGCACCTACGGCATCCAGCGCGCCTCGCACGCCTACTACGGCAAGGACGTCTCGCGGCTCAATCCCAGCGAGGGCGCCTTCCTGGCCTCCCTGCTCAAGGGCGCCGGGCTCTACGATCCGGCCCTCGGCAAGGAGAACCGCGCGCGGGCCGTCGAGCGGTGGAGCTGGATCCTGGACCGCATGGTCGCCACCGGCCACCTCACGCAGGCCGAGCGCGCGAAGTACAAGAAGTTCCCGGAGCCCACGAAGCCGGGATCCGGCGGCACCATCCCCGGCGCGCAGACCGGCTATCTGGTGGAGCTGGCCAAGCGGCACGCGATCAAGGCCGGGCACATCACGACCGCCGACTACGACCTCGGCGGCTACCAGATCCGCACGACCTTCGACCGGAAGCGCACGAAGGCCCTGACCGCCGCCGTCCGGAAGGCCGACAAGGACTTCGACGCCAAGCGGCGGCCCGACACGGACAAGTACGCCCGGATCGGCGCGGCGAGCGTCGGCCGGGACGGCCGGCTGCTCGCCGTGTACGGCGGCCACGACTTCCTGAAGCAGGGCTTCAACCAGTCGAACGCGACGACCATTCCGGCCGGTTCGGCGTTCACCCCCTTCGTCTACGCCGCCGCGCTGGAGGACGGCGTGACGCGCACCCGCGAGGGGGGCCGTACGCCCGTCTCCCCGGCCAGCGTCTACGACGGCGACGACCGGATCGCCGTGCGGACGCCGGAGGGGCCGTACTGGGACCGCAGCGGCAAAGTGGTGAAGGGCCGCAACGAAGGCGGCCGGGACTGGGGCAAGGTGACCCTGCGGCGGGCCGTCGCGAGCTCCGTGAACACGCCCATGCTCCAACTCGGCCTGGACGTCGGCCTCGACCGGGTGGAGAAGTACGCACTGCGGGCGGGGCTGCTCGAATCGAGCCTCGGGGAGCGGATCCCCACGTTCGCGCTCGGGGAGAACTCGACGCCCAGCGCCATCCGGATGGCGGGCGCCTACCAGACCTTCGCCGCCGACGGCATGCACACCGACCCCTATTCGGTGCTCTCGGTCACGCGGGCCGGCGACGCGGTGCCGCTCACCGAGCCGAAGCCCACGCGGGCGGTGTCGCAGAAGACCGCCAAGGCGGTCACGGACGCCCTGCGGGCCACCATGACCGACGGATCGGCCAAGGCGGCGGGCGGGGCGCGCGCCGGCGCCGTGGGCAAGACCGGGACGACCACCGCGAACACCGCGGGCTGGTTCGTGGGCGGCACCGAGGACGAGACGACGGCCGTGGTCGTCTACCGCATGTCGCTCAAGGACCTGGTGCCGCTGCCGCTGAAGGGGCTGGGCGGGGACGCCCCCGGAAGGCTCGGCAGCGAGCGGGCGGTGGGCCTTTGGGCCGACTACATCAAGGCCGTCGAGTAGGGGGCCCGGAGCGATGCGGCGGTGGGGCCGCGGCCTGCTGCGGCCCCACCCGCGCTACTTGACGAGCGACTTCCAGTCCGGCGCCTGCGCGGGGTCGAGCAGGCGCAGCCGGGCCAGGACCTTCGGGTCCTGGACGTCGAGCCAGTCCGCCAACTCCCTGAAGGACACGCAGCGGACGCCCTTGCGCGGGCACACCTCCCGCATCACGTCCTCGACGGCGTTCATGTAGATGCCGCCGTTCCAGTCCTCGAAGTGGTTGCCGATGAACATCGGCGCCCGGCTGCCGTTGTAGACGCGGTTGAAGCCGTTCATGTACGACTTCCGGACCTGCGCCTCCCACTCCGGGTACTTCTCCGGGTCGCCCTCGGTGCTGTCGCCGGACTGGTGGTAGAGGAAGTTGAAGTCCATGGAGAGGACTTGCACCTCTTTGCCCTCAAGAGGGAGGAGTTGCAGAGGGAAGTTCCATATGTCGTCGACCTTGGACGGCCATATCTGGAAGTCCCCGGAGGAGCTCGCGTCGTAGCGCCAGCCGAACGGCTTGATCGCCGTCAGGAGGTTCTTCTGGCCCTCCAGGCAGGGCGCGCGGCCGCCGACCACTTCCCGGTCCGGGTCGAAGGGCAGGGGCGCCTCCTGGGTGAAACCAGTGTTGGTCTTCCACTTCTTCATGAACGAGTACGTCTGCTCGATCTCGCTCTTCCACTCCTCGGTGCTCCAGTCCCCGCCGCCCTTGGGGCCGCAGAAGTGGCCGTTGAAGTGCGAGCCGATCTCGTGGCCGTCCTTCCAGGCGCCGCGCAGCTGCTGGAGCGTGGTCTGGATGTGCGGGACGGTCGGGTACGAGATGGCGGCCGACCCCGTGCCGTGCTGCGGGGGGCGGTAGAGCGTCTTCTTGCTCTCCGGCAGGAGGTAGATGCCGGTGAGGAAGAAGGTCATGTGGGCCTTGCTCTCCCGCGCCACCTGGCGGAAGTGGGAGAAGCGGTGGTCGTCGCCCTCCAGCGCGCCGTCCCAGGAGAAGACCACGAACTGCGGCGGCTTCTCGCCGGGCTTCAGCTTCTTGGGCTTGAGCTGCCCGCGCGGCGGCCCGGCGTACGAGGTGGAGCCGTCGCCCAGCACCTTGACCTTGCCGTCCCACTTCTCCTCGCCCTTCTTCGAGCGCTTGGCGGAACGCGCCTTCTCCGCCGCGTTGCCCGAGGATGTGGACGCCGTGTGCCGGTCCTCACCGCCGCCGCCGGAGGAGTTCCCGAGGGCGAGAACGCACGTACCGGCCACCCCGCCCAGGCCGAGCACGGCCGCGACCACGGCCATGCGCCTGCGCTTGCGCGCCTTCTCCCGCGTCTTGCGGGCGGCGCGGGACTCTGCGCGGGCGGATCTGCTGGTGCCGTCGGGCTCAATCACTGCGGTCCTACCCCGTGTTCATCGCAGCAGGGCCGCGTGTGAATTGTTTGTATGAATATAGGACCGATGGGGCGTCTTCAGTAGTCCAGGTTGGTCACACCGTCGCCAGAAGTCCCGGAGAACTCAGTCGAGACAGAACTCGTTGCCCGCGTGCGACTGCTGGCGGACGAGCACGATCCCTGCATCGTGATGCAGGACATCGAGGAGACCCGCACGTCGAGATGTACGCGATTCTTGACGGCCTTGCCTTCGGGAACGCGCTGGAAGAACAGGCGCGGGCCGACGCCCGAGGGGTCACCGCAGGCGAACCACGCGCCCTGCTCCTCGGGCGGCCGCGAGCGGTCGAAATCCTCCCACGTGGCAAACCCCTTCGGCGGCGGGGAGACGACGTACCCCGGCACCTCGCACCAGAAGCGGGCGACGCGCTCGGGTTCCGCGCAGTCGAAGGTGACTTGGAACTGCTTGATCGATGACATCGGCGCACCACAACAAGGGGCTTGTGGAGCCTGCCCTGCGGTAGACATCCGCGCCAGGGGCCGGGGCATGGTACTCCGCCCGTCGACGACCGAACCCGCCCCCTACGAGGCAACGCCCCTGAGTGGCGTGTTTGCATATGTTCATGATCATTAACGCACAGGGAACATCCGAGCCGCAGACCTACGTCGACCGCGTCCTGGAGCACTGGCACCAGGACGAGGACGCCGAGGCACTCGTCCAAGGGGCGCGGCGGCTGACCCGGGGGGAGGCGCGGCGGAGGCTGTTCGGCCTGGGGCACGCGCTGCGTCGGCAGGGGCTCGCGCCCGGTGACGGAGTGGGGCTGTTCCTGGCCAACCGCGTGGACTCCGTCCTGGTGCAGCTCGCGGTCCACCTCATCGGCTGCCGCGTGGTGTTCCTGCCACCGGAGCCAGGACCCGGCGAACTCGCCGCGCTGGTCGAGCAGTCCAAGGCGCGCGCCGTGGTCACCGACCCGCTCTTCGCGCGGCGCGCCGCCGACGCCGCCGGCCGCAGCGTCCACGCACCCGTGCTGCTCAGCCTCGGCCCCTGCGAGGAGCCGTGCACCGACCTGCTGGCCCTGGCCGCCGATTGCCCCGAGACGCGTCCGGACGCCGTGCCCGCACCGGGAGCGGACGAGGCCGTCACCGTCCTCTACACCGGCGGCACCCTGGGCCGCCCCAAGCTCGCCGCGCACAGCCACCGGCTCTACGACGCGCTGGTGGACCTGGCGGACAACGCCTCGGAGGACTCCGGGCCCGCGGTCTTCCCGACCATGGACCCGGACACGGACCGGGTGCTCGTCGCCACGCTGCTCACGCACGGCAGCGGTCACCTCACCTCGGTCCAGGCGCTGGTGACCGGCTCCGTCCTGGTCGTGCTGCCCGAGTTCGAGGCGGGCGCGGCGCTGGCGGCGCTGCGCGAGGAGCGGATCACCGCCACCATGTTCGTGCCGCCCATGCTGTACGCCCTCCTCGACCACCCGGAGTGCGTGTCCGGCGCGTTCCCCGCGCTGCGGCGGATCGTCGTCGGCGGCGCGGCCTCCTCGCCCAGCCGGCTCCAGCAGGCGGTCGAGGTCTTCGGGCCCGTGCTCAGCCAGGGATACGGACAGTCGGAGGCGCTCGGCATCGCCGCGTTCGGCGCGGCGGACCTCGCATCGGAGGGGGCCCGCAGGCCGGAGCTCTGGCGCAGCTGCGGCCGCGCGATATCCGACGTCGAGATCGAGATCCGTGGCGAGGACAGCACGGCGGCACTGCCCGTCCGGCAGGTCGGCGAGGTCTGCGTCCGGGGCGAGACGGTGATGCTCGGCTACTACGAGGACCCCGAGCGCACCGCGCAGGCGCTGCGCGACGGCTGGCTGCGCACGGGCGACATGGGCTACCTCGACGCCGAGGGCTACCTCTATCTCGTCGACCGGGCCAAGGACATCATCGTCACCGGCAGCACCAGCGACAACGTCTACTCCCGGGTCCTGGAGGACTTCCTGCTCACCCTGCCCGGCGTGCGCAACGCGGCGGCGCTTGGCGTACCGGACGAGGAGTACGGCGAGGCCGTGCAGATCTTCCTGGCCACGGCCGAGGGCGCCGGCGTCGACCCGGACGAGGTCGCCGCGGCGGTCACCGCCGAGCTGGGAGAGCTGTACACGCCCCGGCGGACGGTCCTGCTGGACCGGCTGCCGACGACCAAGGTCGGCAAGGTCGACAAGAAGGCGCTGCGCGCCGCGTGGGCGAGCGGAGCCATGGACAGGCCGTCCGTGTCGGCGTGAGAGAGGGCGCTCCGGGCGGACGCGGCAGACCCCCTCGGTGTCCGCGCCCACCCGGAGCGGTCAGGGACGCGCGATCCGCCCGGCGGCAGCCGCCCAGGCCGCCGGAGCCGCACGGTCGCCGGTCGGTTCATAGCGGGTCAGGGGCTGGGTGGCCGCCAGCAGGCGGCGCATCGCGGTGAGGTCGCCGACCAGGCCGTGCGCACGCGCCTGGACGAGTACGTTGCCGAGTGCCGCCGCCTCCGCCGGGCCCGCCACCACCGGCAACCCGCAGGCGTCCGCGGTCAGTTGGCACAGCAGGGCGTTGCGGGCCCCGCCGCCCACGACGTGGATGACGTCCACCGGCCGGTCGGCGAGGCGCCGCGCGTCCTCCACGGCACGCCGGTGCGCGAGGGCGAGCGAGTCGAGGACGCACCTCGTCGTCTCGGCGGGTGTGCTCGGCACCGGCTGCCCCGAGGCGCGGCACGCTTGTGCCACGCGCCCCGGCATCCGGCCGGGTGCGAGGAAGGCCGGGTCCGAGGCGTCCACCACGGAGGCGGGCCCTGGGATCTGCGCGGCCGCGTCCAGGAGTGGCGCGAGCGGCGGGTCGCCCCACTCCCGCAGGCACTCCTGGAGGAGCCACAGGCCCATGATGTTGCGCAGATAGCGGACGGTGCCGTCGATGCCCAGTTCGTTGGTGAAGTTCGCCCGGCGGCTCGCCTCGGTGAGCACGGGCGCGTCGAGCTCCAGGCCCGCCAGCGACCAGGTGCCGGTGCAGATGTACGCGAAGCGGTCGCCCGTGGTGGCCGGTACGGCGGCGACGGCCGACGCGGTGTCGTGCGAGGCGACCGTGGTGAGCGGCACCGGGCCGGTGAGCCCGGCGGTGTCGAGGACCTCGGGGAGCAGGAACCCGGCGGGGTCACCCGGCCGTCGCAGCGGCGCGAACAGGTCGGTGTCGATGCCCGCGGCCTCGGCGACCGCGTGCGACCAGCCGCCGGTCCGCGGGTCGAGCAGCTGGGTCGTGGACGCGTTGGTGATCTCGGTCCCCTGCTCGCCGGTCAGCCAGTAGGCGATCAGGTCGGGGACGAGCAACGCCCGCCGTGCCGCCGCCAGTTGGGGCGTTCCGTGAGCCGCTGTCAACTGGTACAGCGTATTGAAGGGCGCGTATTGGATGCCGGTCGCCGCGTAGAGCCGGTCGGTGGGGAGGGCGGTCCACACCCGCTCCGCGACGCCCTCGGTGCGGGCGTCGCGGTAGTGCACGGGGTTGCCGAGCAGTTGTCCGTCCGCGTCGAGCAGGCCGTAGTCGACGGCCCAGCCGTCGATGCCGACCGAGTCGACGTGCCCGGCTGCCCGCAGTCCGTCGAGCACGCCCGCGTACAGGGCGAGGATGTCCCAGTGCAGGGTGCCGGCGGTGCGGACGGGGCGGTTGCGGAAGCGGTGTGCCTGGGTCAGCTTCAGCGTGCCGGGGCCGACGCGGCCGGTCATGACGCGGCCGCTGGAGGCGCCGAGGTCGACGGCGGCGCAGGTCTTCACGGGTGTCACCGCAGGAAGGCGGCGGCGACCCCGGCGTCCACGGGGATGTGCAGGCCGGTGGTGTGGGTGAGGTCGCCGCCGGTGAGGGCGAACACGGCGTTCGCCACGTGTTCGGGAAGCACCTCGCGCTTGAGCAGCGTGCGCTGGGCGTAGAACTCGCCGAGCTTGTCCTCCTCGATGCCGTAGGTGGCCGCGCGCCGGGCGCCCCAGCCCCCGGCGAAGATGCCCGAGCCGCGGACGACGCCGTCGGGGTTGACACCGTTGACGCGGATGCCGTGCTCGCCCAACTCGGCCGCGAGCAGGCGTACTTGGTGGGCCTGGTCGGCCTTGGTGGCGGAGTAGGCGATGTTGTCGGGGCCGGCGAACACGGCGTTCTTGGAAGTGATGTAGACGATGTCGCCGCCCAGTCCTTGGGCCCGCATGACGCGGGCGGCTTCGCGGGAGACGAGGAAGGAGCCGCGGGCCATGACGGCGTGCTGGACGTCCCAGTCGTGGGCGGTGGTCTCCAGGAGCGGTTTGGAGAGGGAGACGCCCGCGTTGTTGACCACGAGGTCGACGCCGCCGAAGGCGAGCAGCGCCTCCTCGAATGCCTTGGTGATCTGTGCCTCGGAGGTGACGTCGACGGTGACGGCCATGGCCTTGTCGGGACCGCCGAGCGCCTCGGCGACGGCCTCGGCGTTGCGGGCGTCGATGTCGGCGACCACCACGCAGGCGCCTTCGGCGGCGAGGCGGTGCGCGATGGCCCGGCCGATGCCGCTGCCCGCGCCGGTGACCAGCGCGACCCGGGTGGCCAGCGGCTTGGGCGCGGGCAGCCGCCGCAGCTTGGCCTCCTCGAGCTCCCAGTACTCGATACGGAACTTCTCCGCCTCGTCGATCGGCCGGTACGAGGAGACGGCCTCGGCACCGCGCATCACGTTGATCGCGTTCACGTAGAACTCACCGGCGACCCGGGCGGTCTGCTTGTCCTTGCCGAACGAGAACATCCCGACGCCCGGGACCAGGACGATCGCCGGGTCGGCGCCGCGCATGGCGGGGGAGTCCGCGGTGGCGTGGCGGTCGTAGTAGGCGGCGTACTCCTCGCGGTAGGCGGCGTGCAGCTCCTCCAGCCGGGCGAGTGTCTCGTCCAGGGGCGCGGTGGGCGGCAGGTCGAGGACCAGCGGGCGGACCTTGGTGCGCAGGAAGTGGTCGGGGCAGGAGGTGCCCAGCGCGGCCAGGCGCGGATGCTCGGCGCGGGAGACGAAGTCCAGGACGGGCGCGGTGTCGTCGAAGTGCCCGACCTGCGGCCGGTCCCGCGAGGCGAGGGCCCGGACGTGCGGGGCGAGCGCCGCGGCCCGCGCGCGGCGCCCGGCCTCGGGCAGCGGCTCGTACCCGTCGACGACGGGACCGAAAGGATCCGGCCTGCCGCGCTCGGCGAGGAAGGACTCGGCGGTGCGGATGACGCGCAGCGAGTTGCGCTCGCACTCCTCGCTGGTGGCGCCCCACGCGGTGATGCCATGGCCGCCGAGGACGCAGCCGATGGCCTGCGGGTTGGCCTCCTTGACGGCGGCGATGTCGAGGCCGAGCCGGAAACCGGGGCGACGCCACGGCACCCATACGACGCTGTCGCCGAAGCACTCGGCGGTGAGCTTCTCGCCGTCGGCGGCACAGGCCAGCGCGATGCCGGAGTCGGGGTGGAGGTGGTCGACGTGGGCGGCGTCGACCAGGCCGTGCATGGCCGTGTCGATGGAGGGGGCGGCGCCGCCCTTGCCGTGCCGGCAGTAGTCGAAGGCGGCAACCATCTCGTCCTCGCGCTCGTCGCCCGGATACACGTCCTTCAGGGCGCGCAACCGGTCCAGGCGCAGGACCGCCAAGCCGTGTCCGGTGAGGGTGCCCAGGTCGCCGCCGGACCCCTTGACCCACATCAGCTCGACGTCGCCGCCGGTGACCGGGTCGGGGGCGGTGCCCTTGGCGGAGGTGTTGCCGCCCGCGTAGTTGGTGTTGCGCGGGTCGGCGCCGAGGCGGTGCGAACGCTCCAGGAGTGCGGCGGCTTCGGGGTGAGGTGCCATGTCCTTGTGTGTCCTCAGGTCAGTGACGGGAGGGGGCGGGGGATGGGCGGGCCGGGGACGGTTCACGCTCCCCAGCCGGCCTGCGCGCCGCCGACGCGCTCCCCGGCGGTCTTCGCGGCCCAGCCGGAGCGGTGGTAGGCGGCCACCGGATCGCCGTCCAGGCCCTGCTCTTCCCGGAGTTCGGCGAGCAGCGGGCGTACGTCGGTGTCGTAGGCGTCCATGAGTACGGCGTTCGCGGCCAGGACGTCGCCCGCGGCCTGTGCGGAGGCGAGGGCCGCGCGGTCCACCAACAGGGCCTTGGCGGTGGCCTCTTGGACGTTCATCACCGAGCGGATGATCGCGGGGATCTTCGCCTCGATGTTGTGGCACTGGTCCAGCATGAAGGCGACGCCAGGGGTGAACCCGCCGCCCCGGACGACCTCGTACATGATCCGGAACAGCTGGAAGGGGTCGGCGGCGCCCACCATCAGGTCGTCGTCCGCGTAGAAACGGGAGTTGAAGTCGAAGCCGCCGAGCTTCCCCTCGCGCAGCAGCGTCGCGACGATGAACTCGATGTTCGTGCCGGGCGCGTGGTGTCCCGTGTCGACGACGACCCGTGCCTTTTCGCCGAGCTTGAGGCAGTGCGCGTACGCCGTGCCCCAGTCGGGCACGTCGGTGGCGTAGAAGGCCGGCTCGAAGAACTTGTACTCCAGGAGCATGCGCTGGTCGTCGCCGAGCCGTTCGTGGACGGTGGCGAGGGCCTCGGCAAGGCGGTCCTGGCGGGCGCGGATGTCGTCCTGGCCGGGGTAGTTGGTGCCGTCGGCGAACCACAGCTTCAGGTCCCGTGAACCGGTGGCGTCCATGATGTCCACGCACTCCAGCAGATGGGCGACCGCCTTGCGGCGCACGGCGGCGTCCGGGTGGCAGACGCTGCCGAGCCGGTAGTCGTCGTCCTGGAAGGTGTTGGAGTTGATGGCCCCGAGCCGCAGGCCGCGTTCCTCGGCGTACCGGGCGAGGGCGGCGTAGTCGTCCACCCGGTCCCAGGGGATGTGCAGCGCCACGGTCGGGGCGGCGCCGGTGAACTCGTGGACCTTCGCCGCGTCGTCGAGCTTCTCGCGCGGGCTGCGCGGCACGCCGGGCTGCGTGAACACCTTGAAGCGGGTTCCGGAATTGCCGTACGCCCACGACGGCGTCTCGATGGCCTGGGTCTTCAGCGCGGCCTTCACGGCGGCGACGTCGGTCACGGTGGCTCCTGCGACTCGGAGGCGAGCGGTTGCGTGAACGGTGCGTGAAACGGAGCGTGGAACGGTGCGTGAAACGATTCAAAGCCTGGGCGAGAAGCTATGGGTCGGTGGCGTCGGTGTCAACCCTTCGGCTCGCTGTTCGGCTGCTGGGCGGAGGGGGTGCGGTGGGGCCGCCCGCAAGGTGTTCGAGTGGCCGGACAGGAGGGCCGAATCGATTCATCCAGGCGGGGCGGGCGCGAGTGCCGTGGCGGGGTGCCATGGTGTGGTGGTGCGGTGGTGCCGCTGGGGCGGGCGAGGGTGTCCAGGGTGTCGCCGGCCGTCTCACCCGGCTTCGCGTGCCGCGCGCTCCACCTGGGCGCGGTGCTCGGCCCACCAAGTGGCGTTGCCCTGTGCCAGGTTGTCGTTGTCCTCCCTCAACCCGGCGGTTCCGTCGATGAGTTCGCGGACGACGTCGGCGTGGCCCGCGTGACGGTCGGTCTCGGCGATCATGTGGACGAGAACGCGGTGCAACGTGATCTCCCGGCCCTCGGGGCCGGGCAGCCGGCCGATCGCGTCGAGCTCCAGTGACTCGATCGTCGCGTCCGAGTGGGCCCACGCTCTCCGGTAGAGCCCGACGATGTGCTCCCGGCTCTCGTCGGCGGTGGCCCACAGGTCCGCGTTCGGCTCGGCGTCGCCCGTGATCCACAGGGGCGGCCCGTCGAACGGCCGCCCGAACGTGGCACCGAAGTACAGCGCCTCGGCGCCGGTCACGTGCTTGACCAGCCCGAGGAGGTTGGTGCCGGTCGGCGTCATGGGCCGGCGTATGTCGTACTCGGACAGCCCTTCGAGCTTCCAGAGAAGTGCGTCGCGCGCGTCCTGGAGGTAGACGCGGAGGTCGGTCCTGAAGTCTGAGGTGGTCATGGGGGCAAGTCTGTCGTGCGGGGATCTTGGGTGGCGGGGGTGGGGGTGGGGGTGGGGGTGATGGGGGGCCGGGGGTCGTATGCGCGTGCTTGGCGGTGGGGGTGTGGGTGATGGGGTGTTGCGCGGGGCTGGGAGGCGGTCCGCGTGCTCAGTGGTGGGGTCGTGGGTGGTGGGCCGCGCCAGCCGGGAGTCGGTCCGGGCGCTTGGCGGTTGGGGCGTGGGCGGTGGGCTTTGTGCGGGGTCGGGTGTCGGGTCTCGCGCTCCGTGGTGAGGGCGCGGGTGGCGGGATTCGTGTCGGCCGGGAGTCGGGTCTCGCGCTCCGTGGTGATGGCGTGGGTGGCGGGATTCGTGTCGGCCGGGAGTCGGTTCGCATGGTCGGCGGGGGCGTCAACCGTTTCAACGACTCCCGGGCGCCCGGTGGCCAGAGACGCGCTACGTCAGCCATACCCCCTCGCGCATGATGACCCGGCCGCGCAGCTCCGGTTCCCCGCGCCAGGCGCGCACCGTCCGGGGCGTAACGCGCAGGTACAGGTAGGGAGCGGCCTCCGCCGTACGCGGATCCCAGCCGAACTTGCCCGCGAACGCGTCCGCGGCAGCCTGGGGCACGTCCCGCACGGGGTAGCACTCCGCCTCGCCCTGTACCAGCACCACGTCGAAGGTGTCCGGCAGCGCCAGCCGAACGCGTGGCTCCTCTCGCACATTCCGTGCGGTCGCGGACTTCGCGCCGGTGCACATCCACACCGCCTGCCCGTCCCACAGGAACCACAGGGGCACCTGGTGCGGCCCGTGGTCCGGGTGGGCCGTCGACAGCCATATGTCGCGCTCCGCGCCGAGCCGTTCCAGAGTGACCCGCTTGCGCTCCGCCGGGTCGCGGCGAGTGATCTCGGTGGCTTGCATGGACGCCGACCCTAGCCAGCGACGGCGCCGCTCGCATGGGGCACGAGGCCTAAGCCCCGCGGCCGACCGCTGCCCCACCGTCACGGTCACCTGCCGGCGCAGACCCTCCGGCGGCCCTCGCGCCGCCGTCACGGATCATGGTGGCGTGACGATGCACATGGACGACGAGCCGAACGCCGGGGCGGCGGGCGGCGGCCGCGCGCTCTCCGCCTACCAACTCGCCCTGCGGGAGCGCCTCCTGGCGGCACCCGTGGTCGCGCCGCCCACGCCCTGGCGCCCCGTGTTCGAGCCGTACGCGGCCGTCGGCGGACTGCTCGGCATCGGCTTCGGGGTCCACCCCGACAGCGGCCACGACCTGGTCATGGTCGTCTCGCGCGACGGCCACGGGCTCTTCGACGCCGTCACGGGGGAGAGGCTCGCCCGGGACCGCGAGCCCGACCCCGAGGACAGTACGCCGGACGCGGTGCCCGACCTCTCCTGCCCGGGGCTCGGCGTGCTCGCCGGGAGCCGCGTCCGCATCGCCGGGCTCTTCGGGGGCGGGCTGCACACCACCACGGCCGACGGCTGGACGCTCGAAGTGGTCGCGCCCGCCTGGCCGAACGACCGCGTCCTGCTCTCCACGGACGGCGGCCTGCCCCACCCCGGCCCGCACGGGGAGCGGTGGTGGCACGTCTTCCACTCGACGTACTCGGAACTGCGGACCGCCGGGTTCTCCCCCTCCGGCCGTACCCTCGCCGTCGCCACCAGCAGTGACCTGACCCTCTGGGCACGGTGACCGGCGGACCGGCGCGGACCGGTCAGGCCGGCGCGAGCAGTCCGTCCAGTTCCGCCTCGAAGAGCGCGCCCGCGTCGAAGCCCATCCCGGTGAAGTGGCCCGCCAGTTCGAGCGAGAGCACGCCGTGCAGGCGGGTCCAGAAGGAGAGGGCGCGGTGGAGCTGGGCGGGCGTGGCCGGGCGCTCGCCCGCCCACTGCGCGTGTGCCTCGATGTGCCGCTCGAAGGGCTGGGGCCGGCCGGCGGCCTCGCCCGAGGTGCCGCCGGGGAGCTTCGCGCACGCGTCGAGCAGCGCCGACATGATCTCCGAGGCGATCTCGGTGACGTCGTCCGGGGCGTGGTAGCCGGGCACGGGCGTGCCGTAGACGAGGAAGTAGCGGTGGGGGTCGGCCTGCGCCCACCGGCGCAGGGCGCGGGCGAGGCTCGCGAGGCCGGCGCTGTCCTCGGCCTCGGAGGCTTCGGAGGCCGAGGAGGCCGTGGAGGCCGTGGAGGCCGTGGAGGCCGTGGAGGCCGTGGAGGCCTCGGAGCGGAAGGTGTCGGCCAGGCTGCGGTAGGCGTCCCGGATGAGTTCGGTGATCAGCTCGTCGCGGCTGCCGAAGTAGCGGTAGAGAGCCGGTCCGCTCATGCCCATCCGCTTGGCGATCGCGTTCAGTGACAGGGCCGAGGCCCCCGCGTCGGCGATCTGCTCCCACGCGCGTTCCTTGATCTCGGCGCGTACCTGCGCGCGGTACCGCTCGCGAGGCGTCCCTGCAGCGGCCCCGGCCGACGCCCCCGCGCCCTTCTCCCCTGCCGTGCCCGTCCCGCCGGTCTCTGACATGCCGCCTCCCTCTCCTCTTCGGTCCCTGATGCCCTGACGCTGAAGTTAGAGGTTATCACTCGATGCCTTGACGGCCTCGGGAAAGTGGTTATACCGTCTAACTACAGCGAATGCTTCTAGGGAAAGGCAGAGGTCGTAAAATGAGTACTGCGGAACTGGTCGAGGTCGTGCTCCCGGGGCAGGTCGAGCCGGAGGGACTCCAGTTGCGGCGCGGACCCCTGCCCGTCGCGGGCGCCGGTGAGGTCGTCGTCGAGATGGAGGCGACCGGCGTCTCCTTCGCCGAGCAGCAGATGCGCCGCGGCCGCTACTTCGACCAGCCGCCGTTCCCGTTCGTCCCCGGCTACGACCTCGTCGGTACGGTGCTGGCGGCCGGCCCCGGTGTCGCGCCCTCGCTCGTCGGCAAGCGGGTCGCCGCACTGACCAAGACCGGCGGCTGGGCCAGCCACGTCCTGCTCGACGCGGCGGACGTCGTCGAGGTGCCCGGGGGAGTGGGCGCCGCGGAGGCGGAGACCGCGGTGGTGAACGGCATCACCGCCTGGCAGATGCTGCACCGCAAGGCCCGGGTCCGCGCCGGCCAGACGGTGCTGGTGCACGGGGCGAACGGCGGGGTCGGCTCCCTCCTGGTCCAGCTGGCCCTCGCCGCCGGTGCGCGCGTGATCGGCACGGCCTCCGCCCGCCATCACGAGGCCTTGCGGCGGCTCGGCGTCCGGACCGTCGACTACCGGACCGAGGATGTCCCGCGCCGTGTAAGGGAGTTGGCGCCTGATGGTGTGGACGCGGTCTTCGACCACGTGGGCGGGCGCAGCGTCATCGACTCCTGGCGGCTGCTGGCTCCCGGCGGCACGCTCGTCTCGTACGGCACCGCGGCCACGCGCGACGACACGGGGTCCAAGCAGTGGCCCGTGCTCAAGATCCTCGGCCGGGTGTGGCTGTGGAACGGCCTGCCCAATGGGCGTCACGCGTACTTCTTCAACGTCTGGGCCGGGCGCGCCTTCGGCAAGGACCGCTTCCGGGCCCGGCTCCGCGCCGACCTCGGCGAGGTGTTCGCCGCGCTCGAACGCGGCGAGATCAGCGCGAGCGTCGCCGCCGAACTGCCCCTGGCCCGCGTCGCCGACGCCATGCGGCTCGCCGAGTCGGGCACGGTCAGCGGCAAGGTCGTCCTCACGCCCTGACGGCACCGGCCGTTTCGAGCCGATCCCACGTGTGGAGTCGGGCCGCGCGCATCCCGAGCGGCCCCCGGACCGCCCACGCCACACCGCGCCACACCGGCCACACCACAAGGAGAACCCGGACCATGACCACGACCGCGACCACGAGCCATCCCGACAACGCCGTCGGTGTCGATCGCCCGCAACTCCCTTACCTCACCGGCCATTTCACCCCGGTCCCCGATGAGATCACCGCACGGGACCTGACCGTCCGAGGCGCCGTCCCGCCCGAGCTGTCCGGCCGTTACTTCCGTAACGGGCACAACCCCAAGCCCGGCCAGGAACCCTCCCACTGGTTCCGCGGCGCGGGCATGCTGCACGGTGTGCGTCTCGGTGGGGGCCGCGCCCAGTGGTACCGCAACCGCTGGGTCCGCACTCCCGCCCTGGACGGCGCTCCGCTGGTCCGCGGCGACGGCACCGTCGACCTCACCGCCAGCGTCGCGGGCACCCACGTCATCGGGCACGCGGGCCGCATCCTCGCCCTGCAAGAGGCGAACCTGCCCTTCGAGATGAGCCCCGAGCTCGACACGATCGGCGCGTACGACTTCCGGGGCAGGCTCACGACCGCCATGACGGCGCACCCCAGGGAGGACCCGGAGACCGGCGAACTGCATTTCTTCGGCTACTCGCCCATGGCGCCGTACCTGACGTACTACGTGGCCGACGCCCAGGGGGAGTTGATCAGAAGTCAGGTGGTGCCGGGCGCAGGGCCCACTCTGATGCACGACTTCGGCCTCACCGCGCACCACACCGTCTGGCTCGACCTGCCGGTCGTCTTCGACGCCGAGGAGCACTCCGGGATCCCGTACCGATGGAGCGACACGTACCGGCCCCGGATCGGCGTGATGCCGCGCAGCGGACCCGCCGAGCCCGTCTGGTACGAGGTGGAGGCCGGCGCGATGATCCATGTGACCAACGCCTATGAGGACGTGGCGGGGCGGATCGTCGTGGAGGGCCCCCGCTACGACCGGTCGTCCTGGGAGAGCAGCTGGAAGTGGTGGACCGGCGCGCCCGGCCACCCGCCGGTGCCCGATGTCGGCTCGATGCGGCACCGCTGGATCCTGGACCCGGCCACCGGCACGGCCCGTGAGGAGCGGCTCGACTCCCTCGTCACCGAGTTCGCCACGATCAACGAGGCGTTGACCGGCTCGGCGCACCGCTACACGTACACCGTCGCCTTCCCCGGCGCGGGTCTGGAACGGTACGCGCTGGTCAAGTACGACGCGTTGACCGGTCAGCGGCAGATCGCGGACGCGGGGCCCGGGCGGATGTACGGCGAGCCGTACTTCGTACCGGCGGCCGGGGGAACGGCCGAGGACGACGGCTACCTCATGACCCTGGTCAGCGACCTCGCGCGGGACGCGTCCGAACTCCTCGTCCTGAGCGCGCGGGACATCACCCGGCCGCCCATCGCAGCGGTCGAGCTGCCGCGCCGCGTTCCGACGGGGATCCACGGCTCGTGGATCCCTGACGCCTGAGCCGGAGCCGTGCCCCGTCCGGGCCACCCCAACGCGTCACCACCCGCCGCCCCGCCTCGAATGGGCGAGCGACCGCGCCTCCCGACGACTGCCTCGCGCGGGCCGCCTCCGAGCTCCCTGTCCCGAGTGCACGGGAGATCCCCAGGCCGCCGATCGCCGTGGCCGAACTGCCGCGCCGTGTTCTGATGGGGATCCACGGCTCGTGGATCCCTGACGTCTGAGCCGGGGCCGTGCCCCGTCCGGGCCCCCACGACGCGCCGTCACGCGCCGCCGCCCCGGCCTTGAATGGGCGGGTGACATCGCCTCCCGACGACTGCCTCGCGCGGGCCGCCTCCGAGCTCCCCGTCCCGAGCGCGCGGGACATCCCCCGACGGCCGACCGCCGCAGCTGCTCCGCCGCGCCGCGTCCCGGCGGAGATCCACGGCTCATGGATCCCCGACGTCTGAGCCCTGGAGATCCCCCGCCCGGGTCACCACGACTCCCCGTCCCGAGCGCACAGGACATCCCCCGGCGCCGACCACCGCAGCCGCGCCGCGTCCGGCGGGGATCCACGGCTCATCGACCCCCGACGTCCGAGACCCGCCGTGCCCCGTCCGGGTCACCACAACGCGCCGCCATCCCCCGCCCCGCCTTGAATGGACAGGTGACCGCGCCCCCCGACGACTGCCTCGCGCGCAATGAGTGGGTCTGCGGCGAGTATCTGAGCACCCGCCGCCAGATCGTCCTCGACGCGGTCGTGCAGCATCTCGAACTGACCGCCGTCTCCGTTCTCATCGCTCTCGTCGTCGCCGTGCCCCTCGCCGTGCTCGCCCGCCGCTGGCGCTGGGCCGCCGGGCCCGTCCTCGCGCTCACCACGATCCTGTACACCATCCCCTCGCTCGCGATGTTCTCGCTGCTCCTGCCGGTGTACGGACTCTCCGCGTCCCTCGTCGTCGCGGGCCTCGTCCTCTACTCGCTCACCCTGCTCGTACGCAACATCCTCGCCGGGCTGCGCGCCGTCCCCGAGGAGACGCGGCAGGCCGCCCGCGGCATGGGGTACGGCCCCGTCCGCCTCCTGCTCACCGTCGAACTGCCCCTCGCGCTGCCCGCCGCCATGGCCGGGCTGCGCATCGCCACGGTGTCCGCCGTCTCCCTGGTCACCGTCGGCGCGATCGTCGGCTTCGGCGGGCTCGGCAACCTCATCTACACCGGCATGAACACCTACTTCAAGGCCCAGGTGCTCACCGCCTCCGTGCTCTGCGTCGTCATCGCCGTCGCCGCCGACCTGCTGCTGCTCGGCGTACAGCGCCTCCTCACGCCCTGGGAGAGCGCGTCACGGGCGGCGGCCCGCTCATGAGGACGCTCACCGACGCCTGGGCCTGGCTCACCGACTCCGCGCACTGGGCCGGCGACGACGGCATCTGGCACCGGCTCACCCAGCACCTCGTCCTCACCGTCGTATGTCTGCTGATCAGCTGCCTGATCGCGCTGCCCGTCGCGCTCGTCCTCGGCCACCTCGGCAAGGGCGGCGCGCTCGCCGTGAACATCTCCAACGCCGGACGCGCGGTGCCGACCTTCGCCGTGCTCGTCCTGCTGCTCCTGACCCCGCTCGGCCGGTGGGGCGACGGACCGACCGTCGTCGCCCTCGTGCTGTTCGCCGTGCCACCGCTGCTCACCAACGCCTACGTCGGCATGCGTGGCGTCGACCGCAGCGTGGTCCAGGCGGCGCGCGGCATGGGGATGACCGGACGCCAGATGCTCTGGCGGGTCGAACTGCCGCTCGCCCTGCCCCTGGTGCTCAGCGGCGTCCGCATCGCCGCCGTGCAGCTCGTCGCCACCGCCACCATCGCCGCGCTCGCCGGCGGCGGCGGGCTCGGCCGGATCATCACGGCGGGGTTCAACCTGGCGAGCACCCCGCAGGTGCTGGCGGGCGCCGTGCTCGTGGCGGTCTTCGCGCTCCTCGTCGAAGGCGTCTTCGAGGCGGCCGAGCGGATCGCACCCGGCTGGACGCGGGGCCGGGGAGACACCGGATGAGGCGCCGCGCCGCCCTGGCCGCGGCCCTCCTCACCCTGACAGCCCCGGCCACAGGTTGCGCCTCAGGACCCGCGCTGGAGGACCAGGGCCAGGTCACCGCACCCCCGGGCGACAGCAAGAACCTCGTCGTGGGCTCCGCGGGCTTCACCGAGTCCGACCTGCTCGCCCAGATGTACGCGCTGCTCCTGGAGAAGGCCGGCTACGGCACGCGGATCCTCACCGTGGCCAACCGCGAGCTGTACGAACCCGCCCTGGAGTCCGGCCAGATCGACGTCGTCCCCGAGTACGCCGCCACCTTCGCGGACTGGCTGAACGCCAAGAAGCACGGCGCCGACGCACGCCCCGTCGGCTCGCCCGACCTCGGCACCACCATGCGGGCCCTGCACCGCCTCGCGACTCCGCGCGGCCTCACCGTCCTCGACCCCGGCAAGGCCGTCGACCAGAACGCGTTCGCCGTCACCGCGTCGTACGCCGCCCGGTACCGCCTGAAGACGCTGAGCGACCTCGGCACGTCACGGCAGAAGGTGCGCCTCGCCGCGGGCGACGAATGCGTCCGGCGCCCCTACTGCGCCCCCGGCCTCAAGAAGGTCTACGGCATCGACATCACCGGCGTCGACCCGAAGGGCGTCGGCACGACCCAGGCCAAGAAGGCCGTCCAGAGCGGCCAGGACCAGATGGTGCTCACCACGTCCACCGACGCCACCCTCGACGACTTCGGTCTCGTCCTGCTCAAGGACGACAAGCACCTTCAGAACGCCGACTACATCGTGCCCGTCGTCAACCGCTCCCAGGCGGGCAGCGAGGGCGTCGCGGCCGCGCTCGGGCGGCTCAATACCGTTCTCGGTACAGAGGATCTCGCGTCCATGAACGAACAGGTGGACAGCTGGCGGCGGCTGCCGCAGGACGTGGCCCGCGCCTATTTGGAGGACAAGGGGCTGCTGTGACGTCTTCGCCGCGGGCGCGTCGTGGCTCGGCGCGCAGTTCCCCGCGCCCCTTGCGGGGGCGCTTCACGCGTCGGCGACCGAGTCGAACTCCACCTCGTCGCGGGAGACCCCCTGCGCATCCGCGTCCACCGAACGGCGCAGCGCCTCATGCAGCTTCGCCGGGGTCAGGACACCGAGGAAACGCGCTCCGTCGAGCACCGCGACCCAGCCCGCGTCATGCTGCAACATCACACCGAACGCCTGCTTGAGCGGCGCCCCGACCGGCACCCACGAATTCATGCGGTGCGCCAGGTCGCCGACCGTGCCCCCGGCACCGGCCAGTGCCACCTCGTCGACGCCCACCCAGCCGTGCAGATCACCTTCCGCGTCCAGGACCACGGCCCACCGCGCCCCCTCCTCGCGCAGCCGGGCCGCCGCCTGCGCGGCCGGCTCGTCGAGCCGCGCGACCGGCGGCTCCTCCAGGTCGTCCGGCTGGATCTCGGTGACCGACAGCCGCTTCAGACCTCGGTCAGCTCCCACGAACTCGGCGACGTACGGCGTCTCGGGCGCCCCCAGCACCGCGCCCGGAGTGTCGAACTGTTCGATGCGGCCCCGGCCGTACACCGCGATGCGGTCACCGAGACGGACCGCCTCCTCGATGTCGTGCGTGACGAGCAGGACCGTCTTGCGCACGGCCCGCTGCATCCGCAGGAACTCGTCCTGCAACTGCTCGCGCACCACCGGGTCGACCGCGCCGAACGGCTCGTCCATCAGGAGGACGGGCGGATCGGCCGCCAGCGCCCGCGCCACGCCGACCCGCTGGCGCTGACCGCCCGACAACTGCTCGGGGTAGCGGGAGCCGTACGTCTTCGGGTCCAGGCCCACCAGATCGAGCAGCTCCGCCGCCCGGGCCCGGGCCTTCGCCTTCTTCCAGCCGATGAGCGAGGGGACGGTCGCCGTGTTGTCGAGGACCGTGCGGTGCGGGAAGAGGCCGACCTGCTGGATCACGTAACCGATGCGGCGGCGCAGGCGCACCGGGTCCACGCCGGCGATGTCCTCGCCGTCGACGAAGATGCGGCCGGACGTCGGTTCGATGAGCCGGTTCACCATCATCATCGTCGTGGTCTTGCCGCAGCCGGACGGGCCGACGAGCGTGACCAGTTCGCCCTCGGCGACCTCGAAGGAGAGGTCGTCCACGGCCGTCGTGCCGTCCGGGTAGCGCTTGGTCACCTGCTCGAACCGGATCATGCCCTCACGCTAGCCGCGCCCGTCACTCACCGCTCACCAGCACCACCTGAAGGACGCGCGGCCCATGGACCCCCTCGACCCGGTCCAGCTCGATGTCGCTGGTCGCGGAGGGCCCCGAGATCCAGGTCAGCGGACGCGCCGGATCGAGACGTTCGAGGGCCTGCGGAACGGAGGAGACGACCTGGTCCGGGACCCGGACCACGCAGATGTGATGGTCCGGGATCAGGGTGATGCGGCGACGCCCCTGGTCGGGCGAGCCGTCGAGCACGATCGTGCCGGTCTCGGCGACGGCGACGGCGCAGCCGGTGACGACGGCCCCGCACCGGTCGAGCTCGGCGGCGGTGCTCTCCGCGCGGTCGTGGACGAGAGGCGCGTCGACGGCCGACATCCATCCGGCCGGCAGCCCCGGCGGCACCAGCACCGTGTCGGGCCACCGCTCGGCGAGCAGCCGCATGAGCAGGTGCGGCAGCTCCCCGGCGTCCGTACGGTGCACGATCGCCCGGTAGTCCGTCAGGTTCTCCGCCAGCAGGTCCACCGTCTGCTCGACGGTCCGCTCGCCGTGCTGACGGCGGTAGCCGCGGTCGGTGTCCATGTCGTACGCCGCCGGGGCCCCGCCAGGTCCGCCGAGCGCCCGCCGCACCCGGTTCAGGATCACGTCCCTGCTGCTCACTTGCCGTCCTTTCCGCTGTCCTTGCCGCCGCCCGTCCGCCGCCACCAGTCGCGGAAGGACTCCGCGGGCACCTCCGGCAGGTCCCGGGCCGCCGTCCACGCGCGGCCCGGTCCGGGGAGCGTGCGCGGATGGAACCGCCAGGTGCGCGACGCCAGGCGCTGGCCCGCGCGCAGCACGCCGGGGCGGGCGAACGCGAGGCCCGCCGCCCGCATCGCCGCCCGCTCCGCCGCGTGCCCCTTCGCGGGCTTCAGCGTCACCTTCACGCCGCGCCGCGTCACTTCGCCGCCCTGCACGACCCGCTCGCGCAGGTGCACGAGGACCTCGGGGATGTCGATGGCCACGGGGCACACCTCGTAGCAGGCACCGCAGAGCGAGGACGCGTACGGGAGCGACGCGTCGATCTCGCTCGCCGTACCCCGCAGCTGAGGGCTGAGGATGGCGCCGATCGGTCCCGGATAGACCGAGCCGTACGCGTGCCCGCCCGCCCGCTCGTACACCGGGCAGACGTTGAGACACGCCGAACAGCGGATGCAGCGCAGGGCCTGGCGGCCCACCTCGTCGGCGAGGGTGTCGGTGCGGCCGTTGTCCAGCAGGACCAGGTGGAAGGCGCGGGGACCGTCCGAGTCCGTCGTGCCGGTCCACGTCGAGGTGTAGGGGTTCATGCGCTCGGCCGTCGAGGAGCGGGGGAGCGTCTGGAGGAAGACCTCGAGGTCACGCCAGGTCGGCACGGTCTTCTCGATGCCGACGACCGAGATCAGGGTCTCCGGCAGCGTCAGGCACATCCGGCCGTTGCCCTCGGACTCGACGACGACGAGGGTGCCCGTCTCGGCGACCATGAAGTTGGCGCCGGAGACGCCGACCTTCGCACGCAGGAACTTCTCGCGCAGATGGAGGCGGGCCGCCTCGGCGAGTTCGCGGGGGCTGTCGGTGAGGCCGTCCGGTGCCGGACGGCCCCAACCGCCCATCTCCGCGCGGAAGATGTCGCGGATCTCGCCGCGGTTGCGGTGGATGGCCGGGACGAGGATGTGCGAGGGGCGGTCCTCGCCGAGCTGCACGATGAGCTCGGCGAGGTCGGTCTCGTACGCGCGGATACCCGCCTCTTCGAGGGCTTCGTTCAGCCCGATCTCCTGCGTGGCCATCGACTTGACCTTGACGACCTCGGACTCGCCCGTCTCCCGGACGAGCCGGGTCACGATGCGGTTGGCCTCGTCGGCGTCGGCGGCCCAGTGGACGGTGCCGCCCGCCGCCGTCACCGACTCCTCCAACTGGACGAGGTAGTGGTCCAGATGACGCAGCGTGTGGTCCTTGATCTGCTTGCCCGCCTCGCGCAGCGCGGCCCAGTCGTCGAGCTCGGCGACCGCGCGGGCGCGCTTGTCGCGGATGGTGTGGGTGGCGTGCCGGAGGTTGGCGCGCAGGGTCGTGTTCCCGACCGCCTCGCGCGCGGCCTTCGGGAAGGCGGGCATCCCGAGATGCGTGGCGCTCGCCCCGTTCCTGCCGTTCCTGTCGTTCATGGCGCTCATGACAGGGGCTCCTCTTCCGTGCTCGCCAGGATCTCCGCGATGTGGACGGGCCGTACGGCCGTGCGCAGCCGGGCCATCGTGCCGCCGATGTGCATCAGGCAGGAGTTGTCCGCCGCGCACAGCACCTCGGCCCCCGTCGACTCGGCGTGGCGCACCTTGTCGGCGCCCATCGCCGCCGAGACATCGGAGTTCTTCACGGCGAACGTGCCGCCGAAGCCGCAGCACTCCTCGGCGCCGGGCAGCTCCACGAGCTCCAGCCCCTCGACCGCCCGCAGCAGCCGGGCAGGGCGCTCGCCGAGGCCGAGGCTCCGCAGGCCGTGGCAGGTCGGGTGGTAGGTGACCTTGTGCGGGTAGTACGCCCCGACGTCCGTCACGCCGAGGACGTCCACCAGGAACTCGGTCAGCTCGTACGTCTTGGGCACCACCGGCGCGAGCGTGCGCGCGAGGGCGTCCCCGCGGCCCTCCGCACGTGCCCGTTCGCCCATGCGCGGATACAGCTCGCGCACCATCGCCCCGCACGAACCGGACGGCGTCACGATCGCGTCGTACGCATCCGAACCGAAGACATCGGAGAAATGCCGGGCGAGCGGCTCCGCCTGATGCCGGTACCCGGTGTTGTAGTGCGCCTGCCCGCAACAGGTCTGCGCCGCCGGGAAGTCGACGTCGACCCCCAGCCTGGTCAGCAGTTTCACCACCGCGCGGCCCGTGTCCGGATAGAGCGTGTCGTTGACACAGGTCAGGAACAGGGCGACGCGCATCGCGGGTTCCTCCTCGTCGATCATCGGATGGATGCAGGGTACGCGGGCGCGGGGCCGTGCGGGAGGTGTCGGTGGGGAGGGGTGTGATCAACGGAGGTGAATCGTTTCGAGCGTCCCCATTGACGGTGAACTCGGCCTGGGTCTAGCTTCCCTGACACCCGATTGAATCCTTTCATAACCCGGCCTTCCCTCGTCACTTCCCTCATCGCTGATCGGTGTCACCCATGAGTGAGCCCCCTGTCCTCGCCGCACACGGCCTGGGCAAGCGGCACAAGCTGTGGCTGTTCGTCGCCACCGGGCTGCTGGCCTCGCTCACGGGCGTCTTCTGGGCGCTGCACTACGCGAGCGCCCGCTACGACAACGCCACCGGACTCGAACTCTCCGTCGTCGCGGCCGTGCTGCTCGGCGGCATCGGCTTCGACGGCGGCAAGGGCACCCTCGGCGGCACGATCGCCGGGGTCTTCCTCCTCGGCGCGTCGCAGAACGCGATGAGCCTGCTCGACGTCTCCGCGCAGTCCCAGATCGTCGTCACCGGTGTGCTCCTCGTCGTGTCGGTGCTCGGGCCGCGCGTGGCACGCCAGTTGGCGACGGCACGCACAGGACTCGGCGCGCGACGACGACAGCGCCAGGTCCACGGACGCCAAGGCCGACCCGGACGCCGCGACGAAGCAGGGCCTCACCGTCGGCTTCCTGCCCGAGCAGGTCAACAACCCCTACTTCACGGTCGCCGGCAAGGGCGGCGAGAAGGCCCTGCGGGAACTCGGCTCGACGTACAAGGAGACAGGGCCCGACAGCGCCACCGACACCAGCGGCCAGGTCAGTTACGTCAACACGCTCACCCAGCAGCGCGTCGACGCCATGGCCGTCTCCGCGCAGGACCCCGGCGCCCTGTGCACCGCGCTGAAGCAGGCCATGAAGAACGGCGTCAAGGTCGTCACGTACGACTCGGACACGAAAGCCCGCCTGAGGACGAGCTGGACAAGCCGCGGTACAAGAACATGCGGCTGGTGAAGACCGCCTACGGCAACGACGACGCCCAGCAGTCCTTCCAGCAGACCCGGGGCCTCCTACGGGAAGAACGGCACCATCGAGGCCTTCGAGCTGTGGGATCCCGCGAAGCTCGGCGCGCCCGCCGCGCACACCGCCGTCGCGCTCTCCTCCGGGCAGATCACCGGCAGGGAGGGCGAGACGTTCCGGGCGGGCGACCTCGGCTCGTTCACCCTCGGCGAGGGCGGCGTCGTCGACCTCGGCCGGCCCACCGTGTTCGACAAGGAGAACGTCCACCGCTACCGGTTCTGAGTCCTCAGTAGGGTGGACCGCAGGGCCGCCGGACGGCCGAACAGCAGGATGGAGCACCTGAGACGCATGGTCGGCATCAAAGACGTGGCGAAGCACGCCGGAGTGTCGGTGGGCACCGTGTCGAACGTGATCAACCGCCCCGACACGGTCTCCGAGGAGACCCGGCACCGCGTGCTGGCCGTCATCGACCGGCTCGGGTACGTACGCAGCGAGTCCGCGCGCCAGCTGCGGGCCGGGCGCAGCCGCATCATGGCGCTGCTCGTCCTGGACATGGGCAACCCGTTCTTCGTGGACGTCGCCCGCGGCGCCGAGCGCGCCGCACGCGAGGCCGGGCTGCGGGTCATGGTGTGCAACAGCGGGCAGAGCCCCGCCGAGGAGGCCGACTACCTCGCGCTCTTCGCCGAACAGCGGGTCCGCGGCGTCCTGCTGACCCCCGCCGACGCGACCGGGGAGAACATCGACGCCTTCCGCCGGCACCACATCCCCTTCGTCCTCGTCGACCGGGTCGCCCGAGGAGCCACCGAGTGCTCCGTCTCCGTCGACGACGTGATGGGCGGGGCGCTCGCCGCCCGCCATCTCGTGGACGCGGGGCACCGCTCCCTCGCGTACGTGAGCGGCCCGCCCGGACTCAACCAGGTGGAGGACCGCCGCGAGGGGGCGCTCCGGGTGCTCGCCGAGGCTGGCCTCGGCCCCTCGGCGCTGCGGGAGCTGCCGACGGAGCGGCTCGACGTGGCCGCGGGCCGCGACGCGGGCGCCCGCATCCTCGGCCTCGCGGACCGGCCCACCGCCGTCTTCTGCGCCAACGACCTGCTCGCGCTCGGCGTGCTCCAGGCGATGTACGCGGCCGGGGTGCGCGTCCCCGAGGACGTGGCGATCGTCGGCTACGACGACATCGAGTTCGCGGCCGCCGCCGTCGTACCGCTCACCTCGGTGCGCCAGCCCGCCATGACCATGGGCGCGATGGCGGCGGAACTCCTCCTGGAGGAGACCGAGTCGGACGCCGGGCCCGGACACCGCCACCGGCGCGTCGTGCTCACCCCGGAGCTGGTCGTACGACGCTCCAGCCTGGCCCCGCGCTGACCGGAGCCCCGCGGCCCGGCCGCGCCGCGGGTGTGCTGCACTGGGCGCGGCAGACCCGCTTCCGACCAGCGACCAGGAGCAGCCTTGACCGCCACGTACCGCCAGCCAGGAGTCGTCCTCACCGACCGCCGCTTCAGCGTGCCGCTCGACCACGACGATCCGGCGGGGGAGCGGATCGAGATCTACGCCCGCGAGGCGGTCTCCGCGTCGCGCGGCGGCGCCGAGCTGCCCTGGCTGGTCTACCTGACGGGCGGCCCCGGCTTCGGGGCCACCCGCTTCCACGGCAGGGAGTCCTGGCTCGACCGCGCCCTGCGGGACTTCCGCGTCCTCCTCCTCGACCAGCGCGGCACCGGCAGCTCCACCCCCGCGAGCCGCCAGACGCTCCCGCTGCGCGGCGGCCCCCGCGCACAGGCCGACTACCTCGCCCGCTTCCGCGCCGACTCCATCGTGCGCGACTGCGAGGCGATACGCCCCGAGGTGACGGGCGGCGCGCCCTGGACCGTCCTCGGCCAGAGCTTCGGCGGGTTCTGCGCCACGCACTACCTGTCGGCGGCGCCCGAGGGCCTGTCCGCGGCGCTCATCACCGGCGGTCTGCCCACCCTGGACGGCCACGCCGACGACGTGTACCGCGCGGCCTACCCGCGCATGGCCCGCAAGAACGCCGCGCACTACGCCCGCTACCCGCAGGACGTCGAGCGCGCCCGCCGCATCGCCGCCCACCTCGCCGAGCACGAGCCGGTCCTGAACGGCGGCTACAGACTCACCGTCCCCGCCTTCCAGTCCCTCGGCATCCTGCTCGGCATGGGCGACGGCAGCCACCGGCTGCACTACCTCCTGGAGGACGCCTTCGTGCGCACGGCGTCGGGGACCGCGCTCTCCGACGCGTTCCAGGAGAACGTCCAGGCCGTCCTCTCGTACGCGGGAAACCCGCTCTTCGCCCTCCTGCACGAGGCGATCTACGGCCAGGGCGAGCGGCCCACCGCCTGGTCGGCCGAGCGGGTGCGCGCCGGATTCCCTGAGTTCGACGCGGAGAAGACCCTGGCGGGCGACGAGCCGCTGCTGTTCACCGGGGAGGCCGTGCAGCGCTGGATGTTCGACTGCGACCCGGCGCTGCGCCCGCTGCGCGAGACCGCGGACCTGCTGGCCGAGCGCACCGACTGGCCGCGCCTGTACGACGTGGACCGGCTGGCGGCGAACGAGGTGCCGGCCGCCGCGTCGATCTACCACGACGACATGTACGTCGACACCGAGCACGCGCTGCGGACGGCGCGCGCCATCCGGGGACTGCGCACCTGGGTCACGGACGAGTTCGAGCACGACGGGCTGCGGGTGAGCGGCCCCCGGGTCCTCGACCGGCTCCTTGCGCTGACCCGCGACGAGGCGTGAGGCCCGGCTCCCCGGACCCCGGCGGGGCACGGGCGCACCCTTGACCTCGCCGGGGGCGGCGGACAAATCTCGGCGTATGAAGATCACAGACAGCGGCACCATCCTCTTCCGCAACACCATGCGCATCACCGACGGCCACCTCGACGGCTTCCGGCACGCCATCGCCCGGGCGGTGGCGTTCACCGAGGAGCACGGTCCGCAGCTCATGGTGGAGGTCTTCATCGACGAGGAGCGGATGCTGGCGTACAGCTTCCAGCTCTACCGCGACTCCGACGCGATCCGCGCCCACTGGCGGCTGTCGGATCCGTACATCCGCGAGGTGATGGAGCACTGCACGGTGCGGCACTTCGAGATCTACGGCGAACCGGACGACGACATCATGGCGGCCCTGAAGACCCCCGACGGCGAGTCCTTCCCCCTCACCCACACACCCCGCCTCGTCGGCTTCACCCGCCTCGAACACCCCTCCCATGCGGAGTGATACGCCCGTGGGGGCCGGGCGCGGACTGCCGGCGGCCGGCCTTAGGCTGCCGCCATGACCGAGTCGCAGACCGCAGCCGGGGCCGCAGCGCCCGACCAGCTCACCCCCATGCCCGAGGACTGGCAGCGCGCGCTCGCCGTCGTCGCGCACCCCGACGACCTGGAGTACGGCTGCGCGGCGGCGATCGCCGGCTGGACGGACGCGGGCCGCGACGTCGCCTACCTGCTGGCGACCCGGGGCGAGGCGGGCATCGACACCATCGACCCCGCCACCTGCGGACCGCTGCGCGAGCGGGAGCAACGGGCCAGCGCGGCGGTCGTCGGCGTCGGGACGGTGGAGTTCCTCGACCACCGGGACGGCGTCGTCGAGTACGGCACGGCGCTGCGCCGCGACATCGCCGCGGCGATCCGCAGGCACCGGCCCGAACTGGTCATCACGCTCAACCACCGCGACACGTGGGGCGGCGTCGCCTGGAACACCCCCGACCACGTGGCGGTGGGCCGGGCCACGCTCGACGCGGCGGCGGACGCGGGCAACCGCTGGATCTTCCCCGAACTCATCGACGAGCAGGGCCTTCAGCCGTGGAACGGCGTGCGGTGGGTCGCCGTGGCCGGTTCGTCGACCCCCACGCACGCGGCGGACGCGTCGGCCGGGCTCGACCGCTCGGTGGCCTCGCTCCTCGAACACCGCACCTACATCGAGGCGTTGACGGACGAGGACCCCGAGAAGTACTGCCGTACGTTCCTGACGGGCAACGCCCAGGCGCTGGCCCCGCGGTTCGGCGGGAGGCCCGCGGTGGGGTTCGAGGTCTTCAGCCGGTGAGCCCGCACCCCTAGCCTGACGGGTCATCAGTCCCGTCGGCCCAGGGGAGCGCGGCATGATCGACGTCATCGGTACGGACATCCCGGCGGGCGAGGAGCGGCTGCGCCTCGACGTCGAGGACGGGCTCGGCATCCTCACCCTCTGCCGGCCGCGCAAACTCAACGCCTGGAGCTGGGAGTCCACCCGCCAGCTGGGCCTGTTCACCGACCGGATCCGCTTCGACCCCGCCGTCCGGGCGGTCCTGCTGCGCGCCGAGGGCAGGGCCTTCTGCGCGGGCATCGACCTCACCGCGCCGGGCGGCACGATCACCGGCCGCTCCGGTGCCGAGCGCGCCCACCACTACTACGAGGGCATGCGCTGGGTGCACGAGCGCTTCCGGGCCTTCGCCGGGCTTCCGCAGCCGGTGGTGGCGGCGGTGCAGGGGTACTGCCTGGGCTTCGGCTTCGAACTGGCGCTCATGGCGGACGTGCGGATCGCGGCGGACGACGCGGTGTTCGCCCTCCCCGAGGCGCAGTTGGGCGTCGCGGTCGACGCGGGCGGGGACCTGCGCGTCGCGCGCGAGGCGGGCACGGGGTGGGCCAAGTTCCTCGCGCTCACCGGGCGCCGCGTCGACGCCGCCACGGCCGAGCGGCTGCGCCTGCTCCAACAGGTGGTGCCCACCGGTGAATTGGCGGGCACGGCGCACGCGCTGGCGGCGGAGATCGCCGCCAACGCCCCGCTCGCCGTGCAGGGCATCAAGCGCGGCATCGACGCGTACGCCGACGCGGGGATGTCCGGCGCGCTCGACCGTGTGGCCATGAACGCGGCGATCACCCTCACCTCGGAGGACGCGCGGGAGGGGTTCGGGGCGAGGGCTGCCGGGCGGGCGGCTTCGTTCGAGGGGAAGTGAGCGGAGCCGGGCGACGGCGCACAGGGGCGGACGGTGCCGTCCGGCGGCTCAGGGCGTGCAGCCGCCCCGCCCCAGCTGCTCGCGCACGGTCGTCACCGGAGGGCTCACCACGGCGCGCCGCTGCCAGTTCGCGCCGTCCACCACCAACGTGTGGCCCGTGATGAAGCGGGCGTAGGGGGAGGCCAGGAACGTCGCCGCCCAGCCCAGTTCGCGGGGCAGGCCGACGCGGAGCGCGGGCTGACGGGCGGCCGTGTTCGGGGCCCGGTCGAGGTTGCCGCGGATGTCCGCGCTCATGTCGCCGTGCGGCATCAGGCCCGGCACCAGGCCGTTGACCTGGATGCCGTACGGGGCCCACTCCACGGCGAGGGTCTCCACCAGGCTCTTCACGCCCGCCTTGGCCGCCGCGCTGTGCGCGAAGCCGGGGCCGCCCGTCCACGCGTACGACGCCCCTACGTCGATGACCGACCCGGGGGTGCCGGCGGCGAGGTGACGGCGGGCGAACTCGCGCGTCATCAGGAACGTGCCGGTCAGCGTGGTGTCCACGACCGCGCGCCAGGCGTTGGGGGACATGTCCTCGGCCGGGACGGGGAAGTTGGCGGCGGCGTTGTTCACGAGGACCCCGGGCATGCCGTACGCCTCCTGCGCCGCGTCGAAGACCTCGGTGACGCGCTCGGCGTCCCGGATGTCGCACACCACGGTCCTCACGCGGCCGCCGAGCGAGGCCAGCTCGTCCCGCGCCGCCGTGAGCCGGTCCTCCTTGCGGCTCGCGATCACCAGGTCGGCGCCGAGCCGCGCGAACTCCGCCGCGATCGCCTTGCCGAGCCCCGTCCCGCCGCCGGTGACCAGGACGACCGTGCCGTCGTACGTCCCGGGCGGCAGCGCGCTCGCACCCGGCGGGGGAGGGCCGGGCAGACCGGGCAGCCCGCCGCCTCCGCCGTCCGTCTCGTGGTCCGTCATGTGCGCATCGATACCGTGTACGGGCAGAGACTTCCAGGCCCGTCGGCCGATCCCGGGCGTACGCCGGTCAGTTCCGCGTGGCGGCGTCGCTGTCGGGGTGCAGGGGGAAGACCTGGTCGAGGCCCACGATGCGCAGGACCCGCAGGGTGTTGGCGGGCACGGCCGCGAGCGCGATGCCCGCCCGGGCGGCGTGCGCGTGGTGGCGGGCGGCGATCAGGGCCGTGATGCCGCTGGAGTCGCAGAAGTCCATCCCGGCGAGGTCGAGGACGAGGCGCTGACCGGGCCGGAGGGGGAGAGCGGTGACGCGTTCCCGCAGGTCGGTGGCGTGGCGGTAGTCCAGTGCGCCGCTGATCTCCAGCACCGGGCCGGTCGCGGCGTCGCGCGTGCTGATGTGCAGTTGGCTCATGGTCCGCTCCGGGGTGCCGTGCCGGGGGCCGGGACGCCCATGGCGAGAAGGGCGGTGTCGTCGTCGAGGCCGTCGCCGAAGTCGTCGAGCAGGCCGGTCAGCGCCCGGACGAGGTCCTGCGGGGACTCCCCGGCGTGCTCGGTGGCGAAGGCGAGCAGTGCTTCCTCACCGAACAGGGCACCGCGGTCGTCGCCGGTGCGCGCCTCGGTGAGGCCGTCGGTGTAGAGGAGCAGGGTGTCGCCGGGGGCGAGGACGGTGGTGGCGGTGGTGAAGGAGGCTTCGGGCAGGATGCCGACGAGGAGGCCGCCGGGGGTGGGCAGGAAGGCGGCCGTGCCGTCGGCGCGCAGGGTGAGGGCGGAGGGGTGGCCGCCGGAGGCGAGCCGGACGGCGACGTGCCCGGTGACGGGGTCGGGATCCAGGGTGCCGAAGATGGTCGTGCAGTAGCGGGGGTCGCCACTTCCGGTGTACCGGTCGTGGAGCACCGTGTTGAGGGTCGACAGGGCGGAGACGGGGTCGGGGTCGTGCAGGGCGGCGGCGCGCAGGGTGTAGCGGGTCAGTGAGGTGACCGCTGCCGCCTGCGGCCCCTTTCCGCACACGTCGCCGAGGAAGAAGGCGAAGCGTTTGCCGTCGAGGGCGAAGACGTCGTAGAAGTCGCCGCCGAGCCGGTCGGGAGAGGCGGTGTGGTAGTGAGCGGCCGTTTCCACGCCGGGGACCGGCGACAGGGTCGCTGGCAGCAGCGACCGCTGCAGTACGGCGAGGGCTTCCTGCAGCCGGGCGCGGTCGGCCTCCGCCTGCTTGCGCGCCTTCTCGGCCGCTTTCTGCCGGCGCAGGAGCTCCTCCTCGTAGGCGCGGCGGTCTCGCGCGTCGGAGAGGGTGGTGCGGATCAGCAGCGGCTCACCGGTGCCGCCGTGCTTGACCACGGAGGAGACCAGCACCGGCATGCGGCCGCCGTCGGCCCGCTTCATCTCCAGGGCTATTCCGCTGATCTCACCCTGCATGCGCAGCAGCGGGGCGAAGTGCGTCTCGTGGTACAGCTTGCCGCCCACGGTCAGCAGGTCGGTGAACCGCTTCCGGCCCACGACCGCTTCGCGGTCCAGGCCGAGCCAGTCGAGCAGGCGGGCGTTGATCTTGGCGATGGTGCCGTCCATCAGCGTGGACAGGTATCCGCACGGCGCGCTCTCGTACAGTTCTTCGGCACTGTCCTCCAGCAGCGCGGCGAACGCCGCGTCCGACCACTTCGCGTCGTCGCGGTCGGGCGGCTCCGGGTGCTGCCCCGCCCGGGACATCACCGCAAGCCCGTCAGGAAGCCCGTGATCGCCTCGTTCGTGGCCTCGGGTGCGGACAGGTGCGGGCAGTGCCCGGTCGCGTCCAGGGTGATCAGGTTCGAGCCGGGGATCGACTCGTGGACGTAGGCGCCCACCTCGCGGGGGGCGATGGCGTCGTCCGTGCAATCCAGTACCAGCGTCGGCACCCGCACCTTCTTCAGGTCGTCCCGCGAGTCCGACAGGAAGGTGGTGCGTGCGAAGACGCGCGCCATGTCCGGGTCGGTGGCGCAGAAGCTGTTCTTCAGCTCCTCGCCGAGTTCGGGGCGGTCCGCGTTCCCCATGATCACCGGGGCCATCGCCGCCGACCAGCCCAGATAGTTGAGGTCCAGGGACCCCAGCAGCTCGTCGATGTCCTCCGCGGTGAAACCGCCGCGGTAGCCCTCGTCGTCGATGTAGCGCGGAGAGGGGGCGACCATCACCAGCGCCCCGATCCGCTCCGGGGCCATGTCGGCGGCGAGCACGCCGATCATGGCGCTGACCGAGTGCCCCACGAACACCGCGTCACGCAGGTCGAGCGCCTCGCAGACCTCCACCACGTCCCGTGCGTAGCCGTCCAGCGAGGTGTAACGGTTCTCCGAGAAGGCGGACAGGTCCGAGCGGCCCGAACCCACGTAGTCGAACATCACCACGCGGTACTCCTCGACCAGGGCGGGCAGCGTCAGACGCCACATGTTCTGGTCGCAGCCGAACCCATGAGCCAGCACCACCGTCCGCCCCTGTGGGTTGCCCGTGACGGTGACGTTGTTTCTGCGTTCGATGTCCATGCCCCGAGTGTCGCAGGTGCCCGCCCGAAGTGGCGCGACGCCCCCGGCCGCCCCGGCCCCCGTCACCTGCGGAAACGGGGCCCGCGGAAACGCTCCGCCGCACCAGCGCCCGCTGCCCCGCCGGGCGCCCGTTCCGCACGGCATGCCCTAGCCCGCGAGCCCGTGCGCGCGGCCGCCCGCCGCCGCGCGCGCCACCGCGGCCTCCGTCTCGGGTGCGAAGACCCCGCCCGGCGGCGGGCCGCCTCCGCGTCGATGTCCGCCATGACCAGCTCGGCGTTGATCATGACGCCGGCCCGGTAGCCCCTGCTCGCCGCGTTGATCACCTGCTCCATGGGGCCCGCGGCGTTGCCGACCGCCCACACGCCGGGGACCGTGGTGCGGCCCGTCTCGTCCACCGCGGGGTACGGCCCCACCGGGGTGTCCCTGGTCCCGGCGCCGAGCGCGGTGAGCAGGCCGTCGCGGGGCACCGGCCGCGCGGTGACGAACAAGACCGAGCGGGGGAACACCCGTCCGTCGGCGAGCCGGACGCCCGTCAGCCGGTCGTCGGTCACCTCCAGGCCGGTGACCTCGCCCTCCACCACCGAGACCCCGGCGGCCGCGAGGCGCTCCCACTCCGCGTCCGGCAGCTCCCGCACGGTGTGCAGGAAGAGCGTCACGTCCTTGGACCACTGGGTGACGAGCAGCGCCTGGTGGCTGTTGAACGGCTCCGGGGCGAGCACCCCGAAGGGCTGGTCCCGCACCTCCCAGCCGTGGCAGTACGGGCAGTGCAGCACGTCACGGCCCCAGCGCCCGGCGATCCCCGGCACCGCGGGCGGCTCGTCCACCAGGCCGGTGGCCACGACCACCCGGCGCGCGTGCACGGCCCCGCCGTCCGCGAGCCGCACCCCGAACTCGCCCCGCCCGTCCGGCAGTACCTCCGTCACGCGGCCCCGCGCCACCTCCACGCCGTACCGCTCCAGCTCCCGGCGCCCCTCGGCGAGGAACTCCGCGGGCGGCATGCCGTCCCGCGACAGATAGCCCTGCATGTGCGCGGCGGGCGCGTTGCGCGGTTCACCGGCGTCGACGACGAGGACCCGCCGCCGCGACCTGCCGAGCACGAGCGCCGCGCTCAGGCCCGCCGTGCCGCCTCCGACGACCACGACGTCGTAACCGTTCTTCTGGGTCATGGTGACCACCTCCACGGGAACTGTCCCGCCGTAGGCACGTTTTTGACAAACGGCTTTGCCGATATGGCAACCCGTGCGCCATGATGGGAGCCATGAGCGACGAGAGCGAAGTTCCGCAGGAGATGGACCAGGTCCTCACCGAGGTCGGCCCCCGGCTGCGCCGTATCCGCAGGGAGCGCGGCGCCACCCTCGCGGGGCTCTCCGCCGCCACCGGCATCTCGGTCAGCACCCTGTCCCGCCTGGAGTCCGGCAACCGCAGGCCGAGCCTCGAACTCCTGCTGCCCATCGCCCGCGCCCACCAGGTCCCCCTGGACGAGCTGGTGGGCGCCCCGCCGGTGGGCGACCCGCGCGTACGGGCCAAGCCGATCGTCCGGCACGGGCGCACGATGCTGCCGCTCACCCGGCAGCCCGGCGGTCTCCAGGCGTACAAGGTGATCGAGCCCGCCCGCACCACCCCCGCCCCGGACCCGCAGACGCACGAGGGGTACGAGTGGCTGTACGTGCTCTCCGGCAAGCTGCGGCTGATCCTCGGCGACCACGACGTGGTGCTCGGTCCCGGCGAGGCCGCCGAGTTCGACACCCGCGTCCCGCACTGGTTCGGGGCGACGAGCGAGGGAGGGGCGGAATTCCTGAGCCTCTTCGGGCCGCAGGGTGAGCGCATGCACGTACGGGCGCGGCCCACGCGCAAGGAGAAGGACGACTGACGGTTCCCCTGGGGCAAGCGACCGCTTAGTATGCGGACGAGCCCGGTCTACGACAGCCCCGTGGAGGCCCCGCATGCAGGCATGGCAAGTGCACGAGAACGGCGAGCCGGGCGAGGTGATGCGCCTCGTGGAGACCGACCGCCCGGAGCCCGCCGGCGGCCAGGTGCTCCTGAAGGTCCGCGCCGCGAACATCAACTTCCCCGACGCGCTCCTCTGCCGCGGCCAGTACCAGGTCAGGCCCCCGCTGCCCTTCACGCCGGGTGTGGAGATCTGCGGCGAGACCGAGGACGGGCGGCGCGTGCTCGCCAACCCCGCGCTGCCCTACGGCGGCTTCGCCGAGTACGCCGTCGCGGACGCGGCCGCCCTGCTCCCCGCGCCCGACGCGCTGGACGACGCGGAGGCCGCGGCGCTGCACATCGGCTACCAGACGGGCTGGTTCGGCCTGCACCGCCGGGCGCACCTCCAGGAGGGCGAGACCCTCCTCGTGCACGCGGCGGCCGGCGGCGTCGGCAGCGCCGCCGTGCAGCTCGGCAAGGCCGCGGGCGCCAAGGTCATCGGCGTCGTCGGAGGCGCGGACAAGGCGGCGGTCGCCCGCGAGCTCGGCTGCGACCTCGTCCTGGACCGGCGCGCCGACGACGTCATCGCCGCCGTCAAGGACGCCACCGAGGGCCGCGGCGCGGACGTGATCTACGACCCCGTGGGCGGCGACGCGTACGCCAAGTCCGCGAAGTGCGTGGCCTTCGAGGGCCGCATCGTGGTCGTCGGCTTCGCGAGCGGCTCCATCCCCTCGCCCGCTCTCAACCACGCCCTGGTCAAGAACTACACGATCATGGGCCTGCACTGGGGCCTCTACAACACCAAGGACCCGCGCGCGATCCGGCGCTGCCACGAGGAGCTGACCGAGCTGGCCGCGAAGGGCGCCATCAAGCCGCTGGTGAGCGAGCGCGTGCCGATGGCCGACGCCGCCGCGGCCGTGCAGCGGGTCGCCGACGGCGTCACCACCGGACGCGTGGCCGTCCTGCCGCAGGGCGGTGCGGCATGACCGACGCCGCCGAACTGCGGACCCGTACACAGGAGTTCCTCGCCGCGCACCCGCCCGCGAGCACCGACCGCGACACCTTCCTCAAGGCCCGCTTCGACGCCGGCCTCGCCTGGGTGCACTACCCCGAAGGCCTCGGCGGCCTCGGCGTGCCGCGCTCCCTGCAAGCCGTCGTGGAGGCCGAGCTGGAGGCGGCGGGCGCGCCCGACAACGACCCGCGCCGGATCGGCATCGGCCTCGGCATGGCCGCGCCGACCGTCCTCGGCTTCGGCACGGAGGAGCAGAAGCGCCGCTTCCTGCGCCCGCTGTGGACCGGCGAGGAGGTGTGGTGCCAGCTCTTCAGTGAGCCGGGCGCCGGATCCGACCTCGCCGCGCTCGGCACGCGCGCCGTCCGCGACGAGGCGAGCGGCGACTGGATCGTCAACGGCCAGAAGGTGTGGACCTCCAGCGCCCACACCGCGCGCTGGGCCATCCTCATCGCCCGCACCGACCCCGAGCAGCCCAAGCACCGCGGCATCACGTACTTCGTGTGTGACATGACCGACCCGGGCGTCGAGGTGCGGCCGCTGCGCCAGATCACCGGGGAGGCCGAGTTCAACGAGGTCTTCCTGACCGACGTGCGCATCCCCGACGCGCACCGCCTCGGCGCGGTCGGCGAGGGCTGGAAGGTCGCGCAGACCACGCTCATGAACGAGCGCGTCTCCATCGGCGGCATGCGCGTCCCCCGCGAGGGCGGCATGATCGGGCCCGTCGCCAAGGCGTGGCGCGACCGCCCCGAGCTGCGCACCCACGACCTCCACCAGCGCCTGATGACACTCTGGGTCGACGCCGAGGTCGCCCGGCTCACCGGCGAGCGGCTGCGCCAGCAGCTCGTCGCGGGCCAGCCGGGCCCCGAGGGCTCCGGAATGAAGCTCGGCTTCGCCCGCCTCAACCAGGAGATCAGCGGCCTGGAGGTCGAACTCCTGGGTGAGGAAGGGCTGTTGTACGAGGACTGGACGATGCGCCGCCCCGAAATCGTCGACTTCACGGGCCGCGACGCGGGCTACCGCTATCTGCGCTCCAAGGGCAACAGCATCGAGGGCGGGACCAGCGAGGTCCTGCTGAACATCGTCGCCGAGCGCGTCCTCGGACTGCCCTCCGAGCCCCGCACCGACAAGGACGTCGCCTGGAAGGACCTCGCGCGATGACTGACCTGCTCTACTCCGAAGAGGAAGAGGCACTGCGCTCGGCGGTGCGCGACCTGCTCACCGACCGCTGCGACGCCGCGTCCGTGCTGGCCCGCGCCGAGACCGACGTCCCGCACGACCGCGAGCTGTGGAAGGCCCTCACCGACGGCATGGGGCTCGCGGGCCTCCTCGTGCCCGAGGAACTGGGCGGCCAGGGCGCCACCCACCGCGAGGCCGCCGTCGTCCTGGAGGAGCTGGGCCGCGCGGTGGCGCCCGTGCCCTACCTCACCAGCGCCGTCGTCGCCACGGAAACGCTGCTCGCCTGCGACGCCAGCGAGGCCACGGGACTGCTCGGCGCGCTCGCCTCCGGACGCACGGTCGGCGCGCTCGCGGTGAGCCTCGCCGCCGCGCCCGGCGCCCCCTTCAAGGACGTACGCCACGAAGACGGCACCCTGCACGGGGAGTTGACCGGCATCGCGGACGCGGATGGCGCCGATGTCCTGCTCGTCCCGGCGGGCGGCGCGCTCTTCGCCGTCGACACGGACCAGGACGGCGTCACCGTCAGCCCGCAGACCTCGCTGGACCTCACCCGCAGGATCGCCACGGTCACCTTCGACGGGGCACGCGCGCGTGTCCTCACGCAGGACGCGCGGCACGCCGTCGCGCAAGGGCTGCGGGCCGGAGCGGGACTGCTCGCCTCCGAGCAGCTGGGCATCGCCGAATGGTGCCTGACCGAGACGGTGCGGTACGTGAAGGAGCGCCACCAGTTCAACCGGCCCGTCGGCTCCTTCCAGGCACTCAAGCACCGCCTCGCCCAGCTCTGGCTGGAGGTCGTGAACACCCGGGCCGCCGCCCGGCACGCCGCGGACGCCCTGGCCGCGGGGAGCGACGAGCCGAACCTCGCCGCGGCACTGGCACAGGCGTACGCGGCACCCGTCGCGGTGCGCGCCGCCGAGGAGGCCCTGCAACTGCACGGCGGCATCGGCATGACCTGGGAGCACCCCGTGCACCTGTACCTCAAGCGCGCCAAGGCCGACTCGATCGCCTACGGCACGGCCGGGCGCCATCGCGAGGCGCTGGCGGAGATGGTCGAGCTTCCGGCGCCCTGACACCACCGCGTCACCGTCCTGACCTGCGGACACACCCCGACACCGTTCGATGCAGCCCGCACGTGCCGCGTGCGGGCTGCGGCTTTGCCCCCTCGCGGGGTAAGGCATAATTGCGAGCCGTTCGCAACAACGGTTGATCTTCAGTAGGGGTGTGGAGCATGAGGGCCCGATCGATACGGGGCACGGGCGGCGTGGCCGCGGCCATCGCGATAGCGGTCGCGGCCTCCGCCTGCTCGGCGCCGGGCGACGGCGGCGGGAGCGCGAAGGACTCGGCGGTCGTCGGCATCGCCTACGAGCCCGACACCCTCAGCCCCCTCCTCGGCTACGGCAAGGACGGCAACTCGAAGATCTTCGACGGGCTGCTCACGCACGACGCCGACATGAAGCTCAAGCCCGCCCTCGCGGCCGAGCTGCCCAAGGTCACCGACGGCGGCCGGACCTACACGTACAAGCTGCGCGAGGGCGTCAAGTTCAGCGACGGGAAGCCCTTCTCCGCCAAGGACGTCGTCTTCACGTACGAGACGATCCTCGACAAGAAGACCAACAACGCCTCCAAGACCGAGCTGGACGCCGTCAAGAGCGTCGAGGCCAAGGGGGACGACACGGTCGTCTTCCACCTCAAGTACCCCTACGCGCCCTTCGCCGAGCGCACCGTCCTGCCCATCGCCCCCGAGCACATCGCGGGCAAGCAGGACGTGAACAACGGCGCCTTCACCACCAAGCCCGTCGGCACAGGCCCCTACGAGCTGGTCAAGTGGTCCAAGGGCGAGAAGCTGACCTTCAAGGCCAACCCCGACTACTGGGGCGGCGCGCCGAAGATCAAGAACTTCACGATGGCGATCATCAAGGACGACGACGTGCGGGCCACCCGGCTCGACGCCGGTGAGCTCGACGGCGCGATCCTGCCGCCGAACCTCGCCAAGAAGTACAAGGGCGACAGCGGCAAGAAGACGTACGCAGCCAAGACCTTCGACTACCGCGTCGTGACGCTGCCCACCGGCAACAAGGTCGCCGGCGACACCGACATCCGCCGCGCCCTCGACGTGGGCGTCGACCGCAAGGCCATGGTCGACTCGATCCTGGACGGCGCGGGCAAGGAGGCCTACGGCCCGGTCCCGACCGACAGCCCGTGGTTCACCAAGGGAACCGAGCGCGAGTTCGACGCCGCCAAGGCGAAGAAGATCCTCGACGACGCCGGGTGGAAGCCGGGCAAGGACGGCATCCGCGAGAAGGACGGAGTCCGGGCGACGTTCCCGCTCTGGTACCTCTCCGGCGACAAGCTCCGCCAGGACCACGCCCTCGCCTACGCCTCCGACGCCAAGAAGCTCGGCATCAAGGTAGAGGTGCAGTCCGGCACCTGGGAGGTCATCGAACCGCGCATGCCGAAGGACGCGGTCCTCGCGGGCGGCGGCTCCCCGGCCGACCCGGACTTCGACCAGTACACGCTTTTGAAGTCCTCCCTCGCCGGTGACGGCTTCAACAACATGGCGCACTACGACAACCCCAAGGTCGACAAGGCCCTGGAGGACGCCCGCAAGAGCGGCGACCACGCGAAGCGCCAGGCCGCCTACGACACCATCCAGCGCGAACTGGTGAAGAACCCCGGCTACACGTTCCTCACGCACATCGACCACCTCTACGTCGTCGACAAGAAGTTCGGCGACCTGAGCACGCAGGTCGAGCCGCACGACCACGGCCTGGCGTCCGGCCCCTGGTGGAACGTCGAGGACTGGCAGCCGAAGAAGTGACGTCGGCGATATCCGAGGCTCCGGGGAAGGCGACGCGGCGTCGCCTCCCCTGGGGGCCGATGGCGCGCCTCGCGGGACGGCGGCTGCTGTTCGCCGTGCCCGTCCTGCTCGTCGTCACCTTCGGTGTCTTCGCCATCGCCGCCGCCTCGCCGTTCGACCCCGTCAAGGCGTACGCGGGCACCGCCGGACTCACCGCCTCGCAGGAGAACCTCGACCAGCTGCGCGCCAACCTCGGCGTCGACCGGCCGCTGGCCACCCGCTGGTGGGACTGGCTGACCTCGGCCCTCACCGGTGACCTCGGCGACTCCAGCACGCTGCGCCAGCCCGTCGCCGACGTCATCGGCGAACGCGTCGGCTGGTCCGTGCTGCTCGCCGCGACCGCCTTCGTCGTCGCCATCCTGCTCGGCACTGCCCTCGGCGTCCTCGCCGCGCGCCGCCCCGGCGGCTGGCTCGACCGCGCCGTGACCTCCCTCGCGTACACCCTCGAAGCGGCGCCGCCGTTCTGGCTCGGCCTGCTCGCCCGCGCTCTGGCTGCCCGTTCGGGCGCGAACTCACCGCGTGCTGCTCCCGGTGCTCGACCTGACCGCGCTCGCCACGGCCGCGGTCCTCCTGGGCAACCTCGTGGCCGACCTCCTGTACGGCCTCGCCGATCCGAGGGTGGGTTTCGATGGCTGACCTCGCATGGCGCGCCCATGGGGGCGTACGTCGCTCCACGCGCGCGTGGCGGGTGCGCTCCTCCGCGGTGATCGTCGCCGCGGTCGTCCTCGCCGTCCTCGTCGTCCCGCCCCTCGTCAACCTCGACGAGCAGGCCGTCGACCTGGCGGCCAAGCTTCAGCCGCCGTCTTGGGAGCACCCCTTCGGGACGGACGACGTCGGGCGTGACCTGCTGCTGCGCTGCGTGTACGGGCTGCGGGTCTCGCTCCTTGTCGGTGTGGTCGCGGCCGTCGTCGCCACCGTCATCGGCACGGCGGTCGGCGCCCTCGCCGCCGCATCCGGCGGCTGGGTGGACCGGATCGTGATGCGGCTCGTGGACGTCTTCTCGTCCGTGCCGCACCTGCTGCTCGGCATCTTCATCGTGGCGATGTTCCGGCCCGGCGTATGGCCCGTCGTCGTCTCCGTGGCACTCACGCACTGGCTCTCCACCGCCCGCATCGTGCGCGCCGAGGTGCTCTCCCTGCGCTCACGGCCCTACGTCGACGCGGCCATCTCGGGCGGCGCCTCACGCCTGCGCGTCGCGGTGCGCCACCTGCTGCCCGGCGTCCTGCCGCAGGCCGGGCTCGCCGCCGTCCTGATGGTGCCGCACGCCATCTGGCACGAGTCCGCGCTGTCCTTCCTCGGCCTCGGACTCCCCACCCACCAGGCCAGCCTCGGCACGCTCGTCCAGAGCGCCCGCGGTTCGCTCCTCGCGGGCGACTGGTGGCCGACGCTCTTCCCCGGCCTGTTCATCATCGTGCCCACCCTGGCGATCGCGGGCCTCGCGGGCGCCTGGCGGGAACGGATCAATCCCCGGCGCCGATCGGAGCTGATGCTGTGACGGTCCCCGACGCGTCTCCCGTGCTGTCCGTACGGGGGCTCTCCGTACGCTTCCGCATGCGCGGCGGCAGCCACGTCTCCGCCGTCACCGACGCCACCTTCGACCTCGCGGCGGGGGAGTGCCTCGCCCTGGTCGGCGAGAGCGGCTGCGGCAAGTCCGTGCTGGCCTCCGCGCTGCTCGGCCTGCTCCCCGAGAACGCGGAGACGGCCGGTTCGGCGCTGCTCGGCGACGGCACCGATCTGCTCACCGCCGACGAGCGCACCCTCGCCCGCACCGTGCGCGGGCGGCGCGTCGGCCTCGTACCGCAGAGCCCCGCCGCGCACCTCACGCCGGTACGGACCGTGCGGTCCCAGCTGGAGGAGACCGTGCGGGAGCTGACCGGGGTGCGCAGGGCGGACGGGCGCGCCGCCGCCGAAGCCGCCGCCGCGCGGGCCGCGTTCCCCGCCGGGCACCTCGACCGCTACCCCCACGAGCTGTCCGGCGGCCTCGCCCAGCGCGCCGCCACCGCGCTCGCCCTCATCGGCGACGCGCCCCTGCTGCTCGCCGACGAACCGACGACCGGCCTCGACCGTGACCTCGTGGACCGCACCGTCGACGAACTGCGCCGGCACGTCGGGGACGACCGCGCGCTGCTCCTGATCACCCACGACCTGGCCGCCGCCGAACGCATCGCCGACCGTGTCGCCGTGATGTACGCGAGCCGTGTCGTCGAGATCGCCGACGCCCCCGACTTCTTCGGCGCGCGCGGGCCCCGCCATCCGTATGCCCGGGGGCTCCTGAACGCCCTGCCGGAGCGGGAGTTCGCGCCCGTCCCCGGGCTGCCGCCCGAGCTGTCCGCGCTGCCGGCGGGCTGCGCGTTCGCGGCGCGGTGCGAACGGGCCGACGAGGCGTGCGGCGCCGTGCCCGCGCTCAGTGGCGGGGCCGCCTGCCACCACCCCCACGTGGATGTGCTGGAGGCGCCCCGTGCTTGAACTGCGCGCGATCACCGCCGGATACGACCGGCGCGCCCCCGTCGTCCGCTCGGCGAACCTCACCATCGCCTCCGGCGAGTCGGTGGGGCTGCTTGGACCCAGTGGCTGCGGCAAGTCGACGCTGGCGCGGGTCGCGGCGCTGCTGCACCGCCCCGACGCCGGGCAGGTCGTCATCGACGGCACCGTCGCGGGAGGCTGGCGCCACCGGGCCCCGCGCGAGCAGCGCACCGCCTTCGGCGTCGTCTTCCAGCAGCCGAGGCTCTCCGCCGATCCCCGGCTGGCGCTGCGGGATCTGATCGCCGAGCCGCTGCGGGCGGTGGGCCGTTCCGCCGAAGTCACCGCGCTCGTACCGGAGCTGGCGGCCCGCGTCGGCCTCGGCAAGGACCTCATGGGGCGCCGCCCGCACGAGGTCAGCGATGGGCAGCTGCAGCGGGCCTGCCTGGCCCGTGCGTTGGTGCTGGGCCCGCGGTGGCTGATCTGTGACGAGATGACGGCGATGCTGGATGCTTCGACGACGGCGGCGTTGGTCCACGTCGTGGAGGAGTACCGGGGGGAGTCCGGGGCGGGGTTGTTGGCTGTCGGTCATGATCGGGTGCTGCTTGAGCGGTGGTGTGATCGCACGGTGGGGTGGGGGGAGGTGGCCGAGTAGGGGGTGCCTCTGGGGGTGCGTCGTGGGGTGCGGGTTGGGGGTGGCTGGTCGCGCAGTTCCTCGCGCCCGTTGGGGCAGGGGTCATACTCACTGAGGTTCCTATCGACCCAGGGAGGAAGACATGGCCCTCACCAGCCGTCGCAGAGCCCTGACCGCCCTCGGTGCCGCCCTTGCCGGCAGCATCGCGATACCCGCCCAGGCCGGGGCGGACGAGCGCGGCCGGCATCCGCGCCCCCGCCCCCTCATCCGCGCCCACGCGCACAACGACTACGAACACCCCAGGCCGCTCCTCGACGCACTCGACCACCGCTTCGGCAGCGTCGAGGCCGACATCTACCTCGTCGACGGACAACTCCTCGTCGCCCACGACCCCGTGGACCTCGACCCCGCCCGCACCCTCGAATCCCTCTACCTCGAACCGCTGGCCGCCCGTGTCCGCGCCCACCACGGCTCCGTGTACCGGGGGCACCACCGCACCCCCTTCCAGCTCCTGATCGACATCAAGACCGAGGGCGCGTCCACGTACGCCGAGCTCCACCGCCATCTGCGGCCCTACCGCCACCTGTTCACCTCGTACGTCCACGGGAAGGTGCGCCGCTCCGCGGTCACGGCGGTCGTCTCCGGGCACCGCGCGGCCCGCGCCCCGATGGAGGCGCAGCGGGTCCGGTACGCCTTCTACGACGGCCGTCTCGCCGACCTCGGGACCCCGGCGCCCGCCTCCCTGATCCCGCTCATCAGCGACAACTGGTCGCTCCACTTCGGCTGGCAGGGCGCGGGACCCATGCCCGCCGCCGAGCGCGACAAGCTGCGCGGCATCGTCTCCGCCGCGCACGCGCGCGGGCAGCGTGTCCGTTTCTGGGCGACGCCCGACCTGCCCGGTCCGCAGCGCGACGCGGTCTGGGCGGAACTGCTCGCCGCCGGCGTCGATCACCTCAACACCGACGACCTCGCGGGGCTTGCAGCCTTCCTCGACGCCCACGGCCGCTGACAAGTAACACCCGTTCGGAGCACAGGTCAGAGGCCCGGACGCACCCTCCGTTACGCGACACTGACGGCCGAGAGCCGCGGTGTCGCGTGGCGGAGGAGGTTCCATGGCTGTCTCGATCTCTGTGGTGCTGTTGCTGCTCATCCTGGCGGTGGTCTTTCTGCGCAACGGCGCGCTGAAGATCTCCCACGCCATCGTCTGCGCCCTGCTCGGGTTCTACCTGGCGAGCAGCAGCATGGCGCCGACCATCCACGACGGCCTGACGGCCACCGCCCACATCGTCAGCGGGCTCCAGCCGTGAGCGTTCCTTGCGGCGTCATGAACAACCGAGCCGTTTTCATGCACAACTGACGCTGTTTCATGGACACTTCAAGCGGGTGGTCCTAGCTTCGGCGCATGCCACGCATGTCCCGGAGCATCCCGCGCACCGCCCTCGCCCTGGCCGTGACGGTGACCGCCGTCGCGGCCACCCTCGCCGCCCCCGGCCCCGCCCGCGCCGACGACATCCCCAAGGCGCCCGGACACCGGCTCGTCAAGAGTTACGAGGGGGCGCCCGCGGCCGCCCGGCCGCTGCCCGGCACCCCGCCGCCCCAGCACCCCCACCTCGCCGCCAACGGCCGCAGCGGCATGCACGCCGACGCCGCGGGCAGCGGAACGTACCCCTGGAGCGGCCCCCTGGGGAAGCGGCCCGAGGCCGACAGCGAGAAGATGGCGGCCCTCGGCGGCGAGTGCGCGACCGTCACCTTCGACCGCGACGGACGGATCGTCACCGTCTGCGGCACCTTCACCGGCTTCCTGGTCAAGCTGCTCGACCCCAAGACGCTCGACACGCTCGCCGAGTACGAACTCCCGCAACGGCCCTCGACCGTCGAGGCCATCACCCGGCTCGACTTCTCCAAGATCTTCAAGGACACCTCCGGCGGCGCCTACTCCTACCTCGACGACAAGGACCGCCTCGTCCTCGCCGACTCCCGCCAGCACATCGTCCGGCTCGCCCACGAGCGGGCGGCCGACGGCGACTGGCGCTTCGTCGTCGACAAGGAGTGGGACCTGACGGCGCACGTTCCGCACGACTGCGTGACCTGGTCAAATCTCTACCCCAGTGGCGAATGTGACCCGGTCACCTCCGTGATGCCGGACTGGGACGGGCGCATCTGGTGGGTGACGCGGCAGGGCCGTGTCGGCACCGTCGACCCGGCCACCGGCACCATCCGCTCCATCCGGCTCGACGGCGAGGAGATCCAGAACTCCTTCTCCGTCGCCGAGGACGGCGTATCGATCGTCTCCGACCGCGCCCTCTACAGCTTCCGGGCCGCCCCGGACGGCACGCCCGAGATCGTCTGGCGCGAGACGTACGACCGCGGCACCGGCACCAAGCCGGGCTCCGTGAACCAGGGCTCGGGCACCACCCCCGACCTCTTCGGCGCACGCGAGGACTACGTGGCGATCACCGACAACGCCGACGACCGCATGAACGTCCTGGTCTACCGGCGCGGCGCCGACGTGCCGGGCGGGCGGCGGCTCGTCTGCAAGGTCCCCGTCTTCCGCTCCGGCGCGTCGACCACCGACAACTCCCTGATCTCCTGGGGCGACAGCCTGGTCGTCGAGAACAACTACGGCTACGAGAACATCACCTCGCTCACCCTCGGCCGCAGCGTCGTCGGCGGCGCCACCAGGATCGACGTACGCGAGGACGGCAGCGGCTGCGACACGGTGTGGGAGAGCGGCGTGCGCGCCCCCTCGACGGTGCCCAAACTCTCCACGGCCAACGGCCTGCTGTACTTCTACACGAAGGAGCCCAGCAGCCTCGGTATCGACGCCTGGTACCTGACCGCCGTCGACTTCCGCACCGGCGAGACCCGGTGGAAGCGGTTCGCCGGCACGGGTGTCGCGTACGACAACAACTGGGCGCCCGTGACGCTGGGCCCCGACGGAACGGCGTACGTGGGCGTCTTCAACGGCCTGGTGGCGGTGCGGGACACGCGGTGAACCGCCGGGGCGCTCCGCTCACGTCCGGGAGAACACGCCGATGCCGTTGGGCACCGGGCGCTCCACCCCACCGCTGGGGTTGTTGCGCACGGTCACGGCGTCGGCGCCCGGCGCCCGCGCGACCAGCGTGGACGTGGACGAGACCAGCGTGGAGGAGCCTCCGCCGTCCAGGCTGAAACCGTCCTCGGCACCCAGTCCGCGCAGCGTCCGTGCCACTTCGGCGATCGTCAGGCCCGTACGGAACTCGGGGGAGCCGTCCAGTGAGAGCAGCACCAGGCGCCGGCCGCCGTCGGCGATCCCGGCGGCCGTCCGCACCGCCGAGGTGGTGGAGTCCAGGCCGGGCAGCGGCGCGCCGTCCCGCAGCACGGGGTAGCCGCCGAGCGCGAAACGGAACGGAATGCGGGACTCCGCGGCCACCAGGCGGTGCCTGACCTGCACGCGGTCGCCCGTCGACAGCTTGCGCAGCTGCTGTGCGCCCGCCTCACGGCCGACCAGGACCGTGCTGTCACCGGCGATCGGGCCGCTGCCCGGCGTGTCGGCCGAGGCCACGACACGCCCGTGGCGGACCGTCACCTCGTGCGTGTCCGTACTGCACGGCGCGCCCCGGCTCGTGTCCGTGCCGCACGTCGCGCGCACCCGCGAGACGGCGCCCCAGTCGCTGGTGAACGCGCCGACGGAATCCACCGGCAGCGCGTACTGGTTCAGCCCGCCCAGCCGGAGCCGGGCGTCCCGGGTGCGCAGCACACCGTCGAGCGTGAGCCTGTCCAGGCGGGCCCTGCGGTCCACGCCCACCCCGAGGACGGCCTCGGTCGTGATGCCCGGCGGCATGGCGGGGCCGAAGCGCTGCCCGTTCGGCACGGCGGCCTTCAGCGCGCGGCCGTTCGCGATCGCCGGCCCGACGGGCGCGCCGGTCGCCTCGACGCCGGGGTGCTGCGTCTCGGTGATGTTGAAGAAGTCGCCGTTGATCCCGCCGACCGCGCCCGCCCCGTCCGCGAGGGCCGAGACGGGCGAGCGGGCGGCGACCTTGCCCGGGTACAGCAGGCCGACGGCGGTGCGCGGATCGCGCAGGTCGACGTCGAGCACATGGGCGCGGGCGGTGCCGCGCGAGGCCGGGACGTCGAAGTACCGGTACTCCACCCCCGGCGCGATCCGCGTGGCCGCCGCCCGCCGGGTGTCGCCCTCGGTGCCGCCGGCCGGTGCCGCTCCCATGAGAGCCGCACCGGCCAGCGTGCCGAGCGTCGAGATGAGGGCGAGGGCGGTTCTGAACCGTCCGCCGTGCCGTGTCTGCCGTGTCTGCCGTGTCACAGATTCCCCCCTGGGGTCGGCCGGGCGTCAACTGTCCCAGCGGTCAGCGGAGTTCACCAGAGTGCGGTGGTGGCCAGGCCCCGACCAGCCGGGAACGGATCAGGAAACGGACGCCTTCCGGAGTCTCCAGCGAGAAGCCGCTGCCGCGCCCGGGCACCACGTCCACGATCAGCCGGGTGTGGCTCCATGCTTCGTACTGGCTCTTGGACATCCAGAAGGGTATGGGCTCCGGTACGCCTTCGACGGGGAGCGACGCGAGCCGTACGTCCGAATCGCCGGTACGGAACTCCCCGTCGGGGTAGCACATGGGCGCGCTGCCGTCGCAGCAGCCGCCGGACTGATGGAACATCAGCGGCCCGTGCTTGTCGCGCAGAAGCCGCAGCAGGTCGGCCGCGGCGGGCGTCAGCTCCACGCGGGCGGTGTCGTCCTTGCTCTCATGGCGGTCCATGGGACGAGCCTGCCCCTCGGCACGTTGCAACGGGGTTGCGGGGCCCCGTACAACCCTTGGGGCCCATGCCGTGTCGAACAGGGCGCCGGACAAGGAACGGGCCCTTTCCGGACACCCCCGCGCCTGCCCGGCCACCTTCCTTCACAGGAGCCGCTCGTGCGCAAGAACCGTTCGGCCGCCCTCGCCGCGGCATCGTTCCTTCTGCTGACCGGGGCCGGTATCGCCGCCGCCCCCTCCGCCTTCGCCGGCACCCCTGGGGGTACGCACGCCGACGACCGCAACAGCGACTTCAACGGCGACGGATACGAGGACGTGCTGGTCGGCGCTCCGGGCGCCACGGTCAGCGGTCAGAAGGGCGCCGGACTCGTCACGGTCCAGTACGGCTCGACCAGAGGCATCGGCACGACCGACGTCGACCGGTTCAGCCAGTCGACGTCCGGGGTCGCCGGCGCCGCCGAGGCGGGCGACGCCTTCGGCAAGGCCGTCGCCACGGGCGACCTGGACGCCGACGGTTACGACGACGCGGTCGTCGGTATCCCGGGTGAGGACCTCGGCGACCGGGCGGACGCCGGTGGAGTCGCGATCCTGTGGGGCTCGAAGGACGGGCTCAGCGGCTCGGCGAGCGACTGGCTGGAGGCGCAGGAGCCCACCCAGGGCGAGCGGTTCGGCGAGGGTCTCGCCGCGGCGCACCTCACCGGCGACACGCCGGGTGACGTGCTCGCCGTCCTGGACCGTGACGACCTGCACCTCTTCGTGTACGACGCCTCGCCGCAGCCCGGCGAGGCCCCGCTGCGCCGTCAGGACACCCAGCGGCTCGGCGCGGCCGCCCAGGAGCGCGACATCCTGCCGAAGTCCCTCACCACCGGCGACTACGACGACAACGGCTACGCCGACCTCGTCGTCTCCGGCGTGACCGCGGGGCCCGAGGAGCCGGGGCACGGCTGGTCCGTGCACTTCGCGGGGAGCGCGGACGCACTCACGTACAAGGGTGAGCTGCGCGGTGGACCGGCGGCGGCCTCCGGCGACATCAACAACGACGGTTACGACGACCTGGTGACCGGCGAGCCGGCCTCGCCGGACGACGGCGGCGAGACCATGACGGGCGGTCTGGTCGGCGTGCGCTACGGCACCGCGGACGGCCTCGGCGAGGAGGCCAAGTGGTGGACGCAGGACTCCACCGGCGTGCCCGGCACCGCCGAGCGCGGTGACGGCTGGGGCGCGGACCTGTCCGTCGCGGACACCAACGGGGACGGTTACGCGGACGTGGCGATCGGCGCGCCCGGCGAGGACATCGGCACCGTCGCCGACGCGGGCGCGGCGTGGGTGCTGCGGGGTTCGGAGAACGGCCTGACGGCGACCGGCGCCAAGTCGTGGGACCAGAACTCCGCGGACATCCCGGGCGTGGCCGAGAAGGGCGACAAGTGGGGCGCGCAGGTACGGCTCACGGACCCGAACAAGGACGGTCGCTTCGGCCTCCTCGCGGCCGCGCCGGGCGAGAACGCCGGTGACGGCGTGGTGTGGGTCCTGTCGGCCGGCTCGGGCGGCGTCGTCGCGTCGGGTTCCTGGACATACGGCGCGTCGTCACTGGGCGCACCGGGCACGGGTGCGGGGTTCGGCGCGGCGATCGACGAGTGAGCGGGGGGTGACGGGGGCGGTCGGGCCCGCCCCGGCCTGCTGAGGCTGCCGGGTCTGGCGGCCTCCGTCGGGTCTGACGGGGGCCGCTGGGCCGGGCAGTTCGTGGGTGGTGGGACGGCGGCCGCGCAGCCAGGTGCGGTGTGGGTGCCGCCGTCCGGCAGCCGCGGGTGGCGGTCGCCGCGTGGTGGTGCCGGGCCGCCGCCCGAGCGCTGCGGCGCGTTGCGGGGAGGGTGCGGGCCTGGCGGGTCTTCCGTCGGTGCTGACGGGGGCCGCCGGGCTGGGCAGTTCGCGGTTGCTGGCGCCGCCGCCGTCCCGGCAGCCGCGGGGTGGCGGTCGCCGCGTGGTGGTGCCGGGCCATCTCCCGGAGCCGCCGCGTCGCATTGCGGGGGAGGGGTTGCCGGGCGCGGGCGCGGCGATCGACGAGTGAACGGGGGGAACGGGTGCGGTCGGCGCGCCCGGCCCGCTGAGGCCGCCGGGCTGGACAGTTCGCGGGGGTGGGACGGGCGACGGTGCCGCCGCCCGGCAGCCGCGGGGTGGCGGTCGCCGCGTCGCGGTCCCGACCCGCTGTGCCAGGACGGGGCGCCGGCTCTTTCCCCCCCATCTGCGCGCCGACACCCCGCTGGGCCCCCGGCCGCCGGGCGCGGCCGGAAGCGGCTCAACTCCCAGCTCCCGGCCCCAGCTCAGCCGAAGCGTTCGACGCGGTTCTGGGCCGGAGGGTACGGATAGAAGGAAGTCGTACCCACCGACCACAGGGCGCCGTCCGTGCCGGGGATCCGCGCGAGCGCCACCGGCAGGGCCACGGAAGGTGTCTCCGGGCCCCGCTCGCTCACCCACGCCGTGCCGTCCCAGCGCAGGTAGTGGGCCCGCTTCTGGTCCCAGAAGTCCCAGCCCGAGATCCGGTCGGGCCTGCCGTCCGCGTCCCCGACGATCGAGGTCAACATACCGACGCCGAAGGGCGCCTTCACGTCGTTCCACTTCGTGCCGTCCCAGTGCTCGAGACGGACCCCCGGCGGCTTGCCCGCCGGTCCCCCGATCCCGTACGCCCACCCCGTCAGCCAGATGTCGTCGTGGGCGACCGGCAGCAGGCCGGAGACCGACGCGCGGATGCCGAGCAGGCGGGGGATCACCGTCCAGGCGCCGTCCCAGCGGGCGATGACGTCGCCGAAGACCCACACCTCCCCGCCGGGCGTGACATGCACGCCGGCCGGCGTGGGCGCGGCCTCGTCCGGCAGCGGCCGGCACCAGCGCCACCCCTTGCCGTCGCCCTTCAGCAGCCCCGCCCGGCCGCCGTGCCGCCCCGACGCCCAGAAGCGGCCGTCCGGCCCGGCGGCCACATCCGTCACCTGCGTCCCCGCCTCGCCGCGCCCCGGGAACGAGGTCTCCCGCCAGGTCGTGCCGTCCCAGGCGAGGAGCTGATCGTGCCCCGCGGTGTCGGTGCCGACGGCCCAGGCCGCCCCGCCCGAGGGGCTGACGGCGACGGACCGCAGCGTGGCGTACGTCAGGTGGGACAGGTCGGTCGGTGTCCAGGCGGCGCCGTCCCAGCTCAGGGCGATGGCGGTGCCGTCACTGGTGCTGTCGAGGCCCTGGGTGCCGACGGCCCAGGCCAGGTCGGCTCCCGCCGCCGCCACGCCATAAAGGCGCGAGGCCGGTTGCCCGCCGGGGGCGGGCACTCCCCGCCAGGACGCGGCGGCCGACGCGGAACGGGGCGCCGCCGTGGCGGCCGTGCCGGTCAGGGCCGCGGGCACGGCCAGTCCCGCTCCGGTGGTGGCGATTCCACGGACAAAGACACGTCTTCGCATGAGAGGCCTTTCCTTGGCGCGCGGGTTCGGTGTGGGCAACACCCTGAACCGGGCCTCGCGCGGCGTCAATGCACGGGATGCCAGTTGTGGGCGGTCAACTGCCCTGTGGCGCAGGGGGGTTGGCGGGGCAATCCGGGCTCCGCGCTGACGTGACGGGCGTGTGAACCAGGGGCAAATATCCGCGTTTTGCTCTACAAGGCGCCCAAGTCAATTGTTGACAGGGGTCGTTGGTCTAGTCCATTTTGATGGTACGCAAGTTCGACGTGGGGCGGATGTGACACCCGCTGCCCCGGCCGACCTGAAGCGGCCCGCCGGCCCGGCGCGGAGACCTCCCGGGGGATGAAGCCCTCCGCCGCCGTGCCCGCCCCGGAACAGACCAACCTTGGAGCACGCCATGCCAGCGTCCGACCGCTACCTCCATCGAGCCCCCAGCGCCGTCCCCTACTTCAGCTCCGACGGCGACACGTACCTGGCGCAGACCCAGCTGCGGGACCTGAAGAAGACCCGGCCGCTCAAGGTCCTGTCCGAGGAGGACTTCGCCTTCTGGCAGACGTACGGCTACGTCGTCGTGAAGCAGGCGATCCCCGCCGAGGCGGCCAAGGACCTCCTCGACTTCGCCTGGGAGTTCCAGGGGCTCGACCGGGGCCGCCCCGAGACCTGGTACGAGGAGCGGGAGTTCCGCTCGGACCTCGACCGCGAGCTGCACGTCTACGGCTTCGTCGAGGCCTACCACCACCAGCTCATCTGGGACAGCCGCCAGACGCAGCGGGTGTACGACGCCTTCACCGACGTATGGGACTGCGAAGAGCTCTGGGTCACCCTGGACCGGCTCAACCTCAATCCCCCCAACGTCAAGAACCGTTCCCGCTCCCTGATCGCCCCCACCGAGCGCGGCTTCGACATCAACCTCCACTGGGACGTCGACACCACCCTCGGCGTGCTGCCCCAGCGCGTGCAGGGGATCATCGCCCTGGACGACACCCGCGACGAGCACGGCGGCTTCCAGTGCTGCCCCGAGCTGTTCCGCCGCTTCGACCGGTGGAAGGCCCTCCAGCCGGACGACCGCGACCCGATCCGCCCCGCCATCGACCGGGACGAGATGCCCGTCGTACGGCCCGAGCTGGAGGCCGGCGACCTGCTGATCTGGAACGGCCTGCTCGCCCACGGCGTGGCCCCCAACACCTCCGCCGACGGCGTCCGCGCCGTCCAGTACCTCTCGATGATGCCCGCCCTGGAGTCCCACGAGGAGCTGCGCCGCTCCCGGGTCGACTCCTGGCGCACCCTCGCCACGCCGGACTGGAACGCCACGCTCCTCGGGGACCGCGACAAGCACGAGTCCCTGCGCTACGGCACCGCGACGCTGAGCGAGCTGGGCGAGAAGCTGCTGGGCCTCACCTCCTGGACCGGGCAGGACTTCGACCAGCCGATCGGGGAAACCGCATGCGCCGCATCTGCCTGACCCTCCCCACCAACCGGGCCTGCCCGGAGACGATCACCGCGATCGGCGGCGAAGCGGCCTACGCCGCCGCGCACTTCGACGTCGAGGTCCACCTGCTGATCCTCGACTCCTCCGAGCCGGACACCTTCGCCGCGCACGCCGAGGCCGTCCGCGCGCTGGGCGCGGTGCCGCACGTCGTCACGCACCACCTCGGCGAGCCGCAGCAGCGCGACTTCCTGCGCCAGGTGATCGGCCGGGCCGAGGTCGCCAAGCCCGAACTGATGCTGGAGCTGATGCTCCCGGCCGGGCTCTCCTACGGCGCGTGCACCAACCGCGCCTTCCTCGTCGCCGCCGCGCTCGGCTGCGAGTCCGTCCACCGCAGGGACTCCGACAGCCGGTACCAGACCGTCGACGGCGCGCCCGTCTTCCCCGTCCATCACGAGCTGATGTCGCTCGGCAAGCGCGCGGCCGACGCGGCGCGCGGCCCCGTCGAGACGGCACTCGACGAGCGTCACGCCGACAAACGCGTGGCCATGGTGGGCAGTTCCTTCGTGGGGGAACTGTCCGTGGACATCGGTGAGATACGCGGACTCGACCCCGAGGTCTACTACGACGTGGTCAGCCTCTGGGCACCGGGCCACTGGTCCGACGAGCAGAAGCGGGAACTCGTCGACGACTCCTTCCGCGGCGCCGGTTCGGAGCCGTTCACCGGTGACCGCGCGACGCTGACCCTGGTCGACCCCATGCGCGTCGACATGTGCAACATCAGCTTCCACGGCGTGCACGAACGCGTGCCGCTGCCGCCCGCCACCGACACCATCGGCAGCGACTACTTCCTCATCCATGTGGTTTACGACGCCGGGCTGCCCGGCGTCCTGCACAACCGCAACATCGTCAACTTCTACACCGCGGAACGCCGGACCGACGCGGGCTTCATTGCGTACCAGACGCGCTTCGTCAAGTTCTTCCTGTCGATGCTCTACTTCAACCACGTCTACGAGCGGATGACCGCCGCCGGGGAGACGCTCCTGGACGGCCAGGACCACGTCCGGGCCTCCGTCATCAGCGCGCTCGCCAGGGAGAGCGCCGCACTCGACCGCTCCGAGAACGTCCTGCGCCTGGACCGCGTCGATGCCGCCTACCGCAGACTCGGCGGCAGATACGCGCAGTTCGCCGACATCCTCGCCACCCGCCGCGAGCGCCTTCTGGACGAGGCGCGGAGCGACATCGAGGACTTCGCGATGCTGACCGAGGCGTGGGCACCCCTGATGCGGGCGAGCAGGGAAGCCGGACCGCTCCTGCCGGCGGTGGCGGGGCGGCCGACGTGAGCGCCACGATGACCCACCGGGCCGCGCGCACCGAAGAGTCCGCGTCACTCCTCGACGCCCTGGCGGCCGCCGCCGAGGACCAGATCGTCTTTGACCTCCCCGGCATCGAGGAGCGCTATGAGACGCTGCGCCGCGAACTGCCGGGCGTGGACGTCCGGTTCGCCATGAAGGCCTGCCCGGTCGACGAGGTCCTCGCCCGCCTGGCCGCGCGCGGCTCCGGTGCCGACGCGGCGAGCCCCCGCGAGGTGGAGCAGGCCCTGAGCGCCGGCTTCCCGGTCGCCAGGATGCACTACGGCAACACCGTCAAGTCCGACCAGAACATCGCGGACGCGCACCGCCTCGGCATCACGGTCTTCGCGACCGACAGCCTGGAGGACGTGACCGCGATCGCGGAACACGCCCCCGGCGCACGGGTGTTCTGCCGCCTCGCGACCACCGGGGAGGGCGCCCTGTGGGGGCTGAGCAACAAGTACGGATGCCCGCCCGCCGACGCCGTCGCCGTGCTGGAAAGGGCCCGTGACCTCGGGCTGACCCCCGCGGGCCTGTCCGTGCACGTCGGCTCGCAGCAGATGACGGCCGACGCCTGGCGAGACGCCTTCGACCGCATCGCGGGCGTCCTCGAAGTCCTCCACCGGCGCGGTATCCCGCTCGACCACGTCAACCTGGGCGGCGGCCTGCCCGCGCTGGGCTACCGCGACAAGCACGGCAGAGCGCTCGACCCGCCGATGGACAAGATCTTCGCGGTGATCCGCGAAGGCATGGCGCGCCTGGGGGAGCTCCCGGGCCACCGGCTCGGCTTCGTCGTCGAACCGGGGCGCTATCTCATCGCCGACCACGGCGCCATCCGCGCCCATGTCTCCCGGCTGTCCGCACGGCGCGGGCCCGACGGGGAGCGCCAGTACTGGCTGTATCTGAGCTGCGGCAAGTTCAACGGCCTCTACGAGATGGACCAGTTGCAGTACCGCCTCGTCTTCCCCTCGCACCGCGACGCCGAGTCCGTCCCGGCCGTCGTGGCCGGCCCCACCTGCGACAGCGACGACGCCTTCTCGCACGAGCACGGCCTGATCCCGGTGCCCAAGGCGCTGGCCTCGGGCGATCCGGTGTGGGTCCTGTCCAGCGGCGCGTACGCGACCAGTTACATGACGCAGGGCTTCAACGGCTTCAGCCCGCTTCCGTACACCTGGATAGACGGCGGCGACGCGTGAACCAGGAGATCACGAACCACGAGATCACGAACCACGAGATCGTGAACCACGACGAGATCCGGATACGCCACATCGCCGACCGGGACTGGGACGGCATCGTCGCCCTGGAGTCCCGCGCCTACAGCCGCCTCGGCCTGTCCGAGGGGCGCGCCGCACTGAAGTCGAAGGCACACGCGTCACCGGCCACCTGCTACGCACTCGACCTGGGCGGGCGCCTCGCGGGCTATCTGCTGGCGCTGCCCTACCCGGAGTCCGCCTACCCGGACCTGTGCGCGACCATCGAGACGAGGCCCGCGCTCCCGTCCCGCAATCTGCATCTGCACGACATCGTCGTCGCACCGGACCTGCGGCACCGCGGTCTCGCCCGGCATCTGCTCCACCACCTGACGGCGGCCGCCCGTTCGCACGGCTACGAGCGGCTCTCGCTGGTGGCCGTCGGCGGCAGCGAGACGTTCTGGGCGGCCCGGGGCTTCACGCCCGGTCACGTCTCCCCGGCCGGATACGGCCCGACGGCTGTGTACATGTCCAAGGCGGTGCCGGCCGGGCCGGCACCGCGCACAGAAACAGAGAAGTGGGCTGATGCGGGTGCTGCGCGTGCGTGATCCTTTCCACCGGGCCCAGTTGGCGATCGCGGCCCTGTTCTGCTCGCTCGGATTCCAGTACGCCACCTGGGCGTCGCGGATCCCCGCCCTCAAGGACGACCTCGGCCTGACGGCGGCGGAGGTCGGCGTCCTGCTGATGGCCGCCGGCGTCGGCGCGGCGGTGTCGTTCCCCCTGGTGGCGGCGTTGATGCGGCGCCTCGGCTCGCAGCGCCTCGCGTTGTTGTCGGCGCTCTGTCTGGCGCTGGTGCTCCCTGCGCTGGCCGCAGCGCCGAACTACCCCCTCGCGCTGCTCGTCATGTGCGTCGACGGAGTGCTCGTGGGGTGCCTGAACGTCGCCATGAACGCCCAAGGCGCCGTCCTGGAGGCGCGGTTCGAGCGCAACGCCATGGCCCGGCTGCACGCCACCTTCAGCGGTGGCTCCCTGCTCGCCGCGCTGCTCGCCTCCGGCATGAACGCGCTCACCTCGGCGGTCGCCGTGCACTTCGCCGCGGCCGCCGCGGTCCTGCTCCTGCTGGTGGTGTGCGCGAGGACCGGTCTGCTGGCGGAGGGGCAGCTGCCGGAACCGTCCGCGGCGAAGGAGGAGAAGCGCGCCGGGAAGTGGGCCGTCCCCTCCCGCATGACGCTGTGGATGTGCGTCGCGATGGCGTTCGGCACCGTCACCGAGGGCGCCATGAACGACTGGTCGGCGCTGTATCTGGAGGACGTCGCCGAGGCGTCCGCGGAGCTGGCGCCCCTCGGCATCGCCGTCGTCTCCGGAATGATGGTCGTGGCCCGCCTCTTCGCCGACGGCTGGCGCAGCCGCTGGGGCGACGGCCGCGTCGTCCTGACCGGAAGCGTGCTGGCGGGCGCGGGCCTGATCCTCGCCCTGCTCAGCGGCGGCCTGGTGCCGGCGCTGCTCGGCTTCGCCTGCGTCGGCCTCGGCATCGCGGCCGTCACCCCGTGCGTCTACGTGGCGGCGGCGGGGCAGGGTTCGGACTCGCTGACGCTCGTCGCCGCCATGGGGACGACGGGCCTGCTGGCGGGGCCGCCGCTGATCGGCTTCATCGCCAACGCGAGCAGCCTGGTGTGGGGCTTCGCCGCCGTCGCCGCGTCGGCGCTCGTCGTCTCCGCGTGCAGTACGCGGATCCGGTGGACGCCCGCCGCCGAGCAGTTGAGCCGCTCGTAGCCCGGCGTTCGTAGCCATCGCCCGTGCCCTCGTTCGTGCTTACTCGGGGGTAGGCCTACCCGACCCCCTTGTTATACCGTCTGTCTAACAAGGGGGTCGTGGCGTGCCGCGCGTGGCGCCGCCGCGGGCCTTGCCCTGACGTCCGAGTCAAGGAGCAGCTCCATGGCAAGCAGCACTGTTCGGCCGAGCACACAAGACCACTCCCCGGAGGGCGACATCGCCCGGCGGCTGCTCGACTCGGCCGCCGTCCTGGCGTACGACCCGGCCACCGAGGTGGACTGGGACACCCCGCTGGACCGCGACTGCCACGGCGCGAGCCCGGAGTGGAGCACGCTCTACGGCACCGCGTACTGGCGGGAGATGACCGAGGAGCAGCGCAAGGAGCTGACCCGCCAGGAAGCCGCCTCGGTCGCCAGTACCGGCATATGGTTCGAGATGATCCTCCAGCAGATGGTGCTGCGCGACGTCTACGCGAAGGACCCGACCAGCGCCGAGGTCCAGTGGGCGCTCACCGAGATAGCCGAGGAGTGCCGCCACTCGATCATGTTCGCCCGCGGCGCGGCGAAGCTCGGCGCGCCCCCCTACCGGCCGCACCGCCTCGCCGTCGAACTGGGCAGGGTCTTCAAGTCGGTTGCCTTCGGGGAGGCCGCCTACGCCGCGATCCTCGTGGCCGAAGAGGTGCTCGACGTCATGCAGCGCGACTGGATGCGCGACGAGCGGGTCGCGCCGTTCGTCCGCACCATCAACAACATCCATGTCGTCGAGGAATCACGGCACATGAAGTTCGCCCGCGACCAGACGCGCAAGCGCCTCGCGGGCGCGGGCCGGGTGCGCCGCCGGATCAACGCCCTGGTGATCGCCATCGCGTCGTACGTCATCGTCACCAGCATGGTGAACCGCGAGGTGTACGCGAACGCCGGGCTCGACGAGGAGCGTGCCCTCGCCGAGGCGAAGGCCAACGAACACCACAAGTCCATGATGCGCTCCAGCTGCGCCGGCCTCATGGAGTTCCTCGCCTCGTGCGGCCTGCTCACCAAGCCGGCGCTGGTCTTCTACAAGCGCGCCCACCTCATCTGACCGGCACATGAGCAGATCCGCCGACCCGAGCCGAACCGAGTCGATCCGAGCTGAGTCCCCGAACATGACCTACGCCATCACCCAGACCTGTTGCAACGACGCCACCTGTGTCGCCGTGTGCCCGGTCAACTGCATCCATCCCACGCCGCAGGAGCGGGCGTTCGGCAGCACGGAGATGCTGCACATCGACCCTGGGACCTGCATCGGCTGCGGCGCCTGCGCCGACGCCTGCCCGGTCGACGCGATCTTCCCGGTGGACCGCCTGCCCGCCGCGCAGCAGGAGTACGCCGCCATCAACGCGGCGTACTACGAAGAGGCCGAGGCACCCGGACCCGAGCCCGAGGGACCGAACTTCCACGCCTGGGGCGAGCCGGAGTTCCCGCGCGTCCTGCCCGCGGACTTCGCCCCGCTCAAGGTCGCCGTCGTCGGCACCGGCCCGGCCGGCATGTACGCCGCGCAGGACCTGCTGCTGCACACCAGCGCCGAAGTCACCCTGATCGACCGGCTGCCCGTGGCCGGCGGTCTCATACGCTACGGCGTGGCGCCCGACCACCCCGCGACGAAGAAGGTCGGCGACACCTTCACCCGCTTCCACGCGCACCCGAGAGTGCGGATGCACCTCGGACTCGACGTCGGCACCGACGTCACCCCGCAGGAGATAGCAGCCCACCACGACGCGGTGATATACGCCGTCGGGGCGTCCGCCGACCGCCGCCTGTCCATCCCGGGCGAGGAGCTGCCCGGCAGCGTCTCCGCGAGCGCCTTCGTCGCCTGGTACAACGCCCATCCGGACGCGGCGGAGGACGCCGTCGACCTGTCGGCGGAGCGCGTCGTCGTGGTCGGCAACGGCAACGTCGCCCTCGACGTGGCCCGCATCCTGCTCACCGACCCGGACACCCTGGCCCGTACCGACATCGCCGACCACGCCCTGGCGGCGTTGCGTGACAGCAAGGTCCGCGAGGTCGTCCTGCTCGCGCGCCGCGGGCCCGAGCACGCCGCGTACACCACGTCCGAACTGCTCGCCCTGAAGCATGTGCCGGACGTCGAACTGGTCGTCGACGACCACGACCCGCGGATCGCCGCCGCTGTCGACGAGGCGGCCCCGCAGGGCAAGGCGGCCGTCCTGCGCGGCGTCGCGCGACGACAGCCGGACTGGGAGGCTCCGCCGGAGCCCGGCCGCCGCATCGTGCTGCGCTTCTACTGCGAGCCCCGCGAAGTGCTCGGCGAAGGCCGCGTGGAGGCCGTGCGCGTCGCGTCCGGCGCGGGGGAGCGGACCCTGCGCGCGGGGCTGATGCTGCGCGCGATCGGCTACCGGGGCGTGCCCGTCGCGGGGCTGCCCTTCGACGAGTACAGCGGGACGGTGCCGCACGAGGGCGGCCGGGTCACCGGGCAGCCGGGTACCTACGTCGTGGGCTGGATCAAGCGCGGGCCCACCGGCGGCATCGGCGCCAACCGCACCTGCGCCGCCGAGACGGTATCGACGCTCCTGGCCGACGCGGTGGCCGGAACGCTGCCCGCGCCGCACCACACGACGCGGGCCTTCCACCGCCTGGCCCGCCGCCGCAACCGGCACGTGGTCGACGCCCGCGGCCTGGCCGCGATCGAGCGGACCGAGATCGCCCGGGGCAAGGAGGAGGACCGCCCCCGTGTCAAACTGGCCACGGTCCCCGAACTCGTCGCCACGGCCCGGTCAAAGCGGGTGGGCCTGCGGCGCTGACCGGTCCGGCGCTCAGCCGAATGTGGAGTTCGTCGCCCGACAGGCATACGACCACGGTCCGATCCGAAAGTGTGGTCCACGCTCCGACGACGCGGTACATGCGGCGGCGGCATCGTTGCCCCATGACCGTCACGACTGCGCCAATCGCCGTTCCTCATCATGCCTTTCCAGGACGCTGGGTGGGCGGCGCCTCTCTCGTCCTCGGCCCCTTGCTGCTGCTCACCGGCGTACTGCTGCGCCTGCGCTTCGACTTCTTCTTCCCCGCGCAACTGAGTGCGTACGGACATCATCCGGACCTCATGACGGCCTCATACAGCTTCGTGTCCGCCGGATGGATGCTGCTGTGGCCGGGAGTCGTGCTTCTCGCCGCCGAGATCGGCGAGAGGTTCCGGGAACTCGCTCTGTGGGGCGGCGCGCTCACGGTCCTCGGCCTCTTCGCCCGCGCGTTTCACGCCGGTGTGGACCACCTGGCCTTCCAACTGGTGGCCGTGCAGGGGGCGGCGTCGGCGACGCGAACGGTGAGCGAGACCTACGGCGCGTTCCACATCTTCAGCACACTCAACGCGGCCATCATGGGCGGCTGGCTCCTGCTGGCCATCGGCGCCTACCGCTCCCGAGTGCTGGGACCGCTTCGTGCGGCGGCCCTGGCCATGGCAGCGGCGATGCCGCTGGGGGTGCTGAAGGGAACGACCCCGCTGTCGGTCGCGGCCGCCGCGGGACTGTGCGTCGCGCTCGTCCCCTTGGGCGTGGCCGCGTTGCGCGGCGGGACGACCTCGCGGGCGGCCACAGTCGCCGGAAGGCTCCTCCTGCTGGTCGCCGTGGGTACCGCGATGTTCCTCTTCGGGCAGGCCGGATGAGCGGCCACCGGTATCGTCTGGCGATGCACAGAATGGGGCGGCGCCTGCGGACCGGCGCGCATCTGCTGGCGATCGACGCCTGCGTGGCGGCCGTAGTGACAGCAGGGTACGTGGCACTGGCCGGCCAGGGTGCCTCAGACGGTCTGCCCCGGTTCTCCGGCCCGTGGTGGCTGGGCCTGCTGGTGGCCGTCTGTGTGGGCGTGCCGCTGGCCGTTCGGCGCCTGTGGCCCCTGTCCGCCTTGGCCGTAGTTGTGGGGGCTTCGGCGACGGCGACACTGCTCGACATCACCCGTGACCCTTACATCTCCGCGGCCTTGGCCGTCTACGCGGTGGCGCTCATCGAGCCGACACTCCGGGCTGGGGCGGCGTTCGCCCTGACCCTGGTCGTCTCGGCGGCCGCGGTCATCACCGGTGAAGCGATCCTGACGCCCTCCGGCCCGTGGACGGAAGCCGCCGGCACCGCCGCCCTCGTCTGGCTGGTCGTCGGGGCAGCGTGGACCGCAGGGCGTGTCGTGCGCGAACGGAGATCCCGGGCGGCCCGAAGGGACCGTCGCCTCGCGGAGGAGGCACTGGCCGAAGAACGCCTGCGCATCGCCAGGGAACTGCACGACATCGTCTCGCACAGCCTCAGCGTGATCGTCGTCAAAGCGGCGGTGGCCAACCACGTGGCCGAGGCCCGCCCCCAAGAGACACGCGATGCCATCCAGGCGATCGAGCAGACCGGCCGGGAGGCGCTCACCGAGATGCGCCGTGCCCTGGGAGTGCTGCGCGGCGACACCGCTGGTCGGCACATGCGAGAGTCCGGCTCGGCGGAGACGGCTCCCCCTCCCGGACTGGACGACTTGCCGGCTCTCGTCCGGCGTGCCGAGCGGGCAGGAGTCCGTACCGAACTCCGCACCCGGCTGGACGCCGGCCTCCCCGCGGGGACAGCGCTGGCCGTCTACCGGATCGTGCAGGAGGCACTGACGAACGTGGTCAAGCACGCCGGTGACGGAACACATTGCCAGGTGACGATCACGGTCGACGAACGAAGAGACGCGCACATAGAAGTGGTGGATGACGGAGCCGGGAACGCGGCCGCGACCGACCGGGCGGAACTCAGGGGTGGTCACGGACTGGTGGGGATGCGCGAACGCGTGATGATGTACGGCGGGACGTTGACCGCCCGGCCACGGCCCGGCGGCGGGTTCGCCGTGTCGGCCCGTCTCCCGCACGAACCCGCTCATGACACGGCTACGAACCGCAGGGAGAGGACCGCGTGACCGAACCGATCCGGGTACTCGTCGCCGACGACCAGTCCCTGCTCCGAGGCAGCTTCCGCGTGCTCATCGACACCGCCCCCGGGCTGACAGCGGTGGGCGAGGCCGGCACCGGCGCCGAAGCCGTCGAGAGCGCACAGCGGCTCTGCCCGGACGTGGTGCTGATGGACATCAGGATGCCCCGCATGGACGGCATCGAGGCGACACGGCGCATAGCCGGATCCCCCGAGACGGCCGGAACCCGCGTCCTCATCCTCACCACCTTCGACCTCGACGAGTACGTGTACGGCGCGCTGCGTGCCGGGGCGGCGGGATTCCTCCTCAAGGACACATCTCCCGAGGTGCTGCTGGCAGGCATCCGCACCGTCGCCGCCGGAGAGTCCCTTCTCGCCCCTTCGGTGACCCGACGCCTGATCGCGGAGTTCGCTCGTCTTCCCCATACGCACCATGCGCCGGGCTCCTCGCTCGAGGAGCTCACGGAGCGCGAGCGTGAGGTCCTCGTGCTCGTGGCGCGTGGCCTCTCCAATGCCGACATCGCCGAGTACCTCCACCTCAGCAACGGCACCGTCAAGACCTACATCGGCCGGCTGCTGAGCAAGCTGCGCGCGCGGGACCGCGCGCAGCTGGTGATCAGCGCCTACGAGTCGGGGCTCGTCAGTCCTCGATGGCCTCCTTCACCTCACCCAGGTCCACGAACTTGAAGTTGGTGGAGGGACGTTCGGCGTCCCCGGGGGCGTCATGGCCGTCCTGGACCACAAGCAGCCCGTTCGGGTACTTACGGCCGAGCGGCGCGGCAAGCGCGGCGGCGCCGTCGCACTCCTCCGAGCCGTCGAGGGCGGCGGACGCCGCGGTGACACGGAAACCGCCCTCGTACTCGTTGTCGTCGGACAGCTCGCGGTCATAGGCGGCGAAGGTGTCGTCGCCCTGGCTCGACGCGAGGAGATGGCCGTCTCCGTCCGCCTCCGTGAGCAGCGTCAGCCCCTCGACATCGGCGGTCAGACGGGTGCCGCCGAACCCGGGGTCGGCGCCCGCGACGCACTCCTCGGTCCCTTCGTCGTAGGTGCCGGGCACGCCGTACTCACGGACCTTGTCGACGAGCTTCGGCGTGCCGGTCAGGTCGGCGCGCATCCGCCAGATGCCGACGTCCTCCTGGCCCGCGTACAGCATGCCGTTCGCCGGGTCGACCACCATGCCCTCGACCTGCGGGAGTTCGCCCGGCTCACCGCACGGAGACCACGAAGTGCCGTTCGGCAGGCGGAAGTCGGCGGGCAGGTCGAGGGTGCGGATCTTGCGGTAGCCGACCTTGCCGTCGGCGCCGGGGGTGATTTCGAGCAGGGCGACGCTCGTCCGCTCCCGGCGGCTCACCAGGGCGTAGGAGCGGCCGGACGACTTGTCGGTCCAGGTCGCGAGGCCGTACGCGGTGCGCTGCTCGTCGATCTCCTCCTGGGAGGAGGAGAAGACGGGCGGGGCGGAGGGGTCCGTGACGTCGGTGAGCGGGCCACCGGCGCGGTTCGCGTCGATGCGGTGGAAGCGGAGCCGGTCGCCGCCGCGGTCGCTGGTCACGGCGAGGTCGGCGCGGCCCGAGGAGAGGCGCAGGCCGTGCACCAGGTCGACGTTGTTGAAGCGGCCGGGCGCGTGGTCCGGGCCCGGTGCGGCGGGCGCGGGCACGGACTGCACCTCGCGGGCGTCCAGGTCGTACACGCGCAGACCGCCCTGCTTGGCGGTGGCGATGACCAGGCTGCGGTCCGGGTCGGCGGCGTTGCGCCAGATGGCCGGGTCGTCCGCGTCGGCGTCGCCGCCGGCCTCGTCGTCGTGCAGGGCCGGGGTCTCGGAGCGCGCGGTGACGGCGGGCAGCGCGGCGCGCGAGCCGTTCGGGGCGGCCAGCGCCTGGAAGGGGAGGGCGGTCGCGGTGAGCGCCGCGACCGCCGTGGCGAGGGCGAGCGTCGTCGACCGTGCGGTGCGGGACGTGGCCATGTAACGGCTCCTTCTGGAGAGCGAGTTGCCGGAAAAGGGACGTGGAGAGCGTGTGATCTCCGCATGAAGACTTACCGCCAGGTAACGCGTCCTCAATTAGTGCAGGGCGTGAACAAGTGGTGTCGCGGAGCGATCCCGTCCGGGCGGTCCGTAGGGCAGGCAGGCCATTGGGACGATCCATCACTTTGATCGTCGTTCAGCCGGAAAACAGCCATGAGATCTGGCTATGTCACACCGGTCCGTGTGGGCGACGACTTCTTCGAGTTCGCCGCCGGGCTGCAACTCGCCATCGACCAGGAGGCCGGCGTCGAAGTCCCAGCCGCGGCACTGTTCTTCACGCCCACCGCCAAGGACGGCGGCGCGACGCGTGCGGAGCCGGGACCGTGAGCACGCGGCTGCCGCAGGTGGATCTCACCGACCCGGCGCTGTACGCCGAAGGCGACCCGCACGCGGTCTGGCGCACGCCTGATGCTCCGGCGCAGCGGCGCCCGACTGGCCCTCGTACCGGACGAGGGGGACACGATCGCCCCGCCCTGTGGCCCGGAGCGCGTCCTCTGGGACGGTGGTCGGGTTCCCCGCGTTCAGGCTCCGCCGGAGGGCCGCTTCGCGGGGCGCCGCGGCGGCCCCGCCTACACCTGCTTCACCAGCGGTTCGATCGGCAGACCCGAACTCGTCACCATTTCCACGACCGCGCTCGGCTGGTCCACCGCCGCAAGCCTCCAGCACTACCCGGCGCCCGTCGGCGCGTTCCTGCTCACGCGGACATCGTCGATGTCGTTGTCCCCTACGCCCGGGTGCTGAAGGCCGACGCGGAGCGGCTGCGCCACGTGGCCTTCACCGGCAGCGACCGCATAGCGCTGCTCCGGGCCGAGCACGGGGAGGCGGCCGACATGTACGTCCGCAGGGCGAGCGAGACGCCCGACCCCTGGGCGCTGCGCAGGCCCGCGCCGCGGTTCGACGTGACCGACTACGTGGAAGGGCTCGTGGCGGAGATCCGCGAGCTCCTCGTCGAGGAGATCTGCTGGGGCATTTCCTGTGACGACGACGAGCTGCGCGATCTGCTGGCCCGCCACGAGGAGGAGTCGGGGCCGCTCACCATCGTGCTGCAGCAGCCCCCCGACGCGCGTCTGCTTGACGCGCTCGTGACGCACTTCCCCCGCCTGCTCTTCCTTTTCGCCCATCGGCAGGCGGTGGCGGCGCCCGGGGCCGCCGACCGCGTCCGCCTGGACGGGATGACGCCAGGACAGGAGAAGGACATGGTCCGGACGCACCGGCAATTCATGCCGCGGTCGGCGGGTCGCTCCGGGTGTGGCTGACACGGGCACACACCAGGGGACGCTGCCCCGGAGGGGCCGTTGCCGCGACGCCGCTGCCCGGCGTGCCGCTGCGGTCCTTACGCTTCGCCGCTCGACTCGAAGGGGTGACCGGTGTGTGCCGACCCGACGGCAGCGGGCCGGACAGGAACACCCCGCCCGGCCCCGCTGCTGGTTCCCGGCTGCTCACTGGCTGAGGCGGATGTGCGGCCCCCACGCGAACTCGAGGTCGTCCAGGCAGACGGTCTTCAGCTCCTTCTCCCACTGGCCGCGCAGGAGGAACGGGGCATTCTCTATCCGTTCCACGATGATCAGGGTCTCGGGCTGTCCCATCAGCGCGTACCGGCCGTGCGAGGCGGGCTTGCTGCCCGGTCCGTGCGTGCGCAGCATCTCCTCCAGCCGGGCGCGGTGCTGCTCCACGAAACGCCTCCAGGCGCTCGATGTACCCCTCGCGTTCCTCGGCGCGTACCGCGCTCGGAGCGACGTCCAGGAAGTCACTACCGTCCGGCCGGAGCCGCTTGCCTGGTGCGGCCACGGCCCAAGGGAAGCGCTCTGCGGCCGCTTCGTCAAATCGTTATCCGAGGCATCGTTCATGTACAACTCAGCCACCGTCTTGAGCAGCCGCTCCGCGAACGCGGCGGTCTCCTCCACCTTCTGGTGGAACGTCATGCCGTACGCAGGTGCCATGCGGTGGGGTGTTCCAGGAGCGCCGTCTGCAACCGGGCGAGGTGCTGGCCTCGCTGCGCCTCCTTCGGCTCCGTGAGACCCGGCGGGGGTTGCGGATCACGAGCATGTCGATCTCGAAACCGGCGTGAAGTTCGCGCTCGATCACCTCAGTCAGGTTGAGCTCCGCGAGCCGCGCTCAAGTCCCTGGTGGCGATCGGATTGATTCCTTCTGATGGCGGCACACGGTGGTGTCCGCGTTGCAGGCAGAGTTGTTGGTAGAGGCGGGGGAGTGCCGAAGAGAGTGCGCATGCATCTGTGACAGGTCAGGCCTCTGGAGCTGTGGGCAGCGTGTGTTGGGACGCGTCAGAGTTGCTGGTAGCGGCTGTGGGAAAAGAGCGCGCATACGGTTCGGGGGTGTCGGAACAAGGCTCATAGGGCTGGGCTGGCGAAGAGTTTTCTTGATCGCGACCGCGGCGGCTGCACTTAAGGGCTGAGTGCCGGTGGCCCACACGGTGGGTGATCACTTTGTGGCAGCGCTTCTCGGGGGTGGCCAGTTCTGGTTGGTGCAGACCAAGCGCCCAGGGCGCTTCGCCAACGGACTGTCTCCGGGAATGGCCAGGCCCATCCTGTGTTTTCACCGCGCGCCCATCGGGCATCGTCGCTCGTTACCTTCACGGGCTGAGGTTGGCGGATTCCAGATAGGCGACCCATTCAGCCGATTACTTTGTGTAGCGATCGTCGACCTTCACGCCAAAGGGGGCAAGTCGGCTACTTGCCACTATTTCTCCTGCTCGTAGCCATATGAGAACTAGAAATTGTGCCTTAGTTCACATTGACGTTCGGAACTGTGGGGCGTTGACTCGCACAGCCTGTGTAGGACTTGTGACTCTGGGGTGGGGACTATGGGGTTGGAACGTAGGTGTTGCGATGCCGGTGCACGAAGACGAATACGTACCGTGACCGGGGCGGTGACATCAGCGCTGCTGCTGTCGCTGCTGCCGTCTGTGGGGCACGCGGCTGCTGGCGATGAGCCGGCAAAGGCCCCGGCGGCCGGGCTGAGTGAACGGTCCGCGTACGCGCGGGCGGTGGCATCGGGGGAGCCGGTGGAGGTGACCTCCGAGCGCTCTGAGTACACGACGACGCTGGCGAACCCGGATGGCACGTTCGTCATTACCCAGGCCACCGAGCCTCAGCGCGCCAGAACCCCAGAAGGAGGCTGGCGGGGCATCGACGTCACGCTGGAGAAGCGCTCCGACGGCAGGATCGGCCCGAAGTCGGCCGTAGTGGACTTGTCCTTCTCCGGCGGCGGCAGCGGCTCGCAGCTGCTGCGACTGGGCCACCAGGGCCAGGGCCTGCGCCTGGGCTGGCCCACCACTTTGCCCACACCCTCACTTGACGGTGCGACCGCCACGTATGCGAACGTGCCGATCAAGGGCGTAGATCTGCAGCTGACGGCGACGGCTGAGGGCTACCGTGAAGTGCTCGCCGTCAAGACCGCTGAGGCGGCGGCCAGCCCCGCACTGGAGAAGATCAGACTCACTGCCCAGGGGGAGGGGCTGAGCCTGGCCCCCGGTGAGGGCGGGGGCCTCCGCGCCGTGGACGGCGACGGCAACGCGGTTTTCCGCGGCCCGGCCGGCCAGATGTGGGACTCCGCTGGCAGTGCCGCCCATCCACCACAGGTACAATCCCAGTCGGCCAAGGAGACTGCGGCTGCCCAGCCGGACCAGGCTCCAGCTCTGCAGCCTGAACAAGAGGCCACGCAGAGCCCGGTCCAGCCCGGCGAGGGTGATGTCAGCGCTGAGCTTCCCGTCGCGGTCGGTGCTGGCGCCGTCTCCGTCGCGCCGGATCTGGACCTGCTGCGAGGCAAGGACACGGTCTACCCGGTTTACATCGACCCCGCGGTGGGGCTGGGCAAGTCGGAGTGGACGAAGCTGTCCTCCGACGGTGACAAGTTCTGGAAGTTCAGCGAGCCCAAGGGCGTGGGCCGCTGCGGCATCGCGGACGGCTACTACTGCAGCACCAACGGCTACACCGACCGCATGTACTTCGAGTTCGGCGCCTCCAAGCTGTCCGGCAAGCAGGTTCTGGACGCGACGTTCCGTGCCTATGAGACATGGTCGTTCAACTGCACCCCGCACTGGGTCGACCTGGAGCGCACCGACAACATCTCCGAGGGCACCCGCTGGCCCGGTCCCAAGCAGCTGAATCAGATGGGTGACCGCTACGTCTCCGCGGGCCGCGGAGATCTGTGCAGCCCTGACCAGCCCAACTCCTGGGTAGAATTCAACGACAACCCGGACGAGAAGGACGAGAACCTCACCTCCACCGTACGGGCGCTCGCGGACGGCAAGTTCCCGCGACTGACGCTGATGCTGCGGGCCAAGGACGAGGGTGAGCCGCGGGCGTGGAAGCGTTTCGACTCCAATGCCGAACTCAAGGTCTGGTACGTCCACAAGCCCGGTGTGCCCACTTCCGTCGGCGCGATCCCGGGCACGGGCACGAAGGCGTACTGTCGCCCCTCCTCCTCGCCGCTGACGGTGACGACGGATACCCCGACCGTGCAGGCCCGGGTGCAGACCAAGGTCGAGCAGCACCAAGGCGAGGAAGAGGGCTATCTGCAGGCCGAGTTCGTCATGCAGCGCTCCAGCACCGACACCCGATCGGGCAGTTGGTCACAGGTATGGAGCACCTACAAACCGCCATCCGGTTGGGATCCGGACGGCACCTTGGAGAAGGCGACCACCGACAAGCGGGCTGACGGCGGTCTGTACCGGTTCAAGGCCAGAACCCAGTCGCACTGGAACTACAACGGCAGAGATGGCGACCTGTTCTCGCCGTACTCGTCCTGGTGCTACCTGCGTATCGACTCCACCGCCCCCAAGCCGCCCACCATTGTCAACGGCTCCCCCTACACCCAGTGCACGGCCAACGACTGCGCCCCTCACGGCGGGCCGGGCCAGCCGGGAAGCTTCACCTTCAAGCCCAACACGGCCGACAAGGACGTGAAGGCCTACCGGTGGCGGCTGCTGACCTCGGACGCGGATGCGGTGAAGACGGTCAACGCAGCAACGACGAATGCCTCGGTGATGGTCAACGACGTCAAACCTGGGCTGCCGGGCGCCCAGACCCTCTCTGTGGAGGCCAGCGACCTGAAGCTGGACAAGGAAGGGCGGGTGCGCTGGGGGCCGCCAGCCGAATTCACGTTCAAGACCGGTCTCGCTGACGGCGCGACCGGACGCTGGCGCTTCGACGACGGCGCCCCCGGCTCCGCCCTGATGACTGCCAAAGACACGGGCGAGACCGGGACCCGCCACGATGTGCTCCTGCGCGACGAGGCGGGCACCGGCTGGTCGACCATGGGCCGACGCGGCGCAGGCGACTACGCGCTGCGCTTGAACGACAACCTCAGCGACCCCGGACAGCAGGTCGGCTACGCCTCGACCGATGGAGTACCGATCAACTCGCAGGACTCGTTCACCGTATCGGCCTGGGCCTACCTCACTGACGCCTCTGCCAACCGCACCGTGCTGGCAGCCCCGGGAGAACACGGCTCGGCTTTCACTCTCTACTACTCGGCCACACACAAAAAGTGGGTGTTCAACCGTACCGACCAGGACAAGAACGGGCCCACCTACGTCCGTTCCATGGCCGACAAGGCCAACCCCCCGCTGAAGGTGTGGACACACCTGGCCGCGGTCTTCGATACCCAGGACGACGGCGACAAGAACAACGACACCATTCAGCTCTACATCAACGGACGGCCTCAGGGCGACCCAGTGTTTCTGGCGCAGGAGGCGGCCACTTACGAGCCATGGCCGGCAGATCGTAATTTGATGGTCGGCCGCTCGAAGGTCGGTGGCAGCTATGGCGAGTACTTTTTGGGCCGGGTGGACGAGATCGCGACCTGGCAGGAGCCGCTGACGCCTGCGCAAATCCGCGAGGAGAACCGGACAGAGAAGGGCGAAGTGCCCGCCAACGAGCTGGTCGCCCACTGGGATGCCACCATCTCCTCCGGCAACCAGGTCACCGAGAGCCCGGAAGACCCCGATGATCCGGCCAGCACATCCTTCCCCTACCGCCGCGGTGGTCTGGTCCTGTCGGGCTCGGGGGCCAGTGTGAGCGGCGAAGACGCGACAGCCCTGGTGCTGAACGGCACCTCCGGCTACGCCTCAGGCGATGACCCGGTAGTCGATGAGACCGGATCATTCACGGTCTCCGCACGGGTACGGCTGAACAAGGCGCTGCTGGCGGCCAAACCGGTCGGCTACCGCGGCCTGGTCGCCTCACAGCCCACCCCGGCGGGCAAGGAGTCGTCCTGGGCGCTGTGGGTGGAGAAAGCGACCGCCGACGCCTACCAGTGGAAGTTCGGCCGCACCGCCGTCGATGCGAACGGCAAGGTGGTCGACTCCGCACTCGCCCCGGCCCAAGAACCGATCGGCGAGCAGGAATGGGACACCTGGGTGGACGTGACCGGCGTCTTCGACGCCGGCCAGGACTTCACCGACGACCAAGGCGAGCAGCAGTTCGGCGTCGCCCAGTTGTACGTCGGTCCGTTCCTCCAGCAAGGCGAGGAAGACCCGGGACTCGGCACACCGCAGCAAGGCAGCGCGACCCTCTCCGTGGGACGCGGGTCAGCGAAGGGCACCATGGGCCACTACCTGCCGGGCGACCTGGCGAAGCTTCGCGTATGGAGCGGGGCGATGACGCCGGGACAGGTGAGCAGCCAGATCACCGAGCTCTCACCCTAGGCACTCGCCGAATTCTTTCCACCCCTAATGCCTTCTTGCTGACTTTCCTTCGACGGCGTGCGGCCACCGGATCACCGGTGGCCGCACGCAAGGAGATGCGTGATGAACCTGCCTGCCTTCGGTCTGCCCCGGTCACGCGGCACGCATAGACCCGCGCGACCCAGGACCTCTGTGCCGCCTTGGAGGCGGCGGGTCGCGGCGGTGACCGGCTTCGTCCTCCTGCCGGGCCTGCTGAGCCCGGTCGCGTTCGCAGCCGACATCGATCCTCTGGGCCGGCCCAAGCTGGACGCACCGCGCCCATCGAAGGTGACACCGCTCACCGCGAAGGTGAACAAGAAGACGGCGAAGGCAGTAGCGAAGTCCGCCTCAGCAGACAAAGCCGCAGCCGAACGTGCCCGCACCCAACAAGACCGCACCGTCACCTGGCCCAAGAGCGGCAAAGCCACCCTGACCCTGCCCAAAACAGGGAAGACGACGGCGAAACCAGGGAACCTGCCGCTCACCCTCACCGCACCGCAGCAAACCAAGAACAACAAGCAGATACCCGCCCTCGACAGGCTCCAGGTCCGCGTTCTGGACCAGCAGGAGACCAAGAAGCTCGGCATCAAGGGCATCGCGCTCACCGTCACGAGCCCCAAGAACGGCGGCGCAGCCCAACTAGGACTCAATTACGAGGCGTTCGCCTCCGCCTACGGCGGTGACTGGGCCGGCCGCCTGCAACTGCTGCGCCTGCCCGACTGCGCCCGTACCGCCCCGGCCAGGACGGCTTGCCGCACCCGCACTCCGCTCGAGTTCACCAACCACCGCAAGGACGAGCAGCTCACCGCACCGCTGACCTTCCCCACCGCGGCCAAGAGCGGCACAGCCGAAGACCGCACCATGGTGCTGGCCCTGGCGGCCGGAACCAAGTCCGGTTCCGGCGACTACAAGGCCACCCCACTGGCCGCCTCCTCGACCTGGGAGGCCGGCGGCTCCTCCGGCTCCTTCACCTGGTCCTACCCGCTGCGCACGCCGCCCGCCGCGGCAGGCCCGAAGCCGGACCTGTCGATCTCCTACGACTCCGGCAGCGTGGACGGGCGCACCGCCTCCACCAACAACCAGGGGACCGCGATCGGTGAGGGCTTCGACCTCACCTCCTCCTACATAGAGCGCAAGTACGGCTCCTGTGACGATGACGGCCAGGACAAGAAGTACGACCTGTGCTGGAAGTACGACAACGCCTCCCTGGTCCTGAACGGCCAGGCCACTGAGCTGGTCAAGGACGACACCAGCGGCACGTGGCGCCTGAAGAACGACGACGCCTCCACCGTCACCCGCCACACCGGCGCCGACAACGGCGACGACGACGGCGAGTACTGGACCCTCACCACCGGGGACGGCACCACCTACACCTTCGGCCTGAACAAGCTGGAAGGCGCGGGTGCCGAGGAGCGCACCCAGTCGGTGTGGACCGTGCCGGTCTTCGGCGACGACGAAAACGAGCCCGGTCACAAGGACGGCTCATCGTTCTCCGGCCGGGACAAGAAGCAGGCCTGGCGGTGGAACCTCGACCTGGTCCAGGACACCCACGCCAACACCATGACGTACTGGTACCAGGCCGAGCACAACAACTACGACAAACTCGGCGACGACACCACCGGCACCGACTACACCCGCGGCGGCTATCTCAAGGAAATCCGCTACGGCCAGCGCGCAAGCACCCTCTTCTCCGCCAAACCGGCAGCCTCCAACAAGGTCACCTTCACCTACGCCGAGCGCTGCCTGGCCACCGGCACCGGCTGCGACGCCCTGACAGAGGACAAGCGCGACAACTGGCCCGACGTGCCCTATGACACCGTCTGCAAAGACGGCGACAAATGCACCGGCAACGTCGGCCCCTCCTTCTTCACCCGCAAGCGCATGACCGGCATCACCACCTACGCATGGAACGCAGCCGCAGCGACCCCCGCCTACGCCGCGGTGGACGCGTGGGAACTCAAGCAGCTCTACCTCGACCCGGGCGACACCGGCGACACCACCGACCAGTCCCTGTGGCTGGACGAGATCAAGCACACCGGCAAGCGCGGCACCGACCTCGCCCTGGACCCCGTGAAGTTCACCCACGCCTTCCTGCCCAACCGGGTCGACGGCGCCAGCGACGACATCCTGTCCCTGGACAAACCCCGCCTGCGTACGGTCACCTCCGAAGCCGGCGCACAGACGATCATCTCCTACGCCGCAGCGGACTGCGTGGCCGGGCAGACCAAGCCCAAGGTGGACGAGAACACCCGGCGCTGCTACCCGGTGCACTGGTCGCCCAACGGTGAGAAGACACCGATCCTGGACTGGTTCCACAAATACCCGGTCACCGCGGTCTCCACCACCGACCCCCAGGGCGGATCGGAAGCGGTCCAGCACACGTACCAGTACTCCGGCGGCGGTGCCTGGCACTACAACGACGACCCCATGACCCCCGCCAAGGAACGCACCTGGTCTCTCTGGCGCGGCTTCGGCAAGGTCACCCACCTCACCGGTGACAAGGACAGCGCCCAGCTCAAAGAGGTCAGCGTCTACCTGCGCGGCATGAACGGCGACCGCGTCCTCGGCACGGACAACAAGACGCCCGACCCGGACAAACGCAAGAGCGTCAAGGTGACGGGCATCAAGGCCGCGGACATCACCGACTCCGATCAGTACGCAGGCTTCACCCGCGAAAGCGTCACCTACAACGGCGACACCGAAGTCTCCGGCACCATCAATGACCCCTGGTCGAAGCGGACGGCCACCCAGCACAAGTCCTACGCGGACACCGAGGCCTACTACGTCCGCACCGCCGCCAGCCACGCCCGCACCCACATCACCAGCACCGCGACGCCCCGTGACCGCATTCGCACCACCAAGACCACCTACGACGACTATGGCATGGCCGAAACCGTCGAGGACAACGGCGACGACGCGATCCCGGGCGACGAGACGTGCACCCGCACCTGGTACGCCCGCAACGACGACAAAGACGTCAACATCAACGCGCTGGTGTCCCGCACCCGCACCGTCGCCAAGACATGTGCGGTCACCGACGCGAACCTGGATCTGCCGGCCGACTCGGACAAACCCGGGGACGTGATCGCCGACACGGCGACCGCGTACGACAATCCGCAGGCCACCACCTGGTCGGCCACCCAGAAGCCCACCCTGGGCGAGGCCACCTGGACCGGCCGCGCCAAGGCCTACAGTGCCGACAACGCCCCCACCTGGCAGAAGACGGCCACCACCAGCTACGACACTCTCGGCCGCCCGCTGGTGGTCAAGGACACCCACGACCTGACTACCGCCACCACCACCTACACGCCGGCCGCTGCCGGCCCGCTGACCTCCACCACCGTCACCAACGCCGCCAAACACCAAGCCACCACCACCCTCGACTTCGCGACCGGCGCGGCGCTGAAGACCACTGACCCCAACAACAAGGTCACCGAGACCGACTACGACAGCCTGGGCCGCGTCACCAAGGTCTGGCTGCCCAACCGCTCCAAGGCACTGAACAAGACCCCCAACTACGTCTACGACTACAAGGTCACCAGCAAGGACCTTTCCTGGGTGTCCACCGGCACGCTCAAGGGCGACGGCTCCGGCTACAACACCACCTACGAGTTCTACGACTCCCTGCTGCGCGCCCGCCAGACCCAGACCCCGACCCCGGTCGGCGGCCGACTCGTCTCACTGACGCTTTATGACGACCGCGGCCTGGCCGTCAGCGCGCAGGGCGACATCTGGGACAACACCTCGCCGCCGTCCGCCACGGTCGTACAGACCGAGGGCAGCCAGGCCCCCGTCCAGACCGACACGACCTACGACGGCGCGGGCCGCGCCACCAAGGCGGTCACCAAGAACTACGGCGTCACCCGCTGGACCACCAATTCCACCTACACCGGCGACACGGTGACCACCAGCGCCCCCACCGGCGGCCAGGCCACTGCGGAAGTCACCAACGCCCTGGGCCAGCTGACACAGCGCCGCGAGTACGGCGGCCCCCAGCCCACCGGTACCGACTTCACCACCACCGACTACACCTACACCCCCGCAGGCCAGCAGAAGACACTCACCGGTCCTGACGAAGCCAAGTGGTCCTACAGCTACGACCTGTTCGGCCGCCAGGTCGCCGCCGCCGACCCGGACAGTGGCACGACCCGCACCACCTACGACTCCCTCGACCGCCCCGTCACCACCACGGACGAGGAGGACAACAAGCTCCTCACCGAGTACGACGACCTGAACCGCAAGACCAGCCTGTGGCAGACCGACAAGACCGATGCCAACAAGCTCGCCGCCTGGACCTTCGACACCCTCGCCAAGGGGCAGCAGGACACGGCCGTCCGCTACGACGGCGGCACGACCGGCAAGGTGTACACCCAGAAGGTCACCCAGTACGACAGCCTCTACCAGGTCATGGGCAACCAGCTGACACTGCCTGACGACGACCCGCTGGTGAAGGCAGGCGTACCCAAGACATTCCCTTTCACCACCGGCTACCGCCTGGACGGAACCATCAGCCAGGCCTCCCAGCCCGCGGTGGCAGGCCTGACCGCCGAAACGGTCGGCTACACCTACAACGACATCGGCCAGCAGCTCAAGTCGGTGGGCACCAACGGCTACCTCCAGAACGCCGTGTACTCCCCACAAGGCGACCTGCGCCAGCAGACACTGGGCATGAGCGATGCCAGCTCAGCCAAGAAGGCCTACATCACCTACGACTACGAACCGGGCACCCGCCGCCTGACCCGCTCCTACGTCACCGACGACGTCCACGGCTACATGCCGCAGGAACTGAAGTACACCCAGGACGACGCCGGCAACGTCACCTCCATCTTCGACGCCACCACCCAGGGCGGCACCACCAAGCCCGACCACCAGTGCTTCACCTACGACGGCCACCGCCGCCTCACCGAAGCCTGGACCCCCAAGACCGCCGACTGCGCGAACGCGGGCCGTAACGCCTCCAACATCGACGGCGCAGCCCCGTACTGGACCAGCTACACCTACAACCAGGCCGGCCAACGCAAGACCGAAACCCAGCACGCCAGCTCCGGCGGCGACAAGACCACCGACTACACCTATCGCACCGACCAGAACCAGCCCCACCCGCTCGTCAAGACCGAAACGGGCGGCAAGACCCAGACCTACACCTACGACAAGACCGGCAACACGACCTCCCGCCCCGACGGCGCCGCCCAGCAGACGCTTACCTGGAACACCGAGGGCAAACTCGCCCGGACGACAGAGGGCTCGGCCCAGACGGACTACCTGTACGACGCGAGCGGCGAACTTCTCATCCGTCGCGCCAAGGGTGACGGTGACACCGTCCTCTACCTCGGCGCGACCGAGGTCCGCCTCACGGTGAAGGGCACCACCAAGACCCTCTCCGGCAGCCGTTACTACACGGCCAACGGCCAGACCGTCGCCGTCCGCACGACAGCAGCCGGCACTTCAGGAACGAGGATCAGCTACCTGGCCGCCGACCATCACGGCACAGCTGGCCTCGCCCTGGACGCCACCACCTACGCAACCACCAAGCGCTACACCACCCCCTTCGGCGCCCCCCGAGGCGAGAAGACCACCAACTGGCCCGACGACAAGGCCTTCCTCGGCAAACCGGCAGACACCGCGACCGGCCTGACCCACGTCGGCGCCCGCGAATACGACCCGAACGCCGGACAGTTCATCAGCGTCGACCCGCTCCTGCAGACCGAAATCCACCAGACTCTCAACGGTTATAGCTACGGGGCCCAGAACCCGCTGAGCAACGCTGACCCCAGCGGCCTGGGCCTGAAGTGTGCGGGAGGCGACCCAGCTTGCCCCAAGCACGGGAACGACGGTCACGAAGCTAATGGCGGAGGCGGGTATGGCGGGGGTGGAGGTGGGGGTAGGAGCGGCGGAACCGCCCCTACCAGAAGTACCGGCCACACAGCACAGCCCAGCAGCGGGCCGCAGTGCCTCCCGATCTCCGGAAACGTATGCGCATGGCACAACCAGCCGTACACGGGCCCATCAGACAAGGACAGCTGGTTCACCAACGCCGTGGACGTAGCCCTCAAAGACGTAATTCTTCCTGACTTCGAGGCTTGGAAGGATTGCTGGAACGACAAGGGCTTCAATTCCGCCTGCGGCAGTGCGGCGATGGATTTGCCGTGGGGAAAGCCCCTCAAGGGATTGAAGCTGATTCGGAAGGCGCTCGAATCAGGGGAGGAGGTGAGCGATGGAGCAAAGAAGGCGAAGAAGGGGATCCCCTCTGGCTGTAAGTGTTTCCTCCCGGGAACCGATGTTCTAATGGCCGACGACTCGACAAAGGACATTGAGGATGTCAAGGTCGGGGACAAGGTACTGGCTACTGATCCAGTGTCTGGTGAGTCCGGGCCGAGAGAAGTTACGCGCCTCATTGTTACGGAGAGCGATAAGCGCTTCAACACGCTATCAATCGCCACCGATGACGGAATCAAGAAGCTCACCGCAACCTACGAGCACCCATTCTGGTCCGCATCTGAGCATCGATGGGTCGAGGCCGGGGACCTACGACCGGGGATGAGCCTCCTCACCGATGACGGAGACACAGTCATCGTGACCGGCAACTACGCCTTTACAAAGCAGGCTCGTACGTACAACCTCACGGTCGAGGGGCTCCACACGTACTATGTGCTGGCGGGCGAGACTCCGGTCCTCGTTCACAATTCTGGCGGCTGCCCTCCCGAAACCCTCATCCATTACACCGACGAGGCCGGGATGAATGGGATCGTGGGAAGCAAGAAATTGAATGCCTCAACCAAGGAGGCGAGCCCGAAGGATGCGCGCTATGGCGACGGGCAGTATCTGTCTGATATCGCTCCCGGAACCAAGACCTGTGGACAGCTGTCGCGATGCTTCCTCGGTCACCCATTCTCTGGGCGACGGTTCACTAACTACGTCGAGATTGACGTCAGGGGATTGAATGTCGTCAAGGGAAGAGACAACGTCTATGTGATCCCCAATCAAGGACCCTTGGATCTGAACGGGCGAATAATCGGTCACGGAGCGAACTGAGATGCGATACCTCAAGGTGCTGTGGAGCCACAACCTGCCTGATGAGCCGATCGAGCTCTACAGCGAGATCGATGATGCGGGGTACGAGATCCGCAAGGTGGAGATCTATCGGGACGGGCGTCGGGATTTCGCGGACGGTGAGTCATCCTCGGGAACGACCATGCTCGGGGAAAGTCCGCTTCCGAGCCTAGAGGAGATTGCCGAGCAGGAAGAGTTTTCTCCGTCGCTCATTGAAGGAGTGGACTTTGAAAGAGTCTGGCGTCAAGTCGTAGGTGACTCCAATGGCTCCTGATCACGGGTGCGAGTGACCTTCGGCGCTTGCAGTCTTGATCGCTCGGAACCTCGTGCTCTTGATTTCCTGGATTAGAACTCATCCTGAGATCAGCGAAAATTCTGGAAGCCCCGCCGGATTTTGATTCCGGCGGGGCTTCTTGGGTGTCTGACGGCAACGGTGACGGCAACGTCAGCGGACGGCAGCAGGGCCAGGTGGGTCGTCGGTGTCATCGTCGGTCGGGCTGAGGGCGTCGTTGAGGGTGTCGATGGCCTGGCGCTGGAGGCGGAGTCGCACGTGGGCGTAGACGCCGGCGGTGACGCCGATGTGGGCGTGGCCGAGGAGTTCCTTGATCACGATGAGGTCGACGCCTTGTTCCAGGAGCAGGGTCGCGGTCGAGTGGCGGAGGTCGTGGAAGCGGATGCGGCGGAGTTCGGCCCGGTCGAGGAAGCTGCGGAAGCGGCGGGTGAGATTGGCGGGGTCGAGAGGCCGCCCAGTGGGCGTGGTGAAGACGAGGCCGGTGTCGCTCCAGTCCGGTCCTACGTTCTCGCGCTCCTTGTCCTGTCGTTCCTTGTGTTCTTTGAGGGAACGGAGGCATTCGGTGGGGAGTGCGATGCAGCGTTCGGATGCCCGGGTCTTGGTGGGTAGATGCGTGAGGCCACCCGTGCGGGTGCGCTGGAGTGAGTGTCGGATGCTGGCCGTTCCGGTGGTGAGGTCGAGGTCCTCCCAGCGGAGGCCGAGGAGTTCGCCCTTGCGGAGTCCGGTGCGCAGGGCGAGTTCGTACAGCGCGTGGAGCCGGTCGGCGCGGGCCGCGTCGAGGAACTGGCGGGCCTCGGCTGCGGTGAGCGGACGGAAGCGCCTGGACTGGTGCGTGGTCGTCTTGACGTTGCGCGCGACGTTCCGGGGCAGTTCGTCTTCGCGGACGGCGTGTTCCAGCGCCGATTTGAGCACCGAGTGCACGTAGGTCACGGTCAAAGCGGACAACCGCTTCTGGCAGCACTCGCCGACCGCGCAGCACCTCTTCCGCACAGCGTCGAGTCCCTGGGCGCAGCACTGGCAGGTGGTGCGGAGGCGGTCGAGGAAGGTGCGGACGTCTTTGGCGGTGAGGCGGGCGATCTTCTTGGTGCCGAGTCCGGGGATGAGGTGGAGGCGGACGCAGGCGGCGTAGCGGGTGTGGGTGTTCTCCCGAAGCCTGTGGACGGCGACACTGTCGAGCCAGTAGGTGAGGTAGTCGCCGACGGTGCTGTCGGCGGTGGCGACGGGGAGGCCGCGGTTGCTGTCGGCGATCTTCTCGGCGAGTTTGTCGGCGGCTTCTCTTCGGGTGGTGCCGTAGACGCGGACGCGTTTGCGGGTGCCGTTGGCGGCGAGGACGTAGCCGGCGGCTTCCCAGCGGCCGTCCTTGCGCTGGTAGATGGTGCCTTCGCCGTTGGCACGGGCTTTCTTGCGCGTGGGGGCGGTCATCGGGCGGCTTCTTCCAGGTGGCGCTGGACGTAGTCAGCGAGGGCGTGGGCGGGGATGCGGCGGGCGCGGCCGATGGTCAGCGAGGCGAGGCGGCGGGTGCGCAGGAGGTCGTAGAGGGCGGAGCGGCCGATCTTGAGGCGGGCCATTGTCTCTGGGACGGAGAGGAGTTCGTCGTCACGCACCGGCTGTCGCCTCCTGCTTGCGGGTCGGGCCGCCGTGGATGAGTGCGGCGAAGCGTTCGAGGTCGGGGGTGAGGCCGGTGCCGTCGTGGGCCCAGTGGGCGATGACGAGGGTGGTCGGGGAGGGCGGAGGGGTGTGGCGGCGGTGCCATGCAGCGCGGGCGGCCCGGAGGGCGCCGAGGGTGGTGGAGTAGGCGCGGGTCTTGGTGGAGAAGTGGCCGCGGAAGCCGAGCATGTGGGCCCACTTGCGCAGGTTCAGGTGCTTGAGGTCTTCGCGGCTGCCGAGGGCCCAGGCGGTACGAATCATGCGGGCGGCGTGCTCGGGTACCGACTCGAACCAGAGGTCCGTGATCCTCTTCAGCCGGTGGTCAAGGGTGCCGGTGGCGGCTTCGGTACCCTTGGTGGCGTACTTGGCGACGTATCCGGCGACCTTGCCCTCGGTGATCGTGGTCCCGCCCTGGAAGGCGGAGGACCGGATGATCCTGGTGTCGATCTGCTCGCCGAAGGCGAAGGAGTGGGAGCGGCTGTTGATCTCGGGCCCGTCGATGTGGGCGCGGGTGGCCGCGGTCCGGATGGCGTCGGCGAGGAGTTCGGGTGTGGCCCATGCGGGTGGCGGGGTGTAGGGGCCTGCGGGGCCGTCGAGGCGGATGACGGCGTGGAAGTGGATCATTCCGCGCTGCTGGTACTCGGCGACCTTGGCGTACGAGACGCGGACAGACTTGGAGAGCAGGCGCTGCGGGACGTCGGTTGCGGCGGCGATGGTGCGGCGCAGGTGGAGCATGAAGCGGGCCCACAGGGCGGGGGCGTGGGCGTTCCACAGCACGGCGCCGGGGTAGTCGTACCGCTCGGGATCGAGCGGTGCGCCGAGCAGTGGGTCGCCTTTGGTGTGGGTGCGTCCGCAGCGGCAGCGGGCGGAGCCGCTGGTGCGTCGCCCGTGGACCGGCCCGTACGAGGGCGCCGTGAGGGTGGCGAAGACGCGGGGGTGGGTGGCGACCTGGTCAGGGATGTTCTTGCCGCCGCGCAGGCCGGCGGCGATGAGGTGGTAGGTGTCCTGGCGGTAGAGCTCGGCGCAGGAGGGGCAGCGGGTGGTGCGGCGGTTGCCGCAGCGGACCAGGAGGTGTCCGGCGGGCAGTTCCTTGGACTTCAGTTCGCGCAGGATCTCGCCGGTGAAGGCGTCGATTTCGGTGCGCTGGCCTTCGAGCCGGATCGGCTGGGCGCAGCCGCCAAGGGAGGACAACTGCCTTATCAGGCCGAGCAGGTGCCGGTACCCGGTGAACGTGGGCAGTGCGGCCGTGGCGGGTTCGGGGCAGGGGATTGTGGTGGTCGGGGTGTGCGATGGCATCCTGGCGGGACCTCTCTGCACTGCGGCACACACGTGTGCCGTGGACGGGTAAGGGAGGGAGGCCCCGGCAAGGGCGAGGGTTTGGCGACTACACGCCCTTGCCGGGGATCACTGTGAAGCGGGACCAGGAGGCGGCGGTCACGCGGCCTTGTTCAGGTCGACGCGGTCGGGCAGGTCGCGGACCTTGAGCCCTTCCGCACACATCAGGTCGTTGATCTGCCAGCAGGCTTCGGTGGGCAGGTAGACCGAGCGCAGCCGGACGGGGGTGCGCATGTCGCCGACGGAGGCGATGGACACGCCTTGGGGCATGGTGCGGTCGGCGGCGGTGATGTCCAGGTCCCGGCCGTCGGGGAAGAGGTGCAGGAAGTCCTCGACGGTGTCGACGCGGTGGCAGATCCGGGCGGACAGGTTGGTTCGTACGGCGGTGGTGAGCACGTCGGCGGAGGGCTTCTGGGTGAGCAGCCACAGCCGGATGCCGAACTTGGCGCCCTGGCTGGCGATGGCCAGCAGCTCGGCCTCGAAGCGTTCGCGGGCCTTGCGGTCCGGGTGCCGGGTGTAGTTCGCCACCTCGTCGATCACCACGAGCAGCAGCGGTAGTTCGGGGCTGAACTCGGTGATGCGGTCGGTGCGGCTGGACCAGAACAGCCTTTCCCGGCGCTGCATCTCCTCGCGCACCCAGCGCAGGATCTCGGTCGGCTCGTCGGGGTGGATGGCGTCGGAGACCTTGTAGGCGGTACGCCACCAGGGCGCGACCGCACCGAGGTTGGGGTCGATCACGATCAGACGCACGTCCCGCATGAGGGAGGCGTAGGCGAGCAGGGTGTTGACGGTGATCGATTTGCCGGAGCGGGTGAGGCCAGCGACGAGGGCGTGCGCGGAGTAGGCGAGGTTGAGCACAACAGGGGTGCCATCCTCGTCCCAGCCGAGCAGCACGTCATCGGTGGAGACGAACTGACCCGGCCGGCAGGCCGGGGAGCCGTCCGGACCGAGCAACGGTGAGCGGATCACCGCCTCCAGTGGCTCACGCCGGAAGCCGCGCGCGACGATCACTCCGGCTTGGGCTGGCTGATCCGGATGCGGCGCATACCCCAGGCGTCGCACAGGCCCTCGCTGGCGTCCTGCCAGGCGCTGAGCCCCACCTGCGGCAGGGCATCGGCTGTGACGGTGACACCGAAGGCGTCGGCGCGGGTGTGCAGGCGCGGCACCAGGACGCGCGACTTGGTCGGTTGTTCCTGCGGCCCGTATTGCTGGAGCACGGTGGGGGTGGCGTCCTTGACTGCCAGGCCGAGCATGGGGGCGAATCGCTTCCAGCTCCACCGCAGCCGCCGCGCCTGCCGCAGACTGATCCGGGTCTCGGCGTCGGCCTGGTACCAGCGGGTGAAGCAGTACCCGGCCCAGCCCAGCAGCCCCAGCACGCCGAGGCCGACCACGGCCAGGAGCGCGAGCCCGAGGGAGTTCCCGGTCATCAGGCGCCCACCTTGGCGGTAACGGCGTCGCCGCGCACGGAGATGCCGTGCTGGTCCTTGCCGTTGATCTCGTTCTCCCAGGCCGAGGCGACCAGGCCGGTGAAGGCGACGGGCATGCCGACCTTGAGGCCCTTGCCGAGGCCGGGCTCGGGCACGTTCACGGTGATCACTTCGGCGCGGCCGTTGAACGCGAACATCACGTCCACCTGGTGCAGGTGGGCGCCGGTCGTGCGGTCGATCGCAGGCTCCCTGCCGTCACGGTCCTTGAATCGGGGCCGGGGCTCGGAGGCCAGGATCACCAGGGCCTGGGACTGGTCGATGGGCATGGTCTTCACGGCAAACCTCCAGGTAGAGAGGTGCGAGACACCCGTGTGGGTGATCGCGTGCCGCAACCATACATTCATTCCATCCGAAGTCCATCCCTATTGAGTTCCATCCGTTCTCGCGTGGTCCATCCATCAGGCGGCTACTCTGACCCCGTGAGGCCGCTGAGCTGGTGAAACACGACAGGCCACGGGCGGCCCGCGGCGGGTGGAATCGGACTGGGACCAGGGATGGACATGGCTGCTGCTGACGAAGCGCGCTTGACGTTCGAACGCATCGCGGACGACCTGCGGCAGCAGATCCGGGACGGCGAACTGCGGCCCGGCCAGCTTCTGCCGACGCAGAGCCAGCTCATGCAGACCTACAAGGCATCGAGCCTGACCGTGCAGAAGGCGATCCGGCTGCTCAGGAACGAGGGCTGGGTCATCGCCCGCCAGGGGCGTGGCACATTCGTCACGCGCTCGGCCGACTTCGAGGACGCCTTCGAGAAGGTCGCTGGCGATCTCACACAGCAGATCTACTCCGGCACCCTGGCGCCCGGCGCCCGGCTCCCGGCCCGCGAGGTCCTGGCGGAGCACTATGCGGTGCCGCTGAACGTGGTCACCAATGCCATCGCCCTGCTGGCCGGCAACTTCCTCCTGCGTTACCCCGGCGAGTTGCCCGGCGACGAGGTCTACGTACGCGACTGGGACGACCACGGCTTCGCCACCCAGCTCACCCACGGCCGCCTGGTCCGCAAGATCAGGGACGGATCACTGGCCAGGGGCGCCACGGTCACCGTGGACGAGGTGGTCGACACGATCGGCGGCGACCCGGAATCCGCCGACCAGGCGCTGACCTTCCTCGCCCTGGAGGGCAGGATGAAGAAGGCCCACCAGCGCAACGGCTCGATGGCGTATGTCGTCGTGGGGGGCGAGTTCGGCACAGAGGTACCGGTCGCGGTGCAGCCGGTGCACGAGCCGGACGAACCGTCGACCGCCCCGCCGAACGAGTTCCCGGCGGTGGCCGGAGTAGCGGATCTCGCCTACAAGCTGGAACGAGCCCTGGAGCGGATCGAGGAGCTGGAGGAGCGCGTCGAACGCCTCGAAGGCCGCGACGCGGACTGAGGCGGGTACGTGAACGGCAGCGTCCCCGAAGGCCGCAGGCTGGCTTTCGGGGACGCGTCGTGTGGATCGGTCAGGGTTCGTACTCGTAGCCGATGGTGAACCGGGGCGGCAGGCACCATTCCCCGTACTCGATGATCCCTTCCGCGTCCGACCATCGGTGGGCGCCGGCCAGGATCGGGGAGCCGACCGGCAGCCCCAGTGCGCTCGCCTCTCGGGCATCGGCGGGGCGGGCGTGCATGTCGTCGCGGGCGTGGGTGATCGTGCGCCCGGTGGCTTCCAGAACCCGGGCGGACAGTCCGTGATTGCGGCCCGGGGCGGTGTTCAGCAGGTCCGGCACGAAGGCGGCGAACGGGGCCGGGTACCAGGTCACGGCGAACACGGTCCGGGTCTTGCCCCGTCCGGCCAGCCACTCGCGCCGCACCACCTGGTCCCCGGCCTCCAGATCGAAGATCTCCGCCACATACAGCGGCGGGACGATCGGCTCGGCCGCCGTCACCCGGCTCGTCTCGCCCGCGGCCAGGAACGACTTCACCCGCTGGACCCGGGCCAGCCGGTCCCGCGCCGACAGCGTCCAGCGCGGGTCATCGGCGACGTAGGTACCCCTGGGGGTGGTGCGGATGAAGTTCTCCACCTGGAGAGCCTGCAAGGCTCGGGAGACGGTGGCGGCCGCGGCCTGCCACTGACCGGCAATCTCCCGATTCGTCGGCAGCTTGGCGCCGGGCTCAAGCTCTCCCGACAGGATGCGCTCCCGGAAGTGATCCGCGATCTTCGTGAACGTCTTGGGACTGGGCATAAGGCGTGCCCCTCCGTTGAGTTGACGTGGCGTCAGTGGGAGCACACTAGTGCACTACGAACCGTAGCGGGAGTGCTTCGGCCACTCGAATACTGAACTAGAGCACCGACCTGTCAAGAGGTCGGCCATGTGACGTTCGAGAGGTGGCGATGTGCAGTGACGGAGCCGACCAGGTACTCGACCCCGCCAGTTGAACTCCCCTTGCGCCTGGACTCGGAGCCGGTACCCGTCGAGGGCTGTGCGGGGTGCGCGGAGTTGGCCAACGTACGCGACCGGGCCCGCGAGGTCGGTGACATGACCACCGTCAGCGACTGCAACGTCTACATGCGACGCCACCCGGAGGGCCACCAGTGAGCCCCCGCGCCGTCTACCGGCACGTCACCCACACCATCCGCCACGCACCCGAAGGCGGCATCACCTACGAGACGTTCTGTGCCACTGCCAACTGCGGAGCCGAATCCGGACCCCATGCCGAGCAGGAAGCTGCACAGGACTGGGCACTCCGCCACACCGGACGCACCGGCCACGACCTCTTCAGACGCGTCTTCACCGACCACGCCAAGGTCACCCGAGCCGAGTAGAACCACCACCGCCAGCCGGAACAGGACCCACACCCCACAGGCCATCGCGCCAGGCCAGCAGCCCAGCCGAACGCTCAACCGACAGCCAGGGCATACCGCCGAAGCGGGATGCGTCCAAACTTTCTTTACGTCTTCAAGGCGACCCGCTGGCGCGGGTCGCGCGCGGCACGGCCGCCCACCCGGCCCGCTCTCGGCTCCGCCACCGCGAGCCGGCCAGCGACCAGGCCGCGCAAAGACAGCGCAGCGGATGACCAGAAGCGCGAGGAAACCTGGACGTTCCCGCACAGCGAGCGCCAGGCCGACGACGAGGCAGCAGCAGGGTGTTGGCTGGTGCGTAGCTCGTGGGTGGGCCGGTCGGCTCCGTGGGCTTTACCCACCTGTTCGGGCCGGGGCCCGCGTCGGGCAAAGCCAGGGGGCCACTCGTTCAAATTCCGGGCAGGATCAAAGCCTGCCCGAGTTGCCGGGCCAGCGTACGGCCCCCTGACCATGCCCGACCCCAACCCGAACAGGACACCGGCCAAAGCCCACTCCACCGCCCTCACGCGCGTAGCCGTCTGACGGCAACGCCGACGGCAACAGGGGCGAACAGCACGGCACTTCCACGCACCCCCGCGGACTGGCTGAATTCCGCTGACCTGCGAAAACGCAGATGACAGCACCTCAGCACGCACACGTACTATGTGTTGGCAGGGGAAACGCCGGTACTCGTTCACAACAGCAACTGCGGAATTGGTCGGGAGCTGATCGGTGACGAGAGGGCGGATCACATCCTTGATGGTCACAGGTACCCGGGGGCGCCGGGTAAGGACGCTTTCCCGCAGGGGTGGTCTGATGACCAGATTTTGGATGCTGTTGCTGACGTGGTGACGAGTCCAAATAGTCAAAGGACCTGGTACAAGGGATCTGCTGTGCATGCCGAGAGAACCCTGAAGACCAGGAAGGGCGAACCTGCGGTTCAGAATGTGATCGGGTCAGTGGGAGGGGTGAGAATGCTGGTGCGTTACGAACCTCTCACTGGGAAGGTTCTCACAGCTTTCCCGCACTGAGGAAATGGTTCACCCGATCCGGGTGTAGCGAATTCGATGATTGGAGGATTAATGGAGAGAGATGCGAATCTGATGGAGCTGTTGCATCGTTTGGACGATCCCGATTGTCCAGAAACGCCAGCTGACTACAATGCGGCCGATGCTGCAGCTTCGTTCAGCCGTCTGGCTGTGCAGGTTGGTTCTCGCTTCTCGACGCCTTGTGGAATCGATCGAGACATCCAGGACTCCGCGCAGTACGGACGAATCGAAGTGCCGGGGGAAGCCACAGTCTGTGGGACGAGGATTGTTGCCCTGGTGAGCAAGTTCAAGCCATTGGCAATGGTGGCGGCCGATAACCCTGGCGCCTTCTTGGGTACGGATGAAGCGCAGGCTGAAGGCGAGCTCGACGCGAATGACCTTGAGAAGGTAGAGCAAGTTCTCGCTGAATCGGGGTACATCACGATTCCGGAAGAACTTCTTGAAAGAAGCTATGGCGGGCCCACTCTCTTGCGTTTCCACGGTTCTGGGGAGCCGAGTTGGTGGGACCGGTTCTTCGGTTCTTTCTGATGGGTCTCAAGTATCGGGTTCCGTAACGTTGGTTCTCATGGACCGCATGGGGTTCGTTACCCGATTCGACCCATCCGCGCCATGAGAAGGACCATGCAGTGGCAAAGATCAGCCCCGCCGAGCTGTGCTTGGCGGGGCTGATCTGGCGTTTGACGGCAGTAGTTGACGGCAACGTCAGCGGACGCCAGTGGCGCGGGGTGGTGGTGGTTCGTCGCCGCCGGAGCGGGCCGTCTCGGTGGTTTCCCGGCTGCCGAGCGCGGTGCCGAGGGTGTCGATGGCCTCGCGCTGGAGGCGGATCGGACGTGGGCGTAGACGGTGGCGGTGACGCCGATGTGGGCGTGGCCGAGGAGTTCCTTGATCACGACGAGTTCGACGCCCTGTTGCCGGCACAGTCCGCCCGCCCCGGGCCTACAGATTCCAAAGCAGGGGACACATTCGTCCTGGGGCTCATCAGCAACCTCTTCCACACGTCCGAGTACTTTGGCGCACTCGTCGACAGTGACTGCCGAGACGTAGACAACTGCACTTACGGTGAGGACTACGACAAGTGGGCTAAAGGTTACGACGTTGAAAGCGATGCGTATCGGGTACCGGGTCTACTTGCCGCGATCTTCGGTGCCAAATCCGGTGGCACGGGCAAACCAACTCGCCCTCGCTCCAGGAGTGCCGCCGACGGTGAACGCTTGCGTAAGAAGCTAAGTGTGGAGGCGGGAAGGCTCCCTTATGTCCGCTCTCTGGACGACTTCTTCGACACGCCATCCGCTCTTGCTGGAGGAGTTAAGCCCAGTCAAGTGCGCCCATTCTTCGAGGGGCAAAAGGGCTGGAGAGAAGAGGGCCTGGGCGGACAGTCTCGCAGCAAGGGGAAAGGTTGGGTTATCCGCGAGTATAACGAACGCGGAGGTACGACTGGGCGAATGCTTAGGTGGCATCCTGGCGGGGGTCACCATGGCGACGGCGCCTATTGGGGAGCGGTTGGTTACAATGGCGATTTGGGAGGCATCATCCGGTGATGGATAGCGAGGGAACCGCAAGGTTCTATGAGTGGGCTCTTTCGGTTTTGGAACTGCTCAGTGCTGGATCGGACCGTCAATTCGCATACTTGCGGGAGTCGAGGGTGGGAGCGGATGAAATCATTCTTCAGTTCCAAGATGTTTTGAACGTGGCCAGCGCCCGAGCGGCTGATGGTTCGCTAAGAGAAGGAGATTTCCTTGCGCTGTTGAGAGTCGATGATCGGGTGCAATCTGTGAGTTCGGGTCCAGATTCCATTTGGAGCGACACCGCTCTCGCTACCGCAGGTGAGTGGAGGGATCTGCGAGCAGTGGCTGCGATTGCGAAGGCGAATCTCGAGGCATCGCGAAGTTTCTATACAGCGGATTAGAGTGAGTTTCGGGGGTCGATCAGCGCGCCGTCACCGGCGGCCACGACCCGGTTAATGACCTCTGTCCGGCAGTCAGTGTGGGAGCAGCGGGGCACGGCCACGTCGAGCAGACCGCACGTGCCCTTGCTTGCCCTCGCTGTCTGGTCATAGCAGCCCTGTAGGGGTACTACCGCGTTGCCCCGCGCACGTCGGATCGGACTGGGTAACGTCCGAATTCTGATCTGGTGGACCCTCGCCACCGGTGGCCTCCTCGTCGTCCCCGCGGGCCGCCCCGGCGACCGGCCGGCCCTGGCCCGCGCCGCCGAACAGTACGACGCGATGCCCCTGTTGGTGATCCCCTCGCTGTATGGGGCCGCGCTGCGCGGCGCCGGGGAGAGCTGCCCGCCCGCCCTCGTGGCCCGGCACCCGAGCGAGCTGCCACGGGCGGCGCTGCACAACGGGTACGGGCCGACCGAACGCACGGTGTGGGCCACCGTGCACGCCTGCGCCGCCGACGCGACAGCGCCCACGGTGCCCATCGGCCGTCCCGTCGCCGGAGTCACCGCGTACGTCGTCCCCACCGGCGGCGGCCCCGGGGTGCCGTACCTCGCGGGCCCCGGCTTGGCCGAGGAAGGCGGCGGGGCGGACCGCTTCGTCACCCATGACGGTGTCCGCCGCTGGGCGGCATGCGCGTCGAACGTGCCGAGGTCGAACAGGCCCTCGTGTCCTGCGACGGCGTCACCGGGGCGGGCGTCGGCGTCACCGGCCCGCCCCGGCCGCGCCCGGTCGGCTCCGTGGTCACCGCGGCCGGCCCGGTCGACGAGCCGCGGATCCGGACGGCGTCCACTAGTGCGCCATATGACCCACATTTCGGGGACCGTTGGCGTGCCCCGCAGTTTTTCGGACGTGTGCACCTGATCGTGGTGCTGATATCCGGTCATGTGATCGCAATGGGGCGGCGATCCTTCTCCGATGTGCCACCTGAGTACGGGTTACGGATTACGTATTACGGATTCCACTTACGGTCGACATCTGGATGGGCGGGAATGATGGCTGCTGAGAACAGGGGCTTCTTCACGTCGCGCGGATTTTCCCCGGCGCGGCGGCGGGCGAGCTCCTCCCGGCGGCGCGGGCGCGCGACATTCGGAGCGGTCACCAGCGCCGCGGGCGCCGTCCTGCTCGGCGCGTCCTCGTCCAAGGCCGTGGCCCGGCCGGCGCCCACGGGCGGGCCGCCGCCATCGGAGCGCATGCATGAACTGGACTTCCTGCTCGGGTCACTGCGCTGCGTGTTCCGCACCGGCTCGATCCGCACGGCCCGGGTCCGTCCCATTCTGGGCGGCCACTACTACCAGCTGGATCTGACCCATGTACGGCCCCGGACGAAGGAAAGGGTCAGGGGCAGCTGGGTGCTCGGCTGGGACCGGGTCGGCGCCTCGTTCGTCTCCTACTACTTCGACGATGCCGGCATGCAGGGCACTTCGGCCTCCCCCGGCTGGCAGGACGGGCATTTCGCCCTCACCGGATCCTTCGTCCTCGGTGAGCCGGCGCAGCGCGTGGTCATCAAGAGCGACATCACACGTATCGACGAGGACCATTTCACCATCGAGGAGCACGTCGAGGAGAACGGGAAATGGGAACTTCTCGACACCCAGGAATGCACCCGCAAGCGATAGCGGATGTCGCGGGCGGGAACGGGCGGGAACGGGCGGGAAAAGGAGAAGGCCCGGTCTCCTTGACGGAGACCGGGGCCTGTCGCGAGCGCTGGGCAGGCCTTGCACCTGCATCTCCCCACAGGAAGTGGGGCGCCTTTCCTTGGACCACCAACGCCGGGCCTGTCACCGGATGTCCGGCGGCGAGCTCAGGATTGATCATACCGTATGTCTGGGGGTCAGCCCTCCAGGGCGGAGATCTCGGCCAGGGACAGGCCCAGTTCGTCGTGCAGGAACCGGACGACCGTCCAGTGGGGCAGGGCGTGCTCGTCGAACGGGCCGAACGTCGCGGTGTAGAGGGGGACCCACCGCAGCGCCTCCTCGGCGGCTCTCTCCCGGCCCGGAGCCGCATGGTAGGCGTCGTACGCGATGCTCCGGTGGTGGATGAAGTGGCCGCCGGGGAGCCGCTCTTCGCACAGCTCCCGGTACTCGCGGGTCTGGAGGATGAGGTAGTGCCAGATCTCGTCGATGTCCTGCTCGACGGGGAGGAAGAGACCACCGAGCCGGTCGGGGTACCGCGAGACGAGGTAGAGATAGCGGAGGCATTCGCGGACCTGGTACGTCACGCGGGTGGCGTCCGGGGTGTTCGGAGTGGTGAAGTGCCGGACCACCTCGTCGTGCAGGGCCTCACCGAGCAGCTCCTGGGCGGTCGGGGCTGCCCCGGAGAGGGGAGCGGGGGCCGGCGGTGTCGCGGTCGGGTGCATGGCGGAGTCCTGTCGGGGCGTGAGGTCGGGCAGGGCTTCGGCGGGGTCTGCCGGGGTGAGCGAGGGGCTGTCAGGCCGGATCCGGGGTGGTCAGCCACGCGTACTTGCCCGAGCGGCCGATGGGGATGTGCTTCCGGTGCTCCACGGTGGCGATGCGGCCCGTCAACTCGGCGACGGAGGCGGACAGTTCGGCTTCCTGGGCGGACGTGAGCGGCGCGCCGTCGAACGTCGTGAACCACAGGCGGCAGCGGTCGTCACCGAGCAGATGGAGCTGGTGGAGGAAGACCTCGGGGCTCACGGCCGCGATACGGGCGTCCAGGTCGGCCTGGGCGACAGGGCCGTCGGACGTGGCGAGGAGCTCCTTCTCGCGGCCGCAGAAGGAGGCGATCCGCCGCGGGTCGGCGCTTCCGTCGTGGGTGCGGACGCAGTCACCGGAGCGGTAGCGGACCAGCGGCATGTACGGGTTGCGGACGCTGGTGACGATGAGGCTGTGGATGCCGCTGCCCGGCTCCACCGGGATCAACTCCACGCTCATCCCGTGCAGATAGGGCTGGTAGGCGCCCTTCGCGTCGCTGTAGAAGAGGTACCCCAGCTCCGTGCTGCCGAAGAGGTCGATGACGGGGCAGTCGAAGCGGTCGCGCAGGTGGGCGCGGACGTTCAGCGGCGTGTATTCGTAGGCGTGGACGATCCCCGAGGGCCGGGGGAAGCCGTCCCACAGGTCCCACTCGGTGACCTTGGCGGCCAGCTGGGCGAGGTGGTAGCCCGAGCAGTCCAGGAGGTACGAGCCCTGCGGGTGCGCGGCGCTGACCTCACGGATCTCCGCGAGCATCCGCTCGACCTCCGCGCGCTCCCACTGCGCCGGGTCCAGGCGGCGGTTGAGGTAGAGCGTCCGGTCGTCCAGCCACCGCTCGCCGGGGGTGGCCCCCGGTTTGCGGGAGTTGACGCGGGCGACGTGTTCGGTGGCGAGGACCGTGGTCAAGGAGATCCGCCGGGCGCCGTCGTGCCACAGGGGCCCGAGGTCGGGGTGCTCGCTCCACAGCCGGTAGTAGGAGCGGAGCAGGAAGTACGGCGGCCGGATGAGCTGCATGCGGGCGTGGTTGGTCCCGGTGGACAGCACGAACTCGGCCTCGCCCGACTCCAGGGCACGTGCCAGCTCGGGGGTCATCCAGTTGTCGGGGAAGCCCCGGGCGATCTCCGGCTTCTCCAGGATCGGGAAGTCCCCGCGTTCCAGGGACGCGCGGTAGAGGGGGATGTCGCGGATGTGGTCCAGGACGTCGGCGCTCGGCATGGGGTTCAAGGCGGCTCCGGGGCGCGGGGGGCGGCAGGGGCACAGGGCAAGGGGGCGGGGCCGCCGCCGTGGCGTCGACGGCCGTGGCGGCGGCCCCGCGGGGTCACCGGGTCAGGAGATGCAGCCGGTCTTGCCGGTGGCGCTGATGCACCCGCTCTTCGGCGCCGCGCTGATGCAGCCGCTCTTCGCGGCCTGCGTGGCGCCGCCGGAGGCCGAGTTGGCGTCGACCCACTTCTGCCACACGGACTCTTCCGTCATGCGCTTGATGAGCTGCTCCATGGTGAAACCTCCATAGGTGATCGCTGGAAACGGGATGTGAAAGAGAGAAGAGAGAAGAGGGCGTCGGCGGTCCCGCCCGCGTCAGCTCCGTGCCTGCGCCTCGGCGGGCTCGTGCTCACGCCCGGACCCGGCCCCGCGTCCGGGTTCGGAATCGCCCGTGAGGTCGGCGGAATCGGCGTCGGCGGCGCCCACCGGACGCGTCCTCATCCGCACCGCCTCCGTACCGCTGTCGTTGTGCCGCAACGCCCAGTTCTCCAGCGTCGTACGGCACGCGTGGTCCAGGTGGCGCACCACGGTCAGGTCCAGCTCGATGGGCCGGTCCTTGGGCAGCGCCTCAAGGGCCTCCAGGATGCGCGGCAGCCTCAGGAACGTGGCGTTTCCGGTCAGGGTCACGATGAGGCGGCCGTCGGGCAGCTCCCGCTGGTCCACGTGGACATGGGAGGTGTCCCAGGCGGACTTGACCACCGCGAGGACCAGGCCGAGCACGACGCCCTCGAACATGTTCGTGACCAGGATGGCGATGGCCGTGGTGGCCAGGACGATGGCCTCGCCCCGGTGGGCGCGGGCGAGCGGGACGATCTCCTTGACGGGTATCAGCTTGAAGCCCGCGTGCACCAGGACACCGGCGAGCGCCGCCAGCGGGATGATGCCGAGCGCGGCGGGCAGCAGCACGGCGAACAGCAGCAGCCACGCGCCGTGCAGGATCCGCGAGAGCGGAGTGCGGGCCCCGGCCTGGACGTTGGCGGAGCTGCGGACGATGACCGCGGTCATCGGCAGGGCTCCGAGCACGCCGCACACCGTGTTGCCGACGCCCTGGGCGACGAGTTCCTTGTCGTACTGCGTGCGCGGACCGTCGTGCATACGGTCCACCGCCGCCGCGCTGAACAGCGACTCGGCGGAGGCGATCAGGGTGAACGCCAGGACGGTGCCGAGCACGGCGACACTGCCGAGGTCCGCCAGGTCCCCGAGACCCGGCGGCTGGATGGCGTCGACGAGGCCGCGTACCGTCACGGTCGCCACGTCCAGGCTGAGCCCGGCGACGGCGGCGGTGGCCAGTGCCACGGCGGCCAGCGGGGCGGGCACCAGCTTCGCGGCCGCGGGCACCTTCGGCCACAGCACGAGGACGGCGATGGTGCCGAGGCCGACGGCCGCGGCGGTCAGGGATGTGGTGCTGCCCAGGATGTCGCCGACCAGTCCGGGCAGCCCGGCTATCTTGTCGATCCCGGAGCGGGGCTGCTCCACCTCGGCCATGGTGTACAGCTGGCCGAGGATCAGCACGAGTCCGATGCCTGCCAGCATGCCCTGGACGACGGAGACGGAGATCGCGCGGAACCACCGGCCGCAGCGCAGCAGGCCGAGGGTGATCTGGAGCGCGCCGGTGAGCAGCACGATCGCGCCGAGCATGCCGAGGCCGAACTCCTGTACGGCCTCGAAGACGAGCACGGTCAGACCGGCTGCGGGCCCGCTCACCTGGAGGGCGCTGCCCGGCAGGAAGCCGACGACGAGACCGCCGACGATGCCGGTGACCAGGCCCAGTTCGGCGGGGACCCCGGATGCCACGGCCACACCGACGCACAACGGCACGGCCACGAGGAAGACGACGAGCGAGGCGAGGATGTCCTGGCGCAGGACACCGGGCTCACGCAGCGCGCGGTAGGGGGAGAGGAAAGACGATGCGGGGGACATGAGGGTGGGAAGTCCTGTCGTGGGAGCGGGCAGGGCGGAGGGGCGCCGTGGAACTCACAGCGGACCGAACGCCGAGCGGCCGTCGGACGACTGACGGTGGGTGGAGACGACGCCGGTGTGCACCTCGTAGTACCAGGCGTGCAGGGTGAGCGAACCGTCGGCGACGCGCTCGCTCACGCAGGGGTAGGCGCGCAGCCGCTCCAGCTGTGCGAGCACGTGTGTCTGCACCGCCTCCGCCACATCCGGTGAGGTCGGGGTGAGGGAGCGCAGGGCGTCGTCCGGAGCGACGGAGTGCTCCAGCCAGTCGCGCACGGCCGGCACGGCGGACAGGTCCTCGCCGCGCACCAGGGCGCCCACCGCGCCGCAGTGCGAGTGTCCGCAGACGACGATGTCGCGGACGCCGAGCACACACACGGCGTACTCGATGGTGGCCGCCTCGCTCATCGGGCGGCCGTCGCGGTCGGGGTGACCGGCGGAGGGATAAGGCGGTACGACGTTGCCCGCCGTGCGGAGTTCGAAGAGCTCGCCGGGGCGTGCGCCGGTGATCAGGGCCGGGACGACGCGTGAGTCGGAGCACGTGACGAACAGGGCTTCGGGGGACTGCCCGGCCTCAAGGGCCTCGAAGGCCGCGGCGTTCCGGGGGTCCGCGACGTGCGTCGCGGCGAATGAACGGGCGTTGTCGATCAGTGACTTCATGGTGGCCTGCCTCCTGCGTCTCTCCGGCGGCGCCGGGACGCGGTGTGGTCGGGTCGATGGTGACAGCGGGGCGGAGCGGGCCGCTGGGTCGCAGCGGGCTCCTTTGGCGCCCCGGGCAACACAGCCTGGACGGCGGGTGTGTCTCTCACTTTGCCATTGCATTACGGAGAGATGACAGAGCAAATTCTTGCCAAAGAATGAGTAATTACCGTCCCTGACCAGGGAATTGGTACAGACCTCAACTATCGGGTATGGCCTTGCGGTCAGGTGATTGTGGAGCATGTGGGGCGATTCCGCTCACATGTCCTTGCGGCAGCGACGGCTCGACTGCGGATCGACTGGAGCGCGCCTGTGGATGGACTACGGCGCGGGGGCCTGCCGTTGCCCGCCGTCCCGGTCCAGCCGCTCCCGCAGTGTCCGCGCGAACTCCTCGGCGCGCGACAACTGGACCCGCAACCTCTCCACCTGCTCGGCCGCCTCTCGCTCGTATCCGCGTACCCGTTCCAGGAGGGCGTCCCGTTCGGGCGCCGGCAGGGGCTCGGCGGAGTCCAGGCGGTCGGTGGCGTCCAGCAGGTCTCCCATCTGGTCCAGGGTGAAACCGAGCGGCTTCATGCGGCGGATCACCATCAGGCGGGCCACGTCCGACTCCGTGTAGAGCCGGAAACCGCCCTGGGAGCGGGCGGAGGGCGGCACCAGCCCCGTCTCCTCGTAATGCCGGATGGTGCGCAGCGACAGTTCGGTCCGTGCGGCGACCTCGCCGATCTGCATGTGTTCGCCACTCATGCGGACGCCCTGCCCTTCTTCACGCCGATCTCTACCCTAACGTCAGGGTAGAGTGAGAGTGTGCGCATGCTCCTGACGCCCGGCGCCGCCACCTGCCCGCCGTGACGCTTCGCTCCTGAGCGGCCGCGCGGCTCCGGACCGCGCCCGCCGCCCCCTCCTGCTTCGCCCGCCGCACGCGGGCTCCGCGGACGGCCGCCCCGGCCCTCCCGCGCCTCCCCGCACGTCCACGGTGACGCAGGCGTGCCCGAGCACGACAGGTAAATCTCCTTGCCCACGCCGCCCCCGTCCACTGTCTCCCCGGCCGCGCGCCTGCGCGGTCCGCGCCCCGACTGGCTGTCCGACCCGAAGGTGTGGCGCACCGAGATCCTGGCCGGACTCGTCGTCGCCCTCGCGCTGATCCCCGAGGCGATCTCGTTCTCGATCATCGCCGGGGTCGACCCGGCGATCGGCCTGTTCGCGTCGTTCACCATGGCCGTGACCATCTCGGTCGTCGGCGGACGCCGCGCCATGATCTCCGCAGCCACCGGCGCGGTCGCCCTGGTCATCGCCCCGCTCAACCGCGAGCACGGCCTCGGCCACCTCGTCGCCGCCGTCATCCTGGCCGGCGTCATCCAGATCGCGCTCGGCGCGCTCGGCGTCGCCAAGCTGATGCGGTTCGTGCCGCGCAGCGTGATGGTCGGCTTCGTCAACGCCCTGGCGATCCTCATCTTCGTCGCGCAGGTCCCCGAGATGCACGACGTGCCGTGGGCCGTCTACCCGCTGCTCATCGGCGGCCTCGCGCTCATGGTGTTCTCCCCGAAGGTCACCAAGGCGGTCCCGGCCCCGCTCGTGTCCATCGTCGTCCTCACCGCCATCACCGTCGCCGCGGGGATCGCGGTGCCGACCGTGGGCGACAAGGGCGACCTGCCGTCCGCCCTGCCCGTCCCGGGCCTGCCCGACGTGCCGTTCACGTTCGACACCCTCACCACCATCGCCCCCTACGCCCTCGCGATGGCGCTGGTCGGCCTGATGGAGTCACTGATGACCGCGAAGCTGGTCGACGACATCACCGACACGCACTCGTCCAAGACGCGCGAGTCGATCGGCCAGGGCATCGCCAACATCGTCACCGGCTTCTTCGGCGGCATGGGCGGCTGCGCCATGATCGGCCAGACGATGATCAACGTGAAGGTGTCCGGCGCCCGGACGCGCCTGTCCACCTTCCTCGCCGGGTCGTTCCTGATGGTGCTCTGCATCGTCTTCGGGCCGGTCGTCTCCGACATCCCCATGGCGGCCCTGGTCGCCGTGATGGTGATGGTGTCGTTCGCGACCTTCGACTGGCACTCCATCGCCCCGAAGACGCTGAAGCGGATGCCCGCCGGGGAGATCACCGTCATGGTCGTCACCGTGGCCTGCGTCGTCGCCACCGGCAACCTCGCCATCGGCGTCGTCGTCGGATCGGTCACCGCCATGGTCATCTTCTCCAAGCGGGTGGCCCACCTGGCCACCGTCACCGCGGTCGAGGCCCCCGACGGCACCAAGGTCGTCTACGTGGTCACCGGCGAACTCTTCTTCGCCTCCTCCAACGACCTCGTCACCCAGTTCGACTACGCCACCGGCGCCGAGAAGGTCGTCATCGACCTGACCGCCGCCCACATCTGGGACGCCTCCTCCGTCGCCGCCCTCGACGCGATCGAGACCAAGTACGCCCAGCGCGGCAAGACGGTCGAGATCGTCGGCCTGAACCAGTCCAGCGCCCAGATCCACGAGAAGCTCAGCGGCGAGCTCACCGGCGGCCACTGAGCCGTCCCTCCCGCCCCACCGTCCCCGGCCTGAACGACCACGTCCGTTTCACCGCCGCGCCCCCGGGGCACCCGACGGTCCCTCCCCGACGGGCGGCCGCACGGACCGGCCGGCGCGCGGCTCCACCACGGCTCAAGTGGTGGGAGCCGCGCCCGCGGCGGAGGGTAGTAAGGGACGAGCAGGAGGCACAGCCGATGAGTGACACCCCCGGCGCACAGGGCGGACAGGACCCGACCACGCGCCACCCCCAGCCCGACTTCCCGCAGCAGGACCAGCAACCGCCGGGCTGGACGGGCCCCATGGACCCGCCGCCGGACCACGGCGAGGAGTCGTACCGAGGCAGCGGCCTGCTGAAGGACCGCAAGGCGCTGCTGACCGGCGGCGACTCCGGGATCGGCAGGGCGGTCGCACTCGCCTTCGCACGCGAGGGCGCGGACGTCCTCTTCACCCATCTGCCCTCCGAGGCGGGCGACGCCCGGGAGACGGCGCGCCTCGTCGAGGAGGCCGGGCAGCGGGCGATCGCCGTGCCGTGCGACATCCGCGAGGAGGAGCAGTGCCTCAGGCTCGTGGACCGCGCGGTGGCGGAGTTCGGCCGGATCGACATCCTCGTCAACAACGCCGCCTACCAGATGTCGCAGCCGGAAGGCATCGGTGACATCTCCACGGAACAGTTCGACCAGGTGGTCAAGACGAACCTGTACGGCATGTTCTGGCTCTGCAAGATGGCCGTGCCGCACATCCCGGCGGGCGGGTCCATCATCAACACCACGTCCGTGCAGGCCTACAAGCCGAGCCCGCACCTGCTGGACTACGCCATGACCAAGGGCGCAATCGTCACCTTCACCCAGGGGCTCGCGCAGATGCTGGTCGAGGACGGCATCCGCGTCAACGCCGTGGCCCCGGGCCCGGTATGGACCCCGCTGATCCCCGCGACGCTGCCCGACACCAAGGAGTTCGGCAAGCAGGCGCCGCTGGGACGGCCCGCGCAGCCCGCCGAGATGGCGCCCGCGTACGTCTTCCTCGCCTCCGACCACGCGAGCTTCATCACCGCCGAGATCATGAACGCCACGGGCGGTACCCCGCTGCCGTGACACTCCCGCCCCGCCGGACGGCAGCCGCTCGCCCTGCCGCCGCGACGACCGACCGACGACGGAAGGACAACGTGAGGAGGCGACCACCATCCGGTGGAGAAACGCGCTGATCCAGGACGTCTCGGCCCTGTGGCGCTCCGCACGCAGGGCCGTCACGACCTCGGGTCCGGAACGCGACACGACGGTCCAGTCGCTCAAGGCGGCCGGCGCGGGCGTACTCGCCTGGGCGCTGGCCGGCTGGTGGTGGAGCGCGCCGATGGCCCTCCTCGCGCCGTGGACGGCGCTCTTCCTCGTGCAGAGCACCGTCTACCGCTCGGTGCGCTCCGCGATGCAGCAACTCGCGGTGGTCATGGTGGGCACCCTGCTGGCCGCCGGCGCGGCGGTCCTCACGGGGAACAACTCGCTGGCCGCGATGGCGATCGTCCTGCCCATCACCGTGCTCCTGAGCACGTACGCCCGCTTCGGCACGCAAGGCGTCTACGCCCCGACGGCGGCGCTCTTCGTCCTCGCCTACGGGACCTACTCGGGCCTCGACATCCTGCACCGCCTCTTCGAGACCCTGCTCGGCGCCGTCATCGGCATCGCGGTGAACGCGCTGGTCCTGCCGCCGGTGCACGGCCGCGACGTATGGCACCTGCGCAGGCGGCTGCCCCAGGAGAGCGCCGACCTCCTGCACACCGTCGCGGACGGCATCGAGAAGGAGTCGTACGACCCGAAGAAGGCCCAGGGCTGGTACGACCGGGCGCAGCGGCTCACCGACCTCATGACGGATCTGCGCACCGCGCGCCGCTGGACCGACGAGAGCTACCGCTTCAACCCCGGCCGCAAACTGCGCCGTGCCGTGCCCCATCCGCCGCCGCCCGACTGGGACTTCACCTGGGACAGGATCACGGAGCACATCAGGACCACCGTGCGCACCGTCGTCGAGACGCGTGAGGACCGGCCGTCCCTCGCCGACCTGCCGGCGGAGGCGCCGGGCATCCTGGCCGAACTGCTGCGCGCGGCGGGCGACGTGTGCGAGCTGGACGACAGCGACACCCGGGCCGCCGGGACCGAGAGCCCGCCGGAGACGGTGCGCGACCGCAGGCGCGCCATGAGGGCGGCGGAGGCGGCGCACGGCCGGCTGGCGGAGCTGCTCACGGACAGCCGCTACCAGGTCACACCCGCCCTGGGCGGGCTGACCGCGGATACCCAGCGCCTTCTGAGTGACCTGACGGCCATCGGGGGGAACCCGGAGGCCGACGGCACGGACGGCACGGCCAGTACGGACAGCACGGACAGCACGAGCACCGCGGGCAGGTGACGGGACGGGTGCGTGCGGCCTCGTGTGGCGTGCCGCACGAGATTGCGGTGGGCTGATGGACAAGAGATGGACAACAGAACGAGAAGCGCGGGGAGACCGCGCACGCACCGGCCCGGACGGGCCGGTCCAGGACGAGGAGGCATGACGTGGCCACACGCCACCAGTTGGTCAAGAGTCCGCCCTCCAAGGTGTGGGAGGTACTGGAGGACGGTCGCCGGTACGCCGACTGGGTGGTCGGTACGCACGACTCCCGACCGCTCGACACCACGTGGCCGGCGGTCGGCTCACGCATCGAGTACACCGTCCGGCTCGGCCCCTGGCAGGTCGGCGGACACACCGTGGTACGCCATCTGGACAAGCCGGACCGCCTCGAACTGGAGGCGTACAGCGGGGCGCTCGGCACGGCCCGCATCGCCATCGAGGTGCGGCCCTGGGGCAAGCACACCCTGGTGATCGTCGACGAGCACCCGCTCCAGGGACCCGGCGGCTTGCTGCACAACGCCGCGGTCGACGCCCTCATCCAGGTCCGGCACCGCAGCATGCTGAGCCGCCTGGCGAAGCTGGTCGAACAGGGCGGCCACCCCCGCGAGCACGGGGGCACCCGGCGGACCGCCGAGGCCTAGCCCGCCTGCCGGACCGGACCGGCGGACCGAACGCCCGGCGGATCGAGAGCGAAGGGGAGTGGACATGCCGGACGCAGTGGTGATCGGCGCGGGACCCAACGGACTGGTGGCGGCGAACCTCCTGGCCGACGCGGGCTGGAGCGTCGTCGTCCTGGAGGCCCAGGACGAGCCGGGCGGCGCCGTGCGCAGCGACCGCGGCGTGCACCCGGACTACGTCAGCGACGTGTTCAGCGCCTTCTACCCGCTGGCCGCCGCCTCGCCGGTCCTCGCGGCCCTGGAGCTGGAACGCGAGGGCCTGCGGTGGGCCCACGCCGAGCACGTACTGGCGCACCCCCTCTCGGACGGGCGCTGCGCGGTGCTGAGCCGTGACCGCGCCCGGACCTGCGCGTCGCTGGACGCGTTCGCCGACGGCGACGGAGCGAGCTGGGAACGCCTGTACGGCATGTGGGAGAACCTGCGGGAGCCGCTGATGGGGGCCCTGTTCACGCCGTTCCCGCCGATCCGCTCCGGGATCGGCCTCGCCGCGCGGGTCAGGGCGGGCGGTGGCCTGCGCGTGGCCCGCTCGCTCGTGCTGCCGGTACGCCGACTGGGCGAGGAGGAGTTCGGGGGTGAGGGCGGACGACTCCTGCTGGCGGGCAACGCCCTGCACGCGGATCTGGCGCCCGAGGCGGCGGGCAGCGGCGGCTTCGGCTGGCTGATGTCCATGCTCGGACAGACGCATGGCTTCCCCGCGCCGGCGGGCGGCTCGGGCGCGCTGACGGACGCCCTGGTGCGGCGGCTGAACCGGCGGGGAGTGAGTGTCCGCTGCGGCGAGCGCGTCACCGAGGTGGTGGTGCGCGGCGGCCGGGCCGTCGGTGTGCGCACCGCGTCGGGGGAGGGGGTCGTGGCGCGCAAGGCGGTGCTGGCCGATGTCGCCGCCCCCGACCTGTACGGACGCCTCGTCGACGCGGCGCATCTGCCCTCCCGTCTCCTGGACGACCTGCGCCGCTTCCAGTGGGACTTCGCCACGTTCAAGGTCGACTGGGCGCTGGCCCGGCCGATCCCCTGGTCGGCCGAGGGCGCGCATGGGGCGGGTACGGTCCATGTGGCCGAGGGGGTGGACGAACTGACGCGGTTCGCCGCCCAGATCGCGCGGGGCCTGGTGCCGGACAGGCCGTTCGCCCTCGTCGGGCAGATGACCACGGCGGACGCCGCGCGCTCGCCGGCCGGGACCGAGTCGGCGTGGGCGTACACCCACGTCCCGCAGCGCATCAAGGGCGATGCCGGGGAGGACGGCCTGACGGGCACGTGGGACGAACGGGAGGGCGAGGCGATGGCCGACCGGGTGGAGGCGCAGATCGAACGGCTCGCCCCCGGCTTCCGCGAACAGATCCTGGCCCGGCGCGTCCTGACACCCGCCACCCTCGAAGGCATGAACGCGAATCTGCGCAACGGCGCGATCAACTCCGGCACCACCAGCATCCACCAGCAGCTCGTCTTCCGTCCCGTCCCCGGCACCGGCCGCCCCGAGACCCCGGTGCCCGGCCTCTACCTCGCCTCCGCCTCGGCGCATCCGGGCGGCGGGGTGCACGGGGCGCCGGGCGCCAACGCCGCGCGCGCGGCCCTGCGTGCCCGCTTCGGAGGGGGTCTCCTCTTCACGGCGCAGCGGGCGCTGGGCCGTCGCGACCGGAGGGGCCAGGAGTCGGGGAACACCTGAGCCGTGCGGCCGGGACCATGGGTGCGCCGGTGTGCGTGATCAGGCCCGCGGCTGCGCCGGTGCCTGGTCTCTGTCCCGCGTTCGCCTCGGCGCATCCGGGCGGCAGGGTGCACGGGGCGCCGGGTGCCGACGCCGCGCGCGCGGCCCTGCGTGCTGTGCCGGTGTGCGCCTTCAGGCGCGCGGCTGCGCGGGTGCCCGGCCTCTAACCTCGCCTCCGCCTCGGCGCATCCGGGTGGCGGGGTGCGCGGCGCGCCAACGCCGCGTGGGCCGCCCAGCGTGCTGCGCCGGTGTGCCCGATCAGGCCCGCGGCTGCGCGGGTGTTCCGGTCTCTCCCTCGACGACCCTGAACTGCGCGCCGTCCGGGTCCCGCAGCGTCGCCCACGGCGGGCGCGCGTGCAGGTCCTGGTCGACCACGTGCCCGCCGGACTCGGCCGTGGCACGCACACACGCCTCGACGTCCGGGACGGTGAAGTGGACCTGCCAGTGCGGGCGTACGGCCGGGTCGGGGTCCGCCTCGACGGCGCCCGAACTGAGCCGGGCCGCCGGCCGGCCTCCGCTGTAGACCACCACCTCGTCCTGCTGGTAGAGCACCTCGCAGCACTCGGGACGCCCGCACGCCCAGTCCAGGACCTCGCCGTAGAAGATCGCGGCGTCGAAGGCGTCGCGGGTGCGCAGCCGCAGCCAGGCGGGCGCCGAGTGGACCCCGCTGCGCCAGCTGGTGAGGATCTCGCCCTCCCAGATGCCGAAGACCGCGCCGTCGCGGTCCGACAGCAGGGCCGCGCGCCCGTTGGGGAAGGGGATCGGTCCCACCGCGGTCGTCCCGCCGCGCTCCCGGACGCGGCTCACCGTCTCGTCCGCGCTCAGCACCGCGAAGTACGGCGTCCAGGCCACGGCGATCTGGAGGGAGGACGCGATGGCGCCGACCCCGGCGACGGGATCGCCGTGGGCCGTCGCGACGGAGAACTGCTCGCCGAGTTTGGCCGGCCGGAACCGCCAGCCCATCACGGCCCCATAGAACCTTTGTGCGGTGGTGAGGTCTCGTGCCGTCAGGCTGACCCAGCAGGGTGCCCCGACCGCCGCCTCGCTCAGCACCGACCCGGTCCTGGCACCCCGGGCGTTCCCGCCCGAGGCCCGAGAGACGTCCGGAGCCGGAGGGATCCTGTTGTCGTGGTGCATGTGCAACCCGTCCTGGAAATCGAGGCGCCCTGAAGAACCGGCCTGGCACCTGTGCTTTCGGGCTCAGCGGGAGGCTCGGCGCCCTGCCGCCCTTCAGTGTGGGCAAAGGGGCGGGCGCCGCGCCACTCGACGCGGGCTCACCGCCTCTTGGCCGCCCGGTCCGCCGATCCGGTGATACGACGCCGGGCGAGGGAGGGCCGCGAGAGCAGCAGCAGACTGTGCGCCTCGACGGTGACCTCGGCGCCCGCCTTGTGCTCCGTCTCGTCCGAGAGACCCAGCGCGTCGGTGGTGTCGATCCGCGACGACCAGCGCTCCCCGTACGTGGCGCCCGGCAGCCGGAAGACGACCGGCTCCCGGTAGCTGTTCAGCAGGAGCAGGAAGGAGTCGTCCATCACGGGCCTGCCGCGCGAGTCCGGCTCCGCGATCGCGTCGCCGTTGAGGAAGGCGCAGACCGCGTGGGCGTCGCCCCGCTGCCAGTCGGCCTCCGTCATCTCGCGCGCGTCGGGCCGCAGCCACACCAGGTCCGGCAGCGGCTGGCCGTCGTGCGTCGCGGTCTCACCGCGGAAGAAGCGGCGCCGACGCAGCACCGGGTGCGCGGCACGCAGCGCGATGGCCCGCCGGGTGAATTCGACCAGGTCACGCTGTTCGTCGTCGAGGTCCCAGTCGATCCAGGAGATTTCGTTGTCCTGGCAGTAGGCGTTGTTGTTGCCCCGCTGCGTGCGGCCCAGCTCGTCGCCGTGCGCGAGCATCGGGATGCCTTGCGAGAGCATGAGCGTGGCGAGGAAGTTGCGCTGCTGGCGCGCGCGGAGCTCCAGGACGCCCTCGTCGGTGGTGGGCCCCTCGACGCCGCAGTTCCACGAACGGTTCGTGCTCTCGCCGTCCCGGTTGTCCTCGCCGTTGTCCTCGTTGTGCTTGTCGTTGTACGAGACCAGGTCGCGCAGCGTGAAGCCGTCGTGCGCGGTCACGAAGTTGATGCTGGCGCGCGGGCGGCGGCGGTCGTGCTGGTACAGGTCGGAGGAGCCGGTCAGCCGGGAGGCGAACTCGGCGAGGGAGTGCTCCTCGCCGCGCCAGAAATCCCGTACCGAGTCGCGGTACTTGCCGTTCCACTCCGACCACAGGGGCGGGAAGTTGCCGACCTGGTAGCCGCCCTCCCCGACGTCCCACGGCTCGGCGATGAGCTTGACGCGGCCGACCACCGGGTCCTGCTGGACCAGGTCGAAGAAGGCGGACAGCCGGTCCACCTCGTAGAACTGGCGCGCGAGCGTGGCCGCCAGGTCGAAGCGGAAGCCGTCGACGTGCATCTCCGTGACCCAGTACCGCAGCGAGTCCATGACGAGCTGCAGGACGTTGGGGTGGCGCATCAGCAGACTGTTGCCGGTGCCGGTGGTGTCGAAGTAGTGCGCCGGGTCGTCCTGCGCCAAACGGTAGTACGAGGCGTTGTCGATGCCGCGGAAGGCGAGGGTCGGGCCGTTCTCGTTGCCTTCCGCCGTGTGGTTGTAGACCACGTCGAGGATCACTTCGAGCCCGGCCGCGTGCAGCTTCTTGACCATCGACTTGAACTCGGTGACCTGCTCGCCGCGGGAGCCGCGCGCCGCGTAGGCGTTGTGCGGGGCGAAGAAGCCGATGGAGGTGTAGCCCCAGTAGTTGGACAGACCGCGGTCGCGCAGGAAGCCGTCCTGCACGTACTGGTGCACCGGCATCAGCTCGACGGCGGTCACCCCCAGCGCGAGCAGGTGGTCGATGACCGCCTCCGTGGCGAGGCCCGCGTACGTACCGCGCAGCTCGTCGGGGACCCCCGGATGGGTGAGGGTCAGGCCGCGCACGTGCGTCTCGTAGATCACGGTGTCGGCGTACGGCCGCCTGAGCGGCTGATCGCCCTCCCAGGGGAAGGACGGGTCGGTCACCACCGAGAGCATGGTGTGGCCCGCGCTGTCGGCCGGATCGGGTCCGTCCGCCGCGCGTTCGTAGAGAGACGCGTGGTTGTCCACCTGGCCCTCGAACGCCCTTGCGTAGGGGTCCAGGAGCAGCTTCGCCGGGTTGCACCGGTGACCGGCCGCGGGGTTCCAGGGGCCGTGCACCCGGTAGCCGTAGCGCTGGCCCGGCCCGACTCCGGGCAGGTAGCAGTGCCAGACGAAGCCGTCGACCTCCGAGAGGGTGACGTCGCGGTGGGTGCCGTCCTCGTGGATGAGTACGAGGTCGACACGGTCGGCGATCTCGCTGAACAGGGCGAAGTTGGTGCCTTCGCCGTCGTAGGTGGCCCCCAGGGGGAAAGGCCGTCCGGTCCAGGTGCGCACGCGCTGCCTCCGTCGGATGAGCGTGGTCGGGTCAGTCCTCAGCGCCCGGGGCACGTCCGAAGACGCCGACGGGCCGCGGCTTCCCGGCGGGGTCGCCGCGGCCTGTGGCGCGCTGCCGCGTGAGCGGGGTGCTCACATCGCGGACGGCGTACGTGACCCGGGAGCCGACGCTGTGGATCGCTCCACCATCTTCGGCCAAGATCCGCCGGACCGCTGGGCGGCGCCCGGAGCGGAGCCGATGGTCACCGGCTCCTCCTCGGCCGGGGCCGCGAGCGCGGAGACGGGTACCTCGCGCGGCAGTTGGCGCGCCGTACGCAGCGTGGGCGCGGGCGGCGTCGGGGCGAGCGGGGCGCGCTCCGGGCAGCGGGCGCGGTGCGAGAACCAGATGATCTTGCCGTTGGTCCCCGGGTAGTTGCCCCAGCCGTCGCTGAGCGCCGCGATCTGCGCCAGGCAGCCCTGCGGCCCGTAGTGCGGGCGAGGGAGGTCGGGCTCGTTGTCCGACACGGCGGTGATGAGGTGCTGTCCGTTCCACCACATCTCGACCACGGCGTTCTTGTCCGTTCCGTGTTCCTCGATCGCGCCGAGCAGTACACCGGCGCAGTGGCACACGGGTTCGACGAGAATCCCCAGACCCCAGTGCCGGAGATGTGCGGCCAGAATGCGCCTGACCTGATCGATCCTCTCCGGGCTGATCTCCACCTCGAGGTGGTAGTAACAGGGGATTGCAGTCTTCATCGCGCTTGGCTCCTCTCAGCGAAGCCCCGGTCTTCATCGGCTCTGTGAGCCGAGCCCCGAGCACGAAGCGTGAGCAGTGATCGCTTCTGAGTAGTCCCAGGGTGAGAGCGCTGCTCCATTCGCGCAACAGGAGCAGGTCAGACCTGGTCGTTGAAGATCCAACAGGACGCTGCGTGGTCACACGTGCACCATGGGTCGGGAAGCTTGACCGGCGAAACGCGCCCATTCCTCTACGTGCGCCACGGCCCGGCACCAGCCAGGTGCGCCGTGCGCGCGTCCGGAGAACGAGAAGGTGACCAGCGTGATGCTGCTGCCTACGAAAGCTGAGGTCGCGCGGCATCTTGACCAATACCGGGCATGGGAGCGGCTGTTGCTCGCGGACCCGGCGGACCGCGCCGTGCGGACGCACTTCGAGAACACCGCGTACACCCTGTGCGTGCTGATGGGTGAGCTCACCGCACGGACCGCCGCCGACGCGGCCGAGCACTACCTCGGCCTGCGGCCGGCGCGACGGCAGCAGAAGGCGCCCGGCGTGAAGTCGACGGTGGTGCACGGAAGTCGTCTTCGACCCGTACGTCCGAGCGTGGCAGAGGAGAGAGCGATGACCACAGGCCCGCACTCGAGCCCGGCCGCGTCGGCGCGCTCTTCGGCGCTGCGTCCGTCGGAGGTGCGTTCATCGGAGGCGCGCTCAGGGGAGGTGCGCTCAGGGGAGGTGCGTTCATCAGTGGTGCGGGAGCCGGTCTCCCGTCCCGCGCCAGTCCTCACGGTGCCGATCCTCGACGTCCGCCCGGTGCTCGACTGCGGCCGGCGCCCGGTGAAGGCGGTGCCGGGGGAGACCTTCCAGGTCACGGCCACGCTCTTCGGCGAGGGGCAGGAAGCGGTCGGTGCCAACGTCGTGCTGCTCGGCCCCGACGGACGAAGCGGCCCCTGGACCCCCATGCGCGAACTGTCCCCCGGCAGCGACCGCTGGGGCGCGGGCGTCACCCCGGACGCGGAGGGCCGCTGGACGTACGCCGTGGAGGCATGGGCTGATCCGGTGACCGGGTGGCGCAGGACCGCCGAGGTCAAGATCCCGGCCGGTATCGACACCGAAGTGACCCTCGAAGAAGGGGCGTTGCTGTTCGAGCGTGCCGCGGACGGAGTGCCGGACGGCACGGACCGCCGGACGCTGCGAGCCGCCGCCGAGGCGCTGCGGGACGAAGTGCGCCCGTCGGCCGACCGCCTGACGGCGGCCCTCACACCGGAGACGGGCGCCGTCCTCGCGCGGCATCCCCTACGGGAACGCGTCACCCGTTCGGACGCCCTGCCCCTGCTCGTGGAGCGGAAGCGGGCGCTGTTCGGGTCGTGGTACGAGTTCTTCCCGCGCTCGGAGGGCGCGGTGGTCCGTGCGGGCGAGCCGCCGGTCCCGGGGACGTTCCGCACGGCCGCCGAGCGGTTGCCGGCCGTGGCGGACATGGGTTTCGACGTGGTGTATCTGCCGCCGGTCCACCCGATCGGCACCACCCACCGCAAGGGCCCGAACAACTCCCTCTCCCCCGGCCCGCACGACGTGGGCGTGCCGTGGGCGATCGGTTCGCCGGAGGGCGGGCACGACGCCGTCCACCCGGACCTCGGGACGCTGGACGACTTCGACGCCTTCGTGCGGCGTGCCCAGGGGCTGGGCATGGAGGTGGCGCTGGACTTCGCGTTGCAGTGCTCGCCGGACCATCCGTGGGTGGACAAGCATCCGGAGTGGTTCCGGCAGCGGGCGGACGGTTCCATCGCGTACGCGGAGAATCCGCCGAAGAAGTACCAGGACATCTATCCGATCGCCTTCGACACGGACCTGCCGGGCCTTGTGGCGGAGACGGAGCGGCTGCTGCGGTTCTGGATGGGGCACGGCGTGCGGATCTTCCGTGTCGACAATCCGCACACCAAGCCGGTGGTGTTCTGGGAGGAGGTGATCGCGCGGATCAACGGAACCGACCCGGACGTCATCTTCCTCGCCGAGGCCTTCACCCGCCCCGAGGTCATGCGGGCGCTGGCCCGCGTCGGTTTCCAGCAGTCGTACACGTACTTCACCTGGCGCAACACCAAGCAGGAGATCACCGAGTGCCTGACGGACCTCTCCGTCGGGACGGCCGCGTACCTGCGACCGAACCTCTTCGTGAACACCCCTGACATCCTCCCCGGATACCTCCAGGAGGGCGGGCGTCCGGCCTTCGAGGTGCGCGCGGTCCTCGCCGCGACGCTCTCCCCGACCTGGGGTCTCTACAGCGGCTTCGAGCTGTGCGAGAACACCGCCGTGCGGCCCGGCAGCGAGGAGTACCTGAACTCGGAGAAGTACGAACTGCGCCCGCGCGACTGGCAGGCGGCCGAGCGGGAGGGGCGCACCATCGCGCCCCTCATCACCACGCTCAACGCGGTACGACGCCGCCACCGCGCCCTGCACCTGCTGCGGAATCTCCACTTCCACCGGGCCGACAACGACGCGCTCATCGTCTACAGCAAGCGCGACGGCGACGACCTGGTCCTGGTGGTCGCCAACCTCGACCCCCACCACACCCAGGAGGGCACCGTCTCCCTGGACATGCCGCGGCTCGGCCTCGACTGGCACGAGAGCGTACCGGTGCGCGACGAACTGGGCGGCGAGACCTACCACTGGGGCAGCGCCAACTACGTGCGTCTCCGTCCGGGCGGCGCGCACGTGCTGGTCCGGCCTGAGCCGGGGGAGAACGGAGGGTCACCCACATCATGATCGTCAACGAGCCCGTCCAGGACACCTTCGAGGACACGCCCGCCAAGGACCGGCACCCCGACTGGTTCAAACGCGCCGTGTTCTACGAAGTACTCGTCCGTTCCTTCCAGGACAGCAACGGCGACGGCATCGGCGACCTCAAAGGCATCACCGCCAAACTCGACTACCTCCAATGGCTCGGCGTGGACTGCCTGTGGCTGCCCCCCTTCTTCAAATCCCCGCTGCGCGACGGCGGCTACGACGTCTCGGACTACACCGCCGTCCTGCCCGAATTCGGTGACCTCGCCGACTTCGTGGAATTCGTCGACTCCGCCCACCAGCGCGGCATGCGCGTCATCATCGACTTCGTCATGAACCACACCAGCGACCAGCACCCGTGGTTCCAGGCCTCCCGCACCGACCCCGAAGGCCCCTACGGCGACTACTACGTCTGGGCCGACGACGACAAGCAGTACGGCGACGCCCGCATCATCTTCGTCGACACCGAAGCCTCCAACTGGACCTTCGACCCGGTACGCAAGCAGTACTACTGGCACCGCTTCTTCTCCCACCAGCCCGACCTCAACTACGAGAACCCCGCCGTCCAGGAAGAGATCATCTCCGCCCTCCGCTTCTGGCTCGACCTGGGCATCGACGGATTCCGCCTGGACGCCGTGCCCTACCTCTACCAAGAGGAAGGCACCAACTGCGAGAACCTGCGGGCCACCCACCAATTCCTCAAGCGGGTCCGCACGGAGATCGACGCGCACTATCCCGACACCGTCCTGCTCGCCGAGGCCAACCAGTGGCCCGAGGACGTCGTCGACTATTTCGGGGACTACGCCAAGGGCGGCGACGAATGCCACATGGCGTTCCACTTCCCCGTCATGCCCCGCATCTTCATGGCCGTACGCCGCGAATCGCGCTACCCCGTCTCCGAAATCCTCGCCAAGACCCCCGCCATCCCCTCGGGCTGCCAATGGGGCATCTTCCTGCGCAACCACGACGAGCTGACCCTGGAGATGGTCACCGACGAAGAGCGCGACTACATGTACGCGGAATACGCCAAGGACCCGCGCATGCGCGCCAACATCGGCATCCGCCGCCGGCTCGCCCCCCTGCTGGACAACGACCGCAACCAGATCGAACTCTTCACCGCGCTCCTGCTGTCGCTGCCCGGCTCCCCGATCCTCTACTACGGCGACGAGATCGGCATGGGCGACAACATCTGGCTCGGCGACCGCGACGCCGTGCGCACCCCCATGCAGTGGACCCCCGACCGCAACGCGGGCTTCTCCTCCTGCGACCCCGGCCGCCTCTACCTCCCCACGATCATGGACCCGGTCTACGGCTACCAGGTCACCAACGTCGAAGCCTCCATGTCCTCGCCCTCCTCCCTCCTGCACTGGACCCGCAGGATGATCGAGATCCGCAAACAGAACCCCGCCTTCGGCCTCGGCACCTACACCGAACTCCCCTCCTCCAACCCCGCCGTCCTCGCCTTCCTCCGCGAGTACGGGGACGATCTGGCGCTGTGCGTGCACAACTTCTCCCGCTTCGCGCAGCCCACCGAGCTGAATCTGCGGGCCTACGACGGACGGCACCCGGTGGAGCTGATCGGCGGGGTGCGCTTCCCGGCCATCGGCGAACTGCCCTACCTCCTCACGCTCGCGGGCCACGGCTTCTACTGGTTCCGCCTGACCGAACAGCCACGACGTCCGGCCGCACCCGCGGTGCGCCTTTGAAGGGACGTGTCGCATGCTGAAGACCGCATCACAGTCGCCCGGCAGCCTCAGTCCTCCTCGGCTGCTGACCTCATTGGCGGGGCTGCTTCGTGACTGGCTGCCGCGGCAGCGCTGGTTCGCGGGAAAGGGCCGGCCCGTCATCGATCTGGCCGTGCTCTCCATGACCGAGCTGCACCCGGGCTGTCTGCATCTGCTGGTCCGCTCGGGCCCCGTGGGACCGCCCGAGGACTGCTACCAACTGATCCTCGGCGTGCGCGAACACCTGCCGTCCCGGCTCCACCACGCCGTCATCGGGCGCCCCGACGCGGGGCCGCTCGCGGGCCTCACCGTGTACGACGCCCTCCTTGACCCCTGGTCGGCGGGGCTGCTCCTCGAACGCCTGCGCAGGCCGGGCGAGATGGGCCCCCTGCGCTTCGAACGGGACGCGCGGACCATGGTGCCCGAGGGGCTGCCGCCCCGGCTGCTCGACGGGGAGCAGTCCAACACCTCGCTGGTGTACGGCGATTCCTTCATCCTCAAGCTGTTCCGGCGCGTCCAGTACGGCATCAACCCGGACCTGGAGGTGCCGTGGGCCCTGGCCCGCGGCGACTGCGCCCGCGTACCCGCTCCCGTGGCCTGGTTCTGGACCACCGAGCCGCACAAGGCGACGCTCGGCGTGCTCCAGCCCTTCCTGCCCGAGGCGACGGACGGCTGGACCCTGGCTCTGCAATCCCTCAGCCGGGGCGAGGAGTTCGCCGCCGAGTCCTATGAACTGGGGCGCGCCACCGCCGAGGTGCACCTCGCCCTCGCCCAGGCCCTCGGGTCGGGGCCACCGGACCCCTACGGCTGCAGCCGGCTCGCCGCCGCCATGACCGGGCGCCTGGAGACCGCCGCCCGCCAGATGCCGGAGCTCGTTCCCTACGTGTCGCGTCTGAAGGCCGCGTACGCCGCCGTCGCGGCCCGCGGCCAGGGCCGCCAGGCCCAGCGCATCCACGGTGACCTGCACCTCGGACAGGTGCTCAGGGCCGGTGACCGCTGGTTCATCATCGACTTCGAGGGTGAACCGGCCCGGCCCCTCGACGAGCGCCGGCGCGTACAGGCCCCCATACGCGACATCGCGGGGATGCTCCGTTCCTTCGACTACGCGGCCCACTCCCGCCCCCCGTGGCGCTCCGAGTGGGTGCGGCGGTGCCGGGAGGCCTACTGCGCCGGGTACGCGGCCGAGTCGACGTGGGACCCGCGCGCGGAACCCGAGCTCCTACGGGCCTACGAGACGGACCGAGCGGTGTACGAGGCGCTGTACGAGGCCCGGCACCGCCCCGACTGGCTGGCCGTCCCCATGGCGGCGATCGCCCGCCTCGCAGAGGAGAGCTGAAACAGTGGACATCACCGCAACTCCCGCTCCCGTGCACGCGACCGGCACCGGCCGCGTCCCCGAGGCCCCGCTCGACGCGGAGGACCGACGGCGCCTGCTGTCGGGCACCCACCACGACCCGCACGCCCTGCTGGGCGCGCACCCGGTGCCCGGCGGCGTCGCCTTCCGGACCCTGCGCCCGTACGCGCGGGCGGTGACCCTCCTCATCGAGGAGCGGGAGGTGCCCCTGACCGACATGGGCGAGGGCCTCTTCTCCGGTGTGCTGCCACTCGACTCGATCCCCGCGTACCGGCTGCGCGTGGCCTACGACGGCCCGGACGCCGTGCACGAGTACGAGGACCCCTACCGCTTCCTGCCCGCGCTCGGCGAACTCGACCTCCACCTGATCGGCGAGGGCCGGCACGAGGAACTGTGGAAGGCCCTGGGCGCTCACCCCATGACCCACCAGGGGGTGTCCGGGACCCGGTTCACCGTGTGGGCGCCCAACGCGCTGGGCGTGCGGGTCTGCGGCGACTTCTCCTGCTGGGACGGCTCCGCCCACCCGATGCGCTCGCTCGGCGCGACCGGCGTGTGGGAGCTGTTCGTCCCGGGGCTCGACGAAGGAACCCTCTACAAGTTCGACATCGCGCGCGCCGACGGCTCGCACACCCTGCGCGCGGACCCGATGGCCCGCCGCGCCGAAGTCCCGCCGGACACCGCCTCGGTGGTCACGCGGTCGTCGTACACGTGGGGCGACGACGCGTGGATGACGCGGCGTGCCGAGCGCCCGGTGACCCGTACCCCCCTCTCGGTGTACGAGGTCCATCTGGCGTCCTGGCGACCGGGCCTGACGTATCGTCAACTCGCCGAGCAGCTCACGGAGTACGTCACGAAGACGGGCTTCACCCACGTCGAGTTCATGCCGGTGGCCGAGCACCCCTTCAGCGGCTCCTGGGGCTACCAGGTCACCGGCTTCTACGCCCCGACGTCCCGCATGGGCACGCCGGACGACTTCCGGTACCTGGTCGACACGCTGCACCAGGCGGGCATCGGCGTCATCCTGGACTGGGTGCCCGCCCATTTCCCGAAGGACGACTGGGCGCTCGCGGCGTTCGACGGGGAGCACCTGTACGAGCCACAGGACCGCAGGCGCGCCGAACACCCCGACTGGGGCACCCTCATCTTCGACTACGGGCGCAAGGAAGTGCGCAACTTCCTGGTCGCCAACGCGAGTTACTGGTGCGAGGAGTTCCACGTCGACGGGCTCCGGGTGGACGCCGTGGCGTCGATGCTCTACCTCGACTACTCACGCGAGGACGGCCAGTGGGCCCCGAACGAGTCCGGGGGCCGGGAGAACCTGGACGCGGTCGCCTTCCTCCAGGAGATGAACGCGACGGTCTACCGCCGCAACCCCGGCGTCGTCACCATCGCCGAGGAGTCCACGGCCTGGAACGGGGTCACGCGGGCCACCCACCACACAGGACCGGACGGCTTCGGCGGCCTCGGCTTCGGCCTGAAGTGGAACATGGGCTGGTCGCACGATTCACTGGAGTACATCAGCCGCGACCCGGTGTACCGCGAGTACCACCACAACGAGATGACGTTCTCGATGGTGTACGCCTACAGCGAGAACTACGTCCTGCCCCTCTCGCACGACGAAGTGGTCCACGGAAAGCAGTCGCTGGTCTCCAAGATGCCCGGCGACTGGTGGCAGCGGCGTGCCAACCACCGCGCCTACCTGGGCTTCATGTGGGCCCACCCCGGCAAGCAACTCCTCTTCATGGGGCAGGAGTTCGCGCAGGGCGGCGAGTGGTCGCAGGAGAGCGGACTCGACTGGTGGCTGTTGGACCCGGCTTATCCGGCGCGGCCGGACCACCACGGCGTGCAGCTGCTGGTGCGGGACCTCAACCACCACTACCGGGCCACCCCCGCCCTGTGGGAGCAGGACACGTCGCCGGCCGGGTTCTCGTGGATCGTGACGGACGCGGCCCAGGACAACGTCCTCGCCTTCCTGCGCCACGCCGAGGACGGCAGCCCGCTGCTGGCGGTGTGCAACTTCTCCCCGGTGGTCCGCCGCGACTACGTACTGGGTGTCCCGGAGGAGCCCCACGCCTGGCAGGAGGTGCTCAACACCGACGCGGCCCGCTACGGCGGCGGGGACATCCGCAACGCCGACCCGCTGAAGCCCGAACAGGAAGGCGCCCACGGCCGTCCGGCCCGCCTGCGCGTCACCCTGCCGCCGCTCGCCACGGTGTGGCTGCGGCCGGAGTGACGGCAGGCGGCTGCCGACCGAGGGGCGCGTGTCAGCGGACGGTGACGTGGACGGTGTTGGAGACGACGCCGCCACCGGCGATGCGCATCTTGTTGAGGCCCTTGAGCCCCAGCTTGACGCGCAGGTTGTACGAATGGGCGCGGGTGGTGCCCATCTGGACGGGCAGGTCCACCCACTGCTTGTGCTGGAGCTGCTGGAGCGTCACGCGCGTCCCCGCGGGCAGGCGCGTGGCGGTTCCGATCACGCGGAACTGCTGCCACGCCTTGACGGAGTCCACCGTGGTCTTCGCGGTGAGCGTGGGCCGCGGGGCCGGCTGGCCGGCCGGGCCCGGCTTGCTGTCGGAGGTGCCGGCGAGCGCGGACGCCGCGGCGAGGGGGGAGGTCATCAGCAGCAGGCCGGCGCCGAGAGTGACGGCACGGGTCAGGGCGGGGTTCATGCGATCTCCAGGGGAGGGGAGCCAGAAGAACGGGATCTGCCACAAGTTATGACAAGTCGTCACTTTTCGACTGGACCGACATACGTCTCTCCCGGTGACCGCCGCGCGGGGACCGTCAGACGTCCGGCTCCCCGAAGTCGGACATGATGTGCACCGCCGCCTCCTCGGCGGAGGCCGCCCCGCCGTCGACGCCCATGTCCTCACCGATCATGTCCTGCTGGGCGACGTCCTCCGGATCCTCGCCCGCGCCCTCGTCCGGGGCGAAAAGGCGCCCGGCGCGGACGTCTCCCACCTGCGCCTCCTCGATCGGCTCCCCGTCGGTGCCCACCGTGTCGCCGATGCCGTCGTCGTACTCGGCCGGGCCGGGGACCTGGAGCGCGGGGTCGGGCACCTCCTCGGAGAGCCGCTCGTCGAGACTCTCGCCCTCGCGCTGCTCCTCGGCGGTCGTCCCGGTGTGCTCGACCCCGAGGGGGCGCTCAGGAGGCGACCAGCCCTCGTCGTAGGGGTCCGACGCGCGGTCGCTGAGCGTGTCCTCGGCGTCGAGGATGCCCGCGTCCTCACGGATCTCGTCCGCATCGGGCTGGTAGACCTCGTCGCCCATGACGCCGTCGTCGTCCATGGTGTTCGCACTCCTTCACGCGCGGCGGGGTGCCGTTGTCATGCCGTGTATCCACCCTGATCCAGAACATACGTTCCGGCACGCGGGGGAGTGGCCCCCGTCGGCGCGGCAACGGGTCACCGGGAGCCCGGCGGCAGCCATTCGAGCAGCAGCAGCGTCGCGTCGTCCCGCAGCTGGTTGTCCTGCCGGTCGAGGATGGAGTGGATGAGCTGGCGCAGCGCCTCCGGAGCCGATTCGCCTGCGGCCGTGGCGCGGATGATGCTGTCGGTGAAACGCTCCAGGCCGAATTCGGCGCCGCCGCCGGTACGCAGCTCCGTCACGCCGTCGGTGTACATGAGCACGCGGTCGCCCGGCTGGAGCGCCTCCTCGTGCACCTCCCACCTGGCGTCGGCCAGCATGGCGGGCGTCCCGAGGGGCGGCTGCGGGGTCCGCTCCAGGGCCCGGTCGAGGACGCGGTGGTCGCGGATCAGCAGGGGCGCCGGGTGACCGCAGTTGCACCACCGCAGCACCCCTCCCGCCAGGTCCAGCTGGGCCAGGATGCCCGTGCAGAACTGCTCCGGCAGCCACTGGGCCAGCGCGTACTGGACGTTGTCGACGAGTTCCGGCAGCTCGACCTTGGCCCGCCGGGCGTTGCGGCAGCCGGCCATGGCCACGGCGGTCGTCAGGCCGGACAGGAGGCTGTGGCCCATTGCGTCGAAGATCGCCACGTGCAGGGTGGAGGTGGTCAGGGAGTGGTCGAAGGCATCGCCGCCGATGTCGTACGCGGGTTCGAGTACGGCGGTCGAGATGACGGCGGAGTTGCCGATCGTGCGCGGCGGCAGGAACGCCCGGAGCATCTCGGCGGGCAGCCTCATCGTCTCGGCCCGCGTCAGGCGCGCGAAAGTGTCGCTGGAGGCGCGCTTCGAGGTGATCACCATGGCCAGGATGGAGGCGAGCGTGCGGCAGCGCCGCAGCAGCACCCCGTCGATCCCCGGGGCCGTGGCTCCGATGACGCCGAGCCGCTCGACGCCGTCGATCAGCGGGAGCCAGATGGTGATCCGCCCGTGTGACAGCTCCTCCAGACGCAGCTCGTGGGCCCGGTAGGCCGAACCGGCCACGGTCGTGTCCACCGCGAGGGCCGGCGGCCCCTCGGACAGCGGCACCAGATACCGCTGCTGGAGGTCCACCAGAAAGACGTCGATGCGGTCCCGCCCGTAGGCGTCGGCGAACTACTGCACCACGGCGGGCAGCTCCACCGGCGTCGCCGCATGTGCCGCCGCGAGCAGTTGTTCGAGTAACTGCTCCCCGGGACCGGGCACCCTGGGTTGGGTCGACATCTGTGATCACCACCTCACAGGCAGTCTCACAGCGGGCCCGGGATCCTGCCCGAGTTCCCGGCCGCGGGCCCTGAGGTCCGAGCGCGAAGTGGCCTTGGTCCCTGCCGGGAGTGAGAAAGGTCCCGGTACGCGGGCTTCCGGCTGCGGAATCACACGGGCAGACCGCAGGAACCGGCTGAGGAGAAGGCTGTGCCAAGGGACATCGGTGTGAGCAGCGGGAGCGAGCGCAAGGCCGCGGAGGAGGTACCGGCGCGACGCGCGGGAGACCGGCCCGCCCAGGCCTGGCGGCCCGCGTGGACCGGCCGCGGGACGCCCCACGAGAACAGGAAGTTCCGCCTCGTGCGGCCCGGCGGCCGGTGGCCCGTGGCAACCGGGGCCGCCAGCGGATCGCCTACCCCCGCGCCGTCCGGCGGGCCGCAGCCGCGCCTGTCCGAGCCTGCCGGGCGGCCCTCCGCGCGGCCGGACGTGAACGCACCGCCGGGCAGTTCCCGCGAGGGTCGCGGCGCGCCGTGCCGGCTGAGCCTCGCGGTGCGGGACCTGCGCGCCGCCGAGGAGTTCTACGGCCGGGTCCTGGGCTGGTGCCGTGTGCCGCTGATCGGCTCGCCGGGCCGGACGCGTTCCCTGATGCTGAAGGCCGGGGCGCCGGTCGGAACCATCAGCCAGAGCGCCGGCGCCGGGCCCGACGTGGGCTGGATACCGTACTTCGCCGTCGACGACGTGGACGCCGCGGTGGGCCGCCTCCGCGAGCGCGGTGCCACCGTGGCGGTCGGGCCGCTCTCCACCCGGACGGGGCGGGCCGCCGTCGCGGCGGGACCGGAGGGCGCGGTCTTCGGGCTGCGCCACCACGCTCCCGACGACCACTGGGCGGTGGGACAGGGCCCGGTCGGCCGCCTGGAGCTGTACACCCGGGACATCTTCGCCGCGGCCCTCTTCTACGGCGGCGTGCTGGGCTGGGCGGGCGAGCCCTGCGAGAGCTGCTCCGTGGAGTACGTGGACGATCGGATCGTGGTGCGGGACGGGCGGCACGCGGTCGCCGCGCTCGTGGACGGGCCGGCGCCCGGTGCCGAGGGGCGCTACCGCTGGCACACGTCCTTCCGGGTCGGCGACGTCGACTCGGCCGCCGCCGCGGCCGTGCGGTGGGGCGGAGGCGTCGTCTCAGCGCCGAGAGGGCTCGGGCCTCGGCGGGAGGCCGTGCTGGCGGACCGCGAGGGAACCGTCTTCGCGGTCACCGCGAGCTGAGTCGTGCACGTCGAGACTGTGGGGAACCAGACGATGTTTGTTCGGACCATCGATGAGGACCAGGCCATAGGGCAGGCCATCGGTCAGGCCGAGGGTGTCTCGGACGGAGGTGCGCCGCTGCCGCGGGTCGATGCCTCCGAGGTCGCGCCGAAGGACGCGCGGAAGCTGTCCAAGCTCTTCTTCGACCGGCTCGGGGCACTGGAGGAGGGCTCACCCGAGCACACGTACACGCGCGACACCCTCATCGAGATGAACCTCTCGCTGGTGCACTACGTGGCGGGCCGGTTCCGCCACCGGGGCAACGGCCAGCTGGAGGACATCGTGCAGGTCGGGACCGTCGGACTGATCAAGGCGATCGACCGGTTCGACATGAGCCGCGGCTTCGAGTTCGTCTCGTTCGCGGTGCCCTGCATCCTCGGCGAGATCAAGCGCTACTTCCGCGACACGAGCTGGGCCGTGCACGTACCGCGCAGGCTCCAGGAACTCCGTACGCAACTGTCGCAGTCGCAGGAGAAGTTGAGTTCCGTGCTCGGCCGCGAGCCCACCGTCAAGGAGCTCGCGGCCGACCTGGAGGTGACCGAGGAACAGGCCCTGGAGGCCATCGTGGCCGCCAACGGCTACGCGGCCGGTTCCCTCGACGCCCCGCACGGTTCGACCGAGGAGGGCGAGACGTACCGCAGCGGCCGCTCGCTCGCGGACGTCATGGGCGCCCCCGACCCGGCCATCGAAGTCTTCGAGCACGTCCACGCCCTGGCGCCGCTCCTGGCCGAACTCGGCGAGCGGGAGCGCCGCATCATCGAGATGCGCTTCGGCCAGGAGATGACCCAGGCCGAGATCGGCGCCGCCCTCGGCATCTCGCAGATGCACGTGTCACGGCTGCTCTCGCGGACCCTGGCCGAGCTGCGGACAGGGCTGCTCACGCACGAATAGGAGCGGCCTCCGCGGGCTGTGGCTCCGCGTCCTGCGGCTCCGCGTCCGGCAGCAGGCGCACGAGGGGCGTCTCCACCGGGTGCTCGGCGAGGAACCAGGCCTGCGCCTCGCCGCCGCGGACCACCTCCGAGACGATCAGGTCGTTGCTGCCGTCGTCGCCGAGCTCCGCCAGGCGGTGCGCCGCGTCCCGGGCGCTGACGAGGATCGTCTCGTGGGCTTCGAGGAGCCGCGACAGCATGGCCGGCACCTCCTCGACGCCGTCCGGCGGGTGCGGCACCGAGGTGGTCTCCGCCGCGTGCCGGTCGAGCAGCAGGTGCAGCTGGGGGAAGGTGGCGTCCCGCATCAGCCAGTGGTGCTTCTTGTAGAGCGCGTACAGCATCCGGGTGTCCGCGAGGAGGTGGTTCAGCCGTTGGCAGGCGTACATCCGCGCCTCGTAGGACAGGCCGATCGGCGGCTTCCTGACCGTGCCGAACGGCTGGATCACCCCCCCTTCTGGTGAAACCACGGCTGGCTCCCGCTCTGGTGCCTGTTCGCGCCGGTCATGTCCGCCTCCTCGGGGCTGTGCTGTGCGTACCCGAGTGACGCTAGGCGCGCCGCGAAGAGCCGCGTTGACCGACAGCGCACGCCGGGGTGCCCGTCAGCGCACTGCGCGCGCGACGCCCGCCGTCCGTTCACTCTCGGGCAAGAACCCGTGCGCCGATGCGCAGAGCCCCTTCGCCCGGGCGCCATAGCGTCGCCGGGCGGCCCACGCCGTGGGCCCGACCGACGAGAAGAGACGGCATGAGGACGAACGGGCGCGGCTGTACGACGACGGGACCACCGGGCCGCCTGCCCAAGGCCCCCCGGGCCTTGACCATGCGGGGCCGCGACCCCGAGGAGCGGCACCGCACGGCGACCTCCCTGGAACTCCTCTTCGACCTGTGCTTCGTCATCGCGGTCGCGCAGGCGTCCCACAGCCTGCACGAGGCGCTGATGGCGGGGGAGTACGCGGCCGGTGTGCTGCACTACGCGCTGGTCTTCTTCACCATCTGGTGGGCGTGGATGAACTTCACCTGGTTCGGCTCGGCCTACGACCCGGGCGACGCCCCGTACCGGCTGACCGTACTGGTGCAGATCACGGGCTCGCTGGTCCTCGCCGCCGGGGTGTCCCGCGCGTTCGAGGAGGGCGACCTGCTGGTCATCACCCTCGGCTACGTCGTCTCGCGCACGGCGCTGGCTGCCCTGTGGCTGCGCGCGGCACGCTCCGACACCGCCCGGCGGCGGACCGCCCTGCGCTTCGCCGCGGGCGTCACCGCCTGCCAGGCCGGGTGGATCGCGCTCCTCGGCGCCCCGGAGGCGGCGCGGCTGCCCGGCATCGTCGTGCTGGTCGCCGCCGAGCTGGCCGTGCCGGTGTGGGCACAGTCCGCGGGGATGACCCCGTGGCATCCACGGCACATCGCCGAGCGCTACGAACTCTTCACGCTCATCGTCATCGGGGAGTCCGTCGCCGCCGTCACGGTCGCGCTCCGCGGTGCCTTCGACCGGCACCACGGCATCGGCCCGCTGTCCGCCGTCGCGGCCGGTGGCCTGGTGACGGCGTTCGCCATGTGGTGGCTGTACTTCAGCAGGCCCGCGCACACCCTGCTCGCCACGACACACCGGGCGCACCGGCGCAGGTTCGGATGGGCGTACGGCCACTACCTGATCTTCGCCTCGGCCGCCGCCGAGGGGGCCGGCCTGGCCGCCTACGCCGATCACGTCACGCTGGGGCCCGCGGTCCCGGCAGCGGGCGTCGGCGCGGCGGTCACGGTGCCGGCCGCCGTCTTCCTGACAGCCGTGTGGGCCGTCCACCTGCGGCCCCACCAGCGGACCGCGGCCGAGTGGCTCCCCTACCCCCTCACGGCGCTCGCGATCCTGCTGGGCACGTGGTCGCCGGTGCCGGCCCTCGCCACGGGCGCGCTGCTGGTCGTCCTGATCGCCGTGGACTCGGCGGCGCGCCGCTGAACACCGCCGACGCGCCACGGTGCCACGCGAGACCCCCCGCACTTGGGTACGGGGGGTTCTCGCGTGGCTCTCGCGTGCGCGGCGCGCCAGCAGGCTTCGCAACGACCACCACGCGTGGATCACGTCGAGGTCGACGTCGGTGCCGTAGCCGGCGATGACGTCGTCGAGGTGCTCCTCGTGTCCGAGCGTGAAGGTGGCGAGGTCGTACAGGGCATCCCCCTGGCCCGCCTCGGACCAGTCGATGATGCCGGTGACTTCGTCGCCGTCGAGGAAGACGTGCGCGATCTGCAGGTCGCCATGCGTGAACGCCGGAGTCCACGGCCGGAGCGCGGCCTCGGCGACCCGGCGGTTGCGGGTGACCAGGTCAGCGGGCAGGACGCCGTTCGTCACGAGCCGCTCGCACTCGTCGTCGAGTTCCGCCGCCAGCGCGACGATGCTCCGCCCGGCCCGACCGGGCCGGGGCGGCAGGGGCGCCTCGTGCAGCTTCCGGATGGCGGCGCCCGCCGCGGCCCACGCCGGCGACCCGGTCGACGGCCCGCCGAGGCGCCCCAGCGTCGTCCCGGGGAGCGCGGCGATCGCGAGCACGGGCGGCTCGCGCCACAGAACCTCCGGGGTCGGGACCGGCGCGAGGGACATCGCCTCGACCTCGGCGTCGACGCGCGCCTGATCGGCGTCCACCTTCAAGAACACGTCACCGACGCGCAGAGTCGCACGCTCGGAATGGGCGACGACGACTTCGACCTCATCCATGGGCGACCAGTATCCCGGGGATGATCGCCGCCGTCGCCGGGTTTATCGCGTGCGACACCGAGCGGCCCGTGCCCCGCTGGGCCATGCGGCGCCGTGGCCGAAGTACTACGGGCCGTCCCGCAGGACCCCGGACATGGCCCCGTTGAGGGAGCCGTACTCAAGGGTTCGCTCGTCCACGGCGTCCAGCCAGATCGGGGCGAGACCGTCGGGGCAGTCCGGCGCGGGCTCCGCACCCATGTCCGCGGTCCCCGCCGGCGTGGTGAGGAGGCGGCCGTCCATCGCGGTGAACAGCTGCGCCTCGTAGAAGCAGGAGGGTTTGGAGCCCCGGCCGTCCACGATGCGCACATTGCTCTCGTGCAGGGTCGCGGTCCGTACGGTGACCGAGTCGAGGGTGCCTTTCTGCGGTTCGCCGCTGTCGGCGTACCAGGGGACCAGCCCATATTCCTCGGTCGAGACGTTCTCCTGCCGGGTGAGCTCGATCTCGCGCCCACTCACCTTCCATATGAGCCGGTCGGTGTCCGCATCGTCGTAACTGAGGCTGCTCCTGGGCCGGTCGCGGCAGAGACCGGAATCGGCCGGCGGCATTCCGGTCTCGGTCTGTGCCGTGCCGAGTGTGACGGTCCGCTTGCCGGAGTCCTTGTCGCGCCGCACCGACTCGATGCCGGCGCGCGTGACACAGAGCAGTTCGGTCCCCATGACGGACACCCTGGCATCACCATCACCTTGCCCGTCACTTTTGCCGTCGTCGCCGTCACCCTTTCCGGCGCCGAACTCCACTACCGCGTACTTCTCGGACTTCGTGCCCCTCCCCGGGAACTTGCCCTCCCACTTGCCGTGAAGGGCCTTCGGCGCGGTGGCACCAGCCTTCCCGGCACCACCGCCACCCTTGCCGCCCCCGCTGTCGCCCTCCCACGGTTCGGCCACGAACAAGCCTCCGCCCGCGGCGATCACGGCCAGGACGAGGGCACCGGACCACACGGCCCGGACACGCCGGCGCCGCCCACTCGCACCCGACGGCGGCGCCCAGGCAGGCATGGTCGGCAGAGCCGGTGCCGGCGTGGCCTCAAGCTCTGCCTCGGCCTGGGCCTTGGCCTCGACCTTCGGTGAAGAGGGGGTACCGGACGCGGACGGAGCGTTCCCCGGCGCATCGAAATCCAGCAACCGCGCCGCGTGCCGCCCGACTTGTTCGAGCACTTCCCCCGGCAGCCACGGACCGGCCCGCAGCCCGGACGTCCGCTCGGCGATCTCCCGCGGCGCGGGCCGTAGAGCCGGGTCCTTCCGCAGGCAGTCCCTTACGAGCGGCAGCAGGCTTTCGGGTACGCCGTCCAGCTCGGGTTCGTCCTCGGCGATCCGGAACAGCTGCGCGTGCATGCCGCCCGCACCCGTCACCCCGAACGGCTGCCGCCCGGTGGCGGCGTACGCCAGAACCGAGCCGAGGCAGAACACATCGCTCGCGGCGCCGACTTCCCGGCCGCGCGCCTGCTCGGGAGACATGAAACCGGGTGAGCCGATGAGCATGCCCGTACGGGTCGCCGCGCCGTCACCGACGAGGGTGTCCAGAACGTCCAGTGCTCTGGCGATGCCGAAGTCGATGACGCGCGGGCCGTCCACGGTGACCAGCACGTTCGCCGGCTTGAGGTCGCGGTGGACGAGGCCGGCGGCGTGCACGGCCTCCAGCGCGAGGGCGAGACGGTTGGCAAGGGTGAGTACGGAATGGCCGGGCAGCGCGCCGTAAACCTCGGCCACCACCTCATGAAGCGACGGTCCCAGAATGTACTGGGTCGCCACCCACGGCGACACGGCGTCGGTGTCGGCGTCCAGAACGGCCGCGGTCCACTGGCCGCCCACCCGCCGGGCGGCGGCCACCTCGCGGGCGAACCGCTGCCGGAACTCGGGCAGCCGGGCCAGTTCGTCCTGGATCACCTTGAGCGCCACGGTGCGACCGCCTTCGGAGCGCCCGAGGTACACGCGGCCCATGCCGCCCTCGCCGAGCCGGCCGAGCAGGCGGTACCGCCCTATGTACGACGGATCATCCGGCGCCAGTGCCCGCATGCCGCACGTTCCCCCTGTTTCGGCCGTTCCTCGGTGAGCCCGAGGCTCAACCTAATGCAGCGCACGGGGCGTTCGGCGGCGGGGGCTGGGGAGCGCTACCCCGACGACGACCAGTCCGGGCTGCATCGCGAGGAGCGTGCGCAGACCGCTGCGGGTCACCTCGTCGTCGTCCGCGATCAGGAGTGTGGTGCGGCCGGACGCGCCGGCGGTGTCCGTCGTGACGGCTGCGCTCGCGTCGGGGCCGACCGGATCGTGCTGGACAGCGCGACCGACCTGTCCCGGATCTACCGGGGTCCGCAACGCATCCGTGCCGACAACCGCACGTTCTCTGTACGGCCCCCGCACGGCCCCCGGTGCTCACCGTCGCAGGCGGTGAGGGACACGGAGTCCATCTACGCGCCGGACAGCAGCCCCTGCGCGGACAAGGCCGTCACGGTCTGCCTGACCACGGGCAGGCTCCCCGCCAGGGACCCGACCTGTCAGCCTCCGGCCCGGCGGAAGTAGCAACGCAGCGGTGTGCGCAGGCGGAGTGGCTCCGGGCGCGAGGGGCACTACGCGCTACGCGCCGTCGGTGCCGGAGCGCCGTCCGGCGCGGCGGCGGAGCCACAGGGGCAGCGCGTACCAACAGATGCCGAACCACAGCATGACGCCTCCGACCAGGGCTTCGGCGAAGGGGCCGGGGATCACGATCCGCAGGATCAACAGGAGGGTGCAGCCGATGGTCAGCGCGAGGAGCACCAGGCCGCACATCATCAAGCGCCCCGCGGTTTCCACCAGTTCGTGCTTCATGCGCTGTCCCGACAGGAAGCGGTGGAGGGAGACGGGCGCGATCAACGCGCTGGTGGCCGAGGCGCCGAGAAGCACCGTGACGACGTAGACGGCGTGGTCGAACGTGCCCAACTCCCGGAAAAGCGGGGTGAACGCCACGCTGAGCAGGAATCCGAAGAGGATCTGCACGCCTGTCTGGGCGACCCGCGTCTCCTGGAGGATCTCGTGCCAGCGACGATTGACCCTCTCGCGGGCGGTCTCCGGCACGTCTGCGCCTTCGGCTCGCGAGCCCTGGCTGTGCTGATCCGGGCAGCAGGCGGTGTCCTCCTTCACCGATTCGGCCGGTCGCTCGGTCATGGTCATGGCATCCTCCCAGGTCCAGGGAGACCGGATGCCCCGTCCGGACGCTTCCATGCAGGTCGGCGCCGGACGACGGTGGTGCGGGGGTGGAGGTGACGGTGTGGCGGGGGTGGAGGCGAGCACGAACCGAATCCGCGGCCGCCGTCGAGCAACCGGCGGCCCTCACACGCATGGCTCAGCCGGCCTGGCCCGCGCCACGCCCGGCGGTAGCTTGAGAAAGCCGGCGCGGAACGGTGTCCTTCCCTGCCGTCCGGGTACTTGAGCCGAAACGCGGCTGAACCGGCAGGAACCGGGATGACTGAGGAGGAACCATGCAACTGTCGTTCCTGGAGCCGCTCTTCGACCGCTCCGGCCCGTGGGCAACGGTCTACTTCGACCCCGGCCAGAACGACGAGTCGGGTGCCAAACGCCATGAGCTGTCCGTACGGGAAGTGTGCCGGACGCTGGAGGAGCAGGGCGCCGACCCGACGACCACGAAGGCGGTGCGCGAGGTCCTGACCAGCACTGCCACGGCCGACTACCCGGCAGGCCGGGCCCTCTTCGCCGCAGCCGGGGAAGTGGTGCTGACCCGTCGTCTCTCCCGGGCCCCGCAGGGACAGATCGCGTGCTGGTCCCCGCTGCCCCGCCTGGCGCCGCTGCTGGAGCTGAGCGGCCAGGACCCCGTCTGCCTCGTGGCGTACATCGACCGCACGGGCGCGGATTTCGAAAGCAGGGGAGCCGGCGGACCGCGGGACGTCGGAGGGGTCGAGGGGCAGCAGTGGCCGATCCACCGCACGTCCACCTCGGACTGGTCCGAGCGGCATTTCCAGCTCAAGGCGGAGAACACCTGGGAGCACAACGCCGGCGAGATCGCCGAAGCACTGGCCACGGCGTACGAGGAGTCCGGCGCCGAAGTGGTGGTCTTGGTGGGCGACCCCCGCGAGCGGTCGTCGGTGCGCGAACGGCTTCCCGAAGCCGTCCGCGAGGTCACGGTGGAGACCGAGCACGGCGGCCGGGCCGCGGGCTCCGACTCCCCGGCGCTGGAGGAAGCCATCGAACGTGCCCGGCGCGAGTGCGCCGACCGTCGCGTCGGGGTGGCCCTGGACCGTTTCCGGGCCGGACGGGTGGGCACCGACCGGCCGACGGACGCGGTCGAGGGCGTCCCGGCGGTGGTGGAGGCCGCCCGCGAACACCGCATCGATACGCTGCTGCTCCGACCCGGTGGCCCGGACCTGGACCGGGAGACCTGGGTGGGCACAGACCCCGACCAAGTGGCGGTCCGGCGAGGCGATGCGCGGACTCTGGGGGAGAGCGCCCCGGTCTCCGTACGCGCGGACGACGCGCTGCTGCGCTCGGCCGCCGTCACGGGAGCGGAGGTACTGATCGTTCCGCTTCCGGACGACGAGCCCTCCCTGTCGGGCGACGCGGACCCGGCAGCCACGACCGCCAAGAATGGCACCGGACGCGCGGGGAATACGACCGGCACCGCGGACACCGACGTCCCGGTCGGTGGCATCGGCGCCTTGCTGCGCTGGACGTACCAGCCGACGAGCTGAAGCACGAACTGGAGGGCTGTGGAGGGCGACGACCCCGAGCCCGGCGGACGACGACATGAGAACAAGGGGCCGCGAACAAGGTTGTTCGTAGCCGACGAAGGTGAAGGAAGGTCGATGAGTCGCCCGCTTTCCCAGGGCACGGTGACCGGAGAAACGGGTGCGGCGTAGTGACCCTGTCGGATGCGGTGTTCGCATGGCTGGGGGCGGGAGCGTTGCTCGCGGCGGTGCTGCCCCGCGTGGTGGCGGGGCGGCCCCTGTCGCTGCCGGTGGTGTTCCTGATGAGCGGCATCGTCGTGTACCTGCTGCCGCTGCCGCTACCGGTGGTCGACCCCGTCGAGCAGCGGGTCCTGACGGAGCATGTGACCGAGATCTGCGTCATCATCGCCCTCATGGGCGCGGGGCTGGCGCTCAACCGCCCCGTGGGCCGACGGTCGTGGGCCTCGGCCTGGCGTCTCCTCGGCGTCACGATGCTGTTGACCGTCGTGGCGACCGCTGTGGTGGCGTGGTGGCTGCTGGACTGGCCCCCGGCCGCCGCGCTGCTGCTCGCGGCGGTCCTCGCGCCGACGGATCCTGTGCTCGCCTCGGAGGTACGGGTGGGGGAGCCGACGGAGGACAAGCACGACGAGGACGAGGTGCGGTTCGCGCTCACCGGCGAGGCGGGACTCAACGACGGCCTCGCCTTCCCCCTGACCTACGCGGCGATCGCGCTGGCCGCCGCCGCGGGCAGCGGTTGGTCGGCGGAGTGGGTCGGCGGGTGGGTGGCCGAGGACGTCGTCTTCAAGGGCCTGGTCGGCGTGGTCAGCGGGTTGCTGATCGGCAAGCTGCTGGGGTGGATGTTCTTCCGGGCCCGCTCCTCCACACTGCGGTTGGCCGAGTACCGGGAGGGGTTCGTCGCGCTGGCGGCCACCTTCCTGGCGTACGGCATGACAGAAGTCGCCGGCGGCTACGGCTTCCTCGCCGTGTTCACCACCGCCTGCGCCGTCAGGGCGGCCGAACGGGCCCACGGCTTCCACAACGTGCTGCACGACTTCGTCGAACAGATCGAACGCCTGCTGACCTCGACCCTGCTGTTCCTGCTGGGCGCGTTCATCGCGCTGGGCGGCCTGGCCCCGCTGACCTGGCAGGGCGCTGCCATCGGGCTGCTGCTTCTCCTGGTGATCCGGCCGCTCGCCGGATGGGCCGGGCTGCTCGGGGGCTCATTGAAGAACGGGGAACGCTGGGTGGTCGCGGGCTACGGCATCCGCGGAATCGGCTCCCTGTACTACCTCGCCTACGCCCTGGGCCAGCAGGACTTCTTCGTTCCGCAGCGGGAGCTGTGGGCGGTGGTGACCTTCACCGTGCTGGCCTCGGTCGTGCTGCACGGTGTCACGGCCGGCCCGGTGGTACTCCGCCTGGACCGGCGGCGGACCGCGGAGCCCGTGCGGTGCCCGAGGTAGCGGGTAGGGGGCGCACCCGCCGCTTGAAGCAGCGCAGACCGTCGGTTCAGCCCTCGATCGCCACCCGCACGCTCTTGACCTCGGTGTCGGCGGCGTCCGGGACGACCATGCCGGCGTCGATGCCGGTGCGCAGGTAGTGGACGACGTGCGTGTTGAGTCGTTCGCCGGGCAGCGCGGCGGGGATGCCGGGTGGGTAGGGGGTGAGCATCTCCGCGGTGATACGGCCCACCGCCTTCTCCCACGGCACCTGTTCGGTCGGCCCGAAGTACGCGTCGCGCGGCAGCAGCACCTGCTCGAGCCGCAGCTGCTCGGGGTCCGGGACCTCGACCTGTTCCGCGGGCCGCAGCTCGCCCGCGTGCGCGGCGACGTCCTGGAGGGCCGTGAGGAGGGTCTGTCCGGTGTGTTCGTCGTCGGCGTGCGTCAGCTGGGCGCTGATGCGGCGGTGGTCGGCCAGGTGGAGGTTGACCTGGTGGTGTTCGCGCATCCAGTCGGCCGCGCGGTAGCCCGTCGTGCCCAGTGCGGTGATGTCGATGATGATCTGGAGGGGATCCATGTCGGCCGCGCGGCCGGGCCCGCAGAAGTCGTCGGGCCCGTGCACGTGCATGCCGTCGACGCGGGCGATGCGGGTGCGCAGGGACGCGGCGAGGGCGAGCGCGTCGTCGTAGAGGGCGCGCCCGTGCTCGACCATCTGGCGTCGCCAGCCGTCCAGGGCGGCATACAGCAGTACGGAGGCGCTGGTGGTGCCGAGGAGGTCCTCGCGGCTCTTGAGTACCTCGGGCTGGATCAGTTCGCCTTGGAGGTGGAAGACCGAGCCCTGCTCCAGGCCGGAGCCCATTTTGTGTACGGAGGTGACGCAGACGTCGGCTCCGGCGTCCATGGCCCAGGTCGGCAGCTCGGGGTGGAACGGCAGGTGGGCGCCCCATGCCTCGTCGACGATGAGCGGCTTGCCGCGCCGGTGGCAGACCTGCGCGATGGCGGCCAGGTCCGAGCAGGTGCCGTACGGCGTGGGCGTCGTCACGAGGGCGCCCTTGGCGTCGGGGTGTTCGGCGAAGGCCGCCTCGAACGCCTCCGCGGAGGGCGGGTGGGCAGGTGGCGCCGTGGGTCCCCATTGCGGGGTGACCCAGATGGGCCGGATGCCGGAGAGGATCAGGCCGGAGACCACGGACTTGTGGGCGTCGCGTCCCACGAGCAGCTTCTCGTGCGGTCAGGCCACCGACAGCATGGCCGACTTGACGGACAGGGAGCTGCCGCAGGTGGAGAAGAAGGTGTGCTCGGCGCCGACGGCGTCCGCCATGAGGGCCTGGGCCTGTTCGAGGATGCCGCGGGAGGACATCCGGTCGTCCAGACCGCTGGTGGCCAGGACGTCCGAGTGGAAGACCGCGTCCCCGAGGACCTCGCGGACCCGGGGGTCGGCACCGCGTCCCTGCTTGTGGCCGGGCGGGGTGAAGGGGGTCTGTCCTTCGGCGTGGTAGGCGGCCAGGGCTTCGAGTACCGGCGCTTTCGAATGGTCCATAGGGTGCGGTTGCCCTTGGCCCCGGAGAAGGAAACGGCGCGCAGACTGAGGGCGACGGTCCTCGTAGCCGTGTACGCAGGCATGGTTGCCCGCGTGATCGGCGATGCCTTCGGCGCAAGCCCGTGAACCCGTGGAACCCGTGGAAAAGGAGAAACAACCATGTCGAGTCCGCAACAGCCTGAGCTGCGGCGCAGCGACAAGGGAGCGGGCACCCCGCAGGACAGCCAAGCCCGCAAGGCCGCACAGCCCACGAAGGGCGGTGGGCACGCCCACGGTACCGACCGGGGTGACAAGGGCGGTGGAAAGGGCGGCGGCACTCCGCCCGAGCAGCAGCCCGACCACCCTGCCTGACGGACCGGAGCGGGAGGACGGAGCGGGCCTCGTACACGCGTGTCCTGCACGGCCGTGCAGGAGGGGAATGCATGTCGCTTCTAGCCGCGTTCGGCTAACAGCTACTTCTCGCGCCCCTGCTTCGTCCGGGAGACCCCGCTCATGTCAGAGCCAGAGATCGACGCCATCGTGTTCGACGTGCTCGGCACACTCGTCGACGAACCCGCCGGCATCCGAGCCGGCATTCGCGAACTCGACCCGTCACTCGACGACACGAGGGTCGAGCAGCTCCTGGCGCTGTGGCAGGAGCACATCGAACGCGAACAACGTCGCATCCTCGACGGCGCTCGGCCCTACCGCCCCAGCGATGTCCTCGACCTGGAAGCCGCACGTCTCGTCGCAGATGCCGTCGGAGTCGACGACCCGACCGCCATGGCAACGCTGGCACTGTCGGGCCGCAGGCTCCCGCCGTGGCCCGACACCGTGGCGGGGCTGGCCCGACTCGCCGAACGGTTCCCGACGATCGGACTCTCCAACGCGAGCCGGACGGCGCTACTGGGACTCAATGCTCACGCCGGACTGCGCTGGCACCAGGCACTGTCCGCGGAAGACGCCCGGACCTACAAGCCGGACCCAGCGGTCTACCAGCTGGCAGTCACCGTCTCTGGACGACCGCCGGAGCGGCTTTTGATGGTCGCCGCCCACGCCTGGGACCTGCGCGGAGCACAGAGCGCCGGCCTGCGCACCGCCTACGTCGCCCGCCCCGTCGGCGACCCGCCCACCTCCTCGGACGGGTTCGACCTGCACGCCGCCGATCTGGCCGGCTTGGCCGACCAGATCGCCCATGGCCGTCCTCCCGGCGGGCAGTTGACGTCCTTGCGTACGCGATCCTGATCGGCTGCTGGGCGCGCCGCGCGGGCACGGCGGCGGGTCGTCGGGGCTGCCCGCCCGCCGGGTGCCGACGCTTGACCGCAGCGGGCAGCCCAGTCCCATGCGCGGATCGCAGACGCGGACGGTCCGGTCGTCTCCTCAACGTCCGTCGCGGACCACCGCCAACCCGCCGACCCGGGTCGTGATGCCCGCCGGTCCCCGTCGGGCCGAAGCGAGCACGCCGGCCGGTCGACCGAGCGTGTCGCCCTGCTCCACCTCGATCGCGACCGTCCGCGCCCCTGTCGTGTCGAGCAGGTGGGCGGCCAGGCAGCCGGTGCTGTTGCCGTTGGCGACGTCCTCGTCGACACCGATCGCCGGCGCGAACATCCGCGCCGCACCCGGTCGGTCGCCCACCGGCGGCACGTACACGAAGCAGCCGAGGAGCCCGTACCGCCGGCACGCCGCTGCCAGCCTGCCGAGGTGTGGGCGGACCCGGAGCAGGGCCGACCGGTCGTGGACCGGTACCAGCATGCGTGGGGCGCCGGGCGCGGCGATCCGTGGCGCGTCGGTCGGATGCGGATCGTCCGCGGTGAGCCCGAGCGCGGCGACGATCGCGGCGCGCTCGTCCGGTTCCGGGTGGCGCAGCGCGACGAGGCCCTGGTCGAACCAGACCTCGATGCCGGCGGGGCGGCGGATCGCGACCGTGTCGAACGTGCGCCCACCGGTGTGTTGGCGGTCGTTCAGCTCGCCCAGCGCGGTGCGGGTCAACCGGACGGCCTGCGCGGCGACGGTGCCGTGGCCGCAGCCGGACAGTTCGGCGGTGGCGGTGAAGAACCGGACCGGCCGGCCACCGTCCGGCGTCCGCTCCGGGCCGAGGAACGCCGCGTGCGAGGTGCCGGCCGCGGCGGCGACCGCACGCCGGTCCGCATCCGTCGCCGCCGCGTCGTCGTCGGTGACGGCCGTCGGGCTACCGCCCCGGCCGTCGCGCCGCACGCACGCGTCAACCACCGTGACATCCGGCCAGGACATCGGCCGCCTCACCCGGTGCCGTCCTGCACCGGGTAGTGCATGACGACCAGACCGCCGGTGGCGGCGTCAGCGAAGTCGGCTTCGAAGACCGCGAAGTACGGCGCTTCTCCCTCGGTCGCCGCCACGTCGAAGCTGTAGCGCCACGCAAGCGGGCCGGGCCAATTCTTCACCAGCGCGAGGTGGTTGGTCACGTAGTAGTCGCGGAAGTGGTCGGGGTCGGCAGGCTTCAGATACAGGACAAGAAGCCTATGCATGACGACCTCCGTCCAGAGACGTCAGCCGGCTGCCCAACTCGTAGCGACCCCACCCGTGCATCATGCGCGGATGCTAGTGTTTCGAATAACGAAACACAAGGAGGGTCATGCCGACACCGCGCCCTGGAACACCGGTTCGTGGATCGACGACCGGCCGTCCCCTCATGGCCGCGATGGACCTGTTCGGCCGGCGGTGGGCGCTGCGCATCCTCTGGGAACTACGTGACTGCGCACTGCGAAGGGCTGTCATCCAGCGTCCTCTACCACGAACCGCATGATCATGCCCTCCATCCGCTCGACGAATGGGCGGTCACCTGGGCGCAGGAGCAAGAGCACAACGATCAGGAGTGCTAGTGGGCGGAGTCTCCGCCGAAGCGCCGGACGAGCGTGCACGTCGCCGACGCCAGGCGCCGTGCTGCCCCACAGGGAGTGGGATCACGCCGTCTCACCGGTGGTGCGTTGCTGTAGTTCCCACAGGGAGCGGAACAGCCCCGGCTCGCGGGTGAGTTCCTCGTACGAGCCTTCCTGGACGATGCGCCCCTGGTCGAGGACGACGATCTTGTCCGCGATGGCGACGTTGGCGAGCCGGTGAGTGATCAGCAGGACCGCCCGGTCCTTGGCCAGGTCACGCAGCCCGGTGAAGACGCGGTGCTCGGCGCGCGCGTCGAGAGCCGCGGTGGGCTCGTCCATCACCAGTAGTGCCGCCCGCCGGTAGAACGCCCTGGTGAGCACGACGCGCTGCCACTGTCCGCCGGACAGCTGCTGGCCCCCGAACCACTCGGACGTCAGCAGGGTGTCCAGACCGGACCGCAGGTCGGGCAGCATGTCCACCGCTCCGGAGGCCTCGCAGGCGGCCAGGACGGCGGCGTCGCCGGTGTCGCCCTGCCCGAAGGTGATGTTGTCCCGGAGCGTCAGCGGCAGGTACGTGTACTTCTGCGGGGCCAGGGCGACATGCTTCCACGCCTCCCAGGGCTCCAACTGCGCCGTGGTGGTGTGGTTCCACGCCACCTCGCCGGACGTGGGCAGCAACAGACCGCAGATCAGCCGGGACAAGGTGGACTTCCCCGATCCGTTCTCCCCGACCAGCGCCACGATCTCCCCCCGCCGCACCTGGAGCGAGACCCCGCTCAGACTGTCCCGTTCGGCACCGTCGTACCGGTAGGTGACATCGCGGACCTCGAACCGTTCCGGAGCGGCGGACAGCGCCCGCGTACCGCGCGAACTGGCCATGGCCTGTCCATGGGCGTTGTCGAGGAAGTTCTGCCAGTCCTGCACGTACCAGCCGGTACGCACCAGCCGTGCCCCGCCGTCGATGATGCCGCGCACGGAGCTGGTCGCCGTCTGGAGCGCGAAGACCGCGCCGCCGCCGGCCGCGAGGCTCATGCGGCCGGAGGCCAGGAGCCACAGCAGCGCGGCCCACACCGCGGCCGCCGCCACCCCGCCGGCCAGCGCACCGGCCAGCCCCATCCACGCGCCGGTGTCCGCGGCCTTGCGTTCGGCGGCGTTGACCGTGGCGGCGAGACGGCGGTACCGGGCGGTGAGGAAGGGACCGGCCAGGCAGGCCCGCATCTCCTCGCTGGACTCCATGTAGGCCATGTGCCAGCGCAACTTGTGCAGCATCCGACGCCGCCCGGAGGTCTCCAGGCCCGCCAGGTACACCACCCTGGCGGCTCGTACGTACGCCGCGGCCTGCGGGAGACAGGCCAGGAGGAGCAGCGGCAGTAGCATCGGGTGCAGGACGGCGAGAACGGTCGCGCCGGCGGCCAGGGTCGCCGTGGCGGCCAGCACGTTCTGCGCCTCGTCCACCAGGTCCGGAGTGACCTGGGCGCCACGGTCGGCGATGTCGTAGAAGTCGTTGTAACCGGGCTTGTTGTTCGCCGCCAGCTCCGCGCCGAGCGCGGCCTCGATCATCGTCAGCTCCGCCGCCCGTGCCAGCACCGGCCGCAGCCGCCCCGTCAGCCACGTCACCGCGATCCCCAGCAGCGCCCGCAGCCCGGTGGCCGCGGCGACGACCGCCAGCTGCGGCGCCGCCTCCCACAGGCGTTCGGTGATGTCACCCGACGAGATCAGGGTGGTGATCGTCCCGGTGACCGCGAGCAGCCCGAGCGCGGCGAGCACACCGGTGCCGACCTGGCACGCCAGCAACCCGGCCGTCGCGCCCCGGTCCACCTGCCAGGCCATCTTCAACGACCGTACGACCAGCGCGGGCAGCCGTCGCGCCATGGTGCCGGTGGTCAGCTGCGCGCCGGCCTGACGCCGGGACTCGTCCCGGTACAGGTACTCCTCGTCCTGCGCTCCGCTCGTTTCGTCAGGCGGCCCCGCCTCCGGCGTTCCGGTGTCCGGCTGGCCTTGTGTGCTGGCCGAGGTCAATGTGGCCTCCCCCTTGACGGTCATCGCGGCTGGGTCGTCAGGCTCAACGAGCCGGCGCGAATTTCGAACACCTGTGTTTCGGTCGTGCCGAAAACCCCGGAACAGAGCGCGCGGCGGACGGTGCCGGATGCACCGACCCTTGCGATTCCTGGACGGCCCGTCGCGTGGAAGTGGCCGAAACGCCGAGGGCACCGACCGCTCGGCCCGCGACTGCCGCGCAGGGGGCGGGACGCCCGGGAATGCCTGGGAAGGGTGACATCGCCGGACACCACGGTGGTGTGCGCGCCCCAGCCGCTGTTGTGCTGGTCAACTGATGACCCATGGACAGGGCACAGGGACAGGCGATGGACACGGACCAGACGGCCACGGCCATGGGCACGGACCCGATGGCGGCTTCCTACAGCGACGCCAACCCGTTCTTCCGGTTGTTCCGGCACCTGGGCTGGGGTGCCCTGGTCAACCTCGGCTACTACACCCTGCCCACCCTGCCCGCGCTCCTCGGTGGCCTGGCCTTCTTCCAACGGCGCCTGGAGACACGGAGCCTGGACCTGCTTCAGGCGCGGCCCGGACACCGGGTGCTGGACGCCTGCTGCGGACGCGGCCACACCACCGCCCGCCTGGGCGCGGCGGGCTGCTCGGCGCTCGGCGTCGACATCAGCGTTCAGCAGATCGCCGAGGCGGTGAGGCGGTACGGCACCACCCCGAACACCGCCTTCACCGTGGCGGACGTGACCGCCCTGCCCGTGCGGACCAAGGACGTACCGGTGGCGGGGGAGTCGTTCGACCGGGTGCACTGCCTGGAGGCGGCCTTCCACCTCACCCCGGCCGGCCGCCGCGCGTTCATGGCCGAGGCCTTCAGGGTGCTGCGCCCCGGCGGCCGGTTCGTCCTCGTCGACTTCACCTGGCACACGGCCGACCCGGCGGCCATCGGGCCGCTCGATCCGCAGGGGCTGGTACGCGCGGCGTGGCAGGTCGACGGGTTCGAGCCGCTGGTGCGCTACCTGGCGCACGCGCGCGAGACCGGTTTCCTGGTGCGGCGCACGGTCGACTGGACCCGGCCGGTCGTGGAGCGCTCGTTGCGTCTGGGGGCGGTGTTCGCCCGCGTGGCGGCGACCCGGGCGGGCCGGGAGGCACTATGCGCCCGCTGGCCGGGCCTGCGGGAGTTCACCCCGTCGGACTGGCACGCCACGACCGCCGTCATCGACGCCCACCGGTCCGTGGCCGGCGCGGTGCGCTACTCCGCCCTCGTGCTCGACAAGCCGGGCGGCCATGACCCCGGGAAGCGATGAACCCGGGAAACGACGAACTACTGATGAAGCGGCGAACGCAACGATGAAGCAGCAGACGCGACGAGCAACGGCACGACCGACCGCACCGCGGACGCGACAACAGGGCTCACCGCTCCGGATCGAGGGAGTGTGGAAGTCCCGCGGCCGCAGCCAGGTGCTCCGCGGCGTGGACCTCACGGTTCCCGCCGGCGCGCTGGTCGGCGTCGTCGGCGAGAACGGCGCGGGCAAGAGCACCCTGCTCGGTGTCGCCGTCGGCGAACTCGCCCCGGACAGGGGAGCGGTGCTGCGCGCGGGCTCCGTGGGCTACTGCCCCCAGCGGGCGGTGGTCAACGACACCCTGACCGTCGAGCAGCACCTGCGGCTGTTCCAGGTGGCCTACCGGCTGCAAACCCTGACGCGCGCCCGGGAACTGATGGACACGCTGGCGTTCGCCGACTGCCTGCACCGCCGGGCCGGTGCGCTCAGCGGTGGGACCCGGCAGAAGCTGAACCTGCTGCTCGCCCTGATGCACGATCCCGATCTGCTGCTCCTTGACGAGCCCTACCAGGGCTTCGACTGGGACACCCACCAGCGGTTCTGGGAGCTCGCCGCCCGCCTGCGCGACGCGGGCCGCTCCATCGTCGTGGTCTCCCACCTGCTGCACGTCAGGGAGCACTTCGACGCGGTGGTGCACCTGCACGAGGGACGGCTCGACGCCGGGGAGCAGGCCCGATGAGATATCAGTGGACCGCCTTCGTCGAGAGGTTCCGCTGCGCGCTGCTCGGCCATCTGCGCAACCGCCTCAGCCTGTTCCTGGTCTACGCGTTCGTGCCCACCTGGCTGACCCTGGTCCGGGTGTGCGGGTACGAGGGGGCGGCCCGCCTGCACATCGCGACCATCGAGGTACGCGCGGTCGTCCCGGCCATGAGCGTCGCCCAGGTCACCAACGCCGTCACCGCCGTCGCGCTGATCACCGGTTTCATGATGTTCATGGCGGCGTTCAAGGCCCGTGAGATGGACCGCAGGCTCGTCCTGGCCGGGTATCCCCGTTCGCAGCTGGTCCTGGCGAACGTAGGCGCCCTCCTCGTCATCGCGGCGGTGCTGGCCTGCTACACGACGGTACTGCTGCGCCTGTTCTTCCCGGTCCATCAATTCGGGCACCTGCTCGTCGCCGTGTTCGCCGCGGGCTGCGCGTACGGCGGCATCGGTCTGCTCCTGGGCAGCCTGGTCCGCGACGAGTTGGAGGGCTTCTTCGTCGTCCTCATGCTCAGCCTGATCGACGTCGGCCTCCAGAACCCGGTCATCAAGGTGGCCGAACTGCCCGGACTGCTCAAGGCGTTGCCGTCCTACGGCGCCACCCAGTCGGCCCTGGCCGCCGCCGTCACCCGGGCCGACCCCGGCCCCTATCCGCTCCTGGCGCTGGCCTGGTGCGGTGCGACGGTGGCCCTGGCGCTGCTGGTCTTCCACGTGCGTACGCGCGGATACTGGCCCGCCGCGGCGGCGTCCCGCCCAGTCGGCTCGCGGGACGACACACCGACCGTCGCCGACACATGAGGGAGGGCGGAGCGGGCGAGGTCAGGCGATGCGGTTGCCCTGGATGACGCACCGCGCCAGCTTCAGCAGCGTCGGTGTCTCCGCCGCCGGGGGCAGGGTGGGTTGGAGGCGGCTCCACGCGGCCGTCACCAGCGCTTCGGCTTCCTGTACGCACGCGGAGAGCGCACCGCAGTCCCGTAGCTCCTGCGCCGCCCTCATGACCGTCGGCCCCTCGGCGCCGCCGTCGCGGACCGCTTCCCACAGCCGTGTCATGTCGGCTCGGGGAAGCCTGGTGACGGCGTGTGCGAGCGGCATGGTGACCTTGCCGTTGCACAGGTCCTCACCGACCTGCTTGGTGACCTCGCCGTCACGGACCACGCCCTCCAGATCCGCGACGTCGTCCGTGATCTGGTAGGCCGTTCCGATGGCACTGCCGAACCCCATCAGGGCGGCGCGCTGCCGCGGGCCGGCGGCGCACACGAGCGCGGCCGCCTCGAAGCCCGCACCCACCATGGCGCCCGACTTCAGGCGGTGGGTCAGGCGTACGGCTTCCAGGACCGGCCGGGCGTCGCCGGTCAGCACCGCCTGCTCCATCTCCACGCGGTGGCCCTGGATGTCGAGGGCCTGGCCCGCGTGCGCGGCACGCAGCGCCGCGAGGTACGCCTCGTACAGGCGGGCCCGCAGTTCCATGTCGTGCGGAACGGTCAGCCGTACCGCACGGTCAAGCGCGAGGTAGGCGGACGTCCCCGCGTTGATCGCGGTGGCCGTGCCGAAGGTGATGTGCGCGGTGTCCCGGCCGCGGCGCAGCGGCGCGCCGTCCTCCACGTCGTCGACCATCAGGGAACCGGTGTGCGCCAGCTCCATGGAGGCCACCAAGGGGCCGAAGTGCTCGCTGTCACCGCCGAGAAGGTCGATGACGGCCATCATCAGGCCCGGCCGCCAGCGCTGGCCGCCGGAGCCGACCAGGTAGCGGACGGGAGCCGTGAGCGCGGCGTGCAGCCGGGCGGCGGCGGGTGCCGGGGCGGAGGACGGTCCCGAGGCGCCACGACAGGCCGAATGCGGCGCGGACTCGGCGGTGCCTTCGGTGCCTGCGGCGCAATCGGTGGCGCAGCCGTAGGCCAGCAGCGGTGATCCCGCCTGGCCGCAGCCTACGGGGGCGGCCGGGTACAGCAGCTCGACGTGCTCGTTGACCCGCTCGGCCCAGTGGGCGAGTTGTGCGCGCGCCTCAGCCGCCGCCGGTCCGTCCGCCGTGGCGGACGCAGGGTCATTGAGGACGGTGAAAGCCATATGCCAGTTCTAGCGTGACGAATGAGTGTCCGAGTCTTCGGCTCGCCGCCGTTGCGGCGCATGGCGGAAAGGGAAGTGGCCCATTCGCGTCGGTTATTCCGGCCGTACAGAAAACACGCCCCATTCGCGCCGGGGGATGGCATCGAGTCGCTCCTCAAAAGCCGCAAGGCGCGACGCTAACGTGGCGCCACCTCCTGCCCCTTTCCCACCACCCTCGTACTCCCGTCACCCAGAGGCCGAGCCCCGAGCCCGTAGGAATTTCATGACCACCACGATGACCGCCGGTGACGATTCCCAGCCGTCACCCGCTCCCGCTCCCACTCACACCCCCGCTTCCTCCTCCACGTCCGCATCGGCTCTGCGCTTTCCGGCCGCGTCCTCCGGCGAGACGGACGACGCGGCCCGCCGAGCCGTACAGAAGGCCGCTCATCACCTGCTGGGCCTTCAGCGTCCCGACGGGCACTGGAGGGGGTTCCTGGAGATCGACGCCAGTGCGAACGCGCACGAGCTGTTGATGCGTCAGTTCCTCGGCATCCGGGACGAGCGGTTCACCGCGGCGGCCGGCCGGTGGATCCGCTCGCAGCAGCGTGCCGACGGTACGTGGGCCGCCGTCCACGACGGCGACGGTGATCTGGCCATCACCATCGAGTCCTATGTCGGGCTGCGGCTCGCCGGGCACGGCGCGGACGAGCCGCACATGCTGCGCAGCGCGGAGTGGATCCGCGCGCACGGCGGCGTCGGTGCCGCCCGGGTGACCACGCGCATCTGGCTCTCGCTGTTCGGCTGGTGGAGCTGGGACAAGCTGTTCGCGGTGCCGCCCGAGACGATCCTCCTGCCCAGGTGGATGCCCCTGAACATCTACTCGTACCTGTACTGGGCGCGCATGACGACCGTTCCCTACCTCGCGGTGCTGGCCCACCGGCCGGTGGCTCCCGCGCCCTTCCGCCTCGACGAACTGCTGACGGCGGAAGAGCCGACCCGCGAACGGAGCGGCAAGTCGCCGACGCCACCGACCGGCTGGGAAGGCGCCCTCCAGGGCCTGGACCGCGTCCTGCGCGGCTACCGCAGGATTCGCCCGGCGCCGCTGCGCCGGGCCGCCGTCAACGCCTGTATCCGGTGGGTCGTCGAACGCCAGGAGGCGGACGGCAGTTGGGGAGGGGTCCGGGTGACGACCATCTGGTCGCTGCTCGCCCTGCGCATCGTCGGCTACCGGCTCGACCACCCCGTCCTCAAGGCCGGTCTCGACTTCCTCGCGCGCACCGGGCACTGGCATGAGGACGACGTATGGATGGCGGAGATCTGTCAGTCCCCGGTCTGGGACACCGCCCTGTCCATGATCGCTCTCGCGGACGCCGGACTGCCCGCCGACCACCCCGCACTGCTCGACGGCGCCGACTGGCTGCTCGCCAAGCAGAGCAACCGCCTGGGTGACTGGGCCGTGCAGCGCCCCGGGCTCGCCCCGGGCGGCTGGTCCTTCCAGTACGAGAACGAGCTCTATCCCGACCTGGACGACACCGCCGAGGTCGTGCTCGCGCTGCGCCGCGTGCGCCACCCCGACCGCGCACGCGTCGACGAAGCGGTGCGCAGGGCGACCCACTGGACGCTCGGGATGCAGTGCAGGAACGGCGGCTGGGGCGCCTTCGACGCGGACGGCACCAGCGTGTTCCTCGACCGGCTCGCCCTCACGGACATCACCGACATCTCCGATCCGCCGACCGCCGACATCACCGCGCACGTGGTGGAGATGCTGGCCGCGCTCGAACTCCAAGCCGACCGCCGCACCCGGCGCGGCGTCCGCTGGCTGATGGACCAGCAAGAAGAACACGGCGGCTGGTTCGGCCGCTGGGGCATCAACCACGTGTACGGCACCGGCTGCGCCGTCCCGGCCCTGACGGCGGCCGGAGTGCCCGCCGACCACCCGGTGGTGTCGGGGGCCGTCGACTGGCTGACCACGGTGCAGAACGCGGACGGTGGATGGGGCGAGGACTGGCGCTCGTACGCCGATCCGCAGTACGTCGGTCGCGGCCCGTCCACCCCCTCACAGACGGCCTGGGCGTTGCTCGCCCTGCTCGCGGCCGGAGAGCGCGACAGCGAAACCGTGCATGCCGGAGTGCGCTGGCTCCTGGAAACCCAGCGGGACGACGGCACGTGGCATGAGCCGGGCGCGACCGGCGCCGCCATGCGGAGCCACTACGCGCTGCGCTACGAGCTCTACCCGCTGGTGTTCCCGCTCACCGCGCTCGGCCGCTACGTACACCACCATGGCGACGAAGCGGCCTCGGCGACCAGCCGTCCGTGACCCTCAGGTGCCCGGCTTGCGGCCGTAGACGAAGACGTCGTCGCCCTTGCGCAGCGTGTTCCAGTAGGCCACGGCGTCCTTCTTCGTCATGTTGACGCACCCGTGGGAGCCCGGCGGCGCCCAGACGCTGATGCCGACCGAGTGGAAGGCCTGGCCGCCGTCGAAGAACTGGCTGTACGGCATCGGCACGTCGTACAGGCTCGACACGTGGTCGATGTCCCGCCAGTAGACCTTCGTCAGGCCGGTGCGGGTCTCGTGGCCGTTGCGCCCGGTGCGCACCGGGACGGGTCCGTACTTGAGGTTCTTGCCGTCCTGGATCCAGCTGAGCTGGAGCGTCAGGTCGACACAGGCGATGCGCCCCTTGTCGGTCGGGCACTTGCCCGCCTTGTTGGGGTTGTCGCCCACCGCCTTCTGCTTGTTCATGAGGTTCATGACACCCCAGGTGATGCTGCCCGCGTACCCGGCATTCGGGGTGATCTTGTGCTTGGTCTGGAAGGCCTTGATGGCCTTGCAGTCGGCAGGTGACTGCTTGCCGTCCACCGGGCGGCCGAGGAACTTCTCGACCTGCTTCTGGTACGGCCCCGTCTGCGTCGAGCACGACGCGGCCTGCGCACTGCCGGCGCCGAGCGCCACCGTGAGCGGGGCCACCAGCACGGTGATCCCCAGGGCCACGGCTCCTCGTGTGCGTATGTCCCCCACTGCTGGCTCCTCGCTCGTAGTCCGTCCGCGGGTCGGATCCCACCTGCTAGACAGCGCAGACCCCGGGTCCGTTGTACGGGGAATCGACACAGGTGTGTAACAGGAGGCGATTTGTCGCCAGGTCGACAGAGTGCGTCTGAGTAGCAGCGCTCACGTTTCAGGACGGCTCTCCGTACCGGGTGGCTGTCGCGGTGGCGCGGGCGTGCAGGGAGGTGCGCAACCACTGCGGGGCCAGGGCTTCCGCGTTCGTGGCGAGGTGCCATAGGGCCCACTCGGCGTGTCTCGCACCCTGGAAGGTCACCTCCATCCGCAGCCAGCCGTCCGCTTCGGTCTCCTCGGCGAGGACGGCGAGCGCCGTGCCCACCAAATCCTCCCGCCGCTCCGGGTTCACCCGGGCAAGCACGGTGACCTGGTCGCCGCCGGTACGAAACCGCGTACTGCGTTCCTGCCAGGCCCGGCCGAGGTCGACCCGGTCCGGTCGCCGCGCGGGTTCGGGGAGTTCCTCGGCGGCCAGGATCCGGGACAGCCGGTAGGTGCGGTCCGCGCCGGACCTCGTGGCCAGCAAGTAGCCCTGGCCGCGTGCGGTGACCAGGCCGATCGGGTCGACCGTGCGCCACTTAGGGGGCTGGTCCACGGCCGCGTAGTGGATGCGCAGCCTGTGTCCGGCGAACACCGCGCGCCGCACCTCGGCCACGACGGTGTCAGGTACCTCCTCGGAGACCTGCCGGCGCGCGAGGAGGTCGGTCTCCGGGTCGATGAGCAGCCGCTGAGCCGCGCCCGCCGCGGTGGCCCGGTAGCTCTCGGGCAGGGCGTCGACCACCTTGCGCATCGCCGACGCGAGCGCCGAGCCGAGGCCGAACGCCTGCGCGCCGCGGCGTGATCCGGCGACCAGCAGGGCGAGCGCCTCGTCGTGGTTCAGTCCGGTGAGCTCGGTCTGGAAGCCGGGCAGCAACGCGAACCCGCCGTGCCGGCCGCGTTCGGCGTAGACCGGGACGCCGGCCGCCGACAGGGCCTCGATGTCGCGCAGCACGGTGCGGGTGGACACCTCGAGCTCGCGGGCGAGCGTGGCCGCCGACAGCCGGCCGTGCTGCCGCAGCAGCAGGACCAGGGACACCAACCGGTCGGCGCGCATGCGGGCAACCTATCGGAGCGCGCGAATACATGACCAAGGGTGTCGTGATTTGTTGGCAGGCTCATGGGCGTACGGATTCTCGACGAACTGAGGGGAGCTGAAGTGGCGATGGAACGTACCGCGGTCAACCCGGTGACATGGTCGCAGGAGTTGGGATTCAACCAGGGTGAGGTCGTCTCCGGGCCCACCCGCACCCTGTACTGCTCGGGGCAGACCGCGATGGGCGGAGACGGGAAGCCCCGGCACGAGGGTGACATGGCGGCACAGCTGGCGCTGACCCTCGACAACCTGGAGGCCGTGCTCGCCGAGGCCGGCATGTCTCTCGCGAACCTCGTCAGGCTCAACGTCTACACCACCGACGTCGATCTCCTCTTCCCGCACTACGGCGTGCTCGCCTCGCGGTTGGGCGCCGCCGGGGTGGCGCCGACCACCACGATGCTCGGGGTGACGAGGCTCGCGGTGCCCGGCCAGATGGTGGAGTTGGAAGGGACCGCCGTCGCCTGACGTCACCCCGTAGTGGCGGGTGGCGGGGTCCAACGGCGCTTGGGCGGGACCGTGTTGGAGACGCCGTAGTCCTTCTTGAGCTGCTCCGGGATGGCGTAGTGCATGACACGCCCACGGGTGAGGGAGGACAGCTCCAGGATGGTGGTGAGGTGGCCGACGCGGTCCAGCGCCCAGGCGCCGAGCGGGGAGCGGTCCTCGATGGTCTCCAGGACGCCGAGGAGGTGGGGCACGGCCTTGACGACGGTGTCCCACGAGGTGCGGGGCACCTGGAGCCAGTCGGCGCAGGTGTCTCCGACGAGGTAGCGGATGAGGGCGGAGACGATCGGGTCGAGGAGAGTCCCGGGCACCACCTCTTCGTAGAGGTCGATGAGCTGCCGCGTCAGGTGTGTTCCTTCCTCGGAAGGTCCCATGTACCGGACCATGTACAGGTCGAGGAACCGGCGGGCCTCCTCCAGGGACTTGGGCACCGCGTCCTGGTCGACGCCGAGCATCGCACCGACCACACGCCAGGCGTAGTAGTACGCTTCCGCCCCTTCCGTCGACATGTGGATGCCGAGGCGGTGCAGGCTGTCCAGCACGAGCAGCGAGAAGAACATCTGCCCGCCGATCATGTCCTCCTGGCAGATCGGCGTCCCGAGGGCGTCGGTGTCCCACCGGTTCTCGCGTGTGAGGTGATGGCGGATGGAGGCGTGCAGGAGGCGGACCTTCTGGGCGGCGGGGACGAAGCGGCCGCCGGCCTCGAAGGCGTCGGGCTGCATCAGGTAGACGGTGAACTGGCCGGTCTCCGCCATACGTTTGGAGGGGTATTTCAGCCCGTGCGTGGTCGACAGCAGCCTCGCCACGTGCGGGACCACGTAGCAGGCGGGCATGGAGGCGAAGGACAGCGCCGTGGAGATGTGCACGTTGTTGTCGATGAAGAACAGCCGGGCCTTCTCCATCTCCGACCAGTCCACCCACACGGGCGGGACACGGGTGGCCTCGAGATACTCCCGCGCTACGTCGGGCAGCCCGTCCGGCAAGGGAGCGCCGACGGTGGAGACGTAGCGCATCAGGCTGTTGAACTTGCCCACCTCCCCGCGCTCGAAGAGGGTGGCGACGGTGGCGTCGGCGAGTTCGTCACCGGCCTGTCGCAGGGCGTCCAGCGATGCCTCGGTGTAGGCCATGGCAGGGTTCCTTGTCTTCCACGGGCGGGTCGGGGGTCAGGACAGGCGGAGCGCCGCCGAATGCGCCAGCGCCGTCAGGGCGGCGGCGGCCTGCGGCGGCACGTCCAACTCGTGGAGCGCGTGCAGGGCTTCCTCCACTCGTACGTTGATCATGTCCTCGACGCGGGCGGGCGCCCCCAGTCCACGCATCAGCTCACGGACCGCCTCCAGCCCCTCCCCGCCCGGGCCGCGTCGGCCGAGGAGGGTGCGCAGCCGCTCCCGCTGGTCCTCACTCGCGAGGCGCCAGGTCTCCGCCAGCAGGGCCGTGGGCCGGTGGCCGCGCACGTCATCGGCGTTGTCCTTGCCGGTGACCTCGGGGTCTCCGAACAGACCGAGCAGGTCGTCCCGCAGTTGGAACGCCTCGCCCAGCGGCAGCCCGTAGGCGGAGTACCCCTCGCGTAGGCGCCCGTTGGCTCCGGCCAGGGCGCCGCCGATCAGCAGGGGCTGCTCGACGGTGTACTTGGCGGTCTTGTACTGGATCACCTTCAGTGATGCTGTGGTGTCGGGCTCGACTCCGGTACGCAGGATCTCCAGGCACTCGCCCGCGATCAGCTCCCGGGCCATCACCGACCAGAGCGGGCGGGCCCGTGCCAGATACGCGGCGGGCAGACCGCTGGTGGTGAAGAGCTGCCCGGCCAGCGCCATCAGCAGGTCTCCCACGAGCATCGCCAGCGACCTGGCCGCGGCGTCGGCGCGCGGGCGACGGCGTACGGCACCGCGCAGGGCGATGTGCGCGGTGGGCCGTCCGTGCCGCAGCTTGCTGTCGTCGATGAGGTCGTCGTGCACGACCGCCGCGGCATGCACCAGCTCCATGGAGGCCGCCGCCCGCACCAGCGCGTCGCTGTCCGGCTGCCCCACCGCACGCCAGCCCCAGTAGCAGAACGCCGTCCGCAGCCGCTTGCCGTCCGCGACCGCCGCCTCCAACTGCTCGGCCACCGGCTCCAGAAGCGGGTCGATCGCCGAGAACTGGTCCGCCTCCTGGGCGACGAAGCCGTGCAGTAACCGGTCGACGCGGGTCTTGAACGCCGCCGGCTCCCATCGGTCAGACGCCATCGGAGGCCTGCCGGGCCATCGTCTGCCGGGCCAGGATCTCCAGGTGGGCCGGGGGTACGCCCGCGAACCGGTCCAGCACCAGGCGCCCGCGCGCCACGAGATCGCGCTCCGCCTCCGCCGCCAGCTCCGCGGCGTCCGAGCGACGCAGGGCGCCCCGTACCGTCGCCAGGGCCGAACCCACCGTGCTCACCGCCAGATCGGCCAGCCCGGCCACCAGCAGCACCGCCTGACCGTCCAGGCCCCCGCGCCGTCCCGCTTTCGCTTCCTCTGCCATGCCCTGTACCCCCCAACCCGCCGCACCCCGGTCGGCGCGGTCACACGCCGTCCTGGCGAGCATCTCGCCACGCCCGGTCCACGAGCGGAAGAACTCACGATCGGGTGAGGCTTCGCTCGGCCGTACGGATCACCGCCACGGCAGTCCGAACCGGCCGTCGAGCGGCCCCGTACGGGCCACGGTGGGGCGGTGGCCGGCACCGCGCATGTGTCGGAGCCAGCCATCCGGTCGTGCCGCCGTCCGGCCGTCTGGCCGTTCCGCCGTCCGGCCGTCCGGTCGTGCCGCTGTCCGGCCGTCTGGCCGTCTGGCCGTCTGGCCGTGCCGCTGTCCGGTCGTTTGGCTGTGCCGCCGTCCCGTTGTGCCGCTGTCCGGTCTTCCGGTCGTGCTGCCGTCTGGCCGTGCCCCCGTCCGGTCGTCTGGCCGTCCCGCCGTTCAACCGTCTGGCCGTTCCGTCGTTCAACCATCTCGCCGTGCCGCCGTGCCGCCGTGCCGCCGTGCCGCCGTGCCGCCGTCCGGCCGTCCCGCCGTTCAACCATCCGACCGTCCAGCCGCCGTCCCGCGGTTCAGCCCGTCCGCCGCCGGTACAAAACGTCCGCCGCGGCCACCGACACCACCGTGATCCCCGCGCACCAGGCGAGCGCCTGCCACGCGCTGCCGCCCACCGGCTGGCCGAGCAGCAGCCCCCGCATCGACTCGATCACCGGCGTCAGCGGCTGGTGTTCGGCGAAGCCGCGCAGCCAGGAGGGCATGGTGTCGACCGGCACGAAGCCGCTGGACGGATACGGCAGGAAGCCGATGAAGAAGGTGAACCCCCCGGCCGCCTCGGGGGAGTTGGCGATCAGCCCCACCGTCGCCGCAAGCCACGACAGCGCCACGATGTAGCAGACCAGCACCCCGATCGCCGCGAACCACCCGGCCGCCGACGCCTGCGCCCGGAAGCCGATCGCGGTGGCCACGCCGAAGACGACGGCGGTGGCGGCGAGGTTGCGCGCCAGCGAGGCGGCGACGTGTCCGGCCAGGATCGCCGCGCCGCCGACATCCATGGCGCGGAAGCGGTCGATGATCCCGCCGTGCATGTCATGCGTGACGCTCATGGCGGTGTTCCCGGCGCCGAAGCCCGCGCAGAGGACCAGCACGCCGGGCACGACGTACTGCACGTACTCCCCGCCGGTGTCGATCGCACCGCCGAAGAAGTAGACGAAGACGAGCATGAGCATCACCGGCATCGCGAGCGCGGTGATCAGCGCGTCGGGCGTACGGGCGCTTATCCGCAGGGACCGCCCGGCCATGGTGAGGGCGTCAGACATGCGTCGGTTCCTTCTCGGTGAGGGTCATGAAGACGTCGTCGAGGGTGGCGCCATGGACGGCGAAGCGCTCGACGAGCTCGCGCTCCGGGTCGACGGCGTCGAGGAGTTCGCGTACGTGCTCGGCGCGGCCGCTCGTCGCGACGCCGAGGCGCCACTCGCCGGGCTCGCGCCGGATGACGAGGTCGGCGAGGAGCCGCTCGGCCGTCGCGTACGCCTCGGTCCCGGTGAGGGTGAGGTCGAGGCGCTCGGCGGCGACGAGCTGCTTCAGTTCGGCGGCCGTGCCCTCGGCGACGATCAGCCCGCCGTCGATGAGCGCGATCCGGTCGGCGAGCCGGTCCGCCTCCTCCAGGTACTGGGTGGTGAGGAAGACCGTCACACCGGAGCCGGCCAGCTCGGCGACCAGCTCCCAGACCTCCTGCCGGCTGCGCGGATCGAGCCCCGTGGTCGGCTCGTCGAGGAAGACGACGGCGGGCTCGCCCACGAGCGAGGCGGCGAGGTCCAGACGCCGCCGCATGCCGCCGGAGTACGTGGCCACGCGTCGGCCCCCGGCGTCGGTGAGCCGGAAGCGGGCCAGCAGCTCGTCGGCGCGGGTGCGGGCGGCGGCACGGGTCAGCCCCGCGAGCCGGCCCACCAACCGCAGGTTCTCGGCGCCGGTCAGCTCCTGGTCGAGGGCGACGTACTGCCCGGTGAGGCTGATCGCCCGGCGCACCGCCGCCCGCTCGGCGAGCACATCGCGCCCACCGACGCGGGCCGTGCCCGCGTCCGCCGTGAGCAGGGTGGCGAGAATCCGGACGGTGGTGGTCTTGCCGGCGCCGTTCGGCCCGAGCAGGGCGAAGACGCTGCCGGGGGCGATGGTGAGGTCGATGCCGCGCAGGACCGCGGTCTCTCCGTAGGACTTGGCGAGGCCCCGGGCCTCGATGGCGGGTGGCTGCATGTTCCCGCTCCTCCTTCTCCGTCTTCTCGGTCTTTTCCGTCTTCTGCGTATGGCATACGCGCTACTGCGTAGAGCGTACACGGCATTGCGTATGTCGTACACGGTTCTGCGTACGAGATAAACGGTTCTGCGTACGGGATAAACTGACCGCCATGGAAAGCGAATCCCCCGCGCCCTTCCCCGCCGGCCTGGAGGCCGTCTGGGGCCTGCGGGACCGCCCGCACAAGGGCCCCAAGCGCGGCCTCGCCCTCGACGGCATCGTGGCGGCGTCCATCGCGGTCGCCGACGCCGAGGGCATCGAAGCGGTGTCGATGAGCCGTGTGGCCAAGGAGCTCGGCGCCTCGACCATGGCGCTCTACCGCTACGTGGCGACCAAGGACGAGCTGCTCATGCTGGTGGTGGACGGCGCCATCGGACCGCCCGTGCCGCTGCCGCCGGACGCCGTCGGCTGGCGGGCCGGCCTGGAGCACTGGGCGATGACGATGCGTGCGTCGCTGACCGAACACCTCTGGGCGGTCCCGCTGCTGGCGGCGCACGGACCGCCGGTCACGCCGAACCAGCTGGCCTGGCTGGACCAGTGCCTCCAGGTGCTGTCGGGGACGCGCTTGGGCCACGCGGAGAAGGTCGCGGTCTCGCTGCTGGTCAGCGGCCAGGTGCGGGGCGAGCTCACCATCCTGGCGCTGTTGCGGAAGGACCCGGCGGGGTCGGACGGGCGGTTGGCGGGGTACGGGAAGTTCCTGCGCCGGGTGACGGAGGGCGGGCGGCTGCCCGCGCTACGGGCGGCGGTGGTCGACGGCGCCTTCGACGACCTGGACGCGGACACGACGGGCGAGGGGGCGGAGTTCGACGACTTCGCCTTCGGCCTGGAGCGTGCGCTGGACGGCGTGGCGGCGTACTTGGAGGAGCGAGGCGGAGCCTCCGCCGGTCATGACTGAGCCTGGCTGTGCGGTGGGAGCCCGGCTTGTCGCGTTGTCGCGCCGGCGCTCGGAGGCGTCCACCTTGATCGTTCTTTGCGTGGCCGCCTAGGCGCCCATGCCCATGGACAGGGGGAGCGGGACCGCGGCCGCGGGCTGTGGCGCGACCGGTCGGCCAGGCAGCGCGGGTGCGTGGCCCTGCTGGCCGGCACGGCTGGGGTGGCGGCTCTGGGCGCGCTGCTGGTCGTCGTGCCGGGCATGGTGGTCGAGCACGACCTCGCCGGGGCGAGCGTCGCCGCGCAGGACCGGCTGAAGGCGGTGAACGACGTCCGTACGACACTCCTCCAGGCCGTGGGCGGGATGGTCCTGCTGTTCGGCGCGTATGCCACTTGGCGGCAACTGCGCGTCAGCCAGGACAGTTTGCGCGCCACCCAGGAGGGCCGCGTCACCGATCGGTTCAGCACGGCCGTCGACCAGCTCGGCAGAGACACGTATCGGCGGCCTCCACGCGCTGTGGCGCATCGCCGAGCACTCCGCCCGCGACCGCGAGGCCGTCATCTCCATACAGGCCGCCTACCTGCGTACGCATCTGCCCTGGCCGCCCGCCGGACCGGAAGCTCCGGCTGCCGACGTGCCCATCAACGACGTCGTGCCGCTGGAGGTCCGTTCCGCCGACGCCCAGGTGGCGCTGACCGGCCTCGGCGTGCTGCTGCTGCGACCCCGGGAGCAGTCCTGGGCCAACCTCAGCGTCACGGACCTGCGCCGCGCCGACTGCGACGGGCTGTGGCTGCCCGAGGTGAACCTCGACCGGTCCTGCATGGAAGGCGCGGGCCTCTACCACGCCAACCTGACGCAGGCCTCCATCGTCTCGGTCAACCTGCGTCACGCCGACCTCAAGACGGCGGTGCTGCGCCGGGCCCGCTGCGTGCTGGCCGACCTGCGGGGCGCCCGGCTGGTCCAGACCGACCTGCGCGACGCGGACTTCACCGAGGCCGACCTGCGCGAGGCGAACCTGCGCAAGGCCGACGCGGGTGGCGCCGTCCTCTGCCGGGCCGACCTGCGCCTGGCCGACCTGCGCGGCACCGACCTCGGCACGGCCGACCTGCGCCAGACACGTATGACCGGCGCGCCGGCCAGCGAACACACGCGCTGGCCGGTCGGATTCGACCACGCGGCCGCCGGCGTCGTCGTCACCGAGGACCCCGGCCCCGAACCGTCACCGCTGCTCCAGCCGCCAGGGATAACGACGCAACACCCATCCTTGCGGTCCATGCCGTGACTCGATGTCCCCGTGCCCCCGTGGACTCGTTGAGTAGCCTGCCGAAATGACATCTTCCAACGCCGCAGACGACGCCCGGGTCGGCGGGGCGCAGGTGCGCGAGAGTGTCGCGCACTGCGTCACGACCCTCTCAGATGTTCCTTCGGCCCACTGGTCCGCCCTTTCCGGCGGCCTGGAGTGGACCCGCTGGGAGACCCTGGAACACCTCGCGGACGACTTGCTCACGTATGCGCTGCGCTTCGGGCTCGCGCATCCGATGGCGATCCCGCGCGTGCCCCTGCGCATCTCCAGCGACCGCCCCGGCGGGCCGGGCAACGTGATCTTCGGGGACCGGTCGGCGGGGCCCGAGGGGCTGCTGAGCGTGGTTCAGGCGTGCGGCGGGCTACTCGCCACCGCCGTGGACAACGCCGACCCCACGACACTGGCCCCACATGTCTTCGGTGCGTCGGATCCTGAGGGGTTCGCGGCCATGGGTGTGGTCGAGACCCTCGTCCACACGTATGACATCGTCGAAGGCCTCCCGTACGACGGTGTGCCACCGGAGGACTTGAGCCGACGGGCCCTCGCGCGGCTGTTCCCCGACGTGGCCGTCACGGACAGCGCTTCGTCCACCCTGCTCTGGGCGACCGGACGCATCGAGCTGCCCGGACGGCCCCGCCGTACGAACTGGCGCTGGTACGGGGAGCCGTCCAAGCCCCGGTGATCTCCCTCCTCCGGAGCGGGCATGCCGGCGTGCTCAACCGGCCGAGGGCCTCAGGCGAACGGGCAGGGTCTGGTGGCCGTTGCTGATCAGGGAGGCAAGCGGCGTCAACTCCTCAACGGGCACGGCGAGTTCCAGCCCCGGGAACCGGTCGAAGAGCATCCGCAGGGCGGTGGCGACCTCAAGGCGGGCGAGCGGCGCCCCGAGGCAGAAGTGGATGCCGTGGCCGAAGGCGAGGTGGTCCTTCGGTACGCGGGTGAGGTCGAAGGTGTCCGCGGTCTCGCCATGCCAGTCGGGGTGCCGGTTGGCGGCGGCATAGGAGGCGAGGATCGCTTCGCCCTTGGCGATGACCTGCCCGCCGGGCAGGCTGATGTCGCTGAGGGCGAAGCGCAGGGGCAGGTGCTTGACGGCCGGCTCGTGGCGCAACGTCTCCTCGACGGCGTCGCCCCAGGTGGCCCGGCCGGCCCGGATGTGGTCGAGCTGGCCGGGGTGGGCGAGCAGGTGGGCGACGGCCTGGTCGATGACGTTGACGGTCGTCTCGTATCCGGCACTGATCATGAGCAGCAGGGTGTCGCGCAGCTCGGGGTCGGACAGGCGGCCTCCGTCGCCCTCCTCGTCGCGCGCGGTGATGAGCAGGGACGTCATGTCGTCGCCGGGCTCCGCGCGCTTGGCGGCGATGAGCTGGTCGAGCGCCTCGTAGAGCCGACCGGTGTTCGCGGTGGACTGCTCGGCGGTCAGCGTGGTGTCGAAGACGCCGTCGACGAGAGCGCGGAAGGCGTTCCGTCGGCCGACGGGGACGCCCATGAGGTGGCCGATGACCGAGATCGGCAGCGGGTAGGCGAGGTGCTCGCGCAGATCGACGGGCTCACCCGACGGGAGGGCGTCGAGGTCGTCGAGGAGGTCGGCGACGATCGCCTCGACGACGTGTTCCAGGGCGGCGATGCGGCGGGCGCTGAAGGCGGGCGCGACGAGGCGGCGCAGTCGGCGGTGGTCGGCCCCGTAGGCGGTGAACATGTTCTCGACCGCGACCCACAGGGCGAGCGGCCAGCTCTGGACGACCTCTTCGAAGTCCGGCCAGTGGGCGCGGGCGTCCTTGGAGACGCTCTCGCTGGTCAGCAGCTTCTTGAGGAGCGCGGGGTCGGTGACGGACCAGGCGGTCACACCGAGGATGTCCACGCGTACGGCGGGCCCGTGAGCGCGCAGCCGTCGGTGTTCGCCGTGCCGATCGGTGCCGGTGGGGTCGAGGATGACGGGAGCGGTGGGTGGGGTCGTCACGGTGAGAGGTCCCTTCAGGCGGACACGGCGGACACGGCGGAGGCGGTGGGAGGGGTGAGGCGGCTGTGCGGGGGCTCGCGTTCCGGGGCGGGCGGGTACGGCTGCTTGCGGTGTGGGAGACATCGCGCGGGCTGAGGAGGAGCCGACCGGGAGTCGGTCGGGGTCAGACTCTTCGGACGGTCCGACGTGTGCGGTACGGGGCCGCTCCGCGTGCCGCACGGCCGCGCGCCAGGGGTGCGTCGCCGCCGCCCGGTTGAGGCTGCCCCGTCACGTCGCCGGTGCCGTCGTCACCCTGCCCGGCCCGGAGCGTCGGCACCCGTACGGCAACGGGACGGGCGGCAACGGGGTGGACGGCAATCGACCGGCGGTGGCCATGATGAGCGCTCCTCGTCTGCGGTCGTCGCGTCCGACACCGGGCTTCTGCCGGCCCCTTCGGGGCGTTGCCGCACGGTGAACTCTCCCGTGACGCGGCCGCTTCGCGCGACGGCGCGATCCGGCCAATCTGTCGGGCCTCACGTCGTCGGCGGCGCCCGGGCGGAACGCGATCCGCGTCCCCCGCCCCACATCGGAACGCAGTGTCCCGGGCCTGGTGGGGGCCCACGTCATTCGATCGTGGGGATTGAAAGGTCGTTCCCCTGCGGCTCGGGCTGTCGGCCGGAACAGTCTGCACCGCACGCTGTGATTGATCTTGGAGGCGCCATGTCCGTGTTCCGTCGTCGACTCTCCGTCCTTTCTGCTCTGTCCGCCCTTGCCCTGGCGTCGGGGGCCATCGGCTCCGCTTCCTCCGCGTCGGCGGCCGTCGAGCCCCCGGTCGTGGTCAACGCCGGCTACCCGAGTCAGCCGGGCCAGGTCTCACGGGCCACCTGCCCCGAGGGCACGCAGCTCGTGGGCGGCGGTTACCGAGTCTTTCCGGTGCGGAACGGTCTCGGTGAGGTGGTCGACTTCATCGCGGCCAACGCGCCCTCGACCACGGTCCCGAACGCCTGGGAGGTCCGCGGACTGTTCGGCCGTGCCGGGGCCTTCGCCATGTGCTCGACGTCCTCGACGGAGGCGCCGACCGTGGTGGCTTCGTCATGGACCGGGAAGGACGCGACGGCCAAGGCCACTTGCCCGGAGGGGACGCGGCTGACCGGGGGCGGCTACGACTCCCGTCCGGCCGTCAACGGAATGAACAACAACATGGACGAGATCGTCATCAACGCCCCCGCCGGTCAGACCCCCAACACATGGATGGCACGTATGGACAAGGGCGAGGCACGCGCCATCGCCATGTGCGCCAAGTAGCAGCTCGGGTCCCGGTGCCAGCGGTGGGCCCGTGCCAGCGGTGGGTCCCGGGATTGGAGTAGACCAATGATGTGAATCGTCGGGGAGGGCTCCCGAGGCGGCGCCCTCCCGCACGGCCTCCAGCCTGCGGTGATGCCATTCAGCCCGGGGCCTGCGGTCAGGGCGAAGGGCGCGGAAGACCCTTGGCGGGGGTCAGCCGGTCATGGTATAGACATATGAAACAACCGCATTCCGCATTCCCTCTCGGTCCGACCCGGCCGACAGGCGGCGTACCGCCGGAAGGTCTGTCCTGGTGCCTGCCCTCGATCACCCTCACCTCGTCGTGAGAGCGCGACGCGCCCTGAGCGCGTCCCGGCTGCTGCACCCGGGCGCGGCGCTGCGACTGCGGCGCGCGGGCATCGCGAGGGTGCACGTCACCGGCCGCCTGGCCCGCGTGGCCCTGCGCGGCGAGATCACCGGCCGCGAGGCCGACGAGCTCGCCGCTGAGCTGCGCCGCCTCGTGCGCAACGGCTCCCGCCACCTCATCGTGGACCTGTCCGAGGTCACGTACCTTGCACGGGAGAGCGCGGGCGTCTTCTTCGGCACGCTGAGGGCCCTCAAGGAAGTGGAGGGCTCCATGGCGCTCCGAGGAGCCTGTCCGCGATCCGCTGCCACGCTGCACTGCCTGGGCCTTGGCAGGCTCACCGAGGTGTGCGGCACCGCGCGGTAGCGCGGTCACACGTATCCCGCGCGGCGTCGCCGTAGGTGTGGGCGCGCGGGGTTACTTCCGTCCGCAGCCGGGGCGAGTTCGCCGGCCCGCCGCCAGGACGGCCCCCACGGCCAGGGCCGCCGCACCCGCACGCCGCACCGCGGTACGCCTGCGCCCGTGCCATCCGCCGACCACCGCCGCCGGTTCGGGCAGCGGCCGCAGTACGTTGCCTGAGGTCGGTTCGGCGGGCTGCTTCCGGGAGAGGTGGGAGCGGTCCATCTGGTGCGCCAGCAGCCGCTCCACGAGGCGGGGCGCCAGTTTCGCCTGGATGCCGAGCAACCGGCTCGCCGGACCGACGTAGGCCTCCCGCCGGGGCCTACGGGCCAGCCGGAGCACCGTCCGTGCCGCTCGCTCGGCCGTGTACACGGGCGCCATGGGCAGCACCTTGCGGCCCGAGTAGTTGGCGGCGTTCCCAAAGAACGGCGTGTCCATGGTCGCGGGCAGCACGGTGCACACGTGGATGCCGGGCCGGCCCGCCAGCCGCAGTTCCTGGCGGAGGCTGCCGCTCAGCGCGCGAACCGCCGCCTTCGAGATGACGTAGGGGATGTTGTACGGCACGACGGCCGCCCCGACCACCGAGGACACGTTGATCAGGATGCCGCTGCCCTGTTCGCGCATCACGCCGAGCGCGGCGCGCGCACCGTGCGCGTAGCCCATGACGTCGACGTCGAGCACCCGCCGGAAGACCTCCGGCGGGATCTCGTCGAGCGATCCGAAGGCGGCCACCGACGCGTTGTTCAGCCATACGTCGATCCGTCCGAACGCCGTGACCGCCCGGCGGGCGAGATGGTCGACGGCCCGGGCGTCCGTCACGTCCGTGGGCACCACGAGCGCCCGCGCGCCACGGTGCTTCCGGCACACCGCGGCGACCTCCTCGAGCTCGGCGGCCCGCCGCGCGGCGAGCACCACCGACCACCCCCGGGACGCGAACCGCTGTGCGCAGGCCCGCCCGACGCCGCTCGACGCCCCGGTGATCACCACGACCTTGCCCTGTTCCGCCACGAGCCCGGCTCCTTCCGTGCCGCAGTGCCGCGTCACCGGCGCCGCCACTCACCCGAGCGGCGCACACCTACACGTGAGGCCGTCGCCGGCCCCGTCGGCAGTCGATCGTGGTTTCGTACGCGGCGCATCCGGGAGCGGCAACCGGACGAAGCCGGCGGCCGCCGGGCCGGGCCGCCACCGTTCGGACTGCGTACGCTCGACTCCGTGCCCCGCCATCCGAAGAAGCCCCGCCGTCTGGTCGCCGACGGGCGCGAGTACCTGTGGACGCTCCGTCACAGCCACCGCGCGGCGGACGGCGGGCGGTCCGCGGCCTGCCGCCAGACCCTCACCCTGCACCCGCAGCCGGCCGGTACAGGCGGCCCCCTGCGCATCGTCTTCGACGGGGGTCCGGGGCGGTACGTCCCCGGCGGGTTCCCGCTGGGCTCCGGGGACGTGGGATACGTACACGGCGGCTCTCTGAACCTGCACGAACCGGGCGCCGTCCGGGCCCTGCTCGACGCGGCGTCGGCCCGCGGGTGGCAGCCGGGGGAGCGGCGAGCGGTGGAGGTCGACGGCTGGCCCCTGCTGGAGGCGGCGGTCGCCGCCCGAGCCGGGGAGGACGGCTCTCCGGACGCATAGGGTGTGATCTTCGGGCCGGTCCGCCGCGTCGGCCCGTGCTTGACCGTGCTTGACCGTGCTTGTCGAAAGGCAGTTCCATGACGCCCTCCGTCGCTCCCACCGTCGGTCGCGTGGTCCCGCGCCCTCGAACGGTGCCGGTCAGCGTGCCTGCCGGGTGGAGTGCGACAGCTCGCCCTCCAGCCAGGCGAGCACCTCCGGGGTCACCGGGTCGGTGATGTCGTCGAACTCGTCGCAGATCTCGGTGTGGTGGAAGACCCGGCGGTAGAGGGTGTGGCAGCGGACTTCATGAGGGGCGGCCCGGTGGCCGGAGGCGAGGGCGGAGCCGAGGACCTCGCGGGACGGGACGATCAGCTCGCCGCCATCGACGCGGCCCTTGCCGGTATCACCGCCGTCGGAACGTCCGTCCTCCTGCGGGGCGACCCCGGCATGGGGAAGACCGCGCTCCTGAAGGTCGCCGAGACCAAGGCACGCAATGCCGGACTGCGTGTCCTGCGGATGACCGGCGCCGAAGCGGAGGCAGGGCTGCCGTTCGCCGCCCTGCACCAGGTGCTCTGGCCCCTGCTCGACGACACCCAGGCCCTCACGGCCGAACAACGCGACGCCCTGGAGAACGCCTTGGGCGTACGCGAGGGCATGCCGCCCGAAGGGTTCACCGTGGCGGGGGCCGCGCTCACCCTGCTCGCCCACGCCGCCGCCCGGCGCCCCGTCGTCGTACTCCTGGACGACCTCCAGTGGGCCGATCCGTCCAGCGTCGCCGTGTTCGGGTACCTGCGGCGGCACTTGGCGCCGCTGCCCGTCGTCCTCGTCGGCGCCACCCGGCACGCGGGGCACCCGAGCGGTGACGCCCACACCCCGGAGGGGAACGGGGACGCCGAGAGCCTGCCGGGCCGCGTCATCGACCTGGAGCCACTGGACGAGCGGCAGGCGAAACGGCTGCTGCGCACGCTCCACCCGTGGCTGCCCGACACCGCGCACCCGCGCGTGCTGCGCGCGGCCGGCGGCAACCCGCTCGCCCTGCGTGAACTGCCCGCGCAGATACGGAGAACGGCCCCCGACCACCCCGCGCTCCTCGCGGCCCCCGCCACGGCCGACGGCACCGAACCCTTCGACGAACTCCCGCTCGGCACCCGCCTCGGCAGCCTGTACGAGGACGGCCTGCGCGCCCTGCCGGACAGCACCCGCCACATGCTGCTGGTCGCGGCCGTCGGCGGCTCCTTCGCCCAGCGTGTCAGCGCCCTGCGGGACATGGCGCGGGACGGTGCGACGACGCCCTGGACGGAGATCCACCGGCGGATCGACGCGTCCGGGCTCGCGCGCGTCGACCTGATGCGGGACCTCGTGCTCTTCCGCCACCCGCTGGTGCGGGCCTGCCTGGTGCACATCGCCTCACCCGCGGAACGCCGCGCGGCGCACCGCCTGCTCGCCCAGGCCCTGCCCGCCGCGAGCCCGCAGCGGATCACGCACCTGGCGGCCGCCACCGTCGGTACCGACGCCCGCCTCGCGGAACTCCTCCACGCGCAGGCCGACGGCATGGCCGCGCAGGGCGGCGACGCCGAGGCCGCCGGCATGATGGCGCGCGCGGCGGGTCTCACCCCCGACCCGGCGACCAGGGCGGCGCGCCTGGTCACCGCCTCGGGCATGGCCGCCCGCGGTGGCCGGCTGCGCCTGGCGGTGGAACTCCTCGCCGGAGCCGAGGCCGAGGCCCGCCCGGAGAAGCCCGAACCCGCGGCCCCCTACGCCTTCGCGCTCGCCTACACCCGGCTCCAGCTCGACGGCGACCCCACCCCCGCGCTCGAACTGCTGCCCGGCGCCCTGGAACTGCCGGCGTCACCGGAGGGCAGGGAGCACCGCGCCGGACTGCTCGAACCGATGCTCTTCATGCTCATCGTCGTGGCCGTGCACACCGGGGAGGAGCGGGCGTGGGCAGCCGTCGACCGGCATGCCGGGGACGCCACGGAACCGGCGGCCCTGTGCCGGCGCGCCTGGGCCGGACCGTCTCCCGACCAAGGCACTGCCGGGGCCCGTGCGGGAGCCGCACCGGCGGTCGACCCCGACGACGTGCCGCAGCGGCTGCGCGAAGCCGTCGCGGCACTGCCGGCCGATCGCGAGACGCCCGCCGCCTGGCTGCTGCTGTGGGCGGCCGCCGCGATCGACGCCGTCGGTGAACACGCCGCGCTGGCCAGCCCTTTCGTACGGCATCACGCGTTCGCCACCCAGGCCTTCATCGAGAGCCTCCGCGCCCACGACGACTTCCTGCACGGCCGCTGGGACGCCTCCCTGGCCACCGCCCGCGACGGCGCGAAGACGTCCGCCGCCCACGGCTACGCGTTCAACGAGATGCTCTTCCTGCAGAACGCCGGGCAGGTCCTCGCCGCCCGCGGCGACGGCGAGGCGCTCGCCGCGCTGGAGCCCGTCCTCGGGCAGGCCGCGCGGGAGCGGAACATGCTCCGTGTCGCCGAGCGGCTGCACGGCCTCCGAGCGCTGTGTGCCCTCGGGCACGGCCGGGCCGAGGACGCGTGGGACCACGCGCGCTCCCTCACCGCGCCCGGCGTGATCCCGCCGCGCAGCGCGTGGTTCCACCTCTCCCTCGTCGACTGGATCCAGGCCGCCGTCGACAGCGGGCACCGGCCGGACGCCCTGCGTCACATGCGGGCGGTCAGAGCCGCGGGCACCGCCCGCGCATCGGCACACCACGCCTTCCTCGTGGCCGTCGCCGAAGCCCTCGCAGGCGAGGACGGCGCGGACCAGCCGTTCGAGGCGGTGTACGCCTTTCCCGGCGCGGAGCGGTGGCCCTTCCCCCTCGCCCGGGCCCGCCTGGCCCACGGCGCGCGGCTGCGGCGCCGGGGCGTGTACGGACCCGCGGCCGCCCGCTGCCGCGCCGCACTCGACACGTTCACCCGCCTCGGCACTGCGCCCTGGGCCGCACAGGCGGCCCACGAACTCGACACCATGCGGGCCGAGTCCGAGCCGCCGGACGGGACACCCCCGAACCACCCGCTGCTCTCCGCGCAGGAGTCGCGCATCGCCGAACTCGCCGCCCAAGGGCTGACCAACCGCCAGATCGGCGAGCGGCTCGGCCTGTCACCCCGCACGATCGGCGCGCACCTCTACAAGGTGTTCCCGAAGCTGGGCATCACGACCCGCGCCGGCATCGCCCGCGCCCTGGAGGAGACCCGGGCCGGCGGGGCCCAGGGCGGGCCCCGGGGCGCGTCTCAGCCGTCCGGCAGCGCCCTGGCCAGCGCGGCCCGCGAGGAGATCCCCAGCTTGGGGAAGATCCGGTAGAGGTGCGCGCCCACCGTGCGCGGGGAGACGTGCAGCGCGGCGCCGACCTCCTTGTTGGTCAGCCCGCTGGCCACGAGACGGGCGACGCGCAGTTCCTGCGGGGTGAGCGCCGCAGCGCCCGCAGCCTCCGGCGGCAGGGCCAACGGTCCCTCGGCCGCCCGCAGTCCGGCCTCGCACTGCTCCACCCACGGGGAGGCGTCCAGCGCGCGGAAGGTGCGGCGGGCGGCCCGTAGCGCCTCCGTCGCCTCGACGCCCCGCCCCCGGCCACGCAGCCAGGAGCCGTGCGCAACGCGCAGTCGCGCCAGGTCGAACACCCACTGGCAGGACCCCGGCACGGCGTAGGCCGCCGCATAGGCCGCGTCGGCCTCACCGTCGTGGGCCGCCACCGCCGTCGCCGCGGCCAGCAGGAAGGCGTGGTGCGCGGAGACGCCGTCCATCCGCGCCGCCCTGCCCGCGGCCACATGCGCCCGCGCCGCCGCCCGGCGGCCGGTGCGCACGGCCGCCACGACGAGGTCGAAGAAGGGCAGGTGGAACCAGGACAGGCCGCGCGGCAGCTCACCCGGCGCCATCAGGCCGCACAGCCGCACGTACGCCTCCTCGTACCGGCCGTGGGCGCTGAGGGCGAGCGCTTCCAGACGGTCCAGGTGGTCCGTCACGAACCGCATCCGGGCCTTGGCCGCGACGGGCTCGATCCGCTCCCGCACCTCGCGCAGCCCGCCCAGGTCACCGCGGCCCGCCAGGAAGTGGGCGAAGTAGTGGCGGAACAGCAGGGCGTTGCAGTGATAGCCCGCCTCCTCCGCCAGGTCGGCCGCCGCCGGGCAGTCCTCGGCGGCCTCCCAGTCGCCCCGCAGGAAGGCCTGGTGGCACCGCGCCTTGGCGACGGAACCCTGCGTGGCGTACGCGTGTTCCCCGCCGAAGAGCCGCCACAGCCCGGCGTCCGCCGCGTCCACGGCAGCCGCCGTCCACAGCACCAGCCAGGCGGCGCCCGCCTCCCGGCCGGCCGTCATGCGCGCCGTCAGCGCGCGCAGCTCCGCCTCGGCCCCGTGTGCCGTACGCGGTGGATCCGCCCAGGCGCGGTGACACAGCCGGGCGGCGGGGGAGACGTGCGCCGTGTACCGCTCCAGGGCCTGCCAGCCGCGGGCGTCGCCCGTGTACGACGCGGCCAGCAGCAGCTTGAAGAACATCTGCTCGACGAGGTCACCGTGGTCAGGGGCGCCGGGAGCGGTCAGCGCGGCCAGGGCGTCGGGCAGCAGCTCGATGGACGACGCGAAGTCGACGTGGTGGCTCTGGTCGACGTACACGACCGCGTAGGCGAACAGCGGCGCGATGTCGTCGGGCACCTGCCCCTGCCGCAGCTCCCGCACCAGCTTCGCCGCGTACGCGAGGCGTCCGCCCCGGGCCGACATCACGGCCGCCCAGGTCAGCCGCCGCGCGCGAGCGTCGGGACCGGAGCCGAGGGCCGCCGCCTTTTCGAGCAGCAAGGCGCCCTCCGCGTCACCACCGCGCAGCGCGATGCGGGCCCCCGCCTCCTGAAGGCGCGCGGCGAGGGGCTCGTCGGGTCCCTCGGCGGCGGACGCCTCGTGCAGCAGGCGGCGCGGGTCGTCCGCACGCAGCCGCCCCGCCAACGTCCGGTGCGCGTCCCGCCGTTCGGCCCGCTCGGAGTAGGCGATCACCGCGCTGCGCACCAGCGGATGGCGGAAGACCAGCCGTCCCGTGCCGTCCAGCCGGGCGAGGCCACTCGCCTCGATCCGGTCCAGGAGCTGTTCCGTATGCCTCTGTCCGGGCTCGCGGATGGTGCCACTGCCGGCGGCGTCGGCACCGTCGAGGGCCGTGAGGAGCAACAGCCTTCGCGCGTCCGCGGGGAGCGCGCACAGCCGCCGCGCGAAGAGCGTCTCCAGCCGCCGGCCCAGCGGCAGCCGCTCGGGCAGTGGCAGCACGCCCCGGCGATGCCCGTACGCCAGCTGCCCCGGCAGCTCGGCCAGGGCCAGGGGGTTGCCCGCTGCCTCGGCCATCACCCGCTCCGTGGTCGAGGCCGCGAGGCCCGGGTGCCAGTGCCGCAGCAGGGCGCGGGAGTCCGCCTCGGAGAGCACTCCGACGTCGACCGCCGTCGCGGGCCAGCCCTCCGGGGCCGAGCCGTCGGCCCGGCTCGCGCACACCATGACCACCCGCAGATCGGCGATCCGCTGGTGCAGGAAGACGAAGACGGCGACGCTGGAGGAGTCCACCCAGTGCAGGTCGTCCACGAGGATCAGCACCGGCCCGCGGCGCGCCGCCTCGGCGAGGAGGGCCAATACCGCCGCGCCGACCATGAAGCCGCTCGGGGGGAGGCCCTCCCGCAGGCCGAGGACCCGTTCGAGCGCGGCCAGTTGGGGGCGGGGCAACGCGCGTGCGTTCTCCCACAGGGGCCGCAGCACCTGGTGCAGCGCCCCGAAGGCGATGCCGACCTCCGGCTCATGTCCCGCGGCCCGCAGGACGGTGAAGCCGTCACTGTCGGCGCGCACGGCCGTCCAGTCCAGCAACGCGCTCTTCCCGATGCCGGGATCGCCCCGCAGCACGGTCGCCGAGCCGCCCGTGCCGGTACGGGCGCTCTCCAGGGCCCGCTCCAGCAGCGCGCGTTCGCGCCGCCGGCCCACGAGCGGCGTTCCGTCGCCCGCGTCCGTCATGGCCACCCCCTGTCGACAGACCGCCCTCTGCGCGGCACCCGTCACACGGTGCCACCGTCGCCTTGCCTGTGCGCGCACGGCTTGTGCCTATCCCCGCAGAAAGTGCCGACACCCCTCCCCACCAGGGACGGAAGGGCTCCAGGCTGGACGTCCGCGGGCTCGACGCCGGTACGTACCGGTGACCGCACGCATGCCAGACCACGTACGCCAAGACGAAGTACGACGAAGTACGCCGAGAACAAAGGGGCCTGATGAACCCGACGCCCGCACCCGCCGGTACCACGGAGCGACACACCGCCGCGGAGACCTGTGCCCCCGATGGGCGGGGCGACCCGGACGGCTCCGGCCGCCCCACCCGACCGACGCATGACCACACGCTCGGTTTCCTCCGGGTGAGCACGTTCCGGGGAACGGATCCGTCCGTCGTCCACGTCGCCGCCGAGCACGCCAGCGGCCCGCAGCTGCTGCTGGGCCTCCACAACCAGGGCGAGGCGACGCTCGTCCGCCGGGGGAGTCGTGGCGTGGTCTGCCGCGCCGGGGAGATCTTCGCCCACGCCGGAGCCGAGCCCGTCGCCCTGCGCGAGTCGGCGGAGTACGAGCTGCACCTGATCCGGATCTCGCGCCGCGCCCTCACCCTGACCGACGACCAGGTACGCGAACTGAGCGACCGGGCGCCGTTCGCCGACGGTCCGGTGGCCTCCCTGCTCGGCACGCTGCTGCGGCAGCTGGTCGAGACCCTGCCCGGGCGCGCGCCACGGACGGCGCTCCGGCTGGCGGGCGCCGTCGCGGAGCTGGTCGCCCTGCTGGGCGTCGAGGACGCGGACCCCGGGCCGCAGGGTCGCCACGCACTGGTGCGCCGGCTGCGCGCGTACGTCGACGCGCACCTCTGGGACCGGGACCTGACGCCCGCGGCCGTCGCCGAGGCCCAGCACATCTCGATCCGCTATCTCCACAAGCTCTTCGAGGGCCACGGCAGCACGGTCGGCCGGTGGATCCAACACCGCCGCCTGGAGGAAGCGCGGCGGGAGCTGGCCCGGCCGGGGCGCGCCGACATCACGGTCTCCGCGGTCGCCAGACGCTGGGGCTTCGCCAGCGCCACGCACTTCAGCCGCAGCTTCCGCGCGGCGTACGGGATGTCGCCCAGCGACTGGCGCGACGGCAGGACCAAGGCGTCGGTGGGGTCCGGTCACGGCACGGGGTGACGGGGGTGGGGTCGGCAGGCAGCGGTGACCCGGTCGTGTTCGTGGCGGACGGCTTCGCGCAGCTGCTCGCCGGTCGGCGGGTCGACGTCCCGGGCCCGGGCCGCGCCGGTGAACGTCACCTCGGCGACCACGCCACGGGCGTGCCCCGCGCGGACAGCGTGCCGGACGCGCTCCGCCGGAGTGGCACCCGGACGGCGCGTCACCTCGGCGCAGCCCAGCAGAGCACAGCCCAAGGGTCACTGAGGCGGCGCTAGCCCCGATTCAGGACCTCATCGTCCCCGTGCGTGCCGAACTCGGCGACGCGCACCTCCGCGATCTGCTCGTACCGGCTGATCCGGTCGGTCCACTCCGCGTCGACGCCGAACGCCGCCTGCGCGAAGCCCACCCGCCTGACGGCCTCGGCCAGGCCAGGATCGCCAGGGGCCAGCAGCCGCACCGGCGCGTCGAGCGCCACGGTGTGCGGCGGCACGAAGTACTCGTCCGGCAGAACGGTGCGCGCATGGACGAGCGCGCCGACAGCGACAACCGAGCCCGCCCCCAGCCGTGCGCACTGCAGAACCGTCGCCGTGGTCGCCACGTAGGCGCACCGGCCGACCCCGCACCCCAGCAGCGTCGCATGCGGCCCCACGAAGACGTGGTCGCCGACGAGCACCGGCTGGTCGCCGGCGACCGCAGACCCGCGCAGCACCGCGTTCTCGCAGATCACCGCCGCCTCCCCGACCTCGATCCGGGACCCCTCGGCATCGAGCACCGCGCCGTACATCACCCGCGCCCTCGGCCCCACGCGGACATCACCGACGAGCGTGGCCGTCGGGGCGACGTAGGCGGTGGGATGGACCTGCGGTTCATGCCCGCGATGCCGGATGCGGACTCCCCGCGTTTCAGCGATCATGAGCGGATTCTCGCCCGACCGACCGCGAGCGTGCTGGCGGTTTTCAGACATCGCGTTCGTCGAGACCGAGGCCTGTGCCATCCGGTACACCACCCGCGGCCCCCGCCGAACCCGCACCGGCACCCGCCCCCGCCCCCGACATGAGGACCAACCGACGCCACTGCTGGGGCGGATGGCCGTGGACGGCCTTGAAGGCGCGGCTGAAGTGTGCCGCGCTGCGGAAGCCCCAGCGGGCCGCCACCACGCCGAGGGACGGGCTGACCCGTCCGCGCCGCGACAGCTCACGCGCGCACTGCTCGACCCGGCGGCGCTGGATCAGGCGGCTCACCGTGATGCCCTCGCCCTCGAAGACGCGGTGCAGGTAGCGCACGGAGATGAAGTGCGCCGCGGCGATGCGCTCGGCCGAGAGCTCGGGGTCACCGAGGTGCCGCTCGATGTACTGGCGGATCGTCAGGACCAACTGGCGGGGCCCGCTCCGCGCGGGGGACTCGGCCTCTTCGGAGAGTTCGCCGATCAGATCGGCCACCGCGTCGGTGACGACACCGCCGAGCCGCTCCGCGACGCCCGCGGGGAGCCGGGCGGCGGCCTCGTCCAAGTACCCGAGCAGCGGCGTCAGGAGGGCGTCGACGGCGGCCGGCGGGATCAGGAGGCGGCCGGTGGCACGCCTGAGGTCCGCCATCGGCACGTGCAGCGCGTGGACGGGCAGCCGGAAGAGGAGGATCCGGCACCAGCCCTCCTGCTCCACGGAGAACGCCCGGCCGAGGTCGATCAGCGCGAGGTCCCCGCTCTCCACGCAGGCGCGCCGGCCGTCCTGCGCGACCCGCACGGCACCGGCCCGTGGAACCAGCAGGGCGATCGACTCCGGGGTGTCCTGGGCGGCCGGGCCCGGGCCGCGCGTGAGGCCGAGCGGCCCGGCGGCGCAGGTGATCATGTCCACGTATCCGAAGTGGTGCAGCGTCACGGCGCCGCTCACCGGGGCCGCCTCGGCCGCGTACTCCTCGACGGGCGTCAGCCACAGCGACAGCACGGCCGTCACGTCGGTGGACGCGCCGGTGCCCGGTGAGTTCGCCGTCCCGGATCGAGTGCTCACGTGGGTTCCCTTCAGCCGTCCCGGGTTCTGTGCTCGGTGCGAGGCGGGGGGAAGGACGGTTCGCCCCTTTCCCGAGTGTTTCGGGGGAACGGGGAGAGGCGTTAGGTCATATGACTGCACTTCGCCGGGCACGGGGCGTGAGGGTCGCGCCGCGCGGTGCGCACGGCTCGGCAACTGTGCACGCAGCGGCACGGCCATGTACGGTCCTGCCGCTCGATCGCGGCCTTCGACCGCCTAGGGTGGGTGCCGCGTGCCGGCAGAGCCGCGTTCGGCACCGAGCGCCCGCTTGCCCGGCCGTGAGTGCGCGGTGGCGCCTTCGAGCGGCCCCGTGTCCCGTCCTCGCGCAGGAGATCCCGTGGAAGAAGACGCCCCGGTCGTACGGGAGACGCCTGCCCTTGAGCGCCGCACGCGGGCCTTTCTGCGGGAGCACGCCTGGCCCGGCCCTCCGCGCACCGATACCACTGACAGCACCGATGACGTTGACGACACCGCCGCCTCCCGGGCCCGCATGGCCGCCCTCTGGGACGGCGAGGGCTGCGACGACCCGGACGTCGAGGAGGAGTGGCTGGCCCTGCCCGGAAGCGACGGCCGGCGCATCCGGGTACGCATCCTGCGCCCGGCGGGCAGCGACGACACCCTGCCGGTGGTGCTGTATCTGCACGGGCTCGGCTGGATGCTGACCGACGCGTACGCGCACCGGCGATTGGTGGCGGACCTCGTGCTGGGAGCGGACGCCGCCGTGGTCGTCCCGGAGTACGACGGTCCGCAGGACGCGCGGCACCCGGGCGCCGTGAACAGGGCGCACACCGTCGCCCAGTGGATCGCCCGGCACGGCGTGGACTGGCGGCTGGACGGGGCTCGGATGGCGGTGGTCGGCGCCAGCGCGGGTGCCCAGCACGCGGCCTCCCTCACGCTCATGGCGCGCGAGCGCGGCGGCCCGCGCCTGTGCCACCAGGTGCTGGTCTGCCCGGTGACCGACGCCGCCATGGACACGCCCTCCTACCGCGAGTTCGCCGAGGGCTACTTCCTGAGCCGCGCCACCATGCGGGGCTACTGGCAGCAGTACGCGCCGGACCCGGCGAGCCGGAACCAGGCCACGGTCTCGCCGCTGCGCGCCCCCGCCCACAGCCTCCGGGACCTCCCGCCGGCCCTGGTCCTCACGGCCGAGGCCGACGTGGTGCGCGACGAGGGCGAGGCGTACGCGGCCCGGCTGAGGGAGGTGGACGTCCCCGTCGTGTCGGTCCGCTACCACGGGACGATCCACGGGTTCCTGCTGTTCGACCTGCTCCGCTGCACGGACGCGTCCAGGGCGGCACGCATCCAGGTGACGGACACCTTGTACGCCGCCCTGCACACCGCCTGAGCGCGCCCGTCGCCTGAGGTTGTCCCCCGGTCACTCCTGCCACGCGCGCCGCCACTCGCTCGGGGTCAGGCCGTACTCCGCCCGGAAGCGGCGGCTGAAGTGACTCGGGCTGCTGAAACCGCAGCGGGTGGCGACGGCGGCGATGGTGAGCCGCGCCGCACCTCGAACCCGGAATTGCGTGTGGCGAAGAGGTCGAGGCCGCCCACCCGCCACGCTTCCATGCGCGCGTGGATGCCTGTGGCGGGCTCCTCGTGGACGACGTCGTTGGGCACCGAGGAATCGGTCAGCGCGTGGAGGAACGCCTCCGGACGCTCGCGCGGCCGCACCGCGTTCAGGTCGAGCAGCAGCTCAGAACCCCCCCCATATCACTGGCCCCGGAAGCATTCTGCCTCATCCGTGGCGGTGGCCGTCCCGCTCAACCGCCCGCCGACGAAGCGGGGTCGGGGCTTCCTGTCGGCTCTCTCCGCCGCGAAAGACTTCCGCGTATCGCTGTCGGAGGTCCGTATCCGGACCACCCGGCGAACTATGTATTCCGTGATTTCTGTTCAATGAATACGGCGTCGCGCGAGAGGCGTTGCTCTAGGGTGGCGTTACCGGGTACTGACCAAGGGCTTCCCGTCCTCGGACAGTCCACCGGAAAGAGGTTGGGGGCCGGCGTGATGGCCGACCCCCGGGTGACGGATCCGCCGGGCTAGACCGTACTGATCCACTGGGTCAGATCCAGGGCCAACTGGATCAGGGCGACCCGGAGCGACCAGAGTGTCCAGTCCGGCGGTTCATCGTTTCCGGGCACGTGCTCTCGTTTCCTCGGTGGCTGACCGAAGGGGTCCCCCCGGCCGCGGCGCGGAGGGCGACGAGAGCGGTGATGCGAGGAGCGACGTCGTCAAAGGGAACTCTAGGCTGCCGACACCCAACTCACGTGCACTCACGCGAAATTGGCCCACGTCAAGCCATGGTCATATGCCACTGCCCTGAAGAATGGCCCCGCGCGGGGGCGGGCGGAAGCCGTAGCCGCAGTTCATCACCGCCCGGTCCGGCTCCCGGAGTGGCCACGCTCCATGCACTTTGGCATGAGACCGCTGCCACGAGGCGGCCCTTGGAGGGGGCGCAGCCTCGGGGTCTCACTCCGGGTCCGGCAGGGCCAGGTGCAGGGCCTCCAGCGCGCCGTCGAAGGCGTGGTCGGGCGGGGTGCCGTACCCGATGACGAGGCCGTCACGGGGCGGCATGCCGCTGTCGGGGTGGCGGTAGGCGGCGAGGCCTTCGAGAGCGAGGCCCTGGCGGGACGCCGCGCGCACCGCGGCCGGTTCGGTGCCCGGCGGCAGGTCCAGGACGGCGTGCAGCCCGGCGGCGATACCGCCGATCCCGATGTGCGGCGCCCGCGCCCCGAGCGTGGCGACGAGCCGGTCGCGCCGACGCCGGTAGTTCAGCCGCATGCGGCGCAGATGCCGGTCGTAGGCGCCGCAGGAGATGAAGTCGGCGAGGGTGAGCTGCTCCAGGGACCCCGTCCACAGTTCGCGGGCGCCCTTGACCGCGAGGATGTCGTCCACGAGGTGGTCGGGCACCGCCATCCAGCCGATGCGCAGCGCAGGCGACAGGCTCTTGCTGGTCGACCCGATGTAGACGACGCGGTCGGGGTCGAGCCCCTGCACGGCGCCGACCGGCTGCCGGTCGTAGCGGAACTCGCCGTCGTAGTCGTCCTCGATCACCAGCCCGCCACCCGCCCGCGCCCAGTCGATCACCGCCGCCCTGCGCCCGGGGTGCAGCGGCCCCCCGGTGGGGAACTGGTGGGCGGGCGTGAGCAGCACGGCTTCCGCGCCCGTCGCGGGCAGTTCGTCGATCACGGCTCCCCGCGCGTCCACGGACAGCGGGACCGTGCGCCGCCCGGCCGCGGTCAGGAGCGAGCGATGGAAGGCCAGGCCGTACGACTCGACCGCCACCGCACCGTCGAGCACCTGGCCGAGCATGCGCAGCGCATGGGCGAATCCGGCGCAGACGACGATCCGGTGCGGTGCGGTGCGTACGCCCCGGGCCCTGGCCAGATACTCCGTGAGCGCGGTACGCAGTTCGATGCGGCCCCGCGGATCGCCCACGCCGAACGCGTCGTTGGGCGCCGCGTTCAGCGCGCGCCGCGACGAGGTCTGCCAGGCCGTCCGGGGGAACGTGGCGGCGTCCGGTGAGGTCGGCATCATGTCGTACGCGGGGCGGCGGACCGGCGGCGCCGAGCGGCGCGAGCGGTCCGGCGGCAGCGGTGTGCTGCGCCGCGCGACGCGGGTGCCCGAGCCCTGCCGGGCCACGAGCCAGCCCTCGGCGACGAGTTCGCCGTACGCCTCGCCGACGGTGTTGAGGGCGATGCCGAGATCCCGGGCCAGACTCCGGTACGGAGGCAGGCGGGTGCCGGGGGCCAGGCGTCCGGAGCCGATGGCCTCGCGCAGGGCCCGCATCAGCCGTTCGCGCAGGGTGCCCTCTCCGGTCAGCTCCAGGTGGAAATCCGAGCCGGACCCGTGTTCCGGTTGGTGTTCGCCGGCTGAATTGCCCCGTTGATTTGACATGAGAATGCACCATACCGGGGGGCTAATCCACTCCTAGGGTTCTCCGTATGACAGCAGTTGAGATTCCCCAGCGCATGAACTTCGCCACCGTCGCCCCCAAGGTCTTCAAGGCCGTCCTCGCCCTGGACGCGGCCGCCCGCCAGGGCCTCGACCCGGTGCTGCTCGAACTCGTACAGATCCGCGCGTCCCAGATCAACCGGTGCGTGTACTGCATCGACTACCACACGAGTGACGCGCGCAGGGCGGGGGAGAGCGAGAGCCGCATCTACCAGCTCGACGGCTGGCAGGAGTCCAGCCTCTACACGGCCGAGGAGCGGGCCGCGCTCGCCCTGACCGAGGCGGTCACCCGGCTGCCCGGCGGAGTCCCGGACGCCGTGTACGACGAGGCCGCCCGGCACTTCGAGGAGCGGGAGCTGGCCCAGCTCATCGCCCTCATCTTCACGGTCAACGCCTGGAACCGGATGAACGTCACCACCCGCAAGACCCCCGGAACCGAGTGATCCCCCCTAGCCGCGGTCGCCGATCACCGACATCAACCGCTCGTGCGTCCCCGCGTCCACGGCGGCCACGAGTCCCCGGCTCCCCGGCCCGATCGGAGCGCCGTCGAGGCCGGTGACCACACACCCGGCGGCGAGGCACACGGCGAGCCCCGCGGCGAAGTGGACGCTCCCCGCCAGGTCCGTGCCGTCGGTGACGTACGCGGCCCGCTTGCCGGCCGCCACCCAGGCCAGCGCCAGCGTCGTCGACACGACCCGGGGGCGGAAGTCCGCGACGAACCGCGGGTGGGCGAGCAGGTCCACCGCGCGGAAACCGGGCGCGCTCGGGAACGGCGGATCCAGATTGACGTCCACCAGCCGCGTGGCGGACGACGGCGACAGCCGCGCCTCACCGCCCTCACGCCGCACCCACGCGCTTTCGCCGTCCGTGCAGTAGACCTCGCCGCCGAACGGGTCCGCCACCGCCGCCGCCCCGTCACCCAGCGCCACGTTGACCGCCACCAGCATGCTGCCGACGGCGTAGTTGAGGGTGCCGCACAGCGGGTCCACCAGCCACTGGCGCACCGCGCCGCTCGCGCCCTGCCGCCCGCTCTCCTCGCCGAGCAGCGCGTCGTCCGGCCGCGCGGCAGCGATGACGCCGAGGATCGCCTTCTCCGCCGCCACGTCCGCGGCGGTGGCGAAGTCCCCGGCGCTCTTGTCGATCCGGTCGAGCCGTCGCCCGTACAGGTCGCGCACGACGTCCCCGCCCGCGAGGGCCGCGGCTATGGCCACTTCGGTGTCGTCGAGGCCCGCGTATGAGTTGATCACGGAGCGAAGGCCAGCGGCGCCCAGCCCGACCCGCCGCGCTTTCCGGGCAGAGCGGTCGGCCCGCCGAAGGGTGAGACGCGGGTCACAGCCGGCCGTGTCACATCCCCTGTCGTCCGTTCCGTCAAAGGGGTGTAGCCATCGACAACGGCAGAGGAGCACACCATGGACGCACGCTTGAACTTCTTCGCCAGCCCGCTCGCGGGCAAGGCCCTGAAGCACCTCACCTCGGCGAACAAGGAGCTCATGGCCTCGACGCTGCCCGCCGCGACGCAGGAGCTGGTGAAGATCCGCGCCAGCCAGATCAACGGCTGCGGCTTCTGCCTCGACATGCACACCAAGGAGGCGGCCGCCGCGGGGGAGAGCTCGCTGCGCCTCAACATGATCGCGGCCTGGCGGGAGGCCAAGGTCTTCACCGACGCCGAGCGCGCCGCGCTCGAGTTGGCGGAGCAGGGCACCCGCATCGCCGACGCGGCCGGTGGCGTCTCGGACGAGGCCTGGGCGAACGCCGCCAAGCACTACGACGAGGAGCAGCTGACCGCGCTGGTCTCCCTGATCGCCCTCATCAACGCCTTCAACCGGCTGAATGTCATGGTCCAGCAGCCCGCCGGCGACTACCAGGTCGGCCAGTTCGGATAAGCCGGACCCGCACGGCAAAGCCCCAGGTCCCAGGCGTACTTGCCGGGCCTGGGGCTTCTGTGCGTACGGACGGGAACGGACGGATCAGGAATGGAGAAGCGTGGCCCACGCGCCGCCGCTAGCGTGATCGCCATGGACAACGACGACGCGCCCGCCCCCGGCGGCACGGCCCTCGCGCCGCTCAAGGAGCCGGAGCCGGTGCTTCGGCGGACGGCGTGCCCCACCTCGTCCCGCTCTCCTTCGACTGGGACGACGAAGCGCTGTGGCCGGCCACGCCGGCGGACGGCCCGGCCGGCGGGAACCTCGACGCCACCCGAGCCGTTCGGCTGTCACTGGGCCACACCCGGGAGGTGGTCATGATCGAGGGCGAGGCCGAGGTGCCGGAGATCGACGCGCTGCCGGCCTGGCGCGAGGCCGTCGAGCCGGTCGGCCGCGACCTGGTGCGCGGCGGCCGTTGGGCAGCCTGACGCAGGCCCCATCGAGCCGGATGACGCCGACGGAGGCCGCGCAGGCGGCCCTGCCCCACCAATGGAGAACATGATGACGAGCAAGGCCACCACGACGACGCACGCGCAGTCGCCCGCGCCGCATGCCGCCGACAGCCACGATCTGATCCGGGTGCACGGCGCGCGGGAGAACAACCTCAAGGACATCAGCATCGAGATCCCGAAGCGCCGCCTCACGGTGTTCACCGGTGTCTCCGGCTCGGGCAAGAGTTCGCTGGTGTTCAACACGATCGCCGCGGAGTCGCAGCGGATGATCAATGAGACCTACAGCGCCTTCGTGCAGGGCTTCATGCCGACGCCCGCGCGGCCCGACGTCGACGTGCTCGACGGGCTGACCACCGTGATCACCGTCGACCAGCAGCGCATGGGAGCCGACCCCCGCTCCACGGTCGGCACCGCCACCGACGCCAACGCCATGCTGCGCATCCTCTTCAGCCGCCTGGGCAAGCCGTACATCGGCTCGTCGGCGGCGTTCTCCTTCAACGTCGCCTCGGTCCAGGCGTCCGGCGCGTTCAAGGTCGACCGGGGGGCCGACAAGACCAGGACCGTCAAGCGGACCTTCACCCGCACCGGCGGCATGTGCACGAGATGCGAGGGCCGGGGCACGGTCTCCGACATCGACCTCACCCAGCTCTACGACGACACCAAGTCCCTCGCCGAGGGCGCCTTCACCATCCCCGGCTGGAAGTCGGACAGTTTCTGGACCGTGCGGGTCTACGCCGAGTCGGGCCTGCTCGACCCCGACAAGCCGATCCGCAAGTACACCAAGCGCGAGATGCAGGACTTCCTCTACCGGGAGCCGACGAAGGTGAAGGTGGAGGGCGTCAACCTCACGTACGAGGGGCTGATCCCCAAGATCCAGAAGTCCTTCCTGGCCAAGGACAAGGAGGCGATGCAGCCGCACATCAGGGCCTTCGTGGAGCGGGCGGTCACCTTCACGACCTGCCCCGAGTGCGACGGCACCCGGCTCAGCGAGGCGGCCCGCTCCTCGAAGATCAAGAAGATCTCCATCGCCGACGCCTGCGCGATGGAGATCAGGGACCTGGCCGAGTGGGTACGCGGCCTCGACGACCCCTCGGTGGCGCCGCTGCTGACCGCCCTGCAACAGACGCTTGACTCGTTCGTGGAGATCGGCCTCGGCTACCTCGCCCTCGACCGGCCGGCGGGCACCCTGTCCGGCGGTGAGGCCCAGCGCGTCAAGATGATCCGCCACCTCGGCTCCTCCCTCACCGACGTCACCTACGTCTTCGACGAGCCCACCGTCGGCCTGCACCCCCACGACATCCAGCGCATGAACAACCTGCTGCTGCGCCTGCGGGACAAGGGCAACACGGTCCTCGTCGTGGAGCACAAGCCGGAGACGATCGCGATCGCCGACCACGTCGTGGACCTCGGCCCCGGCGCCGGCACGGCGGGCGGCACCGTCTGCTTCGAGGGCACCGTCGAGGGCCTGCGGACCGGCGGCACCATCACCGGCCGCCACTTCGACGACCGGGCCGCCCTCAAGGAGACGGTGCGCGAGCCCACCGGCGCGCTGGAGATCCGCGGCGCGTCGGCGAACAACCTCCGTGACGTCGACGTCGACATCCCGCTCGGTGTGCTGACCGTGATCACCGGCGTCGCGGGCTCCGGCAAGAGTTCGCTCGTGCACGGCTCGCTGGTGAAGGGCCCCGTGGCCGCCGACGAGGGGGTGGTGGCCATCGACCAGAGCCCGATCCGCGGCTCCCGGCGCAGCAACCCGGCGACGTACACCGGACTGCTCGACCCGATCCGCAAGGCGTTCGCGAAGGCCAACGGCGTCAAGCCGGCCCTGTTCAGCGCCAATTCGGAGGGTGCCTGCCCCAACTGCAACGGCGCCGGGGTGATCTACACCGACCTGGCGATGATGGCGGGCATCGCGACCCCCTGCGAGGAGTGCGAGGGCAAGCGGTTCGAGGCGTCGGTCCTGGAGTACCGCCTCGGCGGGCGCGACATCAGCGAGGTGCTCGCGATGTCGGTGGCCGAGGCGGCGGAGTTCTTCGGCGCGGGCGAGGCGCGCACCCCGGCCGCGCACAAGATCCTGGAGCGGCTCGCCGACGTCGGCCTCGGCTACCTCACGCTCGGCCAGCCGCTCACCACCCTGTCCGGCGGCGAGCGGCAGCGGCTCAAGCTGGCGACCCACATGGCGGAGAAGGGGGGCGTGTACGTCCTCGACGAGCCGACCACCGGCCTGCACCTCGCCGATGTCGAGCAGCTGCTGGGCCTCCTCGACCGGCTTGTCGAATCCGGCAAGTCGGTCATCGTGGTGGAACACCACCAGGCGGTCATGGCGCACGCCGACTGGATCATCGACCTCGGCCCCGGCGCCGGTCACGACGGCGGCCGGATCGTCTTCGAGGGCACCCCCGCCGAGCTCGTGGCCACCCGGCCGACCCTCACCGGCGAGCACCTCGCGAAGTACGTCGGCGCCTGAGGGGCCCCGCTCCCCGCCCCCGCGACCGGGCTCGATTAACGATCAGGACCCCGCCTTGGGCAGGATGGGCCCATGACCGAGATCCGCACGCCCCGCCTCCTCCTCCGCCGCTGGCACGACGACGACCTCGCGCCGATGGCGGACATCAACGCGGACCCGCGGGTGATGCACTGGGTGGACGACGGCCGGGTCCGCGACCTGGAGCAGACGGCGCGGGACATCGAGCGGTGGGAGGAGGAGTGGGACGACGAGGGCTACGGCCTCTTCGCCGTCGAACTCCTGGCCTCGGGCGAGCTGGCCGGCTTCACCGGCCTGTTCGTCCCGGAGTTCCTGCCGGAGGCGGCGGCCGACGCGGCCATCGCCTGGCGGCTCGGCGCGCAGTTCTGGGGCCAGGGGTACGCCTCCGAAGCCGCCCAGGCGACGCTGGAGTTCGCGCTCCAGGACCGTGGAATCGACCGGGTCGTCGCCATCCACCGGGCGGGCGACGACGCCTCCGAGAACATCGTGCGCAAGCTCGGCATGCACTTGGAACGCGAGACGGAGCACCCGGTGTACGGCCACCCGCTGTTCGTCCACGCCATCGACCTCACCGAGTACCAGGCGTGAGGACCGGCGCGGCGTGACCGCCTCCGCGCGCTGAAGCTACAGCTGAGGCTGAGGCTAGGGCTGGAGCAGGTGCGCGTTGGGCGCCTTCGCCGCGTCGGCGTACTCCGGCAGTTCGAGTACGGTGACGCCCGCGCCCTCCAGGAATTGGGTGCCGTGCGCCTCGGGGGCGGCAACATCGGGCTCGCGCCAGGCGGTGACCAGCCGCCGCGCCCCGGATTCGCTGATCAGCCGGGCGCAGGCGCGAGGACGCGAGTCGCGCGTCGCGCACGGCGCCAGAGAGCTGTACACCGTCGCGCCCACCAGCCGCGGATCGGCGGCGTCGATCTTGGCGAAGGCGCCTTCCTCGGCATGGTCGTCCGGGTCCCTCTCGCGGGAGTGGGCGCGGGCCAGTTCGGTGCCGTCGTCGGCGACGACGACCGCGCCCACGCTGAGCGCGGTGGCGGAGGGCGGGCACTGCGCGGCGAGCCGGCAGGCGATGGCCAGCCAGGCCCGGTCGGCGACGGTGGGCTGGTCGCCGGGGCCGGGCAGGCCGCAGGCGGTGGGGTCGTGGTCGTTCATACGGTGCTTGCCTCCTTGGTGGCGTACCGGAGGAGTACCACGAAGCCGCCGCGGTTAGCGCCGCGCGGGGGCCGGGACCGGGTCCGCGGGAGCCAGGCGGTCGGCCAGATACCGCTGGAACTGCCACAGGGGCCGCTCCAGATGCGAGAAGCGTCCGCCCGAGGGCGCGGGGTCGGTGGCCAGGCCCCGCTGCACGCCCCGCACCGCCACCAGGTCCTCGTTCTGGATCACCTCGAACTGCCGCCGGGACGCCTCGACGTACGCGCCGAAGTCCGGGTCCCGCTCGGCCCGCGCCGGGACGAGCACCGTCACGAGCGCGTCGTGCGTGGCCGGGCCCGTGGGCACCCAGCGCACGAAGGTGACGCTGTCGGGCAGCAGGGCCATCACCAGGTTCGGGAAGAAGCCCGCGACCGTCATGCCGGACAGCTGCCGCTCACCGAGGCCCGGGATCAGGGGCCCGACCCTCGGAGCGTCCCCTTCCGCCAGGCCCGGCGCGTCGAGCGCGAACGGCGTGTACATGCTGAACCAGCGCCCCTCGCTCTCGTCGACGACGGTGTCCTTGCCGGGGACGAGGGTGTCGAGGGTGGAGGCGTGCGTCCCCATGTGGTGGTAGTTCTCCGAGCCGTTCTCGAACGCGACCTTCCAGTTCGCGGGCACGCCCTCCCACCGGTCCGTGTACGCGACGACGAGGTCCGCGAGGCCGTACGGCGCGAGCCGGTCGGTCAGCTCCGCCAGCTGCGGGGCGAGCGGCGGCACGGCCGGGTCGGCGCAGACCATGAGCAGCCCGTTCCACTCCTCCAAGCGGTACTGGGGCAGTCGGCACGCCGCGCGGTCGAAGTCGACCTTGCTCATCATCGGTGCGCCGGCCAACTGCCCCGCGTACTCGCCGTTCAGCCGGTAGGTCCAGGTGTGGTACGGACACATGAGGCGCTCCAGGGACCCCTGCTCCGGGGTCGTCTCGGGCGGCAGGATGTCCATGAAGCGGTGCCTGCACACCCGGGAGAGCGCGTGCAGGCCGCCCTCCTCGTCGCGGGTGACGACCAGCGGCTCACCTGCCGCGTCGGTGCGCAGGTAGTCACCGGGCGCGGCGACCTGGGAGACGTGGCCGACGCACAGCCAGTCGCCGCGGAAGACGCGGTCGTGTTCGAGCCGGTGGAAGCTCTCGTCGGTGTAGGCGCGGGCGGGCAGGGTCTCGCCGCGTTCCAGGGGCAGCGCGGCGATGCGGGCCAGCTCGTCGAGGAGGGGCTGTAGCCCGTCGTGCCGGGGGTGAGGTCCGTCGGATACGTCGTGCAGCATGGTGCCACCGCCTTTGTCCGGGATCTGGTCTCGTCCTTCCATGCTGGGTCGCCACCGCGGGCGGCGAATCGCCGCCGGGGACGACATTCCGGTACATCCTTCGGATTACTGGTGTATCCGTACGGTTACTGGCACATCGGCTGCGCCTCGCGCGCCGGGAACCGGCGGCCGGGTGAGCACGTGTCCAGGTCCACGATCAGGTCGGCGGCGCCGAGGCCCGTTCGCTCGTGGGTGACCAGGAGCGTGGTGCGGCCCCGCGTGGCGTCGAGGATGTCGGCGAGCACGGCGGTGGCGGTGTCCGGGTCCAGCCCCTCGGTGGGTTCGTCCAGGACGAGGACGGGCGGGTCGGCGAGCAGTGCGCGGGCCAGCAGCAGACGGCTGCGCTGGCCGCCCGACATCGCGGCGCCGTCCCCGCCGAGGAGGGTCTCCCAGCGGTCGGGCAGCGACTCGACCCAGTCCAGGAGCCGCGCCCTGCGGGCCGCCTGGCGCAGGTCGTCGTCCGTGGCGCCGGGGCGGGCCAGGAGGAGGTTGGCGCGGATCGTGGCATGGAAGACGTGCGCGTCCTGGGTCATGCCGGTGATCGCGCGCCGGGCTTCGGCGCCCGTGAGACCACGCAGCTCCCGCCCGCCGACGCGGATGCTCCCGGATGCGTACGGTACGAACCGCATCAGCGCCGCGATCAGCGTCGACTTGCCCGAGCCGCTGGCGCCGAGGAGCACGACCCGGCGGCCGGGCGGCAGCCGCAGGCTCACCCCGTCCAGGGCGAGGGGGCCGTCGGGGCGGTGGCGCACCCGCAGGTCGGTGATCTCGACGCCGAGCGGCTCGTCGACGGGGAGCGGGTCGGCGGGGGGCGGTTCGGTGACCGGGGGAGGCGTGTCGAAGAGGTCGGCCAGCCTGCGCGCGGAAGCCCGTACGTCTGCCAGCCGCCGGGCGGCGGCGGGCAGCGGCCCCAGGGCCTCGAAGGAGACCAGCGCGAGCACCGCGAGGACGGTCGGATGTACGGCGGCCAGATCACCGGCCGCGTGCGCGCGGAGCGCCAGCCAGGCCACGCCGGCCGTCGCCCCGCCTTGCAGCAGCACCACCACGGCCGAGGCGAGCGAGGTGGTCAGTGCCCCCTGGCGCTCCAGGGCGGCGATCCGGGCAGCGGCGCGCCGGGCCCGCTCGTCGGCGCGGCCCCGGGCCCCGTACGCGGCGAGGTCCGCGGCTCCCTGCGTCAAGTCCACGGTGAGGGCGGCCAGTTCACCCTGTGCCGCCTTCTGGGCGCGGCCCGAACGACGGGACAGCGCCAGCACGAGGGCGGGGACGCACAGCCCCGCCACGGCCAGGAGCAGCCCGAGCAGGAAGCCCGCCTGGGGCAGCAGCGCCATGGCCGTCCCGGTGGCGGCGACGGCCACCGCGCAGGCGGCCACGGCCGGGAACAGCACCCGCAGCAGCAGATCCTGCGCGGCGTCCACGTCGTCGACCAGGCGGGTCAGCAGGTCGCCGCCCCGGAAGGCGGGCGTGCCCGCGGGGGCGAGCGGTACCAGTGCCTCGTACACCCGGATACGGAAGCCCGCGACGGCCCGCAGCACGCCGTCGTGCCCGAGGAGCCGGTCGGCGTAGCGCAGGGCTCCCCGCCCCAGGGCCAGCGCGCGTACGGCGACGATCGCGAGGCTCACGGACGCGATCGGCGGCTGCTCCGCGGCCCGGGTGATCAGCCAGGCGGCGGTGGCCATCAGCGCGGCGGCGGCAAGCTCACTCCCGGCCGAGGCGACCACGGCGGGCAACAGCCGCCGCCAGTGCGGCAGGAGGTGCCGCAGGAGGCGGAGGGTGGGGCGGGAAGGGGGCGTGGGGGTGGTGGCTTTGCTGCGGGGGGTCATGGGGCCACCGGTCTTTCTGTGTGTGGGGGCTGAGGGGTGGGTGCGGTCGGCGTCGGCCAGGTGTGGCGTACTCGGCTGACGCACGGCACCCCGCCCCGTCACGACGCCACCAGGCCGGGCCGGGGGAGGGTCAGGCTTCCCGCGCGTACCGTCACGATCCTGCCGGCATGCGGCAGCAGGCTCGTGCGGTGCGCGACCACGAGCGAGGTGCGGCCGCGCATGAGGCGGACCGTGGCGCGTGTGACGGCGGCCTCGCTCTCGGGGTCGAGGTGGGCGGTCGGTTCGTCGAGGAGAAGGACCGGCGCGTCCTTGAGGAACGCCCGGGCCAGCGCGACGCGTTGGCGCTGCCCGGCGGAGAGCCCCGCGCCGTGCTCGCCGAGCACCGTGTCGTACGCCCGCGGCAACTCCTCGACGAAGAGATCGGCCGAGGCCGCCCGCGCCGCCTCCCGCACCTCCGCGTCGCTCGCGTCGGGCCGCCCGAGGCGGATGTTGTCCGCGACGGACGCCGCGAACAGATGGGGACGCTGCGGCACCCACGCCACCTGCGTACGCCACGCGTCGAGGTCGAGGTCCGCGAGGTCGATGCCGCCCACCTCGACCCGGCCGGAGCGGGGGGCCACGAAGCCGAGGAGCAGCGCCAGCAGCGTGGACTTCCCGGCCCCGCTCGGGCCGACCAGCGCCACATGCTCACCGGGGCGGACGTCGAGGGATACCTGCCGCAGGGCGGGCGCAGCGCCCCGTGCGGTCTCGGTGACCGCGTCGAAGGCGCGCAGCGTGCGCCACCACGTCCAGGAAGTGCCGCGAGGCGCCGGCAGCGTGCCGCGCCGTGGCGGCGCATGCCGACCAGCGCGCCGAACACCGGGATCAGCGGCAGCGTCACGACGACGATCAGCGCCGAGGTCCAGTCGGTCCACGCCAGCCAGGCCACGACCGTCACCGGCACCACCGCGGTGGCCGTCATCGTGGGCAGGTAGCCGACGACGTACGGGTCAAGGGCGTCGAGGCCACGCGTGAGCAGCGTGGCCGTCTCACCGTGACGGCGGGCCGCCAGCCGCAGCGGCCCGGTGCGCCGCAACCGCCCGGTGATCCGTTCCCGCAGGGCCCGCTTGGCGTCGGCCGCGGCGCGCTGCGCTAACGCGCCGCGGACCCACGTCAGCAGTGCGCGCAGCGCCATGACGCAGCCCAGCGCGGCCAGCGGCGCGGTCCGGACGCCCCGGCCCGCGAACCCGTCCGCGAGGAGCCCGGCGAGCAGCACCGCCTGGGCGACCACGAGCCCGGCGCCGAGCAGCGCCAGTGTCGCGGAACACGTCATGTGGCGGCGCAGCGCGGGGAGTTCGCGCAGCAGGCGGCGTTCGGCCGGCTTCATGGCGGTGCCTTTCGTCGATCGGGCGGCTTCAGAAGGAGAAGCGCTCGTTGCCGCAGTACTCGTGCCGCTTCAGAAGTAGCTGGGGTGCCGGCGGCCCGTCCGCCCCCGGAAGACCCACCAGCTCCACGCCTGGTAGGCGAGGATCACCGGGATCAAAAAGACGCCGAAAGCGGAGAGGATCTTCAACGTGGCGCCGTCCGTCACCGCATGGTGGATCGTCAGCCCACCGCCGGCCGCGTCGGTCAGGACGTACGGGTAATGGCCGGCCCCCACCAGCAGCACCGGCAGCGCGGTCGCGCAGGAGGTGGCCGCGAACGCCCGGACGCCGTGTCCGCGCGAGAGGGACCACCAGGCACCGGCCAGCGCCGCCGCGAACAGGACGGCGAGTACCGCCGAGGTCACGCGGTTGTTCATCGAGGCGCCCGCGCCGAAGAGCGTGAGCAGCAGGGGGAGGCAGACCACGGCTCCGGTCGCCCGCAGCAGGAGCGCCCCCGACCGCGCTGCCCTGAGGGACACTTCGGGTCCCGAGCGCAGGGCGACGAAGGCCGCGCCGTGCGCCGCGAAGAGCAGCGCGGTGGTCAGGCCGCAGCCCAGCACGAAGGGGGTGAGCACGTCACCGGCCCCGATGTGGAAGCTGCCGTCGGCGCGGCGGGGCACGCCGTGGAGCAGCAGCCCGAGGACGAGTCCCCAGCACACGGCGGGCAGCGCGCCGCCGAAGACGATCAGGGCGGCCCACCGCCGACGGCCGCCGGCACCGCGGGCGCGGCCGCGCAGCTGGATCGCGGCGTTGCCGAGGACCAGGCCGGCGAGGATCGCCACGATCAGCGGATACATGCCGGACAGGAGGGTGCCCTCCAGGTGCGGGAAGGCGCCGAAGAGGACGCCGGTGAAGGCGACCAGCCAGACCTCGTTGCCGAGGAAGAACGGCGCGATGGCGTCGAGCGCGGCGTTCCCGCTGGTGCGCTTCTCCTCCTGGCCGTCGCGGCCGAGGAAGGGGTGGAGCATCTGCGCGCCGTAGTCATAGCCGCCGAGCACGAAGTACCCGGCGAGCAGCAGGCCGAGGAGGGCCAGCCAGAGGGTCTCCAGATTCATCTCGCTCAACTTTCCGTAGCGGCGGGGGGAGGGGGGAAGCTCACAGCGCGGGCAACGGCTGCTTCTCGTCGGCGCTGCCCTCCGGCCCCTCGGGGACGTCGTCCGGGAGCGGCTCGGTGGCGCCGAGCTGTGTGGCGTCGGGCCCGCGGAGGGCGAAGCGCGTGATGAGGGCCCAGTTCGTCACCGCCAGGGCGAGGAAGATGGCGACGAACAGGGTGCAGGACACGAGCAACGAGGCCCTGCCGACGTGGGAGAGGGCGTCCTCGACCGTCAACTCGCCGTACACGATCCAGGGTTGGCGCCCGACCTCGCGGACGACCCAGCCGCCGACGGAGGCCACGAAGGGGAACGGGACCGTCACCGCCAGGATCCAGGAGGCCCACCGCCAGCGCATCAGACGGTCCTTCCACAGGAGGAAGAGGGCGATGAAGGTGATGGTGGAGACGGTGTTGCCGATGATGGTCATGACGTCCATCGAGATCCGCACGGTGTCCTGCCAGGGCACGTAGTCGCCCGGCCCGTGCTCCTTGACCAGCTGGGCCTGTACCTCGGCGACGCCGCTGTTCTCCAGCACCGCGTCCTTCATGGGCTGGGTGCGCTCGATGACGGGCCGCTGCATCTCGCCCACGATGACGACGAAGAAGGAGGCGACGGTCGACACCCACAGCCCCAGCTTCAGCGAGGTGCGGAAGAGCTCGGTCTCCTTGGTGCCCCGCAGGAAGTGGTACGCGCTGACACCGGCGACGAAGACACCGCCCGTCGTCAGGGCGCCCAGCGTGAGATGGAGGAGGGCGACCAGGGCGCTGGAGTTCGTGAGCAGCGTCGCGAAGTCGGTCAAGTGGGCGGCGCCGTCCCGTACTTCGTAGCCGACCGGGTGCTGCATGAATCCGTTGGCGACCAGGATCCAGTACCCGGACGCGTACGCGGTCAGCGTGACCAGCCAGATGAACGCGGTGTGCACGCCTCCGCGCAGCCGCCCCCAGCCGAAGATCCACATGCCGAGGAAGGTGGACTCGGCGAAGAAGGCGATGAGGGTCTCCAGCGCCAGCGGGGCGCCGAAGACGTTGCCCGCGAACTTGCTCAGACCGCTCCAGCTGAGCCCGAACTGGAACTCCATGACGAGGCCGGTGACGATGCCGACCGCGTAGTTGATGACGTAGAGCTGTCCCCAGAAGCGGGTCGTGCGCTCCCGGAGGGCTCTCTTGACGGGATCACGGGTGAACGCGGCCCGGGTGTGCATGACCGCCACGAGGGGGACGAGCCCCATGGTGAGGATCACGAACAGCCAGTGGATGCCGGTCGTGGCCGCGAACTGGAGTCGGGCCAGATCCGCAGCGCTCATGAGGCGACCTTCCTGGGGGACGAGCGACCGTCGGGACGGCGGACGGGGCGGATGGAACGGGTGCTGAGGACGACGGTAGAGAGAATTGCTTATGCATTCCAAGACCGGTTTAGTCATGTGCAGATAACCCAGAAGGCATAAGTGAAGGTGGACCGTGGATCTTCTTCAGCTGCGCTATTTCCAGGCCGTCGCCCGCTACGAGCACATCAGCCGTGCCGCCGAGGAACTACGGGTCGCCCAGCCCTCGCTCAGCCGTGCCATCGCGCGCCTGGAGGCCGACCTCGGCTCGGCGCTGTTCGACCGGCAGGGCCGGCGCATCCGGCTCAATCAGTACGGCGTGATCTTCCTGCGCCACGTCGACCGTGCCCTGAGCGAACTGGACGACGGGCGCAGGGCGGTCCGCGAGGCCCGTGACACGGGCCTCGGCAGGGTCAGCGTCGCCTCCGAGACCCTGCTGACGGTCACCCCGCTCCTCGGCCGCTTCCGTGCCGCCCACCCCCGCGCCGACGTACGGCTCTACCAGTCGAACGCGGAGGAGATGGACCGTCGGCTGCGTGCCAGGGAGGTCGACTTCTGTGTGGCGTCGCAGCCGTTGACCGGAACGAACTTCGAGTCGGTCGAGCTGACACGGGAGGAGGTGCTGCTCGCCGTCCCGTACGGGCACTGGCTGGACGGCCGGGAGAGCGTGACCATCCCGGAGATCGCCGACGAGCCCTTCGTCTCCACCCGCGTCGGCCACTGGCAACGCGCCCTCCTGGACCGGCTGTTCGCGTCGGAAGGGCTGACTCCGCTGCTGTCCTGCGAGAGCGACGAACCGGCCGCCAGCCAGGACATGATCAGCGCGGGCCTCGGCATCGGTCTCATCCCGGCGGTGTCCCGCCAGGTCGGTACGGAGACACGCGTCCCCGTCGCCTGGGTGCATGTCGACGCGCCCGACTGCCACCGCGTCCTCACGCTCGTGTGGAACCGCGACACCCATCTGTCCGAAGCGGCCCTGAAGTTCAAGGAGTTCACCCTCGGCAGGCCGTTCGTGACGCGCCGCCTCCCCGAACCGCGCGGCGAGTCGGCACCCGACGGCCGCTCGCCCCACCGCGCCTCCTGAGCGGCCCTGGCCAGGAGCGTCGAGCAGCCGCTTCATGAACCCCGGAGCAGCGCGGTGGCCGCGAGCAGGCGTGAGCGACGCGAGCCCTGTACCGCCCCGCGATGTGGAAACCCCGAACCCGCCCTCGCCGTCGTGGATCTGCACGTGGTGATGTGCTGTGCGCGGTGCACTGTCACCTGTACGCGGTGCTGAGCTGCACTGTTGACGGGGAATCGAACCCCCGCGTTGCTCTTCACGCGCCAGGAGTGAGCCGGAAACCGCCGGCTCTCGGTTGTGCACGCCTCCACGACGGCTACCTGCTCCACATCGTGACTTCTTGCCGGACCGCTCAGTCCAGCAGGTCGACCTCCCAGTTGGCGCGTTGGATGCGCACGTCGATCTCCCGGATGTCCCGCGCGAGCGCGTCCGCCTGACCGCGAAGCTCCGCGACCGGCAGCGCGGCGAGCATCACCAGCTCGGAACGGAGCTGCCGGCCGTACCCCCGCTCGCCCGTCCCCGCGGCCGCGTCGGCCGCCGCCGTGACCACCGAATGCCGCAGCCGCAGGACGTCCCGCCGCGCGAGCGCGTCGGTGAGGGTGCCGTCCTCGCCCATGTCCGTCGCGGCGTTGGTCCGGTTGATCCGGCGGATGAGGTCCTCCAGCGAGCCGAGCACCTCGGTGACCTCGGCCAGCAACCGCGCCGCGTCCTCGGCGGGCGTCTCGCCCTCCTGATAGCGCGCGCTGCTGACGATGCGCGCCCGCAATTGCTCCACGCGACGTGTCGCGTCGGCCCGTGCCGCCAACGCCTCGGCAAGCTTCACTGTCCCACTGTCCCGTGTCTCGCTGTCCCGCTCGTCGTGATCTCGCACGAGTATACGAATGCGCTGCTGGGGCCGGTGCCGTGGGCTCGGGCGAGTTCAGCGCGCTCGGCGAGCTCAGGAGGAAGGAGGCCGTACGCCGTGCCAGGAGCGCCAGAGCGCGGCGTAGGCGCCGTCGGCTGCCACGAGTTCGTCGTGGGTGCCGAGTTCGGTGAGCCTGCCCTCTTCCATGACGGCCACCCTGTCGGCGTCGTGGGCCGTCTGGAGGCGGTGCGCTATGGCGATGACGGTCCGGCCTTCGAGGACGGCGGCCAGGGCCCGTTCCGTGTGCCGGGCGGTCCTCGGGTCCAGGAGCGCGGTGGCCTCGTCGAGTATCAGCGTGTGCGGATCGGCCAGCACCACGCGGGCCAGGGCCAGCTGCTGCGCCTGGGCGCCGTCCGGCCGGTGCCCCTCATGGCCCAGGTCGGTGTCCAGCCCGTCGGGCAGATCGTCGGCCCAGGTGGCGCCGACGGCGGCGAGCGCCTCGCGCAGTTCGGCGTCGGTGGCGCGGGCGGCGGCGATCCGCAGGTTGTCCCGGACCGTGCCGAGGAACACGTGGTGTTCCTGGGTGACGAGGACGACGTGCCGGCGCAGTCGGCCGGGCTCCAGGTCGGCGACCGGTACCCGCCCTACCGTCACCGAGCCGGTGTGAGGCCTGTCCACCCCGGCCAGCAGCCTGCCCAGGGTGGTCTTTCCCGCCCCGGAGGGGCCGACGACCGCCAGTCGCTCGCCGGGCCGGACCGTCAGGTCGACGCCGTGCAGGACGTCGCCCCCGTCGTCGTAGGCGTAGCGCGCCCCGGCCACCTCGATCCGGTCGTCGGCCGGCGTGAGCGGGGCGGCCGGTGGTACGGGCGTGGCCGGGCCGAGGCCCTCGATCCTGGCGAAGGCGGCGCCGCTGCTCTGCAGTTGCTCCATCTGCTGGAGGATGGTGTCCAGGGGCTGGGAGAGCTGCCGCAGATACAGGGCCGAGGCGACCACCGTGCCGAGGCTCACCGCGCCGTGACCGTGCAGCACGCCACCGATCAGCAGCACACCGACCACGGGAACGACGTACGAGATGTCCACGGCCGGGAAGAGCACACTGCGCAGGAACAGTGTCCGGGTCCGGGCGGCCCGGCACCTTTCGACTTCCTCCTGGCACACCGTCATGCGGTGCTCCTGTAGACCGAAGGCCTCGATCGTGCGGGCGCCCGCGGCAGTGGCCGCGAGCTGCTCCGCGAGAGCCGAGTTGGCGGCACCCTCGGCAAGGTACGCGGTGAGCGCCCGGCGCAGGTACCAGCGGGCGGCGAACCAGATGCCGAGCAGGCCGAGCACCCCGCAGGCGCCGAGCAGCGGGTCGAGTGCGAAGACCGCCCCGAGGATGAACAGCGCCTGGACCGCCGCGATGAGGACCTCGGGTCCGGCGTCCCGGAGGGTGGCGCCGACCGCGGCGACATCGGCCGTGCCGCGGGTCATCAGATCACCCGTCCCCGCCCGCTCGACCACCGCGGCGGGCAGCGCGAGCGCCCGGTCGGCGAACTGCTCGCGCATACGCGCCAGGGTCCGCTCGCCGAAGCGGTGCCCGACGTAACCGGCGTAACGGGCCAGGACGAGCTGCGCCAGCGCGCAGCCGAGCATGGCGAGCGCGAGGCGGTCCACCGTGGCCACCCCGGCCCCGCCCCTGACGTCGTCGATGATGCGGCCGAGCAGCCAGGGGCCGACGAGCCCGGCACCGGCGGCCAGCGCGTTGAGGCCGATCATGGCCGTGAACGCGCCGGCGTCCCGTCGGATCAACCGGAGCGTCGCCCGGCGTACGCGGAACGGCTCGGCGATGGGCAGGGATCGGGCCGTTGCCCGGGGGCCGGCGGTCATCGCACGGCCTCGCGGGGCGACGGGACGGGCCCTGCGTCGCCGGTGGGTCCGTGGTCCTCGTCGTCCGCGTCGCGCGACACGAGGCGGCGGTAGCCGTGCTGCCCGTCCAGGAGTTCACGATGGCTGCCGACGGCCGCGACGGAGCCGTCGACCAGGTAGTACACGACGTCCGCCTGGTCCAGCAGGAGTGGTGACGTGCTGGTGACGAGTGTGGTGCGGCCGGCCCGTGCGGTGCGCAGCCGGGCCGAGACGGCCGCCTCGGTATGCGCGTCGACCGCGGAGGTGGGCTCGACCGCCAGAAGCACCTCGGGGTCGGCCAGCAGGGCCCGGACCAGGCGGACGCGCTGCCGCTGGCCCCCGGAGAGGTTGCGGCCCCGCGCCTCGATCAGCGAGTCGAGTCCGTCCGGCAGGCCGCGGACGATGTCCTGTGCCATGGCCGCGTACACGGCACGGCCGATGGCTACCTCGTCCCGGCCCCACCCGCAGATCACGTCGCGCAGCGGTCCTGCGAACAGATCCGCTTCGTTGTCCGCCACCAGGATCCGCCGCCGCACCTGCGTCAGGTCGATCTCGTCGAGGCGTATCGCGCCCCAGGTCGCGGCCGACCCGACGAACCGGCCGAGACGGTCGACGACCGCCGCGGACTCCGCCGGCCGGGCGCTGACCAACGCGGTCAGCCTTCCGGGCGCCACCTCGACGCCGGATGCCGGATCACGGAGCGTGGACGGCGGCCCTGGCCCGTCGGAAGCCGCCTCCTTGTCGGCGGAATCGGGCTCCAGGGCCAAGAAACGTATGACTCTGCGGGCAGCGACCAGTCCGCGGCTGAGGTCGTACCCGCCCTCGATGAAGAACGAGACCGGCACCACGAGGACCGCGGCGTATCCGTAGACCGCGACCAACTCGCCCACGGATATGTCCCCTTGTGCGGCCATCCGGGCAGCCAGCCACGTCACGACCCCGAGGAACAGCGTGGGCAGGCCGACGCCCAGGGCCTGCACCCAGCTGGTCACCGAGCCGACGCGGTACCCCTCCGCCCGCAGCGCCCGCGAGCCGCGCCGGTAGCGCTCGGCGAACACATCCTTGCCGCCGACGCCGTTGAGGACGCGCAGGCCCCCGACCATGTCCTCGAACCGGGAGGCGAGCCCGCCCTGTAGCTCCCGGTACGTCGCCTCGGCGCCCTGGAGGCGCCCCAGCAGCGGACCGACGAGCACCGCGAGCAGCGGCACACCGAGCAGCACCACCACGGCGAGCAGGGGCGAAACGGTGAGCAGCAGGACGGCCACGACGATGTAGGCGAGGACCGCCCCGACACCGGGGCCGGTGATGGTCAACGTGGCGGCGATCACGGCGACATCACCGAACCCGATCGTGACGACCTCTCCGGCCGTGACACGGCGCGGCAGCGCCCCGCCCAGCCTGGTCGCCTGCCTGACCACCACCTGCACGGAACGGAAGGCGGCGTCCATCCGCACCCGGGTCATCGTGCGGTGCCGCATGACGGCCAGCCACGCGTTCAATGCCCCCACACCCGCCAACGCCGCCACCCAGCCGACGAGCACGGGCCACTCACCCGGCTCGAGGCCGTCGTCGATGGCGCGCGACAGCAGGTACGGCGGCAGCGTCAGGCAGACCATCCAGGCGCTGCCCAGCAGCGCGCCGCCGGCGATCCGGCGGCGCTGACTGGTGATCAGCCACCACAGATACCGCGCGGCACTTCTACAGTCCGGGGCCCCCGGATCCGCGTACGAACGTTCCATTCACCACACGTTAGTGATCGCCGTTGCTGCCAGCACTGCCCCGAGGCCCTCTTGCAGATCTCTGACGAAGTACTCGGGAACCTCCAGCGACGGGAAATGCCCCCCGGCGTCGGGCGCATTCCATCGGACGATCCGCCGGTACCGTTCCTGTGCCCATGGGCGCGGACACTTCTCGGTGTCGCGGGGGTACATGGTGATCGCCGACGGGACGTCGATCCGCAGTTCGGGATCGAGAGAGTTGTGGCTTTCGTAGTAGATGCGGGCCGCCGACGCGCCGGACCGCGTCAGCCAGTACAGGGTGACGTCGTCAAGGACGCGGTCTCTGGAAATCGTCTCGAACGGGCTGTCCTCGGTGTCCGACCACTCGGCGAACTTGTCGAGGATCCAGGCGAGAAGTCCGACCGGTGAGTCGACGAGCGAATAGCCGATGGTCTGCGGCCGGGTCGCCTGCTGCTTCGCGTACGCGGCGCGGTGGCGCCAGAAATGGCGGGTTTCCTCGGTCCATTCGCGCTCGACCGCCGTCAGTCCGTCCGTCGTCAGGCCGGGTGGCGCCTCCGCGAACGTCGTGTGGATGCCGAGAACGTGCGCCGGGAACCTGCCGCCGAGAACCGTGGTGATATTGCCTCCCCAGTCGCCGCCGTGGGCCGCGAACCTGGCGTAGCCGAGCCTTCCCATCAGTTCCACCCATGCGGCCGCGATCTTCTCGGTTCCCCATCCGGTGGTGGCCGGCTTGTCGCTGTAACCGAAGCCCGGCAGCGACGGGACCACGACGTGGAACGCCGGCGCGCCCGCGTCCTTCGGATCCGCCAGTTCGTCCACCACGTCGATGAACTCGGCGATGCTGCCCGGCCAGCCGTGCGTCAAGAGCAGCGCAGTGGCGTCCGCGCGCGCGGATCGGCGGTGCAGGAAGTGGATTCCCAGTCCGTCGATGACCGTGCGGAACTGGCCGATCTGGTCGAGGCGCGCCTCGAACGACCGCCAGTCGTACCCGGTGCGCCAGTAGTTCACGACATCGGCGAGATCGGCGAGCGGAACGCCCTGCTCCCATCGGCGAGGACCGGGCGCGGAGCCATGGACCGTCTCGGCCTCCGGCAGCCGTGCCGCGGCCAGTCTCGCGCGCAGATCGTCGAGGTCGGCGTCGGTCGCGCGGGCTTCAAATGCCTGTACGTCGCTGCTGGGACAGGGCATGAGACCTCCTTGGCCGTCGGGGAACCGGCCACGACCTACCGTGAACCGGCTATGACGGTTCTAGCAGTCCTCCGGGCAACTCCGCAACCGGCTAAGGTGGTTCCATGCGCGCTGGATTCCCTGACTTCCGCCTCGGCAACGTGCTGGCGACCAGCTTCACGGGCACGCTGTCGGAGCGTCATGGCGACGCCGTGGAGCGCATTCCCGCCCCGCACCGGCTCGTCGACTGGCTGACGGTGAGCGGCCTCGCCGTGGCGTCCTGCACCACTGCCCAGCTCGACCGCGCCCGGGAACTGAGGGAGTCGATCCACGCCGCCGCGACAGCGGCCGCGCTCCAGGAGGCGCTGCCCGCGTCGGCCGTCCAAGTCATCAATGACTTCAGCGCTCGGGGCCGGGCCGCGGCCGTCCTGACGCCCGAGGGCGAGCGGCGGTGGCAACTCGGCGCGGCCTCCTGCGTCGAAGACGCCCTCGGCGTGATCGCCGCCGACGCGATCAGCGTCATCGCGGGCGAGCGAGACGGGCAGCTGGCCCTGTGCGCGTCACCGACCTGCCGAGCCGCCTTCTTCGACACCAGCCGGAGCCGCACGCGCAAGTGGTGCGACATGAACACGTGCGGGAATCGTCAGAAGAAGGCGCGCTTCCATGCCAACCAGCGCAGGAACTCCGGATCGGCCGACGCCCAGGCCGCATCCTGGGCATGACGTCGCCTCCGCGCGGCTGAGAGCGCGGAGGCGACGGAAAGCGGGAGCGATGCCGCGGCCTCGGCCTCGGCCTCAGCCCCGGACGGTCTGTCAGACGCCCGCGATGCTCTGGATCCAGGAGCGGTACGCCGTCACGTTCGTGTAGGCGGTCGTGGTCTGGCGGTCGCTGGTGGAGGCGACGCCGACCTGCACGCCATTGGCCATCATCGGGCCGCCGGAGTCGCCGCCCGCGGTGATGCCGTCGCCGCGCCGGGCGCAGATGGCCTGGCCCTGGTAGGCGTCGCGGCAGCCGCCGGTCACCACGACGTTGGCGACCTTGAGGAGCCGGGACTGGCAGTTGATCTCGGAACCGCACTGGGACGTCGCTCCCCAGCCGTACACCTGCACGGTCTGGTTCACCGACACGGAGCCCGGGCTGCCGAGGCGTGCGTAGGTGCCCGCCACGGAGCGGTCGAGCTTGACCAGGGACAGGTCGGAGCCCGAGTGGTTGTAGACGCTGACGCCGTTGGCCATGGTGCCGCCGGACGTCTGGTCGAGGCTGCCGATGCGGAACGAGAGGCCGCCGCCGCTGACGCAGTGCTTCGCGGTGAGGATCCAGGTCGGGGCGATGATCGAGGCGCTACAGGTCTGCCGGCCGTTGGAGAAGAGCCGGGCCGCCCAGGGGGCGTTGCTGGCGTAACCGCCGCCGATGATCGGCTGGGGTCCGTTGGCGGACGCCACGGCGGGCGTGTCGGCGCGGACGCCTGCGGTCTGGGCCGCTGCCGTGGGGGCGAGCCCCAGAACGGCGAGTGCGGTGGCCGCGAGCGCGGGGAGGAGTCTGGATATTCGCACGTTCGTCTCCATTGTGTGGGGATGAGACGTCCTGATGAGGACGAGACCGCATAGGTATGCAGTCGGAGTGCACGCGCCAGAGGCGGGGTTGCTCGTGACGCGTCCATGCCATCGCTGGCTTGGGTGAATGTGGCAGAGGAGTCGTCAGCGGCGCAAGAGGTCTACGCCGGAATTCCGTTCGCCTCCCTGGAGTGCGGGTCCCGTACGGGCCATTTCCCGGGCGACTGGCGGTACTTGGGCTTCAATTGCCCTCTTCGTCGGGGTGGGGCGGGCGTGGCCGCCGGCCCGCGCGCCGCGGTTCCTGCCGGCGGCCGGCGCCATTTGTCCGGAGGTGTGGCGGCGCGAAGAAGGCGCGGGAAAGCCTCCCGCGACAGAGTGTGGCGTTCTGTGTGGACTTGCGATCCCTCACATGATCAAACACGCCTTGGTCTTTCGCGGCCGTTGACGGGCGAGGGTCCGAGATCCGCGCGCGGCCGACGACCAGGCGCGGCCTGGGTTCGCCCCCTCGGGTGATCGGCCGGCACCTCGCCGTGCTGGAGTCCGCGGGTCTCATACGGACCTGTCGCGAGGGCCGCTACAAATTCCACGACCTGACCACACTGAACCGCTTGAGCGCATCGTCACCCGGTGGCTCAAGCCCGACGTACCGGAGACCGGAGAATGAGGATCCACCTGTCGAGCGTCTGCGTGGACGACCAGGACAAGGCCCTGCGCTTCTACACGGAGGTGCTGGGGTTCGTGAAGAAGGACGAGGTGCCGCTGGGCGAGCACCGGTGGCTGACCGTGGTCTCGCCGGACGACCCCGACGGCACGGAACTGGTCCTTGAGCCGGACGAGCACCCCGCCGTCAAGCCGTACAAGGAAGCGCTGGTCAAGGACGGCATCCCCTTCACGTCCTTCGCCGTGGACGACGTGCACGCGGAATGCGCCCGCCTGCGCGGCCTCGGCGTGCGGTTCACACAGGAGCCGGCCGACATGGGGCCGGTCACCACCGCGGTGCTCGACGACACCTGCGGCAACCTCATCCAGATCGCCCACACCAACTGAGCCGCGAGGGCCGGCGCCCTGCGAAGGCTTCGAGCAGGGCACCCGCCGTCGTGGCCCGGCACCGCGTCCTCCGGGCGGAGAACCACGCGACGGCCCCGCTCAAGTGGTGCAAGGTGGCCGCATGTTGGATCACATAGCCCTCCAGGTGAACGATGGCGCGGCCAGCGCCGCCTTCTACGACGTCGTACTCGCTCCACTCGGGGGCGAGCGCAAGAAGCAGTACGGCGAGAACATCAGCTTCGGCGTCACCGGCCACCCACTGTGGCTGGTCCCCGTGAGCGCCCCTTCGCCCACACGCGAGCTGCACATCGCCTTTGCCGCGCCCGACCGCGCCGCCGTGGACGCCTTCTACGCCGCGGCGCTCACGGCGGGCGCCGAGGTCCTGCACGCGCCCCGGCTCTGGCCGGAGTACCACGAGTCGTACTACGGAGCCTTCGTCCGCGACCCCGACGGCCACAACGTCGAGGCCGTCTGCCACCGGCCCTGACGAACTCGGCGGCCCGGCCGTCACGGGCGCGGTTCCGGGGTGATGCGGGTGCTGTGGGTGATGTGCGGGGACAGCGCCTTCAGGAAGTCGGCCGCGTCGAAGAGTTCGCCGGCGGAGGCCACGCCGACGGTCCTGGTCCGCCCGGTGAGGATGCGGTCGACCGCTTCCACCGCGAGCGGCGCGGTCACGGCGTAGATGTCCCGGCCGCTCGCCGCGGCGCGCCGCTCCGCGTCCCCGGAGCGTACGACGACGTCCACGAGGAACGTCTGCGCGGACCGCCCGAGTTCGTCGACGGCGGAGGGAGTCGGCGTGTCCGGGGCCACGACACCGCCGGCCGCCTCGACCGTCATGTAGGTGCGCACCTCGGGGATGGACAGGTGGCTGGGGACGGTGACGACGTCGGCCATCGTGAACTCGCCGATGACGGCCCGCGGGCCCATCGGGGCGGGGAAGGGCCACTCCAGGGTGGGGAGTGCGTCGTCGTGGTACTCCAGCTGCCCGCCGGTGAAGCGGACGCGGCGGCCACCACGCCGCTCGGCGGAGACCTTGCCCGCGGCCCGCGTCCCGTCGGTGGGCTCCCAGCTGTTGAGGCCGTACGCGATGTGCGCCTCGTCGGCCGTGGTCCAGTCACCCATGGCGGCGGTGACCAGCAGGTCGCCGAGGCCGCCGTAGAACGCCATCGCGGGGAGGACCACCGTGCCCGCGGCGCGGGCACGGTCCGCGAACTGCGCGAACGTGTCGGCGTTGGCCTCGATCTCGGCCGCCACGTCGACGTACGGGATCCCGGCGCGCAGGGCCGCCTCGGCCACGGGGGCGGCCGTCGTGGCGAAAGGCCCCGCGCAGTTGATGACGGCGGCCGCTCCGGCCAGTGCGTGGTCGAGCGCGACCGGATCGTCGACCGACGCGGGGCGGACATCGGCACCGGGGTGTCCGTCCGCCAGTGCCCGCAGCTTGTGGGCGTCGCGCCCCGAGAGGACGGGGACGAACCCGCGCTCCAGCAGGTGTGCCACCACGAACCGGCCCGTGTGTCCGTACGCGCCGTAGACCGTCACCGTCTGCCCCGTTGCCATGACTTCTCCCTGAGTTCTCAATCCTGTGCCCGACCTGATCGGTCGAGACCATCCTGTCGTGGTTGAACAATCAACTGTGAGTGTCCGAAACGACATGCCCCATACACTTTCGGACATGAGGACTGTCGCGCTGGCCGTCACCGACGGAATGCTGCACTTCGAACTGTCCGTGGCCCACGAGGTCTTCGGCTCCGCCCCGGCCGCGGTCACCGTCCCTTGGTACGACCTCTCCGTCTGTGGGCCGGCCCCTGTGCCCTTCGGCCGCTTCCGCCTGGAGCCCGACCAGGGCCTCGACCACCTTCGGCTCGCCGACACCGTGATCGTCCCCGGCTGGGCCGACGTCGACGTGGCCCCGCCCGCCGAACTGGTCGACGCGCTGCGCGCGGCCCACGCCGCGGGCGCCCGCGTGGCCTCGCTGTGCACCGGCGCCTTCGTGCTCGCCGCCGCCGGCCTGCTGGACGGAAAGCGCGCCACCACGCACTGGGCGCACACCGACGCCCTGGCCGCCCGCCATCTGGAGGTGGAGGTCGACCCCGACGTCCTCTACGTGGACAACGGCAGCGTGCTCACCTCCGCGGGCAAGGCCGCCGCACTGGACCTGTGCCTGCACCTCGTCCGCCTCGACCACGGCTCATCCGTCGCCAACGCCGTCGCGCGCCGCCTGGTCGTCCCGCCGCACCGGTCCGGCGGCCAGGCCCAGTTCGTCACCGCCCCGGTGCCCGCGCGCGACGACCACCCGCTCACCGCGCTGTTCCCCTGGGCCATCGAACGCCTCGGCCGGCCGCTGACCGTGGAGGACCTGGCGCGGCGGGCCCGAATGAGCTCACGACAGCTGGGCCGCCACTTCCGCGCGCGGACCGGCACCACCCCCCTGCAATGGCTGCTGGCCCAGCGGATCCGCCTCGCCCAGGAACTGCTGGAGCAGACCGACGACAGCATCGACGCCATCGCGACGGCCACCGGCATGGGCACCGCCACCACGCTGCGACGGCACTTCAACCGCACCCTCGGCGTGCCCCCGGACAGCTACCGCCGTACCTTCCGCTCCCGGACCGACCATGACGACAGCGGTACGGAGCGACGGAGCCCCTGATGCCGTGAGGCGGATGCCTTGCGCCGACAGCTCCGCCCGCCCATGTCCCTGCGCCCCACGGCCCCCTCGCTGAGGAATGCTGACGGCACGAGACGACGGACGAGGTGCGGCATGTGCGGCATGAACGACGCGGAGATCGCCATCGTGGGCGCCGGCGCGGCCGGACTGTCCCTCGCGTACCAACTCTGCGCCGCCCCTCCCGGACGTACGTGCCCCTCGATCGCCCTCATCGACGCCCCGGAGGGCCCCGCCCGGCCCTCCGAGCGGACCTGGTGCTTCTGGGAGGCGCGCGACGGCGAATTCGACACGGCACTGTCCGGCGCCTGGGACACCCTGCGCGTGCGCGCTCCCGACGGAGCAGCCGTGGTCGGCTCCCCGGCCCCGCTGCGCTACAAGATGCTCCGCTCCAGCGCCTTCGAGGAACTGGTCACGGCGCGCCTGGACCGCGAACCGCGCGTGCGGCGCCTGGCGGCCGAGGTCAAGGACGTACGCGACGTGCCCGGGGGAGCGGAGGTGCGCGGGGTCACCGCCCAGGGCAACCCGCTGACGGTGCGCGCCCGATGGGTGTTCGACTCACGCCCGCTCCGTACGCCGCCGCCCGCCCGCACCGCCCTCCTCCAGCACTTCCGCGGCTGGTTCGTCCGCACCGCCCGGCCCGTCTTCGAACCGCGTCTCGCGGACCTGATGGACTTCCGTACACCCCAGCCCGCACACGGCCTGTCCTTCGCGTACGTGCTGCCCACGACTCCGTACGACGCCCTCGTCGAGTACACGGAGTTCTCGCGCACCGTCCTCGACGAGCACGCGTACGACGAAGCGCTGCGCAGCCACGTCACGCACCGGCTCGGCATCAGCCGCTTCGAGGTGGGCCGCGTCGAGCAGGGCGTCATCCCCATGACCGACGCCCGCTTTCCCCGTAGGGTCGGCCGCTCGGTCTTCCGCATCGGCACCGCAGGCGGGGCGACACGGCCTTCGACCGGCTACACCTTCGCGACAGTGCGACGGCAGGCGCGCGCCATCGCGAGCGCGTACCACCGCGGTTGTACGCCCGTGCCCCCGCCGCCCCATGCGCGGCGCGCCCTGGCGATGGACGCCGTCATGCTGCGCGCCCTGGACTCCGGACGCGTGGACGGAGCGGCGTTCCTCACCGGCCTGTTCCGCACGGTCCCGACGGAACGGCTGCTGCGGTTCCTCGACGGGCGCACCCGGTGGGACGAGGACTTCAGGATCGGCCTGCGCACACCCGTCCGCCCCATGCTCCGCACCGTCGCGGAGCTGCCCTGGCTGCCCCGGCTGCCCTGGGACGCCACCACCACGCCGCCGGGCGACCCGACCGGCAACGAACGGAAAGAGACGCCCAGATGACGCTGCTGCGCGACGAATCCCTGTCCGCCGCGTTCGATCACGCCGCCCCCGCCTACGACCGTCTGGTGGCCGCCAACCCCGGCTACCACGCCCACCTGCGACGCTCCGCCCGGCGCCTCGGACTGCCCGACGGCGGCGCCGGGCTGCGCGTCCTCGACCTCGGCTGCGGCACCGGGGCGTCCACCGGCGCCCTCCTGCGCGCGGCGCCGCTGGCCGAGATCGTCGCGGTGGACGCCTCGCGCGGCATGTTGGACCGAGCGGAGGCCAAGCGGTGGCCGCCCGGGGTGAGCTTCGTCCACGCGGCGGCCGAGGACCTGGACCGGGCAGGCGTCCGGGGTCCCTTCGACGCGGTCTTCGCGGCCTACCTCTTCCGCAACCTCGCCGACCCGGACGCCGTGCTGGCCGCGACGCGTGAACTCCTCGCTCCAGAGGGCCGGTTGGGCGTACACGAGTACACGCTCAGCGGCCGGACGCTCGACCGCGCGGTGTGGACCGCCGTGTTCCACGGCGTGGTGCTGCCCGCCGGCACCCTGACCGGCGACCGTCGCCTCTACCGGCACCTCTTCCGCAGCGTCGTCGACTTCGACACGGCGGCCGCCTTCGCCGCGCGGGTACGGCGTGCGGGGTTCCGCGAGGTGCGCGTGCTGCCGATGCCCGGCTGGCAGACCGGCATCGTGCACACCGTGACCGCCCAGGCCCCGGGCGCCGGGCGATGAGGGGACGTGCGGCCCACGACGGCGCCCGCCACGGACGTGACCGCAGGGCGCACGTCGTACGCGGCCCGCAGGGAGCGCCCCGTATCTCCGGCGCCGCGCCGCGCGTGGCCGTCGTCGGCGGCGGCATCGCGGGCCTCGCCGCCGCGACCGCACTGGCGGAGCGCGGCGTCCACGTCACGGTGTACGAACGGGAGCACCAACTCGGAGGCCGGCTCAGGGGCTGGCCCGAGGAACTCGCCGACGGCTCCACGGTCACCATGAGCCGCGGCTTCCACGCGTTCTTCCGCCAGTACTACAACCTGCGCGGTCTGCTGCGCCGGGCCGATCCTGCCCTGAATATGCTCCACGGCCTGCCCGACTACCCGCTCCGGCACAGCGGAGGCCTCCAGGACAGCTTCGCGCGGGTGCCGCGCACCCCTCCGTGGAGCGCCCTCGGCTTCGTCGCCCTCAGCCCCACGTTCGGCCGGCGTGACCTGACGCGCATGGACCCCCGCGCCGCGCTGCCCCTGCTCGACGTACGCGTGCCCGGCGTCTACCGGCGGCTCGACCACATCAGCGCCTGGGAGTTCCTGGAGCGGATCCGATTCCCGCGCGCGGCCCACCACTTGGCGTTCGAGGTGTTCTCCCGCAGCTTCTTCGCCGACCCGCGGCGCCTCTCGGCGGCCGAACTTGCCCTGATGTTCCACATCTACTTCCTCGGGTCCAGTGAGGGCCTGCTGTTCGACGTGGTGCGAGAACCGTTCCCGGCCGCGCTGTGGGACCCGCTCGCCCGCTATCTCTCCGGCCACCGGGCCGACATCCGCACCGGCCGGGCCGTCGAGAGCGTGGAGCCCGCGCGGCGGGGCGGCTTCCACGTCGTCACCGGGGACGGCGAGCAGCGCTGCGACGCCGTCGTGCTCGCCCTGGACGCCAAGGGCCTGAAGAGTGTCGTGGGACAGTCGCCGCGCTTCATCGACGACGACGCGTGGCGGGCGCGGATCACGGGCCTCGGCACCGCGCCGCCCTTCCTCGTCTCCCGGCTCTGGCTCGACCGCCGTGTGGCGTCGGACCGGCCCGGCTTTCTGGGCACGAGCGGTTACGGCCCCCTGGACAACGTCAGCGTGCTGGAGCGCTGGGAGGGCGAGGCGGCCCGCTGGTCGGCCCGCACGGGAGGCTCGGTGATCGAGCTGCACGCGTACGCCGTCGACCCGGCCGCGGACCGGGCGGCGGTGCGGCGAAGCCTGTCGGCCCAACTGCACCGGCTCTACCCGGAGACCCGCGACGCCCGGATCGTCGACGCCCGTCACGTATGGCACGCCGACTGCCCGCTCTTCCCCGTCGGCGGCTACCGCAACAGACCGACGGTACGGACACCGGACCCGGCCGTCATGGTGGCGGGCGACATCGTGCGCAGCGATCTGCCGGTCGCGTTGATGGAACGGGCGGCCACGACGGGTTTCCTCGCGGCGAACGCCCTGCTCGAACGCTGGGGCCTGCGGGGGCAGACGCTGTGGACCGTCCCGGTCAGGGGCAGGACGCCGCTCCTGCGGGCACTTGACCGGCTGGCCGGTGACGGGAGCGGCTGAGCGGCGCTTGAACGGGTCGGCTGTTCGGTGCCGTGCGGGTGGGTGAGGGCTCAGCCGGGGAAGCGTCCGCTGTTCCGCAACGCCCAGCGCTTCTCGGCGTACGCCGTGCTTGCACGCTGGGGTCTGAGGGGACGGACGCTGTGGACCATCGCGGTCAGGGGCAGGACGCCGCTCCTGCGGGCACTTGACCGGCTGGCCGGTGACGGGAGCGGCTGAGCGGCGCTTGAACGGGTCGGCTGTTCGGTGCCGTGCGGGTGGGGGAGGGCTCAGCCGGGGAAGCGTCCGCTGTTCCGCAGTGCCCAGCGTCTCTCGGCGTACGCCATGTCATCGCGCCACAGCCGCCCGGCCGCCGCCCTCATCAGCGGACGCAGCACCGGCGCCGCGGACCTCGCGAACGCGAAGCCCCGTCGGCCGGAAGCAGCCACCACCGCCTCGGTCACGGCGGTACGCGGTCGGCCCGCCGCGTCCCGCGCCAGCGGCGTGGCATGGGTCTCCACGACGGAGCCCGCCCCCTCGCCCTCGGCGATGCGCATGACGACGGTGCGGGGCCCGGGAGCCGTGAAGACCGCCCGGACCGGCACCACCACCCGCCCGGTCACCCTGAAGGAGACGTCCACCACGAAACGGTCGTCGTCAGCACCGTCCTCGCCGGGGCCCGGCTCCGCCACGACACGCAGATCGACGAACGAGTACGGATGGAACCAGGCACCGTGCCAGGGGTCCAGCCGGTTGGCGACCACGTCTTCGGGTTCGCAGCGCCCGGTGACCGAGCAGACCGCCGACACGCTCTCGGCAGGCCGCGGACGCACGGGCACCACGGGCCGCTCCAGGGGCTTCTCGCCGCCCACCGCGTCCAGCCGGACCCAGGCCAGGACCCCGTCGTCGTACGCCGGGTACGGCTCCCAGCCCGCGCGCGCGGACCCGTCGAGAGCGAGCCCGTGCCAATGGCAGACAAGGGTGCCGCACCGCACCGGGCTGTCCTTCAGAGGCGCCCCGAGGTGAGGACAGGCCCCGGGGCCGGCTCGCAGGCCGCCTGTCGCGTCGCGCCACGCGACGACCTCCGTGCCCGCCACCGTCAGACCGAGCGCACGCCCGGCCGTGACGCTCCGACTGCCGCCCAGCACGTACCAGTTGCCCGACGGCCGGGCCTGGGCACGCTTGAGCGCCGCCGCGATCACGGCCGGCCTCGCCTCCCGCCAGGTGGGGCGCTGCCGCTCCCAGGGGACGGGGTCGCGGCGGAACCTCAACGGGTGGCGGCCGGTGCCAGGAGGACGTCCGGAGCTCATACGGTCTCCTTCCAGGGCTCCCGGCCGCGTGCCCGCGACGGACGGAACCCGAGCCGGGGCGGTGCCGCGCCGGGCGACCCGGTGACCGCGCCGCCCCCGGACGGCGCGCGGAGCCGGGCCAGTGTGAGCCGGGCCAGACCGTCGCACGCCACCACGGCCCGCCGGCGGCGCGGCACCACCGCCCGGCGGTGCAGCACCGCGAAACCGTCGTCCGCGATGGCGTCGAGAATCGCGCCGTACAGCACGAAGGCGGTGCGGATGCAGGGCCGGGAGACGGGATCGAGCAGCGGCAGACCGCCCGCCGCCTCGCGGTACACGCCCCGCGTCAGCGCGGCGGCGTCCCGCAGCGCCGCGGTGATGCGCCGGTCGCGCCGCCCGCTGTCCCTGCTCCACCGGAGGAGGGCGCGGTCGACGCCGTGCGCGGCCAGCAACTCCACGGGGAGGTAGACCCGGCCGCGGTCGAGGTCCTCCCCGACGTCCCGCAGGAAGTTGGTCAGTTGGAAGGCCACGCCGAGCGCGGCCGCGTGCGGGGCGGCCTCCTCGCGGGGAACGACCGTGCCGAGAACAGGCAGCATCTGGAGCCCGATGACCGCGGCGGAGCCGTGCATGTACCGCCGCAGGTCCTCGTAGCGCGCGTACTCGGTGACTTCCAGATCGAGCCGTATCGAGGCCATGAAGTCCGTGAAGAGCCGCGGCTCGATGGCGTAGCGGGCGGCCGTGTCGGCGAGCGCCGCCACCACCGGGTCGGCGCTGGTCCCGGCGCGCAGCCCGCTCTCCAGATCCAGCTGGAGCAGGCGCAGGGCCGCGGCCCGCTCGGCCGCCGTCGCCGTGGAGTCGAGATCGTCGACGATGTCGTCCGCCCAGCGGGCGAACCCGTACAGGGCGTGCACGGCGGGCCTGCGCTCGACGGGCAGGAGGCGGGTGGCGAGGAAGTACGTCTTGCCGTGCCGTGCGTTGAGCCGACGGCAGTGGGCGTACGCGGCGCGCAGGGCCGGGTCGGTGATGCCCGCGCTGTCGAGTTCCCGGGCGGTCATGGAGCGGTGCCCTTCGTGTCGGTGGGGGGCCGAAGGCGTGCGGACACCGCCCCCGGCGGGCCGGTGACGCGTGCCGCGGCCAGCTTCCCCGAGATCAGGACGGTCGGCACGCCGACGCCCGGGGTCGTGCCACACCCGGCGAGGACGACGTTCTCGACACCGCGTACGAGATTGCGCGGGCGGAAAGGGCCGGTCTGGGCGAAGGTGTGCGCGGCGGAGAACGGAGTACCGGCGGCGTGTCCCTGGGCGGTCCAGTCCGCGGGCGTCACCACGCACTCCTCCTCGACGGCGGAGGCGATGCCGTCAAGGCCGCGCCGCTCCAGCTCGGCGAGGAGGCTGTCCCGGTAGCGGGGCGCGAGGTCGTGCCATGCCCGGGCGCCGGGGCCGACGCGGGTGTTGGGACAGGGCGCCAGGATGTAGTGCAGATGGCGGCCCGGCGGCGCGAGAGAGGGGTCGGTCGCCGTGGGCCGGGTGATCAGGAGCGACGGGTCGGACATGAGGGTGCCGGCGCGCGTCAGTTCGTGGAAGGTGCCCTTCCAGGCCGCGCCGAACGAGATGGTGTGATGGGCCAGCTGGGGCCACGTGCGGTCGGTGCCGACATGCAGCACGACGGCCGAGGGGGAGTGACGCAGCGGCAGGGGACGGCGCGGCGCCCGCCCCAGCAGGCGGTAGGCCGCCGGGAGATCCGGGGTCAGGACGACGGCGTCGCACGGGAAGCGTTCCTGGTCGGTGACGACGGCCGTGACGCGGCCCCCGGAACGCTCCAGCCGCGTCACGTCCTGACCGAAGCGGAGGTCACCCCCGGCGGCGGTGGCGGCGGCCGCCATGGCCCGTGGCAGGGCGTGCACCCCACCGCGCGGGAAGTGGACACCGGCGACGGTGTCCATGTAGGCGATGACGGCGTACGCGGCAAGGGCGCGGGCCGGGGGCACGCCCGCGTACAGCGACTGGAACGTGAAGACGCGGCGAAGCCGTTCGTCGGAGAGGAAGCGTCCGACGCGGGCGTCCAGCCGGCCGAAGCCGCCGAGCGCCGCGAGGCGGGCCAGGTCCGGGGTCAGCAGCGCCGCCGGGGAGTCGAAGTTGGCGTCGATGAACCGGCGCATCTGCACCTGGTACAGACGGCCGAGCCAGGCCCGCAGCCGCCGGTAGCCGAGCGCCTCCCCGGCCCCGGCGAAGCGCTCCACCTCGGCTTCCATCGCCTCCGCCCCGGTGTGGACGTCCAGACTGCTGCCGTCGGCGAACCGCGCCCGGTAGGCGGGGTGGAGCGCAAGGAGCTCCACGCGGTCGGCGAGCCTGTCGCCCACCGCGGCGAACGCCTCCTCCACCAGCTCCGGCATGGTCAGGACGGTGGGCCCGGTGTCCATGCGGTACCCGCCCCGTTCGAGCAGCCCGGCCCGCCCGCCGGGCTCCCGGCTCCGCTCGATCAGCGTGACCCGCCGCCCGGCACCCAGCAGGTGCAGCGTGGCGGAGAGCCCCGCAAGCCCGGCCCCGACCACCACCACGTGGTCCGTCCGTCCCGCCAGACGCCTCATCGGCTTCGTTTCCCTCTCGCGTCGCGAAGTTCCGGCCCTGTCATGCGTAATGCCCCACTTTCCGTGATGGCCGGCGCGTTGTCCTCCGCCTCACCGGCGGCGGACGGGCGATGTCAGACCTCTCTGCCACGATCGGCGCATGAGCTTCTTCGACGACCTGGTGTTACCGGAAGAGCCGGCCGCCGAGCGGACCGCGTCGCTCCGCCTGAGCCCGCCGGGGGAGGACGCGGGGCGCTACGCCCCGCCCGTGGACTGGTTCGCACCCGTGCTGCACTCGCAGTTGGACGTGGTCGGCGCCGGGGCGCACGCCCGGGTGGTGATGACGGGATGGTCCCTGTGGCCGAGGGCGGCGACGCTGCACCTGTCGGTCTTCCGCGACGTCCGCTGGTCCAGCGCGGCGGCCGGGCGGCAGTCCGGGCTCAGGGTCGGCCTGCTGTTCCGCGACGGCCGCCGGGTGACCTCCCTGGACGGCACGGTGCACCGAGCGGTGGAGTGGACGAGGCCGGACGGGCAGGAGGCCACGGCGATGACGGACCAGGCCGTCGGCCTGATCCCGCTGGACCCTGGCCTGCACCAGTCCCGCCGCTCCCTCTTCAAGACCGACGTCGACCTGTATCTGGCGGAACTGCCTCCGCCCGACGAAGCACATCTGGTCGTCGAGTGGCCGGACGAGGGCATCGACGAGACGCGCACCCTGATCGACACCGCCGCGTTGCATGCCGCGGCGGCGCGAGCGCTCGAGGTCTGGCCGGGCCTCGAACCACCGGAGCCGGCGGAGCAGCCGGGTTCCTTCGCGACCTTGGAAGTGAGCGGACCGCCCGGCTTCCTGGCCCGGCCCCTGACAGGGCACCAGCGCATGATGCTGCGCCGTCAGGAGGAAGAGAGGCTGCGCCATGTGCCGCGGGCCGACTGGGCACGGGTGTCCTACGGGGACTGGGGCGACGCGCGGGTGATCCGGGCCCGGCTCGACGGGGGCGCGCCGCCCAACGCCCGTATCGAGGGACATGGGTCGACCCCGCTGCACCTGGCGGCGGAGCGCGGGGCGGCGGAAGCGGTCGCCGCGCTCCTCTCCCACGGTGCGGAGCCCAACTCGTACGACGAAGACGAACACACCCCGTTGTGGTACGCCGCCTGCACCGTGGACGAGGGCAGCGTCCGTGCGCTGATCGCCGCAGGGGCCGATGTGTGGACGCCGCAGACGGGACCCTGGTCCCCGGGCAGGCTGCTGCTGACCACGCCGCTCGCGCCACTCGTCGCGGAACTGCCCGGGGCGGTGGAGCTGCCTGCCGGCGAAGCCGCCGCCTTCCGGGAGGCGGACGCGCTCATCGCGGCATGCGGCGAGCGCGAGCTGTGGACGGAGGGGCTCGGTCTCTGCTTCGTGCGGGACCTGAGTGAGGAAGAGGTGATCCACCGCCTGGGCGCTGATCCCGCGCAGTGCCCGACGGCGGACCTCGAGCACGCCCCCTTCGACCTGACGTCCTATGACGAGTCCCTCCGCCATGTGGGGGTGACCGGCGTGCCCGGCGCACCCGGCGGCTGCCTGATCACCCAAGAGGGATACCTGCCGAGCGATGACACCGTGCTGCGGGCGATATCGCCGGACACCGCCGCGTACGGCGTCTACTTCAACCCCAAGGGCGGCACCTTCGGGACGCTGGCCCACAACGGTGAAGTCGCCGTGCACGAGGAGATCGACCTGTGGCCGGACGAGTCGGCCCCGCCCGCCCACTGGCACTTCCGCTTCTGGCAGCGCCGGCACGTGTTCCCCCACGGCGCCAACGTCCTCGCCTACGCCGCCTCGGCGGCCGGCATGCGGATCAGCGACGCCAGGGAAGCGGTGGCTCGCCGTGCGCCGTGCCGCTGGGTGGAGCTGCCGGCACGTCTTCAGCGCTGAGGCCAGGGCTGCCGGAGAAGGCCTACGCCCCCGTGCGCCGCACCGCGATCGCCAGCGTGTCGTCCTGGTGGAGGACATCGCTGAGCAGGTCCTCGGCCAGCAGGCCCGGGATCTGCTCGGTCGGTCGCGCGCGATGGCGGCACAGGGCCTCTTTGAGCCGGGCCTCGCCTTCGCACGGGTCCCTGCGGCTCTCGGTGAGGCCGTCGGTGTAGAGCAGCAGCACGTCGTCGGGTTCCATGGTCGCCGTCAGGACACGGTCGCTGCCCGGCATGGGGAAGCCGATGCCCCGTCCGCGTACCTCCAAGTAGCTCGCGGTGCCGTCGCCGTGGGCCAGGAGGGCGGGCGGATGGCTGCCGTTGGCCAAGGTGAGCTGCCCGTCGGCGAGGTTCAGCCGGGCCAGCAGCAGGGTGGCCATGACGCTCTGGTCGAAGGGCGCGAGGACGCTGTCCGTACGCGCCACGATGCTCTCCAGCGGGTGCCCTTCCAGGGCGAGGGTGCGCACCGCGTGGGTGACGGTCAACGCGGTGCGCGTACTGGTGATCCCGTGCCCGAGCGCGTCGACGACGGTGATGTGGACCGTGCCGTCCGGGAGGGTGAACCAGTCGTACAGGTCGCCGCCGGTGGGCGCCTCGTCGCTCGCCGGGGCGTAGTGCACGGCCAGTTCGAGGCCGTCGACATGCAGGGGTCTGGGACGCAGCGCGTCCTCCAGGGCGCGCAGGGTGCGGCCGTGCGCCGTCCGCAGCTGCTCGTCGCGCTCCTCCAGCTGCACGTACAGGGCCAGGACCCCGCTGTTGGTCTCGGCCAGTTCGTGCTTGAGCATGCGGTGCTCGTCCGCCAGGGCGTCGGCGCGGGCCAGCGCCGCGCGGAGCTCCTCCTCCAGCAGCGCGATGTCCGCCTCGCTGCTCCGCGCCGCCGCGGAAGGGCTCGCCTGCTGCCCGATGGTGGGCACCGGCTGGCCGTGCGCACCCGTGGGCGGCAGCGGGAGGTTCCACACCACCGTGCCGTCCGACCGGGCCCGCGCGCGCAGCGGCAGCCGGTCCGGCACCACGTCGGCGCCGGCGCTCTGCTGGGGCAGGCGCAGGGCCAGCGTCAGCCGGTGGGCCCCGTCCTCGTCCGTCTCGCGTCCGCTCAGCAGGGTGACGGGGCGGCCGCCGCCCAGGACCGGGGCGGCCACCTCGCTCAGCGACAGGACGAGGCGCGCCCGGTCGTCGGCGGGCAACCGGTGCCCCAGGGCGATGCTGCGCACGGTGTGCCGCAGAGCCGTGAGCGTACGGAAGGTTTCGCGGGTCATCTCATTCCCATGTGGGGGCCAAGGGCAAGGACGGTGGCGTCGTCACGACGCCGGCGATGGGTGTGGGTCAACGAGGCGGCGAGGAGCGCCGGAGGCAGCGTAAGACGCGCGGGCGTGGGGGCCTGCGTCCACCGGTGGTCGATCCCGTCGGTGTGCACGGCCACCGTGGTGTGCTCCGACAGGTCCACGAACCGGCTCCTGGGCTTGGGGAGGGTGTATCCGATGATTCCGGCCTGCCCGGTGAACTGGTGGTGTACGCCTTCGGGGGAGAGCGCCACGGCGCGGACGTTGCCGACCCCGCAGAACTCGGCCCGCCCGGCCGCGATGCGCAGCGCGGCCGCGGCGGCGCCGCGCGTGTGCCGCAGGGCCTTGTGCAGCGCGGTCAGGATGTCCGCGAGCGGGGCGGCCGGGTCCCCCAGGAACGTACGCTCGGCACGCTGCGCCGCCATGGCGGCCTCGGGGCCGTGGCCGAGGCCGTCGATCACCAACGCGGTCCGGACGCCGGAGGCTTCGGCGACGGCGTACCCGTCGCCGCTCGCGTCCTCACCGTCGGCGGGCAGGCACAGCGCCCCCAGCGCCGCCCCGCGCGGCGGGGCGTCGGGCCCGGCGAGGCGGGCGTGGACGAGCGTGCCGAGCCCCGCCTCTGAGCGGATGGCGAAGTCCGTGGCGATCCGGCGCGCGGCACCCAGACCGGCGCCCATCGTCCGGGTGGTGCTGTACCCGTCCGTGAGGCTCAGGCCGATGTCCGCCATGCCGGGGCCGGTGTCGACGGCCAGGACGTCGAGGCCGCCGCCGAGCGGCGCCCGGTGGACGAACAGGGCGCCGTTGCGGGCGTGCTTGACGATGTTGCTGGCCAACTCGCTGGCGAGGACGGCCGCCTGGTCCGGCAGCACGCCCTTCATGGCGCAGGCGGAGGCGAGGGAACGGGCATGGTCGGCCGCACTCTGCACAGCGCTCGGATGGTCGATGGCGATGTGCAGAGTACGGGCCGCGACGCTGCTGTTCACCCGCGTCCGTTCCAGCGCACGGCGGTCACGGTAGTGCCCCGGCCCGGGGAGGACCACACGTGGAACTCGTCCATGAGGCGCCGCGCACCGCCCAGACCGTGCCCGAGGCCCGCACCGGTGGTGAAGCCGTCGGCGAACGCCTGCTCGATGTCCGGGATGCCCGGACCCTGATCGCTCACCACCAGCTTCAGGCCCCGGCGACCGCCCTTCTGCACGATCTCCAGGGTGAGGTTGCCGCCGCCGCCGTGCACGTAGGCGTTGCGGGCCAGCTCACTGGCGGCCGTGACGATGCGCGTCTGGTCCACGAGTCCGAAGCCGGCCCGCAAGGTCGCCTCCCGCACCGCGTGCCGCGCCGCCAGCAGGTCCTCCTCCGCCCGGATGGCGTGGACGGCGCACCCGCCGTCGTTACCCGAGGGGCTCTCGGCGCGCGTGGGGGAGGGGAAGGCCGGCGTCTCTTCGAGGTCACCGTAGAGGGTCAACGGGGCCCCCCTTTGGGGGTCGGGAGGCCGGCTGCCAACCCAACGCGATCATGCCCTGCTCCGCGTTGAGGGTGGTCTCCACACCGGACAGTTGCAACCCCAGTTCCACCAGGGTGATCGCGACCGCGGGTCGCATGCCGGCCACTATGACCCTGGCCCCGAGCAGACGTGCCGTGGTGGTCAGTTCCATGAGTGTGCGCGCCACGAACGAGTCGATGAGCTCCAGCCGCGAGATGTCGATGAGCACGGCGCGCGCCCGGTCGGCGACGATGCGCTCCGTCAGCTCCTCGGTGAAGGCGATCGCGGCCTTGTCGTCGAGCTCGTTGAGCAGACCGGTGACCAGCACATCACCGAGGCGCAGGATGGGAACGCCGCTCAAGCCGCCGCTCACCGCACGCCCGCGAGCGAGGACTGGTGGACCGGCTGGTCCGTCAGCAGCGGGATGGCGGCGGCCAGCGCGTCCGCCAGCGTCGCCCGCGTCAGGATGGCCGACAGGTCGATGCCGAGCTGCGCGATGATCTGGGCGATCGGCGGACGGATGCCGCTGATCACGCAGTCGGCGCCCATCAGCCGTACCGCGTTGACCGTCTGCATCAGGTGGTGCGCGACCGCGGTGTCCACCGTCGGCACACCCGTGATGTCGATGATCGCGACCTGCGCCTCGTCCCGCTCGATGGCCTCCAGCAGGTTCTCCATCACCACCTGCGTCCGGGTCGTGTCGAGCGTCCCGATCAGCGGCACGGCGAGGACCCGGTCCCAGATGCGCACCACGGGCGTCGACACTTCCAGGAGCTGGCGGCTCTGGCGCCGGATGATCTCCTCGCGGCCTTCCACGTAGATCTCGAAGGACATCGCGCCCGCGGTGTCGAGCAGGCGGTTGATGAAGAGCGCCGCGTGGTAGAGCGCGGTGACGTCACGTGTATCGGACTGCACCGCTTCCAGCAGCGCCTCCTTCAGCGCCAATATTGCCGGGGAGGTCGCCGTGGGCGTCGCGCCGCCGCGCGCGCGGCGCATCGACAGGTCCGTGACGGCCTGGCGCAGGCCGGGGTGCGTGGTGACCACGTCCTGCACCGGAATGTCCGTCTCAAGACCGGCGAGCAGCGCTTCGACCAAGGAGTCGGCTTCTTCGTTCAGCTCGGCCTCGGTGATACCCGTCTCCAGGACGGCCTGCTCCGACTGGAGTTGCACCCACCGATCGGCCACTTTCTCGCCCTGCTCACGCAGGGCCGTGCTGACGCGCAACCGGGCCTCGGACTCACTGGTGTTCATTCCATCCACCTTAGCAATTGTTGTCGCACGGCAAATGTTAACCGAGGGTGGCGATCTTCAGAAGGCGGACCGTAACGAGACGTCAACCACGCCGCTGAGCTGCACGGTTGCCGTCCGTACCCGACCACCGACCGCGCCTCGACATCGAACGCACCTGAACCTCACAGGAGTCGACCCTTCACAACCGTCTGTGTGTACCTAGGAGTGCCGAAAGTAAACCCACGTCATCGCGAGAGCCGTCACCACACCCCCCCCCAGGGGCCGGACAGCGCGGCGGTTCAGGCGGACTCGGCCGAGCGGTCGCCCGCCGGTGTGCGCCCCGGCGCGGTGTGTTCCACCGCACGATGGAAGCCGTCCAGCCCCCGCACCAGGGCGGCACGGTCCGCCGGCCGCATCGCCGAGATGGCTTCCAACAGCGCACTCTCGCGTCGGGCCCGCAGCTCGGTGAGGTAATTTTCTCCCCGGCTCGACAAGCGGAGTTCGAGCTCGCGGCGGCTGGCCGGGCTGAGGGACCGCTCGATGAAGCCCAGGGCGTGAAGACGGTCACACATACGACTCACCGAGGACGGCGCAGATCCCAGGAACTCACCGAGCGTTCGCAAGTTGATCCCCTGAGCGCCGTCCAGGGCGTACAGCACGCGCAACTGTGACGACGACACCGGTGCGGTCGGAGTGAGATCCCTGCCCCTGCTCCACAGCACCTCGAGCACTTCGATGACTTCCCGGGCAGCATGCGCGGCCGCATTCTGGCCGCCCCTGACGGAAGTTTCGGAATCCATGCCCTCAACTGTGACACTTCGCAGTGGCCCTGTCAGTCGCTGAGGCATGGCAGGCCCTCGGCTCCCTCTCGCACTCTCATCCCGAACAGGAACAGGTGGTACCCGACCGGTGGACAGATTCATGGCTGTGGAGCGCGCCCTGCGCACCTCCGCACCGCACGCTCTTCTCGACGCAGTGCAGGACACGCTCACCGTTCACTACACAGCCCGCAAGGTCGACCTGCTCATGGCCGACTACGCGATGACCATACTCCAACCGGTCAACGCCCTTCCGCACACGGCGGCCCCCGTGCCGATCCACACCAGCGCCCCCGGCCGGGCCTTCGGGGCACAGGAACCGTACGTCGAAGCCGGCGGCCGCGGCGGACTGTGCACCGCCCACCTCCCCGTGAGCGTGCGCGGCGACCGCATCGGCATCCTCAGCGTCTGTCTGCCGGCCGAGGCCTGCGACCCCGCCACCCTGCGGGAACTGGCCGACGTGGCGGAGGTCCTCGGCCACGAGATCGTCGTGGCCCAGCGCGACACCGATCTCTACCTCCAGGCACGGCGCGCCGACCGGCTCACCCTCGCCGCCGAGATGCAGTGGCAGCTGCTGCCGGGCCGCTCCTGCTCCCGCCCCGAGTACGACATCGGGGCCCAGCTCGAACCGGCCTACGCCATCCACGGCGACAACTTCGACTGGTCGGCCTCCGCCGACCACCTCACGCTCACCGTCACCAACGGCATGGGCGAGGGCATCGAAGCCGCCCTGCTCACCAGCCTGGCCATCAACGCGCTGCGCAACGCCCGCCGTGCCGGACTCTCGCTGAGCGACCAGGCCTGCCTGGCCGACCAAGCCGTGTACGGGCACTACCAAGGCGCCGTCCATCTCTCCATGCTGCTCCTGCGCTTCGATCTCGCCACGGGAGAGACGGAGATCATCGACGCGGGCTCCCCGAAGATGTGGCGCATGCGCAACGGCAGGGCCGAGCCCGTCGCCCTGGACGCGCAGCTGCCGCTCGGCATGTCCGAGGACACGCCCTACACCGCGGAGCACTTCCAGGTCAGCCCCGGGGACCGGCTGCTGTTCGTCAGCGACGGTGTCTACGACGTGGCGTCGCCGACGGGGGAGCGCTACAGCGAGCGCGCGCTCACCCGGGCGATGACCAACTCCCGCCTGTTGCCGCCCTCGCAGGTCCCGCGCGCCGTGCTCCATGAACTCTCCGGTCACCGCGGCCCGATCGCCGCCGCCGACGACGCCCTGATCGTGTGCCTCGACTGGCGGGGCCGCCCCTGAGGCGTGGCCCCCGTCGGGCACATCACTCGGCAGGGGTGAGCATGCCCGCGCGCAGGCGCTTCAGCGTGCGGGTCAGCAACCGGGAGACATGCATCTGCGAGACGCCGAGACGTTCGCCGATCTGGGACTGGGTCAGCTCGTCGACGAACCGCAGGTGGAGGATCTCCCGGTCGCGCTCGTCGAGCTCGGCGATCAGGGGGGCCAGTGTGTGGAAGTCCTCCACGAGCTCCAGCGCGGGGTCCTCTTGGCCGATGAAGTCGGCGAGGGCGGCCTCGCCCTCATCGGGGTCACCGTGCACGGCCGCGTCCAGGGAGGTGGAGTTGTAGCCGTTGGCGGCCACCTGGGCCTCGATGACCTCGTCCTCGCTCAGGTCCATCAGGGCGGCCAGTTCGGCGACCCGGGGGGCCCGGCCGAGCCGCGTCCTGAGCTCCTCCGTGGCCTTGGCCAGCTCCACCCGGGCCTCTTGCAGCCGGCGGGGGACGTGCACCGCCCAGGAGGTGTCGCGGAAGAACCGCTTGATCTCACCTACGATGTACGGCACGGCGAAGGTGGCGAACTGGGTGTCGCGGGACAGCTCGAAACGGTCGATGGCCTTGATCAGACCGATCATGCCGACCTGGACGATGTCCTCCATGTCGTCGGACCGGTTGCGGAAGCGTCCGGCCGCGTAGCGGACCAGGGACATGTTCATCTCGATCAGGGTGTTCCGCACGTACTGGTACTCGGCGGTTCCCTCTTCCACCGTGGCGAGCCGGCCGAAGAACAGCTTCGACAGGGCCCGGGCATCCTGCGGGGCCACCGACTGCGGCGCGGTGATCTCCGGCAATTGCTCGCTTTCGGTCACTGCCTGCGTTGTGGTCGCCATGGTGATGTGTTTCCCTCCCTGTGCGGTCAGCCCTGTCAGTCCCTAGAGGCTGGTGATCCGCGACTACCCCGGTCCGTTCGCTTCAATCACGTCGGACGAAACGGTTGTCCGCGTGACAGCATTTGAGGGAGCGTACGTACGTTCAGGTCGTCGGTCCTGAACACTGGCGCGCCCGCCCCTCGACGGACGAATATGGCACGCATGAATGATCAACCCGAGCGATGGAGCAGAGCGACCGTCTACCCCGACATGTGGGCCGACCCGGACGACGATCCTCGCGAGAACCGGGGAGTGAGCCCAGACGGCGAGCTGGCGACGCTCCAGAATTTCCTGGCGGGCTACCGCTTGACCCTGCGCATGAAGTGCGAGGGCCTGAACGCGGAGCAGTTGGCCCGCCGCTCGGTTCCGCCTTCGACGATGTCGCTGCTGGGCCTGATCCGCCATCTCGCCGAGGCGGAACGCGACTGGTCGAACTGGATCAGCGAGGGCGACCCGCTGCCGACGCTGTACGGCGAGCCCGACGGCGACTTCGACGGAGCGGTGGCCGAGCAGGCCGAGGTCGACGCCGCGTACCGCGCCCTGGAGCGTGAGCAGGCCGCGACCGACGCGGCGCTTGCCGAACACGAGGACCTGGGCGAGCGTCTGGGCAAGGAGGGCATCGCGGTCCGGGAGCTGATGGTGCACAGGATCGAGGAGTACGCCCGGCACTGCGGGCACGCCGACCTGCTCCGTGAGTGCATCGACGGACGGGTGGGCCAGTGACCCGGCGAGAGAGCACCGGCTCCGCGACCGAGACGCTGGAGATCCCCACCCCGGACGGCCGTGCCGACGCGTTCGCCGCCTTCCCCGACCGTCCCGGGCGGCACCCGGGTGTGCTGCTGTACACCGACGCCTTCGGTACGCGGCCGGTGCTGGAGAAGATGGCCGGCGAACTGGCCGGGCACGGGTATTACGTGCTCGTCCCCCACATCTACTACCGGCACGGCCCCGCACCGGTGATCGAGCTTCCCGAGCACATCGGGGAGGAGGAGCGGCCGGGAGTCTTCGCCCGAGTGATGCCCCTGGCCCGGGCCCACACCACCGAGCGTGCCCTGCGCGACGCCGAGGCCTACCTCGGCTTCCTCACCAGCCGGCCGGAGGTCGCCACCGGACCGGTCGCCGCCGTCGGCTACTGCATGGGCGCGGTCCTCGCGGTGCGCACCGCGGCGGCCCACCCCGAACAGGTGGCCGCCGTCGCCGGGTTCCACCCCAGCCCCCTGGTCACCGAGGCGCCCGACAGCCCGCACCGTCTCTTCTCGCGGCTCACCGCCCAAGTCCACCTCGGGCTCGCCGAGAGCGACATGTCCCCCGAGGCGATCAGGGAGCTCGACGGGGCCCTGGAAGCGGCAGGGGTCGACCACACCTCGGAGGTCTACCCCGGTACCGTCCACGGCTTCACCATGGCCGACACCGACGCCTTCGACGCCTCGGCCCTGCGGCGCCACTGGGACCGCCTGCTGCCTCTCCTCGACCGCACCCTGGCCGCCGGCTGAGACCGGGCGCGGCCTTCGCCGGAAAGGTCACTTGGTCGCGCCCCGTGCGAAGCCGTTGTAGATGTAGCGCTGGAGGAAGAGGAAGACGAGGAGGGTCGGGACGATCACCAGGATCGTGCCGGCCGAGATGTGCTCCCAGTGCGCGCCGAACGGGCCCTTGAAGCGGAACAGGGCGGTGGAGATGGTGCCCAACTCCTCGGACGGCATGTAGAGGAAGGGAATGTAGAAGTCGTTGTAGACGGTGATGCCCTTGATGATGACGACCGTGGCGATCGCCGGTTTCAGCAGCGGCAGGATGATCTTCCAGTAGATGGTGAGGGAGTTCGCCCCGTCGAGGCGCGCGGCCTCGTCGAGCGAGACCGGGATGCCCCGGATGAACTGGAGGAAGATGTAGATCGAGACGATGTCCGTCCCCATGTACAACATGACCGGCGCCCAGATGCTGTTGAACAGCCCGAAGCCGTTGACCACTTGGAAGGTCGCGACCTGTGTGGTGACCCCGGGCACCAGGGTGGCGATCAGGAACAGGGCCATGACCGGCTTCTTCGCGCGGAAGTCGAAGCGGTCGACGGCGTACGCGGTCATCGAGCCGATGAGCACCGTCCCCGTGATGGAGAACAGCAGGATGAAGGCGGTGTTGGCGAAGGCGGACAGGAGCTTGCCGTCCGTGAACGCCGTCGCGTAGTTGTCGAAGTTGAGCCAGTCGCCCGGCAGTGACAGCGGGCCGCCGTCGCTGACCTCCTCGGACGTCTTGAGTGAGGTGAGGAGGACGACGGCGAGCGGGACCAGCACGACCAGGGACGCGACGATCAGCGACAGATAGGTCAGGGCGGGTGCGATCCGGCGGCGGGCGGGCATGGGCGTGGTCATACGAGGTCCACCTTCTCGTCGGGCACGAGGCGGCGCTGGATCCAGGTGATCAGCAAGATGATGAGGAGCAGGACGACGGCGGCGGCCGAGGCCAGACCGGTCTTGTTGAACTGGAAGGCGAGCTTGACCGTCTGGATCACGAACGTCGTCGTGCCGGTCGCACCGCCGGTCATGATGTACGGGATCTCGAAGACCGCGAGTGACCCGGAGATCGCCAGGATGACGCTCAGGCTGATGACCGGCCGGATGCTCGGCGCGATGATGTGCCGGAACTGCTGCCGGCGCGTCGCCCCGTCCAGCTGGGCCGCCTCGTAGAGCTCGGCGGGGATCGACTGGATGGCGCCGAGGAACAGCACGAAGTTCAGCCCGGTGAAACGCCATACGGAGACCCCGGCCAGCGAGGTGTTCGCCGAGGCGGGGTCGCCGAGCCAGGCGTGGCCGGAGCCGGCGCCGAACCACGACAGGACCGAGTCGAGCGTGCCGCCGTCCTGGAAGAAGTAGAGGAAGACGAAGCCGATGGCCACGCCGTTGATCAGGTAGGGGAAGAAGAGGATCCCCTTGAAGAGGTTGCGGAAGCGCAGGTCGAAGCTGAGGACCGTGGCGAAATACAGGGCGATCGCGATCTGCACGGCCGACGCGGCCAGGTAGTAGAAGCTGACGAAGAACACGCGGAACAGCTCGGGGCGGGTGAAGATCTGCTCGTAGTTGTCGACGCCGGTGAAGCGGCGGTCGGGGCTGACGCCGTCCCAGTCGGTGAAGCTGTAGAAGATCATGTTCCCGACGGGCACATAGGTGAACGTGATCAGCAGCGCCAGCGGGACGGCCAGGAAGAGCCACGGTGTGAGCCCGCGCGGCAGCCGGCCGCCCCTGCCCGTGCGGGGCGGCACGGCGGCGCGTGGCACTTTCGCCGGCGCCACGGGGGGCGTCTCGGTCGTCTCTGTCATCTCGGACCTCTCCTCTTCGCGGGTGTACGACGTGCGGCGGGCCCCGCCCGGTGGCGACGGGACCCGCACCGACGGCCGGGCCGAAGGAACCGGCGCCGGTCAGGAACCGGCGGTCCCGGCCGCCTGGTTCCACCGCTTGTCGAGGTCCGCGAAGTAGTCGTCGAGGCTGCCCTGCTGGGCGCCCCGCGCGAGGTCGACGAGCTTTTGGCGGTAGTCGGGCTTGTTGAGGCCGATCTCGGCGGCGTTGTCGATCGTGTTGACCTCGCCGGTCTTCGCCTCGGAGCGCTCCAGGAAGGTGACATCGTTGTCAACAAAGTCCTTCAGGGTGCTCGGCATCGGAGCGGACCTCAGGGTCGGGACGGCGCCCTCCTTCGCGGAGTAGCCGGACTTCTCGGTGAACCAGTCGATCCAGGCACGGGCGGCGGTCTTGTGCGACGAGTGGGCGTTGACCGCCTGCTGGTAGTCGCTGGCGAGGACGGCACAGTGCTTGCCGTCCTTCCGCACGGGGAAGGGCATGAAGCCGATGTCGTCGGGGTCGGTGTCGGCCTTCACGGCCGCGTCGCGCAGCTGGGTGATCGCCCATGAGCCCAACTGCATGGTGGCGACCTTTCCTTCGGCGATCAGCCCCTTGGAGGCCTCCCAGTTGGTGGTGCTGGGGTCCTTCTCCGAGAGGCCGCCCTTGACGATGTCGTGGAGCAGCGAGTCGATGGTGTGCAGCTCGCCGCCCCGCTTCCAGGGGGAGACCGCGCCCGCGAGCTTGTCCGTGGCCTCGGCGTCACAGGTGACGGAGCCGATGTTGTTGCTCCAGGCGGTCAGCGGCCAGGCGTCCTTGAAGTTCGTGTAGTACGGCAGGGCGTCCGTCTTCGCCCTGACCGCCTTCAGGGCGGCGAGGAACTCCCGCGGGGTGGCCGGCGGCTCGCTGACGCCGGCCTTCCTCCAGACGGCCTTGTTGTAGACGAAGCCGTTGGCCGTGCCGAACTGGGCGATGCCGTAGACCTTCTTGCCGACCGTCGTCTTGTCGCTGAAGCGGTAGGTGTCCGCCAGTTCGGCGGCGGAGCCCAGCGGGGCGAAGAACTTCGGGTAGTCGTTCTTGGCCACGGCGGCCGGGATCATCAGGACGTCGCCGTAGTCGTCGGTGTTCATCCGGATCTTGACCTCCCCCTCGTAGTCGGTGAGGGCCTCGAACTCGACCTTCACCTTGGGGTAGGTCTTGTTGAACTCGGCGGCGTACTTGTCCATCGTCCCGTTCTGGACGAGGTCGGTGCGGTGGGTGAGGACCTTGATGGTGCCCGAGGCGTCGGCCGGATCGGCCGGTGACTTCGCCGTCTCACCGGAGGCCGCCCCTCCGCCACCGCACCCGGCGACGGTCAGCGTCGCGGCGACCAGAAGCGCTCCCGTCAGCGTCTTCTTCTTCCCCATGTGCCCGGCTCCTTCAGGATTGCGGCTCAGCTCTGCGAGTGGGATGTCGGCACTATGTCAGCCACTCCTTAACCGGTAAAGCTAAGGATGCGTGCAAGATGCTCAATCGTTACCGACGCAACCTCGAGTGGCATCTGACATGCACATCAGCTGCTGTTTTTCTACGGAACCGTAACTAGACCGGTTTATGGACAGTGCGCTGATCAGCGCGTTAGGTTGTCCGCCGTTATCCCTTGACCGGCCTGAGTCAGGCGATTGGAGCCGCACCATGAAGGACGTCACCCAGCTCACCGAGGGCTGGCGGCTGCGCCACGGGGAGGAACTCCTTGAGGCCCGGGTGCCCGGCTGCGTCCACACCGACCTGCTGGCGGCGCAGGCCCTCGCGGACCCCTTCCTCGGCCGCAACGAAACGGACGCCGCGTGGGTGGGGCGCCGCGCCTGGACCTACGTCCGGCGCCTCGACGACGACAGCGGCCACCAGCGCACCGACCTCGTCTTCGAGGGCCTCGACACGGCCGCGTACATCACCCTCGCGGGCCGCCCCGTCGGCACCACCCGCAACATGCACCGCGGGTACCGGTTCGACGTCACGGGACGCACCGGTGAACTGGAGGTCCGGTTCGCCTCCGCCTACGACGAGGCCGCTGCCGTCCGGGCGGTGACGGGGGAGCGGCCCAACGTCTATCCCGAGCCCTCGCAGTACATCCGCAAGATGGCGTGCAACTTCGGCTGGGACTGGGGCCCGACGCTGGTCACCGCGGGCATCTGGCGGCCGGTGCGGCTCGAGCACTGGTCCACCGCGCGCCTCGCCCGCGTGCGCCCCCTGGTCACGGTGGAGGGGGAGACCGGCCGGGTCGAGCTGCGGCTGGAACTGGAACGCACCCCGCAGGGGCGGGGACGCACGCTGCACGCCGAGGCCGAGGTGGCCGGCGTCCGCGCCGAAACCGTCGTCACCGGTGACGAGGCGGTGCTGCGCCTCGACGTTCCCGACCCGCGTCTGTGGTGGCCCCGCGGCTACGGCGAACAGCCCCTGTACGACCTCCGCCTCACCCTGCGCGACGACAGCGACGACAGCGACGACAGCGACGACCGCGACGACAGCGGCCTTCTCGACACCTGGCACCGCCGGATCGGCTTCCGCACCGTCGAGCTGGACCGCTCGGCCGACGAGCACGGCACGGGCTTCACCCTCGTGGTCAACGGAGTACGGATCTTCGCCCGCGGCGTCAACTGGATCCCCGACGACGCCTTTCCCTCCCGGATCACCCCCGAGCGCTACCGCACGCGTCTGACTCAGGCCGCCGACGCCAACGTCGACCTGGTAAGGGTGTGGGGCGGCGGCATCTACGAGGACGAGGCCTTCTACGACGCCTGCGACGAGCTCGGCCTGATGGTCTGGCAGGACTTCCTCTTCGCCTGCTCCGCCTACCCGGAGGAACAGCCGCTGCGCCGCGAGGTCGAGGCGGAGGCCCGCGACAACGTTGTCCGGCTCATGCCGCACGCCTCGCTCGTCCTGTGGAACGGCAACAACGAAAACCTGTGGGGCTTCCGCGACTGGGACTGGGAGGGGCCGCTCGCCGGTGACTCCTGGGGCGAGGGCTACTACCTCGGCCTGCTGCCCCGCGTCGTCGCCGAACTCGACCCCACCCGCCCGTACACCGCGGGCAGCCCCTGGTCCGGCTCCTGGGACCACCACCCCAACGACCCCGCCCACGGCACCCATCACTCCTGGGAGGTGTGGAACCGGCAGGACTACGCCGAGTACCGGGCGAGCGTGCCGCGCTTCGTCGCCGAGTTCGGCTGGCAGGCGCCACCCGCCTGGGCCACCCTGCGCCGCGCCCTGCTCGGCGAGGAACTCGCCCCCGACTCCCCGGGCATGCTCCACCACCAGAAGGCCGAGGAGGGGAACGACAAGCTGAACCGCGGCGTCGCCCGCCATTTCCCGCTGCCCGAGGGCGATTTCGACCGCTGGCACTACCTGACCCAGCTCGTGCAGGCCCGCGCCGTCGCCGCGGGCATCGAGCACTGGCGCGCCCACTGGCCGGTGTGCGCGGGAACCGTCGTCTGGCAGCTCAACGACTGCTGGCCGGTCACCTCCTGGTCCGCCATCGACGGCGACGGACGCCTCAAGCCGCTCCACCACGAACTGCGCCGCGTCTACGCCGACCGGCTCCTGACCCTCCAGCCGGGCGCCGACGGACTCGTGCTCGCCGCGGTCAACCAGTCCGCCCGACCCTGGCGTACGACGGTGACCCTGCGACGGCTGGACGCCGAGGGCGCCACGCTCGACGAGGCCGTCCTCGACGTGGCCGCGGGCGCCCGGTCCGTCGCCCGGCTCGCGGTGCCCGCGAGCCTCGTACCGGATGAGCGGTCCGCCAAGGAGTTCCTGGTCGCCGACGGCGGTGATGCCGGCGACGGTGAGGGAAGGCTGCGGGCCCTGCACTTCCCCGTGCCCGACAAGGACTTCGCGTACCCTCGGCCGCGCTACGACGTCGCCCTGGAACCGGTGCCAGGGCCGGGGGATAGAGTCGACGTCGTGGTGAGCGCCCATACCCTCGTCAGAGACCTCCTGCTCCAGCCCGACCGGCTCGGCCCGGCCGCCGCCTGCGACAGCGGTCGCCAGACCCTGCTGCCGGGTGAGCGGACCCGCATCCGGGTCCACGGCTGTGGCGCCGTCGGCATCCAGGACATCAGGGCCGCCCTCTTCTGCGTGGACGTGAGGTGAGCGGCACCCAGCGCGTCACCATCAAGGACGTCGCGGCCCGGGCCGGGGTCTCCAAGGGGGCGGTGTCGCTCGCCTTCAACCACAAGCCCGGCGTCTCCGAGGCCACCCGCGAGCGGATCTTCACGGTCGCCCGCGAGCTGGGCTGGGCCCCCAGCGCCACCGCCCGCAGCCTGTCGAACCGCCGGGTCGACATCGTCGGGCTCGCCCTGTGCCGGCCGGCCCGGCTGCTCGGCCTCGAACCGTTCTACATGGACTTCATCTCCGGCATCGAGAGCATCCTCGCGGAGCGGTCGTGCTCGCTGCTGCTGCGCCTGGTGCGCGACCTCGACGAGGAGATCGCGCTCTACAAGGAGTGGTGGCGCGGCCGGATGATCGCCGGCGCGATCCTGGTGGACTTCCGCGAGGACGACCCGAGGGTCCCGTCCCTCCAGGGCCTCGGCCTGCCCGCCGTGGCGGTCGGGCATCCCTCCCTCACCGGGCCCTTCCCGGCGGTATGGACGGACGACGCGTCCGCGGTCGCCGAGGCCGTCCGTTACCTCGCCGCCCTCGGGCACCGGCGCATCGCCCGCGTCGGCGGCCCGGCCGACCTCGGGCACAGCGCGATCCGGGCCCGCGCCTTCACCGCCGTCACCCGGGAACTGGGGCTGGACCAGGAGCGGCAGATCGCCACGGGGTTCGACGAGAAGGAGGGGGCCCGTGCCACCCGCACTCTGCTGCTCGCCGCCGACCGGCCGACGGCGATCGTCTACGACAACGACATCATGGCCGTCGCGGGCGCGGGTGTCGCCGCTGAGATGGGGTTCACCGTCCCCGACGATCTGTCGCTGCTGGCCTGGGACGACTCGCAGTTGTGCCGGATCACCCACCCGACGATGTCGGCCATGAGCCACGACGTGCACCAGTTCGGCGCCGAGGTGGCACGTGTCCTCTTCGACGTGGTCAACGGCACCGACACGGACGGCCTTCAGGTGCCGACGCCATCGCTGACCCCGCGTGGCTCCACCGCGCCGGCGCCGGGTTCGTAGCGGGGGCGGGTTCTCGTAGCGGCAGAGGAGGGCCGTGTCCGGTGCGGACGCGGCCCTCCTTGCTCCTTCAGTCGGGCGGTGGCCGGTGACCGTCGCGAGCCGTCAGCCGTCAGCCGTCAGCCGGCCGCCCGGCTGCCCTTCGCTGCACGGGAGCCGGTGAAGACGCCGGCCTCCTTCGCGGTCTGCTGGATGCCGTCGGCGCCGTGGAAGATCCGCTGCCCCCAGGAGGTGAGCCGGGAGGCGTCGAAGCCCGTGGCCATGTCCAGATACTCGACACCGCCGCCGTTGCCGCTCCAGGACCAGCCGAGATAGCCCACGCCGAGTTGGCGCGCGGTGGACATGATGGCGGCCTCGTCCGGGTCACCGTCCGAGTGCATGTCGCCGAACTCGCCCACGACGATGGGTAGACGCTGCGAGGTGAACCGGTTGAGGTAACTTTTCACTTTGTCGGCCGTGTTGAATACGCCGTACATGTGGACCGAGAACACCGTGTTCCGCCGAGGATCCGCGGCGAATACCTCTGCGGCACGGTCGCGCATGGTGAACGACCAGTCCTGGCCCCAGTTGGGGGCGTCGGCCATGAGCGTGTGGTGGAACCCGGCCGTGCGCATGCGGGCGAGGGCGTTCTTGGTGTCGGACGTCCATGACGCGTAGCCGGAATTGCCGTGCGGCTCGTTCCCGATGTTCAGGATGACGTATTTCTCCTGGCCCTGCACCGCGCCCTTGACGCTGATCCAGTAGTCCACGGCGCGCGCGAGGGAGATGGCTCCGCTCTGCTCGCCGTAGCCGGTGGTGTCGTGGGCCTCCAGGACGCAGACGAGCCGGTTCTGCTTGCACTGTGCGACGACGGCGGCGACATCGGCGGTGTCGTTCTTGGCCCAGCGGTCACCAGTGGAGAGTACGACACGTACGGAGTTGGCGCCGAGCGCCTTGACGTCCTTCAGCGCCTGCGCGGTCCTGCTCGGATACCAGGTGTGGGCGTGGTTCACGCCGCGCAGGACGAAGTCCTTGCCGGTCGCGTCGAGCAGGCGCCCTCCGGCGACGTGGAAGCCCGGTACGGCCCGTGTCCCGTTCCGCGCCTCGGCCCGGCTCCTGGCCCCCTCATCCGCGGCCTGCGCGGGGGAGGGCGCCGTCAGTATGGACGCGGCGAGGGCCAGCAACGCTCCCGCCGCGGTGGCCAGTCTCATTCTCATTCCTGCTCCCAGGGTGGTGGCGCGTGCGACGTGACACGAGACGCCGGAACGGGGAATGCGCCGGAAAGTCATCCGCTGATGACTTCGCCACGAAAGGGATGATGGGGAAAATCCCTTCGGCCGGCGACTGGGAGAGAGGCTAGGACGAGGCGTCTACGGAGACAACAGCAGGAGCCAAACCGGTTAAGTTTAGCGGGAGTTCAGTGATTCTTCCTGCGCCGCCGTCGACGTCACACGGGAGTCGACCGACGTCACACGGAGTCGATGAAGAACACCTGGTCGGTGCGGTCGGCGCAGGGCGCCTGTTTGGCCGTGGCACCCTCGGCCGTGGAGCTGTCGCTGATCCCCACGCAGTACTTCCGGTCGGACGTGTAGAGCGTGTAGATCCGGTAGGTGTTGGGCACGGGCGTGTCGACCGCCTCGATGTAGAAGACGTTGGCTCCCGCGCAGTTGGTCGTGGGCTCCAGCATGTCGGCCACCGAGCTGACGATGAAGATGGTGAGGCAGCGGATGCCGGCCTGGGTGCTGTGCCACTGCAACTTGAACAGGCTGTTGCCCTGCGGCACGAGGTACGTGCGCGGCGACGTGGCCTGCGCGCACGAACGCTGCACGGCGACCGGGGCGTTCAGGAATCCAGCGCGTCCCTCGGTCAGGCACAGCCCGGGCGCGCTCGCCGGACGGATCTTGATCCAGCCTTCCTGGAGTCCCCGGAAGTTCCCCTGGACGAAGTTCGCGCCCGGTTGGCGGTCACAGGACCACTGGCGCAGTGCCGTGCCGTCCGTGGTGGCGGAGGAGGTGACCTCAAGGCACTTGCGCGGTCCGGCCGTCATCGGGTGTACCAGCGCGGCTTCCTCGTGGTCCTCGAACTGGAAGCTCGTCCCGGGCCGGTTGTCGCAGTCCGCCTGTACGACGGCGGCTCCGTTGTCGGCGCTGGAGTTCTCCACCGCCATGCACTTGCCGCTGAGGACGCTGACGATCTGCACCGCCCCGCCGTATACCGCGGATTCCCGCAGGCTCCACGACGCTCCCTCCCGCCCGGCGCAGCGCCGCTGTCTGACGGGCTCGCCGGTCGCCTGCGTGGCCACCTCCAGGCACATGCCGGTGTGGGTCGCGGCGATGTTGATCCCCTGGCCCGCGGCGGCGGTCGCGGGCCGGGCCGCCGGGCCGCCGACCGTCAGCAGGGCCAGGACCAGCGCCAGGACGAGGACCAGGGGCGGGGCGGCCGCGTACGGACGGGGTGAACGGAACCTCAGCATGGGAGTTCTCCATCCCTGTGGGAACAGGCCCGCCCCGGCGGGCTGAGCCGCCGGCTCGGCTCGCGCGGACGCGGGCATGGCGGCGCAGATGCTGCCCGGCGGTGCTGACGCGGTGCTGACGCGGCCGCGCGGGACGATGGGCCGCCGCTATCGAGGTGCGATCGCCTTGACCCACTCGTCGACGGTGACGACGTCCGCCCACTGCGGGAACAGCCGCTCGACGAGGACCCGGTGCACTTCCGGGTCGGTGTCCAGGCAGGCGTCGGAGAGCACGGTGAGGCCGAAGTCCATGTCGTTCGCCTGGCACAGGGTGGAGAGCACCACGGCGCTGGTGGCGATGCCGGTGAGTACGAGGCTGTGGATGCCGCGCGCCCGCAGCACCACGTCGAGATCGCTGCCGGAGAACGCGCTCGCCCGCCGCTTGGTGACCACCACGTCGCCCGGCCGGGGCGCGACGTCGGGGTGGATCTCGGTGCCGGGCGCGCCCTCGACGTAGAGACCGGCCCGTGCGATGGCGGCGAGAGGCTTGTTGCGCGTGCCGACTTCGGGAAAGCCGGGGCGCAGCGCGATGACCACGTAGATGACGGGCATGTCCGCCGCCCGGGCCCCGTCGATCGCCTTGCGCAGACGTGGCAGATACCCGGAACCGTCGTCGGCGATGTCCACGATGGCCTGTTGGACGTCCATCACCAGAAGGGCGCTGCTCATGTCGTCTGTCTCCAGGAACGAAGTCGGTTCGGTGGTGGCGCGGGCGTGGTCCCGCCAACTGGCCAGCGCCGTCCGGGTGGTGAACGCCGGTCCGAAGGTGGACGGCCTGCCGACCTACGCCTGGTCGACCGGCATCCAGGTCGGCTCGGACGGCCAAGTAGAGGTCAGTTGCAAGCAGTTGAAGATACCCGAGAAGGGCGCCCGGTATCCCGTGGGCGCCCGGGAGACCCCGGACCGGCTGAACGCGACCGGTGTGGCGCGCCCCTCGGACGACATAGGCCCGGCAAGGACCGGTCGGTCGGCGGTTCGTGTGCCGCGACGGCCGAACTCCCGCACGCCCCGCCGGTCCTGGAGCCCGGCTCCGCCTGAGCCCGCGCGGCGGCCTCAGTACGTCTTGACCTGGCCGGGCCCCGAGACCGGCGCCGGTGTCCCGCGCTGTGCGTGGCCCCCTTCGACGGGCCGCGCGCGCAGTGGCCACCAGAGGGACCGGCCGAGGAGCGCGGCCAGCGCGGGCACCAGGACCAGCGACAGGACGAGCGCGGAGAGCAGGATGCCGAGCGTCGTCGCGAAGGCCATCTGCTCGTTGCCGGGGACCGTGGCGAGGGAGGCGAAGGAGGCGGCAAGCACCAGGCCCGCCGTCCCGATGGCCGGGGCGGTGTGCCGTACCGCGCGGGCCACGGCGGTCCGCGCCGGGCCCGGTCGCCGCATCTCCTCGCGGATCCGGTCGGCGATCAGGATGTTGTAGTCGGTGCCCAGCGCCACGACGAACAGGAACAGCACCAGCGGCAGGGTGTAGCTGATGCCCGGCTCACCGAGACCGTGCTGGAAGAGGAGCGTGGCGGCGCCGAGGGTCGCGGCGAAGCCGAACCCGACGGAGAGCATCAGGATCAGCGGGGCGAGCAGGCTGCGCAGGAGCAACAGCAGGATCAGCGCGATCAGTCCGGCGGCGACCGGGAACACGATCCTCAGGTCGTGATCGACGGCGGTCGATATGTCGGCGAAGATCGCCGCCGTCCCGCCGACGTGCGCCGTCGCCCCGGCGGGCGTGTGCCGGGCGGCCGCCGACCGGATCGGGCCGGAGGCCAGGTCGCGGGCCTCCTGGCTCTGCGGGTCCGCGGTCGGATACAGGTCGATCCGGGCGGCACCGCGGTCCTTGCTCAGGACGGTCGGCGCGACCTGGCCCACGCCCTTGACCTGCTTGAGCCCGCGGGAGAGGCCGTCGAGCCGGGCGATGGTGAGGGTGCCGTCGCCCTTGGCGGTGACGAAGACGCTCGTCGGGTCCGACACACCGGCCGGCAGCGCGCGGGATATCTCGGCCGTGGTGGCGGAGGAGGGCGTCCGGTCACCGGAGTCGCCCCGGCCGTAGTCCATACGGATGCCGATCAGCCCGGCGGCCAGGGCGGCGAGCACGGCCACGGAGCCGAGCAGCATCGTCAGCGGCCGCCGGGTGACCAGCGCGCCGAGGCGGGCGGCCCGGCCCTCGCGCGGCTCGTGGTCGAGGGTCCGGGAGGGCCAGAACATCTTGCGTCCGGCGGCCGCGAGCAGCGCCGGGAGCAGGGTGAGGCTGCCGATGAGCATCACCAGGACCGCGACGGCGATCGCGGGGCCCATCGAACGGAACTGCCCGAAGGTCGCCACACCCAGCGTGGCGAACGCGGCCACGATCGTCAGCGCCGCCGAGGTGATCGCGGTGCCCACCCGGCCGGAGACCTGCTCGGCCGCCTCGCGGGCGGACTGCCCCGGCCTCGCCCGCAGTTGCTCGCGGAAACGGAACAGCAGGAACAGCAGGTAGTCGATGCCGATGCCGAGCAGGACCACGGTGATCAGATCCGGGGTGCCCGCGTCGAGCTTGCGCCCGGTGAGCAGCGCGGCGCCCGCGACGGCTCCGCCCGCCGCGCCACCGATCATGACGACGGCGAGCAGCGGCAGCACGGCCGCCGGCACGCTGCGGAACGCCCGTACGTTGAGCAGGATGATGAGCCCCATGAGCAGGGCGCTGCCGACCTTCGCGGCGGTCTCGTGGGAGTCGGTGGTGTCGACGAGGTCGGCGAGCCCGCCGGTGAAACCGGTGCGCATCCCCGCCTCGGAGAACTGCGTCCGGGCGGAGTCCCGGAACGTCCGGTAGACGCCCTGGACCCCGGGGTCCGTGGGGTTCCCGATCAGCTGGACGGAGAGCAGTTCGAAACTGCGGTCGGGCGCCGTCATCGCCGGGGCGACCCGCGGCGTCTGGGAGCGGTCCGGGACCAGGAACTTCGGCCGGTCGTCCTCCCTCGGCATGGTGACCCGGCGGTTCGCGAGCTTCGCCGCCTCGGCCGCGATCCGCTTGCGGTCGGCGGCGGTGAGGGGCTCGCCGTCCTCCCGGGCGACCAGCACCGTCACCGTGGTGGCATCGGGATCCGCCCCGAACCGTTCCTCGGCGATGTGCAGCGCGGCGGCCGAGTCATAGCTCCGGGGCAGGAAGTCCCCGGTCTGGTTCTGGGTGACACGCCCCATGAGCGTCGGTGTCAGGGCGCTCAGCACGATGCCCAGCACCGCCCAGAAGGCGATGACCTTCCAGGGGTTTCTGGTGGAGTATCCGGTCAGGGCGCGGATCACGAGGTCCTCCGGCGGACGCAGTTGAGTGCGGACGTCTGCCGGGGGCTCCCGGCCGGTCTCCAGACCATCACTTCGAGGTGCCGGCGGGCGTCGGGGCAGGGGATGATCCACACCGGGGACCTGGGTCCTGCCCGCGCCCCTGACCAGGACCCTGGTCCTGGTCAGGGTGTTGATCCCGCTCGTGGTCAGGGTGCTGGCCCTCAGGACACCTGTGCGACCCTGGCCAGGGAGCCACGAGGCGGCCGGACACAGAGGGAACACACATGCCCATGAGCCGACAGGTCCGGCCCGGCGACGCCCGGGAGACGGCGCACATCGACGGCGCCGACCCGCCATGGACCCGTAACGACGCGCTCGTCACCGGCGGCGCCTGCGCGATGAACCTGCTCAGCTACGTGTTCTTCGACGACCCCGACGGCCGGCACGCGGTGACCGTGACCGGGTTCTTCCTCGTCGCGCTGGCGGCCATGCCGCTGCTCGCACGCCGGCGCCACCCGGTGTCGGCGCTCGCCGCCGTACTGGCACTCGATGTGACGGCCGCCCTCACCGTGCCGCTGCCCCGCCACTTCGGCGCCGTCCTGGTGGTCGCCCTGTACTCGGTCGCCAGGGCCCGGCCCGGCCGGGTGACGGCGGTCGCGGCCACCGTGACGGTCGCGCTGACGCTGCTCAGCCAGAGCGACGGCCGGATCCCGCGCTGGCAGGACGCCGTCGTCGCGCCGCTCACCACCCTGATCGTCGTCGGCACCGCCATGGTGATCAACCGCTGGCAGCAAGAGGTCGCGGCCAACCGCAGGCTTCTCGCCGACCGCGCGGTGGCCGACGAACGCCGCCGCATCGCACGGGAGTTGCACGACATCGTGGCCCACCACATCACCACCATGCAGCTGATGGCCGGCGGCGCCCGGGCCAACATCGCCGAACCGGACGTGGTCAGGGACGCCCTGGTCACCCTGGAGTCCTCCGGGCGGCTCGCGCTGCGCGAGATGCGCCAACTCCTGGACGTACTCAGGGCGGGCGACGAACCGGAGACAGTGCCGCCGCTGCCCCAGCCCGGCGCCGACGACCTGGAGCGCCTGGTGGCCGAATCCCGCCTCGCCGGACTGCCCACCGAGCTGAGCGTCCACGGACCACGGCGCCCGCTTCCGCCGACCGTCGGCCTGACGGTGTTCAGGATCGCCCAGGAAGCCCTCACCAACGCCCGCAAGTACGCGGGGCCGGCCCGGGCCTGCGTACAGCTGACGTACCGTCAGGAAGGGCTCACCGTCGAGGTGCGGGACGACGGCGGGGGAGCGGCGTCGAAGGAGGGGCGGGCGCCGGCGGAGGTATCGGGCGGTTACGGCCTGATCGGCATGCGCGAGCGCGTCGCCCTGCACGGCGGCACCCTGACCGCCGGCCCGCGGGCGGACGGGGGGTACGCCGTGGTCGCCGACCTGCCGCTGACCGCGGACGATGCCGATGAGCCGGGCGAGGCAACGGCGGGGGCAGGGTTGGCCGTGCCGCACGAAGGGGGGCACCGATGAGCGGGGCCGGGGCAGGGACGGGGCCGACGGGGCAGAGGATCAAGGTGCTGATCGTGGACGACCAGCCGCTCGTCCGGCGCGGTCTGTCGCTGATCCTCTCTCCCGACCCGTCCTTCGAGGTGGTGGGAGAGGCCGAGAACGGCGCGCAGGCCGTCACCCTCGCCCGCCGACTGCGCCCCGATGTCGCGCTGATGGACATCCGGATGCCCGTCCTCGACGGGGTCGCCGCGACGGCGGAACTCGCCGCCGACGTGCCCGGCTGCCGGGTGCTGGCCCTCAGTACGTTCGACATGGACGAGTACGTCGTGGGCGCCCTGCGCGCCGGAGCCCATGGGTTCCTGCCCAAGGACAGCTCCCCGGAGGACCTGGGCGCGGCGATCCGGACCGTCCACTCCGGCGAGGCAGCCGTGGCGCCGCGCCTGCTCACCCGGCTGATCGCCACCTACGTACGGGCACCCCGAGACGCGCGGCCGACCCCCACCGGCCTGGGTGCGCGGGACGAACTCACGCCCCGCGAGGTTGAGGTGTGGCGCCTGATGGCCACCGGCCTCGACAACACCGGCATCTCCCGTGCCCTGGACCTCAGCATCTCCACGGTCAAGAATCACATCACCAGCATCTTCGACAAGCTCGGCGTCCGTGACCGGGCGCAGGCGGTCATCGCCGCGTACGAATCGGGCCTGGTCACCGCCCGCACGGCAGCCGGGGAACCACCCGGCGACGGACGGGCCGGGTAGTGCGGACCGGTGGCGGTGTGTGGGTTAGGGTCGGGCTGTCTGTCTTTCTTTCTGTCCTGTTTGCGTCGAGGAGGGGTCGTTGAAAGACGAGGGCGAGGACAAGGGCCAGGACGCGGTCGAGGACGCGGAGAATCTGCTCGACGGACTGAGCGTGGACGAGTCCCGCCCGGAGCGCCCTGTACTCCTGGACGAACAGGGGCGTCCGCTGCGGACGTGGCGGGAGAATTACCCGTACTCGCAGAAGCTTCGGCGCCATGAGTACGAACGCCGCAAGCGGGTCCTCCAGATCGAACTGCTCAAGCTGCAGAAGTCGGTCCGTGACCAGGGACTGCGCATCGTCGTGCTGTGCGAGGGCCGCGATGCCGCCGGCAAGGGCGGCACCATCAAACGCTTCACGGAGCGGCTCAATCCCCGCGGGGCGCGCACGGTCGCGCTGGACAAACCCACGGAGCGCGAAGGGAGCCAGTGGTATTTCCAGCGGTACGTCGCGCACCTTCCGGCCGCGGGCGAGATCGTGTTCTTCGACCGGTCCTGGTACAACCGCGCCGGGGTCGAGCCCGTGATGGGATTCTGTACGCCCGAGCAGCACAGCCAATTCCTGCGCCAGGCACCGCTGTTCGAGAAGATGCTGACGGAAGACGGCATCATTCTGGTGAAGTTCTGGTTCTCGGTCTCCCGGGCCGAGCAGCGTACGCGTTTCGCGATCCGTCAGGTGGATCCCGTCCGCCAGTGGAAGCTCTCCCCCACCGATGTCGCCTCGCTGGACCTGTGGGACGCCTACACCCGCGCCAAGGTGGAGATGTTCCGGGCCACCGACACGGAACACGCGCCGTGGACCGTCGTGAAGACGAATGACAAGAGACGCGGACGCCTCGAAGCGATGCGCCATCTCCTGCTGCGCGTCGACTACGAGGCCAGGGACGAAGGAGCGGTGGGCAAGGCCGACCCGCTGGTGATCGGCGCCGCCGACACGCTTCTCGAGCCGGGGGAGGACCCGACGGACCTCTCGCCCAGCAGGCTCGCCGGCAGCGACGAAGGCCCCGGGCAGCATCCGGAAGGCCAGGGCCCGCCCACGCTGTAGCGGGTGTCGGCCGGCCAGGGGCGACGAATTCGGTTGCGGCGGGCCGGTGAGCCCGGTGAGGTACCTCCATGGACGGTGCCATGGAGCGGGTGCGACGGGCGGGGGCAGGAAGAAGCGGCGCGGTCCAGGGGCGACCGGCCCCCTGGCACGCGCCGGCGGTGCTCATGGCCCTGATGCTGGCGGCCTTCACCTTCAACACCGCGGAGAACCTGCCGATCGGCCTCTTGGAGCCCATCTCCGAGAGCGTTCGGGTGTCCCTGTCAGCGGTGGGTCTGCTGGTCACCGGTTACGGCGTGACGGTGGCCGTGGCGTCTGTTCCCCTCGCCCACTTCGTGCGGGCCGTGCCCCGACGTCATGTGCTCACGGGACTGCTGGCCGCGCTCGTCGTGTCCAGTCTGGGTGCGGCGCTGTCGACGTCCTACTGGCCGCTCCTCGCGTCGCGGCTGCTGACGGCGCTCGCCCAGGCGCTGTTCTGGGCCGTGATGGGACCGGTCGCGGTGGGCCTGTTCGCGCCGGAGTTCCGTGGCCGTGTGGTCGGGGCGCTGTCCGTCGCCGGTTCGCTGGCCTTGGTGCTCGGTGTTCCTGCCGGAACCTGGCTGGGCCGGCACAGTGACTGGCAGGCGCCCGTCGCCGCGCTGGCGGCTCTGGGACTCGTGTCTCTGGTGACGATCGCCGTTCTGCTGCCGACCTCGCGTCCGGACGAGGAACCCGCCGCCCACGGAACCAGTCCCGACGCGCGCCGGTTCGCAACGGTGCTCGTGGCCGGGGTGCTGGCCGCCACCGGGGCATTCACGGGATACACGTACATCGCGAAGTTCCTCGGCGACGTGAGCGGGTTCTCGCCGAACCGTGTCAGCGCCCTGTTCCTGGCCTTCGGCGTCGCGTGTCTGGCCGGGGTGAGCATCACCGGGGCGTTGCTAGACCGCTTTCCGCAGTCCGCGCTGACCACGGCCGTGGCGACGCAAGCGGTGGGCATGCTCGGGCTGTACTCGGCCGGCACCGAGCCGGTGGCGGCGGTGGTGTTCCTGGCGCTGATGGGCGGTGCGCTCGGGCCGGTGTTCATGACCACTCAGAACGCGATGCTGCACTGCGCCCCGGGCCGCACGGACATCGCGCTCGCAGCCAACTCCGGTGCCTACAACGCCGGAATCGCGGCGGGCGCCGCGCTCGGCGCCCTGATCCTGGCGCGGGCCGATGTGCGGGACACCTTCCTGGCCGGCGGCCTGCTGACCGTCGCGGCCTGCGCGGTGCTGCTCGGCGGGCGGCCGCACCGTCATGGATCGAAGCCCGCCAACTAGCACCCGGCCGCACCGCACGGTCAGCGGCCGTCACCCCGACGACCCATAGCCACACGGCTACACGGCTACACGGCATGCGGTTATGCGGCTATGCGGCTATGCGCCCGATCAGTTCCTCGGCCGTCAGGCTGCCCGGCTCCCGGGCCTGGCGCACGCTCTCCCGGGCGGCGGCCTGAAGCGCCGCGTTCACCGGGGTGGGCACGCCGTGCTCCCGGCCGAGCAGCACCAACTCCCCGTTGAGGTAGTCCGTCTCGATCGATCCCGCGCCCCGCGCCAGGCTCTGCCAGGACGAGCCGCGGGTGCGCTCGCCGGGGACCGGCTGCGGGTCCACCGTCCCGCTGCGCAGCTCGGCGAGCTCGGCACCGCTCGCGTAGGCGATGCCCGCGGCGTCGAGGACGGCGGCGCCCTCGGCCTTCGCCCGGGCGACCAGGTCCTGGGCGGCGGCGTCCGAGGCGGAGCCGCACACGGCTTCGACCACGTTGGCGAGGTTGGCGAGGAGCTTGCCGTACTTCCAGCGCATCACGTCCGCCGCCACCGGGGCCAGGAAGTGCGCCTTCTCCAGGTCCCGCGCGATCCGCCGGGCGGTGTCGTCCGCGTCCGACCCCTGCCGGCCGACGGCTGTCCCGTACCGGCCGATGACCAGGGCGCCGGTGTACGGGCCGCAGGGCGCGACGACCTCACCGGGGTTCAGATACGTGCTGGGCAGGATGACGCAGACGCCGTACACGTCGCGGAAGCGGCGCAGCGCCAGGCGCTCGTTCTCCACGCCGTTCTGGGCGCACACCAGGGGCAGGCGTTCACCCGCCGTGCCGCCGCCCGCCACCGGCCGCCCGGCCCACGCGTCCAGCGCCGCCACGCTGTCCTGGGTCTTGACGGCGAGTACGAGCACGTCGTCCGCCCGCAGTTCGACGTCCTCGGGCCGTGCCACGACGGGTATGCCGAGGGTGAGCGTGCCGGTGGGGACCGTGAGCCGCAGCCCGTTGTCGCGCAGCGCCTCGAAGTGCGCGCCTCGGGCCACCAGGACGACGGACCGGCCGCTCTCGTGCAGCCGCCCCCCGATCGAACCGCCGACCGCTCCGGACCCGATGATGACGTAACGCATTGTGCTCCCTGCCTCTCCGCTTCAGGTGCCGCTCGGCTCGAAGCGGGTCTGTCCCGCTGTCAGTTGAGGGCGTCGTCCGTAGAGTCGCACTCGCCGTGGCGTCCGCTCCACCAGCCACGGACATGCCGGACTTCTCGCCCCCCCGGCACCGCCGCGCCCACCGTACCCCGCAGGAGTTCCTCCGCCCCGCGAAGGTTCCGGGCAGACCGTCCGCTGCGGCGTCAGGGACGGGCGGGGTAAGGCAGCAGCTCCTTGTCCGTCCGCTCCCACGCCGTACGCAGCTCCGCCAGCAGTCCGGGCTCCGCGGCCGCCCGGTCGGCCTGCTCCCGCTGGTCATCGGCGAGGTTGAACAGCTGGTCCGGGCCGCCCTTGCCCCGGTAGTACTTCCACTCCCCGCGCCGCAGCGCCCGCTCGCCCCTGACCCGCCAGAACAGCTCCCGCTCGGCGAGCTCCGCGCCCCTCAGCAGGTACGGGGCGAGGCTCGTGCCGTCCAGCGGATACGCGGGGTCCGGCCGCGCCCCGCCGATCTCCAGGAGCGTCGCCGTCCAGTCGGGGGTGAAGACGGGCTCGTGGCTGACCTGCCCGCCGTCGATCCGCGCGGGCCAGCGTACGAGGGTCGGCACGCGGATGCCGCCCTCTTTCAGCGAGCCCTTGCCGCCGGACAGCGGCCAGTTGTACGAGAAGCGCTCACCGCCGTTGTCCGAGGCGAAGAAGACGAGGGTGTCCCGCTCCTGCCCGGACGTCTTCAGTGCGCGCAGCACCTCGCCGACCGACCGGTCCAGGTCCTGCACCAGCTGCGTGTACTTCGCCACGGAACCGCCGTCCTGGTGCCACAGCGCTCCCTTCTCGCCCGCCTTGATCCGCCGTACGATCTCGGCGCTCTCCGCCTCGTCCCCGTCGGCGATCCAAGGCCAGTGCGGGGTGGTGAAGTTGAGGTTGAGCAGCCACGGCCGGCCGTGCCCGCGCCGGATGTACTCCCCGGCCCGCTCGGTCAGGATCCGCGTGTAGTACCGCAGGTCCTTGTACTCGACGTCGCCTTCATAGAGGTCGTACTCGCCGCCGAGCCCCAGCTTCGAGTAGTACTCGAGGGCCCCGCCGAAGTTCCCGAAGAACTCGTCCCAGCCCGACTTCGTGGGGGAGTGGTCCGGCAGATGGCCGCAGTGCCACTTGCCGATCAGCGCCGTCGCGTATCCGGCGTCGCGCAGCAGCGAGGCGAGCGTCGGATGCGCCGGTGCGAGGCCCGTGGACCTGTCCGCGATGGGCTCCGCGAGGCCGCCCTCCGTACGCCCGGGAAAGCGCCCGGTATAGAGGCTGAAGCGGGTGGGTGAGCAGGTCGCCGAGCCGGAGTAGGCGTCCGTGAACCGCACGCCTTGGTGTGCGAGGCGGTCCAGGTTCGGGGTCTTGATGTGCGGCGAGCCGTAGGCGGAGAGATCGGCCCAGCCGAGGTCGTCGCCGAGGATGAAGAGGATGTTGGGCCGCTTGGAGCGGCGGTGCGGGGCGGCGCGGAACGGCTGCTCCCGGGGCCCGACCGCGGCCCGGGCCCCGGCGGCCGGAAGTCCGACGGCCGCGGCGGTGGCACCGATGGCGCCCCCGAAGGCGCGGCGGGACAGCTTGGATTCGTACGAGGACACAGTGCGCTCCTGAACGGGGCACGGCGCGCCGAGGCGTCACGGCGTCACGTGCCCGGAGATGGCATGAGGGAGGGGATCGGGTTCAGGAAGCGCGGCGACAGATCGCGCTCGCCACACGGACCAGGTCGACATGGCGGCGCGCCACGAGCGTGACCGTCGGGTCGGCGAGGGGCTGCATGGCGGGGAGCCTGACGCAGGGCTCATGTACGTGTCAACGAAGGGGCCGATCTGTTCACACGGGCTTCGTACTCGCTCGCAGGTATCCGACGACAGGGGTTCGGTCGCCCCTCCCTCGCGCGGGGGAGGGGAATGGCCCGTGGGGCTGACGTGGCCGGAGCGGAGCCGGCGGAACATGAATGGCCAGATCACGGAAGCCGGAGGTCACAGTGGCCGCGCCCGAAGCGACACAGACACGTGAGGGGACGCCGCGCCTCGCCCGGACGCCCCTCTGGGCCGGGTGGCCGCGGCGGTGGCCCGAGTGGGCGCCTGCCGCGGCGGCGTCCTGCGGCGCGATATACGCCGTCATCGAGGCCACTTGGGCCGTGACGGGGACCACGGTGCCCTTCACCCCGTACACCTCCTACGCGCCGATGGTCCAGCTGACCCTGGCCGGCCTGGCCCTCGCCGCGGGTGTCGCCTGCCTGGCCACCAGGCGACGACAGCTGGACCGGCCTGGCCGAACAGCGGTGTGGGGTGCATTCATCCTGACCACCCCGGTGTTCGCGATGGGCGCGACCGGCCTTCCCGCCTACTTCGTCACCCTGGCGGCCGGTGCGGGGCTGGAGAGCGCCACTGGCCTGGCCCACGTGCTGCTGAGCACGGCCTTCACCGCAGTCCTCGTCCTCGTCGCGCTCTCCTACCGCCGACGGCTGGCCGGTACCTGCCCCCGCTGCGGACAGAGGCACACCGGCGGCCACGACGCCCCGCTCATCCATCCGCGCGCCACGACCGCCCCCCGGCGCACCAGAAAACTGGCGTACCTGCTGATGTGCGGGATGCTGCCGTGGGCCGGAGCGAAGACCGTCTGGACGCTGGGCGGCGACGCGTTCGGCATCACGGCCGAGAAGTGGAAGGCATCGAACTCCGGCGGATCGGACGCGGCAAAGGCGCTCGCCGAGGCGGGCATCGACGTCACCGTGCTTGCCGCGGGGCTCGGACTCTTTCTGCTGACCGGGCTGATGTATCCGTGGGGGCAGGTGTTCCCCCGCTGGACACCGATCCTCTCCGGACGCCGCGTACCGCGCCTGCTGCCCCTGGTCCCGGCCTGGCTCACCGGCTTCGGCCTGTCGGTGTACGGAGTGTTCCTGGTGATCTACGCCCCGCTCGCCGCCTTCGGAGTGTTGCCGGCCCCCGAACCCGACACGGATCTCGGCGCCACCCTCTCCGGCACCCTCTGGCTGGCCGCCATCGGCGGAACGGCCTTCGGCGGCCTGGGCTTCGCCCTCCTCGCGGCCGCCCGCTCCTACGCCGCCCGGAGCCGCCCCGTCTGCGCCACGGCGGCGGCGAGCGGAGGCGGCTCGGGACGGGCGGACAGCGGCGGGAGCCGCCGGCGGAGTCCGGTGCCTGGCCCGTCGAGCTGACCTGGAGCGACCCCGGCCTGTCGGCTCGGTACACGGTCCTGGTCGCCACGCGCGCCGAGGTGGCCGTACGAGAAGTTCGCCACCGACGTCGCGCCCGTCGGCTCGACCAGCAAATCGCACGGCCCGCAACCAATTCGCTCGTCCACTGGAACGCACCGCGTGACCGAAGCCGCAGCCCGCTCACGCTGCGATTCGCGTACGAGCACGGCGGCGACGCTCGCCTCACGGCGCTTGGCGGGCCATTCTTCGGCCGTGCAGGACAGGCACGACGGGCGTTGACCAAGCGCGTCCGTCCAAGACCTCCCGCACAGCCACAGAAGGTGGATCCATGCTGAGATTCCTCGGATTCGGCTGCCCCTACGGTGCTCGTCGACTCGCCGCCGCAGTCAGCCACCGCCGCTCCCGCGTCCGTACCCGTACCCGCGTCCGTATCCGTCTGATGCTCGGCTTCGCGCCCGCCGCGCCACCCCCGTCGCCACGACCCGCGTCGAAGGCCGAGCCCGACAAGGGCTTCCCGATGCGCATCGTCGCGTACGTGGCCAACAGCGGTTCCGGTACGGCCTCCTCCTTCGACGTCCGTCTTGAGAGGCCGGTCACCACCACGACGGTGGGCAGCGGACCGACCGGCGTGGGCGCGGCCCCCGACGGCTCTCATGTGTACGTGGCGAACGGCCTGTCCGACTCGGTCACCTTCATCGAGACGACCAGTCACAAGGCCGTGGCCACCGTGCCGGTCGGTTCCTATCCGTTCTCGGCCTTTCCGAGCCGTGACGGGAGCCAGGTGTTCGCGGCGAACTGGGGCAGCGACAACGTGTCCGTCATCGACACGGCCAGCCGCAAAGTCATCGCGACGCCCGCGGTCGGTGAACTCCCGCACAGCGTCGCCACCTTGCCCGACGGGACCACTCTCGTCACCAACAGCGGCACCAACAACGTGACCGTCCTGTCCAAGGCACATGAGCCCGTGGCCCAGATCCCCGTGGGTGATTTCCCCAGCGGAATCGTTGCCACGGTGAAGGGGGACAGGGTGTACGTCGCCAACACGGGTTCCGGGAGCATCTCGGCCATTGACCCGGTCACCCGCAAGGTGGTGGCCACCTGGCCGGTCGGCAAGGCCCCGCTCGGCCTCGGGGTCAGCCCCGACGGGCGACGGCTGTACGCCGCGGATTCCGGGGCCGACAGCCTCCTTGTCATCGACACCGCGACGGGCGGTGTCCTTTCCCAGGTTCCCGTGGGCAAGACGCCGCAGGGCGTGGCGGTCAGTCCGGGCGGCAGCCGGGTCTGGGTCACCAACGAGGACTCCGACAGCGTTTCGGTGATCGACCCGACGCTCACGAAGGTGCGGGTGACCCTGCGCACCGGCCACAACCCCGAGGGCATCGCCATCAGCCCCAGGTGAGCCGGTGCCTGTGGCTGATTGCCTCGATGGCGGCTTCGGGAGAACGGTGACCGTCGGTGGCGTCCGGCTCGTCAGGCGCGGTCGTGGAGCGTGACGTGGTAGCCGTCGGGGTCGGCGAAGGTGAAGGCCCGGCCGAAGGGGCCGTCGACCGGTGCGGAGACGATGGTGTGACCATCGGCGGCGAGAGCGTCGTGGATGGCCGCGACGTCCGTGGCGTGGAGCCAGATCGCGGCCCCGATGCCGGGCCGGACGACGGATGCGAGATCAGTGCCGGGAACGATGTCGCGGAGCGCGAACGCGATCGGCTTGGTCTCGAAGACGACGGCGTGCGGAGGTCCGGCCGGTGAGCGGACGAGGCCGAGGTACCGCTCGTAGAACGCCTGCGAGGGGCCGAGGTCGCGCGCTTGGAGCGAGATGAAGTCAGGACCGGTGGCGGGCATGAGCGGCCGAGCTTGTCGAACTCCGAGCTCGCGCGGGGCGCGTTCGTGACGCGGCAGTCGATGAACGTGCTGCTCCAGGCCCTGGAACGAGAGGGCTACGTGACCAGGCCCGCGGAAGCGCCCGTCGGGAAGGCCCTTCCCACGCGCCTCACGCCTCACGCCTCGCGGCCGCCGGAGCCTGGAGGAGGCGACCGTGGCGGTCCGGTCCGTCGAGGTCAGAATGCTGGCCGGCATGACCGAGGCCGAACAGGCAGGCGCGTTCCGGATCCTGCGGAGCGTGATTCATTCCCTGCGCGACGGCGACGACGGCGCATAGCCCGTGCCTGGTCACCGACGACGTGCTGGGGCTGGACGCTGTGCGGGTCGGCGACCTTGCGGCACCCATGAAAATGTTGACGGAAAATGTTGGCGTCGCACAGACGAACCGACCAGAAGGGAAGTCATGAGTACCGAGACGCTGGAGTTCCAGGCCGAGGCGCGGCAGCTGTTGGAGCTGATGGTCCACTCGATCTACTCGAACAAGGACATCTTCCTTCGCGAACTCATCTCCAACGCCTCTGACGCCCTGGACAAGCGGCGCTTGGCCGGCCTGAAGGACGACAGTCTCAAGGCGGACGACCTGCACATCCGGATCGAGGCCGACAAGGAGGCCCGCACGCTGACCGTGCGGGACAACGGCATCGGCATGACGCGCGACGAGGTCGTGGGGCTGATCGGCACCATCGCCAGGTCCGGCACGGCCGAGACGCTGCGACGGCTCAAGGAGAACAAGGAGTCGGCCGAGCTGATCGGCCAGTTCGGCGTCGGCTTCTACTCGGTGTTCATGGTCGCCGACAAGGTCACGCTGCTCACCCGCAAGGCCGGCGAGCCGACGGGAGTGCGCTGGGAGTCGGAGGGCGACGGCACGTACACGGTCGAAACCGTCGAGGACGTCGAGGACGTACCCGAGGGCACGTCGATCCGCGTACACCTGCGGCCCGCCGACGAGGAGGACGCGCTCTACGACTACACCGACGAAGCGAAGATCCGGGAGATCGTCAAGCGGTACTCGGACTTCATCTCGTTCCCCGTCCGGATGGGGGAGTCCACCCTCAACTCGATGAAGGCGCTCTGGGCCCGTCCCCGCTCGGACGTGAGCGAGGAGGAGTACCGGGAGTTCTACCGGCACATCAGCCACGACTGGACGGACCCGCTCGACATCATCCAGATGCGGGCCGAGGGCACCTTCGAGTACGAGGCTCTGCTGTTCCTGCCGTCACGGGCTCCGCACGACCTCTACCAGCGGGACGCCCGCCACGGCCTCCAGCTGTACGTCAAGCGTGTGTTCATCCTGGACGACAGCCGTGAACTCCTGCCCGACCACCTGCGCTTCGTCAAGGGCGTCGTGGACGCGGCCGACCTGTCGCTGAACATCTCCCGCGAGATCCTCCAGCAGGACCGGCACATCCAGCTCATCCGCCGCCGCCTGGCGAAGAAGATCCTGGCGTCCATCAAGGACCTGATGAGCAAGGACGCCGAGAAGTACCGCACGTTCTGGCGCGAGTTCGGACCCGCCGTCAAGGAGGGACTCCTCGACCGGACGGAGGACCACAAGGCGATTCTCGACATCGCCTCCTTCGCCTCCACCGCCGGTGAAGAGCCCACCACTCTGGCCGACTACCTCGCCCGGATGCCGGAGGGCCAGGACAAGATCTACTTCATGACCGGCGACAGCCGCGCACAGATCGAGAACTCCCCGCACATGGAGGCCTTCCGGGCCAAGGGGTACGAGGTCCTGCTGCTCACCGACCCGGTGGACGAGATCTGGGTCGAGGCGGTCCGTGACTACGAGGGCAAGGAGCTGCAGTCCATCACCCGCGGCGCGGTGGACCTGCCCTCCGAGGAGGAGCCGTCGCCGGAGGAGGCGGGGGAGTACGCGGCAGTGCTGACCTGGCTCAACGAGACGCTCGACGACGTCAAGGAGGTGCGTCTGACGACCCGGCTCACGACCTCACCGGCGTGCCTGGTCAGCGACACCGACGGCATCACGCCGGCCCTGGAGAAGATGTACAAGGCGATGGGCCAGGAGATCCCCTCGGTCAAGCGCATCCTTGAGCTGAACCCGAAGCACCCGCTGGTCAGCGCGGTCAGGACGGCCCACGACAAGCGGCCCGACGACCCGGAGCTGAAGGGCACGGCCGAGCTGCTGTACGGCACCGCCCTGCTCGCCGAAGGCGGCGACCTGGCCGACCCGGCCCGCTTCGCCGCCCTGCTGGCCGACCGCCTCAGCAAGACGGTCTGAGCCGCGGAGTGAAGACGGTCTGACCCGCGGAGCGAAGACGATGGCCGCGAGCACCGCCGTGCTCGCGGCCATCGTGCGAGGAATAAGTGTCCGATGAACGGATCAGGCCATCTGAATAACGGTCTGGTTTCGTTCGCTGGGAGTTTCGAATATTACGCATGGTGATGTGATCTGCATCACTAAAGAATCCGTAAAGGTCGTGGTAGAACTGCGCAACTCCGCAGGTGGCACCACCCCTCGCCGCGACACGGAGCGGCCGGCACGCACCGGCAGTACGACCAGGGTGATCACGTTCCGAGTCCGCGGCACGTGAGCCCAGGGTCGCCGATCGGACAACGGCGTTCGCTCAAAGACCGCACATCTTCCGGCGCAACCCCCGGCGCCGGCCCTGCGCCATCGAGGTAGCCACCGTGTCACTCGACTCCATCACCACTTCCGTTGACGAGGCCGTCAGCGGGTTCTTCGAGCCCATAGCCACCTGGCTCGGGGAGGTCGTCTTCTACTCCGTCCCCGTCGCCGGTACGGAGCTGCCCCTCATCGTTGCCTGGCTCGTCATCGCAGGTCTGGTCTTCACCGCCTGGTTCGGTCTTGTGCAGGTCAGGAAATTCAGACTCGCCGTCGACGTGGTGCGCGGGAAGTACGACGAGAAGGGGTCGGCCGGTGAGGTCAACCACTTCCAGGCGCTGACCGCCGCCGTCTCGGGCACGGTCGGACTGGGCAACATCGCCGGCGTGGCCGTCGCCGTATCCATCGGTGGCCCCGGCGCCACCTTCTGGATGATCCTGTGCGGCCTGCTGGGCATGGCCACCAAGTTCGTCGAGGTCACCTTGGGCGTGAAGTACCGCGAGGTGCACGCCGACGGCACCGTCTCCGGCGGCCCGATGCACTACCTGCCCAAGGGCCTGGCCGACCGCTTCGGCAAGAACGGCAAGACGCTCGGCAAGGTCCTGGCCGTCCTCGCCTCCTTCATGATCCTGTTCTTCGGCCTCTTCGGCGGAAACCTCTTCCAGGTCAACCAGTCCTACGCCCAGCTCGTCTCCGTCACCGGCGGCGAGGACGGCCTGATGGGCTCCTCCGCCGGTGCGCTGTTCTTCGGCATCCTCATCGCCGCGCTCGTCGGGATCGTGCTGCTCGGCGGCATCCGCTCCATCGCCAACGTGACCAGCAGGCTCGTCCCCGCCATGGCCGGCATCTACATCGTGGCCTGCCTGGTCGTCATCCTGGTCCACGTCTCCGCCCTGCCGGCCGCGATCGGCACGATCATCGAGGGCGCGTTCAACCCCCAGGGTGTCGCCGGCGGTGTCATCGGCGCGCTGATCATCGGCTTCCAACGGGCCGCGTTCTCCAACGAGGCCGGCCTCGGCTCCGCCCCGATCGCCCACTCCGCGGTCAAGACCAAGCACCCCGCCAGCGAGGGCCTGGTCGCCCTGCTGGAGCCGTTCATCGACACCGTCGTCATCTGCACGATGACCGCGCTGACCATCGTCATCGCCAACCCGGCCAGCTGGGCCGAGGCCCGCAAGAGCAACGGTGAGTCCATCGGCGGTGTCACCATCACCTCCGACGCCTTCGGCACCGTGATGCCCTGGTTCCCGTACATCCTCACCGTCGCGGTGCTGCTGTTCGCCGTCTCCACCGTGCTCACCTGGGGCTACTACGGCCTTAAGGCCTGGACGTACCTCTTCGGCCGCACCAGGGGCAGCGAACTGACCTTCAAGGTCCTCTACACGCTGTTCGCGGTCGCGGGTTCCCTGCTGACGCTGGAGACCCTGATCGGCATGGCCGACGCGGTGCTCTTCATGCTCGCCGTCATCAACATCATCGGCCTGTACCTCCTCGCCCCGGTCGTCAAGCGTGAGCTGAACTCGTTCCTGGAGTTCGTCCGAGCTCGCAACGCCCACGAAGTCATCGAGGGCGACGGAGACCACGAAGACGAGTCGGTGAAGACCACAGTCTGACCGCCCCCCCCGGCGACCCAGCTCCTGAGCGGGCCCGTCCACACCTCGCGCCTTGGTGTGGACGGGCCCGCTCGCCATGCGGCGCCCTTGCGCTGTTCGGGTGCTCTTACGAGGTTCACGGCCACGTACCCGAGATTTTCGACTTGCATGACTACGGGCATCTGTTCCGCCCCGGCGCAGCGTCTCAACCGCTGACGTCGGACCACGCGAGTTGTCGTAGGCGGGGGCGAACGCAGTGAGTCGTCAGGTCAGCTTCGAGTACGTGTCCGCGGTGCTGCCCGCGGGCCGCCAGGCCGTATCAGTGCTGGACGCGGGCCGCCGCCTGGTGGGCTGCCTCGAGTACCAGGTCTGTCATGTGTGCCGCGTCGGGTACGTGGTCAACATCGCCGTCGCCAGTCACTGGCAGGGGCAGGGCGTCGGTCGTCATGCCCTGCACACCGCCATGGAGCCGTGCGCTGGTTACACATGGTCCACGTCGCGGCAGTCGCTCGATGGACGACGCTTCTTCGGCGCGATGGAGGAGGAGATGGACATCGCTTTCCCGGCCGGCGGCGTGCGGTGCCCGCACATGACGCCATGACCAGCGCACGAGCTCGCCATAGGCAGCTGACCTGGCGCTTTAGAAGAACCCGAGCTTCTTTGGACTGTAAACGATGAGCAGGGAGTGCGTTTTCCCGCGGGCCGCCCGTGCAATCGACTCCGGCCGGTGGTCCTCGCAGAGCCATGCGACGGGATAGAAGCGAGCGGGTGCCCCGCATGGCCACTTGCCCCGGTAGGCGATCGGTAAAGTCCCCGGCACCATAGGACGCCGCACCTGACGTGGTCCGCTTCTTCGGACACGGCCCCGGGAACCGCTCGTCGCACTTGGCGAGTGACGTCGAAGCGTCGACTCCACTGTCTGGGGGGGGCAGCATGCCCTCGGGACCATCCCCGCGGGCGCGGGGAGCACGGCATGGTTGCGAACCGGCGCAAGGCCTGTCGGGTCAGGCCCGCGAGTCATCAGCACCACGCGGGGCAGTTGCTGCCGGAGTCGAGCGTGTCACAGGCTGCAACGGGCGTCGGCGGGCGGGGTTTCGGGGTCGAGGAGATACTCACTGACCACGTCGTCGACGCACTTACTGCCGCCGAGGATATAGGCGCCGTGCTGCTTGCCGTCGACGGTGAGCAGACTTCCGCCGAGAGCTCGCGCCATCGCGATGCCACCCTCGTGCGGTGTCGCAGGATCGCCGGTGACCGACACGACGAGCGTCTCGGGGAGGCCTTCGACATCGGCGAGCCAGGGTTCGTCACGTGTCGGCGGCGCGGGCCACGCCTCGCATTCGCTGTGGTAGTTGCCCGCCGTGAACACGTCGATGTCGAACATCGGAGCGGCCTCCCCGATCTTGCGTGCGAGCGCGGTCTGTTCCTCCGGCGTCGGACGGGGTGAGTCCATGCAGCGCACAGCGATGTTCGCGAGCGGAGCATGGAAACACGCGAGAAGATCCTGCAGGCCGCTGCGGAGATGATCAGTGAGGACATGGCGGCGAAGCTGAGCGTGCGCGCGGTCGCCGCGCGTGCGGGAGTGAGCACCGGCTCGCTGAGGTTCCACTTCCCCACCCAGCGCGCCCTGCAGGACAGCTTGCTCGCGCGGATCTACGAACACCTGCTGCCCGGCGACCCGATCCGGGACCAGACACTGCCGCCCCGCGAACGGCTGCTGAACTGCCTGCGGCAGGTTCTCGCACCGCTCGGCACCAACGAGGACGCGCGAACCACCTGGGGCACGATGTATCGGGCCTTCATCGAATCCGAGCCGACCGAACAGGTACGCGCCGCATACCTCGGCCATGAGCGGGAGGCGGAGCGCCGAGTCGAACACTGGCTGACCGTGCTCGCCGAGGAAGGCGCGCTTTCCCCGGGAGACCACACCCGCAACGTCAGGTTCCTTCTCACCGTCCTCAACGGACTCTCGGTCGAACGCGCCCTGCCCACCCGCGAATCCGTCCTCATCGCCGAGACCGAGACCCTCGACGCCGCCGTCGACCGCGTCCTCTCCACCGGCCCCGCACCACCCGCCGGGCCGACTCGGCCGTGAACCGAACCAACCACTCCGCTCCAGGTACCCGAGACGTAGTACGGCGTCGTCCGCCGGGATCTTCCCTCAGCTCAACGGCCCGCTGCGGGAGCCCGCTCTCCCCTGCGCGGGTCTGATCGCGGACATGCGTGACGGCCCGGATTCCGACCCGGACCCGCGTGATCTACGGACTCTCGACGAGGAGTTGGCCGCCGCCATCGAACGCCTGCAACACGCCCGCGCCGAGGTCGGCGCCCTCATGCGCAGAACGGCCACGGCCGATCTTCCCCTCCGACTCGCCTCCGTGGACGAGACAGCAGAGCTTGCTGATCCCGACCGCTCTTTCGTCACCGTCCTCGGTACGGTCCTCGGCCCCCGTGGGATGGACGCCTACGCGGACTTGCTCCATGAGGAGCCGCAGCCGGTGGCACGCGAATTCGACGAGCTTCCCGCCGATGCGGACGAGCAGGCGCGCCAGAGTCTCGCTGAGCGTCTCGTGTCTCACGTCCGAGGTCTCCGGGCCAGGCATCCCGGGCTGAGCGACCTCGCCTCGGACGCCCCGCGCGGCCGGCAGCACACCGCTCGCACCATCCGCACAGCCATTACCGATCTCTACAATCCGGCCCAGGTCGACGTGATGCGGCGTCTCCACGCCCTTCTGTCCGATACGGGCGACCCACGTTGACGGCCTCCGGGGAAGGTCAGTCCGCGCGGCAGGACGTGTCCTCCGCGGGCATCTCGCCTTCGACGAGGTAGCGCGTGGCGGTGTTCAGCGCGCAGGAGTTGTCGCCCAGGACATACACGCCGTGCCCGCTGTCGTCGACGCTGACCAGCCGCGCCCGGTCACGGAACTTCTCGCGCAGCATCTTCCCGCCCCGATGCGGGGTCGACGCGTCCCGCCGGTTCTGCAGGAGCAGCACGTTGCGGGGACCTGGGATCCTCCTCGTGCCGGGAAATGGCGGTCGCCGAGTCGGTCGTCGCGCACGCGCTGGTCGAGTTCTACCACCGCGCCCACCTCGACGTGCTGCAACGCGTCCACGCGATCCTCTTCGAGGACGACACCGCGGAGAGTGAAAGCAACGACGCGCGGGGGTGAGCCGGCGTGCCGGGGTGCCGGGCTCCGACCCGTCCTGACGGATTCCCGGCCGCCCGCGCTGTCGGTTCGCTGGTCTGTGCAAGCGGTTCCTGATACGTACGGTGCGTACCGAGCGGACACACGTACGTGACCGCGCGGTCCCGAGTGCCGGAGGTCCGTCATGGGCAAGCGCTTCACGCGGCAGCACATCGGCCCGGTGGCCCTGATCGCCCTGATCGCCACCGCCCTGCTCGGTGCGGGCCTGGCTCCTGCCGCTTCGGCGGGAGCGGGGAGTGGGCGCCCCGGCACCGGTTCCGGCGCCGTCGCGGGGGCCACTTCCGGCAGCGGGTCCGCAACCGCCCCCATCACCGACGGTATACCTCGCCTCACCGACGCCCGCGGACGCACACTCACCCTGCGCGGCTGGAACGTCGAGGACAAGATCCACCACGGCCGGGACGCCCTCAGCGCGATCACCGAGCGGCACTTCGCCGACTTGCGGGCCCACGGCTTCAACTTCGCCCGCCTGCTGGTCTTCTGGGACGACCTGGAGCCGCGGCGCGGGCGCTACAGCGAGTCGTACCTGCGCAAGGTCCGGCGCATCCTCGACTGGGCGCACGAGCACGGTGTCTACGTTGTCATCGACGCCCACCAGGACGTGTTCGGGCCCGCGTTCGGCCACCGCGGGATCCCGGAGTGGGCGACGCGGACCGACGGGCTGCCGTTCACCCCGCACCCGGACGACTGGTTCGCCGAGTACTTCGAACCCGCCGTCCAGCGCGCCTTCACCCATCTCTACGAGGACGCGGACCTGCGGCGCGCGCAGGCTCGCATGTGGCGCCTGCTGGCGGACCGTTTCGGCGGGCACCCCGCGGTGTTCGGCTACGACCTGATCAACGAACCGATGGGGGAGCTGCGCGCGGGCGAGGACCTGACGAGTGCCGCACGCCGCATCGAGGCAACGCAGCTCACCCCGATGTACCGCCGCCTCGCCGCCGCCATCCGCACCCGGGACCGCTCGAACCGCCTGTTCATCGAGCCGACCCCGATCGTCGGCGAAGGCGTGCCCACCGGCCTGGGCCGCATCCCCGACGAACGCGTCGTCTACGCCCCGCACTTCTACAACACCGCGATGGAGGCAGGCGCCGATTACGACCCGGCGGCCGGCTGGATCACGGCGTACGAGAACGCCGTCACCGCATACCCGCGCGAGCACTCGGTTCCCGTCGTGGTGGGCGAGTGGGGCCCGCTGAACAGCGGCTTGCCGAACATGCGCCGCTTCCACGACGACGCGCTCGCCTCCTTCGCCCGCTACTCCTCGGGCTGGGCTGCCTACGTCTGGTGCTACGGCGGCGGCTACTGCGCCCTCGACCGCGACGGCCGCTTGCGTACGAACAAGGAGCGCACTGTCACGCCGTACGCCCCGGCGGTCGCGGGCACCGTGCGCGCCGACACCCACGACCCGGCCCGCGCGACGTACCGCCTCGCCTACCGGTCGACTCGCCGTCCCGGCACCACCGTGCTGTCCCTGCCGCCGAACCCCACCGGCTGGCGGATCGAGGTGTCGGGCCGCACGGCACACCCCAGCGCCAGAAGTGTGCCGCCCGGGCAGGCACGACAGGTGCGCGTACGGGCGTCCGACGGAACGGAGGTGCAGGTGACGGTGCGGCCGGGCTCCGGCCGCCGGGGGTGAGACCGGGTCGAGCCCTCTGGTGCTGCCTTGATGGCAGACCATGCGGTGATCTATGGGGCACTGTTACATGATCTGCGGTTATCCGTTATGACCGGTCAACTAGGTTGATTGTGTACTCGCCGCACAGCATGGATGGCGAGAGTCAACAGGACAGCTCCCGGCATGGCGCCGCCCGACCAGCGGAGCTGTGCCGTGCGTGCGAACAGGTCCATGACCGTGAAGGGGAACCACGTTATGCGTACCACCACCCACCGCCGCGGCGCCCTGCGTACCGCCGCCGTTTCGGTCCTCGTCGGTACGGCGCTCCTGGCCCCGGCCGCGGCCGCGCTGGCGAGCGCGCCCGCCGCTGAGCAGCGCACTGCTGTACAGAGTGTCGTCGCCGCCAAGCCCGTGAAGATCGATATCGGTGCCGGAGTCACCGTCACCGTCAAGGAGGGCAAGCCGTACTACAACGGCAAGATCCTCAAGCCGGGCCAGACGGTCAACGACGGCATCTACCTGCACCTGAGCGCCGACGGCAAGCGCCTGTACAGCAAGACGCAGGGCGGTGGCACGCCGTACGCCATCTGGGACGTCGCGACCGGCAAGAGCCTCGGCACCCAGAGGAACAGCCCCACCGCCGCGGTGAAGCCCGCGCTGACAGCCAAGCCCTCGGCGGCCTCCGTGAAGGCATGGCAGGAGCTGCGCGTCAGCGGCAAGGCCACCGGCATCACGGCGGGCACCAAGGTCGGCCTGCAGCAGAAGCAGCGCGGCACGTGGAAGACGCTGCCCGCCTCCACGACCGTCGACAAGTCCGGCGCGTACAGCCTGCGCGTCAAGCTCGGCCTCAAGGGCAAGAACGAGCTGCGCATGAAGAGCGGCTCCACCCTGTCGCCCGTCTTCACGGTGACGGTCCGCTGACACCGGGGGAGGCGCCACGAGAGCGGCGGCCGGCGCTACGAGAGTCTCCAGCCGGTCACCGGAGGGTGTGAGTGTGTCGGCGCCTGCACATGCGGGATTTTCTGCAGCTTCACCGGTCACTTCTGGGATGCCGGGACGAGATCGGGGGCGGCCTTGAAGGAGATGGCCTCCATAAGCGGCTTGCGCTTGGTGTTGTGGAAGGCCGCGATGCGCCACTGGCCGTCCGGCTCCCGGACCAGCGTGTAGGTCTGGACCTTGGTCAGCTTCTTCGGCCTGCCGCCCTTGTAGCTGTCGCCCCGGCCGGTGATCACGGCGGTGTCCGGACCGTAGAAGCGGATGTCCAGGATCTCGTCGGCGAGCTGTGTGCCCTTAAGGAACTTGGCGAACAGCGTCCGGTGGCTGTCGATGATGTCGCGGCGGCCCTGGTAGTACGTGCCGGCGAAGGTGACGTAGGTGGCGTCCTGGGTGAACTGCGCACCGTACGCGTCGGCGTCGTGGCGTCGCCAGGCGTCGATGAGTGAGGCGATCACATGGGTGACGGCGTTCCGGTCGTCCGTGGTGGGCATGAGGGCCTCCAGATAGTTACACTGGTGCAGATATTGCAGGTACGCATTATCTGCACATGTGCAGTTATCTAGGCAAGGGGTACCCAGGGACATGGCAGACCTGACGCCGGCCGACCAGCACCTGGTCTTCCGTCAGTACCTCGACGCCGTGGGGCTCCACGGCATGGCCGGGGCGGAAGCGGTGGGGCTGAGCGCCTCCGAGTGGTACGCGCTCAGCCAGATCGCGCTGGAAGGCACGCTCACCTCGGGAGAACTGGCCGCATGCACCGGCCTCACCACCGGGGCGACCACTCGCTTGATCGACCGCCTGGAGCGAGCCGGATTCGTCCGCCGGGCCACCGATCCGGATGATCGGCGCAAGGTCATCATCGAGCCGGTGGCTGACTCCCTCGACCGGATCGAAAGCGTGGTCGGGCCTGCCCGGAGCCAGATCGCCGAGGTTCTCAGCCGATACACCCCGGACCAACGCGCCGTTCTCTTCGACTACTTCGCTCACGCTGCCCCTGCCTTTCGGGCGGCCACCGAGGAAGTCCGGGATGCAGCAGCACACCATCGTCAGCGCAAGGGAGGTGCGGTGGCCCACCGCCCGTGAGGGCGGCGGGCCACCGAGTCGGAACCTGCAGGTGTCAGCCGACCTTGGCGGGTTCCTCGGCCTTGGCCCGGGTGGAGGCGAGGCGGTAGGAGTCGGTGCCGGTCTCGATGATGGTGCCGTTGAAGGTCAGACGGTCGACGATGGCCGCGCAGAGACGGGGGTCGGTGAAGGTCTTGGTCCAGCCGCCGAAGGACTCGTTGGAGGCGATCGCAACGCTGTTCTCCTCCTCGCGCTCGGTCAGAACCTGGAACAGCAACTCGGCCCCGTGCCGGTCGAGTTCCATGTAGCCGAGCTCGTCGATACACAAAAGATCAACACGGCCGTAGCGGGCGATCGTCTTGTTCAGCTGCTTCTCGTCCGCGGCTTCGACCAGCTCGTTCACGAGCTTCGTGGCGAGCGTGTAGCGGACGCGGAAGCCCTTCATCGCGGCCTCGGTGCCGAGTGCGATCAGCATGTGCGATTTGCCGGTGCCGGAATCGCCGATCAGGCAGAGCGGCTTTCCCTTCTCGACCCACTCGCAGCTGGCCAAGGTATGGATGGTGGCAGCGTCGATGTTCGGGTTCATGTCGAAGCCGAAGCTCCGCAGGGACTTTTCCCTCGGGAAATTTGCCGCCTTGATCCGCCGTTCCGATCGGCGGCGAGCCCGGTCGTCGCACTCGGCCATCAGCAGCTCGGCGAGGAACCCGCGGTAGCTCATCTGCTCCTTCGCCGCCCGCTCGGCGATATCGGAGAACTCCTTGCGGATCGAAGGAAGCCGCAGCATGCGGGAGGAGGTGTCGATGGCGGCGTCGGCAGCCTGCTCGGTCAAGCCTCCCTGGCGGGGCAGGTTCACTGGGCTTCTCCCTCTCGGTGGTCACCGACGCTGTCGCGGCGGCGTCTCAGTAACTGGTCGTAAGGCATCACCGAGGGCAACGGCCTGGTATCCGGCGGAAGATGAGTGAGCCTCCACTCGTGCAGGACGTCACATTCGCCGCCGAGGGCGCCGTCGGCGAGGCTGGCGGCAAGGGGATATACGGCTCGTCCTCGCTATGGGCGGCTATGCGGGCCTCCAGGGCGACCGCGTCCGCAGTCAAAGCCCCCGCCCGCAGGGCGATGACAAGTCCGGCGACCAGAAACTCGTGGGGAATGTGCCGGCCCAGCAGTAGAACCTCGATCAGGGCCCGGGTTCCATCGCGATCGCCGAGAACCTTCTTGGCCTGGGCCCACCAGGCGTCATGAACAGGATTGAACTTGCCTGCCGAGCGGGCCTGTTCGAGTGCAGTGGCGCCCGCGGAAGGCGCCCGGCTTTCGGATCAGCGCCTCAAGGTAGTGGTCCAGCTCGAGACGGCATCCGCCCTTCGCGATCAGCCGTTCGTGCCGGGGGGACTTCGATGTTCTGGTCGTAGACGACCAGGTGAGAAGCGTGCAGGACCACGCGGACACGCTTGCCGATCAGACGGACCGGAACCGAGTAGCGGTTCGTTCTGACCGCGATCTGGCTGTAGCGGTCGACACGGGGAGTGAACGCCCGGCCGGTCTCGAACGGCTCCTCCGGCAGCGGCAGCAGCAGCGGCTGTTCGACGGCGAAGTACTCGTCGATGGTCCGCGGTCGGGACCCGATCCGGCGCCGCCCGTCGTGCAGGTCCCACTGCTCGACCATCTCGTTCAGCTCGGCGAGCGAGCCGACCTCCGGGACCGGGGCGAAGTGGTTGCGGCGGAAGTACCCGATCTGGCCCTCGGCGCCGCCCTTCTCGTGGGCGCCCTCGATACCGGGCCGGCAGTAGAAGCTCTCGATGCCGAAGTGCGACTTGAACGCGATCCACCGGTCGCTCTCCACCCTCGCCCGGTTCAGGCCCAGCACGCGGGTGACGGCAGCCTTGAGGTTGTCGTAACGGACTTGTCCCGCGGAACCCAGCGTCCGTAACGCGTGGCTTGCTGCGGATCTATTCCCTGCTGACGAACACGCTCTTCTGCCATGCACAAGAGTTGGAATCGCATCAGCTAAGGGTCGTCCCGCAAGTGATCTCGCTCTGCGGTGATCTTGATCGTGTCAGGTGTGATCACGGCCTTCGAGCCGTCCTGGAATAGCCCCGTTTACCGGGCTGCGCCCGCCCGTCTTCAGCAAGTTGGTGCCCGCGCTGCGTCGTGAGGGTGCCGACTCCCCGGGCCGGGGCCGACCGTAGAACTGTTGCTGGAGGACGGGATGCCGCTGGTCGCCGCGTACTGCCCAACGAACTTGCCGTTGGGGCAACTGGCCCTGCTGTTCGGGGGTTTCGAAATCGGACGCAGACCAAGTGACCGACGACATCGGCCCGCAGTCGAAGAACTACCGATACTCCACCAACCACCAGGTCGTCATCGACGCCGACACCCGGCTGGTCGTGGTGGTCGACCGGCCGCTGCCGGGCAATAGCAACGACTGCTCCGGGCCCGGGTGCGCGACTGCCGCCTGAGAGGCGACGGCGTGCGCTACGCAATGTACGGCGTCGCCCGCCTACGCAACCTCGCTCCCACGGGAAACCCCCGCCGCATGCGGACCTGAGAGATCACCCAGGGCAGACGGCTCCCTGCCTGGCAGTCTCGGAGGGGCTCAGTCGAGGCAGAACTCGTTGCCCTCAGGGTCCTGCATCACGATGCAGGACTCGTTCTCGCCGTCGGCACGCATCGTTCGCACATGTACCGCGTCGAGCGCGACAAGTCGTGCGCACTCGGCCTCGAGTGTGGCAAGGCGCTCCTCACCCACGAGCCCGGTACCGGCTCGCACATCGAGATGCAGCCGGTTCTTCACGACCTTGCCTTCGGGAACTCGCTGGAAGAGAAGCCGCGGACCCACACCCGAGGGATCACTGCACGCGAAGTAGATCACCTGCTCCTCGGGCGGCAGCGAGCGGTGGTACTCCTCCCACGTGACGAAACCCTCCGGGACCGGCGGTACGACGTACCCCAGCACCTCACACCAGAAGGCGGCCAGGCGCGCCGGTTCAGCGCAGTCGAAGGTCACTTGAAACTGCTTGATCGTTGACATCGGCGCACCCTACCAAGGGTGCTCTGCTGCCCCTCTCCCCAGGTGGATTCCCACGCAGTCGCGATGTCGACCCAACCCTTACTGCCTCCAGGTATCGGCGGTACGTGTACCTCAACGGGCCTGCGACGGAGCACTGCCGCTCAGTTCGGCGTGTGCATTCGCCGACGGAGCGCCGGGTCAGCAAGGTGAAGCGCGGGCCTCGGCACCGGCGAAAGGAAGGCACGCGATCCGGCAGGATGGCCGCATGCCCCGCACCCCGATACGCCCCGTACAGCCCTTCGACGAGAAGTGGATCGCCCAGGCCCTCAACGGTTTCATCGAAGGTTCCGGACACTGGGGGCCCGGCACGCTCACCGCGTTCACCGAGGTCGGCGACTACTTGACCGGGAGCGGTGAGGAGGCGCCCGCGCGCTACCGGGGCTGGAACTGGTACCGGTTCATCGGTCGGTGCGGCGCCGTGGCCCTGCGGGCGAGCTCCTTCCACGTGCAGGACCATCTGCGCGCGGTCCAGCTGGCGATGCTGGAGGTATGGGCAGAAACTCCCTTTGCCGACCCGGAGGCTCGCTCCCGGATGCGTACGGGCGTCCTCGAACTCGCCGACAAGGACACGCGCGCCGCTCGGACCCACGATGGTGCGGTGGTCGCTCTGCACGGGCTCGGCACCGGCCGGGACGGGCAGCGCTTCGTCGAGTTGCGTACCGGCACCGCCCAGCCGTCGGCACCAGGTCGGATCACCGCCACCGAGCCGGTGCCCGAGGCCGGTTGGGACACACCTGACCGGCTGCGGCGCCTCGTGCACCTCGTACGGGAGAAGGGTCCCGCGCCCTGGGACCGCGCGGCGGCCGCGGTGCTCGCCGAGCGGACCGGGCTGAGCCGGGCCGGAGCCGCGCTGCTGCTTGCCGGAATACCCGATGTGAAGTACGGGTACCGGGGACTCGATGCCGAGGCGCGCAAGGTGATGGGGCTCAAGCAGTCCGAAGCCGAGGCCGGTGAGCGGGAGTTGGCGGCCCTGCGGGTGGCCGAGCGCCTCGATCTGCTGGCCGACGCACTGCCCGCTGACCCCGAACAGCTGTGGCTGGAGGGCGGGCAGCTGGCGCTCGCCGAGCGGATCGCCGAGGCCTGGCGCAGGCAGCAGGGCGTACGCCCCGCCGTGCCGGAGTCGACGCTCGCGGTCGCCGCCGAGCACAGCGATGTACGGATGGCCCCGGCAGCCGTGTGCGCCGTGTTCGCCGATCCCGCGCGCGAGCCGCGGCTGACCCGCGACCCGGACACCCGGCTGCGGGTGAACAGCATCAGCGGCGGCGGCTGGGAGGGCGACGAGGGTTTCCGTTTCCGAGAGCTGCTCGCCGTGGTCTGCGACGCCGTCGACTGGGTGTACGCCGAGCTTCCGGAAGGAGATCCCGTACGCCGGGGTGTCCCCGAGACCGTACGGCTGCTGCGGGAACGTCTGGCCCACCCGGGGTTGCTGCTCTCCGCCCGCGGCCGCAGCCTGCGCGGCCGCACCGTGGCGGAACTGCTGCCGGGCTTCCCCGGGGCCCTGCCCTACTTGGACGCCGCCGAGCCGCTTGCCCATCCAACGCTGGACGACGGCCTGGTCGTCGTGTCCGAGGCAGGGTTCGACCGGCGCGGTGAGCGCGAGGCGCCCAGCGTGTACTTCCGGCCCGGCCGCTACGGGTCCGACGAGCGCTCGCGGCGCCTGGAGACCGTGGTGGACGTGGAGGACTCACATCTGGCGCTGGTCCGCCGGGTGCGCGGTCCCGAGTTCGAGAGGATCGTGCAGCGCATAACCGAGGGGGCTCTGCCGCCGTGCGGCTACGAGTCCGATCCGCGGCTGTCCGCACCAGAGGTGGTCGAGGAGGCGGTCGCCACCACCGGTCTGGATACGGACGCCGCCACTCTGTATCTGCAGCTGCTCGCTCTGCCCGTGCCCACTGACCGCCGTATCCGCCGCTTCAACCGGTGGACTCCCGGGCACCACAAAGCCGTTGCGGCCGCACTCGTCGAGGTCGGTCTGGCGGTCGCCGACCGCAGAGCCCGGGCCGGGCGCGGGGTGTTCCTGCCCGGCGACTGGGCGGGCGGGGACAAGTTCTACCCTCCGATGGAGACCTGGAAGGCCGGGCTGCTCGGGGTCCGGGTCATCGGGCACAAGGTCTGCTCCCGGCCCGTCGCCGGCCCCCTGCCCGAACTCTTCGCCCGGGCCTGGCGGACGCGTTCCCACGGCAATCGGGGCGCGGGGTGCTGAACCGATCGTGGAGAGTGGCGCAGGTGCGGAGGTCGCCTGGAGAGGAACAGGGTCGGTACAGCAGCTGCTACCAGGCTGACCTGGGGTAATGATGTTCTGTAAGCCTTTCGCCCGGGGGCTGGTCCGGTAATGGTCCGGATCTTGGTAGCCACTGGCACGGGCGGGAGGGGTCGGTCAATAGTGGGAAGTCGTGGGAGCGAACGGGAGCAGGGGGCGCTCCCGCGGGCAGCCCGTGCAATCGATCACGGCTGGTGGTCGTCGCAGAGCCACCCCGCGGTGGTGTCCCCGGCACCGTCAGGCGGCCTTGAGCTCGGGGCGGACCCTACTGAGTGGGGTGCCGGGATGTAGGGGAGCGATGCGGTCTCGTGGTCCGGCGCAACCAGCGCAACCGGCGGCCGGACACGGTACGTGGCGTCGCGGTCCTCCATAGGACGCCGTACCTGACGTTGCCTCGACACGACGGCGGGCGGTTCGCCCGATGTCGCGTCGAGGCACGCAGTGAGATCGGTAGTGAGAGTCCAGGACTCAAACGCAGTCCGCCTCACTTTGGCGATTCTGCGCCGGACACCACCGCGGAACGGGATGGGGGAGTCTCGCCTCGTGATCAGTGTCAGCGATGGGTCGCAACTCTCGATCAGCGGTCAGAGCGCCCAAGGGAACCGGGCGGCCGTGCCCCGAGAGCTATGGGTGGCGCTTTTTCATCAGCCACACCCGCTTCCCCCGGGCCGGGACCACACTGCCCGACCGACCGGCGCCCACCACGACAACGAGGACCAGGAGCACGAGCTCGTTGTCGACGGCGCGACGGAGACGATCCGCCCTCTTCGGCTCCTTCGTCGAGTACGGGGCCGGTGCGTCTACACCGGCATCCACGAGCCGGGTCGCCCGACGGCGGACGAGACGGGCCTGCGGGGGACGTCTTGGACCCGACGCCGATCCACGGACTCGGTGTGACCACCATCCGCTAGTGCTGTGACCGCAAAGGTTCACCGGCCTGGGGAGTGTGCCTCCTTTGACTGAGCAGACGTTCAGGAACACTCGCGCAAGGGAGCTGTCGCAGGAAGGCAGCGCATCACACGCCGGCGGATGAGCCTTGTCGTCGGGAGAGGGCTAGCCTGCGTCGCTCTCGGTCGATCTCGGTGACGACCACCGTGATCTTGTCGCCGACCTGGACGACATCTGATGGAGTCTCCACCGGTGTCCAGGCGAGCTCTCGCAAGTGAACCAGTCCCTCGATGCCGTCGGTGACCTGGACGAAGACGCCGAACGGGATCAGCTTGGTGACCTGGCCAGGCAGTTTCTGCCCCACCGCGATGGTGTCAGCGAATACCTGAAAGGGGTCCGGCTGTGTGGCTTTCAAGGACAGTCTGGCCTCCAGGTTCCACGTGTCGAACTGGAGGAACTCGCATGAGAGGCGCTGTCCGATCTGCACGACATCGGAGGCTGCGTCGAAACGTCGCCAGGACAGCTCAGCGAAGGAGATGAACCCGACGCCAGGGAAGACCGGATGGTCGGGGCTGTCGTCCAGCGCAACGAACACACCGAACCGTTCGATCGCTGTGACGGTGCCGGAAAGGAACTCGCCGCGGTGCAGTGATTCCAGGAAGGCCCAGAGTTCTGGGTTCTCAGACGGTCCGCCCATCATGCTCCCAGCCTTTCACGAGGAGCCGTGCACTGGGTGGGAAGTGCGCTCACGCTGCGGTCTTGAGGGGACGTCCGCCCCAGCGGATGCCCTTCTCGCTGCGGATGCGGGCGCGTTCACGTCGTTCGGCGGACAGGACGTCGCGGTGGCGGGCGTTGGCGTTGCGCCAGCGCAGGTAGGCGTGCAGGGCCCGTGTCTGGACGGTGTGGTTGGGGTGGTGGGAGTTGGCGATGGTGAACTGCCGAAGCGGTCCGAAGTGGGCTTCGATCGGGTTCGCCCAGGATGCATAGGTCGGGGTGAAGCACAGCTCGACCTTGTTCTTCCTCGCCCAGCGGCGGATGTCGGCGCCTTTGTGGGCGGACAGGTTGTCCAGGATCACGTAGATCGGGGCGCCGTCGGGCCGGGCAGCGCGGATCGACTTCAGCGCGGCCAGCGTGTTGGCGGCGCGCCCTTTCTGCGGCGGTTGACGCCCCACAGGGTGTCGTCGCCGATCGAGTAGCAGCCGTGGAAGTAGCGCACGCCGTGGGTGCGGTGGTAGGTGGCGGGCAGCCGGTCGGGGCGCTTCTGCTCAGCCCAGCCTGAGCCCGCGGTGGGACGGATCCCGAGCGGGCCGAACTCGTCGAAGGCGAAGACCCGGTCGGAGAAGCGGTCGAGGACCTCCTCGATCCGGTCCAGCTTCGCCTCGCGGTCGGGGTCCGGGGACTCCTTCCATGTCTTGATGCGCTGGAAGGTAATGCCGCGGCGGGCGAGCAGGCAGCGTAACGCCTCGCGGCCGATGCGGACCACGTGGCCGTGGGCTTTGCGCAGGTAGGCGACGAGCTTGCGCAGGGACCAGCGGGTGAAGGGCTGGCCGAGCTTGGCCGGGCGGGTGATGGCCGTCTGGATGACGAAGTCTTCGTCGTCAGGGCTGAGTTGGCGGGGACGGCCTCCCGCCCACCTAGGGTCCAGACAGGCCAGGCCCATCTCGTTGAACCGGTGGATCACGTCCCGGACAGTGTCCTCGTCGGCCTGCACCAGCTGGGCGATCACGGGCACCCGGTTCCCGCCGGCCGAGGCCAGCAGCATCATCGCGCGCCGGTAACGCACCGAGCTGGTGCTGCCCCGACGCACGATCTGCTGCAGCTTCTGCCCCTCCTGGTCGGTCAGTCTGCGCACGCGGACAGGCTCGGCCACCGCACCTCCAGCGGTTGGATCGGACGTCACCACCCATCCAACCGCCACGATCACCAAACCGGCCAACCTATGCGGTCAGAGCACTAGCCCGGCGGCAACTTCGTCTCCGGCTACAGGTGGGAGGACTCCGTCGGCCCGGTCGAGTAGCGGCCCGCCTCGACCTGGGCTGGCGCTCCACAGAGTCCGACCGTTTCGGCCTCGCCGAGTACAGCGCGACGGTCAACCTCGGCACCAGGGGAGTGGCCGAGACACGGGAGCTTCAGGAGTACGCCAACCCCTCGGCCGGGACGACCTTTTCGAACCTGCGCGCCGCACGTGGGCTTCCACGTGGCCTTCGACCGGGCGGTCAGCGAGGACATCGGCAATGTGTCGTGATCCTGGGTCTGCCGCCGGACGACAGCGGACATCGGCGGGTGCCGGCCTGTCTGAACGCGCGGTAGCGGGGTGCGGGGCGTGTGCTCAGGGCGTGAGCGAAACGTGAGCGAAACGTGAGCGTCGGAACTCAAGCTGGGCCGTGTAACCCCCCCCGCTCTGGACAGGAGTACCATGCTCGGCCCCACCCCCCGCGCCGGATCGCGCAGACGGCCCCGCCCGCTGGCGCATCTGATGACGGTCTGCGTCGCGCTCGGCGCGGCACTGCTGACCCCGACCGCCGCCGAGGCGGCCGGGTCGACCAATGATGACGCCTACCACAACCTCGGCGCACCGGACCGGAACGAGTGGATGTGGGGCGTCGCGAGCGACACCAGGCTGTCGGACATGTCCATCCCAGGGACTCACGACACGCTGTCCATCCACGGTGGCAACTACGTGGAGACGCAGCAGGACTACGGCGACAGCGGGCAGACGCTGCGGGCGCAGTACGACCGCGGGATCCGCGCCATCGATATCCGGGTCCGCTCCATCGGTGGCAAATTCACGATCCACCACGCGTCGTACTACCAGAAGGCCAACTTCGACGACGTCCTCAAGAAGACGCGGGACTTCCTCAGGGCCAACCCGCACGAGACGATCGTCATGCGACTGAGGGCCGAGTGCCTTTACGAGGGCGAAAAGGGCGCCCTGACCGACTGTAAGAACGAGCCGGACAACGTGACCAAGGAACAGATCCGGTCGACCTTCGACACTTACGTGAAGGACTACCCCGGCCTCTTCTACGACGCTTCGGTGAAGGGGAACGGCAAGGCGGGCATTCCTAGGCTGGGGGACGTCCGCGGCAAGCTGGTCCTGGCCAGCTTCGACAATGCGGAAGCCGGCGGGTACGGCATCAAGGATTTCAACTCCAACACGGAAGACACCTGGAACGCGGCGGACCCCAACACGAAGTGGGACTACGTCAGAAAGAATGTCGACAAGGCGATGGACAGCCCTTCGCCCCATGATCTGTTCCTGACCTATACGTCCGCATCAACCGTCCCCCTGGGCTTCTCCCCGTACGAGTACGCCGGCGGCCGCGTGTACTCGAACAAGCCCCAGATGGGGGGCGTCAACCTCTGGCTGATGAAGCACCTCAACGACCGCAAGGCCGGCCGGGTCGGCTTCGTCATGATGGACTACCCCGGCTGGGGCCTGGTGAACGCGATCATCGACCACAACGCGGACAAGTTCGTCTCAGGCGGCAACCGGATGTTCTGGGTGGTCAACAAGGACAAGACCTACGTCAACAGCTTGTACGGCCGCTGCATGGTGAGGGGCCCCGAGTTCGACGATTCCAAGTCCGGCGGTCTGGTCACCCAGCGCGAATGCCAGTCGGACGCGCCCAGCAGCCACCAGTGGGAAGCCTCGCAGCCGAAGTCGTTCGACCCCAAAGGCCACTTCTGGATCAAGGCGAGCAACGGCAAGTGCCTGACGGTCCCCTACAACAACGGCAACCCGCCCGGCTCCGGCACCCAGCTGTTCTGGTGGGACTGTGAGACCCGCTGGTTCTCCGGCAGCCAGATGTGGAACGTCGTCCCGACCAAGATCGCCACCCCGACCGGCTCCATGGACGGCTACAAGTTCATCAACAACTGGACGGGCATGTGCCTGTCGATGGACCCGGCCACCTCCGACAAGTCGGGCGGCAAGGTAACCCAGGAGACCTGCCCGAAGAAGTAACCCCCGGCACGCTCCCAACGCAACCGACATCCAGGCCGCCCCCCTTCCCGCAGGCCCGGCTCCCAGCGTCTGCCCGGCGCCGCCCGGAACGCCGACACCGGCGGCGCTCCGGCTGCGGATTCGGCGGAGGAGTTCTGGTGAGACTGGCATGAGCGCTTGTGGCCGTCGCGGTCATCGCCCTCATCGGTGGTCTGGGGATCGGCGCGGCGCATGAGGACAACCCCTTGCTCACGCTCGTCCTCGGCGTCCTGACGGCTGTGCTCGCGGAGCTCGTCCACGGGTGGGGGTACGCCGGACCGAGAGCCGGGAGGGGGCCAGGCCTCGCTCGGCGTGGGGACGCTGATCGGCATGGCGGTGTTCGGGCTTGTCATCCTGCGACTGGCCACCAACGGGTACTACGAGATCAACGGCCGGGGCTCGACGACCGGAGTGGTAGGGCTCGTCGGTTTCATGGTCGCCGCCGCCGTGGCGATGGTGACCAAGACCTCTGCGTCCACGTTGTGGCGTCCCCATGCGGTATGGGGAGCGGCAGGTTTCGAGTTCGGTGCCGAGGTGCGGCGGATCCCCCCCGCTTGTCTGCGCCTACGGCCACGGCTCATGTCCTTCGTCTCGTGGTCATCCTCGGGCTGGTGGTCGTCCGGCTGGTCGGAGCAGCTTGTCGGAGAGCGTTCGGCAACCGGCGTCCCAACGTCCCGGCGTCCCGTTCCATACCCACAACGTCTGTGCTGGTCAGGACATGTTTCTTCGTTCCGGCGTCCCGTAGTGGTCGTCATCTGTGGCGGGCGGGACGGATCACCGAACAAGCTGCGGTCATCCCAGCCAACCCGCTGGACGAACCACTTCCGCACCCTTCAGCACCATGGAGATCTGGATGCGTTCGCGCTGTGTCGCCCGCTCCGCCCGCCTCTCCCTCGCCGCGGTCGCCTCGCCGGCCCTCACCGGCGCCGCGACGGCCGACAGCCGCAGCACCGCCGCACCGGCCTGCGTAACGGACGACCTGACCTTCACGGTCACCGAGGAGACGGAGGCGGGCGGCTACCTCTTCCTCACCGCCAAGGCCAAGCCCGGTATCTCCTGCATCCTGAAGGACGTCTTCCCCTCCGCGTCCCTCGGTTCCTCCCCCGACACCGCCGTGTCGCCCGCCGAGCACGCTGTCAGCGAGAGCATCACCCTCGAAGGCTCCATCACCGCCTACGCCGGCATCAACCCCACGGAAAACCCGACACCGAACGGTGATTGCCCTCCGTCCTGAGACGGCAAGGGCGGACCGTAGCGCTCCGACGAAGACCAAGAGTTGGTGCGCGCGTGAGGTGAGGGGAGGCGGGTGTACGGCTGCCGCATTGATTCACAATTTATCTCGGCGTTCACCACCGGCCTCATACAGGAGGCTCTCTCCTCGCCAGTTCTCACCACGCGCCTCGCCGGCACATACGAACGCGGCGCCGTCCCTCCCTCTGCCTGCCATCCATCTGCGAGTGCTATCCAGCCCGGTTCAAGCTATGACGAACCTGGGCGCCTGTCGCTCCTCCTTTCCCCGACCCGCGCAAGGGAAAACTACGTGACCATTACGTGGCGAGACCAATCCTTTCAGAAACTCATTGTGGAAGAGCAAGTCGCTGGACACGATAGCGGCACCTGGACATACCAATTGTCGGATCAGTGGTTCGGCATCGTCACGCCAATACGAGGGGTGTGTCAAATTGAACGTCGAGACAATCACGGTTGGCGACGTACCACGCTCACGCCTGGAGAGGTCTGCCGGGTCGCACCCAACAACCTGATCCGGCTCAGCAGCACACCGCCCAGACGACTCCCATTCGAAGTCGTCTATATCCAGCTTTCCGTTGACTTTCTTCAGCGAGCACTGGACGCACACACCGCCGCTCCTGTCCGTGATGTTTCGGAATTGCAGACACTGCGCGCGTTCGACCCACATGTCGCATCCATGGCGCAAACTCTACTTCACGCCCAAAAGACAGGTGCAGGAGAACGCTATGCCTTGAGTGCAGCCCACTACCTGGCCGAATACCTGCTCCATCCACTCCGTTCCGCATCACCGGGCACGGGAGGTCTCAGCCCGGAACAACTGCTCACACTGCGGGCCTACATGGAGATGCACCTGTCCGAGAACATCACCCTCGACCAGTTGGCTGGAGAAGTACGTCTCAGCCGGTACCACTTCCTGCGCCGATTCTCTGTCACCACGGGAAAGACGCCCATGCGGTACTTGACCGGGTTACGCATCGACGCTGCCCGCCATTTGCTCACAGCGGGCAGCGACCCCATATCCCAGGTCGGCAGGCTCTGTGGTTTCCCGAATCCGGAGAACTTCGCGCGGGTGTTCAGGAAGCACATGGGCTGCTCGCCCTCGGAGTACCGGCAGCGAGGGCAGTGTCCGCCTTCTCCTTGAACGCCGACACGTGAACCGTCCGACGGCGTTACGGGTCGGCAGCCGTCGCCCAGCTCACAACTCCGCACCAACGCGAACTGCTGCTCCGTCTGCGGCAATGCGCCGACATCATGCCTCAAGGAACTCCCCTTCGGCCGAGGCGGGTGCCACATTCAGGCGATTGCCTCAAAAGTGATCGGAAGGGATGCAAGGAAGCGGAAGTTGATGCTTTCGAGCCACTCGGGCTGCGCCACCTCGCACTTCCAGTTGGTGGTCCGACGCAGCAGCGCCCGCAGTGCGACGTCGATCTCGGTGAGAGCCAGTGAGGCACCCAGGCAGTAATGGATGCCGTGCCCGAACGACAGGTGATCAGCGGCCGGTCGGGAGACATCCAATATGTCAGGGTCGGTGTATCGACGGGGGTCACGATTCCCTGAACCGAGAACCAGGGTCACCGATTGGCCGGCTCGGATCAGGTGCTCACCGAGGTCGATGTCGGCGAGCGCCTTCCGAGTGGTGAACTGGACGGAACTGTCGTATCTCATCAGTTCGTGCGTGGCCGGTGTAATCAGCTCAGGATCTCTGCGCAGCCGCTGAGTTTGCTCGTCGTTGTTCAACAGGGCGAGGGCCGCGTTCCCGATCAGATGTGTGGTAGTCGCCTGCCCCGCGTCGATGAGCAGCAGGAGGTTGGCGAAGACCTCGTCGTCGGTGTAGTCGGCTGCCCGGAGTTGGGGACTGATCATCCGACTGAAGAAGTCGTCAGCCGTGCTGTTTCGACGAGCGGTGGCAGTGCGGTCGAAGGACTCCCTCAGTGCCTGTATTCGCGCATTCTGGGAGTCGGACTGGGTGAAGAACTCATGCAACAGCCCCTGCCAGCTCTCCAGGAGGTGGGCCGCGTCGTCGGATACGCCTGCCAGTTTCGCGATGACGCCACGGCTGAGCGGTTCCGAGAAGTCGTGAATGATGTCCATGTGCCCGCGCGGCAGGACCTTGTCGAGCAGTTCGTCGGCCAGTTCCTGGACATGGCTGCGTAGTTCCTGGGTGAGACGGGGAGAAAGGCTCGGCCTGATCAATCGGCGTAGCCGGGTGTGATGCGGCGGATCAGTGAACAGCATCATGTCCGACAGTGTGCGAGCCAGCGGTGCGACATCGCCACGGGCCTGTTCGGGAAGGCTCTCGTAGAAATCCGATATTCTGGCTACAGAAAGACGCCTGTCCTTCGAGAGATCAAGGATTTCCGGATGGCCGAACACCGCCCAGGTCTGCATCCATTCATCCCACTGCACCGGTGATTTTGTACGCAACTCGGCATAAAATGAGTATGGCTCCGCCGCATGTTCGGGATCGAGTAGGTGCGAAAGATTCGTCGTATGGGGAGTGCGCATGGAAGATCCTCCAGTCCGCCGCATCGAAGAAGAAGTCGAAAACCCGAGGCTTCTTGGTGGGGGAGTAGATCGACAGAAGTAGGCCCGGCAGAAGTCGACCTATCGTCGTAGACAAGAGTCAGGTCGCCACGAGCGCATAGAGTACCCGAAAAACCGAACTCCGATTCTGTTCCAGCTCGCTGGAACGGCCTGATCAAGCGGCCCGCCGGATTTTGAGTAACGTACAGGAGTTGAGCACTGTACCGGTAATAGAATATTGATACAGGCTAGCAATGTCCGCGAGCTGTCGTCAAGAGTCGCCAGCAAAGCACGGCTGACAGTTATTGCGCTCCTCTGGACACATGTTGCGCGCCTTCTCGCCGGCCCTTCTTGCGGCATTGACGCTGGGGTGAACGGATGCCAGATTGAATGCTCTCCGGTCTGAGCAGAGTTCAGTGACCGTCCGATGAGTGTGTACTGCTCATGTTCGCCCCGCCACTCCTGTCCGTAGGAATGCAGTCTGTTTTCGGGAGTTGATACCGGTAGTGCCTGGTCCGTTGGCAACGCTAGCCGGGTTGTGGACTGAACTGCTTGGGCACACCGATCTCCGTGACGACTCCGACTTCTTCGTCGTCCTTGGCCTGTTGGCACGCCATGAACCGAGCAGCATCAGCCGAGAATTAGTGTGGGAATTTTGATGACCTTGCCAGAACAGAGTTCTGTGTCGAACGCTCCACACGAGGAGCTCAGCCCAGTCCATGCAGTCGTGGCCCGGATAGCCGGCAGTGATCCGCTGAGGATCGCCGTTCGGAGCAGGGACGCCGAGCTGAGCTACGGCGAGCTCGACGCCTGGGCCAATCGCATCGCAGCGTCCGTCCGTGCGGCAGGTGTGGGCAGAGGCGAGCGAATCGGTGTGCTCATCGAACCTTCGAACGCGATGATTGCCGCCGTGCTCGGAACCCTGTACGCCGGTGCCGCGTACGTCCCGGCAGACCCGGCCCACCCCGATCAGCGGATCGCTGATGTGTTCGCTGACGCGGGCGTGTCTGCCGTGATCGTCGCAGACGGCATGTCTGCCCGACTGCCCACGCTCACCTGCCCGGTCATTCGAGCGGAGGACGCCCAAGAAGGAGAAGAGACCACGGCGGCGGCAGTCACGGTGACACCCGATGACGCCGCTTACATCATCTACACCTCGGGCAGCACTGGCGAGCCCAAAGGCGTCCTGGTCGAGCACGGTCAGCTGTCCGCTTCCACTTGGGCACGCCGCGCCGTGTATCCCGGCGCTCCAGTCTTCCTGCTTGTGTCCCCCTTGGCCTTCGATTCCTCGGTCGCCGGGGTGTGGGGGACCTTGACCGCGGGGGGATGCCTGGTCGTAGCGGCATCGGATGAAATCCGCGATCCTGAGCGGCTGGCACGCCTGGTGGAACGTCGGCAGGTGACCCGGCTGCTCTGTGTACCGCTCCTCTACAGCGCACTGCTGGACGCGGCGGCACGGCAGGGCACGCGGCTGGATACGCTGGATACGGTGATCGTGGCCGGCGAGTCGCCGGCCGAGGCATTGGTGGAACGCCATTTCGCCTTGCTCGGCCGCACGGCTGCCCTGGTCAATGAGTACGGCCCGACCGAGGCCACCGTATGGGCCAGCTTCCGCCGCTATGAGGCCCCTGGACCGATATCGATCGGCGGGCCGGTGCCTGGTGTCCGCCTATACCTGCTGAATGAGGATCTGGAGCCGGTCCCGCGCGGTGTGAGCGGCGAGTTGTTCATCGGCGGCCCAGCTGTGGCGCGGGGATACTTCGGCCGCCCTGGAGCGACTGCCCAGGCTTTCATCGGCGACCCTTTCACCGACGTCGAGGGCGCCAAGATGTACCGCACGGGCGACCTCGCCCTGTGGAACGACGATGGTGAGTTGCAATTCCTCGGACGCCGCGATCAACAAGTCAAGATCCGTGGCCATCGGATAGAGCTCGGCGCAGTCGAGGCTCATCTGCGTACTGCACCAGGGGTCAGCGACGCCGTCGTGGTGACGAACGCGGAGCGGACCCAGCTTGTCGGGTTCGTCCTTTCGCCTCCTGACATTTCTCCAGAACCAGTCCGCGAGCATGTGGCCCGCAGACTGCCGCAAGCCATGGTTCCGAACTGGATTCATGTGCTCGATAGGTTTCCTGTGACTGCCAACGGCAAAATCGACCGAAAACGCCTTAGTGATCTGGCAGAAACCTATGCGGACTCCCAGACAGAGGATGCAGCCGCCGCCCCCACCGACGACACCACTGGACGGGTGTCTGCCGCGTGGGCCGAGGTGCTGCAGCGGAAAAACGTTCCGATCGAGGTGAATTTCTTCGATCTGGGCGGCCACTCGATCAAGCTCTTTGAGCTTCAGAACGCCCTTGAGCGACATACAGGAGTTCGGCTCTCGGTTGTCGCTCTGTTCTCGCACACCACGGTGGCGGCGCAGGCGACGCTGATCCGTGACGGCGTGCCCTCGGACGATGGTTCGGCTGTGGCCGGGCGAGCGGCATCGGCCAGGCGCTCTCGCACACTGCGAGCACGGCGCCAGCGTTTGGAGGCAGGGGAACGGCAGTGACGGTGAAGTTGCCCTGGTTGCGGCGCGACCTCGTGCCTGGCGGTGCCGTCCATCGGGGTCCGCCTCCCACATCCAGGCGGATCGGCCCGGTGACCCGGAAACCTCTCAACGTCAAGACAACCAGCCGGAAGGAATCGTCTCGTGCAGGCCAATAGGGAGAATAGGGATGTAACCCTGACATGGGAAAATCCGTAGTGGGGTGCGAGGAAAGGGCTCCGGGGGCTGATGTGACGCAGGAAGGCGTTCGAACGGCTTCTGATTCCGTGCCCGCGCATTTGATACCGCCGGCCATCGTTGTCCTCGACCGCATGCCCATGACGACGAATGACGTGGACGATATTGCGCTGTCCGATCCCCCTTCCTCGCGTCCCGAACTGAGGCGGTCGTATTCCGCCCCGAACAGCGCGGCCGAGCGGCGCACGGGCCGGGTGCGGCAGCAGGTGCTGACCCTGGACCGGCTCGGCGTCCACGACGACTTCTTCGACTCGGGCGGCAATGCGGTACGGCTGCCGGCCGTCCTCGCGGCGCCCCAGAAACACCCGGAGTACCAGGACCTCATCACCCTGACCGACCTGTTCCGGCACCCGACGGTGGCCGCCGTGGCTGCCCATCTCGACCAGACGGCCGAGCAGGAGGCGGCCCGGCGCGGCAGCAACCGCCAGGCCGCCCTGCACAAGCTCCGTTCCAAGAAGGGCACGACGCGATGACGACCGAGGAAGCCGCACAGCAGGACCTTGAGCAAGCGGTGGCCGTCGTGGGGATGAGCGGACGCTTCCCCGGCGCCCCCGACCTCGACGCCTACTGGGCCAATCTGCGCGACGGCGTCTGCTCGCTGTCCGAGTTCACCGAGAAGGAACTGCTCGCCGACGGGGTGGACCCGGCCGAGCTGCGCAATCCCGCATTCGTCCCGGTACAGGGGCATCTCGCTGACGCGGACCGCTTCGAGGCCGAGCTCTTCGGCTTCAATCGCACCGAGGCGGCCGCCCTGGACCCGCAGCACCGGGTGCTCCTGGAGACCGCCTGGTCGGCGCTGGAGGACGCCGGGTACGCCCCGCTGAACGCACCGTCCCGCACCGGCGTCTACATGGGCGGCAGCTCGACGGAGCACGCGCTGGCCGCCGAGGCGGACCCGGCGCTCGCCGCGTCGATCGGCGCGATCCAGGTGCGCCTCCTCACCGACCGCGAGTTCCTGGCGCCCTGGATCTCCTACCGGCTGGGCCTGGACGGGCCGAGCATGATGGTCCAGACGGCCTGCTCGTCCTCGCTGACGGCGGTCCATGTTGCCGTCCAGGCCCTGCTGCTCGGCGAGTGCGACACCGCGCTCGCGGGCGGCGTCGCCATCGGCGCCCCGCGCAAGGAGGGCTACGTCTACTACCAGGGCGGGACCTCCTCCCCCGACGGCCGCTGTCGCCCCTTCGACGAAAAGGCGGCCGGCACGGTGCCGGGCAGCGGGGTGGGCGTGCTGGTGCTGCGGCGGCTGGAGGACGCGCTCGCCGACGGCGACCCGGTGCGCGCTGTGATCCGGGGCACGGCCGTCACCAACGACGGGGCAGGCAAGGTCGGCTTCACCGCTCCGGGCGTGGACCGGCAGACGGCAGCGATCACCGAGGCGTGGACGGCGGCGGGGCTGGAGCCGTCGGCGGCGCAGTACGTGGAGGCGCACGGGACCGGGACCGAGCTGGGTGACCGGATCGAACTGGCGGCGGCGAGCGCGGCGTTCACCGCCCGAGCCGGCCTCGACGGCGGCGTAGGCATCGCGCTCGGTTCGGTGAAGTCGAACATCGGGCACGCCGACGCGGCGGCCGGTGTGGCGGCGCTGATCAAGACGGTCCTGATGCTGGAGCACGCCACCCTGGTCCCGACGGTGAACGTCACGCGCCCGATGGCCGCCCTGCGGGACTCGCCGCTGCGGCTGGTGACCGAGACCCGTCACTGGCCGTGCAGGCCCGACCTGCCCCGGCTGGCCGGCGTGACGTCGGTCGGCATGGGCGGCACGAACGTGCACGTGGTGGTGGAGGAGGCACCGGCACGCGAGCCGCGCGCGAAGGCCGACGCCCGCCCGACGGTCCTGCCGTTGTCGGCCCGCACCGAGCATCAACTCGCTCTCGTGACATCACGGTTGGCGGCACGTCTGCGCGAGGCCGACGCCCCCGCCCTCGCCGATGTCGCGCACACGCTGCGCACCGGCCGGGTCGGGATGCCCGTGCGTGCCTACGTGGTCGCCGCCGACGCGCAGGAGGCGTCGGACAAGCTCATGGCACTGGCCGAGGGTCACCCGGATCCGGTGCGGGACCCGTCGGGGGAGGCGTGGCTGCGCGGCGAGGAGGTGACCTGGCCGACGCTCGACGGCGAGGTGCGCCGGGTACGGCTCCCGTCGTATCCGTTCGCGGGCGAGAGCTACGGCGCCCTGACGCTGCGCGGCCCGGCTGCTCAGGCGCCGGCGGTCGAGAGTGCGGCGCCCGCGCTGGACAGCGCACTGGAGGCTGGCGTCGCCGAGTTGGTGATCGAGGCGCTGGGTCTCGACGGGTCCGCCGGTCTGGAGAAGACGTACCTCGAGGCGGGCGGCGACTCGCTGACGTCCGTGCATCTGGCCGGATGGCTCCGTGACGAGCTGGAGATCGACGTACCGATCGAGCTGTTCCTGGAACCGGTCACGCTCAAGGAGATGACGGTCCGCATCGTGGAGATCAAGGAAGGCGGTGAGGGCGCCGGGCGCCCTGCTCGCCGAGGTACGGCCGTGTGGCGGCCCACCTTCGCCTCGGTGCACGGCGAGGGCGTGACCGAGGTCCACGCGAAGGACCTCACCCTCGACAAGTTCCTCGACGCACACCTCCTCGCCGACGCCCCCGCGCTGCCCCGCGCCGAGCGGGAGCCGCGCACCGTGCTGCTGACCGGCGCGAACGGCTACCTCGGCCGCTTCCTCGCCCTGGAATGGCTGCGCACCCTGGCGCCGGCCGGCGGTCGGCTGATCGCCCTGGTGCGCGGCAAGGACGCCACCGCGGCCCGGCAGCGGCTGGACGCGGCCTTCGACAGCGGCGACGCGGAGCTGGTGCGGACGTACGAGGAACTGGCCGCGGTCCAGCTGGAGGTCGTGGCGGGTGACATGGCGGAACCGCGGCTCGGCCTGGACGAGGCGGCCTGGGACCGGCTGGCCGACGAGGTCGACCTGATCGTCCACGCCGGTGCGCTGGTGAACCACCTCCTGCCGTACCCGCACCTCTTCGACGCCAACGTCGTCGGCACCGCCGAACTCGTCCGGCTGGCCCTCACCCGCCGGGCGAAGCCGATCACCTACATCTCCAGCGTCGCGGTCGCCGACTCCTGCCGGCCGGCCCTCGACGAGGACACCGACGTCCGCGTCGCCATATCGGCCCTGAACGTCGACGACGGCTACGCCAACGGGTACGCGACCAGTAAATGGGCTGGCGAAGTGCTGCTGAGGGAGGCGCACGACCTGTGCGGACTGCCGGTCACGACCATCCGGTCCAGCATGATCCTCGCGCACAGCCGGTACGGCGGACAGCTCAACGTCGACGATGTGTTCAGCCGCCTCCTGTTCAGCGTGCTCGCCACCGGGATCGCGCCGCGCAGCTTCTACCGTGCGGACGGCGAACGCGCCCACTACGACGGCCTGCCGGTCGACTTCACCGCCGCCGCCGTGGTGGCGCTGGGGGGCCGCGGCACCTCTGAACTCTCGTCCGGATACCGGACGTTCAACCTCGTGAACCCCAACGACGACGGCGTCTCCCTCGACGCCATCGTCGACTGGCTCGCCCAAGACGGCCATGCCATCGAGCGGGTGGACGACTACGCCGAGTGGTACCTGCGGTTCGAGGCGGCCATGCGCGCCCTGCCCCAGCCACAGCGGCAGTACGCGGCGCTGCCCATCCTGCAGGGCTACAAGGAGCCCGAGGACCCGGTACCCGGATCCGTCATCCCATCCGACCGGTTCCGCGCCGCCGCCCGGGCCGGCGCGATCGCCGGGCACGGGGACATCCCGAGCGTCACGCGCGACCTCGTCGCCAAGTACGCCCGGGACCTGAAGAACCTGATGACAGCGGGGCGCCCCATGCACGGCGGCCACGTCAACCACTGACGTGCCGCCCGGGACGCGGGGACGGGGGGGCATCCCCCGTCCCCGGCTCCGCGTCCCGCAGTACAGCCCCGGCACGGCCGGAAGGGCTTGGTGCCATACCGAACCTTCGGTGGGCCCGTGGTCCACGGTTCGACGCGCAGGCAGGGCGAGAAAGGCCGGGGGCGACCGAGCAGCGCATCAGGAGCGTGCGATCCGTACGCGTGAGGCCATCGTCGCCTGGACAGCAAGTCGACAGCGCCGCGGTCAGTTGCTGCGGCACCTGGTGGAGACGGCCGGGGTGGCGCCCCGGCCGCCGCAGATCCTGAAAGGCTGAACCGTGCACGGCCTATCGGCCGGGCGTGAACCGTATCGGCAGAGCCTTGATCCCGTATACGGGGGTCAGATCCGGAAACCATTCGATCGCCGCGTCATCGGCGACGGTGTAGTCCGGCATCCGGTCGAACACCTCCTCCAGCATCGCCGTGAACATCTCTCGCACCATGGCCGCGCCCACGCAATAGTGCTGGCCGGCACCGAAAGCGAGGTGGCGGCCGGCGTCGCGGTTCAGGTCGATCCGATCCGGGTGCGGGAAGACGGAATCGTCGCGGTTCGCCGCGGCCCACCCGAGCAGCACCTGCTCGCCCCTGGTGATGCGCTGCCCGCCGAGTTCGACGTCCTCGGCGGCGATCCGGCCCGTGCTTTGAACGGGCGAGACCCACCGCAGGAACTCGTCCACGGCGGTGCGGATCATCGAGCGGTCGGACATCAGCCGGGACCGCAGCTCGGGTTGCTGGGCGAGGGTACGGAGCGCGATAGCGGTCAGGCTTGACGTCGGATGGATGCCGAGCAGCAGCAAATACATCATCGAGACGATGTCATCGTCCGGTACCGGTGCTCCGTGGACCTCACGGGTCGCCAGGTGCCCGAGCAACCCCCGCTTGTCGCCGTCCCGTTGCGCGTCGAGTGCTTCCACCAGCTCCAGGCAGATCAGTTGCGCGCATTCGCGGGCTGTCGACGGATCGTGCGGAGCGGCGAAAAGCGCCCGGTAGAGCAGGGAGTCGATATCGAACCACCGCTCCTCCGGCAGTCCGAGGTCCCGCATGGTCAAAATGCTGGGCAGCTTCTCGGTCAACGCCGGAACGATGTCACACTCGCCGCGCTCGATCACCTCGTCGATACAAGCCGCCGCCAACTGCCGGACTTCGTCGGCGCGCGCGGCGACCCGCTTCGGGGAATAGAACACGGAGATCAGTTTGCGGTACTTCAGGCACTCCGGCGAGTCGAGTTCCAGCGGTATCATCCGGTTGCTCTGCCCGAGTGAGGGAATGGTCACCCCCTGCACCGTACCGTCCGCCCTGTCCCGCGCGGTCTGGAAGGTCAGGGCATCGCGGGCCGCCGAGGAGACCTCACGGTGGCCGGTCGCGACCCAATAGCCGTCCCAGGCGCGGCTCCACTGAACCGGGCAGGTTTCGCGGAGTTTCGCATATGTCGGAAACGGATCCACCGCTATCGCCGGGTCATGGCTGTCGTAGTCGAACCCTGCTCGCATGTCCACCAAGGAAATCACCTTCACTGTCACGGAGTTTGCTCGGCATCGCGCTCCGTGACCTTAACAGCCGAATCGATGACGGCAGATGACACAGCAATATTGATCGAGTATCGGGCAACGATCGACAACAGCCTATTCTGGGTCTTCGAATATGCCTCGCTCCTTCGGTGGGGTTTGGTCGCCAAGGGCTTGCCGGGAAATGAGTCGTGGCTTCCAGCTGTGGGACTCGTTGTTCTGGTACGGGGAGACCGGCGGGGATCGAGGCCGTCCTGGCTGCGAAGTTCCAGGTGTCGTTGCCGCATCTGGACGAGCGTCAGCGTCCCTCGGTCTCGCACGGAGCGGCTGGACCGGGGCCCTCGGGCATGCCGTCCAGCGCGGTGCACCAAGTACTCCAAAGCAGCCGGCGCGACCAGGCCCGGAAGGGCAGTTCGCCGGTCAGGGCGAACGGACGCGCGGACGCTTCGCACATCGCCTTCCGCAGCTCTGTTCCGGCCGGCTCCCGGTACTGCAGCACCATCGCGCGTTCCGGCAGGTCCAAACGACCGGATGCGGCTTGACCGCACCGTCTTGGGACACCGCGCGCGGCGATTCGTGCCGGCGCGCGACGCCCCGCAGCGCCCGGGGACCGCAAGGACGGCACGGCCACCGCGCATGTGGTGGGGCACCCGACTCATCGACGCATGGGCAGCAACGCAGATCCCGTAGCGGGCAATATCTGTCAACTGCCCCTATCGGAGGGGACATACATTGCTCCACAGAAGAGCTCACACCCTCGATCCGGGAGTTTGAGGAATCACAGTCATTGGACCAGAAACGCGAGATCAACATCTGTGCCGAACTGAATCTACTTTCCTCTTGTGATCTCTGTATGGGGTCGCGGTTCTCGGGTCGTGCGGACAAGGTTCTGGAGAACAATGAATTTTGATGGGGCATTGCTCGAAGACTGGATGCGCGACCACTATCATGACGCTGCGATAGACATCGGGTCGAGTGGGGTTCTTGACTACTCGCTCGGCCAGGTGCGACAACTCGCCGGCATCGAGTCCCGTGATTTGGACGAGATCGTTTTCCGGGACAGTCCGTGCCTGGGCCGGGACGACCTGCGCGAGGCCATCGCCTCGCGCTGGGGGGACGGTGACGCGCACAGGGTGATGCTTACGCATGGCGGCAGCGAGGCTATCTACGTCGCGCTCCAGACCCTCCTTGAGCCAGGTGACCAAGTCGTAGCCCTGCACCCGGCCTACCACTCGCACGTATCCGTCGCAGAGTCCATGGGGTGCGAAGTTCTGCGCTGGCGGCTGCGCGAGGAGGACAAATTCCGGCCTGACGTGGAGGAACTCGCGAGGCTCGTCACTGCGCGCACAAAGGTTATTGTGGTCAACTTTCCGCACAACCCGACCGGCGCGACACTCGACCTTGCTGGTTTCCGTCGCCTGCTTGAGATTGCTGACAGTGTCGGCGCCCATCTCCTGTGGGACGGCGCTTTCACGGACCTGGTCTACGATGACGCACCGCTGCCGGACCCCGGACTGTCCTATCCGCGCACTGTGTCGATCGGAACCTTTTCAAAAGCTTTTGGTCTACCCGGCATGCGTTTCGGATGGTGCATGGCCGACCCGGAGCTTCTGCGGGCGATGACCAACCTGCGCGACCGCATCACCCTCAGCCTCTCTCCGCTTCTCGAGTACATAGCGCTGCGCGTCGTACAGCGTGCAGACGTCTTCCTCGCTCCCAGGCTGAAGAACGCAAAGGCCAACCGACGCCTGTTGGCCGACTGGGCCGCGCGGCACGAGGGTCGTGTCGACCTCCCGCTGCCCCTCGGCGGAGTGACGGCGTTCCCGCAACTGCGCCCCTGGCGGGACACGACCGAGCTTTGCCGTCGGCTGGGAGAGACCAGCAACATACTGCTCGTCCCCGGCCGGGCATTCGACCACCCGTGCCGCGTCCGGCTCGGTTTCGGCGGCGATCGCAGCCAACTGAGCAAAGGCCTGGACATTTTGGGCGCTGAGTTCGCCGCGAGTCTCCAATCGTGAGGCGGAAAGGAACCCTGACGAACATGCAGAGCATTGAACTCTCGGACATTGAGCTGAAGACAGTCAACGAATTACTCGCTTCACTCACGGCGAAGTTCCACTCGGTCAGTGACCCGGAGTTCGTCCGGCAGTGCGCGGTGTACGCACACGAGCTGCCGCAGCGGCTGCGGGCTGAGTTGAACGCGTTCCGCCTGGAGGCTTCCGGCGGCGTGCTGTCCATCCGCGGCTTCCGGATTGACGACGTTGCCATCGGGCCCACCCCCGAGCACTGGCGTACCCATGTCGGCCGGGCGTCCACGCTCCCCGCGGAGGTGTACTTCATGCTCTGCGCATCCCTGCTGGGCGACCCCATCGCCTGGGCGACGCAGCAGGACGGCCGGATCATGCACGACATCTTTCCGATCAAGGGTCACGAAAATGAGCAGCTCGGCTCGGGCAGCGAAGAACTGCTGACCTGGCACACCGAGGATGCCTTCCACCCGCTGCGGGCCGATTACCTCGGCCTTGCCTGTCTACGCAACCACGACCGGGTGGCAACGACCTTCGCCTCGGTCGACGACCTCGAGCTCACCGATGAGATCAGGGACCTGCTCTGTCAGGACCGGTACCCGATCAAGCCCGACCGCTCGCATCTGCCGCACCACGACGAGGAAAACCGGCAGATGTCGACGCGCGAACGCGAGCTGCTCTCGCGCAGCTATGAATGGATCATGTCCAAGGACAGCAAGCCCGACCGAGTCGCAATTCTCTTCGGCGACCGCGAAGCACCCTATCTACGCATCGATCCATTCTTCATGGAGGACGCATACGCCGTCCCGGACAGCGCCCGCGCAATGAAGGCCATCGTCGCGGAGGTCGATCGCAACATACGGGACTACGTGCTCGAACCGGGTGAACTGCTCTTCCTGGACAACTACAAGATCGTGCACGGCAGGGTGCCATTCACTGCCCGCTTCGACGGCACGGACCGCTGGCTCAAGAGGCTGAACGTGGCGCGCGACCTGCGGAAGTCGCGCGATCGCAGAATCAGCCACGACGCGCGAGTGATCCATTGACGACCTATAGTTCCTCGGCCTTCACGGCCGGACGGACCCTACCCGGAAACGACTGGGAGACGTCAGTGTCGACTACTCAGGACTCTGCGATGCAACCGAAAGACAGCCAGGACCGCGGTGTCGACCGGGATTTCCCCCTTTCCCTGGCACAGGAGCGGATCTGGGTCTCCGAGCAGCTCGCCGATGCGGGCTCGCACTACGGGACCCCGGTTGTGTTCGCCTTGCGCGGCGAGCTGGACCCCGGGCTGCTTGAGGTGGCTCTGACCCATATCGTTCAACGGCACGAAGTGCTGCACTCGGTGGTATCCATCGCGTCTGGCGCGCCCCGGTTCGTCGTCGCCCCCGCACGCCCCGTAAGACTCGACCCACAGGATGTGGCCTCGGAGCAGGAGATGAGTGAGCGGGTGAGCGCCGCGACGGCAGCTCCGTTCGACCTTTTGCAGGGGCCGCTCGTGCGGTTCGGCTTGTACCGCCTTGGTCCTGCGGATCACCGCCTGCTGGTGGACATACATCACCTGATCTTCGACGGAGTCTCGGCCGGCGTGTTGGTCCAGGAGCTTGTCGAACTTCTTGCCGCGGAAGCCGAGGGCCGCACACCCGAGCTTCCCGTGCTGCCTTTCGCCTACGGGCAGTACGCCGTTGCGCAACGGCGCTCGCTCGACGAGGGCCTGTTGGACGATCAGGTCGAGCACTGGTGTACCCAGCTCAGGGACGCGTCCTTCACACTCGAACTGCCCACCGATTACCAGCGTCCCTCACGCATGAGCTTCCATGGCGCCAGCCACTCCTTCACGTTGCCGGCTTCGCTGGGAGTCGAAGTCGCGGAGGCGGCCCGCCGCTGGAGCGTCACCCCCTACGTGGTCATGCTCGCCGGCTGGGCTGCCGTTCTCGGCCGCTACGCAGGCCAAGAGGACCTGCTGGTGGGCACCCCCATGGTCGGTCGGACCGAACCGGGCACCGAGGAAATGATCGGCATGTTCGTCAATGTCCTGGCCCTCCGGATACGCCCGGAGCGAGATCAGACCTTCCTTGGCCTGGTCAACCAGACACGCCAGGCTTCCATCGAAGGTCTCGTCCATCAGGAAGCGCCGATCGAGAAGGTCGTCGAGCGACTTCGTCCACCACGCGACCCGAGCCGCAACCCGCTGTTCCAGACGGCGTTCATCTACGACGAGGCGCTCGAGGAGTCCACACACGTCGCGGGACTGACGATCGAGGGCGCCGCGCCGCCACCGCGCACCGTCAGCAAACTTGACCTGAGTATCGAGGTCGTTGAACGGGACGGCCGACTCGAAGCGGAAATCGAGTACGCGACCGACCTGTTCGCGCCGGAGACGATCCGCCGCATCGCGACGCACTACACCACCTTCCTCGCCAACGCGGTCCGCTCGCCGAACCGACCGCTGGGCGAGATTCCACTGGCCTCAAAGGAGGAGCACGCTCTGCTGGCAACGCAGCGGAGCGGAGACGGCGCGTCATACGATCCCGTCGTCCTCCCCTCGCTCTTCGAGGCCCAGGTCGTGCGGCGCCCCGACGCATGCGCGGTCTCCTGCGGCGAATCGCGGTGGAGCTACCGACAACTCAACGAGCGGGCCAACCGGCTTGCCAGAGCCCTGATTGCCCGCGGAATGGGACCCGAGAAGCTGGTGGGGGTCGCGTTGCCCAGCGGCCCGCTCCTCGTCCTGGCGATCCTCGCGATCAGCAAGGCGGGTGCCGCGTTCCTACCGCTCGACCCGGCCTATCCGGCCAAGCGAATCGAGTACATCGTCGGTGACGCGCGCCCCGCCCTGCTGCTGACCGATGCCGCTGGCGCCACGGCCCAGCCCTGGACGACGCCGATCCTGGTCCTCGACGAACAGCAGACCGGGTGTGACGCGGACGCGGACGCATCGAACCTCTCCGACGCGCAGCGGTCGCACCCACTCACCCTCGCGCACCCGGCATACGTCATTTACACCTCCGGTTCGACCGGGACACCGAAGGGCGTGACGGTCACGCACGAGGGCCTCGCCGGGCTCTCCGGCGCGCAGATCGAGGCATTCGGCGTACGGTCCGACAGCAGGGTCCTGCAATTCGCCAGTCCAAGTTTCGACGCCTCCGTCTCGGAGCTCTGCATGGCCCTGCTCAGCGGCGCTACGGCGGTGTTCGTCCCGGGCCTTCACGATTTCGTCGGGGGTTCGTTCGAAGCAGTGCTTGTCCGAGAGACCGTGACGCACGTAACCCTGCCACCCTCGGTACTCGCCTCGCTCTCCCCCGACGAGGATCTGCCCGCGGACCTGACCGTCGTGGTTGCCGGGGAAAGCCTGACCGCCGACCTCGCCGCACGCTGGTCGGACCGTTGCAGTGTGTTCAACGCTTACGGGCCTACCGAGGCCACGGTGTGCGCAACGCTGATCGGCCCGCTGACGGGGAACGAGGGGAACGAACCCCCACCCATCGGCCGGCCGATCGCCGACACCCAGATCTTCGTCCTGGACGAGGGCCTGCGGCCGCTGCCGGTGGGCGTGGCGGGCGAGCTGTACCTTGGCGGCGCTGGGCTGGCCCGCGGATATCTCAACCGACCCGACCTCACTGCGGCCGGCTTCGTTGCCTGTCCCTTCGGGCCGGCCGGTGGGCGGATGTATCGCACCGGAGATCGGGCCCGCTGGCGTAGCGACGGGAATCTTGAGTTCGTCGGGCGCCGGGACGACCAGGTCAAGATGAACGGCTTCCGGATCGAGCTCGGCGAGATCGAGAACGTGATCGCAGCGCACCCACATGTGGAACAGACCGCCGTCGTGGTGCGCGAGGACAGGCCGGGGCTGAGGCAAGTCGTCGCCTACGTAGTGGCCCAGGCGCCCAACGAGGAGATCCTCGCCCACACCGCGTCACAGTTGCCCGGTTACATGGTTCCGTCTGCCGTGGTGCGCTTGCAGAACCTGCCGTTGACCACGAACGGCAAGGTGGACCGGCGTAACCTGCCTGCTCCGGACGACCGTACGTCTGTCCCCGATCGCAGCCCGGGCACCGCGCGCGAGCAGCAACTGTGCAAGCTGATCAGCGAGGTGCTGGACCTCTCTGCGGTCGGCGTGGACGAGAGCTTCTTCGAACTCGGCGGCCGGTCTCTTCACGCGGTGCGTCTGCTGAGCCGGATCCGCAGTGTCATGGGTGTGGAGATCGGTATCAAGGCCCTGTTCCAGGCGCCTACCGCGGCGTTGCTCGCGGCGCGGATCGACTCTGGTCAGATCGCCGTCATCACCCGGCCGGCACTCCTCCCGAGCCATCAACGGCAAAGCGTCAATGGGGACCAGTCATGATCCCCCTGTCGTTTGGGCAGCTCGGACTGTGGTTCGTCCATCAGATGAATCCGGGCAACTCGATATACACCATGCAGCTCGCTTCGCGGCTGACGGGGCAGCTGGACCGCACAGCCCTTGAGGAGGCACTGCGGGACGTCGTGCAGCGACATGAATCGCTGCGCACGGTGATCCGGGACGGTGAGGGCGGGCCGCACCAGGTTGTCCTGGACATCTCGGAATACGCGGTGAGACTGGAGTACGAGGAGCTTGCCGAGGAAGAGGTGTACGAGGCGATGCACGAGGCCTCGGAGCACCCGTTCGACCTTGTGCACGACCTGCCTCTTCGGGCATGGCTGTTCGCACTGGGGCCGCAGGAGCACGTGCTGCTCCTATCGATGCACCACATCGTCAGCGATGGCTGGTCGCTCGGGCCGCTCACCCGAGACCTCGCCCGGGCCTACGCGGCGCGGCGCCGTGGTGCCGAGCCGGATATGCCGCCGCTGCCTGTCCAGTACGCCGACTACGCACTCTGGCAGAGGCGGTTGCTGGGCCGCGAGGAGGACCCGGACAGCCTGGCGTCGAGACAGCTCGCGCACTGGCGTTCGGTGCTCGACGGCATTCCCCAGGAACTGCGGTTGCCGGTGGATCACCCGCGCCCCCCGATGTCCGACTTCGCCGGGGGCACCATCGAGTTCACCCTCGACGCCGATCTGCATACGGCACTGGCCGATGTCGCCCGCACCGAAAATGCGACCATGTTCATGGTATTGCAGGCCGGGTTTGCGGCGCTGTTGAGCAAGCTCGGTGCGGGCGCCGACATTCCGATCGGCTCACCTGTGGCCGGCCGCATGGATGATGCGCTGACCGACCTCGTCGGGTACTTCGTCAATATGCTGGTATTCCGCGTCGACGTCTCCGGCGACCCGAGTCTGCGAGACCTGGTCAAGCGGGTCCAGGCCGTCGCCCTTGATGCCTACGACAACCAGGACATCCCCTTCGATCACCTGGTCAGGGAACTCAATCCTGCCCGCTCGCGAACCCGTCACCCGCTTTTCCAGGTCATGTTGACCCTGGAGGACAACACCGACGCCGGGCTCAAGTTCGACGGATTGACCGACGTGCCCGTGGACTTCGACGCCGGCAGCTCCATGTTCGACTTGGCGTTGAGCCTGCGGGAGAACTTCGGCCCGGACAGGGAGCCGACCGGGATGGATGCGTTCCTGGAGTACCAGCTCGACATGTTCGAACCGGAGACCGCACAGCACGTGGCCGACGGTTACCGGCGGATGCTGGCCGCTCTTGCCGCGGACCCGGATGCGCCGATCAGCACGGTCGACGTGCTGCGGGTTGCATAAGTTCCCTATTGCGCTATTGCCCATGAATTCGGCACGCATATCGAGTTGAGCGGCCGTTGACGAATGATGACAACTTACCTAGGGGAGTGAAATCAGTGGCGAATCCGTTCGAGGACCAGGACGGCGTGTACCTGGTGCTGGTCAATGCCGAGGGACAGCACTCGTTGTGGCCCGCCGCCATCACCGTGCCCAAGGGCTGGACCGTAGCGCACGGCGAAGCCGGGCGAGAGGACTGCCTTGAGTACGTGAAACGGAACTGGACGGACATGCGGCCCAAGTCCCTGGTCGAGGCGACAGCCTCTTGAGGGCTCCTCGGTATGGCACCGCTGCCCCGACCGGACCCGAAGAAACCATCACCTAGCCCTCGTGCCGGGACCTGAAACCAGCACGCGCGGAAAGAGACGCAATGAGCGATGTAGAGGTCTCCGACAAAAAAGGACGCCGAAGCAAACGCAGAAGGCTGCTGACCAACCGAAACTTCACCTGCCTATTGGCCGCCCGTCTTGGCTCCAGCATGGCCAACGGCTTCCTTCCGGTCGCGGAGAGCTTCGGTATCCTCCACACCACTGGTTCTGCGAGTGACCTCGGCCTTGTCCTCGGAGTTCAGGCGGCGGTCTCGCTCGCCTTGTCGCTGTTTGCCGGCGTCGCGGCGGACCGCTTTCCGCGTGCCGCTTTGCTCATCGTTTCGTCGATCGTACGCCTGGTCGCGGCGGCGACCTTGGCGATAGGGCTCCTCACGGATACTGCGACCCTCGCCTGGTTCTTCGCTCTGGCAGTCGTGTATGGCGGCGCTGACGCGCTGTTCGGTCCGGCCAGCATGGCGATCATGCCGGACGTCGTTGCGAGAGAAGACCTGGACGAGGCCAATGCGCTGGTCGGCGCTTCTTCCTCGCTGGCTTGGACGGTGGCCCCTGCGTCGGCAGGATTCGTCGTGGCGGCGTACGGTTCGGGAGCCGCTTTCCTGGTGGAGAGCGTGCTGATGGCTCTCATCACCCTCTGTCTCGTATTCGCCAAGATCCCCGCCCGGCGTGAAGTCGAACCGGATCACGAAGGCGGGACCCTCACGCAGCTGAAGCAAGGCTGGCAGGAGTTTCGAAAACGCCCTTGGCTCTGGCTGCTCACCTTGCAGTGGACGTTGTTCTCGCTGGTCCTGCTGGCTCCCCTCGCGGTCCTCGGCCCGTTGGTGGCTGACACCCATCTGGGCGGTCCCGCAGCCTGGGGTGTCATCGGCACCTGCATGACCCTCGGCGTGCTCTGCGCGGAGTTCACCTCCAGCCGGATCAAGCCGAAGCAACCGGTGGTCTTCATAGCGTGGCTGCCACCGCTGATCGTCTTCGAGGCGTTGGCCCTCGGTTCTGGCGTGCCGACGGTGGTGGTGGCGGGTGCCGCAGTGCTCTCCGGCTGCGCGATCGGCCTGCAAGGAGTGTTCTTCCAGACCCTCATGCAGCGAGCCGTACCGAGCGCGGTACTCGGCCGGGTGGCCGCCTTCGATCTGATGGCCTCGGAGATCGCCCAGCCGGTCGGCTTCGCCGTAGCCGGCCCGCTCGGCATCCTGTTCGGCCTGCGCCCGGTGCTGGTGGGCTGTGCTGTGGTCGCGGTGGTGGGCACGGCACTGTTCGCCCTTGCCCTGGCCAGGGTTGAGCAACCAGAGCTACCGGTGCAGAACAAACCGCACGTGCCGGACAGCGGCAGTGAGGCGACGGTCGGCTGAGCGGTACTTGACTGCGGACGAGCCTTTGACGAAGCCGGACCACCGCGGCACGAAGGAATCAGGAAGATGATCTACAAGGACAGATTGGCCATACCCGGTCCGACCCCGCTGCCGCCCGCGGTCATCGCGGCGGCGACGCATCCCATGGTCGACGAGCGCACCGTGGACTTCGCACGCATATTCACACGCATCATCGACGGGCTCAGGCATGTGCTCGGTACCGCGGGGGACGTGCTGGTCTTCACGTCCAGCACCACCGGTGCGTTCGAGAGCGCGGTGCAAAACCTCTTCAGCCCAGGGGAAAAGGTACTCGTGGTGGACAACGGTGCCTTTGGAAGGCGCTGGGTGGAGCTGTGCCGCGCTTACGGCCTCGAGACCGTCGTGCTCGACGTCGCGCCGGGTTGCGAGCCGGACCCTGCCGTTGTCGAAGCCCGTCTGGAGGCCGACTCGCAGATCGTCGCGGCGATCGTCGTGCACTGCGAGACCTCCACAGGCGTCGTCACCGACCTTGAGGCCTTCGGGCGAGCGACTCGCAACGTGCTGACGATAGTGGACTCGGCCTCCGGGGTCGGCGGCTGCGAAATGCGGGCCGACGCGTGGGGGTTGGACGTCGTGGTCAGCGGGACTCAGAAGGCGCTGATGGCGCCACCAGGAGTCTCTTTCGTCTCGGTCAGTGAACGCGCCTGGCGCCGGCACGCCGAGGCCGGGCATATGCGGTACTACTTCGACTGGACGATCACGCGTGACAGCCTGAACCACTCCATCCCGCGTACCCCCTGGACGCCGGCGATCGGCGTGCTGCTCCAGTTGTCCGCGGCGCTCGACCAGGTACTCGCCGAAGGCATGGAGCAGCGCCAACGGCGGCATGCGGAGCTCGGCCGGATGGCCAGAGCGGGCATGCGCGGCCTCGGACTCCGGCTGCTGACCCCAGATGTGGCGCGCAACGGCATCGTGACGGCCGCGTTCACACCACCCGGAGTGGACGCGCAGAATCTCGTCGATGCGGTGGTCGAGCACACAGGCGTCCAGCTGACCACCGGCAACGGAGAACTGGCCGACCACGTCGTGCGGATCGGTCACTGCGGCCACGTCGACCCGCTCGACCTGGTCACCGCGCTGGCCGCACTCGAGACGGGGTTCGCAGCCCTCGGCGCCCCGGTGCTACCGGGAAGTGGCGTCACACCCGTTTTGAAGCTGATGGCAGAACAGGCTGCTGCCGCCGCAGGCCCCTTGACGTCGATGTCGTCCAACTCTGAGGAGCCTGCTGCGTGAACGCCGACGTCCGATCGGCGCGCAACGACGCGCCGAAGCTCATCCCGAGCCTGCTCGAGCAGCACTCGAGGGTGACGCCGCACGCCCCCGCCACCGAGGATGCACAGCGGGCGCTGACCTACGCCGAACTCGCCGCCGAAACGGAGCACATGGCGGCGCGCCTGGCGGAGGCGGGAGTGCTTCCCGGAGATCGCGTCGGCATCATGATGCGTCACTCCGTCGACCTGCTTGTCGCGATTCTCGGCGTGCTGCGTGCGAGAGCGGCCTACGTGCCCATCGACCCGGACTACCCCGACCAGCGCAAGAGTTTCCTCGCGGCGGACTCCGGTATCAAGATTCTCCTCGTGGACGGAGCGCATGAGGGGCCGACCAGCTTGCCCGTCACGACGCTTGCGCCGGACCGAGGGCGCCTGGCTCCCCGCCCGGGCGCCCCCGCAGCCGCGCCGGACGATCTGGCCTGCGTGATCTACACCTCAGGTTCCACCGGAGCGCCCAAAGGCGTCATGATCACCCATCTGGGCCTGGCGAATCTCGCAGCCGCCGCGAGTGGCGAGTTCGGCATGGGGCCGCGTGATCGCTACCTGATGCTGGCCGCCGCCGCGTTCTCCGCCTCACTCGAGGAGCTGTTCCCCCCACTCGTGCAGGGCGGAACAAGCGTGTTCCCGGCCGACCGGGTCGCGCTCTCCCCGGTGGAGGCACTGCTCGACTTCCTCACCGCGCACGACGTCACGCTGCTGGAGATGCAGACCGCGCACTGGCACCTGCTGGTCCACCACCTCGTGGACACCGGCGGGGCACTGCCCCCGTCACTGCGCACGGTCGTCATGGGCGGAGACCGCGCCATGCCCGAAGCCGTCCAGCAGTGGAACCGCTTTCGCCTTCCGCTGGTGCACGTCTACGGGCCGACCGAGACCACTGCGACCGCGGCGTACTGGAGCGTGCCGCCGGGACAGACACCCAAGGACGGGGTGCTGTCCATAGGTGATGCCATCACCGGAACCCGCATGTTCGTCGTCGACGAGCGGCTCGAACTCGTTCCCGCGGATACCGAGGGCGAGCTGCTCATCGGTGGTGACTCGCTGGCACGCGGTTACCTGGGCAGGCCCGACGTCACCGCGGAGAAGTTCGTCGCCGACCGCTACTCGGGGATTCCGGGCGCCAGGTTGTACCGCACCGGCGATCGGGTACGCCGTCTTCCCGACGGTCGGCTGCAATTCCTCGGACGCAGCGACCAGCAAGTCAAGGTGCGTGGTTATCGCGTCGAACCGGGCGAGATCGAGGCTGCGCTCGACCGGCACCCAGCGGTGCGTCAAGCCTTGGTCACGACGGGTCGGGACGCGTCGGGTGAGCAGCGTCTGATCGGCTACGTGACCGCTGACCGGGACACGGTGAGCGTCGGTGAGCTGCGTTCCTTCCTCGCCGACGAGCTGCCGACCCATCTGATCCCCTCAGCGCTGATCCGGCTGGACGAGTTTCCGCTGACGACGCATCGGAAGATCGACCACGCGATGCTTCCGCAGCCGCCGAAACGCCGGCCCGACCTGGCCACCGAGTTCGTGCCGCCGGCAAGTGAGAGCGAGCGGCGCATCGGCGCCGCCGCGGCGGAGCTCCTGGGACTCGACGAGATCGGTGTGCTCGACAACCTGCTTGAGCTGGGTGGGGATTCGCTGTTCATGTTGCGGCTGATCAGCTGGATCCGCAAACACTTGGGCATCAGCCTCGGTCCTCGCGAGGTCTTCGACGCGTTCTCGGTACGTGGAGTGGCAGCGCTGGCCGGCGCGACGGCGGACGTCACGGCCGTGGGTAAGCCGGGCAGTGGCTGGTGACCATGCTTCCTGACCTGCCAGTGGCAGTGCTTCCGCAGCCGGCGCCCGCCGATCTCATGACAGCGCTGCATCATTCAGGCGTTCGACTGGCTCCGCCGGGCCAAGCTCAGGGCTTGATCTGGACCGGCGAGCAGCCCTCGGTGCTGGCGGCCGCACTGGAGCGCGCGCCGTCGGTGCGCTGGGTTCAGCTGGCGAGCAGCGGCGTCGAAAGCTACCTGCCGCTCATGGATCGGCGGATCCGCTGGAGCCGGGCCGTGGGTGTCCAGTCCGAGCTGGTGGCTGAACACGCCCTCATGCTCGCGCTGACCGCGCTGCGTCAGGGCACTGCCTCCGTGAGGGCCGGTGCCTGGCTGCCGCGCCCCGCCATCGGGCTGACGAACGCCGAGGTCCTTGTGGTGGGCGGCGGCGGGGTTGCCCGGGCACTGCTCGCACTGCTGCGCCCGTTCAGGGTCCGCCCCAAGGTGGTGTGCCGCAGCGGCGCCCCGATGGCGGGCGTCGAGGTCGGCACGCCCGATCGCATCGACGAATGGCTGCCCGAGGCCCGTGTGGTCTTCCTCGCGGCGCCGCTGACCGCGGACACGGCCGGGCTGATCGACGCAGTCAGACTCAGGTCCATGCGTCGGGACGCGTGCCTGGTGAACGTGGCGCGCGGCGGGCTCGTCATCACAGATGACCTCGTTCGTGCGCTGATCTCCGGGTGGATCGCCGGCGCCGGCCTGGACGTCACCGACCCCGAGCCGCTTCCTCCGGAGCACCCGCTGTGGTCCCTTCCCACCTGCGTGATCACCGCGCACTGCGCCGGCGATCTGGACCACGCACTCGGACCCTTCGTCGACCTGGTCCGGCGCAACATTCGTCGACTGGCGAACGGCCTCGAGCCGATCGGCCTGGTCGACCCGGAACTCGGTTACTAGCCGACTGTCAGGAAGAGCGGATCACGATGACCGAGTCAACCACCACTCCGAAGGCCACGCACCCGACCGGAGCACCCATGGGCAACCGACAGACCGAGAGGATCTCCCTCCTGCAGGAGCAGATCTGGATTGCCGAACAACTCGCCCCGGGCCGCAGCGTTTACGGAATACCCGTCGTGATCCGACTGCGTGGCCCGTTGGACACGGAACTCGCGGCGCGCTGCGTGACCGAGATCGTGCGCCGGCATGAGGTGCTGCGCTCCCGGGTGGGCGAGGAAAACGGTGAACTGTACCTCGTCACAGATCCGCCGCAGCCCTTCGAGCTGCCTGTGTTCGACTTTCGCTCCCGGCCCGACGAGTGGCGTGCGTTCGTCGAGACCGCCGCTCGCGAACCCTTCGACCTGGTGCACGGCCCGCTGCTGCGGGCTGCTGCGCTACGTCTTGAGGATGACGCCTACGCGTTTTTCCTCAACATGCACCACATCGTTGCGGATGGCTGGTCGCTGCGTCTGTTCTGGACCGAGTTCGCCGCGCTCTACACCGCATGGCACGCGGGCCATGAGCCCGATCTGCCTCACCTCACCCTGCAGTACCGCGACTTCGCGGCCGAACAGCGGCGCCTCACCGAGGACGGCGGGTACGGCGACGCGCTCGACGCGTGGGCTCGGGAACTGAACGGTGCGACGACGACCCTTGCGCTGCCGGTCGATCACAGTGCAGGAGCGTCCCGGGAGTATCGGGGGGGCGAGTTCACGACAGTGGTGCCAGAGCAGCTCCGGGCCGATGCCTACGACTGCGCCAAGCGGCTCGGGGTCACGCCGTTCGCGATGCTCGGCGGTGTCTGGGGCGTGCTGCTGGCCCGCTACACCCGTCAGGACGACCTGCTGATCGGAACGCCTCTGGCCGGCCGGGTCCGGCCCGAGTACCAGACGCTCATCGGGCTGTTCGCCAACACCATGCCGTTGCGACTGCGGCTGGACGCGGACATGTCCTTCGCCTCGCTGGTCCGCGAACTCCAGCTGAGCACTTTCGACGCGCTCTCCTCGCAAGACGTGCCTTTCACCGAGCTTGTCGAACGGGTCGACTCCAACCGCACCTCGCATGAGACCCCGCTCTTCCAGACGGGGTACTCCTTCGAGCAGTCCACGGAGTTCGAGGCCACGCTGCCGGGCTGCGCGGTGACGGAGTTGTACGAGTTGTCCAATGGCGGGGCCCGGCTCCGTCTCGGTCTCGGCGCTGTGGACGCGCTGGGGGAGCTGAGTCTTCAGTTCGAATACGACAGGGAGCTGTTCGACCCGGGCACCATCGAGGCAATGGCCGAGAGCTACCTGGCGCTGCTCGGCGAGGCCGTGTCCCATCCCGAGTTCCCGCTGGGAGCGCTTCGCACGTCGACCGGCGCCGAGCCCGATCGGGAGCTCACCGGTCGGCCCGTGCCGGGGGACGAGCCGGCTACCCTGCACGCGCTGTTCGAGCGACGGGTCCGACAGAGCCCGGATGCGCCGGCGATCGAGCGTGAAGACGGTACTCAGGTCAGTTACGCACAGCTCAACAGCCAGGCCAACCGGCTCGCGCGGCATCTGCGTCAGCAAGGTCTTCGCACGGGCGAGCGAGTGGCGCTCGCCTTGCCCCAAGGCTCCTCCTGGCCGTCCGCCGTGCTCGCCGTGCTGAAGGCGGGCGGGGCCTACGTCCCTGTGGCTCCGGACGCGCCCGGCAGCCGCAAGGCCCACGTCCTCGCCGAGACCGCGCCCCGTTTGGTGCTCACGGTCATGGACCTCGCCGAGGACTTTGCCGGGGCGCACCCTGTGCTCGCCCTCGACGATCCGGCGGTTGTTTCCTCGATCGAGACCCAGACCGGTGAAGATCTCGAGGACATCGCTGTGCCAGGCCGTCAGGTCGCGTACGTCCCGTTCACCTCCGGCTCGACGGGAGTGCCCAAGGGCACCCTCGTCACCCATGTCAACCTGACTGCGTTCACTCGTGCCGCGGTGGACACATTCGAATTGGGCCCGGAAGACAGGATGCTGCAGCTCGCCGCGATGACCTTCGACGTACATGTCGAGGAGTTCTTCCCCACCTGGCTGGCCGGTGGCTGCGTCGTCTTCTTCGATGGCGTGCTCGGCCGGACCAGCCCGGAGAAACTGCTGCACCTCCTCGGAGAGCGCGAGATCACCATATGTGAGCTCCCCACCGCCTACTGGATCGAAGTAGTGCGCCTGATCGACCCTGCTGTTGTCTCCATTCCACAAACCTTGCGGCGAGTGCTGGTCGGCGGCGAACGCGCGCCGATCGACGTCTACCAGCGCTGGTTGGACTTCGGGATTCCGCTCACCAACGTCTATGGGCTCACCGAAACGGCGGTGACCAGCACGACCTACCAGCCTGGTGCTGACTTCGACCGCGAGGCGCTGCCGATCGGACGCCCCATGCCGCACGCCGCCGTCTACGTGCTCGACGCTTTGCTCGCACCGGTTGGACGCGGCGTGCCAGGGGAGATCTACCTGGCCGGCCCCGGCGTCAGTGACGGCTTGCTCAACCGGCCCGAGCAGACCGCCGAGCGCTTCTTGGCGGACCCCTTCGCGGCCGAGCCGGGCGCACGTATGTATCGCACCGGCGACCAAGGCCGCTGGACCACCGAAGGTGACCTGGAATTCCTCGGCCGCGTGGACCGCCAGCTCAAACTGCGCGGCCATCGGGTCGAGCTCGCCGAGATCGAATCGGTACTCGACGGCCATCCGGACGTGGCGCGGAGCCTGGTCGTGCCTCGGCGCACCGAGGCTGATCCGGCGACCGAGCTTGAGCTGATCGCGTTCCTGATCGGTGCGTACGCCGATGAGGCAACAGTCGCGGCGTACGTTCGTACCCAGCTTCCCCCACACCTGGTTCCGGCTCACATCTCCGTAGTCGAACGGTTTCCGCTCACCTCGCACGGCAAGGTCGACCAAGCAGCCTTGCTCGCGCTACAGAGCCGCGAGCGTGTCGTCCCCGAGGAAGCGCAGGGCAGCGAGCTCGAAGTCAAGATTGCGAAGATTTACTGTGAGGTACTCAAAGTACCGACGATCGACCTGCGGACGGACATCTTCGCGCTGGGTTTCCACTCTCTGGCCGCGCTGCGGCTCGTTTCCCGCCTCAAGAGCGTGTTCACGGTGCAAGTCCCGATTGCCGAGTTCTTCGTGGACTCCTCAGTCACCAACGCCGCCCGACTGATCGTGGCGGCGGGGGCCGACCAACCAGTCGGCTGACTGTGCCATCGGCGCATATGACCGACGTGCTGCGCGGAACGGATCTGGAAGCCTGGCGGGACGCATGCGAGAGAGACTCTGACACGTGGCGATGAGTTGCAACGTCCGTTCCTGGGACATACGCGAGCCTTTCGACGAGCACACGGGTCTGCCGGCGTCAGCGCTTCGGTGCTCTCTCGGAAGCCGATGTGCTCCGAGGGCTGCATTCAGCGAAGTACTCAACCCCGCTGTGGAGAGAGGTTACTTCGCGGAAACCCCCTGAACGGGCATAGGTGGAATGCCTCGGCGTTCAACGAGGAGGTGGACCCGGCTGCCGTTCCCGATCCGGCCCAAGTCGCGGGGTTCTTCCGCGCGGGTTGCCCAGCAGCGAGGGCGGACTGGCCAAGCGGCCCTACGATCTCCGGCATGCCGGAATCTCGTTCTGGTTGTATTCCGGTGTGGATCCGGCCGCATGCGCCCGCCGCGCCGGAGAGAAGAAGCCGAGCTTCTTCGCCGCGTACGACACCAGAAGATTCTTCGTCTGCTGGTGGTACAACAGCTGCTCCCAGGCTGACCTGGGAAAACGATGCTTTGTGAGCCTTTGGCCCGGGGGCTGGTCCAGTACTGGTCCGGATCTTGGTAGCCACTGGCACGGGCGGGAGGGGTCGGTCAATAGTGGGAAGTCGTGGGAGCGATCGGGATCAGGGGGCGCTCCCGCGGGCAGCCCGTGCAATCGGCTACGGGCGGTGGTCGTCGCAGAGCCATCCGGCGGGTTGCTCGAGCTCGGCGATCTGGGGACCATCCCTGCAGGTGCGGGGATGGTCCCTCCAGCGCCGCATCCCTGCGAGCCTCAGTCAGGTGCTCTCTACACCCGCTGGGATGGTTCTCGACGCGGAAGCTGATCACGCTCGCCGTAGAGAATTCCCGGACGAGTCTGAACGCCACGGCGTCTCCCGACACACGATTCGGCGAGCCCTCGACGCACCGCGTCCGGCCGACCACGAGCTCACCCGCCGCCGTCCCCTGCCCGTCGTCACTCCGCGCAAGTCCCTGATCGACCCGCTCCTCGATGAAGGGCTCGACCCGAAGGAAATCTGGGTCCGCATCATTGACTAGCACCCCTCCGGGCGATGATCGACTGGAGCTGGGACCTGCAGGGCGAGTCCGAGCGCACCGTGCTGCGCCGCCTCGCGGTGCACGCCGGGGGTGCACCCTGCAAGCGGCGGAAGCCGTCTGCGCCGGACCGGGAGTCGAGCGTGACGACGTCCTGGACCTGCTGGCCCGGCTGGTGGACCGCTCGATGGTCGTCAGGGCGGACGGCGGTGACGAGCCCCGCTACCGGCTCCTGGAATCCGTCGCGGAGTACGGGCTGGCCCGGCTGGACGAGGCGGGCGAGAGCGACGTCGTGCACCGCCGCCACCGCCGCTACTACACCGAACTGGCCGAGCACACCGCGCCGATGCTGCACGGCCCCGACCAGCGGCGCCGCCTGCGGCGCCTGGACGAGAACGGCGCCAACTTCCGCCGGGTACTGGAGGACACCGGCCGGCACGGCAGTGTCGAGGACCGCCTCCGCCTGGCCAACGCGCTCACCTGGTACTGGTTCCTGCGGGGCAGACTGCGGGAGGCGGACCGGTCCCTGGCGGCGGTGCTCGCCGCAAAGGCTCCGGGGAGAAGACCGCGGTGCCGGACGGTGTGGTGCCGACAGCGTCCCTGAGGGCTCAGGCTCGGGCCTGGCGGGCCGGGTTCGCCGTGCTCGTCGGCGACGACGCGGAACGCCTGCGGCACGGGAAGGGCGTCCGCGAACTCTCCCACGACATCACGGGTCCGAGGGAGCGTGCCAGGGCCCAGTCGTTCGTCGGGTTCGCCCTCTTCGGCGTGGGCCACCAGGCCACCAGCGAGGCCCTCATCGAGCGCGCGCTGGAAGGTTACGGGGCGCTCGGCGACGACTGGAGCGTCGCGGCGGCGCTGAGCGTACGGGCCAACCAGGCCCATGCCCGCGGCGACCTGGACCGGCCGGCGAGCGACGGCCACCGCAGGGCCGAACTCTTCACCCAACTGGGCTGACGGATGGGCACGTTGCAGACCATCGAGCCGCTGGCCTCGCTGGCAGAGATGGCAGGTGACTACGAGCGTGCTGTCGGCTTTCACGAGGAAGGGCTGCGGATGGCGGAGAACCTCGGGCTCTGGCCGGAGGCCGCCGACCGGCTGACCGGCCTCGGCAGCACGGCCATGCCGACCGGCGACCACGAGCGGGCGTGCGAATTCCACCAGCGGGCGCTGCGCCTCCCGGCGGAGCACAGCTTCAAGCCGGGGGAGCTCCACGCGGAGATCGGGCTGGGGCTCGGCGCCCGCCGCGAGGGCCGGCTCGACGGGGCCGAGGCGCACATGCGGCACGCGCTGGAGTGGCAGACCGCGATGTTTTTCGAACCCGGCCGCGCTCTGGTTCTGACCGAACTGGGCTTCGTGGCGGAACAGCGCGGCGAAGCGGACGAGGCGCTGCGCCTCCACCTGGAGGGCTGGGAGTCCGCGCGCAACACCGGTGACGTGCGGGCGCTCGCGCTCGCGCTGGAGGGACTGGCGGGAGCGCACTCCCTCGCGGGCCGGCCACAGAACGCGGCCCTGCTGCTGGGCGCGGCGCACGCGGCCCGTACCTCGGTCGGCATGCCGCTGCCGTCGGCCGTACGCGGCGGCGTCGACCGCGTCACGGCGGCCGTACGCAGCCACCTCGACGAGGACGCGTACCGGACCGCCCACGACCGGGGCGGCCGACTGACCTCCGAACAAGCCGTCGTCGCGGTCCAGGGCCAGTACGGCAACTTCCAGCCGCCGGCTCCCCCGAACACGACAGTCCCGCACCATCAACCGCCGCGCCATCGTCAGCGACACAACCAGCCGTTGACATGTTCGAACACGAGCGAGAGCCATCCGGACTCGACGGTGCCGCCTATGATCGAACCGCGCGTTGTCGATGGGGGAGGAGCTCAACGTCCATGACTGGTGGGCGGGTTGTTGTCGTCACTGGCGGCGGGACGGGCATCGGTGCCGCGACGGCCCGGTTGCTGCGGGCCGCCGGACACGATGTCGTGATCGCCGGCAGAAGACCGCAGCCGCTGCAGCAAGTCGCTGCCGAGACCGGAGCGCTGGCCCACCCTGCCGACGTCGCGGATCCCGAGGCCGTGCGCGAACTCGTCGCGACGACGGTGAAGGCCTACGGGAGACTCGACGGCATAGTGCTCAACGCCGGAATCGGGCGAGGCGGCGCGGTCGGCGACACCGAGGTCGAGGACTGGGAAGAGCTGATACGGACCAACCTCACCGGCCCGTTCCTCCTGCTCCGTGCCGCGCTACCGCATCTGCTGGAGAGCCGCGGCGCGGTGGTGGCGGTCGCCTCGGTCGCCGCGCTCCGCAACAGCGCCGGTAACGCCGCCTACGCGACGTCCAAGGCGGCCTTGCTCCACCTGTGCCGTTCCCTGGCCGTCGACTACGGGCCGCAGGGGCTGCGGGCCAACACGGTGTGCCCGGGCTGGGTGCGTACGGAGATGGCCGACCAGCGGATGGAACGGTTCGCGGCGGAGGCGGGGCTGGCGGGCGGTGCCGAGGCGGCATACGAGGAGGCGAACCGGCTGAACCCCGCCGGGCGGCCGGGTGATCCCAAGGAGGTCGCCGAAGCGATCGACTGGCTGCTGTCACCCGCCGCGTCCTACGTCAACGGGGCTGTCCTCACCGTCGACGGCGGCGTGACCACGGTCGGAGTCGGTGGCGCCGCCTTCGACTACCGGATCGAGGCACGCACCCCGCACCTGTGACGGACTCCGGGCAGGCTGACGCTCGGAGAGGGGCTTGTTGGTGTATCGCGGGCTTGTTGGCCTGGTGTGTTGTGGGTTCGTTGCGAGAGGCCGGGCGCATGGTTCCAGCGGGCGGTTACGCCGACAACGACCCCGCCAATCTCTCCGCCCCCTCCGGCAACTGCCCCTCGTGCATCGGCGCAGGCATCGGCGGCGTCATCGGCGGGTCTACGCCCTGACCCACCGGGACGACTTCGACCGGGACGACTTCACAGGCGCCCTCGGCCTCTCCGGCGGCCGAGCCCTGGCCACCGCCGCTGTCACCGACGCCGCGATCAGCATGGGCTACACCTATGCCATCAACACCGTGCGATGCCAGCCCACCAGCCCGACAGACGTCCTTATAGGTGGCCTCGGTGGCGCCCTAAGGCTTGCCCCGTAACCGCGGGTCACGGGTGAGATGATCATGGTGTGGCTGGTGTGATCACGGCGTCGGAGCCGTTCTGGATAAGGCCCTTCACCGGACTGAGGCCGCGGCAGTTCGACAAGCTGATCACCGCGTTGCGGGGTGAGGGCGCGGACCGGCCCGCAAGGGCCGACCCTGGTGACTACGGCTGAAGGATCGGGTCCTGCTGGTCGCCGGGTACTGACGCACGAACCTGACAATGCGGCAGCTCACGCCGTTGTTCGGGGTCTCGAGGTCCGCGGCCGACCGCATCATCGGGCATCTCGGTCCCCTATTCGCGCTCCGGCCCCGCAAGCGGTTCTGTATGGACACCGTGCTCATCGTGGACGGCACCAAGCGCCAGGGCATCATCGACGCCGACAGCCGTCTGGTCGTCGTGGTCCGTCGACTGCTGCCGGGTAACCGCGCCGACTGCAAGGGATGGGCGGAATCCGGGGCCTAGGCCGCCGTCGGGCACACCGCCACGATCACGGACGGCGGTTACCCGGGCACCGGCCTCGTGACGCCCCATCGGCGCAGGAAGGGCGAGGAACTCCCGGACTGGAAGCCCGCACACAACAAGTCCCACAAGCAGGCCGCGCCCGCGTCGAGCACGCCTTCGCCGGCATGAAGACCTGGAAGATCCTGCGCGACTGCCGTCTCCAGGGTGACGGCGTTCACCAGGCCATGCTCGGCATCGCTCGCCTTCACAACCTCGCCCTAACCGGATAACTCAAGTTCCCCTCGTTGGCACTGGCTTCTCACTTCGGAGACTGACTGCAACGCCCGAGCGGTGGACCAAGGGCGAGTCAGGGCTGGAGGTGTTTCAACGTGAACTCGGGCAGGGCGTACGGGCCGCCTTGCGGAGCTTCGGAACCGGCAGGGATGTCGGCGTCGGTGATATGCGACGCATGTTTTTCGGCGTTGTCGACCGGTGTGTAGGCCAGTTCGGATTCCGCGGGGAGTTCCCAGAAGCGGCGGGTGTTGGCAGAAACGGCGTAGACCGTGGCAAAGCGAGTGGAGAAAGGTGCGGTAAGCGCGGCGCGGCAGAAGCCGACGGCATCGCGCGGGCTGAGCCAAGTCGCCAGGTGGCGTGACTCGGTGGGCACTTCCTCGAAGCTACCGATACGCAGGCAGATCACGGAAACGCCGAACTTGTCCGCGTACAGCCGCCCCAGGGCCTCGATAGCCGCCTTGCTCACCCCGTACAGGCCGTCGGGGCGCACCGGCTCCTGCGGGCCGGTGCGATGGCCCGTGGGATAGAACCCGGTCACGCGGTTGCTGCTGGCCAGCACGACCCGCGGAATCGCCGAGCGGCGGGCCGCTTCCAGGACATGGTGGGTGCCCAGCACGTTGGCGTCCAGGAGTTGCTCAAGCGGTGCCTCGTCCGGCAGGCCGCCCAGATGGAGCACGGCGTCCGCCCCCGCGAGCGCGGCCTCGACGGAGGCCGCGTCCCGAAGGTCGACGGTGTGGACCACCTCATTCGCGGCTTCGACCTGGAGGACAGTGCGGTCGAGCAAGACGAGGCGGCCAGCCTCGCTGCGCAATGCCCGGCGTACGACCGAGCCGATGTTCCCCGCTGCCCCGGTGATGACCACTGTTCCCAGCCCCACTGCGCGCCTCCCCCAGTCCGCCTCATCAACGCCCTGATCCGGGCAGGCGGCGATCCTCTCATCGCCGGACATGCCAACCAACGGGTGGGGAGCCAACAGGTGGAGGTGACCAGGGCCGGGTCCTGGTCACCCGCAGCCACAGCCACAGCCACGACCGTGGGCCGGATCCAGGCAGCCTTCTCGATCACGTCGGACACGCGGTCAGGCGGTGGGGGTGCCGGCCACGCGGCGCTCGCCGCCGTTGCGCTGCTGCCAGAACTTGTAGACGGCGGTGGCGTCCTCGCGTGCCTCGTAGCGCATCGGAAGGCGGCGCTCGTCCCAGTTCTTGGCGAACTCGCTGTAGAAGGTGTCGAGCCCGAAGTATTTGCGGTCGTCCACGTAGTGGGGCTCGTAAGCGTCGCGGGTGGTGAGAAAGACGACCTCGTCCGGGGAGCAGTAGTAGAGCGAGCCCAGGCACATCGGGCAGGGGTGGGCGAGGACGTAGATGGTGGTGCCGGTCAGGTGCTCGGTGCCCAGCTTCGTGCACGCTTCGCGGATGGCGAGGATCTCGGCGTGGGCGGTGGGGTCGTTGGTCTGGGCGACCTTATTGGGGGACTCGGCGAGGATCTCGCCGTCCTTGACGATGACGGTCGCGAAGGGCCGACCGCCTTCGGCGACGTTCTGTCGGGCGATGTCGATGGTGCGCTGTGCGAAGTTCATGGGCGTCCGCCGATGGGGAAGGGGCGCGCGCGTGCCGTTTCGGCGTCGGCGGCGGGCCGCGAGGAAATGGGGGAGGGGCCGGTGCGGGCCCGGGGACGTGGTGGTCCGGGCCCGCACCGGGTTGTGCTGTCCTGCGGGTTGCCTCAGAAGGGCTTGGTGGGCAGGTACTTGCCGTCGAGGGTGATGACGGCGCGCTCGCCGCCCTCGGGGTCGGCGACCTTCTTCACGTCGAGCTTGAAGTTGATCGCGGAGATGATGCCGTCGCCGAACTGCTCGTGGACCAGGGCCTTGAGGGTGGTGCCGTAGACCTGGAGCATCTCGTAGAAACGGTAGATCGTCGGGTCGGTCGGGATGCCGCCCTCGATGGAGCCGCGGGTGGGAATGGTCTGCAGCAGCATCACCGCGTCGTCGTCCAGGCCAAGGAGCGCGGCGACGGCCTTCGCGGACTTCTCGGGCAGGGCGTGCTGGCCGAGGACGGCGGCGGTGACGTACGCGACTGACAGGCCGGCTGCGTCGGCGATCTGCTGCCAGGAGAGGCCACGGCGGGTCTTGGCCTCGACCGAGGCGATCGCGAGCTGCTGACGGGCGCTGTTGTCGAACTGGGCGTGCACCATGAGAGGCGGTTCCTTTCCAGTGGGTGCCGTCCCCATGAGGAGGGGCGGCAAATACGTGGGAGTCCGGGCGAAGGTGCCCGGACGAGATCAACAGGGGCTGGGTCAGGCCGCGAGGGTCTGGGGCGCGTCGTGGAGTTCCTCGACGGTGCCGGTGGGGATGTCGAACACCCAGCCGTGCAGCCGCACGCTGCCTTCGGCCATGGCGCGGGCCACTGAGGGGTGAGTGGCCAGGTTCGTCAGCTGGGCGGCGACGTTCTGCCGTACCAGGGCTGAGACCTTGTCCTCGCCAGCCGAGGGGGCGATGGCGCGGGCCTGGGAGGCGTCCGCGTGGCGCAGCCAGTCGGCAATGGCCGGGGCGCCGGTCAGGTCGTGGCCCTCGGCGAGGGCGGTCATGGCGCCGCAGGCGGAGTGCCCACAGACGATGACGTCCTTCACGCCCAGGACGGCGACCGCGTACTCGATGCTCGCGGCCACACCGTCGGCGCCGGGGGTGTAGGCAGGGACGAGGTTACCGGCGGTGCGGATGACGAACAGCTCGCCGGGGTCGGACTGGGTGATCAGCTCGGGGACGACGCGGGCGTCGGAGCAGCTGATGAACAGCGTGCCGGGCTGGTGGGCAGTGCCCAAGTGGGCGAAGAGCCCGGCCTTGGCGGGGAAGATCTCCCGCTGGAAGCGGTCGATTCCCTGGGCGAGATGACGCATGACCCGTACTCCCTTCGATCGGGTGTGCCGGTGGGGGCCGACGTCATTCACTGTCCACGACCTGCACCTATAGTGTCCAAGACTCACTACCACTGACATCTATCGGTCACATCTATAGTTGGGGTCATGAAGCCGGAACTGCGTCATCTGCGCTACTTTCTCGCCGTCGCCGAGCACGCCAATTTCACCCGCGCCGCCGAAGAGCTGCGGATCTCCCAGCCCACGTTGTCGCAGCAGATCCGACAGCTGGAGAAGGCCCTGGGCGTCCAGCTGCTGGACCGCACCGGCCGCACCGTACGCCTCACCGACGCCGGGACCGCCTACGCCCACTACGCCCAGCGCGCCCTACGGGACCTCGCGGCCGGTGAACGGGCGGTGCTGGATGTCCAGGACCTCTCCCGCGGACGCCTGCGCCTCGCCGTCACCCCCACCTTCACCGCCTACCTCACCGGCCCTGTGATCTCCGCTTTCCACACCCGCCATCCCGGCATCAGCCTGGATGTACGCGAGATGACCCAGGACCGCATCGAAGCCGACCTGCTCGCCGACCGGCTCGATCTCGGCATCGCCTTCGCCGGCAACCACCTCCCGGGCATCGAGGCCACCGCACTGTTCACCGAATCCCTCAGCCTCGTCGTCGGCCCCCACCACCCCGACACCGGCGCACCCGGACCCATGCCGGTCACCGACCTCGGCGAACGCCATCTCGCGCTGCTCAGCGGCGACTTCGCCACCCGACGGCACATCGACCAGCACTTCGCCGACCACCACGTGCAGCCGCGCATCGCACTGGAGGCCAACTCCATCAGCGCCCTCACCGAAATCGTGGCGCGCACCCGGCTCGCCACCGTCCTGCCCGACGCAATCACCCACGAACACCCCCACCTGACGCCCATCCCCCTCACCCCCGCACTCCCTACCCGCACCGTCACGCTCCTGCGCCGCGACAGCACCTACCAAAGCGCCGCAGCCCGCGCCTTCACCCTTCAGACCGTCCACTGGGCACACGCCCGGGTATGAGTCGGACCGCCCCCGGGCTCCGAAGGCGGCACGTGTGAAGCGCGGCTCCCGTCCTGCACAGCCGCAGATCCCCAGTCAGGAAACCGGGGATCCTCAAGGCCATAGATGCCTCACTCGTCGTAAACAACTCGGCCATGGAGGCGCCATCAATGCTCACCATCCACAGACACCGTCGATGCTCGCCGTGTCCGGAAAACGCGTTTCCGCAGGGATCAGGGCCAACGAAGTAGCGGACCCTACATCCGCCTTGCTCTTCATGGACCACGTCGCCCTGTGCGAGGGATTGGGTCCCTCCCGTACCGGGACAACGCTTTGGTCCTGTCGCCACCTCGCTGGTCCTGGAGGAGCAGCGAGGCCGGCAGGGGCAGTTCTGAATCGTGGTTCCGATGTGGGGTTCTCCTGGCGTCCCTTGAAGTGGACGAAGCCGGCTGACGGCCCGGGCCCGGCTGCAGCTTCGTGACCATGGCTGTTGGGCACGAACTTGATTGCCGGTTCGAGCACGTTGGTGGCTCGTACATGCATGGTTGCGGCGTGAGCGTGAGCGATCGAGGTCACTATGGCCAGGCCGAGGCCGACTCCTTCGCCGGTCTGGTGGCTGCGGGCCTGGCGGCGTTGGAAGGGTTCCAGGAGTCGGGAGACGGATTCTGGAGGTTGCCCACCAAGTGGGCGAGGAGAATGCTGTCACCGCGGACGGTCACCGGTTCGATCTTGGCGGTGAGCCTGGGGTCGTCGGTCTTCACTTCGGCGAGGACTTGCCGGACCACGTCGTGCAGTGGCACGTCCGCGTAGTGTTCCAGTCTCTGATCGCTGGTGGACAGCAGCAGGGACTCGATGAGGTGCTCGGAGCGGCGTACGACGGTGAGCATGTCGGCACCGGTTCGGGCGACGCGTCGTGGGTCGGGGTCGGTGGGTCCGACTTCGATCGCGGTGCGCTGGATGGCCAGAGGGGGTGCGCAGCTCTTGGGCGGCGTTGGCGGTGAACCGGCGCTGGGATTGCACCAGTGGAACGGACAACGGCCCTCGCCCGGGAGGAGGGGTCGAGAACCAGGACCATCACACGAACCCGAGACGGACAGGCGACAGCACGTGTATCCCAGCTCAACGCCGGCCCGGCAGCAAGGTCACGCACGAGCGAGCCAAGTCCGCACCATCTCATATGTCGACCACGACCGATGACGTGGAAGAGTAGGCGCCCTGGTCACAGGCACGGCGGTGTTCGGTGCCTTTACGTGTTCGTGCTGGCACACCGCTGTGCCATGCACTGATCGCCCTCTGTTGGCGGTTTCCCGCGGCGGTATCCCACCAGCAGGTCCGCCAGCTCCTTCGACCTGCTGAGCGCGACACAGTGACCGCCGCCGATCTCGTCGGGCACGATGCCGAGGCGCGCTCGCGCAAGGCCACGGAAGAACTCGGGCGGGAAGAAGCGGTCGTCCTCGCACACGATGAACTTCGTGGGCACGTCCGGCCAGGCCGCGCGGAACATCGTGGTAGAAGCTCTCGAATAGGTCCTCGATGGCAGACAGGCCCGCAGCATCCCCGGCCCGCTTGCAGCCGGTCGTCTCCCTCCAATCGTCCGGCCGCTCCCCCGGGGGCCGGGATCATCCCGGCCAGCAGGACCAGGTGGCTGGCCGAGAGCCGGTCGGCCACCAGCGGTGCGGTGAAGGCGCCGTAGGACTGGCCGACAACCACGAGACCCCGCCGCCCGCCGATGGCCCGACGACGGCATCGGCATGACCGGCAAACCCCGCAGAAGGCTGCTCCGACGGCAGGTCCGGGGCCACCGTTTCATGCCCCAGCGCACGCAGCTCGGCTTCGAGAAGATGCCAGGCCCAGCCGCTGTCGCCGCCGCCGTGAAATGCGTACGAAGGTCGCCATCTCCTATGTATAACGTCGCTCCGCCGTCCGGGCGGGCAGTGCGGCGAGACGGCGGGGGCCGCAGGTCAGGCAGAGGTTTCGGGAACAACCCGGGGCAGGGACCGAGCTCGGCGTACAGGGCGGCGTGCAAGGCGGTGGCCGGCTTGCGGGCCCGCTGCTCACCGTCGATGTCGTACAGCACGAAGTACACCGGACGGCGCAGGAGTCCGGGCGGACCTGGCGCGAGCGGATCAACCGGATCACCGCGTTGCGGACGGCGTCGTACACGCTGTCGTCGACCGGGTGGCCGACGGCGGCGCGTGTCCGCCTTCGCCGTCCGCCAAGGGCCCTGGCGCTCGACCGCGACGTACACCGCCTGCTGCTGCTTGGCCCGCCGGTAGGCGGCATTAAAGGCATCGAGGTCTGTGGCATTCGGGATCAGGTCGGCAGGGCACGCGCTGAGCGAGTCGAAGGGAAGGCATCTGACGAGCAAAAGCCCAGGTCAGGCGCCTTTTTGTGCCCCTAGAAGAAGCCGAGCTTCTGCGGCGAGTACGACACCAGAAGGTTCTTCGTCTGCTGGTAGTGCTCCAGCATCATCTTGTGCGTCTCGCGACCGATGCCCGACTGCTTGTAACCACCGAACGCCGCGTGCGCCGGATACGCGTGGTAGCAGTTCGTCCAGACACGGCCCGCCTGGATAGCACGGCCCGCCCGGTACGCGGTGTTGAGGTCCCGCGTCCAGACCCCGGCCCCCAGCCCGTACAGCGTGTCGTTCGCGATCTTGATGGCGTCGTCGAAGTCGTTGAACGACGCGACCGAGACGACCGGGCCGAAGATCTCCTCCTGGAAGATCCGCATGCGGTTGTCGCCCTCGAAGATGGTCGGCTGGACGTAGTAGCCGCCCGCCAACTCCCCGTCGTACTCGATGCGCTGCCCGCCTGTCAGGACCGTGGCCCCCTCCTGCTGACCGATGTCCAGGTAGGACAGGATCTTCTCCAACTGGTCGTTGGAGGCCTGCGCGCCGATCATGGTGTCGGTGTCGAGCGGATGCCCCGCCTTGATCTGCTCGGTGCGGGCGATCGCCGCATCGAGGAAATCGCTGTAGTGGCCGCGCTGCACCAGTGCCCGTGAGGGGCAGGTGCAGACCTCACCCTGATTGAGCGCGAACATCGTGAAGCCTTCGAGCGCCTTGTCGCGGAAGTCGTCGTTGGCGGCCCACACGTCGTCGAAGAAGATGTTCGGCGACTTGCCGCCCAACTCCAACGTCACCGGCTTGATGTTCTCCGAGGCGTACTGCATGATCAGCCGGCCCGTGGTGGTCTCCCCGGTGAACGCGACCTTCGCGACGCGCGGACTCGACGCCAACGGCTTGCCCGCCTCGACACCGAAACCGTTGACGATGTTGACCACACCGGGCGGCAGCAGGTCGGCGACCAGGCTCATCCAGTAGTGGATGGAGGCAGGCGTCTGCTCGGCGGGCTTCAGAACGACCGCGTTTCCGGCGGCCAGCGCCGGTGCCAGCTTCCATGTCGCCATGAGGATCGGGAAGTTCCACGGGATGATCTGCGCGACGACGCCGAGCGGCTCATGGAAGTGGTACGCGATGGTCTCCTCGTCGAGTTCGCTCAGCGACCCCTCCTGCGCGCGGATGACTCCGGCGAAGTAGCGGAAGTGGTCGATGGCGAGAGGAATGTCCGCAGCCAGCGTCTCGCGGATCGGCTTGCCGTTCTCCCAGCTCTCGGCCACCGCGAGCTGTTCGAGGTTGGCCTCCATCCGGTCGGCGATCTTCCGCAGGACGTCCGCCCGCTCGGCGACGGACGCCCGGCCCCAGGCGGGCGCGGCCGCGTGCGCCGCGTCGAGGGCACGCTCGACGTCCTCGGCGGTGCCCCGGGCGATCTCCGTGAAGGTCTGCCCGGTGATCGGGCTCGGGTTCTCGAAGTACTGCCCACGCGCGGGAGCCACGTACTCGCCGCCGATGAAGTGGTCGTAGCGCGACTGGAAGTCGACGATCGCGCCCTCGGTGCCGGGCGCTGCGTAACGGGTCATTTTGGCTGGCCTCCCGGGGAAGACTGCCCACCGTCGGGCAGCTCTCGCCCGGAGGCTAGGACCACGGACGTTGCATGTACGTTGCGGGAGTCCCCCGCAGCACGGTCGCGGAAGTGTCTCGCAGTGCGGTTGCGGGAGTTCCCCCGGGCACGGTTGCGGATGTGTCCGGCAGTACGGTCGTGGGAGTTCCCCCGGGCACAGTTACGGATGTGTCCCGCAGCACGGTCGTCGGAGTTCCCCCGGGCACGGTTGCGGGAGTTCCCCCGGGGCCGGTTGCCGGAGTCTGCCTCAGTACCGTTGCTCGGAGCCTTGCCCGGCCACGGCCAGCTCGCTGTCGAGTGCGCGCAGGCGCGCCAGAACGGGAGGCGTGGAGCGCAGCTCGGCCAGCGCCCGCCACACCACCAGGTCGTCCTCGCCCCAGGGGGCATGCGCCCAGTCCGCCAGCAGGTCGGCGTCGCCGCGATCGACCAGCGCCGCCCGCAACTGATCGGCGAGCCTACGGCGCAGTCGCACCAGCGCGGGCGCCTGAGACTGCGGCAACAGCGGACCGGCGTACGCGGCGGCTGCCCCCGCCACCGCACCAGCCGCCAGCCGACGCTCGACCATGTCGACATCGCACTCGACAGGCCCCGCCAGGCGATACGGACGCGACCGCAGCAACTCCGCCCCGAGCACACGCCTGAGCCGAGCCAACTCCGCCCGCAACGTCACCTGCGGCACCGACTCGTCCTCGTACAGCGCATACAGCAATTCGTCCCCGCTCAGCCCCTCCGGGTGACGGGCGAGCAACACGACGATCTCGCTGTGCCTACGACTGAGCCGCACCTTGTGCCCGCCCACCACAAGCAGCGCTTCGTCCCTGCCCAGCGCCGATATCTCCACCGTCTCCCCGCCCTTTGCCGGCGGCGCGAGCAACGCGAGTTGGGACTCCGCGGCCCTCGCCACCGCCTGGACGAAGGCGAGGCTGTGCGGGTGCGCGAGCCCGTCCCCGCCGGTGATGTCGACCGCCCCGATGAGCCTCCCGGTACGCGGGTCGTGCACCGGTGCCGCCGCACACGTCCACGGCTGTACGCCCCGCATGAAGTGCTCGGTGGCGAAGACCTGAACGGGCCGGTCCACGGCGACTGCCGTCCCCGGGGCGTTGGTCCCCACGGAGGATTCCGCCCACCGCGCACCCGGTACGAAGTTCATCAGCCCCGCGCGCTGTCGCGCCGTCGCGTGACCCTCGACCCACAACAGCCTGCCTTGCGCGTCACACACGGCGAGAAGGTGCTCCCCGTCTGTCGCGAAGGTGCCCATCAACTCCCGGAACAGGGGCATCACCCGCGCCAGTGGATGCTCCGCCCGGTACGCCCCCAGGTCGCCGTCGGCCAGCTCCACCGCGGCCCCGACGCCCTCCGGGCTGACGCGGGCCCTGGCCGATCTCCGCCATGAGTCGGCGACGACCGGACGCACCGGGCGTGACACCGTCCCGGCGGCGGTGAACCTCTCGTGCGCCCGGCGCAGCACCCGCACCCGCTCGGTGGGATCTGCTCCCGGCTCAAGAGCCACCCATGGATCGGTCAACTCGGCCTCCCGGAACGGCGGTGCGGTGGTGTCATCGTCGCGCCGGGAACGGTGACCGACAAGCGTGCCGCGACGGGCGAAACCCCCTGCCTTGGACCGCTGCGGTTGAAGCCGTCTCTCAGGCGAAGTTGACGAGGCGTATGTAGCGCGACCAGTCCCAGTACGGACCGGGATCCGTATGGTCCGAGCCGGGGACCTGGTGGTGCCCGATGATGTGCTCACGATCCATGGGGATGCCGTACTTCGAGCAGATCGCCGCTGTCAGCGCTGCGGACTGCTCGTACATCGCGTTGGTGAAGTACTGCGGCTTGTCGACCCACCCTTCGTGCTCGATGCCGATGCTGCGCGTGTTGTAGGTCCAATTCCCCGCGTGCCAGCCGACGTTGCGGTCACGGACACACTGGGCGATGTGGCCGTCCCTGGAACGCACCACGTAGTGGGACGAGACCTTCCTCGCCGGGTCCTGGAAGATGGCGAGCGTGTCCGCGTAGGTCTCCTGGGTGACGTGGATGACCACGTAGTCGATGGGATAGGTGCTGGGACGGTTGGCGGCCGTGTAGTTGGAAGTGCTGGCCGGGATCCACTCGGCCAGGGGGTAGTCGACCGCCTGGGCCTGGGCGGCGGTCGCGCGGTTCGCGGTCACGAGCGCCGCCGGAACGGCGGCGGCGACCGCGCCCTGGAGCAGTCGGCGCCGACTCGGGAAACGTCTCGTTCCATCCATGACTGACCTGCCTCTCGGTGGAGGGGAATGGCTGGACTGGCGCGCTGCACTGGGGAGGACCGCAGCCCGATGGCGTCTCGTGTGAATTACGTTACGGCGCTGCCTGGTTGGGGCGGAAGGGCGCGGCTCGGATCTGTGCACGGCGGCGTGATTGTGGAAATCTCGGCCACTCGAACGGGGGAGAGGAGGGGTTCAAAAGGCTTCACTTCGGCCCGCCCGGCGCGCCGGCCCCGCGGTGTTCCGCCGGGCAATGCGGCACGCGGCTCGCGTGAACTCGCCGGTCTCGGCGTGGCGTCGTGTCGCCCGCACCCGCCTACCCCGCCGCGCCGACTCCCACCGGATCATCCAGCACGGCCCGCACCACCGAGTGCGCCGCGCCCAGCAAGGGCCCGTCCGGCCCGAGCCCCGACACGGTGACCCCGCAGGCCCGGCCCCCGGTCCGGCCCGTCAACTCCCGCTCCAGCGACGGCAGCAGCCAGGGCGCCAGGCGGGACAGCGCCCCGCCGAGAACCACGGCCTCGGGATCCAGGAGATTGACGGCCCCGGTGAGCGCGATGCCCATGGCAGTGCCCGCACCACGCAGGGCCCGGCGTACCGCCTTGTCGCCCGCGGCAGCCCGCTCGGCAAGGAGTCCGAGCCGGTCCTCGCCGGGCTCCAGCCCCGCCGCTCGGAGCACCGCCACCTCTCCCGCGTACTGCTCCAGACAGCCACGGCCCCCGCAGGGACAGGGCGGCCCCTCGGCACACACCGGTATGTGCCCCAGCTCTCCCGCGAAGCCCCGTGTCCCGCGCAGCAGCCGGCCGTCGACGACGAGCGCGGCGCCGATGCCGATCTCCGCCGAGACGTGGAGGAAGTCCTCCGGTATGCCGTCGCCGAGCCACAGCTCGGCGAGCGCGCCGAAGTTGGCCTCGTTGTCCACCGTCAGCGGCAGCTCGGAGAGGAGCAACGGTTCGAGGTCGAGGTCGTGCCAGCCGAGGTTGGGCGCACGCACGAGCGTGCGGGTGTCCCTGGCGACGAGGCCCGGCACGGCCACCGCGAGACCTGCCGGGGTCATGCCCGCCCCTCGGGCGTCGTCGCAGACCCGCCGCACCAGGGCGGCGAGTTCCCGGAGGACCGGCTCGGGCGACCGCCCACGGTTGCCAACCCGCCGGACGGCACGCGCACGGGTCTCTCCTCGCAGGTCGACCGCGCAGACGGCGAGATGGTCGACGCCGACCTCGGCTCCGATGCCCACCGGGCCGCGCGCGCTGACCGCGAGGGCGGACCCGGGGCGGCCCACCCGTCCGGGGCGCTCGGGGCCGAGCTCGTCCAGAAGCCCGGAGCGGATCAATTCGTCCACGAGGGTGGAGACGGCGGCTCGTGTCAGCCCGATCCTGGAGGCCACCGCCGCACGGGACAGCGGGCCGTGCGCGGCGACGGCGTGCATCACCCGGGAGAGGTTGCGGCGGCGCATCCCGTGCTGGGTGTCGGGCAGCCGCGCACCCGATGTTCCTGGGCGCTTGTCGTGCAGCGGTGCGGTCATGCCTCGGTCAGCCCTCACTCCCCATGGGGCGCCCTGTCCATGAGCGGCGCCGCGTCGGAGAGTACCCCGGAGATCCGCGACAGCGTCGCCTCGTCCCTCTCCACCGGGTCGAGTACCGGCCCCTGGGCCGTGCCCCAGCGCCGTGCGATGGCGCTCGGGTCCTCGCCGGTCAGGATGCCCGCCGCCTGCGCGGCGGCACCGAGCGCGACCAGTTCCTGGGCCTGGGGCACCTGGACAGCGCGGCCGGAGAGACGACGTACGGTGTGCTGCCAGGCCGCGCCACGCGCTCCGCCCCCGATCAGCAGCAGCGGGGACGACCTGTCGGCGTCGGTGTCCAGGACGAGGTCGAGAGCGCCGAGCAGAGAGTGCACGGCCCCGTCGTACGCGGCCTGCAACAACTGTCCGGGCGTCGTGTCGTGCCGCAGGCCGTGCAGCATCCCGGTGGCGCGGGGGAGGTCCGGCGTCCGCTCGCCGTCCAGGTACGGCAGGAGCGTGACCGTGCCGCCCGGGGCCACTTCTTCACGGTCCAGGCGCAGCAGCGTCGCCACCCGGTCGACGGCCAGCGTGCAGTTGAGGGTGCACGCCAGCGGCAGCCATGCGCCTCGTGCGTCGGCGAAGCCCGCCACCGTGCCGGTCGGATCCGCGGGGCGGCGCTTCGAGACCGCGTACACCGTGCCCGAGGTGCCCAGGCTCAGCACCGGGGTGCCGGGGCGCAGCCCGAGCCCCATGGCGGCCGCCGCGTTGTCGCCGGTGCCCGGGGCGACCAGCGTGCCTTTGGAGAAGGGCAGTTCAGCGCCGCCTCGCACGGTGCCGACGACTTCACCGGGGCGTGCCACGCGGGGCAGCAGCGCCGGGTCGAGGCCGACCATACCGAGGATCTCCTCGTCGTACGTCTCCGATGCCGACGCCCACCATCCGGTCCCCGAGACGTCGCCACGATCGGTCGTGCCGAGTCCTGTGAGGCGTTCGGTGAGGTAGTCATGGGGCAGACGAACGGCGGCCGTCGCGCGCGCGGCGTCGGGCTCGTGCTCGGCGAGCCAGGCCCACTTCGTCACGGTGAAGGAGGGCCCCGGCACACTGCCGACCCGATCGGCCCACTCCTTGGGGCCTCCGAGCCTCTCCAGGAGGCTCCGGGCCTGCGGGGCGGAACGCACGTCGTTCCACAGGAGCGCCGGCCGCACCGGCTTGCCGTCCTTGCCCAGCGTGACCAGTCCGTGCTGCTGACCGCCGACTGACACCGCGGAGGCCTCCCGCGCGAGAGGACCGCACTGCCGCAGCGCCGCGCAGAGCGCTTCCCACCACTCCTGGGGGTCGCTCTCGCGTCCCTCGCCCGTGGTGACCCGATGCGGCGCCTGGCCGCTTGCCACGACCTGCCCGGTGGCCGCGTCGACGACCAAGGCCTTGGTGGACTGCGTGGAAGTGTCGACACCCACGACAAGGGGTCCCTGGGCTGATGGCGCTGATGACATAAGGGTCTCCGTTCCTGCGGCTCTCCCCGGGTGTGCCCCGGAGTTTCCTCCCCGACCTTCCCAGCGGCGCCCTCGGATACTAATTTGTAAAGCGCCATGACGAAATAGGTGAGGGAGCCGTACATGAACTACCAGCCCACCCCTGAGGACAAGTTCAGCTTCGGCCTGTGGACCGTAGGCTGGCAGGGCCGTGACCCGTTCGGCGACGCCACCCGAGGCGCACTCGACCCCGCAGACTCGGTACGTCACCTCGCCGAACTGGGTGCCTACGGAGTGACCTTCCACGATGACGACCTGATCCCCTTCGGGTCGTCCGACACGGAGCGCGAAGGCCACATCAAGCGGTTCCGGCAGGCGCTGGACGCGACAGGCCTGGTCGTACCGATGGCGACCACGAACCTCTTCACGCACCCCGTCTTCAAGGACGGCGCGTTCACCGCCAACGACCGCGACGTACGTCGCTACGCGCTGCGCAAGACGATCCGCAACATCGACCTGGCGGTGGAGTTGGGCGCGCGCACCTACGTGGCGTGGGGCGGCAGGGAGGGAGCGGAATCCGGTGCCGCGAAGGATGTGCGCGATGCGCTCGATCGGATGAAGGAGGCCTTCGACCTCCTCGCCGAGTACGTCACCTCCCAGGGCTACGACCTGCGGTTCGCGATCGAGCCGAAGCCGAACGAGCCGCGAGGCGACATCCTGCTGCCGACCGTTGGCCACGCCCTGGCCTTCATCGAGCGCCTGGAGAAGCCCGAGCTGTTCGGCGTCAATCCCGAAGTGGGCCACGAACAGATGGCGGGGCTGAACTTCCCGCACTCCATCGCGCAGGCGCTGTGGGCGGACAAGCTCTTCCACATCGACCTCAACGGCCAGACCGGCATCAAGTACGACCAGGACCTGCGGTTCGGCGCCGGTGACCTGCGCAGCGCCTTCTGGCTGGTCGACCTCCTGGAGAGGGGCGGTTACGAGGGCCCGCGGCACTTCGACTTCAAGCCGCCCCGCACGGAGGACTATGAAGGGGTGTGGGCATCGGCCGCCGGCTGCATGCGCAACTACCTGATTCTGCGGGAGCGGGCGGCCGCTTTCCGCGCCGACCCCGAGGTGCGCGACGCGCTGAACGCCTCGCGCCTCGACGAACTGGCGCTCCCCACGGCCGAGGACGGGCTCAGCGGACTGCTCGCCGACCGGAGCGCCTGCGAGGCCTTCGACGTGGAGGCGGCCGCCGCGCGCGGCATGGCCTTCGAGCGCCTCGACCAGCTCGCCATGGACCATCTCCTGGGCACGCGCGGCTGAGCGTTCCGCGGCGGGTGCGGGCCGCCTCCGGTGGCTGGGGGCGGCCGCCGTCCACGCCGCCGGGAAGGGCCCTCAGGGCGGCGCAGCGGGCTGTTCGTACTGTTCGCGGTCCGCGTGGCCGTCAGAGTCATCACATCCGTAGCAGGCCGAACCGCACCCGCGGCCCCTCCGTGTGCGCTGCGTCAGCGCTTCCGGGGCAGCCGCACGTACGTCACGGTGGTCTCGACGCCGCTGTCCACCAGACGCCCGTTCTTGTCGAACGCTTCCGCCCCGTCCCTCATCCCGAAGTCGTTGTCATTGATGAGGGCCAGCGTGCGACCGTCGACTGCGGCGACGCCTTCGATCTTGTCGGGTACGCCGTTGACAGCGCCCAGGTCGACGACCAGACGCTTGGCGAGGACGGGCACCCCGGAGGCCGTGGGGTCGTCGAGCTGCTCCAAGGAGGGCCGTGTGGTGGCCCTGTCCCACTTGCTGCCGAGGATGTCAGCTCGGTGGTTCAGTGTGACGGCCTGAAGCCTGGCGGCCTTGTCGGTGCGCTCCTGTACGAGCAGTCGGTCGCGGCCGACGGCCACCACGGAGGAGATCTTCAACTCCGAGGTGTCGTCCTCACCGGGATCGACGATGTCCACCGCGTCGAACCGGTAGGCGTACTCGGCGGTAACCGCCTGCTTCTTCGGCGAGAAGCGCAGCAATCGCGCCGTGCGCGACGCTTCGCCCGCGTCCTCGTCGGGCAAGGACAGGGGACTCTGCACGGCCATCACCAGATCGCCCCCGGGAAGCTGGGCGAGCCCTTCGAAGCCGCGGTTCGTCTTGCGGTGCAGCAGAACGCCGGGCAGCGCCTCGACCACCGGATAGCCGGCGTCACGCAGCTTCAGCCCCTGCGGGACGTAGCGCTTGAGTACCTTCCCGCGCGCGGAGACATGGATCAGGGAGGGTCCGTACTCATCGACCAGCCAGAAGCTGCCATCGGCGGCCCGCACGATGCCCTCGGTGTCCAGCCCGTTCGGGTCGTACGTGACCGAGGTTCTCGCGTCATAGGAGTACGGCGCCTCATCGCGCCCCTCCTGGTTGGGCAGGCCCGTGACAGGCCTCCCTGAGGACGTCGTGAGAGGCAGGGCGGAGACGACCTTCACCTTGTCCCCGGAGACCCGGATCTTCACGATGGCCGGGTCGAAACCGGGGACCGGGAAGGTGCGGCGCTTCTTGCCGTCCACCTTGATCTGGCCGTTGGGCCCCCGGTCCGTGACCGTCCAGAACTCGCCCTTGCGGCCGGCCGGGTAGAGGTCACTGCCGATGCCGCCGAGATCCACTCCGCGGTCGTCGCGCACCGTCCCCGGCAGCAGGGCGTTGCTGAAAACGCCGAGAGGGATGTCTCCCAGGGTGGCCGCTGCGGTGATACGCGCCTGCTTGTGGCTCCCGCTCGCCTGACTGCCGGTCGCGGTGCCTGCCACCGCCAGCCCGGCCACGACGGCGAGCGGAATGCCGATGGCTACGGAGCGGCGGACGCGACGCCTGCGGGAGGCGTGCGGGGACATCGGGGCCTTCTGGGGCACGAGTTCGGTCACAGCGGCCAGACTTCGCCGCTGCCGAGAACAGGAAGAAGCTGCCAGATGAACGACAGGAGACGCGCCGACGGCGCCTCCTGCGAGAGGCAGAAGGCGCTGCCGGTGTGCCCGGCGTACGGGCGTCCGGCGCGAACACGCCGGTGAGCGGGGCATGCTCTCCAAGAACACCGCACGCCGTCCGCGCGGTCGAGCGAACCGCCTGGCCCGTCACCCGCAGACCGAGAACGCCCTTGTCACTCGCTGCCGCTCGCCATGGCCAGAGCCGTCGCCGGGTCATGGGCGGCCGGTCCCGCCGGGGTCCAGCGGCCGCGCTCCTTGCGGTAGGGCCACCAACGGCCGTCCCGCCCGTGGCGCAGCTGAGCGTCCGAGCCGACGACGGTCCACCGATTGCGGGCCGCCCGCAGTTGTGGGCGCTCACCCTCTTCCCAGGCCGCTTCCAGCGCGGCACGCGCGCGTGCCAGCGGGTCGCCCTTGGGCGTCCACTTCTCTTCGAGTACACGCAGCGCGGCCTGACCCCCGTACCGCCAGGCCTGTACGGCGAGGGCGAGACCGTCACGGCCGCGTTCCGACGCCGTCGCGAGCCGGGCCTGGACGGCGGGCCCCGGAGCGGCGGCGGCCAGGCGTACGGCGTCCTCGCTCGCGGTCAATTCCTCCTCGATGGCATGCTGTTCATGACCAGGAGTGAGCGCGTCGGCCAACAGACGGTGCGCCTCGGCGGCCGCCTGCGCCGCCAGGAACTCCACGGCGGCCACATCGAGCCCCTGCGCGGGCTCGGCCTCCGTGTCGAGGGTCGGCGGCAGCCCCGGCTCGGGCGGCAACGCGGGCAGGACGGGCAGCGGCGGCAGGATGGCACCGTCCGCGTACGCCTGCGCGGCGCTGACGCCCTCTGGAGCGCCGTCCTCGGCCCCTTCGCGGGGCTCCGGTGCCTCGGCCCGCGCAACGCTGCGCTCGTGCAGCTCGTCGAGGAGTTCACGCTCCCCGCGGCCCCGCATCAGCAGGAGCACGAAGGGGTCCTGGTCGAGCAGCCGCGCCACCTGGTAGCAGAGCGCGGTCGTGTGCCCGCAGTGGTCCCACGCCTCACAGTCGCACTCGGGCTCCAGATCGCCGATGCCCGGCAGGAGTTCGATGCCTGCCGCCGCGGAGTCCTCCACCAGGTGCGGCGGCATGTCGCGGTCGAGGAGCGCCGCGATGTGCCCGGCCCGCTCAATGGCCATCGTCAAGAAGCGGTCCCACTCCTCCGGGCTCAGCTCCTGCAACAGCACATCGGAGCGGTGCGGGGTACCGTCGCGGTCCTTGACGACCGCGGTTATCCGGCCGGGCCGCACAGAGACCGCCCCCACCGCACCCGCACGCGCGAGCCGACGGCCGGCCTTGAGCTGACCGTTGTCCAGGGCCGTGTCCTCCAGCGCCTTCAGCCAGGCCTGGCCCCACCAGGTCTGCGCGAAGCTCCGCCCGTGCGGAGGCGGCAGTGCCTCGAAAGTACGCTCGTCCGTAGCCCCGTCGGCGTGCTTGCGGCCGTCCTCGGCCCCGTACGCCTCGTCATGGATGTCACTCATCGCGTGCCCCCTCGCAGCTCCACCAGGTCCGACAGTTCGGCGTCGGTCAGCTCGGTGAGACCGCTCTCACCCGAACCGAGGACGGCGTCGGCCAACTCCCGCTTGCGCAACAGCATGTCGGCGATACGGTCCTCGATCGTGCCCTCGGCGATCAGCCGGTGCACCTGCACCGGCTGCGCCTGCCCGATGCGGTACGCACGGTCGGTGGCCTGTGCCTCGACGGCGGGGTTCCACCAGCGGTCGTAGTGCACGACGTGCTCGGCACGGGTCAGGTTCAAGCCCGTTCCCGCCGCCTTCAAGGACAGCAGGAAGACCGGCACCTCACCGTCCTGGAAGCGCTGCACCATCGCTTCGCGCTCCGCGACGGGTGTGCCGCCGTGCAGGAACTGCGAGGGGATACCGCGGTCCGCCAAGTGCCGCTCGATGAGCCGTGCCATCTGCACGTACTGCGTGAAGACCAGCACGCTCGCCTCCTCGGCGAGGATGGTGTCGAGCAACTCGTCGAGCAGCTCCAGCTTTCCGGAGCGGCCCGGAATCCGGGGCTTGTCCTCCTTGAGGTACTGCGCGGGGTGGTTGCAGATCTGCTTGAGACCGGTCAGGAGCTTGACGATCAACCCGCGCCGCGCGAAACCGTCGGCTCCGGAGATCTCGGCGAGGGTCTCTCGGACCACTGCTTCGTAAAGGCCCGCCTGCTCCGTGCTGAGCGAGACGGCACGGTCGGTCTCCGTCTTCGGCGGCAGCTCGGGCGCGATCCCGGGATCCGACTTGCGCCGGCGCAGCAGGAACGGACGTACGAGCTGCCCGAGCCGCTCGGCGGCGCCGGGATCCGCGCCGTCCTCCACCGCCTTGGCGTAGCGAGTGCGGAAGGCACCGAGTTTGCCGAGCAGGCCGGGGGTGGTCCAGTCGAGGATGGCCCACAACTCGGACAGGTTGTTCTCCACGGGGGTGCCGGTGAGCGCCACGCGTGCGCGTGCCCCGATGGCGCGCAGCTGCTTCGCGGTCGCCGAGTACGGGTTCTTGACGTGCTGCGCCTCATCGGCGACGACCATGCCCCAGGAGGTCTGTGTCAGCCGCTCGGTGTCGAGCCGCATCGTGCCGTAGGTCGTGAGCACGAACTCGCCGTCCGCCAGGTCCTCCAGATTGCGCTGGGCCCCGTGGAATCGTCGTATGCGCGTGCCGGGTGCGAACTTCTCGATCTCTCGCTGCCAGTTCCCCATCAGCGACGTCGGACAGACCACCAGGGTGGGGCCCGCGGCGTCCTTCTGCGTCTGACGGTGCAGGTGCAGCGAGATCAGCGTGATCGTCTTGCCGAGACCCATGTCGTCGGCGAGGCAGCCGCCGAGGCCGAGCGAGGTCATCCGCGCCAGCCAGTTGAGGCCGCGCAGCTGGTAGTCGCGGAGCTCCGCGGCGAGTGCCTCGGGCTGGCCGACGGGCTCCATGCCCTCGGGGTCAGCGAGCCGCTCACGCAGCGTGGCGAGCCACCCCGTGGGCTCTACCTCGACGGATCGCCCCCCGACCTCGGTGGTGCCCGTCAGGGCGGCGCTGAGGGCGTCGATCGGGGTGACCTTGCGGTCCTGCTGGTCGCGGGCGCGGCGGACCTCCTCGGGGTCGATCAGCACCCACTGGTCGCGCAGGCGCACCACGGGGCGGTTCGACTCGGCGAGACGGTCCAGTTCGTCGCGCGTCAGCTGCTGGTCGCCCAGCGCGAAGCGCCAGTTGAAGGCGAGCAGGGCATCGGCGGAGAGAAACGACGGCGTGTCGGAGGACAGCTTGTCCGGCATTTTCTCGTCGCCGTGCCGCTCGTCGTCCGGCGGGCCGATGACGGCGCGCGCGGTGAGACTGCGTGCCAGTTCCTTCGGCCAGTGCACGTCGACGCCTGCGGCCGCGAGCATCCGGGCTCCTTCGCCGAGGAGTTCGGTGACTTCCTCGTCGGCGAGCTCGATCGCGTCGGGCACGGTCGCCGAGAGCAGCGGGGCGAGCGGAGGCCACGCGCGCGTGGCGCGACGCAGCGCCAGGAGGGCATCCATACGAGAGCGCGACCCGAAGACCTGCGCGGTCGAGCCGCCCCCTGCCCACACCTCGGCTGCGTCCGCGACCAGGGAGGGATCGCTGACGCTGTGCAGTTGCACAACGGCACGGAAGGGAAGCCGCGTACCGTCCTCGGTGACCGAGACGAGGCCGGGAATCTCCACGCGCAGCGAGATCCGAACTCCCGCGTCGTGCCCCGCCGCCACGTCCGCGGCCCACGCCCGCTGCTCGGGCACGTGCTGTGGCTCCGGTGACGCGAAGACCGGCCCGCCCGCGGCCAGCGCGGCGGCGGGGGAGCGGGGCAGGGTGTCGGCCACGGCATCGAGGAACTGTCGCAGCAGTCGCTCCGGCTCGGGCAGCCGCAGCGGTGTGCCGTCGTCCAGCGGCAGGGCGTGGGCGGCCGGTGGCATCGCCGCGGCGAGCTCACGCAGCCTCTGAAGATCCTGTACTCCCAAGGGGCCGGCGCGCCAGGAGTCGTGATCAGTGGCCGATAGTCCCGGCAACAGCAGGCCGCGGGCGGCGAACTGTAGCGCGAGCACCCCCGCCGTCCCCCAGAAGGCAGCCGCCGGGTGGGTTCCCGATGCGGCACGCGCGCGCGTGAGGACCGGCAACGCGGCCCGAACCGGCAGCAGTACCGCGGACACGGCACTCAGTTCGACGTCGTCATCCACCAGGAGGGCGATGGACAGCTCCTCGAAGGTGCCGTCGACGACCGCAGGCGGCTGCGTGCCATCCGGGCGCCAGAAGGCGACCCGGCCGCCACGTGCAGGGTCGGCGGGCACGAAGAGAACGGAACAGCGCGACAGTTCAGAAATCTCGTCGGGGGAGACGACAGGGAGTTTGTGCACAGCGATGGCGCATTCCTCAAATTTGACTACTGGGACCGGAGCGGCCGAGAGTACATCATGTGCAGGGCTTTCCGAGTGGCCGCGCGTGGTGATCCCGGTCACCTCGCGCGGAGGGGGTGTAGCCAACCCCCCTCTCCGAAGGCGCTGTCCCCCGATGGAACACGGGGGGTGCCGCCATGGTCGCCGCAGGTGACCGATCCGTACGTTGTGACACGTCAAGCCCGCCGTCACGGATACCGGAGACCCATCCATGCCCCAGGTCGCAGCAGCAGTCGCGGAACGGCCCCCAGCCATAGTCGGCAAGCAGCCCGCCGGAAGCGATTTCGCGCCCCTCCTGCGCACCGTCAAAGAGCAGGGGCTCTTGGACCGCCGAATCGGCTGGTACACACGCTCCATCGCGATCAACGCCCTGGCGCTGGTCGCCGTGGGCACCGGAATGTTCTTCGTCGGAGCTTCGTGGTGGGTGCTGCTGCTCGCCCCTGTCCTGTCCGTCCTGTGTGCCCGAACCGCCTTCATCGGCCATGACGCGGGACATTCGCAGATCACCGGCAACCGGTCCGTCAGTCGGGTCCTCGGCCTCGTACACGGCAACCTGCTGCTCGGGATGAGCTCGGCCTGGTGGAACGACAAGCACAACCGGCATCACGCCAACCCCAACCACATCGAGAAGGACCCCGACGTCGCCGCGGACGTCCTCGTCTGGACCAGCAAGCAGGCGAAGGTCCGGGTGGGCTTCCGGCGTTGGCTCACCCGCAACCAGGCCTGGTTGTTCTTCCCGCTGACGCTCCTCCAAGGCATAGCCATGAAGATCTACGGCTTCCAGGATCTGCGCCGGCAGTCGCCGCGCGAACGCGTGGCGGAGGGGACACTTCTTGTCGCCCACCTGGTGGGGTACGTGACACTGCTGCTCGCCACCATGCCCCTCGGCCACGCGATCGCTTTCGCCGCCATCCATCAGGCGCTGTTCGGCCTGCACCTCGGACTCGCGTTCGCGCCCAACCATAAGGGCATGGAAATGCCCGATCCGGACGGCGAGCGCTGGGGCCATCTGAGCCGTCAGGTGCTCACGTCCCGCAACATACGCGGCGGCCCGCTCACCGACTGGTTCCTCGGCGGGCTCAACTACCAGATCGAGCATCATCTCTTTCCCAGCATGCCCCGCCCCCACCTGCGGCTCGCCCAGCCGGTCGTGCGCGCCCACTGCGCCGCGCTGGGCATGTCGTACACGGAGGCCGGATTCGTCGACTCCTACCGTCAGGTGCTGCGGCACATGTACGAAGTCGGCGAGCCCCTGCGGGTCGAGTAGGCCGCGGACGCGGCGGGCAGTTCACATGCGACGAGCCGCTGGGTGAAGGCCAGTGGCTCGGAAGTCGGGATCCAGTAGGGGGACGACTCAGGGGTCTCTCAGGGTCGCGATCAGGAACCGTCTGAAGCCCGATGCCGTTTTCCCAGACAGAGAGCGGCGCCAGCCGCGAAGGAGGCGACACATGTCGAGGAACGCGAAGATCGCCGCAGGAGGTGTGGCGGCCGGGCTCATCATGCTGATCTGGCTGCCCTGGTGGGCCGCACTGCTGATCGTGCTCGGAGTCCCGGCGGCGGCCTATCTGACACTCGACCCCGGGCAGCGGCGCAGGCTGCGCCGAGTCACGCGCAAGGAGCTCGGCCACTGAGGTCGCTGTGCGGCTTCGGTGCTCCGGTTCGCTCGCGGCCCGACAGACGTCGGTTCCGCGAGCGAACCGAACAGTGTGTCGTGCCACCGAGCGTGTTCCTGCGGCCGTTTCAGGTGGGGCGGACCGCCATCTTGTCGAGGGCCTCCAGGAGCGCCGGAAGCTCGGGGCCGCGACCCACCGGCAGCACTTCGCCGGGCTCCTCGTCCAGGAGTATGAACGCGATGTCGTCGGTCCGGGCGACCATGGACCAGCCGGGGCCGTCGACCCGCAGTGTGCGGGCATCCCCGGTGGCGAAGGAGGACCGCACCCGGCCCAGGGGCGGAGGAGTACCGAGATAGGCACGCGCCTCGGCCAGGACGCGCCGGACGTCGGTCAGCGGTGCCTCCTCGGAGCCCGCCGGGGCCGCCTCCTGGGAGCCCTCCGGCGCGAAGTCAGCGTCATCGATCTGCTCCCGCCAGGCCGCCCACTGCAGCGCTATCTCGTCGGCGCCGAGGCGCCGTTGAGCCGGGCCCCAGGTGTCCGACCGCGGCGGTGCGAGAGGTATCCGGTTCTCGTCCTCGGGGTCCGGCTCCGGATCGTGTGGAACGGGCACGCCAGGGGCCGCGACCGCGACGGCCAAGGGCCAGCCGGGCAGTGCGGCGACGACCGTGCGCTCGTCGGGGGACAGGTCGTACTCCATGCCGCAGTCCCACGAGGCGATCGCCACGGCCACGAGCGACACGTCGTCGACGACGACCGTCCATCGCGCGCCGTCGCCGTCCTGTCCGAGTACCAGCCCGTACCCGGCGGCAAGGGGCGCGAGGCCCAGCGCCGCACACGCCTCCGGATAGTCGTCGCCCAGCACGCTGGGGAACTTCGCGGGCGTGAGGAGAACCGCCGTCAGCACGTACAGCGCGTCGTCATCGGCGGCGACAGCGTCGTCCGTACCGGCCATGCGAGCCTCCCATCGCTTCCTCTGTCGGCGCACCCTAACCAGTCGTCCCAGAGATCGTCGAGAGGTGGGTGACCAGGAAAATCACCGAGGTCCCGACCCCGATCCGGCTTCCCCGGGGCAGACCACGGCTCAAGCGGCGGGCAGCCCCAGCAGCGTACGAGCCACGTCCCGAGGTGACTCGTCACGTTCCCGCGCGAGGGCGATGACGGCCCGGCAAGCCAGTTCACTGACGCCGAAGGACAGCGCCTCCGGGGAGACCCAGCCCGTGGCTTCCGCCATCTCGTCCTGATCGTCCTCGGCGCAGGCCGCCACGTAGACAGCGGCCGCTTCGAAGAGATTGTGGGGGCGCTTGCGCTTCGCGGGGCCCTGCGCGCGCTCACCGTCGTCACGCTTGCCGGCACGCCATAACGTACGAAGCCTGTCAAACATGTGGTCGACCTTCCCCCGGGGTGTGACTTACACCGCTGAGTGCTCATCTGCCGTTGCCCAAAGTAGAGTTAGCGCTTCGGTCACAGAAGGGGGAGCGCGCGGTGAAGCGTTTCGAACGGCTTGAGCAGATCAGGCGTCTCGACCCGGAGAAGGACTTCCTCGAGATCTACCGGCTCACCGCGACGCTCGAATTTCCGTGGGACTACACGCGCGCACTTGAACTCGCCCTCTACCGCACCTACGCAGTGCCCAGCATCGGCCGACTGCTCGCCGAGACGGCCGAGCTGACGGACCGTACGCAGAAGAGGTACGACGACACGGCGCTGCTCCTCGACACCGTCGTTGAGCACGGATTCGAAAGCGACGAGGGCCGCACCGCTATCCGCCGCATCAACCAGATGCATCGCAGTTACGACATCAGCAATGACGACATGCGCTACGTCCTGTGCACGTTCGTCGTGGTGCCCAAACGATGGATCGACTCCTACGGCTGGCGCAGACTCTCGCGTCACGAGACGGTCGCCGCCGCCACGTATTACCGCACCCTCGGGCAGCACATGGGCATCAAGGAGATCCCGGGCTCCTACGAAGAGTTCGAGCGCTGCCTCGACGACTACGAAGAGGCCAACTTCGGCTGGAACCAAGGCGGGCGCGAGGTGTCCGACGCGACGCTCGACCTGATGGCCTCCTGGTACTCGCGCCCCCTGGCTCCCCTGCTGCGTTCCGCGACCCTCGCCCTGCTGGACGAGCCCTTGCTGCGCGCGTTCCGCTACGAACCGCCGGGCGCCGTCACACGGTCGCTGGTGAGGGGCGCGGTGCGGCTGCGCGGGCGCGCCGTCCGCCTGCTGCCGCCACGCAGGGCGCCGCACTATGCGCGGCAGAACTGGGAGATCAAGGGATACCCGGACGGCTACGAGATCGCGGAACTCGGCACCTTGCCGGTGCCCGGCGCCCGCGGCTGCCCGGTGCCGCACAAGGCCAGGTCAGCGGCCGCTCCCACCGAGTGACGCCAACGTCTCGCACAGCCACGCCAATTCGGCCTGGCTGGTCGCGCGGGCGATCGTGAGGATGCCGCGCCGGAAGGGGTCGTCGAGCTCCTCCGCGCGCAGCGGCCGCTCGCCCTCGTAGAAGAAGCTCGCCGGCTCCTCCAGGAAGGTCAGCCGCCTGCGCAGCACCGCCGCCTGGGCCGCCTCGTCGTCCAGGTGGCGGAGGAACGCGAGCAACGTGAACCAGCGGTTCTCGTCGGTGATGTCGCCTCGCGCCGGTTCCGCGAGCCTCTTGCGCAGTTCCCGCCTGCCCTCCGGTGTGAGGGTCAGGACGTGGCGTGGCGCCGCGACGGCCCCCGGCTGCGTCTCACGGGCCAGCAGTCCCGCCTTCTCCAGCCGCTTGATGGCCGGGTACAGCGTGCTCTCGGCGACGGGCCGCACGTGCCCCGTCAGTGCGGTGATGCGCTTGCGCAGTTCGTAGCCGTGCAGCGGGGCGTCATAGAGGAAACCGAGGATGGCCAGTTCGAGCATGGTCCGCATTCTGCCGCAGCCCTCACCGCTCCCGTTGTACCTCACCCCCGTTATACATCGGACACGATGTATTGTGCCGACATTGCTCAGGGTGCCTGGCGAGCGGCGTCGCGGCGCCCGACATGACGACGAGAGGCAGGGGAAACGGCCATGAGAGAAGCGCGATTCGACGCGCGCGGGAGCCGCGTGCGATGGACGGAGACCGGCGGGGACGAGCCGGCGAGGGTGTACGTGCACGGCCTCGGTGCGGCGTCGACCGTCTACCATGCGCACATCGCGGCCACACCGGAACTGGCGGGACGCCGCTCGCTGTTCGTGGACCTTCCGGGGCACGGCATCAGCGATCGGCCGGCCGACTTCGGCTACACGCTCGAAGATCACGCACGGGCACTGGCCGCCGCTCTGGATGAGGCCCAGGTCGCCGACGCGGAGATCGTCGGGCACAGCATGGGCGGATCCGTCGCCATCGTGCTCGCGTACCGGCGGCCCGACCTGGTGTCGCGGCTGGTCGTCACGGAAGCCAACCTGGACCCGAACCCTCCGCTGACGGCGGGCAGCAGCGGTATCGCCGGCTACGAGGAGGAAGACTTCGTCAAGGGCGGCGGCCACGCGCGCGTGCTGGAGAAAGTGGACCCTACATGGGCGGCCACCATGCGGCTCACCGACCCAAGGGCCCTGCATCGAAGCGCGGTCGATCTCATGGCGGGGACGCGGCCCACGATGCGCCGCATGCTGATGGAGCTGTCCGTGGACCGCGTCTACTTGCACGGCGCTTCGAGCGGTGAACTCCCGGAACGGGACGCGCTGCGTGCGTCCGGGGTGCGGGTGGTGACCGTGCCGGAAGCGGGACACAACATCATGTTCGACAACGCGGACGCGTTCGCCGCCGAAGTCGCGGGGCGGCATTGAGCGTCGGCCCGAAGGCGGGGCTCGCTCAGTTCTCGCGTACGGCCAGAGCGAGGAAGCGGGCGTCCTCGTCGACGTATGACGTCATGTGCCAGCCGGAACCGGCGAGGAGGGGGCCGAGGTTGGCCTCCGCCCGCAGATCGTCCGACGTGATCCGGCGTCCCTGACGGGTCGCGAGCGCCGCCCGGCCGATCGGGTGGAAGAGGGCGAGCAGCCCACCAGGGCGCACCACTCGCCGCAGCTCCCGCAAGTTCTCCGCGGGATCCGGCAGATGCGCGATGAGTCCGGCACCGAAGACCGCGTCGAGCGACTCGGCGAGCAGCGGCAGCCGTGCCACGTCGGCGAGGAGGAGCTGACCGTCGCGGTCCCTGCCCGCTTCTTTCGCGGCCACCAGCATGGCGGGCGTCAGATCTGCGCCGAGTACGACCCCTGACGCCCCCACGGCGTCCCTGAGGGGAGGGAGGGCGCGTCCGGTGCCGCAGCCCGCGTCGAGCACCCGGGAGCCGGGGCGAAGCCGGAGCTCGGCCACGGCTGCCTGGTAGGCGGGCCCGTCGTCAGGGAATCGGGAGTCCCAGTCGGCCGCGCGGGCCGTGAAGAATTCCTGGACCTTTGTGTGGTCGTCGCTCATGGGCCCCATGATCCCGCAAGAACCACACGCACGTTGGGGGTACTCGTTCGAGCGTGACCCGATCGTTCACGACCCTCTCTGTCATAGTCCACCAGCTTTCAAAATGTGCGCGTACCGGTATCGCCAGGGACTTCGAAGGAGGTGCTGATACGTCTGGTCGAATGCGCCGGGCGGGCGTACACCGCCCGGCTGCTCGACTCGGTGGGCTGACTCTCAGTCGGAGACGGCGGCGTACGCGAGCACCTTGTCGATCTTCACACGGACCAGGAGTTCGCCGGGCACGCCGTTACGCTTGCCGAATTCCTCGGCGCGTTCCTCGCCCATATAACGGGCACCGAGCCGGGCGGCCCAGTGCCGGACCTGGTCGATGTCCTCGATCAGTTCAGCCTGGCCCTGCAGGACGACGAAGGCGAACGGCGGCTGATCGTCGTCCACGCACAGCGCCACGCGTCCGTCGCGTGCGAGGTTCCGTCCCTTCACCGTTTCCTTGCCGGTGTTGAACACGAGGTCGTCCCCGTCCAGCAGGAACCAGATCGGTGCGATGTGTGGGCTGCCGTCCGCCCGGACGGTCGAGAGCTTGCCGGTCCGTGTGCCGTGCGAGATGAAGGCCCGCCATTGGTCATCGGTCATCTTCTGTGCCATGTCCTCATCATGCTTGCCGGGGCGCCGGTCGTGGGGAAGGCTGGCAGGTCAGATCCTCCAGCCAGGGGGAGCGGACGCGGGGAGACGGGACCATGGGGCAGAGCACGGGGCTGGGCTGGCTGCTGGACGACCTGACGCAGCGGATGGAACACGTACGGCATGCGCTGGTGCTCTCCAACGACGGACTGGTGACGGCTGCGAGTTCGGATCTGAAGCGTGAGGACGCGGAGCATCTCGCCGCGGTCTCGTCAGGACTTCACAGCCTTGCCAAGGGATCAGGGCGCCACTTCCACGCCGGCAATGTGCGGCAGACGATGATCGAGTTCGACGACGCCGTCCTCTTCGTCACGGCGGCGGGCGACGGCAGTTGCCTCTGTGTCCTGAGTTCCGCGGAAGCCGACATCGGTCAGGTCGCCTACGAGATGACGCTGCTCGTGAACCGTGTCGGCGAGCACCTGGGCGTCGGAGCCCGGCAACCGGAACGCACGCCTGTCGTGGACCTCTGACCTGCGCTGACGCTGTCACGACAAGAGTTATCCACAGGCCCAGCGAGGAGCGCGGTGGTCGGGCTACGGTTTTTCCCGAGAGCAATCACGTCTCACGGGGGAGAACCACCATGGCAAGTGACACAATCACGCAGACGGCCGATGCGGCTGCCGTCCGACCGCCGATCACGCCGAGCGGCGCCGCGAGGGAACTGGGTCTGAAGCGCGGCGAGTTCGACCTCGCGGTGATGTTGGGGCGCATCCGCACCGTCGGGGACACCGGGAGCGGTCAGCGTCGCGTGTCACGTGAGGAGATCGACCGCGTACGCGGAAGCGAAGGCTTTCCCGAGTCGTTGCGCAAGGACATCAGAGCCGTGGGTACCACGGAGGGCGCGAAGGTCATGGGCATCAGCCCGGCCCGCTTCACCCGACTCGCCCGAGTCGGTGCGCTGACGCCGGTCAAATTCTACTTGAACCGGTACCGAGCGGTCGTCTGGCTCTATCTCGCCGAAGAGCTGCGCCAGTTCGCCGAGATCGCAGCCAACGCCGGCCTCCTCACGGGACGCATGCCGGCAGCGTTGCGCGCACGACTGGAAGAAGGCCAGGACCTTAGGGCGCGCAACTGGCGGGGCCGCTATGCGGATTCCCTGCTGCGCCAGGCCGAGGACCCTTGGGAGCGCGCCGCCGCCATGGCTTCGCTGCTCGACCCGGTGCAGATTGCGGAGATCATCAGGGATCCGTACGAACGCGCCTACCTCAACCGTCTCAAGCCCGTGCCGCGCACCCACGGAGCACCGGACTCGCCCGTGGCTCGCATCGTCGAACGGATCACCACCGCTGACGACCCGGACGAGATCCGCTGGCTGCGCTCCAGCCTGCTGATCGGCCTCGTTCAGGCCCGCGCACAGCGCCCGGCGCCCCGACCCGCACAGCGCCCGGCGCCTCAGCCGATGCCCGAACGGGCAAGTCTTGCAGCGGAGCCCGCCCTCCCGAGAGAGGTGGTGCTCGACGCTTCGGCGGAGGAGCCGAGAGGTCTGCGGAAATGGCTGCGCCGCAGGCGGGCGTAGTCCGGTGGGCGCACGCCATCCATATCGGCGCTGCTACATCGTCGCGTGGAGGTCCTTGGCGTACTCCTCGATGGCAGGACGGTAGCCCGCAATCTCCGGATCCCTGCTCGTGGCGGCAAGCAGCGTCAGGAGCAACTCCATCGCGTCGTGGGTCCGGCCGGTGTTGTACAGCGCCATGGCCAGGAACGTCTTGAGCGCGCCGTCGTCGGGGAACTCGGCCGCCGCGTCGCCGAGCGTGGTGACGGCTTCCTCATAGCGGCCAAGGGTCCTGTAGGTACTGCCCAGGCCCAGGAGCGCTCCCCGCCGGTCGTCATCGGAAAGCCCCTCTCCGGCGAGCGCGCGCTCGTAGTAGGGAACGGCTTCGGCCTCCAGGCCCAGCGTGTCGTGGACCCACGCGGTCTGGTACGCCACCTCGGCGTCCTGCGGCCACCGCGCCGAGAGAGCGACCAGCCGCTCTCGGGCTTCCTCTCTTCGACCTGCCTCGCGCAGCCCGACCGCCTCGGCAAGGAGCCCCTCCCTGCTCTCGGCACTCTCGGCGCTCCCCGCCGTGTTCTCGCTCAACTGCCCGCCCCCCTCGTCACGTTGCCCCCATCATTCCGGACCCATCCGGGATCCTTCCCGGGCCCACTTCTGATCCACCCATGAATCCGATCTGAACGGAAAAGCAGATGCCGGACCTGACCCGCTCCAAGCCTGCTGCTCCGGGTGCTTCAACCGGCCAGCTCCTCTTCGAGCCATGTGCGGCCACGCGTGCGCGCGGTGAGTCGCACCCCGCCCAGGCGCGCGGCGAGACGCTCTGCCTCAACCCGCACAGCGCTCTGCGCGTCGCTCCCGACGTCTTCCAGGAACCTGCACACGATCTCACCTCGGCTGTCTTGAGCCCACCCCCCGACGATGCGGCCGTTCCACCACAGAGACGGGCCGATGTTGCCGTTTCTGTCGAACAGGCGGGGGCCGTGGTCGCCGAGGAACCAACCACGGTTCTGCCAGCCCATCGGAGTCGAGTCGAGCGCCGGGAGCAGGGCGGCCCACGGCTCAGGTGGAGGAGTCTGCTCCATGTCGTCGGGAAGCAGCAGACCGGTCACTCCGTCCAGGTCGACCTCGACAGGGCACAGCTCCGTCAGCGCTCGCTTCGTCTGGGTCTTGGTCCACCCGGTCCACCAGCGCAGATCATTCGCCGTGGCCGGACCGAACGTTCGCAGCCACCGCCGGGCGAGTTCGAACTGGGCTTCCTGGGTCTCCCAGTCGGCGAGCCCGCCAGGGAACCAATCCGTCAGCGGGGCCCAGCGGTACTGGTGAGAGGTCCACGTGCCGCGGGGGCGTCCGCGTACGACATGGCCCTCGGCGGCGAGCAGGAGAAGGAGCCTGCTGGCCAGTTTCTGCCGGTCCTCGTAGCTCTTGCCGCGCGCCATCACCAGCTCCGTGCTCAGACGTGGGTCGTCGCTCGCCAGCTCGGCCGCCGTTGCCTCGCCCCGCTCCTTGAGGGCCCGCAGAGCCGCCTCCTCGGCCTCCGCCAGCCACGCGGCGATTCCGGCCGCGTCCGCGGCGACGCCGCTCTCCGTGAGCATGCCGAGGAGGAGGCGGCGCTCCCGGGCGGCGACCGCGCGGGAACACGCGGCTTGCAGCACGGGAGCTACATCAAGGGACGTCACGAAGACCGTGCGGCGCATTCCCATCAACCGGATCACCGACCGGTCCTCGTAGAGCGCCCGCTCCACGTCCGCTACACGCCCGTCCCGCATACGGGCCCAGGCGCCCACGTACACCGACGACGGATCAGTGCCGTGCAGCGCCAGCAGAGACCGTGCCACCTCGGCCGGATCGTCCGCCCTGGTGTCGGCCGTCAGCCGATGCCGAAGTGCGAGTCGCGCCCGACGCTCGGCCACGCCTATTCGTTGCACCATGCCTCCCACCAGGATCCTCCGCCCCTCAGGCGCCTGGCGCCGGGCTGTCCATGTGGCGCTCCCCGTACGGGCGGAACAGCCCTTCCTGGACGACCGACACCAGGAGCCGGCCGTCGGTGTCGTAGATACGGCCTCGGGCGAGGCCGCGGCCCCCCGTCACGATGGGGGACTCCTGGTCGTACAGGAACCACTCGTCCGCCCGGAAGGGGCGGTGGAACCACATGGCGTGGTCGAGCGAGGCCATGTCGAAGCCACGCGGGCCCCACAGGGGCTCCACCGGGATGCGCACGGCGTCGAGGAGCGTCATGTCGCTCGCGTAGGTGAGCGCACAGGTGTGCACGAGCGGGTCGTCGCCCAGCGGGCCGACGGCGCGCATCCACACAGCGCTGCGCGGCTCCGCGTCCTTGATCTCCTCGGCGGTCCAGCGCAGCCGGTCCACATAACGGATGTCGAAGGGCTGGCGCCGCGCCATGCGCTCCAGCTGTTCAGGGAGCGCACCGAGGTGCTCCTTGATCTCGTCGACGACCGTCGGAAGCGACTCGGGGGCGGGAGCCTTGAGGCGCGGCGGCAACTGGTGTTCGAACGCGCCCTGCTCGGGCTGATGGAAGGAGGCGGCGAGATTGAAGATCGTGCGGCCCTGCTGGACGGCGGTGACGCGGCGCGTGGTGAAGGAGCGCCCGTCCCTGACCCGCTCGACCTGGTACACGATGGGCACGCCCGGGCGGCCCGGACGGAGGAAGTACGCGTGCAGGGAGTGCACCGGGCGGTCGCCCTCGGTGGTGCGGCCCGCTGCCACCAAGGCCTGTCCGGCGACCTGTCCGCCGAACACCCGCTGGAGGGATTCCTGGGGGCTGCGGCCCCGGAAGATGTTGACCTCGATCTGCTCCAGGTCCAGCAGATCGACCAGCCGGTCGGCGGGATTGCTCATGACAGTTCCTCGACTCCTGTCCGGGACGCGTGCTTCCTCCGGGCGGTCAGAGCTGGCCGACGTCCGTGACCCGGACGATGGCGCGGCCCTCCTCGTCGGAGGCCGCGAGATCGACCTCCGCGCTGATGCCCCAGTCATGGTCGCCGTTCGGGTCGGCGAACGTCTGCCGGACGCGCCACAGACCGTGCTCCGGATCCTCCTCGATGCGCAACAGCTTGGGGCCGCGCGCGTCGGGACCGGTCCCGAGATCTTCGTACTCATCCCAGTACTTGTCCATGGCCTCGCCCCAGACGTCCGCGTCCCAGCCGGATTCGCCGTCCAGTTCGCCGAGCTCCTCGACGTGATCGAGAGCGGCCAGCTCGACCCTGCGGAACAGCGCGTTGCGCACGAGGACGCGGAAGGCGCGGGCGTTCGCCGTCACCGGCTTGACCTGGTCGGCCTTCTCCTGGGCCTCCTCGGCCGTCATGACCTCGGGGTTGGCAAGCTGCTCCCACTCGTCGAGGAGGCTGGAGTCGACCTGGCGGACCATCTCACCGAGCCAGGCGATCAGATCCTCCAGATCCTCCGACTTCAGGTCGTCCGGAATGGTGTGCTCCAGCGCCTTGTACGCGCTCGCGAGGTAGCGCAGCACGATGCCCTCGGTGCGGGCGAGCTCGTAGAAGGAGGTGAACTCAGTGAAGGAGAGCGCCCGTTCGTACATGTCACGGATGACCGACTTCGGGGAGAGCGGGTGGTCGCCGACCCACGGGTGGCTCGTGCGGTACGTGTTGTACGCGTGGAAGAGCAGCTCCTCCAGGGGCTTCGGGTACGTGATGTCCTGGAGCCGCTCCATCCGCTCCTCGTACTCGACGCCGTCGGCCTTCATCAGCGCGACGGCCTCACCGCGCGCCTTGTTCTGCTGGGCCGCGAGGATCTGGCGCGGGTCGTCGAGAGTGGACTCGACGACGGACACCATGTCGAGGGCGTACGACGGGGACTCGGGATCGAGCACTTCGAAGGCGGCGAGGGCGAACGTGGACAGCGGCTGGTTGAGGGCGAAGTCCTGCTGAAGGTCGACGGTCAGCCGCACGATGCGGCCGGTGGCATCCGGCTCGGTGAGCTTCTCCACGACGCCGCCGGCGAGGAGCGAGCGGTAGATCGCGATAGCGCGGCGGATGTGCCGAAGCTGCTGCTTGCGCGGCTCATGATTGTCCTCGAGGAGGTGACGCATCGCCTCGAAGGCGTTGCCGGGACGGGCGATCACGGAGAGCAACATCGTGTGCGTGACCCGGAAGCGGGACGTCAGCGGCTCCGGCTCGGACGCGATGAGCTTCTCGAAGGTGTTCTCGGTCCAGCCGACGAAGCCCTCGGGAGCTTTCTTGCGGACCACCTTGCGACGCTTCTTCGCGTCGTCGCCCGCCTTGGCAAGCGCCTTCTCGTTCTCGATGACGTGCTCGGGCGCCTGGGCGACCACGAGGCCCGCGGTGTCGAAGCCCGCGCGCCCGGCCCGCCCGGCGATCTGGTGGAACTCCCGCGCGCGCAGCGTGCGAACGCGGCTGCCGTCGTACTTGGTGAGTGCGGTGAAGAGCACCGTGCGGATCGGCACATTGACGCCGACCCCGAGGGTGTCCGTGCCGCAGATGACCTTGAGGAGACCCGCCTGCGCGAGCTTCTCCACCAGGCGGCGGTACTTCGGCAGCATGCCGGCGTGGTGTACGCCGATGCCGTGGCGCACGTAGCGCGAGAGGTTGCGGCCGAACTTGGTGGTGAAGCGGAAATTGCCGATCAGATCGGCGATCTTGTCCTTCTCCTCGCGCGTGCACATGTTGATGCTCATCAGCGACTGTGCTCGCTCGACGGCCTGCGCCTGCGTGAAGTGAACGATGTAGACCGGCGCCTGCTTGGTCTCGAGCAGCTCCGTGAGTGTCTCGGTGATCGGCGTCAGACGGTACTCGTAGGAGAGCGGGACCGGACGCGTCGCGGACCGCACCACCGAGGTGGGCCGACCCGTGCGGCGGGTCAGGTCCTTTTCGAACATGCTGACGTCGCCGAGCGTCGCCGACATGAGGATGAACTGCGCCTGAGGCAGTTCCAGCAGGGGGATCTGCCACGCCCAGCCGCGGTCCGGCTCGGCGTAGAAGTGGAACTCGTCCATCACGACCTGGCCGATGTCGGCGTACTTGCCGTCCCGCAGCGCGATCGAGGCGAGGACCTCGGCCGTGCAGCAGATGACGGGGGCGTCGGCGTTGACCGACGCGTCACCGGTGAGCATGCCGACGTTCTCGGTGCCGAAGAGCTTGCAGAGGTCGAAGAACTTCTCCGAGACCAGTGCCTTGATGGGCGCCGTGTAGAAGGTCACCTTGTCCTGGGCGAGGGCCGTGAAGTGAGCGCCCGCCGCCACCAGGCTCTTGCCCGAGCCGGTCGGCGTGGACAAGATCACGTTCGCTCCGGAGACCACCTCGATCAGCGCCTCCTCCTGGGCCGGGTAGAGAGTGATCCCCTGATCCTCGGCCCACGACGAGAAGGCTTCGAAGAGGGCATCGGGGTCGGCATCCGGCGGCAGCTGATCAATAAGGGTCACACCCCCATCTTGCCTTCCTTCTCACCCGATCAGGGAACCGGAGGCCCTGACGAAGATCACGAACGCTACGCTGTGTCGCCAACGGGGCGTCAGAACAATCGAAATGGGGCGGGCGACAGCAATGATGGGACCGGCACACTCACTGTCGGGGGCGGCGGCCTGGCTCGGAGTCGGCGCGGCTGCCGCGGCCGCGGGGCACACGATGCCCTGGCCGGTCCTCCTCGTAGGAGCCCTGATCTGTGCCGGGGCGGCGCTCGCGCCCGACCTCGACCACAAGTCGGCCACCATCTCGCGCGCCTTCGGGCCGCTGTCACGCGGCCTGTGCGAGATCGTCGACAAGCTCTCCTACTCCGTCTACAAGGCGACGCGCAAGCAGGGGGACCCGCGCCGCTCGGGCGGGCACCGCACGCTGACGCACACCTGGCTGTGGGCGGTGCTGATCGGCGCGGGGGCCTCGGCCCTGGCGATATCCGGCGGGCGCTGGGCGGTCCTCGCGATCCTCTTCGTCCACATGGTGCTCGCCATCGAAGGCCTGCTGTGGCGGGCCGCACGCGGATCGAGCAGCGATGTGCTGGTGTGGCTGCTCGCCGCGACGAGTGCCTGGATCCTCGCCGGGATCCTCGACAAGCCCGGCAATGGCTCGGACTGGCTGTTCACCGCGCCGGGCCAGGAGTATCTGTGGCTCGGGCTCCCGATCGTCCTCGGAGCGCTGGTCCACGACCTGGGGGACGCCCTGACGGTCTCCGGGTGCCCGGTCCTCTGGCCCATTCCCATCGGACGCAAGCGCTGGTACCCGATCGGGCCCCCGAAGGCGTTGCGTTTCCGGGCCGGCAGCTGGATCGAGCTGAAGGTGTTGATGCCGGTGTTCATGCTGCTCGGGGGAGTGGGCGGCGCCGCCGCGCTCAACGTCATCTGAGGGCCGACCTTCGCACGAGCCTGGCCTGCGCCACCGGGCGGCGCGCTTCCGCCCCGCCGATCACCGCTGAGCCCGTGGTCGGCTCCTCGATGCCTGCGACAGGGCGGATCGGAGCGGTCCCGGACGCGTCGGTGAGGCCGACGATGATCAATCCGGGCGCGGCCGCCCCCGCTCACGCGCGAATGGCCGCCCCCGCCCATGCAAGGGCCGTGGCCCCGCTCACCGCGGAGCCGCTGCGCCCACCCCCTCCTGAGCAGCCGCTATCCGTGCCAGGACCGCCACAGCGCCGCGTACGCGCCGTCGGCGGACACCAGGTCGTCGTGGCTGCCGAGCTCGCTGATCCGACCGTTCTCCACTACCGCGATGACGTCCGCGTCGTGCGCGGTGTGCAGGCGGTGGGCGATCGCCACCACCGTGCGGCCGTCCAGGACGCGGGCGAGCGAGCGCTCCAGATGCCGCGCGGCCCGGGGGTCGAGCAGGGAGGTCGCCTCGTCCAGGACCAGCGTGTGCGGATCGGCGAGAACGAGACGTGCCAGTGCGATCTGCTGTGCCTGCGCGGGCGTGAGCGGGAACCCGCCGGAACCGACCTCGGTGTCCAGCCCCTCGTCGAGGCCACGCGCCCAGTCGGCCGCGTCGACCGCGCCGAGTGCCGCCCACAGTTCGGCGTCCCGCGCTCCGATCCGCGCGAGGAGGAGGTTGTCACGCAGGGAACCGACGAACACGTGGTGCTCCTGGTTGACCAGCGCCACATGGGAGCGGACCTCCTCCGCCGGCATCGCCGACAGGGCGGCGCCGCCCAGTGTGACCTGGCCGGTGCGGGGTCCGTAGATGCCGGCGAGCAGTCGGCCGAGCGTCGACTTCCCTGCGCCCGACGGTCCGACCAGGGCGACACGCGAGCCGGGCTCGATGGCGAGGGACACCTCGCGCAGCACGTCGACGCCCGCGCGGTACCCGAAGTGCACGTCGTCCGCGAGGACGTGACGCCCCTCCGGGACGACGGAGGTGTCGCCCGCGTCCGGCTCGATGTCACGCACGCCGACGAGCCGGGCCAGCGACACCTGGGCCACCTGAAGCTCGTCGTACCACCGCAGGATGATCCCCAGCGGGTCGACGAGCATCTGGGAGATGAGCACTCCCGCGGTCAGCTGCCCCACGCCGATCCAGCCCTGGAGGACGAAGACTCCGCCGATCATCAGTGTCGAACAGAGCACCGTGGTGTGGGTGAGGTTGATCGCGGGGAAGAGCACCGACCGCAAGTAGAGGGTGTAGCGCTCCCAGGCGGTCCACTCCTTGATGCGGCGTTCCGAGAGCTCGATGCGGCGTTCGCCGAGCCGGTGCGCCTCGATGGTGCGCCCCGCGTCGACGGTCTCGGCCAGCGCGGCGGCCACGGCGGCGTATCCGGCCGCCTCGGAGCGGTAGGCGGCGGGGGCCCGCTTGAAGTACCAGCGGCAGCCCACGACCAGGAGCGGCACGGCGACGAGGACCGCCGGTGCCAGCGGCGGCGCGGTCACGACGAGCCCGCCGAGCAGCAGCACCACCCACACCACGCCGATCGCCAGCTGCGGCACGGCCTCACGCATGGCGTTGGCCAGGCGGTCGATGTCCGTGGTGATCCGGGAGAGCAGATCGCCGGTCCCGGCCCGTTCCAGAACACCGGGCGGCAGCCCGACGGACCGTACGAGGAAGTCCTCGCGCAGGTCGGCCAGCATCCGCTCGCCGAGCATCGCACCGCGCAGCCGCACCTCCCGTACGAAGAACGCCTGCACGGCGAGTGCGAGCGCGAACAGCCCGATGGTGCGCTCCAGATGCAGGTCCCGGGCGTCGGCCGAGACCTTCTCGACGAGGTCGCCGAGGAGGTAGGGACCGGCCATCGAGGCGACCACGGCGAGCGTGTTCACCGCGATGAGCAGGGCGAAGGCCTTGCGGTGGCGCTGGAACAGCTCGCGTACGTAGGCGCGGACGGTCGAGCTCGCGCCGACGGGCAGGGTCTCCGCGGTCGTGGGGGCCGCCGGGTCGTACTCCGGGGGCGCCAGGCCGATCATGCCGTCTCCTCGATGTCGAAATTCGTGGGGGCGCCGACACTGGCGCGCTCGTCGTCGGTCTCGCGGGTCACGACCGCGCGGTACCGCGGTTCGCCGTGCATCAGTTCGCGGTGCGTGCCCACGGCCGAGACCTCGCCGTCGGCCAGGAAGACGACGTGTTCGGCACGGTCCAGGAGCAGCGGTGACGAGGTGAGCACCACGGTGGTCCGCCCGGCCCGCAGCCTGCGGATTCCGTCGCCGACCCGGGCCTCGGTGTGCGAGTCGACGGCGGACGTCGGCTCGTCGAGCACCAGGGCTTCGGGGTCGGTGACCAGGGAGCGGGCCAGGGCGAGGCGTTGGCGTTGCCCGCCGGAGAGGGAGCGGCCGCGTTCCGTGAGGTGGGCGGCCATCGGGTCGTCGTCCACCGACGCCTGGGCCAGCGCGTCCAGGACGTCCGCGCACTGCGCCGCCGCGAGTGCTTCTTCGGCGGTGACGGCTCCGGAGGCCGGTACGTCGAGGAGCGCGCGGAGTGTCCCGGAGAGAAGGACGGGGTCCTTGTCCTGGACCAGGACGGCGGCCCGGGCCTCGGACAGGGGCAGGTCATCGAGCGCCATGGCGCCAAGGCGTACGGACGGCAGGCCCGCGGCGTCCTCGAGCGCCGGGTGGCCGCCGAGACGTTCGGCGAGTCGCCCTGCCTCGTCCGGGTCGCCGCAGACCACGGCGGTCAGGCGCCCGGCCGGGGCGAGAAGCCCTGTCACGGGGTCGTACAGGTCACCGGTGGGACGAGCACCGCCCGGCCACGTCTGCCCGTCCGCCCGCGTCCGCTCGTCCGTCCGCGTTTGCCCGCCCGCCCGCGTCTGCGCGTCCGGCCACGCCTGTCCGGTAGCGCCCGCAGCCGCGCCCACCGAACCTCCGGCACCGACTTGCGGCACGGACGCGGTGAGACCGGGCTGCTTCTCGGCCTGTCCTGCCGTACGCGGGCCCGGGGTCTCGGGCCGCGGCCCGGACCGCTGCCCAGTCGTGGGCTCCGCCGCCCGCTCCAGCGAGAGCACCCGTGCGGCCCGCTTCGCGGAGGGACGTGAGAAGGAGTACGCCATGGCGATCTCCTCGAAGTGCCGCAGCGGATAGTTGAGCATCATCACCGCGCTGTAGACGGTGACCAGTTCGCCGACGGTGATCCGGCCCTCACGGGCCAGGTGCGCGCCGTGCCAGACGACCGCGATGAGCAGCAGACCCGGCATCAGGACCTGGATCGCCGAGATCGCGGCCCACATCCGGGCGCTGCGTACTGCCGCCGTGCGGACCTCCTGCGAGGCGCGGCGGTAGCGATCGAGGAAGAGTTCCTCGCCGCCGATGCCGCGCAGCACGCGGAGCCCGGCGACGGTGTCCGACGCCAGTTCGGTGGCCCGTCCCGCCTTCTCGCGCTGGAAGTCGGCCCGACTCGTCGCGCGGGGCAGCAGGGGAAGCACGGCGAGCGCGAGCACCGGAATGCCCACGGCGACGACGACACCGAGCGCGGGCTGGTAGACGAGGAGCCCGACGCACACCAGGAGGACCGTGAACGCCGCCGCCGCGAACCGGGAGAGCGCCTCCACGAACCAACCGATCTTCTCGACGTCACCGGTGGAGACGGCGACGACCTCACCGGCCGCCACGCGCCGGGTGAGCGCGGAGCCGAGCATGGCGGTCTTGCGCGCGAGGAGCTGCTGCACCCGGGCCGCTGCCGTCACCCAGTTGGTGACCGCGGTGCGGTGCAGCATCGTGTCGCCCAGGGCGATGGCCACGCCCAGCAGGCCGATCAGCGCGCCCGCGAGGGCGAGCCGACTGCCGGACCGGTCGAGCACGGCCTCGACGGCGATGCCGACCATGTACGGCAGGCCCGCGATGGAGCCGAAGTGCAGCAGGCCCCAGCCGAGGGACTTGAGCTGTCCCCCGAGCTGGTTCCGTCCCAGCCAGAGCAGGAAGCGCGGCCCTGACCGGGCATCGGGGAGGCCGGGGTCGGAATACGGAAGATCGCGAATCTGCATGACGTCCCAGGACTCGGAGCGGCGGCCGTCGGCTCCGCGGATGGTCAGGAGAGGCGGCGGCGGTAACAAACCGTGAAAGGTTCACCTCGGATCGTGGTCCGAAGCAAACGGTTTTCCGTCCGGGGGCAAAGAATCGGCCCCGTCTTCCAAGGGGCCGCAGGGCTGGACAAGTGAAGTGCGGGCCGGGTGCGACCATGGACGAATGCGTATAGCCGGTGTGGTGCGAGTGGTGGTCGCGGCAGCGGCCTGCGGTGTCCTTCTCACGTCCTGCGGGAGTGGGGACGGGAGTTCGGCCAAGGGGGGCGGTGCCGACGCGGGGCACGGCAAGGGTGCGGGCGGCGCGGGGAGCGACCGCGGAAGTGCCGCCGACCTCAAGCGCATCCCCGATGTGGGCGATCGGCTCCAGTCGAGGATTCCGAAGGACTCGCGGCAGGTCGTCGCGGTCTACGGCGAGGGTGAGGACTCGGCGAAGTCGAAGGTCGTGCTCTACACGAAGTCGAGTGAGACGGACACCACCTGGGAGCAGAACCGCAGCTGGCCCGCGCACAACGGCAAGAAGGGCTGGACCACCGACCACCACGAGAACGACAAGCGCAGCCCTGTCGGGGTGTTCACGCTCACCGACGCGGGCGGTGTCCTCGCGGATCCGGATGCCAAGCTCCCGTACACGAAGTCGGACTCCATGCAGGCGCCGCACTACTGGCCCAAGACGCACTGGCACGACTTCGACTACGTCATCGCCATCGACTACAACCGGGCCAAGGGCACCCCGCCGAACGACCCGACGCGCCCCCAGGGCCAGGCCAAGGGCGGCAGCATCTGGCTGCACATGGACCACGGCAGCGGCACGTCGGGCTGCGTGAGCCTTTCCAAGTCGGGCATGGAGCATCTGCTGCGCACGCTGGATCCGAAGCAGCACCCGGTCGTGGTGATGGGGGACAAGGCGAACCTCAAGGCGTAGACGCAGCGTCCCCCTAACCGCTTAGCCCCCTAGCCGCCTCGCCGCCCTGTAGAGAGCCCATTGCGGTGATCCGCGAGGGGCCATAGAAATCCCCCATGAGAAGACACGTCATGTCCATGCTCGTGGGGGCGGCTCTCGTCGCGAGCACGCTCGTCGGTGCGGGCCGGGCCACGGCCGCCACGGCCACGCCCCGCCCCGCATCCGCCGCTACGCCCCCGCCCGAGTTCGGCACCGACTGGCACGACCCGGTGACCGCCGCGCCCCCGGTCGCCAAGCCGCGCACCAAATCCTGCGAAGTGACGATCGCCGAGGCGCGGTTCAAGGACTTCACGCCGTACGAGGGTGACTACATGCCGCCCCGCGGCTGTGGCGACCGCTGGGGCAAGGTGGTGCTGAGGCTGGACGGCAAGGTGAAGGGGCGGCAGTACGACCGTCTCGGCTACCTGCGCGTCGGCGGCGTGGAAGTGTTCCGCACGTCCACCCCGCAGCCGTCCCCCGACGGCATCACCTGGTCCGTGGAGAAGGACGTCACCCGTTACAGCGAGACGCTGAGCCACGAACAGCGCGTCGAGATGCTCATCGGCAACGTCGTCAACGACACGTACACCGGCATCATCGACGTCAAGGCCACGCTGACGTTCTACGCGCGGGAGAAAGGCGCCGACGCGCGGGCCGAGAGCACTTCGGGGAGGGTGGCACCCGACCGTGTCCTTCCGCTCGGTGACGGCACCACGCTCACCACCCCGCGCAACAGCGAACGCATCGTCGCCGAGGTCTACGCGACCGGCTCCGGGGGCGGCTGCGAGGAGTACTGGTACATGACGGTTCCCGACGCCGTGCCCTACTCCTGCGAGGCGGACAACGGCCCCTACCGCGAGGTGCAGGTCAGAGTGGACGGCCAACTGGCCGGGGTCGCCGCGCCATTTCCGACCGTGTGGACCGGCGGCTGGTCCAACCCCTTCTTGTGGTACGTGATCCCGGGCCCCCGGGCTTTCGACGTCAAGCCCATCGAGTACGACCTGACGCCCTTCGCGGGGATCCTCAACGACGGCCGCCCGCATGAGGTGGAGGTCTCCGTCGTCGGCGTCCCGAAGGCGCAGACGGGGTGGAGCACCCCGGTCAACGTCCTGGTCTGGCAGGACGAGAAGAGCGAGCGCGTCACGGGCCGGCTGACCCGGCACACGGAGAACCCCCTCTCGAACAAGTCGACGTACACGCCCGGTTCGGGAGAGGCCGCTTACCGGCTCGACACCAAGGGCTGCCACCGTTTGAGCGTCTCCGGGCATGTGAACACCTCGCACGGCCGAGTGACCACCACGGTGACGCGCACCCTCGCCAACACCTCCGTGCACCGATGGACCGAGGGTGAGGCGGTGGACGCGCTCAAGGCCACCTGGACCGACCGCGAGACGGTCACGACGGGCGGCCGGTCGGTGCGCACCGACCGGACGTACACGATGGACGGCACCACGACGCTCGGGGCCGGTGATCGACTCCGTACGGAGATCTCCCTCGGGGACCGCACCGAGAGCGTCACGACGCACGGTGGCCGACGGGTCGGACGGACGGTGATCGACGACCGGTACGACGGCGACGCCTCCTACCTCACCAGCGTCCCGCGCGAGGAACGGCACGCGGTGGGCACCTCGCGTGAGCGCTACCGGCAGTTCGGCGACAGCGGCTGTCATGACCGCACCCTGGCCACCGTGCAGGGGACTCTGACGGAGGACCGGCTGCGCTGCTGAGGCGCGGACGCAGGGACAGCTTGGACCAGGGAGGGGACGGGCCCGGTGGTGACATGAACACCGTGACATGAACACCGCGCCCGAACCCGCCCTCGAACCCGCCCCCACCGGGCCCCTGCTGACCGCTACGCCAGCGCCTGCGCCTGCGCCGGAACCTGCGCCTACGCCTACGCCTTCGGCTTCGGTGAGTCCATCCCCGGGCGCGCCTTCCGCCACAGTCCCCGCGTGAAGTCGGGGATCGCCTGCGGTGCGCCCTTCGCCTTGATCGAGAGGTGGCTCAGCGGCACGGGTGCCGTCCACGTCGCGGCGTCGTACACGTCGAAGTCCGGGACGAGGCCGAGCTGCATGGTCTGCATCAGGCGGAAGATCATGATGTAGTCCATGCCGCCGTGCCCGCCCGGCGGGTTGGCGTGCTCCTTCCACAGCCAGTGGTCGAAGTCGGCGTACTTGGTGAAGTCGGCCCACTCGTCGTCCGTGTGGTCCGGCTCGATGTAGATGCGCGCGGGGTAGTCCTCGAAGACGCCCTTCGTGCCGCCGAGGCTGTTGATGCGGCTGTACGGGTGGGGGGTCGAGACGTCGAGATCGTTATCAGACCCACGTCAGTCGTAGGATGCCCCCTGGACATGACGAAGGCCCCCAGCCGAAGCCAGGGGCCATGACGCGCAGATCGTCACCAGTCGATTGGCTGGGCGTCTCCGCCTATGCACAACGGGCAGGGTCGTTTCCCAGTCGAGAAGCAGTGGGGACAGCCGCCGAACCCACAGCATTGGTCACACCAGATGGCCTGACTCCCTGTACAGAGCCCGCACAACTCGCCCAGCGTCCAGAGAGCCTGTACCAGTCCGTCACTACCGTTCTGGGCATCAGACCCGAAGGAGGGACGGTCCGTGGACGGACGCTCCGGGGCCATGGTCATGCGTCGGCGTCCTCGGATTTCTCAGGGGCAGACGCCGAGGAGGACGCGGAAGGATCCTTACGCAGTCTGCGTGATTCCGCGATCCGCAGCACGTCCGCCAGGCATTCGACCAGCCGAATACCGATGTACTCCACTTCAGCGCGCGTCGACAGCGGGTTAGTGAGGACTGTCTCCGCGTCGGCCAGAACGCCCCCTGCCACAGCGATCTGGGCCGTCTCCATAGTGTCAGCCACCCGTGAGAGGGGGCTTCCCGGATCGTCGCTGCTGAGTAGGCACGGCTTATCTGGTTCGTTCTGCCAGGGGAGTAAACGGAGGGCGGAGCCAACTTCCGTGGTGCCCAATTCCTTGCCGGTCGACTGCTCGTCGGTTGCTCTATGCATGACGCGGCCCCTCTCTGACAGTGATCAGTGAGGGGACCGTATGAGCATCGTCGGTGCTAATCCACGCGCGGGGCACGGTAGTTCTGCTGGCTCACCCCATGAAGAACTACCGCTCTTCGCAGTAGTTAGCCAGAAACGCCCAGGTGGACGGCCATTGACCGCATCTCCTCAGTCAGCGTCCGCTTGCGCGTCTTCAGGATGTCCGTCATAACTCGTCGTGCCATGGGTTGATGGGTCAGCCACGTGTCCGCAGTCTCCCGAAGGTTGACTAGCTCGTCCATGGCGTCCTGGTGGGATCCGAGGAGGGTGTGGGCGTGCGCGACGTCCAGGCGGTGCCGCCCCCAGTTGTTCATGTTGAGGCGTCCAACGGCCTTCATGCCTTTGGGACTGAGGGGGCCCTCTTCCGCCTTACGCAGTACTCCGCGCGCGTCCCCGATCAGCGCTAGGTCCTCCGCGGCCTTCGCTGCGACGGTCGCAGGTCCAAAGCCGCCCCAGTGCGAGGGGAAGTCGCTGTGTTCACGCTGCATGGCGCTGCCGGCGCTCTTAGCCATCCGCCGCGCGTGCTTGGCGACGTCCTTGCGGCCGTTTCGCCGGGACGCGGCTGCGACACGGAGCCAGAGTTCTCCCCAGAGCGCGATCTGATCGGGGGACGCGGTCGACAAGCGAGGCTCAATCTCCGCTGCGGTCTGGACGGCCAGCCGCTCACTTTCAGCGAAGCGGTCCTGCCTCAGTAGCAACCAGCACAGGCCGTTCACGCCCGTGGCGGCTAGCTGTGTCTGCCCTGTCTCCTGGGCTAGGCGGATGGCTTCGGACAGCGCCAGATAAGCCATGTCGTACTGACGTACTTGGGTCAGGAACTTCCCGGTGAGCAACAAGGCGTGCGCCCTTGCGATCTTGGCGTGTTCCTTCTCCTCACCCTCCAGGATGGCCACGGCAGCTTCAGAGCTACGGAGCAGTGCCGGAAGCTGCCGAGCCACGGCCCCGTAGCGGTCAGCCTGGTAGAGCGCGTGACCGTCCTTGACGCTCCGCTGGATGGTCCGCGGCTCTTCTGCATCCCCGGCTTCCATCTGAGGGACGGAGAGGCCCAGGGGAGGCATGAGGGCACGGCGGAGTTCTGCCAGGCTTCGGCGGTTCTCCTCGTCCTCTTGGCCGACCACGGACCGTGGCGCCTCACTGGCGAAGAGGGCGGCTGTGGTCACGTTCAATGCGGCGGCCAGGGCCGCGAGACTGCCCATGCTGACGTGGCCGCCTTGTTCAACCTTGGCGACGGTAGTCAGTGACAACCTGGAGGCGTGAGCCAGGTCCTCCTGAGTCATACCCGCTGTTCGCCGCAGCTTCCGTACGTTGTCTGCCAGACCTGTGGTCATACGCGCTCACCTCGCGTCAAGCGTACGCCCATCCCTGCCTGGGGAGACGGGCGTTGGCGGAGCAAGGACGACGGAACGCCCGCCAGCAACTCCGAGGAGGCTGACGGGCGTTCACGGCGTCAAGGCACGGTACGAAGGTGTGTCTTGGCCGGCTCGGACACGGGCTCGCGCTCTGCCGGCCTCCGGCGGACAACCAGGAGACGGGCCCGCGTCATCTGCGGGACCAGCGGATCACCGTCTGGCCGGTACACGCGGAACTCGGAGTCCCACACCCATTGATCCCTTCCGCATGCTGCTCCGGACAGGGAATCGAACGCCGTTACGTTGAAGCTGAACCCCAGCACTGGTTTGACGATGCGGGCCACGGCACGGCCGTACGACCGCAGGACCCGGGGCAGTTCGGCCATGTCGGCTATGCGCTCTTGGGCGTCCGGAAACTGCTCTTCACACCTTCCCCACGTCCAGCCGTTCACGATCGGAACGGGGACGAACACAGCCAAGTTCACCAAGGTCTCCGGCGTCATCATTACGTTTCCCTTTGCTCGCGTCTTGCTTGTGGGTTCAACGACCTACCAGCAAAGTGAACGGTTGCGCTCCATGTGGCGGCTTTGCGTGTCCGAAAACGAGCGAAAGGCCCCCGCCGAAGTGGCGGAGACCGATCGTTCCTGGTCAGTGGCGTACATCACATATTCCTATGGGTCTGCGTGTGACGCACGCCACAATTCGTACGGGGTCGCAGATTCCGGAAGCCCTCTTCCGTTATGCAGACCTAAGCTTTGGCCTACGCTCCGACACGGAGTGACGACCCCGTGTGAGCATCCTGGGCCGCCTGGTACTCCTTCAGATACCGGCGCCCGGAGCGGTCAGAGACGCCGAAGTACTCCGCCAGGCTCGACCCATTCACGGGCAGGCCGTCCCGCTTGATGTCCTCCACGGCAGCGGCCATGTCCGCGTGCGACGGCTTCGACGTGATGCGCAGGACCTCGTGAACGGTGTCCGGCTCCACAGCCGGCTCCTCCTCGTATCCGCGCTCCGCGTCCTCCTGGCCCTCCACGTCGGCCAGAACCTCCTCCAGGTCCTCCCCGATCGTGAACGGCACCGGTCGTCCAGTGGCGCCGGCCCCGACCCGCTCCATGTCCGCGGCCAGGCGGTTGACAGCCTCCTGGGTGCGGGCCAGATCCTCCGGGCCCGGCTTCAGCCACTCGACAGGAGTTCCTGTCTCCTTCGCCAGCTCCTCCACCATGCCGTCAACGACTGCGGCGAAGCCATCCGGGCTGTTGTCCAGGGCGGTCATGCGCTCCTCATGAGCCTTCGCCTGGGTGGCCACAGTGAGCTGGGCATCCTGAACAAGTTCGTTGGCGGTGCGCCTGTCCTCGCTGGTCTCCGCTGTCGACTCGTCAGGCTTCGAGACAGCCGCGTGAAGCTGCCTCATCAGGGCGCCGAATGCGAGGAGGGCAGCGGCCGGCGGGACAGCGGCCACGACGTACGCCAGGCGGTCCGCGTCAGGCCCGACCCCGAGCACGTTCAGCGCGATGGAGCCAACCGAGCCAGTCACGGTCAGCCCGATTGCCCAGGCGTCGCGCTTGCCGTTCAGGGCCGCGACCAGCATGAGGATCTCACCGGCGACGATGAAGAGGTCCAGGGTTGCGGGCCAGGCCCAGGCGCGTTCCGGGGAGCCGCCCAGGCCGTATGTCGCTGCGACGTCGTGAAGGTGCGCGTACGACAACCAGAACGCTGCGGCAGTCAGGGCGATGATGACCACACCCGCGGCGACAGTCAGGCGGGTCCGGATGCTGTCCACGATCAGGTCCTCTCAGGGGCGTTAACGGTGTCACCGGAGAAGGCCCCCGACCGGAGTCAGGGGCCGTACTAGTGCTTTGAACAGCGGTCGGTGCCGTACGACTTGCGTCGCCTGCAGGGGATGCCGCTGCGGGTCTTGGCTCCGCACTGGTTCCGCGGGTCGTGTGCCGGGCAGGTGGGCCGACCTGGGGTCGCCAGGTTGATGCACTGGAAACCCCGGGAAGTGGCCTGGCCGCAGATCACGCCTTGGCCTCACAGCGCGGGCAGAACCTGTACAGATGGGCGTACTGGGCCGACTCGATTTCGGCACGGGTGCGGAGTCGGGGGCCTTCCGTCTGCGACAGGGGACGGGGGTACCACCGGATGGACTTCCGGCACTTCGCCCGATAGTCCGCGCTCTTGTCGGCGGGCCCATCACCACTGAACTTGTGGAGCAGAGAGGCCGTAGCCGCCTCTCCCCATTCCTGGGCCTCCTCGGCGTCCGTCTCGATCAGGCGGACCGTGCGCCCATCCTTGTACTCAATGATGTGGTGTCCGCGGCCGGAGGACATCGTCTTGACCTGGCGACGTCCCTCCATCATCGCGGTATTGACCTCCGCCAGAGCCTCACGGACGGATACCTGGACCGTGAGGCTGTTCTCGGTGCGGTTGTAGACCTTCACGGAGGGCTCCTCTGGGGTGCGTGGTGGGGTGATGTCAGTAAGTTAGCCGACTCAATTGAGTCGCGTCAAGCGAGTCGGCTAACTTCGCGTCAGTCCGTGAGTGGTGCGCCCAGTTCCTCCCGGAACAGTGCGGCCATGGCCTGGCCCACGTAGCCGTCCTCTCCGCCGGCCCTGATGGCGTAGTCCAGGATCTTCGTCACGGGGTGGAGGCCCTCCCCGCCCAGCTCGGCCTCCAACTCCTCCTGGTCCAGGTCCAGGAGGAGAGCCGCGGAACGGGTCGACATGCGGATGTCGTCGGCCACCTTGGGGAGCATGACCGTCAGGATGGCGGCGCGTTCACGGACGCGGTTCAGCTCGTCGTACAGTGCGTCGATGTGGACCGACTCCTCCAGGTCCTCCAGCTCCCTGAACAGCAGCGGGACATGTGGTGCGCATCCCTCGTCGCATACGTGGTCGGGCCGCTGGCTGTCGTACTCGGACACGGTGTCTCCTCTCAGTGAGGAGGCCCCAGGAAAGGGGCCCCTCTGCGACTGACCGGAGAGGATGTGAGACGCGGTCAGTCCTCCGTCAGGGCCTCTTCCAGGGAGACGCCAGCCTTCTCAGCCGCTGCCTCCAGGGCGGTCAACTCCGTGCCGTTCTTCGCGATCAGGGCCGCCCAGCGCTTAGCGAAAGCCGTCTGAGCATCACGGCGGACCATGCGGACCATGGGTGCGCCCACGTCCCCGATACCAGCGGCCTTCATCGCGCGGGCCACGGCAGCATCGTCCTTGAACTTGCCCATGAAGCCGAACGACGCGGCCAGGACGTACGCCTGGCGCTGAGACATGGTGGCCACCACGCGACGGACCAGGGCCCGCTTCACCGCGTTCTCCGTGACCTTCTCCAGGATCGAACGCTGGGCGGTCAACGCGATGGAGCCGCGGCCCAGAGCCGCGTCAGCAGACTTCTCGGCAGTCGACGCCTGGGGGGCCTCCTGGCGCTGGGTGTGAACGGCGCGGAGCATGGCCACGGCCGTACCGAAGTCAGCGGTGCGGCAGGGGAGGGCCTCAAACAGCTCCAGGTCCGACTCCGTTACGGTGCCTGCGCGGAAACGATCCAGCGCGATAAAGACGGCCTCACGGGCGTCGGCGTCACGGGGAACAGTCAGGGCGTCCTCCAGGGCGTGAACGGCCTGAGTCCACTGGATCGGTCGGTACCCGACCGCGGCCACGTCGGCTTCCGCGTCAGCGCTGACCAGGGCGTCCGCGATGGTGGTTTCTCCGTCGTCCTCACCACCGGTCGGCGTGAAGATGCTGACGGATCCCTGGTAGGCCAGGCGCGCGGCGTAGGCGGCTTCCGCGGACATGCGGACACGGCTCTTGTAGGCGCCCCCGTTCAGAGCGGCCACCAGGCCTTTGTCCTGGACTGCGGACTCAGCCAAGTTCAGGTAGTCGCCTTCGGTCAGGTTGTGGCGCACGTCGGCGGTGCGGAAGTGCTTCACCATCTGCGCGAACAGCTTCTTGCCGTCGGTGTCGTCCTGAGTGCCGTTCAGGAGGTCACGGGCCACGGCAGGCAATTCCTTCTGGACGTAGGCCCAGACGTAGGCCCGAAACGCGTCCATCGAGTCACCCTCATACGTGGCCAGGCGCTCCAGCGCGATCACGTTTGCCTCCTGGAGGAGGTCCTCCTGATAGGCGGCGCGCAGTCCCTCGCTCGCGTCTCCGTCGGCAGTGTTCGCGGAGCGGCTGGCCAGGTATCCCAACTTGGTGGCCATGTGCTCCAGGATCGACGCCTGGGCGTCCCTGTCTCCTCCCTTCGCGGCGGCCAGAGTGGCGTCTGAGACGTCGCTGGTGATGACGGAGCCGATGACCTGGGTACGGGTCGTGACAATCACGGAGGGGGTCCTCTCGGGAGGCCCCCGGGCACGACGGCATGGCGGCATGGCGGTCTGGCGTGCGGACCGGGACGCGGGCATGGCGGGGCCTGGAGGCATGAAGGGGTAGGGAGTTGGCACCTACACGCGGAGGCTGATCGGGCCATCACGCATGTGGTGAGAATGTGAAAGTAGACGACTCAATTGAGGCGGGTCAATGACTTGGGAGATCTACGTTCTCAGGCGTCCCCCGTCCCGACTAGCGAAAAGACTCAGGTGAGACCCGGACCATCCCTGCGGAGGACCTGGCGGAGGAACGACCTCCGTTCGTAATCTGCGCCCACACAACCGTGATGACCGGGAAGGAACGCGGTTGCGTGAGGCGACTCATGAGGAGCGGCTCACGCAACCGTCCGTGGTTCGGGTCTAGGGCGTCGAATGCCTCAGATGGCCCTGGAGCGCAGGGGATTCCCCGTCAGAAGTCAGCGCCGTACAGTGATCCCCAGGATCGGATGCCGATTTCCGGCTTGCCGGCAGCGATGGGAACGCCCAGCAGATCGAAGGTCATGCAGTCGGCCACAGCGCGGGAGATCTCCTCCGCGTCCGCCTTCGGCATGGACAGGATCACCTCGTCATGCACGGGGAGGCGGACGTACCCGGCGCTGATCAGGCCCTTCTCGTCCATGTTGATCAGGGCCTGGCCCAGGCAGTCACGAGCCGTTGACTGGACCAGGTAGTTCGTCACGGCATACGTTCTGTCTCTATCCAAAGGGAGTCGGTGACCCGTGATCGACGTTGCCACCATGCCGTTGTTGAAAGCCTCGATCCGCCAGTCCTTCGCGGCGCGGCCAACTTCCGGGTACACGCGGTCATACGCGGCCATCGCGCGCTGAACAGCGGCCAGGGGGGCGCCTGTCTGCCTGCTCACGGTCGCGGCGCCCCCGCCGTAGACCTTGCCGAACGCGATGCCCTTACTGACCTTGCGGTCCTTCTCCGTGAACCCCTCCCCGAACACGAGCCTGGCCGTGTAGCTGTGAAGGTCCTCTCCCGCAGCGATGGCCGCCTTCATGCGCTTCACGTCGGCCAGGGCCGCCAGTACGCGGAGTTCTACGGCCTGGAAGTCGACCGACCCGGGGACGTGGCCTTCGTCGGCCAGGATCGCGCGGCGGATCATCTTGTCCGAGCTGGGGAGTGTCTGGACTGCGGGGTTCGTGACGGACATACGGAACGTCCGTGCCTGCATGGTCTGGATTCCCGGGTGGATGCGTCCGCTGGCGTCGACCTGGTCCAGGAAGTTGTCCGCGTAGGCGGAGCGCCACTTCCCGGACCGCTTCGAGCGAAGGACCGCATCCGCCAACGGATTCGGCGTGCGGGAGCCGATCGGCTTCCAATCGCGGTCCAGGTCCGCCAGAGCCATCAGGACGGCTTTGTCCACTTTCCAGGCGCCGGAGGCCGTCTTCTCCGTGAGGGTCTCGCCCATGCCCAGAAGGGCGTCAGCGACCTTGCGGCCACTGTTCACGGCGTCGACTCCGTACCGGGCAGCGATGGCCGCGTGAGTCTCGGCGTCGGTCACCAGGTCGTCCCGGAGACCCTCCGTGTACGGGACGTCAAGCACCATGCCGGCGCGCTGCATCTGGGCGCAGATACGGGCCACGCGATGCTCGTAGCGGGACAGCTTGGGGGAGACGCCCAGCCGCTCCAGGTGAACCTCCAGTCGCGGCCGGAGACGAGAGGTCAGGATGACGTCCAGGAGGCCGTACTCCAGGTACGTGGGGTGATCTAGGGGGACCTTCGCGAAGCCCTCAGCCACCTTCAACTTCAGCGCCTTGAAAACCGACTTCAGGCCGTCCTGGGTGTCGGGTGCGTTGGCGTCGATGTAGTGCGCTGACAGCGGCTTCAGAGACGAACCCACACCGCCCTCGAAGTCCTTGCGCGGGTCGATCAGCTTGGCCAGGAGCATCGTGTCCGTGGCCTTCGCGCACGTCTCTTCCAGCGGCACCTTCAAGTGCTTGTCGAAGACTTGGGCGTCGAAGCCGCCCCAGTTGTGTCCGGTCAGGTCCGGCAGGGTGCGAAGTGCCCAGGCGGCGGACTCAGCGAACACGCGACCGTGCTCGATGGGCAGGGCCCAGGCCTCGTCTTCCGTACCGAACTGGGCCAGACGCAGGAAACCGTCACCCCAGGCGTAGATCTTGAGTCCGCACGTCTCGGAGTCGACAGCGACGGGAACGCCGGCTTCGGCCTGGCGCCTGACCCAGGTCTCGAAGGCGTGGAGGTCCTGGGGACGCTCCACCACATAGCCGTCCCAAGGCTGGCCGTTCAGGGAACCGCTGAAATGCCTCACGGGCGTGTCCTCTCGGCAGGTGAGTGGTCACGCCCGAAGCCAGACCCCCGTCAAGGGGCCTGGCCTGGGTGGTTCAGTTGGAAGTCAGGTGGTGGAGGAGGTACGCCCCGATGAAGGCGGAGTAGGCAGGCGGGATGCATTCGCGGAGCCCGTCACGCGTGGCCCAAGGCATGTCCAGGTCCCGGCGGACGTAGGCGACTCCAGTGAAGTGCCCAACGGCGTGGTAGAAGTCCCCGTCTCGTAGAGGGCGGCCCATCTTCACGGTCTTCGCGGTGTGTTCCGGATGCTCGGGAGCCCTGAACGTGAACCCTCCGCCTGTCTCGAACAGTCGGTGTCTGTAGGTGTGCAGACCGAACATGGCCCCGCACAACACCACAGGAAGTTCCAGGGGGGCGCCCGGTACGTTCTCGATGACCCAGGGCCGCCCCAGTTCGGTCAGCAACTTCCGTGTTGGCGTGATGAAGTCAGGGTGTTCGTTGGCCTGGATTCGCTGGGCCAGCGTGAACGCCTGGCACGGCGGAGAGGCGCTGACAGAGTCGAAGAGATGGCCGTATCTGAGCAGGAATTCCACGGCGTCCGCCTGGACGAAGGCGTACGGGTACCGTGGCTGGGGGTCCAGGTCGACACCCAGGACCGTGAACCCTGCCCGCTCGTATCCCGCGGAGGCGCCCCCCTGACAGCAGAACAAGTCCAGGTGAACGGGCTTGCCCGCGCGGCGGAGTTCAGCGATCAGGGCCAGGATTTCGGCGTGGTCGGACAGCGTGATGTGCGGCATGGGGCGTGTCCTCTCGGCAGGGAGTGGTCACGCCCGAAGGCCCGACCCCGAAGGGCCGGACCAGAGGGGGGTACACGACTGACCGGAGAGGAGGTGAGATCAGGCGAAGATGCCGGGACCGGCGGGAGCGTCCGCGTGCTCCTGGTGGAGTCGGACACCGACCAGGGAGACACCCTTCGTGGTGTTCACGCGGCCCACCTGGCGCTCCTCCATCGCGTCCAGGAACGTGCGTCGGGTCCACTGCTCGCGCAGCGGGAGGCCCTCCGCTTCACACCACTGCTTGTACGCCTGGTAGGCCTCACCGGCGGTCATCTCGCAACCGTCGTCGCAGCGCTCCAGAACGCCAGGGAAAAAGCCGGCCATAGCGTCTGATGTGCGCCGGTACTCCTTCGTCGCGTCCTGGATGCGGTCCGGGTCCTGAAGGCCGTTGGCGTACCACTCCATCGCGCCCCGGACTACCCAGGCAGCGATGCCCTCGGCCTCCGCGGCCAGCTTCTGGTCCAGGGTGTGGTCCCGCTCCTCCGGCGTGAAAAAGCGGGTGAAGGGAATCAACTTGACGCGCCGCCACAGGCCTTCATCCTGGCCGCGGAAACGAGGCTTGAAGTTGGTCGCCAGCATGAGGAGGAACGTCGGCTTGAAGGTGAAGAACTCCTGACGCAGGAACCGGGCGCTGATCTCGTCCTTACCGGTGACGCGCTTCAGGACGGCTTCCGACATCGGCTTGCCCGACTCACCTTCGGAGGCCATGACGAAGCGGGCGCCGCGCAGGGCAGCGATGTCGTTGGGGATACCACCGCTGGCCCGCTCCTCGAAGGTGGCGAAGGGGGTGGTTTCCGTGACCGCGCGGAAGATGCTGGTCAGCGTGTCGGTGAGGACTGACTTCCCATTGGCTCCCTTACCGTGCAGCACGGCGAAGCACTGCTCTGCCTGATGACCTGTCACCCCGTACCCGGTCAGGCGCTGGATGTATGAAGGCATCTCCGGCATGCCCGGGAAGATCTCCTCCAGGAACGACTCCCAGCGCGGGGCCTGGGCCTCCGGCCTGTAGTCGATGTCCAGGCAGTACGTCAGGAGGTCCTCCTTACGGTGCTCCCGGAGCCGGCCAGTGCGGAGGTCCACGGTCCCGTTCCGGAACGACAGGAGGTCAGGCTGGGCGTCGAAGTCCGCGACCTTGACGGATACGGCGGGGACGGACTCCAGCGTGGCCATCAGGTCATCGATCTTGCGGCGGGTCGTGAACGACTTCGACGCCTTGCGGAGCGGCTCACCCGGGTCTTCCTTCTGGTCGGGCGTCTTCTCCGCTGTCTTCTCCTTCGCGGCGGCCATCAGGGCACGGCCGATGAAGTGGACCAGGGTGCGGACCTTCGCGTCCGACCGCTCCCAGACACGACCAGACCAAATGAAGAACCCCAGACCGGGCGCGTACTTGATCTTTCCGTCAGCGAAGTGCGCCAGGAGGTATGCGCCCTGCACGTCTGACGCGCCGTAGTCCGACAGGGTGTCGTAATACAGGTCCGTGATCAGGCGGACGTGTCGGGGGTCGATGTCCTCACCGTCAGCGTTAATGGCAGGTCCCTCCGCAGGGGCGGAGAAGGATCTGTCAGCGTCAACAGCGGCGGCCAGGTCTGCGGGGAAGTCGGCCACGTTGCGGGCCCTCCAGTCGGTCAGGTCATCACCGGCATGCGGGATGGGCAGTGCGAAGGTGTGGATGCCGTGATCACCCAGGCCGTCCGCCAGGCGCTTGGTGAACGCGTTGCCCGCGTTGTCGTTGTCACCAGCGATGATGACCCGCTTCCCAGCCAGGCCCGCGGCCAGTTCCGCGACCAGTTCAGGGGAGTTGACGAGGGAGGCCCCGCGCACGATCAGCGCGTTGTACCCGGCGGCCACGGCGGTCAGGCCGTCCCCAGGGCCCTCCGTGACGATGAACGTGTCCGTGTCCTGGTCGGCCAGGAGCACGCCGTACGAGGCCCAGCGGAGGCCGTCAGGGTTGGACAAGGACATCCATCGCGCAGGGCAGTTACCCGACAGGTCGCGTCCCTGGAGGCCGCGGGCCACTCCGTCGAAGCCGGCCAGGGGGACGATCAGGCGGGGATGATGGACGAAGCCGCGGGAACGGTCCTCCAGCGTGAGCCAGTGTTCCGGGGAGTCCACGCCCAATCCCAGGCGGATCGCCTCCTGGGATGTGGTGCCGAAGCGGTGGGCGGCGTACTCCACCGCCATGTTCGCCACGTGGTCCCCGCTGTCGGCCAGCAACGAGGCTGCGGAATCCAGGTACATCCGAAGCCGCGCCACTTCCGCCGGCCCGACGAGGTCCGGTCGCTTCGAGCTGACCACGCTGGCCGTGCCCGTGACGCCGAACATGTGGGTCCAGCCGAGCCCCACCGCCTTGATGACGTTGGCAGAGTCACAACCGGCCCGGCAGGTGATACGGCAGCGGCCGGAATCGTCGAACCAGATGCGCAGGGACGGACGGCTGTCGTTGTGCCCTGGGCAGATGGCCAGGTAGCCGCCGTCCGGTTGGTCGCTCACGTCCTGGAAGCGGTCCAGGATCGCGGACATTTCCACGGGGGACTCCTCTCGTCGGTGCCTTCATCACTGGCCGGAGAGGATGTCCCCGGGCACTGACGAAGCCCCCACCCGAGAGGGCAGGGGCCAGAGAGGGTCAGTCGTTAACGGGAGGCTCCACGAACACGCGTGTATCGGGCTGGGCGAATGACGCGACACTGATCGATTCCGTGGCACGGACAGCGGCCAGGACCTGGGCGAACTCCGCCAGGGTCCACGTGCAGTAGCCGTACCGCATGTTGGCCACGGCGGTCAGGCCAGCGGCCCAGACGTCTGGGTGATCGCGCCAGATGCGCCGATACGTGGCGTCGCTGATGTGCACGCGGGCCAGCGCTGGACCCTTCCCGCGAACCTTGTGGATCACCACGCCGTACGGGAAGCCAGCGTTAACGGCCTCGACCTCCGCCTGGCGCAACCAGGTAGGTACGGCAGGTGACTTGACGTCCTTCGCCTCCAGGATGAACGGCCAGGCGTGGAGGTCTCCAACGTCCTTCGCGCCCTCCTGGGCCTGACGCTTGACCAGCCGCCAGTCCGTGGGGTGGGAGTAGCCCAGGACGCCGTTCAGGTAGTCACGTATCGCGGACTCCCAGCGGGTACCGCGGGCCTTCGACGGGTTAGCCATGAGGGGTCACCTCCACCACGGGCACGGCGGGGAGACTTACGGTCGTCACGCTGGCGCCCTTCGAGATGGCGGCGGCCAGGGCCTCCACGATCCGGCCCCAGTCCCTACGCTGGTTCGCCTCGTAGTCGACATACACGCCGTCACCCAGACCCAGGGCCCGAACACGACCCAGGGCGGGAGCCTGATCCTTCGTGATGGTGAGGATCACGGTCATTCCCCGTTCCGGATACGCGCGGCCAGCTCTTCGGCCTCCGTCTTTGCAGCTGCCTCGCAGTCGCAGGACATCGACATGCAGAACTCGCCGTGGTTGCTGAGGATGATGCCTGCCAGCTCTTCGACCGCACTCACAGCGCACCAACTTCCACCAGGAGGCGAGTCACCAGAACGGCCACCATGGCCTGCGAGTCGTCCTCATCCAGGTCGTGGAGCAGCGGCGCCAGCGGTGACTCCCAGACCGCTTCGTCAAAGCGCTTACGCAGGTACTCAGCGTTCACGGCAGGATCGAACCCCATGCGTGCCTCCTCAGTAGGTGTTGGCACGCCCGAAGGCCCGACCCCGAAGGGCCGGACCACGGGAGGGTCAGTCCTGCTTCGTCAGCGGACCGTACGCGCCCACGACGGTGGTCAGCGTGCGGTCCTGGTAGGGGCCTGTGCAGGCGAGACGCTCGCAGTCCATCCGCGGAACACCGGTCAGAGATACGCGGCCGTTGAACGTCCAGGTATCCCCGTCGCGATCCACGTAGGTCGCGTTCAGGTCGTACTCAGTGCCGCGAAAGCTGAACGTGTTCAGGCGGGCCGCCAGGACCGGCTTCAGCGCCACCTCGTCAACCCAGATGTGCGTACCCGACGCGTACTTGACCACGTAAAACGTGGCCTGGGAACGGCCCAGGAACGGACCAGCCTCCACCTTGCCCGGGGTGTCCAGCGGCAGCACCAGGACATCGTCGCCGACCGCGAACTTCGGGCCCCGCTCCAGGGAGCGACCGTTGACTGTCGCTGACTTACCGGCATGGAGGCCGTCCAGGTGCTTGATGACGTACGCCTGGGTGCCCATCTGAGTCGTGAACGGGCCGAACTCGACCCTGACCTTCCGACCCTCAGACTTCAACGTGACCTCGTCGCCGACGCTGAACGTGTTGTTCTCCATGGGTGTGTCCTCTCGTCAGCCGCCCGCATAGGGGCGACTCAATGTCTGGGCACGCCCGAAGCCTGACCCCCATCAGGAGGCCAGGCAGCGGTTCAGATGTTGCGGAGGTAACGGGCGAGGACGTAGGCGCCCTCACCGCCACTGAAGCGGACGTAGTGGTCCCCGTCGTCGTCCACGTTGTTGATGACGGTGGCGGGGCCGGAGTGGTTGACCCGGTCACCATCAGCGGACCTGGCCCCCACCTGGACCGTGACCCTGTCACCGGCCCTGAAGGTTTGGGGCTCCTCGTCCTCCGCCGGGACGTACTTGGGGTTGTCCAAGGCCCTGAAGATGTCCATGTTGGCTCCGTTCTCCGCACTGGGGCGGAGGGGGCCCAGCACACCCCGCAGATAGTCCCGCTCCGCCTGGTTCAGCGTCAGCGTGAACGTGACCTCCGTGGAGGTGATGACCTTCTCCGTACGCGTCGCCTCAGCCATGGTGCTGTCCTCTCGTCAGGCCCCTGTCTGGGTCCTCTCACGCCGTAAGGCCCCCACCCGTCAGGGCAGGAGCCAGCGGCTAGACGGGGACCACCTCCAGGTAAAGGTCTTCGTCGTCGGACAGCGTCGACACGTCGATGCGCTCCTCCTCGATGCCGAAGCGTCGCCGGCGTTCGTGCAGGACCAGCGGAACCTCTTCAGGGAGGAACTCCCAGAGAGGGCGTCGCACATCAGCGTCAGAGGCGGTGCCCAGAACAGCAGAGACAGCGCGTAGTGCCGCTGGCTGAAGCGGACGCTTGAACCTCATGCGTCAGGCTCCGGGTCCTGCGAGATCGCGTCCTGGTACGAGCCGATGACCGTCATGACCGGCTTCACGAAGGACTGCATCTTGCCGTTCTTCTCCCACTCGATGTAGTCCAGGCGCAGGGCGCAGAGGGCCTCACCCTCGATGGCCTTCAACTGGCTCATGACGTAGGGGAAGTCCTCGGCGAAGGACCACGCCGTGGCCGTGTACTTGCCCGTGCCCAGGTCCTCATCCTGCGGGATCCTGACCGGGACGACGATGTTCGGCTTCGGGCCGCGCCGCTGCTTGGCCTTCTCCTTGCGCTCGTCCAGAAGCTTCGGGCAGTCACACGGCTTGCCCTTGTCCTCCTCCGGCGACAGGAACTTTGAGCCGTCGCACTCGTGGATCGGGTGACCATCCGCCCACAGGATCAGCTTGGACTCGATCTTGGAGGCGTCCACGATGACCTCGATGCGGTCCAGCTCCGTGTCCAGCGCATAGTCCCCGTTCGGGGCTTCGCTGATCGTGCCACCGAACAGCTCCCTCAGGGCCTTCGCCGTGTCGTGCCGCGGGGTCGTGATGCGCCACTCCCGCAGCGACACAGGCTGGTTGCCGTTGCGCTTGCCCGAACGGAACTGGAAGGCCCACTCGGGGCGGCGGGCAGCGTCGGCCTTCGCCTCGCGCTCCTCGCGCTGGGCCTTCGCCTCCGGATCGGTCGCGAAGATGTCAAGCATGGGTGTGCCTCCTGAAAGCTGGCGGAATGTGGGGCGCTGCTCGCCTCTGCCACTGACCGGGGAGGAGGTGAGAAGGGGCGCCAGAAGCGCCGTGTAGCGGCCTCTGCCACTGACCGGAGAGGAGGTGAGAAACCCTCAGAAGAGGGCCAATTGAGCGTCACCCAGGGGGATATCGAAGGTCTCCACATGGACCGCGTCAGCGGCACTGAACACGATCTGGCCCGAGCAGGAACCGAACCTGACAGCCGACTCCGGCACGTCGTACACCCAGACCCTGAAGCCGTTCTCATCCAATGCCGAGTGGAACGACGCGAACCAGGTCAGGAGGTCACCCAAATCCAGGAAGCCGCAAACCTCGTGCTTGCCGATCCCGCAAAGCGCGTGGTCCCAGCCAGGGCTCGGGTGTTCGGCGTCGCGGTGTGCCCAGCCCATCAACCGGAGGCTGGCTGTCACGGGAAAGTTCACGATGTACGGACCGACAGGGAACGTAACCCCGACGTCACTACGGGTCTGCTCTTCGTGGCCCACACGGAACACGCGCACGGCTGGTCTCCTCCCAGGCGATTTCTGTGTCACCACCGACCGGAGAGGACGTGAGAAGAAACGAAAAAAGGCCCCCCGACCAGGCACGGAGCCAGGCCAGGGGGCCAGTTGAAGGGTCAGCGGTGCGGCTGGGAGCCGCACTTACGGCCGCAGGTCCAACACCAGTCGGGGGAGCGCATGTCCTCCTCAGAGTTGCGTAAGGTCAAGAGGTGACCTCCTTCGAGACAGCGGACATGCGGGCCAGGACCTTCTCCGTGAGGGGGTAGTCACCGTGCTTGGTGGACATCAGGAGAGCGTCCTGCTCCTCCAGGAACTCCGCCAGCTCCTCCGCTCCGAAGTAGAGGACGAAGTCGTGAACGGGGTACATGGACGTCTTGCGGTAAGCCCTCACGGTCAGACCGCCTTCCAGACGACCTCAGCAGTCTCGATACGGGCTGACACCGTGAACGCGCGGTCAGGGTCGCGCCGTGGGCCACGGGACGCCGCCGCGAGGCCCGCAGCCCGAGTGATCAGGCCCTTCGCTGGCGCCGGATTGTCGTACGGCCCGAAAGTTCGCGAAGCGGCCCGACCGTCCGCGTAGGTTCTGGTGATGACAGCGCGAAAGACACGGCCATCGTTCGCGTGTGAGCGGGCCATCAGACCTCCTCCGCGAAGTAGGTGTCCCAGTCCGCGGCAGGGATCTTCGTGTACGCGGGCCAGCCGTCCTCCTCGCCAACAACGAAGATGTGGAGGTCCCGCTTGCTGCGCCTGGCCGTGCGGATGACGTTGCGAACGTTGGACTTGGCTTCGTGACCCTGCCACTCACCACGGCGGCCAGGCTGGAAGGTGAGGTAGGTCTCCATCAGCCGCCGGCCTCCTCACCCATCAGGAAGCGGGCCAGGCGCTCCACAGCGGCCACCTTGTCGCCGAAGCGGACACCGTCCTGGTAGCCGCGCCCGTTCGTGGCCAACTTGTCCACGTACTCCGTGGCCTTCGCCAGAGCGTCCTCGCGGGACATCGGGACAGGGACGACCACGGGACCGGACGGGAGGGCCGGCGTCACCGTGCTGGGCGTAGACGGCTCCACGACAGTCAGCGGACCGTACTCCTCAGCCACGTCGTGAAGCGGACGGGGGCGCAGACCCGAAGACGTGTACTCACCTGCGTCGTTCCTGGTCCACACGTCCCCTTGGCGGTCTCGGACATGGGTGAAAGCAGTCATGGTCACTTCCCCCGTCGCTGCGTGCCGGTGGTCATGGAGCCCTTGGACTTCGCCAGGGCCGACCCGATGACGTCCTTCGAGTCCGTACGGACCCAGTCGAAGGTCCGCCGCAGCGTCAGGAACGCGTTGAAAACCTGGCGGTCAGCACGCACACCCTTGAAGGACCAACCCTCATCCGTGATGTGCAGGACCGCGGCGGAGTTGACCTCCGGCATCGGCTCCTCGTTGCCCTGCGGGTCGATCACCACATCCGCGTAGCGGTAGGCAGCGAGTTGGAGGGCAACGTCGCTGTACGTGCTCTTCGACGTCTTGTAGTCGACCATGATCAGGATGGGGGTGCCGGATCGGTCCGGGGTGATGCGGACGCCAGTCGGTCCGCCAGCCTCCACCCAGACACGGAGGATCGCATCGAAGCTGCCGGCGTAATTGTGCTCGTACGACCAGGCGACGTCTTCAGCGCGAACCAGCTCCGGGTTCACGGCGGCCAGGAACTCCCGGAAGAACCGCACGTGGTTGACGATGTCGGAGTGGACGTAATCCAGCTCCTCACCGTTCATGAGCCGCTCGAAGGCATCGTGAGCGCGGGAACCGAGCTTCGAACGAGCCTCCGTGTAGCGGCGAGCAGCGCCGGACAGATACCGCCTGGCGCCAGCGCGGTCACGGGCGGCCATCTCCCGCAGGTAGTCGAAGCTGTCGATGGCCAGATCTGCGGCCATGCCGGCTTGCCACGGCCCCAGGAAGTCCTGTTTCGGAAGCATGCTGATGATGCTGGTCACGCCAGGGACTGTCACGTTCGGCGCAGTGTCGCGGAAATAGAACCGCGCACCTGCCTTCTTCACGGTGTCGATCGCTGTCATGGGAAAACCCCCAGGTAGAGAGGCTGAGTTGCCTTCTCTACTGACCGGAGAGGAGGTGAGAAGCCCCGAGGGAACCGAAAGGCGGGGAACTGTCCCGGCATTGGAGGTGTAGGCAGAGGGAGCCCTTAGTTGTAGATCTTTTTTATATGTGGGACGAAACAAAAATAAGAGATCTAGGGCTTTCTGGGGCCGCCCCCTCTCCAGCGCTGAAAACAGAGAAGGGCCGACCCGACCGGGCCGACCCTCGTCCTACGCGCTGCTCGCTACAGGCCTGCGGCCTTCGCCTTCGCTACCAGAGCGGCCCTGGCGCGGGCGTCCTCGCGCGCCAGCTCCGTGCGGCCCTTCCGCGGGAGGCTGATCCCGCAGTCCTCATAGAGGGCGTAAACGGCCTCCATCGGAGACAGGTCCGGGAATGCCGTGCTGGCCCTCTCCATCGCATCCGCAGGGAAGCCCTGGGGCCACTCGTCCAGCGACCGGAGACGTGTCACCACGACGTCCGTCATGCGGTTACGGACTGCCTTCACCAGAGATTTGTGTACGGCCGCCGGCATGTGTTCCTGGGCGCCCGCGTACATGTCACGGGCAATGTCCTTCGTGAACTTCGATTCAGCGGTAATGTCGGGCAACCCGCACTTATTCAGCATCTTCAGGCGCGCGTCCACGACCAGCTCGGCAATGGGTACAGCCGCATCCGCTGGCCGCATTCCCTGATCAGCAGCCTTACGAAACAGGTTCACGCCCCTAGTGACCATGGCTGGCACACCCCGCACGTCTGTGTAGGGCCGCAGGGTCACAGTCGCAGCGGGACCAGACGTGACCAGAGCCTCCGCCAGGGCCATGTGGAGGGCCTCCTGGTCCTGCGGTCGGCACTCTTGAATAGCGGCAGTCGCGCGCCTGGCCTCTTCCTGCGCCCGCTTCGTGGCGCCCTCCTTCAACAGGTCAGCGACACGGTCAACCAGATCGTGCGCGGCCTTCTTCTTCGATGCGGGGGGCATGGGGGTTCCCTTGATCGTCAACGGCTGGACGGCCAAAATACCGTACCGTAGCCGCCCCAAGAGAGTCGCCTGGAACGCAAAAAGGGACCCCCGAAGGGGCCCCAATCAGCCATGGTTCAGACGACGAGCGAGTCAGCGAGCCCGGCCACGCCCTCCAGGGAGCCACCGTTCACGATCTCGTGGTCTGCCGGGTAGTCGAGCATCTCCCGCTCACTGGGATGCGAGCCTGGCGTCTGGCCAGGGCGTTTCACGCGGACGATGTCGAAGCCGTGCATCGTCAGGTAGTCCGCTTCGTTCTGGTAGCGGACGTCAGTGAAGACGAGCGGGCGGCCCTGTACCTGGGCAGCGCGAACCTGGGGCCATGCTGCCTTGACCCAGAACAGCGGGTCAAGCTCCCGGATCGTCTGGCCGTAGTCCTGGAGGAAGCGGCGGACCTCCGGGTACCCGTCCTTTGCACACTCCCAGCCGATGTGATCCACAAGGGTGGACAGCCTGGTGTGATTGAGTCCGCCGAACCCCGGAAGGTCGTAAGGGATGACCGGGTCAGCCTTCAACGCTGCCTCCTTCAACTTGTCAGCGAAGGCGACGCGCACGTAGCCGTGCTTCTCCACGAGCCTGGCCGCGACAGTGTCTTTCCCTGCGCGGGACAGGCCCGTCAACGCGATGTTCTCCATGAGGTCCCCTCTGGTCTGTGGTGCTGCCATCACTGGCCGGAGAGGACGTGAGACCGTCAGGCGCCCAGAAGGACGCCCAGGCCGTTAACGATGTCGTCCACGGGGAGACCAGGGATGTAGCCAGCAGCCACAGTCAGGCCAGCGGCGGCCACGGCCAGGACAGTGCGCTTGTGCGCGCGAGCCCACGCGTAGGCGGTGCGTATCTTCTCCATCAGGCTCCTAGCTTCGTCGCGAGTGTCACCCCTGCCGAGATGACCGCGGTCACCAGGGCAGTGGGGACGGAGTACTTCCAGCGCTCCACGGCGCGGATGCGGGTCTCGTGGTCGACCAGCTTCGTGTCGACCGCCGCGTGGTTCAGCGTGGACGCCCGGACTTCGTCCCGGAGGGACACAAGCTGGTCGTAGATCTCCCTGGCACCGATCGTGACCGTGCCCAGGTCTTCGCTGTCCGGGTCAGTCATCAGTCGGTCCCGTCGGCCTTCGACTTGATGGAGAGGACGCGGCGCCAGCCGTCAGCGCCGAACACCTTGCCTGCGGTCGTCGTCTTGTAGTCCAGCTCCTGGGCGTAAAAGGCGTGAACGGCCTTTGCGGTCGCGTCGTCGTAAACGGACGTCACCTTCACCGCCGGCAGGAACCTGGCCAGGTTCCGCTGGAGCCAGCCGACGTACCAGCCGCGGTCACCGTGGCGCAGCTCCGGAAGGAAGCCGGACACGGCCAGCATCTTGTCCGGCCTGTCCGCAGGCGGCTTCGGCTTGTCCTCCGGCTTGTCCGCCTGTCCGGACAGGGTGGCCTCGATGTCCGCACGCACCTTGGCCATGTCCATCATGCGGCCAGGAGCCATGCCCGGGTCCCACTTGCCGGGGGAGCCCCACTCACCGTGGCCAATGACGCTCTTGGCCGTCCACTTGTGGAAGTCGCAGATGGCCGCGGACAGCTTCCGCAGGGCCGTGTACTGGGCCTTCGTCATCTCGTGACTGCCGGAGTACCAGATCTCCACGCCGTAGAAGCAGTCGTTACCGTCGACCGTGGCCTGGTTGTCCGCCGGAGGGTAGGCGCCGTAATCCTCTGACCGGACAGCGGCCAGAACGTCCGGGTCACCCATGCCGGCATGGTTGGCTCGACCCCAGCCGATCAGGTGGACAGTGCCGTCCTGGGCCAGGCCGAAGTGGGACAGGGGGCCAGGGAGTCCGGCCACACCACCACGTAGGAGGGCACGCTGGTCGCGGCTGTCCGACCCAGTGTGGTGGACCATGAAGCCGTTGACCGGACCCCAGGCCTTGCCGGTCGCGCGGTCACGGCTATGTGTCCGCCAGTTCTTGTACTCCGCAAACTTCACGCCCCACTTGCGGAGCTGGGTCAGGAGATCGTCAGGAGACATGGGGGAAGCCATAAAAGGTCCTTCCAAGAAAGGGGGCGGCCCCGGACAGTGCGCGGTCATGCCCGGGGCCAGGGGGATTACTGAATGTCCGTAGCTACTGCGCTACCGCCAGACGTCGTGCCATCGACCAGACCGCCGTTAACGTTCGTGCCGCCAATCTGGCGCAGGTCGTTGCCCCAGCGGGAGGTGTTGGTCACGGCGCCGATAGAGAGGCCGTAACTCATCTTGTTCGCGTTGTCCGAGTTGGGACGGACCGTGTTGCCCGTGAACGTCAGGGCGTTCTGGCCGTCAGAGGCGCGGATGCCGCTGAAACCACCGTTCGTGGCACGGCTGGCACCCTTCACGAAGTTGTCCCGGACGTGGATGTACGACGACGTCTGAAGCAGGATCCCTTCGTTCCAGGCGTCGCGGACCTGGTTGCCCACGATGCTGGAGTTGTCGGAGTCCACGCATGTGATGCCTCGACCGCCGGGCCACCAGACCGTGTTACCGGTCAACGTCATGTTGTTCATGTTCTCGGTGCTGATCCCGGTACCTGCCACGTTCGCGATCACGTTGTTTCCCAGCGTGGCACGGGACACGTATCGCATCCGGATGCCTGCCTGACCACCTGACGTGCCGTCGATGGTGTTGCCGACAACAGTGAGGTTCAAGACAGTGCCGGATGTCTCGCCCTGAGCCACGATCGCGTTGTCGTAACCACCGCCGCCGCGGAAGCTGTTGCCCGTCACCGTGATGTTCCGCATGACCTGGCTGGCGTTGGTCTGGGTGCCGTCCGGGAGCTTGGTGTCCTCCAGGTCCCCCACGATCACGGTCCGCAGGCGCACGCCAGAGCCACAGGAGACGAACGTGTTGGACGAGATCGTGACGTCTTCCCAGTTGTAGGCGCTGATCGCGAACTGGGTCAGGTTCTCGAAGGAGCAGTCGGAGATCCTGATGCGGCGGTGCCACTTCGTGATCGTCGCGGAGTGGGAGCCGATACCGCGCGGCCACGCCGTGGTCCCGGCCGTGCCGGAGTCCCCGAAATGACACGCGCTGATCGTGACGTCCTTCGTCTCCGTGTTGTCGTACGGTCCGAAGCCTCCGAAAACGCCTGAGGACTTCGCCAGGTCGAGCTGGACCGCCTCCGAAAAGTCACGGCCTCCCGGGTCCTTGTACCCCCGGAATCGACAGTTGGAAATCAGCGCGTGGTTCGTAGAGTTCAGCTCCACTGCGTGAAAACCGGGGACGTCCCGGATCTCCAGATCCCGGATGACGATGTCCTGGCAGTGGCCGAAGGACATACACATGGCCGACGACGTCATGCCTGCGGTGGTGCCGCGCATGTTCCAGAGGCCACCCTCCACGATGATGTTCGAGTGGCCCGTGTAGCCAGGGAAGTTCTGTCCCGAGTCACCGTTCAGCAGCATCGTTCCGCCGTGGTTGCGCCGAAGTTCAGCGCCCGCCATCAGCGTCAGACGAGTGTTTCCGTAGATGCGGATTGTGGACGCAGTCAGGTAGACACCCGGAGGTATCAGGACCCACGCTCCGCCCCTGTCTCTGGCATCATTCAGCGCGAGCTGAATAGCGGGAGCCGCGTCGACCGTGCCAGAGGAGTCAGCACCGTAGTTGGTGACCATGACCCAGGCGCGCTGGTTCATCGACTCCAGGCGGCCGGCAGTGATGTCCATACCGGGGAGCCATGAGGGAACGGGTGTCGTCAAGGGGGCCTCCTTAGCGGAGGGGAGGCCCTCCTACAGGGGTACGACAGCGGGGAATGCCAGGCGAATTGAGGCCCCCGCCTGATGGGGCTTAGTGACTCCGTTCACGGAGCGCACGACGGTGAAGGCCTGCGGTGACGTCGTCCCGCTGACTGCGGTCACAGACATGACTTCACCCCCGACTTCGATCGGGATGGGCATGTCCACCACGCTGGTTGTCCAGGGGAGGCCAGCAGAGGTCACGGTCAGAGTCGTGCTGGTGGCAGTGACAGCGGAGACCAGGGAAGAGCCATCCGTGTCGACCTTCGCCACCGGTTGCTGGCCCAGGACCAGGCGCAGGTTGTCGATCCAGACAGCATCGGCGCCCGCGGCAGCGGAGTTGTCCTTCCTGTACCGGAAGGTGACTGTCTTCGTGGAGGACACATCCAGCGTCTTGCGCGTCCACGGAGTGGCACCCTGCGCCCGGAGGACCTCCACACCATCGGCCAGGACCGTCAGGTAGTCGCCTGTGAAGCCAGCGCCGGCGGCTTCGGAGCTGGTGAAGTACCAGAAGGACAACTCAGTGGCGTTCGCTGGGATGGTCAGGACCGCGTCAGACGTCTGGTTGTTCGTGATCGCACCAGACTTCAGCGACCAAGTCCCTGTGTGGGCCTGGGCGGAGGAGCGGACCCAGGGGAGTGCGCCAGCGCTGGTCAGCGGAAGCGCGTAGTTGAGGTCCTCAAAGTCCTCCGTGACGACGTTCACGAGAGCCGTACGCCAGGGGCCACCAGGGGAACAGTTGAAAACGAGAGTCCAGCGGTACAGGTCGAGCGTCTCTGTCCAGCCCTCCACGATCAGGTCCACATCTCCATGCGCGACCCACGGGGGAAGGCCCGTCAAACGGATCAGGTCCCCTTCTCGCAGACCCAGGATCGCGGGGACGTGCGTCTCTGCCCCCGGCTTGTGGACAGTCACGGACACGGTTGGGTAGCGCGCACCATCGAAAGTGCCCAGATGGAGACGCCAGGACGCTGCCGGCTCGGTCTGGGTGTCGTGGGCCAGCGAAAGGGTCAGGGCTTCGTCATACCGACCGATACCATGCGGCGGTACCTGGACGGACAGGGGGCCCTCTGCCAGGAACGCGCGACCGGCACCACCGCCATCACGTGTCACAGTGATGTCGTTGCGGACAGCGCTGTCATCGTCCACGGGCTGGAGATCAGGGCCCAAACCAGGCGCCGTGTAGGACAGCGTCAGGACTGGGTACTGGCTGTAGAGGCTGGACCGATCCCGGTAGATCAGGCCTACCCGGCGGGGGTCCTCCAAGAGCATGCCGCCATCGGCCTGGGCCGCAGCGTCCAGAAGATTAAGGATGGTATCTCGGCGCTGGTACCCCACGCGCTCCGGCGTCAGCCTGCCTGGGATGCGGGACAGGGGAAGTCGCTCTTCGTCGGCCAGTCGGCGGAGACGCTCCCACGCAGTCTCTCCGTGGTAGGCATCGTCTGATCCGTCCATCAGCGTGGAATTCGCCGTGTCCAGAACGGTCAGATGGCCGATGCCCCACCCCTCCATGGCGGCGCCCCAGTTCGCGGTCAGGAAGGACAGGCGTCCGGCAGCACCCACACACGTATCCGTGAAGCCGCCGGCGTCTCCGCCTACGTCCTTCCAGTCGATGCGCCAGCGGACCGTGCCGTCCCCCTCGTCCCGGGCCCAGAAGCGCAAGCGCATCCACCCATGGAAGACGTCATCCCCAATACCCAGATGCGCAAGCGCCACAGTGTTGGTGCCGGAGCCGTACCCAGTGATTCGGGCAGTGCCCTTCTTCAGGGCGATGACCCAGCGGCGGACTGTGCCGTTCGGCGAAGAGAAGCTGATCAACTCCGTATAGTCCGCAGGCGGTTTGTCGTCTGCGGCATAGACGAACTCCACCTGCCAGGCGCCGGAAGCCATCGTCCCTGGGATCTTGGCCGACAGCGACGCGGCAGCGGTAAGGCGGGGAAGAGGAGAGGAGGAGGGCAGCGAGTCGAGAGAGGCGAACTCCACTCCGGTCAGGGCAGCGGGGTCCACGCCATGAACGGGGGAGTACGCACGTGTGGCCGCGCCTTCGTCCTCCAGAGGCCAATACGCCACAGGGTTACCCGACGGGATGCGGCGGCGGAGGGTCGAGTCGAAAGGCTTCTGGCCCTGGCCCAACCGCCGCATGATCCCGGACGCTTGGACAGGGGTCCAGATGTCGGAGCCGTCCAGCGCCCACTCCATAGGCCAGGAGGAGATCTCCCCCAGGAATCGGTCCTCACGCTCTCGGATCTCCGCCCCGCCGGACAGGGTCCACACACACCCAGCGGAGTCCGTGAACGACGTCGCTCCTGCGGCCTGGGCCGTGAAGTCCGGCGACGCGACCACGGGACCGGTGACGCCGTTCCGAACCTCGAACCTGTACCCGCGACCTGAAAAAGGGAGCCGGTAGGCCGAAGGGTTCAAACTCAGGTCAGAGGGGCCGATCGAGAGAGGAGCCGTCCCGTTGAAGATGGTCGGGACGTCGGACAGCAGAGACCGTGACGCAAACTCGGTCCAGGGCCCAGCCAGTGACTCCGCCCAGTAGAAGCGGGTCTGCCGCTGGCCGGCCCCGTTGTCCGCCTCCCAGGTCACTCGTACTGCCGCAGTCTCAGGGAGGACAGGCAGCGGACGGCTAGCGAACCAGGCATCTTCTTGACTTCCGTCGCCGGACCACGTGAAGTACAGCCGCCCCTGATCCACGCGCAAGAGCCATGACCGCTGACCAGCCGCAGCGTCCCACTTGCCGATCAGTGTCTGGTTCTGCGGCCCGTACCAGTTGGGGGCAATCTCCGCCCGGACGTCCAGAGCAGCCGAGACATCCAGGGCCGGACCGTCAGGAGTGGTGACGTGTTGCCCGCTGTCAGGCTCCATCTGGAGATACGGCGTCCCCGGACTGGGCACAGACACCCTCACCCGCGTGTTGCGCCCGATCAGGCCGTACAGCGGGGACATGGCGTTCCTGGGGGAGTATCGGCCGCCCCGGTTGTTCAGGGTCAGGGAGAGAGAGGAGGGGTCCGTGGTCGCGCCCTGGTCCCGACGCCCACGGGAGATCACCTTCTGGTCCCGGACATAGACATCAGGGCTGACATCGGTCCAGGCGCCAGCCAGGTGGAACTCCGTGCGGATGTCGAGAGGGAAGGCCACGGCCCCCTCCTTTCTCAGTAAGTACCGAATGCGGTCTGCACAGAGCCGCGGCCCTGGGTCTTGACGATGCGGCGGATCAGACGCTTCATGTCCTCGTCCGCGCCGGTCACGTCGAAGACGACGCGCTGTTCATTGCGCGAGGAAGCGCTGAAGACGCCCTTCGGGGTGATGTCTGCGGTCATGCCTGGCAGATCCGACGTCAGCCCCTGAAGCTGGCGCCTCAGTAGGGGCGTTTGGGCGTCGATGCCTCGCATGAAGCCCTGGAGGACGGAGCGGCCTGCTGGCGTAAGGATCTTCTTGTCAAGACGCTCCGGGCCCTTCCAGTCCGGCAGCATGCCGGTAAGGCTGGAGAGCTTCGACTTCACGGAGCCGAACATCGAAGTGATGCCGGAGATGAAGCCCTTGACCAGTTGCTTTCCGGCGTTGATCAGTGCGCTTCCGATGCCGGACAGGGCCGACTTCGCCTTACTGGGAAGCGTTTTGATCCAGCGAACGGCGTCAGAGATCCACTGCTTAACCGTGGAGATCAGCTTCACGCCGGCCTGGAGCGCGATCTGACCCACCTTCGTGATCAGAGGCCGGAGAACGGCAGCAACCTGCCCGGGAAGTCGGGTGATCAGGCTGACGATGAACCGTGCGGCACCCGAAACAGCCTGCTTCGCCAGCGCCCACGCCTGGGAGAAGTCGCCTCGCAGGATCGCAGCGACCGCCTGAACGGCAGGGATGACGACGGTAGTGATGTACCGGGCCAGATATTCGCCCAGGATCGCGGCCAGTTGCGCGATGATCGCGATCAAAGGGATGAGGATCGGGACCAAGGCCGCGACTACTTGGCCCAGGGCCTGGAAGAGCGGTACCAGGGCGGTCAGGATCGGGGTCAGCGCAGGGAGGACGGCAACAACCAGTTGAGCCAGGACTGGCAGGAGCGGGAGGAACGCCTGGAGGAGCGCCAGGACGGCCTGGACCAAGGCGGCCAGGACCGGCTTCAGGGCGACGATCACCGGCTGGAGGCTGGCCCCCAGCATCTTGATCACAGGCGCCAGGCCGGACAGGAGCTGGCCTAGACCGGGCCCCGCTACCTCCAGGAGTGTGCCGAGAAGCTCACCCAGGGTGGGCAGGAGTGCGCCCACGGCATCGAACAGACCATCGAATAGTGCGGCGGCGCCTCCAGCTCCAGAGGCCAGGCCTTCCAGGAAGCCACCCAGGGCTCCGCCCAGCGTGCCCAGGCCAGAGCCGATGGCCTCGACCAGAGGCTGTGCGGCCTCCATCGCGGGGACCAGGCCAGACAGGAGGCCCTTCGCGAACTCGCCGACGCCAGCCACTAGCGGCTCGATCATCGGCGCCATGGCCTTGAAGAGCTGGCCTATCTGCGGGGCCAGATCATCGAAAATGTCCTTCATCTGGCCGGCCGCTTCCTTCAGCGGGCCCACCAGTGGCTTGGCCAGGCTTTGCATCTCTGACGTGACGTGGCTCTTCAGGTCAGAGAAAGCCGACTTGACTTCCGCGTTCTGGGCAGCGACGGCAACACCCAGGCCGAGCACCGCGAGCGGCACAGCGGCCAGCGCTCCAGCCGCCCCTACTGAAGCGGCAGCGATGCCCCCCAGGAGTTTCGGGGCGGCGGACAGCGCCTTCATCCCGCCGGCCATGCCAGAGCGGAGACCGTTGCCCAGGGCAGAACCCATGCCGCGGCCAGCGCTGGCGAACTGGCCCTGCGCGTTACGCAAACGCCCGTTGGCATCACGGATCATGTCGTCCGTGCCGACGCCGATGGAGCGGAGGGAGGCCACGGCCCTGCGGGCGCCCGCAACCACGGGGTTGGTGTCGATCCCCAGCCGGACCGTGAGGGACGCCAGCGTGGCCATAGGCCACCCCCATTCATTTGTTTTGCGGTTGTGGTGCTGCGGTTGTTATTCGGTTGTGCTGACGGACCCGCCCAGAGCTGAATTCGCGGCCATCACGTCACGCCAAATCTCTTCAGGCGACTTACGGCGCTTGAACCAGACCGGGATGAAGTCGGAAGCCTTCGTCTTCTTTTTCGCACCCTGGGAGTTGGCGACAGTCGCGGCGACGATGCCAGCCTGGATATCACCGCGAAGGCGAATATCCAGCGGGCCCGTGATCTTCTCGTACGCCATCCACTCCGTGAGTTCACGGGAAGACGTGCGCGCAAGCAACTCACGGACAGGCATGCCCAGATGACTGGCCAGGCGGAAATAGAAGGCTCGCTCCGGGCGGGCAGTCAGTTTCCCGTCAGTTCCTTGACGTCAGAATCCGTCAGACCGGAGAGGCGGGAAGCGGCCTCCACGACCCTGGTGAGAGCCTGGGCGCTCTTCTCGCCCAGCCGCTTTACCGCAGCGCCCTGGAAAAGGCGCTTGCCGTTCTCGTCCACGAGACAGGCAGCGGCCAGGCGAGCGCGGTAGTTGTCCAGGGCGTTCTCCTTCGAGACGCCGGACATGTTGTCGTTCATCATGGCCGCCTCGAAGCGGTCGCGACTCGTACCGTCCATGCCCTGGACCAGGACCGTTCCGCCCCACTCGGGGACGTCCACCGGCTCCCGCTGGAGGTCATCGGCGGAAAGGATGTCGTCAGCAGACAGATAAGGCACGGGTCACGCTCCGGGGGTAATGGTCGGCTTGCCGGTCACCTTGAAGGTCAGTTCGCCGGTGAACTTGTCGTCCACGGGCGCCTCCTGCGTGAAGCCAGTCAGGATGGCCTTGAAGGCCCAGGAGCCACCGCCGGCAGTCGCCGGAAATACCAGCTTGTAATTCCGCGCTTCGGTGTCCTCGAAGTCCTCCACGAGGTCATCGTGCTTGCGGGGGTCGTAGTTCAGCTCCAGGCTGACCTCCCCGCCGTCCTTCAGGCCGCCGATGAACTCGCGCCATCCGGCAACCGAATCGTGGGCGGTCACGTCGTACGTCTCCCGCTCAATCTCGGGACCGGACACCGAAGTGACGTTTCCGATTGCGGTGAACGTCGGAGTCGTGGGGGTCATGTCGGAGCGCTGGAAAGAAATTCCGAACGCGTCAAGTCCAGCCATGCGGCCAGCTCCTAACAAGAAAAGGGAGGGAGAGCGTCAGACCGCGGTCAGCGTCACGCGGTACTGCGCAGAGATGTGGCGGACGTCAGGGTCTGGATCGCGCATGGCTTCGTGCTGTTCATGCCGGATCGAGACGTCCGTGAAGCCAGCGACAGCCAGGGGGACGCGGTCCAGCGCAGCGTCCAGTGCGGCAAAGACGTCGTACGCCTGACCGAAACCTGGCGCCTTCGACCAGATATCCAGCGTCACCACGACGTCCAGGCCCTGGTGATCGTGCGCGTCGTCACGTGTCTCCGTGATGGAGCCGAAGGAGACGTAGGGGAAGGCGGCTGGCTCCGGGACTTCGTCGTACAGGCCGGAGATTCGAGACATCAGGGCAGAGGACGCGGTGGCCTTCGCGTAGATGGCTGTCTGGAGAGGACGCAGAGCGGTAGCCACGTCACCATCTCCGTAGGAGGCGGCTGGCGGCGGCGCGGACTGCGCGCTCACCAGTGCGCCGATGAAGTTGGGCCGCAGGGCCTAGGAAGGGCTGGGCCTCCATCTTGGAAGTGCCCTTCTCCACGTAGTACGGATACTCCAGGCGGAGGGAGGGGTCGACCGTCACCCAGGCCTTGCCGGTGCTGGCGTTCGTACGCGCCTCGATGGAGCCCTCCAGACGCCCCGTACGCTTCGGGGCCAGGTCCTTAGCCGTGGCTTCGATGGCCCCCGCCCACTCCTCCAGCGCCTGATTACGGGCGCGATTCATGCGCAGAGGGAGTTCACGCAGGCGACGGAGAGCCGTCTGGAGGCCCGATACAGCGGATGCCATGCGGGCCTCCTATGGGGTAGCGGCCTGGTGTACCTCGCAGTTCACGCGCAGGTACGTCCCAGGCTCGGAAGGTTCGAAGACGGCCAACACCTTGAAGGTGCGGCCAGGCTGACGCAGCTCGTCACCGCGGCGCACATCAGCGCGGTCGTCCGCGTACACGACATGTGTCAACTTCGCGCCGGACTGGTCTGCCACTGTCCGCTCCGTGGCGGACGGCTGGGAGACACGGACCCGGACAGGCCTACTGCCTACCTGGGCCCAGGTGTCCACCCAGCCGCCCATGCCGTCAGAGACACGGGTCCGGCGCCAGAGGTCAGCGCGTGCGTTCAGCAGACGAGAGACTCGACTCACCGCGCACGCACCGACCCGACGCCACCGCCGAAGCGCGCGGCCAGGCGGTCCCGCTGGAACCTCGTCAGCGCCAGGGTGCCTGTCTCCAGGTCAGTGTCATAGCCGGCGGAGTAGTCCCCGATCCGCTCCGTCTTCAGAACGCGGGAGACACCCTCACCGGAACGGAAGGAGAGGAGTTCCTGGCCGACCATGCGGCACACCATGTCGACGATGTCGGCAGGGACCTCAGGCAGACCGTGAACATATGTCACCTCGACCAGGGTCAGGTCCGCGACACTGAACCAGCCGCAGGAGCGGTACAGCGCGCCAGAGGGGACCAGCGTCCAACGAGAATCCGCGAGGCCGTCCACCGTCACCGCAGACACCGACCGGACCGGCAGTCCAGGCAGACACAGCCAAGGCGACGGGCCGCCCTCCAGAACCACGGTGCTGGTCGTCTCAGAGACTGGAGAGCCCGCCGCCTGACGAACCAGGGTGGAAGCCACGTCCAGGTACGCGGTAACGGCGGTCAGCTCGTCCAGCTCGATGGTGACGCCCCGGGCCTCCAGGTCAGCGACCGTGGCGAGAGGAGCCAGGGCCATGGGACGTCACCTCCTAGGTGGTGGACTTGCGACGCGCGGGCGCGCGCCTGGGAGTGGGAGCCTTGGGCGGCTCCGGCTTCTCGTCTGGCGCGTACGTGTACTCACCGGACCCGTCACCTACCAGGCAGGCAGCGACGTCATCCGGGATGTACGCCCTGGCCCCATTCGGGCCGATCACGTACGCCACGATCAGGCCGTGCTGTCGGTGAAGGTCACGATGCCCTTACCGCCGCGCATGACCCGACCGCCGTAAACGTGCAGGCCGCGAAGACGGTCACTGAACTTGTTGTCCGCACGCATGGCCTCCGTCTTCTCCACCTGGGAGACGTACGCGAGCGTCGGGGTGTAGAGACCCACGGCCTGGGGCGCGGACACCGTCGGAAGGTTCTCGGACGAGATGATCGTGAAGTTCAGGTAGCGGCCCAGGGTCGCGTTCCGCAGCGTCTCGCTGGCGCCCGACTGGTCGACGTTCATCAGCTTCGCGTCCGCGTCCAGGAGGATTGCCTCGAACTCCGCGTTGATGATCAGGACGCGCTGGGACTTCGGGATCTTGTTCTTGTTCATCGACTTGTTCATGTCCCTGATCACGTTCAGCGCGGTGGCCGGAGTCAGGTTCGCGGACGGGAGCGCAGTCGAAGCGCCAGCAACAGCCAGGCCCAGAAGAAACTTGTCGGCGTCCTCCGCCAGGCCCTCACCTGCCGACCGGGTGAAGCTGTCCATCGAGCCAGCCGCCTGGGCGCGGTCGATGTCGTCCACGTAGAAGTCGAAGTTCTTCTCCTGGTCGATCAGGAGGTCTTCCGACGTGGTGGCCACAGCGTCCGGGGCGGTCGTGCGGCCCGCGGCCTTGTAGTCCTTCACGGCCACGGCGCCGGCAGTGTTGATACGGACCGTGTTGCCCCGGGTCGCGTTGCCTTCGTACTCGCGATTGGCGAGAGCTACGGCGATGGTCTGCTCACGGAAGTCGGTCAGGAGCTGGGCGTTCCAGATCTCCGGGATGAAAGAAGTGACAGCCACGGAGGCGTCCTTTCAGGGGGAGGGGTGCCGGAGATCCGGCAGGGAAGGGGTCGGCGTCAGCCGCCGGAGAGGATGTTCTTCAGCCGTCCCTCGCGCTTCGCCTTCACGATCGCTTCGGGGGACATGCCGTTGAGTTCCTGGCGGGTCAACTGAGTCGGGCCTGACGCTTTGCGCGCGGCGCCACCATCAGCGGTGCCCTGGAAGCGCGGTCGACCGTTCGCGGCCAGGTATGGCTTCCGAGTCAGAAGGTCCTCGATTGCGTCGGCCAGCTCCTCCGCGTCCACGTCCCCGTTCGCGTCCAGCTCGAACTGGGACAGGTCCAGGTACGCCAGGGCGTCCGACGGGTCGGCCAGCTTGCCAGCGGCAGCGGCCTTGATCTCAGAGCGGATGATCCGCTGGTTCGCCTTCGCGTTCGCCTCGCGCGTGGCCTGGCGCTTGATCTCCGCAGCGTCGGCCTTGTCGTCCGTGCCGGACGGCTTCGGGGACCGGAGGGTCTCCAGCTCCTCCTCCAGCTTCCGGCGCTGGTCCCGCTCTGTCTTCCACCGAGACTTCATGGAATCCAGGGCCTTCTTGCCGGCGTCGCCCAGATCGTCAGTACCTGCCGGATCGGGACCGTCACCATCTCCGTCAGCGCCAGCCGGAGGTGCCTCCGGGGGAGCAGGCTCCTGCGGAGTCAGGGTCTCGTCGTTCGGGGTCTGAAGCTCTTCAGGCATCGTCAACTCCATTGCGGGGTCATCAGAAGGGGGGGGGGGCGACGCGTTGCGCGTCAGCGGAGAAAGCCGTTCTTGTACAGCAGTCGGATTGCGTGATTGCGGTCCTCGCCAGCCAGGCGGTAGATCTCCTCCGGCATGAGCCGCGGAGGACGTTTCTTCTTGCGGGAGCCAGTCCCAACACGCGTCACCTGGACCGTGCGGCCGAACATCTCGACCTGATCCATGGACTTACGGGCGTTCACGACAGCGGAGATACGCGCGCCATCCTGAATGGCCTTCGCGCCAGCCTCCCCGAACGTCTTCCGACGTTGCGCCGGAGACATCGACTCGAAGAGGTCCTCCGCGTCCAGACGAGTCGGGCGGTTCCGGCGGGTTACCGGCTCCATCGTGCAGTCACACCGCGGATGCCGCAGGAAGCCACTGGAGACGCCATACTCGCGTCCAGCCAGGATGATGCAGCGGGAACACGCGGGAAGCTCCACCACGCGCACGTACGCGCGCACGCCCTTGTTCGCGACCATGGCCGCCTGGTCCGCCTGGCGCCCCGTGTCAGCGACGACAGTGCGAACGACCAGGTCCAGGAACGCAGCACCACGGGCCATTGCGGCACGCGGGCTGAACCCCCTTCGCTGGGCGGAGATCGAAGCCGGAGCACTGCGGGCCAGAAGCCCCATCGCGTCGCGACCGTCAGGCGTCTGGGAAGCGAACTGGGCGGGATCGACCTCCGGCCCAGCATCGGGTCCAAGCAACTCACGCATGAACGTGTTGGACCCCTCCGCGGCGTGGAGTTGGCCAGCCTGAACGTAGGCAGTGACCCGGGGGAGGAGCCGGGCCCAGTCACGGGCCACAGACTCCGGCCGGACCTTCGCCCACTCCGCCAGGACAGCGCGAGCCGTAGCGTCTGCCACAGCCGCACGCGCCTCCTGGTGTCTGCGCGCTATGGGGTTCCAGGCCATGCGACCCCCTACGCGGCTTCGGCAGGCGACTCATCAGGGTCGGGTGAACCCTGCGAAGGATTACGCGACATGAGGCCTGTGAGCACACCCATGGGGTCGGCCTCCAGCTCCTTGTCCCGCATCACCACCAGGTCCGCTACCTCAGTCGGTGTCAGGCCGTACTTCAGGGCGATCCACTCGAAGGGGAAACCCATCTGCCGAAGCTTCGTGAGCGCGTCAGCGAGCTGGGCATGGGAGCGGGACTCCGCGTCAGCCCACACCACTTGGCCGGCAGCGATGGACTTAGCCTTAGCGTCTTCTCCGCGGGCCAGTGCGATCAGCCGGAACATCTCCCGGAGGGCCTGGCCGAACCAGGTCTGTTTCTCCTGCACGCGCTTGACCAGGCCAGTCTCCGCGGCCAGGAGGGCATCCCCGGACAGGTTGGCCATCTTGCCAATCAGGTAGTGCTGGGGGGTGCGGGTCTGCGCAGCAATGTGGGCCACCGCAACTTCAATGATCTTGGTGTACGCCTCCAGGTTGGCGGCGGTCCATTCAGTGACCTTGACGTTCTCGCCCGTGAAGAACATGACGCGGTCGACCGCGAAGCGTTCCATGTCCACGGGGCGGGAACCGACGATCTTCCCTTCGGCGTCCAGGATCGGGACTTCAGGGACCTCCGCGCCCAGGACGATGCGCTGGGGGAAAGAGGCGTAGTCGGAGGCTGTGAAGAGCTGAGCCCACAAGAGGTTCACAGCGTCCTGCATCGCGATCACACCCGTGACGTCAGAGACAGGCTCCTCAGTCAGGGTCGGGCGATTCGGCAGCTCCACCATCGGGACAACACCCAGCGGATTCGGCTGGGGGTTAGGCTCCAGGCCCGTGTCCCGCGGCTCCCAGCGGTTCAGCTCCTCGTCAACCGCCTGCATCTGCGGGGACTTCGAGCTGGCCCCCAGTATCGGGCGCTCGAACTTCCAGACGGAGTCAGCCAGGTACAGCGTCGCGTACGAGACATTGCCGTCATCCCAACGCTTCAGGGCCGCCCTGCGCTTGCGACGCGAGCCAGGCTCGTACGCCACGATGCACTGGGCCGCGTCCTCGAAGGTGACCTCTGGAGTGTCCGGGTCGTCAGGGTTGCCCCAGACCAGGACGAAGGACCGGCCGGCATTGACCGCGCCCAGGAAGCCGAGTTGCGAATCAGCGTCCAGGCCGTTCATCTGCCAGACACGCCACGACTCGTCATCGGCCTTCTGGGAGCCAGCAGGCTGGATGCCGTTAACGGTCAGACGCTCCACTGGGGAGTCGCTGACGACCGGGACCCAATTGTCCGCAAAGTTGCGGTACCGGTCACCGTGGAACTTGCGGAACTGTTCGGAGGCGAAGGTGAGGCGCTGGATACCCCGGTAGTAGTCGGAGTTCCGTTGGATCTGGGGGCGCCTGGAGATCAGTTCGTCTTCCAGACGCTGAACCAGGGCAAGAGCCTGTTCGGGGGTGGTCAGGGTCTCCACCTCCTAGGCGGACATGTAGAGGGGTTTGCGGCGCAGGAGACCCGCAGCAATCGCATCGCAGGCGGCTTCGTGCGCGAGCACAGCGACCACGGCCATGTCGATCTTTCGACGGTGCTCCGGCTTCGCTAGGACGTATCGCTCCGAAGGGCGAGCAGCCATGCGCGCGTTGAAGACGTGCCGCTCCGTGACCGGGCAACCGTCATGCGTGAACGTGCTGTCGCGCTTCACGCAGTCCGTCTTCATGCGCTCCGCGGCAGCGTGCATCTGGACCGGCCGGCGAGTGTGCCAGCGGATGACACGACGCTCGCCGTAGCGCTCCGCCCAGCGGTCGACCTCTGTCTCCCAGTACGGCGGATCGGCATACATCAACTTCACGTCGTACGTGGCGAAGAGCTGATCCACAGCAGCATCGACTTCCAGGCGGGGAACCTGGCCGCCCCACTCCGCCGGGTCCCAGATCGTGGGCCGGTTGGAAGGGCCGTACGTCGGCGTGAACTGGAAGCCTTCGAGCGTCTCCGCGCGAATACCAGTCCAGTCGTCACTGTCGGACCCGTCGAAGCCGAGGACAATCGGGACCTTCATCAGCTTGTATGTGGACGGAGCCGGTATCGCCTGGTCGCTCTTGCGAGACAGCCAGTGCGCAGGCTCCAGCCAGGAGCCGTGACCGGCCATGATGCGGTTGCCGAAGAACCGTTCGGCCTGGCCAGGGTCGGACTCCAGTAGCTCCGCGGCCTCCGCCTCGATGGCGTCCAGGTCGATGTGTGGGCAGTCCGTGTAAACGGCCTTGTGGATGCGGCGCCGTTCCTGCTTGTTGCGATAGGACAGCGTGGGAGGAGCCTGGGGAAAGTACCGGTAGACGTCCTCTGCGGAGCCTTCCAGGGTCTTCTGGGCCGTGCTGTACTCGCTCGGGTCGTACGCGTTCGTCGTCTCCATCGAGCGGCCAGACATGCCGGCCAGGCCGCGACGCATCGTCTCCGCCACTTTGATCATCTTGTTCGTGGCGGTGTACGTACCTGTCTCGTCCTGCACGGCGAAGGTGATGGGGTTACCCAGGCGGGACTGTGCGGAGGACGTGACGACGTCGATGCGGCCCTCGTCGCCCACCTTGATGAAGCCCTCACGGACGCTCATCAGGGACGACAGGGAGCCGTGTTTGACCATGGCCTTCAGCGGCCTGTACACGTTCGCCACCTGGTCCTCAGACGTCGCCAGGAGCTGGATCAGGGGAGTCGGCTGGGGGACCGCCATAGGGTCACCAGCGCCGTAGACGAACTCCCAGCCGCAGGTACAGCCGAAGTCACGGCAGCGGTACGACTCGCCACCCTGGGCGAAGCCGGCGAAGACAGTCGGGCCAGCAGCTTCAGCCAGCACCACAGCCGCCGCAAAGGGGCCCTTACCGCTCTTCTGCGGCATGATCACCTGTGCGCGGCGGTACACGAAGGCCGTGGACTTCTGGCCCACTTCAGCGGTCGGCTTGACCGCGTACATGTTGCTGGCGACCTTCAATTGCCAGGGCAGCATCGTGAACCGTTTGCCCTGGTCAAAGCCATCAGGGATGACCGCGTGGTGTTCGATCCACGCCAGGGTCACCATCAGGACCTTGCCGTCAGTCACCGCTGACCGCCTTCAGGCGTGCGGACAGGTCCGCAACAGCCGAGACAGCGGCCTGAGGGGCGTCGGCGTCGGAGGAGTCGTTAACGGCCTGGATCGTCCAGCGGTTGCGGGCCATACCAGACGCTGAAAGGCCCAGGGACTCCGCGAGTTGCTTGACCTGGCCCCAGATGATGGCGCTAGACCGGGGCGACTCTGCGCGCGCGAGCAGGCGCACATAAGAGGCCACTTCGAAATCCAGGTGAAGCTGGTCCCACATGACCGCCTGGGGTGTTTCCCAGAGGCGTTCCCAGAGGTCCATCTCACGGTCGGTCGGGGAGATCAGCGGCCAGGCGGGGAGAGGGCCATCACGTCCGGCCGGCGGGAGGGTTGTCCAACCTTCGGCAGAGGCTTTAGCCTTGTGGCTCCGGTCAGTTGACGTCGGAGCGGGGCCACTTCGAGAGCGGGAACCACCACTGGGCATACGTGATCACCCCCTGGGTGCGCAGTCGGAAGGCTGGCGCCGATGGCGGGCCAGAGTCACGGAGCGTGAGTGACGAGCGTCACAGTCAGGTGTTTGAACCGGGCGCAGGGGGCAGAGCCCTCCCCCGCGTTCTTCGTCCCCTAGGGGTCAGGGGGTCACCCCCCGGGTTACGTCACGGTCAGTGACCGCGATCGTTCCAACCACCAGGCTGACTGCGTGCTGTCTCGCGTGAGTGATGAGCCTTCGTCATCGCGCGAAGATTCGCATGATCATGACCACGAGGACCTAGTGGACCAAGACCGTCGATGTGGTCAACATCAGAAGCAGCGGGACGCAGTGGCATGGGGAGATCAGCGCACTCATCACACTCACAGTACGGATGCTCGCGCAGGTAAGCGTTACGTGTGCGTGCCCATGCGCGGTCATAGCCTGCGCGCGAGGCGCCCCTACGTGAGGCCCTGGCGCGAGCCTGGCACGCCTCACAGCGACCGCCAGGCGTCAGCGTGGGGCAACCAGGGGTGGGACAGACGGACATGGCCCTTCGGGGCATGCGAAGGCCTCCTGAGTGGCAGGATTGTCACGACAGCTCGCAGGAGAGGAGCCGCAGATGGCCGAAGAGCACGCTGATAGCGAGTCGGCTAAGCAAGAGATCGCGGACGCAATGGCCCTGGCGCACATCTCGCGGAGCTTGGAAGATCCGAACACGCCTGACGACGCCCGGCAGCTACTGGAACGCCTGGCAGGTCCGATTGCGGACCGGCTCCAGGCGGGGTCACCCAGTGACCCAGAGAGCAATTCGTAGGCTGGGAGGGGATCAGACCCAGCCGCCCGTCAGGAAGTGTGCCCCCAACCAGCCGATGCCAGCCAGGAGGAGGAAACGGCGAAGCCTGGTGAAGCCATCAGGTTGGGGGTCACGGCGCGCGATGGCGAACCAACACCACACGTGCTCGCTGAGGGTGTCGTCAGGCCGCTTACGGGCCAGCGCGAGGCCCTCGATCACGCCGAAGGCGGCCAGCCAGGCGACCCAGGAGAGAGTCCAGACGTTCACGGGACCTCCAGGGGACCGTCAGGCGCCCTCATAGGGGCGACTCGAAGAGGGTCGGACAGCGTGGCAATGTAGTCCAGTTCCCTGGTCCTCACGCTGTCCTGGTGGGAGTCAGGGGCTCGAACCCTGTCGCGTCACCGCAGTGCGCTTTCACCATGTGCCCTCGTCAGGGCCTCCCTTGTGCTCCGTCAGCCTGGGCCGGTGAGGGCAACCAGGCTGACGGAAGACAACTCCCTGGCCGCAGCGTGCGTGCGCTACAGCCAGGGATTCCGCAACACAGGTACTCGGGGGAGTGTTCACCGCCGACCCGCCGGCCACGGCTACTAGTCCCCGTTTCGCTGCGTTAACGGAAGTAGTCAGGCGGAGGACCAGGAGCCAGGCTCAACCGGTCCTCCGCCGCATGTGCATCGACTGGCGGAGAGGAGGACGCCAGGAGCACACGAAAGCGGGTCAGAAGATCCCCAGGCGCTCTGACCGCCGAAGGGGGAGGGGTGCGCGGCACTCCCGGGAACTTCCTTCCCTATTACTAACCGGTGATGATGTGAGAAATCTGGACCGGTGAGGATGTGAGACGCAGCGACACGACGAAGGCCCCTGCCCTGACGGGTGGGGCCTTGTATGAGGCGTGCGGGTCAGTGCATGGGCGGAACCGTGTTCTCAGCCACCAGCGTCGCAGCGCGGGCAGCGTTGTCCGCGATGACCTGAAGCGCGTCAGCCAGGTGCGGGTAGGTGTCCGCGCCCCGCCATGTCTCCCTGACGAAGGCAGCACGGTTACGAAGTTCGTCCGCCGCGTCGGCGTGGCCGGCAGCATGGAGCGACTCCGCCATGGTCATCAACTGGTCGTCCAGGGAGTTCACGGCAATCGTCTCATTCTGTGGTCAGCGAACGCGGGTCTTCGTCTTTCGGCCCATCATCGCAGCGATCGGCCAGCCTGGTTGGCTACTCGGGAGCACGGTCCTCGCGAACGCCTATGGCGTAGCCCCAGAGGGCCCACGGCATCTTCTCCCTGACGTTGCTGTCGTCGAGCTGAAGGGCCTTCGCCAGGCGCCGGCCCAGGTCCTCCCAACCAGCGTCATCCAGCGTGCCGAACGAGTCGGCCGTGTCTGCCTCGCGGAGGATCTCCCGGGCCGCCTCGATGTCCACCCTGTCCACACTGTCCCCTCATGACGAAAGCCCCCAGCGTATCGCCAGGGGCTGTCAATCGGGTGCGTCAGGGCTGTTGCTGCGGCTTGTCCACGGTCACGATGTACTCGGCCTTGGGGACGCCCACCTGAGTCACCCTCGTGACCTCCCACAGGTCCCCGTGATTATCCATCACGAACTCACCAACGCGCGGGTACGTCAGGTACCACTCCACGGTGTCCTCGGTCGGCCAGGAAACGGAAACCTTGACCTTCGGCGTGTCCATGTGCTGTCCCCTCTGTTCAGTCGATGCTTGATGGTAGTGGCCCCAGCGGTGACCAGGGCCGCAACATTAGCCGCCTCAATTGAGGCACGTCAAGCCCCTTCGTGGTACTCGGCGGTGCGCCGCTCGATCTCCTCCTCCGACAGCCGCTCGTGAACGTCGAAGAACGGCTCCAGCCACGGCGTCAGCTTCGGGAACAGTTCCGCGATGAAGCGGTACGGGCAGCGGCCAGACTTCGCCAGGTTGTGATCAGCGCAGAGCGGTACCAAGTTGTCCAGGGTGTGACCGCCGCCGCGGATCAACGGAACGTTGTGGTCGATGTGCTCGAACGGGCCGCCACAGACCACACAGGAGTACAAGCCCTCTTCGTCCCAGTGGAGCCACACGTCCTCAGGCTGGTGACCGTCGTACTCGGCCCCGAACTTCAACGCCCGGTACCGGCGGCCGTTGCCCGCCGCCTGTGCCTTCACCCGCGGATCCTCGCGCCGGACAGACTCCCTGGCCGCATGGCAGACACGACACTGCGTGAACCGACCATCAGGGCGCGAACGGTCACGCGGGAACGCCGTGAACGGCAAGATGACGAAACAGCGGGCGCAGGACTTCGCAGGGATGCCCTGGGCGCGGAGCCTGGCGTTCACGCGGACGCGGAGCTGGCGGGAAGCCAGGGGAGAGGCTGAGTTCACGACGTCGCCCGGTAAGCAGCTCGCTTGCAGCGGCCCGAGCAGTACCGCGGAGGGCGCCCACGGCCCTGGTACGGGATCGGGGCAGCGCATGAGGGGCCGTGGCAGGTCGCCGACTCCCGAACGGCCTGACGAGCCGCCTGGAGGTCCTCCTGGTCGTCCTGGAGACCCTGACAGAAGTCGTCAGCGTCCTCGTACGGACACACAGTGCGCCGGCCAGGGCCAACCGGTTGGAACGGCTGGCCGCAGAGTCGGCAGTCACGGAGGGCGGAGGGCTTGCGCTGGATGGCCTTACGGCAGCGTGGGGAGCACGTCCGCCGCTGACGGCCAGTCAGTGGCTCCCCACAGTGCAAGCACACGTCTTCGTAGGTCACAGAGAGGCTCCTCACCGGTAGGCAGTGCGATCACTACCGGACCGGTGAGGACGTGAGACCCGGTGGAGGAGCGGAAAGGTGGAACTGTCCCGGCTCCTGGGGTGAGGCCACAGAAGACTGATAGTTGTAGATCTTTTTTATATGTGGGACGAAACAAAAATAAGAGATTCGTCCGCCGTTGCTCCTAGTCCTCGTCCCCTGCGTCGGGCGTCTCCCGCCACCGCAGCACCAGACGGTTCGAGTCGAAGCCCTTGGGGCCCCGCAACCCCGGCTTCAGGGTCAGCTCCTCGAAGGCGTTGTCCAGCTCCCGCCGGCGGTCATCGACCAGGGCGCCCTCCCAGTACTCAGCCATGGTCTGACCGGTCGGGACTAGGTCTGTCCGCCGTTCAGGCTCCAGGGTGGCCAGGTATTCCCGTTTGGCTTGTAGCTCCTGGAGCTTCACGAAGCCGGCCTCCGTCGCCTTGGTGGCCAGGGTGGCCATCGTGTCCCGCAGTTCCTCCTCCAGGGCGGCCAGTTCCTCCACCCCGGACACGAACGTCCGCTCCACGTACATGGGCATGTGACCAACTGTGGCGAGGAAGCGGCCAGTTACGTACGCCTCAACGTGCTCGGCTGTGGCGCTGACCGGTGATACGCATGTCTGGCCCTGCGTGCGTGTCTTGCAGCGGTAAGTAACGAGCGGTTCAGGGTTGGATGTCCGCCGCTTCACGCGCTCCACTCCCAGGGGCCGCTGGCATCCAGAACAGCGGATGAGTCCGGACAGCAGTCGTGAGGGGTGGCGGCCACCCTTCTTTTTGTCCGGCTTCGGGGTCAGTGCTTTCCGCAGGGCGGTGACCTGGCCCACCGTCAGCACTGCTGGCCACGGTGCGAGGATGTTCCCTTCGGCGTCACGGACAGGGTGGCCGTTGACCACCGCACGGCCCATGATGTGATCGCCAGTCAGCACGCTAGCGATGGTGCTACGACACCACTCCTTCGCGCGCCTGGGTTTCACGCCCATGTGGTTCCAGCGGCGGCTGATCATATTCAGCGTGTCAGGTTCGGGCTTCAGGAGGGCGTCCGCGGCGTCTCGAATGAGCTTGGCTTCTGTTGGCTCGATGTCCAGTACCCAGCCTTTCGGCTTGCCGTCCTCGTCTGTCTCGGGGTTCGGTACCGGCTTGTAGCCGAAAGGCAGTTGTCCGCCACTCCATCGACCGACAGTGCGAAGTCGTCTGTTCCTGTCCCGTGACCGGTCGCGGATGCGCTCGCGCTCTGCTCGCCCCACTTCGGCCTGAATGACGAATCGGAAGCGGAACGCATCTCCGTGTCGGCTGTCGATACCGAAACAGTCAAGAAGGTGTACGGGTTTATGGTTGGGCCGTCCCGTGGAGGGGTCCTTGCCTTCGATTACGTCCAGGATCTGGGCAGCGACGTTCAGGCCCTCTCGGGTCAGGCGGTCGGTGTGGTAGTTCACCAGAAACTGGGCGGCACCGGTTTTGGCGTCGTTCAGCCACTGTTGATACTCGTCGCGGTCGCGGAAGCCGCCACTTTTGCCATCGTCAACGTGGATTGGCTCCAGAACATCAATACCCTCTTTGGCGCAGAGGGCGCGCATGTCCGTGATCATGCCCTCCAGGGATACGTTCTCAGTGTCTGCCGCAACAGACAGGCGCGCGTACAGGCTGGCCTTCGGCCGTCGACTCATCACCCCATCAGAGTAGAGAGCTGATGTGGGTCTGGGGGTGGATTTGACGATTCACGGTGAGAGCGGATCTACGTCAGGACATCCTACGTCTGTAGTGGGTCTGGAGGAAGTAACGACACGTCATGCTCCAAACGGATCACCCGCCCCTTCGCCGTCTGCACGAGGCTGATCGTGCGGTCGCTCTCGATGTACGTCTCCTTCCAGCTCGGGTCGCCCGGCGGCATGTGCGCCTTGCGGTACTCGGCGAGGCCGAGAGCGGGCGTGCCGAAGCTGGATATGTGCGTGACGCGGTCGCCGCGGTTGACGTCCATGTAGTTGGCGACCGGGCCGAAGCCGTGGTTGGGGTAGAGATCACCGCGCAGCCGCGTGTGCCAGAGCCGGCGCCACGGGCCCTCGTAGTAATCGGGGTCGAACATCAGGCCGCGCAGATCGTGGTTGTAGGCGCCCGCGCCGTGCAGCAGGTCGCCGAACTTGCCCGCGTGTGCCATCCGCAGGACACGCATCTCGTTCTTGCCGTAGCAGCAGTTCTCCAGCTGCATGCAGTGCCTGCGGGTCCGCTCCGAGAGGTCGACCAGCTCCCACAGCTCGTCCAGACGCATGGCGAGGGGACACTCCACGCCGACGTGCTTGCCGTTCAGCATCGCCGACTTGCAGATGGCGAAGTGGGAGTCCCAGGGCGTCGCCACGTACACGAAGTCGATGTCCCCGCGCCTGCACAGGTTCTCGTAGTCGTCCTCGCCCTTGGTGTACGTCGCCGGGGCCGGCTGGCCCGCGGTGGTGACCTTCTTCGCGGCCGCCGCGGTCTTCTCCTTGACCGGGTCGCAGAGCGCCACGACGCGCACGCCGGGGATCGCGAGGAACAGGTCGATCATGGAGCCGCCGCGGTTGCCGAGGCCGACGATCCCGACCCGCACCGTGGAGCGCCGCTGGAACGGCACACCGATCATCGTCTTGCCCTTGCGGGCGGGCGCCTGGGCGGCCGTGTCGGCGGCCTCGGCGGGGACGGCGTCCGGGGCGTCGGCGTGGGCCGTGCCGCCCGCGAAGGCGCCGAGTCCGAGCCCGGCCCCGGCGAGCCCGCCGTGCGCAGCACCGTACGGCGCGAACGGCCGCCTCCCGGCGTGCCGGCGGTGCCTGCGTCGGGCGTGGCGCCGTCTGGGGTCGGTGTCGCGTTCTCGTCGTGCATCGGACCTCCGTAGCTGTATGTCGGGTGGTCTCTACCACTGGGGCGGAAGCCACCCTGATGGGGCTACGGCGGGGATGCAAGAGGCTGAAGTGGTCGGGAAGTTGGACTTCCTTGCGCCAGGTGCCGACCCCCACGGTGGCAGGCAGTGGCAGACGGTGGGGAACGGCGGCGAACGGAGGGGCGTCAGCGGCCGCGCGGCGCCGGCCCCGGCCCCGGCGGGCGCGTCGCGCGTTCCAGTTCGAGGAGGACGGAGTAGTAGCCGCGGCCCGTCGCATGGTCCATGCCGACCTCGCACATGCGGTTCGCGGAGAGGTGGGCGTCGTAGGAGCGGGCGGTGACCTCCGCCGCCTCCTTGCGGGTCGCCGACTCCGTCAGCTCCTTGTGGAGCATCCCGCGGTCTCCGGCGAACGCACAGCACCCGGCGTCGCCCGGTACGACCACCTCGTCCGCGCAGGCCTCCGCCACGGCACGCAACTGCGCTTCGTCGCCGAGGTGCCGCATGGAACACGTGGGGTGCAGTACGGCGGAACCAACCGTCCGGCGCACCGTCAGGTGGGGGAGCAGTTCGTCGGCGGCCCAGACGATCGAGTCGACGACCGCCAGCTCCCGGTGCAGCGCGCGGTTGTCGGCCGTCAGATACGGCACCACCTCGTGCGCGATGCCGAGCGTGCAGGACGACGCGTCGACGACCAGCGGCAGCCGGCCGCCCGCGGTCCAGCCCCAGGCCGCCTCGACGATGCGGTTGGCCATGAGGGTGTTCCCCGCGTCGTACCCCTTGGAGTGCCAGATCGTCGCGCAGCACGTCCCCGCGACGTCGTCCGGAATCCAGACCGGCTTGCCCGCGCGCGTGGACACGGCGACGACGGCCTCGGCCAGGGAGCGGTCGCCGGGGCCGCCGAAAATGCGGTTCACACACGCCGGGTAGTAGACGGCCGAGGCTCCCGCACGCGCGGTGCGCGGCAGTCGGCGGGCCGCGGCGCCCGGGATCTGCGGCAGCCACTCCGGTACGAGGTCGGGCCGCACGGCCTTGCGCGCCGTACGCGTCACCGCGGTCAGCAGCCGGTCGCTGATCCTGTCGGCGGCGGCCACCGCGAGCCGCGCGGACGCCTCGACGGCCTTGAAGTGCTTGGCGGCGCGCGCGGCCGTCCGTTCCTCGCGGGGCGAGTGCCGCGCGTGCCGGAAGCCCTTCATCAGGGCGCCCGTGTCGATGCCGACCGGACAGGCCAGTTTGCAGGTCGAGTCGCCCGCGCAGGTGTCCACTGCGTCGTAGCCGTACGCCTCGACGAGGCCGTCCTCGACCGGGGAGCCCGCAGCCTGGCGCATCATCTCGCGGCGCAGCACGATGCGCTGGCGCGGTGTCGTGGTCAAGTCCTCGCTGGGGCAGGTCGGTTCGCAGAAACCGCACTCGATGCACGGGTCCGCGATCAGCTCCACCTTGGGAATGGTCTTCAGGCCGCGCAGATGGGCCCGGGGGTCCCGGTCGAGGACGACGCGCGGGGCAAGGACCCCGTCGGGATCGATGACCCGCTTGGTGCGCCACATCAACTCGGTGGCCCTCGGCCCCCATTCCAGCTCCAGGAAGGGCGCGATGTTGCGGCCCGTGGCGTGCTCGGCCTTCAGGGAGCCGTCGAACCGTTCCACGGTCAGTCGGCAGAACTCGTCCATGAACGCGGCGTACCGCTCCACGTCCGAGGGGCGCGCCGCGTCGAAGGCGAGCAGGAAGTGCAGATTGCCGTGCGCCGCGTGGCCCGCGACGGCGGCGTCGAAACCGTGCCGCGTCTGGAGCTCCAGCAGGGCCTCACAGGCCTCGTCGAGCCGGCCCGGAGGCACCGCGAAGTCCTCGGTGATCAGTGTCGTCCCCGAGGGGCGGGAGCCGCCGACGGCCGTGACGAACGCCTTGCGCGCCTTCCAGTAGCCGCCGATGGTCTTCGCGTCGCGCGTGAAGGTGTTCGTCACCGAGGGAGCCGGGGTGACCAGCTCCAGCCCGGCCAGGACCTCGGCGGCGGCGGTCTCGTACGCCTCCTGGGTGGCCCGGTCCGGCGCGCGGAACTCCACCAGGAGCGCGGTCGTCGACTTCGGGAGCCCGGCCCAGTCGGCGGGCACCCCTTGCACGCTGACCGAGGCGCGCAGGGTGTTGCCGTCCATCAGTTCGACGGCGAGCGCGCCGGCGGCGTTGAAGAGCGGGACCGCGGCGGCGGCCGCGGGCAGCGAGGGGAAGAAGAGCAGGGCCGTACTGGTGTGCCGGTCCAGCGGCAGCGTGTCGAAGACGACCTCCGAGATGAAGCCGAAGGTGCCCTCGGAGCCGACCATCAGGCCGCGCAGGATCTCCACGGGCGTCGCGCCGTCGAGGAAGGCGTCGAGGCGGTAGCCGTTGGTGTTCTTGATCTGGTACTTGGCGCGGATCCGGGCCACGAGACCGGCGTCCGCCTCGATCTCCCGCTTGATCGCCAGGAGCCCCTCGCACAGGGCGGGTTCCGCCTCCGCCAGCCGCTCGTCGGCGTCCTGCTCGGCGGTGTCCACGACCGTGCCCGAGGGCAGGACGAAGGTCAGCGAGGCGAGCGTGCGGTACGAGTTGCGGGTCGTACCCGCCGTCATGCCCGAGGCGTTGTTCGCGACGACGCCGCCGAGGGTGCAGGCGATGGCGCTCGCCGGGTCGGGGCCGAGCACGCGGCCGAACCGGGCGAGCGCGGCGTTGGCGCGCACGACCGTGGTGCCGGGCCCGATGCGCGCCCGCTCACCCTGGCCGAGCACCTCGACGCCCGCCCAGTGCTTGCGCACGTCCACCAGGATGTCCTCGCCCTGGGCCTGGCCGTTCAGTGAGGTGCCCGCGGCGCGGAAGACGACCTCGCGGCCCTTGCCGTGGGCGTACGACAGGACGGCCGAGACGTCGTCGATGTCCTCGGGGACGACCACGGCCTGCGGCAGGAAGCGGTAGGGGCTCGCGTCCGAGGCGTACCGCACCAGGTCGGAGACCTTGGTCAGGACCTTGTCCGCCCCGAGCAGCGCGGTCAGCTCGGACCGCAGCGGCTCCGGGGTGCCCGTGGCCCGGCCGTCCGGGACGCGGTCGGGGGCGGGCCCTTCCGTGCGTGAGGTGGGGCGCAGGGCGTCCGGCTCGGGCTCCAACAGCGGCATGGGCTCTCCTCGGCGGTGGCGGCGTACGCGCGAGGGGGCCCGCGGTGCGCCTGGGCTTCAGCAGCGGCGGTGGCCGTCCCGCGGGTCCCGCACATCGAACAGGGCGTTCAGCAGACCGCCCAGCCGCGCGCGCTGTTCGGCGTCCAACGGGGCCAGGATGTCCTCCGCGGCGGCCCGCCGCGCGCCGCGCAGCTCGCCGAGGGCCTTCAGGCCCGCGTCGGTGAGCTCGATGCGGATCACCCGGCGGTTGGTCGGGTCGGGCACGCGCCGTACGAGATCACCGGCCTCCAGGGCGTCGACCAGCGTCGTCACGGCGCGCGGGACCACCTCGAGGCGGTCGGCGAGGTCGGCCATGCGGGGTGGGGTCTCGCAGTGCGCGAGGGTGCGCAGCAGGCGGGACTGGGCGGGGGTGATGCCGATCGGCACCAGGTGGCGCTTCTGGATCCGCTGCAACCTGCGGGTCAGCCGCAGCAGCTGTTCGGCGAGCAGGCCGTCGGGGTCCGGGGTGTTCATGCGGGAACTTTATCAGGACCTTGTACATTGTGAGTATAGGTAACAGTGAGCTATGCTCCTCGAGTTGTCTTCAGCGCAATTTGCGTAGCTCCCTCTAGATCCGTAGGAGCCCATGCGTCACGACGAACCCACCTGGACACCACCTGCCCCGGCGCCGGGCGAGGAGCCGCAGCCGCGCCAGATGCGCCGCATCCTGCGCCTCTTCCGCCCCTACCGAGGCCGCCTCGCGCTCGTGGGCCTGCTGGTCTGCGCCGCGTCCCTGGTCTCGGTCGCGGCCCCCTTCCTGCTGAAGGAGATTCTCGACACCGCGATCCCGCAGGGGCGCACGGGCCTGTTGAGCCTGCTCGCGCTCGGTATGATCCTCAGCGCGGTGGTCACGAGCGTCTTCGGCGTCCTCCAGACCCTGATCAGCACCTCCGTGGGGCAGCGCGTCATGCACGACCTGCGCACGGCCGTCTACGGCCGGTTGCAGAGCATGTCCCTGGCCTTCTTCACCCGCACCCGCACGGGCGAGATCCAGTCCCGCATCGCCAACGACATCGGCGGCATGCAGGCGACCGTCACCTCCACCGCGACATCCCTCGTCTCGAACCTCACGAGCGTGATCGCGACCGTCGTCGCCATGCTCGCCCTGGACTGGCGCCTGACCGTCGTCTCCCTGCTCCTGCTCCCGGTGTTCGTGTGGATCAGCCGCCGGGTCGGCCGCGAGCGCAAGAAGATCGCCACGCAGCGCCAGAAGCAGATGGCGGCGATGGCCGCGACCGTCACCGAATCCCTCTCCGTGAGCGGCATCGTCCTCGGCCGCACGATGGGCCGCGCCGACTCCCTCGCCGCATCCTTCGCCGACGAGTCCGAGCGGCTGGTCGGCCTGGAGATCCGGTCGAACATGGCGGGCCGCTGGCGGATGGCCGTCATCTCGATCGTGATGGCCGCCATGCCCGCCGTCATCTACTGGAGCGCGGGCCTCGCCTTCCAGATGGGCGGCCCCACCGTCTCCATCGGCACGCTCGTCGCCTTCGTCTCGCTCCAGCAGGGCCTCTTCCGGCCGACCGTGAGCCTGCTCTCCACGGGCGTGCAGATCCAGACCTCGCTCGCACTCTTCCAGCGCATCTTCGAATACCTCGATCTGACCGTCGACATCACCGAGCCCGAGAAGCCGGTGCGCCTCGACGCGATCAAGGGAGAGGTCCGCTTCGAGGACGTCGAGTTCCGCTACGACGAGAAGTCGGGACCGACGCTCCAGGGCATCGACATGGTGATACCTGCCGGCGGCAGTCTGGCCGTCGTCGGATCCACCGGTTCCGGCAAGTCGACCCTGAGCCACCTCGTCCCCCGGCTGTACGACGTCACGGGCGGCCGCGTCACCCTCGACGGCGTCGACGTGCGCGACCTCGACTTCGACACCCTCGCCCGCGCCGTCGGCGTCGTCTCCCAGGAGACGTACCTCTTCCACGCCTCGGTCGCCGACAACCTCCGCTTCGCCAAGCCCGACGCCACCGACGAGGAGCTCGTGGCCGCGGCCCGTGCCGCCCAGATCCACGACCACATCGCCTCCCTGCCCGGCGGGTACGACACCGTGGTCGGCGAGCGCGGCCACCGTTTCTCCGGAGGCGAGAAGCAGCGCCTGGCCATCGCCCGCACCATCCTGCGCGATCCGCCGGTCCTCATCCTCGACGAGGCGACCAGTGCCCTGGACACCCGCACCGAGCGGGCCGTGCAGGAAGCCATCGACGCCCTGTCCGCCGACCGGACCACCCTCACCATCGCCCACCGGCTCTCCACCGTCCGCGGCGCCGACCAGATCGTGGTCCTGGACGGCGGGCACATCGCCGAGCGCGGCACGCACGAGGAGCTCATGGCGCGCGACGGGCGTTACGCCGCCCTGGTCCGCAGAGACGCCCAACTGGAGCCGACGCCATGAGGATATGTCGGAAATAACCGTATTTACGGGTTAACGTGCCCCCATGCAGACCAAGATTCCGCGACGGGGCACGATTCGACTGACGCGGCGGGGCCGGATCGCCCTGATCGCGACCGGAGCCCTTGCGGTGGCCACCGCCGTGACGGTGCCGCTGCTGCTTCCGGACGACAATGCGCGGCCAGAGTCCTTGACGATCCCCGAGGGCTGGCGCTCGAGCCAGGTGTACGCGGCCGTGGACAAGGCCCTGAAGGTGCCGGCGGGCACCACGAAGAAGGCTCTGCCCAAGGCCGACCTGAAGCTTCCCGGTGACGCCGGGGGCAACCCCGAGGGTTATCTCTTCCCGGCGACATATCCGATCAGTTCCCGCTCGACCCCGGCATCGGTCCTGTCGTACATGGTGGACACGGCGAACAAGAAGTTCAGCGGCAGCCATGTGACGGCGGGTGCCGACCGCAACGCCGTCAACGTCTACCAGACCGTCACCATCGCCAGCATGATCGAGGCGGAGGCCGGCTCCAAGGCGGAGATGGGCAAGGTGGCCCGGGTCATCTACAACCGCCTCGACAAGGGCATGCCGCTACAGATGGACTCGACCATCAACTACGCCCTCAACCGCTCCACGCTCACCACCAGCGACCGTGACACGAAGATCGACAGCCCTTACAACACCTATGCGCGCATGGGCCTGCCGCCCACACCGATCAGCAATCCGGGCGAAGCGGCGATGCGGGCGGCGACCAGCCCGACTCCAGGGGACTGGCTGTACTTCGTGACGGTGAAGCCGGGTGACACACGCTTCACGGCGACCTTCGAAGAGCACCAGAGGAACGTCGCGGAGTTCGACAAGAACACCCGGCACAGCCAGGGGTCCTGACCGCCGCGCGGGGCGACGGATCACACCGTGACCGGCGCCCCCGCCAGCAGCCTGCGGATGTCGCGCACGGCGGCGCGGCCCGCGCGATTGGCGCCGATCGTGCTGGCCGAAGGCCCGTACCCCACCAGGTGGACGCGCGGGTCGGCGGCCGCTCCGGTGCCCTCCATACGGATGCCGCCGCCCGGCTCGCGCAGCCGCAGCGGAGCCAGGTGGTCGATCGCGGCGCGAAAGCCCGTGGCCCACAGGATGATGTCCGCGTCGACGCGCCGCCCGTCGTCCCACTCGACGCCCGACGGCGTGATCCGGTCGAACATCGGCAGCCGGTCGAGGACCCCGTCGGCCCGTGCCCGGCGGATCGTGTCGTTCACGGGTAGGCCGGTCACCGACACCACGCTGCGCGGCGGCAGCCCCTGGCGTACGCGCTCCTCGACCATGGCGACCGCGGAGCGCCCCCAGTTCTCGTCGAACGGCCCCTCGCGGAACACCGGCGGGCGACGGGTGACCCAGGTGGTCTCCGCCGCGTAGGGAGCGATCTCCATCAGGTGCTGCGTGCCTGACGCGCCACCGCCGACGACGATCACCCGCTGCCCCGCGAAAGCCTCTGGGCCGGGGTAGATCGCCGTGTGCAGCTGCCGTCCACGGAACGTCTCCTGGCCCGGGTAGCGCGGCCAGAACGGCCGGTCCCACGTGCCCGTCGCGTTGATCAGCGCCCGTGTCGACCAGGTGCCCGCCGAGGTCTCCACGAGCAGCCGCCCGCCCTCGCCCTCGCGCACCTTGTGTACGTCGACGGGGCGCCGCACCCGCAGGTCGAAGCGGTCCTCGTACGCCGTGAAGTACTCCCCGATGACCTCCGACGAGGGACGCGCGGGGTCGGCGCCCGTCAGCTCCATGCCGGGGAGCGCGTGCATGCCGTGCACCTTGCCGTACGTCAGCGAAGGCCACCGGAACTGCCAGGCGCCGCCGGGCCGGGGCGCGTGATCGAGGACCACGAAGCCCCGGCCCGGTTCGAACCCGACCCGCCGCAGGTGGTAGGCGCTGGAGAGGCCCGCCTGGCCCGCGCCGATGACCACCACGTCCACGTCGTGCGCCTCTGCGGCGGCTGCGTCCCGTACCCCGATGTAGTTCACGGTTCCACTAACCGCGTCAGGGGGCGAGATCTTCCCGGCGGGCCCACGGGGCTCAGCGTCCGCCCGCCACCAGCAGCGGAGCACCGCCCGGAGCCGACGCCGGACGACCGTTCGCCGCCGGCACCCCGGCGAGCGGTGACGCGGGGACGCGCGGCAGCAGCCCGCGCCGTGCCAGGTCCGGGATGACGCCCTCGCCGAACCAGTACGCCTCTTCGAGGTGCGGATAGCCGGACAGCACGAAGTGCTCGACACCGAGCGCGTGGTACTCCTCGATCCGGTCGGCGACGTCCGCGTGACTGCCGACGAGCGCCGTGCCCGCGCCGCCGCGCACGAGGCCGACCCCGGCCCAGAGGTTCGGTGCGATCTCCAGCTTGTCGCGGGAGCCGCCGTGCAGCGCGAGCATCCGCTGCTGACCGACCGACTCACTGCGGCCGAGCGCCTCCTGGGCCGCGGCGATCGTGTCCGGGTCGAGGTCGTCGAGCAGACGGTGCGCGGTGGCCCAGGCCTCGGCCGACGAGTCACGGGAGATGGTGTGCAGCCGGATGCCGAAGCGGACCGTACGACCCTCGCGTTCGGCCAGCCCCCGGATCCAGTCGATCTTCTGCTCGACCTGCTCCGGCGGCTCGCCCCACGTCAGATACACGTCCGTGTGCCGCGCCGCGACCGGACCGGCCGCCGCCGAGGAACCCCCGAAGAAGATCTCCGGCAGCGGATCGGGCGGCAGCGCGGTCAGCCCGCCCTCCACCTGGTAGTGCTCGCCGTCGAAGTCGTACGGCCGGCCGCTCCACACCCCTCGTACGACCGAGAGGAACTCATCGGTACGGGCGTAGCGGCGATCGTGGTCCAAGTGGTCGCCGAACCGTCGCTGTTCGGTCGCGTCGCCGCCCGTGACCACGTTGAGCAGCAGCCGTCCGCGCGTGATGCGCTGGTACGTGGCCGCCATCTGCGCGGCGAGCACGGGGGAGAGGACGCCGGGCCGGAAGGCGACGAGGAACTTGAGCCGCTCCGTGTGCTGCGCGAGCGCGACCGTCGTCAGCCAGGCGTCCTCGCACCACGTGCCGGTCGGCGTGAGCACCGCCTCGAACCCCAGCTGCTCGGCGGCCTTGGCGATCTGCGCCAGATACTCGATGTCGGGCGCGCGGACGCCGCTCACCGGGGTGACACGGGAGCGCGTGATGCCGCCGTCGGTGTACGCGTGCCGGTCGACGAGGGTGCGGCCGTCGCCGCCGGTCGGCAGGAACCAGTGCAGGTGGACGGTCATGATCAGGATTCCTCGCCGTTCGTGTGCGCGCGGTACGTGCGCGGCTTGGTGGTGGAGGGCGGCAGCCCGCCGTTGAAACGGGTGTCGACGAAATCGCCGAAGTCGATGCGGCGCGGGATCAGCTTCAGCGCGGTGAAGGTGTCCGCGATCTCCTGCTCGGAGGTCACGACGTTCTTGTCCACGGCCACTGGAACCCGCGTGCCGTTGGTGCGCTTGACCGCGTCGAACGCCACCTCGTAGGGCAGGCCGGTGTCCTTCGCCCAGACCTTCGCCCATGCCTGAGGATGGTCGTGGACCCAGTCCTGCGCCCTGCGCAGGCGCTTGAGGTAGTCGGCGACGGCCGCGGACTTCTTCTTGTCCTTCAGCGCGCCGGGCGCCGCGACCTGGAAGTTGAGGCCGTTCACGACACCGTCGCCGTCGGTCAGGACGCGGCCCGTCTTCGCCCGCAGCACTTGTGAGGTGTACGGGTCCCAGACAGCCCAGGCGTCCACCTTGCCACTGGTGAACGCGGCGAGCGCATCAGCCGGTTGCAGGTACTTGACCTTGATGTCCTTGAAGCCGAGGCCCGCCTTCTCAAGGGAGGCGATCAGCTGGAAGTGCGCGGACGACCCCTGTGCCACGGCGACGGAGCGGCCCTTGAGGTCCCGTGGCTTCTTCAAGGGCGAGCCGTTCGGGACGAGGATCGCCTCGCCCGCCGCCGTGCCATGGCTCGCGGCGATCACGGAGATCTTCGAACCCGCGCCCGCCGCGAACACAGGCGGGGTATTGCCCACCGCGCCGATGTCGACGGCCTTGGCGTTGACGGCCTCCAGGAGCGGCGGCCCGGAGGTGAAGGTCGACCAGCGGATCTTGTACGTGAGGTCGTCGAGCTCCCCGGCCGCGCGCAGCACGGCTTCCGAACCGCCGCGCTGGTCACCGACGTTGAGGGTGAGCGACCCCTTGCCGTCGGTACCGCCACCCGCGCCGCCGACCGAGGTGCCGGCCGACGAGGTGCCGGAGCAGGCGGCGAGGAGCAGGGCCAGGGGGAGGAGCAGGGCGGCCGGGGCGGGGTGTGGTGGTCGTCGCATGGGGTTTCCGTTCGATCGGTGCGTGAAGGGTGGGGGGAGGGGGCGGGGTCAGGCGGTGGCGCTCTCGGCGGGCGCCTCCACGCCGAGGCGGCGGAGCAGCTCCTCGCGCAGTTCGGCGAAGCGCGGGTCGGAGATGCCGCGCGGCCGCTCCAGGTCGATCCGCCTCTCGTACGCGATGACGCCGGCGTCCATCACGAGGACCCGGTCGGCGAGGAGCACCGCTTCCTCCACGTCGTGCGTGACGAGCAGGACCGCGCAGCCGCGCCGCTGCCACAGCTCGTCGACGAGCCGCTGTGCCTTGATGCGGGTGAGGGCGTCGAGCGCGCCGAACGGCTCGTCGAGCAGGAGCAGGTCGGGCTCCCGTACCAGCGCCCGGGCCAGGGAGGCGCGCTGGGCCTCCCCGCCGGAGAGGGTCTTGGGCCAAGCGCCGACGCGGTGCTTCAGGCCCACCTCCGCCAGCGCCTGCTCGGCGACGTCGCGCCCCGGCTTGCCCGGCAGCCCGAGCAGCACATTGCGCCACACCCGCTTCCACGGCATGAGACGGGGCGCCTGGAACGCCACGGCCTTGCGGCGCGGCACGAGGACGGTGCCCTCGATGTCGCGGTCGAGCCCCGCGAGGATGCGCAGCAGCGTCGACTTGCCGCAGCCGCTGCGTCCGAGGAGCGCCACGAACTCGCCCGGCCGGACGTCGAGGTGGAGGTCGTCGATGACGGCGCGCCCGTCGAAGGAGCGGGTGAGCCCGTCGACACGTACGGCGGACACGGGGGCCGGGATGGCGGCGTCGGCGGGCGCGGGGATCGGAGCGGTGGCGTCGGCGGAGGTCATCGGCCGGTGAACGTCGGTCGCCATTGCAGCAGGAGCCTTTCGAGGGTGCGGACGACGAGGTCGGCGACGAGGCCGAGGAAGGCATAGACGATCAGGCAGACCACGATCACGTCGGTCCGCAGGAAGTCGCGGGCCTGGACCATGAGGAACCCGATGCCGGAATCGGCGTTGACCTGCTCGGCGAAGACGAGCGCGAGCCAGGCGATGCCGAGCGAATAGCGCAGCCCGGTCATGGCCCCCGGCAGCGCGCCGGGCAGGACGACATGCCGCACGAGCCCCCACCGCGACAGGCCGAGCGACTCCCCGGCCTCGATCAACTGCGCGTCCACGCCCCGGATCCCCGCGTACACGTTGAGGTACAGCGGGAAGGAGACGCCGAGCGCGATGATGGCGATCTTGGGCGTCTCGCCGATGCCGAACCAGATGATGAACAGCGGGATGAGTCCGACGAACGGCACGGTGCGCAGCATCTGCACCCCGGCGTCCACGAGGTCCTCGCCGACCCGGAAGAGCCCCGAGACGAGGGCGAGTGCCGCACCGGCGGCGATGCCGAACAGCAGTCCCAGGGCGACGCGTTGCAGGGAGACACCCATGGCGGAGGGCAGCGAGCCGTCCCGGATCAGATCACCGGCGACACGGACGATGGTGCCCGGTGAGGCCAGGACGTCGCTGGACAACGCCCCTGTAGTGCTGAGGAGTTGCCACAGTGCGCCGAGGAGGACCGGCCCGGAGGTGCGGCGCAGCCAGCGGGGGAAGCGGGCGCGGCGGCTGGAGGAGGGGACGAGGGCTTCGAGTTCGGGGCCAGGGCCAGGGGCGACGCTGGGGCCGGGGTCACCGTCGCCGGTTGATGTCTCGGATATAGGCGAAATGTCGGTCGAGGCATGCGGAGAGGCATGGCTGACGCTCATAGGCGCTCCATGGCAGGAGGAAGAACAGGAGAAAGGAGGGGAGGGGAGGGGCGTGCGTCCGCGACCCGAGCGAGATCAGGCGAGACGGGGCGGACCGAACGGCCTACGGAGAGGGGAAAGCGGGTGAGAGGGCGTCAGCAGCCGCGGCGACACGCGGAAGAGGCCACCCGCAGCAGGTCGATGTGACCGCGCGTGGTGAGCAGAGCTGAACGCAACATGCCGCAGAACGTAGCGAGATCGCGTACGCAGGGTCAATGGCGTCTCGAAAGCCGGACGCCCCGTATCACTCGCTGGGCGGCGGGATGAGAGAGGATGGGGGTATGTCCGATGCGTTCACCACCCGAGTCCTGCGGGTCGCCACCGGTTCGAGCGAGCGGGTCCTCGACCTCACCCGTGACTGCGAGGCCTTCCTCCGCGAGGTCGCGGCCGGCCGCGACGGCCTCCTCAACGTCTTCGTCCCGCACGCCACGGCGGGCATCGCCATCCTGGAGACGGGGGCGGGCAGCGACGACGACCTCCTCGCCGCGCTGCACACCCTGCTCCCCGCCGACGACCGCTGGCAGCACCGGCACGGCAGCCCCGGCCACGGCCGCGACCACGTCCTGCCCGCCCTCGTCCCGCCGCACGCCACGCTGCCGGTGGTGGGCGGCAGCCTGGAACTCGGCACATGGCAGTCGGTGTGCCTGGTCGACACGAACGTCGACAATCCCGACCGGCAGGTCCGCCTGAGTTTCCTCGGCTGAGCGAGCCCGCGGACGCGGCGGTTCCGCGGGAGCGGGGACCGAGGGGTGAGGCGCGTCTCACCGAGCCGGCGGCTCTTGTCTATGCAACGAATTGCATAGAAAGATCTGCGCATGGCGCTAGAGCACGCGATCCTCGTCTCGCTGCTGGAGAAGCCGGGCTCCGGCTATGAGCTGGCCCGGCGGTTCGAGCGGTCCATCGGGTACTTCTGGACCGCCACCCACCAGCAGATCTACCGCGTCCTCAAGCGCATGGAGGGCGACGGCTGGATCGACGCCCGTGAGGTGGCGCAGCAGGCGCGGCCGGACAAGAAGGAGTACTCCGTCACCGCCCAGGGGCGGTCCGTCCTGTCCGCGTGGCTGCACGAACCCATCGCGCCCGAGAGCGTCCGGCACGAGCTCGCCGTGAAGATCCGCGGTGCCGCCTTCGACGACCCGGTCGCGCTGATCCGCGAGGTCGAGCGGCACCGCCAGGAGCACGCCGACCGGCTCGCCCGCTACCTCGCGGGGGAGCGGCGCGACTTCACCGGCCCCGAGGCTCCCACGCCACCGGACGCCGCGCAGGAGCTCCAGCATGTCGTGCTGCGCGGCGGCATCGCGTACGAACGCATGACGCTCGCCTGGCTCGACGACGTGATCGACACCCTCCACCGGCTCGGCCCCCAGGGCTGAGCCGCACCCGTACCTCGACTCCCTCAGGAATAGGCGAACCCCCATGGCCGACGCGCTGCTGTTCAACCCCCGCACCTACGACCCGACGCACTTCGACCCGGAGACCCGCAGGCTGCTGCGCGCCACCGTCGACTGGTTCGAGGCCCGCGGCAAGCGCAAGCTGATCGAGGACTACCGCTCCCGCGTCTGGCTGGCGGACTTCCTGGAGTTCGCCGCCAAGGAGGGGCTCTTCGCGACCTTCCTCACTCCCGCCTCGGCCGCCGAGGACGGCTCCGACAAGCGCTGGGACACCGCCCGGATCGCCGCCCTCAACGAGATCTTCGGCTTCTACGGGCTCGACTACTGGTACGCCTGGCAGGTCACCATCCTGGGTCTCGGCCCGGTGTGGCAGAGCGACAACGCGGCGGCGCGTGAACGGGCGGCCGAACTGCTCGCCCAGGGCGAGGTGTTCGCCTTCGGTCTGTCGGAGAAGGCCCATGGTGCCGACATCTACTCGACCGACATGCTCCTTGAGCCGGACAGTGACGGTGCCGGCGGCTTCCGGGCCACCGGCTCCAAGTACTACATCGGCAACGGCAACGCCGCCGGGCTCGTCTCCGTCTTCGGCCGCCGCACCGACGTGGAGGGACCCGACGGGTACGTCTTCTTCGCCGCCGACAGCCGCCACGAGGCGTACCACCTGGTCAAGAATGTCGTCGACTCCTCGAAGTACGTGAGCGAGTTCCGCCTGGAGGACTATCCGGTCGGCCCTGAGGACGTCCTGCACACCGGCCGCGCCGCCTTCGACGCCGCCCTGAACACGGTCAACGTAGGCAAGTTCAACCTCTGCACCGCCTCGATCGGCATCTGCGAGCACGCGATGTACGAGGCCGTGACCCACGCCCACCACCGCATCCTCTACGGGCGCCCCGTCACCGCCTTCCCGCACGTGCGCCGCGAGCTGACCGACGCGTACGTCCGTCTCGTCGGCATGAAGCTGTTCAGCGACCGCGCCGTCGACTACTTCCGCTCCGCCGGGCCCGACGACCGCCGCTACCTCCTCTTCAACCCGATGACGAAGATGAAGGTGACCACGGAGGGCGAGAAGGTCATCGACCTGACGTGGGACGTCATCGCCGCCAAGGGCTTCGAGAAGGACAACTACTTCGCCCAGGCCGCGATCGAGATCCGGGGGCTGCCCAAGCTGGAGGGCACGGTCCACGTCAACCTCGCGCTGATCCTGAAGTTCATGCGCAACCACCTGCTCGACCCGGCTGAGTACGCCCCCGTGCCGACCCGTCTCGACGCGGCCGACGACGCGTTCCTCTTCCGGCAGGGACCGGCCCGCGGGCTCGGCTCCGTGCGCTTCCACGACTGGCGCGCCGCCTACGCCGCGTACGCCTCGGTGGCGAACGTGGCCCGCTTCCGGGAGCAGGCGGACGCGCTGTGCGAGTTCGTCACGACCGCCGCCCCCGACGAGGAGCAGAGCCGGGACCTGGACCTCCTCCTCGCCGTCGGTCAGCTGTTCGCGCTGGTCGTGCACGGCCAGCTCATCCTGGAGCAGGCGCGTCTGACCGGGCTCGACGAGGACGTCCTCGACGAACTGTTCGCCGTCCTCGTGCGCGACTTCTCCGCGCACGCCGTCGAACTGCACGGCAAGGATTCCGCCACCGAGGAGCAGCAGCGCTGGGCCCTGGGTGCGGTGCGCCGCCCGGTCGTCGACGAGGCCAGGTCGGCGCGAGTGTGGGAGACCGTCGAGTCGCTGGCCGGGGCGTACGAGATGGCGCCGTAACGGTAACCGGGGTGCGCCCGCGCTTCAGGCGCGGGCGCAGTCCGGGCAGTGGCCCCGGTACGTCACCTCGACGTCGGAGACGGTGAAGCCGAACCTCTCCGAATCCGGCAGCGCGCTCAGCGGATCGCCGGTGGGGTGGACGTCCCGGATCGCGCCGCAGTCCGAGCAGATCAGATGCTGGTGGGGGCGGTGGGCGTTCGGGTCGTAGCGCTTGGCGCGGCCGTCCGTGGCCACCTCAAGGACCTCGCCCAGCGAGACCAGTTCGCCGAGGGTGTTGTAGACCGTGGCCCGGGAGATCTCCGGCAGCCGGTCGGTGGCACGCGCGAGCACCTCGTCGGCGGTGAGATGGACATGGTCGCCGTTGAGCACCTCCGCGACCACCCGGCGCTGAGCGGTCAGCCGCCAGCCGCGCCCCCGCAGCCGTTCCAGCAGGTCACTCATTGCCACCAGCCTTAGTGTGCGTCGTCCGACAACTGACTTCTCATGGGCTTGTCTGCCGTATTGACTTGGACTTGGTCCATCGTAGGATCGGTTCCGGCCGTAGCCAAGGGACAGGGCAACAGCAGGGAAAAGTACGTGACTTCAGGAGCCGGGTCCGTTCGCCGCGGAGCCGGGTACCCCGCTCACGGGCGATCCATGCGGCGAGCAGCCCGCCCCGTCCCGATGACCTGCGACCACCGAGGCTTCCGTGCCGGCGGAGCCGAGGTCAGCCATGGGCCTGTGCTGCGGCGGTGCGACCGTCAGCAGTTCCCGAGCATTGTGATCCGCCCCGTCCGGAAGGATTCCCGTGACCGAGAACCACGACGCGATCGTCACCGACCCGAAGCCCGAGGAGGTGACCGGCTGCCCCGTCGCGCACAACCGCGCCCCGCACCCGACCCAGGGCGGCGGAAACCGCCAGTGGTGGCCGGAGCGGCTCAACCTGAAGATCCTCGCCAAGAACCCCGCCGTGGCCAACCCGCTCGGTGAGGAGTTCGACTACGCCGAGGCGTTCAAGTCCCTCGACCTGCCGGCCGTCAAGCGGGACATCGCGGAGGTCCTCACGACCTCGCAGGACTGGTGGCCCGCCGACTTCGGCCACTACGGCCCGTTCATGATCCGCATGGCCTGGCACAGCGCGGGCACCTACCGGATCAGCGACGGCCGCGGCGGCGCGGGCGCCGGTCAGCAGCGCTTCGCGCCCCTCAACAGCTGGCCGGACAACGCGAGCCTCGACAAGGCCCGCCGCCTGCTGTGGCCGGTCAAGAAGAAGTACGGCCAGAGCATCTCGTGGGCCGACCTCATGATCCTCACCGGCAACGTCGCCCTGGAGTCCATGGGCTTCAAGACCTTCGGCTTCGCCGGTGGCCGCGCGGACGTCTGGGAGCCCGACGAGGACGTCTACTGGGGCCCCGAGACCACCTGGCTCGGCGACGAGCGCTACACCGGCGACCGCGAGCTGGAGAACCCCCTCGGCGCCGTCCAGATGGGCCTCATCTACGTCAACCCCGAGGGCCCCAACGGCAACCCGGACCCGCTCGCCGCGGCCCGCGACATCCGCGAGACGTTCCGCCGCATGGCCATGAACGACGAGGAGACCGTCGCCCTGATCGCGGGCGGCCACACCTTCGGCAAGACCCACGGCGCGGGCCCGGCCGACCACGTGGGGCCCGACCCGGAGGCCGCCCCGATCGAGCAGCAGGGCCTCGGCTGGAAGAACACGTACGGCACCGGCAAGGGCGCCGACACGATCACCAGCGGCCTTGAGGGCATCTGGACGAACACCCCGATCACCTGGGACAACAGCTTCTTCGAGATCCTGTTCGGTTACGAGTGGGAGCTCTTCAAGAGCCCGGCGGGCGCGCACCAGTGGCGGCCGAAGGACGGCGCGGGTGCCGGCACCGTCCCCGACGCCCACGACGGGTCGAAGACGCACGCCCCGACGATGCTCACGACGGACCTGTCGCTGCGCTTCGACCCGGCCTACGAGCAGATCTCGCGCCGCTTCCTCGCCAACCCCGATGAGTTCGCGGACGCCTTCGCCCGCGCCTGGTTCAAGCTCACCCACCGCGACATGGGCCCGGTCGCCCGCTACCTCGGCCCCGAGGTCCCGCAGGAGACGCTGGTGTGGCAGGACCCGCTGCCCGCCCGCACCCACGAACTCGTCGACGCGGCGGACGTCGCCGCCCTCAAGGCCCAGATCCTCGCCTCGGACCTGTCGGTGTCCCAGCTGGTGTCGACCGCGTGGGCCGCGGCCTCGTCCTTCCGGGGCAGCGACAAGCGCGGCGGTGCCAACGGCGCCCGCATCCGCCTGGAGCCGCAGAGCGGGTGGGAGGTCAACCAGCCCGACCAGCTGGCCACGGTGCTGCGCACCCTGGAGGGCATCAAGGCCACCTTCGACGCCGCGCAGAGCGGCGGCAAGCGGATCTCGCTCGCCGACCTGATCGTGCTCGCCGGTACCGCCGGCGTCGAGCAGGCCGCCAAGGACGCGGGCTTCGACGTCGAGGTGCCCTTCACGCCGGGACGCGTGGACGCCACGCAGGAGCAGACGGACGTGGAGTCGTTCGCCGCGCTGGAGCCGAGCGCCGACGGGTTCCGCAACTACCTCGGCAAGGGCAACCGCCTCCCCGCCGAGTACCTGCTGCTCGACAAGGCGAACCTGCTCACCCTGAGCGCCCCCGAGCTGACGGTCCTCGTCGGTGGCCTGCGCGTCCTCGGCGCGAATTACCAGGGGTCACAGCACGGCGTGTTCACCGCCACGCCCGGGACGCTGACGAACGACTTCTTCGTCAACCTCCTCGACCTCGGTACGGAGTGGAAGTCGACGTCCGAGGCCCAGGACACGTTCGAGGGCCGCGACGTCGCCACGGGCGAGGTGAAGTGGACCGCCACCCGTGCCGACCTCGTCTTCGGCTCGAACTCCGAGCTGCGGGCGGTCGCGGAGGTGTACGCGAGCGATGACGCGCGGGAGAAGTTCGTGAAGGACTTCGTCGCGGCCTGGGACAAGGTCATGAACCTCGACCGGTTCGACCTGGTCTGATCCTGTCTCTGCTGTTCCCCTCTGCTCTTCCTCTCCGCTCTTCCTCTCCGCTCTTCCTCGGTGACGATGTCCGGGGCGGCCGCCCGGCCGCCCCGGACATCGTCGTCACCTTCACCCGATCTCGACCACCCGCGCCCACTCGGGCGGCGCATCCGGCACGTGGTCGGGGTCGTCCTCGTCCCACGCGTCGTCCGCCCCCGGCCGGGGGAACAGGCCCACCACCGTCCGGCACGGCGGCCGGCTGTTCGGCCACGGCGTCTGCCCGTCCGTCAGGACCACGACGACATCGGGGCCCGGACGGGCCCCGAGCGCCTTGGCGAAGCCCGTACGGAGATCGGTCCCCCCACCGCCCACCAGCGGGATCCCCTCGCCCCGGCACAGCGGGTGCACGATCCGCGCCGCCGCGTCGCACGACACCACCGTCACCAGGTCGCGACGGCCGCCCACGGCACGGCCGATCGCGGCGACTTCCAGGAGCGCGCTGCCCAGTTCGGCGTCGCTGACCGAGCCCGACGTGTCGACGACCACGCAGACCCGCGGCGGCCTGCGCCGCAGGCTCGGCAGCACGACGCCGGGCACCCCGGCCGAGCGCCGAGCCGGCCGGCCGTACGTATAGTCCTCGCCCTGCACCGGCATGGGATGCTCATAAGGCCGCCTTATGGGGTCATAAATTCGACCCGGCTACTTACTTAGGTTTGCCTTAGTTTAGGCTTCCCCGCGAGTACCCCCATCACCGCTCGAAGGGAACCTGAACATGCCTCGCCCTCTGCGGGTAGCCATTGTCGGAGCCGGCCCGGCCGGGATCTACGCTGCCGACGCGCTGCTGAAGTCCGCGGTGGCCGTCGAACCCGGTGTGTCGATCGACCTCTTCGAGCGGATGCCGGCCCCCTTCGGCCTGATCCGTTACGGCGTGGCCCCCGACCACCCGCGGATCAAGGGCATCATCACGGCCCTGCACCAGGTGCTCGACAAGCCCCAGATCCGCCTCTTCGGCAACGTCGACTACCCGGGTGACATCAGCCTGGACGACCTGCGGACCTTCTACGACGCGGTGATCTTCTCCACCGGCGCGACCGCCGACCGCGCCCTGGACATACCCGGCATCGACCTCGACGGTTCCCACGGCGCCGCCGACTTCGTCTCCTGGTACGACGGCCACCCGGACGTGCCCCGGACCTGGCCGCTGGAGGCGGAGAAGGTCGCCGTCCTCGGCGTCGGCAACGTCGCGCTCGACGTGGCCCGCATCCTCGCCAAGACCGCCGACGAACTGCTGCCCACCGAGATCCCGGCGAACGTGTACGAGGGCCTGAAGGCCAACAAGGCGCTGGAGGTCCACGTCTTCGGCCGCCGCGGCCCCGCCCAGGCGAAGTTCAGCCCGATGGAGCTGCGGGAACTGGACCACTCCCCGAACATCGAGGTCATCGTCGACCCCGAGGACATCGACTACGACGACGGTTCGATCGCCACGCGGCGCGGCAACAAGCAGGCCGACATGGTCGCCAAGACCCTGGAGAACTGGGCCATCCGCGACGTCGGCGACCGGCCGCACAAGCTGTTCCTGCACTTCTTCGAGTCGCCCGTCGAGATCCTCGGCGAGGACGGCAAGGTCGTCGGCCTGCGCACCGAGCGCACCGCCCTGGACGGCACCGGCAACGTCAAGGGCACCGGCGAGTTCAAGGACTGGGACCTCGGCGCCGTCTACCGCGCCGTGGGCTACCTCTCCGACGAACTGCCCAAGCTGCCCTGGGACGTCGCCTCGGGCACGGTCCCCGACCAGGCGGGCCGGGTCATCCAGGAGACCGGCGAGCACCTGCCGTCGACGTACGTCACCGGCTGGATCCGGCGCGGTCCCGTGGGCCTCATCGGCCACACCAAGGGCGACGCCAACGAGACGGTCGCGAGCCTGATCGACGACCACGAGAACGGCCGTCTGCTCACTCCCGAGGCGCCCGCCCCGGAAGCCGTGGACGCCTTCCTCGCCGAGCGGAACATCCGCTTCACCACGTGGGACGGCTGGTACCGCCTCGACGCCGCGGAGAAGGCGCTCGGCGAGCCCCAGGGCCGCGAGCGCGTGAAGATCGTCGAGCGCGAGGACATGCTGGACGCGAGCGGCGCCTGACCTGCCCGGCCCGGGTCGTCAGCCGAGGTGACGTGTGTCGCCGAGGCTGACGACCTGCCGGTTGTGGAAGAAGTCGTCCTCGCGCAGCACCGTGATGCTCCCGCTGGGCGCCCGGAAACTGACCGAGCCCACCGTCTCGTACGGCATCTTGATCCAGGCCGCCACGACGAACGTCAGGGCGAAGCCGTGCGTCACGACGATCTGGTGCGCGCACGGGCGGCGCAGCAGCCCCTCCATGACGTCGTAGACGCGCCGCGCGCACTCGCCCCTGGTCTCCGCACCCGCCACGCCCTCGTGGTGGCCCATCCGGTCCCCGGCCGCCGGCGGCGGGACGAACCGCCGGTCCAGCCACTCCTGCGGGCGGCCCTCCGCCTCGCCGTAGGACTTCTCGCGCAGTCCGCGTTCCACGACCACCGGCACGCCGAAGGGCTCGGCCGCCGCGTGTGCCGTCCGCCGGGCACGGCGCAGATCCGAGGAGACCACCTCCACCTCCTCGCCCTCGGGGATCTGCTTCCGCAACGCCCCGGCGATCGAGGCCGCCGCGCTCAGCCCGGCCGCCGTGAGGTCCGAGTCGTGCCAGCCGCCCACCACGCGCTCGACATGGTGGGTCGCCTCCGGGTGGGCGATGACGTACAAGCTGCGCATCGGTTCCCGCCATTCCTGTAGGCCTCCACTCTGCTTCATGCATGCGGCGCGCATGGCTGATTCCCACTGCTCAGCGGAGAGTTGGAGCCGCGCGGACGTACCATGACCAGTTGATCGGGGACAGGGGGCAGGGGACAGGGAAAGGGAACCGGGGAACAGAGAACGGCGAGCGGGGGCGGTGCGGGGCAAGGACCCATGGAGACGGGCGTGGACACGGACATGCACTTCCGCTTGCTCGGACCGGTCGAGGCGTGGCGCGAGGGCAGACGCCTGGCCCTCGGCGGCCCCAAGCCCCGGGCGCTGCTCGCGGCGCTGCTCCTGGAACCCGGCCGGGTGGTCTCCGCCGACGCCCTGATCGACGCGATCTGGGGCGACAGACCGCCCGACACGGCCCGGTCCCTGATCCAGTCGTACGTGTCGGCGTTGCGTCGCGCGCTGTCACCCGACGTCATCGAGACACAGCCGCCCGGCTATCTGATCCACGCGGACGCCGACGTCGTCGACCGTGCCGCGTTCGAGCGGCTCACGGCGCAGGGCCGGCAGGCGGCGGCCGCGGGCGATCACGCTGGTGCCGCCCGGCTCCTGAGCGAGGCCCTCGCTCTGTGGCGCGGCCCCGCGCTCGGCGGGATCGGCGAGACCTTGCGGGCCATGGCCGACCAGCTGGAGGAGGCCCGGCAGGCGGCCCTTGAGGAGCGGATCGCCGCCGACCTCGCCCAGGCGGGCCGCGAGACGGAACTGGTCGCCGAACTCACCGCCCTCGTCGCCACCCACCCCACGCGAGAGCGCCTGCGCGGTCAACTGATGCTCGCCCTCTACCGGTTGGGCCGCCAGGCCGACGCCCTCGCGGTCTACGCGGAGGGCCGCGACGTACTCGCCGAGGAGCTGGGCATCGACCCCGGCCCGGGGCTGCGGGCCATGCACGAGGCGATCCTGCGGGGCGACGAGGAGCTGCTGCCCACCCCCCGGAGCGCGCCGGCCGCCGGTGACGCGCCAGCGGCCGCCGGTGAACGCCCGCGCGCCCACGACGTCGGCCCGGCGCTTGCCTCGCCCGCCCCCGCCCTCCTGCCGCCCGCCATCGGCGACTTCACCGGACGCGAGGCGCAGCTGAGCGAGATCAGGGCCGCTCTGACCGATACAGGTACGGGGGCGGGTACGGGGGCGCGCGAGGCCATGCCCGTCGTCGCCGTGACGGGACCCGGCGGCGTCGGCAAGTCCGTCCTCGGCGTCACCGCCGCGCACCGGGTCGCCGACGCCTACCCCGACGGGCAGCTCTACGCCGAACTGCGCGGCGCCACCGACCCCGTGGCCCCCGGTGAGGTCCTCGGCCGCCTGCTGCGCGCCCTCGGCGCCGACCCGCCCGAGGGCGACGCCGAGCGCAGGGACCTCTTCCGCAGCCTGGTGGCGGGGCGCCGGGTCCTGCTCGTGCTCGACGACGCGGGCAGCGAGTCGCAGGTCCGCCCGCTGCTGCCCGGCAGCGCCACCTGCGGTGTGCTGATCACCGCGCGCCCCCGCCTCGCCGCCCTGCCCTGCACGCACCGCACCGACCTCGACGTGCTCGACACGGAGCGCGGCGCCGACCTGCTCGCCCGGGTCGCCGGTGAGCGGCGCGTACGCGACGAGCCGGACGCCGTCCGCCGCATCGTCGAGCTGTGCGGCGGGCTCCCGCTGGCGCTGCGCATCGCCGGGGCCCGCCTCGCGACGCGCAGGCACTGGACGGCACGCACACTCGCCGAACGGCTCGCCGACGAACGCCACCGCCTGGACGAACTCGCCGTCGGCGACCTGGAGGTCCGCGCCGGACTCAGCCTGAGCTACCAGGCCCTGGACGCCCCCGCCCGCACCGCCCTGCGCCGCCTCGGCCTGCTCGCCGCGCCCGACGTCGCCTCCTGGGTGGTCGCGGCCCTGCTCGACGTGAGCGAGACCGAGGCCGAACGCGTCGTGGAGCAGCTGATCGACGCCCAACTCCTGCACTGCACCGTCGTCGACCGTGCCGGACAGCCCCGGTACCGACCGCACGACCTCGTCCAGGTGTACGCGGCCGAACGCGCCGAGGCCGAGGACAGCCCCGCCGAGCGTTCCGCCGCCGTCGGCAGGGCCCTCGGCGCCGGGCTCTGGCTCACCGGCCGCGTCGCGTCCGCCACGCCGTCCGGCGCGGTCGAACTGCACCGCGGCTTCCTGGACTCGGGCGGCCCGGTCAGCGCGGCTTCCGACGCCATGCGCCGGCTCGTGAGGCCCGTCGGGCCCGAGGCCACCCGGCGGGCGCTCGCCGACCCCTCCGCCTGGTTCGAGGCCGAGGCCGACGCGTTCGCCGCCGCCGTCGAGCGGGCCGCCGCCTACGACCTGCACACCCTGGCCTGCGAGGCCGCGGCCGCCCTGTGCTCGTCCGCGTACGCCGTCGGCAACCGCTTCGAGGCCTGGTGGCGCAGCCATGACGCCGCCCTGGCCGCCGCCCGCCGCGCCGAGGACCACTCCGGCGAGGCCCTGCTGCTCATCGGCCTCGGTCAACTCCGCTACGAACAGGACCGGTTCGCCGAGTCGCAGGAATACTTCCGCCAGGCGGCCGGGCTCTGCGCCGAGCTCGGTGACGCGCGCGGCCGGGCCGCCGCCCTCGCCGGACTCGGCAGCGCCCTGCGCGAAGCGGGCCGCCTGCGCGCCGCGCTCGACGTGCTCATCCAGGCGGTCGAAGGCTTCCGTGGGCTCCACGACGACCCGGGGCTCGGGCTCTCCTGCCGCTTCGCGGGCACCGTCCACCTCGAACTGGGCGAGCACCGGGAGGCGTTCGACCTCCTCGACGAATCCCTGCGCGCCTACCGCAGGCTCGGCAGCCGCCGCGGCGAAGCCCTCACGGTGCGCTCCCTCAGCCTCGTGCACCGCGCTCTCGGGGCGTACGAGGAGGCGGAGAGGCTCGCGGACGAAGCGGTGGGTCTGCTGCGCGTCATCGGCGACCCGCTCATGTCGGCGTACGCGGTGCAGGCGCGCGCCAAGTGCCGCTTCCGGCTGGGCCGTTGCGAGGAGGCGGCGGCCGATCTGCGGGACGTCCTCGACACCTGCCGCTCCCACCACGACCGCTTCGGCGAGGCCCTCGCCTTGCGCACCCTCGGCGAGTGCGAACTGGCCGTGGGCCGCCCCGGCACCGCCGAGAAGCACCTGACCGCGGCAGCCGCCTTCTGGGCCGCCCTCGAACTGCCGCTGCCCCGCGCCCGCACCCTGCGCGACCTCGCCGCGGCGCGCGAGGCCGCGGGCGACCGGGAACAGGCCCTCGCGCTGCGCGCCGAGGCACGGGAGGTCTTCACCGCGTACGAGGCACGGGAGCGGGACGAACCGGGCATCTGACGCCCGCCACCGTGGCTGCGGAACACTTGTCGCGGTTTTGCAGAGAACTTGCAGCGCCCCGCGCCATGCTCTACCTGTCGGCGGCACCAAGGGGCCGGCAGCAACGGGGGACCCAACGGGGGAAAGGCCACTGTTGCCTCGCACGGCCCATACGACCGCGACAGTCGGCCGTGTGGGCCGTTGCCGCGTGGAGCCACGGGGAACGACATGGGGCCACTGCACAAGGGGGAGTCCGGGGGCGGGTGGGAGCCCGCCCCGGCGCTGTGCCCGTCACTCCTGGCACGAAGGGGCCGAGCATGCCGCCGATCATCCTCATGAACGATCCACGGATCGTCGACATCCCGGTCCACGAATGCGGTGAGGCCTTGGTCGACCTGCGCCATCTCCCCTTCGTCGACGTCGACGACCGTCTCGCCGACCCGGCGGGGGCCTACGCCCAGCTGCGCGAGGGCGTCGTCTGGCGCCTGGCCCGCGCCGCCCGGCTGCTGCCCGAGGGGCTGCGGCTGCTGGTCACCGAGGGCTACCGCCCGCTCGACCTGCAGATCAGGTACTTCGAGGAGTACGCCGCCGAGCTCAGACGCGCGCACCCCGAGTGGTCGGCCGACCACCTTCGCCGCCAGACGAGCCGTTCCCTCTCGCCGCCCGAAGTGGGACCGCACGTCGCGGGCGCCGCCGTCGACGTCACGCTGTGCACCACGGCAGGGGACGAACTCGACCTCGGCACACCGGTGAACGCCAGCCCCGAGGAGAGCGACGGCGCCTGCTACACCGACACCGACCGCATCTCCGCGGCGGCCCGCCGCAACCGCCGCACGCTGAGCGCGGCCCTGGTCACGGCGGGCCTGGTCAACTACCCCACCGAGTGGTGGCACTGGTCCTACGGCGACCGCTACTGGGCCCACCAGACCAGCACGCCCGCCGCCCGCTACGGCCCTGCGACCTTCGCGGCGCGCAACGGCGGCCGGGGCGTCTCCTCCTAGGCCAGGGGGACGTCGAGACGGGCGCGGCGGTGGCTGAACGTGGCGATGGAGTGCGGGCCGTGGTAGCTGCCCATGCCGCTCTCGCCGACGCCGCCGAAGGGCAGGTCGGGCACGCGCAGGTGGGCCATCGGCAGCCCGAAGCCGAGCCCGCCGGACGAGGTCTCGGCGGCGAGGCGCCGCCGGGTGGTCTCGTTCTCCGTGAAGCCGTAGAGGGCCAGCGGCTTGTCGCGGTCGTTGATGAAGGCGATGGCCTCGTCCAGGTCCGCCACCTCCACGATGGGCAGGACGGGGCCGAAGATCTCCTCCCGCATGACCGGGTCGTCCCCCGTCACACCGGTCAGGACGGTCGGCGCGATGTACACGTCGTCGCGGTCCGTCCGTCCGCCGAACGCCACCGTCCCGGAGTCGAGCAGCGCCGCGACGCGGTCGAAGTGCCGCTGGTTCACCATGCGGCCGTAACCCTCGCCGCGCTGGGGGTCCGCGCCGAACATGCCCTCCACGGCTTCGGCGAGGGCGGCCGCGAGGGCGCGGGCGGTGGCCGGGTCGGTCAGGACGTAGTCCGGCGCGACACAGGTCTGTCCGGCGTTGCGGAACTTGGCGTCGGCCAGGCGCTTGGCGACCGTGGCGACATCGGCGTCCCGGTCCACGAACACCGGCGACTTGCCGCCCAGTTCGAGCGTGACGGGAGTCAGGTGCTCGGCGGCGGCCCGCATCACGATGCGGCCGACCGTGCCGTTGCCGGTGTAGAAGATGTGGTCGAAGCGCTGGGCGAGCAGCTCCGTGGTCTCCGGCACGGCGCCCTCGACGACGGCGACCGCCTCGGGGTCCAGGTAGCGCGGCACGAGGCGGGCCATCAGCGCGGAGGTGGCGGGGGCCAGCTCGCTCGGCTTGAGGACGACGGCGTTGCCCGCGGCGAGCGCGCCCGCCACGGGGACCATGGAGAGCTGCACCGGGTAGTTCCAGGGCGCGATGACCAGGACGGTGCCCAGCGGCTCGTACTGCGTACCGGCCGTGGATCCTTCCGGAAGGCCGGCGAGGGCTTCCCGGTCGAGCGGCGTCGGGGTGAGCCACCGCTCCAGATGGGCCAGCGTGTGGTCGACCTCGCGCACGGGGAAGTCGACCTCGGCGGCGTACGCCTCGGGGCGCGGCTTGCGCAGGTCGCTGTGGAGCGCGTCGGCGATGGCCTCGCGGTTCTCCGTGAACAGCGCCCGCAGCCGGGTCAGCTGCTCCATGCGCCAGGCGAGCGGCCGGGTGCGGCCGGTGGCGAAGGTGGCGCGCAGCCGGGCCACGAGGGCCGCGGTGTCTTCGGTGGGGGTGACGGCGGTGGTCATCAGGGGGTTCCTCGGGGGTTGCTGGGAGTGGGGGGAGGAGTGCGGGAAGCGCGGGGAGCGCTCGGGACGCCGAGCAGGCCGGTCGCGAGCGTGGCGGTCGCCGGGGCCAGCAGGTCCCGGGCACCGGGCATCGACTCCAGGCCGATGACCATCGCCACACAGATGTCGGCGGCCTCACGCGGCTCGACGCCCTCGGCCGTTCCCGCTTCGGTGAACAGTGCGGTCAGGAGATCACGCAGGTCGGTGGTGAACGCCGTACAGATCTCGCCGAACAGCCGGGCCTTGCCGTCGAGCAGCTCGGTGGCGTGTGGGGAGTCGCCGGCCAGCTGGAGCACCAGGTCGAGCTTGGCGGCCAGTACGCCGTGCAGCCGCTCGTCGTAAGGGGCGTCGGACGCGGCCGCCGCCCGGGCCCGCCGGAGCGCCTCCTCGTGGAGTCGTCCGGCGAGCCGGCGGAAGGCGTCGTCCTTGTTGCGCACGTACTGGTAGACGGCTGACCGGGACACGCCCATGGCGGAGGCGATGTCGTCCATCGTGGTGCGCCGGGCGCCGTACCGCGTGAGGCAGGCGTAGGCGGCGTCGAGGACCTCGTCGAGCCGGTCGGAGCCCATGGCTCAGGCCAGCTTCTTCAGCAGCTCGGCGGCGAGCGGCGCGGAGGAGGCGGGGTTCTGGCCCGTGACGAGGTTGCGGTCGACGACCACCTTCGGGGCCCAGGGCTCGCCCTCCTGGAAGTCGGCGCCGACCTCGACGAGACGGTCCTGGAGCAGCCACTTGGCCCGCTCGGCGAAGCCCGCCTGGGTCTCCTCGGCGTTGGTGAAGCCGGTCAGGCGGTACCCGGCGAAGGCGTTCGAGCCGTCGTCCTTCGTGGCGGCGAGCAGGGCGGCCGGGGCGTGGCAGACCACGCCGAGCGGCATGCCGATCTCCAGGGCGAGGGCGAGGAGCCTGCCGGAGTCGGCGTTGACGGCGAGGTCTTCCATGGGGCCGTGGCCGCCGGGGTAGAAGACGGCGGCGTAGTCGGCGAGGTCCACCTCCGCCAGCTCGGTCGGGCCCTGGAGCTCGGTGAAGGCGGCGAGCGAGGCGGCGACCTTGTCGGCACCCTCCTGGCCGCCGTTGGCCTCGGGGGCGAGGGAGCCGCGGTCGACGGTGGGAACCACGCCGCCCGGGGTGGCGACGACTACCTCGTGCCCGGCGGCCTTGAAGGCCTCGTAGGGGGCCACGGCCTCCTCGGCCCAGAAGCCGGTCGGGTGGCGGCTGCCGTCGGCCAGTGTCCAGTGGTCGGCGCCGGTGACAACGAAAAGGATCTTCGACATGGTGTGGTCTCACTCCGAGAGTCCGAGAGTCTGACGTTCTGTGTTCAGATCGTCAGTACGGCGACATCTCGAAGGTAGATCGATCGGACATAACTATCCAATGCGGAAACCAATGGGAGGCATCGGAAATCCGATGGGACGGCGCGGAATACGCCTCCTGGGGGCTGGGGGGGCTCAGCGCCCGGGAGCGCCGGCCCGCAGTCCGTCCATGACGAGATCCATGAGGCGCCCCGCGCGCGCCTGCCAGTCGCTCTGCGGGTCGATCTGCCAGAGCCCGGCGATGGCGAGCAGGAAGTCGTCGGGGGTCACGCCCGGGCGGATGGTGCCCGCTTCCTCGTTCGCCTTCAGGAGGTGCGCGACGGCCTGGGTCAGCGGGCCGTGGCCCACCCCGGACAGGCTGCCGAGCGCGCTGGTCGCCCGGCGTATGGCGTCGGCCAGGCCCGCCTTGGCCATGGCGTACTGGGCGAGGCGGTCCATCCACTCCCGCAGGGCCTGGTCGGGGGTGCGGCAGTGGAGCAACTGGCAGGCCGCGTCGCACACTTGCTGCACTTCGTAGCGGTAGACCTCCAGGACGAGTGCCTCGCGGTTGGGGAAGTTGCGGTAGAACGTCCCCTGGCCCACACCCGCCTTCTTCGCGATCGCGCTCAACGGCGCGTCGCTCGACCGCGTCAGCTCCATCAGGGCGACTTCCAGGATGCGTTCGCGGTTGCGCTGCGCGTCCGAGCGCATGGGCGCGTCCTTGTGGTGCCCCACTCGCTCTCCTTCCGCGCCTCGCGGCCGATACGGCCTTGCTAAGCGGACAGGTGTCCACTAAGTTCGACGACTGATGGGCAACTGGACAACTGTCCACTTAGGGCAACCATAGCGCCAGATCCGGCCGCTGGGGACAGCCCGCGCCCCGAGAAACCCCTCTCCTTCTCCTGTACAGCGCCACCGCCTCCCGAACCTCCCGCCGGGACCGCCTCGTTCGACGCCATCCGCGAAAGAAGGCTGCTCATGGCTCCATCGACGACCAGTGCCCTCACCCTCAACATCAACGGTGAGAAGCACACACTGTCCGTCGACCACCGCACCACCCTGCTCGACGCGCTGCGCGAGCGGCTCGATCTCACCGGCACCAAAAAGGGCTGCGACCAGGGTCAGTGCGGCGCCTGCACGGTGCTGATCGACGGCCGCCGCGCCGTCTCCTGCCTCCAGCTCGCGGTCGCCGCCGAGGGGCGTGAGATCACCACCATCGAGGGCGTCGCCGACGGCGACCGGCTCCACCCCGTGCAGCAGGCCTTCCTCGACCTCGACGGCTTCCAGTGCGGGTACTGCACCCCCGGACAGATCTGTTCGGCCCTCGGCGTGATCGAGGAGCACGCGGCGGGCTGGCCGAGCGCCGCCACCGAGGACGTGCGGCCCGAAGCGGGCGTGCCCGAGCTCACCGCGGAGGAGATCCGCGAGCGGATGAGCGGCAACCTCTGCCGCTGCGGTGCCTACGTGTCGATCGTGCAGGCCGTCGCGAAGGCCGCCCGCGCAGAAGAGGAAGCGATATGAGGGACTTCGCGTACCAGCGCGCCCACGACGTGAGCGGCGCGGTCGCCCTGCTCGGCGCCGACCCCGAGGCCCGCTATCTCGGCGGCGGCACCAACCTCGTCGACCTGATGAAGACCGGCGTCGAGCGACCCGCGCGCCTGGTCGACGTACGCGAACTGCCCCTGGACGGCATCGAGTCCACCGCCCAAGGCGGCCTGCGCATCGGCGCGACCGTCACCAACAGCGACCTCGCCGCCCACCCCGAGGTCCGCCGCCGCTACCCCGCGCTGGCGCAGGCCGTCCTCGCGGGCGCCTCCGGTCAGCTGCGCAACATGGCGACCGTCGGCGGCAATCTCCTCCAGCGCACCCGCTGCGGCTACTTCACCGACCTGAGCAAGCCGTGCAACAAGCGCGCCCCCGGCACCGGCTGCTCGGCCATCGAGGGCGAGCACCACAACCACGCCGTCCTCGGCGCCACCGAGCACTGCGTGGCCACCAACCCCTCCGACATGGCGGTGGCGCTCGCCGCCTTCGACGCCGTCGTCACGTACGAATCGGCCGACGGCACCGGTGAGTTGCCGCTCGCGGAGTTCTACCTCCCGGTGGGCGACACCCCGCACCTGGAGACCGCGCTGCCGGCCGGCGCGCTGATCACCGGTGTCATCCTGCCGCCCGTCCCGGTCGCCGCCCACTCCCGCTACCGCAAGGTGCGCGAGCGTGCCTCCTACGCCTTCGCCATCGGCTCCATCGCCGGCGCGCTCGACGTCCATGACGGTGTCGTACGTGAGGTGCGACTCGCCTTCGGGGCGGTCGCGTCCCGGCCGTGGCGGGCGCGGGAGGCCGAGCGGGTCCTGACCGGGGGCCCGGCGGACGCCGAGGCGTTCGCCGCCGCCGCGGACGCCGAACTGGCCGCCGCGCGGACGCTCCCCCACAACGCGTACAAGGTGACGCTGCTGCGCAACCTCGTCGTGGCCCTGCTGACCGAACTCACCGAGGAGGCCGCCCGATGACCACGACGACCGGACCCACCGCGGTGACGGGCTCCGTCGGTACCGCGCACACCCGCATCGAGGGCCTCGACAAGGTCACCGGCGCCGCGCGCTACGCCGGCGAGATCCCCTTCACCGACCTCGCCCACGGCTGGCTCGTGCTGTCCACCATCGCCCGCGGCCGTATCCGCTCCGTCGAGACCGAGCCCGTCCTCGCGATGCCCGGTGTCCTGAGTGTCCTGCACCACGGCAACGCGCCGCGCGTCGACGCGGACTACCAGGGCATGCTGGGGCGCCCCGACCCGATCGTCGGGGTCTTCCAGCACGACCGGGTGCCCTTCGTGGGCTGGCCGGTGGCGCTCGTCGTCGCCGAGACGTCCGAGCAGGCGCGGGAGGCCGCCGAGGCCCTGGTCGTCCACTACGACCAGGAACCGCACGACATCGAGTTCTCCGCCGGGCGCCCCGGCACGTACACGCCGGACACCGACGGCATGCTGGTGGAGAAGGGCGACCTGGAGGCCGAACTGGCCGCTTCCACGCACGTCGTGGACGCCGAGTACACCACGCCGGAGGAGCACCACAGCCCGATGGAGCCGCACGCGGCGACCGCGCGGTGGGACAGCGGCCGTCTCGACGTGGTCGACTCCAACCAGGGCAGCACCTGGATCGCGGACGAGCTGGCGAAGCTGTTCTCCCTCGACCCGTCCTCGGTGCGCGTGCGCTCCGAGCACGTCGGCGGCGCCTTCGGCTCCAAGGGCCTGCGGGTCCACCAGGTCTGCGCCGTGATGGCGGCGACCGTCCTGGACCGCCCCGTCCGCGTCGTGCTGACCCGACGCCAGATGTTCTCCCTCGTCGGCTACCGCAGCCCCACCGCGCAGCGCGTGCGGCTCGGCGCGGAGCCCGACGGGCGGCTGCGCGCCTTCGACCACCAGGGCCTGAGCCTGAGCTCGACCGTCCATGAGTTCGTCGAGGCAAGCGCCGGGTTCGGGCGTCCGATGTACGCCGCCGACGCGCACCACAGCGTCAACCGCGTCGTACGCCTCGACGTGCCGACGCCGACCTGGATGCGGGCGCCCGGCGAGGCCCCCGGGTCGTTCGCGCTGGAGTCCGCGCTCGACGAACTCGCCGAGAAGTGCGGCATGGACCCCATCGCGCTGCGGGCCCGCAACGAACCGGCGGTGGGGCCCGTCTCCGGGCTGCCGTTCAGCAGCCGCAACCTCACCGCCTGCTTCGACGAGGGCGCCCGCAGATTCGGCTGGGCCGGCCGCGACCCGCGCCCCCGCACGCGCCGCGAGGGCCGCTGGCTGATCGGCACCGGCACGGCCGCCGCCACCTTCCCGGTGCTCGTCGGCCCGGCCACGGCGGCCGTGACGGCGCAGGCCGACGGGACGTTCACGGTGCGCATCACCGCGGCGGACGTCGGCACCGGCGCGCGGACCGCGCTCACGCTGATCGCCGCCGACGCCCTGGAGGTGGCGCCGGACCGCGTCAAGGTCCACATCGCCGACAGCGACTTCGGCCCCGCCATGATCGCGGGCGGTTCCATGGGCACCCGGTCCTGGGGCTGGGCGGTCACGGCAGCGGCGCGCGAGCTGCGCGAGAAGCTGGTACCCGGCGGCGACATCCCGGCGGAGGGCATCACCGCGCGCTCCGACACCAGCGCCCTCCTCGGCACCCTCTCGCAGAAGGAACGCCACTCCTACGGTGCGCAGTTCGCCGAGGTCGCCGTGGACGTCACCACCGGCGAGGTCCGCGTACGGCGCATGCTCGGCATCTTCGCCGCCGGCCGGATCATCAACCCGCTGACCGCGCGCAGCCAGCTGGTCGGCGGCATGACCTGGGGCCTGTCCATGGCGCTGCACGAGGAGGCGGTCAGGGACCGGGCATCGGGCGCTCCCGTCGGCCCCGACCTCGCGGGCTACCACGTCGCCGCGCACGCCGATGTGCCGCACATCGAGGCGGACTGGGTGGATGACCCCGACCCCGAGGACCCCGTGGGGATCAAGGGCATCGGCGAGATCGGCATCGTCGGCGCGGCCGCGGCGATCGCCAACGCGGTCTGGCACGCGACCGGCGTCCGCCACCGGAACCTGCCGATCCGCCCCGACCGTGTGGTCGAGGACGGCCGGCCCGAGGGAGCTGTGACCGAGGCGGGCGGCAGCGGTGCTTGACATCGCCGCTGAACTGCACCAGTGGGTTCAGGAGGGCCGGGACTTCGCGGTCGCCACCGTCGTGGACGTCGGCGGCAGCGCACCGCGCGGTCCCGGCGCCGCCCTCGCCGTCGACAGCGAGGGCACGGCGATCGGCTCGGTCTCCGGCGGCTGCGTGGAGGGCGCGGTGTACGACCTGTGCGTCAACGCCCTCCAGGACGGCACGGCCACGGTCGAACGGTTCGGCTACAGCGACGAGGACGCCTTCGCGGTCGGCCTCACCTGCGGCGGCGTCATCGAGGTGCTCGTCACCCCGGTGACCCGGGACGCGCCGCACAGGGCGGTGCTCGCCGCCGCCCTGTCGGCCGCCGCCCACGGTGAGCCGGCCGCCCTGGCCCGCATCACCCGCGGCCCCGCCGACCTCCTCGGCAAGGCGCTCCTGGTCCGGGCCGACGGGACGTACGAGGGCAGCCTCGGCGGGCACCCGGAACTGGACCGCACGGCGGCGGGGGAGTCCCGCGCCCTCCTGGCGGCCGGCCGCACCGGCGAGTTCACCGTCTCGGAGAGCGGCTCGCGCTGCGGGAGTGCCCTGACGTTCCTGGTCGAGTCGAGCGTGCCGCCGCCCCGCATGATCGTGTTTGGAGCCGTCGACTTCGCGGCGGCCCTGGTCCGCGCCGGGAAGTTCCTCGGCTACCACGTCACGGTCTGCGATGCCCGCCCCGTCTTCGCGACGCCGCTGCGCTTCCCCGAGGCGGACGACATCGTGGTCGAGTGGCCGCACCGCTACCTGGAGCGGACCGGGACGGACGAGCGCACGGTGCTGTGCGTGCTCACCCACGACGCCAAGTTCGACGTGCCGCTGCTCGCCGCGGCGCTGCGGCTGCCCGTCGCGTACGTCGGCGCGATGGGTTCGCGCCGCACCCACGAGGACCGCGACCGCAGGCTCCGCGACGTCGGCGTCACCGAGGAGGAACGCTTGCGGCTGCGCTCGCCGATCGGGCTCGACCTCGGTGCCCGCACGCCCGAGGAGACCGCCCTGTCCATCGCGGCGGAGATCGTCGCGGCCAGACAGGGCGGCACGGGCCTGCCGCTCACCGGTTCACGGACGCCGATCCACCACGAGGCGCCCGTGAACCGCCCTCAGCGGGTGGTCAGTTCGTAGACAGTTCGTAGAACCCCCTGCCGAACGTGGCCGCCAGCAGGCGGTGGTGCCCGGCGTCGTACTCGATGTCGTCCACGGGGACCGCGGGCATGCCCCGGCCGAGGCGCGACCACACCGGCTTGCCGGAACGGGAGGTGAACACGCCCTGGTCGGTGCCGATGTGCAGCCGCCCGCCGTGCCCGAGGACGAGGTCGTTGACGGGCGCGTCCGGGAGGTTGCCCGACAGGTTCCGCCAGCTCCTGCCGCCGTCCGAACTGCCGTACACATGCGCTTTGTTGGACCCTGAGCGGTAGGCGGAGTGGGTGGTGTACACGCGGTCGGGGTCATGCGGGTCGACCACGACGCGGGTCACCCAGGAGCGGCCCTCGGCCAGTTTCGTCCAGTGCGCGCCGAGGTCCTTCGTGACCCAGACCCGGCCGTCGTCGGTGCCCGCGTAGAGCGTGCGGCCGTCACCGGCGGGCGCGATCGAGGTGATCGTGCCGTAGTTGGCGTAGAGCGGGTCGGGGCCCGGGCCCCCGGACAGGTCGGGGCTGACGGGCTGCCAGGTCACACCGCCGTCCGTGGAGCGGTTGACCACCTCGGAGCCGTAGTAGAGGACGCTCGGGTCCTTCGGGTCGAGGACGACGGGCGTGAACCAGTTGCGGCGCTTGAACGTCGTCTTGTCGGCGAAGTAGGTGAGGGTGTCACCGCCGTCCGTGGAGCGGAAGCAGTTGCCGTACTGGTAGCAGGCGAAGACCTTGTTCACGTCCGTCGGGTCGATCAGGTTCTCCTCGCCGTCGCCGCCGAGGTATTCGTTGAAGCGGGGCCCGCCCCAGGAGCGCAGCGAGCCGTTGTCCTGGGAGCCGCCCGAGATCCGGCCGGTGTCCTGCGGGGTGAGGGCCGCGCTGTACAGCTGGGTGTACGGCTCGTGCCGTGCCTTGGTCCAGCCGCCGTCGCCGTTCGCGTCGGAGCGGTAGACGCCGCCGTCGTTGCCGAGGTAGACGCGGCCCGGCCTGCGCGGGTCCCACACCATCGCGTGCTGGTCGACGTGGATGCTCGTGTCGTCGGCGCTCCAGGTGGCGCCGCCGTCCTTCGTGGTCATCAGAGGAACGCCCGCCACGTGCACGTGGTCCGCGTCCTTAGGGTCGGTCCACACCTTGCCGAACCACCAGCCGAACGACGACTGCGAGTCGGTCAGCTTCTGGTCGGCCGGGGTGCGCCGCCAGTGGTCGCCGCCGTCGGTGGACGCGTAGAAGCCCTCGAAGGAGCCGCTGGTCTTGTTGACGATCGCGTACGCCTTCTCGCCCGCGACCGCGAGGCCTATCCGGCCCACGTCCGGCCCCTGTGCGGGCAGTCCGCCGCCGAGCCGCCGCCAGCTCTTGCCGTCGTCGTCGCTGCGGAAGATCCCGGAGCCCACGCCGCCGTAGGTGCGCAGCTCCGGCGTACGGCGGTGGTCCCACAGCACGGCGTACAGCCGCTTGCCCCGGACGACGATCTCGGTGGCCCCGGTGAAGTCGTTGGCGCCGGACAGGATCCGCCGCCAGGTCTTGCCGCCGTTCTCCGAGCGGTAGACGCCGCGGTCACCACCGCCGTTGTAGAGGGAACCCGCCGCGGCCACGTAGATGCGGCGCGGGTTGCGGGGATCCACTGTGATCGCGCTGATGGCACCGGAGTCCCGCAGCCCGATCCGCCGCCAGTTCCTGCCCCCGTCGGCGCTGCGATAGAGACCGGTGCCCTCGTACGTGATGCTGCCGCCGCCGGGATTGGGCTCGCCGGTGCCCGCGTACAGGGCGCCGTCCGGCCCGGTGGCGACCGCGCCCATGGCCTGGGTCCAGCTGTCGGGCCAGGCGGACTTGAAGGTGCGGCCCGCGTCCGTGCTGCGCCAGACACCGCCGCTGGCCGCGGCGGCGTACAGGGTGTCGGCCCGCTTCGGGTCCAGGGCGAGCGACACGATCCGGCCGCCGATGTTGGTGGGGCCGAGCGCCTTCCAACGGCTGCCCGTGGTGGGCAGCTCGCGTGCCTGCGCGGCGGCGTTCTCGTGGGCGTGCCGGGGGATCGGCTCGCCCGGCACGGTCTTCTGCAGGTAGCGGTACTCGGCCGGTGCGGCGGGGCCGCGGACCGGGCGGTAGACATCGCCCGGTCCCGGCGGCGCCGCGCCCGCCGGTGGAGTTGCCAGGAGGACGACGCCCGCGAGCGGGGCGAGGACCAGATGAAGCAGGCGTCTGCGCATGGGCACCCTCTTCTTCGTCATGGCCAGAACAAGCCGTGCTGACGTTACGAGAGGGTACGAAGGAGCAGAAGGGCGGAAGTTGGCCTTTGTGACGGACCCGGGGAGCCTATGGCCCGCCGATCTTATGGCTCAAGGACGTTATGGCCCGGGGACCTTATGAGCCGGGCAGCTCCCGGGGCTCCAGCGGACGCGTCGCGGGCCCCTGGAGCACCTCTCCGTCGGTGCCGAAGCGGGAGCCGTGGCAGGGGCACTCCCACGTGGTCTCCGCCTCGTTGAACGCGACCAGGCAGCCCATGTGGGTGCAGCGGGCCGAGACGGCGTGGAGCGCACCGCCCGCGTCGCGGTGCACCGCGCAGCGGCGCCCCTCGACCCGGACCACGGCGCCCGAGCCGGCGGGGATCTCGTCCACCGAATCGACGTGACTGCGCAGCCGGTCGCCGACGAAGTGCTTGGCGACCTCGGCCTGCTGGCCCAGCAGCGCCGGCACCTCCCGGACGGTGGTCAGCAGCCGCCGCGGGTCGTACAGGTCGGCCCAGGGGGACTTCTCGCCCTGGATCAGCCGGGCGAGCAGGGTGCCGGCCATGACACCGCCGCTCATCCCCCAGCCGCCGAAGCCGGTGGCCACGTAGGTGTGGCGGGCGCCGGGGTGGAAGGGGCCCACCATCGGCACGCCGTCGGTCACGGAGTTGTCCTGGGCCGCCCAGCGGTAGGCCGTCTCCCCGACGTCGAAGCGCTCCCGCATCCACGCGTCGAGCGCCCGGAACCCGGCGGCGGCGTCACCCGTGCCGGGGGTGAAGCCCTCACCCGTGACGATGAGCAGCCGCCCGCCGTCGTCGCCGTACGGCGCGGTGCGCACCGAACGCTTGCCCTCCTCCTGCGTGATGTACATGCCGCCGGGGTCCTGCCCGGGGGCCAGCGGAGCGGCGACGACGAGCTCGCGCTGGGCCGACAGCCGGGCGAAGAGCAGGGCGCGGTCGAAGACGGGGTAGTGCGTGGCGACGACGACGGACTTCGCGGTCACCGTGTGCCCGGACTCGGCGGTCACCCGGCACGGCGAGCCTTCGCGCAGGCCGGTCACGCGGGTCCGCTCGTGGATGACGCCGCCCTGCGCGAGCAGGTCCGCGGCGAGCGCGAGGAGATAGGCGCGGGGATGGAACTGCGCCTGGTCCTCCACGCGCACCGCGCCCGCCACGTCGAAGGGCAGACCGGTGACCTCGGTGTACTCGGCGGGCAGCCCCGCCTCACGGGCCGCTGCGGCCTCGGCCCGCAGCTGGTCGGTCTCCTCGGGGCGGACGGTGTAGGTGTAGGCGGGCGCGCGCTCCAGCTGGCAGTCGATGCCGACCTCCGCGCAGACGGCCGCGACGTGCTCCACCGCCTCCTGCTGCGAGCGGGCGTACAGATGAGCGGCCTCCGCCCCGCGCGTGCTGCGCAGCCGCTCATACACGAGAGTGTGCAGGGAGGACAGCTTGGCGGTGGTGTAGCCGGTCACCCCGGCGGCGATGCGGTCGGCTTCGAGGACCGCTACCGTGCGCCCGGTGCGGGCCACCTCCCAGGCCGTGCTGAGCCCGGCGATGCCGCCGCCCACCACGGCGACGTCCACCTCGATGTCCTCGGCCAGCGGCGGGTAGGACGTCGGCCCGGTGCTGTCCATCCAGTAGGACTCCGGCCGGCCCGGCAGCGGCCCGGTACGAGGTGTGACAGCCATGGCGGCTCCCTGTTCTCATGGTTCTCATGCTCGGCGTTCGTTGATCCTGCGGGTTCCCCCGCCCCACCGGGTCAATCCGGTGGGGCGGCCGGGCTGCGGATCTTGCGGATCTTGCCCACAGGCTACGCAAAAGGTGCATAACGCGCCCGTGGGGTGAGGGTGACCGGCCCGCTAGAGCCAGTCCCGGGGCACGGTCTCGTTCCACGTCCGGGAGAAGACGCGGCGTTCCCCCTCATAGCCGTCGAGCGTCGCGTCGACGAGGAAACCGTCCTCGTCGCAGCGCAGCACCGTGCGGGTGTGCACGCTCACGTCCCAGTCGTCCCGCGCGAAGCTCATGGTCCAGGCCGACTCACCGGTCACCGACGTGAAGTCCTCGCCCGTGGACGTGTACCGCTCGAAGGCGCGGCAGCCGACGTCGAGCCCGATGTCCTCGTACCGCACGGTCCCGCGGTCCTTGACGATCTCCAGCGCGGAGTTGTAGCCGATCAGGTCCCGCCTGACCTCCCAGCGCTGGTCCGGCTGCGTCAGCCGGGTGGTGGCCAGCGGCTCGGTGCCCTCGGGCTCGCCGAAGGGGCGCAGCGGCGCGTTGTCCGGCTCGGAGACCGGCCGCACCGGCAGCCGCAGCGCGCTGGTGCCCTCGTACACGCTGAGCAGGACCGGCCGGGGCGGGGGCCAGGCGAGCGGCCAGTACGACGTGGACAGCGAGAGCCGGATGCGGTGGCCCGGCGGGAAGCACTGGGCCACGCCGTTGAGCTGGAGCGTCGCGCGGTAGCGGCGCCCCGGCTCCAGGGGTTCGGGCTCGCCCGTGCCGTCCCTGCGGGTGAGGTTGAGCACGCCGTACGTCACCCGGGTGACCCGCCCGTCGGGGGCCACGTCGGAGATCCGGGCGGCGACCGTGGCCACCGGTTCGCTGACCGACAGGTCGAGGTCGATGGCGGGGGAGCCGAGGATCTCCACCGGCTCGGTCAGCCGCGGGGAGTCGAAGACCAGCGAGCCGCCGTCCTCCTCGCGCTGGTCGTAGGGCAGGTCGGGCGGTGCGTTGTAGGAGGCCCACTTGCCCGCGAACTGGCCGACCGACAGCGGGGACTGCACGGTCATGGCCTCACCGGAGCCGGAGCCGTCCTTGCCGACCACTTCCCCGTCCCAGGCGATGCGGTGCCGGGTCAGCGGACGGCTGACCTCCTCGATGTGCGGCGACGGCCAGTGCGGCTCACCGACCCAGCGGCCCGGGCGCTCCTCGTATGCCGTGGAGGGCGGCACGCTGTCCTGCATCCAGGCCCGCAGCATCGGGCCCTCCATGACGCCGTTGTCCTCGCCCTTGAGCCAGTGATCCCACCAGCGCACCACTTCCTGGAGGTAGCCGATGGCCGGGCCCGGCTCGCCCAGATGCGGATACTTGTGCGACCAGGGGCCGATCAGTCCCTTGCGCGGCACGTCCAGATTGCCGAGCAGCCGGGTCACGGCGTTGGAGTAGCCGTCCGCCCAGCCGCTGGAGGCGAGGACGGGACACTGTACGTCCTGGTAGTTCTCACAGACCGAGGCGTGCTTCCAGTAGTCGTCGCGCCGCTGGTGGCGCAGCCACTCCAGGACCCAGGGGCGTGCGTTCTCAAGGCGCTCGTGCCACATCTCGCGCCAGCGGTCGCCGACCACGGCCGGGTCGGGGGGACAGGTGGCGTACGCGAACATGGTCCCCGCCTCGGCGAGGTTGTCCGACAGCATCGCGCCACCCATGTAGTGCATGTCGTCGGCGTACCGGTCGTCCGTGAACGACGAGATGACGATGGCCTTCAGGCTCGGCGGCCGCCGCGCGGCGACCTGGAGCGCGGCGAACGCCCCCCAGGAGATGCCCATCATGCCGGTGGAGCCGTCGCACCAGGGCTGCTCGGCCAGCCAGGCGAGCACCTCCTCGGCGTCGGTCTGCTCCACCTCCAGATATTCGTCCCGCAGGACGCCCTCGGACTCGCCCGTACCGCGCACGTCCACGCGCACGCACGCGTAGCCGTGCCCCGCGATGTAGGGGTGGTGGATCGAGTCGCGCACGGAACTCAGATCGCGCTTGCGGTACGGGATGTACTCGAGGACGGCCGGTACCGGCGCGTCGTCCGAGGACGCGGGGCGCCAGACGCGCGCCGACAGCCGGACGCCGTCGGACATCGGGATGAGGACGTGTTCTTCCTCTTTTGTCGCGTACGGGAGATTGCCCACGTAACGCATGGGGCCGTGCCATCCTCTCGGTCGGTTCTCTGGTGCCTGTGTCGCGTCGGCCGTGCTAGTCGTTGGTGACGTCGCGGCCGCCGGGCTCCGTCTCGTCGAAGGTGAGGCCGAGCGCGGCGACGCACCGGTCGTACTTGCGCCGCAGGTCCTCCTCGTCGTCGCCCCCGATGGAGAAGTGGGCCAGCTCGTAGCTGTAGCTGTCCTGGTGACCGGCGTCGGACAGCCGCTGGCCCTCCTCGACCAGCACGTCGATCCGGACGTCGCCGATCTCCCGCTCGATGCGGTCGATCTCCTCGCGCGTCGGTACGTCGTGCACCACGCCGTCGGCGAACCACCGGTAGTACCACTTGGCCGCCGTCGCGCAGGGCCCCTCGCGGTGGGGGAGCTTCGGGTCCTCGCCGAAGGCGAGGCTGACCATGCAGTGGTGGTTCGGGACACCGTCCACGTACTCGAACAGCTCCGCGTGCGCCTGCGAGTGCCGGGGGTTGATCTCCAGCAGGTTCAGCTCGTCCGTGCCGGGGTCGTAGAAGTACTCGATGCTGAAGGTCGCGTCGTCCATGCCGATCTGCCGCATCACCCGCTCCGACACGTCGTGCAGGCGCCGCACCACCGGCTCCGGCAGCGTGGAGGGGTACTGGTGGCGCAGGAAGCACGAGGAGTCCGGGTAGTTGATGGAGTCGAGGACGCCGTAGACCGTGACCTCACCCCGGTGGACGTAACCCTCGACCGCGACCTGGATGCCGGAGAGCGCCTCCTCGGCGAGACAGACCTGCGCGCCGATGCCCGCCATCTCCTCGGGCACCTCGATCTGGTCGAGTATGTGCTCGAAGGGTCGGCCGACCGTGCCGATGCCCTCCTTGATCCTGGCCACGGCCGCGTCGAACTCCTCCTCGTTCTTCACGCTGTACGCGAGCTTGGAGGAATACGACAGGGCGGGCTTGAGCCACATCGGGAAGCGCACGCCCTCCGGCGGCTTCGGCGTACTCGCCTCCAGGTCGACCCGGCCGAAGCGCGGATGCTCATCGATCACCTTCTGCTGCTCCAGGCGGCTCCAGTACTTGTGCTCGCACTTGACGACCGACTCCAGGCTGGTGCTGCGGGTGCCGTACCGGTCGCCCAGCATCGCGACCATCGTGCTGACCGGGAAGTCCCAGTAACCGACGATCGCGTCGATGCTGCCGTCGAACGCGTCGAGGGTCTTCTGTGCCTTCTCCATCAGCTCCGGTACGGAGACCTCGCCGCCCTGGAGCTCCTCGATCGTGAGCAGCGGATGGAAGCGGTAGTCCTGCGCGTGCGGGACGGCGTGCAGCGTGGGGAGGTTGGCCTCGTCCAGACCGATCACGAACACGTTCTTCTGGCGTACAGCCACAATTGCTCCTTCTGCTGGGGTCAGAGCGGCTGTGTACCCGCAGGCCAGAGGTGCACACGTCGGCCATCATGGGCAGGGAGCACCCCGACCGTGCAGACCATGCACCATGAGGAGAACCATGGCCGACCGAAGCCGCCGCGCCCCCTCCGTCGTGCGGGCGCTGCTCGACGCCCACGGCAGCACCTACGCCGAGGACGCCGGCATCCGGCTGCGGGACACGCCGCAGCCGCTGTACCAGCTGCTCGTCCTGTCGGTCCTGCTGAGCGCCCGCATCCGCGCCACCGTGGCGGTGGCCGCGGCCAGGGAACTCTTCGACGCCGGGATGCGCGACGCGCGGCGCATGGCCGACGCGTCGTGGCAGGCCCGCGTCGACGCGCTCGGCCGGGGCGGCTACCGGCGCTACGACGAGCGGACCTCCACGCAGCTCGGGGAGGGCGCCGAGCTGGTCCTGCGGGACTACGGAGGTGATCTGCGCCGCCTGCGGGACGGGGCGGGCGACGACGAGGAGGAGCTGAGCCGCCGGCTCCAGAAGGTGCCAGGCCTCGGGCCCATGGGCGCCGACATCTTCCTGCGAGAGGCGCAGCGGGTATGGCCGGGCGTGGCGCCGCGCCTCGGCGACAAGGCCTTGCAGGGCGCGCGGCGGCTCGGCCTGCCCGACGACCCGGACGAACTGGTGCGCCTCGCCGGGTACAGCGACCCCGCGGCCCTGGCGGCGGCCCTCGTACGCGCCGCCCTGGACAAGAGCATCGCCGAGGAACTGCTCGCGGACCCCGACAGGTCATGACTCCGGGCTGGTGGGAAGGCTTCGGCGTCACACCGGCAGCAGCCGCGCGATCAGCTCGCCGAGCTGCCGGGCGTTGCGGCATTCGTGCATCTCGACCAGCTCCGCGTACGCGTACGCGGCCGAGTCACCGGTCGACCACTGCGAGCGCGGCTCGGGGTTGAGCCAGTACACCCGGCGGGCCCGCCCGGCGATCCGCCGCAGCGCCGGGAGGTTCGGGTCGCTCATGTTCGTACGGGCGTCCCCGAGGACGAAGACCGTGGACCGCGGGCCGACCGCGTCGAGGTGACGCTCGGCGAACTCCCCGAGGGACGTGCCGTAGTCGCTGCTGCCGTGCCATGCGGTGACCGCCGCCTCACCGAGGATGCGGGCACCGAGGCCCACCGGGTCCGTGGAGCCGTGCGTCAGCAGCCCGGTGACCTCGTCCGCCCGATTGACGAACGCGAACACCCGCACCTTGCTGAACTGGTCGTGCAGCGCCTGCACCAGCAGCATCGTGAAGCTCGCGAAGCCCGCCACCGAGCCGGACACATCACAGAGCAGCACCAGCTCGGGACGCGCGGGACGGCGACGGCGCAGCACCGGCCGCATCGGCACACCGCCCGTCGACAGGGAGCCGCGCAGCGTGCGACGCAGATCGACGGCACCGTGCGCGGCGCGCCTGCGACGGGCGGCCAGGCGGGTCGCGAGCTTGCGGGCCAGCGGGTGCACGGTCCTGCGCAGCTCGTCCAGGTGGGCGCGGCCCGCGACGAGGAAGTCGACGCGGTCGGCGGTGGTCGCCACGGCCCGGCGGGCGATCTCCTCCGTGCCCCGCCGCTCGGCGACCCGGCGGCGTGCCTCGGTCCGGACCCGCTCACGGAACCCTTCGATGCGGCGCCGGATCTCGTCGGCCTCCAGACGGTCCGTGAACGCGGCGTCCCCGTCGGCGGCGGGGCCCGCGCGAAGGGCGGCGAGTACGCGCGCGAGGAGCGTCTCCGGCCGCAGCCGGCTCAGGGTCTGGTGGGAGGACCAGCCGTCCGAGCCGCCCTGCCCCGAGCCGTACCCGCCGAAGCCGGCCACCGCCTCGCGCGCCAACTGCTCCAGCAGCGCCCGGTCGTCGGTGGCGAGCGCGGCGACCAGGCGCTCGCGCAGCGCGTCCCGATCGGGCTCGGCGTCGCCGCCCCCGGTGGTCGTACCGTCGGGCGCGCCGACGCCCAGCGGAAAGTAGAGGTCGAAGACCGGGTCGAACACCGCCCGCTGGCCGTCCTGGTGGAGCAGCGCGGCGGCCAGCCCCTCCCTGACCCGCTCACGGTCGGCGAGGCCGAGCGCCTCCAGGGCCGCCGCCGCGTCGACCGTCTCGCCCGTGCCGATGCGCAGCCCGTGGGAGCGCAACGTCTGGACGAGGCCGGTGAGCCGGCCGCTGATCCCCTCCTCGGCAACCGGCCGGGCGAATCCGTCGGGGAGCGCGGTCACACGGCGTCCAGGTCCAGCTTGGCCGCCGCCTTCACCACGTCGTCCTGATGCTTGAGGAGGACGCCGAGGGTGTCGCGCACGACCGTCTCGTCCAGGCTCCGGGCGCCGAGCGCGAGCAGGGTGCGCGCCCAGTCGATGGTCTCGGCGACCGAGGGCACCTTCCGCAGGTCCATCGCGCGCAGCGCGCCCACGACCCGCACCACCGACTCGGCGAGCGCCTCGTCCAGGCCCGGCACCTTCGCCCGGACGATGCGGCGCTCCAACTCCTCCTCGGGGAAGCCGATGTGCAGGAACAGGCAGCGGCGGCGCAGCGCCTCGGACAGCTCCCGGCTCGCGTTGGAGGTGAGGACGACGAAGGGGCGGCGCTCCGCGCTGATGGTGCCCAGCTCCGGCACCGTGACCTGGAAGTCGCTCAGGACTTCGAGCAGCAGGCCCTCCACCTCGACGTCGGCCTTGTCGGTCTCGTCGATCAGCAGCACCTTCGGGTCGCCGCCGCGGATCGCCGTGAGCAGCGGGCGCGAGAGCAGGAACTCCTCGCCGAAGATGTCCGTGCGCGTCTCGTCCCACGACTCGTCGCGCCCGGCGGTGATGCGGAGCAGCTGCTTGGCGTGGTTCCACTCGTACAGCGCCCGGGACTCGTCGACGCCCTCGTAGCACTGGAGGCGGACCAGCCGGGCCCCCGCGACCTCGGCGACGGCCTTGGCCAGCTCCGTCTTGCCGACGCCGGCCGGTCCCTCCACCAGCAGGGGCTTGCCGAGCCGGTCGGCAAGGAAGACGGTGGTGGCGACCGCGGGGGAGGCCAGATAGCCGCTCCCGGCGAGCCGGGCCGCGACATCGTCGACGGAGGTGAAGTACCCGGTCGTCATGGGGAGTTCTCCTGGTGGTTCTGGTGGTCCTCGCCTTGCTCCGTCACCGGTACCCGATCAGTTCCGGCCGCCGCCGACAACAGGCACACACTGTTTGCGGCGCACGTCACGTTCCCGTCACCGCGCGGCCTGACCGGATCAGAGAAGCCGCCGCCCCGCGCGCAAACGACAGAAGCGAAAGGTTCACGCTTATGCCGTTGATCTCCGTGCGTCCAGAGGAGCAAGGCATGCAGATCCCTTCGGACCCGACCCACGCCGACCCGCGGTCCCGTGCCGCACACCTGCTGGGAAGGCCCTACACCCTCGGCGGCCTGACGCTGCGCAACCGCATCGCGATGGCCGCCGTGACCCGGCGCTTCTCGCCGGACGGTGTGCCCGGCGAGGACGTCGCCGCGTACTACGCACGGCGCGCCGAGGGAGGCGCCGGGCTGATCGTCACGGAGGGCACCTACATCGGCCGGGACGCGGCCGCCGCCTACGACCGTGTGCCGCACTTCCATGGCGTACGAGCACTGGCCGGCTGGGCCCGGGTGGCCGAGCGGGTGCACGCGGCGGGCGGCCGGATCATGCCGCAGCTCTGGCACACGGGCGTGGTCCGCACCGCCGCCGTCCCGCCGCTCGGCGTCCCCGCGGAGGGCCCCTCGGGGGTCGGCCTCGACGGGCGTCCGCACGGCAGGGCCATGACGCTCGACGACATCGACGCGGTCGTGGAGGCCTTCGCCGAAGCCGCCGCGGCCGCCGAACGCATCGGCTTCGACGGAGTCGAACTGCACGGCGCCCACGGCTATCTGATCGACGCCTTCCTGTGGCACGGCACCAACACCCGCACCGACTCCTACGGCGGCGGCCACGCCTCCCGCGCCCGGTTCGCCGCCGAGATCGTCGCCGCCGTACGCGCCGCGGTATCGCCCGGCTTCCCGGTCCTGTTCCGCCTCTCGCAGTGGAAGACCGACCACTACGACGCGCGCGTCGCCGAGGACCCGGGCGAACTGGAGCAGCTGCTCGCGCCCCTCGCGGCAGCGGGCGTGGACGCCTTCCACGCCTCCACGCGGCGCTACTGGCTCCCCGAGTTCGACGGCAGCGACCTGAACCTCGCGGGCTGGACCAAGAAGCTGACCGGCAGGCCCTCGATCACCGTGGGTTCCGTAGGCCTCGACCAGCAGTTCGCCGGGGCGCCGGGACGCACCCAGCGGTCCGGCGTCACCGGCATCGACCCGCTGCTCGACCGCCTGGAGCGCGACGAGTTCGACGTCGTCGCCGTCGCCCGCGCGCTGGTCGCCGACCCCGACTGGCCGGCCAAGGCGCTCACCGGGCGCCTGCACGAGGCGCTGCCGTACGACGCCTCGCTTCTCGACGCGCTGGTGTGAGAGCCCTGGTGTGAGACCCCTGGCGTGAGAGGGGAGCGCGGCGCCGCGTGAAAGAGTGGGCGGCGTCCCCCTCGATCCCCGGAGAGTGATCCACCATGACCTGGTCCGCGACCGCCCGGTACCGCCTGGAGCCCGCTCCCGGAGGCCTCGGACTCGTCCAGGACCTGCTCAACACCGTCTCCGCCGGCGCGCCTCCCTGGCCCGACCTGCTCGACGGGCTGCCGGAGGCGCGGACCTGGGCGGACGAGGCGGCCGCCGAGTGGGCGACGGCGACCGGGCAGCCCGCGCCGCGCGTCACCCTCGACGCCAAGGGCCTGCGTGAACTGCGGTCGTTCCGCGAGGCGCTCAGCGGGCTCGCCGCACCGGAGGGGAAGGGGGACGCGGAGGCTCCCGGGCCGGTCGCGCCGTACTCAGGGGAAGCCGCGCTGCGGCTCGGGGAGGACGGCGTCGTACGCCTGGAGCCGCACGGCACCGGCTGGCGCCACCTCGTGGCGCTGACCCTCGCCGCGGTGTACGAAGGGCAGCGGGCGGACACCGCCCGCCGTCTCAAGACCTGCCGCAACCCGCTCTGCCGGGTCGCCTTCTACGACCGCTCCCGCAACAACAGCGGCGTCTGGCACGACGTGAAGACCTGCGGGAACGCGGCGAACCTCCGGGCGTACCGCGCGCGCCGCCGCGAACAGGAAGAAGCCTGACGCGACGGCTCGCGGTTCGCGTCAGGCCTCGATGGGCGTCAGGACGAAGAGCGGGATCTCGCGGGTGGTCTTCTTCTGGTACTCGCCGTAGTCCGGCCACACCGCGACCGCCCGCTCCCACCAGAGCTGCCGCTCCGCGCCGGTGACGATCCGCGCGCGGTAGTCCTTCTTCACCGGACCGTCCTGCAACTCCACCTGCGGATGTGCCACGAGGTTGTGGTACCAGGACGGGTTCGCGGGATCACCTCCCTTGGAGGCCACCACCACGTACTCCCCTTCGTGTTCGACGCGCATCAGGGGGTTCTTGCGCAGCTTTCCGCTCTTGGCGCCCAGCGACGTCAGCACGATGACGGGCTTGCCCATCAACGTCGTGCCCTCGGTGCCGCCGGAGCTCTCGTACAGCTCGGCCTGCTTGCTCGCCCAGTCCCACGTACCGGGTTCGTAATCTCCAGTCAGAGGCATGCCGTACCCAACCACGCGCGAGCGCGGATTGTTCCGTGTCCCTCGGCTTCCCCGTCATGCGTTAGAAAGGCATCAACGATTCATCAAGGTGACAGGGGCGGGCATGGCTGAGCAGGACATACCGGAGGAGTATCTCGACGGCTATGCCCGCATCCTCGCCGCCGCCTCGTCGACGGGGCGGCGGCTGACCCGCGAGGAGTTGGACTCGCGGCGCGCGCTCGGCGAGCGGGCGGCGGACGCGGGGCACGGTCTGCGGTCCCTGGTCGGCGCACACCTCGCGGCCACCCGCGCCCACTGGCCCGCCTCGCGGACGGTCTCCGCCGACAGTGTGCTGGCCGCCGCCGAACAGGCCGTGGACGCCTTCGCCGAAGGGTACGAACGCGCCCAGCGGCTCGCCGTCCGCCAAGAGGAGGCCGTCCGACGGGAGTTCATCGACGACCTGCTCTACGGCCGCAGCGACCTCGGCCTGCTCGCCGAACGCGCGGAACGCTTCGGGCTGCGCCTGTCCTACGAGCACGCGGTCGCCGTCGCGGAGGGCCCGAGCGGCTACGAGGAAGGGCACCCTGTGCCCCGCGAGGTCGAGCGCGCCCTGATCGGCCGGTTCGGCGACCGCAGCATCCTGCTGACCACCAAGGACGGCCGCCTGGTGTGCGTCGCCCCCGGCGACCAGGACGAGGTCCTGACGTTCTTCGCCAAGCAGGCGTACGCCGCCACCGACGGCGGACGCGTCGCCATCGGCCGCCCGCAGCCGGGCCCCGGCGGCGTCGTCCAGTCGTACGAGGAAGCGCTGAACGCCCTGGACCTCGCCGAGCGCCTGGAGATCGACGAGCCCGTACTGCGCGCCGCCGACCTGCTCGTCTATCCCGTCCTGACCCGCGACCGGCAGGCCATGGCCGACCTGGTGGTGAACACCCTCGGCCCGCTGTGCGAGGCCCGGGGCGGCGCGCAGCCGCTCATCGACACACTGGCCGCCTACTTCGACTCGGGCTGCGTCGCGGCGGAGGCCGCCCGCCGGCTGGCGCTGAGCGTGCGCGCGCTGACCTACCGTCTGGCACGCATCCACCGGCTCACGGGCGCCAACCCGACGGACCCCGTGCACCGTTACACACTTCAGACGGCGGTGATCGGCGCACGCCTGCTCGACTGGCCCGCGAAGCCGTTCTGAACCCCGGCCGCGCGGGCCCGGCTCCTAAAGGGTGTTGCACAACGGCGATCACGTTCGGATCCGGCCACCAATCGCAAGGTCAACCGCCCGATTCTGCTCCCGTTTTCGCCGGTCTGGGTGACACCGTGAAACGGTCACGAAAGATCGTTCGGTCGTTGTGCAACAGCCTTTAGCCGAGCCGCGGGATCTCGATGGCCGGGCAGCGGTCCATGACCATGTCCAGGCCGGCCGCGCGCGTGCGCTCGTACGCCGCCTCGTCGATCACGCCGAGCTGGAACCAGACCGCGGCGGCCCCGGCCGCCACGGCCTCGTCGGCGACCTGGCCCGCCAGGCCGCTGTTGACGAACACGTCGACCACATCGACCGTGAACGGCACGGCGGACAGGGACGGATAGCCCTGCTCGCCGTGGACCGTCTCGGCCTTGGGGTGGATCGGCACGACGCGCTTGCCGAAGCGCTGGAGGACGGCCGCGACGCCGTACGCCGCCCGCTCGCGGTTGGCGGACAGGCCCACGACGGCCCAGGTGTCGCCCAGCTCCGTCAGGATCTTGCGCACCGTCTCCTGGTCGCCGTACATGACCTGCCTCCTCAAGGGTCGCGGCCGGATGCCGTCAGGGACTGCGGTCAGACGTTCACGCCGAAGTCCGACGCGATGCCCCGCAGTCCACTGGCATAACCCTGGCCGACCGCGCGGAATTTCCACTCCGCGCCATGGCGGTAGAGCTCGCCGAAGACCATGGCGGTCTCCGTCGACGCGTCCTCGGAGAGGTCGTAGCGCGCGAGCTCGACGCCGTCCGCCTGGTTCACGACGCGGATGAAGGCGTTGCGCACCTGGCCGAAGCTCTGGCCGCGGTTCTCCGCGTCGTGGATCGACACCGGGAAGACGATCTTCTTGACCTCGGCGGGCACCCGCGCGAGGTCCACCTTCACGGCCTCGTCGTCGCCCTCGCCCTCACCGGTGAGGTTGTCGCCGGTGTGCTCGACCGAACCGTCCGGGCTCGTGAGGTTGTTGTAGAAGACGAAGTGCTGGTCTGAGACGACCTTCCCGGAGTCGTCGCAGAGCAGCGCGCTGGCGTCCAGGTCGTGGTCCGTGCCGGTCGTGGTGCGCACATCCCAGCCCAGGCCGACCAGCACGGCGGTGAGGCCCGGGGCCTCCTTGCTGAGCGAGACGTTGCCGCCCTTGGCCAGGGAAACTCCCACGATGTCCTCCTGATGTTCGAGTTCTCGGTGTTCCGGGTGCCGGTTCCGTAAAATCTACAGGAATGTAGAAGAGGGCGGGGCGGGTCGGGCCCGTTACGATGTGGCGCTCCCGGCCGCCGCGGAGCACCAGGAGGCTGGAGGGAGCCCGGGCATGGAGCAGCACGACGACCGCGAGGAGCGCCGGCCGCGGCTGCGCCGTCGCGCGCAGGGCGAGCTGGAGCAGCAGGTCCTCGCCGCGCTGCACACCGCCCGCGGCCCGGTCAGTGCCGCCTGGGTGCAGGAGCGGATCGGCGGCGACCTCGCGTACACGACCGTGATGACGATCCTGACCCGCCTCCTCGCCAAGGACGTGGTGACCCGGGAGCGCGCGGGCCGGTCCTTCGCGTGGACCCCCGCCTCCGACGAAGCGGGGCTCGCGGCGTTCCGCATGCGCAAGGTGCTCGACGGCGAGAGCGACCGCGAGGCCGTCCTCGCCAGCTTCGTCACGACGCTGACGCCCGACGACGAGCAGCTCCTGCGCGAGCTGCTCGGGCGGGCGGGCGCCGAGTCGGACGACTGACGCCGATGGGAGCTCCTGCCTGATGGGCGTCTTCGTCTTCCTGCCCCTCGTGCTGCCGCTGACCGCCTGGCCCGTGGCCCGCCTCGCCGAGCAGCACCTCCACCCGCGTACCGCCACGCGCGTGCTCACCGCCGTCGCCGGCGTGATGGCCGTGTGCAGCACGCTCTGCCTGGCGCTCCTCATGGTCGTCGGGACCGCCCAACTGCCGGGAAATCCCCTGCCGGACGGCTGGTCGGACCCCGAGGTGCGGGCCGCCGTCCCTTACGACGAGGTCGCCGGGAAGGCCGCGATCCCCGCGCTGCTCGCCGTCTGCGCCGCGGCCGCGCGCACCCTCTGGCGGCACGCGCGCGTACGCCACCGGGGCCGCCGCGCCCTCGCGAAGCTGCCCGGCGCGTCCGTCGCCGTACTCCGCGACGAGGCGTCGTACGCCTACGCCCTGCCTACGCGGGGCGGCGGCCGGGTCGTGGTCACCACCGGCATGCTGGACCGGCTCGCGGCGCCGGAGCGCCGCGCGCTGTTCGCCCACGAGCGGGCCCATCTGGCCGCGCGGCACCACCGGCACCTGCTGGTCACGCAGTTGGCGGCCCGCGCCAATCCGTTCCTGCGGCCGCTGCGCACCTCCGTCGCCTTCACCACGGAGCGGTGGGCCGACGAGGCGGCGGCGCGGGCCGTGCGGGACCGCCGGGTCGTCGCCCGCGCGATCGGCAAGGCGGCCCTGGTCTCGCGGGGCGTCCCGCGCCGACCTTCGCGGGGCTCGCCGCGCCGGGACCGGTGCCGCGCCGCGTCGCCGCGCTGCTCGCCCTGGCGCCAGCGGCCCGCACCCGGCCCTCCCTGTTCACGGCGGTGGGGCTGGCCCTGTGGTGCGCGGCGTTCGGCACCGTGGTCTCGGCGATGTCGTCGGCGAACTCCGCGGTCACGATGGTCCTCATCCTGCGCGCGGCGACGCCGCTCTGAGCTGCCACGCCGTTTCGAGCTGCCGCGCCACTCCGGGCCGCCCCCGCCTCGGGCTAGAGGTCGAACTCGTGCGGCGGCAGGTCGAGCGCGAAGCAGGCCTCGCGGACCACGGCCTGCTCGTCCTTGTCGAAGTCTCCGTCGGCGCCGCCGATGACGATGCCGATCTGGATGACCGCGCGGGCCTCCGCCGGCTTCTTCTTCGCCTTGGCGACCTCCTGGAGGACGCTCACCTTGCCGAACGCGAAATCGGCGGTCAGCTTGTCCACGTAGGCGTCGAAGCGGCTGCGCAGGTCGTCCGCCGGGAAGTTCTGCAACACCTCGTTCGTGCCGATGAGCTGGGCCACGCGCTGCCGCTCGGCCGGGTCCACGGTGCCGTCGGCGGCCGCCACCAGGGCGCACATCGCCATGCTCGCGTCGCGGAAGGCACCGCTCTTGAGGTCGTTCTTCTTCGCCATCAGCTGGGTCTGCATCGTCGATGCCGATTCCTTGACGCGGTCCCACAGGGCCATTTCAGGACTCCATAAACGTATCGATGTATCGGGTGTATCAGCGTGTCGGCGCGGGTCCCGGACGCCTTGCGTACGTCCGTGGCCTCGCCAATTTCTACAACAGAGTAGAAACTAGCAGTCGGACCGAGAAGTTCCCGCCCAGCGGAAGGTGCGCGCGATGACGCCGACGGCACACGAACTCCTGCGGAGCACGGCCGCCCGGCTCGCTCTGGACCCCGAGGCGAACCCGCTCGTCCCGCGCATCGCGGACGGCACGGCCGCGCTCCGCACCCTCGCGGTCCTCGCCCTGGAGCAGCGCCACGTGATCCCCGCCGACCGGCGCTCCTTCCAGCACCTGGCCCGGCGGGCGGAGGAGGCCAAGGACCCGGAGTCCGCCGCCTTCTTCGGCGCCTTGGCCGACGGCGAGGCGCTCGCGCAGGAACGCCTCGTCCCGCTGCTCGCCGCCTGCGGGGTGAGCCGGGACGAGGCGGCGATGTACGAGCCGCAGGCCGGCTGTCAGGCCTACCCGGCCTACGCGGCCTGGCTCGCACTGAACGGCGAACCGGCCGACGTCGTCCTCGCGCTCACCGCCAACTTCGCCTCCTGGGGCCACTGTTGCGCCATGATCGCCGAGGCGCTGCGCGACCGCTACGGCTTCGGCGACGAGGCCCTCGGGTTCTTCGAACTCTTCGCCGAGCCCGCCCCGGAGCTGGACCGGCAGGCGCTCGCCGCGGTGCAGGCGGGCCTCGACCGGGGCCGGGTCACGGCCGCTCACCTGCGCTACGGACGGCTGGTACAGCGCTACGAGGAGATGTTCTGGCAGACACTGGCGAGCGGGGACGAGGCGGCGCGGGGCGCGTGAGGGGGTGGCGGTGCGGGGCAGGGCACCGGCCGGCCGAACTCCTCGGCAGCACGCCGACACCCGGGCGACGCGCCTGCGGCGGCACGCTCGGCCTTGCTCCTTGACACCGCCCGGCCGGTGAACCGTCCTGCCCCGCCCCGCAGTTCGTTCAACTGCGCGCCAAGGCCCCGCACCAGCGCGTCGAGCCCCGAGCCGAAGGCCTGCTCCCGCCGATGATCGCCCCCTCGGGTCACGCGCCGCGGGTGCCGGTCCTCGCCGCGGTCCTGCGCGCCGCGCACGGCGGCAGCAAGGCGGCGCGCGCGGCGTCGCGGTACGAACGCGCCCACGCGGCGAGGGCGTCGGGCGAGGACGGCACGGCGAACGCGGAGACGTCGATCTGCGGCTCGGCGCGAGGACCGCCTCGCCGTACGCCTTCGAGGACCCCCCTCGCGACCTCTCCTCATGCCCTCTCCAGGGCCCTCTTCCCAGACGCTTCTCCCGCAGAGTACGGTCCTGCCAGCTCGGACCAGAGGGTTTGGTTTTACGTGATTCCGGCCTGCGGCCTGCCTGTTCGGCGATCGCGTCTCGGGCCCGTCGGCGTCTGTGATTTCGGGAGTACGCGCGTGACCGCACCCCCTTCCTCCGTACCGCCCCCACGTCCAGCTCCCCCCTCCCACGGTCTCAGCGACGGCGCCGTGGGCACCGGCGACCTGGTCTTCTTCGTCGTGGCCGCGGCCGCGCCACTGACGGTCATGGCGGGCGTCGCCCCGCTGGCCATCGGCATGTCGGGCCGGGCGGCCCCGCTCGGCTACCTGCTCTCGGGGCTGCTGCTCATCGTCTTCGCGGCGGGCTTCACCGCGATGAGCCGGTTCGTGCGCAACGCCGGCGCCTTCTACGCCTACATCGGCAGAGGTCTCGGCCGCCCCACGGGAGCGGGCGCCGCGTACGTCGCGCTCTTCTCGTACAACGCGATCGAGGTCGGCCTGCTCGCGGCCTTCGGGTGGTTCACGGAGTCCGGCTTCCAGGACCTGACCGGGGCTCACGTGCCCTGGTGGGTCTGGGCGTCGGCCGGCCTGGCCGCCATCGGGGTGCTCGGCTACCTCAAGGTCACCCTCAGCGCCAAGGTCCTCGGCGTCGCCCTGGTCCTGGAGGTCCTGGTGCTGCTCGTCTTCGAGGCGGGCGTCCTCGCGCACGGCGGCGGCCCCGAGGGCCTCGACCTCGGCGCGCTCTCGCCCGCCCATCTCGGCGAGTCGGGGGTCGGCGGCATGTTCGTCCTCGCCGTCGGCGCCTTCGTCGGCTTCGAGGCGACCGCGATCTACGCGGAAGAGGCCCGCCGACCCGAGCGGACCGTGCCGCGCGCCACCTGCATCGCCGTGGCGTTCCTCGCGCTCTTCTACACCTTCACCGTCTGGATGATCATCAACGCGTACGGCGGCGGACGCGCCCAGGAGGTCGCGAACGGGCAGGGCGGCGCCGACATGGTGTTCGCCGCCACCGAACGCTTCACCGGGGCCTGGGCCGCCGACTGCATGCACGGGCTGATCATCACCAGCGCCTTCGCCGCCACGCTGGCCTTCCACAACGGCGCGGCCCGCTACTTCTACGCGCTCGGCCGGGAGGGCCTGTTGCCGGCCCGTCTCGGCACCGCCTCCGCCAGGACGCGAGCGCCCGCCGCCGCGGTCGTCGCCCAGTCGGCCATCGCGCTCGCCGTGATCGTCGTGACGGTGGTCAGCGGCGCCGATCCCTACAGCGTCACGTTCCTGTGGAGCAGCGGCTCCGGCATCCTCGGCGTGATGCTCATGCAGGCGCTCGCCGCGCTCGCCGTGTACGGCTTCTTCCGCCGCGACCGGCGCGCCATGCCGGCCTGGCGGGTCGTCGCCGCGCCTGTGCTCGCCTGCGGGGGACTGGTGACCATGATCGTCCTGGTCTGCGTCCACCTCGATCTCCTCACCGGAGCTTCGGCGGGCGTGAACGCCGCCTTGGTCCTGCCGCTGCCGGTGCTGTTCGGGGTGGGCATGGGACTGGCGCTGCGGGTCAAGGGGCAGGATCCGGCGGCGTACGAGCGGCTGACGACCGTGGACGCCGAGCGCGTCTGAGACCCCGGCGCGCCGACACCGCGCAGCCCCGCCACGCGGCGCGGCGACTTGGCGAACACCCACGACGAAGCGCACGCGAGAAGGAGAAGGCGACAGCATGGCCATGATGGCGACGACGACCCTGGTCTTCCTCGGCACGATCCGCACCGGGAGCGACCCCCGGGCGGACACCACGGCACTCGCGGTGCGCGACGGCCGGATCCTCGCGCTCGGCGACGAGGCCCGAAGCCTCGCCGCCACGGCGGACGAGGTCATCGACATCGGGGACGGCCTGCTGATGGCCGCCTTCGGAGACGGCCACGCCCACCCCCTCTTCGGCGGCCTGGAGAGCTTCGGGCCGCAGATCAAGGAGCTGGCATCCGTCGACGCGATCGTCTCCGAGGTCGGACGGTGGGCGGACGCGCACCCGGAGGCGGAGTGGATCGTCGGTGCCTCCTATGACCCCGCGCTCGCCCCCGAGGGGGAGTTCGACGCGCGCTGGCTGGACGCGGCGGTGCCCGACCGGCCCGTCGTCCTGCGCGCTTACGACTACCACACCGTTTGGTGCAACACCGAGGCCCTGCGCAGGGCCGGCGTGACGGAGACGACCCCGGAGCCCCGCCTCGGCTGGATCGTGCGCCGCCCCGACGGCTCGCCCCTCGGCACGCTGCGCGAATGGCATGCCTGCGATCTCGTGCTCGACCAGGTCCCCTCGCGCTCGGTGGACGAACTCGTCGAGGCGCTGCGCCGCGCTGGCCACGCGTACGCGCGCGCGGGCATCACCTGGGTCCAGGACGCCTGGGTGGAACCGGAGATGGTGGACGCGTATCTCGCCGCCGCCCGGCGCGACGCCCTGGCCGTCCGCGCCGACCTCGCCCAGCGCGCCGACCCCGACCGGTGGCGCGCGCAGCTCAAGCCGTTCGCCGAGGCACGCGCGCGTGTGTCCGCGGAGGGCGGGGACCTGCTGTCCGCGCGGACGGTGAAGTTCTTCAGTGATGGTGTCATCGAAGGCGGTACGGCCGCCATGCTCGCCCCGTACCTGGACGCGCCGCACAGCTGCGGCATGCCCGTGTGGGAGCCGCAGACGCTCGCCGAGGCCGTGCGCGCCTTCGACGCCGCGGGCTTCCGGACCCACATCCACGCGATCGGCGACGCGGGCGTACGGGCGGCGCTCGACGCCATCGAGTCCGCGGTCGCCGGCAACCCCGCTTGGGACCGGCGCCCGGTGATCACACACGTCCAACTGGTCGACCCCGCCGACCTGCCCCGCTTCGCCGCACTGGGCGTCATCGCCAACTTCGAGCCCCTGTGGGCCCAGCCGGACCCGCTCCAGACCGAGCTGTCCATCCCGCGGATCGGCGCACACCGGGCGGGCTTGCAGTACCCCATGGGCGAGCTGGCACGGGACGGCGTGCACCTCTCCTTCGGCAGCGACTGGCCGGTCAGTTCGCACATCCCCCTGGAGGGCATCCAAGTCGCCGTCACCAGGCGTACGTTCACGGGGGAGCCGGAAGAGGGCTGGATCCCCCACCAGCGGCTCACGGTCGAACAGGCGCTGACGGCGGCCACCTCCGGAGTGGCCCACCAGGCGGGTGCCGACGACCGGTTGCACGTGGCGCCGGGTGCCCCCGCGGACCTGGTCCTGCTCTCCGCCGACCCCCGCGCGGTCGATCCGATGGCGATCCGCCACGCGCGCGTACTGGGCACGTGGCTGGGCGGCCGGCCCACGTACAGGGCGGGGTCCGACCCGGTGGTGTGAGGCAGGCGCGCATCTGAGTGATCGGCGAGCGGTTTGAGGCGCGTTTCGGTGCCGGATCCGATGAGCGATGACTATAGGGTGGCTCGTGGAGGTGACCTCTGTGTCCACTGAGAACGATCTGTTCGGCGCCGTCGACGCGCTGCTGGAGCAAGTCGCGCAGGATGAGCTGCCGCCCCCCGCGGAACGCAAGCGGCTGCGCGAGGCGGCGGGGCTGAGCCAGGCACAGGTCGCTCAGGCGCTGGACGCGCGTCGCGAGGCGGTGGGGAACTGGGAGAGCGGCAGGACCGAGCCGCGGCCGCCGAAGCGGGCCGCCTACGCACGGCTGTTGGAAGGCCTCGCGGCCCGCTTCCCGGCACCCGCCGCCGACGAGCCCGCCGCGGCCCCCGCGCCCCCGGAACCGCTTCCGGCACCCTCCGTCGTACCGGCTTCCCGCCCCGCGGCGGCGAGCGACACCACCGGGCCGACTGTGGTGCCGCGACGCGCTCCCGCGAAGAAAGGCGCGAAGTCAGCCGCGAAGAAGGCCGGGGCGGCCGCCGTCGACCCCCGCTTCGAGAACGGCCCGCTCGCCGTCATCGACTGCGACCAGGACGGCCACGTGTCGGCGTACTGCGTCGGCGGCCTTGTCCTGGACGTACCCGCCAAGTCCATCCCGGCCCTTGTCGAGTGGACGTTGAAGGAGGCACGCCTCGGGCAGCCGCGGCTGCACCGCAACGGCAAGGACGCCGACCCGGTCCTGGTCCTGATGCCGTCCGCGCTGGAGCGCTACGGCCTGCCCGCCGCCCTGTCGGAGGAGGAGCGGAGGGCCGGCCGTCTCCCGGCCGGGCACGCGGTCCTCAAGCAGTTGGAGCGTGCCGAGTGGCAGCTCACCCAGCGCGGGTTCGGTCCGTGGGCGAGGATCTTCCGCCCGGCCGAAGGGGCGAAGCGCAACTGCGTCCAGCTGTGCGTCCCGGCCTGGAACGCCCTGGACGTCCGTGAATGGGACGACCGCGAGGCTCCGCTGCTGCCCACGATGAGCGCGGCCGACCTGGCCAGGTTCCTCGGTACGTACGCGACACGCGTGATGACGCCGCGCGGCACCACCGCCGTCACGGGCCTGGAGCTGATGGTGGCACTGCACCCGCCGACCAGGGCCGTGAGGGACGAGAGGACGGGGGAGTGGCACAGCGCCCCCGCGCCGGGCGCGCTGACGGCCGTGTACGAGCCGGTGGAGTGCGAGGTCCCCGACGGGCACCCCGTCCTCAAGGGCAAGTTCCCGCGCCACCATCAGCGCACGCCCGCCGAGATGCTGATGGAGGAGTCGTACGACTGGTGCCGGCCGCTGACGGACGCGGAGTGCATGCAGCCGTACGTCGTCGGCATCGACGTCAACATGGCGTTCGCCGCCGCCGCGAACCGGCTCACCGTCGGCCTCGGCGGACCCACCCACGTCCGACGCCCGGTGTTCGACCCGAAGCTGCCGGGGTCCTGGCTGGTCGACCTCTCCCACATCGCCCTGGACGAGCGCCTGCCGTCGCCGTTCACCGCCAGGGGAGAGCGCCCGGAGGGCCCGGCCTGGTACGCCACGCCCACGGTGGCGTACGCGGTGGAGCTCGGCTTCGAGGTGCGGCCCGTCGAGGCGTACGTCCGCCACGAGCACGGCGGCTACCTCGACGCCTGGTACCAGCGGCTGCGCGACGCCTACATGGAGACGATGGCCGACCTCGGCGTGGTCTCCGGCATGGAGGAGCACGCGTTCCTGGAGGCGATGGCCGCCTCCAAGAGCGTCGACCCGGAGATGGCGCTCGTACTGAAGGCCATCAAGGCGACCGCGAAGGGCGGCATCGGCAAGCTGCGCGAACGCCCGCGCGGCACACCGATGTTCGAGCCGTGGCCGGCCCTGGAGCGCAAGGAATGGCGCCCCGACATCCGGGCCGCCGTGCTGGCGACGACCCGCGTCAACATGCACCGCAAGATGATGAAGGTCGCGGCCGCCGCCGACATCTACCCGGTCGCGATCGGCACGGACTGCGTCGTCTACCCCTCGCCCGGGCCGAGTCCGCTGGACTTCCTGCCGCGCACCCCGGACGGCAAGCCGGTGCCCGGCGGCTTCCGGCTCGGCGTCAGCCCCGGGATGGTCAAGCACGAGGGCACCCAGACCACCCTGTGGGCCGAGGAGCAGTACGAGAAGCACGGCCTGGTGAACATCGCCCGCATCATCAAGGACGGCGGCAGGACCGCCGACGACGGGGAGTAGCCGATGCCGGACAAGCTCGGGGACAGCCTGGACCGGGCGGTGGAGAGCGCGTTCACCCGCCCGGTCCCGAAGTCCGCGCAGGCGCAGATGAAGTACCTGGTCAAGCAGTTCAAGGGTACGAAGGCCGCCGCCGAGGCGCTCGGGGTGTCCCAGCGGACCGTGGAGCGGTACGTCGTCGGGAAGCTCAAGCGGCCCCGCAAGGAGCTGGCCGCGCGCATGGAGCGCGAGGTCAAGAAGCGATGGCAGCCGCAGGTCAGGGCCAGGGCGAAGAAGCAGGCCGCGACCACTGACGGCATCGTCGTCTCCACCAGGGCGCGCTTCGGGTTCACCGCGGCCCCCGGCACCACCGACGACGCCCGTATCCGGCACATCACCCAGGCCCTGCCACCGCGGTGGGCCCAGCAGCTCTTCGACGCCCGCGACCAAGGCGCCACCGAACAGCAGCTCCTGGACATCGCCGCCCAGGGCCTGGGCCAGATGTACTTCCGCGACGACGGCCGCCGTGCGCGGGACCTGATGGTGGAGTTCACCGACGTGGAGGAGATCGAGATCGAGCTGTAGGTACGGGCGGCGGCGAGCACGGTATTCGGGCCAGGCCCTGCTCCTGGGGGTTTCCGAGGGCACAGGAAGGCAGCCGTTCGGCCCTTCGGGCTGCCCTGACGCCTCTGGTGCCGGTACCGCTCGCCCTGTATCCAGGGAGAGAAGAGATCCGCCGTCAGATGGGGAACACGTGCACGACCGTGACAGGGCGCGGACGACCGCCGCCGATACGAGCCGAGCGTCCCAGCAGCCCGCCCGACCACGGGCGGCTCCGGGGAGCCTCACGGCTCTCCAGGCGGCTGCCGGGAACGAGGCCGTGGTGCAGATGTTGCGCCAGGCCGGGCACCTGTCCGCGGAGCAGCACCAGCACGGTGCCGGCTGTGGGCACCAGCAGCCCGAGGTACAGCGGTCAGCCGTCCATGACGTGCTGCGTGCCCCTGGACGTCCCCTGGACGAGGCCACCCGTGCCGACATGGAGGCCCGGCTCGGCGCCGACTTCTCCGACGTACGGATCCACAGCGACTCGGCGGCCCGGTCCTCCGCGGCCGAGGTGGGAGCGCGGGCGTACACCTCGGGCAGTCACGTCGTCGTCGGGGACGGCGGCGCGGACCGGCACACCCTGGCCCATGAGCTCGTGCACGTGATCCAGCAGCGCCGGGGCCCCGTCGCCGGGACCGACGACGGGACCGGTCTGAAGGTCTCCGACCCCGCCGACCGGTTCGAACGGGAGGCCGAGGCCACCGCGCGACGCGTCATGGCGGGGCAGGCGACCGTGGTGCACGACGCCGGTTCCCCCGCGCGCGCGGGGGCCGGTGGGCCGGCCGCCGTGCAGCGGATCGTCAAGGTCACTCCCGGCATGTACATGCGGGGAGTGGAGGCCACCGAACAGACCTTCACCGCGGCCCAGCTCATGCGGTATCTGGCGATCGCCGTGCAGGACGAGGTGAGCCGCGCCCAGAACCTCAGCCCCAAGGGCGAGTTCCAGACGAAGCTCAACAAGATCAAGCGGGGGCTCAGGGGCACCACCCTCGGGATGCCGGAGGCCCTCCGGCTGACCACCGCACTCGTCAGTGAGGTGAACACCTTCCTGGAGAGCCAGGAGACCTACGTCTCCGACTACAACCCGCCGGACCACGCGGAGGGACCGGGCGCCATGGTTCCGGTGCCGAACGCCGCCACCCGGTACGCGACGGCGCCGAGCACCGAGGAAACCGGCTACTACCACACGTCCCTCTCCGGCCAGACGGAGCCGTATTGGGGGAACGACGACACGATGAGGGAGAAGACCGGCCGGGCACTCGGCCCGGTCGTCGCCGCGGGCGCCCCGCAGGAGCAGCCGAGGCTCCAGAACCATGCCCGGGGCGGGGCGAACCTGCCGCTGACGCGGCTCACGTTGAGGCAGGCCGTCGAGATGCTGCCGCGCCCGCTGCTCAACCTCATCTTCGATGTGCGCTACCAGTTGGAGACACCGGACACGGGACAGCGGCAACCGGTGATCGACGAGCGGACCGAGGCCCAGAAGGCGGTCCGCGACAAGAGCCCCAACCAGCCGGGCACGTTGCGCAGTTGGCACCAGGACGACTACGGCAGACTCCCCGACAACCAGTTCGACCCCGCGGCCGTCCCCGCGCATGCCCAGCCGCTGCACGCCCACTACACCGCTCACTCGCAGTCCGGCGCGGGCTCCTCGGTCCAGAACGCGGCCACGGCCCCGCGCGGCTTCGCCGAGTACACCGGCACGGGCAGCGACTGGGAGCACAACGTCAAGGTGGTGCTCGACTACATCAACAAGCGTGTCTACCTCACCCTGACGCACTACCAGTACTGGGCGCTGATCCCGTCCGAGAGCGGTGGCGGGCCGTACACGTTCTGGCAGGGACCGGGCCAGAATCTGCAAGTCGCCCAGGCGGAGCTGCAGGAGCAGCCGCGCGGCGCGAGCGGAACCATGATGAGTCCCTGGCTGGAGATCGTCCTGTCCTGACCGGGGGACCGTCCACTGCGGTCATCTCACCGTCATGGCCATGCTCATCGCACCATCATGGCCGTGCTCATGGCGTGACTTCCACCAGGCGGGGGGCGGCGAAGCACCAGCGCAGCCACAGCACGGATTCGATGTCCCAGAACGGTGCCGCCGCGAGGCCGTCCCGCACCGGGATACGGAACCCCTGGACCGCGACGATCGCACGCAGCGTCATGTGGACCCCGGCGTAGTCCCGGGCCACCCCGGCCCAGTCGGGGTGGACGTCGTCGCCGTGGACGAGGGGGTAGCGCCCGACGAAAGCCGCCCAGTCGCCCGCGCCGTTGATCTCGAGGACGGCGGCGGCGGGAACGGCGACCGGCAGGTGCCACGTCTGCCAGGGCCGGGGGTGGAGGCTCGACCCGAGGTCGAGGTAGATGCGCCACATGCCGGGCCCGTCACGCCGTGCCGTGGACGTGTAGAGCCCCGTCTGGAACGGCTTCGTACTGGGCGGGCCAGGATGGTCGCCGGGCACGGTGAACCGATCCGGGTCCAGGGCGGGCCGCCGGTCCGGTACCAGGCAGTGTGGGCTGGTGCCGATCCAGTGCTGGCGGCCCCGGTCGAGCGGCCCGCGGACCAGGCTCTCCTCGTCCCGGCGGAGCCGGTCCAGCAGGCGGCAGTCGTCGGCCATCTCGTCCGCCTCCGTCGTCTCGGAGGGAGCGAGGATCGCGGGCCCGCCCGCCAGGGCCGCCATTTCGGGCTCGGTCCAGCTCGTCATGACGGAGGTGAAATGGCGCAGCGCGGCGTCGGTGCCGGTGGTCAGGTCGTCGGCCGCGTCGAGTTGCTTCACTCGCCGGCTCAGAATCCGGGCTGAGGTGGGGCGCACGCTGGAACTCCTTCCCCGGCGGCGCCCCGTGCGGCAGGCGCCGCTCTTCCGACGCGGCCGCGGATCAGCAGGAGAGAGCCACCTCCTGGCCGAAGCCGTTGGAGGACCCGGTCGGCGGCCGGTAACCGGGCGGGAAGACGACCTTGAAGTACATCCAGCCGCGGTAGTTGCCGGGGCTGCACCTCACGGCCACGTTGTTCTGGCCGCCTCGGGTGTTCCGCTGCGTCCTCAGCCGGGACTGATTGACGAGCCGTCCGTTCTTGTAGAGGGCCGCCCGCGTGGTGATCTCCGGCACCGCACCCGTGCACGAGACCGTCACGACGACGTTGACCGTGCCGGGCACGTGCGTGGAGTTGTGCGGACGCTGCACCTGCCCCTCACACCGGATCACCGCCGAGGCGTCGGCATCCGAGCCGGACCGCCCCGCTTCCACTCGGCCATCGCTCGGCCCCTGCCCGGCGGGCACCGCGGCCGGAGCGGACGGATCGGGCCCCGCCCCTCGTGCCGCGCCGGGCGACGTACTGCCGATGAGTGCCAGGACCGTCATCGACGCCGCGGCGACCGTCGTCTTCCACATCCGCACGTCTGCTCCTCCGTGTTCACCTGCTCCGGTCGGTGCGCTTGCACCGAACACGGGAGGCTACAGTATGTAATCGTGTCGCTACATATAGCAACCTACTTGGTGTCGATGGTCGGCAGGTAGCGCGGTGCTCGCCAGGCCTTGAGGCGGTGCTCCACCGCCGCCCCGAGGGACAGGAGTTCGGCGTCCTCGTGGTCGCCGGCCATCAGGAGCATGCCGACCGGCAGTTCGTTCACGGTCCCGGCGGGCACCGAGAGGGACGGGTATCCGGCGACCGCCGCCGGTGTGGAGGACGGGATGACGTCGTTGTCGCCGCGTGCGCAGTCGGTCGTCCAGGCGGGCGGGTTCGTGGGGGCGGCGATGGCGTCCAGGCGGTGGGCGGTCATGGTCTCGTCGATGGAGCGTCGGGAGAGGTCCTTCAGTTCGGCGCGCATCACCCGGTAGCCGGGATCGGTGGTGGGCGGTGCGGCGAGGGCTTGTTCGAAGAGCTCCTGGCCGGTGAAGCAGCTCTGTTCCTCGGGGTGGGCGCGGTTGAACTCGATCAGTTCGGCGAGGTCTCGGGGGCCCTCGCGTGTGCTGAGGTAGGCGTCGAGGTCCCGGTGGAACTCGCTGAGCAGTGCCGGGAATTCGAGTTCGGCGAGCCGTGCCTGGTACGGGGGTGTCACCTCGACGACCACGGCTCCGGCCTTGCGGAGCTTCTCCGCCGTACGGGTCATCACCGCGTCCACGTCGGGTCCGAGCGAGGGCAGGCGCCACAGGCCGATCCGCTTGTCGCGCAGGCTGGTGCCCCACTGGTCCGCCGCCGCGCCCTTGTCCGGGAGGCTCGGCAGACCGGGGCGGCTCTGGAGGCCCGGGAGGCCTTGCGGGCCGCCAGGGCGGGCGCCGTCACCACGCGAGCCCTTGCGGCCGCTCAGCACCGACAGCGTGAGCGCGGTGTCGATCACGTTGCGCGCCATGGGGCCGGCCGTGTCCTGCTCGGCGGAGATCGGCACCACGCCCGACCCGCTGACCAGGCCGAGGCTGGGCTTGTGGCCGACGACGCCGTTCATCCCTGCCGGGCACACGATGGAACCGTCCGTCTCGGTGCCGATCGCCACCTGCGCCAGTGACGCGGCGAGCGCGGCGCCGGAGCCCGACGACGAACCGCACGGATTCCGGTCGAGGACGTAGGGGTTGCTGGTCTGCCCACCCACCGCCGACCACCCCGATGTCGGCTTCGCGGCCCGGAAGTTGGCCCATTCGGACAGGTTGGTCTTGCCGAGGATCACCGCCCCCGCCTCGCGTAGCCGGGTCACCAGCGCGGCATCGGTGCTCGGCGGGCTCCCGGCGAGCGCGAGCGATCCTGCCGTCGTCGGCATGTCACGGGTGTTCACGTTGTCCTTGAGCAGAACGGGGATCCCGTCCAGTGGCCCAAGGGTCGCGCCACGCCGGTGTCTGGCATCGCTGGCGGCGGCCTGACGCAGTGCGGTCGGGCTGGTACGCAGCACCGAGCGGATCTTCGGGTCGATGTCCTTGATCCGCCGCAGGTAGGCCCGGGTCAGCGCCGACGAGGTCAGCGAACCGTCCGCCATGCGCGCCTGTAACTCCGGAATCGTCACCGTGTCCAGGTCGACCCCCGGAACGAGCGGTGACCCGGTCACCGGCGACGAGCTGTCGGTGCGATGCCCGGCGGCTTGGGCACCGGCATGCGGTACGACCGTCAGCAGGGACCCCGCGACGAGGGCGGCGGTCATTGCGGCCATGCTCCTCTTCCTCATGCGGGTCAGCGGACTACACGGGCACCGTCCGGCGCAAGGGTGCGGGGCCACGGCAGTTCGCGAACGCCGCGCTCATGTCCGGGACTTGGCCACCGAGCTGACCTGCGCAAACGTAGTGGAACCCGGTGTCAGTGACCGTGTCAGTGGCGTGACAGGGGGCTGACAGGCCCGGCGGACATCTTGGAGACATCGGCCCCACCGGGACCGCACGCACCATCCACTCGCCGCCCGTCGCACCGAAAGGCACACCACCATGTCCGTCACCCTTACTGTCCAGGACAAGCACACCCTGCGGACCGCCGCGTACGGCGCCGTCTCGCTGCTGGCCGCCGCCGACGCCGCCGGCTCGCCCCATAAGGTCGCCACCCACGGCTCCCTCGCCTTGAGCTCCGCGACCGGCCTGGTCGGGCACGTACTCGCCGAGAAGTCGAAGATCGAGAACCTGAACGGCAAGTCCGTCGCCGCGCTCGCCGACCAGGTGCTGCCCGCCCTCACCGCGGCCATGGGCCTGCTCAAGAACCAGGCCCCGGCAGAGGCGGACAACTTCCGCGACGCCATAGACGTCGCCATCGAAGCGGCCGCCCGCGCCCACAAGGGCGAGCCCACCCCCGCCATGACCGCGATGACCCGCAAGATCACCGGAGCCCTCGACGCCGCGTGACGGCAGGCCTCGCAGGGCCCGCCGTATCGCCGTACCGCCGTACGCAAGGAGATTCATGATGGGACAGAACAACAGCGGCTTCTCCGAAGCCGGACTGCGCAGAGTGCGGGACGTGCTGGCACGGCATGTCGAGTCCGGCAAGATCCCGGGGCTCGTCGCCCTGGCCGGCCGGGGAGACCAGACGTACGTCGAAGCGATCGGGACGATGCGCCATGACGGCGATGCGCCGATGCGCCGGGACACCGTCTTCCGGATGGCGTCCACGTCCAAGCCGGTCGCGATCGCGCCGGTGATGATCCTCCTCGACGAGTGCAGGCTGCGCCTCGACGACCCGGTGGAACCGTGGCTGCCCGAACTGGCCGATCGGCAGGTGCTGAAGCGGGTCGACGGTCCGCTGGACGACACCGTGCCGGCAAGGCGGCCGATCACCGTACGGGACCTGCTGACCTCGACGTTCGGGCTCGGAATGGACGTGACGACGCTCGGCACCCCGATCCAGGCCGCCATATTCGAGCAGGCGATCTGGAGCCAGGGAGGGGAGCCGGCGCCCGAGCCGGACGAGTGGATGCGCCGCCTCGGCACGCTTCCGCTGATGTATCAGCCCGGAGAGCGCTGGCAGTACCACATCAGCCATGACGTGCTCGGCGTGCTGGTCGCCAGGGTCACGGGCCAGCCGTTCGAGGCGTTCCTGCGCGAGCGCGTCCTTGATCCACTGGGGATGAAGGACACCGGTTTCCATGTGCCCGCCGACGAGATCGACCGGCTGCCGCCCAGTTACGTCCCTGATCCGCAGACCGGCGAGTTCATCGTGTGGGACGAGGCGGCGGAGGGACGGTACAGCCGGCCTCCGGCGTTCCCGGCGGGCGGCGGCGGGCTGGTCTCCACCGTCGACGACTACTACGCGTACTTCCGGATGCTGCTGAATCAGGGAATGCACGGGAAGGACCGGATCCTGTCGCGCCCCGCTGTCCAGCTGATGACCACCAACCGCCTCACGCCCGAGCAGCAGACCGCCCGGGAGACGCTGGCCCGCGACAACGTCCATGTGTCGTTCGGCCAAGGGCAGCACGGCGGCTGGGGCTTCGGGATGGCGGTACGCACCTACCGCGGCGACTACGCCCCCGTCGGCCAGTTCGGCTGGGACGGCGGCACCGGCACCACGGCGTACGCCGACCCGGACAAGCGGCTCACCGGGGTCCTGCTCACGCAGGTGGGGATGTCCACCCCGGACGCGGCGCGGCTCATCCACGACTTCTGGACGACGCTGTACCAGGCGGTGGACGACTGATCCCACGGTCGGCGCCGGTCCCCTCGCCGATCACCGGAGTGGTGATCATCATGGCACCGTGACGGAAAACGCCGAGAGCCCCCGCCCCGTTCAGGCACACATGGCATCCCATGAGACGGAAGAGACGGACGGGCACGGGGCGGGGCTCGCGGTGACCACCGCCGCGTTCGCCTTTCTCCTCCTGCGGCTGTTCGCCGTGTCCGGCTACGACTGGCACACCGCTTTCGCGGTTCTCCACACCCTCGACCTCGACGACACCATCGGCCTCGTCCTCGGCACCGTGATGGCCGACTCGTTCGCCTCGGTGCTCTTCCTCACGCTCCTCCTGCCGGTCGCCGTCCTCCGGCTCGTCATGGAGGCGCGGGCCATGCGGGAGGCCAGGAACCGCGCGCTGGTGGAGGGCCGGCCTGCCGAGCGGCCCGACCTGGCAGGCGCGATGCTGCTGCTGATCGCGGTCGTGGCCGTCGTCGCGTACGTCGGGACCTTCCACAGCTGGTGGGTCCTGCTGGTCATGGCCGCGGTCGGCGGACTGGTCCTCGGGATCGGCTACGGCGTACGGGCCGGGGGACAGCTGCGGAGAGCCGCCTTCTGGGCCACACGTCACCTCGTGGCGCTGGCCGGCCTCGCGATGCTGCTCGGAGCGGCGACGATCACCACTCCGTGGGTCCCGCTGGAACGGATCGAGATGCGTGACGGCGAGGATCTGCGGGGGTACGTGATGCAGGCCGAGCCCGGGTTCCTGAAGGTGCTGACCGAGCATGGGCGGCACTTCCACATCCTGACGGATCAGGACGTCAGGTCGCGGGAGGAACTCGTGGGGCACTGAGACTCGTGGAGCACTGAGAGGCGAGCATGCCCGTACGGAGTGAGGGGTACGGGCATGCTGCGCGGACGCTGCCTACGACCGGACCGCGGGCGTCCCCAGTGGCAGGACGATCGCCGTGGCGGCTATCCCGTCGCGGACGATCCACTGGCCCGGGAACACCTTCAGCTCGACGCCCTCCACCACCGGCCCCTCCACGAGCAGCCGCGCCGTGAACGTCCCGTCCGGGTCCAGCTCCACCCGGGCCTCCTCGAAGCCGAGCCAGCGGCCGGTCAGGGGGAACCACGTCTTGTAGACGGACTCCTTGGCACTGAACAGCAGCCGGTCCCACGGCGTGCCCGGATGCCGGGCGCCCAGGCCGGCGAGCGCCGCACGCTCCGCCTCGTCGGCGATCAGCCCAAGGACGTCAGGGTCCCGCAGCGGCTCGCCCGGCTCCGCGTCGACGCCGAGCGAGGTCACCTCGTCGGCACGGGCCACGACCGCCGCGCGGTAGCCGGCGCAGTGCGTCATGCTGCCGACGACCCCCGCCGGCCAGCGCGGCGCGCCCCGCTGGCCCGGCAGGATCGGGGCGGGCGGCACGCCGATGCTCTTCAGCGCGGCCCGCGCGCAGTGCCGCACGGTGGTGAACTCGTTGCGCCGCTTGGCCACCGCGTTCGCCACCACCGCCTCCTCCTCGGGGAAGAGGACGGCGTCGGCGGGGTCGTCGTGGGTCTCGACGACGGTGACGGGCACGGCGGACAGCAGGGATGCCAAGGGGCCGGAGGAACCCGGGACTTGGCGCACGGGTATCGAGGGTGACGTCACGAGGGATCACGGTACCCGGCGGACGCCGCGCGCGGGCGGACAGTGACCTGTGCCACCCGGCGCCGCTCCCGGCGTGGGCGGTGCCCGGCGAGCGCCTACGCTGGCGTGATGCAGGACGAGTACCGCACAGTGGCCCGCGAGGGCGTGCACGAGACCGAGATCAGCCGTTCGCGGTTTCTGTGCGCCCTCGCGCCCGCGGCCACCGAGTGGGAGGCCCAGGACTTCGTCGCGCGCATCCGCAAGGAGCACCCGACGGCCAGCCACAACTGCTTCGCGTACGTCATCGGGGCCGACGCGGCGATCCAGAAGGCGAGTGACGACGGCGAGCCCGGCGGCACCGCGGGCGTCCCGATGCTCCAGATGCTGATGCGCCGCGACATGCGGTACGTCGCCGCGGTCGTGACGCGCTACTACGGAGGCGTCAAGCTCGGCGCGGGCGGACTCATCCGCGCCTATGGGGGAGCGGTCGGCGAGGCGCTCGACACGCTCGGCACCGTCACCCGGCGCCGCTTCCGCCTCGCCACCGTCACCGTCGACCACCAGCGCGCGGGCAAGGTCCAGAACGATCTGCGGGCGGCCGGCCGTGAGGTGCGTGACGTCCGTTACGGCGACGCCGTCACCATCGAGATCGGTCTTCCGGACGCCGACGTGGACGCCTTCCGGGGCTGGCTGGCCGACGCCACCGCGGGCAGCGCGGAGTTCGAACTCGGCGGAGAGGCGTACGGAGACGCCTGACGAGCGGGGCCCCGGGGAGCCGGGGCCCGGGGAGACGGACGGATACAGGAGTAGCCGCCCGTGATGTCCGACCCGCCCGTTAGTCTCGGGGATCATGAGGCTGCTGCACACGTCCGACTGGCATCTGGGCCGATCGTTCCACCGCGTGAACATGCTCGACGCCCAGGCCGCCTTCATCGGTCACCTGGAGTCGACCGTGCGCGAGCGCGACGTCGACGCCGTCGTGGTGTCCGGCGACGTGTACGACAGGGCGGTGCCGCCGCTCGCGGCGGTCGAGCTGTTCGACGACGCGCTGCACCGGCTCGCGGACCTCGGCGTGCCGACGGTGATGATCTCCGGGAACCACGACTCGGCGCGCCGCCTCGGCGTCGGCGCGGGCCTCATCGACCGCGCCGGCATCCACCTGCGCACCGACCCGGCCGCCTGCGCGGAGCCCGTGATCCTCGCCGACCGCCACGGCGACGTGGCCTTCTACGGCCTGCCCTACCTCGAACCCGCCCTGGTCAAGGACGAGTTCGGCGTGGCCAAGGCGGGCCACGAGGCGGTCCTCGCGGCCGCCATGGAGCGGGTGCGGGCCGATCTCGCCGGCCGCGCGCCCGGCACCCGTTCCGTCGTGCTCGCGCACGCCTTCGTCAGCGGCGGCCAGGTCAGCGACAGCGAGCGGGACATCACCGTGGGCGGTGTCGCGGCGGTCCCGGCCGGCGTGTTCGAAGGCGTCGACTACGCCGCGCTCGGGCATCTGCACGGGAGCCAGACGCTCGGCCCGCGCGTGCGCTACTCCGGCTCCCCCCTGCCGTACTCCTTCTCCGAGGCCGACCACCGCAAGAGCATGTGGCTGGTCGACCTCGGCCCCGAGGGGCAGATCGAGGCCGAGCGCGTCGACTGCCCGGTGCCGCGCGCGCTCGCCCGTCTCAGGGGCACCCTCGAGGACCTGCTCGGCGATCCCGCCCTCGCCCGGCACGAGGAGGCGTGGGTCGAGGCCACCCTGACCGACGCGGTACGGCCCGACGACCCCATGGCGCGCCTCTGCGAGCGCTTCCCCCACACCCTCAGCCTCGTCTTCGACCCGGACAGGGCACCCGACGACCCGGACGTCTCGTACGCCCAGCGGCTCCAGGGCCGCAGCGACCAGGAGATCGCCGAGGACTTCGTCGCCCACGTGCGCGGCGCGGGTCCCGACACGCACGAACAGGCGGTCCTGCGGTCCGCCTTCGACGCGGTCCGCACCGAGGACACCCTGCGCGAGGTCGCCCGATGAGACTCCACCGCCTCCGCATCACCGCCTTCGGGCCCTTCGGCACCACCCAGGACATCGACTTCGACGACCTCTCCGCCGCCGGGATCTTCCTGCTGCACGGCCCGACGGGTGCGGGAAAGACCTCCGTACTCGACGCCGTCTGCTACGCCCTGTACGGATCGGTGCCGGGCGCGCGGCAGGGCAGCGGACAGGGCATGACGCTGCGCAGCGACCACGCCCCGCAGGGCACGCGCACGGAGGTGTGCCTCGAACTCACCGTCGCCGGGCGCCGCTTGGAGATCACCCGACAGCCGCCGTGGGAGCGGCCCAAGAAGCGCGGCACGGGCACGACCACGGAGAAGGCGCAGAGCTGGCTCCGCGAGGGCACCCAGGCGGGCGGCTGGAAGGACCTGAGCCGGTCCCACCAGGAGATCGGCGAGGAGATCACCCAGCTGCTCGGCATGAGCAAGGAGCAGTTCTGCCAGGTCGTGCTCCTGCCCCAGGGCGACTTCGCGCGCTTCCTGCGCGCGGACGCGGAAGCTCGCGGCAAGCTGCTCGGGCGCCTCTTCGACACGCGCAGGTTCGCCGCCGTCGAACAGCGGCTCGCCGAGCAGCGGCGCACCACCGAGGCCGAGGTCAAGGAGGGCGACGCGGCGCTCCTTGCCGACGCGCACCGCATGCAGCAGGCCGCGGCGGACGCCGGCCGGGACACCGAACTGCCCCTGCCCGACCTCGCGCCCGGCGACCCGGGCCTCGCGACGGAGGTCCTGACCTGGGCCGCCGTCGCCCGCACGGCAGCCCGTGAGCGGCTCACCATCGCGCACTGCGCGCTCACGGCCGCCGAATCCGCGCAGGCCGCCGCCGAGCGCCGCCTCGCCGACGCGGCTGAACTCGACCGGTTGCAGGCCCGCTTCGCCGAGGCGCGGGAGCGAGCCGCGCGGCTCCACGCGCGCGAGGCGGAGCAGCGGGAGCGCGAGCACCGCCTGGAGCGGGCACGCAAGGCCGAGACGGTCGCCCCGCGCTCGGGATGCGCGAAGCCGCCGAGGCCGAGCACCGCCGGGCGACGCGGGAAGAGGCACGCGCGCGTGCACACCTGCCCGAGACCTTCGAGGCCGCGGCGCGGCGGGCCTCGCCGCCGCCCGCGCGCAAGGCCGCCGAGGAGCTCGGCGGCCTCGGCTCCGCCTGGCGCGCCGAGCAGCGGCTCGCCGACATCACCGCCGAGCGCGCCGCGCTGGACCGGCAGGAGCGCGCCGACGACGACCTCTTGCAGGACGCATCGGGCTGGCTCGACGGCTGGGAAGCGACCCGGACCGCCCTTCAGGAACGCGTCGCGTCCGCCCAGGAAGCCGCCACGCACGCCGAGCGACTGGCTTACCGCCTCGAACCCGCGCAGACCCGCCTGGACGCGGCCCGCCGCCGCGACCGGCTCGCGCACGACGCGGCGGCGGCGCGGGAGCGCGCCTCACCGCCCGCGAACACGCCACCGCCACCCACGAACACTGGCTCGCCCTCAAGGAACAACGCCTCGCGGGCATCGCCGCCGAACTCGCCACCCATCTGGCGGACGGCGAACCGTGCGCGGTGTGCGGAGCGACGGAACATCCCGCTCCCGCGCGCAAGACCGCCGGTCACGTGGACCGGAGCGCCGAAGAGGAGGCGCTCGCCGCCCACCGCGCCGCGCTGGAGTCGCGCTCGGCCGCCGAGCGCGCGCTCGGCGACGTACAGGCGTCGCTGACGGCGGCCACGGAGGCGGCGCGCGGCGGCTCGGGCGCGGAAGGGGACGTCGACCAACTGACCGCCGATGAGCCGACCGTTGACGAACTTGCCGCAGACGTAGCGGAGTTGAGGCGCTCCTACGCCGAGGCCCGTGACCGTGCCTCCGGGCTGCACGCCGCACGGGAAGCGCTCGCACAGGCCGAGCGCGAATACGACCGACGGGTCGCCGGACAGCAGGAGGCCGCGCGCCGCGCCGCGTCACGGGCCACCTTGCGCGAAGCCCTGGAGCGCGAACAGGAGTCCCTCGGCGCGGAGTTGTCCCGCGCGCGCGGACGGCCGGCAGCGTCGCCGCCCGCGCCGCCCAGCTGGAGCGGCGGACGGCGCTGCTCACCGAGGCCGCGGACGCCGCCCGCGCCGCGGACGACACGGCCGAGCGGCTCAAGGCGGCGGACGCGCGGCTCGCCGACGCCGCCTTCCGCGCCGGGTTCGACACGCCGGAAGAGGCGGCCGCCGCCCTGCTCGACGACGCCCGGTACCGCGAACTCCAGCACCGCATCGACGACTGGCGGAACGAAGAAGCCGCCGTCCGCTCCGTCCTCGCCGAACCGGACACGGCCGCCGCGCGCAGCGGCCCCCGCCGACCTGCCGGGCGCGCGGGCGGCGGCAGCCGCGGGCCGACGCCTGCGGGCCGCGTCGTCCGCGCTCGACGCCGCGGCGGGCGCTGCGCCGAACTCGACAGGCTCTCGGCCCGGACCGTCGCCGGGACACGCAGGCTGGCCCCCCTGCGCGCCGCCTACGACCGCGTGGCACGGCTCGCGGGGCTGGCCGCCGGCACCTCCGCGGACAACGAACGCAGGATGCGCCTGGAGTCGTACGTCCTGGCCGCCCGTCTCGAACAGGTGGCGGCGGCCGCGACGGTCCGGCTGCGGCAGATGTCATCCGGGCGGTACACCCTCGTGCACTCCGACGACCGTACGGGCCGCGGCCGCTCGGGCCTCGGCCTGCACGTCGTCGACGCGTGGACGGGCCGCGAGCGTGACACGGCGACGCTCTCCGGCGGCGAGACGTTCTTCGCCTCACTCGCGCTCGCGCTGGGCCTTGCGGACGTGGTCAGCGACGAGGCGGGCGGCGTACGCCTGGACACGTTGTTCATCGACGAGGGCTTCGGCTCCCTCGACGACCAGACCCTGGACGAGGTCCTCGACGTCCTCGACTCGCTGCGCGAGCGGGACCGCAGTGTCGGCATCGTCAGCCACATTGCTGACCTGCGACGACGGGTGCACGCGCAGCTGGAGGTGGTGAAGGGGCGGGCCGGATCGTCCGTACGGCAGGGCGGCGGCGGGTGAGAGCTCGGGCTGCCGCCGCCAGCGAATGCCCTGGGGGCCGGCCCCGTGCCTTCTGCCGTTCCACACGCCCGCACACGCCCGCACTCGTGCGCCCCAGCGGCAGCTCGGTCCACTGCCGAACACCCTCCTCGACCAGACGGCCGTACACCGCTCATATCCTTGATCGCGCGGTCTCCGTGGATCTTCCGAGGTGAGCTAGAGCCAGCCGGCTCTGATGCTGGTCGCCGATCCTGACTCCACGTCGATCTTCGGGTGTCCGAGTTCGCCGGCCCACACCCGCTCCAGCACCCGGCGAACGGTGCCCACGATCTCGGGCGCCGCTGCCCGAAGGCTGTCTGCGTCCGCGGCCGAGATCTCGTCCGGTGAGATGCCGGCCTCCCTCAGCAGACTGGAGATGTCGGTGAATTTCTCAGCCAGCCACGCCAGCGGCTCGTCAGACAACCCCTCGACGAATGTCCGTGGGCCGGGTTCCCAGCCGACGATATTCGGGTGGTGGTGTGTCCGATCGAAGGTGTTCGGAGCGGCGTCCGCGTCCTGGAGGAGATCTACCCGCCATAGCGGGCGACCGATCGTGATGGGGCGCGCCGAGTAGATGGAGCCGGGCAGCTCGCCGCTTTCGAAGACTCGTAGTTCCAGCCGTACCCCGCGCTCGGGGGACTCCTGCCCGTGCAGCGGATTCGGATTCCGGAAGTAGAGGTCACTGAGCACGACACCGACCCGCTCAAAGGCGAATGCGTACAACACGCCAACTCCCTGGGCTACTCGTGTAACAGGCGAGTCCTGCCCTGCCGAGCCTACGGAAGTTCGCTCCCGCCACGCGATCCGGAACCGGCCATCGGCGGAGCAGCTCTGGCTGGCCGGGTCCGCCACAAGATCGCGAAATCAGGACGGATTACCGGGAGTCCCGTCCCCTTCCACATTGGCCACCATCTTGCGCAGTACCTTGAGCGCGGCCACGTACTCCTCGTCGCTGATGCCCTGGTGGACCACGGCGCGTATCTCGGTCGCCAGCTCACGAAGCCGCACTCTGGCGGTCTCCCCGGCATCCGTGAGGTGCAGGCGCTGCCCGTCGTCGATCCGGAGCCATTCGCGGTGGAGCAACTGGTCGACGATCCTGGCAATTTCATGCGGCCCGTCAACAAGGTGTGTCAGCTGCGCGACGACTTCCTCGCGGCTCGGCGCCGTGGGGCCGCCGTTCACGCGGTTGAGTACCCAGTACTGCGGCTGCGTGGCGTCGATCTTGGCCATGGCGTCACGCAGATGCCGGGTGACGGTTGTATGGGTCAGGCCGCACCAGTAGCCGACCGGCTGAGTGGCCAGCATGTCATCGGTGGCGGCCGGGTTCGCCGGCGCCTGATCGGTGGTGGTTCCGGTCAGTGACTCCATGATCGCGAGGGTACATTCCCCCCAGCGCACTGAACAGCCGTTGCAGTGAATGCCGCATCCCGATTTCCGCCTTGGTCCGCGCCCCATCCTCATCGGAACTGCCATGTCCCCGCACCCTGGGTTGCCGTGCCGAGCGCGATGGAACAACGACAGACGAGGTCCTGTGCCGCAGCTCTGGCGTCTTGCTCGCCGGGGCAGCCCGCAGGCAGCGAACGCCGCCCGCTAGCACCGGGGCCTCGGTCACGGATCGTGCCCGTGAAGGGGTACGGGGGAGAGGGGTAGCGGCGGTGACAGATGCGTTGAGCGGCCCGGGAGTGCCCAGCTCCGCTCGTATGTACGACTACATGCTGGGCGGAGACGCCCACCAGAGCTGTGACCGGGACGCGGTCGCGAAGGTGCTGGAGGCGCTCCCGGAGGCGCCCCTGCTGGCTCGCGCGAACCGGACGTTCGCTCTCGCCGCCGTGCGGTACTGCGCCGCCCGGGGCATCCGCCAGTTCATCGACGTGGGCACCGGCATTCCCACCAGCCCGTCGGTGTTCGAGATCGCGCGGGCCTGCTCGCCGGAAGCGAAGGTCGTCGGGGTCGACTGCGACCCGGTGGTGCTCGCTGAGGGGGCCGCGTCGGTGTCGAGCGCCTCCAGTGCTCTCATCGAGGGCGACGTGCGTGAACCGGAGCGGCTTTTCGGCGCCCCCACGCTGAGAAGGCTGATCGATCTGGACGAGCCCGTGGCGGTTCTGCTCGTCGCCGTCCTGCATTTCATCAGTGATGAGGAGGATCCGGTCGCGATCGTGGCGCGGATACGGCAACTACTGGCTCCCGGCAGCGTGTTGGCGGTGTCCCACATCTGTGCCACGGGGAGCGACCCGGAAGCGGTGCGGCGGATCGAGGGTGTATACCGGCAGTCGTCCGGGGCGTTCCACATCCGCAGCGAACGCGGGATCCGGAAGCTGTTCGGCGACCTGCCGCTCGCCCGGCCGGGACACCTGGTCGACGTCCAGCGGTGGGGGACCGACTCCCCGTCCGCACCGACCCCGGTACGGATCGTCGCCGGGGTCAGCGCACCCATCCCGCCGTGAGCCACCGTCACGCCCATATCGCCGGTTCCCTCCCTGAGCCGGGCGTGCACGGCGCACATGGCGCTGCCTCCTGTTGGACGTAGTGCCGAAACGTCCTGAGTACGTACCACCGGGGCGTGGGTGCCACGCCACCAGCCGCAGCCGAGGAGGAATTTCATGCAGCAGGACGAACTGTACGAACCACCGGCCATGGCAGAGGTCGGTGACTTCGCCGAGCCGACCCGGGGTGAGGCCCTGGGAGCGTTCTAAGAGGGCGGGTTCCCTCCCTACGAGTGGTACCCCGGCCCCAACTGGCCGCGACCGGACAGCACATGACGGGGGATGTGCCAATGAGCGGTGATGTGTGCTTCGCCGCCCTCCCGGACGGTGAACGCGGCATGGCCGCGGCGGGGCTCCGAGGAGTCGTCCTGAGGCCGACGGGGCCGACGGCCGCAAGGCGCGTACCGACGGCCGCAATGCGCGTGCCGGCGCCTTGACGACATCGAGTTGTCGAGGCGTCGGTACGGCATAGCGTCTGGAGCTCATAGTCAGCAGTGAAGAGCGGAGCTGTCCCATGCACGGCGCAGGCGAGCGGATCGATACCTCGACGGCACATTCCGCGCGGGTGTACGACTACATCCTGGGAGGCAAGGACCACTACCTCGTCGACATCGAGGCGGGCGACGCCATGTGCCGGCATTGGCCGGCGCTGCCCGTGCACATGCTGGAGAACAGGCGGTTCATGCACCGTGCCGGGCGTTTTCTGGCGGAGGAGCAGGGCGTTCGCCAGTTCCTCGACATCGGCACCGGACTGCCTACGGCTCCCAACCTGCACGAGGTGGTGCAGTCGGTCGCGCCGGAGTCCCGCGTGGTCTACGTCGACAACGACCCGATCGTGCTGGCCCACGCCCGCGCGCTCTTGCAGAGCTCCCCGGAGGGGGCGACCGCGTACGTCGACGCGGACATGCATGATCCGGACGCCATCTTGGACAGCGCCCAGTTCCGTGCCCTGGTGGACCTGGACGAACCGGTCGGCCTGATGGTCATCGGCATCCTGCACTTCATCCTGCCGCCGGACGACCGGAACCTCGTGCGGCGTCTGCTCGAACCGCTGCCGTCGGGCAGCTTCCTCGCGCTGACCATCGGCACCGCGGACTTCGCGCCCGAGGAGATCGGCCGGGTGGCGGAGGAGTACGCGCGGCAGGGCATGCCCATGGCGCTGCGTGACCTGCCGACCGCCACCTCCTTCTTCGAGGGCATGGAGCTGATGGAGCCGGGCGTCACCCAGGTCCACAAGTGGCGGCCGGGCCCTGAGCAGGCCGGCATCGAGGACCGTGCCATTGCCATGTACGGGGCGGTCGCCCGTAAGAAGTGAGCACATGCCGGGTGACCTGGCGACCTGCGGCCAGGGGTGTACTTTCGGTCATTTCCCGGTGGCCGGGGCGCAGAGGTTGATGAGGGTTGGCAGTGCTTTGTCCTGCTTCAGGGGACGCCCCCTTGGGCGCGGCCTTCCAGAGCTGCCGCTCCTCAGCGTCCCAGCGGCCGTCGTGACAGGGGAGAGGAGTAGACGATGCTCGTCGTCACCGAACCCAGTGCGCCGATCCGGCCCGAGACCTCTTCGAGGTGGCTCATCGAGCGCGCGGCGACCTTGATGACGAAACAGTCGTCGCCCGTGACGTGATGCGCCTCCAGGATCTCCGGGGTCGCCTCCACCAGGTCGTGGAACGGCTTGTAGTTGCCGGTCGGGTAGCGCAGTCGTACGAACGCGAGGATCGGCAGGCCGAGCCGCTCCGGGTCGACCACGGCCGCGTAGCCCTGGATGACGCCCGCCTCTCCAGGCGCCGCACCCGCTCGGTGACGGCGCTCGGGGACATCGAGACGGCGCGCGCCAGTTCGGCATAGCTGGCGCGGCCCTCGCGCTGGAGGACGTCGAGGATGCGCCAGTCGGTGGCGTCCGTGGAATAACCGGTCATGCCCGAGAGGTAACAGGGAAATCCCCGGTGGATCAAGGGGGATGCCGGGGATCACCGCTTCAGACTTCCGGGCGCCGGCCATAGATTTTCTGCCATGAACACCACGAACCCGCAGCTCAGCGCCCCTTCCTCCGTCTCGGGCGCCTCGGCGGCCGCCACTTCGAATCCGGTCCTGCGGGTGCCGCCCGCCTGCCCGGCCGCGGCCGTCGCGCATTTCGGGACGAGCCTCGCTTTCCACGCCGACGTCTCCGACGTGGCGTCCGCGCTCGCCGACGGCGGCCGCCCCGGATTCATCGTGATCGACACCCGTTCCACCGCCGCCTGGGACCAGGGGCACGTGCCGGGCGCGCTCCACCTGCCCACCGCGCTGATCCCCGAACAGGCCGAGGCGCTCCTCGACAAGTCGGTGCCGGTCGTCACCTACTGCTGGGGTCCCGGCTGCAACGGCGCGACGCGGGCGGCCCTCGCCCTCGCCCAACTGGGCTTCAGGGTCAAGGAGATGCTGGGCGGCTTCGAGTACTGGGTGCGTGAGGGCTTCGCGTTCGAGACGTGGGAGGGCCGCGAGCGGCGTACCCCCGACGCGCTCACGGCTCCTGTCGACGCGGAGGACTGCGGCTGCTGAGCGGGGCCCGGGGCGGGGGGCGAAAGCCGCCGCCCCGCCCCGCCGCCCGCGAGCCGTCACAGCCGGGACAGTTCGTCCACCAGATCGTCCAGGCCCAGCGAGCCCTGGGACAGTGCCGCCATGTGCCAGGCCTTGGCGTCGAACGCGTCGCCGTGGCGTCGGCGCGCGTTCTCGCGGCCGAGGAGCCAGGCCCGCTCACCCAGCTTGTAGCCGATGGCCTGGCCGGGGATCGTGAGGTAGCGCGTCATCTCGCTCGCCACGTACTCCGTCGGACGGCCGCAGTGCGCGTCGTAGAACTCCTGGGCCAGGTCCGGCGTCCAGCGCTCGCCCGGGTGGACGGGCGAGTCGGCCGGGATCTCCAGCTCCAGGTGCATGCCGATGTCCACGATGACCCGCAGCGCGCGCATCATCTGCGCGTCCAGGTAGCCGAGCCTGCGCTCCGCGTCGGTCAGGAAGCCGAGTTCGTCCATGAGCCGCTCCGCGTAGAGCGCCCAGCCCTCCGCGTTGGCGCTGACGATGCCGACGGTCGCCTGGTAGCGGGAGAGGTTCTCCGCGACATGCGCCCACTGGGCGAGCTGCAGGTGATGGCCGGGGACGCCCTCGTGGTACCAGGTGGAGACGAGATCGTAGACGGGGAAGCGGGTCTCGCCCATGGTCGGCAGCCAGGTGCGGCCGGGGCGTGAGAAGTCCTCGGAGGGAGCGGTGTAATAGGGGGCCGCCGCGCCGCCGGGTGGGGCGACGTGGGACTCCACCTTCCGCACCCGGTCGGCGAGTTCGAAGTGTGTGCCGTCCAGCGCCTCGATCGCCTCGTCCATCAGCTCCTGGAGCCAGACGCGCGTCTCCTCGACGCCCTCGATGTGCGTCCCGTGCTCGTCGAGGTGGGCGAGCGCCACCCACGGCGTGGCCGCGCCGGGCAGGATCTTCTCGGCCTCGGTCCGCATCTCCGCGATCAGCCGGTGGAACTCCGACCAGCCGTACGCGTACGCCTCGTCGAGGTCCAGGTCGGTGCCGTTGAAGTGGCGGGACAGCAGGGCGTACCGCTCGCGGCCCACGGTGTCGGGGGAGCCCTCGATCGTGGGCGCGTAGACGTCCCGCATCCAGTCGCGCAGCGCCACGACCGAGGCGGTCGCGGCCCGCGCCGCGGTGTCCAGGTCGGCGCGGAGCGCCTCCGGGCCCTGAGCGGCGAACTCCTCGAACCAGCCGGGCCCGCCCTTGGGACCCGCCCACTCGGTGAGCTGCCCGATGAACGTGTCCGTGGGACGCGGCGACGCGAACAGCTTGCGCTCAAGACCGAGTTCGAGCGAGGCGCGGTAGCCCTCGAACGCGGCCGGCACGGCCCGCAGCCGCTCCGCGATCACCGCCCAGTCCTGCTCGGTCTCCATCGGGGTCACGGTGAAGATCTCCCGCACCTGGTGCGGCATGGTGTGCAGATTGCCGACCGAACGCAGGCCCTCACCGGCGTCGTGCACGGCCAGCTCCGCGGTGAGCCGCTCGCGCAGCAGCCGGCCGCAGCGGCGCTCGATCTCACTGTCGGCACCGGGCCTGCGCTCCGCCTCGTCGAGCCGGTCCAGCGTCGTCTGCGCCAGCCGTGCGAGGGCGTCCTGCCCCGCGGGCGAGGTGTCGGGGAGCCTGCTGTTGCTCTCCTCGACGCCGAGGTAGGTGCCGGTGATGGGATCGAGGGCGATGAGCTCGTCGACGTACGCGTCGGCGACCTCGCGGGGCAGGGGGCCGGCGTCCGACTGCGGGTTATTCGTGGCTGACATGCGGACATCCTCGTACGAACGACGGGCGCGCGTCACCAGGATTCGCCGACGGGATCGCGCGGCCCTTCGGCGGTGGCCTCGGGCGGCAGGAGCGGGCCGCACTCCCACTGCTGGAAGATCAACCTCGTCTCCACGCGCGCCACTTCGCGCCGCGCCGTGAACTCGTCGAGGACGAGCCGCTGGAGGTCCGCGGGACCGGCGACCGCCACATGCACCAGGAAGTCCTCGGGGCCCGTCAGATGGAACAGGGACAGGGACTCGGGCAGCGCCCGGATCCGCTCCACGAACGGCCCGACCAGATCGCGGCGGTGCGGCCGCACCTGGACCGAGAGCAGCGCCTGGAGGCCGCGGCCGAGGCGCGCCGGGTCCAGGCGCAGCTGGTGTCCGAGGATCACCCCCGAGCGCCGCAGCCGCGTCACCCGGTCGAGGCAGGTCGACGGCGCCACACCGACCTGTGCCGCCAGATCGCGGTAGGTGGTCCGGGCGTCGTTCTGCAACAGGCGCAAAATGTGGAGATCCACCGGGTCCAGTGCGACAGAGTCGGCCATCGGGCGAACGTAGCACGGTGTTTTCCATCGGAACCCCGTGTGATGTTCAGCCTGTGGGGCATGGACGCGAACACGGAGACAGCCATGGGGACGGTTACGCGGGAGGGCTCGCACCCCGGTGCCCACGCGGCGGACGGCGGCGGCACGGAGCGGCGGGCGCGGACCGACAGCTCGCGCCCCGTGCCGCGCGCTCTGGCCACCGAGGCCGTGCACGCCGGACGGGACGACCTGGCCGGCCTTGGCCTGCACGCGCCGCCCATCGACCTCTCCACGACGTACCCCTCCCATGACAGCCGGGCCGAGGCCGCCCGCATCGACGCCTTCGCCGCCGACGGCGTCCTCGACGACGGGCCGCCCGTCTACGCCCGCCTCGGCAACCCGACCGTCGCCCGCTTCGAGACCGCCCTCGCCCGCCTCGAAGGCACCGAGAGCGCCGTCGCGTTCGCGAGCGGCATGGCCGCCCTCAGCGCGGTCCTGCTCGTCCGCGGCGCCGCGGGCCTGCGGCACGTCGTGGCGGTCCGGCCGCTCTACGGCTGCAGCGACCACCTGCTCACCGCGGGCCTGCTCGGCAACGAGGTGACGTGGGTCGATCCGGCCGGCATCGCGGAGGCCGTCCGCCCCGACACCGGCCTGGTGATGGTCGAGTCGCCGGCCAATCCGACGCTCGCCGAACTCGACCTGGCCGCCGTGGCCCACGCCTGCGGTGAGGTGCCGCTGCTCGCCGACAACACCTTCGCCACGCCCGTCCTCCAGCGGCCGGTGGAGAGCGGGGCGCGCCTCGTGCTGCACAGCGCCACGAAATACCTGGGCGGGCACGGCGACGTCCTCGGCGGGGTGGTGGCGTGCGACGAGGAGTTCGCGCGGCGGCTGCGCCAGGTGCGGTTCGCCACCGGCGGGGTGCTGCACCCCCTGGCCGGATATCTGCTGCTGCGCGGCCTCGCCACGCTGCCGGTCCGGGTGCGGGCGGCGTCGGCGAACGCGGCGGAGCTGGCGCGGCGCCTCGCCGCGGACCCGCGCGTGGCCCGCGTCCACTACCCGCGTCTCGGCGGCGCCATGGTCGCCTTCGAGGTCCTCGGCGACCCGCACGAGGTGACCGCCGGCGTGCGGCTGATCACCCCGGCGGTCAGCCTCGGCAGCGTCGACACCCTCATCCAGCACCCGGCGTCCATCAGCCACCGCGTCGTGGACGTGGCGGACCGGCACTCGTCCGGTGTGAGCGACCGCCTGCTGCGCATGTCGTGCGGCCTTGAGGACGTCGAGGACCTCTGGCGCGACCTGGACCGGGCCCTCGGACCCGTCAGCGCTCAGCCCGCTGATGCCGTTCGGCGTGGACGCCCTGAGCCGGTGGGCTGACGGTCGTCGCGTCGAGGCGGGCCGTGATCACCAGCGTGCCCTCCTCGATCTGGTAGTCGAGCGGCAGGCCGAGGCCGCGCATCGCCGCGACCATGCCGGTGTTGGACGCCTGCGTCACCGCGTACACGCTCTCGCAGCCCGCGTCCACGGCCATGGCGACGAGTCGGCGGAGCAGCCGGCCGCCGATGCCGCGCCGCTGCCAGTCGTCCTCGACGAGCAGCGCGATCTCGGTCTCGTCGCCGTCCCAGAGCAGGTGGCCGATGCCGACGACGCGGCCGGAGGCCGTCTGCACCGCGAGGGTACGGCCGAACCGGGGGCTGAGCAGGTGGTTCAGGTAGCGGTCGGCGTCCCGCACCGGCCCGTGGTAGCGCAGGCTCAGGGTGCGCTGCGAGCAGCGGTCGTGCATGGCCTTGGCCGCGTCGACATCGGCCGTGTCGGCGCGGCGCAGGGTGATGGAGTTGCCCTCGGGCAGCGTCAGCGTGTCCTGGCTGAGCGGGACGCGCGGACCGAGCCGCGTGTCGAGCTCCACCAGCGCCCGCGCGCGGGCGAACTCCGTGGGCGTGAACGGCAGATAGGGCCGCTCCACGGTGATCACCTCGCCCTCGGGGCCCCTCAGACGCAGCACGGTTCCTTCGAGTACGCCGTCGACCGGCACCATGTCCTCGGGGGCCGCGGGCGTCGTCCCGTCCCGCCGCGACACCGCCCGGGACGCGGCGGGCAGCGACCGGATGGTGCAGCGGCCCAGGAGCTGGCGCAGCGCGAGCGGCAGCTCGGCGGCGTCGAGCGCGGTGCGGGTGGCCAGGCCCAGGACGCGGGTGGGGGCGTCCACCAGGTCGTGGGCGTCGGCGCGTTCGATCCAGGTGCCCGCGCCGCCCGCCCCGGCGATCGAGCGGGTCAGCTCGGCGGCGGGCAGCGCCTCGGGGGCGCGCAACAGGAACTCGTCGACCGTGCCCTCGGCCAGGGGGTGCGCCTGGAGGCTCAGGATGTCCACCCGCCGGTCGGCGAGCGCCATGCACAGCGCCGCCAGCGACCCCGGCTCGTCCCGTACGGTCGTGCGCATCCGCCACAGCGTCGTCGCCCCCGCGGGGTCGGCGGGGGTGGACCCGGCCTGCTCCGCGGTGGCGGGCGGCCGGGGGCCGGTATCGTGCGCCGGCGGCGGGGCGTGGTTGTGGTGCCGTGCCCACCAGATGTGGAACCCGGCCGTGGCGACCAGCACCACGGCCGAGACCACGAGGAGGGCGGGGCCGTCGGGGCCGTGCCCGATCATGTTCGCCACCGCGTCCGCCACCGCGACGGCGGTGAACAGGGCGGCCAGCTCGACGACGTCGCGCCGCCAGTGGTGAACGGGACGGCCGTGCTTGGTCCGTGTCACGTCAGACATCTCAGCTCGCATACGGCCACTGTGCGGGACCGGTGTTGCGTGATCACGAACGCCTTGTGACTGATGGGTTAAGAGGCCATCTGCCCTCTTCGTGCCCTTTCGCCCCGGGCGCTCTCCCGGTGCGCCGCCCCTACTGGCCGACCCGCCCCGGCCGCAGGACCTGCGTGAACAGTACGCCGCCGCCCTCCTGCCGCAGGCGCACGGTCAGCTCACCGCTGCCCCCGTCGATGTCGACCTCCCCGAAGTACGGCGGGGTCTCGGCGGGGGAGGTGTTCGCGCGGCTCGGTGCCTTGACGAACTTCTGCTCGGGGCCGAACGTCCCGTCCAGCTTCGTCGCGGGGAACCCACCGGCGGCCAGCGGCCCGGACACGAACTCCCAGAACGGCGCGAAGTCCTTGAACGCCGCCCGCGACGGGTCGTAGTGCTGTGCCGAGGTGTAGTGCACGTCGGCGGTCAGCCACAGCGTGCCGGTGATCTTCCGGTGCTTGATGTGCCGCAGCAGCTCCGCGATCTGGAGCTCACGGCCCAGCGGGGCGCCGGGGTCGCCCTGCGCCACGGCCTCGAAGTTCGTCCTGCCGTCGGGCACGACAAGGCCCAGCGGCATGTCGGAGGCGATGACCTTCCACACCGCCCGCGAGCGCGAGAGCTCCCGCTTCAGCCAGGCGAGCTGCCGGGCACCGAGGATGCCGGTGGCGTCGTCGGGCTGCCTGTTCGGGGAGTTGGCGTTGCGGTACGAGCGCATGTCCAGGACGAACACGTCCAGGAGCGGGCCGTGCCGCAGCACGCGGTACATCCGGCCGTCCTCGTCGCCCGGGGCCTGCGTGGAGATCGGGTAGTACTCGCTGAACGCCCGCAGGGAGCGCCCCGCCAGGACGTTCACGTCCTTCTCCGTGTAGCGGGCGTCGTCCAGGATCTGCCCCGGGTACCAGTTGTTGCGCACCTCGTGGTCGTCCCACTGCACGATGGAGGGCACCTGGGCGTTGAACCGCCGCAGGTTCTCGTCCAGCAGGTTGTAGCGGAACGCGCCCCGGAACTCCGTGAGGGACTCGGCGACCTTGGACTTCTCCTCCGTCGTGACGTTGCGCCACACGGACCCGTCGGGCAGCGTGACGCTGGACTGGATCGGCCCGTCCGCGTAGATGTTGTCGCCGCTGCACAGGAAGAAGTCGGGGTCACGGCGGCGCATCTCCTCGAAGACGCGGAAGCCGCCCCGGTCGGGGTTGATGCCCCAGCCCTGGCCCGCGATGTCGCCCGACCACAGGAAGCGCACGCCCTCCTTGCGGCCCTTGGGCGTCGTACGGAACGTGCCGGCGACCGGCTCTCCCGTACGCCGAGGATCGTCGGGGTCCTGGAGCAGCACCCGGTAGTGGATCTGCTCACCGGCGGGCAGTCCGCGCAGCCGTGTCGTCCCCGTGAAATCCGTGTCGGGACCGAGCAGCGGTCCGCGCCAGCGCCGGGGGTCGCGGAACGACTCCGTCGCCGACGTCTCCACGATCATCCGGGCCGGACGGTCGGACCGGACCCAGACGAGCCCCGCGTGCGCGCTCACGTCGCCCGCCTGCACGCCCCACCCGGCCTTCGGGCGTCCCGAAAGGGCGAACGAGGGAGCCGCCCCGGCCAGTGACGGCACGGTGAGCGCCGCCGGAACTGCCAGTGATCCGCGCAGCACGCTGCGGCGGCGGGGGGACGGGCTCGGCTGACGGTGTGACATGAATGCGCCTCCAGTTGACCGGTGCGACCAGTGTGCGGGTGCCTGACCAGGGGCGCGCCACAGCGTCCACACGAACCACAAGTGAACAACTTCCCCCGCGCGCGGGGGAACGGGGGCGCGGAGATCACTTGAGTCCCGGGCTCGGCCTCGGCCCGAGGTCGCAGGTCCGCGGACGGATGCCCAGGGCCGGCGCACCAGGACGTAAGGCCGATGTCAAGTGATCAACTTCCCTCTACGCTCATGCCCCAGGGGCACGCGAACGGGCGTGCCGCACAGAAGGGGGATCGACATGCCTGTCAACGGTCGGAGCCACATCCGCATAGCCCGCCCCTCCCGCGACCTGGCGGCGGCCGAGCGCTTCTGGGTCGGCGGACTCGGTCTTGGCGTGGTGTACCGCGCGGAGGGCGGTGACGCCCCGGGTGAGCACGACCTGCTCATGGTGGGGTGGCCGGACGCCTCCTGGCACCTCGAACTGGTCCACGAAGCCGCCGCTCCGGTCCAGCCGCGCCCCACCGAGGAGGACCTGCTCGTCGTGTACGTCGACGGCGAGGTCCCCGAGGAGCTGATCGCCCGCCTGGAGGAGCACGGCGGCAAGCGGGTCCAGTCGCCGAACCCGTACTGGAACGAATGGGGCGTCACGGTCGAGGACCCCGACGGCTACCGTCTGGTGCTCTGCACGCGCGCGTGGTCCAACGCCTGAGCCCCCAAAGGCTCCTGAACGGCTTCGGCCAGCAGCCGCACGCCCTCGGCGATCCGGGCGGGCGGCAGGTGCGCGTACCCGAGGACCAGACTCACGCCGGTCCCGGCCGGCGTGCCGTAGTCGCTCAGCGGCCGGACGGCGACCCCGGCCGCGGCGGCCCGCTCCAGGAAGACGTCCTGCGGGCCCCAGCGGTCGGGCAGCCGGGCGATGACGTGCAGACCGGCCGCGATCCCGGTGACGCGCACCCCCGGCAGATGCTCGCCCAGCGCCGCCACCAGGGCGTCCCTGCGGTCTCGGTAGGCGCGCTGGCAGCGGCGCAGATGCCGGTCGTAGTCGCCCCGTTCCACGAAGCGGGCCAGGAGTGCCTGGTCGAGCGTCGGATTGCCGAGGTCCATCACGCGCTTGCGCTCGACGACCTCCTCGGCGAGGCCGTCCGGCACCAGCAGCCAGCCCAGACGCAGGCCGGGCGCGAGCGATTTGCTCACCGACCCGGTGTAGGCCACGTGTTCCGGATCGAGCCCCTGCAACGCTCCCACCGGGGCGCGGTCGTAGCGGAAGTCCCCGTCGTAGTCGTCCTCCACGACGAGGCCGTCCACCGACCGCGCCCAGTCGAGGAGTTCGGCGCGCCGCCTCGCCGAATAGGCGATCCCCGACGGGAACTGATGGGCGGGCGTGGTGACGACCGCGCGTACGTCCCGCTCCCGCAGCGTCCCCGTCCCCACGCCTTCGCCGTCCACGGGGATGCCCACCGGGGTGATCCCGGCGGCGGCGATCAACGTCTCGTGCTCGGGGCTGCCGGGGGCCTCCACGCCGACCGCCGTGTGTCCACGCGCGCGGAGGGCCAGCGCCAGCAGCGTCATGGCCTGCGCCACTCCGGAGCACACGACGACGCGCTCCGGGTCCGCGACGACGCCGCGCCGCCGCACCAGCAGGTCGGCGAGGACCGTACGCAGCCGGGGCAGGCCGCGGGGATCCGGGTAGCCCAGCATGTGGTGCGGGAGTTCGGCGAGCACCCGGCGGTGGGCGGTGGCCCAGGCCGCGCGGGGGAACAGCGAGAGGTCCGGGACGCCGGGGAGGAAGTCCACGCGCGCGTGCCCGGGCCGGGGCGCGCGATCGCGGACCGCCGGCGCCGCGGCCCGCGCCGCACCGCCGACCCAGGTCCCCGAACCCCGGTCGCTGCGCAGATACCCCTCGGCCGTCAACTGCTCGTACGCCTCCGTGATCAGGCCTCGCGAGACGCCCAGGTCGGCGGCGAGTTCACGGCTGGAGGGCAGCCGGGTGCCGGATGCGAGCCGGCCCGACCTGACGGCCTCGCGCAGGGCCGAGCGCAGGCTGCGGCCCCGGCTGCGTGCCGGGGCGGAGGCCGCCGGGAGCAGCAACTCCCAGGCCGCGTTCCCGAGCGGACCGTCCACGGCGCTCTGTCCCACAGGTTTCTCCTCACAGGAGAGGGGGGTGGGGAAGTGGTCCCCGAACCAGACCTGAAAGTGGACCTTAATGGGGGCCGCCCCGCTTTCTAGCGTCGGGGCATGAACGCGAACTCCTCACGCGGGGCGCTGCTCGCGGCCCTCGCCTGCCTCCTCGTCGGGGGCTCCTTCACCGCCAACAGTCTGCTGGGCGACTACCCGTACACCGGCGGCCAGTTCGTCCGCTACGGACTGGCCTGCCTGCTCCTTCTGCCCTGGCTCGGCAGAGGCGGGACCGCCGCCCTGCGGCGGCTGCCGCGCCGTCAGTGGGGACGCCTCGCCCTCCTTGCGGCCGTGGGCATGGTCGGCTTCAACATGGCCATCCTGGCCGCGGAACGGTCGGCGGAACCTGCCGTACCGGGTGTCTTCGTAGGGTGCGCTCCGGTCGTCGTCGCCATCCTCGTGCCGCTCCTTGAACGGCGTCATCCCCAGCGCGTCGTCATCTACGGGGCGCTGCTCGTCGCCACCGGTGCCTTCGTCGTGCAGGGGTGGGGGCGCACCGACGGCATGGGGCTCGCGTTCTCGGTCTGCGCGCTCGCCGGAGAGGTGGGCTTCGCGGTGATCGCCGTTCCGCTGGTGCGGCCGCTCGGCCCGAAGCTCCTCTCCGCCACCGTGTGCGCGCTGGCCGCCGCCGAGTCGGCCGTCCTCGGGGTCGTCGTGGACGGCAGCGCGTTCGTGCGGTGGCCCGACCGCACCGAAAGCGCCGCCCTGTTGTGGCAGGCGGTGATCGTCACGGTCATCGGCTTCGTGCTCTGGTACACGGGACTCCAGCGCATCGGCACCGAGCGGGCCACCCTCTTCTCCGGCCTCATCCCGGTCGCGGCGGCGGGTACGGCGCCCCTGGTCGGCACGGGCACGTACGGCGCCGCCCAGGCCGTCGGCAGCGCGCTCGTGGGGGTGGGAGTGGCCGTCGGGTCCGGCGTCCTGCGCGGGCGCCGCTCAGCGGCAGGTGTCGAGGATGGCGCGGGCGACCAGCGCCGGGTCGTCGTTCATCGGGACGTGACCGCAGCCCGGGAGCCGCACGAGGCGCGCGCCGGGGATGGTGTGCTTGGCGCGGATCCCCTGGCGCCGCAGGAGCAGCCGGTCCCGGGTGCCCCAGGCGACGGTGACCGGAAGGCCCGGCACATCGTCGCGGAAATGGACGTCGAGCCCGGCCGTGAGGGTCGCCTCGAAGCCCGCGGCGTGGCGCAGCGCGAGCGTCTCGGCGACGACCGCCTCCGGTGAGCGGCGCCAGGGCCGGGCGTAGATGGTGCTGGTGAGCGCCGTGCGCCCGGCCGCGCTGGTGGACAGGCGCTCTATCACCGGCACGGGGAGCAGACGGGCGCCCCGCCGCATCGCGAGCAGCGTGCCGAAGGCGTACCTGCGCTCGGCCGGCGTCCAGAAACCGGCGGGCGAGAGCGCGGTGACGGAACGCGCGAGCTTCTCGCGGCCCAGCTCCAGGGCGAGCAGCCCGCCCAGGGAGTTGCCCGCGACATGGGGACGCTCGATCCCCAGGGCTTCACACAGCGCGCCGAGTGCCGGAACGACCGTCGAGAGGCCGTACGCCAGTCCGTCCGGCAGCGCGGGTGACGCGCCGAAGCCCGGCAGGTCCACCGCTATCACGTCGTGCTCGGCGGCGAGGATCTCAAGGACCGGGCCCCAGGCCTGCCGGTGGTGGCCTATGCCGTGCAGGAGGAGCAACGGCTCGCCGGCGCCCGCCCGTTCATAGGCGATCGTCACGGTGCGCGGGCCGTCGGACGACGCGACGCTGAAGGACACCTCTGCGGCCATGACTGCTCCTGTCCCCGCCGCGGGGCGACGGAATGCTCACCTGTGTTAGACGCGTTGTCAGCAACAATTACCGTTCAGTAGGCCGCACTTCAAGAGGCCGGCCGTCCGTCCTTGGCGCGATGGTCGGGCCCGCCGTCCATGTGCTGCGCGCCGCACCCGTTTCCGCTGGACAGAGGGTGCGCCGTGAGTTGGGATGGAACGGTGGCTACCGAGAGCGTGACCGATGTCTTCGAAGAGCACCGCCCCGTCCTGATGGGCGTCGCCTACCGCATGCTCGGCCGCGTGGCCGACGCGGAGGATGTCGTCCAAGAAGCCTGGCTTCGCTGGTCCGCCGCCGACCACGGCCAAGTGCGCGAACCGCGCGCCTACTTGGTGCGCGTCACCACACGCCTCGCCATCGACCGGCTGCGCCATGTGCAGTCCCGCCGCGAGGCGTACGTGGGTCCCTGGCTCCCCGAGCCCTACGTCACCGACTTCGGCCCCACGGTGCCCGACACCGCCGAGCGTGCCGTGCTCGCCGAGTCGGTCTCCCTGGCGGTCCTCGTCGTCCTGGAGTCCCTCTCACCCCTGGAGCGGGCCGTCTTCGTGCTCCGGGAGGCGTTCGGCTTCCCGTTCGCAGAGATCGCGCTCACCCTGGACCGCAGCGAGGCCGCGGTGCGCCAGCTCGCCGGGCGGGCTCGCAAGCACGTCGAGGCGGGCCGCCCGCGCTACGAGGTGGACCCCGCCGAGCGCCGCGACCTGACCGAGCGGTTCCTCGCCGCCGCGTCGGAGGGCGACCTCAGTGGGCTGATGTCGCTGCTCGCCCCGGACGTCCGGCTGGTCGGCGACAGCGGCGGCAAGGCCAAGGCGCCGCTGCGCGTCCTGGAGAGCGCCGACAAGGTGGGCCGCTTCCTGCGCGGCGTCGCCGCCAAGGGTGTGGCGGCCCCCGGGGCCGAGCTGGAATTCCGCTTCGTCGAACTCAACGGCGCCGAGTGCCTGCTCCTGCTGGTCGACGGCAAGCCCGACAGCGTCTTCCAGGTGGACGCGGCCGAGGGACTGATCCAGAACATTTACATCATCCGCAATCCGGACAAGCTCGTGTCGCTCGCCCGATAGGGACGGCACCGAGAAGGCGACCAGAACCGCACGATTCCATGGAAAGAAGCCCCCGCCGCCGGATGGGGGCTTCTTTCCATGGAATGCCGGCGCGCCCCCACGCACGCGTGGCCGATTCCCCCTGCTTGGCCTCGTGCGAACTCCGCATGAATGCTCTGTGGCATCAATCCTGTGCGGGCTGTAACGGATCGAGGATTGGTCTTGACCAAGGGTGGGCGCAGGCCTATGGTCGCAGGGATAGTGCAGGAACCTTTAATAAACAAGGGCGCTAAAAGGCCGCCGGTGAACGGCGATTGCGGAGGACAGGGTGGGGACCACGCAGCTCGAAACGGTGCCGGAGCCGAAGTACTGGCATCTGAAGACCGTGCTCAGTGAGGCGCTCGACTCCGAGTTCGCCGTGGGGGAGATCCTGCCGAACGAGCGCGAGCTCGCCGCCCGCTTCGGCGTCGCCCGCGCCACGCTCCGCCAGGCACTCGAACAGCTCGAACTCGAAGGCAGGCTCCAGCGCCGCCGCGGTGTCGGCACGACCGTCGCCCCGCCGCGCATGGGCGTCGCCGTCGGATCCGCGCAGGGCACCTGGCCGGGCGCGGCCGGTGACGCCTGGCAGCCCGCGGACTGCGCGCCCGCGACGCCGCCCGCGGCCGTCGCCCGCATGCTGGGGACCCGCCCCGACGAGCAGGTCCACGTGGTGCGGCGCACCCGCGTCTCGCAGGGCCAGCCCGTCGCCGCCGAGCTGCTGTACGTCCCCATGTCGTCGGTCGCCGAGCTGACCGGCATGGACGCACCCTCCGGAGCCGCACGCGCGCGTGTCATCCTGCGGGAGCTGGCACGGCACGACCTCGAGGGGCAGGACCGGGCCGTCGAGCTCGGCTCGGCCCGCGCGGACGACGCCAAGGCGCTCGACCGGCTCCCCGGAGCGCCGGTGCTCCTCGTGACGACCCGCTTCTTCGCCGAGGGCGGCACGGCCGCCGTCTCCGTGGCGACCTACCGCGCGGACACCTGCCGCCTCACCTTCGGCGACTCCGGCGGCGTGGAGATCCACCACGGCCCGGAACGCCGCGCTTCCTGACCTCGCCTTCCCGGCGGCGGCTTCCTGCGGGGAGCTCTCCCGGACCTACGCGTCGACCGCGCTTGGCGTGCCATGTTCCGGGTGCGTGGTTTTCGGCCGTGTGTCTTCGCTTGTGGTGTGTTGGCGGGGTGGTGCTTCCGTCGTCGCCGAGGCGTTCGGGGCGCTCTCCCTGGCGTGCGCGTTGCATGCGTCCGGCGGATGACGTTCCGTGGGCGTAGCGGCCGTGTCGCCGTCGGCGCTCGCGGATTCCGAGGGCGCCACTTGAACCTATGCGGCTACCGCGCTCGGCGCGCCACGTGCCCGGCGCGTGGTTTTCGGGCCGCGAGTCTCCTCCTGCGGCGTATTGGCGGGGTGGTGCTTCCGTCGTCGCCGAGGTGTTCGGGGTGTCCTCCCTGGCGTAGGTGTGAATGCGTCTGGCAGGTGACGTTCCGTGGGCGTAGCGGCCGTGTCGCCGTCGGCGCTCGCGGATTCCGAGGGCGCCACTTGAACCTATGCGGCTACCGCGCTCGGCGCGCCACGTGCCCGGCGCGCGGCTTTGCTGCCGAGCGCCTTCCCCCGCTGTGTCCCGGCCGCGGCCGCGTTCACTTGCGCGCGGTGACCGTGCCCTGCACGGCGAACAACTGCTCCTCGACGTGGTCGAGCGCCAGACGCAGCGCGCCCGTCGCCACCGCGGCCTCGCCGAGCACCGACAGCGCCACTCGGGGCGGCCGCAGGCAGTAGCGCGCCAACTCCCGGTGCAGCGGCTCCAGCACGCCGTCGAGCCCCGCCGCCCAGCCGCCCACCACGACCAGCTCGGGGTCGAGGGCCAGCACCAGGGCCGCGACGTCGTGCACCAGACGCTGGATGAAACGCTCCACGGCCGCCTGCGCCCGCTCGTCACCCTCACGGGCGTCCGCGAAGACCTGGGCGACCGCCTGCTCGTCCAGCGGGTGCAGCGGCTCGCCCGTGGTGGAGAGCAGCGTCTCCGGAGTGACCTCACGGCCCAGCAGATGCAGCGCGCCGATCTCGCCGGCCGCGCCGCCGAAGCCGCGGTGCAGTCGCCCGCCGATCAGCGACCCGGCCCCGGGGCTCAGCCCCGCGAGGACGAACACCACGTCGTCGGTGTCGGTCGCCGCCCCCTTCCAGTGCTCGGCGACGGCCGCCGCGTTGGCGTCGTTCTCCACGAGGACCGGGCACTTGAAGGAGCGGCGCAGCCGCTCGCCGAGCTGGAGGCCCGTCCATTCCGGCAGCGCCGTGCTCAACCGCACGGTGCCGTCCGCCTCCAGGATGCCGGGGCTGCCCACACCGACCGCGCGCAGCGAAGTGCGGGCTATCCCGGCCCGGCGCAGCAGCTCGGCGACCGTGGTGCGCAGGCGTTCGAGCCGCTCGTCCGCGGAGGCCTCCTCGCAGACGTCCTTCGAAGCCGTCCCGAGCACCGTGCCGTCCAGGTCCGACAGGAGGGCCGCCACCCGGTGCGGCCCGACCTCGAGGCCCAGCAAATGGCCCGCCTCCGCCCGGAAGCGGAACTTCCGGGCAGGCCGGCCCTGGCGCCTGGCGCCGCTCTCCTCGGCCGCGGACTCCACCACGAGCCCGGCCTCGATGAGCCCCTCGACGACCCCCTCGACGGTGGGCCGCGAGAGTCCGGTCACTCGGGTGATCTCCGTGAGCGTGGCCAAATCCGCGGCGCGCAGCGCGTGCAGCACCACCGCGGAGTTGATACGCCGCAACAGAGAGGGGTCCCCGCCGGTCAGCTGCCCCAACGTCCGTCCTCCCAGCTCGTGCGCATGATGGCCGGATCGTACTCGTAGGACCGGGCAGCGGCGAGTGCCGGGCCCGCATTCACCCTGCGCACAGCCGTCATCCCACGCCGGACGGGACCGGATCCGTGCGCGGCGACGCCCGCCCGCGGCCGGTCCCGATCCGTGGCCGCCCCCGGCGTCGATCACCCCAGCGGAAGCTCGACGCGCACCCGCCACTCACCGTCGTACGGGCCGGTGGGTCGCCCGCCCACCGAGCAACGCCGCCCGCTCCCGGATGCCGCGCAGCCCGCTGCCACTGCCCCCGGTCGCACCGCTCGCACCGGTCAGCGCGTTGCGTACGTCCATCACCAGACGCGCCTCGTCGAGGGCGCACCGGCACCGGGCCGCAGTGGCGCAGTACGTTCGTCAGCGCCTCCTGGAGCATGCGGTAGCCCTCCCGGGACACCGGCCCCGGCAACCGCTCCACCGGACCCGTCACCTCCACGTCAACGGTCGCCCCGAGGCACGCGCCGAGTCGAGGAGGCGTCCGGCATCGGTGAGCGAGGGACGGCCGCTCGCGGGCCGCCCGTCCTCCCTGAGGACGCGCAGGACGCGCTCCAGGTCCTCCAGCGCGGCCCCGCCGGTCTCCACGGCGTCCAGCGCCCGGTCGGTGAACTCCGGGTCCGCCGCGGCCTTGGCCGCGCCGGCCTGGACGACCGCCACGGTCAACGCGTGCCCGGTGGAGTCGTGCAACTCCCGCGCGATGCGGTTGCGTTCGAGGAGCTGTTCGGTGCGCTCCTCCAGCGCGGCGAGGCGCCCGGCGGTGGAGGGGCCGAGGAGGCGGTGGGCGGCCAGGGCCATCAACCGGCCCGCCACCACGATCAGTACGAGCTCCGCCACCACCGGCAGGAGGCTCAGAGGCACACCGGCCCAGCCCTGGGGCGCCGCTTGAAGCAAGCGCCCCTCGTCCCGCGCGGCCGCCTCGGTCGTCCCCAGCATGGCCAGCGAGAGCCCGAAGAGGTGCACCGTGGCCAGAGCCATGGCGCAGCCCACCTCCAGGCGCAGCACCAGCCACACGGCGGTCCTGCCACGGTCCCGCCAGGAGGCGGACGGGGCCACGGAGATGGCGGGATGCTCCGCGCCGTCCGCCACGCGCGTGGTCGCGCCGGGGAACAGCATCATCCGCGCCTGGAGTCCCTCGGCGCGCCGCATCGCGGGCACCATGGCGGCGGCCACCACCACCAAGGGCACGGGCAGGAGCGGCAGGAGGACCCAGTCGCCGAAACGTGGGCCGCGAGAGCCCCGGGTAGATGGCGGCACAGATCCAGGCGACCGCCGAACCCATGAGGATGTGCAGCCACCGCGTATAGGTGACCGCACGCGTCAGAGGTCTCACAAAGCCCGGCATGGCGCCATCGTGCCAGGTGGGCCGCGCCGCCCGGCCACCGGTGGACCCCCCCGGGCCGCGGGGCATGACCGGTTGTCAGTGGCGCCCGCTTTACTGGACGTCATGAGTACCGCACAGCATCTCGCCGTGATCGACCTGCTGCGCTCCCGGGAGTTCCCGGCGGAGCACGGCAGGTCGGAGTGCGGCTCCGAAGGACCCGGTTACCACATCGCCGAGTTAATGACGAGCGACACGTTCTGGGAGGACGACGGCTCTCAGCGGGACATCGTCGAGGAACAGTATGAGGCCGAGCGGGACGGTCTGACGGTCCTGCTCGGCGACCGCTGGGGACCGCCCCAGCGGTTCAGTCTGGCGAGCCTCTTCGAGCGCACCATGGAGGCGGCCCTCGGGGCTGATGGCGACGGCGAGGCCGAGGAGATACCGGAGCCGTGGGCCCAGCTCAGCTCGTCCGTGCCGGACCTGCACCTGTGGCACGTGGACGGCCGCTGGATAGCCCTCGGCGTCGCGCAGTGGGACAAGGAGCTGCCCTTCCAGCTCCTCGCCGTAATCACGGAGACCGACCCGCCCTGAGGCCTGCCGAGCGGACGGCGCGTCAGCCGCGGCCCGGGGCCTGGGCGTCGGCTTCCTCGAAGAAGCGGGCCACGTCCGCCTCCGTCACCTGCTCCAGCCGCGCGGGCGACCAGCGGGGCCTGCGGTCCTTGTCGACGACCTGGGCCCTGATGCCCTCGGGGAGGTCGGGCGAGCCGAGCGCCGCACAGGACACGCGGTACTCCTGTTCAAGGACGGCCTCCAGGGAGGGCAGTTCGCGCGCCCGGCGCAGTGCGGCGAGCGTGACCTTCAGGGAGGTCGGGGACTTCGTCAGGATCGTCTCGGCGGCCTCCTTCGCGTGTCGGTCACCGACGGCGTGCAGCCGGGCGACGATCTCCTCGACGGAGTCCGCGGCGTAGCAGTGGTCGATCCACTCGCGGTGCGCGGCCAGTTCACCCTCCGGGACCGCTTCGGCGTACTGCCGTACGGCTTCGGACGCCTCACGGTCGGCGAGGGCGGCGGTGAACTCCGCCAGACGCTCGGACGGCACATAGTGGTCGGCGAGGCCGCACAGCACCGCGTCGCCCGCGCCCACCGCGGCGCCGGTCAGCGCGAGGTGCGTGCCGAGCTCACCCGGTGTGCGCGTCAGGAGATAGGTGCCGCCCACGTCGGGCACGAACCCGATGCCGGTCTCCGGCATCGCGACCCGGGAGCGCTCGGTGACCACCCGCACGCTGCCGTGCGCCGACACTCCTACGCCACCGCCCATCACGATGCCGTCCATGACGGCGACGTACGGCTTCGGGTAGCGGGCGATACGGGCGTTGAGGCGGTACTCGTCGTGCCAGAACGCGGCCGACGCCGCCCTGCCGCCCGCCCTCACGTCGTCATGGATGGAACGGATGTCGCCGCCCGCGCACAGCCCCCGCTCGCCGGCGCCGGTGAGCACCACCGTCGCCACCGAAGCGTCGCCCTCCCAGGCGTCGAGGGCCTCCTCCATGAACCGGACCATGGGGTGGTTCAGGGCGTTGATGGCCCGCGGCCGGTTCAGGACTAGGTGCCCGGCGCGGCCCTCGCGGCGGAGCAGGACGGGCGCGGTGTCAAAGAGGGCGCCCCGGGTGGCGCCGGGAGTGGCGTTCATGGTGCGGAGGGCTCCGTTCCGTGAGGGCCGTGCCCCTGGAACGCGTCCAGGATCTGCTCGGCGGCCGAGGTGGCGGTCAAGGTCCCCTCGCGGACGCGCTGTTCGAGGTCCGGCGTCACCCGCTGCACCTCGGCGTGCGCGCGCAGCCTGCCGAGCAGCTCGTCCCGCACCATCGTCCACGTCCAGTCGACCTGCTGGTCGCGGCGCTTGGCGGCGAGACGGCCGGTGGAGTCGAGCAGCGTGCGGTGCTGTTCGAGCCGCTCCCAGAGGGTGTCCAGGCCACTCGACTCCCGGGCACTGCACGTGAGCACCGGAGGCGTCCACGCCGCGTCGGCCGGGTGCATCAGACGCAGCGCGCCCGCCAGTTCCCGCGCCGCCGAGCGGGCGTCCCGCTCGTGCGGACCGTCCGCCTTGTTCACGGCGATCACGTCCGCCAGTTCAAGGACGCCCTTCTTGATGCCCTGGAGCTGGTCGCCCGTGCGGGCGAGGGTCAGCAGCAGGAACGTGTCGACCATGTTCGCGACCGCCGTCTCCGACTGTCCGACACCCACGGTCTCCACCAGCACCACGTCGTAACCCGCCGCCTCCATCACCACGATCGACTCCCGCGTCGCCTTGGCGACCCCGCCGAGCGTCCCCGCGGAGGGAGACGGACGGACGAACGCGGCGGGGTCCAGCGAGAGCCGCTCCATCCGGGTCTTGTCACCCAGGATGGAGCCGCCCGTGCGCGTGGACGAGGGGTCGACGGCGAGCACCGCGACGCGGTGGCCGAGCGAGGTGAGCATCGTGCCGAGCGCGTCGATGAACGTCGACTTGCCGACCCCCGGCACGCCGCTGATGCCGATCCGCCGCGCCCGCCCGCTGTGCGGGAGCAGCTCGGTCAGCAACTGCTGCGCGAGCGCCCGGTGCTGCGGCCGCGTCGACTCGACGAGGGTGATCGCCCGCGCGACGTACGCGCGCTTCCCGTCGAGGACGCCCTTCACATACGTATCGATGTCGATCGTCACAGGCATGGGTCGGCGCTCACCGGCTCACAGGTCGTGGCCGAGGTCGGCCGCCAGTCGCCGCACCAGGTCGTGCGCCGCGTCCGGGATCACTGTGCCGGGCGGGAACACCGCCGTGGCGCCCGCCTCGTGCAGCGCCTCGACGTCCTGCGGGGGGATCACCCCGCCCACGACGATCATGATGTCGTCGCGTCCCTCGGCGGCCAGCTCCTCGCGCAGCGCCGGTACGAGGGTCAGGTGCCCGGCGGCCAGCGAGGAGACGCCCACGATGTGCACGTCGGCCTCGACGGCCTGGCGGGCGACCTCCGCCGGGGTCTGGAAGAGCGGGCCGACGTCGACGTCGAAGCCGAGGTCGGCGAAGGCGCTCGCGATCACCTTCTGGCCGCGGTCGTGCCCGTCCTGGCCCATCTTGGCGACCAGGATGCGCGGGCGGCGCCCCTCGGCCTCGTCGAACGCGTCCACCAGGGCGCGCGTGCGCTCCACGGACGGGGACTGGCCTGCTTCGGTGCGGTACACACCGGAGATCGTACGGATTTGGCCCGCGTGCCGCCCGTACACGCTCTCCAACGCGTCGGAGATCTCACCGACCGTGGCCTTCGCGCGGGCCGCGTCGACCGCGAGCGCGAGCAGATTGCCCTCAAGGCCCTGGCCCGGACCGCGCTCGGCCGCCGCCGTCAGGGCGCGCAGAGCGTCCCGGCAGGCGTCGTCGTCGCGCTCCTCGCGCAGGCGCCGCAGCTTCTCGATCTGCTGGGCGCGCACCGAGGAGTTGTCGACCTTCAGGACGTCGATCTGCTCGTCGGCGTCCACGCGGTACTTGTTGACGCCGATGACGGGCTGGCGCCCCGAGTCGATCCGGGCCTGGGTGCGCGCGGCGGCCTCCTCCACGCGCAGCTTGGGGATGCCGGCGTCGATGGCCTGCGCCATGCCGCCCGCCGCCTCGACCTCCTCGATGTGCTGCCAGGCGCGGCGCGCCAGGTCGTACGTCAGCTTCTCGACGTACGCGCTGCCGCCCCACGGGTCGATCGTCCGTGTCGTCCCCGACTCCTGCTGGATGAGCAGCTGGGTGTTGCGGGCGATGCGGGCGGAGAAGTCGGTCGGCAGGGCGAGCGCCTCGTCGAGGGCGTTCGTGTGCAGCGACTGGGTGTGGCCCTGCGTCGCCGCCATCGCCTCGACACACGTGCGCGTGACGTTGTTGAACACGTCCTGCGCCGTCAGCGACCAGCCCGACGTCTGCGAATGCGTGCGCAGGGAGAGCGACTTGGCGTTCTTTGGATCGAACTGCTTGACGAGCTTCGCCCACAGCAGGCGCGCCGCGCGGAGCTTGGCGACCTCCATGAAGAAGTTCATGCCGATCGCCCAGAAGAAGGAGAGCCGGGGCGCGAACGCGTCCACGTCCAGGCCCGCCTCCTGCCCGGCCCGCAGGTACTCCACCCCGTCGGCGAGCGTGTACGCCAGCTCCAGATCGGCCGTCGCACCCGCCTCCTGGATGTGATAGCCGGAGATGGAGATGGAGTTGTAGCGCGGCATCTTCTGCGAGGTGTACGCGAAGATGTCGGAGATGATCCGCATCGAGGGCTTCGGCGGATAGATGTAGGTGTTGCGGACCATGAACTCTTTGAGAATGTCGTTCTGAATGGTCCCGGCGAGCTTCTCGGGTGGTACGCCCTGTTCCTCGGCCGCCACGATGTACAGCGCCAGTACGGGAAGCACGGCGCCGTTCATGGTCATCGACACCGTCATCTTGTCCAGCGGAATGCCGTCGAAGAGCTGACGCATGTCATAAATGGAGTCGATGGCGACGCCCGCCATGCCGACATCACCGGTCACGCGCGGATGATCGCTGTCGTAACCGCGGTGCGTCGGCAGGTCGAAAGCGACCGAAAGGCCCTTCTGCCCGGCCGCGAGATTGCGGCGGTAGAAGGCGTTGGACTCCTCGGCGGTGGAGAAACCCGCGTACTGCCGGATCGTCCAGGGCTGGTTCACGTACATCGTCGGATAAGGGCCGCGCAGATACGGGGCCACACCCGGATAGGTGTCCAGGAAGTCCAGGCCCTCCAGGTCGGCGCCCGTGTACAGCGGCTTGACCCCGATGCCCTCGGGGGTCTCCCACAGCAGGTCGCTCTCGGACCTGCCCGTGGACTCCTTCACCGCGGAGCGCCACTGCTCGTGCGAGCCCTCGGCGTCCGCGCCGGGGCCGAGATCGACGGAGGAGAAGTCGGGGATGCGCATTACGCCACTCCCATGCGGTCGAGGGTGGAGGAGAGGACGGCCACGGCGTCACAGCCCGCGAAGACGTGCGCGTCGACGCCGTCGTACGCGCCGCGTCCCGCGAGGAACACCCGCTCCGCGCCCGCCGACTTGAGCGCCTGGGCGACCGCTTCGGCCTGTTCGGCGTAGAGAGCGTCGCTGGAGCACAGGCACGCCACCGTCGCACCGCTGGCCTTGAAGGCGTCGGCGGCCGTCGTCGCGTCCACCGTCGCCGGCTCGTGCACGGCCTCGATGCCGCCCGCCTGGAAGAGGTTCGCGGCGAAGGCGGCCCGCGCGGTGTGCGCCGCGGCCGGACCGAGCCCGGCGAGGAACACCTTGGGGCGCGCGCCCGTCGCCGCCAGATGGGCGTCGGAACGGGCCCGCAGCGCTTCGTACGCCTCGTCCCGGCGCACCCGCGGCAGGCCCCCGGAGGGTGTGGCCGGTGCGGTCTCGCGCTCCACGGGCCGCTCGTCCAGGTTCGGGAACTCGCTGACGCCCGTGATCGGTTCGCGTCGCTCGGCGAGCTTCTTGCCGCGCGCCGCCCAGGTGGCGGCGAGGCGTTCGCGGATCATCCCGGAGCGCAGGGCCGCCGCCTGGCCGCCCGCGCCCTCGATTTCCCGGAAGAAGTCCCATGCCGCATGGGCCAGTTCGTCCGTCAGCCGCTCGACGTACCAGGAGCCGCCCGCCGGGTCGATCACGCGGGCCAGGTGCGACTCCTCGATGAGGATCGTGGAGGTGTTGCGGGCGATGCGGCGCGCGAAGGCGTCCGGCAGACCCAGCGAGTGATCGAACGGCAGTACGGTGACGGCGTCGGCGCCGCCGACCCCGGCGCCCAGGCACGCCACCGTCGTGCGCAGCATGTTCACCCACGGGTCGCGGCGGGTCATCATCACCGGCGAGGTCACGGCGTGCTGCCGCTGCGCCCCGGCGGCAGGCGCGTCGCACACCTCGGCGACCCGCGCCCAGAGGCGGCGCGCCGCACGGAGCTTGGCGATGGTCAGGAACTGGTCGGCGGTCGCCGCGTAACGGAACTCCAGCTGTGCGCACGCCTCTTCGACCGACAGCCCGGCCTCGGTCAGCTCCCGCAGGTAGGCGACGCCCGTGGCGAGCGAGGCGCCCAGCTCCTGCGCGGCCGAGCCGCCCGCCTCGTGGTAGGGCAGCGCGTCCACGGCGAGGGCCCGCAGCTGCGGGTACTCCCGCCCGCACAGCCGGGCGAGTTCGACGGCCTCGGCCGGGTCCGATGCCTCGCCGGAGCGGGCCTCATGACCGAGTACGTCCGCGCCGAGCGTGCCGCGCGCCGACTCCTTGGGGACGCCCGCCGCCTCGTACAGACGTAGCAATTCACGCGCCGCCGGGGCGAATTCGCCGCCGGCGTCGAGCGCGACCGGGGCGAGGTCCAGATAGACGCCGTCCAGCGCCCGCGCAAGGCCGGAGACCGGTACGCCGTGGGCGCCGACGCCGAGCCACAGCGAGGTGACGCCGTTCTCCAGGTCGCCGAGCACGGCTTCGTTCGCGCGGGCGGGATCGGTGCTCGCGTGGCGCTGGCGCACGTCCCAGCCGGTGGGGGCGGTGCCACCGGGTGTGGCGCCCCGTACGAAGGGGGCGAAACCGGGATGGCCGACAGCGGGCGCGGCGTCACGTGAGGTGTACAGGGGGCGGGTGGTGAGCCCGTCCTCGAGCGCGGTGGACAGTGCTTCCTCGGCGGCCGTGCCCGATACGTCCTTACCCGACTTGCGCAGCACGCCTTCCACAAGGCGCTGCCACTGCTCATGGGTCGCATCAGGGAACTCGGCGGCCAGGGAAAGCCCGTCGTCAGGCAGGACCGTCATGCCCTGATGCTAGGGCGCAACCCATGGCACGCGGTGCCATCAAGGGCTGTGACCTTGCCCTCTTCTGAACGCTCTTGATCTCGAACGAGCGGGCGGCTAGTGCCGAGGGTCGCCGACGGGCAGCGGGCGCCCGCCCGGCAGCTCTCAGACGATGACGCGCGACGCACGCTGAGGCCGCGCCGCCGCATCTCCGGTGGCGTAGCGCACGTACTCGCGATGCAGCCGGAATCCGGAGTTCCAGGCCAGCAGGCGGCTGGGCCGGTTGTCCCGCCCGCACGACCAGCTCGCGGTCCGGCCGCGCGCGGTGATGTCCGCGCACAGCGAGGTGACGCAGGCCGACGCCAGGTGCTCGCGGCGGCGCTCGGGGAGGGTGAGCACGGCGATGTCCTCGTAAGCCGTGCCGACGAAGTAGCCGCAGGCGACGGCGGCGAGCCGGCCGCCCCGGTCCACCGCGCCCCAGGCGTGCCCCGAGCCGGCGAGCCCCGCGGGTCCGCCCCAACTGGCGTGTATCCATGCCCCGTCGGGGGAGAGGGCGGCGAGTGCCGGGGCGTCGTGGGACTCCAGGCGGCGGACGGTCACCCCCCGCGGGAGGCGCGGCGGGGCCACGGACTCACGGTGGACGTAGACCATGCGTTCGACCGGAATCACCCGATCGAAGGCGACGCCGAGCACGGGCAGGAAGCGGACGGGTGCCTCGACGTGACTGTGCGCGAAAGGGGCCAGGAAGGCCGGGGTGACGCTCCCCGGATCGCCGCTCAGCAGGACCCGGCCCGCGCAGGAGACCGCCACCGCGCGCGGTCTCAGGGCGTGGTCGCCCCACCAGGCGCCCACCCCCGTGGCCGTGACGTGCTCGTGCAGGGACGCGGGCCCTGGAGCCCCGGCGGTGAACCAGCCGGGTGCGGCGGGCAGGCGGTGCGGGGGAAGCTCGATCATGAACGCTCCTCCGGGTGAGACCTTCGAGTGAGACCTTTGAGTGAGGCCCTCGGGTGAGGCCTTCGGGTGAAAAGCGCCGCGTCACGGGACGAACCGTGCGCGCGGCGTCCGGCCGTCCCCTGCCGGGTACCCTGTGCGCCCGCCGCCAGTATCGCGTCAGGGAGGGGCGTCGACACGTCAACAACGCGTTATAGGGGGTCGGTTGGCACTCCGTGCCGGGCATAACGTCTTCGTGTACCGCAGGTGTTCTTCTGCCCTTCCCCTTCGCTCCACTGGAGGAGCCCCATGGCCGAGCTTCTGTGCGACGACGACCCCGAGCCCTGTGAACCCGGCCCGGCCGGGCCCCTGTTCGTCCCCGTCCGGCCGGGACCCGCGGGCTGCGTGGCCCGCCTGCGTAGGCCGCACCGCCTCGCGTTCCGCACACCGTGGCGAGCGCACCGCCGTCGCACCTCACCGCAGCGCCTGCGACGGTGTGGCGCCGCCCGGGACGCGCCGCGGATCATGGGCGCGGACCTCGGCGAACACTCTGCTGCCCTCCGCCCCGCAGGGGCGTCAGCCGCCGCCCCGACCGCAGCCGCCCCCATCCCCGGTGCGGACCTGTCCGTCTGGCCCACGTCCACCACACCGCTCGCCCACGGAGACCTGGCCGTCGCCGGGGTGCCGCTCACCGAGGTCGCCGAGCGGTTCGGCACCCCCGCCTACCTCCTCGACGAAGGCGACGTACGCGCCCGCTGCCGCTCCTATCTGCGGGCCTTCGAGGGCGCCGAAGTCCTGTACGCCGCCAAGGCGTTCCTGTGCCGCGCGATGGCGCACTGGATCGCCGAGGAAGGCCTCGGCCTCGACGTCTGCTCGGCCGGGGAGCTGGAGCTCGCCGTCACCACCGGCTTCCCCACGGACCGCATCGTGCTGCACGGCAACGCCAAGAGCCCCGGCGACCTGCGCGCCGCGCTCCGCCTCGGCGTCGGCCGCATCGTCATCGACAGCGCCTCCGAGATCGCGCGGCTGGCCGCCGCCGTCCCACCGGGCAGCCGCCAGAAGGTGCTGGTCCGGGCGGTGCCGGGCATCGCCGCCGGCGGACACGCCAAGATCCGGACGGGCACGGACGACCAGAAGTTCGGCCTGTCCATCACGGACGGCTCGGCCCAGCACGCCATCGCCCGCATCCTGGGCCGGCCCACGCTGGAACTGGTCGGCCTGCACTGCCACCTCGGCTCGCAGATCACCACGGAGAAGCCGTTCCTGTGCGCGGTGCGCCGCCTGGTCGGGCTGATGGCCCGGATCAAGGACCAGCACGGGGTCACCCTGCCCGAACTGGACCTCGGCGGCGGGCACGGCATCGCGTACCGCCCCGGCGAGGACGCGCTCGATGTCGCCTCCCTCGCCCGCAAGGTGCGCGCCGAGCTGACCGAGAGCTGCGCGGCGGCGGGTCTGCCCGTCCCGCGGCTCGTGGTGGAGCCGGGGCGGGCCATCGTGGGGCCCGCGGGGGTGGCGCTCTACCGGGTGCTCGCCGTCAAGCGGACGGCCGGGCAGACGTTCGTCGCGGTGGACGGCGGGATGAGCGACAACCCGCGGCCCGCCCTGTACGGCGTGCGGTACGCGCCCCGCCTGATCGGCAGGCGCTCCGCATCCAGTGCGGAACCGGTGACGGTGGTGGGGCGGCACTGCGAGGCGGGCGACATCCTCGCCTCCGATGTCCGGCTCCCCGGCGACGTACGCCCCGGGGCCCTGCTCGCCGTCCCGGTCGCGGGCGCGTACCACCTGTCGATGGCGTCCGGGTACAACCTCGTGGGCCGGCCGCCCGTGGTGGCGGTGGCCGACGGCCACGCCAGGCTGCTGGTCCGCCGTGAATCGCTGGAGGACTTCCGCAGCAGGGACGTGGGCCTGTAGGGCTCGGGTCGGCAGAAGAACGGCGGTCCGGGGCATCGCGCCCGGGCCGCCGCTCACGACATGTCTTAGAGAATCGCGCCCGGCGTGTAGGCCGCGGCCTCCGGGTGCTCCTTCAGGAGGGCCTCGATCCGCGCCACCACCGTGGCGACCTGGTCGCTCGCCGCCCCGGTGAAGGACAGCTTGTCGGCCATCAGCTCGTCGAGCTGGGCGCGGTCCAGCGGGATGCGGGAGTCCGCGGCGAGCTTGTCGAGGAGTTCGTTGCGCTCGGCGCCCTGCTCGCGCATGGCGAGCGCGGAGGCGACCGCGTTCTCCTTGATGGCCTCGTGGGCCTCCTCGCGTCCGACGCCCGCACGCACCGAGGCCATCAGGACCTTGGTGGTGGCGAGGAAGGGGAGGTAGCGGTCCAGTTCGCGCGCGACGACCGCGGGGAAGGCGCCGAACTCGTCGAGCACGGTCAGGAAGGTCTCCAGGAGACCGTCGAGTGCGAAGAACGCGTCGGGCAGGGCGACGCGGCGCACGACCGAGCAGGAGACGTCGCCCTCGTTCCACTGGTCGCCCGCCAGCTCGCCGGTCATCGAGGCGTAGCCGCGCAGGATGACGGTGAGGCCGTTGACGCGCTCGCAGGAGCGGGTGTTCATCTTGTGCGGCATCGCGGACGAGCCGACCTGGCCCGGCTTGAAGCCCTCGGTGACCAGCTCGTGGCCCGCCATCAGGCGGACCGTCTTGGCCAGCGAGGACGGCGCGGAGGCGACCTGCACCAGGGCCGTCACCACGTCGTAGTCGAGGGAGCGCGGGTAGACCTGGCCGACCGAGGTGAAGGCCGTCTCGAACCCGAGGTGCGCGGCGATGCGCTGCTCCAGGTCGGCCAGCTTCCCGGCGTCGCCGCCGAGCAGGTCGAGCATGTCCTGGGCGGTGCCGACCGGGCCCTTGATGCCGCGCAGCGGGTAGCGGGCGACCAGCTCGTCCAGCCGGCGGTACGCGACGAGGAGCTCGTCGGCGCCGGTCGCGAAGCGCTTGCCCAGCGTCGTCGCCTGCGCGGCGACGTTGTGGGAGCGGCCCGCCATGACCAGCTCGGCGTACTCACCGGCGAGCTTGCCGAGCCGGGCGAGGACCGCGACGGTGCGGGAGCGGATCAGCTCCAGGGAGAGCCGGATCTGGAGCTGCTCGACGTTCTCGGTGAGGTCGCGCGAGGTCATGCCCTTGTGTACGTGCTCGTGCCCGGCGAGGGCGTTGAACTCCTCGATGCGGGCCTTCACGTCATGGCGCGTGACCTTCTCGCGCTCGGCGATGGAGGCCAGGTCGACCTGGTCGAGGACGCGCTCGTAATCGGCGATCGCGGCGTCCGGCACCTCGATCCCGAGGTCCTTCTGCGCACGCAGCACGGCGAGCCAGAGCTGACGCTCAAGCTTCACCTTCTGCTCGGGCGACCAGAGGGTGGCGAGCTCGGCGGAGGCGTAACGTCCCGCGAGGACGTTGGGGATACGGGGCTTTGCAGGCGCAGCAGTCACGTGTACGGATTCTACTGGCCATTCATGCAGGCCAGCGCCACGCCCCCGTTCGTCGGAAGCTACGAGAGCCCATCGGGGGTCGCTACGGGAGCGGCCCGTCGTAGGGCAGCAGCTCCGGACGCTTCGGCGGGCGGCCGTCGCCGGAGGAGCGGCCGGTGAGGCGGCGGACTATCCAGGGCGCGAGGTGCTGCCGGGCGAAGCGGGCGTCGGCGACACGGCGCGCGGCCCAGTTCAGCGGGACGGCGGCCGACAGGGGGGTCCGCCAGTCCTCCTCGGGCGGATGGCCGAGCGCCTGCCACACCGCCTCGGCGATCCTGCGGTGCCCCTCGGCCGTGGGGTGCAGCCGGTCCACGTCCCACAGGCGCTGGTCGCCGAGGACGGGCGCGCCGTAGAGGTCGACGACGACCGCGCCGTGCCGGGACGCCAGGTCGTCGACGTGGGCGTAGAGCTCCTCCATGCGCGTGCGGAACCGTTCCATCACCGGACCGTTCCGCCCGGGGCTGCGCATCAGGACCAGCTGCTTGCAGGAGGGGGCGAGCCGTTCCACCGCCTCTTCGAGCAGGTCACGTACGCGGTTCATGTCGCACTTGGGGCGCAGGGTGTCGTTGAGCCCGCCCACCAGGGTCACCACGTCGGCCTGCATCGCGGCCGCCACGTCCACCTGCTCGGCGACGATCTGGCCGATGAGCTTGCCCCGCACCGCGAGGTTCGCGTAGCGGAAGCCGGGGTTCTGCGCCGCCATCCGCGCGGCCAGGAGGTCGGCCCAGCCGCGGTAGCTGCCGTCGGGCAGCAGGTCCGACATGCCCTCGGTGAAGGAGTCGCCGACCGCGACGAGACTGGTGTAGTTGGCATTCATCTGCATGGCGAAAGCGATGGTAACGCGCCCGCCTGGGGCGTCGGCGAGGGGCAGGGGAGTGGGAGTCCACGCGCTCGCCCCGCTCACGGTCGGGCTCGCGACCTGCCCATGCGGTCACAGCTTCCGCCGAGCCCGGCGAAGTGATCTGTTTCACACCCTGTCACAGCGGTCGACGGTGCGGTGACTCATGGCCGAACAGCCGCAAACGGAGGAGGCACCATGACCGGGAACACACATGTGGTCGTGATCGGTGGCGGGTACGCGGGCGTGATGGCCGCGAATCGGCTGACGCAGCGCGACGACGTGACCGTGACGCTGATCAACCCGCGCCCGGAGCTCGTCCACCGGGTCCGCCTGCACCAGCTGGTGGGCGGGTCCGACGACGCGGTCGTCGCCTACCAGGACGTGCTGGCCGGGCGGGTCCGGCTGGTGGTCGACACCGTGACGCGGATCGACGCGGCCGCGCGCAGCGTGACGCCGGCGGCCGGCGCCCCGCTCGACTACGACTACCTGATCTACGCCGTGGGCAGTGGCAGCGCGGAACCGAGCGTGCCCGGCGCCGCCGAGTCCGCCCACCCGATCGCCACCCTGGAGGAGGCACAGCGGCTGCGCGCGGTCCTCGACGCCACGCCCGCGACGGCCCCCGTGACGGTGGTCGGCGCCGGCCCCACCGGCATCGAGACCGCCGCCGAGCTGGCGGAACAGGGCCGCCGGGTGACGCTGGTCTGCGGCGGAGTTCTCGGCCCGTACCTGCACACGCGGGGCCGGCGCTCGGTTGCGAAGCGGCTGGCCGAGCTCGGTGTGACGGTCATCGACGGCTCCGACGCGAAGGTGACGGAGGTGACCCGCGACGCCGTGCGGCTCGCCGACGGCCGTGAGCTGCTGAGCGAGGTCACCGTCTGGACCGTCGGCTTCGGCGTTCCCGACCTGGCCGCCCGCAGCGGGCTGAGTGTCGACGCCGTGGGCCGCCTGCTCACCGACGAGACGCTGACGAGCGTGGACGACGCGCGCATCCTGGCGGCCGGGGACTCGGCGGCACCGTCCGGCCTGCCGCTGCGGATGAGCTGCCTGAACGCAACGCCGCTGGGCGCGCGGGCCGCCGACACGGTGCTCAGCCGACTCGCCGGTGAGCAGCCGAAGAGCCTTCACCAGTCGATGTACGCCCAGTGCGTCAGCCTGGGCCGAAACGCGGGCATCTACCAGTTCGCCAACAGGTCCGATGTCGCGGTGTGGTTGCACATCGACGACGGCCTGGCCGCAAGGATCAAGGAAATGGTCTGCAAGGGCATCCCCAAGCACCTGGCGGGAGAGGCGCGCAAGCCCGGTTCGTTCAGTCTGCACCGCATGCCGGGCGGTGTCGCCAAGCGCAGGCAGCTGCTGCGCGCCCACCGTGCCGAGGCACCGGCCGCCGCCGACCGGGCGGCCTGAAGCGATGAAGGATGAAAGAGGACGAGAGTTGGGCGACGACGTCACGGATCCGGCGACCGAGGCGTTCCTCGCCCACCGCAACCTGCTCTTCACCGTCGCCTACGAGGTACTCGGATCGGCGGCCGACGCCGAAGACGTCCTCCAGGAGACCTGGCTGCAATGGGTCAAGGCCGACCGGGGGCAGGTGCGCGACCAGCGCGCCTGCCTGGTCCGGATCACCACGCGCCAGGCACTGAACCGGCTGCGCACCATGAAGCGCCGCCGGGAGGCATACGTCGGCCCCTGGCTGCCCGAGCCGCTGCTCACGGCGCCGGACGTGGCCGAGGACGTCGAACTGGCCGAGAGCATGTCGATGGCGCTGATGCTCGTCCTGGAGACGCTGTCACCGACCGAGCGTGCCGTCTTCGTGCTGCGCGAGGTCTTCGACATCGGTTACGACGAGATCGCCGCCGCGGTCGACAAGAGCCCCGCGGCCGTCCGCCAGATCGCCCACCGGGCCCGCCGGCACGTCGCTGCCCGACGGCCCCGCCAGGCGGTCTCCTCGAACGAGAGCCAGGCGGTCCTGATGTCGTTCCGGTGTGCCGTCGAAACCGGGGATCCGCAGGCGCTCCTCGATGTGCTCGCCCCGGAGGTCGTCCTGATGAGCGACGGCGGCGGCATCAAACACGCCGCGCTGCGGCCGGTCACCGGCGCGGAGCGGGTGGCCCGTATGTTCGCCGGCGGCATCAGAAAGGTCGAGGGCACGATCACCACCGAACCGACCGTGATCAACGGCAACCCGGCACTCCTCGTCCGCCTGGACGGCGAGATCGACGGCGTCATGGCGATCAGGGTCGAGAACGCCCTCGTCACCGGCCTCTACTACGTCCGCAACCCCGAGAAGCTGTCCCATGTCACCTCCGCGATCCCGCTCACTCTTCGGCACTGACTTCTGCGCTGAACCCCAGCGGACTCGATCTCGTATCAGGAATCTCGGGCCAGGCATCTCGCTTTATGAAGGGAAGCGGTTGATGACTGTGACGGAGCAAGGGGCGACGGAGCAAGGAACGGTCTCGCTGGCCGGGAAGGTGGCGGTCGTGACCGGAGCGGGGTCCGGGATCGGCGCGGCGACCGCGGCAACACTGGCGGCGCGGGGAGCACGGGTGTGCTGCGCCGGACGTAACGTCGAGCGTGTCGAGCGGACGGCCCGGAAGATCACGGCCGCTGGTGGCGAGGCGTTCGCGATGCGGGTCGACGTGGCATCGCCGGAGGACAACGACGCGATGGTCCGCGAGACGGTGGCCCGTTACGGCGCCGTACACATCGCACATCTCAACGCTGGGACCGGGCACTGGGCCGGCGTCCTGGAGTACCCGTTGGAGGAGTGGGACCGCACGATGGCGGTGAACCTGCGCGGTGTGCTGCTCGGGTTGCAGGCGGCGGGGCGGGCGATGCGCGCGGTGGGTGGTGGCTCGGTCGTGGTCACCTCGTCGGCGGCCGGGCTCACCGGTGTCCGGATGTCGTCGGCGTACGCGGCGTCGAAGCACGGTGTGATCGGCTTGGTCAAGTCGGCCGCGCTGGAGCTGGGGCCGGTCGGTATCCGGGTCAACACCATCTGCCCGGGGTACGTCGCCAGCAACGACCTCCTGCGGAAGATGGGCTAGGAACTCGACATCGCGAGCCGATTTCCCCTGCGCAGGCCGGGGCGCAGTGAGGAGGTCGCCGACCTGGTCGCGTTCCTGGCCGGTGACAGCGCGTCGTTCGTCACCGGCAGCGTGTTCACCATCGACGGCGGCTGGCTGGCCGGCGGCATCGACTTCTAGGAGAGCCGCGGTCGGCGCCGCCGAGGCCGGGGCGAAGGGCCCCGGCCTCACGGAACAGCCCGCTCCGGCACGATCCGCCGCTCCCGGAAGCCGGGCGGGGCGGGCCGGGCCGAGGCGGGGTAGGCCCACGACGGTCACACGGGCTGGCCGAACAGCTCCCGCAGCACGTCCTCCATCGTGACCATCCCGGCGAGCCTGCCGTCGGAGCCGAGCACCGCCGCCACATGCGTACGGCTGCCCCGCATCGCGGTCAGCACGTCGTCCAGCGGTGTGGTCTCGCGCACCTGGGCGATCTTCCGCATGTCCGGCACCCGGAACGGCAGGTCCCGCGGCGCCCGGTCCAGGGCGTCCTTGACGTGCAGGTAGCCGACGATGCGACGGCCGTCGTCGACGACGGGGAAGCGGGAGAACCCGGACTCGGCCGAGAGGCTCTCCAACTGCTCCGGGGTGACGCCCACGCGCGCGTAGACCACGTCCTCCAGCGGCAGGACGACGTCCCTGACCGGCCGACGGCCGAGCTCCAGCGCGTCGTGCAGCCGCTCCTGCGCGCGGTCGTCGATCAGGCCCGCGTCACCGGAGTCCTTCACCATGCGGGCGAGGTCGTCGTCCGAGAAGCTCGCCGAGACCTCGTTCTTGACCTCGACCCGCAACAGCTTCAGCAGGCCGTTGGCGAACGCGTTGATCGCGAAGATCACCGGCCGCAGCGCGCGTGCGAGCGCCACCAGCGGCGGCCCGAGGAGCAGCGCGGTGCGCACCGGCTCGGCGAGCGCGATGTTCTTGGGGATCATCTCGCCGAGCAGCATGTGCAGATACGTCGCCAGGGTCAGCGCGATGACGAACGAGATGGGGTGGACCAGACCGTGCGGCACCCCCACCCCGTCGAACACGGGCTCCAGGAGATGCGCGATCGCGGGCTCCGCGACGACACCGAGGACGAGCGTGCAGAGCGTGATGCCGAGCTGCGCCGCCGCCAGCAGCGCCGACACGTGCTTCAGGCCCCACATCACGCTCTTGGCGCGGCGGTCGCCTTCCTCCGCGCGGGGTTCTATCTGGCTGCGGCGTACGGAGATGAGGGCGAACTCGGCGCCCACGAAGAAGGCGTTGACCACGAGGGTCGCGAAACCGATCAGCAACTGGATGGCGGTCATCGGGCGTCCTCCGCCTCGTTCTCGGTCAGCGGGGCGTGCAGCAGTACGCGCGCGGCGCGGCGCCCTGTGGCGTCCGTGACGTCCAGGCGCCAGCCGCCGACCTCGACGCTGTCGCCGACGGCCGGAATGCGGCCCAGCGCGGTCGCGACGAGTCCGGCGAGCGTCTCGTAGGGCCCCTCGGGGGCCCGCAGGCCGACCCGCGCGAGCTGGTCGGTGCGCGCGGCGCCGTCGGCGGAGTAGAGCGTCCTGCCGTGGTCGTCCGTGCCCGTGAGGGCGATGTCGGGCGTCTCGTGCGGGTCGTGCTCGTCGCGCACCTCGCCGACGACCTCCTCGACGATGTCCTCCAGGGTGGCGACTCCGGCGGTGCCGCCGTACTCGTCGATGACCACGGCCATCGTGCGCTTGCCGGAGAGCCGGTCGAGAAGGCGGTCGACGGTCAGCGACTCCGGGACGAGCAGGGGCTCCCGCATCAGTTCGGCGACGGACACCCGTGGCCTGCGCTCGGCGGGCACGGCGAGCACGTCCTTGATGTGGGCGACGCCGACGACCGTGTCGAGGTTGCCGCGGTAGACGGGGAAGCGGGACAGGCCGGTCGCGCGCGTGGCGTTCGCGACGTCCTCGCAGGTGGCGTGCGTTTCGAGGGCCATGACCTGGACGCGCGGCGTCATCACGTTCTCCGCGCTGAGGTCGGCGAGGTTCAGCGTGCGCACGAACAGCTCCGCGGTGTCCGCCTCCAGCGCGCCTTCCCTGGCGGAGTGCCGGGCCAGCGCGATCAGCTCCTTGGGGCCGCGCGCGGAGGCGAGCTCCTCGGCGGGCTCCAGGCCGAAGCGGCGTACGGAACGGTTCGCGGTGTTGTTGAGATGCGCGATGAACGGCCGGAACGCGGCGCTGAACAGCCGCTGCGGCGTCGCCACCCGCTTGGCGATGGCGAGCGGTGAGGAGATCGCCCAGTTCTTGGGGACCAGCTCGCCGATGACCATCAGGAACACCGTCGACAGCGCCGTGCCGATGACCAGGGCCACCGAGGACGCCGCCGAGCGGGGCAGGCCCAGGTCGCGCAGCGGGCCGGAGATCAGCTTGGCGATGGACGGCTCGGAGAGCATGCCGACCACCAGGTTGGTGACCGTGATGCCGAGCTGGGCGCCGGAGAGCTGGAAGGTGAGGTTCTTGACGGCCTTGAGGGCGCCGGCGGCGCCGCGCTCGCCGCGTTCCACCGCCCGCTCGAGCTCGCTGCGCTCGACCGTCGTGAGGGAGAACTCCGCCGCGACGAAGACACCGCAGGCCACACAGAGCAGCACCGCCACGAGGAGCAGGAGCACTTCGGTCATCGGGTCACCTCCGTCCCATGATCGGGCAGGGGCGGAAGGAATGCGCGATGTCGGGTACTAGGAGGCTCGCCCATGGGCGGACGCTCACACCTTTCATTCGGATACGAATAGTGCGTCCATGGTAAAGGATCAGCAAAGGCGCTGTGGAACCACTGCCGGGACGCACGGCGGACTCAGTCCGTGAGGGGCTTCACCCACCGGCTCCACTGCGGTTCGGGGGCATATCCCGCCGCGCGCCAGGTGTGGTGGGCGAGGTCGTTGCGGTCCAGGACCATCGCGTCGCCGCGTCGCCCCCCGAGGCGTACGAAACGCTCCTCCGCGGCGGCCAGCAGCGCCGACCCCACGCCCTGGCGGCGGTGGTCCGGGTGGACGGCGAGGCGGTAGAGGTGGCAGCGCCAGCCGTCGAAGCCCGCGATGACCGTGCCCGCGAGGTGGCCGCCGCGCTCGGCGAGGATCAGCGCCTCGGGGTCGCGCGCGACCAGCCGCTCCACGCCGGTGCTGTCGTCGCTGATGCTCGTGCCCTCGGCGGCCACCTTCCAGAAGGCGAGCACCGCGTCCAGGTCCTCGGGCGCCGCGGCCCGTATCCGAAGATCGTCCATGGGTCCATCTCATCACCGGGCCGCGGTGTGCGGCCGGAGATTTCCAGGATGCGGACGGTCGGGGGGCGCGTCAGCTGCCGCTCAGCTCCTCGATGACCGGGCCGAACGCCTCGAAGTACGGCTCCAGGACGGTGAAGTACGAGAAGCCGTACCGCTCCCGTTGGGCGCGCAGCTGCTCGGCGATCTGCCGGACCGTGCCGACCAGCAGGAGCGGCAGGGCGAGCGCGGCGTCCTCGGTGAGGTGCGGGACGTACTCGAGGACCGGCCGAATCGCCGCCCGGCGGTCGTCCGTCACCTCGACCAGCTGGATCAGCAGGTTCAGCTCGGCCGGCGTGGAGCGGCCCGCGGCGAACCGCCGGTAGGCGGCGACCCGCTCGTCCAGCTCCTCGGGCGTGAGGTGGAGCATCTTGCCGCCGGTGTCGCCCGGGACCGCCTTGGCCCCGGTGAACGCCGCGATGTCGGCGTGCTCGGCGGTGAGCTCCAGCATGCGGTCGCCGTTGCCGCCGATCAGGAGCGGCGGCCGGGGCCTCTGCACCGGCTGCGGCTGGTGCTCCTCGGAGCCGAGGAGCTTGTCCAGCTCCTCGACGGTGCGCCGCAGATGGTCCACCCGCTCACCGGGCGAACCCCACGGCAGCCCGGCGGCGTCGTGCTCCGCCTGCACATAACCCGTGCCGAGGCCCAGTTCGAGGCGGCCGCCGGTCAGCGCGTCCGCCGTGGCCACCTCCCGGGCGAGCAGCGCGGGGTTCCAGAAGCCGGCGTTCAGGACGAACGTGCCGACGCGCGGCCGCTCGGTGGCCTCGGCGGCGGCCACGACCGCGGGAAACGGCGCGGGCATGCCGAGATGGTCGGGGACGAGGATCACGTCGTAGCCGAGCGCTTCGGCTCTGCGGCACTTATCGCGCCATGCGACCCCCGCCGACGGGGTCATCATGTTGACGCCGAAACGGAACGGCCGGGCCATGAATTCTCCTCCTGGGCAGGCGAATTGGCGTACCGAGTGCCCCAGTCCATCACTCGTGCGCGATGGCCGCCAGTACATTCATGCGGGAGGCCCGCAGGGCGGGCAGCAGCGCCGCGGCGAGGCCCACGACCACCGAGCCGATCACCACGGCGACGATCGTCGTCCAGGGGAACGCGAGCTCCTGCATGCCCTGGAGCGCGAGTACCTGTTGCACGGCGACACCCCAGACCAGGCCGAGCGCGAGCCCGAGGAGCGCCCCGAACACCGCGATCACCACCGACTCCAGGCGGATCATCCGGCGCAGCTGACGCCGCCCGAGCCCGATGGCGCGCAGCAGCCCGATCTCGCGGGTGCGCTCCACCACCGACAGCGCCAGTGTGTTGACGACGCCCAGCACCGCGATGACGATCGCGAGACCGAGCAGCGCGTAGACGAGGTAGAGCATCACGGCGATCTGCTGCCGTATCAGCTCCTTGTAGTCGGCCTGGTCGCGCACCTGCACCTGCGGATACGGATCGAGGGCCTTCTCCAGCCGCGCGCGCAGCGCGTCCGCGTCCGTGCCGGAGGCCGCGTTGACGTAGACCGCCGAGTCCTGCCCGTCCGGCACGTACTTCTCGACCGTCTTCAGCCCGAGGAAGAGCCCTCCCTCGATACCGAAGCCCTCGGGAGAGCCCTGATCGGTGAAGGCCCCCACCGTCAGCTTCGCCTCCCGGCCGCCGGGGAACGTCGTCGCCAGCACGTCGCCGACGCGCACCCCGTGCTCGTGCGCGAAGTCCTTGTCCATGCCGATGTGGCCGGCCGCGAGTGCGGCTCGCGAACTCCCCTCGGCGTACGTGATGTCGGCGACGTCGTCGAGCCGCGGGTCGTAGCCCGCCGCGGTCGACTCGACCTTCTCGCCGTCGGGGAGCGCCAGCTCGACGGGGGTGAAGCGCTGGCGCACGACGAGGCCCGCGCCGCCGGTGTCCTCGATCTTCGCCGTGATCTCCGGTGAGAAGGGCATGAAGTTGGCGTTCTGTACGACGAAGTCGGCGCCGAGCGTCTCGTCGATCTGCCGGTCGAACGACTCGGTCATCGACGCACTCGCCACCGAGAGGCCGCCGACCAGCGCGAGCCCCACCATCAGGGCGGCCGCCGTGGCACCCGTGCGGCGCGGGTTGCGCAGGGCGTTGCGCTGGCTCATCCGGCCGACCGGACCGAAGAGCGCGGGGAACGCCCCGCCGAGCACCCGGATCACCGGGCGCACCAGGAGCGGTCCCGCGATGACGGTGGCGACCAGGGTCAGGACGATGCCGAGCCCGAGGAGCGACGCCGCCGAGGAGGTCCGGTCGGCAACCGCGCAGCCCACCAGGGCCGCCGCCCCGGCCAGCGCGACGACGGAACCGGCCACGGCCCGCATCTTCAACGGCCGCCCCACGCCGGCGATCTCGGCGTCCGCGAGCGCCGCCATCGGCGAGACGTGCGCGGCCCTGCGCGCCGGGAGATACGCCGCGACGAACGTGACGCCGACCCCGACGACGTAGGACGCCACGGGGGTCACCCACTTGAGGACCATCTCCGTGGACTTCAGGTTCATCCCGAGCAGGCCCATCAGCTCGATGAGACCGAGGGCCAGACCGATGCCGGCGGCCAGCCCCAGCGTCGAGCCGACCAGGCCGAGCAGCAGCGCCTCGAAGAGCACGGAGCGGCGCACCTGCCTGCGGTCGGCGCCCAGCGCACGCAGCAGGCCCAGCTCACGGGTGCGCTGGGCGATCAGCATCGAGAACGTGTTGACGATCAGGAAGATGCCGACGAGCACGGCGACACCGGCGAAGCCGAGCATCACGTACTTGATGACGTCCAGGAAGCCGCCGAGCGAGGCCGCGGCGGACTCGGCCTGTTCGTCGGCGGTCTCCAGCTCGTAGCCCCCGCCGACCTCGGCGGCGATGCGGCGCTTCAGCGTGTCGTCGTCGACGCCAGGGGCGGCGGTCACGGAGATGCTCGTCGCCGCGTCCGTGGCGCCGAGCAGTTCGCGCTGCGCGGTCGGGGTGTCCAGGAAGACCAGCGCGGCGCCCGGGTTGGTGGTGGTGAACGTGGCGATGCCGACGATCTCCACCTCGAACGAGCCGGGGCGGGCGAGGACGGTCAGGGTGTCGCCGAGTTCCACGCCCTTCTTGTCGGCCGTGTCCGCGTCCAGCATCGCCTGGCCCGCACCGCGCGGCGCATGCCCCGAGGTCAGCTCCACGGGGCTGCGGTCGGTGGGGTACCAGTTGGTGGCGATGGTCGGCGCGCCGGTGGTCGGGCCGACCGATTCGTTGTCGCGGTCGACGACGGTGATGTTCTCGACGGACGCGTCGATGTGGGTGTCCGCGACCCCCTCGACCCCCGCCACCCGCTCCTTCAGGCTCGCGGGCACGGTCGGCGTACGCCCGGAGGGCACCGACTCGTCGAGGTCCTCCTTCGGCCTGACCGTCACGTCGGCGGAGGTGGAGGCGAACAGCCGGTCGAACGTACGCGTCACCGTGTCCGAGAAGATCAGACTGCCCGCGACGAACGCCACCGAGAGGACGACGGCCAGAGCGGAGAGCACGAGCCGGCCCTTGTGTGCGAGGAAGCTCCTGAGCGTCGCCTTCAGCACCGCGGCCGCCGGTTCAGCTCTGCTCGGACGCGCTGTCGGAGTGGCCGCCCGGTGCGCCCGGCGGCGCCGTCGCGTGCATGGCGTCGAACCGCTTCATCCGTTCCAGCACCGCGTCCGCCGTCGGGCGCTCCATGTCGTCCACGATCCGGCCGTCGGCGAGGAAGAGGACCAGGTCGGAGTGGGCGGCGGCGCCGGGGTCATGGGTCACCATGACGACGGTCTGACCGAGCTGGTCGACCGCGTCGCGCAGGAAGCCGAGCACCTCCAGACCCGCCCGCGAGTCGAGGTTGCCCGTCGGCTCGTCGGCGAAGATCAGCTCGGGCTTCGACGCCAGCGCCCGCGCACACGCCACCCGCTGCTGCTGCCCGCCGGACAGCTGCGAGGGGCGGTGCTTCAGCCGGTCCCGCAGCCCCAGCGTGTCGATCACGTGCTCCAGCCACGCGTGGTCCGGCCGCTGGCCCGCGATGTCCATCGGGAGCGTCATGTTCTCCAGGGCGTTGAGCGTGGGGATGAGGTTGAACGACTGGAACATGAACCCGATGCGGTCGCGCCGCAGCCGGGTCAGTTCCCGCTCCTTGAGGCCCGTGATCTCCGTGTCGCCGAGCCACACCTGGCCCGCGGAGACGCTGTCCAGCCCGGCCAGGCAGTGCATCAGCGTGGACTTCCCCGACCCGGAGGGGCCCATGACGGCCGTGAAGCGCTCGCGCGCGATGTCCACGTCGACCGAGTCGAGGGCGAGCACGGTCGTCTCGCCCGAGCCGTACGCCTTGGTCAGACCCCGGGCGCGCGCGGCAGTCCCGGCGGCCCCGGAACGGCCGGTGAACGGTGCCGAATCAGGTATGGGCAAGGCCGCCTCCTGGGTTGTGGCCGTTCCGACTCCCGTGTGTGCGCCGAGAGTAGTGGGACGGTCTGAGCCCGCGGTATCCCCCCGAAGTCGGGCCCGCAGACGCATGTAAGGGGCACGGTCCGGGGGCCCTTGTCGCGCTAGCACACCGGCGCTAGCTTGAAGGAATGGCGAAGACTCAGCTGAACGTGCGAGTGGACGAGGACACCGCCCGAGCCGCGCGGGAGCGTGCCCTGGCCCGAGGCATGAGCGTGAACCGCTACATCGAGGAACTCGTGAAGCAGGACGCCGGGGAAATCGGCCGCACGTTCGTCGAAGCGGCCGCCGACTTCATGAAGCAGTACGAGTCCGTGTTCGCCGAGGAGTTCGGGACGGAGCGCGAAGGCACCCGTCCGCTCCGCGAGGCGGCGCTGCCGCTCGGTGAAGGTCGTCGTTGAGCCGTTGGACCTGAGAATCGATCTTGCCTGGCTCCTGATGATCGCCGAACACAAGACGCCCGGAGACCCCCAGGTCACCGACTGGGGAGCGCTCGTCGCCGCCATCAGCCGGCACGAGGCGGAGATATTCGGCATGCCCGTCTACGAGACCCCGCACGACCGGGCCGCGGCGCTCCTGCAACTGCTGCTGCACCTGCCCGCGCTGGAACGTTCCAACGCCCTCTTCGCCGCCTCCGTCGCGTACGCCTATCTCGTCGCCAGCGGCATGAAGGTGGTCACCTCGCCCGAACAGGTGCGTGACCTGGCGCGGCTGGTGAAGGACGGGGGTGCGAGCGTGGAGGCGATCGCCGAGCGGCTGCGTGAGTGGAGCCTGTGAGGAGGCGCGGTCGCGGGAGTATCGGGCGATGAATTCTGGACGATGACTTGCGGACGATGGGTCCTGGGCGATGAGTTCTGGACCTGAGGGCGGTCATAAGGGGTGACCAGCAAGGTACCCGGCCGGGGTGCGTGCCGAAGCCCGGACCCGCCCCGTCACCGGCAACCGGAGGAGATCCCATGCCCGCCGCCGTCCAGCCGATCGTCATCACTCCCGACGTCGACCGCCTCCAGGCCTTCTACGGCGACCTACTCGGAGCCGAAGTGACGGAGCGGTACCCACAGGACGGCGCGGTCTTCTTCGTGGAACTGCGGGTCGGCGACGGGGGGTTCGGCATCGCCGCGAACCCCGCGATCGAGACGGGCCCGCCCGGGCGGGTGCTGCTGAGCGTGGCGGTGGACGCCGTCGACGACGTGCTGGGGCGCGTCGAGCCGCTGGGCGGGACGGTGCTGGGCGAGCCGAACGACATGCCGTGGGGGCAGCGCGTCGCCCACATCAGGGACCCCGACGGCAATGCCGTCAACTTGACCCAGGCGATCTGACCACAGACCCACGCCTCCCGGGCGTCACGGGGCGTCCGGGCGGCGTGCCGTACCGATCACACAGTACGAGGTGGGCAGGCGCGGCCCCTTCGCGGGCACCAGGATCCGGCGGTACGCGCCGAGTTCGAAGCCGACCTCGCGCAGCGCGCCCAGTGTGTCCCGCGCGACGTGGCAGCCGCCGAACAGCGGCGGCCACACCGTGCGGTCCAGTACGCGCTGCGTGGCGGACATCAGCGGGCCCGGGGCCCGGCCGTGCTCGAAGAAGCGGAGTTCACCGCCGGGTCGCAGGACCCGGCGCAGCTCGCGCAGCGCCCGTGGCACGTCGCGCACACTGCACAGGACGAGCGAGGCGACGGCCGCGTCGAACGCCTCGCTCTTGACGGGCAGGGCCTCGGCGGTGCCCGGCACCACGTCGACGGGGACTTCTGTGCGCAGGGCGGCGGACAGGGCCAACTTCCGCAGCAGGCGCTCCGGTTCGATCGCCACGACTTCACTGACCGCACCCGGGTAGTGCGCGAAGTTCAGCCCGTTGCCCGCGCCCACCTCGATCACCCGGCCGGAGAGCCCGGCGAGGAGGTCCTTGCGGTGGCCGGAGATGACGGGCTCGGCGGCCACGCTCTGGCGTGCGTAGAAGCGGGCGAAGACGGGGTGGTGCACGGCGTCGCGGGACTTCGGCAGGCGTGACGGTCGGGGCACGGGTCCCTCCTCGGAGAGGTGAGCGGATACCGCAATGGTGCCCCGGTGGGCGGCATTCCCCTCCGACCGGGGCCCCGAGTCTCCCGGCGGATTCGGAACCCGCCGGCGGGGACGGCACGAGGCGGGCCGGCCCCCGCGCACCGCCGGCCTCGGGCCACCGCAAGGAGCCGCGGGCCACCGGCGGGCCAGGGGCTTTCCGCGGCGGCTCGGGATCCCAGCCCCTCCGGCGCCTGACGCCGTGCTTCAGCACCTCAACGCCTCCGGGTGCTCCCGCCGTGCGTCGGGCCCCCAAGGCCCGCGGCGCCTCCTCGCACCGCGGGACCTTGACGCCTCCGGTGCCTATCGCCGGACCTCGGGCCCCAACGCCTTCGCCGTCTTCGGCCCTGCCGCAGGACGCCAGCGGCCCAGGCGCTTTCCGTAGCGCCTCGGGCCCCACAACGGCCCGGTGTCTCCCGCTGTGTCTCGGGAGGTCAGTGGCCAGGCTTCTTTCGCTGTGCTTCGGAGCCCCGACGCCTTCCGGAGTCTCCCGCCGTGCTTCGGGGCCTCAACGCCTCCGGAGTCTCCGGCCGTGCCTCAAGACGCCAGCGGCCAGGCGCCTTCCGCAGCGCCTCGGGACCCGCAACCCCTCCGGTGCCTGACGCCGTGCTCCGGACCCCAAGGCCTCGCGCCTCGGGACCTCAACGCCCCCGGTGCCTATCGCCGGGCCTCGGGCCCCCAACGCCCCCGGCGCCTACACCGCACCAGGACCCCAACGCCCCCCTCCGCCCCCCGAGGCCGCCGCACCTCAGGCCCCGAACACCCCCGGCCCCTCCCGCCGAGTGAACACCCCCGCGTCCCACGTTCCGCCCAGCGCTGGACCGAGCCAGCCCCCGGCCGCGGCGCGGAACGCGGCGGCCTCCAGCGTGCCGGCGCCCTCCGGGACCGCGCCCAGGAGGTCCGCCTCCGCTGCCTTCGGGAGGTCCGTCAGGTTGCAGCGTGAGGCCAGGTCGGGGGTGGTCGGCCAGCTGCCGATGGTGACGCCCAGGTGGCGTACGCCGCGTGCCCGCAGTGCCTCCGCCGAGAGCCTCACCGAGTTCAGCGTGCCGAGGCCCGCCGACGCGACCAGCAGGACGGGGGCGTCCAGGAGCCGCGCCGCGTCGGCGAGCGTGCCGCCCTCCTCGTCGAAGCGGACGAGCAGCCCGCCCGCCCCCTCGACGAGCACCAGATCGTGCTCGGTGGCCAGCTTCGCGGCGGCGTCCGCCACGTCGGAGGGGTGTACCGGCGTCATCCCGGCCCGCCGCGCCGCGGTGTCCGGCGCCAGCGGCTCCGGGAAGCGGGCGAGTTCGAGCGCGGTGACACCCTCGCCCGCGAGCCGCCGCACCTCCTGCGCGTCCCCCGGCTCACCGGGCGCGACCCCGGTCTGCGCCGGCTTGAGCACGGCGACGCTGCGCCCGCCCGCCAGGGCCACCGCGGCCACCGCGGCCGTCGTCACCGTCTTGCCGATCTCCGTGCCCGTCCCGGACACCACGATCACCGTCATGTCAGCCCTCCCTCGCCGCCGCGGACACCGCGCGCGCGATCCGCGCCACGTCGTCGTCACCCGTGATGAACGGCGGCATCGTGTAGATCAGATCCCGGAACGGCCGCAGCCAGACCCCCTCACGCACCGCCGCCCGCGTCGCCGCGGCCATGTCCACCGGGTGGTCCAGCTGGACCACGCCGATCGCCCCGAGGACGCGGACATCCCGTACGGACGGCAGGGCCGCCGCCTCCGCGAGGCCCTCGCGCAGACCCGTCTCGATGCGCTTGACCTCCATCTGCCAGTCCTGCCCGAGCAGCAGGTCGATCGAGGCGCCCGCCACCGCCGCGGCCAGCGGGTTGCCCATGAACGTGGGCCCGTGAGCGAGGACCGGGACCTCGCCCCGCGAGATGCCGTCCGCGACCCGCGGCGTACACAGCGTCGCCGCCAGCGTCAGATAGCCGCCGGTCAGCGCCTTGCCGACGCACATCACATCGGGCGTGACCCCCGCGTGGTCCGCCGCGAACAGCGCCCCCGTACGGCCGAAGCCCGTCGCGATCTCGTCGAACACCAGGAGCACGTCGTGCGCGTCGCACGCCTCGCGGAGCACATGCAGATAGGCGGGGGAGTGGAACCGCATCCCGCCCGCACCCTGAACCACCGGCTCCACGATCACCGCGGCCAGTTCACCCGCGTGCCGCTCGATCAGCTCGCGCAGATGATCCGCGTACGTCTCCTCGTACGCGTCCGGCGGCGCGTCCGCGAACACCTGCTGCGGCAGCACCCCCTGCCACAGCTGATGCATGCCCCCCACGGGATCGCACACGGACATCGGCTGCCACGTGTCGCCGTGGTAGCCGCCGCGCCACGTCAGCATCCGCCGCTTCTCGGGGCGGCCTAGCGAACGCCAGTGCTGGAGGCACATCTTCACCGCGACCTCGACCGACACCGAGCCCGAGTCGGTGAGGAAGACATGCTCAAGACCCTCGGGAGACATGTCGACAAGGCGCTTCGCCAGCGCCACCGCGGGCTCGTGGGTGAGCCCGCCGAACATGACGTGGCTCATCCGGTCGAGCTGACCGCGCACCGCTTCGTTCAGCACCGGATGGTTGTAGCCGTGGATGGCCGACCACCATGACGACATGCCGTCGATCAGCTCGTCCGAGCCGCCCGCGAGACGCAGCCGCACCCCGCTCGCCGACTCGACGACCAGCGGCTCCTGGCGCCCCGGCATCGGGCCGTAGGGGTGCCATACATGGCGACGATCCAGTTCGAGGAGGTCGCCCAGGGGAAGCTCAGGCATTGGGCGCGAGGTCCGTTCCCGCGCCCCGGCGGCGTACCGCCACCAGGTCCGTCCGCGCCTCGTTGGACTCCGCCGGGGGCCCGTCCGCCCCGCAGGGACCGCAGCCGCCTCCCTCGTGCGACCCGCAGCCCGCGGCGGACTCCGCGTCCACCCGGTGCTCCGGCAGCGTCACCTGGTCCGTGCCCTCGACCTCGAAGCCGGCGTCCGCGATCATCTCCAGGTCCGCCTTGCCCGCCTGGCCCTCACTGGTGAGGTAGTCGCCGAGGAAGATCGAGTTGGCGAGGTTCAGGGCGAGCGGCTGCATCGAACGCAGATGGACCTCGCGACCGCCCGCGATGCGCACCTCGACGTCAGGGCAGACGAAACGGACCATCGCGAGGATCCGCAGACAGCGCTGCGGGGTGAGGTTCCACTCCTTGGCCAGCGGGGTGCCCTCGAAGGGGATCAGGAAGTTCACCGGCACCGAGTCCGGGTCGAGCTCGCGCAGCGAGAAGACCACGTCGACCAGGTCCTCGTCGCTCTCGCCCATGCCCGCGATCAGCCCCGAGCAGGCGGAGAGCCCCGCCGCGTGCGCCTTGCGCACCGTGTCGACACGGTCGGCGTAGGTGTGCGTCTTGGTGATGTCGGCGTACGTCGCCTCGGAGGTGTTGAGGTTGTGGTTGTACGCGTCCGCGCCCGCGCCCCGCAGCCGCTCCGCCTGACCGTCCGAGAGCAGACCGAGGCACGCGCACACCTCGACGCCCTCGTTCTGCTCCTTGACCGCCGCGATGGTCTGCGCCACCCGGTCCACGTCACGGTCGGTCGGCCCACGGCCGCTGGCCACCAGGCAGACCCGCTTGGCGCCGCCCGCGACACCGGCCGCCGCGGCCTGCGAGGCCTCGTCCGGCTTGAGCCAGGTGTACTTGAGGATCTCGGCCTTCGAGCCGAGCCGCTGAGAGCAGTACGAGCAGTCCTCCGGGCACAGGCCCGACTTGAGGTTGACCAGATAGTTGAGTTTCACCCGCCGCCCGAACCACTGCCGCCGCACCTTCCCGGCGGCGGCCACTACGTCCAGGAGATCGTCGTCGGACGTGGCCAGCACGGCCAGCGCCTCTTCACGGCTCGGCAGCTCGCGCCGAAGCCCCTTGTCCACCAGCGTGTTCAGGAGATCCATGGCGCTGATCCTTACGTACGGCAGTCTCCCCGGCCAAGGAGAGTTCGCACAACAGAAGCGGTTTGAGGTGTGGGTATTGCCACATACTGGCCAGGTGGCAGGACGGCTAGGGTCTGTGCAATGTCTACAAACAGCCACCCCGTGACGGGTGCGACGCGCGCGCCGTTCGACTGGCTCGACGAGCAGGCCGGGCTGCGCGCCGACGCCGGCCTCGTCCGCACCCTGCGCCCGCGCGCCGCCGACGCGGGCGGCCTCCTCGACCTGGCGAGCAACGACTACCTGGGGCTGACCCGGCACCCGGAGGTCACCGAGGGTGCCGCCGCGGCGGCCCGGCGGTGGGGCGGCGGCGCCACCGGCTCCCGGCTCGTCACCGGCTCCACGGAACTCCACGCCGAACTGGAGCGGGAGCTCGCCGATTTCTGCGGCTTCGAGGCGGCGCTCGTGTTCTCCTCCGGCTACGCGGCGAACCTCGCGGCGGTCACCGCGCTCGCCCCGCACGGCTCGCTGATCGTCTCCGACGCGGGCAACCACGCGTCGCTGATCGACGGCTGCCGGCTCGCGCGCGCCGTGACCCAGGTGGTGCCGCACAGCGACCCCGAGGCGGTGCGCAAGACGCTGGAGGCCCACGACGGCCCCGCCGTCATGGTGTCCGACTCGGTGTTCTCGGTGGACGGTGACGCCGCGCCGCTCGCCGAACTGGCGGACGTGTGCCGGGAGTTCGGTGCGGGGCTGATCGTCGACGACGCGCACGGCCTCGGCGTCCTCGGTGACGGCGGCCGGGGCGCACCACACGCCGCGGGCCTCGCGGGGGCCGCCGACACGGTGGTCACGCTCACCCTCTCGAAGTCCTTCGGCAGCCAGGGCGGCGCCGTGCTCGGACCCGCCAAGGTCATCGACCACCTGGTGAACGCGGCGCGTACCTTCATCTTCGACACGGGGCTCGCGCCCGCCGCGGCGGGCGCCGCGCTAGCGGCCCTGCGGCTGCTGCGCCGCGAGCCCGAACGGGCCGCCAGGGCCCGCCAGGTCGCCGCGGAACTGCACCGGCGCCTCACGGCCGAGGGCCTGTCGGCGGTACGTCCCGACGCCGCCGTCGTCTCCGTGCGCGCCCCGGCACCGGAATCGGCCGTGCGCTGGGCCGCGGAGTGCCGGGCCGCGGGTCTGGCGGTCGGCTGCTTCCGGCCGCCGTCGGTACCGGACGGCATTTCGAGGCTGCGGCTGACCGCCCGCGCGGATCTCACCGACGAACAGATCGCCGATGCCGTACGAGTGATCAGCCGCACCGCACCCCGATGAGACGGGCCGGCCCCGGGCGGGGGCAGGCCCGCGGTCAGCGGAGGCTGTCGACGAACGTCTCCCAGGGGCCGGGGGAGAAGAGCAGGGCGGGCCCCGCGGTGTTCTTCGAGTCGCGCACGGCCAGCAGGCGGGCCGCGGCGCGGGACTGGAGCAGGTCGTGCGTGGTCGTGTCGAGCGTGGCCGTCTCGACACAGTTGTTCATTCCGTTGCTGCGGCTGCTGCGCTGCCACCGCGCACCCTGAAGGGTGGTGCTGGAAGGTACGTACCGAGGCAGTGCGGTCATGGTGCCTCCTTACGCGCCGTCGCTTAGCCCGGCGATGAAATCCTCTGAGTCCTCGGGTGAAAGCGCCTGTTCCTGAAGGGAGTTGAAGGCCTCCACGTATGCCTGGAGGTCTTCTTTCCGTTCGAGATAGAGGCTACTCGTCAAGTGGTCGAGAACAACCACATCCAGATCAGCAATGTTCGGAAATGAGAAAATAACGAAAGGCCCGATGAGGCCCACATGCTCTCCGGAGGAGAACGGCAGCACCTGAAGTCGCACCTGTGGCAACTGCGCCACCTCCTGTAACCGTGCGAGCTGATGTGCGAAGACCCGCGGTCCGCCCACCGAACGGCGCAAAACCGCCTCGTCCAGGACCACGCTCAGCCGCACCGGAGGCTCCGCGCGCAGCACGTCCTGACGGGCCAGACGCACCTCCACCAGCGCGTCCACCTGCTCGTCGGGCAGCCCGCCGAGCGCGGCCCGTGTGACGGCGCGCGCGTAGTCGGGGGTCTGGAGCAGCCCCGGGACCACCGAGGTCTCCAGGGTGCGTACCCAACTCGCCTGCGCCTCCAGGCTGATGAAGTCGCGATAGGCGGCGGGCAGCAGGTCGCGGTACGCCTTCCACCAGTGGTGACGCCCCGAGGCGCCGGTGTCGTCGGCGCCCGCCAGGGCCACGAGCAACTCGCTGAGGTGGGCGTCCTTCACCTCGTACGCGTCGAGCAGGAGGCGCACGTCCGTGGCCTTCACACCGCTGCGGCCCGTCTCGATCCGGCTCACCTTCGACTGGTGCCAGCCGACCTTCGCGGCGGCCTGGCTGCTGGTGAGTCCCGCGAGGCCGCGCAGCGCGCGCAGTTCGGCGCCGAGCCGGCGGCGGCGCACCGCGGGGCCGTACTGCATGTCCGTCTCCTTCCGGACCGAGCCGTCGGGCATCCCGGCGGCAGAGCGGGGGGACAGAGGCGACAGTAGAGGAAGTGGCGTCCCCGCGCCCAAATACGGTCGGTCCTGGCAGAGTTCACCGCTTCGAGCGACAGATATATGCACATCTCGGTGGATCGCCACCCGTGACCGGCAAAGGAATGGGAGGCTGGCGCGAAGCACCAGTCCGGGGCCGTCCTCGAGTCATCCGCTCCGAGTCGGAGACCGACCCCGGTGGGAAAGGGACAGCGTCGCCATGGCAGATCACCAGGAAGCATCCGTCACTCTGCCGAGCGATCCCGCCTCGGTCCCGGCCGCCCGCGCGTACGTGGCGAACGTACTCACGGAATGGGGCCTGCCGGGCGAGGCCGAGGTGGCGGACACGATCAGACTCATCGTCTCCGAACTCGCCACCAACGCCGTGCAGCACACCAGAGGGCAGTCGCCCACCTTCACGGTGGACGTCGAGCTCGACCGGGACGAGCAGCTGCGGATCGGTGTCACCGACAGTCACCCGCGCTATCCGAGGCGGCTGCCGGCCGCCGTCCAGCAGGACAACGGCCGCGGCATGGTCATCATCCGCTGGCTGACCGCCGAATGCGGCGGCAAGCTATCCGTCAGCCCCACGGCGGAGGGCGGCAAGACCGTATGGATCGCCCTGCCCTGGACGGCGCCGGTCCAGCAGGGGCACCGCTGACGCCGCGCACCCGCCGCGCGGCCCGGCTCCGGCCGGACGCGGCGTGCGGGTCCACGGACCCCCGCGTCCGGCCGGGCGTGAGGGACGGGTCAGCGGACCCGGCCGTACCAGACGCTCTTGGTCCAGATCTTGTCCAGGCGTACCACGGTCCCCCTCTTCGGTGCGTGCCAGATGCGGCCGTTACCCGCGTAGATCCCGACGTGGTAGACGTTCCGGCCCGAGTGGAAGAACACCAGGTCGCCCCGGGTCCGCTGGGACTTCGAGATGTGCCGCGTCTTGTTGTACTGCGCGGCGGCGGTGCGCGGCAGCTTCTTGCCCGTGCGCTTGAACGAGTACAGCGTCAGGCCCGAGCAGTCGAAGCGGTTGGGCCCAACCGCTCCGTAGCTGTAGGGAGAGCCCTTCTTGGACGCCGCGATCTTGAGCGCTTTCGTTCCGTGGGTGGCTGCCTCGGCTTCCGACGTGAGCCCGGGGGCCACGACGGTGCCGCCCACAACGGCGAGGGTGAGGGCCGAGACGGCCCCGGTCCTGCCGAGCAGCGACGGAACGTGATTCAGCGCGGTCATGCGTAACCCTTCGTCAGCCGCCTGTGAAGGATGACCTGTCGGGTTCGGGCAGGCGAAGATGCCCGGCCGCGTCATGCTCTGCGGCTTCACCCCAAGGGCGTCGTCCGGACTTCCCGGACGGGCCCGCCTTGCTTGGGTCCTCCACTCCTGCCGGTGCACCGATGTCGACCGGTCAACCGGGCGGCGGCAGGACTCGGCGTCCGCCCGGATCGCCCCGCCGCTGTGGCGGGGTCTTGTCGTCGGAAGGGATCTTGACCCGAAAACCACTCGAAAACCGAGTCGAAACGACGTTTTGTGAGGCTCCTCACGACTGACCTGTTCGGGTGGACGCTGCCGAATTCGACTCCCAATGCCCCGTCTGGCGATGGCTCGACCAGCACCGGAACGTCCCATTCCGCCTTCGCCGTACGTATCCGGTGCGACTCTCGAACGCGTGATTAAGGAGCCCCTGCTACGCCAACTGAGGTAGCCCATCTGGTCGGTCGCACAGCGGATCCAGACGTTCCGGTGAGCGGAGCCCGTGCTTCAGCGGCCGCTGGGGGGGGGGCCACCGGCTCACCGGCTTGCCGACGGCGGCACGCCCACCCGTCCGGTCCGCCGCTCGCCGTCAAGGACGCGCAGGGCCCGGGCGAGCGTGGCGGCGTGCACCTCGCTCTCGCCGCGCCGGTGCATGAGGGCCAGCGCGTCCCGCAGGGCCGTCGCCCGGCCGACCAGGGCCTGGGCGGCACGCAGTCCGCCGTAGGTGTGCTCGGCGCGAGCGGGGTTGATCCGGCCGACCAGGTCGACGACTTCGAGGTAACGGTCGATCAACTCGGCCTCGGCGCGGGTCAGCGCGGGCAGTGGCGGCAGCTCGGGTGGCAGCATCCGCGGGTCACCTCGCCCCGCGCGCGCCGAGCGAGGTCTTGCGGCTCTGGACGATCCGGTCCACGAGCCCGTACTCCACGGCGGCCGGGGCGTCGAGGATCTTGTCCCGCTCGATGTCCGCGGCGATCCGCTTCTGGCTCTGTCCCGTGTGCCGCGCGAGGAGTTCTTCGAGGAGCCGTCGGGTCCGCAGGATCTCGTCGGCCTGGATCGCCAGATCACTGGCCTGCCCCTGGATCGGCTCGGAGAAGGAGGGCTGGTGGATCAGTATCCGCGCCCCCGGCAGCGCGTGCCGCTTGCCGGGCGTGCCGGCCGCCAGCAGGACGGCGGCGGCCGAGGCGGCCTGCCCGAGGCAGACCGTCTCCACGTCACAGCTGACGAACCGCATCGTGTCGTAGATGGCGGTCATCGCGCTGAACGAGCCGCCGGGGGAGTTGATGTACAGCGAGATGTCGCGGTCGGGCGCCGCGTACTCGAGGTGCGTGAACTGTGCCATCACGTCGTTCGCCGACGTGTCGTCGACGGGGGCGCCGAGAAAGACGATCCGCTCTTCGAGAAGCCGCGAGTACGGATCCAGGGTCCGCGTCCCCGAACTGGTGCGCTCGGTGAACTCGGGCAGGACATGACGTGCTGACGGACGGCGCATGGCGGGCCTCTCTTGCTAGGGGGCGGCGGAGGGTCCGGCTCTCCAAAAAATGTACAGGACGTACGTTTCCTTTGGGGGCGCTCAGCAAGGCAGCCTTCTGTCGACGACGAAGCTGATCTCGATGGCCTGACCGGGGAGGGTCAGTTCGGTGACGCCGAGGACCGTGGCGGTGGGGCGGTGGTCGCCGAAGTACGCCAGGTTGCCCTCCGCCGTCGCCGCGGCGTTCTGCCGCAGGTTCACCACGTACAAGTTCTGTGAGACCACCTGGTTCCGGGTGGCGCCGTAGTGGTCGAGGACCTTGTCCAGGTTGGTGTAGGTCTGCTGGAGCTGGGCACTGAAATCGCCCGCGTGCACGAAGGTGCCCGTCTCGTCGAACGCGAGCTGTCCGGAGACGTGGATCAGTTCGCCGGACCTGATCGCCTGTGCGTATCCGAAGTCGCTCTCGGCCGGGATGTCGTGGTTGAAGACGTTGAGGCTGGTCACGGTGTTCGCCCTCCCGAGGTGCTCTCTTGTGGTTACTCGGGAACTGTAGGAGAGTGGCCCCTGACCTGGAAGAACGCACTTTTCGGTGACTGGGGAACCTGATGGTGACCAAACAACTGCTCCAAGGGCTGCCCGAGGACGCGGACCTCAGGCGCGCGGACTCGCTGGCCCGGGAGATCTTCTCGGACGTCGCCAACAAGTGGGCGCTCCTGATCATCGAGACGCTCGGTGACGAGACCTTGCGCTTCAGTGCGCTGCGGGACGGGGTCGAGGGCATCAGCCACAAGATGCTCACGCAGAACCTGCGCATGCTGGAGCGCAACGGCCTGGTCGAGCGGAAGGTGCACCCCACCGTGCCGCCGCGCGTCGAGTACACCCTCACCGAGGCCGGCCGGGGCCTGCGCGCCACGGTCGACGGCATGTGCGAGTGGACCCACCGCCACCTCGGTCACATCGAGGCGTCGCGCCTCCGCTTCGACGCCTGAGGAGCGGCGCGCGCGGAACCGGCCCTGCCCGGCCCCGGCCCCGGCCCCGACGTCAAGACCCGGCCTCCGCGATCCGTGGCAGGGCGAGCCGATAGGCGGCCTCCACCGTCTCGGCTTCGGTGAAGCCGGGCGTATCCAGGCAGCGCCGCGCCAATCCGAGCGGACCGTCGTCACCACTACAGAGCAGGCGCGGCTCCAGGGTGGTGAAGAGGCGGTGGTCCCCATACCGGCGCCGGGACCGCAGCTGCGCCAGTACGTTGGTCTCCGCGTGCGCGATGGCCGCCCCGGCGAGCTGCCCGGGCGGGGCGGCTGCCTCCTGGCTGCGGTTGCGCCCGCAGGCCACCACCGCGCCATCAGCGTCGAGCAACGCCGCTCCGATCGGCCGGCTGCCCGCCCCGAACGCCTCCCACGCCAACGCGACGGGCAGTCGCCAGGCCGCCGGCAGTTCTGTCCCGGCACCAGACATGCACCGATTCTGCCCGCCAGGAAGGGGCGCGAACGGTTCCGCGGCGATGCGTCCGGGCGGCTGCGATCCACGGCTCACTCTGCGGAGCAGCTACTAAGCTGGACGGCATGGCCTACGAGATTCCGGTGACGCAAGCCCGGGCAGAGCTCGCCGAGCTGATCAACCGCGTCGTCTACGGCGGCGAGCGGGTCGTCGTCACGCGCCACGGCAAGCCGCTCGTGGCGCTGGTCTCCGCCGCTGATCTGGAGCGCCTCGAAGCGCTCGCCGAAGCCGTGGAGACCCCGGAGGAGCGCACGGTCAGCACCGTGACCTCGATCGGTTCCGCGCCGCCCGCCGGTACGGGGTCGGAGCACCGGCGGTTCGGCATCGCGGCGGAGCACCGAGGGCCCAACGTGACGTAACCGGACCGCCGTTGGGGCAGACGCAGGTCCGGTGCCGGCTCAGCCCACCGGTGCGGCATCCCGTACGGCCGAGGGTTCCTCCGGGGCCGGTGCGCGCCGCCCGCGCCGCGCGCCGAGCAGGACGCCGGTGAGGCCGAGCACGGTCCAGATGCCGAGGGTCAAGGCCGGTGCGGCGGCTTGGGCGCCGTCGAAGAAGGACACCGAGCGCAGCAGGGTGCCCCCGGCCCCGGGCGGCAGCAACTGCCCGATGACGCCGATCGGTTCGGGCAGCAGCCGTGGTGCGGAGGTCACGCCGGAGAAGGGGTTGCCGAGGAGCACCATCAGCAGGGCGCCGACCCCGATGCCCGCCGGGCCGAGCAGCGCTCCGATCCCGGCGACCGTGGCGCTCACCGCGAGGGTGGAGAGCCCCAACGCCCCTGCTTCCGCCCACCAGTTGCCGGTGAGGACACCCAGCCAGCTGTGGGTGAGCGCGGCCGCGACGACGCCGACGAGCCCGGCGGCCAGGACCAGTGCCCCCGCCGCGCGGAGCCCGCGCAGTCCGCCCAGTGTGACGAGCGCGCCGGCGGCGACCCCGGCGATCGCCAGCGGCAGCACGCTCGACCCGAGAGCCGAGCCCCTCGGGTCGGCCGCGGGGGCGGGCACCACGTCGACCGTTGGCACCTGCGTGCCCTCGGGTGCCTGTTCCCGCACCGCCTGCTCCAGGAGCTGGGCGACGACCGGGCTCGCGGCCGTCGCGGTCAGCAGCTTGGGGCCCTCGGGCGTGGCGACGACCGCGCCGTACACGGTCCGTCCCTCGATCGCGGACCGGGCGGCGGCCTCATCCGCGTAACGATGCACCTCGAACGCGCCCTCGCGCTGCTCGAGCCGTTGTGCGACCGGCTCCGCCGCGGCGGCCGGCCCGGCGACGCCGAGGGGCAGATCGCGTGGGGCGGTACGTGCGGCGGGCCAGGCGAAGGCCCAGAGCGCGAGCGCGACGAGTGCGGGGACCAGGACGGCCACCACCGCGATGCGCGGGCCTTGCCCGGAGCGGCTGTCGGGTGGCGGTGGCGTGGACATGAGGCTTCCTCCCATTCAGAGACAGGGATTCAAAGAGAAGGATCGTTCGTTTTACTTTGAGGCCACTGTCCTGCCGGTGCGTGCGGTTGTCAAGAAGGAATGTTCGTTTTACGTTGGGCGCATGGCTCGCGTATCCCAGGAACACCTCGATGCCCGACGGCGGCAGATTCTCGACGGCGCCGCCCTCTGCTTCGCGCGCAACGGCTTCCACGCCACGTCGATGCAGGACGTCCTGAAGGAAGTGGGCCTCTCGGCGGGCGCCGTCTACCGCTACTTCGCCGGCAAGGACGAGCTGATCACCGCGATCGTCTCCGAGGTGCTCACGGACATCAAAGGCATCTTCGATGTCGTCGCCCGGCAGAGTCCGCCGCCCCCGCCGGACGTCCTGCTGGGCCGCGTGGTGGCGCAGGTCCTCGACCTGAGGCCCGGTATGCGGGTGGAGGGGACCTCGTACTTCCCCCGGCTGATGGTCCAGGTCTGGACGGAGACACTCCGCAACGACGAACTGGCGGCCCTCATGGCCCGGATCTACGCGGATGTGCGCGCCGCCTGGGTGAAGGTCGTCGAGGCCTACCAGGAGGCGGGCATGATGCGCGCGGACGTGCCCGCCGACCACGTCGCCCGCACGATGATCGCCGTGGTGCAGGGATTCGCCGCGCAGTACGCCCTCTTCGAAGGGGTGCGCGTCGAGGCGCTGCGGGAGGGCCTCGGAGCATTGCTCGGTATGGCGGAGCCCAGCTGACGGTCATGGGCCGGTCAACGGCTGGTTAACCTCGTTGAAACTCCTCCCAACTACCCTCCCGTGCCACGCCACCAGGGGTTTTCGTAACCGGGGGTGCGCAAGATCACGCGTACTCGCTGTGTGTTACATCTATATCCGTCGCGGTGGCCGCGGCAGCCGGACCCCGCACGGTTCGGAGCGAGGACTGTGAGGTGGGACGCGTGCAACTGACCCCGCACGAGCAGGAGAGACTGCTCATCCACGTGGCCGCGGACGTGGCCGAGAAGCGAAGGGCGCGGGGACTGCTGCTCAACCACCCCGAGGCGATCGCCCTCATCACCTCCCACATCCTGGAAGGCGCCCGGGACGGCCGCACCGTCGCCGAGCTGATGTCGTCGGGGCGGAAGGTGCTCACCCGGGACGATGTCATGGCGGGCATCCCGGAGATGATCCACGACGTCCAGGTCGAGGCCACCTTCCCTGACGGCACGAAGCTCGTCACCGTCCACGACCCGATCGTCTGACGGGAGTCACGCGCCTCATGCATGCCGCCACGCACGGCACAGGTCAGGGGCCCGTCCCCGGGGAGATCCTCTTCGCCGACGAGCCCGTTCCCTTCAACGAGGGCCGCGAGGTCACCCGCCTCACCGTCCTCAACGCCGCCGACCGTCCCGTCCAGGTCGGCTCCCACTACCACTTCGCCGAGGCCAACCCGGGCCTGGACTTCGACCGCGGCGCCGCGCACGGAAAGCGGCTCAACATCGCCGCCGGAACCGCCGTGCGCTTCGAGCCCGGAATCCCCGTCGACGTCGAACTCGTCCCGCTGGCCGGCAAGCGCGTCGTGCCCGGCCTGCGCGGCGAGACCGGAGGTGCCCTCGATGCCTGAGCTGTCCCGTGCCGCGTACGCCGACCTGTTCGGCCCCACGACCGGTGACAGGATCCGGCTCGCCGACACCGATCTCCTGATCGAGATCGAGGAGGACCGCTCCGGCGGTCCCGGCCGCTCCGGCGACGAGTCGGTGTTCGGCGGCGGCAAGGTCATCCGCGAGTCGATGGGCCAGTCCCGCACCACACGCGCCGAAGGAGCCCCGGACACCGTCATCACGGGCGCGGTGATCATCGACCACTGGGGGATCGTCAAGGCCGACGTCGGCATCCGCGACGGCCGCATCACCGGCATCGGCAAGTCCGGCAACCCGGACACCATGGACGGGGTTCACCCCGATCTCGTCATCGGCCCGGAGACCGAGGTCATCGCGGGCAACGGCAAGATCCTCACCGCGGGCGGCATCGACACCCACATCCACTTCATCTCGCCGACCATCGTCGACGAGGCGCTCGCCTCCGGTGTCACCACCCTCTTCGGCGGCGGCACGGGCCCCGCCGAGGGCAGCAAGGCGACCACGATCACGCCGGGGGCCTGGCACCTGGCGCGGATGTTCGCGGCCATGGAGTCCAGCCCCGTCAACATCGGCTTCCTCGGCAAGGGCAACACCGTCTCCGCCGAGTCGATGCACGCCCAGCTCCGCGCCGGCGCCGTCAGCTTCAAGATCCACGAGGACTGGGGCGCGACGCCCGCCACCATCGACGCCTGTCTGAACGTGTGCGAGGAGACCGGCGCCCAACTCGCCGTCCACTCCGACACCCTCAACGAAGCGGGCTTCGTCGACGCCACGTTCGACGCCGTCGCCGGGCGCACCCTGCACGCCTTCCACGTCGAGGGCGCGGGCGGCGGACACGCCCCGGACATGATCACCGCGGTGTCACTGCCGAACATGCTGCCGAGCTCCACGAACCCGACCCGGCCGCACACGGTCAACACCGTCGAGGAACACCTCGACATGCTGATGGTCTGTCACCACCTCAACCCGGCCGTCCCCGAGGACCTGGCCTTCGCCGAGTCACGTATCCGGCCCACGACGATCGGCGCGGAGGACATCCTCCACGACCTCGGCGCCATCTCGATCATGTCCTCGGACTCGCAGGCCATGGGACGCATCGGCGAGGTCATCATGCGTACCTGGCAGACCGCGCACGTGATGAAGCGGCGCCGCGGCTTCCTGCCGGGGGACACCCGCGCCGACAACCGCCGTGCGCGTCGCTATGTCGCCAAGTACACGATCAACCCGGCCGTCGCACAGGGCATCGACCACGAGCTCGGCTCGGTCGAGTCCGGGAAACTCGCCGACCTCGTGCTGTGGGACCCGGCGTTCTTCGGCGTCAAGCCCCAGACCGTCCTCAAGGGCGGACAGATCGCCTACGCGCAGATGGGCGACGCCAACGCCTCCATCCCGACCCCGCAGCCGGTCCTGCCGCGCCGCATGTACGGGGCGCACGGCAGGGCTCCGGGGCTGAACTCGGTCAACTTCGTGACCCAGTCAGCGCTGGACGACGGGCTCGTGGAGCGCCTCGGCCTGGACAAGCAGTTCCTGGCCATCCGCTCCACGCGCGGCCGCTCCAAGGCGGACATGCGCGAGAACGACGCGCTGCCCCGCGTGGAGGTCGCCCCCGACAGCTTCGCCGTCACCATCGACGGTGAACTGGTCGAGCCGTCACCCGCCGCTGAACTGCCACTCGCCCAGCGGTACTTCCTCTTCTGACGGCCCCGACGGACTCTGGCGACGATCACATGTCACGCGCAGCACTCCTCGTCCTGGCCGACGGCCGTTTCCCCGCCGGTGGGCACGCGCACTCCGGTGGCGCCGAAGCGGCCGTCAAGGCGGGCCGGATCACCGGGGCCGAGAGCCTGGAGGCCTTCTGTCGAGGGCGGCTCCACACCAGCGGCCTGGTGACGGCGGCCCTCGCGGCGGCCGCCGCACTCGGCGTGGATCCGGCCGCCCTGGACGAGGCGGCCGACGCACGCACCCCCTCGCCAGCCCTGCGCGCAGCGGCGCGGCGGCTCGGGCGGCAGATGATGCGGGCCGCCCGCGCCACCTGGCCACACCCCGAACTCGACGTGCTGGCCAGGCGGTTCCCCAAGGGGGCCCATCAGCCGGTCGTCCTTGGACTCACCGCCCGCGCCGCCGGCCTCGGGCCCGACGACGCCGCGTACTGCTCGGCGTACGAAGCAGTCAGCGGCCCGGCGACCGCCACGGTCCGGCTCCTGAGCCTCGACCCCTTCGACGCCACGGCGGTCCTGGCGCGGCTCGCCCCTGATCTCGACCGGGTCGCGCGGGCCGCGGCCGAGGCGGCGGACCGCGCCGCCGCCGAGGGCGTCGACGCGCTGCCCGCGGCGTCGGCTCCACTCCTGGAGATCGGAGCGGAGGCGCATGCGGCCTGGCCGGTACGGCTCTTCGCGTCGTAGCCGCGACACGCCGGCAGCCGGGGTCCGAGAAGCCCGGAGCGCGCCCTGTACGCACACCACACGCACGACTTGCACTACCACCGCGAAGGAGCAGCACCATGCACCTCGACCACTCCCACGCCGGCCCCGCCGCCGTCTCCGCCGACGCGCACCGCCCCGACGGGCGCCGGCGCGCGCTGCGTATCGGGCTCGGTGGGCCCGTCGGGTCCGGTAAGACCGCGACCGTCGCCGCCCTCTGCCACGCGCTGCGCGACCAGCTGTCCCTGGCCGTCGTCACCAACGACATCTACACCCGCGAGGACGCGGAGTTCCTGCTCCGCGAGGCCGTGCTGCCGCCCGAGCGGATCACCGCCGTGGAGACCGGGGCCTGCCCGCACACCGCGATCCGGGACGACATCTCCGCCAACCTGGAAGCCGTGGAGGACCTGGAGGACGAGGTCGGGCCGCTCGACCTGATCCTCGTCGAGTCCGGCGGTGACAACCTCACCGCCACCTTCTCCAAGGGGCTCGTCGACGCGCAGATCTTCGTCATCGACGTCGCGGGCGGTGACGACATCCCGCGCAAGGGCGGTCCCGGCGTCACCACGGCCGACCTCCTCGTCGTCAACAAGACCGACCTCGCCCCGTACGTCGGCTCCGACCTGGCCAGGATGGCCGCGGACGCCAAGGCGCAGCGCGCCGAACTCCCGGTGATCTTCCAGTCGTTGCGTTCCGCGGAGGGCGTCGGTCCGGTCGCCGCCTGGGTGCGTGAGCAGTACGCCGCATGGACCGCGTCGGCGTGACGGTCGACCTCGCCCCGCAGGGCGACACGCAAGCCCTGCGGGGCGGCAAGGAGTGGCAGGGCGGCGCCGGCCTGCGGGCCACCGCCCGCGTCGAGGCGCGCGCGGACGGCCGTGGCGGCACCGCCCTGCCCGTGCTCGACGGCGAGGGCCCGCTCGCCCTGCGCCGCACCCGCTCGACCGGCCCCGCGGCGCGCGTCACACTGGTCGGCGCGATGAGCGGCCCCCTCGGCGGTGACCACCTCACCGTCGAGGCCACCGCGCGGGCAGGGGCATCGCTGCACATCGCCACGGCCGCGGCGACCCTGGCACTGCCGGGCCAGACCAAGGAGCCGGCGCACTACGACGTACGCCTCACCGTGGCCGAGGGCGCCGAACTGCGCTGGCTGCCGGAGCAGTTGATCTCCGTACGCGACAGCGACCTGCGGGTCACGACGCGTGCGGATCTCGCCGCGGGGGCCCGCCTGGTGCTGCGCGAGGAGCAGGTCCTCGGCCGCACCGGCGAGGACTCCGGTCGCCTGACCAGCCGCCTCACCGTGCGCCGGGCGGGCACTCTGCTGCTCGACCAGGAACTGTCGTGCGGCCCCGGAGCCCCCGGCGGCTGGGACGGCGCCGCGGTCCTCGGGGGGCACCGCGCCGTAGGCCAACTGCTCGTCGTACGACCGGAGTTCGAGCAGGGTGCCCCGCGGGCCGCGCCGCTGGGGGAGTGGGCGGCGCTCACGCCGCTGGCTGGACCCGGTGTCCTGGTCACCGCCGTCGCCCCGGACGCCCTGCGGGTACGCCGCACGCTGGACGAGGCCCTGCGCGATCTGTGCGGGTGACGTCACGGCACCCGTGCCACACCGACCCATCCGGCCCGCATGGTCAGTGAACCGGGCATGGCCGCGTCCGGCTTCCACTTCGGCCACGGGACGAAACCGGGGTCGACGAGCTCAAGGCCGTCGAAAAGGGAGACCGTCTGCTCCGGGCCGCGCAGAATGTAGGGAATGGCGCCGGAGTTGTTGTACTCCTCCTGCACGCTGCGGTGCAGTTCGTCGTCGGCGTCGGCGTGGGTCAGTGAGACGTAGCTGCCCGAGGGAAGACCGGAGACCAGACCACGCACCAGGGTCAGAACGTCTTCCCAGGGGTCGATATGGCCCAGCACGTCATTGATGACGAGACCGACGGGCCGGGACATGTCCAGCGTTCTGGCCGCGCCGCGAAGGATCGTGTCGGTGTCCCGCATGTCCGCCAGCACATAGTCGGTCGCGCCTTCAGGGGTGCTGTGCAGGAGCGTGTCGACGTGCATGAGGACGATCGGGTCGTGGTCCACGTAGACCACCCGGCTGTCCGGCGCTATGCGCTGAGCGATCTCGTGGGTGTTGTTGGCCGTGGGCAGCCCGGCACCCACGTCCAGGAACTGGTTGACACCTTCCCGCGCCATCCAGGTCACCGAGCGGCGCAGCACGTCGCGTGACTCCCGGGCCATCGGGACGATCAGCGGAAACTTCTCCTTGTAGGCGTCACCGGCCTTCTGGTCGGATTCGTAATGGTCCTTGCCGCCCAGCCAGTAGTTCCAGACACGTGCGCTGTGCGGAAGGGACGTGTCTATGTCGTGGAGGTCCGCTGGTTCACTGCCCACTGAAAAAGTGCCTCTCTCCATCGCCGTCAAGCGCGAACTCGGTGAAGCTCGGCGCCTTCACATTGTGCCGATCACTGGCCACGGCGTATCGGATTCGGGGGAATCGGACGTCACCGAGGGGGGCGCCGCCGTGCCTGACACCCGTCCCATTAGCCTCATGCGAGGAGACACCATGTGATGCGATGTGTCTCCACTCCGAGGAGGCGATGGTGAGCGGAACAGGCGTGCGGTTGCTCGCGGGTGCCATGATCGTGGTCTGCATGACGCTCGTCGGCCCCAGTGCGCCCAAGGGCACCCTCTTCGCCAGGCCGCTGCCCGCCGGCGCCCCCGAAGATGTCGTACCGAACCGGGTCATGACATGGAACATCTGCAATCCCTGCAACGAGAGCGGACAGAACATCGGCCGGGCGGCGGACATCGCCATGTACGCGCCCCAGGTCATCGGCCTGCAAGAAGCATGTGTGCGGGACGTCGAGAGGATCCGGGACCATCTGGAGTACCAGTACGGACTCGTCTACCAGGTCGAGTACGGGTCCGTGCTCCGCAGTTGGAGCCGCTGCGGAGGGCTGCCGTGGCGTCCGGGGGGCTTCGGGCAGGCCATCCTCTCGGCGGCACCGATGACGGACCACGTGAACGTGGAGTACCCCGACGGCGGATCCGAGGACCGCGGGTACATGGCGGTCACCACCACCGTGGACGGCCGGCCCACTCGGGTCTTCAACACGCACCTCGCCCAACGACGCCAGGAATCGGTCCGCGCGGAACAGACCGACGTACTCGCCGCGGCCGTCGCGCGACACGACCGCGCGATCGTTCTCGGCGACTTCAACGCCGAGCCGGACGCCCCGGAACTCGCCGAGATGTGGGCGGTGGCCGCGGACGCCGACCCTGAGTGCCGTTCCCGGGCCACCGGCACCTGCGAGGTGACGACCGACTGGTACAGCAAGTTCGACTACATCTTCCTGCGGGACATCGCCCCGGCCGGACACGGTGTGCATCTCACGCGGTACTCGGACCACAACATGTTTCACGCCGACGTGGATCTGACCGAGCCGACCTGAGCGCGCGGTCTTTTGAGGACCTGGATCCAGGGCACGCGTAGACAAGTGATCTTCGTAGTCCTCCTCCGGAAGGGTCCGAATGACCGTGCCCTCGCGCCCGGTGCCACACGTGGCCCGCGAACGGCGTTTCGACCTGCGCGCGAACGCCGTGTTCTTCATTCTGCTCGCGATCATCCTCTGCCTCGTGGTGTTCCTGGTCCGCACCGCGGCGAGCATCGTCGAGAGCCGCCCGCTGTGGGCAGGCGCGCTCGTCCTCGTGGCGCTCTCGACCGTGCCGCTGTGCCGGTCCAGGTGGCGCCGCTTCTCCGCCGCCAGGTGTGCGCGCCGCGCCGCCGAGGTGCTTGAGGAAGCCGCGGAGCAGGCCGCCGACAGCCTCGGTGCCGCGGAGGAGGCGGGCGCGGCGCGCGGCGCGCGGAGCGATGCGACGTACATGCCGCCGGGCGGCGAGGAGGCGACCGCCGTCCTCGACCCGCCGTTCGCCGAGGACGACACCTGCGCGTACGACTACGCCGAGCTCGCCCCGGACGGATTCGAAGAGGCCGTCGCGGACCTGTGCGCCCGTGACGCGTGCCAGGGCGTGGAAGTCGTCGGTGGCGCTTGCGACTTGGGAGCGGACGTCATAGCCGTGACGCCCGACGGGCGGCGGGTCGTCATCCAGTGCAAGCGTTACGGCGACGGGAACAAGGTCGGCTCGCAGGACCTGCAGCGCTTCGGAGGGACCTGTTTCACCGTCCACGAGGCCGACGTGGCCGCACTCGTCACGACGAGCGACTTCACCGCTCCCGCCCTGGAGTACGCGCAGCAGTGCGGCATAGTCTGCCTCGACGGCGCGGCCCTGGAGGCCTGGCGTGATGGCACGGGGCCGAGCCCTTGGGAGGGGGCGGGCAGGGAGAGCGCCGGTTCGGTCACTCCAGGGATTGATGGGTCATGACGTGATCGGCGATCTGGTGGAGCGGCTGCTCGTGGCGGAAGGCGTGGGCGCGCATGCGGGCCAGGGCGTCGTCCGGGGGGAAGCCGGTGCTTTTCGTCGAGGACGAGCAGGGCGTGGACGCGGGCGTAGGCGAGCGCCAGGGACTTGTGCCGGTCGGTGAGCGGGCCGGGGCAGCGCGGTACGGGTCATGGTGCCGATGCGCAGGTGACCGGTGGTCAGGGGCAGGGCGTTCACGGAGCGTATGTGCCGCCCGGCGGCGGCCTGCGTGAAGGCCGGCCACCGCCGTGCGCCTGGTGCAGGTCTGCCTCCTCGACCGGGGTGCGCCGCACGAAGGCGTCGGTGCGGGGGCCCTACCCGGTGGTGAGCAGGGCGTCCTCCATGCGCCGGGTGCGCTCGTCGGTGGCGTAGCCCCTGAGGCGCAGTTCACCGGCGACGACCAGCGTCACGCCGAGGCCGTCGGCGTCCATGTCGGCCGCGCAGGCCCCGGGCGGCCGCGGCGAGGGTGATGCCGCCGCCTGGCTCTTGCCCGGCCGACGCCGTCATCCACCAGGCCAATGGAATGATCAGCTACCGCCACGCCGTCACCACCAGCCAGGCGCTGGCCCTGCTGCGCGCCCACACCCACCACAGCGACCTCACCGACCTCGCCCACGCCATCAGACCGGGGCCGCTGTAGGTGAGCAACGGGACCCGTGCCCGCCACACCGTTTATCGGAATGGTAAAGAAGACCTGCCGTGTCTGTTGCCAGGGGCCCCGCAGGCGCAAGGATCCCCCGTACTGATCGAAACTGCTCGAATTCGACGTGCGGGAGGCCCACTTGAGACGGACCCGAGGGACCAGGCGGACGGCGGTGCTCGGATCCGCGGGCGCCCTTGTCGCCGCCACGCTGACAGCGGGTGCGATGGCCGCGCCCACGGCGAGCGCCGACGCGGGCGCCCGGTCCGGCAAGGACCGTGAGGCGCGCGGTGTCGCGCTCGCCGCCCAGCGGGCCGCCAAGGCCGGTATCGAGTGGCGCGACTGCCCGGCCGACTGGGGCCTGGAGAAGCCCATCCAGTGCGGCTGGGTCACCGTCCCCCTCGACTACGCCAAGCCGGACGGCAAGAGGATAAAGATCGCCGTCGACCGCATAGGCAACACCGGTACCAAGGAAGAGCGTCAGGGCGCCCTCCTCTACAACCCGGGCGGCCCCGGCGCCTCCGGCCTCCGCTTCCCGCGCCGCGTCGTCACCAAGAACAAACTGTGGGAGAAGACCGCGAAGGCCTACGACTTCGTGGGCTTCGAGCCGCGCGGCGTCGGCCACTCGGCGCCCGTGTCCTGCGTGGACCCGCAGAAGTTCGTGAAGGCACCCAAGCCGGACCCGGTCCCCGACAGCGAGGCCGACAAGCGCGTCCAGCGCAAGCTCGCCGCCGAGTACGCGGACGGCTGCCAGGAGCGCAGCGGCGCGCTGCTGCCGCACATGACGACGCCGAACACCGCCCGCGACCTCGACGTCATCCGTGCCGCCCTCGGCGAGAAGAAGCTCAACTTCCTCGGCGTCTCCTACGGCACCTACCTGGGAGCCGTCTACAGCACCCTCTTCCCGACACACGTACGCCGCATGGTCTTCGACTCCGTGGTCAACCCGCGCACGGACAAGATCTGGTACGAGGTCAACCTCGACCAGGACGTCGCCTTCGAGAAGCGCCTGATCGACTGGATGACGTGGGTCGCGAAGAACGACGCCGCATTCCACCTCGGCGACACCTACGGCGAGGTCCGCGCCCAGTGGGAGAAGCTGCGCGCCACCGCGAAGAAGCAGCCGCTGGACGGGACCGTCGGCCCGGCCGAGCTGCACGCCTACTTCCAGAACGCGCCGTACTACGACTCCTACTGGGTCGAGGTCGCCACGAACTGGAGCAAGTACGCCGCCGGTGACCCCAAGCCCCTCATCGAGGCGGCGAGCCCCGACATGGCGGACAAGGCCGGCAACGCCGCCCAGGAGAACGGCAACGCCGTCTACACGGCCGTCGAGTGCGCGGACGCCAAGTGGCCGCGCAGCTGGTCGAAGTGGGACCGGGACAACACCCGCATCCACCGGACGAGCCCCTTCTTCACCTGGGGCAACGCCTGGATGAACCTGCCGTGCGCGACCTGGTCGAGCAAGCAGCAGCGTCCGCTGGAGATCGAGAGCCGCAAGGGCCTGCCGCCCACGCTGCTCGTCCAGGCCACCCGGGACGCGGCCACGCCGTACCCCGGCGCCCTCGAACTGCACGAGCGGCTCAAGGGATCGCGTCTGGTCACGGAGAAGGACGCCGGTTCGCACGGCATCACCAACATCCCGAACCCGTGCCTCAACGACCGCGTCGACGCCTACCTGTTGACCGGCAAGCTCGACGCCTCCGACGTGACGTGCGGCCCGCACGCCACGCCGAAGCCGTAACATCCCCCTGCCGCGCCCCTATTGGGAGATCGTCTCGATCCGAGGCGAGGCGATCTCCCGGTAGTCCGCCGTCCGAAGCGCCAGCGAACGGTCCAGCCGCGCCGCGTTGAAGAAGATCTCCTCATGCTCCAACAGTGCGGGATCCACGACGAGTTCGAGCTCCGGGTCGAACGAGAACGGCAGGATCGTCCCGCTCACGCTCCCCGAGAGCCGCTCCGCCACCTCCTGCGTCGCGAAGCCGGCGTACGTACCGCCGAGCAACGCCTTCAGCGCGTCGAGGTCGACGCGCCGGTCGCCCGGCACCACGGCCAGCGCGTACCGCTTCGTCTTCTTCCCGGTCTTCACCATCACCACGATGCACTTGGCGGCCTGCTCCAGGGTGTTCCCGCGCAGCGCGCTCACCGCCTCCGTGGCGCCCTCCGGCTCGTGTTCGATGACCCGGTAGGCCGCCCCCCGCTCGTCCAGCAGTCCCACCAGCTTCGTGTACTGGGCGTGCTGCTCGCTCACTCAGTCCTCCTGTCGCGCCAACCAGGCGTCTTCCGCTGCGTAGTCGAAGAGATCGACATTGGGATCATAGGTCGCGGCCATCTTCGGGAACGCCTCCCGCCAGTCCCTGTCGCCGAGCTGGTCGACGAGCCAATGGACCGTCTCCGCAAGGGAGTCGGCGTACGTCCTCACCGGGCGATATCCCAACTCCCGCTCCGCGGCCGACATGTCGTACACCACCGGGTGCCGTGCGGACCACGGGGTGAGGCCGACGCCGCGCTCCGGAGGGTCACCCTCCACCAGCACCGTCCGCGTCTCCACACCCATCACCGCGTCCACGGCGGCGCCGATCTCCGCGACGGTCGGCGCGGCGGGGTCTCCCGCGTTGAGCGCCCGGGAGCCCGGCCGGGCCGCCGCGAGACGCACCAGCTCCGCGAGGGTGTGCGCGCTCACCGGGTGGAAGCGGCTGCGCCCGCCGTGGGCGAGCACCCGGACCCGTCTGCCGTCCACGTTCCGCTTCACGAAGTACAGCTCGCGGGGCGTGCGGCAACCCGGCCCGTGGATCGCCCCGGCCCGCAGCAACGTCACCGGCAACCGCTCGCCGAGCGCCAGGAGTTCCTGCTCCAGGGCGACCTTGCGCGTGCCGTACGTGGTGTCGCCGGGCGCGACCGTCGGCTGGGTCTCGGGGAGCGGCACGAGGTACTCGGGGAAACCGTCCGGCTCGTCCTGGGTGTCGAAGCTGCGCCCCCGCGCGTCCTCGTACACCGCTCCGCTGGAGAGCACCACGGCCGACCCGATCCGGTCGGCGAGCGCCGCGTACTGACGGGCGTGCCCCCGGTGGAAGGCGACCATGTCGACCACCAGCTCCACGCCGTCGCCGAGCACCTTCGCCAGCGCCGCGTCGTCGTCCCGGTCGAGCCGCGCCTCGCGTACGTCACCGGGCCACTGCTCGTCGCGCCCGCCGGTCCGCGAGACCGCCGTCACCGTCCAGCCGTCCTCGGCGAGAGCCCGTACGGCCACGCGCCCGGTCTGTCCCGTCGCGCCGATCACCACTGCGTTCTTCATGCAGGGAACGTACGTGGCGGCCCCGGCGCGACACGAGAACGTCTGCTCTCAGCAGAGTGTCGCGGGGCCGCGCCGCCGGCCCGGCGGCGGATCGGTCGCCTCAGCTCAGCGGCATCCGGGGGAACCTCCGGGACTCCTTCGCCCTCGCCGCGGCGCGCTCGGCCTCCTCCGCCTTCACGACAGCCGCGTACTTGTCGACGTACTCCTGCCCGGAGAGCCCCAGGATCGCGTACATGATCTCGTCGGTCACGGCCCGCAGGACCGCCTTCTCGCCGTCCATGCCGTAGTAGCGGGAGAAGTCGAGGGGCTCGCCGAAGCGGATCGTCACGCGCCGGAGGTTCGGCACCTTCTGGCCCGGCGGCTGCGCCTCGAAGGTGCCGATCATCGCGCAGGGAATCACCGGCACCTCCGCTTTGAGGGCCATCGCCGCGACGCCGACCTTGCCCTTGTACAGCCGCCCGTCGTGCGAGCGCGTGCCCTCCGGGTAGATGCCGAGCAGCTCGCCCTTGCGCAGGACGCACAGACCCTCGCGGATCGCGGCCTGCCCCGCCTCCTTGCCGGAGCGGTCGACGGGGATCTGCCCGGCGCTGCGGAAGAAGGCGGCCGTGAGGCGGCCCTTGAGGCCCGGGCCCGTGAAGTACTCGGCCTTCGCGAGGAAGGTGATGCGGCGCTTGATGATCGCGGGCATCAGGAAGTGGTCCGAGAACGACAGATGGTTGCCCGCGACGATCGCCGCGCCCGACTCCGGCACATGCTGCAGACCCTCGATCCTGGGCCGGAACATCAGCCGCAGCAGCGGGCCGAGGATCACGTACTTGAGTAGTAGATAGAACATGGCGGCCGCCTTCCCCTGATCCCGGTGCCGACGCACAGTAGCCAATCGGCGACGCGGACGCGAGAGCCCGTTCGGGCTCTTCCGGGCCGCCGCACGGGCGATCCACCGGCGAGGCGGCTCGACGCCCGGCGAGGAGGGGAGGTCCGCTGGCCTCGCCCGGGCGTCCCCGGCGCCACGGGCCGACGCCACAGAACGTCACCGTCACTCACCCGGAGGTTTCGCATGCGTCCGTTCACCGTCGCAGCCGCCGCGCTGATCGCCCTCGGCACGGCCGTCCCCGCCCAAGCCGCCGACGGGGCCCCCACACGGGAGCGCGGGTTCTTCCTCACCGTCTCGGGCGCCGAGAACTCCTGGGTGCGCGGCGTGATGCTGCGCTGCGAGCCCGAGCCGAGCGGCCCCCACCCGCAAGCGAGGAAGGCGTGCGAGGCGATCCACCGGGCCAAGGCGGACTTCGGCGCCCTCGCCGACGACCCGCGCGTGTGCACCAAGCAGTTCGAGCCGGTCACGGCGACCGCGGTCGGGACCTATCGGGACCGGTTGATCGTGTGGCGGAAGACGTATGCGAACGCCTGTGAGATGCATGTCGACACCGGTCACGTATTCCGGTTCTGACACCGGTCGACCCGCCGTGCACCCCCGGCTGTCGCGCGGCATCGCGCTCACGTGGCGCGCGACAGCACCATCCCGAGCGTGATCAGCCCGAGCACGACCCAGCCGAACCACAGCCAGCCGTTGCTTCCGAGCGCCACCGAGTAGGCCGTCACCATGACCAGGCCTCCGACGGTGAACCCACCCATGGTCTTCGTGGAACCGGGCATCGCTCTCAGCCTCCTCCCGGCAGCCTGCGGCGCGTGCGCGCCGAGACCGCGGTCCGAAGACCATCGTGACCCGTGAGTGCTCTCTCGCGCTACCGTCCGCGTGCGGCCAGTGAGGCCAGATAGGCGTTGTACGCCTCCAGCTCCTGGTCGCCGTCGCGGTCCGCGGCGCGGTCCTTGCGCCGGGACTCACGGTCCTCCGAGCGCCGCCACTGGAAGAGCAGGGCCACAAGGACGACCACGGAGGGGATCTCGCTGAACGCCCAGGCGATGCCGCCCGCGGCCTCCTGGTCGGCCAGCGCGTCGATGCCGAGCGAGGCCGGCGGATGCATGTACGTGCCGATCATCGGCTCGGTCGCCATCATCAGCGCGATGCCGAAGAACGCGTGGAACGGCATGCCCGCGAACAGCTCCAGCATCCGCATCACATAGCCGGGCCGGTGCGGGCCGGGGTCGACGCCCATGATCGGCCAGAAGAAGATCAGGCCGACGGCGAGGAAGTGCACCATCATCCCGATGTGGCCGGCCTTGGAGCCCATCAGCGTGTCGAAGATCGGCGTGAAGTAGAGCGCGTACAGGCTCGCGATGAACAGCGGGATCGTGAACGCCGGATGCGTGATGATCCGCATGTACCGGCTGTGCAGCACCCACAGAAGCCACTCGCGCGGCCCCTTGTGGCCGCGCGCCGCGACCGGCAGCCCGCGCAGCGCCAGCGTGATCGGCGCACCCAGCAGCAGCAGGATCGGCGAGAGCATGCTGATCACCATGTGCTGCACCATGTGCACGCTGAACATGACCATGCCGTAGTCGTTGAGCTTGGTGCACATCACGAGGAGCACAGTCAGGATGCCGAGCACGAACGAGATGGTGCGGCCCACCGGCCACTTGTCGCCGCGCCGCACGAGCCGCACCACGCCCCACCCGTACAGGGCGAGGGCCAGCAGGCAGCCGATGAGGAAGAAGGGGTCGGCCGAGAGTTCCAGGCCTCGCCCCAGCGTGAACGGCGGCAGATCCATGTTCATGCCGTGCCCGCTGTGATCCATCCAGTGGCTCCTGATTCGTGCGGATTGTGCGACGTGCGTCGGCACCAGAGTAGAACCGCCCCCGGCCGCTGCTGCGACCGGGGGCGGGTAGTGCAACGAGCAACGACTACAGCTACAGCACGCACTCCGCCTCGGCGTACCGCTCGTCGGGCACGGTCTTCAGCGTCTCGACGGCCTCGGCGAGCGCCACCATCGTGATGTCCGTGCCGCGCAGCGCCGTCATCATGCCGAACTCGCCGCGGTGCACGGCCTCCACGGCGTGCCAGCCGAAGCGGGTCGCGAGGACGCGGTCGTACGCCGTGGGGGTGCCGCCGCGCTGGACGTGCCCGAGGATGACGGGGCGCGCCTCCTTGCCGAGGCGCTGCTCCAGTTCGAGGGAGAGCTGGCGGGCGATGCCGGCGAACCGCTCGTGGCCGTAGACGTCCTTGCCGCCCTCGTCGAACTCCATGGAGCCCGCCCGAGGCTTGGCGCCCTCGGCGGCCACGACGATCGCGAACTTCTTGCCCGCCGAGAAGCGCTCGCCGACCTTCGCGGCCAGCTCCTCGATGTCGAAGGGGCGCTCGGGCACGACGATGGCGTGCGCGCCCGCGGCCATACCGGAGTGCAGGGCGATCCAGCCCGTGTGACGGCCCATGACCTCGACGATCAGGACGCGCTGATGGGACTCGGCGGTGGTCTTGAGCCGGTCGAGGGCCTCGGTCGCGACGCCCACGGCGGTGTCGAAGCCGAAGGTGACGTCGGTGACCGCGATGTCGTTGTCGATCGTCTTCGGCACGCCGACGATCGGCAGGCCCGCGTCGGAAAGCAGGCGGGCCGCCTTCAGCGTGCCCTCACCGCCGATCGGGATGATCGCGTCGAGGCCCAGGTCGGCGACGTGGCCCCGGGCGCGCTCCACACCGTCCCGCAGATGGGCGGGCTGCACGCGCGAGGAGCCGAGAATCGTGCCGCCGCGGGCGAGGATGCCGCCCACCGCGTCGAGGTCGAGCTTGCGGTAGTCGCACTCCAGGAGGCCTTTCCAGCCGTCGTGGAAGCCGATGACCTCGTCACCGTGGTCCACCACCGCGCGGTGCACGACGGAGCGGATGACGGCGTTCAGGCCGGGGCAGTCGCCGCCGGAGGTCAGGACACCAATACGCATAGCCCGGGAAACCTTTGCAACGTGGGCCGAATGACCGGACCACGTCGTCCGGCTGGATCCCCGCCACCCTATAGGCGCCGGGGGGCGGGGCCGCATCAGGCGTCCGAGGGCTGGACGCCCCCGCTCACATGTGCGGGCGGGGCGTCAAGCGGGCTGCCGCGGTGGGCGCCGGGCAGCGGCTACGCGGGCTGCTGCGCGGCGTTGATGCGCTCCGAGCGCAGCGCCTCGTACCAGCGGTCGTCCGTGGGCGGCAGCGCGTTCACATCGAGGGCCAGCTTCAGGAGCAGGTCCGCGATCAGCGGGTTGCGGGCGAGGACGGGGCCGTGCATGTACGTGCCGAAGACCGTGCCGTTGTACGCGCCCTCGGTGCCGTCGCCCGTGCCGTTGCCCCGGCCGAGGGTGACGCGGGCCAGCGGCCGCGCGTTCGGGCCGACGTGCGTGACGCCCTGGTGGTTCTCGAAGCCCGTCAGCGGGGGCAGGCCCAGCTGCGGGTCCATGTCGGCGAGGACGTCACCGACGCAGCGCTCGCCCTCGCCGCGCGTGGAGACCACGTCGAGCAGGCCGAGGCCCGGCTCGCGCTGACCGAGGTCGTTGATGAACTCGTTGCCGATGATCTGGTAGCCGGCGCAGACCGAGAAGACGATCGCGCCGTTGCCCACGGCGCGCTGGAGGCCGCCGTCGCGGCGCAGCCGCTCGGCCGCGAGGCGCTGCGGGCGGTCCTCACCGCCGCCGATCAGGTAGATGTCGCCGGAGGTGGGCACCGGCTGGTCGCTGCGCACGTCGTAGCGCTCGACCTGGAGGCCGCGCTGGCGGGCGCGGCGCTCCACGACCAGGGCGTTGCCCTGGTCGCCGTACGTGCTGAGCAGGTCGGGGTAGACCCACACCAGCCGCAGGCTGTTGTCGCTCATGCTCATGTGTCCCTACGAATGGTCTAGAAGGGCCGGTGGGGGTCAGTTGCCGACGCGGCGGCGCAGGTCCTGGAACGCGGTGTAGTTCGCGATCGTCTCGATACGTCCCGGCGGGGCCAGCTGCACCGCCTCGTCCACGGTCTCGCAGACCCGGAAGTCCAGGCCCGCGACCTCGAGACGCACGGCGAGGTCCAGCTTGCGGTCGCCGAGCACGAAGATCGGGTGACCGGCGAGGCGGGTGTAGTCGACGTCCCACAGCCAGGAGGTGTCGGTGCCGTCCGCGCCGCGGGCGTTGACGGAGAGGATCACCGGGGTCGGCGGCGGGTCGATCAGCGAAAACGTCTCGAGCCAGCCCGCGGGGTTCTTCGCGAGGAGCAGCCGCAGGTCGCGGCCCTGGAACTGCACGACGTCATAGCGCCCGGCGACGGCCTGCACCTGGTACATCCGCTCCAGGGCGACCTGCGGGGGCACACCGAAGACGGCGGCGACGGCGGCCGAGGAGGTGGCGTTGGCCTTGTTCGCGCGGCCGGGCAGCTGGAGGTGGATCGGCCAGGCCGAGCCGTGCGGGTCCAGGACGTGGTCGCCGGAGAGCACCCAGCTGGGCGCCGGGCGGCGGAAACCGCACTCGCCGCAGAACCAGTCGTCCCCGGGGCGCTGCATGACGCCACCGCAGGACGGGCACGACCAGGCGTCGTCCTTCCACTCCTGGCCCGCGGCCACCCAGACCACGTTCGGTGAGGAGGAGGCCGCCCAGACGACCAGGGGGTCGTCCGCGTTGGCGACGACGACGGCCTTGGTGCCGGCCAGGCCCTCGCGCCACTTCTCGGCGAGCATGCGGGTCTCCGCGGCGCGGTCCAGCTGGTCGCGCGAGAGGTTCAGCAGCGCGATGGCCTTCGGGTCCACGTCACGGGCGACGCCCGCCAAGTACTTCTCGTCGACCTCGATCACGCCGTACCTGGCGTCGGAGCCGCCGGCGAGCGCCGAGGTGATTCCGGCGGGCATGTTCGCACCGAGGGCGTTGGAGACCACGGGGCCGCTGGCGCGCAGGGCCTCCGCGATCAGGCGCGTGGTGGTCGTCTTGCCGTTGGTGGCCGACACGAGGACCACGTCCAGGTGTGTGGCGAGGCGGCCCAGCAGCTCGGGGTCGAGCCTGAGGGCGACCTTGCCGCCGATCACCGATCCGCTGCCGCGGCCCGCCGCGCGCGACACCGCCGCGGCCGCCTTGCCCGCCGTCACGGCCAGCTTGGCCCGCGGCGACAGCGGGTCCGTGTTGCCTGACATCTGTCGAGATCCTCCTTGCGTACGGCGCCGCGCCTGCCCGGCATCGTTTCGTTGCTCAGCCTATCGAGATCCGCTGACAAGCCCGAACCACGGCACCACGTCGATGCCGCTCCTGCCATGGACCGTACTCTTGCCGCCATGCGACACGGCTCGATCCCGGGCGCCTCGGGGCGCGTACGACCTCTGACCCTGCTCGGTGACCCCGTGCTGCACACGGCCTGCGAGGAGGTCACCGACTTCGGACCCGAACTGGCGCGCCTCGTCGAGGACATGTTCGCGACGATGTACGCGGCGCAGGGCGTGGGCCTGGCCGCGAACCAGATCGGCGTCGCGCGGCGGGTGTTCGTGTACGACTGCCCCGACGACGACGATGTCCGCCACCTGGGACACGTGGTGAACCCGAGGCTGGTCGAGGCGGACGGCGTCACCGTGCGCGGGCCCGAGGGCTGTCTGTCGCTGCCCGGCCTCGAAGCGGGCACGCCGCGCTTCGACCACGCCGTGGTCGAGGGGGTCGACGTGCGCGGGGAGCCCGTGCGGGTGCACGGGACGGGCTGGTTCGCGCGCTGCCTCCAGCACGAGTGCGACCACTTGGAGGGCGGCGTCTACACCGACCGCGTCACCGGCTGGCGGCGCCGCAGGGTGCTGCGGGCCGCCGCCAGGGCCCCCTGGAGCAACTGAGCTCCGCCGGGGGCGCCTCAGAACCCCGGCCCGCCGACGCGGTTGCCCGCGGCGGCCAGCCGCCCCCAGAGCAGATCCGCCAGGCTGCGCACCAACTGCTCGCGCGGGCACGGTCGTTCGCCGAGCCACCAGTCGCCGGCCGCGTGCATCATGCCGACGATGCCGTGCCCCCAGACGCGGGCGAGTTCGGCGCTCTGCGGGCCGAGGTCGACGCGCTCCTCGATGACCTCCGCAAGCTCTTCGCCGAGGCGGCGCAGCAGGGGAGCGGAGAGCAGGCCGACGTCGAAGCCCTGCTCGCCGGGCGAGGGTGCCTCGGAGGGGTGCATCAGGAACCGGTAGACCTGCGGGCGTGCCTCGATCGCCGCGAGATAGGTGTCGAGCGTCGCCTCGACCCGCTCCCTGCGCTCGGCGGGCGCGTCCAGGGCGGCGCGCAGCGAGGCGAGCAGGGCGTCCGTGTGCCGCTTGGCGAGCGCGGCGTACAGTCCGCCCTTGTCGCCGAAGTGGCGGTAGAGGATGGGCTTGGTGATGCCCGCCTCGGCGGCGATGGCGTTCATGGAGGCGCCGGGGCCGTCGCGGAGCACCACCCGGTCCGCGGCCTCCAGCAGCTCCCGCCGGCGCTGTCCATGGTCCGCGGATCTCTGCTGATCGGTCGGTTGTGTGGTCCCCATAAGCGTTTCTCCCCGCCCGTGCGATTGCGTGACGCACGCGCAACGTAACACCCGGGGTGGGGCGCGCATCGAACGGGTTGCCGGGAGTTGACACGGACTACTGGCCGGTAACAGACTTTGGTTACCGCTGGTAACGCCGCAAATTGATCGCAGGTCCTGGAGGGGTCATGGCCGAGTTCACCATGGAGCTCAACGACGAACAGAAGGAGGTCCGGGACTGGCTCCACGGGTTCGCCGCGGAGGTGATCCGTCCCGCGGCCGCGGAGTGGGACGAGCGCGAGGAGACTCCCTGGCCCATCATCCAGGAAGCGGCCAAGCTCGGCATCTACTCCCTCGATTTCTACGCCCAGCAGTTCTTCGACCCCACGGGCCTCGGCATCCCGATGGCCACCGAGGAGATCTTCTGGGGCGACGCGGGCATCGGCCTGTCCATCATGGGCACGGGCCTGGCCGCCGTCGGCGTCCTCGCCAACGGCACCGAGGAGCAGATCGGCACCTGGATCCCACAGATGTACGGCGACGCCAACGACGTCAAGGTCGCCGCCTTCTGCTCCTCCGAGCCGGACGCGGGCTCCGACGTGGCCGCCATGCGGACCCGAGCCGTCTACGACGAGGCCAAGGACGAGTGGGTCCTCAACGGCACGAAGACCTGGGCGACCAATGGCGGCATAGCCAACGTCCACGTCGTCGTCGCGGTCGTCGACCCCGAGCTCGGCTCGAAGGGGCACGCCTCCTTCATCGTCCCGCCGCACACGACCGGCCTGTCCCAGGGCCAGAAGTTCAAGAAGCACGGCATCCGCGCCTCGCACACCGCAGAGGTGGTCCTCGAAGACGTACGCGTCCCCGGCCACTGCCTGCTCGGCGGCAAGGACAAGCTCGACGAGCGCCTCGCCCGCGCGCGGGAGCGCGCCAAGGCCGGTGGCGAGCGCGTGAAGAACGCCGCGATGGCCACCTTTGAGGCGTCCCGCCCGGCGGTCGGTGCCATGGCGGTGGGCACGGCCCGTGCCGCGTACGAGGAGGCACTGGAGTACGCCAAGACGCGTACGCAGTTCGGCCGCCCGATCATCGACAACCAGGGCGTCGCCTTCCAGCTGGCGGACATGCGGACCCAGATCGACGCCGCGCGTCTGCTGGTGTGGCGCGCCTCGTGGATGGCGAGCACCGGCAAGAAGTTCGAGTCGGCCGAGGGCTCCATGTCGAAGCTCTACGCGAGCGAGGTCGCCAAGAAGGTCACCGCCCAGGCCGTGCAGATCCTCGGCGGCAACGGCTTCACGCGTGAGTACCCGGTGGAGCGGATGCACCGGGACGCGGCGATCTACACGATCTTCGAGGGCACGAGCGAGATCCAGCGCCTGGTCATCGCGAGGACCCTGTCGGGGATGCCGATCCGCTAGGGCCTGTCTGACGATTCCCGTCGTCGCCCGGATGGCGTCGCGAGGCAGGCGGGAACTGTCAGACAGACCCTAGGCCGCCGGCCCGCGTGTCACGGCCGGTACACGTACGGCGTCGTGGTGCACAGCGTGGCGAAGCCGAGCCGTGCCAGGATCGGGCGGCTGTCGTCCGAGGCGTCGACCTGGAGGTAGCGGTAGCCGCGCTCGGCGGCGATCCGGGCGCGGTGGGCCACCGTGGCGCGGTAGATGCCCTTGCCGCGCCACTCGGGAGCGGTGCCGCCGCCCCACAGGCCCGCGAAGTCGGTGCCGGAACGGAACTCCAGCCGGGCGCCGCACACGGGGCGCTCGCCCGCCATGGCCACGACCGCGACGATCTCGTCCGGCGTCTCCGTCAGCTGGGCGAGGACCCGCTTGGCCAGCTGCTCGCTCAGCGCGGCGTCGCCCTCGCCGAAGGCCGCGAGGTGCGCCTCGGCCATGAGCTCGACGCCCGCCGCGTCGGTCACCGGGAGCAGCCGGATGCCCTCGGGCAGCTCCGGCCCGGCGGGCAGGCCGTCGGACTCGGCGACCATCACCGTCTCCAGCGGATCGGCCACGAAGCCGGCCGCGAGGAGCCGCTCGGCCAGATCGGCGGGGCGGTCGTAGGAGTGCAGCTTCCACTCGAACTCGCGTCCCGCGTCCGTGAAGTGACGCACCTGCTCCGCGATCACGTCGTCCGCTGTCCTCGCGTCGACGTCCGCCCACAGGACGCCGTTCCAGTCGTGCTCCGAGCCGGTCTGGCGGACGACGCCGCCGATCCGCTCAAGCCGCGTGCCGGATCCCTCACTCCGTGCGTCGCGCCGAATCTGCTGGTCGTACGCGGCCAGAACCGCTGCGTGATCCATCCGGCCACTTCAACAGGGGCGGTGCGGGGCGGCAAGTGAATATCGGCGGGCCGGTTCAGGGGTCAGGACTGCCAGCGGCAGCGCAGCGCCGCCATGGAGAAGCCGGGCCCGAACGCCACGGTGATGCCGCGCGCGCCGTCGGCGGGTGGCCCTCCGTGCGTGCGCTCCAGGACACGCAGGATGCTCACCCCGCCGAGATTCCCGTCGTCGGCGAGGGTGTCCGTGGAGTGCCGCGCCGCATGGGAGTCGAGGCCGAGGAGGGCGGCGGTGTCCTGGATGATGCGCAGGCTGCCGGGGTGGATGACGGCGAAGTCGACGTGCTCCGGGCCGACCCAGTCGGCGAGCGCGGGCAGTACGTCGTCGGCCGCGGTCAGGGCCTGCTTGGTCGAGTCGAAGTGGAACCCGTCCGGAGAGATCCGGCCACGCTGCCGGTCGAGGCTGTCCGGCAGCACGTACTCGAAGGAGTCGTCGATCACGAGCCCGGGGCCCAGCGGGGTGTCGGAGACGACCGCGGCGGCTGCGGAGTCCCCGAAGAGGGCCTTGTAGATCATCGATTCGATGCCGGTGTCGGAGTGGTGGTAGACGCTGGAGATGACCTCCGCCGCCACCACGAGAACCTTGCTGCCGGGCCGCGCGGCGACCAGTTCGGCGGCGCGCATCAGGCAATGCGTGCCGCCCGGGCAGGCCAGCGTCGTCAACGCGATGCGCCGGACCGTCGGGCGCAGTCCGAGCCGTGCGATGAGGTGGACGTCGAGGTTCGGGACGGCCCAGCCGGTGCTGTGCGTGGTGACGATCGCGTCGATGTCGTGCGCGTCGAGGCCCGCGCCGTCCAGGGCGGCGAGGGCGGCGCGTTCGGCCATGGTGAGGGCGTCGGCGAACGCGGCACGGGCGCGCTCACCGATGTCGGCCGTGCCGGACACCGTCGGGGCGTCGAGAGGGCGGGTGAAGTTGCGGGTGCGCACCCCGCAGTTCTCCACGACACGGAGGATCGCGCGGAGCCGGGGATGACCGGAGTGGTGAGCGCTTATGTCCTCGGCGATCTCCGACGTGGTGACCTTGTGGTCACCGACGACGGTCCGGGGTCTGGAGACATGAGCGGGCATGAGGCGGCTCCCACAGGGCTCGGAAGGACGTTCGGGTGCGGCACAACGTACTTCACCGTCACGGACCCGTCTTCCTTCGAACGTGAGTGGAAGCCCTGTGGGAAGGGCGAGCCGTCAGAGCGCGCGGAGCATCGGCGCGCGCTCATGGGAGCGGAGCTCACCCGGGTGGTACACCAGGATCATCAGGCGCGCCCCGGGCGCCGTCATGGGCTGTGCCGTGCACATGGTGACCCAGCCCGGCCCCAGTTGGGGGTGCATCAGGGGGCGTTCGTCGCCGTCCGGGTGGGGATAGGAGACGCCGGTGCGGTAGAGCTCGGCCGTGTCGGGCTCCGCGAGTACCTCCTTCTCGATCTGGAGGAGGGTGTCGTCGTCGGGCCTGGAGGCGAGCGCGGCCCGCAGCTGGGGGAGGACCATGGGCGCCCAGGCCGAGTGCCAGTCCATGAGCGCCCGGCGACCGTCGGGGTCGAGCACCATCCAGCGCATCACATTGGAGGGGACATTGCCGGCGGGGAACATGGCGGCCAGTGGTTCGTTGTAGGCGAGCATGTCCCATGAGGCGTCGGTGACATAAGCCATATGGGATATGCCGTCGACTGCCTCCTGCCACACCCCGGGGATCTCTTTGCCGGACGACAGATGCAGCGGTCCCGGCGGGTCCTGCAAGAGCGCGTAGCGATTGAGGGAGACCCACTCCTGCTCATTGAGCCCGAAGAGGCGCGCGACGTCACGGAGCAATGCCGCCGGCGGATTGGGGTAATTGCCGGATTCGAGACGGTGGTACGTCCCGAAGGTGCGGTGCAGCAACTGATCGACCTGGTGCTGTGACAGGCCGGGAGCCCGCCGTCCCTGACCGCTCGGCCGCGAGAAGCCGTGCGATTCGGGGGCAATGAGGGCGCGTCGTTCGCGGAGCAGAGCGCGGAGCGCCGTCTTGTTCATGGTGGGTAATCCCTCTTGGTACACGCCGAGTTGGAGCGTGATCAGTCTAAATATTCACATCTTCTTTGGTAGTAAACATTGCCCGAAGAAAACGATCAGCCGCTGCGGCATCATGGTGTGCGCGACCTCGCCGACCTGCGAGTTTGATCGTCGGCGGGTGCGCGGGCACAACTGTGGGGCATCTTGTCCGGGGAGCTTGAGAATGGCTGAAATTCCCCGGCATTGGGTACCCCCTAGGCCCATCGGGCCGACGTGGGAAGCGCGTGGGACGGTTGTTCGTATTCTGATCCGTGTGGTCGGAAACAGGGCAACGCCGGACCGCGTGGACCTTCTTCCAGGTCCGGTTTCATGGGTCCACCGGCTGCGGTCGGTGCCGTCACTCGCCATTACGTAGCGGCCACGGTACCGACCGCCCGTGGTTGTCCCCGGCCACGTCACGCGGCCCTTATCCGTTCCTCGGCCCGCGCCAGGATCTCCGTGACCCGCAGCCCGAACCGGACGTCGCAAGGGTGGGCCGTGCCGGTGCGCACGGCCGTGACGAGTTCGTCGATCGCGGTGTCGAAGGCCTCGTCGGCGCCCTCCCACGGCGGCAGTACGGCGATGCCGTTCTCGCCGCGCAGCTCAACGGCCAGGCCCGAGCCCTTGGCCGGCGCCGTCAGGCTCAACGCCGCCGTGCTGGAGGCGCCGCTCGTGTGACGCAGGATCAGGTGGGCCGTGTCGCCGGGCCCCGGAGCGGCCGTCACGTCGCTCACGTCGCCGAGGATCGGCAGCAGCATCGACAGGGCGTGCGGTCCCACGTCCCACAGGCCACCGCGGCTCGCGCGCCACGGGGAGGAGAACGGGGCGGTTCCGTCCGGGGTGTAGAAGGAGCCGTACCAGTCGGCGCGGCCGGTGAACCAGCCGCCGACGGTGGCCTGTTCGGCCACCCAGGCCGAGCTGAGGGTGGCGAAGCGCAGCGTGAAGAAGACCACGGACGCCACTTCGGCGCGCTCGACCGCCCGGACCAGGTCGCGTGCGGCGTCCGGCGTCGTGGCCACCGGCTTGTCGAGGAGCAGGTGGCAGCCCGCCGCCGCGGCGCGCACGGCCAGCGGCGCCTGCACGTCGGGCGGGACCGCGAAGGCCACGGCGTCACTGGCCGCGAACAGTTCGTCGACGTCCGCGTACGCCGTCGTCCCGTGGGCGGAGGCGAGTGTGGCCGCGGCCTCCGGACGGCGGCCCCACACACCGCTGAGATCGATGTCCGGGTGCCGGGCGAGGGCAGGGGCATGCGTGGCGGTGGCCCAGGGGCCCGTGCCCACGAGGCCGATGCGGAGACGGTTCATGGGCGGCAGTATGACCGAAGCGGTCCGAAAGGGGCTTCTCGCGGCAGGAACCCCCTCATCAATGGCCTGTTGCCGACGGCGCGCATTCACGGACCGGATGACGGCAAGGTACCCCGGCACATGCCAATTTCCTGCGGGTGAATACCCATTCACCCGCTATGGAGAATTTCCATGCACTTCATCGGTGCGTGCCCGACGGCCTCGGCCGTCAACTCGGCCGTCGCAAGTGACCCGCCCCGTCGGCACGCCGGCCGCCCGAGGGCGCTCGCCGCGCCGTACGACGACCACCGCGGCGAGCCCCACCGCCAGGCCGAGCACCGTCTGCGCGCCGAAGGGTTCACCGAACATCAGGGCGCCCCACAGGGCCGTCACCGGAGCCATGAGGAACATCAGCGTATTGACCTGGGTGACCCCGGAGCGCCGCAGGATCAGCCAGTACAGGCCGTACCCGCCGAACGTGGAGAGCGTCACGAGCCAGCCGATGGCGACCCAGAAGGACATCTCGGTCGGCGGGGTCGCGGCCCGCGCCGTGACGGCGAGTGCCGTGAAGACGAAGGCACTTGTGAGGCAGTGGACGGTCATCGACACCGCCGGGCCGACCGGGCGCGTCGTGCGCCGGTCCAGGAACGTCGCCGCCACCAGCGACAGCATGCCGAGGAACGGCACGAGGTAGGCCCACCACGCGGTGTCGCCGCTGCCCGCGAAGTCGGCCGCCGTCACGATGACGACGCCGCCGACGCCGAGCCCGAGGCCGATCCACTGCGTGCGGGAGACGAACTGTCCGAGCAGTGGACCGGCGAGCGCTCCCGCCACCAGGGGCTGGGTTCCGTCGATCAACGCGGTGGTGCCGCTGGAGACGCCGAGCTGGATGGCGTAGTACACGGTGAGGAGATAGCCGCTCTGCGACAGCGCGCCCACGAGCACCTGCCGCCCGACGTCCCGTGCCGTCAGGCCGCGCCAGGACGCGCGGGTCAGCGTCAGCGCGACGGTCCCGAGGACCAGGGCCAGCGGAAGGAACCGCCACATGAGCACCGTCACCGCGGAGGCGCTGCCCGCGCCGAGCTTGGCCCCGATGAACCCGGAGCTCCAGGTCAGCACGAAGGCGATGGAGAGCAGGACGTTCATGGTTCTCCTTTCCCGCGGCGCGATGCCCGCCCCGGGTTCGGGGGAGAGGGTCGGCGCGAGAGAGTAGACCGATCTGTTTACTTACCTGGCCGAGTATACAGACCGGTCTACTATGGCTTCATGACTGAGAAGGCGTACGAGAGCCAGAAGGTGTACGGGAGCGAGAAGGCGCCCGGGACCGAGAAGGCGTACGGGGTGCAGGATGCGGTCGCCGCGCCGCGGCGCGTCACCATGACGCCGGCGGCGCGCCGCGCCCTCGACGCCGCGGGGCGGCTCTTCTACGAGCGCGGCATCCACGCCGTCGGCGTGGACCTGATCGCGGCCGAGGCAGGGGTGACGAAGAAGACCCTCTATGACCGGTTCGGTTCCAAGGAGCAGATCGTCGTGGAGTACCTCGCCGACCGGGACGAGCGCTGGAGGTCGTTCCTCGCCGGGTATCTGGCGGCGGCCCCCACGCCGCGCGCCCGGATCCTGGCCGTCTTCGACGCCTCCCGCGACTGGGCGGCGGACCACTCGGGCAAGGGGTGCAGCATGGTCAACGCGCACGCCGAGATCAGCGACGCCTCGCACGCCGCGTACCCGATCATCACCGGCCAGAAGGCGTGGATGCTGGCACTCTTCACCGGCCTGGCCCGGGAGATCGCCCCCGAGAACGCCGACCGCCTGGCGCGGACCCTGATGCTGCTGCATGAGGGCGGCCTCGTCGCGCACGGTCTGCACGTCTTCCCCGGCGCGGTCGAGCAGGCCCGGGACGACGCGGAGCGGCTGCTGACGGCCGGCTAGGCGCCGGGCGCCGTCGACCCTTGACAAGTCTTTGCCGGTGGCCGGAATGTTTCCGTCTGTGATCTTGGGCGGCCCCGGCTTCGTGGGGCGGAAGCCGCCTCTCCGCGTGGCATGCTCCCTGGCCTTGGCAAAGTGCGGCCGAAAGTGTGGGGGTGGTGGCCCTCGCCCGGTTTCCGGAATGTTGACCGTACGCAATCGGAGGCGCACGATCGACGGTATAGGTGCTAGATACACCTAGTTCGCCGAGCGGGAGGAAGCGTATGTGTGGCATCACCGGCTGGGTCTCCTTCGACCGTGACCTGACGGCCGCGTCCACCACCCTGGACGCCATGACGGAGACGATGTCCTGCCGCGGTCCGGACGACCGCGGCACGTGGACCGGCGGCCCCGCCGGGCTCGGTCACCGCCGACTCGCGATCATCGATCTGCCCGGTGGGCGCCAGCCCATGACGGTCGAGACCCCGACCGGAACCGTCGCCCTGGTCTACTCGGGGGAGACCTACAACTTCACCGAACTCAGGCGCGAACTCGCGGGCCGCGGCCACCGGTTCACCACCGAGTCCGACACCGAGGTCGTCCTGCGCGGCTACCTGGAGTGGGGCGAGTCCCTCGCCGAACGGCTCAACGGCATGTATGCCTTCGCGCTCTGGGACGCCCGGCACGACAAGCTCGTCATGGTCCGCGACCGCATGGGCATCAAGCCGTTCTACTACTACCAGACCCCGGACGGCGTCCTCTTCGGCTCCGAGCCCAAGGCGATCCTCGCCAACCCGCTGGCCCGCCCCCGCGTCGGCATCGACGGACTGCGGGAGCTGTTCTCCGTGGTCAAGACGCCCGGCCACGCGGTGTGGGAGGGCATGCGCGAGGTCGAGCCCGGCACCGTGGTGACCGTGGACCGCTCGGGGCTGCGCCGGCACGTCTACTGGTCGCTGGAGACGAGGCCGCACACCGACGACCGTGACGCGACCATCGCGAAGGTGCGCGAACTCCTCGAAGACATCGTGCGCCGCCAGCTCGTCTCCGACGTGCCGCGCTGCACGCTTCTCTCCGGCGGCCTCGACTCCTCCGCGATGACGGCCCTCGCCGCGCGACAGCTGGCCGAGGCGGGCGAGACGGTGCGCAGCTTCGCCGTCGACTTCGTCGGCCAGGCCGACAACTTCGTCGCCGACGCGCTGCGGGGCACGCCCGACACGCCGTTCGTGCACGACGTCGCGGAGGCGGCGGGCACCGAGCACCGCGACATCGTCCTGGACTCGCACGCCCTCGCCGACCCCGACGTACGCGCCAAGATGATCCGCGCGCGGGACATCCCCATGGGCTTCGGCGACATGGACGCCTCGCTCTACCTCCTCTTCCGGGCCATCCGCGAGCACTCCACGGTCGCGCTCTCCGGAGAGTCCGCCGACGAGGTCTTCGGCGGTTACCTCCAGTTCTTCGACGAACAGGCGCGTACGGCCGACACGTTCCCCTGGCTGGTGCGGTTCGCCGATCACTTCGGGGACGACTCCGGTGTCCTGCGCCCTGATCTGACCGCCGCGCTGGACCTGCCCGCGTACATCAAGGAGAGTTACGCGACAGCCGTCGACGGCATCCGGCGCCTGGACGGCGAGAGCGACTTCGAGTACCGGATGCGCAAGATCTGCCATCTGCACCTGACCCGCTTCGTGCGCGTCCTGCTCGACCGCAAGGACCGCGCCAGCATGGCCGTCGGCCTTGAAGTGCGCGTGCCGTTCTGCGACCACCGGCTGGTCGAGTACGTCTACAACGCGCCCTGGGCGCTGAAGTCCTTCGACGGCAGGGAGAAGAGCCTGCTGCGGGAGGCGACCGCCGATCTGCTGCCCCGGTCGGTGTACGACCGGGTGAAGAGCCCTTACCCCTCCACACAGGACCCCCAGTACGCCCGCGCCCTCCAGGGGCACGTCAAGGACCTGCTCGCGCGGCCCGGTCACCCGGTCTTCGAACTGGTGGACAGGGAGTGCGCGGCGCGGGCCGCCGAGCGGGAGGCGCCGCAGATCACCCAGGCGTCACGGCGCGGCCTGGAGCGCACCCTGGACCTCGCGCTCTGGCTGGACCTCTATCAGCCGGACATCGCGCTCTCCTGACATGGCCGCACGGTCTTCCCCGGCCCCGCTCACTCCTTGGGCTCACCCGAGGTGGCGAGCGTGTCGAGGAAGCGACGGAGCGCGGGCTTCCCGTCCGTCCCGAGGCTCCGCTGGACCGGTGGCACGCTCGCCCCGCGCCGGGCCTCGGGGATCCGGCACGGGTCGAGGCGCTCCTCGGCGCGGACGGTCACCGTGCGGCGTATGAACTCCGCCACCGGCATCCCGAGCCGGTCCGCGTGGAGCAGGACCGAGGCGTACTCCTCGGGCGTGAACAAGACCTGCACAGGCTGGGCACCGTCCATGGACGCATGATGCCGTCCGGGCGGATGTGACGCGGTGCGCTCGGCATATTCGCCCACGAACGCGTGAAAACCGCGGAAGGCGGCGACGTGAACGAGAAGTGACCCCGACCGGACGGGGGAATCGCGGTCGGGGCCACATCATGTTCAATAATAAACCACCGTGAGGTGTGCCCGTGCCACGGACCTGCTCGTATGAGCCGTGTTGCGTGGGGGGCTCACGCCTTCGCGATCATGACCGCCGACGCCGTGACGCCCACGACGACGATGAAGCCCCGCATCGCCACCGGCGGAAGGCGGCGCCCGTAGCGCGCGCCCACGAGTCCGCCCACCGTGGAACCGGCGGCGATCAGCCCGGCCGCCACCCAGTCGATGTCGGCGACCGCGATGAAGACGACGGCCGCGATTCCGTTCACGATCGAGGCGAGGACGTTCTTCACGGCGTTCAGCCGTTGCAGGTCGTCGAGGAGGAAGGCGCCGAACAGGCCCATGAGCAGCACGCCTTGGGCCGCCCCGAAGTAGCCGCCGTACACACCGGTGGCGAGGACGCCGCACCACATCGGCACACCGCCGTCCCGCTTCCCCCGGGCCCCGCGCTCCTTGAGCCGCCGGTTGAGCCAGGGCTGGAGCAGCACCAGGGTGCACGCGCTCAGGATCAGTACGGGCACCACCGCCTGGAAGGCGTCGGCAGGCAGCTTCAGGAGGAGCAGCGCGCCCGTGAGGCCCCCGATGAGCGAGGCCGTGCCGAACCGCACCAGGCGCTTGGCCTGGCCCTTCATCTCCCTGCGGTAGCCGTACGCGGCGCTCAGGGTGCCCGGCACCAGGCCGAGGTTGTTCGACACGTTGGCGAGCACCGGCGGGAAGCCGAAGGCCAGCAGGGTGGGGAAGGTGATGAGGGTGCCGGACCCCACCACCGCGTTGAGCCCGCCGGCCGCGACACCGGCGACCCCGACGGCCACCATTTCGAGCGCTTCCACACGTCACCTTTCCCACACGGTCGTGGCCCGCCCTCGGGGTGCGGTCGCACCCCGGGTCGGCGCCCGTCACCGGGTCGCCGCCCGGGGCCGACAACGATCTTGAGGCACAGGGAAAACCCAAGTCAATCCTCGGGTTTCCTTGTATCTCCCCAAGCGATACCTTCACCCCTCGTGACCCTGGACGATCTCCGTGTCTTCGTGGCCGTGTGCCGCGCGGGCAGCCTCAGCGCGGTGGCCCGCGACCTCACCTGTACGCAGTCGGCCGTGAGCCAGCACGTCAAACGGCTGGAAAGGGAGCTCGGCGTGAGCCTCCTGGAACGGCACGCGCGCGGCGTCGTGCCCACCTCGGCCGGACGCATCCTGCACGCCGCCGCGGCCGACGGCATCGGCGGCATCGACCTCGCGGTGCGGCGCCTGCGGGAGCAGGCGCGCGGGGACGCCGGCGCGGTGCGGATCACCACCGGTGCCACCACCGTGCGGCACTTCATGGCCGAGGCCGTCGTCGGCTTCCGGCAGCGCTATCCGCGCGTCAGCCTGGAGTTCCAGACCGTGGCCTCCAGCAGCGGCTGCTTCGACGCCCTCGCCGCCAACGACCTCGACCTCGCCTGGATCACCCTCGGCGAGCCCGTGCGCGGCATCGAGCAGCGGACCGTCCTGGCCCTGCCGTGGGTCCTCGCGGTCCGCGCCGACGACCCGCTCGCCGACCGGCCGTGCGTCGAGCCCGCCGAACTCGCCGCCGGGCAGATCATCACGCCACCGGCGAACTCGACCTCCCGCGCCCACCTCGACGCCCATCTCGGAGAGCTGGGCGTGACGCTGCCCGCCGGAACGAGCGTCGCCGACTGGGACACGGCCGTCCTCCTCACGGAGCTGGGCCTCGGCCAGGCCGTCGTCCCCGCGCTGCCGGCCGGGCGCGGCGACGCTCCCGCCGGGCTCCGCATGGTCCCGATCCCGCGGCTGCCGCCGCTGTCGGTCGGCTGGGCGGTGCGCCGCTGGGACGCGCTCAGCCCGCTGGCCCGCGCCTTCGCCGACACGGTGGCCGAACACTGCGCGCCGCTCGGCCCGCCGCAGGATCAGGGCAGCAGCCTGGCGGCGCGCGTCTGAAGGTGGTGGGCTTCTGGGTGGCTGAGGGTGTCTTTGGTGGCGTGCCGGTAGGCGGTGAGTGCCTTTGTGGTGTCGTTTGCCCGCTCCAGTGGATGCGCCCATATGGCCTGGAGGCGGTGATGGCCCGGCAAGTGACTGCTCGGGGCACCCAGTTCGCGTCCCGGGTCTTTCGGTCCTGCGCTGCGCGCCGCTCGGCCCGCCGCAGGATCAGGGCAGCAGCCTGGCGGCGCGCATCTGAAGGTAGCGGGCCTCAGGGCGGCTCAACGTGCCCTTGGCCGCCAACCGGTAGGCGTCGAGGGCTCCTTCGAGGTCGCCCGCCTTCTCCAGCAGGTGCGCCCGTACGGCGTCGAGGCGGTAGTGCCCCCGCAACCTGCCCTCCAGCGCGGCGAGTTCCTCCAGCGCGGCCTGCGGGCCGTGCACCATCGCGTACGCCACGACCCGCCCCAGTTCGGCCATGGGCTCCGGAGCGCGGCGTACGAGGACGTCGTAGAGGGCGAGGATCTGCGGCCAGTCGGTGGCGTCGGCGCTCTCCGCCTCGTCGTGCAGCGCCGCGATCGCCGCCTGCAACTGGTAGGCGCCCGCCGGGCCCTGGCCGAGCGCCTCCTCGACGAGCGCGGTGCCTTCGGCGATCGCACGGCGGTCCCACAGGGCGCGGTCCTGCTCGTCGAGCGGGATCAGCTCGCCGTGCGGCCCCGTCCTGGCCGCGCTGCGCGCCTCGGTGAGCAGCATCAGCGCCAACAGGCCCGTCACCGCGCCGTCTCGGGGCAGCAGCCGGCGCACGGAACGCGTCAGCCGGATCGCCTCCCGCGCCAGGTCCGCGCGGTGCAGGGCGTCCCCTGACGTCGCCGTATAGCCCTCGTTGAAGATCAGGTACAGCACCTGGAGGACCACCGCGAGCCGCGCGTCACGGTCCTCGGGCCCCGGCTGCCGGAACAGCGCACCTTTGACCTTCGCCTTCGCCCGGCTGATCCGCTGGGCCATGGTCGCCTCCGGCACCAGGTGTGCGCGGGCGATCTCGGCCGTGGTCAGGCCGCCGACGGCGCGCAGCGTGAGGGCGACCTGACCGGCCGGGGGCAGCGCCGGGTGGCAGCACAGGAACAGCAGCGTGAGCGTGTCGTCGTCCGAGGGGGCGCGGCTCTCGCCCGGCGGCGGAGCGGTGAAGGCGTCACGGGGCGTGAGCAGCGCGGCGTCCTCCTCGCGCCGCCGCCGCGCCTCGTCCGCGCGCAGCTGGTCCATCAGGCGGCGCGAGGCCACCCTGATCAGCCAGCCCCGCGGATTGTCCGGGACGCCCTGCTCCGGCCACTGCCGGGCCGCCGCGAGCAGCGCCTCCTGCACGGCGTCCTCGGCGGCGTCGAAGTGTCCGTACCGGCGTACGAGCGCGCCGAGGACCTGCGGCGCGTGCCGGCGCAGCAGGTCCTCGACTCCGGTCCCACCGGTGGTACGTCTCAACAACCGCCTCCCGCTTCCTGCACGGGCCGGATGACGACGGGCGGCTCGACCAGCCCCTCGGGGCCGGGGCACCGGATGATGCGCTCGGCGATCTCGGTCACCCGCTCCAGGCTCTCGCAGTCGAGCAGCCAGTACCCGGCGAGGACCTCCTTCGTCTCGCCGTAGGGCCCGTCCGTGATCACCGGGCGGCCGTCCTTGCCCGCGCTGACGAAGCGGGCCTGCGCGGGCTCGGTCAGGCCCTGGGCGTCGATGAGCTCCCCGGACTCGGCGAGATCGTTGTTGATCTCGTTCATGAAGGCGAACATCGCCTGGAGTTCCTGCTCGCTCCAGACGGGGCTGTTCTCGGAGGGCTTGCCCGCCATCGCCTCGTAGTCGGCCTGTGAGCCCTGGACCATCACCAGATACTTCATGACTTCGCTCCTCGGCTGCGCCGTCACCCCTCGTGGGCGACTCTCACAGGGGACGTCGGAGCGGGCGGCGCGTTCTCTACGACTCGCGGAAAGAGTTTTTCCCGGCACCCGGCGGGTTCTCTGCGGCAGCGGCGGAACCGGCCGCCCCAGCATGCTATCGGGGGACGGCGACGACTTCCTGGCGAGACGTATCGAAGAGGGGCGGCAACCTTTTCGGGCCGTGCGGCGACTGCTCAGCGGCCCGTGATCCACGGGCGCCCCCCACGTACGTACAGATGGGAAGCGACGCATGAGTGAGCTGCACGGCCACGGCAAGGCGCGGCACCGCAGAAGGAAGAGGGCCCTGCTGGCAGGTGTCCCGCTGGCGCTGGCCGCCGCGGGGGTCATGGCCTACGGCACGGTCTTCGGGGTGTTCGGCGAGGACGCGCAGCCGAGGGCCGCGGCCGCCGCCGCGCCGTCATGGGCGAAGGACACCGCCGACGGCTTCGCCTCGGTCCACGCGCTCGGCCAGAAGGGGACGTACGGCGGGCGGGACGGGAAGACGGTCACCGTACGGACCCTCGCCGACCTGGAGAAGTACGCGACCGCCCCTGAGCCGTACGTCATCGTGGTGGCCGGGACGATCTCGATGGACCCCAAGGGCAAGGAGATCAAGGTCGCCTCCGACAAGACGATCGTGGGCGCGGGCACCTCGGGACAAATCGTCGGCGGCGGGTTCTTCCTCGGCCAGGGCGTGCACAACGTGATCATTCGGAACCTCACGATCCGGGACTCGTACCACGGCACCTGGAACGACAAGGAGCACGACTGGGACGCCATCCAGATGGACGGCGCGCACCACGTCTGGATCGACCACAACGACCTGCGGCACATGGCCGACGGCCTGATCGACAGCCGCAAGGACACCACCTGCGTGACCGTGTCCTGGAACAGGCTCAGCGACAACAACAAGACGTTCGGCATCGGCTGGACCGAGAACGCCACCGCCGACCTGACGATCCATCACAACTGGTTCCGCGAGACGGAACAGCGCAACCCGTCGACCGACAACGTCGCCCACGCCCACCTCTACAACAACTACCTCCAGGACGCCCCGGGCACGGACATCACCTCGTCGTACGGCAACTACGCGCGCGGCAGGACGAAGATGGTCCTGGAGAACAGCTACTTCGACGGCATGAAGAACCCCGTCATCAAGGACGCCACCGCCGCCCTGGTCCAGCGCGGCAACGTCTTCTCCCGCACCAGCGGCCGCAACGAGAGCGGCGGCACGGCGTTCGACCCCAAGGCGTACTACAAGTACAGCCTGGACAAGGCGGCAGACGTTCCCGCGCTCCTCAAGTCCGGTGCGGGACCGCGCGGTTCGATCGGCACGACAACCGGTGCCCCGGCCGCCGCGAGTACCACCCTCACGGTGGCGAAGGACGGCGGCGGACGGTTCACCAGCGTGCAGAAGGCCGTCGACGCCGTCCCGGCGGGCAACACCTCGCGCGTGGTGATCCGGATCGCCCCCGGCACCTACCGCGAGACGGTCAAGGTCCCGGCGAACAAGCCCCACGTCACGTTCGAGGGCACGGGCCGCAGCCGCAAGGACACCGTCATCGTCGAGGGCCATGCCGCCGGCATGACGAAGCCGGACGGCTCGGGAACGTACGGCACCGGCGGCAGCGCGACCGTCGCCGTGGAGGCGGACGACTTCCAGGCCCGCCACCTCACCTTCTCCAACGACTTCGACGAGGCGAGGAACCAGCAGCTCAACGGCCAGCAGGCGGTCGCGCTGCGCACCGCCGCCGACCGGGTCCGCCTGGACGACCTCATCATCAGCGGCGACCAGGACACGCTGCTCCTGGACACGGCCGCCAAGGAGAAGTCGGGCCGCGTGTACCTCACCGACTCCTACGTGATCGGCAACACCGACTTCGTCTTCGGCCGCGCCACCGCCGTGATCGACAGGTCCGTCCTCACCCTCAAGAAGCGGTGGAACGGCACCTCGGCCGGCTACGTCGCCGCGCCCAGCACCCCGGCCGGACGCAAGGGCTTCCTCATCACCCGCTCGACCGTCGACGGCGATGTCTCCGCCCGGAGCTTCCACCTCGGCCGCCCCTGGCACGCGGGCGGTGACGCGAGCCTCGACCCGCAGACCACCGTCCGTGACTCCACCCTCGGCGCGGCCGTCAAGGCGGCCCCGTGGACCGACATGGGCGGCTTCTCCTGGAAGGACGACCGGTTCGCCGAGTACGAGAACAGCGGCCCGGGCGCCGGACCCGCCGGCGGCGACCGCCCGCACCTGACGGACGCCCAGGCCACCGCCCAGGAGACGGCGGACTGGCTCGGCGACTGGAAGCCGGCCCCGTGAACACCTCCGGCATCTGACGCCCGCCTCGCCCCGACCGTTCCCCCTGAACTAGCGTGATCCCGTGCCCGCGGACGCCCCGCGGGCACCTCGGGGCCGATGGGGGAGTGGGGGCGGCAGTGGCTGTCGACGTCGGGGTGTTCCTGCCGATGCTGCACGGGGACGGGAAGGGACAGGCCGCGGAGCGGGTGCGTCGCGCGTGGGTGCACGAAGTCGACGCGCACCTAAGTGTGTTCCGGGAAACGGGCCGCAAGGCGGTCACCGAGGCGCTGGCCGCCGAGCGTGCCGAGGCCGCGGCTCGATGACGGGCCGCGACCAGCCGACGGCCTCCCTCTGGGCCAACCCCAACTACCGCGCGTTCCTGGCCATCCAGACCCTCTCCGCCCTCGGGGACTCCTTCTCGTTCGTGGCGATACCGCTGCTCGTGCTGCACAGCACCGGCTCGATCGTGCAGATGGGCCTGGTCACCGGCCTGACGGGCGTCGCCTCCATCGTCACCGGGCTCTTCGCCGGGGTGATCGCCGACCGCGTGGACCGGCGCGCACTCCTCATGGTCACCGACGTGGCGCGATGTCTGCTGTACGCGACGATCCCGCTGGTCTGGCTCTTCGCGACGCCGATGTGGCTGATCTACACGGTCGTCCCGCTGGCCGGCGGCTTCGCGATGCTCTTCCGGGTCGCGTACGTGACGGTGGTGCCCGCGATCGTCGAACCCGACCAGATCACCAGGGCCAACGCCCATCTCTTCGGGTCGTACGCCATCGCCACGGTCGGCGGACCGACCCTCGCGGGCTTCGTCACCGCCGCGTCCGGGCCGGTCGCGGCCATCGGGGTCGACGCCGCGACGTTCGCCCTCTCCGCCGCGGGGCTCCTGCTGGTCAAGTTGCGGCCGATGCCGACGCCGCCCACCGACGAGCAAGGAGCGGGCGAGGAGGGCGGCAAGGGCCAACGAGGCGGTGTCCGAGGGGAGTTCCTCGCCGGAATCCGCTTCCTGTGGGCGCACCCCGTCCTGCGACCGCTGACCGTGCTGCTGTCCCTCTTCATCTTCCTCACGCACGGCATGACCGACGTCATCATCTTCCGCGTGAAGGAGGACCTCGGCCACGGGGACGACACCGTGGGCTATGTGCTGAGCGCGGGGACCATCGGCACCTTCCTCGCCTCCTTCGTGGTCACCCGCGTACGCAAGAGCCTTGGTTTCGGCCCCAGTTGGATCGGCGCCACCGCGCTCGGCGGGGTGGCCGTCGCCTGCTTCGGGCTGACCGAGAACGTGCCGGTCATCGGCGCCCTCTCGGCAGGCATGCTGCTCGCCACCGGTGTCGCGGGCATCTGCTCGATGTCCCTGCGCCAGGAAGTGACGCCCAGTCACCTGCTGGGCCGGGTCACCGCGGCGTTCTGGACCACGCACTACTCCCTCGGCCCGCTGGGCGCCGCCGCCGTCACCGCGGCGGCGGCGGGGTTCGGGGTCGCGGAGGTCTGCATGGTGGTGGGGGCCGGTGTGGTGTGCGTGGCGCTGAGCGGGACGCTCACGGGGGTCGCGCGCGGCTGAGGCGGGCGCCGGCGGTGGAGCGCCCGCCCGGATTCCGCTCGCTCACCCCGTCCGCGACGCGTCCCCCACCCGCTCCTCCTCCGGGCCGGGCGGGGCCGCCCCGCCGCCTCCGTCCCGTTTCTCGTCCCCGTGGCCGGGCCACCAGGCCGCGTGCCCGATGAGGGCCGTCAGAGCGGGCGTGAAGACCGCCGCCATGACGAAGGCGGCGATGACGATGCCGAAGGAGAGCGAGAAACCCATCTGGGAGAGCGTCGAGTTGCCCGCCAGCATCAGCGTCGCGAACGTTCCGGCGAGGATCACGCCCGCAGAGCCGATCGTCGGGCCCGAGTGCCGCACCGCCGTGCCGGCCGCGTCGTGCGGACCGCGGCCCTCACGGGCCTCCTCGCGCAGGCGCGACACCATGAGGATGTTGTAGTCGGTGCCGAGCGCGACCACGAACAAGTACATGATCACCGGCAGCATGAACATCAGCCCCGGCTGGTCGCCGAGCTGCTGGAAGAGCAGCGAGGTCGCGCCGAGCGTCGCGCCGAAACCGAGCGCGACCGACAGCATCAGGTACCACGGCGCCACGAGGCTGCGCAGCAGCAGGCCCAGGATCACCATGATGGCGAGGGCCGCCACGGGGAAGACGACCGAATAGTCGCGGTCCACCGCCTTGTTGATGTCGACGTAGACCGCCGTGACACCGCCGACCAGCGCCTCGGAGCCGGCCGGCGCCTCCTCGTGGGCGGTGGGGCGCAGCCGGTCCTTGAGGGTGGCGAGCGCCTTGTCGGAGGCGGGCGGGTCCGAGAGGATCACCGAGTACGACGCCGTCGTACCGTCCGGGCTCATGCGCGGCGCCGCGACCTCGCCCACGCCCGGGACATCGCCGAGCCGCTCGCGGAAGCCGGCGGCCTGCGCCTTGGTCAGCGGCTCGTCGTCCGTCGAGGAGAGGTAGACGGAGGTGGGGTCGGTGGAACCGGCGGGGAAGCCCTTCTCCAGGTCCCGCATCGCGACCATCGACTCCTTGTCCTTCGGCAGCGAGGACCCGGCGAGGTCGAAATTGGCCTTGTAGCCGAGCGCGCCGAGCGTCAACGCGCCCATGAACAGCGCCGAGACCACCGCCCACACGGCGGGCTTGCGGGCGATCGACGCGCCGAGCCGGGCGAAACCGCTGCCGTGCGGCTCCCGCTGCCAGGACTTCGACGGCCAGAACACCTTCGTGCCGAGCAGCGACACCACTGCCGGTACGAGCGTGAGACCGGCCAGCAGCGTCACGAAGACGGCGATGGCGAGCGCGGGACCCATCGAGCGCAGCATGCCGAGCGAGGAGAGCGTGAGCGCGGCGAAGGCGACGATGACGGCGCCCGCCGCCGACGTGATGGCCTCACCGACCCGCTCCACGGCATGCACCATGGCGCCCTTCGGATCCTCGCCCGCCCGCAGCGCCTCCCGGTAGCGGAAGAGCAGGAACAGGATGTAGTCCGTGCCGACACCGAACAGGACGACGGTCAGCAGCTCCTGGATGGAGGAGTCCGCCTTCATGTCGAAGGCCTTGTTGGCGGAGGCGATCAGCCCGGTCGCCATCGGCGAGATGAGACCGATGAGCACGACGGGCAGCAGCGCGATGATGGGGCTGCGGAAGATGACCAGGAGCAGCACGATGATGATCGCGATCGTGCCGACCCCCACGAGCATGCCGGCGCGCTCGGAGGCGTCCCGCTCGTCGAGGGCCTGGGCCGCGGAACCGGTGATCCCGGCCGACAGGTCCGTGCCGCTCAGCTCGGGTTTGAGGTCCTCGCGCAGCTGCTCGACCGCGTCCTGCTGCGAGGTGTCCTCGGGGTCGGTGATCTTCGGCATCGCGACGACCGACGTCTGCACCAGCTTGTTGGGCGAGACCTCGCCGGGCACGACGCCCTGTACTTCCCCGATCTTCTTCGCCTGGAGATCCTTGGAGACGCGGACCACGTCGGCGGAGTCGGCGGCCGTCAGCTTCCCGCCGTCGGACCGCTCGAAGACGATGATGGCGCCCACGTTCTGCTGCTTCGGGAACTCCTTCTCCTGTACGTCTGTCGCGCGGATCGACTCGTAATGGTCGGGAAGGAAACTCGCCTCGTCGCTGCTGGAGGTGAGCTTGGGCGCCAGCGAGATCACCGCGCCGGCCACCACCACCCACGCCAGGATGATCCACCAAGGACGGCGGACCACGAAACGGCCCAGACCAGAGAACATCGGCTACTGCCTCTCCTCGCCCCCGAGGCATCACAGTCGTGTTCCGACCAGCATCGGCCGGTCCGGGCGGCCCCGCCACTCGAGCCACTCGATTTGAGTCACTCGCGTCGCGGCGGGGCGCCCCCGGTCTCCCGCGGCCCGTTTCCGGCGCCGTCAGAAGTTGATCATGTGTCCGGCCAGGCCGTGCACCGCTTCCTTGACGGCCTCGCCCAGCGTCGGGTGCGCGTGGACGTTGCGCGCCACCTCATGGACGGTGAGGTCCCACTGCTGCGCCAGGGTCAGCTCGGGCAGCAGCTCGGTCACGTCCGGGCCGATCAGGTGGGCGCCGATGATCTCGCCGTACTTCGCGTCGCTGATGATCTTCACGAAGCCGACGGTGTCGCCGAGGCCGTGCGCCTTGCCGTTCGCCTGGAAGGGGAACTTCGCGACCTTGACGTCGAAGCCCTTCTCCTTGGCCTGCGCCTCCGTCCAGCCGAAGCTCGCGATCTGCGGCTGCGAGTAGGTGGCGCGCGGGATCATCGGGTAGTCGAGCTCCATCGTCTCGGCGTCCGCGAGGGTCTCGGCGGCGACGACGCCCATGGCCTCGGCGGTGTGCGCCAGCATCAGCTTCGCCGTGACGTCACCGATGGCGTAGATGTGCGGGACGCTCGTACGGCAGCGGCCGTCGACATCGATCGCGCCGCGCTCGGTGAGCGCCACGCCCGTCGCCTCCAGGCCGAAACCGGTGACGTTCGGCGCGAAACCGATGGCCTGGAGGACCTTGTCGGCCTCCAGGGTCTGCTGCTTGCCGTCCTTGCCCGTGACGGTCACCCGGACCTGCTCGCCCGATTCGTCGATCGACTCCACGCGCGTCGAGGTCATCACGTCGATGCCGAGCTTGCGGTACTGCTTCGCGAGCTCCTTCGACACATCCGCGTCCTCCAGCGGCGCGACGCGGTCGAGGAACTCGACGATCGTCACCTTCACGCCGTAGTTGTGCAGGACGTAGGCGAACTCGATGCCGATCGCGCCCGCGCCCGCGATCACGATGGAGCGCGGCAGGGAATCGGCGAGGATCTGCTCCTCGTACGTGACCACGCGCTCGCTGCGGCTCGTGCCGGGCAGCAGCCGGGGCGTGGCGCCGGTGGCGATGATGCAGTTCTCGAAGCCGATCGTGGTGGTCGTGCCGTCGGACTTCGCCACCTGAAGGGTGTTCGCGTCCAGGAACGTGCCCCGGCCGTCGAACTCCGTGATGCCGTTCTTCTTCATCAGGAAGTGGACGCCCTTGACCCGGCCGTCCGCTACCGTGCGGCTGCGGCTGAACGCCTCGCCGTAGTCGAAGGACACCTGCCCGTCGACCTTGATGCCGTACGTCTTCTGCTCGTGCGTGAAGAGATGGGCCAGCTCGGCGTTGCGCAGCAGCGCCTTCGTCGGGATGCAGCCGACGTTGAGGCAGACACCGCCCCAGTACTTCTCCTCGACGACCGCGACCCGCTTGCCCAGCTGGGCGGCGCGGACGGCGGCCACGTAGCCGCCGGGTCCTGCTCCGAGCACGACGACGTCGAAGCGGTCTTCCATGGAAGGTCCTCTCTGGGTGCGGATGGCTCTGGCCACGATCATGCGCCATGCGGCGGCCGGGATGGCGGGCGGGTGGCGCACACCACTGCCCGCCCCGGCGGATCCCGGCGCCCACACGCCCCGTCGGCGCCTCAACCGCCCCCTGGCACACGCCTGTTGCGGTTCCCGCCTTCCGCTCACCCGAACGTGGATCACCGGATAGTGTCACTCCGACGGCACACATTCCGTGCACCCCACGGGAGAGGTGGAGAGCGCACTGTGGACAGCGAGAACCGGTCCGAGACGGAGTCCCGTCCCTCGATTCCGTACGACATCCCGACCTCCGCACGCGCCTACGGCTGGATGCTGGGCGGCAAGGACAACTACGAGGTCGACCGCAGCTTCCTGCTCTCCACTCTGCCGTCGTTCCCGGAGTGCGTCGACATCGCCCGGCAGAACCGCGAATTCCTCTTCCGCGCGGTGCGGTACCTGACGCGCGAGGCGGGCATCCGCCAGTTCATCGACATGGGCTGCGGCCTGCCCACCGACGACAACGTCCACCAGGTCGCGCGGCGCTTCGTCCCGGACGCCCGCGTCGTCTACGTCGACATCGACCCGATCGTCCTCGCGCACGGCCGCGCGCTGCTCGCCGACGACGCCTCCACCACCGTGATCACCGGCGACATGCGCGACCAGAAGGCGATCCTGGACCACCCCGACCTGGTGCGACTCATCGACTTCGACGAGCCGCTCGCCGTGCTCTTCCTCTCCGTGGGGCACCACCTCACCGACGCCGACGGGCCGGGCCGCATCCTGCGGACCGTCATCGACCGGGCCGCGCCCGGCAGCCTCCTCGGCTTCTCGCAGGTCGTCGCCGACGATCCCGCCCGGGGCGCGGCCATGACCGCGCACATCTCCGGCGGCGGCGTCCCGTGGCAGACCCGCACCCCCGCCGAGGTCGACGCCCTCTTCGCCGGCTTCGAACCGCTGGAGCCGGGCCTCGTGAACCTCGTCGACTGGCGCCCCGACCCCCAGCAGCCGCCGCTCGCCCCCGTCGACCCCGACCTGGTGCCCTACCTCGGCGCCACCGAACTCAACAAGGGCATCTACGAGTACGGGGGAGTGCTGCGGGTGCGGCCCCAGGAGGGCTGAGCCGCCCGGGGGCGGTTGACCTGGGGCGCGTGGCGCCCCACACTGACGACCATGATCCAGCACCTGACCGCCGCCGTACGGACGTTCGGCGTCCCGTGGCGGCGCGGGTGCGAGCGATCGGGCCGCTAGGGCCTGTCTGACAGTTCCCGCCTGCCTCGCGACGCCATGCACGCTCCCCCGAGCTCTTCGAGCAGGGGGTGCCCCCACTCGCCGCACCGGGCGCAGGGCCAAGTACATCCAGTACGAGGCCCTACGCCCGGCACGCCGAGAGCACGCACCTGACGCCGCGAGGCCGCCCTCCGGGCGACGACGGGAATCGTCAGACAGGCCCTAGCCGTACGGAGTCCGCTCCGCCCGGCCCGCCCGCTTCCGCACCCGAAGGATCATCTCCCCATGACTGCCACGGACCGCACCACAGCCCTGCCCCACGCCCCTCTGCGGGAAGCCCGCGTCCCCGCCGACGGCATGTACGAAGGCCGCCGCACCCTGCGCCGGCTGCCCGAGGGGTGGCAGGAGCGGCCGTACGAACTGATCGACGTCGTGCCCCAGGGCCGCCTCATCGGCGCCGAGATCCGCGGCGTCGATCTCGCGCGGCCCCTCACGCCCGCCCTGCACGAGGAGCTGAACCGCGCGCTGCTGGAGTGGAAGGTGCTGTTCTTCCGCGGCGCGGCCATCACGGCCGAGCAGCAGCGCGCCTTCGCCCTCAACTGGGGTGAGCTGGAGACCAATCCGCTGCTCGCCCGCGGCTCCGCCGACGACGTCGTCCGTTTCGACAAGGGGGGCAGCGCCACCCCGACGTACGAGAACGTCTGGCACGCGGACGTCACCTTCCGCGAACGCCCCGCTCTCGGCGCCGTGTTGCAGCTGCGCGAGGTGCCGCCGTACGGCGGAGACACGCTGTGGGCCGACATGGCCGCCGCGTACGACAACCTCCCCGACGCCGTGAAGGAGCGCGTCGAGGGCGCGCGGGCCGTGCACGACTTCATCCCCGGCTTCGCCCGCTTCTACGGGCCCGACCGGCTCGCCCCGCTCCAGGACCGCTTCCCGCCCGTCACCCACCCCGTGGTGCGCACGCATCCGGAGACCGGGCGCCGGATGCTCTTCGTCAACACCTCCTTCACCACGCACATCGTCGGCATGGAGCGGGAGGAGAGCGACCGCCTGCTGAGCCTCCTCGTGCGCCAGGCCCATGTGCCGGAGTACCAGGTGCGGTTCCACTGGCAGGCGGGCGACGTCGCCTTCTGGGACAACCGCGCCACCCAGCACTACGCCGTCGACGACTACGCCCCCCACCGCCGCGTGGCGGAACGGGTCGCGATAGCGGGCGACCGCCCCTACTGACTTCCGCCCCTGCCGACTTCCGCCCCTACAGGGACGCCTCCCAGCGGATCTCGCCGTCGTGGACCTCGTCCGTGGCGGCGAGACCGGCCGCCGCCGCGACGGCCGCGGACGCGCCGTGGTCCGGGTGGACGTGCGCGACCAGCGTCCGTACGCCCTGTCCCGCCAGCCAGTCCACCAGGCCCCGGGCCGCCTCCGAGGCGAAGCCGCGCCCCTGCCAGGGCGTTCCGATCACCCAGGCGATCTCCGCGAGGGCGCCTTGTGCGCCGGGCACGACAGTGGCCTGCACCGTCCCGACCAGGGGCGCGGGCTCGCCCTCCCGAGAGCCCTCCCGGAAGCCGACGACCCAGTTGCACCAGGAGACACCGGGGTCGGAGGAGCCCGCGAGCATCCGCCGGTAGCGGTTCCGCAGCGCCTCGGCGTCGTCGGGGGAGCCGCCGATGAAGGTGTGCAGCGCGGGGTCGCCGAGCACGACGGCCATCTCGGCGGCGTGCTCGACGCGCAGCGGTACGAGGTCGAGTCGGGCGGTGCGGATCTCGTCGGCGGTGATCTGAGGGGGCATGGGCACATTGTGCGCCAGGCGTGTGGGCGCCAGACAGGTGGGCGGTGTGCGGTGGGTGAGTTCGCATGCCGACGAGGCACCCCTGAGCTGCGACGACGCATGATTGTCAGTGGTCGGTGCGAGAGTGAACGGCATGACACCACTGCTCTTGAGCGACATCGAGGCGGCGTTGCGCGACAGTTGGGGCGCGGACACGGCCGACCCGCGTTCCGGTGAGACCTGGCCGCCGGACAATCCGGCGCGGGACCAGTGCGGCGTCACCGCGCTCGTCGTGAACGACCTGCTGGGCGGCGAGTTGATACTCGGCGAGGTCCACGTCGCGGGCGAGCGGACGGGATACCACTGGTGGAACCGCCTCGCCTCGGGGGTGGAGATCGACCTCACCCGGGGCCAGTTCCTGCCGGGCGAGACCGTGACGGAGGGCGTCGCCGTCGTCAGACCGCCGGAGATCCGCCACTGCCGGGAGGAGTACGAGCTGCTGCGCACACGCGTGTCGAGCAGGCTCGACGAGGTGGCGCGTGAGCGTGCCACGGCGGCCGTTCACGCCACGTCGTAGACGTCCAGCCGTCCACACATGCCGAACTTTCCGCGTTCTGACGGCTGTTCGGCCCGCACGACGGCGTGCGCCAGATAGTCGGCCTCGCCGCGTTCGAGCCGGTCCAGCTGCGTGGCGGTCACCTCGGCCGCGGCGGCGGCCCCGGCCCGCCAGCGCTCACGCCACCGAGCGGGGTCAGGACGGCGTCGCCCGCCTCGGGCAACCCGCAGTTCTGCATGAGGACGTGGAGGGTCAGGTCGCCGTCGTTGACCAGGCGGTGGATGGTCCCGGGCGTGAACCACACCAGGGCCCCGGGCGACAGGGGCGTCTCCTGGAAGCCGGCAGCGGTCAGGGTCTGCACGGCGCCGCGGCCGCCGGTCACCGCGTACCCCTCCGAACAGGTCGGGTGCACATGGGGAGTTCCGCCTTGCCGCCCATCGGCGGCCGGCCAGTCGTACACCCTCAGCCGTGACACTCCGACGCCGCCGGGCAGTCCTGCGTACGGTGCGGGCGCGTCGGACGGTTCACCATGGACTCCTCGGATTCCTCGGGCTCCTCGCCGGGCGGCGGCTGCGGGAAACACTACGGCCCCCGGTGCCCGAGGACACCGGGGGCCGCCCCGCATCCCGGCAGCCTTCCCCCACGAAAGGTCACCGGGACTCCCCTGAGTGTGGATCAGGGTGAGATCTCGTCAGAAGGTCAATGCGGCACCCTCCCCGAGACCCGCCTTCATCATGCACCGGTTGGCGAAGGTGGTGGACCAGCCGACATGCTTGCCGTTCCACACACCGGCGACGGTCACCGTGACCGGCTGCCACTCCTTGGTACACATGACGTTGGACGTGTCGCGCACCAGGTGGGTCGGCTGGCCCCCCACCTCGGCGAGCTCGGCGCACGCCGCGGCCGGCGTCGGGTGGGTCCCGGCGGGGCGCGGCGCACAGGTCAGTGTCACGGCACGCTCGACTGCCGCGGAGGTGGCGTCCTCGCCCTGGCCGACCGTGAGCACCAGGGCAGAGGGCGCGTAGAGGCTCGTCGGCTTCGGTGCCTCGGCCTGCGCGGTGCCTGATGTCGCGGCGAGGACGCAGGTGGCCGCCGCGGCGGTTGCTCCTATCGTCCTGAGGGTGCGACGCATGGTGGACTCTCCTTCGCTGGTTGCGGTTGGTGACTGCGGTGGGGAGTCTTGCCGGTGCGGAGAGTGAGTGCCAGGCGGATGGTCGATTTCCGGATGTGTGCGTCCGGTGGACGGTTCCCGTACGAGGGTTCGGGCAGCTCAGGAGCGGTGGCCCGGTCGCGCGGCGCTTGTCCAGCATATGGACAAGCGGCATTGGTATAAACGCTAACTACGTCCCGACCTGCAGCTATGTGAAATTGGTTCTTTTTTCGACCACCTGTATCGACCGGAAATCATCGCTCAGGCGTGGTTAAACGGGGTCCTTGCGAGCTTGCGGAGCTTGTGACGGGGGTGTGGCGGCCGCCCCCTCGGTGCTGATCAACACCACCGTCGACGCGGCTCCGATGCCCAGAGCGGCCCGGCGCGCGGCACTTCCCTCACCCGTGAGGGCGGCACGCGCCCCCGCGAGGGAGGCGGCGCCGCACGGCCCGGACGAGACGCCCAGGTCCGCCAGGTCGCGCATGGCCGCCGCACTGTCGGCGTCGCGGACGGTGATCGCCGCGTCCAGGCCGTCGCGCAACGCGGGCCATGCGAGCGTCGAAGGCGTGCCGCAGTTGAGCCCCGCCATCGTGGTCACGCCGGTCTCCACGCTGGTCGGCCGCCCCGCCCGGAGGCTCGCGAGGACGCACGCGGCCACCTCCGGCTCCACGGAAAGGAGCGCGGCGGGCGCCTCACCGGCGGCCGTCGTGACGGACCGCCGGCTCCGGTAATGCGCCACGGCCGCCTGGGCCAGAGACCCCACGCCCACCGGGACCGCGACCAGGGACGGCGACGGCGCGCCCGCCGCGGCCAGTTGGGCGTCCACCTCCGAGAACAGCGTCGCGTACCCCTCGACGATCAGCGCCGGAACCTCCTCGTAGCCGTCCCACGCCATGTCCTGGATGAGCACCGCGCCAGGCGCCCCGGCCGCGTCCGCCGCCCTGCGCACCGCCGCGTCGTAGGACCCGGCCACGGTGGTGACCTCGGCGCCCTCGCCGCCGATGGCGGCCACGGCCGCCGGGTGGACGCCCTCGGGGACGAAGACGTGCGCGCGCAGACCGAGTTGCCGCGCCATTTTGGCCACGGCCCGCCCGTGGTTGCCGTCGGTGGCGGTGACCAGGCACAGCCGCCGGTCGTCCGAGGCCGCCGCCAGGACCCGATGGATCGCCCACGACGCGCCGAGCGCCTTGAACGCGGGCAGGCCGAGCCGCTCCGACTCGTCCTTGACGAAGACCCGTGCGACCCCCAACTCCGCGGCCAGTGCGGGCAGTTCATGCAAGGCGGTCGGTGTGTAACCGGGCAGCGCGGCATGGAACGCGTGGGCGTCCGCCGGAGGCGGGGCGCAGGTCCAGGACCGTGCGGCGGGTCGCGCGAACCAGGGGAGCCGGGGGAGGGGAGAGCGGGCGGACGATGACGAAGGGAAGGCGGGGGATTCGGCCACGGGGGAGGTCTCGTGTTCCATCATGAGAACAGCCTGCGGCGCCGCCCTCCCTTCGGTCCAGCGATTCTTTCCGACCGATAATGGTCGGAGAAGCCGATGAATGGGAGGCCCGGGGGTGTTCGATCTGCACCGGCTGCGACTGCTGCGCGAACTGAAGCACCGCGGCACACTCGCCGCCGTCGCCACGGCTCTCTCCTACAGCCCGTCCTCGGTCTCCCAACAGCTCTCCCAGCTGGAGACGGAGGTGGGCGTCCCGCTGCTGGAACCGATCGGCCGACGCGTGCGCCTGACCCCGCAGGCCGAGATCCTCGTCGCTCACACCGAGGCGGTCCTCGCCCGTCTGGAACGTGCCGAGGCGGACATCGCCACCTCGCTCTCGGGGCTGACCGGAACCCTGCGGATCGCCTCGTTCCAGACCGCGGCCCTCGCCCTGGTGCCGACCGCGCTCACCCTGCTGCGCGAGGAGCACCCCGCCCTGCGCGTCCACGTCACCCAGGCCGAACCGGAGGCCGCGCTGCCCGCGCTGCTCGCCCGCGACTTCGACCTCGTCGTCGCCGAGGAGTATCCCGGCGACCCCGGCCCCCGCCCCGCCGAGCTCCACCAGGAAGACCTCCGCCAGGACCCCCTGCGCCTTGCCCTGCCCGCCCCGCCGGACGAGGCCGCGCCGCCGCACATGAGTGGCGCACGGTCCGCGCTGCTCGCCTGCGCCGAGCGGCCCTGGGTCATGGAACCGCACGGCAGCGCGGCCCGGCGCTGGGCGACCACGCTGTGCCGCACCGCCGGGTTCGAGCCCGACGTGCGCTTCGAGTCCACCGATCTCCTGCTGCATCTGCGCCTGGTCGAGCAGGGACACGCCGTGGCGCTCCTGCCCGACCTGGTGTGGGGCGGGCGCCGACCGGCGGTGCGGCTGGTGCCGCTGCCCCGGGGGCAGCGGGCCCGTCGCCTGTTCACCGCCGTCCGCGCGGGCCGCAGCACCCACCCGGCGGTCCTCGCCTGCCGCCAGGCGCTCCGTCAGGCGGCCGACATGCCCGCCGGCTGACGGGGCGTCGCGGGGTCAGCTCCGGGAGAAGGCCAGCACCGCCGCGAGGTTCATCGGCTGCCGCGTCGACACGTACACGTACGGCGCGCCGCCGTAGGAGTTCCTCAACTCGATGCGCAGGGCCGTGGGGACGTAGGAACGCAAGAGCAGCAGCGCGTACGGATTCGCCCTGACCGTGCGCCACTCGAAGGCCTCCCGCTCGTCGAGGATCTCGGTGGCCCCGAGCGCCTCGATCGGGATGGTCCGCCCGCCGACGACGAGCGAGCCCGGCGTCACGAGGATGCGCACGCTGCCGTGCGCGTGCACGATCGCGGCGGCCACCGCGATGCCGGCCGTGGCCGTGATCACCGCGGCCATCACGCCGAAGGGAATGGCCCCGAGCCCCAGTCCGAATCCGCCCAGCGCGACCAGGGCCCACCAGGAGCGGGGGACGCTCAGCCGCTCTTCGTAGATGTGCATGACCGAATCCTGGCAGGTCGTCCGCCGCCGGCGACAGAGGGTCCGTCGTGAGGCAACGCGATGCCTCCGATTGCCGTCCTCCAAGAGACAAGAGGGGCACATGAGTTCGCTTGCGTGTCCTGAGAAGTGTGATGAGGAGGAGGACCACTTCGAGACGCGTCTCACGAGTGGCGACCACGGCGCTCGCGGTACTCGCGATCGCGGCGGCGGCCCCGGGGGCGGCCCACGCGCTGCCGCCCACCGACGCCCCGCCACCCGCGTCGTCCGGCCGGCCCGGCAGCGACGAGGACCTGCCCGAAGGCTGGCGACTGGCCGGTGAGGGAAGCGGCGAGGAACTGGTGTGGGCCTCGCCGAAGCCGGTGCCGATGGGGGACGCCCGGGTCGAGTTCTACTCCGGCGACAAGCTCCTCGGCAGGCCCGTGGCCGCCCAGGACGGCCGCTCGTTCCGGTTGCCGCTCAACGGCGCGCGTGTCGGCCCGGCGAAGAAGCTGCGCGTGCTGGCCGGCGGGCGCCGGCTGGACGAGGCGGGCCGCGGCCAGAAGTCGACTGCCCCGCCCGCCGCTTCCCCCGGGGCCCTTCCGCCCGCGGGCGCGGTCGACCCCGGCAAGCCCGGCCGCTACCGCACCGTCAGAGGCGCGTACGCCCTCAAGTCCGTGCGGCTGCCCGGCTTCCCGGAGCCGGTGGAGATGCGGGCCGACGTGGTCGGGCCCGCCGACGCGCCGGGGAAACGGCCGCTCGCTCTGTTCCTGCACGGCCGTCACTACACCTGCTACGGCACCGGGGACCAGGCGAGCGGGGACTGGCCCTGCCAGGCCGGCATGAAGCCGATCCCGAGCCAGGACGGCTACCAGCGGGCCCAGAAGCTCCTCGCCTCCCAGGGCTACGTCACCGTGTCCATCGCCGCCAACGGCATCAACGGCCAGGACCACCTCGCCGAGGACGCCGGTGCCCAGGCGCGCTCCTCGCTCGTGCGGCTGCACCTCGCCCACTGGGCGGACTGGACGCAGAAGCCGGCCGACGCCCCCGCGGCCGTGCGCGCCGTCGCCTCCGCCGACCTGTCACGCGTCCTCCTCGTCGGTCACTCGCGCGGCGGCGAGGGCGTCAACAGGGCCGCGCTCGACAGCCTCTACGCGCCGCCCGCCGACCAGGACGGCTACCACGGCCCGGTCCGCTGGAAGATACGCGGCAACGTCCTGATAGGCCCCACCATCTTCGGGCAGAACCCGGTCCCGGACGTCCCCTCGGCGACGATCCTGCCCGGCTGCGACGGAGACGTCTCCGACCTCCAGGGCGAGATCCACGTCGACGGGACGCGCCGTGTCGGCAGCGGCACCGCCCTGCACAGCGCGGTGTACATGGTCGGCGCCAACCACAACTTCTTCAACAGCGAATGGACTCCGGGGCAGGCGAAGGCGCCCGCCGAGGACGACTTCCACTCCGGCGACGACCCCGTGTGCTCCCCGGGCAAGAAGACCCGCCTGACCGCCAAGCAGCAGCAGGCCGCGGGTGCCACGTACATAGCCGCGGCGGCCCGGCTGTTCGTCGCGGGCGACGACCGGGTGCGCCCCCTCCTCGACGGCTCGAACCGGCGCGCTCCCTCGGCGGACCCCGCGCGGGTCCTGACCCACGCCGTCGGCGCCCGCCGCACGGAGGCCTTCCTGCCGGACTCCTCCGCCACGGTCAAGGGTGCCCGGCTCTGCGCACAGGTGTCCCCCGACGCCGCCCGCGCCTGCCTGTCGCCCGCCACGGCGGGCGCGTCACCGCACTTCGCCGGCTGGGGCGTCTCCCCGGAGCCCGGCCGTGACGCGGTGGCGATGCGCTGGACCCGGCCGGGTTCCCCGGCCCGGCTGAGCCCCGCCCGCCCGGTGTCCCTGGCCGGCGCCAAGGACGTGGCGCTGCGGGTGATCGTGCCGCCCAACAGCAAGGGCACCCGGCTCGACGTGACGCTCGTCGACAAGGCGGGCCACCGCGCGAAGCTCGGCACCGCCCGCGTCGACGGGCTGCCGGGCAGCGACCGGACCGCCTCGTACTGGGGTCGCGAGGTCCGCGTGCCGCTGACGGCACAGGCGAAGGACAAGCTGGACCTGAAGCGGGTGAAGACCCTGGAGCTCACCCCGCGCAGCCGCTCCGGCAAGGCCTGGCTGATGGACGCCTGGGGCTGGCGCCCCGGCACCCCCGCCGTCAAGGCGGCCGCCATGCCCCGCGTCGACATCGGCCGGCTGACCGTCGACGAAGGAAACTCCGGGGTGCGGACCTACCACGTCCCGGTACGCGTCTCGGGCAAGGGCAGCGGCCAGGTCCGGCTCTTCGCGCCCAGGCCCGGCTCCGACGAGGTCACGTCCCGGCTGGTGACGGTCCGCCCCGGCGGCCATGACATCGACGTACCGGTGGAGGTCAAGGGCGACACCCGCTATGGCTACGACCTCGCGCAGGACGCGTTCGCCAAGGCGGTGCGCGGTGCCGTCGTCGGCTCCCACCACGGTGGCGTGACGGCACGCAACGACGACCCGATGCCCGAGCTCACCCTTGAGCCCGTCGCCGACCGCGTCACCGAGGGCAAGCCGCTGAAGTGGCGGATGACGCTCGCGGAACCCGTCGACGTGGACATCAGTGCCGGCATTGCCTTCCTGCCGGTCGACAGGGGCGCCGAGCTCTCCACGCTCGACGTGGACCCGCGCTGGCTGGAGGACGAAGCCGGGCAGTCGCCCCGGCCCGGGCGCGCGCTCTCCAAGATGGCGGACGGTGAGTCCCTGTACCTCACCCTGCCCGCCGGCAAGAAGAGCGTCGATGTGCGCGTCCCCACCATCAAGGACACCGCGCGCGAACCGGACGAGTCCCTGAAAGCCCAGTTGTTCGTCTACGACCAGAACTGGGAACCGCAGGAGGGCCCGGTGTTCACCGGCACGGTCCGGGACGGCCAATAGCACGAAGCGACGAGTAGCACGAAGCAACCGGTAGTACGGGACGGGCGGTCAACTCGGCGGGAGTGACGCCGGGTTGACCGCCTCCCGCGTTTTTGGGCCGACAGCCGCTGACGGCATACGTAGGGTGCAGCCATGCCCAGAGACGTGACCAACGCCGAACTGCAACTCCTGCGCCCCGACCACGCGCCCGCCCTGCTCGCCTTCGAGGAGGAGAACCGCGCCTACTTCGCCGCGTCCGTCCCGGACCGGGGCGACGCCTACTTCCGCGACTTCGCGCCCCGACCACGCGCCCGCCCTGCTCGCCTTCGAGGAGGAGAACCGCGCCTACTTCGCCGCGTCCGTCCCGGACCGGGGCGACGCCTACTTCCGCGACTTCGCGGCCCGGCACAGCGCCCTGCTCGCCGAGCAGGCGGCCGGGCTCTGCTTCTTCCACGTACTGGTGGATGACGCGGGCGAGGTGCTCGGGCGGGTCAACCTGATCGACGTGGCGGACGGCGGCGCCGAACTCGGCTACCGCATCGCGCAGCGCGCCACCGGGCAGGGCCTCGCCACCCGGGCCGTCCGGCAGGCCCGCGACCTGGCCGCCACCGCGTACGGCCTCACCGAACTGCGTGCCGTGACGACGTGCGACAACCCGGCCTCACAGGCCGTGCTCGCCCGCTCCGGGTTCGTGGCCACCGGCGGCATCCGGCTCGACGGCCGCCCGGGGACCAGCTACGTACTGAGCCTCTGACACCTGCGCCTTTGGTGCGGACTGCTGCTGGGCCCGCTCCAGGAAGCGCAGCAGCTCCACCGGGAAGGGCAGGACGAGGGTGGAGTTCTTCTCGGCGGCGACGGCCACCACGGTCTGCAACAGGCGCAGTTGGAGCGCGGCGGGCTGTGCGGACATCTCCTTCGCCGCCTCGGCGAGCTTCTTGGACGCCTGGAGTTCGGCGTCGGCGTTGATGACGCGGGCCCGCCGCTCGCGGTCCGCCTCGGCCTGGCGGGCCATCGACCGCTTCATGGTCTCCGGCAGCGACACGTCCTTGATCTCGACCCGGTCGATCTGCACGCCCCAGCCGATGGCCGGGCTGTCGATCATCAGCTCCAGGCCCTGGTTGAGCTTCTCGCGGTTGGAGAGCAGATCGTCCAGGTCGCTCTTGCCGATGATCGACCGCAGGGACGTCTGCGCCATCTGCGAGACCGCGAACCGGTAGTCCTCCACCTGTACGACGGCGTTCGCCGCGTCGACGACCTTGAAGTAGATGACGGCGTCCACGCGGACCGTGACGTTGTCCCGCGTGATGCCGTCCTGCGCGGGCACGGGCAACGTCACGATCTGCATGTTGACCTTACGGAGCCGGTCGATGCCCGGGATGATCATGGTGAAGCCGGGGCCGCGCACCTGGCCCGAGAGCCGGCCCAGGCGGAAGACCACCCCGCGCTCGTACTGCTTGATCACACGGGCCGCCGCCATCGCGTACATGAGGCAGCCCGAGGCGGCCGCGGCGCCTGCTGTCAGCAGCTCCTGAACCATGGCGACCCCCCTGACGTCCGAGTCGGCCATTGATGTCACGATATGCCGGTATATGCCCTTTGGTCGAGCCCTGTCGGGTCCTCACCGGCCAGGATCACCTCCCGCACGGCGTCCCGCCGCTCCCGCTCGCTGGTGAAGAGCCGCTGCGGACACGTCCGCGAGCTGCCCATGACCGTGGCCAGGCCGTGCGCTGCCAGCGTGGCGGCGATGCGCCGGTACGGCACGGTCCGCAGCGCGAACGCTCACCCACACCGGCGTTCCGGGCACAGTCGAGCAGCGCGTCGAACGTACGGTGGGAGATGTATCCGATACCCCCGGTGACGGTGATCAGACCGACGCGGGCGACCGCGCGGCGCAGCCCGGAGCTGGGCGGATGCCGTTCGAGATCCTCCGCATACGCCTCGCAGCAGGCCCGCGTCCAGCGCGTACCGGGTGGCGTTCGCCGCGGCGTCGAGCCCGATCATCGGCGTGGCGTCCGGGCGCCGCCGCGTGGCGTAGAACTCCTTGTCGCACTCGATGAGTTCCTGCGGCGTGAGCGCGGCGGAGGTGTAGTGCGCGTACAGGTCGGCGAGCGTGAGGTCGTGGTTGAGCAGCGCCGCGTTGATGCCGTAGGAGCAGCACACGTCGAGGACCGTCACGGGACCCTCGTCGCCCGGCATCCGGGAGCGCAGTTCGCGCGTGCGGCGGAAGACGGCCTGGGCGTGGTGCGGGATCTCGTACTCGTAGGGCGCCAGCGTCCGGAAGTAGGCGCGCGGGTCCGGCTGGTCGTAGATGTCGTCGAACCGGGTCTTGCCCGACGGGGTCGCTGTCCTGTGCCGATCTGTGGCCATGGAGCACCTCCGGGAACGAGGGACGGATCTGGGACGGACGTGCACCTCTACCCGACCCGTGTCCCCCCCGGTAGGCCTCCTGGCGGTAACCGGCCACGGCGCCGTCCGGCCGTGTCGGCGGCGTCGTGTGGGGGCCGCCTCCCTGGCTACCCTGGAGCCGATGTTCTCCTCCCAGGGTCCCACGCTGCGCGAGCTGGCCGTCCAGGCGCTCTCCTCCACCGAGCGCGGTTACGACCTGCTCGCCCCGAAGTTCGACCACACGCCGTTCCGCACCCCTGACCGGTTTCTGGCGGCGACCGCCGAGGCCCTGCGCCCGCTCGGCCCCTTCGACGCCGGCCTCGACGTGTGCTGCGGGACCGGCGCCGGCGTCCGGACGCTGCTGCCGCTGTGCCGGGAGCGGGTCTGCGGCGTGGATTTCAGCGCGGGGATGCTGGCCGCCGCCGACCGGGCGGTCCCGCGGCCGGGCGGGAGCGGCCCGAGGGTCCAGTGGGTGCGCGCCGACGCCCGGGCGCTGCCCTTCACCGAGGGCTTCGACCTCGCGGTCAGCTTCGGGGCGTTCGGCCACTTCCTGCCCGCCGAGCGGCCCGCCCTGTTCGGCGGCGTCCACCGGGCGCTGCGCCCCGGCGGTCTCTTCGCCTTCCCGATCGGCGCGCCGCAGCCCGTCACCTCCCCGTGGCACTGGGCCCTGCTCGGCTTCGACGCGATGATGCGCGTGCGGAACCTCCTGCGGCGGCCCCGGTTCGTCATGTACTACCGCACCTTCGCCCTGGGCGACGTACGAAAGGACCTGGTCGACGCCGGGTTCGACGTGTCGCTGCGGCCCCTGGAGGAGTTCGGCCGCCGCGCGGACGGCAGCCCCCGGTGGCGCCTGGTGGTGGCCCGCAAGGGGTGAGGACCCGCAGGGATTGGTGGCCCGCGTCCGTGTGCCTTACGCCTTGCCGTCGGCCGCCGCCCGCAACGCCGCCACGTCGAGCTTCTTCATGCCGAGCATGGCCTGCATGGCGCGCTGGGCCCGCTCGGCGTCCGGGTCGGACAGGAGCTCGACGAGAGCGGCCGGCACGACCTGCCAGGACACGCCGTACTTGTCCTTGAGCCACCCGCAGGGCCCCTCCGAGCCCCCTTCGGAGAGCTTCGCCCAGTAGTGGTCGACCTCCTCCTGGTCCGCGCAGTCGATCGTGAAGGAGATGGCCTCGCTGAAGGTGAACTCCGGGCCGCCGTTGAGCGCCATGAACGGCTTGCCGTCCAGGCCGAACTCCACGGTCAGCACGGTGCCGGCCGGGCGCGGTGCGCTCTCTCCGTAGTACGAGATGTTCTTGATCTCCGAGTTCGGGAAGACCGAGACGTAGAACTCCGCCGCCTCCTGGCCCTCGGTGTCGAACCAGAGGCACGGTGTGATCGTGGGCATGGCACTCTCCTGTCGCGTACGAGCTGTCTCTGCCTATGCGCGTCTCTCCTATGCGCTGTCTCTAGGGGGACCGTCGCACCGACCGGAACTCATCGCCACACGGTCACCCGGTTTTCCGTAGGCTCGGCTCCCGCTCCAGGCGGATGCCGAAATGCCGCTCGTACGCCGCGAGCACCTCCGCCTCCGAGGACAGTTCGGTGACCTGCCGCTCGCCGTCCACGGTGGCGGTGAGGGTGCGACCGCTGAGGGTGAGCCGTCCGTCGTCCGTGACGATCGAGCAGACGAGGGAGCGGGCGAAGTGGGAGGCGGGTGAGGTGCGGTGGTACCAGGCGCCGACCGTGAAATCGGCCAGCGCGCGCGGGCGCGGTTCGAGCAGGTACTGCCGCTTGCCGTCCTTGAGGACCTCCAGGTCACCCGACGGACCACTCGCCGGATCACCCTCCGCGGACTCCACGAGACGGAACGTGCCGCCGGGGTCGCTCTGCTCGCCCCGCTCACCGAAGGCGAGCGGCAGGTGGCTGTGGGCGCCGAAGCCGACGTCCGCGAGCCAGTCGCCGCCGTCCCGCGTGCCCACGCGCAGCGCCAGGTGGTCGTACGGGATGCCGAGCCGCCCCGTGTCGTCGTACACCCGCGCCTGTAGCAGCGTGACGTCGAAGCCGAGAGCCGTCAGGAGGGCGGCGAAGGCGCCGTTGAGCTCGTAACAGAAGCCGCCGCGGCGCGCGTCCACGATCTTCGTCACCAGCGCCCCGGCGGTGAGTTCGATCTCCTCGCCGAGGTGGACCGACAGGTTCTCGAAGGGAATGGCGCGCAGATGCGCCAGGTGCAGGTCGCGCAAGGCCTGCGTGGTGGGGGCGGCGGGGCGCACGGCGCCGATGCGCCGCAAGTAGGCGTCGGTCTGTTCGGTGTCCATGGGGCCAGTGTGGTGGGCAGGCGACGGCCGGGCCAGGGACCACCGGACGCACCCCGCCCCGACCTCGGCCTTAAGACCTCCGTACGACCCGCCTCACCCTCTGCGTCCCCCGCGCCCGCGCGCGTCAATTCCCGGATGACGCACGCCAGTACGTGTGTATAGTCACCGGTGACGCACGCGTCCCGCCGGGACGCGCCACGACGCGAGACCCAGGAGGTGAGCCCGATGACCACGCAGCACTCTTGCCGGGCCCTCCTGACCGCAGTCCGCGCCTGACGCCCGTTCCTCCCGAACACCGACAGGCCGCGCCGCCCAGGAGCAACCGCGCGCACCGCGATCGAACACTCCTGAGCGAAGGAACCGAAACACCCGTGAACACCACGTCTTTGCAGGCCCCTGTCCGAGACTTCCGGGTCAGCGTCTCCGACGACGTCCTGGACGACCTGCGAAACCGTCTTCGACGCACCCTCTTCACCACGGCCACCGACCCGACGTACTGGGCGGCGGGCACCGACCCGGACTACCTGCGCGACCTCGTCGCCCACTGGGCGGACGGCTTCGACTGGCGTGCCGCGGAAGCCGCGCTCAACGCCCACCCGCACCACATCGCCGAAGTCGCGGGCGCCTCCGTCCACTTCGTGCACCTGCGCGCGGCGCGCCCCGACGGCGGCCCCGCCCCGCTGCCGCTGGTCCTCACCCACGGCTGGCCGAGCAGCTACGTCGAGATGCTGGACCTCGCCCGGCGGCTCGCCGACCCCGGCGGTCACGGCGGCGACCCCGCCGACGCCTTCGACGTGGTCGTGCCCTCGCTGCCCGGCTTCCTCCACTCCGGGCCGCCCCCGGGGACGTTCACCCGCGAGGGCGTCGCCGGGATCTGGCACACGCTGATGACCGAGGCCCTCGGCTACCGGCGCTTCGGTGCCTTCGGCGGCGACATCGGGGGAGGGGTGACACAGTGGCTCGGCGCCCGCTTCCCCGGGGAGGTCGCCGGCGTGCACATCACCTCCGCGGTGGTCTCCGCCGACTTCGACGCGGACCCGCCGACCGCCGAGGAGCAGGCCTACCTCGACCACCTCGCCGCGTACGACCTCGACGACCAGGGTTACAGCGAGATCATGTGCACCCGGCCCGACACGATCGCCGCCGCGCTGCGGGACTCCCCGGCGGGCCTGCTCGCCTGGATCATCGACAAGTACCGCGACTGGAGCGACTGCGACGGCGACCTGGAGGCCCGCTGGGACAGGGACACCCTGCTCACGGTCGCCACCCTCTACTGGGCCACCGGCAGCATCGGCTCGTCCTTCCGGCAGTACTACGACTACGTACGGCACAACAAGCCGGTGCCGCCCGTCTCCGTCCCCGGCGCCGTCACCCTCAGCCATGAACCGGCCAACCTGAACTACCCCAAGAGCCTCGCCGAGCGCGTCTTCACCGATCTGCGCCACTGGAGCACCCCGCGCAACGGCGGCCACTTCATGGCGTACGAGGAGCCCGAGCAGGTCGCGCGTGAACTTCGGGAGTTCTTCCGCCCGTTGAGGACGCCCGGCGCCACGGGCTGACCTCGGCGGAGTCGACTCCAGCGCCCCCGTGGTCACCGACCGCGGGGGCGTCCGCGTTCCGAAAGAGCCCCGCACGCTTACTGGGTACGGTGTACGCTTTTGCAGTCTCCCTCTCTCTTACTCTCCCTCTCCGTCCTTGCCAAGGAGTGCTCAGTGAAGACCAGCCCCGCCGACAGCCACAACGTCATCCAGGTCCGCGGAGCCCGCGAGAACAATCTGCGGGACGTCTCCGTCGACCTCCCCAAACGGCGGCTCACCGTCTTCACCGGGGTCTCCGGCTCCGGAAAGTCCTCGCTGGTCTTCGGCACCATCGCCGCCGAGTCGCAGCGCCTGATCAACGAGACGTACACGGCGTTCATCCAGTCCTTCATGCCGAGCCTCGGCCGCCCCGACGTCGACGCGCTGCGCAACCTCAGCGCGGCGATCGTCGTCGACCAGGAGCGGATGGGCGCCAACTCCCGCTCCACCGTGGGCACCGCCACGGACGCGTACACGATGCTGCGGATCATCTTCAGCCGCCTGGGCGTCCCCCACATAGGCACCTCGGGCGCCTTCAGCTTCAATCTGCCCGAAGGCATGTGCCCCGAGTGCGAGGGCACCGGCGAGGTCTCCACGGTCGACGTCGACCAGCTCCTGGACCGCGAACTCTCGCTGAACGAGGGCGCGATCACCGTCCCGTACTACGCCGTCGACTCCTGGAGCTGGCAGATCCTGGTCAACTCGGGCTTCTACGACCCCGACAAGAAGCTCAAGGACTTCACCGAGCAGGAGTGGGCCGACCTCCTCCACAAGGAGCCGGTCAAGGTGAAGGCGGGCTCCAACGGCTTCACGTACGAAGGCCTCGTCACCAAGATGCAGCGGACCTGGCTCGCCAAGGACCGCGACTCCCTGCAGCCCCACATCAAGGCCTTCGTCGACCGCGCCGTGGTCTTCGCCCGCTGCGCCGTCTGCGAGGGCACCCGCCTCTCCGCCGCCGCGCTCTCCTCGAAGATCGACGGGCTCAACATCGCCGAGTGCTCGTCGATGCAGATCAGCGACCTGGCCACATTCGTGCGCGGGCTCGACGATCCCGGTGTCGCGCCCCTCATCGCCGGGCTGAGCGAGCTTCTGGAGTCGCTGACCGAGATCGGGCTCGGCTATCTCAGCCTCGACCGCACCTCGGGCTCGCTCTCCGGCGGCGAGGCGCAGCGGGTCAAGATGGTCCGCCACCTCGGCTCCAGCATCACCGACGTGACGTACGTCTTCGACGAACCGACCATCGGTCTGCACCCGCACGACATCCGCCGCATGAACGACCTGCTCCTGCGGCTGCGCGACAAGGGCAACACGGTGCTGGTGGTCGAGCACAAGCCCGAGGTCATCGAGATCGCCGACCACGTCGTGGACCTCGGCCCCGGCGCCGGCGAGGCGGGCGGCGAGATCTGTTACAGCGGCGACGTGGCGGGCCTGCGCGCGTCCGGCACCCTGACCGGACGCCACCTGGGCCACCGTGCCCGGCTGCGCGAGACCGTACGCACCCCCAAGGGGCGGCTCTCCATCAAGGGCGCCGACCTGCACAACCTCAAGGACGTCGAGGTCGACATCCCCCTCGGCGTGCTCACCGTCGTCACCGGCGTCGCGGGTTCCGGCAAGAGCTCCCTCATCCACGGCTACCTCTCGGGCCGCGAGGGCGTGGTGGTCGCCGACCAGTCGCCCATCCGCGGCTCGCGCCGCTCGAACCCGGCGACGTACATCGGACTCCTCGGCCCGATCCGCACCGCCTTCGCCAAGGCCAACGGCGTCAAGGCCGCGCTGTTCAGCGCCAACTCCGAGGGCGCCTGCCCCAAGTGCAACGGCCTCGGGCTCCTCTACACCGACCTCGCGATGATGGCCGGGGTGGCGTCCGTGTGCGAGGAGTGCGACGGCAAGCGTTTCACCGCCGAGGTGCTCACCTACCGGCTGCGCGGCAAGAACATCAGCGAGGTCCTCGGGATGTCGGTCGCCGAGGCCCACGACTTCTTCCCGGCGGGGCAGGCCCACACCATCCTCGGCCGCCTCTCCGACGTCGGCCTCGGCTATCTGCGGCTCGGACAGCCGCTCAACACGCTCTCCGGCGGCGAGCGCCAGCGGCTGAAACTCGCCATCCACATGGCAGAGAAGTCGTCTACATACATCCTCGACGAGCCGACCACCGGACTGCACCTGGCCGACGTCGACAAGCTCCTCGCCCTGCTCGACCGCCTGGTCGACGACGGGAACTCCGTGATCGTCATCGAGCACCACCAGGCGGTCATGGCACACGCCGACTGGCTCGTCGACCTGGGGCCCGGCGGCGGTCACGACGGCGGACGCGTGGTCTTCACCGGCACCCCGGCCGAACTCGTCATGCGGGGAGAGACCGTGACGGCGCGGCATCTCCGGGAGTACGTGGTCGGCTGACGCGGAGGCGCGAGACATCCGGGCCACCGGGCGAAACGGGACATCATGCAGGTACGCGGTGAAGGGGAGCCGAATGTTCCGCGCCAATGACGACGAAACTGTTGACACGTGACTGCACCCTGTGGCCTAGACGGAGCCCTCGGCCCTCCTCCCAGGGGATGACACTCCACCGCACGCAGTACAGCGACCGTGGGCCGATAGTCCGGCTCGCAGGCGGACTCCCGCCCCCGGATCGGCAGTGAGGATGGAGAGGCATCCTGCTGGACCCCCTGACGTGCGGTGATCGTGCGGAAGGAGGGTCGTTTCCTGCCTGCCCAACCCGACGGGAGTCCCTTTCGCCGTGGCTACGTTCCTGTACAAACTAGGCCGCCTCGCCTTCCGGCGACGCCGTTATGTGGCGCTGCTCTGGGTGGCGCTCCTCGTCGGTGCGGGCGTCGCTGCCTCGACCGCTCCCGCACCGCCCGAGGACTCCTTCTCCATGCCGGGGACCGAGTCGCAGAAGGCCTTCGACGTCCTGGAGAAGCGCTTCCCCGACTCCGGCGCCGACGGCGCGAGCGCCCGCGTCGTCATACGTGCCCCCAAGGGCGAGAAGATCACCTCCGCCGACTCGAAGGCCGAGGTCGCGAAGATGGTCGCGGCCATCGGCAAGGGCTCGCAGGTGGCGGGCGTGGAAGACCCGTACAAGGCGAAGACCGTCAGCAAGGACGGCACCACGGCCTACACCTCGGTGACGTACAAGGTCCCCGCCCCCGAGCTCACCGACAAGTCGCGTGACGCCCTCACCAAGGCCACCGACCAGACCCGTGACGCGGGCCTGACCGTCGAGACCGGCGGCGACGCCGTCATGGCCGAGCAGGAGATGGGCGGCAGCGCCGAACTCATCGGCATCGCGATCTCCGCCGTCGTCCTGATCCTCACCTTCGGCTCGCTGGTCGCCGCGGGCATGCCGCTGCTCACCGCGATCATCGGCGTCGGCATCGGCACGCTGAGCATCGGCGCGCTCGGCAGCGTCCTCGACCTCTCCGCCACGACCACCACGCTTGCGATGATGATCGGCCTCGCCGTCGGCATCGACTACGCCCTCTTCATCGTCTCCCGCTTCCGCGCGGAGATAGCCGAGGGCCGCACCCCCGAGGACGCGGCGGGCCGCGCCACCGGAACCGCGGGCTCCGCCGTGGTGTTCGCCGGACTCACCGTCGTCGTCGCCCTCTCCGGCCTCGCCGTCGTCAACATCCCGATCCTCACCAAGATGGGCCTGGCCGCGGCGGGCACCGTGGTCGTCGCCGTCCTCATCGCGCTCACCATGATCCCCGCGCTGCTCGGCTTCGCCGGCCGCAAGGTGCTGCGCCGCAAGGACCGCAAGAAGTCCACCAGCGAACTCCAGGACCCGAACGCCAAGCCCAAGCTCGGCACCCGCTGGGCCCGCTTCGTGCTGCGCCGCCCGCTCGCCGTGCTGCTCGTCGCGGTCGTCGGCCTCGGTGCGGTGGCGGTCCCGGCCGCCAGCCTCGAACTCGGCCTGCCCGACGAGGGCACGGCCGCGCCGGACAGCACCCAGCGCAAGGCGTACGACATGCTGTCCGAGTCCTTCGGCGCGGGCTTCAACGGCCCGCTGATGGTCACCGTCAGCAAGGACTCCGGGGCCGCCGACGCCGCCAAGACCGTCGGCGACAAGCTCGCCGAGGTCGACGGCGTGGCCGCCGTGACACCCCCCACGCCCAACAAGGCCGACAACACCGCGATCATGAACATCGTCCCCGAGACGGGGCCGAGCGATCACGAGACCGAGGAACTGGTCAAGTCGATCCGTTCCAGCGCCCAGGACATCGGGCCCGACACCGGCTCCGAGATCCTGGTCACCGGCCAGACCGCGATGACCATCGACTTCTCGCAGACCCTGGACGACGCGCTCCTGCCCTACCTGGGCCTGGTCGTCGGCCTCGCGTTCCTGCTGCTGATGCTGGTCTTCCGTTCGATCCTGGTCCCGCTCAAGGCCGCGCTCGGCTTCCTGCTCTCGGTGGCCGCCGCGCTCGGCGCAGTCGTCGCCGTCTTCCAGTGGGGCTGGCTCGCGGACATCGTGGGCGTCGACCAGCCGGGCCCGATCATGAGCATGATGCCGATCTTCATGATCGGCGTGGTCTTCGGTCTCGCGATGGACTACGAGGTCTTCCTCGTGACCCGGATGCGGGAGGCGTACGTCCACGGGGCGAGCCCCGGCGAGTCGGTCGTGACCGGCTTCACCCACGGCGGACGGGTCGTGGCCGCGGCCGCGATCATCATGATCAGCGTCTTCTCCGGCTTCATCATGGAGAACGACGACATGATCAAGATGATGGGCTTCGGTCTGGCCGTCGCCGTCCTGTTCGACGCGTTCGTCGTCCGCATGGCGATCGTCCCCGCCGTGCTCGCGCTGCTCGGCAAGTCCGCCTGGTGGCTGCCGCGCTGGCTGGACAAGGCGCTGCCGAACGTCGACGTGGAGGGCGAGAAGCTGCACAAGGCCCTCGGCGACACGGCCTCGCCCGAGGCCGAGACCGACCGGGAGCTTCAGCCTGTCGGCAGGTGACACGCGGCGGTTCGCGCCGAGCGGGCCGGTCGGGGCGTCCCCTTCGGGGGAGCGTCCCGACCGGCCCGCTCGGTCTTTCCGGCCCGCTCGGTCTTTCCGGCCCGCTCGGTCTTTTCCGGCCCGCACGGTCGTTTTCCGGTCCGCACGGGAATTCCGGCAGGCACGGCTCTGTCGGCCGCACGGTTTTCTGCCCGGCTTCGGCGCGTCAGACGTCGTCCCCCTGCGCCGAGTCGTAGTCGGCGCGGGCGGCGGCGATGGCGGGCCGGTGGTCGATGGACCAGTCGGCGAGCGCCTTGACGAGGTGCGTGAAGCTGTGGCCCATCTCGGTCAGCTCGTACTCGACCTGGGGCGGGATCGTCGGATACACGGTGCGCTTCACCAGGCCGTCACGCTCCAGGCGGCGCACCGTGACGGTGAGCATCCGCTGCGAGATGCCGCCGTGGATCCTGCGCTGCAGCTCCTTGAACCGCAGGACGCCCGCGGCGAGTTCGACGACCACGTACACCGACCATTTGTCACCGAGCCGGTCGAGGACGTCCCGGACCCCGCACTCGTCCTGCGGCGTCTCGCAGGTGATCACCGGCTCCCCGGCCGCGGGAGTGGTTACCGCGGTGTGCCCTGCTGACATTCAAGTGCCTCCTTACGCGGCCGGGTTGCCGCCGATGAAGATGGTCCCGGGCCGCTGACCAGCGGCTCCACCAAGAGGAACCACTCTCGACGGGGGAACCATCCCATGCTCATGATCACCGGCGCCACGGGTGCCCTCGGCAAGCTCGTCACCGCCCGCCTCGCCCGCGCCGTCGGCCGTGATGATCTCGTCGTCGGTACCCGGGCCCCGGCGCCCGGCGAGCGCCGCATCGACTTCGACGACCCGGCGTCGCTGGACTTCTCCGGTGTCGACACCCTCCTGATGATCTCCGCGGGGGCTGCCGAGGACGACGTCGTCATCGCCCGTCACGACGCCGCGATATCCGCCGCCGAGAAGGCGGGCGTGCGCCACCTCGTCTACACCAGCCTCAGCGGCGACGGCGACCACCTCACCTACGCGCTGGCCCATCGTTGGACCGAGCGCAGACTGCGCGCCTCCTCGCTGGAGTGGACGGTGCTGCGCAACGGCCTGTACGCGGAGTTCCTCGCCGCCGTCGCCGCGCCCGGCCCCGACGGCACGATCGCCGCGCCACTGGGGAGCGGCCGTCTGGCCGCCGTGGCCCGTGAGGACCTCGCGGAGGTCGCGGCACGCGTCGCGCTCGCCCCCGCCGAGCATGTGGGCCGTACCTATGAACTGGTCGGCGAACGCCCCCTGGGCGGCGCCGACTTGGCCGCGGCCCTCGGCGGCTCCTACGAACCGGACACCCTGGCCGCCACCCGCACCGCCGTCATCGAGGCGGGCCAGGCCCTGCCCTTCCAGGTGCCGATGCTGCTGAGCACGTACGCGGCGATCACCGCAGGCTTCCTGGACGGCACGTCGATCGGCCGTAACGACCTGCACCCCTTGCTCGGCCGCGAGCCGCGTCCGGCGATCGAGGCGTATGTGAGGGCGGTACGGGGTTGAGGTTGGGGTGGGGTTTGGTCGGTGGGGGGCGGTGTGTTGGGAGTGAGGGTGGAGCCGGGACCATCCGCCCGGGATGCGCTGCGGGGCCGTGGGCCCCACGTCCCCGCGGCCGGGGCCCGGTACAGGGCCGAGGCCGGTGCCGCGTCCATCCGCCCGGGGGCGTAAGCGCGGAGCCGGGGACGGGGCCGCCCCTCACGCCAAGGACGCCGCCCGGCCCGGATCGATGGCGTGCTGGAGGGGGCGGCCCCCCAGGAAACGTTCCAGTTCGTCGCGTACGAGGTGTCCGAGGCGGTGGCATTCGGCGCCCAGGGCGCCGGCCACGTGGGGGGTCAGGACGACGTTGGGGAGCGTGAACAGTGGTGAATCGGGCGCCGGTGGCTCCGGGTGCGTGACATCCAGGACGGCGGTCAGGTCCTGCCTGGCCCGCAGGACCTCCGTCAGCGCCTCCTCGTCGATGAGCGCGCCCCGGGCCGTGTTGACCAGCGTCGCGCCCGGCGCCAGGGAGTTCAGCAGCCGCGCCCCGACCGCGCCGCGCGTCTCCGGCAGGAGCGGCGCGTGGAGGCTGACCACGTGGGAGGTGGCGAAGAGCTCCTCGATGCCGACGAGCCGTACGCCCATCTCCCGGGCGGTGTCCGCGCCGGTGAGGGGATCGGTGGCGAGGACCTCGACGTCGAAGCGGCCGAGGTGCGCCGCGACGAGCCGCCCGATGTGGCCGAGCCCCAGCAGCCCCACGCGTGAGCGGTAGGCGCCCGGGACCTCGACGTCGCGCGGGAACCGGCGGCCGACTGCCGCTTCGCGGCTGACGCGGTGCACCTGCTTCAGTCCGAGGAGGATCTGCGCGAGAGCGAATTCCGCCACCGGGATCGCGTTGGCCGCCGCCGCGGAGACGATAGGGATGCCGCGCGCCCAGAAGGCGGGCGTGGTCACGTGCCGCACGGAGCCCGCCGCGATGAGCACGGCGCGCAGCGCGGGCGCCCGGGCGAGGAAGGCCTCGTCGAGGACGGGAGCGCCCCAGCCGGTGAGCAGGATCTCGGCACGGCGCAGCGCCTCGGGGTGGTCGTCGAGTCGCTCCCTGGTGAGGGGCGGGCCCTGCCGGTCCACGAGCCGGTCGATGCCGGCGAGTACCTCGGGCGGATAGACGTCCGGCCTGCGTGCCTCCTCCATGACGAGCAGTGCGGTGGCTCGGGGTGCCGTCTCGGCCATGTCGATTCCTCTCCTCGGCTGCTGTGCTGACACCGCTGACGCCCTGTCAGCGGTATGGCCCGCGGCCGGGCGCCGATCGGGTGTGTGCGGAAAAGTCCGGCTGGATGTCGAAGCTTGGCGCGGCCTGTCCGAAATTTCGGACGAACCGTCCGCAGTGGACCATACATCGGATGACTGAAGAAGCCGCAAGGGGTGGGGAGTTGCCGTCGACCGATCTTGGCCCGGCGGGGCGGCGGCATCGTACGCGATCCACGTGAACGCGGGCGATCACTGCCCTGTACAGCCAGAACCGTGTCCAGGAAGACGGGTCGCGCGTATTGGCGCCCCTTCGGCGGGTGCGGCGCGTGGGGGAGGGGTGCACAGGGAAGTGTGCGTCGGTCCTTCCGGCTCGCCAGGAAAAATTTTGTATTCATCGGAGTATTGACCCTGGGATTTACAGCCCGTTACCGTCCCCGGCAAGCGCTTACCAGAGCCAACCGTGATGCGGCGAAACGGGAGTTGTGATGCGGAGATCGCGGTGGATCGGTGCGGGTTTCCTCGCATCGGCACTGATCCTCACCAGCTGTACATCAGGCCCCGCGGGAGCGGACGTCGAGCAGGACTCCAAGGCGACGCTCCAGTTGTGGACCAGGACCACCCCCGGCGGCCCGGGGGAGAAGGGCACGCTCGCGCTCGCCGCCGCCTTCGAGAAGGCCACCGGCCACAAGGTCGAGGTCACCGCCATCTTCGACGACTTCGAGACGAAGCTTCAGCAGCGGGCCGCGCAGCGGGACCTCCCCGACATCGTCATGAACGACGTGACCCAACTCGGCGCCATGCACGAGCAGGGCCTGCTCCGCGAGATCGACCTCGACAAGATCAAGCACAGCAAGCAGCTCATCGCCCAGGGGCTCGGCTCCGGAAAGAGCCTGGACGGCAAGCAGTTCGGCCTGCCCTACTCGGCGCAGGCCACCGCGCTGCTCATCCGCAAGGACTGGCGGGAGAAACTGAGGCTCGACACCCCCCGGAACTGGGACGACTTCACGGCGATGGCCGAGGCCTTCACCACCGAGGACCCCGACGGCGACGGCAAGAAGAACACCTTCGGCCTCGCCGCCCCGCTCTCCACCAAACGCGGTTACGCCTCCTGGTACTTCTCCAACTTCCTCTGGGCCGCGGGCGGCGACTTCATCACCGAGGCCGGGGACGGCACGTACGAGCCCGCCATGACCACCGAGAAGTCGGTGAAGGCAGTGCAGTGGTTCCGCGACCTCGGCTGCGAGGACAAGGCCATCCAGCCGGGCGCGGTCACCATGGACACCCCGCCCACCAACGAGACCTTCGAGTCGGGACGCACCGGCATGTTCGCCGTCGGCCCCTACCTGCTGCCCCGCTTCGACGAGGTGCTCGGCAAGGACAAGTACGAGGTCGTCCCGATGCCCAAGGGCCCGAAGGACGCGACCGTGCTCGCCGAGGGCGGCACGATCTACCTGATGGCGGGCTCCGAGAACCAGGCGGGCCAGGACGCCTTCGCCGACTTCGCCGTCTCCGCCGAGGGCCAGCGGACCGGGATGCGCGGAGAGACCGGCTTCACCGTGCAACTGCCCGTCAACAAGACGGTCGACATCTCCGAGGTCCGCCCCGACCCCCGCTGGAAGACCTACGCCGAGGTCTACCGCTCCTCCGGACGCTACGCCCCCTCCATCCCGAACTGGTCCGCCGTGCGGCAGACCACCGCGGAGACCGTCAACGCGCTGATGGCCGACTGCGACCTGGACACCCGCGGTGAACTCCGCGACCTCGACAAGAAGCTCGCCGACATCCTCGAGGAACAGGGAATCGCCGCGTCATGAGCCTCGACCAGGTGAAGCGGGCCCCGCTCCCCGAGCGGCGCGCCCACCGCGCCGCGGGACGGGGGGCCGACGGGGCCGACGGGGCCGCGGCAGGCCACCGCCGACGCGACCGTCGGGCCGGCCGGTGGTGGACGCCCTGGCTGTTCCTGGCACCGGCGCTGCTCCTCTTTTTGTACTTCAAGTTCATCCCCATGGCCAACGCGCTGACCATGTCCTTCCAGGAGGTCCAGCCCTACCTCGGGAACCGGTGGGTCGGCACCGAGAACTACGCCACCGTCCTCGGCTCCGACGGCTTCCGCGACGCCGCCTGGCACACCGTCGTCCTCGCCGCCGGGCAGACCGCCGGCTCCATGCTCCTCGGCCTGGCGCTCGCCCTGCTCATGGAGGGCCAGGGCCGCCGCCTGGGATTCGTGCGCTCCGCCGCGTTCCTGCCGGTCGTCGTGCCCATCGCCGTCGTCGCCGAACTGTGGCGCATCATGTACCACCCGACCGAGGACGGCATGGTCAACTCCCTCCTCGGACTGGTGGGGTTCGGCCCCTCGGGGTTCATCAACGACCCCGACTCCTCGCTCGTCTCCATCATGGTCACCGGCATCTGGCGGGGCGCTCCCTACGACATGATGATCTTCCTCGCCGGACTCGCGAGCGTGGACCGGGGGCTGTACGAGGCCGCGAAGGTCGACGGCGCCTCCCGGTTCCAGCGCGTGCGGCACGTGACGGTGCCCGGGCTGCGGTCAGTGTTCTCGATCCTCTTCATCCTCGCCGCGATCCGCGGACTGCGGGTGTTCACCGAGGTGTTCCTGCTCACCAACGGCGGCCCCGACGGCTCCACCGAGGTCGTGATGACCCTGATCTACAAGCTGGGCCTCGAACAGAACCGGCTCGGCGTCGGAGCGGCGGGAGCCGTCCTGCTGTTCCTCATGACGCTGATCCTCACGATCGCCGTCCACCTGGTGCGCCGCAGGGAGAGCAAATGAACGCCCCCACCGAGACCGCGCTCGGCCTGACCGAGAGCAGGAGCCCCGGCGGGCGGCTCCTGAAGGCCCTCACGTACCTGCTGGTCCTCGTCGTCTTCGCCGGACCGCTGCTCGCCCTGCTGGTCAGCGCCTTCAGCAAGGTCAAGGACCCCACCCAGCTGAGCGTCATCCCCTCGGCCGCCACTCTGGACAACTTCAGGATCGCCTTCGACCAGGGCGTGCTCGCGTACCTGCTGAACTCCTTCTTCGTCGTCGGCTTCGGCCTGCTGCTCCAAGTGGCCGTCTCCGTCCTGGCCGGGTACGCGCTGGCCCGCAAGGTCTTCCCCGGCATGACGCTGGTCCTCGTCGCGATCCTGGCGACCCTGATGCTGCCCGAGGAGATCCTCGCCCTCCCGCTGTCCCTGATCCTCGCCGATCTGCCGGTCGTCCACTTCAACCTCATCGGCACCCTCGCCGGCATGATCGTCCCCCTCGGCGCCTGGGGGTTCTCCATCCTGGTGATGACCGAGTTCATGAAGGACGTACCCAAGGAACTCGAAGAGGCCGCCCGCATCGACGGCGCCGGTGACCTGCGTATCTTCGCCCAGATCATCCTGCCGATGTGCAAACCGGCGCTGGGCGTCATCGGGGTCTTCGGTTTCACGATGATCTGGGACCAGTACCTGCTGCCGCTCCTCGTCGCCACCGACTCCTCGTCCTACACCCTGCCGCTGGCGCTGCGCACCCTGCGCATCGACCCCGACGTCACCCCGGGCGTGGTCCTCGCGGCCTCCCTGCTGGCACTTCTCCCCTCCGTGATCGTCTTCCTCTTCTTCCAGCGCTCCTTCGTGCACGGCCTGTCGTCCGGCGCCCTCAAGGGCTGAACGCGGCACGGCCGTACGAGATCCACGCGGCGCCACCTCGAAAGGACCCCCCTCCCGTGACGCAGAGCGCTGACACGACCTGGTTCACCCACGACCGGTTCGGGATGTTCGTCCACTGGGGCCTGTACTCCCTCGCCGCCCGCCACGAGTGGGTCAAGAACCGCGAGAAGCTCACCGACGAGCAGTACCAGGTCTACTTCGACCACTTCGACCCCGACCGCTACGACCCCATCCGGTGGGCGAGGACCGCCAAGGCCGCCGGCATGCGGTACGTCGTACTGACCACCAAGCACCACGACGGCTTCTGCCTCTGGGACAGCGACCTCACCGACTACAAGGCGACCAACACGCCCTGCGGCCGCGACCTCGTCGCACCCTTCGTCGAGGCGTGCCGCGCCGAGGGACTCAAGGTCGGCTTCTACTACTCCCTCATCGACTGGCACCACCCCTCCTTCCCCGTGGACGGCACCCACCCGCAGCGCGACGACGCGGAGTTCAAGGCCGCCGCCGCGGACCGGGACATCCGCGACTACCGGCGCTATCTGCACGGCCAGGTAAGGGAGTTGTTGACGCGCTTCGGACGCGTCGACTACCTCTTCTTCGACTTCTCCTACGCCGGACGCCACTGGTGGGGCGGCAAGGGCGCCGACGACTGGGACGCGCCGACGCTGCTGGAGACGGTCCGCGGACTCCAGCCGCACATTCTCGTCAACGACCGCACCGGCCTCCCCGGCGACTTCGTCACCCCCGAGCAGTACCAGCCCGCCGGCCCGATGTACGACGACGAGGGCCGGCCCGTGGTCTGGGAGGCGTGCCAGACGCTCAACGGAAGCTGGGGCTACGACCGCGACAACCTCGACCACAAGAGCGCCGACCTGTTGATCCGCATGCTCGTCGACGGCGTCTCCAAGGGCGGCAACCTCCTGCTCAACGTCGGCCCCACCGGCCGCGGCGACCTCGACCCGCGCGACGTCGCCGTCCTCGGCGAGCTGGGCCGGTGGACGGACCTGCACGAGCGGTCGATCCGAGGCTGCGGCCCCTCGTCCTTCACCGCCCCCGCCGACTGCCGCTACACCCGGCGCGGCGACCGGCTCTACCTCCACCTCTTCTCCTGGCCGCTGCGCCACCTGCACCTGCCGGGCCTCGCAGGCCGGGTGCGCTACGCCCAGCTCCTCAACGACGCGTCCGAGATCACCCGCGTCGAACTCGCCCCCGGCCGGCCCGCGCTCAACACCGAGGTGGGCGGCCAGCCCGCCGGAACGCTCACCCTCCAGCTCCCCGTCCGGCGCCCCGACACCCCCGTCCCCGTCATCGAGCTGTTCCTCGACACCCCGGCGGACAGCTGACATCACGTACCGCCCCGACCCCCGAACCCGACCCCCCCACGGAGGCATCATGCAACGCCGCACGTTCCTCACCGGCACGGCCCTCGGAGCGGCGCTCGCCGCCGTGCCGCTCGGCGCCCCGCGCACGGCCGGCGCAGCGCAGGCCGAGCCGGCCGTCACGGCGACGGCTCGCTCCCTGAACGACCTCCAGAAGGCGATCGACGGCGCGGCACCCGGCGCGCGGATCGTCCTGGCCGACGGCACCTACACCGTGCCGTCCGGCAGCTCCGTCAAGATCTCGGGCAAGAACGGCACCCAGACCGCGCCCATCACCATCACCGCCGCGTCCCGAGGCGGCGTCGTACTCCGCGGCGAGCGCGGCTTCGTCTTCGACAAGTCGAGCAACATCACCGTCACCGGCTTCTCGTTCCGCCAGAGCACGACCCTGGAGATCCCGGCGACCTGCTCGCGGATCCGCCTCACCCGCAACGACTTCCAGCTCGCCGACGTCGAGGGCCTGCACTGGGTGATGGTGCGCGCCGACGACACCAAGGTCGACCGCAACCACTTCCACGGCAAGAGCACGCTCGGCGTCTACCTCTGCGTCGAAGGCGCGGGCGGCACGGCCATGGCCCAGCGCGTGCACATCCTCAGGAACCACTTCTCCGACCACACCTTCGCCGGAGACAACGGAGGAGAACCGATCCGGCTCGGCGTCAGCCCCCGGGCCCTGTCCGCCGCCCACGCCACCGTGGAGTACAACCTCTTCGAACGCTGCGACGGAGACCCCGAGGCCATCTCCGTGAAGTCCTCGGACAACACCGTCCGGTACAACACGATCCGCGACAGCGCCGGCGGCATCGTCCTGCGCCACGGCAACCGCACCCGCGTGGAGAGCAACTACCTGCTCGACGGCAAGGACGGCCTGCGCGTCTACGGCAACGATCACCTCATCGTCAACAACTACCTGGCGGGCCTGACCGGCCGGGCCCTGGTGATCGGCAGCGGCAGCACCCGCGACCACCACAGCGGCGAGAGCGCGGAGGAGCGGCGCGGCAACGACGCCTGCGACCGCGCGGTGATCGTCCACAACACCCTGGTGCGCAACGCCGAGACGCTCCTCGGCGAGTCCAGGACCTACGAGCCGCAGCAGGTCGTCGTCGCCGACAACCTGCTGGTGAGCGACTCCGGCAAGCTGGTCGACATGGGCGCGACCACCGGCTTCACCTGGCAGGGCAACATGCTCTGGGGCGCGGCCGCCGACGGGAACATCCCCGCGGGCGGCTACAGCCGGCGCGACCCCGGCCTGCGCCAGGACGCCGACGGGATCTCCCGGCTGACGGCGGGCAGCCCGGCGATCGGCAAGGCGACGCTGACGAGTCCGGCCGTCACCGACGACATCGACGGCCACCCGCGCGGCAGCGCACGGGACATCGGCGCCGACGAGTACACGACGGCGGCACCGCTGCGCCGCCCCCTCACGGCGGCGGACGTGGGCCCGAACGCCTCATGAGCGCGGGCGCCCCGACGACGAGAAGAGCGGGCCTGTGCTCCGTCACCCTCCGGAACCGGTCCCGGTGACACGGCGCATTCCCCGCGCTCGCCCGCGCCGCGGTGCTCCTCGGAGCGCCGCGGGTGCGGGTGTGGGCGGGCGGCGTCCTCGTCCTGGAATTCCACACGGGCACCCTCACGGACACCACCGCCTCCACGCTGGCGGAGCGCGCAAGGAACGCCAAGGAACACCAAGGAACACCAAGGAAGAGGACATGCACGTCACGGCAGCCGACAGACTCCTGTTCATCGGCGACTCCATCACCGACGCGGGCCGCGACCGCGCGGACGGCACCTCGCTCGGTGACGGCTACGTCGACCGGATCGCGCGAGCCCTGCGCGCCCGAGCGGGTGCCGCACCCGCCGCCGTCATCAACAAGGGCCTCAACGGCAACCGCGTATACGACCTCGAAGCCCGCTGGGCCACCGACGTCATCGCCCCGCGGCCCACCCTCGTCACGGTCAAGATCGGCATCAACGACACCTGGCGGCGCTACGACCGGGGACTGGCCAGCCCCGTCGCCCGGTTCGAGGCGTGCCTCGACCGCCTCCTCGCGTACACCGCGCAGAAGCTCGCCGCCCGCCTCGTCGTCATCACCCCCTTCCTGCTCCCGGCCGGCCCGCACCAGCAGCGCTGGCACGAGGACTTGGCCCCCCGCACCGAAGCGGTCCTGCGCGCGGCGCGTGCCAACGAGGCGACGGTGGTGCGCGCGGACCTGGTCATGGCCCGCGCGGCCGAGAAGCACGGGGCGGCGGCGCTGGCCCCCGACGGGGTCCATCCGAGCGTGCTCGGGCACGAGCTGCTCGCCGGGGCGTGGCTCACCGCCGTGCTGCCCCCGTCCGACCGCCCCGCCGCCTCGGCGTGAGCCACCCGGGCCCGGTCGCCCGTTCCCCCATGTGGCGTATCCCGAGGGGCGCCCGCGCCGGTCCCGGGGGAGCGTCGTGCCATGCGTGCCTTCCCCGCGCCCGCCGCGCACCGCGTCCCCAGCGCCGTGCGCGTCGTGCTGTGCTGGATACCGGGCACGGCGGCCCTCGCGCTCCTGCTGGCGTGCGCGGCGGGCATCGATCCCGCCACGTCCGCCGCCTCGGCCGGTGACGGCGGGGCGTCCACGCCGACGGTCGTCTCCGGGCGCCGATCCGTGATGCCCGCCGCCGCGATCCCGGCGCGCCGGGCGGCCACGGAGTTCCGGGCGGCGCGACCCCGCATCGTGCCGCGCGAGGCCTGGCTGGCCCCCGGCACCCCCGAGCCGCCGCGCGCCCGCTACGCCGACCGGGTCGAGGCGCTCTTCGTCCACCACACCGACTCCCCGAACCGCTACGCCTGCGCCGACGCGCCGCGCATCATCCGCTCGCTGTACGCGGGACAGGCAGGCAGCCGGAAGTGGGACGACATCGGCTACAACTTCCTGGTGGACCGCTGCGGCACGCTGTACGAGGGGCGCGCGGGCGGCGCCGAACGGCCGGTGGTCGGCGCGCACACGCAGGGGTTCAACCAGCGCTCGGCGGGCGTCGCGGCGATCGGCACCTTCACCGCCGGGACGCCGATGCCGGGGGCCATGGCCGACGCCCTCGCGGCCCTGGCCGCCTGGAAGCTCGGCCTCGCGGGCATCGATCCGCGCGGCACCGCGCTGCTGGTCTCCAGCCACAGCATGAGCCGCTTCCCCGAGGGCACCGACGCGGTCCTCCCCGCGGTCGCGGGCCACACGGACGGTTACCCCACGCACTGCCCCGGCGCCGCGCTGACCGCCCGGCTGCCCGCGATCAGGGAGGCGGCGGCCCGCCTCCAGGGACGCTAGCCGGGCCGCCTGTCCAGCGGGCGGCGCCCTACCCGGCAGGCGCCGCCGTACTGTCGCGCAGGACCAGCCGCGTGGGCACCAGCGTGGTGCCGCGCTCGGCCTCGCCCTGCCGGACCTGGCGCAGCACTCCTGCCACGCAGCGCCGCCCGACCTCGGCGAAGTCCTGGTGGACGGTGGTCAGGGGCGGCAGGAACGACCCCGACTCGGGGATGTCGTCGAAGCCGATCACGCTGACGTCGTCCGGCACCTTGCGACCCCGCTCGTGCAGGGCCCGCAGCAGACCGAGCGCCATCTGGTCGTTGGCGGCGAACACCGCCGTGCAGTCGTCCCGTTCGGCGATCTGGAGGCCCGCGCGGTAGCCGGACTCCGCCGACCAGTCGCCCCGCACCGGCGGCGGTGCGAAGCGCCCCTCCTCGGCGAGCGCCGCCCGCCAGGCGTCGGCGCGGCGCTGCGCGGCGTACGACTCCTCGGGCCCCGCCAGGTGCCACACCGTGCGGTGGCCGAGGCCGAGCAAGTGCCGTACGGCGGCGCGGGTCCCGCCGGCCTGGTCGGTGTCGACCACGGTGTAGCGGTCACCGGCGTCCGAGTCCGCCACGACGACCTGCACGTGCGGCGGCAGGTCGATGGTCGCCGCGTCGAGCAGGTGCACCTCCATGATGACGATGACCGCGTCGACGGCGAGTTCACCGAGCCGGGAGAACGCGCCGCGGACCTCGTCCTGGGTGGGCACGGCGACCGGGAGCAGGGTGACGGCGTAGCCCTCCTCGGCCGCCGAGGTCGCGATCGCCTCCAGCGTGCGGACGTTCCCGGTGGTGGAGAGCGTGAAGGTGATGACGCCGATGGTGCGGAACTCGCCGCGCTTGAGGGCGCGGGCGGCGCTGTTGGGCCGGTACCCGAGCTTCTTCATGGCGGCGAGGACCTCGTGCCGGGTCTCCTCGGTCACGCCCGCGTAGCCGTTGGAGACGCGGGAGACGGTCTGGGAGGAGACGCCCGCGAGACGGGCGACATCCGCCATGGAAGCGCTCGTGCGCCTGCCGGTCGGGGGCCGGCCGCTCTCCCGCGCCCGTGCCGCACTCCGCGTCGAGGTGCTGTCCGCTGCTTCCACGCTCTCCCTTGACCCCCGTCAGCGGGGCGGTGTAGACATGCCGCCACCAGATGTTTACGTAAACATATCACTCCGCGTCCTACTCGGCTGTCCCCTTCGGAACGCGATGTTTACGTAAACATCGCGGTGGTGGGCTACGCCGGTTCCGAGATGGACGAGCGAGGAACGACGACATGACGACGCTTCAACCGCCGGTGGCCGCAGGACGGCGTCCGTCCCGGCCCCCCTCGCGGCGCTCCCGCCGCTCATGGGCGGGATGGGGGTTCATCGGCCCCTTCGTGACCGTCTTCGCCCTGGTCTTCCTGGCGCCCCTCGCGTACTCCATCTATCTCAGCCTCTTCCGGGAGCAACTCATCGGCGGTACCACGTTCGTGGGCCTCGACAACTATCAACAGGCCCTGCGGGACGAACAGTTCTGGGCGGCCTTGGCGCGCGTCTCGCTCTTCCTCGCGGTCCAGGTGCCGATCATGCTCGGTATCGCCCTGCTGGTCGCCCTGGCCCTGGACAGCGGCCGCCTGTACGGCAAGGACTTCTTCAGGATCTCGGTCTTCCTGCCCTACGCGGTGCCGGCCGTGGTGGCCTCACTGATGTGGGGCTTCATGTACGGCAGCCGCTTCGGGCTCGTCGGCGACATCAACGCCGCCCTCGGCGTCTCCCTGCCCGACCCGCTCTCCCCGGGCCTGGTGCTCGCCTCGATCGGCAACATCGTCACCTGGGAGTTCGTCGGCTACAACATGCTGATCTTCTACTCCGCGCTCCGCGTCATCCCGCACTCCCTGTACGAGGCGGCACAGATCGACGGGGCCGGACAGTGGCGCGTCATAGCGGCGATCAAGCTGCCGGCGATCCGTGGCGCCCTGGTCATCGCCACCATCTTCTCGATCATCGGCAGCTTCCAGCTCTTCAACGAGCCCGCCATCCTCCAGAAGCTCGCGCCCAACGCGATCACGACCGACTACACCCCCAACTACTACACGTACTCGCTGTCCTTCTCCGGCCAGCAGCACAACTACTCCGCGACGGTCGCCATCGTCATGGGCCTGATCACCATGGTCGTCGCCTATGCCGTCCAGCTGCGCGGCATGCGCAAGGGAGCGTGAGCCCATGACCGGCCTGAGCACCACCCCCGTCTCCCGGCCCACGACGAAGCGGCCCGCCGTCGCCCCGCGGCTGCGCGTCCAGAGCCGCCGCACCACGCGCCGCCCCGGGCGCAGCGTCCTGCTGACCGTCCTCACCGGTGTCGTCCTGCTCTACAGCCTCGTACCGCTCGTGTGGCTGCTGCTGAGCGCCACCAAGACGCAAGAGGGCCTCGCCGGCTCGTTCGGGCTGTGGGTCGACGGGGACTTCGCACTGTGGGACAACATCCGCGAGACCGTCACGTACCAGGACGGCGTCTTCCTCCGCTGGCTCCTCAACACCCTGCTGTACGTGGTGCTGGGCGCCGGCGGCGCCACCTTCCTCGCGGTCCTCGGCGGGTACGCGCTCGCCAAGTTCGACTTCCCCGGCAGACGCGGCGTGTTCGCGGTCGTCATCGGGGCGGTCGCGGTGCCCACCACGGCGCTCGCGGTCCCGACGTTCCTCATGTTCAGCGAACTGGGCCTGACCGACACGCCCTGGGCCGTCATCGTGCCCTCCCTGATCTCGCCGTTCGGCCTCTACCTGATGTGGGTGTTCGCGACCGAGGCGATCCCGAAGGAACTGATGGAGGCCGCCCGCATCGACGGAGCCGGCGAGCTGCGCACCTTCTTCCAGGTCGCCCTGCCGCTGCTCGCGCCCGGCACCGTCACCGTGCTTCTCTTCACCACCGTCGCGACCTGGAACAACTACTTCCTGCCGCTGATCATGCTGAAGGACCCCGACTGGTACCCGCTGACCCTCGGCCTCGACGCCTGGAACAAACAGGCGTCCACGGCCGGCGGCGAAGCCGTCTTCAACCTCGTCATCACCGGCTCCCTGCTGACGATCGTGCCGCTGATCGCGGCCTTCCTGCTGCTCCAGAAGTACTGGCAGTCCGGCCTCGCCGCAGGAAGCGTCAAGGAGTAGTCCTCCCTTTTCCGCACGCCCCCCAAGAAGTGGAAGCATCGCCATGCCCAAGCGCTCCCGCCGCCTGCTGCGCGGCACAGGTCTCCTCTGCGCCCTCGTCCTCGGGGCGAGTGCCTGCGGCGGCTCCGACGACGACAACTCAAGCCGGAAGCCGGTGGGGTCGGGCGACCTCCAGGCCGCCCTCAAGAAGGGCGGCACCGTCACGGTCTGGGCGTGGGAACCCACCCTCAAGCAGGTTGAGGCCGACTTCGAGAAGAAGTACCCGAAGGTCGACGTCAAGCTGGTCAACGCGGGCACCAACAACGACCAGTACAAGGCCCTTCAGAACGCCATCTCCGCGAAGAAGGGCGTCCCCGACGTCGCCCAGATCGAGTACTACGCACTCGGCCAGTACGCCCTGACGGAGTCCGTCACCGACCTGACGCCCTTCGGCGCGGACAAGCTCGGCGACTCCTACTCGCCGGGCCCGTGGAACTCCGTGAAGTCCGGCGACGGCATCTACGGCCTGCCCATGGACTCCGGCCCCATGGCACTCTTCTACAACAAGAAGGTCTTCGACAAGTACGAGATCGCCGTGCCGACGACGTGGGACGAGTACGTCGAAGCCGGCCGCAAACTGCACGAGGCGAACCCCAAGGCGTACATCACCAGCGACGTCGGGGACGCGGGCCTGACCACCAGCCTCCTGTGGCAGGCCGGTTCGCGCCCGTACGAGGTCGACGGCACCAAGGTCGGCATCGACTTCACCGACACCGGCGCCAGGAAGTACACCCACACGTGGCAGAAGCTCATCGACGAGAAGCTCGTCGCGCCCGTCGTGGGCTGGAGCGACGACTGGTACAAGGGCCTCGGCGACGGCACCATCGCCACCCTGCCCATCGGCGCGTGGATGCCCGCCAACTTCGCCTCCGGAGTCAAGGGCGCCGCGGGCGACTGGCGCGTCGCGCCCCTGCCGCAGTGGACGAAGGGAGCCGGGGCGAGCGCAGAGAACGGCGGCAGCTCCCTGGCGCTGCCCGCGCTCGGCAAGAACAAGGAACTCGCCTACGCCTTCATCGAGTACGCCAACTCCGGCGACGGCGTACGGACCCGCATCAAGGGCGGCGCCTTCCCGGCGACCACCAAGGACCTCAAGTCCAAGGCGTTCCAGGACACGGAGTTCCCGTACTTCGGCGGCCAGAAGGCCAACAAGATCTTCGCCGAGTCCGCGGCGAACGTCCCCGCCGACTGGAAGTACCTGCCCTACCAGGTCTACGCCAACTCGATCTTCAACGACACCGTCGGCAAGGCCTACGTCTCCCGGACGCCCCTGGCCAAGGGCATCGAGTCCTGGCAGGAAGCCTCGGTCGAGTACGGCACCGAGCAGGGCTTCACGGTCGAGAAGTAGCCGACGGCAACTCCCCGCCCGGCCACCCCGCGGCCGGGCCACCCGTACCCCGCGCCGCCCGCGAGCGGCGGCGCACCGGAAGGACCACCATGACCTCCCCCCTCCCCGTCCGGCTCCCGGCAGGCCCGGACGGCACCCCGCGCCCCCGCCTCGCGTACGGCGCCGACTACAACCCCGAGCAGTGGCCGCGCGAGGTGTGGGAGGAGGACATCCGGCTCATGCGCGAGGCGGGCGTGAACCTCGTCTCCGTGGGGATCTTCTCCTGGGCCCGCCTCCAGCCCACCGCCGGTACCTGGGACTTCACCTGGCTCGACGAGGTCATGGACCTGCTCCACGAGGGCGGCATCGGCGTCGACCTGGCCACCGCCACGGCCTCCCCGCCGCCCTGGCTCACCACGGCGCACCCGGAGATCCTGCCGGTGACCGCCTCCGGCGAGACCCTGTGGCCGGGGGCGCGCCAGCACTGGCGGCCCACCTCGCCCGTCTTCAGGACGTACGCGCTGCGCCTGGTGCGCGAGATCGCAGGCCGCTACGCCGGCCACCCGGCCCTCGTGGCCTGGCACATCTCCAACGAGCTGGGCTGCCACAACGTGTACGACCACTCCGACGACGCCGCCCGCGCCTTCCGCGACTGGCTGCGCCTGCGCTACACCACCCTCGACGCCCTCAACCACGCGTGGGGCACCGCCTTCTGGTCCCAGCACTACAGCGACTGGCAGCAGATCCTGCCGCCCCGCCTCGCCGCGTCGCACCCCAACCCCACGCAGCAGCTGGACTTCAAGAGGTTCTCCTCCGACGCGCTGAAGGAGTACCTGCGCGCCGAGCGGGACGTCCTGCGCGAGATCACCCCGGACACCCCCGTCACCACCAACTTCATGGTGATGGGCGGCATCAAGGGCATGAACTACGCCGACTGGGCGCACGAGGTCGACTTCGTCTCGAACGACCACTACGTGCGGCCCGGCCCGCAGGCGCGGGACGAGCTGTCCTTCTGCGCCAACCTCACCAGCGGCATCGCGGGCCACCGCCCGTGGTTCCTCATGGAGCACTCCACCAGCGCCGTCAACTGGCAGCCCGTCAACGTCCCCAAGCGGCCCGGCGACCTCGCCCGCGACTCGCTGCTGCACGTCGCGCACGGAGCCGACGCCGTCTGCTTCTTCCAGTGGCGCCAGTCGGCGGCGGGCGCCGAGAAGTACCACTCGGCGATGGTCCCGCACGCCGGGGCGGACAGCGAGGTCTTCCGCGCGGTGACCGGCCTCGGGCGCACCCTTGAGGCGCTCGCGCCGGTCACGGGCGCCACCAGGGAACCCGCTCGGGTCGCCGTCCTCTTCGACTGGGAGTCGTGGTGGGCGAGCGAACAGGACTCCCACCCCACCTCGGTCCTCGACTACCACCAAGAGGCCCTCGACTGGTACTCCGCCCTCCTCGCCCTCGGCATCCGGGCCGACGTCGTCACCACGCGCTGTGACCCCGACACGTACGACCTGCTGATCGCGCCCGTGCTCCACGTGATCCCCGAAACGCTGGCCAAGGACCTGACGCGCTACGTCGAGAGCGGCGGCCACCTGGTCACCACGTACTTCTCCGGAGTCGTCGACGAGAACGACCACATCTGGCTCGGTGGCCACCCCGGCGCCCTGCGGGAGCTCCTCGGCATCCGCATCGAGGAGTTCGGGCCGCTGCCCGCCGACGACGGCGTCGAGCTGGACGACTCCACCACGGGCACCGTGTGGACCGACCGGATCACCGTCACCGGCCCCGAGGTGGAGGTCCTCGCCCGGTACCGGACCGGCGCGTACACCGACCGCCCCGCCGTCACGCGCCGGACGGCGGGCCGCGGCTCGGCCTCGTACGTCTCCACCCGCCTGGGCGCCGACGGCCTCACCGCGCTGCTGCCGCGACTCCTCGCCGCCGCCGGTGTCGACAGCGAACTGCCGCCGGCCGCGCGGGGCCGCGTCGAACTCGCCGTACGGCGCGGCGACGACAGCCGCTATCTGTTCCTCGTCAACCGGACCGACGAGCCGGTGCCCGTGCCCGGGCTGACCGGCGAGCTCGTGATCGGGCCGAAGCGTGACGACAGCGGTGGGGGCGTCCTCGTCCTGCCGCCCAGGGGCGTCGCCGTACTGCGACAGCCCACCGACTGACCACGACCCCGCCGCCCGACCTCTGTACAGCGCCACTTCGCAGCGACCGCACACGAGTTGGGAGCACACGTTGGCACGCCGTAACCGCACGCGACGCCTCATCGGGGCCGTCGGCGTCACCGCACTCGCCACCGGGGCCGCCCTGGTCACCGTCCCGCAGCCGACGGCCGCGGCAGCCGCCGCCGTCACCGTCCGGCCCGACCCCTCCTACCAGCAGCAGAAGTTCCAGGGCTGGGGGACCAGCCTCGTCTGGTTCGCCAACGCCACGGGCGGCTACCCCGAGGAGATACGCCAGAAGCTGGCGAGCCTCCTCTTCGACGACGACGGCCTCGCCCTGAACATCGCCCGCTACAACATCGGAGGCGGCAACGCCCCGGACGTCAAGGACTACCTGCGCGCCGGGGGAGCGGTCGAGGGCTGGTGGAAGGCCCCCGAGGGCACCACCCGCGAGGACACCGACTGGTGGGACGCCGACGACCCGGCGCACTGGAAGCCCGGCGCCGACACCGCCCAGCGCTGGTGGGTCGACCGGATCAAGAACGACATCGACCACTGGGAGACCTTCAGCAACTCCCCGCCCTGGTTCATGACCAAGAGCGGCTACGTCTCCGGTGGCTTCAACGCCGCGGACGACCAGCTCAGGACCGAATCGGTCGACGACTTCGCCGCCTACCTCGCGGGCGCCACCGAGCGCCTGGAGAAGGCGCACGGCATCAAGGTCGACACCCTCGACCCGTTCAACGAGCCGAACACGACCTACTGGAGCACCCGCCTCGGCCCCGACGGACAGCCGGTGGGCGGCCGCCAGGAGGGGGCCCACATCGGCCCCGAGCTCCAGCAGAAGGTCATCCGTTCCCTCGCGCCCGCGCTGAAGGAGTCCGGCACGGACGCGAAGATCTCCGCGATGGACGAGACCAACCCCGGCGTCTTCGCCCAGAACTGGAACACCTACCCCGACCAGGTCCGCTCCCTGGTCGCCCGGATGAACGTGCACACCTACGGCACCGGCGGCCGGACGACCGTACGCGACCTGGCGAAGGCGGCGGACAAACCGCTGTGGATGAGCGAGGTCGAAGGCGACTGGGGCGACGGCCAGGACTTCGACGACATGTCACCCGGCCTCGGCCTCGCCCAGCACATGGTCGACGACCTGCGCGAACTGGAGCCCCGCGGCTGGATCTTCTGGCAGCCCGTGGAGGACTACGACAACATGAAGCCCGGCGGGGAGTCCGTGAAGGGCGGCAACTGGGGCAGCATCCAACTGCCGTTCAGCTGCACCGCCAAGGACACGCTCGCGACCTGCCCCATCCGTACGAACACGAAGTTCGACACGGCCCGCAACTTCACGCACTACATCAAGCCCGGCGACCGTCTCATCAAGGTCGACGACACCTCCAGCGCCGCCGCCGTCGCCAAGAACGGCAGGGGGGCCACCGTCGTCCACGTCAACCGCACCACCGCGGACCGCGCGGTCACCGTCGACCTGTCCAAGTTCGGCCGGGTCAGCCGCGGTGCCACGGTCACCCCGGTGGTGACCAGCGCCGGGGGCAAGCTCGAACGGCACGAGGCGGTCGAGGTCACCGACCGGAAGGCCACCTTCACCGTGCCCGCGGAGTCGGTGACCTCCTTTGTCATCGACGGCGTGTCCGGCGTCGCCAAGGACGCGGCCCTGCCGCAGCAGGGCCACAGCTACCAGCTGACCGGTGTGCAGAGCGGCAAGGACCTCACCACCGCCGCCGACGGCACCGGCCTCGTCATCGAGGCCGCGAAGGAGGGCGACACCGCGCAGCGCTGGCAGCTGCGCCCGACCGGCGGCGACACCGGCAGCAGGCAGCGTCACGTCGTCACCTCCCAGGCGGACGGCAAGCGCCTGGCCGTCCGGGACGGCGCCCCCGTGCTGGAGCCCGACCGGGGCCAGGCGCGGACATCCGCCCAGTGGCTGATGTCGACGACCGGCGACGGGACATGGACCCTCCTCAACGCCGCCACCGGACGCCTCCTCGAAGTCGGCGGGCAGGCCACGCACGACGGAGCCGCCGTGACGACCTGGACACCGAACTCCGGTGCCAACCAGCGCTGGCAGGTCGTCGACACCACGCGCTGAGCAGTGCGCCCCACGGACCCGGCCGGGAGCGGCGACATCCGCCCCGGCCGGGTCCCGGCATGTGCCGTCGACGTGACAGGCGGCCCGCGCGCGTCGGCGAGAATCATGTGCATGGCAGCGCTGAACGAGATCCTCCCCGTGGAAGCCGTCCTCCTCGACGCCCCGGCGGCCGACTGGCGCGAAGCCGTCCGGCGTGCCGGTGACCTCATGGTCGCGACCGGAGCCGCCACGGACACGTACACGGCCGAGATGATCGAGAACGTCGAGCGGAACGGGCCGTACATCGTCGTCGCCCCCGGCCTCGCCTTCGCCCACGCCCGGCCCTCACCCGCGGTGCTCGGCACCGGCATGTCCTGGGTGCGGCTCGCCGAGCCCGTGGAGTTCGGGCACGAGAGCAACGACCCCGTCGAACTGGTCGTCGGCCTCGCCGCCGAGGACGCCTCCGAACACACCTTGGCGATGGGCGCGCTCGCCCGGCTGCTCGCGGACCCCGGCACCGCGCGCGCCCTGCGCGAGGCCCCCACGCCGCAGGCCGTGCACGCCCTTCTGGCGAGCGGAGAGCCGGCCGCGGCGCGCGGCGGCGGAGAGCCGCACAAGATCCTGACCGTGTGCGGCAACGGCGTCGGCACGAGTCTGTTCCTCAAACAGGCCCTCGAAGGCGTCCTGGACCGCTGGGGGTGGAGCGCGTACGTCACCGTCGAGGCGACGGACACCATCTCGGCCAAGGGCAAGGCGAACGAGGCCGTCGCCATCCTCACCTCGCGGGAGATCGCCAGGACGCTCGGCGATGTCGGCATCCCGGTGAAGGTCGTCGAGGACTTCACCAGCCCGGCCGAGGCCGACCGCGTCCTTCGCGACACCTATGACGTCTGACGACCCGGGCAAGGAGTACCCACCATGGACTGGCTCGTGTCGATCGCCGAGTTCCTCGTCGACGAAATCCTCAGCCAACCCGCGTACCTCATCGGCCTCATCACCGCCGCCGGACTGACCGCGCTGAAGAAGTCCGCCGGGCAGATCGTCGGCGGCGCCATCAAGGCGACGCTCGGCTTCCTGCTGATCGGGGCGGGCGCCACCCTCGTCGTCGGCGCCCTGGCCCCGCTCGGCGAGATGATCCAGGGCGCCACCGGAGCGCACGGCGTGATCCCCACCAACGAGGCGATCGTCGGCATCGCCCAGGAGAAGTACGGCGCCCGCGTCGCCTGGCTCATGATCCTCGGCTTCGCGGTCAGCCTGCTCCTCGCCCGCTTCACACCTCTGCGCTACGTTTTCCTGACCGGCCACCACATGCTGTTCATGGCCACCCTGTTGACCATGGTGCTCGCCGGCTCGGGGCAGGCGTCGTGGGTCGTGGTCGTCGTGGGCGGCGTACTGCTCGGCATCCTCCTGGTGGCGCTGCCGGCCTTCGCACACCCCTGGACGAAACGCGTCACCGGCAACGACAGCGTGGCGATCGGCCACTTCGGGACGGCCGGATACATCGCGGCCGGGGCGACGGGTCGGCTGGTGGGGCGCCGCAGCCGCTCCACCGAGGAGATGAACCTCCCCGAAGGGCTGCGGTTCCTGCGCGACTCGATGGTGGCGACCGCCTTGTCCATGGTGCTGATCCACCTCGTCATATCGCTCGTCTTCCTCGGCAAGGTGGGCAAGGAGGACGCGTTCAAGGCGTTCGGCGAGAACGGCGCGGCGGGCGCGAGCGGCGTCGGCGACTACGTCATGCAGTCCGTGATGCAGGGCCTTCAGTTCGGCATCGCCGTCGCCGTGATCCTCTTCGGCGTCCGCACCATCCTCGGCGAACTCGTGCCCGCCTTCCAGGGCATCGCGCGCAAGCTGGTGCCGGGTGCGGTGCCCTCGCTCGACGCGCCGATCGTCTTCCCCTACGCCCAGAACGCCGTCCTCGTCGGCTTCATCTCCAGTTTCATCGGCGGCCTCGTCAGCCTCGGCCTGCTCGCCTGGGTCTTCCACCCCGCGTTCGGGCTCGCCCTCGTCCTGCCGGGCCTCGTCCCGCACTTCTTCACCGGCGGCGCGGCCGGCGTCTACGGCAACGCGACCGGCGGCCGCCGGGGCGCGGCCCTCGGCGCCTTCGTCAACGGCGTCCTCATCACCTTGCTGCCCGCGCTGCTCCTGAAGGTCCTGGGCGCCTTCGGCGAGGAGAACACCACGTTCGGCGACGCCGACTTCGGCTGGGTCGGCACGCTCATCGGGTACGCGGCCAAGGCGGGCGGGGCCGGTGGCGTCGTCCTGACGCTGCTGGTCGGCGTCGCCGTCCTGCTCGGGGCGGTCGTCGTCCAGAAGCGGGTCGTGGAGACGGGCTGGGACCCGGGCGCCCACCGTGACGCCCTGCTCCCGCCCGGCCGGACCCCGGCCCCGGCCGCGGCGGGCGGGGACACGGCAGGCACTCCGGTGACGTACGGCAAGATCGCCCCGCCGCGCGGCGCGCCGAAGCCGCCTCCGCCCCCAGGGCGCTGAAAACCGGTGGGGCTTCGACCGGACGGCTGCCATGCTTCTGATCATGGACAGTGCCGGACACGATCTGCGCGCGCGGTACGCCGCGTATCGATGGACCCCCGCGACGAGTGGCGCGTCGGGCGCCGAGGTGCACCGCCTCACCGACATGGGCGATGCCGGGCCCGATCTGTACGTCAAGGTCGCCGCCGCCACGTACGGCCTGTCGGGCGAGGCCGACCGCCTCGCCTGGCTCGCCGGGCGGGGCATCCCGGTGCCCCGCATCGTCGAGCGGGGCACCGACGGGGACGTGGCGTGGCTGGTGACGGAGGCGGTGCCGGGCAGGCCGGCCGCCCAGCGGCTGCCCGAGGACAGGCGTCCCGCCGTGGCCGAGGCGCTCGCGGACATCACTGCCGCCCTGCATGAACTGCCCCTCGCCGACTGCCCGTTCGACCGCAGCCTCGCGGTCACGGAGGCGCAGGCCGTCCGCAACATCCACGAAGGCCTCGTCGCACTTGAGGATCTCGACGAGGAGCGCGCGGGCTGGTCGGGCGAGCGCCTCCTGGAGGCCCTGCACCGTACCCGCCCCGCCTCGGAGGACCTGGTGGTCACCCACGGCGACCTCACCCCGGAGAACGTGCTGATCGACCCGGAGACCTGCCGCGTCACCGGACTCATCGACGTGGTCCGCCTCGGCCGCGCGGACCGGCACGCCGATCTCGCCATCACCCTGCGGGAGTTGACGAGCGAGGACGACCCGTGGTTCGGCCCGGCGTGCGCGGAGCGCTTCGTGGCGCGGTACCTCCAGAGGGTCGCGGGGAAGGTCACCGTCGACGAGGACCGACTGGCGTTCTACCGGCTCCTCGACGAATTCTTCTGACGGCCACTCAGCAGTGCCGGTACACGTACCCCGCCTCGCCCTCGGGCCGCACGTCACGGTCGCGCAAGGTCACCGACAGTTCCTTGCCCCAGGAGCGGCAGGCGGCGGTGAAGTCCTCCGTCTCGTACTCGATGTCGAAGACCCTCCCTTCGTACGCCTCTTCGAAGGCCCGGCACTCCCGGTAGCGGGCGCACTCCTCGGTCACGGCGAAGTCGAAGCCGATGGTGCGGCGGCGGTCCAGCAGGTCGGTGGTGTTCTTCTGGGCGATGGCCAGGCCCTCTTCGTGGGACCGGCGGGCCAGGAGGCGGGCGAAGGACGCCGCGTCGTCGGCGGTGAGCAGGCCGTCGGAGCGTTCGTAGGAGTCGAGGTTGTCCGGCTCCACCGCGTCGAAGCCGTCCCGCGCGCAGCCCTCGATCCACTCGCCGACGACTTCGGCGAGCGCGGAACGCTTGGCCTTGGTGGAGATGTCCAGCAGGGGCTCCTGCCAGTCCTCGTCGACGACCGTCCGCCCGTCCTCGCCGCGCAGCAGCAGCTCGGGGTGCTCGCGTTGCCACCAGCGCGCGGCCTCCTTGCCGGGCTGGGCCTGGAAGGCGTTGACGTAGCAGATGTTGTAGCGGCCGGGGGCGGGGTCGGCGGTGCGGTCACGGGCGACGGCCCGTACCTTCGCGGGCGGCCGGTAGGGGCCGCCCAGCTGGTAGTCGAAGGCCGCGTCGGCGGGTGGTCGGCGGACGCCGTCGGCGGAACCGGAGGGGCGGCCCGCGGACGTGCCGGACCCGTCGCGGCCCGTGGCGTCGGACGAGCAGGCGGCGAGCGGGCCGAGGACGGCGAGGAGCAGGACGCCGCCGACGCCCGCTCGTAGGGTCCGCCCGAAGCGGTTCTTGCTGGTGGGCCACTTGATTCCGGTCACCGGACCAGGATCGCAGCCGCTCACCGCCGGCCCGCGCGCGGGGCGCCTGGTATGGGCGGGTTCGCCGGGCTCGGCGGTGTGGCCGCCCGGCGTTCCCGTCACCGTCAGGGCAGGTTGAGGACCTCGGCCGCCCGCGCGGCCATGCCGGCCTCCCCGGCGGCGTTCGGGTGCACGGGCACGAAGTTCGTGCCGAACAGCACTGGCTCGATCCACCGCTCGCCCGCCGGGCGGCAGGCGTCGTGGGCGTCGGAGGCGGCGGCCATGTCGACGAACGTGGTGCCGGTCTCGGACGCGGCGCGCTGCGCGGCTCCGTTCAAGTGGGCCTGGAGATCGCGGAGGTAGGGGACATCGCCTTCCGCGACGGGCATCTTGGCGAAGCAGCCGGGGACGGCCTTCGCCGGGGTGATCCACGGATAGCCGAGGATCGCGACCTCTGCCTTAGGCGATCTGGCCTTGATCTGGTTGAGGGAGGCCTTGATCGCCGGGTAGGTCTTGGACTCGATCTGGTCCTTGAAGGTGTTGCCGTACGTGTCCTTGCAGGGGGAGCCCTTGCCGCCGGAGAGAACGCCCGAGGTGCCGCAGGCGAGGATCGCGTTGATGAACGTGTTGTTGTCGTTGCCGCCGATGGTGAGCGTGACCAGTTCCGTGTCGCTCTTCAGCGCGTCGAACTGCGGGGCGACGCCCGGGTACTGTGCCGTGGTGAAGTCCTTGGTCTGGGCTCCGCCGCAGGTCACGTCCGTCAGCTTGGCGCCGAGCGAGGCGGCGAGGAGGCGCGGGTAGTTCTTCGAGGTGCGGGCGCACAGAAGCGGCGCGCCCGGGTCGAGGGGCAGTACGCCCGACCCGGCGCTGTAGCTGTCGCCGAGCGCGACGTAGCGCAGAGGCTCCGAGGCGTCGGCGGCGGCCGGGCCCGCTCCGAGGCCGAGCGTGGCGATTCCGGTGACGGCGGCGAGAGCCGCGACGGTCCGATGCTGTGCGGGCATCCGCATGGACGTACTCCTCCGGGCGGGTGGGGGGTGGGGCCCCAGGGTTCGGGCAACGTAATGCACGACTTCCACGGCAACTACGTGTAGGGATGCGTGTCCTGGGGCGGCTTTTTGGCATCCGCGTGACAAGGGGGCTGGCAGACTGCCTGGCCATGAGCAGATGTGAAACGGCTGTGGGCGGCAGCGGCAGCGGCAGCGGCAGCGGCAGTGGAGTCGGCGTCGGCGTGACGTTCGGACTGCTGGCCGCGTGGGCGCTGCACGATGCGGAGGAAGTGGCCTTGGTGCCGGGCTGGACCCATGCCCGGGTGCCCGAACTGCGAGAACGGTTCCCGCGCGTACCGGAGCGCATATGGCGGCAGTTGGAGTCCGTCGACCGGCGTGAGTTCACGGCCGCGGTCGCCGGGATGGGCGTCGTGGTGGCCGCGGCCGCCGCCGACGGGCACCGCACCGGCGGACGCTCCGCCTTCTACCAGGCCGCTCTCAACGGCTTCGGGCTGCACGGCCTGGTGCACCTGGCGCAGGCCGCCGCCGTTCGCTCGTACACGCCGGGATCCGCCACCTCGCCGTTGGTGGTGATCCCCTTCACCCTCTGGGCCCGTGGCCGACTGCGGGACGCGGGCGTCCTGCGTCCCGCACGCCCCCGTGACGCCGTGCGAGGCCTCGCGCTCGCCGCGGCGGCCACGGCCGGGACCCACATGCTGGCGCGACGGCTCGTGCGCAAGGGGCGGACGGAGTCCGCGAATCCGGGCCCGCGTATCGGCGACGCTGCCCGGCCATGAAGACCCGGGCAACCGGCCAGGTATGACCGGACCCTGGCTATGCTGCCCCGCATGGACATAGTGATCCCGCTCTTCGACCGCTTCGAGCCGCTCGACGCGATCGGGCCGTACGAGATCCTCGGATACGTGCCGGACGCCACCGTGCGGTTCGTCGGCGCCGAACCCGGCCTGGTACGGGACGTGTTGGGCTCCCTGCCGGTGCACGTACCGACCGGCTACTCCGAGGTCGAACACTGCGACGTCCTGCTGATCCCGGGCGGGGGCAGCTTCCAGACCATGATCGGCGACCCCGAATTCCTGGACTGGGTGCGCCGGATCCACGCCGGCACCCGCTTCACCACCTCCGTCTGCACCGGCTCCCTGGTGCTCGGCGCGGCCGGCCTCCTGGACGGACTGACCGCCACCACCCATTGGGACGCGGCCGCCGACCTGGAGGCGTACGGCGCCGTCTACACCCCCGAGCGGGTGGTCCGCCACGACCGGGTGATCACCTCGGCCGGAGTCTCCTCCGGCATCGACATGGCCATCCGGCTGGTCGCCCTGCTCACCGACGAGGTGACCGCCCAGGCCATCCAGCTCTACACCGAGTACGACCCGCAACCTCCCTTCGACACCGGCTCGGTGGCCAAGGCCCCGGCCGAGGTGCTGGAACGGGCCCGCGCCCTGGGTTAGCCAGGGCTTTGGGTCGGCTGAAAACCGCGGCCACACGGGGGCAACGAATGCTCCGCATCCACTTCACCGATGCCGACCTGAACCGGACACGTGTCGCGGCCGCCCCCGACCCTCTCTGGGAGACCTGCACGGGCCTGCACGGTTTCCAGTCCGCCAAGGGCGTTGGGACTACGCGGACTGGTACCGCACCTCCCGGACCCGACTGCACGTCACCGGGTTCAACCGCACCCTGCGTACCCTCTTGCTGCCACTGGTCCCGCGCGCCACGTACTTCCCCGGGTGCAAGTCCTGCACGACTACTACGACACCGTCATCGCCCCGTACGGCGACCGCATCCTGACATCACGGGCGCCCGCTGGGGCCTCGCCGACGCCGAGGCCGTCCTCGAACTCCGAGCCGTCCACGCCAACGGCGACCTCGACTCCTACCTCGCCTACCACCACACCCGCGAACACCAGCGCACCTACCCCGACCAGCACGACTACCAACTCGGGGCTTGATCAACGACCTTCCCCGAAGAGATCCGCACCCGCTGTGGTTCGCCCCCGGGCGGCTCCGCGAGGAGGGCGAGACGCCCGACTGCCGTTTCTCGCTCGCCAACGAGCGAACCTTCCTCGCCCGGCTGCGCACCGCGCTCGCCCTGCTCGTCGCGGGGGTGCTCTGCGCGCTGCGCGCGGTCAACCACTGGGTGCGCTGCGAGCGGGCCATGCGGGGCGCGACGATGACCTGCCCGCGTCCCGCTTCCCGGCTCTGCTCGCGGTGCTGGTGGCGGTGGTCGCGCTCGCCATGGTGGTGATCGTGGTGTTCGGGTGGGAGGGGTGAGCGGGGCACAGGCCGTGCCGCGGGACCCGGGGCTCCAGCCCGAGCGGACCCGCCTCGCGTGGCGGCGTACGACGCTCGCGTGCACGGTGGCCACGGCGCTCGGGGTGCGGGTGGTGCTGCACGACGGCGCGTCGGCGGCGGACGCCGTCACGTGTGCGCTCTGCCTGCTGCTGTGACCGGACTTCCTGGCCGTCGCGCACCGCAGGATGACGGCACTCAGCACGGCCCGCCCCCGCCCGCTCGGACCGCGCGCAGCCGTGGCCGCGGCCCTCGGCGCCACGTTCCGCGCGGTGTGCGCCCATGGGGATGCTCTTCACATGAGGCGGCGACAGACGACGAGAGGCCGGGCCCGCGAAGGGCCCGGCCTCTCGGACGGTGAACCGGCGCCTACCAGTAGGTGCGCGTGATCGTGTCAGGCAGGTGTCCCTGCCGCTCCCGCTCCTGGAAGATCACCGAGGCGGCCATCAGGAAAGCGCGCCGGATTCCCGGGTCCGGGTCGGGGTTCTCCACATTCCCGGCGCTTTTGTCGAGAAGCATGGCGCCGAGAGGATGTCCCTGTGCCGTGCACGGGCGGGCGACCGATCCCCCCGGGTCGATCAGCACGTTCCCGGTGACTCCTTCCGCCGTCTCCCAGGCGTAGACGGCGGATCCCGTATCGAGAGAAGCGATTTTCTTGCACGTCAGGGATGCTGTCATCACCGGAACCCTATCCCGTCCGCCGCGGGAGCATGTCCGTCCCAGGTACGGCCCGCGTCCAGGGTCGCCTGGTGTGCCCGGCGGTAGTTCTGGTCCCCGTGCTGCCGCATCCAGTTCGACTCGTACGACTCGTGGGCCAGCAGATCGAAATCGCTGGGGTGCGGATTTCCGTCCTGGAGGCGTTCCCGCGCAGCGAGATGGACTTCGAACTGGAGTGGGCGGACCACGCCTATAACGCGATCCGCGCCGACGCCCAGCTCGACCGGGTGGCACAGTCCGGCCTGCGGAAGGCCGAGCCGGTACAGGTCGGCGAGGGCGTCGCAGCCCTGCTGGCGGAGCATCGTCTCGGCGCGGTAGAGCCGGTAGGCGGGGCGGACGGGCAGGTACTTGTCGATGAAGGCGCCAGCGCCGCCGTTCTCGCCGGTGGCGGCGTCCTTCAGGTCCCCGAGGAACACGAACGGCGACTTGGCGACGTCGACGAAGGCGTCCTTGAAGATGCCGAGCGCCTCGCCGACGTCGTCGACCCGCTCGTTGTCCGGGTCGTCCGGGGACAGACCGCTGGGGTCGGTGAGCGCGCTCGGCACGTTGTCGGCGTAGGCGTACGCGGACACGTACGGCGCCGTCAGGTCCCGGGCGGCCGGGCCGGGCCGGGTGAAGCGCCCTGTGGTGGTGTCGTACTGGCGGGCGTGCAGGTCGAGGTTGCCGGTGGTGGGCTCGTGCCGGGCGCCGGTGTATCCCGGCGTGCTCGCGGGTGCGCCGCCCGTGGCGGTGGCAAGGACGCGGGTGCCGACGGGGTGTGGCCGCGCCCCGCGGAGGCGGTGTTCCTGAACGACGCCCACGCCTTCCTCCTCGGCGAGTGGCGGGCGGGCGCCGCGCGCGGGCACCACCGCTGCGTGGGCATCACCTTGGGGACCGGCGTCGGTTCGGCCTTCGCCGTCGACGGCGACGTACGGCGGACGGGGCCGGGGGTGCCGCCGCGGGGCCGCGTCGACCTCCTCAGGGAAGGCGGCAGACCGCTGGAGGACTGGGTGTCGCGCCGCGCGATCCTGGCGCGCTACGGCGGTGACGAGCCGGACGGATCTCTGGACGTGCGCGAGATCGCGGACCGGGCGCGTGCGGGGGAGCGGCGCGCCCGCCACGTGTTCGACGAGACCTTCACGACCCTCGGCACCGTCCTCGCTCCCTGTCTGCGTGCCTTCGACGCGACGGCCCTCGTCGTCGGCGGCGCCATGGCAGCCTCGTGGGACCTGATCCGCCCGGCCCTGCGCGCAGGTCTCGGGGACACGCCGGTCACGCTGCGCGCCGGGGCGCTCGGCGAGAACGCGACGCTGATCGGGGCGGCGGCGTACGTGACCTGAGACGGTGGGCACGGCGGGCGTGACGACACGGCGGGAGCGGTGGGGCGTTGGACGGAACGGAACAGCACAGGAGGGGCGGCCAGCCCACCCTGCGGGACGTCGCCGAGCGCGCGGGCGTCAGCGCGATGACCGCCTCCCGCGTGCTGCGCGACGATCCGCAGGTGCTGCCCGCCACCCGCGAGCGGGTCCGGGCAGCGGCCGCCGCGCTCGGTTACCGCCCCAACGAGGTGGCCCGCAGCCTCCGGCTCGGCCGCGGCTCGGGCCTGGTCGGACTCGTCGTCACCAACCTCGCCAACCCCTTCTACTCACGCCTTGCCCTCGGCGTCGACTCCGTCGTCGTCAAGGACGGGCTGAAGACGGTCATCGGCAACACCGGGCAGGACCCGCACGCCGAACGGGAGCTGGTGGCCGACCTCGTGGCCCGCCGCGTCGACGGCATCATCGCCGTGCCTGCGGGCGCCGATCAGCGTCACCTCGCCGCGGCGGTGGCCGAGGGGGTGCCGGTGGTCCTCGCAAGCCGCCCGCCGGAGGGCTTCGCCGCCGACTGCGTCCTGGTCGACGACTTCGGCGGCGCCCATGACGCCACGGCCCGCCTCGTGTGACGCGGGCACCGCCGCATCGGCTTCCTCGGCTCCCCGCCCGCCGTGCACACCGGCACCGAACGGCTGCGCGGTTACGCGGCCGCCCTGTCCGCGGCGGGCCTCGCCGTCGACGACCGCCTCGTGCGCCAGGGCCAGACGGAACCGCAGGAGGCGACGCGCGCGGCCGCCGACCTGCTCGCGCTGCGCGAGCCGCCGACCGCGCTGTTCTGCTCCAACAACCGCAACACGATAGGGGCGTTCCGCGCGATCCGCGCCCTGCGGTCCTCCGGTGGCCCCGACGTCGCCCTCGCGGGCTTCGACGACTTCGAACTGGCCGACGCGCTGGGGCTGCCCCTCACGCTCGTCGCCTACGACAGCGACGAACTGGGCCGCGCGGCAGCCCGGCTCCTCGCCACCCGCCTGAACGCCGGCGGGCCCGGCACGGCCACGAGGGGGCGTCCTGTGCCGCCGCCTCGGCAGGTCGTGGTGCCGACGAGCCTGGTGGAGTACGAGGGAGGCAGGTAGTCCGCGGAACGCTCGGCGCGGGGCGGAACCGCCCGTGGGCCCCGTACGTTGAGCGGGGCGGGTCGCGCCGTGCGTGGCCGTCGGGCAGATGACCGTCGGGTACGGACGAGGGGACGGAGGCACGCGTGTCGCAGCAGAGCCGTTCCGCGCGTCTGGCCGCCGCCGCGCTCTCCCTCGTCGTCACCGTCCTCGCCGTCTTCGCACCGTCCGCCGCCGAACCGCTCACCCACCACACGGTGGTGGCGCACGCGGGCAAGCAGGCCGGGCCCGACGACGTCCCCGCGCTGCGCGTCGTAGCGCACCGCCTCGACACCCACCTCCCGGGGCCGCATCCGGTCGGCCCCGCACGCACCCCCGACCCGGCGCCGCACCGCGCCACGGGCGGCCCGGCGTCGCACCCGGCCGCCGCGCGAGTGCGAGCGCACGAGGCGGCCGACACCGCCGCCCCGCGCGCCCCGCCCCACCGATGAGTACGCAGACAGCCCCCGACGCCTGACCCGGCCCGCGCCACGCCGCCCGGTCACGCGTCCTTCCGTCCTGCCTTCATCGTGGAGAACCCATGTCCCGTGCGCCTGAGTCCAGCGCGCCTGAACCCCGCGAGCCCAAGCCGGGTGCGTCCGCACCGGGCGAGCCCGCGTCCACTTCGGGCGAGCCCGTGTCCGCTCGGCCCCGCCCCGGCACGCGTGAATCCGCTTCGCCCCACGCCGGCACGTCCGCGTCCGCTCGGCCTGAACCCGGTACGTCCGCGTCTGCTCGTCCTCTCCGTGGTACGTCTGCGTCCGCGCGGCCCGATGCTGGCGCGTCTGCGTCTGCTCGGCCTGACCCTGGTGCGTCTGCTCGGCCCAGCCCCGGTACGTCTACGCCCGTTCGGCCCGACCCCGGTACGCCCGCGTCCGCTCCGCCCCACCCCCGTACGCGCCAATCCGCTCGACCCCACCCCCATACGCGCAAACCCGCCAGGCCCCGCCCCAGCGGCGGCCCCCGCGCGGCCACCGCGGTCAAGTCGACTGGTCCGCGCACGCCCGGTACGGGCAAGTCCCGCGCACCCCTGTGGCGGGCCGTCGTCGCCGTGTGTGTCGTCGCCCTCTCCCTCTACGTCGCCCTCACCCAGACCGCCCGCCTCGGGCTCGATCTGCGGGGCGGCACCCACATCGTCCTGGAGACCAAGGACTCACCCACCGTCGCGGCCGACGCCGCGTCCACCGACCGTGCCCTGGAAGTGTTGAGGCAGCGCGTCGACGCGCTCGGTGTCGCCGAACCCGGCCTCGCCCGCTCCGGTGAGAAACGGATCATCGTCGAACTTCCCGGCGTCCAGGACCCCCGCAAGGCCGCCGAAGTCATCGGCCGCACCGCCCAGCTGACGGTCCACCCGGTGACGGGGGAGAGCCCCGACCCGGGCGAGGCGAAGCCCGCGGCAGACGGCGCGCGCACCCTGGCCGACCCCGACCGGCCGGGGAACCATCTCGTCCTCGGCCCCACCGCGCTCTCCGGCACGGGCGTCAAGGACGCCGAGGCGCGCCTGGATCCGCAGTCGCTCGCGGGCTGGACCGTCTCGCTCGACTTCCACGGCAAGGCGGGGGACGCCTGGGCCCGCGTCACCGGCAAGGCGGCCTGCGCACCGCAGGGAGCGCCGGAGCGTCGCGTCGCCATCGCGCTCGACGACAAGATCATCTCGGCGCCCGACGTCAACCCGGACGTGGCGTGCGAGGTCGGCATCACCGGCGGCAAGACCCAGATCACCGGCGGCTTCAGCCAGACCGAGGCCCGCGACCTCGCCGCGCTCGTCAAGGGCGGCGCCCTGCCGGTGCCCGTCGACATCGTCGAGCAGCGGACCGTGGGCCCCACGCTGGGCGCCGACGCCATCGCCGCGAGCACCCAGGCCGCCCTCATCGGCATCGCCCTGACCGCGCTGTTCATCACCGTCGTCTACCGGCTCCTCGGCTTCCTCGCGGCCCTCGCCCTCGCCCTCTACGGACTCATCTCGTACGCCGCCCTCGTGGCGCTCGGCGCGACGCTGACCCTGCCCGGCCTCGCCGGATTCGTTCTGGCCATCGGCATGGCCGTCGACGCCAACGTCCTCATCTTCGAACGGGCGCGGGAGGAGTACCTCGGGCATCCCGGCGTCCGCTCCAGGGACCTGGCCAAACCGGTGCGCACCGGGTTCGCCAAGGCGTGGAGCGCGGTCATCGATTCGAACGTGACGACGCTGCTCGCCGCCGGACTGCTGTTCTTCTTCGCCACCGGGCCCGTCAAGGGCTTCGGCGTCACCTTGTGCATCGGCGTCCTCGCGTCCATGGTCACCGCGCTCGTCATCACGCGGGCCCTCGCCGACTTCGCCGTCGCCCGGGACTTCGTGCGCGGACGCCCCGCCCTGACCGGCATCGCCTCCACGGGCCGCGTCCGCACCTGGCTGGCCCGTCGCGACCCGGACCTGGTGCGCCACCGCCGCCGCTGGCTCGGCGCGAGCGCGCTGCTGGTCGCCGTGGCCGTCGCGGGCATCGCGCTGCGCGGCCTGGACTTCGGCGTCGAGTTCACCGGCGGCCGTCTCGTCGAGTACAGCACCAGCAGGTCCGTCGACGCCGACACGGCGCGCGCCGCGGTGTCGGACGCCGGGTTCCCGCGCGCCGTGGTGCAGGAGTCCGGGGAGGGCGACATCAGCGTACGCACGGAGCGGCTCACCGATGACGAACAGCGGCGCGTCAAGGCGGCGTTGGAGAAGCCCGGCGGCACCGTCACCGTCGAGCGCGACGAACTGATCGGCCCGAGCCTCGGCGCCGAACTGCGTCATAAGGCCCTGATCGCCCTCGGCATCGCCGTCGCCGCCCAGCTGATCTATCTGAGCGTGCGCTTCCGCTGGACGCTCGCGGCGGCGGCCGTGTCCGCCATGGTCCACGACGTGCTGCTGGTGGTGGGCCTCTTCGCCTGGCTGGGCAAGCCGATCGACAGTGTCTTCCTCGCGGCGGTGCTCACCGTGATCGGCTACTCGGTCAACGACACGGTCGTCGTCTTCGATCGCGTACGCGAGGGCCGGCGCCGTGACCCGCGGGCGGACCTGGCGGCCGTCGCCAACCGGGCGGTCGTGCAGACACTGCCGCGCACCGTGAACACGGGCATGGGCGCGCTGTTCATCCTGACCGCCCTCGCGGTGCTCGGGGGCGACTCCCTCGCGGACTTCTCCCTGGCGCTGATCGCCGGGGTGGTGGTCGGCATGGCCTCGACGGTCTTCACGGCCGTCCCGATCGCCGTCGCGCTCGAACGGCGCAGCCCCGCGGCGCCGCCATCCGGCCGAGGAGACCGTACGGCCGAAGTGCCCGACTCCTACGGCCCGTTGGAGGCGCGCAGGAGGAAGGAGCGGGGGACGGGCGCGGTCGTCTGAGACGGCGGCGGGCGGCCCGGCGGGACCTCGCCGGGCCGCCCGCGAGGCGGTGAGGGGGGGGCCGGCGAGCGGAGCTCCGGGGGACTAGCGCCCCGCCCCGCCGTCCAGAGCCGGGACGATCACCGCGAACGCCTGATCGAGCAGCGCGGCCGGGTCGTCGGCGCCGTCGCTGTCGCACCACCGCCGCAGCACGGCGTCGAAGGCGGTCAGCGCCATCCCGGCCGCCAGCCCCGGATACAGCGCCGTCGCGGGGGCGAGCCCGAGACGCTGCCCCAACTGCGCGGTCAGATCGTCGCGCCAGTGCGCCTGCCGTTCGAGGAAGCGCGCGTGCAGGGCGGGCGTGCGCAGGATCAGCCGCACGACGCGCAGCGCCCTCTCGGAGTCGGCGGCGCAGGCACGCAGGGGGATCCGAACGGCGTGCAGCAGCGCCTCGGAGGGGCGCTCGTCGGCGGGACGGTCCGCCAGCTCCGTACGCATGTCCGAGCCCATGTCGGCCAGGAACTGGACGACCACGTCTTCCTTGGACGCGAAGTACCGGAAGAACGTGCGCCGGGAGACACCGGCGGCGGCCACGATCTCGTCGATGGTGACGCCGTCGTACCCCTTCAGCGCCAGCAACTGCAGTGCCGACTCGGTCAGTTCGTCGGAGACGAGCCGGCGCTTGCGCTCGGCCATGCTCACTTCTGGACGGTGACTCACCCCGCCATCGTACACGTCATGCCTTCAATGGCACTCAGGAGCGCGTTGACACTCAGTGTCATGCGGTGCACGATGTGCCGCATGACGCAGCAACAGTGGACCATCGATCGGATTCCGGACCAGACGGGCCGGGTGTTCGTCGTCACCGGGGCCAACAGCGGTCTCGGCCTGGCGACCACGCGGGCGCTCGCGCGCCGGGGCGGGCAGGTGATCCTCGCCGTGCGCGACGAGGAGAAGGGCCGCCGGGCCGTCGCCGAGATCACCGCCGAACAACCGGACGCGCAGCTGGAGGTGCGCCGCCTGGACCTGGCCGATCTCGACTCGGTCGGCACCTTCGCCGCCCGCATGCGCGCCGAGCACCCGCGCCTTGACGTACTGGTCAACAACGCCGGGGTGATGGCGCCGCCCCGCACGCTGAGCGCACAGGGCCATGAACTCCAGTTCGCCGCCAACCACCTCGGGCACTTCGCGCTCACGGCAGCGCTGCTCGACCTGCTGAGCGCGGGCGACGATTCCCGCGTGGTGACGGTGAGTTCGGTGAACCACCGGCAAGGGCGCCTCTTCTTCGACGACCCGCACGGCGAGCGCGGCTACCGGCCCATGGCCTTCTACAACCAGTCGAAGCTCGCCAACGCCGTCTTCGGCCACGAACTCCACCTGCGCCTCACCGAGGCGAAGAGCCCCGTCCGCAGCGTGCTCGCCCACCCCGGCTACACGGCCACCAATCTCCAGCTGCACGGACCCATCGGCCTGTGGCGCGTCCTGCTCGGCCGCATCGGCAACCCGCTGTTCGCCCAACGCCCGGCCGACGGCGCCCGGCCACAGCTGTACGCGGCCACCGATCCGAGCGTGCGGAGCGGCGAGTTCATCGGCCCCGGCGGCCTCGCCGAGCTGCGGGGCGCGCCGAAGCGGGTGGCGTTGTCGGCCACGGCGGCCGATCCCGAGACGGGCCGCAGGCTGTGGGAGCTTTCCGAGCGGCTGACCGGCGTGCGGTACGAGTTCCCGACCTCGGTCTGAGCCCGCGCCGCACGGCCGCCCTTCGGGACCCGGGGCGGCGGGGGCGGCCCGTCAGATCTTGCGCCAGCGCGCGTTCACCCAGGAGAAGAGGCCGAAGGCGACGAGACCGACCGCGATGAGGGCGAGCAGCCAGGGCCCGAAGCCGGTCTCGGTGAAGGAGCGCAGGGTGTTGTCGATGCCCTTGGCCTCACCGGGCTCGTGCTGCAACGCGGCGGTGAGGGCGAACCCCCCGGCCACGGCGAACACCGTGCCCCGAGCCACTCCGCCGGCGATCCCGAGGACGTCCGTGACCTGCCGCATCCGTCGCGGCATCTCCGAGAGCCGCAGTCGCTTGTGGAACTTGCGCAGCAGCGCGCGTCCGGCGATCCACAGCCCGGCGACGAGCACACCGGCGCCCGCGGCGGCGACGATCCACTGCCCGCCGGGCCAGTCAAAGGCCTTCGCCGTCACGTCCTTGGTCTGCCGGTCGCTGGAGCCGCTGCCGCTGCCCTCGTCGCCCGTCGCGTACGCGAGGACGGAGTACGACACGAACACGTAGAAGAGGAAGCGCGCCCCGGACAGCGCCCGCTTGCCCGCCTTGTCCCCGTCGGGTCCCGCCTGCCCGAAGAGGGCCTCCGAGAGCCGCCACAGCGCCATCCCGGCCAGGGCGATGCCGAGCAGCCACAGCAGTACGTTCCCGAAGGGCCGGTCCGCGAGCTCCGCCACGGCGCCCCCGCGGTCGGCCTGCCGGCCCCCGCCGTCGGAGAAGGCGATGCGCAGGGCCAGCGCCCCGATGAGGAGGTAGATCACTCCGCGGCCGACGAAACCGGCCCGCGCCACCGCGTCGACGGTCCGTCCCTTGGCGGCTCGCCTGGCCCGCCCCTTCCCGTTCGCTGTCACCGAAGGCAGATGCATGGCTTCCAAGTGCCCCCGCGGTACCGCCTTATGCGGTTCGAGCGGTTCTTCGCCGGTCGGCGTCGGGGGGCGGGATCAGTGGTGTCCGGTGCGGGCTCCCGGCCGCCCGCCCGTGTACGGGGGGCAGGCCGGGATCGTGAACGTCCGGTCGAGGCGGGTGATGCGGAGTACGCGCCAGTTCCGCGGACTGCCGGGCACGAGCCACAGGGTGCCCTGCCCCGCGGCCACGTACTGCCGGATCCGCACCAGCAGCCGCAGGCCGCCGGCGTCGAGGAACGTCACCTTTCGCAGGTCGGCCACGACTTGGTGGCCCGCCTGGTCGAGGAGTGCCGTCACACGGGGGGTGAGTTCCTGGTCGGCCCAGGCGTCGAGCTCACCCCAGAACGCAAGGACATCTGTGCCGTTCACCACGCGGTGTTGCAGGCCGAAGGTGAAGTCGGCGGTGCCCGTTTCCCAGTCCAGCAGTGTCCTGCCTCCTTCACTCAACGTAACCGCTCGGGGGGTGGCGAGGCGTTCGGAGACCGGCGCCTGACGCCACCATCCGGGGGCACAGTCATGGGCGGCACCGAGGTCCTATGTCCATCGTTCCCGCTCAGCGGCGTTCGTACCCTTGTCTGGGCGGTAGTTTGAGCGAACCGCCGATTCGATCAAGGGCCAAGTCAGCGATTACGCAGTGTAATTACATGTCGGAGGGGCGGCGGCGCGAGGGGAGAGTGGGCGGCCGACAGGCTGTCGTGGGCCGCCAAGTCCCTGAAAACGCGGCAAAACCGCCCACTCCAAGAAGCGCGGGCAATTCGTACGGATCGTCGCCAGGCTGTCGTGCGCGGGGCGAGCAGCGGATACGGTGCTGACGTGGTGATCGATAGGGAGGGGCCGGTGCCCGGTACTGCGCTGCTCATCGCGGCGGCCCCCGTCAGCAAGAGCCGTCTCGTGGACGCGGCTTCCGTGCTGCCCGTGCTCGCCGCGGTCTCACCGGCCGCGCTCGCCGGCACGGACACCGCGAGCGTGGTGGAACTGGCGGACCCGCTGGACCCGCAGACGGTCCTCACCCGGCTGCGGGCCGCGGCCATGGCGCCCGGCCCTTTGACGATCTACCTCATCGGGCAGGTCCATCTCGACCGCCGCCAGCGCCAGTTGCACGTCGCGCTCGCCCGGACCACCTCCGCCACCATGCGCTATACGGCGTTCCCCTGGCACTGGTTCACCCAGGAGCTGCGGCTGCGCCCGACGGGCAGCACCGCGCTCATCACCGACCTGCACACCGACACCGAGAGCTGGCAGGCCCTGAACGAGCACCCGCTCGACGCGGGGCCCGGCGTCGCGCTGTACGGCCGCATCGCCCCGCCGGCCCGGCGCCGCACCCCCGCGGTGCCCGCCTACATGAAGGCGCTCGCCACCATTTTGCGCAGCGGTCACCGCCCCCCGTTGCTCCCGCTCCACCAGCAGGCCGCCCAGTCCCTCGGCGAAGACGCCCCGGACCTGCTGCTCGCGCTCGACCCCCACGCGGCGCCGCCCGCCGCCGCGACGCACCTCCCCCCGGTACCGGCCGCGAACCCGGCGGCCCCCGATCAGCACACCGACCCGCACGCGGCGATCACCGCGGCCGTCGAGGCGGGTCGGCACGGCGAGGCGGCGGCGCTCGCGGCCTCCTGGGAACAGGCCGCCCTGCGCATGCATGGTCCGAGTTCGAACGAGGTCATCCATTGGATGGAAGTCCGCGCCGACCTGGCACGGTTCGCCGGTGATCCGGCGCGCAGCTGCGAGACGTGGCTCGCGGTGGCCTCGGCCCGCCTCACGGCCGGACAGGCCCCCGACTCCCCGGAGGTCGAGGCCGCCGCCGACCGCGCCCACCACCTCTGGGACCGGGTACGCGACCCCGAGGCCGTCCGCGCCCTCGGCCCCGCCCTGATCCGCCTGCGCCGTCAGGTCCCCGGCCGCCAACGCGGCACGCTGACGCTGGCGCAGCGCCGCCTGGAGCAGTTCCACGGGCAGCGCGTCGGCTGAGGCCGTTCGGTTACCGGGCCTCGGCGGCGGCCTGCAGGTCACGCAGGGCCGTCAGCCCGCCGTGCCGAAGGCCTGCGTCCACCAAGGCCCTCCGGAGCCGTTGTGGATGCCCACTCCCAGCTCCTTGTAGTCGCAGTTGAGGATGTTGGCGCGGTGGCCGGGGCTGTTCATCCAGGAGTCCATCACCGAGGCCGGGCTCTGCTGGCCCCGCGCGATGTTCTCGCCGTACGTGCTCCAGCGGTAGCCGGCCGCCGTGATGCGGTCGCCGGGGTCCGTGCCGTCCGGGCTGGTGTGGTCGAAGTAGTTGCGTGCCGCCATGTCGGCGGAGTGCTTCGTGGCGGCCGTGGTGAGCTTGCCGTTGGAGCGGACCGGGCCGCAACCCGCCTTCGCGCGCTCGGTGTTGACCAGTGCGACGACCTGCTCGGCCGTACCGCCCGCGGGCGCCGGAGCCGGGTCGGGACGCTCCGGCTTCGGCTTGGGGGCGGACTCGGACTCCGGCTTGGTCTTGGTTTTGGTGGGCGCCGTAGACGGCTTCGGCTCTGGCTTCTTCTTCGGCTTCGTCTTGCTGGGCTTCGGCTTGGCGGACGGAGAGGCCGAACGCTTGGGGGAGGGGGACGCGCTCTTCGAGGCCGACGCCGGATCCGAGGCAGTGGCGGAGCCGGGGGCGGCGGCCGTGGCCGGGGAGGTCTCGTCCGACTCCGGGCCCGTCAGGAGATGGACCGCCGCGCCACCGGCGACCAGTGCGGCGACCGCCGCGGCCACCCCGGCGGTGCGGCGCCGGCGCCTGGCGCGTTCCTGCCGGGCCAGCGTCCGCGCCGAGACCGGTGCGCCGCCGTCCTGCGAGGCGGTGGCCGAGCCGACCACGACGAGATCGGGCCGCGTGACCCGCTGGGCGAGGGCCGCCCCCGCCGGAACGAGAGCGAGCGCCACGAGCAGCCGCTCGGCGGGCACCAGATCGGACCAGTGGCCCGCGCAGACCGTGCAGTCACGGGCGTGACGGGCCAGCCGCTTGCGCCACAGCGCGGAGGGCACGCCGTCCCAGCCCGCGGTCAGCTCCTTGAGCCCGTCGCAGAGCGGCCCGGCAGCCAGGGCACGGACGACCACCCGCGCCGTCTCCAGCTGGGCCTTCATCCGCTGCACCCGCACCGCCGCGTGCTGCGGCGACAGCTCCAGGGCCTCGGCGACCTCCGCCCGCGTCAGCTCGCCCGCGGACTCCAGCCACCACAGGGACAGCAGGGCCCGGTCGTCCTCGTCCAGCCACCGCGTCGCCTCCGCCGTCTCCTTGCGCTGCCCGGAGAGACCGAGCCGCGTGATGGTCAGATCCACGAAGTCCGCGCCCGGATCCACCACGTCGTACCCGTCCTTCAGAGCGCCACCGCCGGGTATCGCGCTCGCAGCGCGCTCCCGCCAGTGGCCGCGTATCTGGTTCATGGTGATGGCCACCAGCCAGCTGCGGAAGTTCTCCGGGTCGCGCAGGCCGTCGAGACCGCCGAGGACGCGGAGCATGGTCTCCTGCACCACGTCGTCCACGTCCGCGTGGCCGTTCAGGGCCCGCCCGACGATGTTGTAGACCAGCGGAAGGTACTCCGCCACGAGCGCGTCCTGCGCCTGCTGGTTGCCGTCCTGCGCTGCCCTGACCATCGCGACTTGGCGTTCGCTGCTCACGCTGTGACCACTTTCTGTGTGGGGACCTGTCTCCTCCGACACAAGGGAGACGCGTGGCCCGGGCCCGGATAACGGAAAACCGGCCGGCCTCACGGCTCGTCGTGGGCGGTGAGCTGCTCGGACCTGGCCACGAGCCGGGACAGTTCGACGCGAGAGCGTACCCCGAGCAGCGCGAAGACGTTGCGGAGGTGATGGTCGACGGTCCTCGGACTCACCGACAGGCGCCGCGCCACCTCGCGGTTGGTGGCGCCCTCCGCGACGCAGAGGGCGATCCGCAGCTGCTGCGGAGTCAGTCCCGACAGGCCGCCGGGCGGCTCGGCGGCGCGGGCCTCCCCGGTGGCGCGCAGCTCGGCCCGCGCCTGCTCGGCCCAGGCGCGGGCGCCGCACCGCTCGAAGGAGACCAGGGCGTCGCGCAGCCTGCCCCTGGCCTCACCGGGGCGGCGCCTGCGCCGCAGCCACTTGCCGTACAGGAGCTGGGTGCGGGCACTCTCGAAGTCGCCGCCGACCAGTTCGTGGCGGGCGAGCGCCACCCTGTAGAGCGCGTCACCGTCCTCGGGGGCGGCGAGGAGTGCGTGGCAGCGGGCCAGCTGGGCGGGGGCCTGCGGGTCGGCGCCCTGCGCCGCCCACGCGGCGAACTCCTCGACGCAGACCCGGGCCGAGTCCGCCTCCCCGGCGAGGGAGGCCGCCTCCACGAAGCAGGGCACCGCGAGCATCCGCACGGCGAAGTGACCGCGCCGCGGCCCGGGGCGCACGACCGGGGCGAGCCGCGCGGCGGCCTCGGTGCCCGGCCCCGGCCCAGGTCCACGCGGGCCAGCGCCCACTGGACCAGGGTCGCGGCCTGCGCGAGGCCGTGCCGGTCGGCGGTCCGCGCCGCCGCGGCCGCGTGACCGGCGACGGCTTCGTCCTCGCCCTCCATGGACGCCACCAGGGCGAGGATCGCGTGATGCTGGGCGGCGATGTTGCGCTGCCCGGTGCGGCGCGCCGCGCGAAGGCCGTCCTCGGCGTGGGCCCGGGCGCGCGCGTGCCGCCCGGCCCGCAGCTCGGCGTAGGCGAGGTACTCCAGCGCCTTCGGTACGTGGATCTCCGTGCCCGAAGCTCGCGCGGCGGCCAAGGCCCGGGCGTTGATCCGCGACGCCGCCGCGAGGTCACCCACGACGAGGGCCGCCACCCCGGCCCGCAGCAGCCGCGACGGCTCCTCGGCCCCCTGCCCCCGCGCCACGACCCCACGCAGCCCGCGACTCGCGGCACCGAGCCGTCCGCGCATGACGATGGACATGGCGGCGCGGTATTCCTCCGCGAGGGTCTCTTCGGTGGGGGGTTCCTGGATCGGCGGCTGTTCGGCCGAGGGCTTCTCGGGTGCCGACTCCTCCGCGAGCGGCTCCTTGGGCAGTGGCTTCCCGGGTGCCGACCCGTCTGCCAGCGGCTTCTCGGGCAGCGGCTCCTCCGCCAACAACCCTTCCGCCGGCGACTCCTCGGGCAGTCGCTTCTCCGGCGGTGACCCCTCCGTCAGCGATTCATCGGGCCGTGCCTTCTCGGCCCGATGATCCGCGCCGGCCGGTGCCGGCCTCGTGGCCTCGGTGTCCTGGGGGGTGTCCAGCGCCGCCGCATACGCCTCGGTGTCCGGGGGAGTGCCCAGCGCCGCCAGATACGCCTCGGCGTCGCCCATGTCCCATGCCGCTGCCATCGCGCCCAGGCGGGCTTCCCGGGCGCGCTGCGGATCGTGTGGGGCGAGGAGGTCCGCCGCGAGCAGGAGGGCCTCGCGGGCGTCGGTCACGGGGCCGTCGTCGAGGGCCAGCTGTCCTCGGGTCAGCTCTACCGCGCCCCGCACCCGCGCGTCCGTCGACTCGGACTGGGCAACCGCGAGCAGCTCCCGCGCCCGCGCCGGGCGGCCCGCGAGGCGGGCGTGGTGTGCGGCGGCGGCGCGGCGCAGGGCACGCCCGCAGGGGCTCCGTGAGGTCGGCGGCAGCGGAGAGCGCCGCCGCGCGCAACGCGTGGGACGGCGCGGTTCCCGGAGCGTCCGCCGCGGCGGCCAGCGCCGTCGCGAGCCGGGCGTCGCTTCCCTCGGTCGCCAGGGCGCAGTGCAACAGGCGCAGCAGCGAAGACGTACGGCTGTCGTCGAGGACCGAGGCGAGCAGCCGGTGCGCGGCGCGGCGCCGGACGGGCGCAGCACCGGCGTACAGGGAGCGGCGCAGGCCCGGTGCGTCGAAGCGGATCCGGTCGGCCGTGCGGCGCACCAGCCCGGCCGCCTCCGCGGGCAGCAGGGACGCGTCGTCGAGCCCGGCCGCCGCCCCGGCCCGCAGGACCACCTCCGCGTCGGCGCCCGCGGCGGCCGCCCCGGGCTCGTGCGCGGCAGCCGCAAGGAGCAGCAACTCGGCGGTGTCGTAGGGGAGTTCCGCGGGGTCTACGCCACCGTACGCAGGCACGGAACCGGCACACAGCCGCCGCGGCAGCGGAACCCGCCCCGCCAGCTGCTGCGGCGTCAGCGCGGCGACGAGCGCGCGGAGCGTCCCCGGATTGCCGCCGGCCGCCTGGAGGAGTTCCCCGCGTACGACGGTGTCCGCGACTCCCCGCGTGAGGTCGTCGAAGAGCGCGGCGGTCTCGGCCGGGGCGAGCGGATCGAGGTGGACGACGGGTAGCGCCGCCAGCTGCGGATCGTCCGCGCGGCACGCGGCGACGGAGAGGATGAGGCCCACGGGATGCGGCCCGCCGAGGCGACGGGCGGCGTACCCCAGGGCGGCGCGGGAAGCGGCGTCCCACAGGTGCGCGTCGTCCACGCAGACCAGCAGAGGCCGCCCGCCCGCCAGCTCGCGGACCACGGCGAGCACGGCCCCCGGCCCCTCCGGCAGCGGGCGCGGAGCCGCCCCCGTACACCAGAGGGAGTGGACCCCGCTGTACGGGATCAGGCTCTCGGCGGGGACGGCGCGCGTACTCAGGACCGTCCCCGACCGGAGTGAACGGAACGAGCGGACGGCGTGGGCGAGCAGCGTGCTCCGGCCGAGCCCCGGCGCCGCCGCCAGCACCAGGGCTCCGCCCCGCCCTTCGCGCACGCCGGTCAACAGGGCGTCGACGGCATGCAGTTGAGCGCTCCGGCCGTATATCCGGAGGGGACCCGTCACAGTCGTCAGTCCGGCCACGACCGTCACGTTACTTCCGCGTAAAACTTCTTGGAACCCTCTCAGGAGGTGTGCGGGCAGTTGCCCCGGTACTCCTCTATCGTCGTGCTCGGCCGGGGCAGCGGGCAGAGGAACTTCTCATAGCGCACGTCGTTGTCGATGAACCGCTTGAGCCACGAGACGCTGTACTTCGCGATGGTGGTGTTCGAGGTGTTCGGCGTGAAATGGCTCGCGCCGTTCAGTTCGAGATACGCCTTGTCGAGGGAGCCGGGAAGGCTCTCGTAGAAGGGCTCCGAGTGCGAGGAGACCGGGGCGACTGTGTCGCCGTCCGCGCCGACGACCAGGGTGGGGGTGCGCAGTTCGGGCCACGTCTTGTCGAGGTTCCAGCCGGTCAGCGGGATCGCCGCCTGAAGCGCCGGCCGGCTCTTGGCGGCCTCCAGCGACCCGCCGCCGCCCATCGAGTGGCCCATGACGCCGAGCCGGCTGCTGTCGATGCGGCCGCGCACGGCGCTGCGCTGCGTCAAGTAGTCCAGCGCCGCCAGGAGTTGGGCGCCTCGGCTGGCGGGCTGGTCGACCGTGGTGAGGGTGTCGATGGTGAAGACGACGAAGCCCTGCGAGGCGAGCCGCGGCCCCAGCCACGAGATGGTCGACTGGGTGGCCGTGAAGCCGGGGGAGATCGCCACCGCGCCGAAGGTACCGTCGGCGGTGCTCGTCGGGTAGTAGATCGTGCCGCCACCGAAGCCGGTGACGCCCAAGGAGGACACGCGGGTCTCGGACACGGCGTAGTGGCCGCGTGGGGCCTCGATGCTGGACACGGTCGGCTCGGGACCGCGTTCGTACGGATTCTCCGCGGCGCCCGCGCTGCCCGACTGGGCGGTGATCAGCCCGCCCACGGCCAGAAGGGCGGCGAGCGACGCCCGCAGGAGGCGCGGCCGCAGCCGTGACCTGCGCGGGGACGGAGGGCTGCCGGGGATCTCAAGACTGGACTGCTGCACGACGGTCGCATCCTTTCGACGGTGCGATGACTGGCAGCGGCCACTGTCCGGCCACATCCACCCCGGGCACATCGGCGAAATCACCGGCCTTGAACGACCGGGCGACACGTGCACTGCTCCGGACGCGGAGGTACGCGGCTGTCGGCTCTGGCGGGCCGTGGGTGGCGCGTCGCCCGACGCGTCCCCACCCACGGCCCCCCGGCCGCCGTCCCGGGGGTGACGGCGGCACCCTCAGCGGCACCGACCCCGCTGAGGCGCACAGGGAGCGGGGGCCTGGCTCCCCGGAGGGCCCGCAGTCGGCGGCGGCCGAAGAGGTTGCCCCTTGCCCCTGTGCTTCCGCCGCCGGGGCGCACGCGGATGCGGGGCGCCGAAGATTCTTCACGTACCTTCATCACGCGTCGCCTTCACGTACCTTCATCACGCGTCGCCTTCACGTACCTTCATCACGCGTCGCCTTCACGTGTCTTCTCCACGCATCGCCTTCACGCGTCTTCTCCACGCATCGTCCTTACGTATCGCCCGGAGCCGCGTCCCGCAGGAGCGAACGCAGCCGGTGCATCCCGCGCCGCGCGTGGCTCTTGACCGTGCCCAGCGGCCACCCGGTGCGCTCGGCGATCTGTGACTGCGTCAGGTCCTCATAGAACGTCAGACGCAGCACCGTCCGCTGCGCCGCCGGCAACCTCGCCAACTCCTCCGCCACAAGCACCCGGTCGAGCACGGCGTCCGCTTCTTCGCGGTGCGGCCACTCGATGCCGTACCGCGCTCCCACGCCTTCCACGAGGGCCGCCCTGCGGGACCGCGCCGCCAACGCGTCCGCGATCTTCCGCCGGGCGATGCCGGTCAACCAGGCGGTGGGGCTGCCGAGTTCGGGGCGGTACCCCCGCCGGCCGCGCCACGCCGCGAGGAACACCTGCTGGGCGACGTCCTCGGCCTCACGGCTGTCACCGAGCGCGCGCCGGGCCAGCGCCTGCACCCGAGGGCCCCACTGCCGGTACACCGCGACGAGGCACGCCTCGTCACCGCGGGCCAGTCCCGCGGCCAGCGCGTCACCGCTGCCCGGCACCTCGGCTCTGTCCGGCACCTCGGCTCTTCCCGGCACTTCGGCGAAGGCCCGCGCGGGCCTTGGCACCGCTGCACTCATGGACGCCCGTCAGCTCCTCTTCACGATCGTCAACCGCACTCCACCCGGCGGAAATCGGGCAGGCGGACCGAGGCCCCGGCCACGGCTGCGTCATACTCGGAGCGGCTCCCCGCACCCGGCAACCCGCGTCGTTTGTGCGTCGTATCGTGAGCGGATGAGCGAGCCCAGTGAACGCGGCGACCGTCCTGAGGGCACCCGGACGACCGAGGGCACCGGGACCCCCGAAGCCGGCCTCACCACAGGCGCGCTGGCGAGGCGCCTGGGAGTGTCGCCCACGACGCTGCGCACCTGGGACCGCAGGTACGGCCTCGGTCCCGCCACGCGCGAGCCCGGCCACCACCGCCGCTGGTCGGAGCGGGACATCGCGGTGGTCGAGGAGATGGGCCGCCTCACCTCGCTCGGGGTGCCGCCGGCCGATGCCGCGCGCGAGGCGCTCCGGCACGGCCCCGAATCCGCCGCCGCCCGCCTGCCGTCGCCCCGGCAGGCCCCCCGCGCCCACGAGGGATCACCGGACGCCTTCGTACGGCAGCGGCGGGGCCTGTCGCGCGCGGCCGTTCGCCTCGACGCTCCCGCTGTCCAGGACCTGCTGACGAACGCGGTGGAGCGGCACGGTCTGCTCGCCGCGTGGCAGGAGGTGATGGTGCCGACGCTGCACGCGGTGGGCCGCAAGTGGGAGGAGGCCGGTGACCGGTACGTGGAGGTGGAGCACCTGCTGTCCTGGCACGTCTCCCGTACCCTGCACCGCTGCGCCACCGCCCCGGCCGCCCCGTCCCCGGCGGCACCGCTCGTCCTGGCCTGCGTCCCCGGCGAGCAGCACTCGCTGCCGCTGGAGGCACTCAGCGCGGCGCTCGGCGAAGTGGGCGTCGCCCAGCGCATGTTCGGGGCGGCCGTGCCGGTCGAGGCGGTCTCGGCGGCGGTCCGCAGGACGGGTCCCGCGGTCGTCGTCCTGTGGTCGCAGGCCCGCTCCACCGCGAGCGTGCCGCTGGCCCGGCACATCGCCGACACCCGCTGGGGCGTGCGCGGTGCCCGCGGCAGGCCCGTCGTCATGCTCGGCGGACCGGGCTGGGCGGGTCCCGCGGTGCGCGGCGCCCTGCGGCCGACCACCCTGCGGGAGGCCCTGGCACAGATCGGCAAGGTGTGCGGGGGGCGTGTCAACACCGCGCCGCGCCAACGCGGTTGAATCGCGGAGCGCGCCCGGCACCCTTGACACGTGCGTACTGTTTCGCGACCTTTGAGCATCGCCGAGCAGTTCGCATCGGTCGACGACCGTGGAACACGCGCGTGCGCGGCGTGCTCACCTCGCGCGGGCGTGAGCAGCGGTCCGTCGAGATCCGGAGAAGCGGCAGGACGCCGACAGCGCGTCATGGGGGGAGCGGTCGCCCATGCGATCCAAGAGCGATGATCCGCACGCGGTCCCACCGGCAGGCGTGACGCCCGGCAGGCCTTGCGCGGAGACCGACGAAGGGCGGTCGAGCTGAGGTGGACATCACCATCCACGGACTCTACGGGCTGAGCGACCCGCTCCGCGCGGCCTGGCACCGGGCGATGGACGAGTCGCCCGAGTACGCCAACCCGTTCCTGGCACCGGAGTTCGCCGAAGGCGTCGGCCGGTTCCGCGGCGGCGCCCGGGTGGCCGTGTTACGGGAGGGCGGTGAGCCCGTCGGCTTCTTCCCGTACGAGCGGAACTCCTTCGGCGTCGGCCGGGCGATCGGCCTCGGCCTCTCCGACTGCCAGGCGCTCGTACACCGCCCCGGAGTCGTGTGGGACACCGAGGAACTGCTGAAGGCCTGCCGGCTCGCCGTCTTCGAGTTCGATCACCTCGTCGAGGAGCAGAAGCCGTTCGGCGGGCACGTCACCGGCACGTTCGCCTCGCCGGTGCTCGACCTGAGGGCCGGTGAGGGCGACTACGCGCAGTGGCTGCGCGACGCCTACCCGCGGCTGGCCAGGGCGACGCTGAAGAAGGAACGCCGACTCGTCCGCGACCTCGGCGAGTTGCGGTTCGTCTACGACGAGCGCGACCCGCGCGTGCTGCGCACCCTCATGCGCTGGAAGTCCGCCCAGTACCGCAGGACGGGCCGCATGGACCGCTTCGCGCGGCCGTGGATCGTCGGTCTCGTGGACCATCTCTTCGAGCTCCGCGAGGAACACCTCACCGGCGTGCTCTCCGTGATGTACGCCGGCGACCGGCCGGTGGCCGCACACTTCGGGCCGGCCTCGCGCACGGTGTTCGCCGCGTGGTTCACCGCGTACGACCCCCAGTTCCGCTACTACTCGCCCGGGCTGCTGATGCATCTGCGGATGGCGGAGGCGGCGGGGCGGCACGGCGTACGGATCATGGACCTGGGGCGGGGCGAGAAGGAGTACAAGGACCGGCTCAAGACGCGGGAACTGCGGGTGGGTGAAGGCTTCGCGACGCGCCCCCATCCGGTGGCAGCCGCGCACCGGATGTGGCGCAGGCCGGTGCGCGGCCTGCGGAACACCGTCCTGGCCCATCCCGGACTGCGCGAGCCCGCCGACCGGCTCCTGAAGACGCTCGGCACGCTGCGCACGTCGAGCCGGGAGAAGCCCGTCGGCCCGGCACCCCGGCTCCGCTGACCACAGCCTCGCCCCGACCCGCAGCAGCGGAAGAGAAAGGGTGCCGATGCCCTACGGATCACGGCTCACCGCGGAGATGACACGACGGCTCGGACGCGAGTGCCTGTACGTCCCTTCGGCCCGGCTGGCCCTCTATCTGGCGCTGCGCCGCTGGTGCAGGCCGGGCGCACGCGTCCTGATGTCACCGGTCAACGACGACGTGATCCTTTTCGTGGTCCTCGCGGCCGGACTGCGCCCGGTCCAGGCCCCCGTCTCCGTCTGGGACGGCAACATCGACCCGGCCGCGGTCCCGGAGTCGACCTGGCGGAACGTGGACGCCGTACTGACCACCAACCTGTACGGAGTGCCGGACCGCGTCGTCGAACTGCGCCGCCGCTGCGAACAGTTGGGCATACCCCTCTTCGAGGACGTGGCGCACGCGATCGGCACGCGCGTAGCAGGACAGCCGATCGGCACCTTCGGGAAGGCGGCGGCGTTCAGCCTGTCCAAGCACGTGGCGGGCATGGCCGGCGGCTTCCTCGCCGTCGAGGACACCGTGACGCGACGGGAGTTGGAGCGGCTGCGCGACGAACTGCTCGTGCCCGGCCGCCTCCGCGGCGACATCGCCACCACGCTCCGCCCCCTGGCGCGTTCGGCCGTACGCGGCCTGCGCCTGGTGCGCCCGGTATGGCGGACGATGCGGCGCCTGGGGCTGCTCGAACGCGACACGTTCCGCATGGAGCTGCACCCGCGGCGGCTCGCGGACTGCGCACGCCGCGCGCCGAGCCTGTCGGCGTACGAGCCATGGGTGCGCGTCGACCTCCACGGCTTCCGCGAGCGCCACGGGGCCCTGGTGCGCGGGCAGTTGAAGCTGCGCATGGACCGGCTCGACGGCGCCCTCGCCCGGCGCTCCGTGGGGGTATCCCTGCTGGCAAGCACCGCCTGGGCGGGCCGGGCGCTGCGCGAGCGCACGGCGGAGGACGGCCCGCCCCCTCTCTTCCGTGTGCCGCTCCTGGTCCAGGACCGCGACGCGCTCCTCGACCGTCTCGTGGACCACGGCATGGTCTGCGGGTACGTCTACGACCCTCCGCTCGACGACTACGCGGGCGCGGAGTTCGTCGAACCGTCCCCCGACCCGTCGGCCGCCCGCTGGTTCGCCTCGCACACCCTCCCGGTCGACCCGCTGCTCGCCCACAAGGTCGTCCGCGCCCTGACGAAGGAACGCGTGAGGCCCGCGAGCCCGGAGGCGCGGCACCTCCGAAATCCCCGACGCGATAGGGACGTTCCGCAGGCGCCCCCCGCACCGTGTTGCTAGCGTCACGCCATGTCCAAGATCGAGATAGACGCGCTGACCGCCGAGTTCTTCGGCGCCTTCGACAACCGGGGCGGCAAGTCCGCCGACGTGGCCCGGATCCGCCGCCTGCTCATTCCGGGCGGCGTGATCGTCGTGGCCGGTCCCGAACTCAAGGTCTACACCGTGGAGGAGTTCATCGAGCCCCGCGAACGGCTGCTGAACGACGGCCGCCTCGTCGAGTTCTCCGAGTGGGAGACCTCCGAACAGACCTTGATCGCGGGGGATGTCGCGGCGCGGTTCGGCGAGTACCGCAAGGCGGGCGTCCTGGACGGCGAGGCATTCGAGGGCGCGGGCACCAAGAGCATCCAGTTCGTCCGGGACGCCGGTGGCTGGCGGATCGCGGCGTTCACCTGGTGCGACCAGCCCTGACGCGGGAGGGGCACGCTTCCCCCGCCCCCTTACCGGCGGGTAGGGTCGCCGGTCGAGGAACGGAGTCACCCATGCCCCGCACGTTCACCGTCTCCCGCAGCATCCTGGTCCAGGCGCCGCCCCAGGCGGTGTACGAGGAGATCAGCCGACCCGCGCGGATGGGGAGGTGGAGCCCCGAGAATCTGGGCGCCACCCTCCGCGGCGCGGACCGAGCCGCCCACGTGGGCATGGTCTTCGACGGACACAACAAGCGCGGCGCGGTCCGCTGGACGACGCGCTGCACGGTGACCGCGGCCGAGCCCGGAAACCGCTTCGCGTTCCGTGTCCACGCGATCGGACTCAAGCGCCCGCGCCTGCGCGCACCCATCGCCACCTGGGAGTACCGCTTCGAGGAGGCGGGCTCCGGGATCGCGGGCGGTGTCACGAGGGTGACCGAGACATGGACGGACGACCGGCGCTCCTGGCCGGACTCCGTGGCCGGCGCGTTCGACTGGATCGCCACCCGTGGGCACACGTTCGCCGACTTCCAGGTCGGGAACATCGACAGGACGCTGCGCAACCTCAAGCGGGACCTGGAGGACCGGCGCGGCGCCTGACTGCCGGTCGGCGTGTCGTCATCGTCTGGGGCTTGGCGGGTGCGTGGCAGTCGGCTGCCCGGGGAGGTGTCGGAGGCCAAGGTCTGGACATCGCCGGGGCGGGCATCGGGCGCCGGTCGGCGTGCCTTCATCGTCACGCGCCCGCCGCCGGTGAGGTGTCGGAGGTCGGGGCCTGAGCATTGCCGGGGTGGCCGTCGGGTGCCGGTCGGCGTGTCGTCATCGTCAGGGGCTCGGCGGATGCGCGTCAGTCGGCCGACGGCGGGGTGCCGGAGGTCAAGGTCCGAACACCGCCGGGGCGGCCCGCCGGGCGCCCACCGGCACGCCCCCACTACGGGAAGCGCGTCACCGCAGCCGCCGGGCCCTGTGGTGCCGGACCGTCAGGCGTGCGTCGACGGCCACGGTGCGGGGCGCCGCCGCGGCTCTCGCCTCGGTGACGGCCTGCCGCGTGAGATCGCGCAGCACCGCCTCCGGGCGGCTGCCTGCGGCCAGGACCAGCGTGATGCGTGCGCGCAGCCGGCGGGGGCGGCCCAGCAGAACCACGCGCGCATGGACCACGCCGTCGACGGCCTCCGCCCGCTCGGCCATCGCCGCCGCCAGCGCCGGACCGGACAAGGTCACGCCCCGCAGCCCGAGCGGCAGTTCCCGCAGGCGCCCCACGCGGACCTGAGCCCAGCCCCACCACAGGAACAGCAGTACGCCGACGGAGAGCGCGGCGATCACCACGGCGGGCCACCAGCCCTGGTCCCGCCAGCGGCCGAGGGCCTCCCCGTCGAGCCATGTCCTGCCTCCGGGGAGGCGGGGCAGGCTCGCGGGCAGCCGGTCCCGGACGACGCCGGTCGCGGAGGCCAGCGTGGCGCCCGCGGCCAGCAGTGCCACCGCCACCCCGAACAAGGCGGCGCGGTTGGTGCCGTTACGGAGCCGGCTCATGGCAGGGTGCTCCTCCGCGTCGAAGCGTCGGCCGCGGGCGCCACGTCCGCCTCCGGTGGCGCGGGAGCATGCCAGGCGGGCTCGGCGCGCACCCGGACCCGCAGCCGCGGGGGCCTCGCCAGACCGCAGGCGGCCAAGGCCTCCTCCGCGGTCTCGGCCACCGCACGGCGCGCGGACTCCAGGGGGCCGAACGCAAGCCCGGCCCGCACCCGCGCCCCACGGCGCCCGACACGGACCCGCACCCGGGTGATGCCGGGCAGCTCCGCCACGGCGTCCCGCAGCAGCACCGCCACGGCACGCCGGTCGAGCACCGCCCGGACCTCCGGGGACGCTCCCGCCATGGGCAGCTCGCGCCGCCGCCCCGGCGTGAGGGCCAGGACCAGCAGCCATACGCCGAGGAGGAACACGGCGGCCGCCAGGGCCACGCCGGGCCATGCGCCGCCGTCCGGGCCGTGGGTGGCCAGCCACTCCATCAGCCGGTCCCGCCACCGGGCGGGAGGCCGCCCGGCCGCGTGGACGGACACCACGTCGTACAGGAACAGACCGCAGACCCCCGCGCAGGCGAACGCCAACGCTCCGGCGAGGGCCCGACGTTGGGACCACGGTCGACGCGCCCGGCCCACGGCCGCAGACTCCCTGGCCCGCTTCGGCGACGCGGCCACCGCCCCGGACGGTCCGTGGGCCCCGTCCGCCGTCCCTTCAGCCTCTCCCGATTGCTCTTTCTCTCCCTCGCCCCGTACCTCTTCGCGCACGCGCAGTTCGCGGATCCGGACCCGGGCCGAGGGCACGGCGAGACCGGTGAGGCGGGCCGTGCGGTCGGCGACGTGCGACCGTACGCGTTCACCCGCCTCGTCGAGCACGGCGGGGTAGGGCAGCGTCACGGCGACCCCCACCCTGGCCCGGCGGCCACGCACCACGGCCGACCCTCGGCTCACCTGTACCTCGCCCGGCGCCAACGCCTCCGTGGCGGCCCGTTCCGCGATGCGGCGCACCGCGCGCTCGGCCACGGTCGTCGCGCCGCGCTCGGCCGGGGGCGTGGTGCGAGGCTCCACCGGACGCGTGCTCATCGCCGCTCCCGGTCACGGCCGCCGAGGAAGTCGCGTATGTCCGTGCCGTTGTCCACGAGACGCCCGAGGACGAAGCCGACCGCGCCGAGCGCGGCCACCAGAAGGAACGCGCCGAAGCCGCCGAACCACCCGGCGAACCCCAGGGCCATCCCGGCGATCATGCCTGCCAGAGCTGTGCTCGCCACCCGCTACTCCACCCGCGTCTCGCCGGCGGAGTCCGCGGTCTCGTCGTCGGGCAGCCGTACGTCGTTGACCGCGACGTTGACCTCGACGACTTCCAGACCGGTGATCCGCTCCACGGCGCCGATGACGTTCTCGCGCACATCATGGGCGACGTCGGTGATCGGCACGCCGTACTCGACGACGATGTCCAGATCGATCGCCGTCTGCCGCTCGCCGACCTCGACCTTCACGCCGCGCCCGACGTTGGGCCGCCCGCCCGGCACCCGGTCCCGCACCGCGCCGATGGTCCGCGAGAGGCCGCCGCCCATGTCGAAGACGCCGGGGATCTCCCGCGCCGCCATCCCGGCGATCTTCACGACCACGACATCGGCGATGGATGTCTTCCCCCGGGTCGCGGCCGGCTCGCCCGCACCGGTGCCGCCCGTCACCGTGGTGGTCCCCGCCACCGCGGCGGTGCCCGCGCTCTTCTGGGCTGTCCCGGTGGGACCGCTGTCGGTGCCACCGGACGTCGTGGCCGCGTTCGAATGAATGTCCTGAGTCGCCATATCGGCATCTCCTCGTCATCGGAGTCCTGTGACCGGCCGTCAGCCGCCTGTCGGTCGGCATGTCGGTCGGCTGAGCCTTCGGTACCCCGGCCGGGTGCCCGGCTCCGTGCTTGTCTGACACGGACGGCGGGAATTCGTTACGCGCCTCGGAAGAACTTCTCCTTCCGGGAGGTACCGTGCCTTCGCCGCGTAACGCGGGCGGCCTTCCGTGTGTCGTACGAGCACGACCTGGACGAGAGGAGCCGCGTGTGCCCGGGGACCGGGGCAGAGCGCCCGAGGACGGAGCGGAGGAGTCCGCACGGCGCGAGGACGGATTGCTGGCGGTACGGGCCGGGGAAGGTGACGAAGAGGCCTTCGAGGAGTTGGTGCGACGCCACGCGCCCGGCCTGCTGCGGCTGGCGACGCGGCTGCTGGGGAGTCGGACGGAGGCCGAGGACGCCGTGCAGGAGTCGTTCGTGAGCGCATGGCGCAAGCTGCCCGAGTTCCGGCGGGACGCCCGGTTCAGTACGTGGATACACCGCATCGTCACCAACCGGTGCCTGAACGTGCTGCGCGCCCGCCGCCCCGCCGTGGGCCTGGAAGGCGTACCCGAGCCGCAGGCCCCGGAGCACGAGGCATCGCCCGCCAGGGTGGCCGAGGGGCACGCGGCCGTGGCGGACCTGAGCAGGGCGATGGCGGGACTGTCACCGGAACAGCGGGTGTGCTGGGTGCTGCGCGAACTCAACGGCCTTTCCTACGAATCCATCGCCGAGTCGGTCGGGATCAGCCCGGAGGCGGTGCGCGGCCGCGTCTTCAGGGCGCGGCGCTATCTCACGGAGGCGATGGCCGCATGGCGGTGAACGAGGGGACCGGGCCGGGCGAGGAGCGCGGGACGGCCACCGGGGAGAATCCGGCGGACGGCTTCGCGGAGCGTGAACCGCTGCCCTGCGGACGGGAGTTGTGGAGCGTCTGGGAGCACTGGGAGAGCGGCGAACCCGATCCCCACGCCGCCGCGTGCCCGCACTGCACCGAGGCGCTGGACACCCTGCGCCGCCTGGAGGACGTCGTCTCCGCCGCGCGCGCGTCGGAGCCGCGGGAGCGGGAGGAGGCCGACGCCTCCGCGCTCGTCGGCCGCGTCATGGAGGTGGTCCGGCTCGAACTGCGGCCGGGCCGGACGCTGCCGCTCGGCGAGGAGGACGAGGACGCCTGGATCGTGGAGGCGGCCGCCGCCCGAACCGTCCGCGCGGCGGCCGAGACCCTGACCGGGGTGCGGGCGGGCAGTTGCCGCATCGAGGTCCGGCCCGAGGACGACGCGCCCCCCGCCCCGGCGGGACGCCTACGGCGGGGCCCGGTCAGGATCCGCCTCGAAGTGCAGGTCGCCCTCACATGGAATCTCCAGGAGGTCGCCGAGCGCGTCCGCCGCAGGGTGCTGGAGGCGGCCGACGCCGAGCTGGGCATGCCGGTCGCGACGGTCGACGTGACGATCGGCGACCTCATCGATGAGGGGACCGAGCACGACGACGACGTGGAAGGACGGCGACCGTGACGGAGCAACACGCATCCGGTGAGCTGACGGACACCGTCGCGAGGGCGGTCCTCGACACGGCCGGAGTCGCCTTCCTGCGGCCCGGCCTGGCCCAACTCCTGCGCGCTTCGGGCCCCCTGAGCCGCGTACGCGCGGGGAGTCCGGGCGTCGGAAGGTCGTCGCATTCCTCGGGCGTACGTGTGAGACGGCTCGGCGGTACCGGGGGGTGGCACATCGAGGTGCACGTCGTCCTGCACCGGGGCCACCGCGCTGTCGACGTGACCCGGTCGGTGCGCGCCGCGGTCACCGAGGCCCTGCGCGGGGGGGCGGACGCCCCTCTTCGGGTCTCCGTGACCGTGACCGGGTTGGTGTGAGGCCCTGTGGCGTGTTGCCGTTCGGTGACATGGATGACAGAGCTGTGACGTGCGCGAGGGCAACGGCCCAGGGGCGGCGCGGGTCGTATGGGGCGTGGGGTCGAAGGGCGGACGGATCCGCCCGGAGCAGGCCGACCGAACCATGTGGGGGAGAACGATGATGAGGACGAGCGTACGCAAGAACAAGGGTCTGTTCGCCGCGGCAGCCGTGGTGGCCGTGGCGGGTGTCGCCGCCGGGGCGGTGCCCGCTTCCGCCGCCGGCGGGCCCCGCTTCCTGGAGCCTTCCGAGCTGCCGCCGCACGCGTCGTCGCCCTGGTATGCCGGGCCGGTGACTTCGGGGCAGCCCGACCCGCTGCCGATGTGCGTCGGCGAGGGGCTGCCGTCGACCTCCGTGCACCGCACGTACCGCACGGACCTCGACACCGGTGCGCTCCAGGTGACCGTGGTCGAGCGCAGCGAGCAGCGGGCCAAGGACTTCGCGGCCCTGCTGCGCAAGAAGCTCGACGGGTGCGCGAAGACGGTGATGCAGCAGAACCCCGAGATCACCGCGGCGCAGAAGTACTACGGCAAGGTGAACGTCGAGGAGGGAGCACACGTCTACGGCGTCCACACGGTCGCCTCCTGGGGAGCCACCGACATCAACATGTTCTCGGTGGGGCGTGACGGCAACACGGTGACGCTCGTGACGTGGGGACAGATGGGCACCTTCGCGGACGCCCAGGCCGGCGACTTCAAGACCACCACCGCCACGGCCGTCAACAAGCTGTACTGACCCTCGACGAGCCGCACTCACCCTCGGCCTCGGCTCCCGGCATGCATGCCGGGGCCGCTTCCGGCGAGGGTGGGGCGGCGGCTTCGAGGCGGTAGCCGCCGCCGTCCCTGACGACGTGGCCCGCCGTCGGCGGCGGGAAGTGGCCGCCGAGCAGCAGGGTTCCGGTGTCGGCGAGGCCCGCGAGGAGCTCCCGGCGGCTGCGGACGGCCCGGTCCGGGTCCGTGTCCACGCAGCTGGTGATGTCGGGGTGGCGCATCTGCACCGGATGGTGCACGCAGTCGCCGGTGACGACGGCGTCCCGATCGCCGCCTTCGAGCCGCACGGCGACATGGCCCGGCGTGTGGCCGGGGGTGGACAGCAGCCGGACGCCGTCGGCCACTTCGGTCCCGGGGCCCCTCACGTCGACGAGGTCGAGCAGCCCGGCGTCCCGGATCGGGTGGACCGAGTCCCGGAACATCTGCCGGCGCGGCTCCTCCAGGTCACCGTTCGCCCAGTGGTCCCATTCGGCGCGGGACGCCAGATAGCGGGCGCGGGGGAAGGTGGGCACCCAACGCCCGTCCTGCCGACGGGTGTTCCAGCCGACGTGGTCGGTGTGCAGATGGGTCAGGACGACCAGGTCGACGCTCTCCGGCGCGAAGCCCGCCGCCGTGAGCCGGTGGAGGTAGTCGGTGTCCAGGTCGTGCCAGGCGGGGTTGGCCCGGGTCTTGCCGTTGCCGATGCCCGTGTCGATCAGTACGCGCAGTCCGTTCGCCTCGACGGCGAACGTGTGACTGGCAAGCCGCAGGACGCCGTCGGCCCCGGCGAAGTGCGGCCGGAGCCACGGGGTGCCGTCCACGACGTCGGGAGTGGCGGTGGGCAGCAGCCAGGGGCCCGTCTGCGGGGGGAGCGCCACTTCGTCGATGCGGTGCACGAGCAGATCGCCCACGGCCCAGCTCGGCGCGGGACTGTCGGCGGACTGCGGGGAGGCGATGTTCTCGGCCATCTCGGAGGCCCTTTCAGATTCGAGGGGAGGTTAAAAGCAATCTCTTTGCGTTAGGTGACGGTATGCCGTACGGTCCACTAACGCAAACGTTGAGCTTTTAAGGCTTCTCCGCCCCGGAAGGAACACCGTTGACCATGCCGACGACCCCAGATCTCCTCCCGCACGAGGTGGCCCGCTGGGCACAGCGGGCCGGACTGCCCCTCGAACCAGGACGGCTCGACCTGGTGACGGCCACCGCCAACCACATCCAGGGCGTCATCGCCGTACTGCGTGAACTCGATCCGGGCGAGGTCGCACCCGCTCCGGCGTACCCGGCGCGGCGCGGCGTGGAGGAGGGGCGGGACGATGCGGCCGTATGAGTTGACCCTCGCCGAAGCGGCGAAGGCGATCGCGGCGCGCGAACTGTCGCCCGTGGAGCTGACCGACTCGGTGCTGCGACGCGTCGAGTCCGTGGAAGGGCGCCTGAACGCCTACGTGACGGTCCTTGCCGAGGCCGCGCGCCGGGCGGCCGTGCGAGCCGAACGGGACATCGCGGCGGGGCGCCAACTCGGTCCGCTGCACGGCATCCCGATGGGCCTCAAGGACCTCATCGACGTCGCCGGCCTGCCCACCAAGGCCGGCTCCCGCGTCCGGGAGTCGGCCCCCGTGGCCGACCGCGACAGCACGGTCGCGAGCCGGTTGCGCGCCGCCGGAGCGGTCCTGCTCGGCAAGACCCACACCCACGAGTTCGCCTACGGACTCACCACGCCCCGGACCCGCAACGCCTGGGCCCACGACCGGGTGGCCGGCGGCTCCAGCGGCGGCTCGGCGGTGGCGGTCGCGGCGGGGGAGGCCACCTTCGCCCTGGGCACGGACACCGGCGGGTCCATCCGGGTCCCCGCGGCGCTCAACGGCGTGGTGGGACTCAAACCCACGTACGGACTCGTCCCCGTCCGCGGTGTCACGCCCCTGTCCTGGTCCCTCGACCACGTGGGGCCGATCACCCGCACCGTCGAGGACGCCGGACTCGCACTCGAAGCGCTCCTCGGCGGCGGGGGCGACACCGCGAGCCCCGCCGGCGGGAGCCTCGCCGGGCTGCGCGTCGGCGTCCCCCGGAACCACTACTTCGACCGGGTGCACCCCGAGGTGGAGGAAGCCGTCCGCGCCGCCATCGACGTCCTCGGCGCGCTCGGCGCCGAACTCGTCGGCGTCGCCATCCCGATGAGCGAGTACCTCCAGGCCACCCAGTGGGGGCTCATGGTCCCCGAGGCCACGGCCTACCACCAGCGGACCCTTCGTACGTCCCCCGAGCTGTACTCCGACGACGTCCGCACCCTGCTCGAAGCGGGCGGGCTCGTCCCGGCGGGCGATTATCTGCGCGCCCGGCGGTCCCGCACGCTCATGCGCGACGCCTGGACGCGGCTCTTCGAGACCGTCGACGTCGTCGCCGCGCCGACGGTGCCCGCCACCGCCGCCCACCGCGACCAGCGGACCATCCCGTGGCCGGACGGATCCGAGGAGAGCGTGTCCGACGCCTACGTACGGCTGTCGGCCCCGGCGAACATCACGGGCCTGCCCGCCCTCACCCTGCCCGTCGGCGCCGACAGCGCGGGACTGCCCATCGGCATGCAGCTCATCGGCAGGCCCTTCGCCGAGGCCACGGTGGTGCGGACCGGCCGCGCGTACGAGGCGGCTCACGCGCCGGGGCCGGGAGAGCGGGGGAGGGGACTGCCGCCGCACGCCGCCGCAGCGCACTCGGCGGCGCCGACTGGGGCAATGTCTTTGCGTTAAGGTGAAGGGGTGAGCCCAAGACCAGCCGTCCGCCCCGGAGGACGCAGCGCCCGAGTCCAGCAGTCGGTGCACACCGCGGTGCGCGAACTACAGGGCGAGGGCGGCGATCTCACCGTCCCCCGGATCGCCGCGCGTGCCGGTGTCACCCCGTCGACGGTCTACCGCCGGTGGGGAGACCTCCAGGAACTCCTCGCGGACGTCGCCGTGGAGCGGCTGCGCCCCGAGACGCCCCCGGGCGACTTCGGGAACCTGCGCGAGGACCTGGAGCGCTGGGCCGCGGACTTCCTGGAGGAGATGTCCTCACCGCCGGGCCGCTCCTACATCCGCGACGCCCTGGCCGCGGACCCCGCCGGAGGGAGCGCCGGCCAGTGCTCCGCCTACGCCGTCGAACAGGTCGAGACGATCCTGCGCCGCGCGGCCGAGCGCGGCGAACACGTCCCCGGCACCGACACGGTGATGGACCACGTCGTGGCGCCGATGATGTACCGCATCCTCTTCCGCCCCGGCCTGCTCGACGCCCAGTACGCCCGCGACCTCGTCGCCACCGTGTTCTACCGCCTGATGCCGCTGCCCTGACCCGCCCTTCCGGGAGGACTTCCTGCCCTGTCGTGAGAGTCGTTGGTCCCGCGTGACGCCCGGTCACCAGGGCAACCGTTCCTTACTCCGGTCGCCGGATCCGTCTGGCGGCGCCCCGCCGTGTAGTCATGCTGAAGGCGGGTACCGGAGCGACCGATCGACTCGAAAGTGAACGGAAGGTAGCACCGTGGGCGTCATCGCCTGGATTCTGGTCGGCTTGATCGCGGGGGCGATCGCCAAGGCACTGACACCGGGGAAGGACCCGGGCGGGCTGATCGTCACGATGCTGATCGGCATCGTGGGCGGGCTCCTCGGCGGCTGGCTCGGCAAGCTGATCTTCGGGGTGGAGTCGATCAACGGCTTCTTCCACCTGTCGACCTGGATCGCTGCCGTCGTCGGATCGGTGGTCGTCCTGTTCCTGTACCGGATGGTGACCGGCCGCTCCGCCCGCTGAGCCCGGCCGCGCCGCGAGAGCGCGACAGCAGACGAAGAACACCCCCAGGAAAAGGCGAAAGGCAATGTCATGGCTGACAACACCCTGAACGGCCGCCGCGTACTGGCGATCGTGACCAATTACGGAGTCGAACAGGACGAGCTGGTGGTGCCGGTGCGGCACCTGCGGGAGCGGGGGGCGCACGTCGACGTGGCCGCCGTGTCCGGGGACGAGATCCGCACCCTCGTGGGCGACAAGGACCCCGGCAAGACCGTCGACCCGGACCTCACCCTGGCCGACGCGGACGCCTCCTCCTACGACCTGCTGCTTGTACCCGGCGGCACGGTCAACGCCGACACTCTGCGCCTGGAGGAGAGCGCCGTCGCGATGGTCCGCTCCTTCGCGGAGTCCGGCCGCAAGGTGGCGGCGATCTGCCACGGCCCGTGGCTGCTGGTCGAGGCCGGTGTCCTGGACGGCAAGACCCTGACGTCCTACGCCTCGGTCGCCACCGACATCCGCAACGCCAAGGGCACCTGGGTCGACAAGTCCGTCATGCACTGCGGTGCGCAGGGCTGGGACCTCATCACCTCCCGCACCCCGGACGATCTCGACGACTTCCTCCGCGAGATCGGCTCCGTGTTCGAAGCGGCCGCCTGACGGACGCACGCCGAACGGCCGGGAGGCCCGCCCTCCCGGCCGTTCGGCGTGCGTCAGTACTGCCGGCGCCGTAGCCGGTACGCGGTGTACCCGCCTGCCGCGAGGACCAGGGCCACACCCGCTCCGATGTAGACGACGTCCGCACCGTGCGAGCCGCCGCCCCCGGCGCGCACGCCCCGTTCGGGGGTGATCGCCCCCGCCACGGTGATCGAGTACGTGGAGGTGCCGCCGCCGGGACAGGAGACGCTCACGGTGTGGCTGCCGGCGCGGGCGTCGGTGCGGATGGTGCCCGTGCCCGTGTAGACGCCGGCCGAGCCGGTGGACAGCTGGACGTTCTGGGCGAAGGCGTTCGAACGGGCGGTGGCCGAGTCGGCGGTGCAGCCACCGCTGACGGAGACGACCACCGACTGCCCCGGCCGGCCGGGGCTCGGGGTGATCGACAGGGACGGCTCGGTCTGGTCCTCGGTCCGGCCGTCCGTCCGGGGCCCGGTCTGGACCTCGCCCTGGGTCGGTGGCTCCACCGGGGGTTCCACGTCGGCCAGTGCCTGCGGCGCCATCAAGGCGAACGCGGCGACGCCGAACGCGGCTGCGGTGACGGTGGGACGGACGTGCATGAGACAGACCTCGATCCTTCGCGCGGCCGGGAGCATGCCGTCCCTGCGGACTCCGCGCGCTGCCCCTCATGCAAGGCGCAACCGGCGCCGTCGGCGCGCCGGACACGGCCACGCGGAGTAGCCGCCGACCGGCTAACGCACCGCCCAGACCAGCACCCCGCCGAGGACGAACAGCAGACCGATGCAGATGTTGGTCCGGCGGTAGGCCACGAGCACGGCGGCGAACTCGCGGATCGTCGCGTTGGGCCAGAAGTACGAGGCCGTGGGGGCGCCCACCACCTGGGCCCTGACCCCGGCCCGGCGCGCGGTGAGCGCGGCACGGAAGGCGTGGTAGTTGTTGGTGACGACGACGCACCGGTAGTCGGGCTTCGTCTTCTCCATGATGGCCTTGCTGAACCGCAGGTTCTCCCCCGTCGTCGTCGAGCGGTCCTCGCGCTCGATCAGCCCGGCGGGAAATCCCCGGTCGGTCAAGTAGTCGGCCATGGCGTGGGATTCCGGCAGATCCTCGTCCGGCCCCTGACCGCCCGAGGTGATGAGCACCGGAGGGGCACCGTGCGCCGAGAGCCGCGCGTGCACCTCCTGCGCCCGCCGGAGCCGGCCGGCCAGCAGCGGCGGCACCGTGGAACCACCGACGAGCCCCGAGCCGAGGACGACCACGAAGTCGGCCCTGCGGCGGACCTGCAACCGGCCGTAGAGAAACGCGTAACAGACGAAGCTCAGGAAGAGGAAGGAGACGTAGCCCGACAGCCCGAGCGCGGCCGCTCCCACCCCGAGCAGCACCGGCGTACGCACGAGGGCGGCAGTGATCACGAGGGCGATGACGCCGAGGATGCTCAGGGCGGCCGCCAGCGAGAGCAGATTGGCCGGGCTCCTGCCCTCCTTGCGCAGCATCCGCAGGCCGTTGACGAAGAGCAGGTAGGTGAGCACGAGGATCCCCAGCGCGCCCACCGCGAGCAGCGAGAAGGCGATGACCAGGCCCGACGTCGAACCGGACCGGATCAGCCGGGACAGCCAGGCGACCAGTCCGCAGAGCACGGCGAGGCCCAGGATCACCGCGTTGCCGAACCTTCGGCGCTCGCGCAGCATCCGCCAGGAGAAGACGAGGAAGAGCAGGGCCGCCGGGATGTAGACCAACATCCGCACAGCGTATGGGGGCGTGAGTTCCGGGCGGAGCGCGCCCCTTGCCACCGGGACCGGTGGCAAGGGGCGCTGCCGCCGGGTCAGTACCGGCTGGAGTGCGCGGACCGCTGCGGCGGAACCCTGAACGGGCGGTACGGCCGCGCATGACCGGCCATGGCGTCGACCTTGCGGTCCTGCGGACGCGGGAGGAGCAGCTCGTGGAAGAGCTCGTATCCGGCGAGCATGGCGCGGCGCATGGCCTCGGTGTCCATCTCGCCGGCGGCGGCACGCCGCGCCGCCTCGTGCAGTTCACGGCCGCCCTGCGCGTGCCGCGGGCAGTGCAGGGAGAGGGCGTCGGCCTGGCGCTCGCGCGACTCCGCGGGGAAGCCGCGCTCGGCTGCCAGCCGGTTGAGGAGGGCGTTGGCCTGGGCGACCGTCTGCCCCGGGGCGTCGATGAACCGTGCCTGGAGCATGGCCCACTCGGCGCTGTACCGCTCACGGGCAACGGTGCTCAGACCCCTCACCCGCAGCCCGCCGAAGCGCCGCAGCCGTTCGCTGAGCTCTCGCTCGGCTGCCTCTGTGTCCCCACGGTGCCGCGCCACCGCGCGGTCGAACTCGGGACCGAAGCGGCGCCGGAGGTCGTCGGTGGTCGTCTGGTTCAGCGGGCGGGCGAGCAGCAGCGCCGTGACGATCGCCACCGCAGCACCCAGGATGGCCAGCATGCTTGCGGACATGTGCCTGCCTTCCGCAGAGGATCCCTCACGCGAGGCTTTCGCTACAGCGAGTTACCAATTAGGGGGTCGCATAAACGCATGGGGTGACATCCGCGGCGGCGATTCACCTTTCCAGGCCTGAGAAGACCACGTCAGGGCCTCGCCGCGCGCCGTCTTCTCCGTCAGGCGCCCGCCGTGCCGCGCCGGGTGGACCGGTGCCACCAGTGCCGCCGCCGGGGATGCACGGCCCGCCCGAGCCGGCGCCCCAGGACGAGGTAACCGAGCAGCGCGCCCGTCGTGTTGAGGATGACGTCGTCGATGTCGAAGGTCCGGCCGGTCACGAAGGCGCCCTGGGCCAGCTCGACGAGGACCATGGTCACCGCCGTGGCCACCGCCACCCGCACCAGACCGCGCGTCCGGGGCAGCAGCACCGGCAGCAGCAGCCCGAAGGGCACGCCCAGGAGGATGTTGCCGCCGATCTGCTTGACCGTGTCACGGAAAGCGGGTTGGCCGAGGTAGTCGCGAATGGAGTCACCGGGCTTGAAGTTGCTGTGCGTCAGCGCCTCGGACGCCGCCGAGGGCTCCAGGGTCAGCCGGGCGAGGACCACGCCGAAGGCCACCATCCCGGCGAAGGCGGCCAGCATCGTCGCCGCCCGCGCCAGCGGGGACAGGGTCGTACGGCGGGGGGAGGTGTCGTCGGCGGCGTCCCCCTCACTCGGGTTCGCATAGCGGTCCGTTCGTGCCATCAGTGCCTCCAGGAAGGGCCTCTGGACGGTGCGGGCGACGCGGGCGGTGTGCGGCGCCCGATGCCGACGGGTTCCTCGCACCGCGCGTCCCAAGCGCGGAAGACGCCCCGCAGGCGCGGAAGACGCTCCCGTCGGCGCGGGAGACGCCTCATCAGCGAGAAGACGCCTTACACCCCTCTCGGCGGGGTGCGACAATCTGCTGGCAGGACCACGGCCGTGACCTGGACCGGTGCGGTGGTCCTCCCGCTCGACGAATTGGCTGAGGACGGGCCCGGGACGTTGTCGTGCCCGGAACCCGGTGGTGGGGAGGAACCGACGGTGATGGAGTGGCGGTACATAGCCAAGGGCGCGAGAGCGGTTCCCGAACCCATGGCCACACCCCTCATCTGGACGGCGGCTTCCTGGGGCTCCTTCGTGCTGGTGAGCACGTTCGACCTGCTCGGCGCCCTCGACCGCACCAGCCTCGCCCTGACCGCGCTGTCCCTGCTCGCGGCGGTCCTCGGCATGCTGGGCCGGTTCGTCGCGGCGCCGGGGACGGCGCTGCTGTGCTGGGCGCTGCTCAACTTCTTCGCCACCCACCCCACCGGGGAGATCTCCTGGGCGGGCCACCGTGACCCCGGATGGATGGCCTGCCTGCTTGCGGCGGCTCTCCTCGGCACGGCGACGGCCCGGGTGCTGTACGCGCGCGCCGCGTACCGGCGCGTCACCCCGTACGACGGAGCCGCCTGACACCGGGCCGTCCGGCGGGGGACAGGCGTGTGCGGGCCTCCGTCACTCCGCGGCGGCCCGCACGCGGGCCAGTTCCACGGTGAACTGCGCCCCGGCGAGCAGCGCCAGGTTGGACACCCAGAGCCACACCAGGAAGACGACGACGCCCGCGAGGGAGCCGTAGAGCCTGCCGTAGGAGCCGACGCCCGAGGCGTACCACGTGAAGAGACCCGAGGAGAGCAGCCACAGGGGCGCCGCCAGCAGGCCGCCCGGCATGATCTGACGCCAACCGCGGGCCCCGGGCGGCGCGTTGCGGAAGAGCACCAGGACGAGCAGCGCCACCAGACAGACCAGAGCGGGCCACTTGAGGACGCTCCACGCGGTCTGCCCCGCGTCGCCGAAGCCGAGCCGCCGCCCCAGCCCCTCGGCGAGCGGGCCGCTCAGTACCAGGAGCAACGCGCTGGCGACGAGGATCGCGAGGAGCGTCACCGCGGTCATGAGCACGCGGTGCGCCTTGCGCAGGGCGGGCCGGCAGTCCGCCACGCCGTGCATCGCGTGCAGAGCCCGCCGGAACACGGCCGCGTAGCTGGACGCCGACCACACCGCGCTGACCGCTCCGCCGATCACCACCATCAAGGCCGCGGAACGGGCCTCGGCCATCTCGCTGAGCGCCTGGTGCAAGGAGTGGCCCGCCTGAGCGGGGGCCCAGTCCGTGACTTCGGCGATGAGCGCCTCGGTCGTACCGGGACTGACCAGGCTGATGAGGCTGACCGTGACGAGGAGGGCGGGGAGCAGGGCCAATATCGCGTAGTACGTCAACGCCGCGGCCCAGTCCGATATGTCGTCGTTCCACATCGATATGGGGGTACGACGCAGGGCGGTCCGTCTCCGCGCGGGCGGCGGTGGACTGTCCATGGGGCTGCTCCTTCTCACGCGTACGGCGCGCGCGGTGCCGTCTTCCGTCTCGAAGCGCCGGTCAGTCCCGCTGCTCGGCCTCGTTGCGGTTCAGCCCGTGCGCCAGTTCCTGAAGTACTTCGTGCTGCGTCTTTCCGGTCATCTCGGCGATCTGGAAGAGCAGTGCGGCGCACAACGCGGTCGCGCTGTCGGCGACTTGGTCGAGATTTCCGTCGGCGGCGCGTTTCTCGGCGACGTATTCCTCCATTACCTGTTCGCCGGAAATGTACGCCGTCATGGCTTCGATGCCGGCGCGTACGCGGTCGTAATCATTCATCGTCATGCCCCTAGACTTTCATGTCACCTCACCTGCACGCCAAAACGGCTTCCGGCCCTGCTCGTGCTGCCATGCATAAGGGAGCAGTCCGGGGGCACACGGTGCACTGGAGGTTGATAACGATGGTTCCCCTTTTGATTGTTCTTCTGCTGGCCCTGGTTCTCTTCGGTGCCGGATTCGCGCTGAAGGCGCTGTGGTTTGTCGCGGCGGTGGTGCTCGTCCTGTGGCTGCTCGGCTTCGTGATGCGTTCTGCTGGAGCGGGCGGCCGACGAGGGCGTTGGTACCGCTGGTAGAAACCGGCAGAAATCCGCAGCACCACCGCGGCCGGGGCCCGGACGGAATTCGTCCGGGCCCCGGCCGCGTATCGATCAGGCGGCATCCCTGTCCCGCATCCGCTGCCCGAGACTCTTGGGCGTGGACGCCGATGCCGATGCCATGGCCGGTGAAACGTCACCGCCGCCGGGAATCAGGCGCAGATGACGCCGACGGGGGTGCCTGGCGTGACGGGCGGAAGGAGCCTGTCCTTTGGTGTCGAGCAGCCCGTCCTCCAGACGCACCACCACGAACAGCAGAAGCGCCAGCCCCGGCAGGAGCAGGACGGCGACCGAGATCATGCCGCTCCCCTTTCCGTTGAGGACGCGGTGCGGGTGCCCGTCAAACCGGCAGGCAAGGGCGTTCTGCCGTGAAGATTCCGCAATAAATCGGCCTCCGCCCGCCGCGGAGCCACGCCCCGCCTCGGTAGGGGAGGGGCGCGTCCTCTACTTCTGGCGCGCGAGGGCCAGTTGGTGCAGGTCTTCCAGCGCGTCGAGGACGACCGTGCGCCGGTGCCAGTCGATCCACGTCCCGATGGCACGGCTGGTGTGGTGCAGGGCCTGGAGCTGGGACCGTGCAAAACCGTCCAGGGGGTTCGAATGATGGGAGGAGATGACGCCGCGCACTGTCCTGGTGTCGTCCACGAGAGGAACGCTGTGGACGCCGCGTGCGCCGGCCGAGAGGATCACATGGCGGGAGACGTCGTCGAACCCGGGCGACAAGGCGACTTCTTTCACGGTGACCTGGTTGCCGCCGTCCGCGGCCCGCGAGCAGGCGGTCCTCCCGTCGACGAACGCGAAGTGGTCGGTGAACTGCCGGGGCAGACCGGTGTGTCTCTCCATACGCAGCGTGCCGTCCTCGACCAGCTGGACGTTGCCCATGTGCGTACTGGTGATCTCCAGCACGCGGCGCAGGGCGGCGCCGAGCACCTCGCCCTGGTTCCTCGCGTCGAGCGTGCCGACACCGAGAGCGGTCAGGGGCGGGGCCGGGGCCTGTGTCCGCTCGCCGAACCACAGCGAGGCGCCGCGGGCCGGTCCCGGCACACGGGCGACGGCGACCGCCACTTGGTGGAGTTTGATGTTGGCCCGCTGGGAGGCCTGGCGCATCAATGCGAACGCCGCGTCCGCGTCCGGCAGGCCGTACCGCTCGACCAGCACCCCCTCGGCCAGCGCGATCTTGGGGCGAGCGCGTACCTGCACCTCCAGCTCGAACACCTGCTCCCGAAGCTGTTGTGCCTGGGCGGCGAGTCGTTCTGCCTCCTCCCGGGGGGAGGCGGGCTGCTCGCCATGAGGGTGGGGCACGAGTCGGTGGTCACGTCGGTGGTCCGTCATGCTTTCTTTCTTCCGCGGGCGCGCCCCGAACGGGGCTCGCTCCCGAGCACTGAGGGTGACAGTAGCCCGCCGCGCACGGAGTCGGCATGGCAGCCCCGGAGGTCGGCCGGGAAGTGCCCGCGGATCCCGCGCTCCGCTGGTCGGTCGCGGCGGGCAGGCATGGACGGTACGCCGCTGGGGACCCGGCCGGTGAGCCGCCCCCGCACCGCCGCGGGCGTCGGGCCGCCCTTCCCGAAGGAGTAACCGTGCTCGCTATCGGCGCAGCCGTCGTGTTCGTCACAGCCTGGATCCTGCACCTCACCGAGACCTCCACCAACATCTTCTTCGGCACCACCAGCCTGATGCTGCTCGGCCTGACGCTGACGGCCGCGCACCTCGCGGGCGTCGGCGCCGGCTGGGCCCCACAGCGCGGACGCCGCCGCTGACCCGCGGCACCGTCCGCGGCCTGCGGCCGAGGGGCGTCAGTCGTCCACGGTGGCTTCGACGAGGTCGTGCCCGGCTTGCGTCAGCGTGACCTGGACGGTCCGAGGCCGCCCCTCACCGGGGAGGCGGGTAATCAGCCCCACCGGCCGCCGCCGTGAACCGCTCGACCGGCTCGCGGCAGAGCCGGCGTACGGGCCCTGGTGTGCGACTACACCGACCCCGCCGCGCTCACGGCGCTGCTGACCGGCCTGCCGGACCGGATCGACGTCCCGGTGAACAACGCCGGCGGCAACACCGACCTCGACGCCGACGGGGAGCACGACCTCGCCTCCTACGCCCGGGCGTTCAGCGCCAACCTGGGCGCGAACCTCCTGAGCGCCGTGCTGACGACGAAGGCGCTGGACGAGCGGCTCGCGGCCGGCGGCGCCGTCGTGCACATCGGGTCGATCGCCGCCGAGCCGGGAGGCGGATCCTACGGCGCCGCCAAGGCCGGCTTCTCGCCGGCCGCCCTGGGTCGCGCCGCTCACCCCGGCCAGAGGGTGAGCAGCGCGATCACGAGCAGGGCGAGCAGCGCCCAGCCGAGCACCCCGAGTCCCCTGCGCCGCGGATCGCGTCCCTGGTGCCCCGCCCCGAGGCCGTGCGCTTCGTCTCTCATGACCGGCCAGCGTACGGGCTGGCCTCCACGGACGCGTGCAACGGCGGCCGACTTCCCGCCCGGCGGGAACTCCACCGCTCCCGCGTACGACTTCTGAGACGTCAACCGTCGGACGATCGAGGGGTGTTGGTGGGACATGAGCACGGATGATGGCAAGCGGACGCCGAGCCGTCGCGGTCTGCTGCGCGGCACGGCCGCGGGCGCGGCGGTCGCGGCCGTCGGGGCGGGCGGCTCGGCGCGGGCCGCTTCAGGGACCGGGCAGGACCGGGCCGCCGCGGGGAGCGGGAAGGTGCGGGTGGCGATACTGCTCTACGACGGCTTCACCGCGCTGGACGCGGTGGGACCCTACGAAATGCTGTGCCGGGTACCGGACACGCGGGTCACGATGGTCGCCCGGGAGGCCGGACCGGTGCGTACGGACACCGGTGAGCTGAGCCTGGTCGCGGAGCGCGCGATGCGGGATGTGCACCGGGCCGAGGTGCTGCTCGTGCCGGGCGGCGGGCAGCGGGGTACCGAGGCGATGATGCGCGACACCGAGGCGCACGACTGGATCCGCCGCATCCACCGCCGCTCGGTCTGGACGACCTCGGTGTGCACGGGCTCGCTGATCATCGGCGCGGCGGGACTGCTGCGCGGCCTGCCCGCGACCACGTACTGGGCCTCCCGCCCGTACCTGAAGGACGTGGGCGCGGTCTACACCCCGGGGCGCTTCGTCGAGACGGGGAAGATCATCACGGCCGCCGGTGTCTCCGCGGGGATGGACATGGGCCTGCACCTGGTGAGCCGCCTCACCGACGAGAAGGTGGCCCGGGCGATGCAGCTCGCGGTGGAGTACGACCCCGACCCGCCGTACGACACCGGGAGCCCGGAGAAGGCCGACGCGGCGACGCAGGCACTCGCCCTGAAGCTGCTCGCCGACGCGGCCCGCTGACGGGCGCATTCCTTGGGCGAGGGGCGGCCGCTCGGTGGGGCGGCCGCCCGGCTCCCGCCGCGGCTAGTCGAAGCGTGTGGTGTCGCCCGCGCCGTGGCGCACGACCTCGGCCTCGCCGCTGGAGAAGTCGATGACGGTGGTGGGCTCGGTGCCGCAGTCACCGGAGTCCAGCACGACGTCCACGACGTGGTCGAGGCGCTCCTTGATGTCCCAGCCCTGGGTGAGCGGCTCGTCCTCGTCGGGCAGCAGCAGGGTGCTGGACAGCAGGGGCTCGCCGAGTTCGGCGAGCAGGGCCTGCGTCACCGTGTGGTCGGGGATGCGGACTCCGACGGTCTTCTTCTTCTGGTGCAGCAGCTGGCGGGGGACTTCCTTGGTCGCGGGCAGGATGAACGTGTAGCGGCCCGGGGTGGTGGCCTTGATGGCGCGGAACACGTCGTTGTCGAGATGGACGAACTGACCCAGCTGTGCGAAGTTCTGGCACACGAGGGTGAAGTGGTGGCGCTCGTCCAGATTGCGGATCGTACGGATGCGGTTGATGCCGTCGCGGCTGCCGAGCCGGCATCCCAGCGCGTAGCAGGAGTCCGTGGGGTACGCGATGAGCGCGTCGGAGCGGATGCTGTCGACCACGCTCGTGATGCTGCGCCGCTGGGGGTTGTCGGGGTGCACGTCGAAGTACTTCGCCATTGGCCGAGTCTAGGTGATCGGCAGGCGCGGGCCGCGGTCCCCGTGCCGGGGTTCAGTGCCAGGGGCAGCGCGGCAGCCCGGGGAACGGGTCGGTGTTCGTGAGGACGCTGCTCGCGGGCATGTTGCCCCAGGCCCGGATGTCGGGGAGGTTCACCGCCTCGTCGCCCTGCGTGTAGTACCAGATGTTGTTGCCGCCCTTGTGCGCCTCACCGATCGAGTAGCACACGAACCAGCTCTGGGTCGTCTTGAGGCGCCCGGTCACGGGGGCGTCGAAGGCCGGGCGTCCGTACAGGTCCCCTGGGGCGTTGGCGCAGTACAGGTCGCCGGTGAAGGTGTTCCCGAGCGTGTCCTTGTGGACGACGCCGGGCCGCAGGACACAGGTCACCTCCTCGTCGGCGGCCGCCGAGGCCGGGGCGGTGGCGGGCACGGCGGCCGCCGCAGCGAGGACGAGGGCCGAGGCGACGGTGCGTCCACGGCGTATCACCTGGGAAAGGGCCACGAGTTCACTCCTGGGGTTCGATGGGGCGGATCGGCGGATCGGCGGATCAGTGGATCAGCTGGGCAGGCAGGCCGGTACGCCCGGGAACGGGTCGGGCTCGGTCTCGATGCGGAACGCGGGAACGTACCCCCAGCCCTTCCACAGCGGCCAGTTGGTCACCTCGTCGCCCTGCGTGTAGTACCAGATGCGGTTGCCGCCCTGATGCAGGTCGCCGCTCTCCCAGCACACGAACCAGCTCGGTGACGTCTTCAGCTTGGCGATGACCGTCCCGTAGACCTCCGGGGTGGCGAAGACGTCCGCCACCGCGTTCTCGCAGTACAGGTCCTTCGTGTACGTGTGGCCCTTGACGTCGGTGTGCCGCACATCGTCACGGACGTAGCAGACCGGCCCGGCCGCGTCCGCCGCGCTCGCCGTCGCGGGCAGGCACAGCGCGGCCGTCGCCGCGGCCAGCGCCGCCCCTACGAAACGGTTCGTCATCCCCGTCACCCCCACGAACACTTGGGCAGGCCCGGCACCGGGTCCTGCGGTGTCTCCAGCATCACTGCGGGCATGTAGCCCCACCCCTGCGCCGTCGGGCGTGAGACGACCTCGTCGGCCTGGGTGTAGTACCAGATGTTGTTGCCCCCGGCGTGCGGGTCACCGACCTTCCAGCACACGAACCAGCTGCGGGTGGTCACCATCCGGCCGACCACCGGGCTGTCCTTGAACGACTGGAGGCGTACGTCACCGGGCGCGTTGTCGCACAGGATGTCCGCGTCCCACGTCATCCCCGTCCAGTCCGTGTGCGCGCTGCCCTCACGCATGACGCACGCCGTGGCCGCGTCCGCACCGTGGGCCGGCACGGCCGTGCTCATCAGGCCCGTGGCGGCGACCACCGCCGCGAGCAGCGCGCCGCCGGTTCTTCGCTTCATCGAAACTCCCCGTCCTCCGGTGAATCCCTTCGTTGGCCGAAGTCTGACGGGGGCCGCTGACGGCGCGCTGACTGATCCGAACGAAGCGGTCGCGCCACCCGGAGCCCGGCTCCGGACCAGGTACCACGGGCAAATAAGGTAGCCGCATGTCCGAGGACTCCCCCCTGATACGAAGCTTGCGCACGGCTGTTGAGGCGGCACCCGCCGATGTACCGCTACGGCTGCATTTGGCCGATTTGCTGCTACAGGCCGGGCAGGCGGACGCCGCCGTCGCGGAGGCGGCCGTCGCGCTTCAGCACGCGCCGGGCGACGGCGAGGCCCGGGCACTGATGGCCCGCGCGATGGGCGCCCCCGCCCCTGCCCCCACACCCTCGGCCGACCCGCCCGCCCCCGACGCCCGCACCGGCTTCGACTGGCGTGCCGCCGCCGACCAAGTGGGCGACGTGCTCCCGCCGCGCTTCGTCGAGGCGCCCCTGACCGCCGACGGCAGCGGCGACCCCGAGGACGCCGCCGCCTGGGACGTGGACACCCCCGGCAGGATCCGCCTGGCGGACGTCGGCGGCATGCGGGAGGTCAAGGAGCGCCTGGAGGCGGCGTTCCTCGCCCCCATGCGCAACCCCGAACTGCGCAAGCTGTACGGCAAGAGCCTGCGCGGCGGGCTCCTCCTGTACGGGCCGCCCGGCTGCGGAAAGACCTTCATCGCCCGCGCCGTCGCCGGTGAACTCGGGGCGGGTTTCCTGTCCGTGTCGGTCAACGACGTCCTCGACATGTGGATCGGCAACTCCGAGCGCAACATGCACGAGATCTTCCGGACCGCCCGCCGCCAGGCGCCCTGCGTCGTCTTCCTCGACGAACTCGACGCGCTCGGCGCCAAGCGCAGCCGCACCCAGCACAGCGGGCTGCGCAACACCGTCAACCAGCTCCTGACCGAGCTGGACGGCATCGACTCGGCGGCCAACGAAGGCGTCTTCGTGCTCGCCGCCACCAACGCCCCCTGGGACGTGGACATCGCCCTGCGCCGCCCGGGGCGCCTGGACCGTACCCTGCTCGTCCTGCCGCCCGACGCCCCCGCGCGCGAGAGCATCCTCCGCTACCACCTGAGCGAACGCCCCGTCGAGAACGTCGACTTGGGCAAGCTCGTCAAGGCCACCGACGGCCTGTCCGGCGCCGACCTGGCCCATCTGTGCGAGTCCGCCGCGGAGAGCGCCCTGCTCGACTCGGCGCGCACCGGCACGGTCCGCATGATCGGCATGCGGGACCTGCTCGCCGCCGCACGGCAGACCGTGCCCTCCACGGAACCGTGGTTCGCCTCCGCGCGGAACGTCGCCATGTACGCCAACGAGGGCGGCACGTACGACGACTTGATCACCTATCTGAAGAAGAAGCGGAAGCTGTGAGCACGCCGACTCCCGTCCTCGACCAGGCCCAGGCCCTGATCGAACTCGAACGCTACGGCCAGGCCCAGACCCTCCTGGCCCGCCACCTCGCCGAGGACCCCGGCGACGTACGCGCCTGGGTCAAGATCGGTTACTGCCACCTCCACACGGAACAGCCCGCGCAGGCGCTCGCGGCGGCCGACGAGGCCCTCCGGCTGGCCCCCGAGGACTACGGCGCGCTCAGGCTGCGCGCCCAGGCGATGGTGCGCGACAACGGCTGGCTCAAGGTCCAGCCCGTCCTGCGCGAGATGATCCGTGTCGCTCCGCACGACTCGTTCGCCCACGCCATGCTCGCCGACGCCGTCTGGCGGGAGGCCCTGGTCCGTCACGCCCGCGAGAGCGGCGCCGGGCAGATCACCCACGAGGCCGCCGACCGGGTCACCCGCGAAGCCGCCGACCTGGCGACGGAGGCGCTGCGGCTGGGGCCCGAGGACGTCTACGCCCACGAGATCGCCCACCGCATCGCGAGCACGGCCGGGAACGGCACGGTCTCCGACATGCTCGACGAGACCATCCTCCGCATCGACCCGCACCACGCCGAGGCCCTCGCACGCCAGACCCGCAAGGCGGCACAGGCACCGGGCGTGGGGGCCGCCCGGGCCACCGAGCTGTACGCGGACGCGCTCGCCGCAGAGCCCGGCTCCCCTTCCCTGCGCCAGGCACTCGACCACGCCACCTACCGCCTGCTGCGCGGCACGCGATGGCTCGCCGTGCTCTGCGTGGTGCTGGCGGGCGCCATGGTCGACGTCTTCCCCGCCGACGAGCGGACCGCCCCGGAACTGCCCGTCCCCGTCGGCCAGCGGCTGTGGTTCCTGTTCATCATGGCCGTGATCTGGGCGTTCGGGGCGTGGCGCCGCTACCGCCGACTGCGGGCGGGCGTCCAGCTCAACGCCCGCTCCCTGGTTCGCCGCGGCCGCTGGGCCCGCGTCGTCCTGGCCCAGGCGGGCTGGGCCATGGCGTGCGCCCTGCTGATCGCCGAGATCCCGTGGACGGACCGGGCCGTGCCGCAGATCATCTTCTGGGCCGGACTCGTGCCCACCGCGGCGACCATCTGGTTCGACAAGAAGAAGGCCAACTAACCGGCTGGTGTCGCTCGCCAGGCGCACATACGTCCTCGGGATCCGCCCCCAGGTCGCGGCCCGAGCCCGGTCGGCAGGGGTGCCGACGTCGAGGTTCTCGTCGGGCTGGAAGGTGTTGAGGAACGCCCGGAACTCGTCGTCGGTGAGGTCGGCGCCGAGGGCCTCCTTGAAGGCGGCGAGCGTCGCCGGGTCGGCGGTGCGGAAGTTGGTGCGCAGCAGACCCAGCTCGGCCGGGTTCCCGAGGAGCGCCGCGGCGAAGGCGGCCGGGTCGACGTCCGCCATCTCCGGTTCGGCGTAATAGTCACCGACGGTCAGTTCCACGGGGCACCAGGCGGAGACGTAGACGATGCGGTCGACCAGGTCGGCCTGTTCCGCTCGGCCCGCTCCAGGACTTCTATGACGCGGGTGACGTTGTCGGTGAGCGTGACGCGGCTGGTGCTCCCAGGTTCGCCTTGGCCAACTCGTTCTCGTTCGCGCCGCTCCAGGCCGAACTCGCCCTGCTCGGGCACGCCGTGTACGAACACGAACGTCGGCAGATTCTGCATGTCCGCAGCGTTCCGCCGAAAAGATCTTCATGACAAGCCCCGGAGCCACGGATGTCCGCCCCGGGGCGTGTCGGTCGACGGGGGGCGTCAGGCGATGCTGCGGCGTACGAACACGTCGTACGCGGAGTTGGTGTCACCGGGGACGAGGTCGGAGGCGTAAGAGGAGAAGACGGTGAGACTGCCGTCGGCGCTGATCGACCCCTCCGACGAGTAGCCGTCGCCGCCTTCGCCGTCGGCGTGGCCGGTACTGACGCGCTGTGTCTTCCCCGTCTCCCGGTCGCGGACGAAGACGTCGCTCACGGCGTTGGCGTCCCGCGCGATGAGGTTGGCGGCGCTGGAGGAGAACGCGACGTACCGGCCGTCGGCGCTGACCGACGGCACGCCCGAATGCCCGTCGCCCTGCGTGCCGTTGTCGGCGACGCTCACCCGCTGCGTCGTCCCTGCCTGGCGGTCCCTCACGTACACGTCGATGCGCCCGTTGGTGTCGCCGGGCACCAGGCCGGCGGCGCTGGAGGAGAAGGCGACGTGACGCCCGTCGGCGCTGATCGAGGGCGACATCGAGTCGCGGTCGCCCTGGGCGCCGGTGCCCGTCACGCTGACGCGCTGGGTGGTGCCGGACACCAGATCGCGTACGAAGACGTCCTCGGCCGCGTTGGTGTCGCCGGGCACGAGGTTGGACGCGTCGGAGGTGTAGGCCACGTACCGGCCGTCGGCGCTGATGGAGGGCGTCGTCGACTCGGCGTTGCCCTGGGCGCCGCCGCCCGCGACGCTGACGCGCTGCGTGGTCCTGGTCTGCCGGTCGTGGACGAAGATGTCGTCGGCCGCGTTGGTGTCGCCGGGCACGAGGTTGGACGCGCCCGAGGTGAAGGCCACGTACCGCCCGTCGGCGCTGACCGAGGGGGAGAACGACCAGCTGTTGCCCTGCGTGCCGTTGCTCGCGATGCTCACGCGCTGCGTGGTGCCGGCGGTGCGGTCGCGCACGAAGACGTCCCGCTGGCCGTTGGTGTCACCGCTCACCAGGGCACGCGCGACGGACTCGAAGGCGACGTACCGTCCCTCCCCGCTGATCGACGGCTCGTCGGACCACTCGGCGGGGGCGCTCTCGGCGTCCCCGTCGGTCAGGCTGACGCGTTCGGTGGTGCCCGTCGACCGGTCCCGCACGAACACGTCCGGCGCCAGGTTCTTGTCGCCGGGTACGAGGGAGGCCGCGTCGGAGGTGAAGGCGGCGTACCGCCCGTCCCCGCTCAGGACCGGTGCGCTGTCCATGATCTGCATGGACGTCTGGGCGCCGCCGGAGGTGATGTTGACCCGTTCGGCCACGGTGGCGGGAGGCAGCACGGGCGGGGCGTCGAGCGGCGTACCGTTCCCCGCCCGGGGCGCCCGCTGGACGAAGCCGCTGCCGGACTGCCCGTAGCACTGGGCGAGTTGGAGGGGTGCGCCGGACGCGTGGGAGCCCGAGGTGACATCGAGGCAGAGGGCGGGGGAGGGGGCGGCGGCCTGGATCCCGACGTGCTCGGCCCCGCTGTCGACGAGGCGGAAGTCGGCACCGGCCGCCGCGGTGCAGGCGCCCTGCCGTGTCTGCGTGCCCACGTGGGCGGAGCCGGGGTCGGGAACGGTCAGGCAGTGGTTGCTGCGGGCGTTGACGACGTTGATGGTGCCGCCGCCGGTGGGGGACTCGCGCAGGTACCACTCGGCGCCGGGCTGCCCCGTGCAGTCGGCCTGGACGATCGGAGCGTCGAGGGACTGCGAGGAGTCCTTGGCCTCCAGGCACTTGCCGCTGTGCACGGCGGTGATGTTCACCGCCGAGGCGGCATGAGCCCGCGGAGCGCTCACACCCACCGCGGCCATCGCCACCACGGCCGTCCAGGGGACGACCAGTAACCGCGTCCGACGCGACCACATGAGCTGACGCACGATCAGGCTCCTTATGCCGAAACGATGTGAGCGATGCGACCACTATGAGGCGATGCGGCGGACGAAGACGTCGGGGCGGGCGTTGGTGTCCCCGCCGATCAGATTGGCCGCGGCGGAGGCGAAGGCGACGAAGCGCCCGTCACCGCTCACCGACGGCGAGGTGCACAGGCCGTCCGCCTCGATCCCGCTGCCGGAACTGCTGACGCGATGGGTGGCGCCCGTCTCGCGGTCCCGTACGAAGACGTCCGCCACGCCGTTCGTGTCGCGCACGAGCAGATTGGTCGAGCCGGACGAGAAGGCGACGTACCGCCCGTCGCCGCTGACCGCCGGAGCCGTCGCGTAGGCATTGCCCTGACCGCCACCACCGGAGAGGCTGACGCGTTCGATCGTGCCGGCCCGCCGGTCCCGCAGGAAGACGTCCTCCTTGCCGTTGGTGTCGCCCGCCACCAGGTTCGAGGCGTGGGAGGCGAAGGAGACATGGCGGCCGTCCGAGCTGATCGAGGGGGCGGAGGAGGCGCCGCCGTTGCCCTCGCTCCCGTCGCCGGCGACGCTGACGCGTTCGGTGGCGCCGGACTGCCGGCCCCAGACGAAGACGTCGTGCTGGTTGTTGGTGTCACCGGCGACGAGGTGCGCCGAGTTGGAGAGATAGGCGATGTGCCCGCCGTCCGCACTGATCGACGGCCGGGTCGAGTTGTCGTAGCCGTCGTTCCCCTCGCCCGTCTCGCTGACGCGCTGGGTGGTGCCGGTCTGCCGGTCCCGTACGAAGACGTCCCATTCGTTGTTGACGTCCCCCGGCACCAGGGTGGCGGAGAAGGACTGGAAGGCGACGTGGCGTCCGTCGGCGCTGATGGAGGGGGCGGACGCCCCGTAATTGCCCTGTGCGCCGCCGCTCGCGACGCTGACCCGCTGGGTCGTGCCGGCCTGGAGGTCGCGTACGAAGACGTCCCCCGAGTTGTTGGTGTCGCCGGGCACGAGGTTGGACGAGCTGGACTCGAAGGCGACGTGGCGTCCGTCGGCGCTGATGGCCGGCTCGGAGGCCCCGGAGTTGCCCTGGCCCCCGCTGTCCGTGACGCTGACCCGCTGGGTGGTGCCCGTCTGGAGATCGCGTACGAACACGTCGCTGTAGCCGTTGGTGTCACCCGGCACCAGGTCGGCCGCGTTGGAGACGAAGGCGATGCGGCGCCCGTCCGCGCTGATGGCCGAAGCGCCGTGGGAGTCCGAGGCGGGCTTGGTCTGGGCGCCGCCCGAGGCGACGCTGACCCGCTCGGGAGCCGCGGTCGGGGTACCCGGCGGCAGCGGATCGAGGGGAGTGTCGTTGCCGTCGCGCGGCGCCCGTTGCACGAAGCCGGTGCCGGACTGCCCGTCGCAGGTGCCGAGTTGGAGGGGTACGCCGGATGCGTGCGAGCCCGAGGCGACATCGAGGCAGAGGGCCGGGGCGGGCGCGGCGGCCTGGACCCGGATGTACGCGGTGCCGGTGTCCACGAGGCGGAAGTCGGCGCCGGCGGTGACGGAACACGCCCCCTGACGCGTCTGGGTGCCCACACGCGCGGAGGCCGCACCGGGCACGGCCAGGCAGTGGCCGCTGTGCATGTTGACGATGTTGATCGTGTTGCCGCCGCTCGGGGACTCGCGCACGTACCACTCGGCGCCGGGCTGCCCCGTGCAGTCGGCCTGGAGGACCGGCGTGTCGAGGGACTGCGAGGAGTCCTTGGCCTCCAGGCACTTGCCGCTGTGCACGGCGATCACGTTCACCGCCGAGGCGGCATGGGCGGCCGACGCGCCAGGGCCGACCGAGGCCGCCGCGACGCCCCCCACCGCGACCAGTGCCGCGCACACCCGGTACCGCCACCGCTGCTGGCCCATGGACCTCGTCCTTCCCGCTGGTGCGTGGCAGCCTGCCGGGCGGCGCTGACATGCCGCTGACGCGGGGGTGCGGCGAGACGTCACGGACTGCTCCGCGTGAGGTCACGGACCGCTCTGCGAGGGAATGGAGGGTTCCGTCTCGGTGGTGACTCCGCCGTTGGCCGCGGGGGCCGCGCGGGCCGCGTGCGTCTTGTTGACGGCCGCCATGAGCTGCGTGTGGACGCCCTCGGGCAGGCTGCTGCCCTGCGCGGTGCTGACCAGCTCACCCGCCAGGCGGTGCAGCTTGGTGTTGGTGTTCTGCGAGGCGGTGACCAGCACCTCCCAGGCGGCCTCGGGGCTCAGGCTGAAGGAGGACATCAGGATGCCGCGGGCCAGGTCGATGGTGGGCCGGGTCTGCATGGCCCTGCGCAGCTGGGCGACGACGGTCCGCAGGTCCTGGCCGGATTCCTCGTCCTTGTCCGGGTCACGGACCGCTCCCGGAGCGGCGGCCCCGTCCTCCTGGCCCTCGGGTGTGAACAGGTAACGGGTGCCCGTCACGTCCAGGATCCGGTCGACCGCCGGGCTCCCGGCGGCGATGCGGATGGCCTTGCCCTGGTGCAGGGCCCGGTGGCGCAGGCCGAGCAGGAGGTTCAGGCCGGAGCAGTCGCAGAACCCCACCCCGCTGAGATCGAGGTCGACGGAGCGGGCCGCCCGGCCGAGGGCCTGGTTCAGCCCGGGCCGGAGCTGACGGCCCGCCTCCAGGTCGAGCTCTCCCCGCAGCGCCAGGGTGGTCCGGTCGTCACCGTCCGGCACCGTCTCGAAGGACGCCGGGGACGGGGTCGGCGGTAGAGACACCCGTGTGGGGCCGTCCTGACCATGCTCGGCGCCTTCCCCCGTGAGGGGCCGCTCAGGGTGTGCAGGCTCCGGCATGGCTTCTCCCTCTCGTCATTGCCTACCGCCGCTCCAGGCTGCCCGTCGCGGCGTACACACGTCAACTAATACCTGAAATGTAGTACGTGTTTTTGAAATCGCGTATGCCGAGTCGCTAGAGTTGGGCCATGGATGGAGTGCCCGAGCCCCACACTGGATGGACGTTTCTCACTAACCACGCACGGGTGCTGGCAGCTATCGCGGACAATCACAACGCCCGTATCCGCGACATTGCCGCACACTGTCGACTCACGGAGCGCGCGGTGCAGAAGATCATCGCCGACCTGGAGCAGGAGGGTTATCTCTCCCATACGAGGGAGGGACGGACCAACACGTACCGGATCGACCCGGCCAAGGTGTTGCGTCACCCGGCCGAGTCGGGGCTGGCCGTGGCCTCCCTGCTCTCACTGCTGGCCCGTGACGAAGCTCACCGTGCCTCGATGCCCGACGCGGACAGCCGGCGTCACGCCACGGCCTGACAGGACACAGGGCGGACGTGGTCGTCGGCTGGGAATGGGACGACACGCTGTTCGGAGATGATCGCCGAAGCGGGGCGGCAGGCCGCCCGGCGGGGAGTGGCCCACGAGGCGCGGTGGGTGCGCGCCCGGGCCGAGGAACTGCCCCCGGACCTCGGGCAGTTCACCGCGGCGGTCTTCGGCCGGTCCTTCCACTGGATGGACCGCGAACGGGTGGCGGCGACCACCAGGGATTTGCTGGGACCCGGCGGCGCGCTCGTGCACGTCTCCGATCTGAAGACCGAGAGCCGCGGCGTCGACGGCCTCCCCCACCCGGCGGTGCCGTACGAGGCGATCGAGGAACTGGTCAGGCATTACCTCGGACCGGTGAGGCGAGCCGGTCAAGGAGTGTTGACACAGGGCACGCCGGGCGGTGAGAGGGAGATCCTCACCAGGGCGGGCTTCTCCGGCCCGCGGCGTCACGTCGTGCCGGGCGGCCAGGCGCTGGAGCGTACGCAGGACGATGTCGTCGCGTGGGTGTACTCGATGTCGTTCTCGGCCCCGCACCTCTTCGGCCCGCACCGCGACGCGTTCGAGGCCGCCCTGCGCGAACTGCTGCGGCAGGCTGGCCGCCGCTCAGAGCTTCTCGGCCTCGCGCACGCGGTGCAGGTGGACAAGGACGTCGTAGGCCCGGCCGAGGGCGAGCGTGGGCAGCGGATCCGCCTCGAAGACCGAGCCGGCGTCGTAGGTGGGGCGGGCGGTGTCCAGCCAGGCGCGGGCCGCGGGCGGGGCGGTGCGCAGATCGACGTAGTAGTCCCGGTGGCGGACCCGGTCGAGGGTGTGTTCGTTCATGCCGCGCGTGGCGGGCGGCACGGTGGTCTTCGTCCACTCGCCGCCGAGGGAGGTGTCCTTGGTGAGGAAGGAGCCGCCGGCGAAGGTGAAACCGATGGCCAGGTATGCGCGGCCGAGGGCGTCGCGCAGGTAGGACCCCTGCGTCTTGGGGTACATCCGCGGGTGCGTGGAGAGAAAGCCGACGTGGCCGTTGTGCGCGGACAGCAGCACCTTGCCGCCCGTCCGGCGGTGCCACCAGGCGACGTTGTCGGCCATCGCCCGGTCCCGCAGGTGCTCCGCGGCGGTCACCGACGCCGGGTCGGTGACATCCAAGGCGGCGAAGGCGAAGGTCTGCGTGATGTTCCGGGCGTGCTGCACCGCCCACTCGTACGCCTCGCCGTCCGTACCCGTGGCGGCGGTCACCGTCTCCAGCGCCCGCTCGGCCCTGACGGCGTTCTGCCGCCGCTCCGCGAGCGGCTTTCCCAGGTACGCGAAGATGTCGTCCAGGGGGCGCAGGCCCGCGTACAGCTCGACCAGCCGCGGCAGCGACCGCGGGTGGGCCTCGCGTACGTAGGAGGTCACTCGCTCGAAGATCCGGTCGCCGAGGCCGGGGGCGCCGACGTCGTCACCCATGAAGCGGACCCTGTGTCGCGGCCGGCGGCGGTTGTGCTCCCGCATCCAGGCGAGCAGGCTCACGAACTCCTCCCGCTCCCACGGCGATCCGGCGAGCGTCTCCTCGGCGATCCGCCGGGCCGTGCCCTCGCCGCCCCGGACGTACTCGTCGATCCGCAGACCCGCCGTCCAGCTCATCTCCAGGGCGAAGGTGGTGAAGCCCTTCTCCTCGACGAGGTGGCGGAAGACCCGCTCCTTCATGGCGAAGAACTCGTGCGAGCCATGCGTGGCCTCACCGAGCCCGACCACCTCGGCAGAGCCGACCATCCTGCCCAGTGCGCGCAGGTCGGTGGTGCGGCCACCAGGGTCGGTGGCACGCAGCGGGTGGGCGACCCGCTCAAGTGCCCTTACGACGGAGGGGCGTTGGCCGACCGTCGGCGTGGCCGCTCCCGCCTTCGGCGCCCACAGGGCCGTGGCGGCTCCCGCCGCCGTGACCATCAGCAGCTCCCGTCGGCCGGTCGGTTTCTTGTGCGCCGCCATCGTGATCGCTCCTCAACTCGGTTTCCGGATCGGTGCAGCGATCATGGTCCGCGGGGGCGCGGCGGCGCGCTGCGGTGTGCCTCCGACTTGGCCGGGGGATAACCCCCGCCCGGCCCGGTGGGAGGCCCTCCGCGATCACGAGCACACCCGGGAATGCCTGCTCAGGGACGGCTGTTGTGATGTCTCGACCAACACATGATCAAGGAATGGGGGCAGCGCATGTCAAGCGACGACGGCCGGGTCCAGGGGACTGTGGCGGAAGGCTTCGAGGCCGTACGGGAGGCGTTCGCCGCGGTGCTCGACGAGGCGAGGGACGCCCCCGAGGCACAACTCGCCGTCGATGTCGACGGCCGCCGGGTGGTCGACCTGTGGGGCGGCCCCGGCACCGCCGCGGACACGCTGACCGGCCTCTACTCCATCACCAAGGGTGCCGCCCACCTCGTGGTCGCGCTCCTGGTGCAGGACGGCGTCCTCGACCTGGACCGCGAAGTGGCCGCCCACTGGCCGGAGTTCGCGGCGCACGGCAAGGACCGGCTGACGCTGCGCGAGCTGCTCGCGCACCGCTCCGGGGTCGTCGGCGTCGACGGCGGGTTCACCACCGAGGAGTTGGCCGACGACCGGCTGATAGCCGCGCGGCTCGCGGGGCAGCGGCCGTTCTGGGAGCCGGGCACCGCGTACGGCTACCACGGCTTCGTGATCGGCGCGCTGACCGGCGAGGTCGTGCGGCGGGTGACCGGCCGCTCCATCCAGGAGATCTACGAGGAGCGGATCAGGGCGCCCTACGGGCTCGACTTCCACCTGGGGCTGCCCGAGTCGCTCGAAGCGCGCCGTGCCGACGTGCTGCCGTTGGTGCCCACCCCGGAGGAGGCCGAACGGCTCGCGGCCGGTGCCGCTGCCCCACAGAGCGTCGCGGGCGTCGCCTTCAACCAGAACGCGACGCCGCCGACCGACCTGGTGGCGTTCGCCAACACCCGTGCCGTACGGGCGCTCGGCCCCACCTCGTCCGGCGGGGTCGGCACCGCGCGGGGCGTGGCCGGAATGTACGCGGCGGCGATCAGCGAGGTGGACGGCCGGGCGCCGCTCCTGAAGCCGGAGACGATCACCGAGTTCGCCCGGGTCCAGTACCGCGGAACCGACCGGGTCACCGGCAACGAGGACGTCTTCGGCCTGGGCTTCGAGGAACTGAGCGGCCGCTACCCCTTCCTCGGCCCGGACGCCTTCGGCCACAGCGGGGCGACGGGCTCGCTCGGCTTCGCGGACCCGGACAGCGGCGTGGCCTACGCGTACACCCGCCGGCGCTTCGGCTTCCCGTCGGGCTACGGGGCGGGCCCCGAGAACCACCGGCTGGCCGAGGCCGCGGTACGGGCGGCCCTCGCACGCCGGGAGCGGTAGCCCCCGGGGCGAGCGCGGCTGCCGGGCCCCGGCGCCGATGACGCGCCCGTCACGGCTGGACGCCCGCCACCATCAGGCGTTCCAGAGCGGTGATCCCGAAATGGGAGCGCGTCCTCGGCGGCTCCAGGAAGCGGAGTGTCTCCCACTTGTCGCGCAGCCCCTCCAGGGCGACCTGGGCCTCCAGCCGCGCGAGGCCCGCGCCCAGGCAGTAGTGGGCGCCGAAGCCGAAGCCGAGGTGGCGCTTGATCCGGCGGTCGTAGTCGAGATGGTCGGGCCGGTCGAAGACCTCCCCGTCGCGGTTGGCGGTGCCCAGCATGATGAGGACCAGGTCGCCGGCCGCGATCTTCTGGTCGGCGACCTCGAACGTCTCCGTCGCGACCCTCGCCACCTGCTGGACCGAGGTGTCGAAGCGCAGCAGCTCCTCCACGGCGGGACCGAGGTCGGCCGTGCGCAGCCGCTCCCAGGAGCCCGTGTGCAGGATCGACCGCACGGCCTTGCCGATGAAGGTGGACGTCGTCTCGAAGCCGGCGTAGATGAGGAACGTCGCCGTGGCCCAGACGTCCTGCAGCCCGATCTCGCCGTCGCGGTGGGCCTGCCGGAGGAGGTACAGCGCCGACTCCTCGGGCAGTTCGCCTTCGAGGGCCCGGTCGATGAGGGCGGTCATGTCCTGGAGGGCGGTGTGTCCCCTGGCGACCACCTCGGGGAGGTAGTCCGCCACCAGCAGGGCCGCGACGTCCAGGGCCCACGGTTCGAGGTGGGGTGCGACGGCCGCGTCCAGACCGAGGACGCGGCAGATGACCCGGCCCGAGAGAGGGATGGCGAGGCCTTCCATGATCTCCAGGGAATCGCCGCCCCCGGACAGCAGCTCGGCGACCAGTTCCTCGATGAACGGCCGGTGCGCGGCGATGCGTTCGGCGGAGAAGAGCGGGGCCACCAGCTTCCGGGCACGGTGGTGGGCCGGATTGTCGTTGAACATGAACCACTTGCGTACGAGTCCCGAGGTGCGTGCCCCGTCACCGCCCGCGCCGCCTCCCGCCGCCGCGTGGAGAGGGGTGCTCGCCCGTTCCGGCCACGCGGAGGACAGGGCGGGGTGGCGCAGGAGCCCGGTCGCCGCACGGAAGCCGGTGACGAACCACAGTTCGAGGTCCTCGTCCCAGCGGACCGGTTCCTCCTCCCGCAGCCCCAGATAGTCACGGCACGGGTCGGTCGTCGTCCCGGAACCGCTCTGGTACGGGCACCCGGTGGCGGGCGCGGGAGGCCCTGCCGGGTGCCGGTCGTTCGTGGCCGCTGCGCGGCTCACAGGACTCGCTTGACTCACTGGGACTACCTCTGCTCGGGAGTTCGTGCCGGCGCCGGGGCCGGCTCAGTCGTACGGTTCGAGATGGTGGAACGCGCGGCGGTACCAGGCCAGCGGGCGTGCCGCCGTGCGGAGCCGGGTGTCCGTCAGCTCGCCGATCAGCAGGTCGTGGTCGCCCACCGCGACGACTTCCTGCCGGGTGCACCGGTAGAGGGCGCTCGCGTCGGTGACCACGGGGAGCTGAGTGCCCGGGAGGGTGGAGACCTCGCCGCCCGCGAAGCGGTCGATGTCCCTGGTGGAGAAGCGCGTGGCGAGATGGCGCTGGTGGTCGCCGAGAACGTTGATCACGAACTCCGGGGCCCGGGACAGGGCTCCGTGACAACTGGCCGATCTGGCCACGGAGACCGAGACGAGCGGCGGATCGAGCGAGACCCCCGTGACGGTGCTCGTCGTGAGGCCCCAGTCCTGTCCGTCGTGGCGCGTGGTGACGACACAGACCGGCACCGCGAGCAGCGACATGGCCTCCCGGTAGTCCTGTGCGCTCACTGGTGTGCGTCGCTGTGCGGGCACCGTCACGAAACAGCCTCCGACTCGGTCGCGTGGGGGTCCGGGGTGGGCGCGGGGGGCCCGTCCCGCCGGTCAGACACCGAGCCGCTGCTTGATCTCGGCGAAGTACGGGATGTGCTGGTAGTCGCGCACCTCGGGGTCGAAGACCGTGTAGGCGTTGGTGAATTCGAGCAGCTGCTTCTTGACCGCGTTCACCGGTTCCGTGTGGATGTGGCTCTCGATGGCCTGGATCTCGCCGAGGAAGGCCGCGAGGACGACGGGCAGGTCGGCGGAGAGCTTGATCCGCCCGCCGTCGAGGCGGATCCCCTTGTGCTCCGTGAGGTAGTTGAAGAGCAGCTGGGAGGCCACCGCGTCGTAGTTGGGGCGGGGGATTCCCTCCACGGCGTAGCGCAGCAGCCGCTCGGCGAGAATGAACTCGTAGGCCGTCATGGCCTCGTCCCGCGGCAGATTGTCGTCATGGATGCAGGCCAGCATTCCGGATACATCGACCCGCAGCTCCTCCAGGCCCGCCAGCGGCTTCATCTTCTTCGAGGAGAGGAAATCGGGGATGGGCATGTCGCCCTGCTGGTGGTGGTATTCATGCAGCCTGACCCACCATGAGGCGGCCTGCTCGACCTTCTTGTCCGACGCGCCCTGGATTCTCGGGAAACTGCCCGGTTCCATGACCGCGTCAATCATTTTCCGGGTTATTCGATTGTGTCGCTCGACGAATTTGTCAACGAAATAGAAGATGAGGTCCTCGGGCTTCTGGATGCCGTCGATGTGGTTCTCTGGGAAGAGCGCCACCACGACCCGCGAGTGGAATCCCTTGGTGGCGCCGATGATGTTCACCGGCATGGTGTTGCTCGCGTACCTGTCGGCGAGATACGGGTCCGTGGGGAGCGTCTCGTAGGTGAGGTAGTCCAGGCTCAGCTTCGGGAAGTACGACGCGTCGAAGAGCGAGAATATGTGGTTGTCCCTGCGGGTGTTGATGTGCTCCTTGACGGCTTCCAGGCGGTTGCCCTCCTTGAAGGAGCGTATGTCCTCCAGGAGCGCCCGAACGGCCGGCAGGCCCCGCATCGAGCCGCTGCTCTCAAGCTTCTCGGAGAGATCCGCGAGCGTCGCTCCGTCCCGGAACAGGGCCCGCTCCGGAAGGGTTTGCCGGATCTCGTGGACCTCCGCGAATACCTCGTCCATTTCGTCCATCCCTTCACGCGTGAAGTGTGCGGCACACGGAATCCGTACTTGAATGATGCATTCCGCTTCGCCGCCGATCTGGCCCGTCGCGACATGGGTGGCAACGGGGTGGAACAGCGGTGCAAGTCTAAAGATTCAACTGCGCGATCTCAATGAATCCAGGCCCGGGATTTCGATGGCCGACCCATGCGGTCCCGCTGTCCGCGGAGCCTTGCCGTCCGGGGGTCGCGCTGTTAGCTTCTAGGTCAAGATCGGCTGTCCGCGACGGCTGTATTCATGCGCCATCTGGAGGTTCGTATGAGCGAGCAAGGTCTTTTTTCCGTGGTCCTCAACGAGGAGGAGCAGTACTCGATCTGGCCGCAGGGGAAGGATATACCGGACGGCTGGCGTGCGGACGGGGTAACCGGCACAAAGGAAGAGTGCCTCCGTCATATCGACGAGGTGTGGACCGATATGCGGCCGCTGAGCCTTCGCCGCGAGATGGAGACGCAGGGCTAGCGATATGACCGGCACCGCGAAAGACAGGAAAGACAAGAAGGACAAGTGGCTCGCCTACCGGCGGCCCGGAGACGAGACGGCCACCCGGCTGTTCTTCCTCCCCTACGCCGGTAAGGGAGCCTCCGGTTACCGGGAGCTCGCGGACAGCTTCGGCCCCGAGGTCGAACCCGTCCTGGTGCAGACCCCGGGTCGGGAGGGCCGGCTCGCCGAGCCGGCCGTGCCCGACATCGACGAACTGGTGGGGCAGTTGGCCACCGCGCTGCGGGACCACCTGGACGTGCCGTTCGCCTTCTTCGGGCACAGCATGGGATCGCTGATCGCTTTTGAGTTGGCGGCCCGCCTGGAGCGGACCGAGCCGGAACTCCCCGGCCCGGTCGGCCTGTTCGTCTCGGCCGAGAGTGCCCCGCATCTGCTTGTCCCTCCCGAGGTGACCGATGAGCAGCTCACCGACGAGCAGTTCCTCGCCGATCCGACACGAGTGCGGGACAACAGCCCGCTCAAGTCCGACCCGCTGTTCCTGGAATTGATGCTGCCGAGCTACCGGGCGGACTGCCGGCTCGTCGAGCGCTACGCGGCCAGGGACACCTACTCCTCGGTGCGTTGCCCGATCTCCGCGTTCACCGGCGAGTACGACGAGGTCGTACCGCCGGAGTCCGTGGCCGCCTGGAAGCAGCACACCGAGGACCGGTTCCGGCTCCGGATGCTGCCCAGCGGCGAGGAGGCGTTCTTCGAGCCGGAGTCCTTCCCGCTGATCACGGCGGCGGTCGAGAGCGACCTGCGGGCCGCCCGGCAGTCCTGACACGTCCACCGGGGCCGGTGGGAGAGGCGAGCCGCCTCTCCCACCGGCTTCGGCCTTGCCGGGGCTAGCCGAGGAGATCGCCGACCTTGCGGTCCACGCCCGCCGTCATCCGCTCCAGCACCTCGGACAGTTCGGCCGCCAGCTCCCGCACCACCGATTCCTCGGCCCTGGCCTCGTCATAGATCATGGCGAGCCGCAGCGGCCTGACGTCCACCGAGACGATCAGCGCGGCGCCGACCCGGGAGAAGCCCGCCGTCTCCACCACCCTGAGCCCGCCCGCCGGCACGTCCTGGAAGTTGTGCGGGTAGTTGTGGATGATCAGCAGCGTGTCCCACAGGGCCCCGGACGTCCCCGCCCGTTCCTGGAGGACCCCGAAGTCGGCCGTGGACAGCTCCTTCAGCCGGGCACCGCGCTGATGAAGCCCCTTCAACCAGTCGGCCACCTTCTCCCCGGTGTCGATCCGCAGGCCGGACGGCAGCGTGTTGATCATCAGGCCCAACATCCGCTCCACGTCGTGGACCTCCGCCTCACGGGCGGAGAAGACCAGGCCGTACCGGACGTCGGGCGTGCCCGTGCGCCGGGCGAGCACGACCGCCCAGGCCGCCTCGATCAGCGTACTGAGCGTCAGCCCGTGCTCCCGCACGAAAGCCTCCGCCGCCTGGGGGAGCGGGAAGCGGAGCTCCCCGTAGGGCAGGGGCGAGGGCTCCACTTCGGCAGAGAAGACCGTCCGCGAGGAGAGGCCACGCAGATGCTCCTCCCAGAACCGCTCCGCCGACGCCCGCTGCCGCGCGCCGAGCCACTCCACGTAGCTGCTGAAGCACTCGCGCGGCTCCACCGCCGGCTCGGGGCCGCCGGCCCGCACCGCCGCGTGCAGCTCCAGCAGTTCGTCGTAGAGCTGGGCGAAGCTCCAGCCGTCGAGCAGGACGTTGTGCCGGGTCCACACCATGGCCCAGCGGCGCTCACCGAGCCGCAGCAGGACCATGCGGCTCAGCTGTGTGGCCCCCGCGGGGAAACCGGCGCGCCACTCCTCCTCCAACAGCTCGCGGCGCCGGCGCTCCTGCTCCTCGGGCGGGTACGCGCTCCAGTCCTCGTGGCGGAAGGACGGCTCGGTGGGCGGATGCACCGTCTGCTCGCTCAGCTCAGGCCGCTCGTGCAGCGCGACCGAGGTGCGCAGCACGGGGTTGCGCTCGACCAGACGGCGGAAAGCGGTCCGCATCGCCTCCGGATCGATCTCGCCCTCAAGCAGCAGCTCGGCGGGCACGATGTACATCCCCCGGCCGGGAGCAGCCGCGGCCTCCCGCAGCATCTCCCGCTGGAGCGGTGTCAGCGGGAAGCGGGTGCGGCTCCCGGCGGGCACCTGGACCGCGCCGCTCCCGGCGTGCTCGCCGCCGTCGCCCTTCGTGCCGCCCTCGTCCTTCTCGGCGGCCGCGGCGAGCGCGGCGAGGGTCGGGTGCCTGAAGAGCACGGGAACCGTCACCTCGAAGCCCGCCTTGCGTGCCCTCGCGACCATCTGGATGCCCAGGATGGAATCGCCGCCCAGCTGGAAGAAGTCGTCCTCCCGGCCGATCCGGTCGACCTCCAGCACCTCGGCCCACAGAGCCGCGAGCATCAACTCGCGCGCCCCGAGCGGCGGCGTGCCACCGGTGGCCTCGACGGCGACGGGCTCCGGCCGCCCGGGGGCGGGCAGCGCACCGCGGTCCAGCTTTCCGCTGGCGAGCTTCGGCAGCCCGTCGGGCAGTTCCACGAACACCGCGGGCAGGGCGAACTCGGGCAGGCGCGCGGCGAGATGGTCCCGCAGCTCCTGCTCGCCCCCCGCCGGGGCCCCGCAGTGGTAGGCGACGAGCCGGAGCCCGCCGCTGCCCTCCGCCGCCACGACCGCCGCCTCACGGACCGCGGGGTGGGCGAGCAGGGCGGCCTCCGCCTCACCCGGCTCCACCCGCACGCCACGGATCTTGACCTGCCGGTCGATGCGGTCCACGTACTCCAGCGCCCCGTCGGCACGCCAGCGCGCCCGGTCCCCGGTGCGGTAGAGCCGCCCGCCGGGCGGGCCGAAGGGGTCGGGGACGAACCGCTCGGCGGTCGTGCCGGGCCGCCCGCGGTAGCCGCGGGCCAGCTGGACACCACCGAGATACAACTCGCCCGGGACGCCGATCGGCTGCGGGCGCATCCGCTCGTCCAGCACATAGCAGACCGTGTTGGCCACGGGCCCGCCGATGGCCACCGAGGCGGGCCGCTCCGGCACCGCCCAGCAGGTGACGTCCACGGCGGCCTCCGTCGGACCGTACGCGTTGAACAGACGCGCGCCCGGCAGCACTTCCCGCGCCCTGGCCGCCAGCGCCGGGTCCAGCGGCTCCCCACCGCTGAACAGCACCCGCAGCCCCGTGCACCGCGCGGCTTCCGGCTCCTCCACGAAGTGCCGCAGCAGCGACGGGACGAAGTGCGCCACGGTGACCCCGTGCTCGACGACGAGCCGGGTCAACTCGCTGAAGTCACGGTGGCCTTCCGCGCTGGGCAGCACCACCGTCGCGCCCATGTGCAGCGGGCCGAAGAGCTCCCACACCGCGTAGTCGAAGGTGGGGACGGCGTTCTGGAGCACCACGTCCCGGGCGCCGAGCCCGCAGTCCTCGCGCATCCAGCGCAGGCGGTTGACGACGGCGCGGTGCGAGACCATGACGCCCTTGGGCGTGCCGGTGGAGCCCGAGGTGTAGAGCACGTAGGCGAGATTGCCGGGCCCGGGTCGGCCCTCCGGCGAGGCCGGCGCCCCGGCCGGCCGCTCGTCGAGGCGGCGGACACCTGAGGCGTCCACCAGCAGCTCGGCGCCCGCGTCGGACACCATGAGCTCCCGGCGCGCGGCGGGCCAGTCCGGGCCGAGCGGCAGATACGCGCCGCCCGCCTTCAGCACGGCGAGCAGCGTGACCAGCAGCCGCACCGAACGCTCCAGGCAGACCGCGACCACCGTCTCGGGCCCGGTGCCCAGCTCGCGCAGCCGGGCCGCCAGTTCCTCGGCCTCCGCGTTCAGCTCGGCATAGCTGAGCCCGCGCTCCGCGCTGATCACGGCGGTGCGGTCCGGGGTCGCCCGCGCCTGCTCCTCGAACAGTTCGTGGACGCAGCGGTCGGGGCCGAGGTCCGCCGAGGTGTCGTTCCACTCGTGCAGCACCTGCCGCAGCTCCGCCGCGGGGACCGTCTCCAGCGCGGACAGCGGCCGGTCGGGGGCGGCCGTCACGGCCTCCAGCAGCGCGCCGAACCGGTCGGCGAAGCGGCGTACCGTCGCCTCGTCGAAAAGTGCCGTGGCGTACTCGACGTCCACGAGCAACTCCTGCGGCGCCTCCCAGACGTACAGGCTGAAGTCGTACGTCGCGTGCCGGCGCGGCACGGGGAAGAAGACGGCCGAGACCTCGCCCAGGTCGGCGCTGATGGCGGGCGGGGTCGGCTGGGAGACCAGGGTGGTCGAGAACAGCGGCGGCCGCGATCCGTCCCGCTCCAGCTCCAGTTCGGACAGCACGCGGCCGAACGGCACGTCGCTGTGGGCCATCGCGCCGAACCCGGCCTGCCGGGTGCGGTCCAGCAGTTCACGGAAGGTCGGATCACCGCCGAGATCGCCGCGGAAGGCGACCATGTTGACCAGCGCGCCCACCATCCGCTCGAGGCCGGGTCGCGACCGCGAGGTCACCGGGGACCCGACCACCACGTCCTCGCTGCCCGCCCAGCGGCCGAGCAGCACCTGGAACGCCGCGAGCAGCACCGTGAAGCGCGTCGCCCGCTGCTCGCGCGCCAGCGCGTCGAGGCCGTCCCTGACCGTGCCCGGCACGGCGAAGCGGAACCTGCGCCCCGCCGTGTCGCGCACCTCGGGGCGGGGCCGGTCCAGCGGCAGCTCCAGCTCGGCTGCGTCCGTCAACTGCTGTCGCCAGTAGTGCAGTTGCGCTTCCAGATCCTTGGACTGCTGCTGAAGGGTGTACTGCGCGTAGGAGGGGGCGGGCCCGGGCAGCTCGCGGCCCGCGTAGAGAGCGGCCAGCTCCGCGCACAGCACCTCCATCGTCGGCCCGTCGGCGACGATGTGGTGGGAGTACAGCAGGAAGACGTGGTCGGTGGGGGAGAGCCGCACGAGATGCGGCCGCAGCAGCGGGCCCGCGCCCAGGTCGAAGGGCTCGGCCAGCCGGTCGAGGGCGTACGCGCGTGCCTCGTCCTCGCTTTCGGCGTCCCGCCGCACCAGCGTCAGCCGGGGCGCGGCGTCGGCCGGCCGGATCTCCTGCACCGGCCGCCCGTCGGGGCCGGCCGGGAAGCGGGTGCGCAGCGCCTCATGGCGCACCACGAGCGCGTCGACGGCCGACTGCAACCGCTCGGGGTCCAGCGGGCCGCTCAGACGCAGCGAGAGCAGTTCGGTGTACGCGAGGTTGCCGGGGGCGACCTGCTCGGCGACCCACTGGGCCTCCTGCTCGGGAGAGAGCGGCAGTTCGTCCGGCACCGGCACCGGTTCCGCACGGCCGGTGGCCGCGGCGGGCTCCGGGGGCGGGGGCAGCTTCCGCACGGCCTCGACCAGGGCCTCGGTGAACTCCTCCAGTTCGGGGTGGAAGAAGAGCAGCGTGAGCGGCAGCCCGTCGCCGAACTGTTCGCGCAGCGACGCCATCAGGCGGGCCCCGCCGATCGAGTCGCCGCCCAGCTCGAAGAAGTCCGCGTCGGCGTCGAGGCCCGTCCTGCCGAGCGCGGCCTCCCAGGCGCCGACGGCGGCCGCCCGGATGTCCTCGGGGCGCCGGACGAGGTCCGCGGGTGTGGCCTGCGTGTCCATGGTGTCTCTCCTCATCGCCGGTCCTGCGGGGGGCCCTCGGAGCCGAGATGGGCCTCCAGCTCGTCGACGTCTACGTGGTAGCGGTGGGCGGAAGCGTCGGGCAGATCCCCGATGCGCGTCTCCGGGTCGGCGACGGCCGCCGAGAGCATCGTGGCGAAGGTCTCGATGGCCTGGACGACCGTGTCGTGGTCGAACAGGTCCAGCGCGTACTCGAACCGGCCGAAGGCGCCGAGCCTGCTGTCCCAGAGCGTCAGCGTGCTGTCGTAGAGGGAGGTCTGCGGGTCGGTGTCGATGGGGTTCAGCTGGAGCCCCGACATCTCGAACGGGTCGTTCCAGGGCAGGAAGAGGTAGCGGAGCCGGAACAGCGGCGTCCAGGAGATGTCGCGCTCCGGGGCCAGCCGGTCCACCAGCGACTGGTAGGGCGCCTCCGCGTGGGAGAGCGCGCCCGACACCGTCCGGCGCACGTCGGCGAGGGCGCTGCGGAAGGTCTGCTCGGGGCGCAGCCGGGTGCGCAGCAGCATCGGCCGCAGCAGCAGGCCCAGCAGATTGTCCGGCGAGCGGTCACGGTTGGCGGTCGGGGAGCCGAGCACCAGGTCGCTCTCGCCGGTGGTCCGGCCCAGCGAGGCGGCCAGCGCGGTGTAGGCCGTCATGAACGGCGTGACGCGCTCGGCCCTGCTCAGCGCGTTCAGCTGCGCGGTGGTCCGGTCCGGGAACAGCATCCAGGCCCGGTGCCCGGCGAAGGACGGCACGGCAGGGCGCTCGCCGCCCAGCGACTCCTTCAGCGGGAAGGTCGCCGGGTCCGGTGCGCCCGCCAACTCCCGCTCCCAGTACGCCAGCTGGTCGTCCAGCAGTCCGTCGCGCAGCCGGGCGCGCTCCTGTTCCGCGAAGACCCGGTAGGGCACGGACGGCGGCAGGTCGGCGCCGCGGCCATGCAGCAACGCCCCGTAGACGGTGAAGAGTTCCTTCAGGAAGACGGTGAAGGACACCCAGTCGGTGATCATGTGGTTCTTGACGGCCGCGAGCTGGAACTCCTCGGCGCCCAGCGTGATCAGCGCGAGCCGCATCGGCGGCAGGCCGGCGGGAAAGGGCCGCCGGGCCAGCTCCGTACGGATGGCGCGCGCCGCGCGGACCCGCTCGGCCGGGGCGACATCCGTGACGTCGAAGCGCTCAAGGGCCACGGGGAACTCGTCGGGCGCACCGATCCGCTGGAAGGGCTCGCCCGTCGCCGACTCGCCGAAGGCGGTGCGCAGCACCTCGTGCCTGCCCACCACCGTCCGCAGCGCCTTCTCCAGCAGCTCGGGCCGGAGCGGGCCGCGGATCCGCAGTCCGGTGGTGACGTAGTTGGCGGGGCCCGGCGGCAGCGCCTTCTGCACCCGGAACATCCGCTCCTGGTCGATCCCGAGCGGGGCGGTGGTGACGGGCGAGGTGACGGCGGGCGCCACGAGGGAAGCGCTGCCCGAAGCGCTGGAGCCGGCGGGCTCGGCCCGGTACGACTCCTGCACACCCGCCAGCAGGTCGATGCTCCGCTGCGCCTGCTCCAGCGTGACGCCGAAGTCCACCAGGCAGGCCGCCTCGTCGACGCCCGCCTCCGCGAGCCGGTCCAGCAGGCCGCGCACCGTGCGCGGCGAGCCGATCAGCGCCGTCTGGTGGGCGTAACGCTCGTAGGCGAAGTCGAGCTGCGCCTCGATGTCGGCGCCCCCGGCGTCCGTACCGGAGCCCTCGACCATGTCGCTCTGCTGCCCGAGGTAGCCGCGCAGGTACTCGCGCAGCGGCTCGCGACAGCGTTCGCGCGCGGCGGTCGCGTCCTCCTCCAGGTAGGTGTGGAGCATCACGCTGACGATGCCGGTGGCGGGATCGTGGCCGCCTGCGGCGCGCTCCTTGCGGTACAGCGCGATGTTGGCGGCGAGCTGCTCCGTCTCCGTGCCGATCAGCCCGGTCAGGATGTTCGCGCCCAGCCGGCCGGCCTGCACATAGGTGTCCGGGTTGCCGGAAGCGGTGATCCAGATGGGCAGTTCGGGGGTCACCGGCCGGGGATAGAGCGTCGGGGTGATCTCCGTGCCCTTGGGGCCGGGGAGGGTGACCTCCTCGCCCCGCCACAGCTTCCGCACCACGGGGATGGTGTCCCAGGTGTACTGGCGGCGGTCCTCGTACTTCTCCGGGGCGATGACGAAGTCGGTGCCGTGCCAGCCGGTGGCGAAGGAGATGCCGACCCGGCCGCCGGAGAGGTTGTCGATGACGGACCAGTCCTCCACCACCCGCACCGGGTGGTGCAGCGGCAGCACCAGGCTGCCCGCGCGGATCTGGACCCGTTCGGTGACGGCCGCCAGCGCGGAGCCGAGAACGGACGGGTTCGGGTAGATGCCGCCGAAGTCGTGGAAGTGCCGCTCGGGCGTCCACACCGCGGCGAACCCGAGGCGGTCGGCCTGGCGGGCCGTCTCCATCAGGAAGCGGTACGGCCGCCCCTTGTCCCCGGCCGTGTTGGCGAAGTAGAAGAGGCTGAACTTCAGCGGCCGCCGGGGTGGCCTGGCGGCAGCGGCGCGCGCACCGAGCCGTTCGGTGAGCGCGGCACGCTGCGCGGGGGAGAGGGCGGCCAGCCGGTCCCGCAGCGACGGGGTGAGCGCGCCCTTCGCGTCGTCGTGCGGGGGCGGGGTCGGGGTCATGCCTTCGCTCCTTCTGCTCCGCCGGTGCCGAGCAGCCGGACGAGTTCGTCCTCCGGAAGCCCTTCCAGCTGGGCCATCAGTTCGTCGAGCTCATCGGGCTCGGGGGGACCGGCGTGCGTGGTGCCCTCGCCGCCGCCGTCGATCAGCGCGGCGAGCTCCGACACCTGCGGCGCCTCGAAGAGGTAGCGCACGGGGAAGTCGGTGCCCAGCTGCTTGCGCAGCCGGTGCACGAGCTCGGCCGCGAGCAGCGAGGTGCCGCCGAGCCCGAAGAAGTCGTCCTCCGGGCTGACGTCGTCGATGCCGAAGGCCTCGGCGAAAGCGGCCAGCACGATCGCCTCGGTACGGCTGCCGGATCCGGCAGGGACAGGGGCGGCGGACGCCTCCCGCGCGGCCGTGGTGGCCTCCGCCTCGTCGGCGGCGGCCACGCCGCCCGCCTGCGCGCGGGCCGGCGCGTCGAGCCAGTAGCGGTCCCGGGCGAAGGGGTAACCGGGCAGCTCCGCGTGCGAGCGCCGCTCCCCGGCGTAGTACGCGGCCCAGTCGATCTCGGCCCCGGCCTCCCACGCCTGGCCCAGCGCGCCCAGCAGTTGGGCGTCCGGCGCCTGGCCACCGGTCAGCGGAAGCGACGCCACGGGCGCGTGCCGCAGCGCGCGCAGATGCCTGCGGGCCAGCTCCGACATGCCCTTGCCCGCGCCGACCTCCACGAAGAGGGTGTCCTGCCGCGCCGCCAGCAGATCCACCCCGGCGCCGAAGCGGACCGTGCCGCGCGCCTGCGCCGACCAGTACGCCGGGTCGCAGGCCTGCTCCGCGGTGATCGGCTGCCCCGTCAGGCAGGAGATGAACGGCAGCGACGGCTCCCGCAGCCGCACGGCGCGCAGCTCCCGCTCGAACGCGGCCAGCATGGGGTCCAGCATCGCCGAGTGGAAGGCGTGCGAGGTGTGCAGCACCCGGCACTGCACGCCCTTCGCGGCCAGGCCGGCGCGCAGCTCCTCGACCGCCTCCGCGGGCCCGGACAGCACGCACTGACGCGGGCCGTTCACCGCCGCGAGGTCCAGCTTCGCGTCCCGCGCGTGGGCGGCGGCCTCCTCCCCGGGCAGCGCCACGGCGAGCATGCTCCCGTGCGGCAGCGCGGCCATCAGGCGGCCGCGGGCGGCCACCAGGCGCAGCGCGTCCGGCAGCTCGAACACCCCGGCCAGGCAGGCGGCGACGTACTCGCCGATGCTGTGCCCGGCCATCGCCCGCGGGATGACCCCCCACTCCTGCCACTGCCGTGCCAGCGCGTACGAGAACGCGAACAGCGCGGGCTGGGCCTTGTCGGTGCTGTCGAGCGCCTCGGCGTCGGCGCCGGGGTCGAGCAGCAGGTCCCGCAGCTCCACGCCCTCGCCCCGCAGCAGCTCCAGGCAGGCGTCGAGCTCCTCGCGGAACCGGGGCGCCACCTCGTGCAGTCCGGCGGCCATGCCCGGACGCTGCGCACCCTGCCCGGGGAAGAGGAACACCGGGGAGGGCGGCTCGCCGGCCACCCTGATCCGTCGCGTGTCCACGTCCCGCAGCCGGGCCCTCGCCTCCTTCGCGTCGGCGGCGACCACCGCGAGCCGGTGCGGCAGCAGCCGCCGGCCGGTGGCCAGCGTGTGGGCCGCGTCCGCCACCAGGTCGGCGGGGCCGTCCGGGAGGTCGAGCGCGTCGGCGACACGCAGCCGCCAACGCTCCAGCGCGTCCTCGTCGACGGCCGAGAGGACCAGCAGCTCACGCCCGCGCGGGCTCGGCGTCCCCGGGGCCTCGGCGGGGGCCTGCTCAAGGACCACGTGCGCGTTGGTCCCACCGACACCGAACGAGCTGACCGCGGCGCGCCGGGGCGTGTCCCCGGACGGCCAGACCGCGCTCTTCACGGGTATGTAGAAGGGCGAATCCTCCAGCTCCAGCAGCGGGTTGGGCTTCTCGAAGTACGGGCTCGGCGGGATGATCCCGTCCCGCACGGCCAGCGCCGCGCGCATCAGCCCGGCCACGCCGGCCGCGGCGTCCAGGTGCCCGATGCCGGCCTTCGCCGAGCCGAGCGCGACACGCCGGCCCGCCCAGGCCTTCTCGTCACCCGTCCCATAGGCACTGCGCAGCGCCTCGATCTCGATGGGGTCGCCGATCCGGGTGCCGGTGCCGTGCGTCTCGACGTACCCGATGGTGTGCGGGGCCACGTCGCCGAGCGACATCGCGTCGCGGACCACGGCCGCCTGCCCCTCGACGCTGGGCGCCGTGAAGCCGACCTTGGCCGCGCCGTCGTTGTTGATCGCCGAGCCGCGGATGACGGCGTACACCCTGCGGCCCTCGGCCACGGCGTCGTCGTACCGCTGGAGGAGCACGGCGCCCGCGCCGCTGCCGCCCACGGTCCCCTCCGCGCGGTGGTCGAACGGACGGCAATGGCCGTCCCGTGAGGAGATGCTGCCTTCCTTGTAGAGATGGCCGACGCGGTGCGGCAGTTCGATGGTGGAGCCGCCCGCCAGCGCGATGTCGCTCTCGTGGGAGAGCAGGCTCTGGACGGCCATGTGGACGGCGACCAGCGACGCGGAGCAGGCGGTCTGCACGCTCACCGCGGGCCCGCGCAGGCCCAGGCGGTAGCCGGCCGCGGTGGCGAGGAAGTCCTTGTCGTTGAGGATCCGCCCTTCGAGCATGTTGATCGAACCGCCCAGCGCGGGCACCGCGTTCAGCCACAGATAGCGGGTCATCCCGGCCGCGGCGAACACGGCGGCACGCTCGGCGTAGCGGTCGGGGTCGCAGCCGGCGTCCTCCAGCGCCTGCCAGGCGCACTCCAGGAAGATCCGCACCTGCGGATCCATCAGCCGGGCCTCGCGCGCCGTGTAGCCGAACGCCTTGGCGTCGAACCGGTCGTAATCCGCGAGCGGCATCCCCGACCGGACGTAGTCCGGGTCGTCCACCAGCGCCGGGTCCTCGCCCGCGGCGATCAGCTCGTCGCGGCTGTACTCCACGAGCGCCTCGGTGCCCGCCACCGCGTTCCGCCAGAACGCGGGGACGCTGTCGCTGCCGGGAAAGCGCCCGGCCATCCCCACGATCGCGATGAGATCCTCGGTGTCCGTCATGTCCGTACGCTCCGCCATGTGTCCCCCGTCAGCCATCCGTCCCCGCCTTTCTGCGCCGGTGGAACCGGCCTCGGGCCTTGCGTCGTTGGTCCTGGTCCGCGTCGTCCGCCGGGCCCGGGCCGATCGCCTCTTCGGCCGGCCCGGTGTCCCCCATGTGCGCGGCGAGCGCGGCGATGGTCGGGTACGCGAACAGCTCCACCAGGCGGGGCGGGGTGATCCCGGCGCCCAGCTCGGCGAGGCGCGCGTGCACCCGGATGAGCAGCAGGGAGTTGCCTCCCGCGTCGAAGAAGTTCTCGTGGATCCCGATCCGGTCCACTCCGAGCACCGAGCACCACACCGCGGCCAGCCGCTGTTCCAGCTCGCTGCGCGGAAGCACCCGGGCGGCGGCGGGCTCGGGCGCCGCGCTCTCCCGCCGCGCCGGGGCGGCGGCCAGCGCCCTGCGGTCCACCTTGCCGTTGGGAGTCAGCGGGAAGGCGGCCAGCGTGGAGAGGCGGTCCGGGACCATGTAGCCGGGCAGGCCGCGCGCCAGGTGCTCGCGGAGCCGGTCCAGGTCCGGCGGATCGCCGACCGGGGTGGCGGCCGGCAACTCGGCGTCCGGCAGACCGGGCCTGCGGCCGTAGACGATGCCCACTTCCAGCTCGTCGAGGATGGTGCGGCTCGCGGTCTCGAACCCGTGCCGCTCAAGCACGGCCAGGACCTGGTCCCGCCGGTCGTCGCCCTCGATCTCTACGGCGACCTGCCGTACGCGCCGCCAGTCGGCGTCGTCGAGACCCGCGAGCACGTCCAGCTCGGCCCGCTCCACGTCGACCTTCAACAGCCCTACGTCCGCCAGCCCGTGCTCGGCCATCAGCTCGTGCAGCGTGGTGAGCCGGCAGGTGAACTGTTCGTTGCGGTACTGGTCCGCGAGGAAGTCCTCGACGTCCGCGGCGTCGGCCGCGGGCATCAGCACCGCCGCTCGCCTGCGGTCGGCCTCCGGGTCGGCGTAGCGCCCGGAGAGGCCGGTCAGCGCCGGGTAGTACGTGAACTCCGCCGTGCCGGGGGAGTCCGCGAGGCCCGCGTTGACCAGCACCGCGTCGATGCCGTTGGCCCGTACGGTACGGCTCAGCCGGTCGAAGGTCGGCGGGATCGGCTCCACGGAGACGATCCGCGCGGGCCGGCAACTGCGGTGCACCCACAGCGTGGTGCCGCCGACGTTGGCCCCCGCGTCGAGCACGGTCATGCCGTCCCACAGCCGCAGGAAGCCGGCGCCCAGGTAGTCGCCGTCCTCGAAGATCTCCTTGTGGATCTCGGCCGCGGCCCGGTGGTCCCCCGTGGCGACCACTCCGCCGGACGGCAGCGGGATCAGCTCCGGATCGTCGCCCTCCACGGCGTCGAGCACGGCGCCGCGAGGACGTATCCACGCGGCGAGCGCCGCGCGGTCCCCCTCGCCCACCACACCGACGACCGCCCGGTCCACTCCCGGGAACGCCTCGATGTGCGCCTCGATCTCCCCGAGTTCGATGCGCCGCCCGCGCAGCTTGACCTGGTCGTCCAGGCGGCCCCGGTACTCGAGGACCCCGTCGGGGCGCAGCACCGCGAGGTCGCCCGTGCGGTACAGCCGGGCGCCGGGCGGCCCGAACGGATCGGGGACGAAGCGCTCCGCGGTCAGGTCCGGGCGCCGCCAGTAGCCGCGCACCACGCTGTCCCCGCCGATGAGCAGTTCGCCCGGGGTGCCCACCGGCACCGGCTCGCCCTCCGGGTCGACCAGGTGGAAGCGGGTGTTGGCCACCGGGCGCCCGATCGGCGGCGGGCCCTCCCCCGTCACCGGGTGCGTGCTGGACCAGATGGTGGTCTCGGTGGGGCCGTACATGTTGAGCACCCGGCCGAGGAGCACTTCGGAGAGACGGCCGGCGAGCGCGGCCGGGAAGGCCTCACCGCCGATCACCAGCTGCTCCAGCTTCCCCAGCGCGGCGAGGCCGCCGTCCGTCTCGGCCAGCGCGAGCGCCAGCGACGGCGTGCACTGCAGGTGCGTCGCGCCGTGCCGGGCCAGCTGGGCGAGGACCGACTGGTCCTCCTGCGGTTGCCCGCCGCCGGCCGCCGTCGCCCACTGGGCGCGCAGGGCGTCGAGTTGGGGCAGTGAGGACAGGACCTGCTCCGGGTCGATGCCGAAGTCGATGAGACAGGCGATCTCGTCGACCCCGGAGGCCGCGATGCGCTCCACCATCGGCCCGCACGACTGCGGCGAGCCGATGAGCCCCGCCTCGTCGGCGAACCGGTCGTAGTAGCGCTCCAGGAGCACATCGAGCTCCTCCCGCGCCAGCGCCTCGATGTCCGCCGCGTCCGCACTGCTCAGGAGCCGCTTCACCAGCCCCAGCGAGCTGCGCAGATAGTCGACGAACGGCTTCTTCGCCAGCTCCCGCACCGCCTGGGCGTCGCTGCCCACCGCCGTGTGCACCATCAGCGCCACCCGGCCCCGGCCGGGGTGTCCCGCCTCGTCCCAGGCCTTGCGGTAGCGGGCCACCTTCTCGGCCAGCTCCTCGAGGCTCTGGCCGAGCAGGTGGGTCAGGAGGTTGACGCCCGCGCGGCCCGCCGCCTCGAAGGTGGCCACATCACCGGAGGAGGTGAGCCAGGCGGGCAGTTCGCCGCGGGCCGGGCGCGGATACGACCCCACCTCGATGGTGGCGCCCGCTCCGTTGACCCGCTCGACCTTCTCGCCGCGCCACAGCGCGCGCACGGTGTCCATGCCCTCCATGAGGACCCGCTTGCGGTCGGCGTGCCGGTCGGGGGCGAGCACGAAGTCGTCGGCCAGCCAGCCGGAGGCGAAGGACACCTCGGCCCGGCCGCCCGAGATCCCGTCCACCACCGCCCATTCCTCGGCGACCCGCAGCGGGTCCTGGAGCGGCAGCACCACACTGCCCGCGCGGACGGCGATCCGCCGGGTCACCGCGGCGACGGCGGCGCCGGTCACGGACGGGTTCGGGTAGAGCCCGCCGAAGGGGTTGAAGTGCCGCTCGGGCGTCCACACCCCCGCGAAGCCGTGCCCGTCCGCGAACTTGGCGCCCTCCAGGAGCAGCCGGTACGGCTCGGGGCCCTGCTCGCCCTCCGCGCTGGCGAAGTAGAACAGGCTGAAGTCCACCGAGGGGCGGGGCGCCTCCCGCTCCTCGCCCTGGAGGACGACGGTGACGCCGCGGGCCAGCGTCCAGAGCAGTTCGAGGCCGGCGATGTCGAACGAGATGCTGGTGGTCGCCAGCCACACCGAGCCCTCGGCCGCGGTGATGTGCTCGTCCATCGCGTACAGGAAGTTGGTCAGGGCCCGGTGCGGCACCGTGACGCCCTTGGGGGTGCCGGTGGAACCGGAGGTGTAGATGACGTACGCGGGGTTCTCCGGCAGCACCCCGGAGCCGGTGGTGCCGTCCCCGGCGACGGTTTCGCCACCGGAGCCGTCCCCGTCGAGCGGCTCCGCCCCGGTCAGGACGATCGAGGCCCCGGAGTCACCGAGCATCTGCTGCCTGCGCCGCTCGGGGTAGTCCGGGTCCACCGGCACATAGGCGGCCCCCGACTTGAGTACGGCGAGCAGCGCGACCGGCAGCTCCTCGGTACGGCGCATCGCCACGGCGACCAGCTGCTCGGGACCGGCGCCCCTGGCGATCAGCGAGCGGGCCAGCCGGTCGGAGCGGGAGTCCAGTTCGGCGTAGGAGAGCCGGACGTCGCCGTGGACCACGGCGGTCGCCTCCGGGGTGCGCCGGGCCTGCTCGGCGATCCGCTCGTGCACGAGCTCGGCGCGAGGGTACTCCCGCGCGGTGTCGTTGAGCCGGCGCACGGCCTCGGCGTCGGCCCCGGTCGCCAGCGGCAACCGCGCGATCGGCGTCCCGGGCTCGGCGAGGGCGCCGGTCAGCAGGGTCGTCAACTGCTCGGCGTAGCGCTCGATCGTGCCCGCGTCGAACAGATCGGTGTTGTACTCCAGGACCCCGGTGGCACCGGAGGCGTGCCGCTCCACGGTCAGGATCAGATCGAGGGGCACCGTGCCGATGTCGAGCGGCACCTGCTCGGCGTCCAGACCCGGCAGCCGCAGGGTGCGGCCCTCGCTCTCGTACCACGCGAACATCAGCTGGACGATGGGGGAGTGGCTGAGCTGGCGGGACGGCTGGAGCTCGTCGACCAGCTTCTCGAAGGGCACGTCGGCGTACGGATAACAGGCGAGGGCATCGGCCCGCACCCGGTCGACGAGCTCACCGAACGACAGGGCGCCGTCCACCTGACTGCGGATCGGCAGCGTGTTCGTGAAGGAGCCCACCACCCGCTCCAGGGCGGGGTCGGGCCGGTCCGTCACCGGGGTGCCCACGACCAGGTCGCCGCGCCCGGTGCCGCGGTGCACGAACGCCAGGAACACGGCGAGCATCGTCATGAAGGGGGTGGCCCCGCGCTCCGCGCCGAACCGGACGAGCGCCGAGGCCAGCTCCTCGCCCAGCTCGAACCGGTGCGTGGCCCCCGCGTAGCTCTGCATGGCGGGGCGGGTGCGGTCGGCGGGGAGCTCAAGCAGCTCGGGGGCGCCCGCGAGGTGCTCGCGCCAGAAACCGAGCCCCTCCTCCAGCGCCTGCGCGGTCAGCTGCTCGCGCTGCCACGTCGAGTAGTCCGCGTAGTGCAGGGCGGGCTCCTCGGCGGGCTCGCCACCGCCGTAGTGAGTGCTCACCTCCTCGGCGACGAGCTCCATCGACGCTCCGTCGGCGACGATGTGATGCACCGCCAGGAGCAGGACGTGATCCTCGGCGCCGAGCCGGACGAGCACCGCTCGCAGCAGCGGCGCACGGCTCAGGTCGAACGGCCGTGCGACCGCGGCGCGCAGCAGGGAAGGCAGCTCCTCCTCGGTGCCTTCCAGCCGCTCGAGCACCACGTCGACGGAGTCCTCCACCACCTGGAAGGCGGTCCCTGACACCTCGGCGAAGCGGGTGCGAAGCGCCTCGTGGCGGGCCACGACGGCCGCGACGGCCGACGTCAGCGCGGCCTCGTCCAGCGCGCCGCGCAGCCGTACCGCCACGTGCACCAGGGGGGACGCCTCGTCGGGCGCCATCTGGGCCAGGAACCAGAAGCGTTCCTGGGAGAAGGACATGCGGGCACTGCGTATTTCCGACATGCGTCAGCTCTCCTCTGCTCTGTCTTCGTCGAGCAGCTCGGCCAGGGTGCGGCGCGCCGCGGGGCGCAGCGGCGCGACGCCGGAAGATGGTCTGTCCTGCCCCGCACTCGCGGTGGCGGTGGCCAGGGCCGTGTCCACGGCCGCTGCCAGGTCGCCGATCGTCCCCGGTCGCAGGACCAGCGGGAGCAGGGTCGGCACGGGCAGCGCGCGGGCCTTGGAGAGCCTGCGGGCGAGCCGGGCCGCCTTCAGTGAATCGCCGCCCAGCTCGAAGAACTTGTCCTCCACGGTCAGTTCACGGATGTCGAGCAGCTCACCGAGGAGCTCCGCCACGAGCCGCTCGGTCCCGGTCCGCGGTGCCCGGCCGCGAGTGGCGCTCGGCTGTGCGAGGTCGGGCAGCCGGTCGGCGTCGAGCTTGCCGTTCGGCGACAGCGGCAGCTCGGGCAGGACCACGAACCGGCCCGGCACCAAGGACTGCGGCAACGTTTCTGCCAGGAAGGCGCGCAGCCCGTCGAGGTCGAAGCCGTCCGCGTCCGGCACCGCCACGTACGCGACCAGGCCGCCGTCGCGCACCCGGACATGGGCGGCGCTCACCGCGGGGTGCCGCTCGGCCACGGCCTCGATCTCGCCCGGCTCCACCCGCAGCCCGTTCAGCTTGATCTGCTTGTCGGCGCGGCCCGCGAAGACCAGATCGCCGTCGGCACGGCGGTACGCCAGATCCCCGGTGCGGTACATCCGGCTGCCGGGCGGGCCAAGCGGGTCGGGGCGGAACCTGTCGGCGGTCTGCGCGGGATCGCCGAGGTAGCCGCGGGCCAGGCCGTCCCCGGCGATCCACAGCTCTCCCGTGACGCCTGCGGGGACAGGGATGCCCGCCGCGTCCAGTACGTGCAGCCGTACGTTCTGAAGGGCCCGGCCGATCGGCAGGCTCTTGGCCTCGGTGAGCTCCTCGGGCAGGGGGACCGGCACGGCGTACATGCTGGCGCTGACGCTCGCCTCGGTCGGGCCGTAGGCGTTGACGACCAGGCAGTCCTGCCGCAGGCGTCCGGCCAGCCGGCGGTAGGCCTCGACGGAGACCGCCTCGGCGCCGACACTGATGCCGCGCAGCTCAAGGCCGGACCGCCGGGCCGCCTCCGGCACCATGTACGGCGCGAGGAACGTGCTCTCGATGCGGTGCTCGACCAGCCAGTCCAGATGGTCCTCGGGCGTGGTGCGGGCCCGGTCGGGCGCCAGATGCACCTCGGCGCCGCGCGCGAGGGCGGGGAACATCGCGTACACCGAGGCGTCGAAGCTGAAGCTCGCCCACACCGCGGCCCGGCAGCCACGCGGCACCAGCGCGTCGTAGTGCGGGTCGGTGATCAGGTTCACGACCCCGGCGTGCGGGATGACGACGCCCTTGGGCCGGCCGGTGGAGCCCGAGGTGTAGATCACGTACGCGGGATGGCGGGGATCGACCGGCGTGTGCAGGTCGTCGCCGGGCAGCTCCCGGGTGTCCGGCAGCTCTCCGGAGAGCACCACGGCCGCCTTGGAGTGCGACAGCATGAACTCCCGCCGCTCCCGCGGGTAGGTGGGGTCCACCGGAAGGTAGGCGCCGCCCGCCTTGAGCGTGGCGAGGATCGCGACCGGCACGTCCAGGCCGCGTTCGAGCGACAGGGCGACAATGCGCTCCGGGCCGACGCCGAGGGACGTGAGGTGGCGGGCGAGCCGGTTGGCCCGGGTGTTCAGTTCGGCATAGCTCAGCCGGTCGCCCTCGTGGACGAGCGCGGTGGCCTCCGGGGTGCGCCGGGCCTGCTCCTCGACGACCTCGTGCAACAGCCGCGGGGCGTCCGGCGCCAGGTCCTTCGCGGTGGCGTTGAGCCGCCGCAGCTCCTCGTGCTCCGGTGCGGTGAGCAGCGGCAGCGCGGAGAGCGGGGTGCGCGGCGCCGAGACCGCGCCGCGCACCAGCGTGGTCAGGTGCCCGGTCAGCCGGTCGATGCTCTGTTCGTCGAAGAGGTCCGTGCCGTAGATCACGGCTCCCGCGATGCTGCCGTCGGGCCGGCGCTCCAGGGTGAAGGTCAGGTCGAACTGCGTGGCGCTGAAGCCCGAGGGCAGCGGCTCGCGCTCCACTCCGGGCAGGTCGAGCCCCTCGCCGGGCATGGTGTGCAGCGAGAACAGGACCTGGACCAGCGGGCTGTGGCTGAGACTGCGGGACGGAGCCAGCTCCGCCGTCAGCCGCTCGAACGGCACCTCCTGGTGGGTGAACGCCGACAGCGAGGTCTCCCGCACCCGGCCGAGCAGCTCGGCGAAGGTCGGGTCGCCGCCCAGCGAGGTGCGCAGCGCCAGCGTGTTGACCAGGAAGCCGACGACCCGGTCCAGCTCCGGCCGCAGCCGGCCCGCGACGGGCGAGCCGACGACGAGGTCGTCGATCCCGGTGTACCGGTGCAGCACCGCCTTGACGCCGCTGAGCAGCACCATGAACAGGCTGGCCTCGTGCTCCCTGGCCAGCGCGTCCAGATCCGTGACCAGTTCGGCGGGCAGCGTGAAGTGGTGCGTGGCGCCGCGGAAGGACTGCACCGCGGGGCGCGGCCGGTCGGTGGGCAGCGGCAGCAGATCGGGCGCACCGGCCAACTGCTCGCGCCAGTAGGCCATTTGACCGGCCAGGTCCCCGTCTCCGGAGCCCGTGGTCCCACCGGGCGCCCCGGCCGCTCCCGCGCCCTCCAGCCGCCGGCGCTGCCACTCGGCGAAGTCGCGGTAACTGAGCGGGGGCTCGGCGGGCAACGGGCGCCCCGCGTACAGCGCGCTCAGATCCTCGAAGAGGATCCGCAGCGACCCGGCGTCCGCGATGATCTCGTGCACGGTGAGCTGGAGTACGTGGTCGTCCTCCCCCAACGGCACCAGCAGGGCCCGAAGCAGCGGCGCGCTGCCCAGGTCGAAGGGCCGGTACGCCTCCTCGTCGAGCGTGCTCCGCAGCCCGGCCTCGTCCTCGGGCCGGTGCGCCTTAGCCGTACGCAGCTCCAGCCGGACCTCGTCGGCCACGACCGCGAGCCGCGTCTCCCCGGAGCTGTCGAAGGAGGTGCGCAGCGCGTCGTGCCGCGCCGCGAGGGCGGTCAGCGCGCGGCGCAGCGCCTCGGTGTCGAGCGGGCCGCGCAACCGGTAGGCGAAGGCGTTGTTGTAGGCCGTGTTGCCCGGCTTCAGCTCGTCCAGGAAGAGGAACTGCTCCTCGCCGAACGAGGGCAGGCCCCGCGTCGGGTCCGCGCGCCGGGGCACCGCCGCGGCCATCGCGGGGGCCTCGCCGTCGCCCTGGGCCTGCCGGACGGCCTCGGCCAGCTGCGCCACGGTCCGGCCCTCGAACATCAATCGCATCGGGAGCTCGATGCCGTACGTCTCCCGGATGCGCGCGACCACTTGGGTGGCGATCAGGGAGTGGCCGCCCAGGTCGAAGAAGTTGCGGTCGGTGGCCACCTCGTCGACGCCCAGGGCCTCGGCCCACATCCCGCGATCACCTCCTCGACGGAGTCCGCGCCGCCCGCGCGCCGTCCGCGGCGGCGCGCGCCGAGGGCGCGGGCAGCGCGGCACGGTCGGCCTTGCCGTTCGGCGTCAGCGGAATGCGGTCCAGTACGACCAGGGAGCTCGGCACCAGCTGAGCGGGCAGCCTGCCACGTACGAACTCGCGTACGGCATAGGACAGTTCACCGGTGGCTTCGTCCGTCAGTTCATCGGCGGCTTCGTCCGCCGTCTGCTCGGCCGGCACCACATAGCCGACGAGGCGCCGGTCGCCCGGTCGGTCCTCGCGCACGGTGGCGACGGCCGCGACCACCGCGGGGTGCGCCCGCAGCGCCTCCTCGACCTCGCCGAGCTCGATGCGGAAGCCACGGATCTTCAGCTGGCCGTCCAGCCGCCCGCCGAACTCCAGGACTCCGTCCGGCCGCCTGGTCGCGCGGTCCCCGCTGCGGTACATCCGTGCCCCGCCACCCGCGAAGGGGTCGGGCAGGAAGGAGGCGGCGGTGCGGTCGGGCCGGCGCCAGTACCCGTAACTCAGGCCGGTACCGCCGATGTACAGCTCGCCCGGCGTGCCGTCGGGGACCGGCTCCAACCGCTCGTCCAGCACGTACAACCGCGTCTGGTCGATCTCGGTGCCGATCGGGACGGCGTCCGCCTCGGCGGGCAGCGCGGCCGTGTCGTAGACGGCGGAGAAGGTGCTGGCCTCGGTGGGGCCGTAGCCGCTGAGCAGGCGCCCGCCGGCCGGCAGGTGCTCACGGGCGGCCCGGACGCTGCCGGGGTCGGCCGCCTCGCCTCCGATGATCAGCTGGGGCACGGTGGCGAAGGCGCTCGGCTCGTTCCTGATCACCTCGTTGAACAGGGAGGTGGTGACGAACACCGTGCTGAGCCGCTGCTTTTGGACGAACTCCTTCAGGTGGCGCGGGGAGATCATCACCTCCCGGTCGATGGCCACCAGGCAGGCGCCGTTGAGCAGCGCCATCCAGATCTCGAGGACGCTGGCGTCGAAGGAGAGGTTGCCGCCGAAGCCGACCCGGTCCTCGGGCGTGAGCCGCAGGTAGCAGGTGTCCACCACCAGCCTGATGACGGCCTTCTGGGTGGTGAGCACCCCCTTGGGGCGGCCCGTGGAGCCGGAGGTGTACATCATGCAGGCGGGCTGGGCCGCCGACTGCCGGCCGGGGCGCTCCCCGGCACACGCCGCGATCAGCTCGGCGTCGCCGTCCAGCCGCACCACGGGGGTGGCGTCCCAGGGCAGCAGCTTGTCGTGCGGCTGACGCGTGACGACGAGGTCGAGCACGGCGTCCTGGGCCATCCAGGCGAGCCGCTCGGCCGGGTACGAAACATCCAACGGTACACAGACCGCGCCGCACTTGAGCGCGGCCAGCGTGGCCAGCACCATGTCGGACCGCCGGTCGGTGCAGACACCGACGAAGGCCCCCGGCCGCACTCCCCGGTCGATCAAATGGGCGGCCAGCCGATTCGCGCGGACGTCGAGCTCCGCGTAACTCCACTCGTGCGTATCGAAGATGATGGCCGGCCGCGCAGGCGCGGAATCGACGTGTTTCTCGAAAAGCCCCGCGAGAGTGGGCAGGTGAGCCCGAAACATAACATCCGTCCGATCGTGGGGTATTGAAGCAGTCGGTGTTTGAAGCCAGATGCTTACAGGGGCCGTTCGCCAGATCAAGATCTGGACTTCCCGGCTTGAACACTGCATGATCTCGGTCGAGACGGGGGCGGGGTGACAGCTCCACTCGCCGTAGTTCCGACCAATGGAGGACGCGTGTGACCAGTGCGGACACTTCCGAGCAGGTCGATGCGCGACTGGACCGGCCGCTGCTGGTGCTGGGCGCTCTCATGGCCGCGGGCACGTTCGCGGCCGCCCTGGACGCGACCATCGTTTCGCTGGCACTGGACAGTATTCGTTCGGAATTCAACACTCCGATTGAGACGATCCAATGGATTATCACCGGCTATCTCCTCGGAATCGCGACAATAATCCCGGTGACCGGCTGGGCTGTCGACCGTTTCGGCGCACGGACCATGTGGCTGACGGCGATGGGGCTTTTTCTCGCCGCCTCACTGCTTTGCGGAATTGCTTGGTCCGCTCCTTCCCTGATCGTTTCCCGCGTGATCCAGGGATTCGGCGGCGGCATGATCGTGCCGATAGCCCAGGCCGTCCTGGCCCGCGCGGCTGGGCCGTCCCGGGTGGGCCGGATCATGGCCCTGGTGACCATTCCCACCCAGTTCGCCTCAGTGATCGGCCCGACCCTGGGCGGCCTGCTGGTGGAGACGACGACCTGGCGCTGGATCTTCTACCTCAACCTGCCCATCTGCCTGATCGCCGGTGTACTGGCGGCCAGGCTCCTGCCGCCCGACGAGCCCCAGCGCGAGGCACGCCTCGACCTCAGGGGCCTGCTGATGCTCTCCCCGGGCCTCGCCCTGCTGGTCTTCGGCGTCTCCCGGGTGGCCGACGGCACGACGGCGGTGCTCGTCCCGGTCGCCGCGGGCGCCGTACTGCTGGCGGGTTACGTGGTGCACGCCCGCACCACCCCGCACCCCCCGGTCATCGACCTGCGGCTCTTCTCCACCCGCTGGTTCCGGACACTGGCCGCGATCATGCTGGTGTACGGAGGCTTCTTCTTCGGCGCGGTCTATCTCTTCCCGCTCTACTTCCAGCAGGCCAGGGGCCATTCGGCGCTCCAGGCCGGCCTTGAGGTGGCGCCCCAGGGCATCGGTCTGCTGCTGATGGTGTTCCTGGGCGGCTCCCTGGCCGACAAGCTGGGCCCCCGGCCGGCCATGCTGGGCGGCCTCGGCCTGCTGGCACTGGGGACGCTCGTGTACACGCAGCTGCCCGCCGACCCGCCGATGTGGCTCCTGCTGACCGCGCTGGCGGTACGCGGCGCGGGCGTGGGCCTGTGCGTCGGCCCGCTGATGGCCGCCGTCTTCCAGGGCGGGTTGCCGAAGGCGTCGATACCGCGGGCCACGACGGCCGTGAACATCCTGCAACGCGTGGGCGGTTCGTTCGGCACGGCCCTGTTCGCCGTGGTGCTGACGAGCCAGGCGGGTGACCAGCATGACGCCACGCCCGCGGACTTCAGCCATACGTTCTGGTGGGTGGCGGGCCTGATCGTCCTGGCCCTGGCGCTCACGCTGACGCTGCGGCGCGGGCATCCGGCCGGGGCGGCGGCGGGGGACGACTGAGCGGAGGCTTCGGGCGCTCGGGCTGACGCCGCACCGAGCCGGTCGTGCCAGGTACGCACGCTGCGTCGACCGGAGTTGCCGCTCGGCCACAGAGGACTTGACCCCGGTTGCTCAGCTGACTCTCCGGTGCGCGGCGTCGGTGCGCGGCGTCGGCGTGAGAGCGAGCACGCCGACGCCGCGCACCGGCGTGTGCGCTGTCAGCGTGAGCGGGCTGACTCCCAGTGCCGCAGCGATGCCGGGTCGACGGCTTCACAGGCACACGACGCCATGCCAACGTCCGGACTCGGCCCGAAGGTTGAGACTCATGCTGAGAGGCGGTGGCGCCTCGGCGGGCTGCCGGTCGCAGGGCGACGTACGTGTCCTGCGTGATCCGGCGGGGCACCCCCTTCTGTCTGTTCGTGCGCGCGGGCGCCGTCCGTGTCCCGCCGGGGAGGCTACGCGGTCGGCCGGGGGGCGATTCGCTTCTGACGGCAACCTTTCCGCCCTGCCGGTGGTCAAGTGTGTTTTGGCGTCGGTGACGTGCGAGGTCCCGTGAAGCGGCTGGAGCAAGGGCAACGGAAGGCGCAGACGTCGCGGCTCGTGGCGGCGTCGAGGGCCGGGCGGGACAGAGCCATGGCCCGCGGACCTCGGACCCCGGCGCCCACGGCGGTGCGCGTCGCCGGGCGTCCGCTGGCGTACGCCGCCGCGGCACTGGCCACCGTACTGGTGGCGTCAGGGTGCGGCACCGCGGATCGTCCGGCCGAAGGCGGCGGCGACAAGGAGGGGCAGCACGCCGCCCGGTCGCGGGCCGAGCGGCCGCCGGCCGGGAAGCCCTCGGCGCGCCCACGCCCCGGTGACCTCAACGGCGACGGCTACGACGACTTCGCGGCGATGGTGGCGGGCCGGAGCCTGGTGGTGGTGTACGGCTCGGCGGCCGGACTGGACCCGCGCCTGCGCACCGTGGTCCCCCAGCCGGCCGCGAAGACGGGGCCGGAGGAGACGCGGCTGTTCCGCGCCGATCTGGACCACGACGGCTACACCGACCTCGTCCAGGCACCCGAGCACCGCGGAGCGACCGTGCTCTGGGGCGGTCCGCGCGGCGTGGGCGATCCGCAGCCGCTCGCCGGGGCGCCGAGAAGCCCGACGGCCACCGGTGACTTCGACGGGGACGGCAACGCCGACCTGTTCGTCCCGGGCGGCGCCACGGGCCCGGAGGGCACGGTCTGGTACGGCCCCCTCAAACGCGACGGCGCGCCCGCCCGCCGCCAGGATCTGACCAACGGCCGTTGGCCGGACTCGATCCCGGCCCGCTCCCTGGCCGGTGACTTCGACGGGGACGAGGCCACCGACCTGGCACTGTGGTTCCACGGGAGCGACCCGCGGATGGAGGGCGACGGCGATGTGACGGTCAGAGGTCTGCACTATCTGCGCGGCGGACCCCGAGGGCTGACGGCGCCCGAGCGCCGGGAGCGGCCGGACCCGGGCATGGAAGGACAGCCGGGCGACGTGGACGGCGACGGCATCGACGACCTGTACGGGGCGAGCTTCCTCGCGTCAAAGAAGAAGCTGAGCGCCGGATACCGGCTCAGCACCCGCTCCGGACCCGAGAGCGGCAAGCGGGACTGGGTGAGCACCGGCCCCGCGCCGGGACTGACCGACACGACGCAGTACGGCGGCATGGGCGGCACCGCCCTCGGCGACGTCACCGGCGACGGCAGGACCGATCTGGTCACTTCGGCGACCGGCGCCAACGACAGCAACGGCGTCGTCTGGCTGGTCCCCGACCTGCTCGCGGCGGAAACCGGGGCCGTGCGCGCGACCAGCCTGGACAGCCCGGGCGTTCCGGGCAGCGACACCCCCGCCCCCGCCCGGGGCCCGACCCGCAACCACATCACCGTCGTCGGCCCACTCCTGGACACCGACGGGGACGAGCACCTGGACGTGGTGGTCGGCGCCCCCGGCTTCCTGGACACGAAGAAGCGGGACCTGGACGCCTTCTGGGTGCTGCGCGGCACGGGGGAGGGGCTGCGGTACCAACGCCACTTCACGGCCCGGGAATTGGGCTGAGGGACGGCGCCGTCGCAGGGCTCAGCGCCCGGCCGTGCCGTCGGTCAGTTCCCGCAGGATGTCGGCGCGGCCCGCGTGACGTGCCGTCTCCTCCATGAGGTGGGTCAGTGTCCAGCGACGGGACGGGGCTCGTCTGCCGTGTCCGGCCGGACGGGGGCCCGCTGCTCCGAGGTCGTCCCAGGACGCGATCTGTTCGTTCGCCGCGGCGTTGGTCTCCCGGTAGGCGGCGAGGACGGTCTCGGCGGTGTCGCCCGGGGTGGGCCGGAACGTCGCTGCCAGTCCCGGACGCTCTCACCGAGCAGCCAGTGGCGCTCCACGTAGGTGAGGTGCCTGACGAGCCCGAGCAGATTCGTCCCCGACGGCACACCGGGGGCGCGGGCCCGGGTCTCCGGCAGGCCCTCGGCCTTGGCCGTGGCGCAGACGCGCAGATAGTCGAGGAAGCCGGTGAGTACGTCCTTCTCGCCGGGGCCGGTCGACGGCGGACCGGCGTCCCGTTTCCGACCGACGCTCATCGCCGCGCCCCGGGGTCCGGCCGTCCGCCCTGGACCGCGCCCACGTGCCGCGGACCGCCGCGGGATCGGAGCACCCGGGCGGCCGGCTCGTCGTCGGCCGTGGCTCCACGGCGCCGTGGTCGTGGAGCCGCGACCCCGACGTCGGCTGCCCGTCGCCCCCGGAAGCGGCCGAGGAACCGGCACCCGACGCCTCGGAGCGGTCGCTCGAACGTGCCGGCACCCCTCAACGGCCGGCCACGGGCCCCGAGGGCAGCAACGCGACCGTCGTCGGCCATGTGCTGGTCCTCCGCCGGGCGGGCACGCTGCTGGAACTCCCGCACGGCGCCGGCGGAGATGTCGGCCGCCGTCATCCGCCGGTCGCGGGCGGCGAACCAGAGGGTGTCCTCCCCGGCCGCGCACCCGGCGGGGGCCAGTGCCGTACCGCGGGCAGTTCGTCCCAGGAGTCGTCGGCCCTGTCTTGAGCGGTCATCTCTTCTCCCTCCCTCTCTTCTTCTCTCTCCTTCGCGAGGACTGTCGAGCACCCACGGACTGTTGAGCACGGAAAATTGCCGTTATGGCATGATCGGGCGGCGTGGCGGGCGAGACGGATCAGGTGCTGGACGCGGTCGGGCCCCGCCTGCGCGCCCTGCGGAAGCAGCGCGGGCTGACCCTGGCCGACCTGTCGACGGCGACGGGGACTTCGGAAAGCACGCTGTCCCGGCTGGAGAGCGGCGGGCGACGGCCGACCCTGGAACTGCTGCTGCCGCTGGCACGCGTGTACGGGGTGCCCCTCGACGACCTCGTCGGCGCCCCCCGGACCGGCGACCCGCGCATCCACCTGCGGCCGGTGCACCGCCACGGCATGACGTACATCCCGCTCACGCGCCGGGCCGGCGGGGTACAGGCGTTCAAGATGCTGATCCCGAGCCGCCCGGAACCGGCGCTCCCGACGCCGCAGACACACGGTGGCTACGAATGGGTGTACGTCCTCAACGGACGGCTGCGGCTCCTGGTCGGCGACCGCGACGTCGTCCTGTCGCCCGGCGAGGCCGCGGAGTTCGACACGGCGCTGCCGCACTGGCTCGGCTCGGCCGACGGGCACGCGGTCGAAACGCTCGTCCTGTTCGGCCCGCAGGGCGAGCGGGCACACGTACGCGCGCACCCCACCCGGTAGCCGGGGACCGGGACGCCGCCGCAGGCTTCCGCGGTCCGAAGTCCGGCCGACGGCTGTCTCCGCCGGGCGCATGGTTTTCGGCCGCCGGGGCAGGAGGAGGAACCTGCGGCAGGAAGCGGTGTGCCGGCCATGGCTGGAGGAGGCCGAGGTGTTCGAGGGGTTCCAGGAGACGCGGGTCGAAGTCGGCGAGGCGTCCCTCTTCGTCCGGTACGGCGGAGACGGCCCGCCGGTGGTGCTCCTGCACGGGCATCCCCGTACGTCGGCCACGTGGCACCGGGTCGCGCCACGGCTCGTGGCGGCCGGTCACACGGTCGTCTGCCCGGACCTGCGCGGCTACGGACGCTCCAGAGGGCCGCGGTTCACGGCGGATCACGCGGGCTACTCCAAGCGCGCCGTGGCCGGTGACGTGGTGGCCGTCATGCGCCGCCTCGGGCACCCGCGGTTCGCGCTGGCCGGACACGACCGCGGAGGCAGCGTGGCGCTGCGCCTCGTGCTCGACCACCCCGACGCCGTCTCGCGAGTGGCGTTCCTGGACTGTCTGCCGCTGACGGAGCATCTGTCGCGCGTCACCGCCGAGTTCGCCACGCAGTGGTGGCATTGGTTCTTCTTCGCGCAGCCGGACATCCCCGAACGGGTCATCACCGCCGACCCCGACAGCTGGTACCGCGGCGATCCGGAGGTCATGGGGGTGGAGAACCACGACGAGTGGCGGCGGGCCACCCGCGACCCCGACGTGGTGCGGGCGATGCTCGAGGACTACCGCGCCGGTCTCACCATCGACCGGCGGCACGAGGAAGCCGACCGGGAGGCCGGCACACGCGTCGACTGCCCGGCGCTGGTTCTCTGGTCGCTCAAGGACGACCTGGAGGACCTCTACGGCGATCCCCTCGCGATCTGGCGCCGGTGGGCGACGGACGTCCGCGGGCACGGCATCGACTCCGGGCACCATGTCGCCGAACAGGCACCCGAAGCCCTGGCCTCCGCACTCGCCGACTTCCTTCGGTGAGGCCCGCAAACGCGACCCGGTAAAGGGGTCACGCGTCCCTGCGTCTCAGGGACCACCACCCCGCAAGCACCGCCGCGCCCGTCCACAGCGCCGTCACCCCGAGACCCGCCCAGGGCGCGAGGTCGCTCGGCGGGTCCACGTACAGCACCTGCTGGCCGGCACGGTCGGGGAGGTAGTCGGCGAGGGAACCCGACGTCTCGCCCAGGATCATGGAGACGATGAGGATGAACGGGATCAGGATGCTGAGCACGGCGAGGCCGCTGCGCAGCACCGCCGTCAGGCCGGCCGCGAAGAGCGCCATCAGCGCGAGGGCGCGCAGCGCGTCCCCGTCGCCGAGGCTCAGCGCCGCGTCGCCCAGGAAGGCGCTGCCGCCGAGGAACGACACGAACGTCGTCACCAGGCCCATCACCAGGGCGAGCCCTGCCACGTTCGCGAGCTTCGCCGCGTAGAACAGGCTCCGGTTCGGCACCGCCGTCAGCGACGCGTGGATGGCTCCGCCCTGGTACTCGGACGACATGGCCATCGTGCCGAAGGAGATCGCCGCGATCTGGCCGAGGTTGAGACCGAGGAAGACGGAGAAGAGCGCGTCGAAGTCGGCGCTGTCCGCCTCGGAGTCGCCGAGCGCCGCGTTGGCCGCCACGGCGAAGCCGGCCGTGAGCAGGAAGACGGCCAGCAGCGACCACGCGGTGCCGCGCAGGGTCCTGATCTTGATCCACTCGGAGCGGAGTACGGCCGCGGTGGACATGGTCAGGCCTCCTGCGGGGCTCGGGTGGAGAATTCCGTCGCGGTGGAGGTGAGATCGAGGTACGCCTGCTCCAACGTGGCCTCCTCGGAAGCGAGTTCGAGCAAGGCGATGCCTTCCTGGGCGGCCAGCGGACCGATGGCCTCGATCCGGGCGCCGTCGATCAGCATGCGTCCGTCGTCCGCATCGACGGGAGTGTGGCCGTGCCGCAGCAGCACCTGACGCAGGCGGGCGGGCTCCGTCGTACGACCCGGACACGTGCCTTGATCCGGGCCGCGATGAAGTCCTTCGTCGGTGTGTCCGCCAACAGCCTGCCCTTGCCGAGGACGATCAGGTGGTCGACGAAGGAGGCCGTCTCGCCCATCAGATGGCTGGAGACCAGCACGGCGCGGTTCTCCCGCGCCAGGCGGCGCATGAGCTCACGGATCCAGATGATGCCCTCGGGGTCGAGGCCGTTCGACGGCTCGTCGAGGAGCAGCACCTGAGGGTCGCCGAGCGGGGCCGCGGGAATGCGGTTGCTCGCGGCGAGAGCCAGGAGGTGACTGGGCGGTGCGGGAACCATGCGGCGCTCGTCCAGCCGCGTGAACGGCCGGCCGCCGATCGTCGCCGTGCCGGAGCTCGGGCGGTCGAGGCCGAGGATCAGACGCATGGTGGTACGGAGAAGGTGAGGTGGTCGACCGCCCGCACCTGTCCGTAGACCTTGCTCAGGTCCTTCACATCGATGGCTGTCATGGTGACGACACTGCCGTTCGCGGCCAGGCGCCCGCTTCCCCCGGCGGAGGGAAAGTCCTCCCCCACGCGGGGGAGGCAACTGCCTTGCCCCGCTGGGATCACGGCCTTCATGAAGCGTCTCCATCGGCTGCCGCGGACCGTGTCGCGCGCGGTCACGTACACCCGGTGGCTGCACCTCTTCATGGGCGCGGTGGCCGCCGTCGGGGTGGTCGAAAGTCGCCTTCCCCGGCCTCGCGGACCCCAGCGCGGGCATGTGGCAGCTGTTGCTCTTCGCGCCGCTCCCGCTGCTCGCGCTCGCCGCGTTCGTCCCCGGCACCCGGGTCGCCGAGACGATGCAGGCCCGGCTGCTCCGCTACCCCGGACCGCAGGCACCGCACGAGCACCCGGCGCCGGAGATCGCCGGCTCGCCCTCGGACCCGTGGGGCGACCGGTGGCGGGTGTTCGTCTGGCTGACCCTGCGGCTGTGGCTCGGCTTCGGGGTCACCGTCGTCACGCTCAACGGCGTCGGGCTGACACTGGGGCTCCTGATGCCGTCCCTGTGGCCGCCGTTCGGGCCCGCGCCGATGCCGCTGCCCGGCCGATGGGGCTGGTGGTACCCGCTGCTGGCCCCCGTGTCCGGCGCCGCGCTGGTAGCCGTCGTCCGGGGCGCGGGCACGCTGATGGCCGGCCTCGCGCCCCGGCTCCTCGGCCCGTCCCCGGCGGAGCGGCTCGCGGAACTGGAGGAGCTGACCGAGCGGCTGCTGGAGCGCACCCGGCTCGCCCGTGAACTGCACGACATCATCGGGCACGCGCTCACCATCGCCGTCGTGCAGGCGGGCGCGGCGCGCGCGGCCGGGACACCGGAGTTCACCGACCGGTCACTGGCCGCCATCGAGGACACCGGACGCGAGGCGCTGACCGAACTGCACCGCGTCCTCAGGCTGTTGCGCGAGGACGCCGACCCGACGGCGCAGCGGCCCACGCTCACGCACGCCGGACGGCTGGTGGAGTCGGCGCGCGGCCCCGGGGCCGCCGTGAACGCCCACATCGGCGGGGACCTCGGCGCCGTGCCCGGCCCGGTCTCGCGCGAGGGCTACCGCATGCTTCAGGAGTGCCTCACCAACGTACTGCGGCACGCGGGCCCGGTTCCGGTGAGCGTACGCGTCGAAGTCCTCGACAGCTGGCCGGAGTTGGAGGTGCGCAACCGACGTGTGGCGGGTGCACGTCAGCCTGCCGCTACAGTGATCCACATGCCGATCACCGTCCTGCTCGTCGACGACGACGCGCTCGTACGCGCCGGACTGCGCGCCATCCTGGAGGCGCAGCCCGACATCGAGGTCGTCGGCGAGGCGGCGGACGGCGCCGCCGTCATTCCCCTGGTGGGGAAATTGAAGCCGGACGTCGTCGCCATGGACGTACGCATGCCGCTGATGGACGGCATCGAGGCGACCCGGGCCGTGCTGCGGACGGTCGCCGACCCGCCGAGGATCCTCGTCATCACCACGTTCGAGGAGGACGAGTACGTCTACGGGGCGCTGCGCGCCGGCGCCGACGGGTTTCTCCTCAAGCGCGCCAGGCCCACCGAGATCGTGCACGCCGTACGGATCGTCGCCGAGGGCGAGTCGTTGCTCTTCCCGCCCGCGCTGCGCTCCCTGGCAGCCGCGCACGGCAACGCGTCGGCGCGCAGCGCACTGGCCAAGGCCGCGCTCACCGAACGCGAGGGCCAGGTGCTGCGGGCCGTCGCGCGCGGCCTGACGAACGCGGAGATCGCCGCCGAGCTGCACCTGGGCACCGAGACGGTCAAGACGCACGTGAGCGCGGTACTGGCGAAGCTCGGCGCGCGCGACCGCGTCCAGGCCGTCATCACGGCGTACGAGTCGGGTTTCATCACCGCGGGCGCGGACGAGTAGCGGCACCCGCCCGTGCAGTCCGGTGACCGAACCGCGCCCGCCCGCGGGACTGGCTCGTCCGTGGCACGGCTGACGCCCCGCAGCACGGACAGTTGCGCGGCGCGCAGTTCGGTCCGGGGGCGATGCCGAAATCGATCGGCGCCGCGCTGCTCACGGCCGTCCCCGGGAGCCACGTCCTGGCCCTGGTCTCGGCGGCCCCCACGACGGTCGAGCTGCTCCCATGGCGAGCCGTCGGTCGGCAGGTGAGCACGGGTCGTGCGCCTCCGGTCCGTCCGATCGAATCCCAGGCGCCACCATGTCCCAGCCCCGCCGGCAGCAGGCGCGGGCATCGCGAACATGGTCGGCTCCCTGTCGCAGATGCTCGGCGCCAAAGGCATCCGCGCCAACAGCGTGGCGCCGGGACCCATCTGGACGCCGCTCGTCCCCTCCACCATGCCGACCAAGCAGGTGGAGAGCTTCGGTTCCCAGGTCCCCCTCGGGCGGCCGGGCCAGCCGGCGGAGCGGGCACCGGTCCACGTCATGCTCGCCTCGGACGAAGCGAGCTACGTCTCCGGGGCCCGGATCGCGGTCATCGGTGGACAGCCGATCCTGTGAGCGACCCCGGCGCCGCCCTGTACCCGCTGCGGCTGACGGTGACGGCCAAACCCCTGGTGTTCGGCGGCCAGGCCATCGCCCGCCGCCTCGGCAAGACCGGCATCCCGGGTCCCGGTACTGACCAAGTTCATCGACGCCACCGGCGCCCTCCGGCCAGAGCCGGCAGACCACTGGTCCTGATCCACGGCTGGACCTTCAGCGGCCGCTTCTTCGACCGCCACGTTCCAGCCCTCGCGGAACAGACGGTGTCAGCGTCCCGTCAACGCCCTCCTCTACGCTCCGCGTCCGTCCGGGATCGTTCCGGGCCGACGAAGCCGACGGAGCCGAGGAAGGGACGTACAGATGCGCCGACAGACGTACGAGCACGGGAGGACGCCGTCCAGGTGGGCTTCCATGGCCGCCTGGATCGCCTGCGGCATACTGGCGGCCTCCACCGTCTCGGCGGGCCCGGCGGCCGCCGGGGACCGTGCCGCGCCCGCGGCCGACGGCGGCGCCGACATCAACATCGTCGCGCTGCACAGCGGAATGTGCCTGGAGGTCGGCTCGGCGGAGAGCGGCGAACCGGTGCGCCAGCGCAACTGCGCGGGAAAGCGCGGGGCCCTGTGGACCCTGCGACAGTCGCCCATGGGGTCGGACCTGGTGCACGTCGTCAATGGCTCCAGCGGACTGTGCATGACCGTCGCGGACTCCGGCCCCGCTGACGGCGCGCCGGTCCGGCAGGGCAGGTGCGGGGATCAACCCGGTGCCAGTTTCCGCATGGTGGACAGCGGGGAGGGCGCCTGGCTCCAGCCGGTGACGGCGAGCCCGCGCGCCTGCGTGGGCATCGCGGACGCGTCGACGGCCGACCGTGCGGAGTTGCGGCAGTTGACCTGCGCGGGCGCGGCGGGCATCCGGTTCCAGCAGCGCCGGCCGCCGCACGAGTGGCGTACCACGATCGTGAACTCCGCGAGCGGGAACTGCCTGGGGATGCGCGACGCGGGCCACGCGGAACTGGCATGGGCCGTGCAGCGGACCTGTTCGGGCAGCGCCGACGAGACCTGGCGCATCGTGGTGCTGGGCGGCGGAAGCGTCGCGATCGTCAACGTGAACAGCGACAAGTGCCTGATGGCGACACGGGACACGAACGGAGCCAACGGAAGCCAGGCCAAACAGGCCACGTGCGACGGCTACCCGTACCAGAGGTGGTCCATGGAGGAACAGAGCCCGGGCGTGTACGCGCTCAGCAACCACTTCCTGCGCCAGTACGTGGGGATCCGCCCGCCGGTCACGGCCGACGGGGCTCTCGCGGAGTTCTGGGAGCGCAGCCCCGAACGCGGTCAGGAATGGCGGATCGGCGGGGGAGGGGAGGGCCGGGCCACCGCGTAGGTGCGAGGGCGCGTCGGCGAGCGTGAGGGGCGAGCCACTCCCCGTCAGTCCTCACGCCCGCCGGAACCCTTGCCGTGGTGCCGCCCGCCACGCGGATGCCACAGGCGCAGCCACACGTCACGCGCGTGACGCCCCGCCTCCGCCCGGCTGCGCGCCACCATCTCGCGGGCCTCGCCGTGCGTCTCCACCATGGGCCCGGAGCCGCGCAGCGGCCGTCCGGCCGTCTCGTGCAGGAAGAACGTCGACAGCAGGCCGATCGCGCCCGCAACCATCAGGTAGAAGGCGGGGACCAGCGTGTTGCCGGTGGAGTCGACCAGGTAGGAGGCGAGCAGCGGGGTGGTGCCGCCGAAGAGGGAGACGGAGATGTTGTACGAGATCGACAGGGCGCCGTAGCGCAGACGTGTGGGGAACAGGGCGGGCAGCGTGGCCGCGGCCGTGCCCGCGAAGCAGACCAGGAGCAGACCGAGGATCGCGCAGCCGAAGGCGGGCATCAGGATGCCGCCCTTCCGGATCAGCAGGAACGCCGGGACGGCGAGCACGATCAGGGCGATGCTGCCGGCCATGAACATCGGGCGCCTGCCCCACCGGTCCGAACTGCGGCCCACGGTGGTGATGGCGAGCGCCACCAGCAGCATGGTGCCGAGCACCAGCAGCTGCGCGGTCGTGTCGCTCTCTCCCAACGTCACCGTCATGAAGGTGGGGAGATACGACGTCACCATGTAGTTCGTGACGTTGTAGAGCAGTACCAGCCCCATGCAGATCAGGACCGCCTGCCAGTGGCGCGTGAAGATCTCCTTGAGGCGGCCCTTGCCGGACTGGCGGGCCTGCTCGACGGGGTCGTTCTCCCCCCGCTCATGGACGGCTTCCCGCTCGGCCGCGGCGGACGCCGCCTCCTGCTGGAACGCGGGCGTCTCCTCCAGCTTCACGCGCATGTACAGGCCGATGAGTCCGAGCGGCCCCGCGACGAAGAAGGGAATGCGCCAGCCCCAGCTCTCGAGGCCGTCCGTCCCGAGCGTCAGCGTGAGGACGGTGACCAGGCCGGAGCCCAGCGAGTAGCCGATGAAGGTGCCGAAGTCGAGCCAGCTGCCGAGGAATCCGCGCCGCTGGTCGGGCGCGTACTCGGCGATGTAGGTGGTGGCACCGGCGTATTCGCCGCCGGTGGAGAAGCCCTGGACCAGTCGGCACAGGAGGAGCAGCAGCGGGGCGGCGAACCCGATCGAGGCGTACGTGGGCAGCAAGCCGACCGCGAAAGTGCTCACAGCCATCATGATCATGGTGGCGGCGAGCACCCGCTGCCGGCCGATGCGGTCACCGAGCGGCCCGAACACGAGCCCGCCGAGGGGCCGGACGAGGAACGCCGCGGCGAACGTGGCGAAGGTGGCGACGACTTGGGCGCCCGGCGAGCTGGAGGGGAAGAAGACCTTGCCGATCGTGCCCGCCAGATAGGCGTAGACGCCGAAGTCGAACCACTCCATGGTGTTGCCGAGCGCGGCGGCTGTCACCGCGCGCCGCACCTTGGGACGGTCCGAGACCATCACATCCTCGGCACTGAGCGCCTTCTTCCGGCGGCGCAGCAACGTACGGGCCATACGGTCCGTCGCGGCACGTGACGAGCGCGCCGTGTCCGCCTCCGGCCCACGAGGCTGCCGGGCCTTTCCACGCGGAAGGCCTTTCACCATGGAGCTTTTCTCCTCTTGTCCGCCGAGAAAAAGCTGTATCCACGCAAAATTAGGCCGCACCGGAAAAACCGGCAAATCCGACGCTTCGGGCGGGAGGGGCCGCGCGGACCCGTGGCTGCGCTATAGTGGATCTTGAACTGGTCGCCGCGACTCGCGGTGGCCGGCGATGCGTCGGTGGTCCAAGGAAAGACGCCCCGCTTCCTGCGGGGAAATGCAGGTGCAAGGCCTGCCCGGCGCTCGACACAGGGGCCCGTCCGCGTACAGCGCGGACGGGCCCCTCACGTATGCGGCCGACAGGCGCGGGCGGTCAGACCTCGCCGCGCCAGGCGCCGGTCTCCACACCGCCTCGCTGCTCGATGAACTTCTTGAACCGCCCGAGGTCACCGGCGACCTGACGCTTGACGAAGCCGAGCTTGTCCCCGACCGTCTCGGCCAGGCCCTCGGGTGCGTACTCCATTTGCAGCATGACCTTCGTACGCGCGTCGTCCAGGCGGTGGAAGGTGACGACGCCCGCCTGCCTGGCCTGCCCGTCGACCGTGGTCCATGCCACGCGCTCGTCCGGGATCTGCTCGGTGACCGTGGCGTCGAATTCCCGCTCCACACCGTCGATCTTCGTCACCCAGTGAGTGAGCGTGTCGGTGCGCTGTTCGATCCGCTGCACGCCTTCCATGAACTCGGGGAACGTCTCGAACTGGGTCCACTGGTTGTACGCCGTACGGACCGGCACGTTGACTTCGATGGATTCCTCGACCTGCGACACGGATGACACCTTTCCTCGTGGAACTCGCCCGGCCGCTTCTTTGCCGGGCCGGGGTGTGCGTCGTTTTCCTCTCCCCGCGAGTGCCCAGGGCCCGCGCTTTCACTCCCGTCGCGCCCGATCGGCCGCCGCGTCGGGGCACCGCCTCGCATCACTCGTTCGGCCCTCTTGCGCCCGCCGATCGCTGGGGAGTGTCGGCTCGGACGGTTCGTACACAGCGAGGACACAGGATGAACGACAGCGATAGCAGCGGCGGACGAGAGCGGGTCCTCACGGTAGGGGTCGTCGTCGCCCGCACCGGACGGCTGACCAGTCTTGGCGACCCCTTGGACTTCGCCATGACCTTGCTGGCACCAGAACTGGCGGCGGCGGGCCCCCGCGGCTTCCGCATCCGGCTGGTGGGCCGGGACAGCCGTTCGTCCGCCGACGGCGCACGGCAGGCGGTGAAAGAACTCGTTCAGGACGAGAACGCCGCGATCATCGTGACCCTGGCCGGAACCCAGGTCCTGCCGGCCGTCGCGGACACCTGCGAGATCATCGGAGTGCCGTGCCTGTCGAGCACCTTCCCCTGGCAGGTCTACTACTACGGGCGAGGAGGGGACCCGGCGCGCCCCTTCGACTGGACGTACCACTTCTGCTGGGGACTGGACGACATCGCCGAGACCTTCGCCGACCTGTGGGCACAGGCCGGCGGGGCAGGACGCCAGACGGTGGGCTGCCTGTGGAACGACGGCCCGCAGGGCGCCTGGTCACGCCACCCCCGGCACGGATTCGCACCGGCCGCCCGCGCGCGGGGACACCGGCTGGTGGAGCCCGGGCCCTACCAGGAGCCGGCCGTGGACCTCGACCGGCACATCACCGCGTTCCGGGACGCCGGCGCCACCCTCGTCACCAGCGCGGCCACCGGCCAGGACCTGGCGCTCTTCCGCGCCCAGGCCGCCGAGAGCGGCTGGCAGCCCCGCCTGATCACCTGCTCACGATGGCTGGCCTACCCGCCGTCCCCCGCCGTCAGCGGCCGCCAGTCCGCCCAGGCCGACGTGGCCACCCTCGTGTACTGGACCCCGGCCCACCCCTATCGCTCGTCCCTCGACGGAACCACCGCGGCCCAACTCGCCGAGACGTACGAGCAGACGACAGGACGACAGTGGTCGCAGCCTCTCGGCCTCGCCCACGCCCTGTTCGAGGTCGCCGCGCACGCACTGACGACCGCCGACGACCCCACCGACCGCCGGTCCGTGGCCGCCGCCCTGAGCCGCAGCCGCCTGGACACCATCGCCGGCCCTCTCGACTGGACCAGCGGGCCCGTACCCAACGTCGCCACCGTGTCCCTGGCCGGCGGTCAGTGGCAGCCCGGCACCCGGCACGACTACGAACTCGTCGTCGTCACCCCCGGCAGGACGGAGGGCGTCCGCGTCAACGGTGACCTCAGGACGGCCTGAGCCGGGGGCGGGCGGCTACTTCGGCGGGTGGAGCTTGCGGAAGTACGTCCAGCTGGTCTCGTTCGGCTCGCTCCACTTCTCCGGTGCCCGGGCGAACTCCGGGTGGCGCCCGGCGACGTAGGCCCGGGTCCGCTCGGGCACCTCGGCGTACGAGCCGAGCTTGCGGCCCCGGCAGTGGAAGGTGAGGCCGCCGGGCCGCTGACCGCGGGCCATCCACGGGAGCCACGGCGACATCCGGCTCCACGACATGGTGGCCGGCACGCTCGGCGCCGGGCCGGCCAGGTCGGCGCGCTCGGCGAAGAACTGGAAGAGCTCAAGGGCCTTGTACGTGTCGCCGCCCGAGTGCACGGGATACTGCGCCACCGGCAGCGGCGAAGGATAGGCGAGCGGGATCTCCAGGCTGAAGCAGACCTGTCCGCCGAGCTCGGTCGTCGGGATCGGAAAGGGGCGCCACCTCTGGTTCGCCGGGTCGTTCCATATGTGCACCACGGGCAGGTCCCGCCAGGTCTCCAGGATCTCGCGGCTGGTGGGGTCCAGATAGAAGCCGGCCTCGCGGGTGAGCAGTTGGTAGGCGTCGGGGCCGGCTTCGGCGTCCTGGACCAGGCGCGCGACGTTCAGCCCTTCGAAGCCGAAGACGTGCTGGTAGGGCTCGTCGGGGGCCCAGGAGTACACGTCTCCGGACCACCAGTACGTGACCTCCTCCCCGTCGAGCGAGGCGCGGGTGCGGGCGAAGGAGCGGAGCAGCTCCGAGGGTGTCGTCATACGGAGTACTCTGCGCGATCACCGCCCGGCCGGGCGGCACGCGCCCGGCAAGGGCCGAAAAGCGACGGCCCGGGACTCAGGCGCGCACGAAGTCCGCCCGGCCGAGCATGTCGAACCGGCTGACGCGAGCCGGCACCTGCCGGGAGTCGCACCGGGGGACGAGGTCGGCCAGGCGCCGGCCGTTGTCGGCGAACGAGAGGCGGGCGCGCCAGCCGTCGTTCGCGTACTCGACCACCCGGAACGTGAAGGCGCGTACCTCTCCGCTACGTGAGGTGAGGGTGGCCGTGCCGTTCTTCCGGAACTCGAAGGTGCCGCGCTGCGTCGCGTGCTTGTAGGTGCCGACCCAGGCGGCCTTGTGGCTTCCGCACTGCGCGGCCCTGGGGGCCGCCTGCGCCCGGTCCATGGCGGTGGCCGGCACCGAGGCCGCGAATGCCGACAGAACGGCGCAGGCGCTTACGAGAGTGCGACGCATGAGGATTTCCTTCGGAAGAGGCCGACGAGACGTGTCCGGCCGGGACGCTGACGGCAAGTCAGGGTACTACGCAAAGTCATCGACCCGTCACTTCACGTGTCCGGTCCGGTCGGTGGCCGCCGTTGCGCCGCCCCGGGATCAGTGGCTGTGCATCGTCTGTGCCATGCGCACCAGCTCGTCGGTCTCCGGCGCGTCGATCTCGACGTCCAGGACGGTGCAGACACGGGCCAACAAGTAGTAGAAGCCCGCCAGGACGAGGGTCTCGACGATCTGTTCCTCCGTGTAGTGGGCGGCCACGGCCGCGTGGCGGGCGTCGTCCACGAGGGGTGAGGCGGCCGCGGCCGCGGCGAAGTCCAGGAGCGCCTGCTGGGCCGGGGTGAAGACCTCGGCGTCGTACCGCGTGTGGCGCACGGCCTCGCGCTGTGCGTCCGTGACGCCCACGGCGCGGGAGATGGGGACGTGCTGCGCCCACTCGTACTCGGCCTCGAAAACGGTGGCGTAGGTGAGGATGAGCAGTTCGCGGTCCGTCGCGCTGAGGCTGGCGTCGGCGAAGAGCGCGGCGCCCAGGCGGGCTATCTGCGTGACGGACCGGGGCGCGTGACCGAGCATCCGGTACACGTTGATGATGCGTCCCTGGCTGAGGGAGCGCAGGGCTTCGGGCAGGGCCTCGGTGTCGAGGCAGGGGATGCGGGACATGTGAGGGCTCCTTGGCCGGGGCCGACGGGTGTGGGGTCGGCGCGGGGTGGGTGATGCATGGACGGGCCGGGCTGGGCGGGGACGGGGGTGAGGAGGGCGTGGCGGTCGTGGGCGCGGGGTGTCAGGCCGCCCGGTCGTCGTACCAGCGCGGCTGCGACGAGCCGCGGGGGACCAGGAGTTGGCCGCGCCAGGCGGGCGGGGTCTCGCTCAGGCTGACCGGCGGGGCGACCAGGGACAGGTCGCCGAGCGGGGTGGTCCGGGTGAGGCGGCGGGGCGGCGGCAGCGGAGTCGGGGGCAGCAGCCGCTCGGACTCCGTGCGCGTGAACGTACCCAGCTGCCAGGCCCAGTTGGCGACACCGGCCAGGGAGACCCGGACCCGGTAGCTGCCGCCCTCGCGGGCGCGGCGCAGCACCGCGCTCATCACGCCGGCGGCGGCGAGATAGGCGGCCAGGTAGTCGTTGAGCATGCGGCCGGGCGGCAGTTGGGGGCGTCCGTCCTGCCGTTCGCTCCAGTTGACGCCGGTCAGGGCCTGGGCGTGCTGGTCGAAGCCGCCGCGGTCCTGCCAGGGTCCGCTGTGGCCGTAGCAGCGTACGGATACGTGGATGATGCCGGGGGAGATCTCGGCGCACTCCTCGGGGGTCAGGCCGAGCCGGGCCATTTTGGCGGGCCGGTGGTTGTGCACGAAGACGTCCGCGCCGCGCAGCAGTTCGTCGAAGGTGCGGCGGCCGTCGCCGCCGGCGTCCAGGGCGAGCCGGGCGGAGCGCAGCCCGACGCCCGTCTCGTTCCAGCACAGGTCGTGGTCGAAGGCGTTCGGCTCGCACACGTGCAGGACGTCGGCGCCCTGTTCGGCGAGGACCCGGCCGGCCGCGGTGCCCGCGAAGACATGGGTGAACTGCAAGGAGCGCAGACCGGACAGCGGCTGGTCACCGGCCGGCAGCGGACGCGGCGGGGCGTCGCCCACCCGCTCGACGGCCACGAGGGGTTCGCTGAGAACCGCCCGGCCCTGGGGGTGCGCGAGGAACTCCTCCCTGCTGCGGACGATCGCCAGGGGCACCCCACGGGTGGCCGCCTCCTCCTCCAGCTCCCAGGAGACCCGGCCCGCGATGGCCGCGCCGATGTGCTCGCGGGTGTGCGCGGTGCCGAGCAGGTCGAGGAAGGTGTCGCGGGTGTGCGGGTAACAGGCGATCGGGATCGCCCAGCGGTCGTCCGCGGTGCGGTACAGGTCCCACAGGGCGGGGGCGGGGGCGCCGTCGAGGCCGAGGACGCTGCCCATGTTCGAGCCGTAGCCGTTCAGGGTGTTGCCGCCGCCGAGGTAGGGCGTGAGCTGGTGCAGCGCCTGCCCGAGGTCCAGGCCAAGGCGCTGCCGGCGCCCTGTCGCGGCCTGCCAGATCTGTGCGGCACCGACGGCGGAGGACAGCAGGGCTATGCCCATGGCCGAGCCCAGCCGGATGGTGGACGGCACCAGTGGGTCCTGACTGCGCACGACGAGGTCGCTGACCGCGTCATGGCGCGAGAGGCCCAGCGTCTTGAGTGTCCTGTCTAATTCATCGACCAGATCGAATTCATTTTCGTTCATGCCGGAAACATAACACCGATTCGGCGTGGATAAACCAACCCGCAGAGATGCGTCGGCCGTCATCAGGAGTCATCAGTCGGCTATCAGGTCACTATCAGGAACGGCTGTTTCGATTTCGGTCAGCAGTCGATTCGCAGAGAGGCGGTGACGTGGGTGTCGCATGATTTTCCCGCCATGGAGGAGCTGAGGCTCCTGCCGGAGCACGAGCGTCGGGAGCTCGTGGAGACCTTGGTCGTGGGGGAGTTCAGAAGCGCTCTCTTCATGACCCCGCAGGACGAGTTCCCCCTGGACGCGGGCTTCCTCGACCTGGGGATGACCTCGCTGAGACTGAGTGAGGTGAAGCTTTCCCTGGAGAAGAAACTGGAGTGTGAGATTTCGACGGCCGCTCTTTTCGGTCACCCGACCGCCGGTCAGTTGATAGACCACCTCTGCGCGTGAACCACACTTCCTGACCGGAGGGAATAAATGTCGGACGCATTGAACCCGACGGCGGCCGAGCTGGCTGCCGTACTCGCCGATCTGCGACGGAAGGAGGAAGCGCTCGCCGCACTCGAACGCGAGAAATACGAACCCATAGCCATCGTCGGCATGGGGCTGCGTATTCCGGGCGGGAACAATGACGCCGACACGTTCGCGCAATTCCTGCGCGAGGGACGCTCGGGCATCGGGCCCCTGCCGGCCGGTGAGCGTCGCCAGATGGCCCCGGACGGGTCTGCCCTGGAGGAGGAAAACTCCGGAGGTGGCGGAGGCGGCGGAGAGGACGGCGGCGACTGGCCGCGCGGCGGCTTCCTGCGCGACGTCGACCGCTTCGACGCCGCCTTCTTCTCGGTCTCGCCCAAAGAGGCCCCCTACATCGACCCGCAGCAGCGGCTGGCCCTCCAGACGGCCTGGGAGGCGCTGGAGCACGCGGGCATCGATCCCACCTCGCTGCGGCACGGCGACACCGGCGTGTTCATGGGCGTCACCACACTCGACTACATCTTCGAGTCCACCGACCTCGCCCCCGCCGACGTCGACGGCTACCTCGCGCCCGGACTCACCCACAGCGCGGTCTCGGGCCGCCTGTCGTACTTCCTCGGGCTGCGCGGACCGTGCATGACCGTCGACACCACCTGCTCCTCGTCGCTGACCGCCACCCACCTGGCCGTGCAGGCCCTGCGCGGCGGCGAGTGCGGGGTCGCGCTCAGCGGGGGCGTCAACGTCATCCACAACGCGCACAACCACACCATCCTGTCCCTGGGCGGCGTGCTCTCCGCCGACGGGCAGTGCAAGACCTTCGACGAGCGGGCCGACGGCTACGCCCGCGCCGAGGGCTGCGGCGTACTCGTCCTCAAGCGGCTGTCCGACGCACGGCGCGACGGCGACACCGTCCACGCCCTGATCCGCGGCTCCGCGGTCGGCCAGGACGGCGAGAGCGCGGGCCTCGTGGCCCCCAACGGCGCCGCCCAGGAACAGGTGATGCGCTCCGCCCTGGCCCGCTGCCGCCTCGAACCCGGCGACATCCAGTACGTCGAGGCGCACGGCACCGGCACCGCGCTCGGCGACCCCACCGAGATGGACGCGATCAGCGACGTGTTCGCCCTTTCGCACACCAGCGCCCGGCCCGTGGTGGTGGGGTCGCTGAAGACGAACATCGGCCACATGGAGGGCGCGGCCGGTGTCGGCTCGATCATCAAGGCGGCGCTCCAACTGCGGGAGCGTACGGTCTTCCCGCACCTGAACCTCGTCACCCCCTCCCGGCGCATCGCCTGGGACGACGCGCCCGTCACCGTCCCGACGGAGTGCCGCCCCTGGCCCGGCACGGGCACCGGCCGCGCCATGGTGAACGGCTTCGGGGTGACGGGCACGATCGCCTCCGTCGTCCTCGAGGAGGCGCCGGCCGAGACCGGCGCGGACGACGGCGCGGCAGATGCCGACGGGCGCCCCAGCGCCGTACTCACCCTGTCCGCCAAGAGCCGCACCTCGCTGCGGCGGCTCGCCGAGCGCTACCTCGACCACCTGGACCGGCACCCCGACACCCCGCTCACCGATCTGTGCCGGACCTCCAACACCGGGCGCGCGCACTTCCGTCACCGGATCGCCGAGGTGGTGGGCGACCGGGACGACGCGGTCCGGGCGCTGGGCAGGCGCGCCGCCTCGCTGGCGGCGGGCACCACCCGCGGCGGCGGCTCGGCGAGCGTCCCGAAGGTGGCGTTCCTCTTCTCCGGCACGGGCACGCAGTACCCCGGCATGGGCGCCGCGCTCCACCGCCAGTACCCGGTCTTCCGCGCCGCCCTCGACGAGTGCGACGGCATCCTGACCCCGCTGCTCGGCGTGCCCCTCGGCGAGCTGGTCCGCGGCGAGTGCGAGGCGCCCGAGCGCGTCCACGAGCCCCGGTACCTCCAGCCCGCGCTGTTCAGCCTTGAATACGCGATGGCCCGGCTGTGGCTGTCCTGGGGCGTGCGCCCCTCCGTGCTGATGGGCCACAGCCTGGGCGAGTTCGCCGCGGCCGCGGTGGCCGGTCTCTTCTCGCTCGAAGACGGGGCCCGGCTGGTGGCCGCCCGCGGACGGCTGAGCGAGGCGCTGCGCGACAAGGGCGGCATGGCGGCGGTCGGCGCACCGGCCACCGAAGTCGCCCCGCTCATCGAGCGTTACCCCGACCTGTCGATCGGCGCCGTCAACGGCCCCGGCCAGTGCCTGCTCACCGGCGGCGACGCGTCGCTGGCCGACGCGGGCCGCCGCCTGACCGAACGCGGCGTCAAGGTCACCCCGCTGCGGGGCGCGGTGCCCTACCACTCGCCGCTGATGACCGAGATCGTCGACGAGTTCCGTGAGGTGCTCGACACCGTCGAGTTCCGCACCCCGACCATGGCCGTCGTATCCAATGTGACCGGACGCGTGGCGCGCGGACGGCAGATGGCGGACCCGGAGTACTGGATCCGGCATCTGCTCGAACCGGTGCGGTTCGAGGCCGGTGTGCAGGCGGTCGACCAGCGCGGGCGTCACGTCTTCGTCGAGCTCGGACCCTCGGCCGCCCTCACCGCGCTGGCCAGGACGTCGGCCGGTGAGGCCGACCACGTCTGGCTGAGCAGCACCTTCCGCGACGACCACGACGGCGACATGATCCGCCGGTCCCTGGCCAAGGCGTACGAGGCGGGCGTACCGGTCTCCTGGGCCGGCTACCACGAGGGCGCGCCGCAGCGCCGGATCCCCCTGCCGACGTACACCTTCGACGGCAAGCGGTACTGGCTGCCCACCCCGCAGCGCCGGGCCGCCGAGGCCGCCTGGCAGGCGGAGCGGACCCCCGAGGGCGAACGGGGCGCGAGCGGCGGCCTGTTCTACGAGCAGCACTGGATCTCCCAGGCCCTGCCCGGCACCCGGAGCGAAGGGCGGCGCGTACTCGTCGTGGGGGACACGGCACGGCTGCCGCGCGGGCTCGCCGAGGCGGCCGCCTCCGAAGGTGTCGCGCTCGCCGTCGCCGCCGACCCGGCAGCCCTGGCCGACGCGCTGGACGGCGAGCCGCCCACCGACGTGTGCTGGCTGTGGCGTACCGGCACGGCCGAGCGGGGCACGGAAAGCGGTGCGGCCCGGCTGCGCGCCGAATGCGAGGCCAACTACCGGGAGTTGCTCGCCGTGCTGGACACCCTGGCCCGCAAGGGCTTCGGCCGTGGCCAGCGGCTGTGGCTGGTGAGCGAGGGCGCGCAGCACCTGCCCGGAGACAAGGGCACCGAACCGGCACCAGCCGCCACCCTGTGGGGCTTCGGCCGGGCCCTCGCCATGGAGTACCCGGGATACCGGGCGACCCTCGTGGACCTGCAACCCGGCACCGACAGCGGCACCGACGGCGCCGCCGGGTTGGTGGGGGAGTGGCTGTCCGCCGGGGAGAGCGAACCGGAGATCGTCCACCGCGACGGCGAGCGCTGGGTACGCCGACTGCGCACGGCCGACCCCGTGCCCGCGGACTCCCGGCCCCTCACCGTCCGCCCCGACCGCACCTACGTGGTGGCAGGCGCCACCGGCATGGTCGGCCGGGCCCTCGCGCGCCGCCTCGTCGCCCTGGGCGCCCGCCACCTGGCGCTGCTGAGCCGCACCGGTGGTCCGGCCCCCGCCCTCGGGGACGGCGTCACGGCGAGTGTCCACGCCTGCGACCTCGGCTCCGAGCGGGACGTGACCCGCGTCCTGGCCGAACTCGCCGACACCGCGCCCCCGGTGGGCGGCGTGATCCACGCCGCGCAGGAGGCCGCGCGGGACCTGCCGCTCGCCGAACAGACCTGGGAGAGCCTGGACGCCGTCTTCCGTACGAAGGTCTACGGCGCCTGGCTGCTGCACGAGGCGACCGCCCACCTGCCCGAGCTCGACTTCTTCCTCGGCTGCTCCACGGCCGGCGCCCTGCTCGGCGCCGCCACCCAGACCGGCGCCGGAGCGGGCAACGCCTTCCTCGACCACCTGATGGCACAGCGCGCCGGCGCGGGCCTGCCCGCCACCGCCGTCAACTGGGGGCCCTGGGCGCCCCGGGAGCCAGGACGGCAGCTCAGCCCCTCCCTGATCCGCAGCTGGGAGGGCCAGGGCATCACGCTCCTGGACGAGGACGAGGCCACCGGCGCACTGCCCCGACTCCTGGACGCCGGGCGCACCCACATCCTCATGGGCCACTGCGACTGGAACCGCTTCGTGGCCCGCAGGGCGCCGAGCGCGCTCTTCGCGGGGCTGGTCTCCGGCGCCGCCACGGACGGGGCACGGACCGACATCGGCGCGCTGACCGACACCTCCGGAGCCACCCGCTCGGCCGGGATCAACGCGATCGTACGCACCCGGCTCGCGGACGTCCTGCGCTTCGAGTCGGCCGACGACCTCGAACCCGACGCCGAGCTGGCCGCCCTCGGCATGGACTCGCTCAACGCGGTCGAGATCCGCAGTTCGCTGGAGGCCGCCTTCAGGGTCACGCTGCCCGCCTCCGTCACCTTCGACCGGCCCAGCGTGGACCTCCTCACCGAATACATCGAACAGCTGCTGTCCGGGGCCGAGGCACCGGCGCGCGAGGCAGGAACGGGAGCACCCTGATGACCGACGGAACCCGGACGACCAACGACAGAATCCCGATGACCAACGGCGGAAGCCCGATGACCACGTCACCGCGATCGCGGACCCTTCAGGAAGTGATCGCACGGCAGGCCGCACTCCGGCCGGACCAGCCCGCCGTCGTCTGCTCCGGCCGGACGCTCACCTACCGGGAGCTGGACCGGGAGAGCGAGCGCACGGCCCGGGTGCTGCGCGCGTCCGGCGTCGGGCCCGGCTCCCGCGTGGGCTACCTCGGCAAAGAGGCAGTGGAGTACTGGGAGCTGGCCTTCGCCTGCGCCCGGACGGGCGCGGTCCTCGTCCCCGTCAACTGGCGCCTGACCGCGCAGGAGGTGGACCACATCCTGCGCGACTCCACCACGGAGATGCTCCTGGTGGACGAGGAACACCTGCCCGTGGCCGCCGAGGTGCGCAAGGGGCTGTCCACCTTGCGGACCGTGCTGTGCCTGGACGCCGACGCCGCCGACGCCGAGTCCCTGGCCGCCCGCAAGGACGCGCTGTCCGCCGGGGCCGCCCCGGAGGCGACCGGAAGCGGGGCGGACGACGACACGAACAGCCCCGTCGTGCAGATCTACACCAGCGGCACCAGCGGTCTGCCCAAGGGCGTCGTCCTCGCCCACCGCAGCTTCTTCAACGTCGCCGAGGCGATGGAGGACCACGGCCTCGACTGGCTCGACTGGCGGCCCGGCGACCGCAGCCTGATCGGGCTGCCCGGCTTCCACATCGGCGGCCTCTCGTATGGCATGCAGGCGTTCAACGCCGGTGCCACGGTGGTCTCCCTGCCCGCCTTCATCAGCTCCGACGCGGTACGGGTCGTCGAGGAGGAGCGGGTCACCACCGCCATCGTGGCCCCCGCCATGCTGGAACTGATGCTCGCCGAACCGGCCGCGGCCCGGGGCGCCCTCACCTCCCTGCGCAAGGTGGTCTACGGCGGCTCCCCGATCGGCGAGGAGCTGCTGAGCCGGGCGATCGCCGTCCTGGACTGCGACTTCCTCCAGATCTACGGCAGCAGCGAGACCGGCAACTTCGCCGTCTGCCTGCCGCCCGCCGACCACGTCCCCGGCAGCCCCCTGCTGCGTGCCGCCGGCCGGCCGTACCCGGGCATCGAGGTGCGCGTCGAGGACCCCGAGGGCAACGAACTGCCGACCGGAGCGGTCGGGGAGATCTGCGTGCGCACCCCCGCCCGGATGCTCGGCTACTGGCGGCTGCCCGAGGCCACCGAGCGCACCGTGGTCGACGGCTGGGTGCACATGGGGGACGCCGGCTACCTCGACGAGGACGGGTACGTCCACGTCCGTGACAGGGTCAACGACATGATCATCGTGGCGGGGGACAACGTCTACCCGGCCGAGATCGAGGACGCCCTCGCACGGCACCCCGCCGTGGCCGGTGCTGCCGTGGTGGGCCTGCCGCACGAGCGGTGGGGGGAGTCCGTGCACGCCCGGGTGGTCCTGGCGGCGGGGCAGCAGGCCGGGGCCAGGGACCTGCTGCTGTTCCTGCGCGGCCGCCTCGCGGACTTCAAGATGCCCACGTCGTACGACTTCGCCGAGGCGCTGCCCCGCAACCCCAGCGGCAAGGTCCTGCGGCGGGCGGTGCGCGACGAACTCGCCGCCGCGGAGGGCTGACCGGCTCACGTAGGACATGGCGCGCATGGCGGTGGCCCGCCCCTCGCCGAGGGGACGGGCCACCGCCATGCGCGGCCTCCGCGGCCGCAGGGGACTTATCCCTCGTAGGCCTCGTGGCCCTCGTAGTCCCGCGGAGCGAAGACCGCGGTGCGCTCCCGGTAACTCTCGATGCTGGAGGGCCAGTTGTTGACCACGCGGCCCTCGCTCGTCGTGTACCAGCTCCCGCAGCCGGCGGCGAAGGCCGTGCCCGCCAGGTCCCGCTGGAGCTCCTCGTTGTAGCGCCGCTGCACCTGCGCGGCGACGTCCAGGGTGCGGTCCCCGCCGCCGTCCAGGGCTCCGAGCGCCTGGAGCACGTAGTCGATCTGGCACTCCACCATGAACAGGATCGAGTGATGGCCCAGGTTGGTGTTCGGGCCGTAGAGCATGAACATGTTGGGGAAGCCGCTGACCGCCACGCCGAGATACGCCTCGGGCCCCTCCTTCCACGCCTCGCGCAGTGTCAGCAGGTTCCGCCCGACGATCTCCACGCCGCCGGTGCGGTCGAGCGGCTGGAAGCCGGTGGCGTGCACGATCACGTCGACGTCGTGCCGCCGTCCGTCCGTGGTCCGGATGCCCTCCGGTTCGATCCCGGCGATGGGCTCCGTCACCAGCTCGACGTTGTCGCGGGACAGCGCCGGGTAATAGTCGTCGCTGATCAGCACCCGCTTGCAGCCGAACGCGTAGTCGGGGGCGAGCCGATCGCGGAGCCCGTCGTCGGCGACCTGCGCGGCCAGGTGCTCGCCCGCCACCCGCTGGAACTCGTCCCGCACCGGATTGCCGTCGTCGCGCAGGCCGGCGGCCCAGCCGTCGCGCTCACGGTACATCTCCTCGCGCAGAGCGGCGTAGCGGTGCGGTTCGGCGAGCAGCGCGGCACGCTCGTCGTCCGCCAGCGCCCGGTCCTGGCGCGGGAGCAGGTAGTTGGCGGACCGCTGGAACACCGTGAGGCGCTCGGCGGCCTCCGCGATGGCGGGCACCAACTGGACGGCGCTGGCCGCGCTGCCGATACAGGCGACCCGCTTGCCCGTCACCTCCAGGTCGTGGGGCCAGCGTGCCGTGTGCACCTGTGTCCCGGCGAAGCGGTCCGCGCCCTCGACCCGCGCCCACGCCGGCCGGTCGAGCTGCCCCCACGCCGTGATCAGCACGCGGGCCCGCAGCCGCTCACCGCGCGAGGTGCCCAGCAGCCAGCGGCCCGCCTCGTCCGACCACGTGGCCTGGGTGACCTCCACGCCGAAGCGGATGTGCTCGTCCAACCGGTGGCTCCTGGCGAACCGTTCGAGGTTGCGCAGGATCTCCGGCTGCCCGGCGTAGGTGCGGCTCCAGTCGGGCTGCTCGCCGAAGGAGTACCAGTACAGGTGGGACTGCACGTCGCAGGCCGCGCCCGGGTACGTGTTGTCGCGCCAGGTCCCGCCGATCGAGCCGGCCTTCTCCAGCACCGTGAACGCGTTCCGCCCTGCCTCCTTGAGACGGGCGGCCATGCCGAGGCCCGACATCCCGGCGCCGATGATGACGACCTCAAAGTCCTCGTCCATAGTCGTTCGCCTTTCCCTCACAGTTGCCTCTTCTGCTGTTGTCGCCCCACCCTGGCCAGAGGTGCTGATCGACGGCTGAAGAGCCGCTGATGGACGGCTGAGGTCGTGCGGAGAGGAATACGACACAGATGTCGACCAGGGAGTGAGAGAGGGATAACACGCAGGGCGGACAGCAATAAACGCCTTCAGTGCGTTTGCTGGAGAAAAGACAGCGAGAAAAAGCCCCTTCTCGCTCTGCCTTTGTTCTCGGGTCCGACTTCCTGCGTGGGAGTTTGTCCTCGGAATATTCTGACGCGGTGCGCTGACGCGCGGCTGACACGGTAAAGGAAGCTGGCACGGCATAGGAAGAGGCTGCGGCGGTACGCCCCCGGTGGTTTCCGGGCGTACCGCCGCAGCCTCGTCGGTGCGGCGCGGCTCCTCGCCGTCTCTACGCCGGCACGGCCGCGTCCAGCGAAGGGGCCTGGTTGAGGATCTCCCGCAGCCGCTCGCGCAGCCTCAGCGAGGGCTCCACGCCCAGCTCATTCGAGAGCCTGTGCCGCGTGCTGTTGTACGTCTCCACCGCCTCCGCCTGCCGCCCGGTCCGGTACAGGGCCAGCATGAGCATCTCGGTGAGGCGCTCTCGCCAGGGGTGGATGGTGCGCATGCGTTTCAGCTCGCTGATGGTGTTCACCGGGTCCGCCAGCTGTATCTCCAGCCAGAGCTTGTCCTCGACGGCGGACAGCTGCTCCTCCTCCAGCGCCAGCGCCACGCTCTGCGACATCGGCCCCCGGGCGACGTCCTGGAAGGGCGCGCCGCGCCACAGGGCCAGCGCCTCGTCGAGCAGCCGGCGCGCCTGGGCGGGACTGTCCCGCGTGCAGGTGCGGGCCCGGGCGGTCAGCCGGCGGAAGGCCGCCGCATCGGTCTCGGCGCCGCCCAGGTGCAGGACGTAACCCGACGAGCGTGTGAGCAGCTCGGGCGCCGGCGCGTCCGGGCCCGCCGCCTGCTGCAAGGTCCGGCGTAACCGGTACACGTGCGCCTGGAGCGAGTTCTCGAAGGTGGGCGGCGGGTTCTCCCCCCACAGTTCGTCGTAGAGCTGCTCGGCGGAGAGCGGGCGGCCGGGGGTCACGAGCAGCGCCGCCAGCAGGGTGCGCTGCCGGTTCCCGCCGACGGTGTGGGCGCGGCCGCCCGCGCGCACTTCCAGGGGGCCCAGGAACGCGAAGACGGGACCGGTCCCGGAAGCGGCCGGTGCCTCGGGCTCGGACGGCTGCCGCCGGCCGTTCTTCCGGCGCGCATCCTCGAACTGTGAATAGGCGATCATTTTTCCTCCTGCTGGCGCGGTTCCTTTAATTGACTACGGCATCCTTCTCGGCCGCAAGTGCCCATGGGCGGCGGGCGTCGTTTCCACGCCAGTGCGTGTTCCTGGTGGCAAAGCTGAATTCCTGGCGGTGATGTCGGGGTGGATGGGTGCATATCGGACGGCAGATGTGCGCGTTTCCTATCTCTGCGCACGGGTCATTCGGTTCCAGTCATGGCTGGTTCGGTTGCCGTATCAACTGTTTTTCAATAACCCGGCGGGCTGCCACCCTTCTTTCATCGGACGATCAGGAACCTGTCAGGTGCGAGTGCTTGCATCGCAGAACCCCTGGAAACCCGAGAACCCGAGAAGCCCGAGAACCCGAGAAGCCCGAGAACCTGAGAAACCCGAGAGAGAAGGTGTGCGATGGGGGCTGCCCGTCAGCCGCTCCGCGTGGGCGTCCTGTTACCGACCCGGGAGCAGGCGATCCTCGGCGAGTACAGCGTCTCGGCCCTGCTGGACTTCGCGCGACGGGCCGAGCGGCTCGGCTTCGACTCCTTGTGGACGGGCGACTCGCTCACCGCGCGCCCCCGGCTCGACCCCCTCGTGGTGCTGTCCGCCGTGGGCACGGTGACCCGGCGGCTGCTCCTCGGCACCGCCACCCTCACCCCGGCGCTGCGCCACCCGCTCGTCGCCGCGAGCATGGTCAGCAGCCTGGACCACGTGAGCTCCGGCCGGCTCGTCCTCGGAGTGGGATCCGGTTTCCCGGGGCCGGAGAGCGACGAGGAACTGGCCGCCGTGGGCGCCCCGGCGGCCGACCGGGCCGACCCCGCCGACCGGGCCCACCAGTTGGACGAGACCACGGCACTGTGGCGGACGGCCTGGAGCAGTACCCGGCCCGGCGCGCCGAACCGCTTCGCGGGCCGGCACTGGCAGGCGGCGGGCCTGGACCGGCTGGTCCGCCCCGCGGCGCCCGACGGACCGCCGTTGTGGCTCGCCGCCGACGCCACCGCCCCGGTGCTCGAACGGACGGCCCGCCTCTACGACGGCTGGCTGCCGTTCCTCGCCTCGGCCGAGGCCTACGGCCGTGCCCGGCGCCGCCTTGAGGACCTGTGCCGGCGTGCCGGACGCCAGGCCGGGGCGGTGACCCCGGCCCTGTGCCTGACGGTCACGGTCGGCCCGGACGAGCGACGGGCCAGGGTCGAGCTGGACGACTACCTGGAGCACTGCTACGGCCGCGGCCTGGGGGAGATGTCGGCGACCCAGGCCTGCGCCTGGGGGCCGAGCGAGTACTGCGCGCAACGCCTCGCCGACTATGTGCGCGCGGGCGCCCGCCACATCGTGCTCCGCATCGGATCACTGCGACCGGAGACACACCTGCGGGAGATCGCGGACGTACTCGTGTCCAAGGCCCGCCAGACGGATCAGGAGAGCGCATGACGACCACCGGCAGCACCCGACGGGCCCGCTGGTTCACCACCGCCGGGGCGGACCCGAACGCCGACCACCAGGTGTTCCTGTTGCCGCACGCCGGCGGCACGGCCCCCGCCTACCAGGCCTGGGCCGCCACCCTGCCCTCCACCATGGAGGTGCGCACGCTCCAGCTGCCCGGGCGTCAGGAGCGGCTGGGCGAGGAGCCGTTCACCGACGTGGAACCGCTGCTGGACGCGCTCCTGGAGGCGTTCGAGGCCGAACTCGACGGGCGGCCCTACGTGCTCTTCGGCCACAGCTTCGGAGGGCTGCTCGCCTACCGGCTGTCCGTGGCCGCCGCGTGGAACGGCCTGCCGGCGCCCGCGCTCCTCGCCGTCTCCGCCTGGGCCCCCGGGCTGGCACCGGCCGCCGAACTGGCCCAGGTCTCCGGCATGTCGGACGACGAACTCCTCGCCCGCGTGGCGCAGCTCGGCCTGATGTCGGAGGGCACGTCACTCGACCCGGCCACCCTGGCCTCGATCATGCCCGCGCTGCGCGGCGACTTCCTGACCGCCGGGAGTCTGCGCGAGGACGGCGAACCGGCGCCCTGCCCGGTCGCCGCGTACTGCGGCGCCGCCGACCCGATCGCGCCGCCCCCCGGCATGGCCACCTGGGAGGACCACTCCGCGGACTTCCTCGGCACGGCCCAGTTCCCCGGCGGCCACTTCTACCTCTTCGAGCACGCCGCTGCGGTCCAGCACAGCCTCAACCGCCACCTGCGCCGACTCGCCGCGCGCAGCTGAGCGCCCCCTCAAGCCCGGATCGGCGTACGGAAGCTCGCTTCGAGGACCTCGCCGTACTCGACGGGGTGCGTGGTCAGTCCGACGTGCCCGCCCGGGAAGTGCTGGAGCGGGACGCCGAGACGTCCGGCGAGGAAGGCGGCCGCGCGGCACGGCAGTTCACCCGCCGAGTCCCGGCCACGGGCGAGCGCGAGCCGGTCCGTGAGGGAGCTCAGCCGGTGGACGTCCGGGGCGTACGCCATGAAGCTCGGCACGATGCGCCCGACGAAGTACGGCAGGCCGGCCATCGTCTGCTCGGCGCGCGCCGCCGCCCGCGGCGGAAGCCGGAGCTCGGCTTCCGCCGCGGTGGCCTCGCCGTCCTCCTTCAGCCCCGCGGCGAACACGCTCATCGCCGGCACGAGCCCCTGCGTACGGAACGTCTCCCGCACACGCGCGAGCCACGCCCGATGCGCGGCGACGTCCGGCAGGACCTCCACCACCGGCGGCTCGTGCGCCACGACGCGTTCGACGCGCTCGGGCCGGGTAGAGAGCAGATGCAGGGCCACGATCGCGCCGGAGCTGGTGCCGAACACCCTCGCGGGGGCATCGGGTGACAGCAGGTCCAGGAGGCGCAGGGCGTCGTCGGCGTGCTGGGCCACATGTTGCTCGGCCGCCGGGTCGTCCAACGTGCTGCGGGCCATGCCGCGCGGGTCGTACGTCACCACCGTGTGCGTGGCGGCCAGGTGGTCCACGACGCCGTCGAAGGCGGCCGCGCCGCCCGTTCCTCCGGGGATCAGCAGCAGCAGCGGGCCGCTGCCCCGTACTTCGTAGTGCAGGGTCGCGCCGTTCACGCGCAGGCTGTCGGCGACAGGGGCGGTCATGAGGAGTCTCCGTCTCGGGACGTGGGCCAGTGCTCCAGGAGGGTGTGCAGCGCGTCGAGGGCGCGGTCCCACGAGCGCTGCGGCGCGCGCTGGTGGGCGAACCCGCCGGCGGCTTCCAGGGCGACGAACCCGTGGAACGTGCTGCGCAGCAACCGGACCGCGTCGGTCAGGTCCGGCTCGGACAGTCCGTAGCCGCGCAACATGCCGTAGGTCAGCTCCACCGCACGTCGCGGGCCGGGTGCCGCCGCGGCCAGTTCGGGGTCGATCCGGATCGCGGCCTGCGTCGCCGCGTAGCGCCCCGGGTGCCGATGGGCGTACTCCCGCCAGGCGTTCGCGTACGCGACCAGCGCGTCCTTGCCCGCGCGCCCGGCGGTCGCCTCCGCGATGCGCAGGGTTTTCTCGTCCGCGGCCAGCAGCGCGATCCGCCCGCGCAGATCCTCCAGGCCGCGGACGTGCGTGTAGAGACTCGCGTCCTTCACGCCCAGCCTTCGCGCCACCTGGGACATGCTCAGTCGCTCGAGGCCGACCTCGTCCGCCAGTTCGGCGCCCGCGATCGTCACCCGCTCCGCCGTCAACCCGGCCCGCACCATGTGCCCACCACTTTCCTAGGGCTCCTAGGAATAACCTAGGGCTCCTAGGGACGGCAAACCGGTAGCCCAGGAAAGGGGCGATTTTCGGCCAACGTTAGTGCAGTGCTCAACAGTCGGCCAGGACAAGGCTGGTTGGCCCTCGCGGTGATCAATAGCCTGGTGCGCGTTGCCTGTATCGACCAAGGAGCTCTATGTCCGCCGCGCAGCAGGTCCCCGACATCCTCTCGCCCGAGTTCGCCCGGGACCCGTACCCCGCCTACCGCGAGATGCGGGAGAGCGCGCCGCTCCTCTGGCACGAGGCGACCCAGAGCTGGATCATCTCGCGGTACGAGGACGTCGAGCGCGTGTTCAAGGACAAGGGCTCGCAATTCACCACCGACAACTACGACTGGCAGATCGAGCCCGTCCACGGCAAGACGATCCTCCAGCTCAGCGGCCGGGAACACGCCGTGCGCCGTGCCCTCGTCGCGCCCGCCTTCCGCGGCAGCGATCTGCAGGAGAAGTTCCTGCCCGTCATCGAGCGCAACTCCCGCGAACTCATCGACACCTTCCGGCACACCGGCACCGTGGACCTCGTCGAGGGGTACGCCACCCGCTTCCCCGTCAACGTCATCGCGGACATGCTCGGCCTCGACAAGGCCGACCATGCGCGGTTCCACCGCTGGTACACCACCGTCATCGCCTTCCTCGGCAACCTGGCGGGCGATCCCGAGGTCGCGGCGGCCGGCGAACGGACCCGGGCGGAGTTCGCGGAGTACATGATCCCGATCATCCGGGAGCGCCGTGACCGCCTCGGGGACGACCTGCTGTCCACACTGTGCGCCGCCGAGGTCGACGGCGTCCGCATGAGCGACGAGGACATCAAGGCCTTCTGCAGTCTGCTGCTCGCCGCCGGCGGCGAGACCACCGACAAGGCGATCGCCAGCATCTTCGCCAACCTCCTGCGCCACCCCGAACAGCTCGAAGCCGTCCGGCGGGACCGCACGCTGATCGCCCGCGCGTTCGCCGAGACCCTGCGGTACACGCCGCCCGTCCACATGATCATGCGGCAGTCGGCGGCCGACGTGGAGCTGTCCGGTGGCACCGTCCCCGCCGGGGCCACCGTCACGTGCCTGATCGGCTCGGCCAACCGTGACGAGCGGCGCTACGCGGACCCGGACCGCTTCAACATCTTCCGGGACGACCTCACCACCACGACGGCATTCTCCGCCGCCGCCGACCATCTCGCCTTCGCGCTCGGCCGGCACTTCTGCGTGGGCGCCCTGCTGGCCAAGGCCGAGGTCGAGGTCGGCGTAGGCCAACTCCTCGACGCGATGCCGGATGTTCGGCTTGCCGACGGCTTCGACCCGGAGGAGCAGGGGGTGTTCACGCGGGGCCCGCAGTCCCTGCCGGTGCGGTTCACCCCCGCAGCCACCTGACCCCGGGCGGGGCGCCGACCACCTCCACAGGCGGCGCCCCACCCGGACTCAGTGCGTCACAGGCGTGAACCGCACCGGCAGCGACGTCAGACCGCGCATCCAGATGGACGGGCGCCACCGCAGCTCCTCCGGCTCCACCGCGAGCACCAGATCGGGCAGCCGCTCCAGCAGCGTCTCGACCGCGGTCCGGGCGATGACATCGGCAAGCAGCGGCGCCGGATAGGGACAGCGGTGCTCGCCGTGGCTGAAGGAGAGGTGCGCGGAGTTCTCCGGGCCGACGTGTGACTCGGGCCAGATCTGCGGGTCCGTGTTGGCGGCGGCGAGACCGAGCACCAGGCAGTCGCCCGCCCGGATCTGCCGCCCACCGAGCTGCGTGTCGCGCACCGCCCAGCGGCCGATGAAGTTCTGGGTCGGCGTGTCGAGCCACAGCACTTCGTTCAGGGCCTCGCCGACACTCAGCCGCCCGCCGGACACGTTCAGGGCGAACCGGTCGTCGGTCAGCATCAGCCGCAGCGTGTTGCAGATCCAGTTGGCCGTCGGCTGCTGGGCCGCCGCGATGACGGAGATCAGGTCCTGGACGATCTCCTCGTCGGTGAGGCCCGCCGGATGCAGCAGCATCCGCGAGGTGACGTCCGCGCCGGGCCTCTCCCGCTTCTCCTTGACCAGCCGCTGGATGCGCTCACCCACCCGCATGTACGCCGCCACGGGGTCGTCGCCCTCCGCCGCGTCGAGCGAGATCCGCAGGTCATCCACGAGTTGCTGCGTATCGGTGCCCGTCTCCGGCATGCCGCACATCTGCACCGCGGCCCGCATCGGCAGGGCATGCGCGTACGCGCTCATCAGCTCCGCCTGGCCACTGCCGGCGAACTCCCCGATCAGCCGGTCGGCGATCCGCCCGCTGTCCCGGGCCAGCTCGAACTGATCGACCCCCTCCAGCGCCTCCGTGATCACCCCGGCCCGCCGCCGGTGCTCCTCGCCCTCGGTGAAAAGCACCGACGGCTGATAGCCGACGAACGGCATCAGCGGCCAGTCGGCGGGGATGTTCTCCCACTGGCTCCAGCGCCGCGAGTCACGGGCGAACAGCTCGTCATGGCTGGTCACATAGCTGACCTCGGAGTAGCCGAGCACCAGCCACGCGGGCACGTCCCCGTCCAGCAGCACCGGCGCCACCGCGCCGTGCTCACGGCGCAGGGTGCGGTACAACTGCGCGGGCGTCTGCTGGTACTCCAGTCCGCCCAGGCGTACGGCGCCCGCGTGAGCGGGGCACCCCGGCGGCGGGGCGCTCTGCTCGAAAGAGGATCCGGTCGGCTCGGTCACGGTGTCATCTCCTGGGCCATGGCCAGTTCGTAGAGGTGGTCCACGAGGGTGATCAGGACGTCCTTGCCCGACGACCTCACCCGCGCGTCACAGTCGATCAGCGGCACATGGTCCGGCAGCGCGAGAGCCTGGCGGATCTCCTCCAGCGAGTGCGTGAAGGGATCGTCGTCGAACCGGTTGACCGCCACCAGGAACGGCGTCTTGTGGTGTTCGAGACGGTCGATCGCGTACCAGGAATCGTCCATCCGCCGCGTGTCGACCAGGACGACCGCGCCGAGCGTGCCCGAGAAGAGCCGGTCCCACAGGAACCAGAACCGTTCCTGGCCCGGAGCGCCGAACAGGTAGAGGACCACCCGCTCGTTGAGGCTGATCCGGCCGAAGTCGAAGGCCACCGTCGTCGTGGTCTTGCCCGCCACCTCGGACGTCTCGTCGACGCCGACGCCGGCCTGCGTCATCACTTCCTCGGTGTTCAGCGGACGGATCTCGCTGACGGAGCGGACCAGCGTGGTCTTGCCCACCCCGAACCCGCCTACGACGACGATCTTCAAGCCGGTCTCGGCCGTGTCGGAGAGAGGGGTACGGGAGGGCAGCTCAGAGATTGCGGAGTCCATGGAGCACCTCCTTGAGAAGGGCGGAATCGGGCATCGAGGCGACCGAGTCGGCCGCGCGGGGGTGACGAGCGGTGATCCGGCCCATCGCGAGCAGGTCACCGAGGAGAATCCGCACCACGGTGATCGGCAGCTTGAGCTCCGCGGCGATCTCGACCACGGCCGACGGGTGCCGGCACAGTTCGAGGATCCGTACATGCTCCGACTGCATCCCGGCGGTGGGCTCGCACTCGCTCACCACCAGCGTGACCAGGTCGAAGGAGTCGTCGTCGGCACGACTGCGGCCACCGGTGACCGTGTAGAGCCGGTCCGGATCACCGGTGTCCACGGGCCTGCGCGGCGTCACGAGGCCCCGCTGTCCGTGTCCTGGGCGCGCGGCTCGGCGCGCAGGTGCTCCCCGATCTGCTCGACGAGCTCGGTCATCTGGTGGCCCACCACTCCCGGGTCGGCGTTCTCGTCCGCCACGACCGCCAGGTGCGCGCCGAGACCCGCCTCGACGATGAAGAGCAGCCCCCCGTGGAACTCGGTCATGGAGTGCCGGACGCCACCGGTTCCGTCGCCGAACTCCGCGGACGCGCCCTGGGCCAGGGCCTGGATGCCGGAGCAGATGGCCGAGAGCTGGTCGGCCTGGTCGAGCGTCAGGTGATCGCTCCAGCACAGCTTCAGGCCGTCCCGGGAGAGCACCAGGGCGTGCCGCGTGCCGGGAGTGCGCTTGAGGAGGTTCTGCAGGAGCCAGGTCAGGCTGTTGTCGGTGGTCTGCATGGTAGGTGGGGGCGCGGTGTGGCGGGCATGCCCGGGCACCGGCCCGTGCCTCCAATCTTACGATCTTGAGCGGGGGAAGAGGCGGCGCCGGACCCGGGCGCCGTGCGGGGGCTTGGCTCTACTCGGCGGGCGAAGGACCGGGCCCGGTGGGGGAGCCGGGCTCGGCCGGGGGTTCGGGCGCCGTCGGGAAGCCCGGCGCTCCGCCACCGGCACGCCGCGCGCGGTGGAAGGCGCCGAAGCGGGAGCCGCGTCACGGGGCTGCTGCCCGGCCTCGCCGCTCTCCGGCGCCGCGGCCGCGTCGGAAGCCGCCCTGCGCTGCGTTCGAGGTCCGCCTCGGCCATGGTGCGGCCGGGGCGCGTACGGGTAGCCTGTTCGGCGTGGCGGCAAGCCTGCGGCGGCTGCGGGCGGCTGGGCGGCGGCGGGCCGCACGGGAGGCGCTGCCGCGTCGGCCTGCGGCAACTCGGGGCGGCGGGGCCTGCGGGTACACGGGATCTCCTCGGCCGCCGGGGCGGGCTCGGCGGGGAGCGGCGCGGGCGTCGGGCCGGGGACCCGGCCCGCGGGCTGCTGCGGAGCGGGGTCGCGCTGCTGGGCGAGGAGCTGCGGGGGCAGCAGGACCACCACACCCGTACCGCCGCGTGAGGACGGGCGGAAGTTGACGCTCATGCCGTACTTGGCGGCGAGGCGGCCGACCACGGCGAGACCGAGGCGGGTGCCCTGGAGCGAGGCCAGGTCCGTCACCTTCCCGGAGACGGCCTCCTCCGCCCGGCGCATCGCCGCGTCGGCCATCTTCAGACCGCTGTCCTCGATGGTCACGACGATCCCGGCGCTGCGCTCCTCCACATAGACGTGCACCTCGTCGATGGGCGGGGAGAAGTTCGCCGCGTTGTCCATGAGTTCGGCGAGCAGGTGCATGACGCTCTCGGCGGCGAATCCGGCGACCGCCACGGTCGTGGAGCAGTGCAGCCGCACCCGCTGGTAGGCGGAGATCCGGCCGACGGCGCCGCGCAGGATGCTCTCCATGACGATCGGCTTGTTCCACGCGCGACTGGACCGGCCGCCCATCAGCAGCGCCAACCGGTCGGTCATGAGCCCCAGTTGGGACGTGCTGTGGTCCAGCCGCAGCAGGTCGCCGAAGACCTCGACGCCGTGGCGCTCCTGCATGTCCCGCAGATCGGCGAGCATGCTCACGGACTTGGCCTGTACGCGACTCAGCGCCTTGGCGGAGGCGGCCTGCGCGGCGGCGGCACGGCGCTCGCTGTGGGCGAGTTCGCGGACGAACGATTCGGCGGGCACGCGCAGCAGGGGGTTTCGCGGCCACTGGAGGCCGGCCAGGACGGTGTCGGCGGAGGCTCCCTCGCGCAGCTGCGCGATCGCGGCGGGCAGCGTGACCGCGGTGAGTTCCTCGAACTCCTCGGTGGCCTGGGACAGCTGCCTCTGCGCCTGGTCCCGCTGCGACCGCACGGCATCGGCCTGCCGCACCGACTCCTCCACCACGGACGCGAACACGTGGGTGAGCTGGCGCAGTTGGGCATCCGACGGCGGAGCCGTGTGCGCCAGAGCCTCGGTCGCGCCCGCACCGTCACGAAGCTGCTTCACGAGCATCGGGAGGGTGACGTTCACCAGATGCGCGGACTCGGCGCCCTGGCGCCCCAGTTGTGCCTTGAGGGCCTCGGTGTCGGCGTGCTCGGCGTCGGCCGTCTGCCGGATCCGCCGGACGGCCGAGGAGCTGACGAGCAGACAGACTGCCAGGCACAGCCAGCCGGCCAGGATCGAGGCCACGGTCCAGCCACGGGCCTCGGCGGGCGCCGCGGAGCCCGCGACGGCACCGGCCCCACCGGTCACGGCCAGCACGACCAGGGGCACGGTCCACGCGGGGCGCCGCGCCTTCGCTATTCGGCGTGGGCTGGGAGGAGCAGGCACTGACATTCAGCGGTCCCTCGGTCCTTGAGTGCAGGAGAACAACGGGCCGACCGACTGCGCGTCGGTCGCAGGACCGGAGAGGAACGCCAAGAGGACGTCGATCTTCCGGACCACACATCACGCCATGCTAGCGATGTCGGGGAGCGTGAAAGCCGGGGAGGTGGAACAGCGCGCTCCGGTGGCGAGTTCGTCGTGATCTCGCCCCCTCGAACATGGCTCGGTGGTAGAGGAGTTCGACTCGTCATCCGACTCATGAGGGGCGCTCCGACGGTGATTCAGCGCCTGTGAGAGGGACGCACGCAGGGCGCGTCCCGCCGGGCCGAACCGCGGCCGAGAGCGCGGGAGCTGCGCCTAGCCGTCTTCCGGCAGGTGGAAGTAGACGGTCCCGGACCACCAGGGGCCGTGCTCGGTCGTCTCCGACTCGATCACCACGTCCTTGACCTCGGCGGGCCCCAACGCCTCGATGGCATCGGCCAGCCGCCGCAAGAGGGCGGGAACGCTGTCGCAGCCCGGGCCGGCGGGGTTGGCCTGAGAGAAGTGCCGCACGGTCCAATGCCTCGGTGTCTCGATCACGGACAGATCGTAAGGCCGGTGACGGCACCCGCGGCCGCGCATGACGAGGCGCCGATCACCCTGGCTGCCCGAGGCGCTATCCTGTGGCCGCGGCCGCCGACATAGCCCCGTAACCTGCGGCTTTTCCGGTCGAAACGGCCGCGTCGCAGAGGCAGAAAGTACAGGTTGTGGACTACCAGGCCGTTCTCGAAGAAGTCGCCGCCTTCGCCCGGCCGCTGGTGGGCCGCGGCCAGGTGGCCCAGTACATCCCGGCGCTCGCGGACGTGGACGCCGAGCGCTTCGGCATGGCGGTCGCCGACGTCAACGGCGAGGTGCACGGGGTGGGCGACTGGGAGGAGCCGTTCTCCGTCCAGTCCATCTCGAAGGCCTTCAGCCTCGCCCTCGTCCTCGCGGAGGGCGGCGAGCGGATCTGGGACCGGGTCGGCACGGAGCCGTCCGGCAACCCCTTCAACTCGCTGGTCCAGCTCGAGTACGAGAACGGCATCCCGCGCAACCCCTTCATCAACGCCGGCGCCCTGGTCGTCACCGACCGGCTGCAGAGCCTCACCGGAGACGCCGGCACGACGATGCTGGAGTTCCTGCGCGCGGAGAGCGGCAACCCGCATGTCGCCTTCGATCCGGTGGTGGCGGCCTCCGAGGCCGAGCACGGCGACCGCAACGCGGCTCTCGCGCACTTCATGGCGAGCTACGGCAACCTCGACAATCCCGTGACCACGGTCCTTGAGCACTACTTCCGGCAGTGCGCGATCCGGATGAGCTGCCGCGACCTCGCCCGCGCGGCGGCCTTCCTGGCCCGGCACGGGCTGCGCCGCGACGGCACGCGCCTGCTGCCCGCGCGCGAGGCGAAGCAGGTCAACGCGGTCATGCTCACCTGCGGTACGTACGACGCGGCGGGCAGCTTCGCCTACCGCGTCGGCCTGCCGGGCAAGAGCGGCGTCGGCGGCGGCATCGTCGCGGTGATCCCGGGCCGCTGCACCCTGTGCGTCTGGAGCCCGGGCCTGGACACGTACGGCAACTCCGTGGCGGGCGTGGCGGCACTCGACCACTTCACCACGGTGACGGGCTGGTCGGTGTTCTAGCCGGCGTCCCGCCGGTCATCGGATCCGGCACTTCTCCTCCGTGAGCCGTGCGGTGTCGCCCGCCCTGCGGCTGCACACCTCCGGGGAGCGGTACGTGTCGCCGCCCTCCTCGCGCCGGACCTCCACCAGCGCGATGCTGTGCCCCGCGCGTGCCTCGTACAGCGGGGCCCTGGTGACGTCGATGGTGCCCGTGGCCAGCGACTTCACGCTGACGTTGCGCAGATTCACCCAGGTCGCCGCGCGGTTGCGCGGGGCTTTGCCTGCCGCGGTGTGCAGCGCCTTGGTCGCGTCGTGCGAGAGGGCCGCCTGTCCGCTGGCGAGTCGGGGACTGTCCGGGCCGATCCTGCCGGGGAAGGACTCGGGGAAAGCCTTCTGGGCGTCCGCGCAGAAGTCCGTGCCCCCCCGGACCGCTCATCTTCGCCAGGGTCACGTGGTACAGCGTCACGTTGGGACCCACCCGCTCCTTGTCGGGAGGGAACCGCGCCTTGGAGAGGTCGTCCCCGGTGAGGATCGTCATGTCCTCCTTGCAGCCCTTCTCCTCGCCCAGCTCGCTCCTCAGGGACCGGAGATCCTCGACACGCCCCGCGAAGTAGATGACCGTGGGAACGTCCTTGCGTTTGCAGATGGTTTCGGCCTGCTCGCCCATCTGCGGGGTGCCGTTCGGCACGTCGTACGCGAGGAGGTCCTGCATGGTGAAACCCTCTCGCGCCAGCATCCGCCCCCCGAACGTGGCCTGCGCCTGCGTGTAGGCGTCCGTACGCCCCTCCCTCTCCTTCTCCGTCCCCGTTCCCTTTCCCTTGTCGGGCTGCTTCCGCGCCAGGACGAGCGCGGACTGATCACTGCCGGGCGTACACAACTGCCGGGCGATCAGCCCGAGTTGAGCGAACACGTCACCGTCGGCCGCGTCGTCCTCGGCATGCAAGACGACGACCGGCATGGGCGGCGCGCTGGTCCGGAACTCGTGGATCCGGTCCTCCAGCTCCTGCTGGACGTCGATACCGGCCTCGGTCGACATGGCATGCCCCGCCCGGCACTCCAGCGGTTTGTCGCTCTGCCCCCTGCTCATCTCAACCCTCCGTCAGAACGGACGAATTGTGAGAATAGCGGCTGGGGCGCGAGGTGCGGCCTACGTCATCACGCGGGGCGCCGACGATCAGGGCGGGCCACTCGCCGAACGCACGTTCTGAGCCAACCGCGACACCTGGGGGTCCGGGGCCTGGCGCCGTCGTTGACGGCAGCCCTGCTCAACTGCCGTACCGCCGGGGAAGTTACTCCATGGATAAGTTCGGTAACGGTGCGTGTAGGGTGCTCTCGTTACCTGGAAGGAGGGCGACCTCTCGCATGAGACTGTCCTGTGCCGACGAGATGTTGTTGCTCAACGGATGCCCGGGCGTCATCGGGCTGGCGGTGGTCTTCTCCGGTGAGCGGCCCGACGTGGAACAGGTGCGGGCGCGCGTCGCCGAGAGATGGACCGGCCTGGAGCGGATGAACTGCGTGCTCGACCGCGCGCCGGGCGACGCCGGGACGCGGCGCGGAAGACTGTTCGCACGCCGTGGCCGCCCGCGGTGGACCGTGCCGGGGCCGTTCGACCCCGCCGTCCATGTGACCGTCGCCCGGAGCAAGTTGGACGACCTGTGGGCGGAGAGCGTGGACCGGCCGCTCGACGGCGAGGTCCCGCCCTGGCGGCTCTTCGTGGTTCCGGACGCGGCGCACGGCGGCGGTTTCGCCCTGGCGCTCGTGGCACAGCACGAGCTGCTCGACGGACGTTCCCTGGCGACGCTGATGCGCTCGCTCATGGACAGCCCCGCGACGACGAGGGTGCCGGCGCGACCGGCGCCGCTCACCCGTACCGGGCTGCGCGCGGCGGGCAGGGAGCTCAGGGTGATGGCGGCCGCCGGGCAGGCCCTCCCGATGCGGTCGCCCCGGGAGACGTACTCCTCGATCGCGGTGTGTGAACTGCCCGCGCAGACAGTGCGGTCCGCCCGCCGCCAGCCCCCCGACGGCCGCGGCGCCACCCTGAACGAACTGCTGGTCGGTGCGGTGGCCGGGGCACTGCGTGCAGAGTACGGGCCGGTGCCGGGGTGGCGGCAGCGGGCGGAACCGGTGTACACGGCCGTCCCGTGCGACCTGCGTACCCGGGCGAACCCGAGGGAACTCGGCAACACCCTCACGGCGGTCCGGGTTCCGTTGCCCGTCGGGGTGGAAGGCCCCGTGGCACGGCTGCGGGCGTGCCAGGCCGCGATGGCCACGGTCCCCGAGCGGGCCGCCGTCCACGCCGGTGTGCTGTTCCCCGCGGCGGAAGCGGTTCGGCGGACAGGGCCGTGGGTGACCAGGCTCCTGGCAGGCCGCGGCCGCCGCTCATGCTTCGCGGCGGCCGCGACCACAGCCATGAAGTGGCCCGGCGGGGCGAGCACGTTCGAGGGACGCCGACTCGTGCGCACCGTGGGGCTACCGCCCTTGCGGTATCCGGGCACCGTCAGCTTCGCCCTGGCCCAGGCGGGGGACGCGTTCACGCTCACCGCGGTGGGCAACGCCCGCCCGGACGACGCGAGACGGCTCGCCGACGCGGTCCTCACGGAATTCGAGACATGGGCTCGGACGGCGACGCCGTCACTCTGAGCCGGCCCTGACAGCACCAGGAGATGGAGGCAGTTGCATGGATGTGGAACACGGCGACGCAGACGTATGGGAGACGCTGCGCCCGCTCTGCGCGCGGGTGATGTCGGTGCCGCCGGAGGTTGTTGTGCCGCAGGCCCGGCTCGTTGCCGACCTGGGTGCCGACAGCCTCGACATCACCGAACTGGAAGCGGCGTCCGAGGACGTATTCGGCGTCTCCCTCAAAGGCGCCGACAAGTCCGGGGTGTCCACCGCGGGTGACGTCGCCGACCTCATCGTGCGGCTGCGCGCCCACGAAGCCCACAGCCCTCTCGCCCGATGAGCGGCCGACCGGCCGTCGCCGTCACAGGACTGGGCGTCCGCTGCGCCGCCGGGGCGACTCCGGCGGCGCTGTGGGAGAGCCTGATCGCGCGCCGCCCCGCGATCTCGCCGCACGCCTTCGACGACGAGGGCACCGTCGTGGGCCCGGCGTCCGTCATGACCGAATTCGACCCGACCGGCTACCTCTCGCCCAAGGAGGTGCGGCGGGCCGACCGGTCGGCGCAGCTGGCGGTGTGCGCGGCCATGGACGCCGTGGAGGACGCCGGGGGGCTCCAAGTCCCGCCCGCGCGGCGGGCGGTGATCACCGGCACTGCCTACGGAGGGCTGGTCAGCCAGGAGAACGGCATCGGACATCCCGACGTGCTCTATGTGCCCCGGCTGATGAACAACGCGGGCGCGTACTGGGTCGGCGCCCGGCTCGGTATCACGGGCCCCAGCCTGACGGTCTCCACCGCCTGCGCGGCCGGCACCCACGCGGTGGGCGAGGCGCTGCAGATGATCCGGTCCGGGTGTGCGGACGTGGTGGTGGCGGGAGGACACGAGAGCCCCCTGACCCCCACGACGGCACTCGCCTTCGGGCGGTCCGGCGCGATGGCCACCGACTTCGACGAGTCCGGCGCCGCGTCACGGCCGTTCGACGCCGCACGGCACGGATTCGTCCTCGCCGAAGGGGCCGCGTTCCTGGTCATCGAGCGGCTGGACCTCGCCCGGGCGCGGGGCGCCCGGATCCACGCCACACTGACCGGCTACGGGCGCAACTCCGACGCCCACCACCTCACGGCACCGCACCCCGACGGCGAGGGCGCCCGGGCGTGCATGGATCAGGCGCTCGCCGACGCCGGTACGACGGCGCACGCCGTCACCCACGTCGACGCGCACGGTACCGGCACCGAGCTGAACGACCTGGCGGAGGCGCGGGCCATCGCCGCCCTGTTCGGCCCCGGCGCGGTGCCGGTCACCGCTCCGAAGTCGGTGATCGGGCACGCCCTGGGGGCGGCTGGGGCACTGGAAGCCGTGATCGCGGCCTTGTCCGTACGGGAAGGACTCGCGCCGCCGACCGCGTCCCTCACCCAGCTGGACCCCCGGTGCGACATCGACGTCGTCACCACCGAACCACGCAAGATCTCGAACGGGCCGGTGATCAGCAACAGCTTCGCCTTCGGCGGCCACAACGCCTGCGTCGTGTTCGACTCATCCCACGACTGAGTACCTGAAGGAGGCTGCGGAGCATGAGACTGACGGCCGTCGAAGAGGGGCACCTGCGCAATGGGCTGCCGGGGACGATCGGCATCGCCGGGGTGTTTCCCGGAGCGCGGTTCGACCTGGCGGGGGTGCGCTCCCGTGTCCATGACCGGTGGGGCGGGCTCGACCGGATGAAGTTGGTCGTCGAGGCTCCCACCGGGCCCACGGCACTGTTCGGCCACCGGTGGGCAGCATGCCGGGCGTTCGACCCCGCCGCGCACGTCACCGCCACGGACCAGGAACTGGAATCCGTGTTCGCCGACGGCGTCGGTCACCCGCTGCCGCCCGGACGGCCTCCCTGGCGACTCCTTGTCACACCGCACGCCCTCGTACTGCTCGCCCATCACGCGCTGCTGGACGGCCGCTCCCTGGAGACCCTCCTCCGGCTGCTGATGGACGACGCCGTACCGACACCTCCTTCCGGACCGGCCGCGGCACACCCGCCCGCGATCGCCCGACAGCGCCCGGGCCTGCGCCCCGGCGGCATCGGCAGGGAGCTGCGCCGCATCGGGGCCCAGGGTCGGCGCCTCCCCGCGGTGCCTCACAGTGGAGCGCGGCCGTCGGTGGCCGTGGTCGAACTGGACCCGGAGGTGATGCGTGCCGCTCGCCGCCGGCCGGCCGACGGACGCGGGGCGACGCTCAACGAACTGCTGCTCGGCTCGTACGCCGGTGCCCTCCGCGCCTGCTACGGCCCGCTGCCCTCCTGGCCCGCGGGACCGGCCCCCTTCTATGCCACCGTGCCGGTCGACCTGCGGACCCGCGCCGACGCCCAGCGGCTCGGCAACGGAGTGACCGCGCTGCGCATCCCGCTGCCCATCGACAGCGAGTCCCCGGTCACCCGACTGAAGGTGTGCCAGGACCTGGTCGCGGCGTTCCACCACCGCAGCGACGCCCACCGCGCGATCCTTCCCGCGCTCAAGGCCATCGCCCACGCCGTGCCGTGGCTGGCGGGGGTGATGGCCAGGAACCTGGCCCGTCCCGAGGCGACCACGAGTCTGTGCACCGCCTTCAAGTGGCGGGGCAGCCCCAGCCACTTCCTCGGCAGTCCCTTGGCGCGCGTCGTACCGATGCCCCAACTCGCCCCGCAGGGCACGGCGAACCTCTGCCTCGTCCACACCGCCGACGCCTACACTCTCACCGTCGTGAGTCACCTGGGGCCGGGGGACGCCTGGATGCTCGGCGAGGCCGTGGCCCAGGACCTCAAGGCGGTCGCGGCATCCGGCACGTCCGCCGGTTAGCGCGCTCGGCTGGAACGGCCTTTCGCGAGCGGCTGGGCGAAGCGTCCTCCTTCGCTGCGCTCACACGGAGCCGACCACGCCGACGCGTTCCGCGGTGCGGCGCACACGGGGCGGTACGGGTGAAGGTGGGGGAGTGGAGCAGAGGACAGACACCGGGATTTTCACCCGCGGGTTCGGGGCGCCGCCGCGTGACGGCGCCCCGAACGCCGTACTCGTACACGGGCTCGGACTCTCGGGGCGGTACCTCGTGCCCCTGGCGCGCCGGCTGGCCGCGAGCGGCACGACCGTCCTGGTACCCGACCTGCCGGGCAACGCGCGATCCCGCGCCGCCGCGCGCCGCGCACTCGACGTAGGGCAGGTCGCTGACGCCTTGGCGCACTGGCACCGGCAGCTGTCCCTGGGGCCGAGCTGCCTCGTGGCCAACTCGGTCGGCTGCCAGGTGACCGCGGCGCTCACCGCCCGCCACCCGGACCTGGTGAGCCGGATGGTCCTGGTCGGCCCGGCCCTCGAACCGAGGACATCCGGCCCGCGCCAGTTCGGCCGGCTTCTCGCGGACGTGCCCCGGGAGCCCTTCTCGCTGCTCCCGCTGGCCGCGGCGGACTATCTGGTGACCGGGCTGCCGCGCTGCGCCGCGTCCTTCCGCAGCGCCCTGCGCGACGCGGCCGAGTCGTTCGAGGGGAACCTGGCCCGGGTCCACGCGCCGACGCTCGTCGTACGCGGATCGGGTGACACCATCGCCTCCGCCGCCTGGATCCGGCACGTGGCGCGGGTCGTCGGCGACGGACGAACGGCCGAGATGCCAGGCGCGGCCCATGCGGCCCACTACAGCGCGCCGGACGCCATGGCGGCGCTCATCGAAAAGTTCACGGAGGGAGAGCTGTCATGAAGCGGCCGAGTACGACCGACTCCTCACGGCCGCCCCGGCACACGGAACGACCGTCGCCCTGGCTGCGCCTGCTGCCCGGCATCTCCCCGAAGCGCCGCGGCTTCGTGCTGGCCTGGTGGGGATTCGCGCTCACCTTCGGCGGGATGCGGCTGCTCACCTGGCTCATCCACATCGATGTGGCCGGGGTGGGCGACGTCCAGGCCGGTGGACTGCACATCCACCACTACGTGTGGGGCATCCTGCTGCTCGCGGCGGTGGGCGCGGCGGGCCTCGCGGAGCGTTCGGCGGGGGCACGCGCCTGGATGGGGCTCGCCTACGGGGTGGGCCTCGCCCTCATCGTCGACGAGGCCGCGCTGCTGATCAGTCTGGAAGACGTGTACTGGGACACCGAGGGCGGCGTCAGTATCGCCCTGGCCATCGCCGTGATCGCCGTCGCGGGCAGTGTGCTGGCGATGACGCGGGGGCGGCGCGCCTCCAGGAGGGACCGGGGTGAGAGCTGAGCCGGTGAAGCCCGGTCGCCCGGTGGTCAGGTGACCGGCGCGTCGGGGGCCGGGCGGCGCCGGTCCAGGATCCCCGCGACGATTCTCATCAGCCGATCCGGCACCTGATCGATGCTTCCGTTCTGCGTGCTGACCTGCGCGCCTTCGAGTACGAAGGTGATCTCGGCCGTGGCCTGTTCGGGATCGGGCAGGCCTGCCTCGGCGCACATGCCCACGAGTCTGCGGGTCTGCTCGGCCTTGTGCTTCTCGATCACTTGCCGTGCGGGATGGGAGCGGTCGGGCAGTTCGGCGAGGGAGTTGATGAACGGACAGCCCCGGTGCGAGATGGTCGGCAGTCCCTCGGCGATGAAGCGGGCCAGGCCGAGGATCTGTTCCCTGGGCCGGCCGGGATGGTCGGCCTCGACCCGGTCGAAGGCGGCCTGGTAATCGGCGGCGAGGATCCGCAACCACTCCGCGACCAGCGCGTCCTTGGTCTCGAAGTGCCGGTAGATCGCCATCTTGGTGGTCTCGGCCTTCTCGGCGATCGCCTGGACGCCCACCCGCCGGATGCCCTCGCTCTGGAAGAGCTCTTCCGCCGCGTCGAGGATGCGCTCACGAGGCGGCAGTTTCGCCACCCTGCCCGGCCTGCTGGTGGTCGATGCCATGACTGCTCCGTGACGTCCGTTCCGTCGTGGGCGGCTCCTGCCGGCCATCGCCTGTTACGGTACCAGCCAGACCCATTCGGTACCGATCGGTATCGTCAGGGACTCAACGGTATCGACCTTCCCTTCTGGGAGTGACAGTGAGAATCACCGAGTACGTGAGCTTCGACGCGGTCGGACTCGCCGAGCTGGTGGCCCGGGGCGAAGTGACCCCCGCCGAACTGGAGGCCGCCGCACGCGAGGCCGCGCGGGCGGTCAACCCGCAGATCAACGCCATCGTCGAGACCTGGCCGGCCGACGACGAACCCATACCCGGCAGCTCACCGCTGGCCGGGGTCCCTTTCCTGATCAAGGACATCGGGGTCTCCATGGCCGGGAGGCGGATGGAGCTGGGCAGCCGTCTCGCGGCAGGCAACGTCGTCGCCGCCGACTCCTCCCTGATGCTGCGCTTCCGCCGCGCAGGCCTCGTGACGTTCGGACGTACGTCGACACCGGAGATGGCCTACAGCAACACGACGGAACCCGTGCTGTACGGCGCGACCCGCAACCCGTGGGACCCGGCGCGCAGCGCGGGCGGATCCAGCGGGGGCGCGGGCGCGGCCGTCGCCGCCGGGGTGGTGCCGATCGCACACGCCACCGACGCCGCTGGCTCGATCCGCATCCCCGCGGCCTGCAATGGCCTCTTCGGGTTGAAGCCGACCCGTGGCCGGGTCTCCGCGGGCCCCTCCTTCGACGAGGTCTTCAACGGTCTCGCCGTGCAGGGCAGCGTCAGCCGGACGGTACGCGACAGCGCGGCACTGCTCGACCAGGTCCGCGGCCCGGAACCGGGCGACCCCTACTTCGCACAGGAGCCGTCCCGGCCGTACGCGGAGGAAGTCACCCGCCCTCCGGGCACGCTGCGGATCGGTGTCCTTCGCCAGGCATGGGGTGGACACCGCACCACCGCGCCCGTGGCCGACGCCCTCTCCCGCACCGTGCGCCTGCTCGAATCCCTCGGCCATCAGGTGGAGGAGGTCAAGGCCGACCTCGGCGTCGACTGGGAGGAGTTCGTCCTGGCGAGCGCCCACCAGTGGACGGCGAATCTCACGGCTTCGATCGACGAACTGGCTGCCGCCTTCGGCCGGCCCATCGACGACTCGACCCTTGAGCCGCCCATTCTCGCCAGCTACCACTACGGGCAGCGGGTGAGCGGCGCCCAGTTCGTCACCGCGCTCGCCGTCCGGAACCGGGTGGCTCGCAGCCTGGCACGGTACTTCGCCGCTCACGACATGCTGCTCACGCCGACCCTGCCGGAACTCCCCGTGCCCCTGGGCACTCATGCCGAGGGCGCGGAGACTCTGGACGGCCTTGGCTGGCTTCGTCGTCTCTTCGACCTCTCGCCGTTCACCGTGGCGTTCAATGTGGCGGGCACGCCCGCGATGTCGGTGCCCGTGACGGCCGACGCCGAGACAGGGCTGCCGGTCGGCATGCAGTTCGCCGCCGGTTACGGACTCGAAAGCCGCCTCTTCCGTCTCGCCGGCCAACTCGAACAGGCCGGCCCGTGGTCGGACCGGACCCCCAAGGTCTGGGCAGGGAACCACACGGGCCCCTGAGGGCGGGCGCCCCGGACGACTCCGGCCCCTCCCGATGTCATATCGGAAGGGGCCGGTTCTCGTAGCGGGGACAGGATTTGAACCTGCGACCTCTGGGTTATGAGCCCAGCGAGCTACCGAGCTGCTCCACCCCGCGTCGGTGAACCCCACTCTACGTCAGGTGAACGGCTGCGAATGACCACTCCGATCTGTCAGCCGACCAGCGGCCCGGCCTACGACTGAGCTGGTCGCAAGGCGCCGGCGATGACGGTGGTCACCATCTTTCGGACGGCGGCGATCTGCGGCGGGGCGCTCGCCCGGTCGGCGAACAGCAGGTGCCCGGCCCCGACGAGAGTGGGGGCGAGCGTGTCGATGTCGGCGTCACCGGCCAGGCGCCCCGACTCCCGCTCGGCAGTGAGATAGGCGGCGATCATGGCGGCGCCTTGCACGGCCAGCGGGATGCCGGTCAGACCGGCCTCGCGCAGCCGGGCGCGGAGGCCGTCACGGAAGGTGATGAGCGCGACGATTGCCACCGTGACCGGCTCGAACAGGTCCTCAAGCGCGTCGGCGAGGTTGTCCACCACGCTGCCGGTGCCGGCGGCCGCACGCAGCGTCGTGGTCCGCTCCTCGATGCCGCGGACGCGGTCGAGGACCAGCTCCGCCAGGAAGGCGTCGAAGTCGGTGAAGTGCCGGTGCAGCACACCCTTGGCGCAGTTCGCCTCCTCCGTGACCGCCCGGCTGGTCAACGCGCCGGGCCCGTCCCGAAGCAGGACGCGCTCGGCGGCTGCGAACAACTGGCCGCGCACGTTGTGGATGTGCACCCCTGACGGCATTGTGCTCCCTTTCCGCGCCGCCCCGCCTTAACAAGTGGGCAATCGCCCATTAGGGTGGGCGCATGCCCATTTTACCGCAGGGCCAGCCGGACGGGTCCGGACCCGAGCCCCACCACCACCGGCGGACAGCCGAGTCGTTCGGAGTGGACGCCGAACGCTACGACCGCGCCCGACCGCCGTATCCCCAGGCCCTGGTGGACGCAATCGTCGCGGCAAGCCCCGGTCGACGTGTCCTCGATGTCGGAGCCGGGACCGGCATCGAGGCCCGGCAATTCCAGGCGGTCGGCTGCACGGTGCTCGGTGTCGAGCCCGACGAGCGGATGGCCGCCTTCGCGCGACGCAGCCGGGTCGAGGTCGAGGTCGCCAGGTTCGAGGACTGGCAGCCGGCCGGACGGCAGTTCGACGCGGTCATCGCCGGCACCGCCTGGCACTGGGTGGACCCCGTCGCCGGCGCGGCCAAGACGGCCCAGGTGCTCCGGCCCGGCGGCCGACTCGCCCCCTTCCACCACGTCCCTCAACTCCCGGCCGAGGTGATCGACGCCCTCGCCGAAGCGCTCCAACGGGTCGCCCCCGATTCCCCGTTCAACCCCGGCCTGCTGAGAGGCTCGGCCGTGGACGCGTACCAGCCGTTGTTCGCGAAAATCGCCGACGGGATCCGCCGGACCGGCGACTTCAGCGAGCCCGAACAGTGGCGCTTCGCCTGGGAGCGCACCTACTCCCGGGAAGAGTGGCTCGACCAGCTCCCCACCTTCGGCGGCCTCACCCAACTCCCCCCAGACAAAATGGCCGAGGTCCTGGACAGCGCAGGGGCCGCGATCGACAAGCTCGGCGGCCACGTCACCATGTCCTACACATCCGTCGTGATCACCTCGACCCGCTCCAGCCACACGATCGCTGAAGATCAGCCCTCGGCCCGCCGCTAACGCACTCCGATCTGTCAGCGCTCGCGGTTCCAGAACCCGAGGTTGTGTTCGCGGTAGTAGTCGACGGGACCGATCCGGTGCGGTGCCAGTGACTGCGTGTACGGCCGTCCCACGTGGCCCGGCCGGTAAGGCGGCCAGGCGGGCAGACCGGCGCCGCGCGGTGTGCCGGTGCGGGCGAAGGCGGCCCAGTAGCCGCTCATCGTGGCCGACAGGAGGCGTTGCGCCGGGGTGAACTTCCGCTCCGCCGTCTCGTCCTCGAACAGGTACGGGATGTCGCCCGCGTGGAAGGCACCGAAGTCGAAGTCGCCGGGCAGCGGAAGGAACATCGGTGCGTCTCGGTCGGCGAACTCGTAGGCGTATACGGGGGCATGTCGCGCCAGCGCCTCGTGCTGGTCGTGCGTGCCACGCGCCCACATGCGGTCGGTGATGACGGTGGCCCGCGCCAGCGCGGGAGACGGGTACGCGGACGTGGGGTACTCGGCGCGCACCCGCTTCGCCGGCCGCTTGCCGAACGCCGTGTGCAGCGCCCGCGCGTAGTCGGCCTCGGTGAACTCTCTGCCCACCGCGTCGTACGTCATCCCGACGAACGTGCGGTGTTCGTCGCGGGTCGCGCCGGACAGGACGGGCACGCGGTGGAATCGGCCGGCGCGCAGGGCCGTCGGCGGCAGCTCGGGCAGGGTGGCGTTGCCGTATCCGAAGGCCTGGAAGGCGTTCATGATGTACGGCACCTTGAGGATCGTCTTCACGGGCAGGGCGCGCAGGCAGGCGAGCGTGCGCTGCGGGCGGCGGTCCCGGCAGCCCAGGGACGAGGTCATCTCGGTGGTGACGCCCTCCATCTCCCGCCCCGTCCGCCATACGTACCAGGGATATCCCGGCACGCCGGGCCCCATCGCGCCGGCCGGCATGTCCATCACGGCCTCGCCGCTCGCCATGACGGCACGGTGGAACAGCCCCCGGGAAGCGGGTGACGTCAGGTGTGCGGCCACGGCGGCGACGCCGAACCCGGTCTGATCGACTTCCGTGACCTGGTGCTCGCCGCCTATCCCGGTACGACCAACATGGGCATCAGCAGGGCGTGCGGCAGCGGAGGCCAGAGCGAACACAAGGAGGGCCGCGCCTGGGACTGGGGCGTGAACGTGCAGGGTCAGGGGCATCTGGCCGACGACCTGATCAACTGGCTGCACGCCACGGACCGGCACGGCAACCCGCACGCCCTCGCACGCCGCTTCGGCATCATGTACATGATCTGGAACCGGCGCATCTGGATGGCCAATCGCCCCGACGCCGGCTGGCAGCCCTACCGGGGCGCCAACCCACACACCAACCACATCCACTTCAGCTTCTCCTGGGCCGGTGCCCGCAGGGAGACGAGCTGGTGGAAGGGGCCCGTGGTGCCGGATCTGCGGCAGCGGTTGGTGGTGGGGATGTCGGCGGATGGTCGCGTGGAGGTGTTTCATGCGGCGGTCGATCAGATCTATCACACGTATCAGCATCAGCCGGGGGGTGAGTGGTCGGGGTGGCGGGCTTTTGGTGGGCCCGCGTCGGCGACGATCGCGTTGTCGGCGGCTCCGGACGGGCGGTTGGAGCTGTTCGCGATGAGCGGGGAGACGTTCGTGCACCGGTATCAGGCGAAGGTGTCGGGGGAGTGGGTGGACTGGTACGCGTTTGGTGGTGGTGGGGATCATCTGGCGGTGGGGCGCAATCATGACGGTCGTTTGGAGGTCTTCGCGTCCAACGCTGAGGGTGTGCATCATCGTTGGCACAACACGCCGGGTGGGACGTGGCATGACTGGCGGCCGTTGGGTGGTCCGGCGAGCGCGCGGCTCGCGGTGGCTCCCGCTTCGGACGGCCGTATCGAGGTGTTCGCTCTGACGGATGACATTTTCCGTCATACGTGTCAGACAGATCTGTCGGGGACGTGGCGGCAGTGGGTGGACTTCGGCCTGGGTGGTGAGCATCTGGCGGTGGCGAAGAACCGTGACGGGCGGCTGGAGGTGTTCGCTTCCAACTCCACTGGTGTGCATCACCGTTGGCAGAATGTGCCGGGTGGTGACTGGCATGAGTGGCGGCCGTTGGGTGGCCCGGCGGGTGCGCGGCTCGCGGTGGTGGAGTCGCATGATGAGCGCATCGAGGCGTTCGCCATGAATGACGACGTCGTGCAGCACAACTACCAGGTCAATGGTTCCGGCGCCTGGCGCACGTGGCAGGGCTTCGGTGGCGGGGGCTACTTCATCCGGGCCCTGCGCAACCGCGACGGGCGCCTTGAGATCTTCGCGAACAACCCCGGTGGTGTCCATCACCGCTGGCAGCACCAGCCCGGCAGCACCTGGCACGACTGGCAGCCGATGTGACCCGGCCTCCTTCCGCACACCTGGCCGTCGCGGGCACCGCACACCGGTGTCCGCTACGGCCGACGGGGCTGTCACAGCCGCCAGCGCAGATCCTGCTCGGGGGTGTAGCGGCACATCGTCCCGGTGGAGACGGCGCGGCGCAGGTGGGCCGCCAGCTCGGGGTGCCGCTGGTCCAGCTTGCGCAACGTGTCACGGATGCGGGCGGTGACATTCTTTCGGGCACGCTCGCGCGAGTCACCCAGGCGGCGCGCCCGGCCTCCCAGGCCCGCGTAACGGCGCAGCTCCTCCAGCAGGTCGGCGCGCTCCTGGTCGTAAGCGGCCGCGCGCCGGTCGTCCCCCTGCTCGACCGCCCGGTCGATCTCCGCCTCCAGCCGCTCCAGATGACGTCGGTAGCGGCTGCGCGCCTCGTCGTCCAGCACCTCGTCGGCCCCCATGCCCTGCACGGTGGTCACGGTGTCGTCGTCCGGGTTCAGGAGGCGCACGGCCGCGATGTCCTGGCCGGGCAGGCTCAGCAGGCAGTGCAGGTCACGCAGACCTTTCGCGTCGGGCATGTGCACGGTGCGACCCCCGTACGTCAGCCGCCACACCTCGCCGTTGCGGCGGAACTCGTACGCGGGGGTCGAACCGTCCTGGCCGGGCCCTGCGCCGTGGCCGTGCGTGTCCACGTGCTCGACCCGGGCGAGCAGATGCGTCATGCCGAGTTCGCGCGCCTGCGACGCCGCCTCGCTGAGCAGCGTGGCCACGTGGCCCTCGTCGTGAGCGCCCTGCGCCGTGAGGGCGGCCGCCAGTTCGAGACGGGCCCGCAGCGACCACGGCAGCGCGTGCAGTCGGTCGGCCGACTCGCGGGCCTCGGTGAGGTGGCGCACCGCGGAGTCCCACCGCTGCTGCGCGGCGTCGAGGACGCCCATCCAGAGCGCCGCCGGGCCGCTGATGTCCCACCCGAAGAGGGAGACCAGCCACTGGCCGGCGTACGGGGCCAGCGCGGCACGCACGTCGTCGCACCACGCGGGGTCGCCCGAAGCGGCGGCCGCCTGGGCCTGGTGGCACAGCCACAGCGGGGTGACGCTGCGGTGGAGCACCGTGTCACCGCCGGCGCCCGCGCCCGGCCGGGGCACGGGCACTCCGTGGCCTTCGCCGGCTTCCACATCGGTGAGGGCCTCGACGAGGTCGACGTACGGGTGCTGCTGGGCGCGCAGCGTATCCAGCAGCTGCCTCGCCTCGGTGAACCTGTCCCGCAGGACGAGCAGGCTCCAGCGGTGGTGGGAGGCGAAGTACCGGTAGTAGTTGGCGCCGGGGGTGTTCATGGACTCCGAGGCGTCGAGCAGCTCCGTCGCCTCGGTGAGCCTGCCGGTCAGGGCGTGGACGATGCTGCGGTCGATCACGGTGTGCAGCCGCAGGCGGGCCGAGCCGTCGGCGGCTCCCAGGGCCACCATGGCGTGGAAGTCGTCCATGAACCGCGGGTCGCCCGCTTCGAGTGCGGCGACCCAGCGCATCGACATCGCCACGTGCTCCGTCCACAGGTCGCCGCGCCGCCGGGAGACCGCGACGAGTTCTCCCGCCAGCGCCCGCCGGTCGCCTGCCGCCCGCGGCCCCCACTCCGACTGGAGCCGCGCCCACAGTCCGATGTGCAACGTGTCGTCATCGCCCGCCGCGTGGGCCCCGGCGACCACCGCGGCCGCCACCCGCCGGGCCATGGAGGACTGTGACAGCGTCGGTTCGGCTGCCGATGTCGACGCCGGTGTCGATGCCGATGCAAGTGACGTACGCGGTGTGGGTGTCGGCGATCGTGGCGTCGAATCGTCGGAAGCGGCGGCGCCCTGTTGTTCGTACGCCCAGCGCAGGGCGCGCGGCTTCAGCAGCGCGGTGTCGCCTCGTCCGTCGGCGCCGTACAGGGTCAGCGCGGTCCGCCCCATCAGCAGCGGGTCCCCGAGGCTCCTCGCCGAAGCGGCCGCGTCGGCGAACACCCGCCAGGAACGCTCGTGTTCACCGAACATCTGGAGCGCCGTCCCGAAGTGGAGGGCCAGCAGCACCCGCCGCGCGGGGACCTCTTCACCGAGGCGGTCCAAGGCGCGCTCGTAGTGACCCGCAGCTTCCTCATGCGCCATTCGGCTCTCCGCGTGACGCGCCGCCGAGAGCAGCAGGTCCACGGCCTCGTCGCGGTCCAGCTCCTCGAACGCGCGACGGGCGTGGCGGGCCAGCTCCACCGGAAGCGTCGCGTCCTGCGCAACCGCCGTGCTCCGCAGCGCCCGTACGGCGGCCGCGTGCAGTCGGCGTACGCGCGGCGCGTCCAGACCGCCGTACAGCGTCTCGCGCACGAGGTCATGCTTGAAGAGCGCCTCCCCGGAGCGTTCGCGCGCCACCAGCTGGGCGTCCGCGGCCTGGGCCAGCCACCGGCGCACCTCTTCGGGCGATGCGGCCATCACGCTCGCCAACGTGTCGGTGCGGAACCGCCGCCCCAGCACGGACGCGGCACCCAGGCACTCCGCCACGGCGTCGTCCAGCAGGCGCAACCGCTGCTGGAGGGAGGCGTGCAGGCCCGGCGACATCCCGCTCACTTCATGACCGCCCGCCCACAGGCGCGCCGTCTCCTGGACGAAGAAGGGATTGCCGCCCGTCCGCCGCAGCACCTCGCCCACGAGTCTGCCGTCCGGCGCGCACCCCACCGTACGGCGCATCAGTTCGGCGACGTGGGAGGCCCCGAGTCCCGTCAGAGTGAGCTTCGTGGCCCGGGTCTCCAGTGATCGGAGCCGGTCGCGCAGCGGATGGTCGGGCCGTTCGACCTCCACGGGCCTGTACGTCGCCACGATCAGCACCCGCTCCAACGACATGTGCTGGGCCGCGAACTCCAGGAGGGCGACCGACGCCGTGTCGGCCCAGTGCACGTCTTCCAGTACGACCAGCACCGGCTGGTGCTGCGCGGCGGTGACCAGCATGGTCGTGACCGCGTCGAACAGCTCGAACTGCCCCGCTTCCTCCGCCGTGCCGCCACCGCCAGGGAGCACCTGCCACACCACACCGGCGGCCTCCGACGCGGCCTCCCACGCCTGCGCCCCCAAGGACCTGCGCAGACTCCGTATGACCTGTGTCCACGGCCAGTACCCGGGGGTGCCGTCGGCGCCCCAGCACGACCCGCGCAGCACGGCCATGCCCATCCGCCCCGCCTCGCGGACCGCGCAACCGGTGAGGGTCGTCTTGCCGATGCCCGCCTCGCCGGTGATCAGCAGCAGACCGCCGTGACCCCCGCGGGCCCGTTCCAACTGTTCGCGCACCGAGCGCAGAAAGTCGTCCCGCCCGAGCAGCGGCTGCCCGGCACCGTCCTCGGACGGCGGCACGGTCACCGCCGGCACCGGTCCCGACCGGCGTGCGCCGCACAGGCCATGCCCTCACCACCCCCGCAGCGTCCGCGTCCGGCAACAGCCGTCGTTCCGCCCGGAAGCGTCGAGCTTGTTCGAAAACCGGATCAACTCCACCAAAAGCGTGAACGGTACGGCGCGTCGGCCGGTCTCGGCACGCCGCGGAGACGTACGTGTGCGTTGGACCGCTGATGACCTGCCGTCAGCGCGCCAGGAGTTCCCGGACCGCTGCCGCGATCTCGTCGGGGGCCTCCTCCGCCATGAAGTGACCCGCGCTGGTGAGCCGGTGGTCGAGGTCCGGCGCCCACGCCTTCCACACCTGAGCGGCGTCGTAGCCGAGCTGGGCGCCCCAGTCCTGTTGGACGACCGTGACCGGCATCGCCAACTGGGAACCGGCATCGAGGTCCGCCTGGTCGTGCGCGATGTCGACACCCGCGGAGGCGCGGTAGTCGGCCACGATCGAGGGCACGGCCGCGGCGCTCGCACGCAGGTACGCGGCGCGCACCGGGTCCGGGATCGCGGCCGGATCGCCCGCCCAGGCATCGATGAACGAGCCGAAGAACGCGTCCGCGCTGTTGGTGATCAGGGTCTCCGGCAGGCCGGGCGGCTGCGCCATGAGGAAGAGGTGGTAGCCCACCGCGGCGGAGACGCCGTGCAGCACGTTCCACATGTCGAGCGTCGGTACGACATCCATGATGCCGAGGTGCGTGACGGTCTCCGGGTGGTCGAGTCCGGCCCGGAAGGCGACGAGGGCGCCGCGGTCGTGGCCGACGAGAGCGAAGCGGTCGTGCCCGAGCGCCGCCGCGAGCGACACGACGTCGGCGGCCATGGCGCGCTTCGCGTACACGTCGGGACCCGTGGCCGCCGGTTTGTCGCTCGCACCGTATCCGCGCAGGTCAAGGCAGATGACCGTGTGTTCGGTGGCCAGACGTCGCGCGACGTGCCGCCACATGAGGTGTGTCTGGGGAAAGCCGTGCAGCAGGACGACCGGGCTGCCGGTGCCGCCGATCGCGGCGGACAGCTCCACGCCGTCCGCGCCGGGCAACCGGGTGTGGTCGAAGCCGGGAATGCCGAGAGTCATGTGGGGTCCTTTCCCCGAGCCGGGTGACTGACGGGTTCAGGGTGTGCGGCGTGGATGAGCAGCCGATCAGTACGGTGCGGCGTCGATGAGCAGTGGATCAGTACGGCTGGGGCGGCGCGGACCGGATGCCCGAGGATGGGGGCATGCGGATCGATGTACTTGGTGCGGTACGGGCGTGCGACGACGACGGCGGCCCGATCGCCCTGGGCGGCCCCCGGCACCGCGAGGTGCTCGCCCGGCTTGTCGCCGCGGAGGGCAGGATGGTCACCGCGGACACCCTCGTCGCCGACCTGTGGCCCGAGCCCCCGGCCCGCGCCCTCGGCGCACTGCGTACGTTCGTCGCCGCGCTCCGCCGTGCCATCGAACCCGGCAGGCCGCCCCGGACCCCGCCGCGCGTCCTCGTCACGGAAGGCACCGGCTATGCGCTGCGCCTGCCCCGCGCGGCCGTGGACGCCCACCGGTTCCAGGACGCCCTGGCAGAGGCACGCCGTTCTCCCCCTTCTCCCGAGAGTGCGGCCGCCCTCGGTGAGGCACTCTCCTCGTGGCGCGGGCCCGCCTACGCCGATCTACCGGACGCCGCATGGGCCCAGCGGGAGAGGGCCCGGCTCGACGAACTGCGGCTGCAAGCCGTGGAACTCCGCGCCGGCCTCCTCCTTGACGCAGGCCAGGGATCCGGCGACGCAGGCGACGCAGGCCAGGGTTCTGGCCTCGTCGCCGAACTGGGCGCGCACGTCGCCGAGCACCCGTGGCGCGAACCGGCCTGGGGGCTGCTCGCCCGCGCCCTCTACCGCGACGGACGCCAGGCCGACGCGCTGGCCACGCTCCGCCGTGCCCGCACGATGCTCGTGGAACAGCTCGGCCTCGACCCCGGCCCCGCCCTCCAGCGCCTCGAGACGGACATCCTCAACCGGTCCGCGACCCTCGAAGCGACACCTCGCGCCTGGCCGGGCACCGACGTCCGGCTTGGCCCCCGCACGACGGTGGAGCTGGCCCGCACCCTCGCGCTCGCAGGCAGCGACGCCCTCGTCCTGTCCCGGCGCAACCGCCTCGCGGCCATCGAGGCGGCCGAACGCACGGGGGACGTGGCGCTGACCGCCCGCGTCATCGGCGCCTACGACGTGCCCGCGATCTGGAGCCGGGCCGACGACCCCGGGCAGTCCCGCGCCGTCGTGTCGGCCGCCGAGCGCACGCTCACCGCGCTCGGCCCCGGCGGCCCCGCCGACCTGAGGGCCCGGCTCCTCGCCACCGTCGCCGTCGAGAGCCGCAGCGCGGACACATACGGATCCGCCGCACAGAACGCACGCCGGGCCGCGCGTCAGGCCGAAGCCCTGGCACGGGAGCTGGGGGACCCCGCGCTGCTGGCCTTCGCGCTCAACGGCGTGTTCCTGCACTCCTTCTCGCGGCCCGGTCTCGCACCGGAACGGGACGGGATCGGGGCCGAACTCGTCACGCTGTCCACCCGGCACGGCCTGCCGACCTTCGCGATCCTCGGCCGACTCGTACAGATGCAGTCCGCGTCGGCTCGCGGCGACCTCATGGCCGCCGGCGAGCACGCGACCGCCGCGGAGGAGATCGCCTCCGTCCACGAGTCGCCCCTCGTATCCGTCCTCACCCTCTGGTTCCGGGCCCGCGTCACCGCCGCCCGGAGCACCGAAGAGGGCGGACCGACCGCCGCGGCGGCCGCGGCGGCCTACCGCGCCGCCGACGAAGCCCTCAAGACGGCGGGAATGCCGGGGCTGCGGCACGGCCTGCTGCCGCTCGCCCTGCTCGGCCTGCGCCTGCTGCACGACCGGCCCGCCCCCACCGGACCCCAGTACGACTGGGGGCCTCACCTGCCCTGGGCGGCACCGCTCGTACTCCTCGCCCAGCACAGGCCCGAAGAGGCGCGCGCCGCCCTCGCCGCGACGCCCGAGCCGCCGCGCGACCACCTCCAGGAGGCCCTCTGGTGCCTCACCGCCCATGCCGCCACGCGCCTCGGCGACCACGATACCGCCGCGCGTGCCGCGACGGCCCTGCGCGACGCCCGGGACGAGGACGCGGGCGGCGCCAGCGGCCTGCTCACCCTCGGCCCGGTGGAGCGCTATCTCACGGAGGCCGAAGCCGCCGGCGCTGTTTGACAGACTCAGCATGCGCAGATCATCATTCCATTAATTGTTTAATGGAATCGAGAGAGGCGCTTGGTGCACATGACCCCTGCCGACAACACCGAGGCCGGCGACCCCTCGAGCGCCACCGCGCTGGAGGCCCGCGGCCTGGGCAAGCGCTACCGACGGGGCTGGGCGCTGCGCGACTGCTCCTTCCGGCTGCCCGCCGGGCGGATCTGCGGCCTCGTCGGCCCCAACGGTGCGGGAAAGAGCACCCTGTTGGGGCTCGCGACCCGCCTGGTGACCCCGACCGAGGGCGTACTGCGCGTCTTCGGCGTGCCGGTGGAGGACCCGGCCGCGATGCCCCGGTTCGCGTTCCTCTCGCAGGACAAGCCGCTGTTCAAGCGGTTCACCGTGGCGGAGACCCTGCGGATGGGCGCCGAGCTGAACCCCGGCTGGGACATGGCCGCGGCGGAGCGGATCGTCCGGGCGGGGCCGGTGCCCATGGACGCCAAGGTCGGCACGCTCTCCGGCGGTCAGCGCACCCGCGTCGCGTTCGCCCTCGCCTTCGGCAAGCGGCCCGATCTCCTGCTGCTCGACGAGCCGATGGCCGACCTCGACCCGCTGGCCCGCGACGAGATGAGTTCCCTGCTGCTGTCCGAGGCCGTCGAGCGCGGTACGACGGTGGTGATGTCCTCCCACGTGCTGGCCGAGCTGGAGGACATGTGCGACTACCTCCTGGTCATCGCGGACGGCCGGCTCCGGATGGCCGGCGACACCGACGAACTGGTCCCGGCCCACGCCCTGGTGACCGGACTCGCGCCCGACGGCAAGCCGCCCGCGGACCTCACCCCGCACACGGTGGTCGAATTCCGGGCCTCCGGCCGCCAGTTCCGTGCCCTCCTGCGCCCCCACGGCCCGCTCGCCCCGGACTGGGAGGTCTCCGAGCCCAGCCTGGAGGAAGTCCTGCTCGCCCACCTGCGCTCACCGGGCACGGAACCGCTGTTCACCCGAGCCGCCCGTATCGAGGCCGAAGGAACCCACGCCGCATGAGCACCACCCTGGCCGACAGGCCGCGCACCGGAAAGCCCGTCGGGAAGCCGGGTCTGCTGCACGGCCTCACCTGGCTCGTCGTACGCCAGCACCGCACCGCCCTGTGGCTGATCGGCGCCGCGACCCTGCTCGGCGCGGCCATGATCGTCTACCAGCGCGGCGAGATGGTCTCGATGCTGGACCGGCTCGGCTGGCCCGGCAAGGACGTCAACCTTCCCAACAACCCCGAGGGATTCCAGTACGTCTCCGGGGCCCTCGGCGGCCTGCCCGTCATCCTCGGCGTCTTCCTGGGCGCGCCGCTGATCGCGGGCGACCAGGAGCACGGAACCGCCCAGCTGGTCACCACCCAGTCGGTGCCCCGCCGCCGCTGGCTGGCTGCCAAGCTGATCGGCTGCCTCTCCGTGGTGCTGGTGTCCACGGCGGTGCTCGGCGCGCTGTTCACCTGGTGGTGGGAGCCGTACCGCGAGGTCCTCCCCGCGGAGTGGATGCAGGGCGAGATCTTCGACGCCACGGGTCCTATGCCGGCGGCGCTCTCCCTCTTCCTCACCACCTGCGGCATCGCGATCGGCATGGTCCTGCGCCGGGCCCTGCCGGCGATGACGGTGACCTTCTTCTTCTCCGTGGCCGTCGAGCTCGCCTGGGGCGAGTTCCGCGACCGGCTGGCCACCCCGCGCCTGTTCACCTACCCGCTGAACGCCGACAGCCCCGCCTTCCTCGACCAGGCGGTCGAGCACGACCGGTGGATCGGCACCGCGGACGGACAGCTCTTCGGCTGGGGCACCTGCGCCGAGCAGACCGAGCGGGCCACCAACGCCTGCATCAAGGAGCACGGCATCGTCAACAACGTCATCGAGTACTTCGGTTACGACCAGATGCCCGGCATGCAGTGGACCGGCGCGGGCCTGCTGCTCGGCGGCACCGCCGTCGTGGCCGTCTTTATCCTGTGGTGGGCGACGCGGCGGCCCCTCTAGGGCGAGCCGAGGCAGCAGGTACGTAAGGTGTCGGCAGGCGAGCAGAGAGTGGGGACAGTGGTCGAATTCCGTATCGACCGGCGCAGCGGCGTGGCCACGTATCTGCAAATCGTGCGGCAGGTCGAACAGGCCCTGCGCATGGGCGCCTTGGTGGAGGGCGACCGGCTGCCCACCGCGGCCCAGGTCGCGGCGGCGACCAAGGTCAACCCGAATACGACGCTCAAGGCGTACCGCGAGCTGGAGCGCGCCGGCCTCGCCGAGGTCCGCCAGGGAGCGGGCACGTTCATCACCCGCTCCCTCGCCAGCCCCCAGGCCGGGCCCGACTCACCGCTGCAGACCGCGCTGGCGGAATGGATGCGGCAGGCGCGGTCGGAGGGGCTCACAGGGCAGGACGTGACGGCGCTGTTCGAGGCGGTCCGCGCGGCGACGTTCGAAGCCGCCACCCAGGACTGATCCGGCGCTGCCGAGCCGCTACCGCTACCGCTTCCGGTCCGGCGGACGACGCCTTGCGACCCAGCGCAGCAGGAGCACCGAGGACACGGCGGCGAACGCGCACCACGTGGAGATGTACTCCTGGCGCCACAGCGCCACGCACACCGCGGCCCCGACCGCGACCAGCACGCCGAACAGGACGAGGCCGCGGTCGCCGGACAGGAGCAGCGAGCCGATGGTGGCGAGCAGGTAGGCGACGACGATCAGTTCCGGCCGCGGCAGCCCCAGGGCGTATCCGACCGTGTGGCCGCGGATGTCGGCCGTCACGGTGCGGGTCGCCAGTGCGTACGAGAGCACCACCGCCGCCCCGGCCCCCGCGGTGAGCGGAATCACCAGACGGCGGCGGGCGGCCCGCGGCGCCGCGCACAGCACACCCGCCGGAACCCACAGCGCGAGCAGCGGGAGCGCGATCGCGGCCCAGGCGAGGGTGGCGGGCCCCGTGCCGCCGTCGTTGCGCCAGACCGCGGACTCGATGATCTGATGGGCTCCGAGGAGCAGCGGAAGCGCCGCCAACGGCAGGTCACGGGGTCGCCGGGCCGCGAGGGCCACACTGACGACCCCCACGGCGGCGATGCCCGTACCCGCCACGAGATCGGCCGTCGCGCTCCAGCACATGGCAGGAACCCTATGGCCGACGCGGCGCGGGGGCGCGCCGGGCGGGCCCGATAAACAATCGACCAAGAAATTGACAGAGGTGCGGCGATATGCCCCGGAGACTTTTTGGAGAAGCATTTCGAGCTCGCACACTCAGAATTGACAAGGGTGCTTGAATATGGCTTCCGCTACTCGCTGAAAGCAGATTTTTGTTCAATTGACAGGGGCGTGACGATTGCCTACGGTCCAGGTCGTCAGTTTTTGCCGATCGCTCCCGAAGGTATTCATGACCGCGTCCTTGACGCCGCCGAAGTCCAGGCGGCAGTTGATCCTTGCCGTGCTCATGTTGTGCTCGCTGGTGATCTGGCTGGACAACACCGTCCTGAGCACCACCTTGGAGACCCTCGCGGATCCCGTCCGGGGGCTGAATGCCGATCCGGCCGAACTCCAGTGGGCCACGGGCTCGTACACTCTGGCCTTCGCCACCTTGATGTTCACCGCCGGCGCACTGGGTGACCGCTTCGGCCATCGGACCGTGCTCGTGACGGGACTGGTCGTCTTCGCCGGGTCCTCGCTGTGGGCGGCGTACGCGGGCGACGCAGGTCAGCTGATCGCCGCTCGAGCCGCGATGGGTCTGGGCAGCGCGCTGATCATGCCCGCCAATTTGGCCATTCTCATGTGGACGTTCAGCGGGCCCGCGCGGACAACCGCGATCGCCGTTTCCTCGACGTCCGCCGGTGTCGGAATGGCCGCGGGACCGGTGCTGGCGGGATTGCTTCTCGACCATTTCTGGTGGGGTTCGGTCTTTCTGGTCAATGTCCCGGTCGTGGCCCTTGCGCTGATCGGTATCGCCATGCTGGTCCCCAATTTCCGCAGCCCCGTCCGGCGGCCGCTGGACCCGGCCGGGATGTTGCTGTCGATCAGCGGCCTCGCGGCCTTGGCCTACGGGCTGATCCGTGCGGGGCAGGTGGCCGCCTGGAGCCATGCGGATGTCTGGGCGCCGATCGCCGCCGGACTGGTCCTGCTGACCGCTTTCGTACTCGTCGAACTCCGGATCAAGTCGCCGAGCTTCGATCCCCGCCTGCTCGCGCAACGCGCATTCGGTGGCGGCAACGCGGCCCTCGGCCTGCTCCTCTTCGCCATGGCCGCCGTCACCTTCTACAGCGCGTTCTATCTGCAGGGCGCGCGCGGCTTCTCGCCGATGGAGGCGGGCCTGGCCACTCTCCCCACCGCCCTCGGAGCGGTCCTGGGGGCGACCCTCGGCGCGCGTCTGGTCCGCCGCTGGTCGCTGCGCCCCGTCTGCGTGCCGGCCCTCACCGTGGCGGCGCTGAGCATGGGCGCGTACGGGGTGCTCGGACTGCAGACCCCGCTCGTCTGGATCGAGATCGTGCTGTTGGTCCAGGGTCTCTCGATCGGCATGGTGATCGGTCCGGTGACGGCAGCGATGATCAGCTCACTGCCGTTGGCGCAGGCCGGGGCCGGGTCGGCCGTCACCAACACCGTGCGGCAGACCGGCAGCGTGGTCGGGATCGCGGTGGGCGGCACGATCATGTCGATCGTGTACCGGCGCGCGATCGATCCCTCGCTGAGCGAGGTACCCGGGCCGGTACGGGACCGGGCGCGGGTCTCCGCCGAACAGGCCCGGCATGTCGCCGCCGCGACGGACCGGCCCACCCTCGTGCACGCTGCGGACGACGCGTTCGTTCACGCCATGCACGTCGGCGCGGTCTGGGTCATGCTCGTCGCACTCGTCGGAGCGGCGGTGCTCGTGACGGCCCTGCGCCCCACCGGAAAGCCTACGGAAGCCGCGCAGGAGCCGACCATGAGCGAGTCCGGCGCCGGTAGTAATGCACTGTGACCGCGCCCAGCAGCGGACCCCACAGCAGCAACGGCGCGTACGCGATGTTGAGCAGCCAGATGCCCCAGGTGGTGGCTTCGATGTCCGCGTTCAGCGACGTGAGGACGAACAGCGCGCCGAAGACACTCGTGGCCAGCGCGCCGAGTCCCGCCACGCCGGTCCCCAGCAGGATTGGAACCCGACGCCCGCGCAGACAGGGGACCCAACGCGGCCACCTCTCGCCCCAGCTCCGCACCAGCCCGAGCGTGAGGAACGCGAAGGCCTCGGAGACCAGGCTGAGGGCGACGAGGACCAACGATCCGAGGCCAGGAGCCCCCATTTGATCGTATTCGGATCGCGCCAGCCCGACCGGGACACCTACGGCGATGGCCACCCGCCAAAGCGCCGACGGCACGTTGGTCAACGCGGCGCCCGCCGCGGCGAGTCGGGCCCAGCGCGGCACATCGGGCAGTGCGTTCATTCTCGTTCTCGGCATGTGAGCCACGCTCGTCGAAGGGGCGCCGACACACATCGGCCTGCGGTCCCATGCCACCTCACGTGTCTCACCCGTGAGGCGCAGCTACCCGTACGACCGGGCCTTCGACGCGAGGCCGGTGGCGCGACGGCTGCTCGGCTCAGGTCAGTCGCACGTGGTCTCCCCACCAGTTGCCCGGTGGCCGCTGCCAGGAGGTGTGCGGTCCGGCGAGTCTGCCGTCGGCGGTGCCGGACAGGGTGAGCAGCGTGGCCGCCCCGTCCGCCGTGCTCTTGAACAGCGCGATGTCCCGCCGCCCGTCCGTGTCGTAGTCGCCGGAGACGAGGTGGCTGTGGGAGAACCTCCAGGTGCCGGGCGGGGAGCTCCAGGGCACGGTGGGTATCTGGAAACCGCCGTCGGGGGTGGTCGCGAAGCGGAACAGGGAGACCGATCCGTCGTCGTACCCGTACATCGCGACCAACTCGTCGCTGCCATTGCCGTCGTAGTCCCCGGCGGTCAGCTTCGTGTGGCTGCCCCACCAGTTGCCCGGCGGCCGCTGCCAGGACTTGAGCGGTGCGCCGAGGCCGCCGTCCGCCGTGCCGGTGAGGGTGAGCAGTTCGGCGGCGCCGTCCGCGGTGCCTTTGAACAGGACGACGTCCTGGCGCCCGTCCGCGTCGAAGTCGCCCGTGGTGAGCCGGCTCTGGGCGAAGTTCCAGGTGCCGGCCGGCGCCTTCCAGGGAGTCGAGGGCACCTGGAAGGCGCCCTCGGCGGTGGTGCGGAAGCGGAACAGGGCGGCGCTGCCGTCGTCGTAGCCGTACAGGGCCATGACCTCGTCGCGGCCGTCGCCGTCGTAGTCGCCCGCGGTCAGTTGCACGGCGGCGCCCCACCAGTTGCCGGGCGGTCGTTCCCACGACTTGAACGGGGCGGCGTACCCGCCGCCGGCGGTGCCGAGCATCGTCAACAGAGCGATGGAGGCGTCGGCTTGGCCGCGCAGCAGTGCCACGTCGCGGCGGCCGTCTCCGTTGAAGTCCCCGGCGGTGACATGGCTCAGGGCGGAGTTCCAGGTGTCGGCGGGGGAGTGCCATGCCACGTCGGGGGTCTCGAACCCGCCCGCGCTGTTCGCGGGGAAGCGGAACAGCGAGGCCGCCGAGTTGTCGTACCCGTACAGGGCGAAGAGGTCGTCGCGCCGGATGTCGTTGCCGGTGCGGTCCGGCCGTTGCTGGAAGGCGATCCCTTTCTGGTTCGCGCACGTCGACAGCACGATGGGGGCGCCCCGGCGCTCGGAGGAGTTCTCCACTTCCAGGCAGCGTGTCGGCGTGGTCGCCATGGAGAGGATCCACGCGAACTCCGCACGGCTGTCGAGCACGAAGTCGACCCCCGGCGAGCCGGCGCAGCCCCACTGCTCGACACGCGGCGCCGATGTGCCGCCCTGAGGCGCGTCCGTGCGTACCGCCAGGCATTTGCCGCTGTGCGCGTTCACGATGTTGACCGCGTCGGAGGAGGTGGCCGAGGGGCGGAGCAGCCACCGTGCGCCGGGCTGGCCGTCGCAGTCCCACTGCCGGATCCTCGCCCCGTCGGCGCTGGAGGAGTTCTCCACCTCCATGCACCTGCCGCTGTGGACGTTGAGGAGGTTGACCGGTGTGTCGGCCCCGGAAGCCGCGGCCGTCGCGGTCCTCGGCGGTGCCAGCAGGGCGGCCATGACGGACAGAGCGGTGACGAGGAACCACGCGAGCGTCCATCGGCGTGTACGGACACTCCCACTGCGCATGCGGACCACCTCTGGGCGTCGGACGAACCGGGCCGGATCCTCGCAGCCCGTCCTGACGGGCTGCTGATACGTATCCGGGGATCCGGCCGAGCAGAGGGGGGAGCGACGATCAGGTACGGAGTTCAGCGCACCGGGAAGCCGAAGGCGTGGCCCTGCTCCTTGAGCCGGGGGAGGAGCCGGCGCAGGGCCTCGACGGTCTGCGTACGGTCACCGCCCGCGTCGTGGAAGAGGAGCGTCGGTCCGTTGGGCAGCTCCCGCTCGACGGTGGCGACGATGGCGTCCGTACCCGGACGCTCGAAGTCCTTGGTGTCCACGTTCCAGCCCAGCGGGCGCATGCCCCGGGACGCGGCGAGCTTGCGGCTGTACGGGGTGAACGCCCCGCCGGGCGCCCGGTAGTACATCGGCCGCACGCCCCCGGACGCCTTGGTGATCATGCGCTCGGCGTCGAGTATCTGCCGTGACTGGTAGGCCTGGGAGTCCTTGTCCATGGCGGTGTCGTGCGACACCGTGTGATCGCACAGCCGGTGCCCGGCCGCGACCACCTTCTTCACCAGGTCCGGGTGGGCCTGCGCCTGCGTCCCCACCATGCAGAACGTGGCCTTCACGTCGTACTCCCGCAGCACGTCGAGCACTTGAGGGGTCCATACCGGGTCGGGGCCGTCGTCGATGGTGAGGTTGATGCCGCGCGCCCCCTTCTCCGAGGCGTGCGCGATGGTCGCCGCGACCCGCTTGACGTCACTGCCCGGCGCGGCCGGTGCGCTCGCCTTCGGTGACGAATCGCCCGTGACACCGGCCTGCGCGGTCCACACCGAGGCACCGGTGGCGAGCACCGTCACCCCGAGCGCCGCGCCGATCATCTTGCCGTACCAGCTGCGCCCGCCACCGTGCCGTGCCATGTCCGCCCCTCTCACGCAAATTCCTCGCCGATTCCCGGTCGCCCTGCGACCACCTGGCAGGACGAGGCGTGGGGGCCAGGGGATGCGTCCGTTACCGTTCACGGACAAATCCGGGATGGTTCGCGGACAACTGGCGGCGTTGATTCTCGGGGGGTACGTGTGCTCTGCCTCTGGAGCGCGGTCTGCCCGGGTGCGCTGTCAGTGGCAGCTGCAAGGCTGGACGGATGGAGCGTGATGATGAGCAACTGCTGCGCCGCCGGGTCTACGGCGCCGACCACGACCACCCGGGCCCGCGGCCGGACCGGCGCTACGTCGAGTTGGTCGGCGGGCCGCTGGACGGCCTGCTCCTCGATATCACCGGCTGGACGCGGGGCGAAGTCGCCACCGGCGTGGCGCTCCCCACCGAGCTGGGCCAGTTCGGCGCCGGCGGCCGGGTGATGTACGACCCGCGCCCCGGCGATCCGTCCCGCTTCGACTGGACCGGCGACACACCTTGACCACGGGCCCCCGGCCGACCAGCCCTGGCCTTCCCAAGGCCACCGGCGGAGGGCTGGTTTGCGGGGTTGCTGGTTCGTCGGGCCAGCCCAGTGGTGGTCTGACCTCGCTGTTCCGCATAGCGGGAAAGCGCGAGCAGGACGGCCGGAGCCGCCGCCGAACTCCCAGGCGTCGACGTCGCGGTAGCGGATCGGTGCCGGGCCGCGGCCGAAGTTGCTGGCGACCAGATGCAGACGTTCATCCGCCCTTCGGCCGCCCGCACCGCGCCAGTCAGATGCGGGCGCAGCTCCCGCTCCACGAACCGGATCCCGCACTCCTTCACCACGGCACGCACGTCGTCAGCCAGCAAGTGCAGCCCTTCGAGGTCCCCGTCGATCCCGCTCCACAGCACACGCTCGTCGAAGTGCCCACCACCGCTCAGTGACAGGGTGAGCGGACGGCGCGCCGCCGCGAGGTCCGCGAGCGGCGGGCACAGCGACGGCACGACCGCCCTCTGGACCTCGCCGAGGAACGCCAGGGTGATGTGCCAGTCCTCGATACGGTTCCACCGCATCCGCGGATGGTCGTCCCACGCGGGCCCGAGCTCCCGCGCCAGTTCCTGCTTCGCCTCGTCCGGTGGGGCCAGCGCGATGAACACACGAACGGTCGCGGGCTGAATCTTTTCCTTCACGAAGGACTTCGTACCGCATCCACGTGACGCGCCGACCGGCGCCCCCTGACCCGCCGGGCTTCAGCGCTGCGTGCCGTTCGCCTTCAGCTGCCGCATGGGCCCGTCGAGCGCGCGCTGGTAGAAGTCGATGAAGCCCTCCGGATCGGGCCCCGCGTTCTGCATGACCAGCCTGTCGAAGCCCGCGTCGACGAACTTCTGCGCCACTTCCAGATACCGGGCGGGGTCCGTGCCGCAGGCGAACTTCTCCAGGATGTCCTCCTCCCGCACCGTCGTGGTCGCGGCGTCGAAGTTGACCGGATTGGGCAGCTCGCTCATGACCTTCCAGCCGGTCACCGCCCACCGGGACGTGTCCAGGGCCGCCCTCGCCGCGGTGTGCTCGTCGGCCGCCCAGGCCATCGGCACCTCCGCGTAGCGCGGGCCACTGCCACCGGCGTCACGGTAGTCCCGGACGATCTCCGGCTTGTCCTCCGTGGCGAACAGCCCGTCGCCCAGCTCCGCGGCGATCCGCGTGGACGCCTTGCCGCTGGCGGCCACCGCGATCAGAGGCAGCTCCTCGGGCAGGTCGAACACCCGAGCGTCCTCCAGCCGCAGGTGCTTGCCCTCGTACGACCGGTAGCCCCCGCTCCACAGCAGCCGGATGATCTCCAGTGCCTCCCTGAACATCTCGTGCCGGATACGCACCGAGTCCGGGAAGCCCTGCCCGACCACGTGCTCGTTCAGCCGCTCGCCCGAACCGACACCAAGCACGAACCGGCCCTCCGACAACAGGGCGAGGGTCGCGGCCGCCTGGGCGATGATCGCCGGGTGGTAGCGCACGGTCGGGCATGTCACGCCGGTCGCCAGCCCGATCCGGGAGGTCTTGGCCGCGATGCTGCCCAGCACCGTCCACGCGAAGGGCGAATGCCCCTGGTTGTCGAGCCAGGGATGGTAGTGGTCGCTGATCTCGACGAAGTCGAAGCCCGCTTCCTCGGCGAGCACCGCCTGCCTCACCAGCTCTGCCGGACCGAACGCCTCGGCGGCCAGCTTGTAACCGATCTCCACGCTGCTCCTCGTCTCCTCACACCGGCGCCGTCGTCATCCGCACAGGGGTACCCGCCGACGCCGGGGCACAACGCGACGCCTGTCGACGCCTGCCCCGCCCTCCCTATTCTTTTCACCCGGCCCGCTCCACCGCACCCCGAAGCGAGGGGCATGGCGGAGCCCCGGGCCGTCACGGCGAGCTGTCGAGAAACCGACCGGGTGAAAAGAAGGTGTGGGACTGTGGCGACGCGTCGAACGGTGCTCAAAGCGGCAGGTGCGGGACCCCTGGCAGGCGCCCTGACCGCGCCCGCCGCGGACGCGTCACGGGCGGCGGAGGCCGACGTCCTGGTCGTGGTGGAGAAGAGCGGCCACGCGGTCGGCTTCTACGACACCACGTCGGGGCAGCGCCTGCGGACCGTCCCCCTGCCCGACCACCCGCACGAGATGGTCGTCGACTCGCGCCGACGGTTCGCCTATGTGGGGCACTACGGCGTGCGCATGTCCTCCGCCATCGGCGAGGGCGGCGCCGCGGTGTTCGTCATCGACCTGGCCGAGCGCTCCCTGGCCCGCACCATCGACGTCCGGCCGTTCAACCGCGTCCACGGCATGGGCATCGACCGACACGACCGGCTGTACGCCCTGAGCGAGGAGAAGGCGGTGCTGCTCGGTTTCGACGACCCGGCCACCGACGTGGCACCGACCCGGGCGGTGCCCACGAATGGAGTGAAGACCCATCTGTTCACACTCAGCCGCGACGGCGAACGCGCCTACGTCACCGGCCTCCTGTCACACACGGTCAGCCTCGTGCGCCCCCACGACGCCTCCGTGCCGCCGCTGCTTGCGACCCCCGGCCAACTGCCCGAGAGCAGTTGCCTGAGCCGGGACGAGAAGACCCTGTTCGTCGGAGCCCGCAAGAGTTCCTCGCTGGTGGCCCTCGACGCCCGCACCCTGAAAGTCCGGCGGCGCCGCGACGTCGGCGGAGACCCCCTGCGCGTCTACACCCTCGACGACGAGCGGCTGCTGGTGGCGGACATCGCCGCCGACACCCTCACCGTGTGGAGCACCGACCTGCGCCGGATCCGCTCCCTGGAACTCGACGGAACACCGGCCGCCGTCTCACTGCACCCGACCAGTTCCCTGGCCTACGTATCTCTGCTGGGCGCCAATCGGGTCGCCGTGGTCGACCTGGACCGGCTCGCCGTCGTCGGGGGCTTCGGGACGGGACTGGAGCCCGACTCCTCCGTGCTTCTGCCGGGCACGCCGTGAGGGCGGTTGTGCCGCCCCCGCCCCCGGCCGCGGGGGCGGACGTGGCCGGAATACAACCTTGACCGTGGCATGCCGAAGTCTATGGTCTGGACTAATCGCCCCACGGGAGCACTTCACGCCGCACGCCCCACGTAGCACCGCTCGTGAAGGAGTCACGCATGGACAAGAAGCGGAAGATCGCCGCGGCGATCGGTGCCGGAATGGCACCGGTCCTCGCCCTCACCCTGCCGACCGGTTCGGCCAGCGCACACGGGTACGTCAACGCTCCCGCGAGCCGGCAGGCGCAGTGTGCCGCGCGCACGGTGCCCTGCGGCGACATCAAGTACGAACCGCAGAGCGTCGAGGGGCCCAAGGGCCTGCGCAGTTGCAGCGGCGGCAACGCCCGGTTCGCGGAACTGGACAATGACGCCAAGGGCTGGAAGGTCAGCGACGTCAGCAGGACGCAGACCTTCACCTGGACGTTCACCGCCCGGCACCGCACCGCGAACTACGAGTACTTCGTCGACGGCACCAAGGTCGCCACCATCGACGGCGGCAACCAGCAGCCACCGGCGACCGTCTCGCACCAGGTCAACCTCGGCAACTTCACCGGCAGGCACAAGGTCCTCGCGGTGTGGAACATCGGCGACACGTCCAACGCCTTCTACGCGTGCATCGACGTCAACATCCGCTGAATCAGGGCTCGGCACCCCGCCGCATTGAGGCACGCCCGGGCACGGAACGGGCGCCCTTTCCGGTCGGCGAATCCGCGCGGCGGAACATCGGAATGGACGGGCCGGGGTAGATGGGTGCCATGGCCGATGTCGTGGACTCAGACGAACTGCTGCGGCGCATTCAGCGCGCGAAAGCCTATGCGGGGGAGGAGGAGCGGGAGTGGCGTAAGCGGGGCGAAAGCCTGCGGGCGACCGATCCGGAGGCGGCGCGTGAGGCCAACGTACGGGTCATCGCCTACGAGGCAGTCCTCACGGTGCTGGACGAGATCCTCGCCCCAGGACGTCATTGACGCTGCCGAGGCCGACACCGTCCGCAGGGCCTGCCGTCCACCTCGCCGGTCCTCTGGCGGCCGGCGGTTCAGGCCGGCCGGTGCGGCCGCGGTCGGCGATGCGGGGGTCGCCCGCCCTCACCACCGCTGACCACTGCCTGCGTGGAGTACGGCCGCCGCGATCTCCCGCACGCGGTCGAGAGTGATCCCCGTGCGCTGTTCGACGGCGAGGGGATGGTCGGTGGGCTCAAGCTCGACGTAGGGGCGTTCACCGACCGGGCGGGTGTGGACATGCGTTTTCAGGTCGAGGGTCGTGGGGGAGTAGACCGGCAGGTCGGTGGTGAGCCAGCCGAAGTACGGCTGCTCCGCCTCGCGGTCGGGGCTGTCCCACAGATCCGCGGCTCGGGCGAAGTTCTCACGGCTGAGCGAGACCCATACACCCCAGGAAAACACCTCGTCGCTGTCGACGACCGGTATCTCGATCAGCCCCTTGACGAAGTAGTGCTGCCCGCGGACCATGCACTGGTCCGATGAGAGCAGGCAGTCATCGGCGCCGACGAAGGCCGGATCCCACACGGCCGGGGCCTCGGCCGTGTGGTTCATCGGCAGTTCAAGGTGCTGAGCCCCGCAGCACGTGCAGGTGAATCCGGGATCACTGGTCATGGCGCTGGAGCCTAGCGACAGGCGCCGGAACCACCTTGGACGGGAACCCGACCGGGTGCGGCTGCGAAGCTGGGGCGGTGATCTTCGAGATCCCGATCCTTGAAAGGAACCGCCGTGCCCGACAGTTGTGCCCCGCGTGTCAGTGAGGTCCGGATCGCCGAGGAAGGGGCGGGCCCGTACGGCATCGCTGCCGGTGCCGACGGCGCCCTGTGGCTCACTCTTAACGGCAGCGGTGAGATCGCGCGCCTCACGGTGGAGGGGGAGTTCACCCGGTACGACCTGGGCGCGCCGGAGTGCGGCCCGTCCGTCATCACCGCCGGGCCCGACGGCGCGCTCTGGTTCTCCCGTCTGAAGGACCACCACATCGGCCGCGTCAGCGTCGACGGGAAGGCCGAGGCGTACCCCGTGCCGACGCCCGGGAGCGGGCCCTACGGCATCGCCGCCGGGCCGGACGGCGCCCTGTGGTTCACGGAGTTGAACAGTGACCGCATCGGTCGTATCGGCGCGGACGGTGAGATCACCGAGTTCGAACTGCCGGTCGAGGGAGGGTTCCCCTCGATGATCACGGCGGGCCCCGACGGCGCGCTGTGGTTCACCCTCAATCAGGCCAACGCGGTCGGCCGCATCGGTGTCGACGGCACCGTGAACCTGCATCCGCTGCCCACCGAAGGCGCCGGGCCGGTGGGCATCGCCTGTGACGGCGAGGCCCTGTGGTTCGTCGAGATCATGGCCGGACAGATCGGCAGGATCTCCGTGGACGGCCGGATCGAGGAGTTCCCGCTCCCCGACCGCACCGCCAAGCCGCACGCCATCGTCGCGGCGGCGACCGGGGACTGCTGGTTCACCGAATGGGGTGCCAACCGCGTCGGCCGCATCACGGCGACGGCCTCCGGGGCGTACGAGATCAGCGAGTACGACCTGCCCTCACCCGCGTCCGAACCGCACGGCATCACCGTGGGCCCGGACGGCGCGCTCTGGACGGCCCTGGAAACGGGCGCGGTCGCCCGCATCGCCCCCTAGGAAGGGCGCCGCCGGTGTGGGGCGGCTGCCGGTGGTCGTGGGTGGTCGTCGGTGATCTGTCGGTGATTTGTCGATGCGTGCCGGGACATTGGAGTCCGTGGTCGCGCCGGGCTCCCAGAGCACCGGCCACCGGCCACACCGGCTCGCATCGCACGACCACTGGAACGACGCTCCCGGCGTGACCTGCCGGGTGTCCGTCCAGCGGTTCATGCCCAGGAAGGAACCCCCCTCATGACCACTGACGTCACGATCATCGGCGCCGGGCTCGGCGGCCTCACGCTCGCCCGCGTACTGCACCTCCACGACATACCGGTCACGGTCTACGAGGCGGAGGCGTCCCCGGTCGCGCGCTCACAGGGCGGGATGCTCGACATCCACGACTACAACGGACAACTCGCCATCGAGGCAGCGGACCTGATGGACGAGTTCCGTGGGCTCATCCTTGAGGGCCGCCAGGCGATGCGGGTCCTCGACCCGGACGGGACCGTCCTGTTCGACAAGGCCGACGACGGCACGGGCGGCCGCCCCGAGGTGCAGCGCGGCGAGCTGCGGCGGCTCCTGCTCGACTCGGTCCCGGCCGGCACCGTCCGGTGGGGGCACAAGGTCAGCGGCGCCCGCACCCTCGGCGAGGGGCGCCACGAAGTGACGTTCGCCGACGGCCGCACCGCCGTCACCGGCCTGCTGGTCGGCGCGGACGGCGCCTGGTCACGGGTCCGGCCGCTGCTCTCCGCCGCCACGCCCGAGTACACCGGCAGGTCGATCGTGGAGACTTACCTGTTCGAGGCAGACACCCGGCACCCGGCCACCGCGAAAGCGGTCGGCGACGGGTCGATGATGGCGCTCACGCCGCGCAGGGAGATCTTCGCCCACCGGGAGGCGGGCGACACGCTGCACGCCTATGTCGGGCTGGCCGAGTCGCAGGACTGGTTCGCCGCCATCGACTTCGCCGACGGCCCCGCCGCGGCCGCGCGGATCGCGAAGGAGTTCGCCGACTGGGCACCGGAACTCACCGCGCTGATCACCGACGGCGACACCGCCCCCGTCCTGCGGCCCCTCTACGCGCTGCCGACCGGACACCGGTGGGACCGCGTGCCGGGGGTGACCCTGCTCGGCGACGCCGCCCACCTCGCGCCGCCGAACGGCGAAGGCGCCAACCTGGCCATGCTCGACGGAGCCGCCCTAGGCCGGGCTCTGGCGACGTACCCCGACGACATCGAGGCCGCCCTCGGCGAGTACGAGCAGGCCATGTTCGCCCGCGGCGCCGATGCTGCCCTCTCCGAAGGCGCCAACGGGGCTGCCGCCGGCTCCGGCAACGATCCGGTCCACGACCTGATCACCACCTTCACCCGGCACGAGCCTTCCCGGTAGGGCCCGGGGCCCGGCGGGGCCCTCGGCAGGCAGCGCCTGTCACGTGGGGGGCTGGAAGCAGGCGATGACGGCCTTGCCCTTGGCGCAGGGCCTGACCTGCCAGTCGTCGGCCACCGCGTCGACCAGCATCAGGCCGCGCCCGCCCAGGGCGTCGTCTCCGGCGTCGCGCGGCTGCGGCAGGCCGGGGGCCGGGTCGTGCACGGTCACGTGCAGACATTCGTGATCCCAGGTGAGGATGAGCTGCGCGTCGGCGCGGGTGTGCACATGGGCGTTGGTGACCAGCTCCGACACGGTCAGCAGGACGGCGTCCACCATGTCGGGCGCCGTCTCCGACCAGTGCAGCGACCGCAGATGCTCACGGGTCCAGTCACGAGCGGCCTTCACGCCGCTGCTCACCGGCAGCGATCGCGCCCAGCCCACGGCGGTGAGCGAGACTTGCTCTTCCATCATCCCTCCTTCGTCCTCGTAGCGTTCGTCTTCGTCGCGGTACCTGTCCCTGTGCCCCGCAAAGCGGCAGGCACGCCGTGCCGAAGCGGACAGGAGGGAGGCCCGGTTGATACTGGACGTGCTGCGCGCCGCTCCACCGCCCTCAACGAGGCGCAGAGAGAGAAGAGTTCGAACCAGTGAGCACAGGCGAGGACGTCATCAGGCCGATCGCGGAGATCCTTCGGGACCATGCCGCGCGCCACGGGGAGAAGGTCGCCTTCGAGGACCGCCGAGTGCGCAGGACCTACCGGGACCTGGAGCGGCGGACCGGACGGCTGGCCGGCCACCTGGCCGGGCTCGGACTGGCGCGGGGCGGCCGGGCCGCCGTCCTGCTCGGCAACCGCGTCGAGGCGGTCGAGAGCCTGCTGGGCGTGACCCGGGCGAGCGGAGTGGGCGTACCGCTGGACGCCGGTGTCCCGGAAGCGGAACTCGACCGCCTGCTGGAGGACTGCGGTGCGCGGGTGCTCGTCACCGACGAGGCGCGGCTGAACCGGCAGCCGGGGCTGCTCTCCCGCCCCGGACTCACCCTGGTGGTCGCCGGGGGCGGCGGTGAGGAGAGCGGTGACAGGAGGCCCGCCGTCGGGGATCCGGTCGTGCCGACGCACGCGTCCGGTGCGCCGGACGGCGTCGTGCGGTACGAGGACCTGGCGGGCACGGAGGCGGTCGCGCCCGCCCGGGACGACCTGGGGCTGGACGAGGTGGCGTGGACGCTGTACACCTCCGGCTCCTCGGGCACCCCCAAGGGCGTGCTGTCCACGCAGCGCAACCGCCTGGCGCCGGTCGAGACGGGCCTTATCGGCGTGCTCGGCCTGTCGGCGCGGGACCGGCTGCTGTGGCCGCTGCCGCTGCACCACGCCATGAGCCAGGTCGTCTGCGTCCTCGGCGTGACGGTGACCGGGGCGAGCGCCATGCTGGTGCCCCGGTTCTCGGTACGGGACGTCCTCGCCGAGCTGCGCCGCGAGGACGCTCCGTGCACACTCCTCGGCGGGGTACCGACCACGTACTCGGCCCTGCTCGACGAGGTGCGGGGCACCGGCCACGGGGTACCGGCCAGGGACGGCGAGCGCGACGCCGGCGGTCTCGGCGCGCCCGCGCTGCGCGGCTGCATCAGCGGGGGCGCCTCCGCGGGGCCCGAATTCCGCGGCTCCTTCGAGGCGATCTGCCGCGTCCCCTACTTGGAGCACTACGGCAGCACCGAGGCAGGACCGGTCACCATGACGGCGCCCGGCGAGACGTCGGCGGGGGAGTCCTGCGGCCGCGCGCTGCCCGGCACCCGGCTCCGGGTCGGCGGCGGCGCGGACGGACAGGACGTCGGCGAGGGCGAGTTGTGGGTGCACGGGCCCGGTGTCATGACCGGCTATCACGGCGCGCCGGAGGCCACCGCGGAGGTGCTGCGCGACGGCTGGTTCCGTACCGGCGACCTGGCGAGGATCGAGCCGTCCGGCGAACTTGTGATCACCGGCCGGGCGAGCGACCTGATCATCCGGGGCGGCACGAACGTCCATCCCTCGGAGGTGGAGGCGGTGCTGCGGCGGCTGCCCGGGGTGGCGGACGCCGCCGTGCGGGGACGCCCGCACCCCGTCCTCGGCGAGGTGCCGGTCGGTTACCTGGTACCCAGGGCCGACGGCGGCGCCCTGGACCGAGGCGCCCTGCTCGCCGCGTGTCGCGCGGAACTGCCCGCCTACAAGGTGCCCGCAGAGCTGTACGAGGTGGACCACATCCCTCGTACCGCCTCCGGGAAGGTCCAGCGGTACGCCCTGAACGACCTGAACGCGCGGGCGTTGGATGCCGGGACGGCGACCGGACCCACGGACGACCTGCTGGCCCTGGTGCGCGGCGAGACGGCGGCCCTGGTCGGCTGCTCGGTGGCGGAGGTCGAACCCGAGACCGCCCTGCGGGACCTGGGCATGGACTCGCTGACGGCGACGGCGCTCCGGGAGCGCTTGTCGGCGGCCACCGGGCTTCCCCTCTCCGAGGCCGTCGCCTTCGACTTCCCCACGGCCGCGGCGCTGGCCGCCCACCTCCGCTCGCGCGGCGCCACGGATCGCCCCGCCACCGCCACCGCCACCGGCGCCGCGCACGCGGGCACGGACCGGCCGGACGACGACCCCGTGGTGATCGTGGGCATGGCCTGCCGCTACCCCGGAGGCGTCACCTCCCCCGAGGAGCTGTGGGAGCTGGTGGCCGAAGGGCGGGACGCCATCGGCCCGTTCCCCGCCGACCGCGGCTGGGACACGGAGGCGTTGTACGACCCCGACCCCGGGCGCCCAGGGCGGACGTACGCGCGTGAGGGCGGTTTCCTCTCCGGCGTCGACCGCTTCGACCCCGGCTTCTTCGGCATATCGCCCCGCGAGGCCGTGGCCATGGACCCGCAGCACCGGCTGCTCCTCGAAGTGGCCTGGGAAGCCTTCGAACGCGCCGGTCTCGTACCCCGCACCCTGCGCGGCACGCCGACCGGTGTGTACGTCGGGATGATGTACAGCGACTACGCGAACCGTCTCGTCGAGACGCCCGAACAGATGGAGGGCTACCTCAGCCTGGGCAACGCGGGCAGCGTCGCCTCCGGCCGCATCGCCTACACCTTCGGTCTTGAGGGGCCGGCGCTCACGGTGGACACGGCCTGTTCGTCGTCCTTGGTGGCCCTGCACCTGGCGGCCCAGGCGCTGGACCGAGGGGAGTGCTCGTACGCGCTGGCCGGCGGGGTCACGGTGATGTCCGGACCGTCGTCGTTCGTGGAGTTCAGCAGGCAGCGGGCGCTGGCCCCGGACGGCCGCTGCAAGGCGTTCGGCGCCTCGGCCGACGGCACCGGCTGGGCCGAGGGCGCCGGCATGCTGCTGTTGACCCGGCTGTCCGAGGCGCGCCGCGCACGGCTCCCGGTCCTGGCGGTGGTGCGCGGTTCGGCGGTCAACCAGGACGGGGCGAGCAACGGGCTGACGGCACCCCACGGACCGGCGCAGCGGCGAGTGATCCGGCAGGCCCTCGCACAGGCGCGGCTGACACCCGAGGACATCGACGCGGTGGAGGCGCACGGCACCGGCACCCGGCTCGGTGACGTCATCGAGGCGGAGGCGTTCCTGGCGACGTACGGGCGCGAACCGCGGAAGCGTCCGCTCTGGCTGGGCTCGGTGAAGTCGAACATCGGTCACACCCAGGCCGCCGCGGGAGTGGCCGGAGTGATCAAGACGGTGCAGGCGATGGCGCACGACCTGCTGCCGCGCACGCTGCACGCCGACGTACCGACCGACCGGGTCGACTGGTCCTCGGGGCGGGTGACGCTCCTGTCCCGGCCGGTACCGTGGCCGAGGACGGACCGCCCGCGCCGGGCCGGAGTGTCCTCGTTCGGCATCAGCGGCACCAACGCCCATGTCGTGATCGAGGAAGCGCCGACGGACGCGGGCGACGGCACCTTGTCGCCGGTCCCCGTGACAGGTGGCCGTCGGGGAGCCGGGGCCGGGTGCGGCCGGTCCGACGAAGACGCCGGCGGCGTGGTGGCGGCGTCCATCGCCGTGCCGGGGCCGGTGCCGGTGTCGGTGTCGGCGAGGAGCGCGTCCGAGCTGCGGGCCCAGGCACGACGGCTGCACACGCGGGTGGCCGCCGACCCGCACGCGACCCCTGTGGACATCGGATACGCGCTCGCCACCACCCGGACCGCCTTCGAGCACCGGGCCGTGATCGTGGCCCGCGACCGCGCCCAACTGCTCACCTCCCTCCAGGGAGCGGCCGAGGGGGCGAGCCCACCCGGAACATGGACGGGCACGTCCCGCAGTCAGGGCCCGCTGGCCTTCGTCTTCACCGGCCAGCGGAGTCAACGGCTGGGAATGGGGAGGGAGTTGTACGCGTCGCCGGACCTGTACCCGGGCTTCGCCCGCTCCTTCGACGAGACGTGCTCCCTGCTCGATCCTTGGCTGCCGGTGCCCCTGCGGGACGTCGTGTTCGCCGATCCCGGCACGGAGACGGGCGCGCTCCTCGCGACGGCCCGGTTCGCGCAGCCCGCCCTCTTCGCCCTGGAGACGGCCCTGTTCCGGCAGTTGGGGGAGTGGGGTGTGCGCCCGGACCTGGTGGCCGGGCACTCGCTAGGCGAGGTGACCGCCGCACACGTCGCGGGTGTGCTGTCCATCGAGGACGCCTGCGCGCTGGTGGCGGCCCGTGGCCGGCTCATGGGCGCGCTGCCTCCGGGCGGCGCGATGGCCTCCCTGGACGCGACCGTGGAGGACGTGGCGCGCCACCTCGCCGAGACGCCGGGCCGGACCGTGGAGATCGCCGCCGTCAACGGCCCCTCCTCGGTGGTCGTCTCGGGGGACGAGGCGGCGGTGGCGCGGACCGTCGCGGACTTCCGGGAGCGGGGCCGGTCCGCGACACCTCTGCGGGTGAGCCATGCCTTCCACTCCGCGAGGATGGAACCCATGCTGGCCGACTTCGCGGAGGCGGTACGCGGTCTGACCTTCGCCGCGCCACAACTCCCCCTGGTCACGGCCGTGTCGGGGCGAGCGGCCACCGAGGAAGAACTGCGCTCACCGGATTTCTGGGTGGACCACGTCCGCCGCCCGGTCCTCTTCGCCGATACGGTGTCCCACCTGCAAGGCCCTGGCGCGGCGCACTTCGTGGAGGTGGGCCCGGACGGGGTGCTGTCCGGCCTGGTACGGGACTGCCTCACTGAGCCCGTGCCGCTGATCCTGCCGACACTGCGCAAAGCCCGGCCCGAAGCGGACACGCTCACCGAGACCGTGGCGGCCCTGCACAGCCATGGGGTGCCCGTCGACTGGGAAGCCGTCTTCGCCGGGCACCACCCTCGGCGCGTTCCCCTCCCCACCTACGCCTTCGAGCGCCGCCGGTACTGGCTCGACGCCACCTCGCCGCGACACCGGGCCGCGCCCGCGCCCGCGCCCACGTCTGCGCCCGCGTACGGCGAACCGGCCCATCCGTTCCTGACCCACCGCACCGCGACGGCCGACGGCGGGCTGTCGCTGGGTGGGACCCTCTCCGTCCACGACCACCCCTGGCTGGCCGACCATACGGTGGCCGGGGCGGTACTGCTGCCGGGAACGGCTTTTGTGGAGATGGCCCTGCATGCCGGTGCGTCGGTCGGCGCGCCCTGCCTGGACGAACTCGCCCTGACGACGCCGCTGTTGCTGCCTCCGGACGAAATGGTCGACCTTCAAGTGACGGTGTCGGGCCCGGACGCCGCGGGCCGCCGAACCGTCCTCTTCCACGGTCGGCCGGCCGCGCGGGCGGATGGCCACCACCCCTGGTGCCTGCACGCCTCCGGGACGCTCGTACCGGAGCGGAAACCGGAGCAGCAGCCGAAGGACGCCGTCGCGGCCCGTACCGGCACCTGGCCGCCGTCGGGCGCCATCCCGCTGTACGCCGACGGCACGGCCGGCGATCCGTACGAGCTCTTGGCCGAGGCCGGGCTGGACTACGGTCCCTCCTTCCGGGGCCTGCGGGGCGCCTGGCGGCACGGAGAGGAGCTGTACGCCGAAGTCGCGCTGCCCGAGACCGCGCAGGCCCTGCTCACGCCGGACCGTGGCCCGGACTTCCTCCTCCACCCCGCGCTGCTCGACGCGGCCCTGCACGTCCTCGCCCTCGACGGCCGCTCGCCGGAACGTGCCGGGGCGGGCGAGACCCGCGGCGACGGGGTGAGCCTGCCGTTCGCGTTCGAAGGAGTGACGCTGCGCGCCACCGCCGTCGGGCAGCGGCTGCGGGTGCGGATCTCACCGGGGGCGAACGGCCGGGCCCGGGTGGAACTGGCGGACACGGGAGGGGAGTTGGTCACGGCGGTGCGCTCGCTCGCGCTGCGGCCGCTCCCGCAGGCCGGGCTGAGCGCGGCGGAACCGGACGCCGGGCTGCTCCACCGGATGGTCTGGGTGCCCTCGCCCCAGCCGCCCGCCCCCGGGGCGGCCCCCTCCTGGGGCGTACTGGGGCCGGTCGGCACACCGCTGGTCGACGTCCTGGCTCCCCGAGGCTCCGGCATCCCGGTCCTCCGCGATCCGGCATCGGCAGGCGACGTGCCGCCGGCCGTCGTCATCGCCCCGTGTCCGTCATCTGCCCCGTGTCCCTCACCCGCAAAGACACCACGGGGCGCACAGGACCCGGCGGCACGGATGCTGGAGACGACGAGCCGCGTTCTGCGGCTCATTCAGGACTGGCTCGCCGAGCCACGGCTTGCCAACTCCCGCCTCGTCCTCGTCACGTCCGGCGCTGTCTCCCCGCTCGGCCCTGACGCCGACACGAAGAACTGGGCGCCGGCCCACGCCGCGGTGTGGGGTCTGGTCCGCTCGGCCCTGCGTGAGCACCCGGGCCGGCTGGCCCTGCTCGACGTGGACGATCACCCCGACTCGTGGCAGCTCGTCCCCACCCTCCTGGCCGCACCGGCGCCGGAAACAGCTGTGCGGAACGGGCAGGCATACGTACCCGAGCTCGTCCGCCTGGATGATCGCGAGGAACCGCAGCGGCGACTCGACCCCGAGGGCACCGTACTGATCACCGGCGGCACCGGTTCGCTCGGCATGCTGGTCGCTCGGCACCTGGTCACCGACCATGGCGTACGGCATCTGCTCCTCGCGGGCCGACGCGGACCGCACGCCCCGGGAGCGGAGGCGCTGGTCGCCGAACTCACCGCGGCAGGCGCCGAAGTGAGCGTACGGGCCTGCGACCTCACGGACCGGGAACAGCTCGCCGCCCTGCTCGACTCCGTACCGGCGGCCCATCCGCTGACCGGAGTCGTCCACAGCGCGGCGGTGCTGGACGACGGCATCGTTTCCACGCTCACTCCCGACCGCCTGGAACGCGTACTGAGGCCCAAGGCGGGCACGGCCCTCGCGCTGCACGAACTGACCCAGGGGCACGACCTGGCGGTGTTCGCCCTGTTCTCCTCCGTGGCGGGCGTCCTCGGCTCCCCGGGACAGGCCAACTACGCGGCGGCCAACCACGTCCTGGACGCCCTCGCGCGGCACCGGAGGGGACGCGGCCTGCCGGGCACCTCCATCGCCTGGGGGCCGTGGCGGCAGAGCGACGGCATGACGGCGCACCTCACCGAAGTGGACCTGCGCAGGATGGCCCGCTCCGGATTCGTCCCGCTCACCCCGGAGGAGGGCCTGGCCCTCTTCGACGCCGCCGTGGCCGGTGACGACGCCGAAGTGGTCGCGGCCCGCATAGCCCCGGCCGCCTTCACCGACGCCCCGCCGGACGCGGGCGGTCACCGGACACCCGTACCCGGCGCCGTGGAAGCGCGCGGCGGCGGCACGATCGGTATCGCCGAGCGATGGAAGGCCGCTTCCCCGGTGGAGCGGACCGACCTGCTGCTCACGGAGGTGCGGTCGCAGGCGGCCGCCGTCCTCGGCCACCCGGAGGGGGCGAGCGCGATCGACGCGAGCGACCGGTTGGCGGACCTGGGACTCGACTCCCTGGCCGCGGTGGAGCTGCGCAACCAGCTCTCGGCATCGACGGGGCTCACACTCCCGTCCACATTGCTGTTCGACTTCCCGACGGCACAGGCGGTGGCCGCCGAGTTGGCGGAGCGGTACGCACGGGACGGCGTCCCGGACGGTTCACCCGGCGCCCCGGTACAGGCCGCGGGCGTGCCGGACAGCGAGGGCGCGCCGGATTCGCTGAGCGCACTCTTTCGCAGCGCCTGTCTCCGGGGCCGCGTCTGGGACAGCATGGCGCTGCTCACCATCGTGGCGCGCCTGCGGCCGGTCTTCGACGTCACCGGGGCCGGCCGTGCGGCACTCGAACCCGTCCCCCTCACATCGGGCGGCACGGGCGCCCCGCTGATCTGCTTCCCGTCCCTCAGCGCGCTCTCCGGACCTCACGAGTACGGTCAACTCGCCGCCGCCCTAAGGGGATTGCGTTCGGCCTCAGCGGTGCGGAACCCCGGCTTCGCGCCCGGCGAGGACCTGCCGGCCACGCTGGACGCGCTGGTCACCGCCCACGTCGCCGCGGTCCGCGCCGCCGCCGGGCAGGCACCGCCGGTGCTGCTCGGCCGGTCAGCCGGTGGCTGGGTGGCCCAGGCGGTGGCCGAGCGGCTGGCGGCCGAGGGCACCGCCCCGGCCGCCGTCGTGCTGGTGGACACCTATCCGCACGATGCGGACGCCGCCGGACAGTCGTTCTCCGCGATGACGTCGGACATGCTGCGACGAGCCGCGAGGTCGTCCGCGCCCGACCCCGACCGGCTCACCGCCATGGCCGGGTACTTCGAACTCTTCGCCGACTGGAAACCCGCGCGGCTCGCCGCCCCGACCCTGTACCTACGGGCCCGGGACCCGCTGCCCGGCGCGGAACCCGCCCCGCCCTGGAGCCTTGCGCACGCCCAAGTCGCCGTGCCCGGCGACCACTTCAGCGTCCTGGAGGAACACGCCCGAACGACGGCGCTCGCCGCCCACGACTGGCTCGCCGGGCTCTGAGACGCCGCTCTGTCGGCCAACGTGGCCGGAACCGGTCGAAACACCAGGAAGGGAGGCTCGGCCGGCAGGGCCGGGTATGTCTCGGGCCTGCCGGTTCCGGCAGGCCCGAGAACCCTCGTCGGCGCAGGTCACGCGCGTGTCTTCGGCGTCGAGACATCCGTGGAAGGCCCTGGCCGGTCGGTTCGCCTTCGAAGTTTGAGCACAAGTTGCACACATCCCCTCTTCAGGCGGGCCCCGATGGTCTAGATTGACCGTGCTTCGCATGGGGACACCAGGCGACAAACCCGCGCACATCGGGAGCCTGGCCGTACATGCGAGTCCGCCGCCGCCAGGGCGGGTTGCTCAACCAGCGCTGAAACAGCAGGAATGTCATGCCCGGGAGGCGGGGGCCTCCCGAGGGGGAAGAACAGCGCGGCGCGGGGGGCGGGGGAGCCTCCCGGGGAGAGAAAACAGTGTGGGGCGAAGACGTCGAACCACTGGCGACCTGGGGGGTTCTGTGGAGCAGGGGGAATTAGTCAGCCCTTTTCCGTCGGCGCACGGGCATCTGACGGACGAGGTGATCAGTCGGCCCGCGACCGACTGGGAGCAGCGGTACCGCCGTACCGTGATCACCAGCGATACGGTGGCCACCGCCTGCGTGGTGGCGGCGATCGGCATCTTCTTCGGGGCCAGGGACGCGGCCAACTGGCACGAGAAGTGGGGCATTCTCGCGTTCGGCACCGAATTGCTGGTGCTGGGAGCGCTCGCGGTGAGCCGGGCGTGGGCTCCGGCCGTGCTCGGCCAGGGGGCCGAGGAATTCCGCCGGCTCGGACGCTCGCTGTTCGCGGCGGTCGTCGTACTGGCGCTCGGCGGGATCGCCCTCACCTCGCGCAACATCAAACTCTGGATCTTCGTCGCGATCCCCGCGATCGCGCTGACCACCATGATCGCGCGGTATCTGCTGCGCCTGCGGCTACACCGGCAGCGGAAGGACGGACGGTGCCTGCGACCGGTTCTCGCCGCCGGAAGCCCGGCCACCGTGCGCGACCTCATCGCCCGGTCCCGCAAGTTGCCGCACCTCGGCTGGCGGGTGGACGCGGTGTGCACGGCGGACGGCCACGGGCTCGACGGTGACCAGCTGGACGGAGTCCCGGTCGTCGGCCGGCTGACGGACGTCGCGGGCCACGTCCGCCGCGACGGCTACCGCGTCGTCGCGATCACACCGGACCCGCACTGGTCACCGGACCGGCTCCAGCGGCTGGCCTGGAACCTCGAAGGCAGCGACGCCGAGATGGTCGTGGCCCCCGTGCTGATGGAGGTGGCCGGTCCACGGCTGCACGTCGACGCGGTGCTCGGGATCCCGCTGCTGCGGGTCAGCATGCCGGCCTTCACCGGGGGCCGCCGGGCGGTCAAAGGGATCGTCGACCGGCTGGCCGCCGCGATCCTGCTGGTCCTGTTCGCGCCGCTGATGGTGCTCGTCGGGCTGCTCGTCCTGGTGGACAGCCGGGGCGGGCCGTTCTACCGCCAGCGCAGAGTCGGCAAGGACGGCCGCGAGTTCACCATCCTCAAGTTCCGCACCATGGTCGCCGGGGCCCACGAGGCGCGTGCCGCGCTGGCCGACCGCAACGAAGGCGCCGGCCTGCTGTTCAAGCTCCGCCGGGACCCGCGGGTGACCAGGGTGGGGGCGGTGCTGCGCCGGTACTCGATCGACGAGCTCCCGCAGCTCTTCAACGTACTCACCGGCTCGATGTCGCTCGTCGGCCCGCGGCCTCCCCTGCCGGAGGAGTCCGCCGCGTACGGACCGGACATCCGGCGGCGGCTGCTGGTCAAGCCCGGCCTCACCGGCCTGTGGCAGATCAGCGGACGCAGCGACCTGCCGTGGGAGGAGGCGGTCCGGCTCGACCTGCGCTATGTGGAGGACTGGTCGCTCGCCCTCGACACGGTGATCTTGTGGAAGACGCTGCGTGCGGTGATCCACGGGCACGGAGCCTACTGATGCGCGGGGGGCGTCGTCCGATCGGCGCACGGACGGCAGGCCGCAAGGGCCTGCCCGGGGGGAGGAACCGGTCATGAGAGTAAGCGTCTTAGGGCTCGGCTATGTGGGCTGCGTGTCGGCCGCATGCCTGGCCGGCCTGGGGCACGAGGTCATCGGGGTGGACGTCAACCAGGTGAAGGTCGACCTGGTCAACGACGGCAAGGCCCCGGTGGTCGAGGAACGGATCGGCGAACTCGTCACCGAGGCCGTGGCGGCGGGAACACTGCGCGCCACCGGCGACGTCCGAGAAGCGATCCTCAACAGCGACGTGTCGCTGGTCTGCGTGGGCACGCCGTCGGAGCCCAACGGCAGCCTGTGCACCACGTACTTGGAGCGGGTCACCGAGCAGATCGGCGCCGCGCTGGCGGATCGCGGTGAGGACAGCGGGCGGCACACCGTCGTGTTCCGCAGCACCATGCTCCCGGGCACCTGCCTGAACCTGCTGGTACCGATCCTGGAGAAGTACGTCGGCGGCACGGCCGGAGTGGAGTTCGGGGTCGCGGTCAACCCGGAGTTCCTGCGCGAGGGCACCAGCGTGCGGGACTTCTTCGACCCGCCCAAGACCGTCATCGGCGAACTGGAACCGGCAAGCGGTGACGCGGTGGCGGCGCTGTACGACGGCCTGCCCGGCGAGGTGTTCCGGGTACCGGTCCCGACGGCCGAGGCGATCAAGTACGCGGACAACGCCTTCCACGGCCTCAAGATCGGCTTCGCGAACGAGCTGGGCGCCGTGTGCCAGGCGCTGGGGGTGGACTCGCACCAGGTGATGGACGTGTTCCTGGCCGACCGCAAACTGAACATCAGCCCCGCCTACCTGCGGCCCGGCTTCGCCTTCGGCGGCTCCTGCCTGCCCAAGGACCTGCGCAGCCTGGTCCACGCGGCGCAGCGGGCCGACGTCTCCGTACCCATCCTGTCCCACGTGCTGCCGTCCAACTCCGACCACTTGCAGCGTGCGGTGGAGCTGGTCGAGCGCACCGGCAAACGCCGGGCCGGACTGTTCGGCCTCTCCTTCAAACCCGGCACCGACGACCTCCGCGAGAGCCCGCTCGTCGAACTGGCGGAGAGGCTCTTCGGCAAGGGGTACGACCTGCGGATCTACGACGCCAACGTGAGCCTGTCCCGGCTGCTCGGCGCCAACCGCGAGTACATCGAGACCCGGCTGCCGCACCTCGCGCAACTGCTCGCGGGCTCCGTCGAGGAAGTGCTCGAACACGCCGAGGTGTGCCTGGTCGGGACCAGTGACCCGGCCGTGCTGTCGGCACTGCCGCACGGTGAGAGCCCGGTGATCGTCGACCTCATCCACCTCCCCGACGCCGAGGCGCGCCGGGCCGAACCGGGGTACGTGGGCCTTGCTTGGTGACACGTCGTTCGATGACACAGCCGACGGCCACAAGCCTGACCGGCGCGCGCTGATCCTGGTCGAGAACCTGTCGGTGCCGTTCGACCGGCGGGTGTGGCAGGAGTGCACGACGCTGCGCGACGCGGGGTGGGAGGTGCACGTCATCTGCCCCCGGGGCACGAAGCGGGACACGGAGCCGGAGGCGGAGATCGACGGGGTGCGGATCCACCGCTACCCCTTGCGTGCCGCCACCGGAGGGCCGGCCGGCTACCTGCGGGAGTACGGATCGGCGCTGTGGCACACGGTCCGCCTCGCCCGGAAGGTCGGCCCGGTCGACGTGGTCCACGCCTGCAACCCGCCCGACCTGCTGTTCCTGCCCGCACTGTGGCTGAAGCGGCGCGGCGCGCGGTTCGTCTTCGACCAGCACGACCTGGTGCCCGAGCTGTACCTCTCCCGGTTCGACCGCGGCAAGGACCTGCTCTACCGCGGTGTGTGCGCGCTGGAGCGGATGACCTACCGGGCCGCGGACGTCGTCCTCGCCACGAACGAGAGCTACCGGGACGTCGCGGTGCGCCGCGGCGGCCGGCGGCCGCAGGACGTCTTCGTGGTGCGCAGCGCGCCCGACGCCGACCGGTTCCACCCCGTACCGCCCGAGCCCGAGCTGAAGCGCGGCAAGCCCCATCTGCTGTGCTACCTCGGCGTCATGGGCCCGCAGGACGGCGTCGACTACGCCTTGCGGGCCCTCGCGAAGCTGCGCGACGAACTCGGGCGGAGCGACTGGCACGCGGTGTTCGTCGGCGCGGGCGACACCTTCGACGCGATGGTGGAGCTGTCCCGGCGGCTCGGGCTCGCGGAGCAGGTCCAGTTCACCGGGCGCATCCCGGACGCCGACCTGGCGCGCTACCTGTCCACCGCGGACGTGTGCCTCTCCCCGGACCCGCACAATCCGCTCAACGACGTGTCGACCATGAACAAGGTCCTGGAGTACATGGTGATGGGCCGGCCCATCGTCTCCTTCGACCTGCGGGAGGCCAGAGTCTCCGCCGGTGACGCCGCCCTCTACGCGCCCGCCAACGACGAGGCCGCGTTCGCCGGGCTGATCGCGCAGCTGCTGGACGATCCGGAGCGGCGGGCCCGGATGGGCAAGACCGGCCAGGAGCGGATCGGCGGAGAGCTTTCCTGGCGGAACTCGCAGGCGTCGCTGCTCGCCGCCTATGCCGCTGCCTGCCGCGACCACGCCCCGGTGACGGGCGGACCGGTCCGGGCCCGGAGGAGGCAGCGCAGTTGAGCGAAGACCCGATACGCCTGGTCACGATCGGGCGGATCCTCCGCCGGCGCGGGCGGCTGCTCATCGTCGTCGCCGTGGTGGGCGCCCTCGTCGGCTACGGCACCTCGCTGCTGTTCCCGCCGAGGTACACGACGTCGACATCGGTCCTGCTGGCGGGACAGTGGGAGGAGCGCGAGCTGCTGACCCAGGCGGAGATCGCCGCCAGTTCGGCGGTGGTCGACCGCGCCGCCGCCACGCTCGACTGGAACGGCGTCAGCGGCAGCGAGCTGCGGGACCGCGTCAGCGCCGAGGCCGCCGACGGGAACATCATCAAGATCTCGGGGACGGCCGAGAGCCCGGAGCGCGCGCAGCGGCTCTCCGACCAGGTGGCCCGGCAGTTCGTCACCTTCGCCGCGCGGATCGCGGGCGACGGCACCGACCCCGACGCCGCGGCGGGCCCGGAGACGCTGCGGCAGAAGGTGGTGCAGACCAACCGCCGCATCTCGGACCTGGCCGGCGCCGCCGACCCGGGGCGGACCGTGGAGGGCGTGCAGGCCCGCACCGAACTGGAGAAGCTGCGCACCGCGCTGCACGAGGCCATGAAGAAGCTGGACGAGGCCGACCCGGCGAGCGGCAAGGCCGACCTGGTCGTCATGGGACCCGCCGCCCGGCCGACCGGCGAGGCGCCGCCGACGAGGACGCAACTCATCGCCGCCGGGGCGCTGTTGTTCTTCCTGCTCGCGGTCGTCGGCCATCTCGCCGCCGCACGGGCGAACCGCCGACCGCGCACCGCAGGGGAGATCGCCGCGGCGCTCGGCTCGACGCTGCTCGGCACCGTCGACGTACCCGGTGAACGGCTCCCGCACCGTCCACCGGGCCGCGACCCGCGGGCCTGGACCCGCCGGCTGCTGGGCGTCGACACCCCATGGGACATCCCGGCCCCGCAGCCGTCCGGCGGCGAAGCGGGCCGACAGCTCCGCTACCGGCGGGTGTGCGCTCGCCTCCGGGACCAACTACCCGCTCCCCGGCGGCTGCTGCTCGTCGTACCGGAGGGCGACGAGATCGCCCGCCGGGCCGCCCGGCAACTCGTCGCCGAGGCCGAGAGCGGCCCTTCCCCGAGTTCGTCGGGCATGGGCTGCCCCATGCTGCGCGTGGTGGAGGTCCCGGTGTCCCGGCCGCTGGTGCCGGACCGCGACACCGAGTCCGGTGCCCTGGTCGTCCTCAGCGCGGGCAGCCGGACCGCCGAGGAGCTCGGCGGCCTCGCCGAAGCGTGCGCGGACGCGGGGCACGAGGTCGTCGGGACCGTCGTCGCCGGCACGGTCCGCACCCGCGCGGCAGGGACCGCCGGCCGCTCCGCGCGTCACACCCCTGCCGGGGTCGCGGTGGGCGACGACGTGAGGGGCTCAGGGTGACCACGACCAGGACTCCGGAGCCGTCGGCCGCCGCTCCGCTCCTCGACTTGCAGGCACTGGTGGTGGCGGTGCGCAGGCGCCGCCGCCTCTGGTGCTGCCTGGCGCTGCTGGGGCTGCTCGTCGGCGCGGCGGTGGCGGTCCTGCGGCCACCGCCGCCCACCGCCGTGACCAAGGTGCTGGTCACGCACAAGGAGGACCAGCCGAACGACACCGGAACGCTGATCCGCACCGACGTCGAGCTGCTGGGAACCACACGGATCGCCGACAAGGCCCTGCGCGCCCTCAACTCCCCGGAAAAACCAGAAGACTTCATGCGGGACTACCGCGGCACCGGCCTGACCAACAACCTGCTGCGGATCGAGGTGACGGGCGACAGCGACGCGGACGCGGTGGCCCGGGCCAAGGCGCTCGCCGACGCGTTCGTCGACGACCATGTGCGGCGGATGCGGGAGACCGCGAAGGCCGAGGCCAAAGCCCTGCTCGACCAGCGCGACCGCATGCGGGACGAGTTGGGCAAGGTCAACAAGGCGATCGGTGACCGGTCGCCGGAGACCGAACCGAAGGATGCGGCGAGCATCGAGACGCTCTTCGCCCGCCGGGCCGAACTCAACTCGCGGATCGCCGACTTCGACCAGCGCGCCGAAGAGGCACGCATCGGCACGCCCCGGCTCGTCGCCGGCACCCAGATCGTGGACGCCCCGCGCGCGGTGCGGCACTCCCTGCCCAGGACCGCCGCCACCAACGCCGCGATCGGGCTCCTCCTGGGACTCGTCCTCGGGCTCGCGGTGGCGGCGGTCGGCGCGGTGGTTGCGGACCGCCCCGTGCTGCGCCGGGAGATCGCGGCGAACCTGGGCGCCTCGGTCATCGCGGAGCTGCGCCACACGTCCTTGCCCTCGCGCGGGCCGTGGCAGCGCCGCAGGACCCGTGCGGCACGCGAACGCCTCACCACGACCCTGGCCCGCGCCGTACGCGGCTCCACGGAACCGGTGTCGCTCCTCGAACTGGGCTGCGCGCGCGGCACGAGCGTGATCGCCATGGACCTCGCCCGGGCCCTGGCGGCGAAGGGGCCGGTGGCCGTCGTCGACGGGCTGCCGGGCCCGCAGCTCGCGTACCGCCGCCCCGAGCCGGGAGACCCAACCGTGGTCAGCGGTGAGCGCGCCACGGCCACGGCGCAGCGAGAGCTCCGGCTCGGCGTCGGCTCGGTCGCGCCCGGCACGGCGTGGACCGACCTCCCGTACCTCGGCAGCCGGACCGTGCTCGTCGTGCGTGCCGGGCACGCCGGCGCCGCCTGGCTGCACACCGTGGCGCGGCAACTCGCGGACCAGCGCATCGCGGTGCTCGGCGTGGTGCTGATCGACCCGGATCCGCGCGACCGGACCGACGGCACGCTGTGGGACGGCACGGACATCGCGCTGCGGGGCCGGAGCGGGCGGCCGGCCCGGCAGAACGGTGGGGGCACCTCCCACGCCGTTCAGGCAGTGAGGGAGGGCCGGTCGCGGACGGAGCGGCCGCCCATGTGGGCCACACGAGTCCCGGACACCGACCAGGAGGCACGTTAGAACATGTGTGGCATCGCAGGCACTTACCGGTGGCCGGACGGGAAGGCCGTGACCGACCGGCTCACGGACACCCTCGCCCACCGAGGCCCGGACGGGGCGGGCCGGTACGGCCACGCCGCCGGTGACGGCGAAGTGCACCTCGGACACCGCCGGCTGGCCATCATCGACCTGTCCGGGACCGGCGCCCAGCCGATGGTCTCCGGCGGCCTCGCCCTCACGTACAACGGCGAGCTGTACAACGCGCCCGAGCTGCGTGCCGAGTTGGCCGCATCCGGGGTGCGCTTCCGCGGCACCTCCGACACCGAGGTGCTGCTCGAGGCCTGGCGGCGCTGGGGCACCGACTGCCTGCCCCGGCTGCGCGGCATGTTCGCGTTCGGGATCTTCGACGAGCGGACCGGCGACCTGGTGCTCGCCCGCGACCAGCTCGGCGTCAAGCCGCTGTTCCTGCTGCGGCGCGGCGAGGGCCTGATGTTCGCCTCCGAGCTCAAGGCGCTCGCCGCCGTGAGCGGCGGATCGCTGCGGGTGGACCCCGCGGCGCTGGTGGCCTCGCTGCTCTACTACTGGGTGCCGGACTCACGCTGCGCGTTCCGCGAGGCGGAGAAGCTGCCGCCCGGGAGCTGGCTCAGGTGCCGGGCCGACGGCCGCGTGGAGCGCGGCCGGTACTGGCACCTGAAGGACGTCGCCGCCGCGGGCCAGGAGCGGGCCCGCAGCGGCGAGCAGCCGGACCTGGCCGCCGTCGTCGAGGAGTCGACCCGCCGGCATCTGCTCTCCGACGTACCCGTGGCGACCTTCCTCTCCGGCGGTCTCGACTCCAGCTACCTGACCGCGCTGGCGGCCCGCCACCGGCCCGGGATCTCCGCGTACACGATCGGGTTCCGCGCCGAGGACGCCAAGTTCGAGGCGATGCCGGACGACCTGCGCTACGCCCGACAGGTGGCCGAGCGGTTCGGCGTCGACCTGCACGAGATCGAGATCGCCCCGAACGTCCTCGACCTGCTGCCGCGGATGACGCACCACCTGGACGAACCGATCGGCGACCCCGCCGCGATCAACACCTTCCTGATCTGCTCGGCCGCCCGCGAGGCCGGCGTCAAGGTGATGCTCTCGGGGATGGGCGCCGACGAGCTGTTCGCCGGGTACCGCAAGCACCTGGCCAACCTGCTCGCGCTGCGCTACCAGCGCGTCCCGCGGCCCCTGCGGCGCGGCCTGTCGAGGGCCGTGGACCGGCTGCCGGTCGCCACGGCCCGCCGGGGGTACCGGTCGGTGCGCTTCGCCAAGCGGTTCCTCTCCTTCGCCGATCTGCCGGAGGAGACCGCCTTCCGGCGCAGCTACACCATGTACGACCGGGAGGAGCTGCTCGCACTGATCGATCCGGACCTCGCCGGGACGGTCGAGGACGTGCTGACCGAGCATGCGGACATCTACCACGACAACGACCTCGACGACCTCGTCAACCGCATGTGCCTGGGCGACGCGCGGATGTTCCTGCCGGGCCTGAACCTCGCCTACACGGACCGCTCCAGCATGGCCGCGTCGACCGAGGTGCGGGTGCCGTACGTGGACGTCGAGGTGGTCGAGGCGGCGTTCGCCGTGCCCGGGGACCGCAAGATCGTCGGACGGCAGGGCAAGGCCGTCCTCAAGGAGGCGGCCGGCTCGGTCCTGCCCCGGGAGATCGTGTACCGGCCCAAGGGCCTGTTCAGCGCCCCGCTGCGCGCCTGGATGAGCCGGGATCTGGCACCGCTGGTCCGCGAGGTGGTGCACGACGGCGTGCTCGTCGGCGCGGGGATCCTGCGCCGCGACGCGCTGGCGCGGATGGTCGCCGAGGACGCGGCCGGCCGGCGGGACTTCTCCAAGCATCTGTGGCATGTGCTGACCCTCGAGTACTGGTACCGCGGCGCGACCTCCGGCTCCGGCCGGACCGCCCCCTGACGGGGCCCTGAAAGACGTGGAAACAGAAGGAGTTCGGGTGAAGCAGGTCGTACAGAACTACAAGAGCGGCGAGCTGGCGGTGCTCGACGTGCCGGTGCCGGGGTGCAAGCCGGGCGGTGTGCTGGTGCGCAGCGCCTACTCGCTGATATCCACCGGGACCGAGCTCATGAAGGTGTCCGAGGCCGGCATGTCGATGCTGGGCAAGGCCCGCTCCCGGCCCGACCAGGTGGCCAAGGTCGTGCAGAGCGTGGCCACCAACGGAGTGCCCGCCACCTACCGCAAGGTGATGGGCAAGCTGGACTCCTACACGCCGCTGGGCTACTCGCTGTGCGGGGTGGTCGAGCAGGTCGGCGCCGGGACCGACGACGTGAAGGTCGGCGACCTCGTGGCCTGCGCCGGCAATGAGCACGCGCTGCACGCCGAGTCGAACTGGGTGCCGAAGAACCTCTACGCCCGGGTGCCCGATGGTCTCGCGCCGCGGCACGCGGCCTTCGGCACCGTCGGGTCGATCGCGTTGCAGGGCGTCCGCCGCGGCGAGTCACAGCTCGGCGACGTGGCACTGGTCATCGGCCTCGGGCTGATCGGACAGCTGGTGGTACAGCTCCTGACCGCCTCGGGAGTCCGCGTCGTCGGCGTCGACCCCGACCGGGAGCGCTGCGCACTGGCCGAGCGGCTGGGCGCCGTGGCCTGCGGCGATCCCTCCTCCGCGGCCGTGGAGGCCACCGTCGCCGAACTCACCGGCGGCCACGGCGTGGACCAGGTGTACCTGGCCGCCGGCGGCGGCAGCAACCAGCCCGTCGAGCTGGCCGCCCGACTCTGCCGGGACCGCGGCCGGGTCGTCGACATCGGCAAGTGCCGCCTGGACCTGCCCTGGAACGCGTACTACGAGAAAGAGCTCGACGTCCGGTTCTCCCGCAGCTACGGCCCCGGACGCTACGACCCGGAGTACGAGCTGGAGGGGCGCGACTACCCGATCGGCTACGTGCGCTGGACCGAGCGCCGCAACCTGGCGTGCTTCCTCGACCTCGTCGCCCGCGGCCGCGTCGACGTGGAGCCGCTGGTCTCCCACATCGCCGACTTCGACGACGCCGTCGAGACGTATCAGCGGCTGAAGAACGGCGAGTTGAAGGCGGTGGCCGTGCTGTTCCGCTACCCCGGCCACGCCGAGAACACGGCGGAAGCCGAGGCCCCGGCGGTGGCCGTGCCCGAGGTGCGGCGCAACGGCGTGGTGCCCGCCCCGGCCCGGGCCGCCAAGACGCCGGTACGGCTCGCGTTCGTCGGCGCGGGGAACTACGCGACGTCGATGCTGCTGCCGCACCTGGCCCAGCGCGACGGCGTCACGCTGTCGACCGTCGTCACCACGACGGCGCTGTCCGCGGCCAACGCCAAGCGGAAGTTCGGCTTCGCCGAGGCGACCACCGACCTCGACGCCGTGCTCGGCGACAAGTCCATCGACGCGGTCTTCGTGGTCACCCGGCACAGCTCGCACGCCGAACTGACCCGAAGGGCCCTCCTCGCCGGCAAGACGGTGTTCGTGGAGAAGCCCCTGGCCCTCACCGAGGACGAGCTGACCGGCGTGCTCGCGGCGGTGGAGGAGTCCGGCAACGACCGGATCCAGGTGGGCTTCAACCGCCGGTTCGCGCCGCTGCTGCAAGAGGCCCGGAAGCGGTTCGGCGCCCGGACCGGCCCGGCGAGCCTGCGCTACCTGGTCAACGCCGGGCGGCTGGACCACGGCAGTTGGTACCTCCGGCAGGGCGCCGAGGGCTCGCGGTTCACCGGCGAGGGCGGGCACTTCATCGACACGGCGAGCTGGCTGCTCGGGGCCGACCCGGTCTCCGTGTACGCCCTCGCCCCGCCCGGCAACGAAGACCTCCAGGTCGTCCTGCGCTACCCGGACGGGTCCACGGCCACCATCAGTTACGTCACCACCGGCGCGTCCGGCTTCCCCAAGGAGACGCTGGACCTCGTCGCGGACGGCAAGGTGCTCAGGCTCGACGACTTCGTCCGCGCCTCCGTCCACGGTGGCCGCCGCAAGCGGTGGGTCAGTTCACGGCTGCCCAAGGCCCGGGACAAGGGGCAGTCCGCCGAGCTGGCCGCGTTCGTCAAGGCGGTGCGGACCGGCGGGCCGATGCCGGTGCCGCTGGAGTCGCTGGTCGCCACCACGGCGGCGACCCTCGCCGTCCGGGCGGGCCTGGCCGGCGGCGCGCCGGTGACGCTGGCGAGGGCGCGATGACGGTGGGCCCGGCGAGCGCGGGCTGGTACCTGCGGCGGCTGTCCCGGATGGGACCGCGGGAGATCGGCGGCCGGGCGGGCGACGCGGTGCGCAGGCGGCGGTGGCGGTCGGCGCGGCCAAAGTGCCCGAGCGTGACCGGCGCCCGGTTCACCGCGGTCCTGCCCGCCGGGACGATCGCCTCGGTCCCGCCGGACGCCGCGAAACGTCTGGTCGCCGAGGCGGACCGGCTGCTGGCCGGGCACGTCGAGTACTTCGGCGTGGACCGCGACGACCTGGCCGACCCCGACTGGTGGTACGACCCCAAGACCGGGCGCAGGGCCCCGTGGGGCTACGCCTTCGACGTGCCGTACCGCGACGAGAACGCGGCCGGTGACATCAAGCAGATCTGGGAGCTCTCCCGGCACCAGTACCTCACCGTGCTCGCCGCCGCCTACGCCGTCACCGGGAACGAGCGGTACGCCGAGCGCGTGGCCGAGCACCTGCGCTCGTGGTGGGCGTCGAACGCGCCGCTGCGCGGAGCGCACTGGATCAGCGGCATCGAGCTGGGGATCCGGCTGCTGTCCTGGGTGTGGATCCGCCGCCTGCTCGACGACTGGCCGGGCGCGGCCGCGCTGTTCGAGGACAACCCGGTGGCGCGCCACCAGATCTGGCACCACCAGCGCTGGTTGGCCGCCTTCCCCAGCCGGGGCTCTTCGGCGAACAACCACGTCATCGCCGAGGCCGCCGGGCAGTTCGCCGCGGCCTGCGCCTTCGGGTGGTTCCCCGCCTCGCCGCGCTGGCGGTCCGACGCGCTGCGGTCCCTGGAGCGGCACCTGAAGAGCAACACCTTCGGATCGGGCCTCAACCGCGAGCTGGCCACCGAGTACCACGGCCTCGTGCTGGAGCTCGGCCTGGCCGCGCTGGCCGAGGCGGACGCCGCGGACGTGCCCGTCCCCGCCTCCGTCCGGCTGGTGCTGCTGCGGATGACCGACGCGCTCGCGGCCGTCGTGGACAGCCGATTACGGCCGCCGCGCCAGGGGGACGCGGACGACGGCCACGGTCTGGTTCTGGACGGCACGGGCACTGACCGCTGGGCGTCCCTGCTGGCCACCGGGGACGCCGTCTTCGGCCGGCTCGACTGGTGGCCGTCGGTGACCGCCACCGATGTCCGCACCCCGCTGCTGACCGCGCTCATCCGGCCGTACGCGAAGAACGGAACCGCACCGGCCGTGACCCGCCCCCCGCGCAGGCCGGGCCACTTCACCGACGCGGGCATGACCATCCTGCGCGGCCCGGGGGAGATCTGGTGCCGGTGCGACGGCGGCCCGCACGGCTTCCTGTCCATCGCCGCGCACGCCCACGCGGACGCGCTGTCGCTTGAGGTCCGGCACGACGGGGTCGACGTGCTCGCCGACCCCGGCACGTACTGCTACCACGGGGAGCCCGCATGGCGGCGGTACTTCCGGTCGACCCTCGGCCACAACACCCTGCAACTGGACGGCGCCGACCAGTCCGTATCCGGCGGGCCGTTCCTGTGGACCCGCCACGCCCGCAGCCGCGTCCTGGCCGCCGAGACAACCGGTGACGTGGCCCGCTGGTGTGCCGAGCACGACGGCTACCGCCCCTCGGTGCACCGCCGCAGGGTGGAGCTGACGGCCGCGAGCCGTGAGCTGAGGGTCGTCGACGAGGTGCGCGGCCCGGGCCGGTCCGTACGCCTGGTGTTCCACCTCGGCCCGGCGATCACCGCGGACCTGGCGGGGGAGCGGGCCGTGCTCACCTGGACCCGGGACGGCGAGGAACGCTCCGCGGTGCTCGACCTGCCCGAGCAACTGCGCTGGCGGGCGCATCGCGGTGAGAGCGATCCGCCCCTCGGCTGGTACTCCGCCGGCTTCGGGCGCAAGGAACCCGCCACCACGCTGGTCGGCACCGGCTTCACCGACGGCGCCGAGGGGTTCACCACCGTGCTCGGCTTCCGGGGCTAGGGGGACTCGTGGGGAGGAAGTGGCGGAGCTGGGTGCTCCCGGCGGCGGCGCTGGCCCTGCTGGCGGCCGGCTGTGAGAGCACTCCGGACGCCCGGAAGAAGCCGGCCGCCGCACCCCCGACGTCCGCGGCCCGGCCCGTGGCCCGCGTGTGCGCCGAGCCGGCCGCCGGACCGGCGAAGGCACCCGCGGGCGCGGTGACCGTCGACCCCGCCAAGGTCGGCGACCTGGCCACGAAGACCAAGAACAGCCCCCCGAACACCACGTTCTGGCTCCGGCCGGGCAGACACAGGCTCCAGCCGGACCGCTACGCCCAGGTCATCCCCAAGAAGGGCAACCGCTACCTCGGAGCGCCGGGCGCGGTGCTCGACGGCCGGAAGGCCAACCAGTACGCGTTCGGCGGCAGGGCCCGCGACGTCACCATCCGCCACCTGACCGTGCAGCGCTTCGTGGCGCCGCCGGACGAGGGCGTGGTCAACCACGACTCGGCCGACGGATGGGTGATCGAGCACGCGACGATCCAGCACAACTCCGGTGCCGGACTGATGGCCGGCGCCCGCCAGCGGGTCCGCGCCAACTGCCTGCGCGGCAACGGCCAGTACGGCATGAACGCGTACAAGGCGACCGGCCGGCTCAGGGACCTGGTGGTCGAGGGCAACGAGATCGTCGGCAACAACACCGACGACTGGGAGCGGCGGCGCAAGGGCTGCGGCTGCACCGGAGGCATCAAGTTCTGGGCCGTCGACGGCGCCGACGTGCGCGGCAACTGGGTGCACGACAACCGCGGATCGGGACTGTGGGCGGACACCAACAACAACGACTTCCGCATCGAGGACAACGTCCTGGAGACCAACGACGGTGCCGCGCTGATCTACGAGACCAGCTACAACGCGGTCATCCGGAAGAACACGATCCGGCGGAACAACTGGGTCGAGGGCCGCAGGTACGCCGACCGCGGCGACAACTTCCCGTTCGCGACCGTCTACGTGTCCGAGTCCGGCGGCGAACCACGGGTCCGGGCCCGCACGGACAAGATCGAGATCTACCGGAACGTGCTGGAGGACAACTGGTCCGGCATCACCCTGTGGGAGAACGCCGACCGGTTCTGCAACAGCCCCGCCAACACCTCGTCCGGTGACTGCACGCTGCTGGTGAAGGACACCGACCGCTGCGCGCGGCCCGCGATCGCCACCGCACCGCTCTACGGCGACTGCCGGTGGAAGACCCAGCGCGTGGACATCCACGACAACCGCTTCGTGCTGGACAAGTCCGTCGTCGACTGCGCGGCGAAGTGCGACCGCATGGCGGTCCTCGCCAACTACGGCACCTATCCGGACTGGTCGCCCTACCAGGGCGAGCGGGTTGCCGAGGCGATCACCCGCAAGCAGCACAACCGCTGGCACGACAACGCCTACCTCGGACCGTGGAAGTTCGTGGCCCACGACCCGAGCCGCGTACTCGACTTCGGACAGTGGCAGAGCACGCCGTACCGGCAGGACGCGGGCAGCACCTTCCGCGCACGGGACGGTGGCTGAGATGAGCACGGGCCACATACCGGGCGCGGACCACACGCCGAAGACGGTCGGGGCGGTCTGGGGGCTGCTCGTCCTCAACACGCTCGGCTCCACCGGGGCGAGGACCATCGTCCCCCTGCCCCGCTCCCTCATCCAGATGGTCACCATGGGCGCGCTGGTCGCCGCGTTCGCGCTGGCGCTCGCGGTCAATCTCCGGCTGCGCATCCGGGCCGGCGCCTTCCTGTTCCTGCTCACCCTGCTGCTGGTGCCGAGCGTGATCTCCAGCGCGGGCCTCGAGTCCGGGTTCGGCGCGCTGTTCCGCTGCGTCCGGCTGGCGCTCTTCGTCGCCACGCTGTGGCTGCTCAGCCGCTGGTGGGACCGGAGCGTGACGTTCGTCCGGCACCACATCCGGATGTACTTCGCGGTGCTCGGCTCGGTCGCCGCCGGCCTGGTCATCTCACCGGGCGCCGCCCTGCCCGAGCTCTACGGCGGACGCCTCGTGGGCGCCCTGTGGCCGCTCACCCCGCCGCAGATCGGCCAGTACGCCGCGGTGATCATCGGACTCACCGTGCTGCTCGTCCTGGGCCGCCGGACGGACCGGGGCAGCGCGGCGGTCGTCATCGTCCCCTCACTCGTCCTGCTCGCGCTGACCCACACCCGTACGGCCACGCTCGGTCTGCTCATCGGGCTCGCGGCGGCGATCGGCTCCCTCGCCTTGACCAGCGCCGCCGCCCGCCGGTTCTTCACCTGGGCGGTGCTGTGCGCCGCCGTGGCCGCGGTGGGGTTCGGCTCCGCGCTGCGGACGTGGTTCCTGCGCGGGCAGAGCCAGGAGCACTTCACCAGCTTCACCGGCCGCGAGAAGGTCTGGGACGCCCTGCTGGCCGCCCCCCGGACGGCCTCGGAGCAGCTGTTCGGCATGGGCCTGGGCGACAAGTCCTTCGGCGGCCTGCCGATCGACAACAGCTGGCTGGCCGTCTACCACGAGCAGGGCCTGACCGGCGCCGCCATCGTGGCGCTGATCGTCGTCGTCCTCGCCGGTGTCGCGTTGCTGCGGCCGCCGTCGCTGCCGAGGGCCTGCGCGATCTTCCTGATCAGCTACTGCGCGATCGCGTCGTACACCGAGGCCGGGCTCGGCGACGCCTCGCCGTATCTGCTGCATCTGGCCGTGGCCGCCTCCCTGTTGGCGCCACCTGCGGCGGCCGTGCCTCCCGCGGCGCCCGAAGCCCCCCGACGACGCGTCCCGCGATGGGCCAGGAACGAGAGGTGAGCGCGGACATGCACGTCCTCGTGGTGCACAACCGCTACTCCTCGGCGCAGCCGAGCGGCGAGAACAAGGTCGTCGACCAGGAGGTGGAGCTGCTGCGCGCGGCCGGCCACCGGGTCGAGGTCTTCGAGCGGCGCAGCGACTCCATCGCCGCCCGCTCCCTGCTCGGCAAGGCCGCGGTACCGCTCCTCGTGCCGTGGAACCCGGCGGTCCGCACGGAACTCGCCGCCCGGCTGCGCACCGAGCGCCCGGACGTGGTCCACGTCCACAACGTCTTCCCGCTCCTGTCGCCCGCGGTCCTCGCCGCCTGCGCCGACGCGGGCGTGCCCGCCGTCGCCACGCTGCACAACTACACCCAGATCTGCCCGCCCGGCACATTGCAGCGGGACGGGCGGCCGTGCACCGAGTGCGTCGGGTCGGCGCCGCTGCCCGCCGTCCGCCACGGCTGTTACCGCGACTCCCGGCTCGCGACGGTGCCGCTCGCGGTCAGCCTGTCGGTCAACCGGCGGCGCTGGTGGTCCGGCGTGGAGCGGTTCTTCTGCATCTCCGCGGCGCAGCGCGACGTCCTGGTGCGGGCCGGCATGCCGGCCGAACGCCTCGCGGTGAAGCACAACTTCGTGCCCGACCCGGACATCCGCCGGTCGGGCGCCGGCGAGCACCTGCTCTACCTCGGGCGGCTCGCGGAGGCCAAAGGCGTGCGGCTGCTCATGGCCGCGTGGGACGAGATCGCGGCGAGCGGCGGTGTGGGTGTGCCGCTCGTCATCGCCGGCGCGGGGCCACTGGAGCGGGAGGTGAGCGCCTGGGCGACGGGCCGGGACGACGTACGGTACGTCGGCCTGTACGACACGGCCCAGTGCCGGCAGGCCATCGCGCGGTCGGTCGCCGTGGTGGCCCCCTCGACGTGGCTGGAGGCGTTCGGCCTGGTGGTCGTGGAGGCGATGGCGGCCGGCGTCCCGGCCGTCGCCGCCGGTCACGGCGCCTTCGTCGAACTCGTCGAGGACGGGGTGAGCGGCCTCCTGCACCGGCCGGGCGACTCCGCCTCGCTCGCCTCCCGCATACGCCGGATCACCGCCGGGCCGGCCCTGGGCCGGGAGATGGGCCGGGCGGCCCGGCGCCGTTACGAGCAGCACTTCAGCCCGGCCGTCGGGCTGGAGCGCCTGGTGGAGGAGTACCGCACCGCGATCGCGGTGCGGACGGAATCAAGGGGGACGGAATCCATGGGGGGCAGTAAATGACACGATGCCGACTCTGCGGCTCGGAAGCGATGGCGAGCGTCGTCGACCTCGGGGCGACGCCACCATGTGAGAGCTTTCTCGCCGCGGACCAACTGGACCAGCCCGAGCCCGCGTTCCCGCTGCACCTGCGGGTGTGCACCGACTGCTGGCTCGCGCAGATCCCGCCGCTGATCACGCCGGAGGAGACGTTCAGCGAGTACGCGTACTTCTCCTCCTACTCCACCTCCTGGGTGGAGCACGCGCGCACGTTCGTCGCCGACGCCGTGCGGCGACTCGCCCTTGGCCCCGACGCCTTCGTGGTCGAGGTCGCGAGCAACGACGGGTACCTGCTGAGGCACATGGTGGACCGGGGGATCCGCTGCCTCGGCATCGAGCCGTCGGTGAACGTCGGCGCCGCGGCGCGGGAGGCGGACGTGCCCACGCTCACCGAGTTCCTCGACCCCGGCGTCGGCTCGGCCGTCCGCGCCGAGCACGGCCCGGCGGACCTGGTCGTGGCCAACAACGTGTACGCGCACATCCCCGACGTGGTCGGGTTCACCGAGGGGCTGCGCGCCCTGGTCGCCGACGACGGCTGGGTCTCCATCGAGGTGCAGCACCTGCTGACCCTGATCGAGGAGAACCAGTACGACACGATCTACCACGAGCACTTCCAGTACTACACGGTCGCCTCCGCGACCCGGGCGCTCGCGAGCGGCGGACTCACCCTCGTCGACGTCGAGTTGCTGCCCACGCACGGCGGCTCCATCCGGCTGTGGGCCCGCCCGGCCGAGGTGGCGGGCGAGCCGTCCCCGGCGGTGGCCGACGTGCTGAGCCGGGAGAAGGCCGCCGGGCTCCAGGAGCTGTCGGGGTACACCGAGTTCTCCGCCCGGGTCGCCAAGGTGCGCAGGGACCTCCTGAAGTTCCTCGTCGAGGCGGCCGAGCGCGGCGAGACGGTCGTCGGCTACGGCGCGCCGGGCAAGGGCAACACCCTGCTCAACCACTGCGGCATCCGGCCCGACCTGCTCCCGTACACGGTCGACCGCAACCCCTACAAGCACGGCCGGTTCACCCCCGGCACCCGCATCCCGATCCTGCCGCCCGAGCGGATCGCCACCGACAGGCCGGACTACGTCCTCGTCCTCCCGTGGAACCTGCGGGCCGAGCTGACCGAGCAGCTGTCCTTCGTGCACGAGTGGGGCGGCCGTCTCGTCTTTCCCATCCCGGAACTGAGCATTGTCGAGGTCAAGGCATGAAGGTCGTACTGTTCTGCGGCGGTTACGGGATGCGGATGCGCAGCGGCGCAGGCGTCGACGACGAAGCGCCCAAGCCGATGGCGATGGTCGGCCCGCGACCGCTGATCTGGCATGTCATGCGCTACTACGCGCACTTCGGGCACACGGAGTTCATCCTGTGCCTCGGCTACGGGGCGCACCACATCAAGAACTTCTTCCTCAACTACGAGGAGACGGCGTCCAACGACTTCGTGCTGCGGGGCGGGCGGACCGAACTGCTCTCCACCGACATCTCGGACTGGACGATCACGTTCGCGCAGACCGGCATCGAGTCACCGATCGGCGAGCGGCTGCGCCGGGTGCGGCACCACTTGGACGGCGACGAGATGTTCCTCGCCAACTACGCCGACGTGCTCACCGACGCCCCGCTGCCGCAGATGATCGACCGGTTCGCCCGGCGTGACGCCGGCGCGTCGATGATGGTGGTGCCGCCGCAGTCGTCGTTCCACTGCGTGGAGCTGGGCGAGGACGGCCTGGTGGGCGGCATCACCGCCGTGAGCGACCTGCCGCTGTGGGAGAACGGCGGCTACTTCGTCCTCCGCCAGGAGGTCTTCGACCACATCCCGGAGAACGGGGACCTGGTCGCCGACGGATGCGCCCAACTGGCCAAGCGCGGACGGCTGGTGGCGCACCAGCACCGCGGCTTCTGGAAGCCGACCGACACCGTGAAGGAGCGGGCCGCGCTCGACGCCGCCTACGCCCGGGGCGAGCGCCCGTGGGCCGTGTGGGAACGGGACACCGCGGCGGTGAGCGCGTGATCGGGCTCGGGACGGGGCGCCTGCACCGGATCGCCGCGGTGGGCGCGCACTGCGACGACATCGCCATCGGCGCCGGCGGCACGCTGCTGACGCTCTGCCTCGCGCACCCCGGCATACGTATCGACGCGCTGGTGCTCTCCGGCGGCGGCAGCGAGCGGGAGCAGGAGGAACGGGCCGCGCTCGCCGCCTTCTGCCCGGACGCCGACCTGCGCCTCACCGTGCTCAAGCTGCCGGACGGCCGCATGCCCGTGCACTGGGACGAGGCCAAGGCCGCCGTCGAGGAACTGCGCGGGCAGACCGACCCCGGCCTGATCCTCGCCCCCCGCACCGATGACGCGCACCAGGACCACCGCGGCCTGGCCCGGCTGATACCCACCGCGTTCCGCGACCACCTCGTACTCGGCTACGAGATCGTCAAGTGGGACGGCGATCTCGGCCGCCCGGCCGCGTACCAGCCGCTGTCGCCGGAGATCGCCGAACGGAAGGTGCGGCTGCTGCAGGAGCACTACCCCTCGCAGCGGCACCGGCCCTGGTACGACCGGGAGGCCTTCCTCGGGCTGGCCCGGATCCGCGGCATCGAATGCCACGCGCGCTACGCCGAGGCGTTCGCCGTCACCAAGCTCACGCTCGATCTCGGCACTTCCGACCTGGGGGAATGAACCTTGCGCGTACTGCTCACCGGACATCAGGGCTACCTGGGCACCGTGATGGCCCCGGTACTCGCGGCCGCCGGCCACGACGTCGTCGGTCTCGACGCCGGCCTGTTCGCCGACTGCGTCCTCGGCCCGCCGCCCGCGGACCCGCCGGGGCACCGGGTGGACCTGCGCGACGTCACGGCCGAACACGTGGCCGGCGTGGACGCCGTGATCCACCTGGCCGCGCTGTCCAACGACCCGCTGGGCGCGCTGGCGCCCGACCTCACCTACGACATCAACCACCACGCGTCCGTACGCCTGGCCCGGCTCGCCCGCGACGCCGGGGTACGGCGCTTCCTGTACGCGTCCACCTGCTCGGTCTACGGCGCCGCCGGCGGCGGCGAACTCGTCGCCGAGGACGCCCCGCTGCGCCCGGTGACGCCGTACGCCGAGTCCAAGGTGCGGGTGGAGGACGACCTGCACGCCCTGGCCGACGGCGACTTCAGCCCGGTGTTCATGCGCAACGCCACCGCCTTCGGCCACTCACCCCGGCTGCGCGCCGACATCGTGCTGAACAACCTGGTGGGCCACGCCCTCCTGTCCGGCGAGGTCCTCGTGCTCTCCGACGGCACGCCCTGGCGCCCGCTGGTGCACGCCGCCGACATCGCACGTGCCTTCACGGCCGCGCTGACCGCGCCGCGGGAGGCCGTGCACGACCGGGCGTTCAACATCGGCAGCGAGACCAACAACGTCACGGTCGCCGAGATCGCCGAGCAGGTCGCCGAGGCGGTGTCCGGCGCGAAGGTGGTGATCACCGGGGAGACCGGCGCCGATCCGCGGTCGTACCGCGTGGACTTCTCCCGGTTCCGCGCCGCGATACCCGGCTTCGACTGCGCGTGGACGGTGAAGCGGGGCGCGCTCGAACTCGCCGACGCCTACCGGGAACACGGGCTCACCCGGGAGGACTTCGAGCAGCGCTTCACCCGGCTCGCGGTGCTGCGCGCGGCGTCCGACGCGGGCACCGTCGACGACACGCTGCGGTGGCGCCGGTGACCGCGGACGGCTTCGGCGATGAGATGCACGCGCTGGTGGAGCGGCTCTACCCGCTGTGCCGCAGCATCACCGGCGACGGTGTGCGCGCCACCCTGAAGATCGTCGACGAATACCTCCCGCTCCGGATCCACGAGGTGCCGACCGGGACACAGGTGCTCGACTGGACGGTGCCGCAGGAGTGGAACATCCGCGACGCGTACATCGCCGACGCCTCCGGCAGACGGGTCGTCGACTTCGCCGCGTCCAGCCTGCACGTGCTCGGCTACAGCGTGCCGGTGTCGACGACCCTGCCCCTGGCCGAGCTGCGCGAACACCTGTACACCCTGCCGGACCACCCCACCTGGGTGCCCTACCGCACCAGCTACTACCGGCCGGAGTGGGGATTCTGCCTGGCCCAGGAGACCCTGGACGCGCTGCCGGACGGCGAGTACGAGGTACGTATCGACTCCACGCTCGCCGACGGCCACCTCACCTACGCCGAACACGTGGTCCCCGGGCAGGTCCCCGACGAGGTGATCGTCTCCTGCCACGTCTGCCACCCGTCGCTGGCCAACGACAACCTCGCCGGGATCGCCGTGGCGACGTATCTGGCGCGGGCGCTGGGGGAGCGGACGCCGTACTACACCTACCGGTTCATCTTCGCGCCCGGCACCATCGGCGCGATCACCTGGCTGGCCCGCAACAAGGAGCGCATCGACCGCGTCAAGCACGGCCTGGTGCTGGCCTGCGCGGGGGACCGGGGCCAACTGACGTACAAACAGAGCAGGCGCGGCGACGCGGAGATCGACCGGGTGCTGCGGCACGTCCTCACCGCCTCCGAACGACCCCACGAAGTAAGGGAGTTCACTCCGTACGGCTACGACGAGCGGCAGTACTGCTCGCCCGGGTTCGACCTCGGCGTGGGCTCCCTCAGCCGTACGCCGTACGCGGGCTACCCCGAGTACCACACCTCGGCCGACAACCCCGACTTCGTCTCCCCGGCGGCGATGGCGGACACGCTCGCCGTCTGCCGCGAGGCGTTCACCGTCCTCGACCGCAACCGGCGCTACCTCAACCTCAGCCCCTACGGCGAACCGCAGCTGGGCCGGCGCGGGTTGTACGACTCGCTCGGCGGCCGCAGCGACACGAAGCAGGCGCAGCTGGCCATGCTCTGGGTGCTCAGCCTCTCCGACGGCGCGCACAGCCTCCTGGACGTGGCCGAGCGGGCCGGGCTGCCGTTCGACACCGTCGCCGCAGCGGCCGGCGCCCTGCGCGACGCCGGGCTGATCAAGGCATGACGCCGATGGCCACCGGGCGGCAGAAGACGGCGCGGCCCACCGCCAGGCGGGCCATGGTCGGCAGGCTGTCCTGGGGACTGGCCGACCAGGCGGCCTCCAGCCTGACCAACTTCGCGGTGGGCATCTACGTGGCACGCTCCCTCGGCCTCGCCGCGTTCGGCGTGTTCAGCCTGGCCTGGGTGACCTACGGAGTGGTGCTCAGCGTCTCCCGCGGCCTGGCCACCGATCCGCTCGTGGTGCGCTTCAGCGGAGTGCCGGACGCGTCCTGGCGCGGCGCCGTGGCCCGGTCGTCGGGTGCCGCCCTCGGTGTCGGCGCCGCCATCGGCGCGGCGTGTCTGGTGGCCGGCCTCGCCCTCGGCGGCCGCGTGGGCCCCGCGTTCGCCGGCCTCGGCGTCATGCTGCCGGGGCTGCTGCTCCAGGACGCCTGGCGCTACTCGTTCTTCGCCGCCGGCGCCGGGCGCAAGGCGTTCGTCAACGACCTCGTGTGGGGCGTCGCGCTCGTCCCGGCCATGGTGGTGGCCGCCCGCGTGGGCAGCGTCGCCGCCTTCGTGCTCGCCTGGGGCGCGTCCGCCGCCGTGGCCGCGGTGTACGGCTGCTTCCAGTCCGGGATCCGGCCCCGCCTGACCGGCGCGCGCGAGTGGCTGCGCGAGCACCGCGACCTCGGCTACCGGTACCTGGCCGAGAACGTCTCCACCAGCGGCGCGAGCCAGCTTCGGGCGTACGGGCTCGGCGCCATCGCCGGGGTCGGCGCGGTCGGTGCGGTCCGGGGCGCCGAGCTCCTGCTCGGCCCGTTCCTCGCCGTGCTGATGGGCCTCTCGCTGGTCACCGTCGCGGAGGCGGCCCGGGTGCTGCGGCGGGCCCCGCACCGCCTCGGCGCGTTCTGCCTCCTGCTGGGCGGCGCGCAGGCCGTCGCCGCGCTGCTCTGGGGCGCGGCGCTGCTCCTCGTGCCGGACCGGGCCGGCGAACTCGTACTGGGCGACGTCTGGAGCTCCGCCTCGCAGCTCATCGTGCCGGCCACGCTCGGCGTCGCCTTCGCAGGGCTCGGCACCGGCGCGGCGGCCGGACTGCGCGCGCTCGCCGCGGCCGGGCGCAGCCTGCGCAGCCAGCTGTTCGCCTCCGCCTGCTATGTCGGCGGCGGGCTCGGCGGGGCGGCCGTGGCCGGCACGGTCGGCTCGGCCTGGGGCGTCGCCGCCGCGACCGTCTGCGGCTCGGCCGTGTGGTGGCTCCAGCTGCGGTCCGCCCTGCGCGAGCGCCACCAGAACTCCATCCGTGAAGTGAGGACACCATGACCGCCCACCCCCGGCTCAGCATCGGCCTGCCCGTGTACAACGGCGAGGAGTACCTCGCCGAGGCGTTCGACGCCCTGCTCGGCCAGACCTACGAGGACTTCGAGCTGGTCGTCACCGACAACGCCTCGACCGACGGCACCCGCGACATCTGCCGCAAGTACGCCGCGCGGGACTCCCGTATCCGCTACATCCGGCTGGCCCGCAACATCGGCGCCGCGCCGAACCACAACTACGTGTTCACCCAGTGCCGCGGCGAGCTGTTCAAGTGGGCCTCGCACGACGACCTCTACGCCCGTGACCTGCTGCGGCGCTGCGTCGAGGCGCTGGACGAGCGGCCGGACGTGATCCTCGCGCACAGCGGCCAGGCGGTCATCGACGAGGACGGCCGGGTGAAGGTGCCGTACGAGTACGGGCTCGCCACCGACTCACCGCACGCCCCGGCCCGCTTCCGCAGCCTGCTGTTCGAACCCGGCGGCGACGACTTCTACGGGGTGATGCGGGCCGACGTGCTGCGCCGGGTGAAGCCGCACGACAGCTACCACCACGCGGACCGCACGTTCGTCGCCGAGATCACCCTGCACGGACCGTTCCACCAGGTGCCGGAACTGCTGTACTTCCGCCGCGACCACCCCACCCGCGCCGAGCGGGCCAACCCCTCCAAGCGCTCCCGGTGCGTCAACCTGGACCCGCGCAGGGCGGGCCCGCTGCACCCCACGCCCCGGCTGCTCGCCGAGTACGTCGGGGGCTTCGCCTCGGCGATCCGGCGGGCGCCGCTGTCCTCGGCCGACCGGCGCGCCTGCTACGGCCACCTCGCCGCGTGGCTGACCAGCCGGGTCCGGCCGGGCACCGGCGAGCGGGTCGAGGACCGCGCCCCGGTGGACCCGAGCCGGCTCGCCGTCTCCGTCGACGCCCTCGTCGCCGGACGTGAGGGGAGGCAGGCGTGACCGCTGCCCGCGTCGGGGTCTTCGGTCTGCTCGGCTCCGGCAACCTCGGCAACGACGGGTCGCTCGAAGCCGTGCTCCGGTACCTGCGCGCCGAGCACCCGGAGGCGGTCGTGGACGCGCTGTGCGGCGGACCCGAGGTCGTCGCGGCACGGTACGCGATCCCCGCGACCCGGCTGCACTGGTACCGGGGGGAGTACCGCACGGCGTCACGTGCGCGCGCGATCGCGGGGAAGGGACTCGGCAAACTCGTCGACGCCTTCCGCACCGCCGCCTGGGTGCGCGGGCACGACGTGGTGATCGTGCCCGGCATGGGCGTCCTGGAGGCCACGCTGCCGCTGCGTCCGTGGGGCTTCCCGTACTCGCTGTTCCTGCTCTGCGCGTCCGGCCGGCTCTTCGGCACCCGGGTCGCGCTGGTCGGCGTCGGCGCGGACGCGATCGGCAACCGGCTGATCAGGGCCCTGGTGCGCCGATCGGCACGCCTCGCCGCGTACCGGTCCTACCGGGACACCCTGTCCCGCGACGCGCTGCGGGCCATGGGCGTGGACACCGCGCGCGACGCGGTCTACCCGGACCTCGCCTTCGCCCTGCCGACACCGCCCACGGGCACCCCCTCGGGCACGGTCTGCGTCGGTGTCATGGACTTCCACGGAGGCGACGACGACCGGGCCAGGGCGGAGGAGATCCACCGGCGCTATCTCGAAGGGACGACCGCGTTCGTCCGCGCGCTGGTCGAGGACGGCAGGCCGGTCCGGCTGGTCACCGGCGACGCGTGCGACGCGCCGGTGGTCGCCACGATCCTCGACGCGGTGGACTCGCCGCTCGTCACCGCCGCGGAGGCGGCCTCGCTCGCCGACCTGATGAAGGAGATGGCGGCGGCCGACTCCGTGGTGGCCACCCGGTACCACAACCTGGTCTGCGCGCTGAAGGTCGGCACACCGACGCTCGCCCTGAGTTACGCGGCGAAGAGCGACGCGCTCATGGCCGGGATGGGTCTCGACGCGCACTGCCACCCGGCCCGTGAGATCGACGCCGACCGGCTCCTCGAACAGTTCCGGGAGCTGGAGAAGCGATCGGCGGAGCTGCGGCGGACCCTCGCCGAGCGGAACAAGCGCGCCGCGCGGCAATTGGACCACCAGTTCACCGCCTTGACCAGGACGCTGTTCAAGGGCACCACCCGGCAGGAGGCTCCATGAAAGCGACCGAAGTCCCGCAGATCGCGGGCGCGTTCCTCTTCGAACCGACCCCGTACGCCGACGAACGCGGCTTCTTCTGCCGCACCTTCGACGCCGACGTCGTCCGCTCGGTGGGCCTTGACCCGGCCGCCTTCGTCCAGGACAGCGTGTCCCGCTCGGTCCGGGGCGTGCTGCGCGGCCTGCACCTGCGCTCCGGCGCCGGTGAGGCCAAGCTGGTGCGGTGCTCGTACGGCAGGATCTTCGACGTCGTCGTGGACCTGCGGCCGGACTCGCCGACGTACCGCGACCGGGCCTTCTTCGAGCTGTCCGGCGAGACGCAGACGACCCTGTACGTCCCGGCGGGGTGCGCGCACGGCTTCCAGGCGCTGAGCGAGACCGCCGACACCTCGTACCGGATCGACCGCGAGCACGATCCGGCCGAAGACGTGACGATCGCCTTCGACGACCCGGAACTGGCCATTCCGTGGCCCTTGCCGCCCGCACTGATGTCCCGGCGGGACCGCGAGGCACCGAGCCTCGCCGAGGTTCTGAAGCAGTCGCAGCAGCAGAAGGAGAGCTGAAGTCAGCGTGGACACCGAAGAGTTCCGCCTGCCCCGGTCCCGACGGGCGAACGAGCGGCTGCACGCCGTGATCCCCGGGGGCGCGCACACCTACGCCAAGGGCGACGACCAGTACCCCGAGAACCTGGCCCCGGTCATCAGCCACGGCCACGGTGCCCACGTGTGGGACCTCGACGGCAACCGCTACATCGAGTACGGCTCCGGCCTGCGGTCCGTCAGCCTCGGCCACGCCCACCCGCGCGTCCTGGAGGCGGTGCGGCGGGAGCTCGACCGCGGCAGCAACTTCGTCCGGCCGTCCATCGTCGAGGCCGAGGCCGCGGAACGCTTCCTGGCCACCGTGCCCACCGCCGACATGGTGAAGTTCGCGAAGAACGGCTCCGACGCCACCACCGCGGCGGTACGCCTCGCCCGCGCCGTCACCGGGCGCCCCCGGGTGGCCATCTGCGCCGACCACCCCTTCTTCTCCGTGGACGACTGGTTCATCGGCACCACGCCGATGTCCGCCGGTATTCCGGCGGCGACCACCGAGCTGACCGTGGCCTTCCCGTACGGGGACCTGGCAGCCACTGAGGAACTGCTCACTCGGTACCGGGACGAGGTCGCCTGCCTGATCCTGGAACCCGCCGGGCACACCGAACCCCCGCCCGGATACCTCCAGGGCCTGCGCGAGCTGGCCGACCGGCACGGCTGCGTACTGATCTTCGATGAGATGATCACCGGCTTCCGCTGGTCCGAGGCGGGCGCCCAGGGCCTGTACGGCGTCGTCCCCGACCTCTCCACGTTCGGCAAGGCGCTGGGCAACGGCTTCGCCGTCTCGGCGCTGGCCGGGCGCCGCGAGCTGATGGAGCGGGGCGGGCTGCGTCACTCCGGCGACCGGGTGTTCCTGCTGTCCACCACGCACGGCGCGGAGACACACTCCCTGGCCGCCGCGATGGCCGTGCAGACCACCTACGTGGAGGAGGGCGTCACCGCGCGGCTGCACGCCATCGGTGAGCGGCTGGCCGCCGGTGTCCGCGACGCCGCGGCCGGCATGGGCGTCGGCGACCACATCGTCGTCCGGGGCCGGGCCAGCAACCTGGTCTTCGCCACCCTCGACGAGAACCGGCAGCCGTCGCAGCGGTACCGCACCCTGTTCCTGCGGGGGCTGCTCGCGGGCGGGGTGCTGGCCCCGTCGTTCGTGGTGAGCAGCGCGCTCGACGACGCCGACGTCGACCGCACGGTCGAGGTGGTGGCCCAGGTGTGCGCGGTGTACCGGAAGGCGCTGGACGTCGGCGACCCCACGCCGTGGCTGGCCGGGCGGCCGGTGAAGCCGGTATTCCGCCGCTTGGTGTGAGGTGACGCGACGTCAGCGGCGCGTGTTCTGCCCGACGTTGTCCGTCCGGTCGTCTGTCCGGTCGGCCAACCGGTCGGCCACCCCGTCGACCAGCCACGCGGTAGCCGGGACCACCGCAAGCGCGGTGCACCAGCCCCCGAGGGCGTCGGTCGGGTAGTGCGCGCCCAGGGCGACCTGTGCCCAGCCCATCGCGGCCCCGGGGACCAGCGCCGAGGCGAACACGAGCGACGTGCCGGCCGTCCTGCCGAGGCCGAGCCGGCCGGCCGCGAGCAGCGCCACCGCGAGGGCGAGCGCGGTGACGAAGGCGGTGTGCCCGCTCGGGTAGGACAGGTTCCCGCCGTGGATGGTGCGTCCCACCAGGGACTTGAGCAGCGTCGTCGTCACCACGGCCGTGCCGGGGCCGACAACGACGAGCACCGCCGCGCGAGGCCGCCGAAGCAGCAGGCAGCCCACCACGGCGACCACGACGAGCACCGCCGCGCCCGCGGGTTCCCCCAGGAAGTCCGTGGCCAGAGCGACGTTCCGCCACGGCGGCCGCACACCGTGCACCGCCGCCCAGATCCACGCGTCCACCGGGCCGGGCTCGCTGTCGCCGGCGTACAGGACCCCGAGCACGAGGACCGCCGGCGCGGCGAGGCCCCCGGTCAACGCGAGCCACGCGCGCAGCGAGGGAGGCAGCACCGCGGGCGCCGACCGGCGACTCACACGCCCGCCGTGTCCGGCCGACTTGCGGCAGCCCGCTCCGACGAGGCGATCCAACGCGAGCCCCCCGTCGTCTCCGACCCACCCTCCAGCGACCGTGACCGGCCCGCTGCTTGGCACCCTAACCAACAACCCGGCCACCACACACCAGCTGATGCTCTCAAGCGCATCCTGGCCGGCGCCGGGACCGAACGCATGGTCGCCCGGGGCGACTTGGCCGACCCTGGATCGCTCCGCGCCTTCGAGGGCATGGCGGTCCGCTACCGTACCCGTCATCGTCCACAGAGCCTCGCCGAACCCAGCCGTGGAACCGAGTGAGAGGGCCCCATGACGACGACCACCCCGGCCACCGCCGACGACTTCGCCACCCCCATCGAAGACCGGTACTTCGATGACTACGTCCCCGGCACGGTGCACGTCTTCGGCAGCAGCCCCTCACTGAGCAGGACATCCTCGAGTTCGCCCGGCGCTTCGACACCCAGAGCTTCCACACGGACCCCGTGGCGGCGCAGCACGGACCGTTCCAGGGACTGATCGCGAGCGGCTGGCACACCACGGCCGTGATGATGCGCCTGTACGCGGACCACTACCTCAGCAAGGTCGCCTCGCTCGCGTCCCCCGGCGTCGACGAAGTGCGCTGGCAGCGGCCGGCGCGGCCGGGCGACACCCTGTCGGTCCGGGCCACGGTCGCCGGGGCCCGCGTCTCCCGCTCCAAGCCCGACCGGGGCCTCGTGCACACCGACGTGGAAGTGCTCAACCAGCACGGCGAGACAGTGCTGACGATGACCATCATAAACATGCTGCGGCGCAGGCCACACAGCCCAGCCGGTGGCACAGCGCGGGCGGACGGTACAGGCCTGTCGTCACCCCCCCCCACGCGTCACGGTCCGTACGTGTGATTTTCACGAGTAGCGCGTGACAGTCAGTGGTGTTCCCCACCGCGGAAGTCTGGGAGAGTCGCAGATAAGCGGTGCTCCGGCGGCCGGGAAGCGACATTCCCCCGCCCCGGCGCCGCTGCGCGAAACAACCGCTTCAGGGGCTGACCCGCCCCGGAAGGGGATGGCCCCAAGTGGACAAGCGCTACGAGGTCTACTGCCTCATGGACGCGCGCTTCTACGACACCCCGGCCCGCGCCCGTGGCGACGACACCGCCTTCGCGCAGGCCCGGCGTCCGGCTCCGCACACGTGGCAGCGCTCCGAACTCGACGACTGGATCGTGCTCCGCCCCGACGGCGCCCGGCTTCCGCTCCAGGGCTGGAAGATCCACGTCTCGGCGTGTCTCGACAACGCGGCGCGGATCCTCACCGACGTCTGGGACTACTGCGTCCCACGACGTATCCCTTTCAAGTTCCTTCCCGGCAAGGACGAGCTGCTGCTCGCCAACGCCAAGTACGCGCACCGCGGATCGGCGGGCAAGTTCGTGACGATCTACCCCGCCGACGAGGAGCAGCTGGAGCGCGTCCTCACCGAGCTCGACACGGTCCTCGGGGGGCGGCCGGGACCGTACGTCCTGAGCGACCTGCGCTGGGGCGAAGGACCGCTGTACGTACGGTACGGGGCCTTCGCCGAGCGCTTCTGCGTCTCACCGGCGGGAGAGGTCGAGCCGGCGATCGAGGACGGCGGCGGACAGCTGGTGCCCGATGTCCGGGGGCCGACGTTCCAGGTGCCCGACTGGGTCGAGCTGCCGGGCTTCCTCGCCCCCCACCTGGCGGCGCGGGGCGGCGCGCGGGTCGCCGACCTGCCGTACCGGCTGGAGAGCGCCCTGCACTTCTCCAACAGCGGCGGCCTGTACGCCGGTGAGGACCTGCGCACCGGGGAGCGCGTGGTGCTCAAGGAGGCGCGGCCGCACGCGGGCCTGACCGCAGACGGCCGGGACGCGGTGGCCAGGCTGCATTGCGAGAGGGAGACCCTGGAGCGCTTGAGCGGCCTCGACTGCGTACCGGCGCTGCGCGATCACTTCGTGATGGGGGAGCACCACTTCCTGGCCGAGGAGTTCGTCGAGGGCAAGGAACTCAACCATCTCTTCGTGGAGCGCTACCCCCTGACCCGGCTGCGGACCGACGAGACGGTGACAGCCGACTACACCTCCTGGGCCATCGACGTGTACGACCGCGTGGAGCGGGCCGTCACACGGATCCACGAACGCGGTGTGGTCATCGGCGACCTCCAGCCGTCGAACATCATCGTCCGCCCGCACGGCGACGTGGTGCTGATCGACTTCGAGGGGTCGGCGGACGTGTCGCAGGAGCGGCCCCAGTCCCTCGGCGCCCTGGGCTTCACCGCGCCGCGCGAACGGCGGGGCACCGCCGTCGACGACTACGCCCTCGCCTGCCTCAAGCTCTTTCTCTTCATGCCGCTGACCTCCCTGTTCTCCATCGACCCCGGCAAGGCGGGACAGCTCGCCCGGGAGGCGGCGCGCATGTTCCCGCTCCCCGACGGCTTCTTCGACCAGGCCGTACGGACCATCACCGGCGCCGACGGGGCCACGGGCGCGGAGCCCCGGATCCGGCCCGACGACGAAGGCTGGGCGGAGGTCCGGGAGTCGCTGTCCTGCGGCATCCTCGCGGAGGCCACGCCGGAGCGGGACGACCGGCTCTTCCCCGGCGACATCGCGCAGTTCGCCACGCCGGGCGGTGGCCTCGGCATCGCGTACGGCGCGGCCGGCGTGCTGTACGCGCTCGACGTGACCGGCGCCGGCCGCCACCCCGACCACGAGGAGTGGCTGATCCGGCGGGCCCTGCACCCCGAGCCGGGAACCCGTCTCGGCTTCTACGACGGCCTGCACGGCGTCGCTTACGTACTCGACCACCTCGGCCACCGGCGTGAGGCGCTGAAGATCCTCGACCAGTGCGCCGGTGAACGCCGGAAGGAACTCGGCCTCGATCTCCAGGGCGGCCTGTCGGGCATCGGTCTGAACCTCCTGCACTTCGCGTCGGCCACCGGCGACCCCGCCCTGCACGACGAGGCCCGGGACGTGGTGGACGCCGTGGCCGCCCGCCTCGGCCCTGCCGACTCCGTACCGGAGGTCAGCGGCGGCCGGCACCCGTACGCCGGTCTGCTGCGCGGTTCCGCCGGGCCGGCGCTGCTCCTGCTGCGGTGGTACGAGCACACGGGCGACCCCGCGTTCCTCGACCTGGCCGCCACGGCCCTGCGGCAGGACCTGCGCCGGTGCGTCGTGCGCCCGGAGGGCGAGATGGAGGTCGACGAGGGCTGGCGGACGATGCCCTACCTCGCCGACGGAAGCGTGGGCATCGGGCTCGTCCTCGACGGCTACCTCGGCCACCGCCAGGACGACCGGTTCCGTACGGCCTCGGCGGCGATCCGCAGGGCCGCCGAGGGCGGGTTCTACATCGAGCCCGGTCTCTTCCACGGTCTCGCCGGGATGATCCTGCACCTCAGCCGCGCGCACCCGGCGGGAACCGCGGCCCGGCGCGATCCAGTGGTCGCGGACCACATACGACGGCTGGCGCGGTACGCCGTGGTCCACCGGGGCCACCTCCTCTTCCCGGGCGAGGAGTTGCTGCGGCTCTCCCTGGACCTGGGATCCGGCAGCGCCGGCGTGCTGCTGGCACTCGGCGCCGCCCTCCACGACCGCCCCGTACGACTGCCGTTCCTCGGACCACTCGGGCAAGAAACAGCAGAAAGGAGGTGACAGGACATGACGATCCTCGACCTGCAAGGCATGGACCTGCCGGACAGCGCTTCACCGCCGCCGGGCAGCCGGGCCAGCAAGCAGTGCAGCGGCGCGAGCAGGTACAGCCTGCTCCTCTGTTGACACCCGCCGGGGCGGGGACGTCGAGCGCGTCCCCGCCCTCTTTCTGTCTCCGTACCAGGAGGCGTCCATGGACCGACGTGCCGCGGGCCAGCGTCCCGCCGGCCGGTCTGCCGCGGACCGGCTGCTCCTGACGACGACGCGCGCGGGCGGGCCCTGGGTGGCCGCCATGATGGCCGTCTCGCTGCTGCTCGCGGGCATCTACACCGTGCTGCCCGCCCTGATGGGCCGTACGGTCGACGCCGTGCTCGACGGCGGTGACTTCGCCCTGTGGCTGGGCCTGAGCGTCGCGGCGGTCTGCGTGCTGATGGCGGCCGACACGCTGGACGACTTCATGGGAAAGATGGCCGAGGCGCGTTCCACCGCGTGGCTGCGTCACACGCTGCTCAAGCACGTACTGCGCCTGGGCCCCCGGGCCGCGCGACGGTTCACGGCCGGGGACCTGGTGAGCCGGCTGGTGGGCAACTCCGCCCGCACCGGACAGGTGGCGTCGACGCTCGTCTGGGCCCTCATGGACCTGGTGCCCCCGCTCGGCGCGATCGTCGCGCTCGCGCTGATCGACCCGTGGCTCTGCCTCACCTTCCTGGTGGGGCTGCCCGTCGTCCTGGCCGTGGTGCGGACCTTCATCCGGGACGCCTCCGGCATAAACGAACGCTACTTCGACGCGCAGGGCCAAGTCGCCGCCCGGCTCGTGGACGCCCTGTCCGGCATCCGGACCATCACGGCGGCCGGAACCGTGGACCGCGAGGTGCGGCGCGTGCTCGGTCCGCTGCCCGAACTGCGTCGCCACGGGTACGGCATGTGGGGCGCCCTCGCGCGGGTGTCGTCGCGGGAAGCCCTGGCCATCCCGCTGCTGGAGGTCGCCGTGCTCGCCGTCGCCGGTCTGGAGCTGGCGCGCGGCCGGATCACCCCCGGGCAGATGCTCGCGGCCGGCGAGTACGTGGTCCTGGCCACCGGCATCAGCTCGCTGGTGGCGTCGGCGAACCGGCTCGCCCTCGCGCGGGGAACGGCCGGCCGCGTCGCCGAAGTGCTCGCGGAACCACCCATGGCGTACGGGGGCGAACCGCTCCCCGAAGGGCCCGGGCGGCTGGAGTTCCGGGGCGTCACGGTACGGGGGCCGGACGGCGCCGCCGTACTGGAGAACCTGTGGTCGACCGTCCCGGCAGGAGCCCTGGTCGCGGTCGCCGGGCGCTCCGGTTCCGGCAAGTCCGTGCTGGCCGCCCTCGGTGGGCGCCTCCTCGACCCGGACGAGGGCGAGGTGCTGCTGGACGGCCTGCCGCTGCGCCTGCTCGACCGGCACGCGCTGCGGCAGGCGGTGGCCTACGGATTCGAGCGGCCCATCCTGCTCGGCGAGACCTTCGCCGACGCGATCGGGTTCGGGCCGGCATCGGCGGGACCGGACGAGGTGGCGCGGGCGGCCACGGCGGCTCGGGCCGACGCGTTCATCCGGCGGATGCCCGAGGGGTACGGGACGCGGCTCGCCGACGCGCCCATCTCGGGGGGCGAGGCGCAGCGGGTGGGACTGGCACGGGCGTTCGTCCAGTCGGGGCGGAGGGGGCGGGTGCTGGTACTGGACGACGTCGCCGCGAGCCTCGACACCGTGACCGAACACCACATCAGCCGCATCCTCACCGGCACGGGCGCCCTGGCGGGCCGCACCCGCCTGGTGGTCACGCACCGCGCGTCCACCGCGGCCCGCGCGGACCTGGTCGTCTGGCTGGACGCCGGCGGCGTACGCGGGCAGGGCCGCCACCGCGACCTGTGGGCGGACCCGGGCTACCGGGCCGCGTTCCAGCCCGAGGCCCCGGTTACGGGGACGGGTACGGACGCGGCGGCGGTGGGCTCCGGTGAGGCGACCGGTGTGCGAACCGGGGAGCGGGCGTGAGCGGCAGGGCCGGAGGGCTGCTGCGGGAGTCGCTCCACCGGCGGCGTGGTGAGTTCCTGCGCCTCACGGGGTGGTCGCTGATGCAGGCGGTTCCCGCCGCCCTGTCCGGGTGGATGGTCGCCCGGGCCGTGGACGACGGCTTCCTCGCCGAACGGACAGGGAAGGGCCTCGCCTGGCTGGTGGCGCTGGCCGGCGCCGTCATGGTGGGCGCCTGGGCGACGCGGCGCGTGACGCTCGGGCTCTCGGCCGTGGTGGAACCGCTCCGTGACGAACTGGTCACCCTCGTCACGTCCGGCACGCTGAACCGTTCCGCACAGGCAGGACGCTCCGTCGACACGGGCGGCGTGGCGCGCCTCACCGAGCATGTCGAGATCGCCAGGGAGGCCTACGGCGCCGTCGTCATGTTCGTGCAGGGCTTCGTCGTCACCGCGGCGGGCGTGCTGCTCGGCCTGGCCGCCCTGGATCCGGCCCTGCTCGTGTTCGTGCTGCCGCCCCTGGTCCTGGGGCTGGCGCTGTTCGCGGGGGCGCTGAGAGCCATGGCCGGGCGGCAGCGGGACGTGGTGCTGGCCGACGAGCGGATCGCGGAGTCCGCGAGCGCGGTGACGGGCGGACTGCGGGACGTGGCGGCGTGCGGGGCCGAGGACCTCGTACAGCGGCGGGCGGGCGAGCGGATCGACGCCGCGGCGAAGGCCACCCGGGCACTGGCGCGGATGACGGCGGTACGGACCGTGTCGCTGGGCATCGGCGGGTGGCTGCCCCTCGTACTCATCCTGGCGGGAGCGCCCTGGCTGGTGCAGCGCGGGGTATCGGCGGGAGCGGTCCTCGGCGCGGTGACATACGTGTCGCGCGGCCTCCAGCCCGCGTTGCAGGGCCTCGTCCAGGTGCTCGGCGGCAGCGGGCTGTGGCTGCTGGTCACCCTCTCCCGGATCGCTGAAGCGGCCGAGCGGCCCATGCCGGACACGACCGGCACGGCGGACGCGCCACGGGGTCGCCCGGGCACGGTGCCGCCGGGCGGCTTCGGCGGGGTGGAGCTGCGCGGTGTCACGTTCGGTTACGCGCGCTCGGCGGAGCCGGTGGTCGACGGGCTCGACCTCGTGCTGGAGCCGGGCGAGCACCTGGCCGTCGTGGGGCCGAGCGGAGCGGGGAAATCGACGCTCGCCTCGCTGGTCGCGGGGGTGCTCGAACCGCAGGCCGGGCGGATCCGGCTGGACGGCGTACCGGTGCGGGCCCTCGGCACCGGCACGCTCGCCCGGCATCGGGTACTGATCCCGCAGGAGGCCTACGTCTTCGACGGCACGCTGTGGGAGAACCTCACCTATCTGGCGCCCGATGCCACCGCGGCCCAGGTGGACGCGGCGGTGGACGCGGTCGGCGCCCGGCCGCTCGTGGCGCGACTGGGCGGTTACGAGGTGCCTGCCGACCCTCGGGAGCTGTCGGCGGGGGAGCGCCAGCTGGTGGCGCTCGTCCGCTCGTACCTCCCCCCTGCCAGGCTGGTGCTGCTGGACGAGGCGACCTGCCACCTCGACCCGGCATCGGAGGCCCGCGCGGAGGAGGCGTTCGCCCGCCGCCCGGGCACGCTGCTCGTGTGCGCGCACCGGATCAGCTCGGCGCTGAGGGCCGACCGCGTGCTGGTGCTCGACGGCACGGGCACCGCCCTCGGGACGCATGAGGAGCTGCTGGCGGGCTCCGCGCTCTACCGGGACCTCGTCGGACACTGGGAGGTCACGGAGCCCTCGCGGGCCGCGGGGTTCCCGTCGGCCGCGAACGTCACAGCCAGCCGGACCCCCGGGCGATCCTGATCGCGTCGATGCGGTTCCGGGCGGCGACCTTGCGGGTGATCGCCGACAGGTGGTTGCGGACGGTTCCCAAGGACAGCGCCAGCCGGTCGGCGATCTCCCGCGTCGGTGCGCCCTCGGCGGCCAGCCGCAGGACCTGCCGTTCACGCGGCGTGAGGGGGTTCTGCACCGCGTCGAGCACGAGTACCGCCAGCTCAGGGGCGATGTAGCGGTGTCCGCCGACCACCTTGCGGATGCCCTCGACGAGCCGGTCGGGAGGCCCGTCCTTGCCGATTAGCCCGGGCGGCCGCAGGGCCAGCACCGTGCGCAGCCGTTCGAGCGTCGGCGCCCCCGCCACCAGGAGGGTCCGGCACTCCGGGAGGCACTCGCCCATCTTGCTCGCCATGGCGAGCGCCTCGTCCTGGTGGCCGTCGACGTCGATGACGACCACATCGGGGCGGTACGAGAGCGCTCGCGCGAGGACCAGTCCGTCCCCTCCGGTCTCCGCGACGACCTCGATGTCGTCCTCGCGGGTCAGGAGGGCGGCGAGTCCTCCGCGCAGCAGCCCGTTTTCCTCGACGAGAAGAACACGGATCACTGTGGCTCCCTGCTATCGCCTCTGCCTCCGAAGAATTATCCCCGGTTATGTCCAGAAAGGCCGGTTATCGCGCCCGCTCCGGCGGACGGGGGCGTATCCAGGCCCTCCGTTCCTGGCCGCGGGGGTCGTCCAGCTGGGTCCACTCGGCGTCGATTCGCATCGTGGCCCGGCGCTCGGTGTCGTACGGGTCCCAGCCGGGATTGCCGGTGGCGGCGAACCGGACCCAGGCCCCGTGCACGCGGGCGGCGAGCGCCGCGGGGGGCCCGCCGGGGCCGAGCAGCCCGCCCGCACCCCGCAGTCGGGGGAGCTGCGCGAGATCGAAGACGAACGGCAGCTCCACCGCGTGGGCGGCGCCGAGCGCTGCGTTCAGTGCCCGCGACCGCCAGGCGAACTCGTAGGCGAAGGTGGCGGACTCGGGGAGGGCGGCGTGGGCCTCCGCCAGGGCCCAGCTGCCCGCGCCGAACAGCGCGTCGCCCAGGATGGCGGACCGCAGCTCGCCGAAGGACGCCTCGGGTCGGGACGTGCGGTACGTCTCGACGAGCCGCGCCGGATCCGGGTGGGCGCGCGCCGCCGTGTCGTCGACGTCCGCGGCGGTCGAGGTGGCGTACTTGCCCACGGGGGCCAGGTAGAGGTTTCCCTCCTCGGTGTTGGTCCCGATGAGCAGGTCGATGCCGGCGCCGAGGCCGGTGGCGACGGATGCGGCGGGCTGCGTGTCGAGGACCAGGCCGAAGGGGCTGAGCCCGGCCAGCGGGTCGTGGTGTGTGTCGGTCCGCAGGTCGATGCCCCCGAGCCGGGAGGCGGCCTCGACCAGGCGCTCGTCGGAGATGTCCGCGAAGGCGTCGGCATGGGGCTCGATGCCCAGGGATCCGGCCGCCGCCCTGGTGACGCGGGCGGCCTGCTCCGTCGTGAACGCGCCCAGGCCGCTGCCGCTCTGGACGATCGCCCGGCGGACGAGACCGGTGGCTGCGGGCGTGGCGAGGACGCCGCCGACGATGGTCGCCCCGGCCGACTGGCCGAAGAGGGTGACGTTGTACGGGTCACCGCCGAAGGCGGTGATGTTCTCCCGCACCCAGCGCAGCGCGGCGACGACATCGAGCAGACCGCGGTTGGCGGGCGCACCGGGGATGTCGAGGAACCCGGCGATGCCAAGCCGGTAGTTGAGCGTGACGAGGACGACGCCGTCGCGGGCGAAGGCGGAGCCGTCGTACAGCGCGGACCGCGTCGAACCGGCGACGAATCCGCCGCCGTGCACGAACACCATGACGGGCAGGCCACCGGCGGCGGAGGCGGCAGCGGGCGCGGGCGCAGGCGCGAAGGCGTTGACGGTGAGGTAGTCCGCACCGCGGCTCCAACCGGCGCCGAAGTAGGGGGACATGTCCACGCTGCCGAGCTCGCGCGCGGACTGGGGAGCGTTGGGTCCCGGCGCGGTGGCGTCTCTTGTGCCGTCCCACGGCTCGTGCGGCTGCGGCGGGGCGAACCGGCCGGCGCCGAGGGGAGGCGCGGCGTAGGGGATGTTCAGGAAGGCTGCGGTGCCGTCACCCTGGCGCAGACCGCGGACGGCCCCCCGCGCGGTGATCACGACGGGGTCGGGGTGGTGGTTCACGGTGATGCCTTTCCGAGGGTCTCAGCCCTGCTCGGTGTACGGGGTGAAGGGGGCCCAGCCCTTGATGGCGAACTTCGTGCCGTCCCGCACGACTTCGGCCGCGCCGTGGCCGCCCAGGTGCGCGGGGACCACGAGGGCGTTGTCGTCGGCCGCCCGGCCCAGGACCTTGCGTCGGGTGGCGCGGGCGCCCGCGGGGTCCTCGCAGAAGCAGCTGTTGGCGTCCGGCTCCAGGATCTGCACCGGGGTGTGCAGCAGGTCGCCGACGAACACCGCGCGGTCCGACCCGGAGGCGAGGGTCAGCACGGAGGAGCCGGGTGTGTGTCCGGGAGCCGCGTCCAGGCGCAGGTCGGCGTCGATCCGGTGGCTGTTCTCCCACAGCAGCGTCTGGCCGGCCCGGTGCACCGGGGCCACGCTGTCCTCGAAGACGTTCTGGTTGCCGCGGCCGAGCAGCGGCTGGTGGCCGTTCTCGGGATTCCAGAAGTCGAAGTCGTCCTTCGGCATCAGATAGGTGGCGTTGGGGAAAGTGGGCACCCACTGCCTGCCGTCAAGATACGTGTTCCAGCCGACGTGATCGATGTGGAGATGCGTGTTGATCACGATGTCGACGTCCTCGGGCTCGACGCCGGCGCGCGCGAGCTCGGCCAGGAAGTCCGTTTCGAGACGGCTCCAGACCGGCGCGTACGGGCGGTCCTTGTGGTTGCCCACGCCGGTGTCGACGAGGATGGTCCTGCCCGCGCTGCGCAGCACCCACGTCTGGATGGCGGAATTCACGGTATTGGTCTCGGGGCGCAGGAAATGCGGGCTCAGCCAGGAGGCGCCGTCGTCCCATACTTCCTTCGAACTCTCCGGAAAGAAGGTGTCGGGCGTCATTTCGACGGAACCGTAGTACTCCCGGACCCGGGTGACGGTGACGTTGCCGAGCTTGATGTGTTCCATGGGTATTCCTCAAGAATTCGGAGGCTTTCCCGGAACCGTACGAGCGGCCTCCGGCCACGCGGTATCAGTCATGTGACTGCACCGGTCCGCAGGGCCCGGGCACCGCGTCCACGCTTGTAGCCTGAGGGCGAGGACGACAAGGCGAGACGCCACCGATCGACGAACACCATTCCTGGAGACCGGACCCCGTGCAAGAGCAAGCAGGCGACCCCCGTCCGGTCGCGGGGCCGGAGCCGGACGGGAAGAGGCCGATCGTCGGCCGGGACGCGGAACTGGCACGCCTCTTCCACATGGTGGACTCGGCGTCGGCCGACCCGGCTCTGATGCTTCTCGGTGATGTGGGCATGGGGAAGACCGCGCTGCTGGATCGCGCGGTGCGCCGGGCCGAAGCGAGCGGCGCTCGTGTCCTGCGCGCCGAGGGCAGCGAGTCGGAGTCGAGCCTCGCGTTCGCCGCCCTGCACCAGTTGCTGCGGCCGGTATCGGCTGACGTGGACGGGCTGCCGCTGAGGCAGCGCGCGGCGCTGCACGGTGCCTTCGGCGCCGGTCCGGCCACCGCGGAGCCCGACCTCATGCTGATCGGTGTCGCCGTCCTGAGCCTGCTCTCGGCCCTGGGGGACCGAGGGCCCGTGCTCGTGGTGCTGGACGACGCGCAGTGGCTCGACCGTTCCTCCGTGGACGTACTGTCCTTCGCCGCCCGACGGCTGGCGGGCGAACCGGTCACGATGCTGCTCGCGGCCCGCGTCGGTGATCGCGTCCCCGGGTTCGACCGGCACACGCCGACACTCACGCTCGGACCGCTCGACGACGCCGCGGCCGGCCGCCTGCTGGACCTGCAACCGCGGCGCCCCACCGGCAGGATCAGGACACAGATCCTCGACCAGTCCGCCGGCAACCCGCTGGCGCTGACCGAACTGACCAGGGCGGCCACGGCACGCTACGCGGCCGCCGCACGCAGCGGGGCCTCGGCACATGCCGCGGCCACCGGACACGACGCGGCCTCGGCACATGACGCGGTCTCGGCACGCAGCGCGGTCTCGGTACGCGATGCGGCCACCGGGCACAGCGCGGTCTCGGGACACAACACGGCCACCGCACACAACACGGCCACCGTACGCAGCGCGGCCTCGACACACGCCGCGGCCACCGCACACAACGCCGCCGCAGGCCCGCCGGCCGTGGGTCCGCTGCGGCTCACCGATCACCTGGAGCAGATCTTCGCGGCCCGCCTGCACGACCTCCCCGCCCCCACCCGTCGCGCCCTCCTGCTTCTGGCCGCCATGGACACCGCCGACTCCGCGACCGTCATCCCTGCCGTACTGCCGGACACCACCACCGCCGACGCGTGGTCGCCCGCCGAGCAAGCCGGTCTCGTCCGGCGGACCGGCCTGGAACTCCGGTTCAGCCACCCGCTGGTCCGGTCCGCCGCGTATCACGCCGCGCCCGTCGAAGCCCGGCGCGCGGCCCACCTGGCACTCGCCGAACTGCTGCGGGACGAGCCCGACCGGCGGGTCTGGCACCTCGCCGCCGCGGCCACACCTCCGGACGCGGCCGTATCGGCGCAGTTGGAGCGGACGGCCGACCGGGCGCGCCGCCGCGGCGGCCACGCGGCGGCAGGCCCTGCAACGCGCCGCGGAACTCGCGCCGCGCGAGGACAGCGCCCGGCTGCTGGTCGAGGCCGCCGCGGAGGCCGTGTTCACCGGTGACCTCGCCTGGGTCGAGGAACTGGCCGACTCGGTACGCGCGCGTACCGACGACGCGTCGCTCCTGTCCGACGCCGCCGCACAGGTCGGGCGACTGGCCGTACTGACCGTGCGCCACACCGTGGTCTTCTCCCGACTGGCCGACGCCGCCGAGCAGTTGGCTCTCACACGGCCCACCACCGCGCTGGATCTCCTGGCCGGTGCCGCCGTGGTCCGCTTCTACTGCGGAGAGGACGCCCAACGGCACCGTATCCAGGACATCCTGGCGAGCCTTCCCGAGGACGCGTCACACGCGTGGTTGCGCGCCTGGATACGGGCCGTGTCCGACCCCTTCGTCCACAGGGCCGAACTGCTCCCCCTGCTTCCGCAGGCCGCGGCCGAGGCGCGACGCCGTCCCGAGCGGCTCACCGCTTTCGCCATCATGGCGTGGCTGCTGGACGAAACCCCCGAGGCCGTCCGCGCCTTCGACGAGGCGTTCGACCGCTGGGGGTTGCGCGGGCCGCTGCCGGAGGGGCTGGGCGGCGCGGCCGCCTGGAGCTATGTGGAACAGGGAAAGTGGGGCCGGGCCAGGGAGGCCATCGCCCGCAGCGGCGTGGTCGCTTCGGCGGCCGGCCTCGACCACGCCGAGGCGTGTGCGGCCGCGGTGGACGCCGTCGTGCTGGCCTACCAGGGGGACCCGGCGGCGGCCCGCGCCCGGGCCGAGGAGGCGCTCGCCCTGGTCGACCCGCTGGAGAGCCGCTCGGTGGCCGTCTATGCCCGTCGCGCGCTCGGCGCCGCGGCCCTCGCGGAAGGCGCGCACGAGGCGGGGTACGACCAACTCCGCGCGGTCTTCACGGCAGATGGCGCCCCCGAGCACTACCACGCCTCCTACCCGGCGCTCGCGGATCTGGCCGCCACCGCCGTGCGCAGCGGGCGCCGTGAGGAAGCCACCGCGGTCGTCGAGCACTGCGCACGCGCCCTCGCGGCGGGCGCCTCGCCCCGCCTGCGCGCACTGATCAGCCGGGCCCGTGGCCTGCTGGCAGACCCGGCGGACGCGGAGCCGCACTTCCGGGCGGCGCTGGCGGACCCGCTGCTGAAGCACTGGCCCTTCGAACGCGCCCAGGCCCTGCTGGACCTCGCCGAGTGGCTGCGGCGCCGTCGGCGCATCGCCGAGGCCAGGGCGCCGCTCACCGAGGCCCTGGAGACCTTCCGGCGCCTGGGCGCCCGCCCGTGGATCGAGCGCGCCAGGGCCGAGGCACGCGCGGCCGGCCTCGACGTCACGGACCCGGCCCCCGACGCCCTCGCCGAACTCTCCCCGCAACAGCGGCAGATCGTCGGGCTCGCCGCCCGCGGGCTGACCAACCGCGAGATCGGCGAGAAGCTCTTCCTCTCCCCGCGCACGGTCGGCTCGCACCTGTACCGCAGCTTCCCCAAGCTGGGCATCACCGCCCGCTCCCAGCTGCGCGACCTCATCGCCACCACCCACGCGACGGCCGACGACCAAGGCTGAGTCAGTCCCACTCCCAGCGGATGCCATGGATCCCGGGGCGGAGCAGGGTGTCGGCCAGATGGACGTTGTGCCGACTGCTCAGCCGCAGTTCCGTGAGGTGGTCGGCCGGTGTGGACACGTTCGGTTGCCAGGCGCGGTAGCAGCGGGCGGGCAGGGCGGCCGGATCGAACTGCACCTGGAGCAGGTACGCGTGGGCGGGGAAGCGGAACCAACGCTGGTAGAAGTCGGTCGGCGGTCCGTCCTCCCGGTAGCCGAACCCGTACTCGATCACATAGGTCTCGCCGCGCTGGAGCGGGCGCTCGAAGAGCAGTTCCACCGCTGTGACGCCCGCGTCCGGGTCGGTCCGTACGCGGCCCGTCCGGCAGTACGCGCCGTGGCGGACGTCGGGAAGCCGGCCCAGTTCGTTGTGGTGTACCACCACGTGGCGGTCGACGCCGTCCGTACGCGCCCGGAACACCAGCCGGGTGTGCACGCTCCGCTCCTCGTGGTCGGGGCCGACCCGGAACCGCTCGTGACAGCCCAGCCATTCGAGCTTGCCGTCGGCGGTCTGCTCGATCTGGCCGAGCAGCCGGCCGACGCTGCCGGGCACCGGGCAGAGATCGCGGTAGGACAGCGCACCGGGCACCTGCCGGGCCCAGCGGCCGCGCGGGCGGGGCGGGCCGAGCCGGGTGACCAGGGATTCCCGCGGCAGGCCCAGGATCTGTTCCAGGGCGCGGACGGCGCGCAGCGAAGGGGCGCGTTCCGGGCGGCAGCGCCCCCGCTGCCAGTTGGAGAGACTCGCCACGCTGACCTGGATGCCGCGTTCCGCGAGCCGGGCGTGCAGTCTGTCGAGGCTGAGGCCGCGGGCCCGGATGGCCGTCCGCAGTGCCTCGTCGAAGGAGTCGGCGTACGGGAGTCCCGGCCGCCCGTGGCTGGGTGCGGTGCGCGTACTGGTGACCATGTGCGGGGTCCTCCTGACGGCGTACGTCCGCCCCCCGGACGAGCACGAAGGTACCCGGGGGCGCGGACGCAGTCGAGAGCGGCGGGACCACTCGTCCACCGCTCCCCGGTCAGAAGGTCAGGCTCCACGCGTCGATATGGCCGCTGTCGTTGACCGATGTGTCCGTGACCCGCAGCTTCCAGACGCCGTTGGCGGTCTCCGCGGAGGCGTCGACCGTGTCGGTCTCGTGGATGACGTCGCTGTCGTCGTCGGGGTCGGGGCTGCGCAGCCGGTAGGCCGTGCCGCTGGGGCCGATGAGGTCGATCCGCAGATCGCCGCGCCAGGTGTGGTGGACGTCCTGGAACACCGACAGGGACGCCGGCGCGTTTCCGCTGATCCCGCCGACGGTGATGGAGGACTCGGCTTGGCCCTGGTCAGGGATGTCGAGGTCGGAGGTGTTCTCGAAGAACGTGCCGGGGTCGCCGCCGCCTCCGTAGTTGATGAGGTCGCAGCACTGGTTGCGGTGGATGCGGGTGCTGCCCCGCTCGGCGTACCCCTGGTAGGGCGACGCGCCCTCGTACCAGGTCCAGCCGCCGATCTCCTTGCCCCGCACCGCTACCGGGGTGTTGCCGTCCGATCCCGTCCACAGGGTCCAGTGTGTGTGGTCGCCGTTGGCCGAGCCGCCGCACGGGAGTTCCTCCGCGATCCTGCCGAGGTACTCGCCGTGGGCCACCGCGCTTCCCGAGGGTTTGCCGGTGGTGTCGCGCAGGTGGTAGTAGCCGGTGGTGTAGCCGTTGTCGTGCATCACCGTGATGTGGGGCCACCGCCCGCCGCTGGTGCAGTGCCGGTACATCAGCCCGGCCCGCGAGGCGCGTACGTTGCCATCGCCGCCGTAGAAGTCGATCGAGTTGTACGGGCGGGACGCGCCGCTGTTGCCGTGGACACCCCAGTGTGCCCAGCCGGCGTTCCGCTGCCACGGCAGTGACAGACCGGTGGCCGCGCGCGGCTCGGGCGAGGCGGTACGGGCGAACGGGGCGCGCTCGGCGTCCTTGACCACCTGGGAGGGGGCGCGGTGCGACAGGGCGGCGAAGGCCGGTGTGCCCTGGAGGCCGACCTGCCAGGTACTGCCCGTACGCCGGGCGACGAACAGCGAGACCACGGGGGCGGTTTCGACACCCCGGGGGATGAGGAACACCGAACTGCCGAACGTCCAGCCCCGGTTGGCGGACCACCGCTGCGGCTCGACCAGGATCTCCAGCTTCGCCGAGGCCGCCAGCCCGTAACCGCTCCTGGCCTGCGCGCCGAGCCGGTCCTGCATGGCATCGCCCACGACCTGCCTCAACTCCCGCTCGGGGGGCAGGGCGGCGGCCCCGGCACCGCCGGCCGGGAGCACGGAGGCGGTGACGGCGAAGACCACACCGAGGGCCGTCAGGGCGGTACCTGTCCGTCTGTTCACGTTCGCTCCTTCTGGCGAGGGCGGGAGACGCGCCCTGGAGCACCGCGGGCGCCGTCCGGTACTGTCCGCCGACCGGCAGGGCGGAGCAACGAGAAGACGAAGCGGAGCGTGAAAACCCTGAATACGGCGCTCCCAACACTGAAGAGCCAGCCGGCCCCTTATCGGAGGCGCCGGGCATCGCGCCTGGTGGGAGGCAGGGCCCCGCAGGCGCAGCGGGCCGATGCCGAAACCGGCCCGGCCCGGCCGGGCTCATTGGACCTTTGACTTCAAGGGTGGGACGGCACCTTGCCGAGAGCGGGTGCGACCTGCACTCGGTGCACCTGCTGCCCTGTCCCTCCTCGTAGTGCGGACGGGGCTCGGCCCACGGCGGGGGAGGTTGGTGGCCACCTTGGACCACCTGAGCGGCGGCCGGGTGATCTTCGCCGCCGGCCTGGGCGGTCCGGTCGAGGACGAGTACCGCAGCTTCGGCGACGCCGCCGAGCCACGCCTCCTCGCCGAGCGACTGGACGAAGGGCTCGAGCTGTTGGGCCGCTTCTGGTCCGGCGAGCCGGTGAACCACCACGGTCGGCACTACGAGGCCCGGGATGTGGCGCTGCTCCCCGCCACCGTCCAACAGCCCGGTCCGCCGGTGTGGATCGGCGGGTTCTGGCCGCGTCCTGCGCCCATGCGGCGAGCGGCGCGGTGGGACGGCGCGGTGCCGCTCTTCGAGTCGGCCCGGCATGGTCATGTGCCGGACGTGGCGGAAGTACGGGACCTCGTCGACTACGTGCGCAGCACCGTACAGCCGGGTCCGAGCGTCCCTTCGAGTTCGTGCTCGGCGGTGCCACGCCCCCGGACGCGGCGAAGGCCAGGGACCTGATCGGCCCCCTGCGCGACGCCGGTGCCACCTGGTGGGACGAGCGGCAGGTCCAGACCGGCCCCGATCTGGACCGCCTCCCCGCGGTGCTGCGCCGCGTCGAGGCGGGGCCGCCGGTGGTCTGACCGAGCGGTGACCCGCGTCACATCGGACTTCTGTCAGCAATCGCGGCGCCGTCTCGTTCAAGGGGCACGCGAACGAGACAGGAGCCACGCCATGAAGCACCGCATCGTCGTACTCGGCGCCGGATACGCAGGAGCCTTCGCCGCCGGAAACCTCACCCGCAGGCTCTCCTCCGCCGACACCGAGATCACTGTCGTCAACGCCGAGGCCGACTTCGTCGAGCGGATGCGGCTCCACCAGCTCGCGGCCGGGCAGGACCTCGCGTTCCGCAAGCTCGCCGACGTGTTCGCGGGCACCGGCGTGCGGCTGCGCCTGGCACGCGTCACCGGCGTCGACCCCGAGCGCAGGACCGTCGCCGTGACCGGCGAGGACGGCGACGGCGAACTGGCGTACGACACGCTTCTCTACGCGCTCGGCAGCTCCGTCGCCCATCACGGCGTCCCCGGCGTGGCCGAGTACGCCTACGATGTGGCCGGCCGTTCCTCGGCGCTGCGTCTGCGCGAGCGCCTGGCCCGCCTGGACGAGGGCAGCGCCGTTCTGGTCGTCGGTGAGGGGCTGACCGGCATCGAGACCGCCACCGAGTTCGCCGAGTCCCGGTCCGACCTCTCGGTCGCGCTCGCCGCCCGCGGCGAACTGGGCGCCTGGCTCTCTCCCAAGGCCCGCCGCCATCTGCGTAAGGCCTTCGACCGGCTCGGCATCACCGTGCACGAGCACACCGCCATCGAAGCCGTCGAGCCGACACGGGCGATCACCGGCGGTGTCAGCGGTGTCGGCGGGCTGTCCATCCCGGCCGACGTGACCGTGTGGTCGGCCGGGTTCGCCGTGCACCCCATCGCGGCAGCCAGCGGCCTGGAGGTCGCCGAGACCGGCCAGATCGTCGTCGACCGCACCATGCGCTCGGTCTCGCACCCGGACGTCTACGCCGCCGGTGACTGCGCCTACGCGATCGGCGACAACGGCCGGCCGCTGCCGATGTCCTGCGCCTCGGCCGGCTTCACCAACATGCAGGCGACCGCCGCGATCATCGCGCGCCTGACGGGCGCCGAAGTCCCGACCACCGGGCTGAAGTACCACGGCAACCACATCAGCCTCGGGCGGCGCGACGCGATCTTCCAGATGGTGGACGCAGACGTCCGGTCGAAGTCCTGGTACCTGGGCGGCCGGACCGCCGCGCGGCTCAAGGCGGGCGTACTCAAGGGAGCCGGCTGGGGCATCGCCCACCCGACCTTCGGCATGCCGAAGCGCAAGCACCGCCTGGTCACCACGCCCGACCGGGCCGGCGTGAGGGTCGCCGCGTAGGTTGTTCCGCATGGACAGCTCAGCCATCGATCAGTTCGAGGCCGGCCGGGGCCGGCTGGCCTCGCTCGCGTACCGTCTGCTCGGCTCGGCCGCCGACGCCGAGGACGCCGTGCAGGACACCTTCCTGCGCTGGCAGGCCGCGGACCGTGAACGGATCGAGGTGCCACAAGCGTGGCTGACCAAGGTCGTCACGAATATCTGCCTCGACCGGCTCCGCTCGGCGCAGGCCCGCCATGAGCGGGCGGCCGGTGCCTGGCTGCCCGAGCCGCTCCTCGAAGGCGACCCGATGCTCGGCCCGGCCGACACCTTCGAGCAGCGTGAATCGGTGACCTTGGCCGTACTGACCCTCTTGGAGCGCCTCGCGCCTGTCGAGCGGGCCGTCTACGTCCTGCGCGAGGCCTTCTCGTACAGCCACGCGGAGATCGCCGGCATCCTCGACATCAGCGAGTCCGCGAGCCAGCAGCATGCCCACCGGGCCCGGACCCGGGTCGCCGCCGAGCGCCGCCGCGGCGGCGAGGCCGACCCCGTGTCCGCCCGCAGGGTCGTCGAGGAGTTCCTCGCCGCCGCCGCGTCGGGGCGCACCGAACGGCTGGTGGCGCTGCTCACCGACGACGTGACGGCGCTCTCGGACGGCGCCGGACTGGCGAAACGGCTGCTGCGCCACAACACGCCCGAGCGGGTCGCCTCCTACGTGCGGGCCGGCTTCAGGCCCACGCCGGCGAAGCGGCGGCTGGCAGGCGGCTCGCCCGCGATGCACCTCGCGTGGGTCAACGGAACCCCGGCAGTCGTCGCCGTGGTCGGCGAACGGGTCGTGGGCGCCGTGACGTTCGAAGTCAGCGAAGGAAAGATCGCGTTCCTGTGCGGCATCGCCGCCGCGGACCGGCTCGCGCGCCTCAGCGAGGCCTGGCGGCGGCACGAACCGGACGCGCCGGCCATCAGCACATGGTGACCCGCCCGGGTGAGCGGGGCCGGCACCCGTGTCGGCGTACCGGCCCCGCCGGAAGGCGTTACGCCGTGGGCCACCACGGCGCACGCGCGTCCCGCAGCGTGTTGGTGCCGCAGTGCACCTCACCCATGCCGAGGTGGTACGTGTACCAGTCGTCGATGTACGCCGTGGCGAACCCCGCCTTGGCGTACACGGAGTTCACCGCCTCGGTGAAGATGTCCCGGCCACCGATGACAGGACCCCACTGCTTGGGTGCCAGATAGCGGGTCGGGCTCAGCAGGACGCCGTTGACCGCGCCGGGTACGTAGGCGCTGTTCGGCCGGACGGCGGCGGCGCCGCTCCCGGCACCGCCCGCGGAATCCCGGCCGCCGCGCGCCTCGTCCGCACCACGCAGCTGGCTGAACCTCTCCAGGGTGTCGGGGCCCATGCGGCGCAACTTGCGGCTGCCGCTGAGGCCTTCGCTCTCGTCGGAGTCCCGCGTGTACAGACCGGGCACCCGAACTATGTCCGCGTCGGTGACGCCGGTCTCGCGCTTGAGGATGTCCAGGTTGGCCTCGATGCGCTCGGCCGCCACCTTGTTGTCGGTGTGGAACGAGGCCTTGTCGAGCACCTTGTCGATGGTCTCCTTGGGCGCGGGGATGTCGCTGCCGCGCGGGACGGAGAACATCTTCGTGGCGCCGTGCCCGTCCCGCTTCGCCTTGCGCAGGAGCTCCACCCCGGCGGCCGGGTCGGCGACGCCGATGCGCCAGCCGCGCTCGGTGTCGGCGGGCAGGAACTGCACGAACTCGTCCACGTGCCCGACCGAAAGCCACGACGTGTCGAGCAGCAGCGGCGCCTGCACTCCCTGCGAGGACAGGAACGTACGCATCGACTTGGCGGGCTTGGCACCGGAGTCGGCGCGGTAGCCCTGGATGATGCGGCCCGCCGGGTAGCTCTTGCCGTTCAGCGTGTACGGCGGAATGGTCTCCAGGTTGCCCATGGAGTTGAGCGTCCACTCCTCGTTCACCGTCGGCTTGCCGACCTGCACCACGCCGACGTCCGGCCCGCGCAGCTTCTCGAACAGCTCACGGCCCGCCTCCCGGTCGGGCTGCGCGGAGCGGATCATGACCCGCATCGTGCGCTGCTCGCCGCCCGGGCCCGGCATGCTCGCGTAGGCCGGCTCGACGAAGTCCTGCGCCCACGGGTCGCCGTACTTGGTGAAGGTCGTCAGCGGCTTCTCGATGCCGGCGTCCTTCACCTGCCGGGCGAGCTCCTTGACGAACTTGCGCTGGTCACGGCCGTAGACACCGGCGCCCTTCACCTTCGTGACGAGGACTTCCTCGGCACGCTGAAGGTGATGGTGGGTCAGTACGGGCGCGGTGCGCAGCACGACGTCGTCGGAGCGGGACGTGCCGCCGCCGGTGACGGTGAAGCGGACCTTCACCTCGCCGTTCCACTTCCGCGCGTCGCGCACCACGTCCGTGGCCTCGACGCCCAGCTCGACACCGGCGCGCAGCTCGGCGGCGGTCAGCCGGTCGGTGGACCGCAGCAGGGACCAGCGGCCGTCGCGCTTGATGAACAGGCGGGCCTTCTTGGCGCCGACGCCGATCGCCTTGACGGTGCCGTGGCTGCCCGCCGGGGTCCCGGTCAGCGGCACGGTCTTCAGACGGGCCAGGTCGGCCGCGTCACGCGCGCCGTTGACCTTGGTGTCGGACCCGTCGTTGCACCGGGCCAGCTTCGCGTCCGACAGGGGCCTGCCACGGGCGTCCTTGACCGGACAGCGCTTCGCGTCGTCGTCGACGTTCGGCAGCACGATCGCGCCGCGCCGCGCCGTCCAGGTGTTCTCGCCCGCCGAGTCGCTCGTACCCGCCACGTCGACGTCGCCGTCCCGGTTCACGTCGGCGCGTATATCGGGCACTTGGGGCGGTGCGTCGGGGGCGCCCGCCTCGGCCATGGCCGTGGCTCCCGTGGCCGCGAGCATCCCGGCCATGCCGGTCGCCAGAGCGGCGCTTCTCCATCTGTGCGTAGGCACAGTTCCCCTCCTTGTTCCCGGCCCTCTGGTCAGGTGGTCGGTCAGCGAGGGCCGTTGACCTTAAGGAGGCGCGCGGGACCGAGGAGGTTGTCAGGGCGCCGGGATTTGTTCAGGATCACGGGCCGCGTCATCGGCGCGGGCGCGGACGTAACAGAATTCGCCGAAACGCTTCTCCTGGTTCACACGCGGCTGGTGGGCTGGCCGCGCTCAACCCAACGATCACAGGAGGCGTGCGTGAATCTGGTCGTCAACGGCGACGCGGAGACCGGGGCGGGCGGCACCGCCGACCCCGTCACGAAGGTCCGGGGCTGGCAGGTCGCTCAGGGCGCCCCGGCGCTCATCGCCTACGGCCTCAGCGGTGGCTACCCGACCGCGTCGGACCCCGGTCCGGCCCGGCGCGGCAGCCGCTTCTTCTCGGGCGGCAACAGCGCCCGCACCGCCCTGGTCCAGGACATCTCCCTGCCGAGGACCGGCCGCACCGGGCACCGGGCCGTCGACGCGGGACGCGTGCGCTACACCCTGTCCGCCTGGCTCGGGGGCTACGCCCGGCAGGAGGACGGCGCCCGGCTCTCCGTGGAGTTCCGTGACGCCAAGGGCACGCCGGTCGCCCTGAGCGTGCTCGGCCCCGTCGGCGCCGCCGACCGCGAGGGCCGCACGGGCCTGGTGGAGCGCACCGCCGAGGCCGCGGTGCCGCCCACCGCCCGCTCGGCGCGGCTCCTCCTCGTCTTCACCCGCAGCGGCGGCGGCACCTCCAACGACGGCTACGCGGACGCCCTCTCCCTCACCCTCAGCGCCGACGGAGGCCACCGATGACCGTCAACCGCCGTGATCTGCTGAAGGCCGCCGCGGCGGCCGGCGCGCTGAACCTCGCCTGGCCGCTGGCCGCCGGACTCACCCCCGCACAGGCCCGCGAGGCCGCCGAGCGCCTGGGCGCCGAGTACGACCAGGCGCCGTTCACACTCGGTGTGGCCTCCGGCGATCCGCAGCCGCACTCGGTGCTCCTGTGGACCAGACTCGCGCCCGAACCCCTCGCCGCCGAGCAGAGACTGCCCGAGGTCGTCGAGGTCGAGTGGGTGGTCGCCAAGGACGCCCGGCTGCGCAGCGTGGTCGCCCGGGGCACCGCGCCGGCGTCGGCGACGCTCGGCCACAGCGTGCACGTGCCGGTGAGCGGTCTGACGCCCGGCCGCCACTACTGGTACGCGTTCAAGGCGCTCGGCAGGACCAGCCGCGTCGGCCGTACGAAGACCGCGCCGCGCGGCCGGGTCTCCAAGGTCACCTTCGCCGCCGCCAACTGCCAGGCCTTCCACGACGGCTTCTACGCCGCGCACCGCGGCATCGCCCGCGAGAACGTGGACTTCGTCGTACACCTCGGTGACTACATCTACGAGCACGGCCAGGTCGGCGGCGTACCGGAGAAGCACGTACGCGACCACGACGGACCGGAGATCCTCACCCTCGCCGACTACCGCAAGCGGCACGCCCTGTACAAGGGCGACAAGTCGCTGCGCGAGGCGCACGCCGCCCATCCGTGGTTCCTGACCTGGGACGACCACGAGGTCGTCAACGACTACAGCGGCACCGGGGGAGGGGCGTCGTTCATGCGCCGCCGCGCGGCCGCCTACCAGGCGTGGTTCGAGCACATGCCGCACCGCGACTCCTTCGGCGGCATGGCCCTGCCCGACCCCGAGATCCACCGGGTACGCCGCTGGGGCGACCTGCTCGAACTGAGCGTCCTCGACCTGCGGTCGTACCGCTCCGCACAGAACCTGCCCGACGGCACCATCCTCGGCGCCGAGCAGAAGGCCTGGCTCAAGCGCACCGTCGACCGCGCCCCGGACTCCTGGCACGTGTGGGCCAACTCGATCATGCTGAGCCAGCTGCGGGGCAGGCCGGGCGGCTCGTACATGTTCACCGACCAGTGGGACGGCTTCCTCGCCGAGCGCAGGGAGATCCTCGGACATGTGCACAAGAGCGGCCTGGAGGACCTGGTCGTCATCACCGGCGACTGGCACTCGGCGTTCGTCGACGACGTCCGCACCGACTTCGACCAGCCCGACTCGCCGCTGGTGGGTACGGAGTTCACCGCGCACTCGGTGACCTCCGGCGCCTACTCGCCCGAGTGGAACGCCGCCAACGGGCCCCTCATGGGCAAGGCCAACCCGCACCTGAAGTACTTCGAGGGCAACCGGTACGGCTACGACGTGTACGAGGTGACGCCCGAGCGCTTCACCACCCACATGCGCGTCATCGGCGACCGCCGCGACCCGAACTCTCCGGTGACCACGCTGACGAAGTTCCACGTGGACCGCGGCAAGGCCGGTTCGTACGAGGACGAGGGAACCAAGGGGTCACCCGCGCAGTACCGCAGGGACTAGCTCGGCCGATCCCTTCCCTTGTCGCCCGCCGCCCGCATCACCTTCCCGCGGTGGTGGTGCCGCGGCGGGTGAGCAGTACGCCGAGTGCGATCATGCCGAGCCCGAGGACGAAGTGCAGCCAGTCGTCGGCGTTGTTGAGCGGTACGAAGTTGGCGCTGCTGTGGTGGTCGATGATCAGGCCGTAGAGCCACAGCACCAGGTAGACGGCGCCTCCCACCAGCAGGAACGTCCGGGCCCCGGCGGCGCTCCGGGCCATGGCCACGCCTGCGGCACCAAAGGCCAGGTGGACCAGGTTGTGCAGGATGGAGGTCTGGAAGATGCCCAGCAGCTTGGCACCGGAGTCGTGGGAGGCGAACTTCATGGTGTCGTAGTCCGTGGTGATGCCGGGGATGAACCCCAGTACGCCGACCAGCAGGAACACCGCTCAGACGAGCAGGGCCGCCTGCTGGACCGGGGTACGAGCACCGCGTGCGGCGTGTGAGCGCGTTGTCATGACGGTGACCTTCCTGTTTCAGACGCTTCGGCGAACGCGCCGGCATCACACCACCGAACGGACCGCACGGCGACCTGGGGCCCGGTCCGTCTGCCGTGCGGTGAGCGAGAGATACCCATGGGGGTACCGAACTCGGGCATGCTGGTGGACCGGGCAGACGGGCACCACCAATGCGGCAGGGAGCGGGTCGGTGTTACGCATTCACTTCACTTCGGAAGACCTCGCGCGGACACGTGTGGCCGCCACGATCGGGGTCGCGGCGGAGACCTACTACAGCCTGGAACTGCTGAGAGGGGGCCGGGACCACCCTCACTTCCGCTCGTGGTGGTCAGCGGTCGCGGGCCGGATGGGAGCGGACACGCGCCCGCTGACGTCCCTGCTTCCCGTCCGCGGCCCGGGGCTCGACCTGCTGGCCCTGATGGGCGAGGCACCCTCGGTGGAGCACGCCGTGGACAATCTCCTGCATGTCCCCACGGCACGGCTGCGACGTGAATTCGAGGGGCTCGACTTCCATCCCGGACACCTGCCGTGGGCCAGGCGGGTGTCCGAGGGGGACAGCGAGGCGCGGAAGGAGCTCGCCGAGGCTGTGCGTGCCTGCCATCGGCTGACTGTGGCGCCCTACTGGGACAGCGCACGGTCCGAACTGGCCGCACTGTCCACCCGCTACGCGAACTTGATCCTTGAAGGCGGCATGGACCTGCTGCTGCGCTCGCTCTGCGCACCACTGGTCCGCTGGCGTCCGCCGGTGCTCGAAGCTCCCTACCCGCGCCGGACCGAGGTGCGTCTCCAGGGGAGGGGACTGATCATCACGCCCAGGATCTTCTCGACGCGCGCGGTGAACTTCCTGTGGGACCCGCTCGACGCCGCCCAGCCGCCCCGGCTGACCGTCCCGGCCCTCCGCGGGCCGCTGACCGGTGGCGGCCTGGCCGAACCGGCGGGCTCCGCCGGCCGGAACCTGGAGTCACTGCTCGGCCGCACCCGGGCTGCCGCGCTGCGTGTGACAGCGGAGGGCTGCACGACGACCGAGCTGGCACGCCGCCTCAACGTCTCGGCCGCGGCGGCCAGTCAGCACGCGACGGTGCTGAGGAACACGGGCCTCATCACCACCAGCCGCCGCGGCGGGTCGGTGCTGCACCTCATCACCCCTCTGGGCCTGGCCTTGCTGAAGACCGGCACGCCTACCCAGCCATGAGCCGAGGCCGCGCGAGCACCAGCCCGGAAAGAGCCGCCAGGCGTCCCTGAAAGAAGACCCCTGAGCGGCCCTCGCATCCCCCTTTAAGCCCTGACTTAAGAGATGGGCCGCAGTGCTAGGCCTGGGCAGGATACGAAACCGCCACCGGCTCACACCCGGGGGTCGAGGGATCACACAGGGCACCTGAACGACCGGGCGGGCGCCTCATTCGGCGCGCCGATCATCCGAACCAGAGGGGATCAACCATGGAACTCAAGGGACACCTCGCTCGACTCGCCGGTGCGGGCGCGGCGATCGCATTCGGCTCGACGCTGCTGGTCGGCGGCGCGACCCCGGCGCAGGCGGCGCCGGTCTACTACCAGGTGATCAACGGCAACAGCAGTAACGCCTGCCTTCAGGTGGTGGATGCCCAGACAGGCAAGGGAAACCTCGTCCTCGGCAGGTGTGACCGCAGCGCGAAGCAGGTGTGGACGATCTCCGGCGGTATCTTCAGGAACCCGGCATCAGGTCACTGCCTCGACGGAAACGGCGCGGACGTCTACTCGTACCCTTGCAACGGTGGCGGCTATCAGAAGTGGACGACCACGTCCGGCACTGCGAAGTCCATCAAGCACAACTGGAGCGGCAAGTATCTGCACGCGGACGGAGACATCGGGAACCAGGTCGTCTTCCGGCCCACCATCGAGACGGCGTCCCGATGGGTGTTCTATCAGCTGTAAACCGGGTGCCGGCCGACGGGCGCTTGACCTGAACTTTGGTTGACGTACGAGAGTCATGTCATCGAACACCGAGACGAGGAGACTTCGATGACACAGGCCAAGATTCTGGTGACCGGCGCGACGGGGAAGGTCGGGGGCGCGGTGGTGGCGCAACTGCACGCGGGGGGCGTGCCCGTGCGGGCGCTGGTGAGAGGGGAGGCGGACTTCCCGGAGGGTGTCCAGGCGGTGCGAGGTGATCTCGGTGATCCCGCGTCGCTGGACACGGCTCTGGAAGGTGTCGCTGCCGTCTTCCTGGTGTGGCCGTTCCTGAGCGCTGAGGGCGCGGCGGACGTGATCGACGCGATCGGGAAGCGCGCCCGGCGGGTGGTGTACCTGTCATCCGCCGGGGCCGGTGCCGGGGCCGAGGGGGAGGAGCCGGGCGAGGCGATCACCATGTTCCATACGGAGCTGGAGCGGTTGATCGAGGCTTCGGGCCTGGAGTGGACGGCGCTGCGGCCGACGGGGTTCGCGAGCAATACGCTCGGCTGGGCGGAGGAGGTCCGCACCACCGGTGTGGTCCGGGCGCCGCTGGCAGGGCTGGCCCGCCCGCTGATCCACGAGGCGGACATGGCCGCGGTAGCCGTCAAGGCGCTGACGACCGATACTCTGCTCGGCGCCCGTCCGCTGCTCACCGGCCCCGAACTGATCACGCAGGAACGGCAGGTGGCGCTGATCGGCGAGGTGGTCGGGCGGCCGGTGCGGTTCGAGGAGATCTCGCTGGACGAGGCCGTCGAGCAGATGAAGGCGGCAGGGTACCCGGCGGAGCTGGTGGAGGCGGTGCTGCCGGCCCAGGCGCAGTTGCTCGACGATCCGGAGCCGGTCAACGATGAGGTGGAGCGCATCACCGGCACCCCGGCCCGCTCCTTCCGGGAGTGGGCGGTGGACCACGCGGCGGACTTCCGCTGAGCGAGACGCCGGTATGCCATCGCACGGCGACGTGGGCGTGGGCTTCGGGACGGGGCGGCCGCCGAGTCCGGTGTCGTGCGCCCTTCGCGCACGGCGGTTGGCCCCGAGGGCCTGCAACGGAGGCCGCACGTAGGTATGTTGGGCTTCCTATCGGCATGGTCGTCTCCGGCGGCACGGCCGGTCGTGGTGGCCCGCCAAGGGCCCGGGGGACGGGAGAGCAGAACATGAGCCAGGACGGGCGACCGCAGTCCAGCGCCGTTGACGTCAGCATTCCGAGTGTGGCGCGGATGTACGACTACTACCTCGGCGGCAAGGACAACTACGCCGTGGACCGTGCGGCGTGCGAGGAACTGAACAAGGTCGTACCCAGTACGCAGGTGCTGGCCATCAACAACCGCCGTTTCCTTCAGCGGGTGGTCCGTTGGCTGGCGCAGGAACAGGGCATCCGGCAGTTCATCGACCACGGCTCAGGCCTGCCGACGCAGGACAACGTCCACCAGGTCGCCCAGCGGGTCGACCCGGACTCGCGGGTCGTCTACGTCGACAACGACCCCATCGTGCTGGCTCACGGCCGCGCGCTGCTGGAGGAGAACCAGAACACCGCGGTCATCCAGGCCGACATGCGCGACACCGACGGCATCATGAACCACCCCGAGGTGGAGCGGCTGATCGACTTCAGCCGACCGGTGGCCGCGCTCTTCGTGTCCGTGCTGCACTGCATTCCGGACGCCGACGATCCCGCCGGTCTGATCAGGCGGGTCGCGGACCGCCTGGCCCCCGGCAGTTTCCTGGTCGTGTGCCAACTGGTCAGCGAGGACCAGGAGACCCGTGACTTCGTGACCGAGTTCATGCGGGTCAGCACCCATGGCCAATGGGGCCGGGTCCGTACGGCCGCCGAACTCGGCTCGTTCCTGGAGGGCCTGGAGATCCTGGAACCGGGCCTGGTGGAGGTGTCGACCTGGAAGCCGGACGGGGATCTCGGGCCCAAGCAGCGCACCATGGAGTGGATCGAGTACGGCGGAGTCGCCCGCAAGCGGTGAACGACGAGCCGGTCAGCCCTTCTCCGCCCCCTTCCGCGTCGCCCTCTCCGTCCCGTGCTTCGTCCCGCCCTCCGTCCCTGCGATCAGTTCCTCCAGCATGGCCAAGGAGGCGCGCGGAGACGCGGCTTGAGCGCTGAGCTGGTCGGTGACGGCGAGGTAGTGGTCGACGTCGTCGCGCTTGTCCAGGTAGAGCGAGCTGGTCAGCTGTTCGAGGTAGACGATGTCGGGCAGGTCCGGCTCCAGGAAGCGCAGGATCGTTATCGGCCCGCCCGCCGCCGCGTGCCCGCCCAGATCGAACGGGGCGATCTGCACGGTGACGTTGGGCAGCTGCGCCATCTCCCACAGGTGCCGCAGCTGGGCCGCCATCACCTCGGCGCCGCCGAGCGGTCGCCGCAGACACGCCTCGTCGAGCACCGCCCATAGCCGGGGCGGGTTCGGGGCGGTGAGCAGGGCCTGCCGCCGCAGACGCAGTTCCACCCGGCGCTCGATCTCCGCCCCGGACGCCTGCGGGTTGCCGAGGCGGCACACGGCGTGCGCGTACTGCGACGTCTGCAGGAGCCCCGGGATGAACTGCACCTCATAGGTGCGGATGACGGAGGCGGCCTCTTCCAGACCGATGAGGGTCTCGAACCAGCCCGGCAGCACGTCGTTGTACCGGTGCCACCAGCCGGGCGTGCTGGTCCCGCGGGCCAGCGCCAGGAACTCCGCGCGTCGCTCCTCGTCCGTCACCTGGTAGAGCGTCAGTAGATCGGCCACGTCGCGTTCCTTGCAGCCCACCCGGCCGAGTTCCAGACGGCAGATCTTGGCGTGCGAGCCCCGGATGGCGTCCCCGGCCGCTTCCCGGGTGACGCCGGCGGCCTCCCGCAGCCGGCGCAGCTGCGTTCCGAGGATGATCCGTAGAACGGTCGGGCCGCCCCGGGGGTGCTCGATGTGACGGCGCGGGGGCGGTACGCGCCCCGGCTGCGCGGCTGTCATGCTGGCTCCCGTGTCGGTCGGATGAGCACACAGTGTCCCACCGCCTCCACTGTCCGTACAGCGATGGTGGTTATCCGGTCGACATATGCGTCAAGCAAGCCCGGCCAGGTCGTCGAAGTCGCCGTCCTTCGCTCCTTGGACGAAGGCCGCGATCTCGTCGCGCGTGTAGACGAGGGCCGGTCCGTCCGTGTGCCGGGAGTTGCGGACCGCCACCTCCCCGTCAGTGAGAACTGCCAGCTCAACGCAGTTCCCGTTGGGGTTGCTCCGGCGGCTCTTGCGCCACACCGCGCCTTCGATGGCGTCGGCGCGTACACCGTTCGACGGTGAGTTCATCGCGTTTTCTCCTCGCTCGGTGGTCCATCGCGGCTCCGCACGGGCCCGTGCGCCGCGGTGGCGTGAATCGGGCCCCGCACGACCGTTATTGCCGATGCAATTGCAGATGTACTTGCAGCAGAAGACGGCCGACGGGGATATTAGCCCTTCCGAACTGCGCGGCCCAGACCCCGAAAACGCCTGCGGGAAGATTGTGATGACGACCCACTCGGCACCCACCGTGCCCGACGTCTTCCATGAAGCATCGCCACTCGACCGTGAGCCGTACTTGTCGCTCGTCGAGGCCGTACTGGCGTGGTCCGTACCCGACACGGAGCTCCGGCCCCGTGACTGCGAACAGATCGCGCTGCAACTGTCGGGCCAGGCCGGCGTCCTCGCCGAGGACCTGCGGCGCCGCTGCACGCGGCTGCCGGAGATCAGCACGCTGCGGACACTCACCGAGATCTCGCTCGGCGAAGCGGAGCGGCGCCTGTCGACACCGCCGCGACTCACCGTGGCCGGGGTGCAGAACCTGGCCCGGCTCGTACGCGCCCTGTACGAGCGCCACGACCAGCTGCACGCCGCGGCGAGGCTCGACCGCACGGCCGAGATCGCCAGGTAGCCCGTGGGGAGAACTCCCCGCTGAGCGGGTGCCCGTCCCTGGAGGGCAGTCCGCCCCGGCACGCGTCGCCGTACGGCCCGGTGTGGCCGGCCGCGTATTTCCCCCGAGCAAACGTCATGTAATCAGCCAGATGTCTGCTGCGGATGGGTGTCGGACCAGGCCCGTTGTCAGTGGTCGTTGCGAGGATGTTCACCGTGACGCCATTGCTTCTCACCGACATCGAACGTGCTGTTCGCCGCAGCTGGAGTGCTGACACGAGTCCGCCGGCGTTCCGGTCACGATGGAGCCCGGACAACCCGGCCGAGAGCAGTTCCGGCCGGACGAGAGCGTCACCGGCGGCACCGTCGTCCCTCGGCCGCCCGTGGCCCAGTGGCGTCGGCTCCGTGCTGAGTACGAGCTCCTCCGCAGCCGTGTGCTGGAGGAGCTCGACCGGCGTCAACCAGAGCGAATGAGCCTTCTCGCACGCTCAGTGCGGTGCACCTGATTTGCTTCTGGTATCGCCGATGACGATGCTCCCGGGCAACAGATCAAGCAAGGGTGGAGGACGCGATATGGCGGTGGAGGCCGGCATGCGGCAAGAGCGTGCCGCGGGGCGGGTATGGGTGGTGCGGCTGGACCCATACGGGCGCCCTTCCGCAGGCGTGGTGAGGCTTTCCTGCTCCCGTCCCGCCTGCGCCGAACAGCGCTTACCCGGCGGCGCCGCCGAGGGACGCAAGGCCGCGATCGGCCACGTCAACCAACACCTCGCTCACGTCCGCGCGTCCGGCGGGCCCCGCGGCGAGGCATCGTGCGCCTGCCGCGCCGCCGACTGCGCGTGGCATACACCTGATCCCGACGCGGGACACCGCAGAGGAGCACAGCCACCGGCAGCAGCGGGAGGATGCGGCGGTCCGGTGGTGCTGGCGGTGTACGCGGACCGCGCGGGAAGGCTGTGGCGGATCGCGGAGATGTGCGCGCGGTGCGCGGCGGCTGTGCCCGACTGCCGGGTGCTGGCCACTGCCCCGCCACCGGCTCGTACGACCACGGCCGGACCGGGCAGGGCGGCAGCCGTGAAGCAGGCCGAAGGAGCCGGACGAAACGCTGAGCCGGATGGTGTGTCCGCGACGTTCTCCGATCACGGCGGCTCTTCCCCGGCGGCGGCCGGCGCTGCCTTCCTCGCCCCCGGACCGGGATCGCTGCCGCACGCTCGTACGGCCTCGCGGGGGGCGAGGTCCCGGCAGGCGAAACGGGGAAAGATCGCACAGCGGATCGTGCCGCACGACCTCGAGCCGGATGCCCTGCGGGCGGAACTGATCGAGCTCGGGGACGCGTTCCGCGCGTACCAGCAGCGCACCGAGCCCGACCTCGCTCTGCTCGCCGAACTCCACGAACGCAAGGCCGGCGCCTTCCGTCTGTGGGCCGATGTGAGCGGCGACGACTCCCTGCGCCACGAGGCGCATCGGGCGCAGACGGCCGCGCGGACCACCCGCGAGATGTACGTCAACCGCACCGGTCTGCTCATTGGTGACACCACGGTCGCAGGGCCGGTGGTGCAACGGCTCCTGACCCGGCAGCAGGCCGCGCAGGCCCGCACCGTCCTGGCGCACGTTCAGACGCACGCCCCGCACCCGCTGCCCGAGGTACGCCTCGCCGTCCTCATGCTCACCCTGCGTGCCGCGAAAGCCGGCACCGGGAACATCACCGGCCAGGAACTCACCACTTGGCTGCAGGATGACGCAGAGCGGGTGCTGCGACAACTGGTCGACGCCGACTGGCTGTGCCTGCCGGGAACCGTCGCCGACGCACTGGCCTCGCGTCCCGAGAGCCCCACCACCATCACCGTCCCGGACCTGCTGCCCGAGCGGCCCCGTCCGTTCACCTTGGGCAAGACCAGCCGGGCGAGGATCTCCGGATGGGCCCAGAAGGTGGTGGGGGACCGGAAGATCCGCAAGAAGAAGCTGGGCGCCGCCAGCCGGCTCCTCGCCCTGTACACCGCCGCCCACACCCGCCCGGACGGCCGGCTGGGCCGCGCCGAAGACGACGGACTGCCCCAGGAGGACGCCGCCGCGTTCAGCGCCCTGGCTCCTGACGAAGTCCACCCGCACGCCGAACTGCTGATCGCCGCGGACTGGCTCGCCGAGGCCGACACCACCGGAGGGAAGCTGCGCGGACAGCTCACCGAGCGCGTCCTGCCCCTGGGAGGGCTGCTTTGACCTTGGGGGAGTGACCATTGACGCCCCGCGGCGAAACACGCAGGCACGTTCGAGGTGCCGGACAGAAAGGCACGGGCGGCCGACGGCATGTCTTACGGTTTCCGGAAGGCGCCCGGAGCTTCCGGGTGTGCTGCTACGGAGGTGGGGATGGTGGCCGGGGAAGGCGCTCAGCGCAAGGCGGGCACACGGAGCGCGGACGGGGCGGCGAAGGTGACGATCGCCGAGATCGCGCGGGAGGCCGGGGTGTCCGTGCCGACCGTCTCGCGCGTCGTCAACGGGCGCTCGGACGTCTCGTCCGCGACCCGCGCTCGGATCGAGGACCTGCTGCACCGGCACGGCTACCGGCGCCGGCCGGCCGCGCCCGGAGGCCGGGCGGCCCTGCTCGACCTGGTCTTCAACGACCTGGACAGCCCGTGGGCCGTCGAGATCATCCGGGGTGTGGAGGAGGTCGCGCACGAGGCGGGCGTGGGCACGGTCGTCTCCGCGATCCACGACCGTGCGGGCGCCGCGCGACAGTGGATGACCAATCTGCGGGCCCGCGCCTCCGACGGAGTGATCCTCGTGACGTCGGTGCTCGAACCGGGCCTCCACGACGAACTGCGGCGCCTCGGCGTGCCGTTGGTGGTCGTCGACCCCGCCGGATCTCCCGCCACCGAGGCGCCGACCGTCGGCGCCACGAACTGGGCGGGCGGCATGGCTGCGACCGAGCACGTGCTCCAGCTCGGGCACCGGCGCATCGGGTTCATCGCAGGCCCTCCGCGGCTGCTGTGCTCGCGGGCCAGGCTCGACGGCTACCGGGCGGCGCTGGACGTGGCCGGGGTCGCCGTGGACGACGCGCTCGTGGTGCCCGGCGACTTCTACCACGAGTCCGGATTCACCGGCGCCGGGCGACTGCTGGACCTGGAAGAACCGCCGACGGCCATCTTCGCCGCCAGCGATCAGATGGCGCTCGGCGCGATCGAGGCGCTGCGCCGCCGGGGCCTTCGAGTGCCGGAGGACATGAGCGTCGTCGGCTTCGACGACCTGCCGGAGGTGCGCTGGTCGTCGCCTCCGCTCACGACGGTCCGACAACCGCTTTCCGAAATGGGCAAGTTGGCGGCGCGGATGCTGCTGGACCTGGCGCGGAACGTCGAGCTGGCGTCGCCGCGGGTGGAGCTGGCCACTGAGCTGGTAGTCCGCGCGAGCACCGCACCGCCGCGCCGCGCATAACCGAAGAGCGTACTCCGGGGGCGTCAACGGCCTTTTCTGTCCGGGCCGTTGACGCCCCCGACGTATGCCCGTAACTTCCATGGCCGTCCCGATAATTCTCGGAACCATTCCGGAAGGTGCGCCATGCCAGCCTTCGACCGAGCCGTCACGTCCGCGTCCGGCGCCGCGTCCTCAGCCCTCTCCCGCCGCCGCTTCCTGGGGGCCGCGTCGGCGGCGGGGCTGGGCGCGGCCGGTCTCTCCGCCTGCTCGGACTCCGGATCCACCACCGACAGCGAGGGCCGGACCGTCGTGGAGTGGTGGAACATCCAGACCACGGAACCGTCGAAGTCCGTCTGGCCCGAGCGCGCCAAGGCGTTCGAGGCCGAGCATCCCGATGTGCGCATCAAGCTCGTCACGATGGAGAACGACGCCTACAAGTCGAAGATGACGGCGCTGACCAGTTCCGGAAAGCTTCCGGACATCTACCACACGTGGGGCGGCGGCGTACTCCAGCAGCAGATCGACGCCGGCCTGGTCGAGGACCTGACCCCCTCGGTCCAGCCCTGGTCGGACACCCTCCTGGCGGCTTCGCTGAAGCCCTACCAGATCGACGGAAGGACGTACGCCGTACCGTTCGAGATAGGCGCGGTGGGCTTCTGGTACAACAAGGCGCTGTTCGCCGAGGCTGGTGTCAAGGCGCCGCCCGCCACCTGGGACGACTACCTCGACGTGGTCAAGAAGCTGAAGAGCGCCGGGATCACCCCCATCGCCCTCGCGGGCAAGGAGAAGTGGCCCGGCATGTACTACTGGGCCTACCTGTCCATGCGGATCGCCGGGGTCGACGGCATGCGGAAAGCCGCTGACGCCAAGGACTTCACCGGCGACGACTTCGTCAAGGCGGGCGAGCACCTCAAGGAACTCGTCGCCCTCCGGCCGTTCCAGAAGGGCCACCTCGGTGCCGCGTACTCGGCGCCCAACGGGGAGGCGGCCGCCATGGGCAACGGCAAGGCGGCCATGGAGCTGATGGGCCAGTGGGCGCCCGTCGCGCAGGCCGACGCGGGCAAGGGCATCGGCAAGGACCTCGGGTTCTTCCCCTTCCCCGCGGTCACCGGCGGCAAGGGCGCCCGCACCGACATCTTCGGCGGCGGAGGTGGCTACGCGGTGCGCAAGGGCGCGCCCCAGGCGGCCGTCGACTTCCTGAGGTTCTTCATGACGGCCGAGTCCGACCGCGTCCTCGTGACGAAGGGCTCGATCATGCCCGTCGTCAAGGACGCGATGAGCGCCCTGACCGATCGCAATCTCAAGCTCGTCTCCGACGCCGTCGACAAGGCGACCGGCTTCCAGCTCTACCTCGACCAGGCGTACCCGCCCGCCGTCGGCCAGGAGATCAACGACTCGGTGGCCGCCCTGATCGCCGGGTCCAAGTCGCCCGAGCAGGTGGCCCGTTCGGTCACCCAGGTAGCGCAGAGCCAGTGACCGACATGACCTCCACGTACGTGAAGGACCCGGCGCCCGCACCACCGAGGCCGCCGGAGACCGGGACGAGCCGGCCCCTGCCCCGACGGGCCGCCGACTGGCTGACCGCCTTCTGCTTCACCCTGCCCGCCCTGCTCCTGTTCGGCGCCCTCGTGCTCGCCCCGATCCTGTACGCCGTCTACGTCAGCCTCTTCAACTGGGGCGGCTTCGGGGCTCCTTCGGACTACGCCGGACTCGACAACTACACCCGGCTCGTCCACGACCCGGTATTCCTCGGCGACCTGTGGCGCGGCCTGCTGCTCGTGCTGTTCTCGGTGTGCGTGCAGCTGCCGTTCGCGCTCGGCATGGCCGTGCTGCTCAACCGGAAACTGCGCGGGCGGGCCCTGTACCGCATGCTGTTCTTCGCCCCCTACGTCCTGTCCGAGGTCATCACGGGCGTCCTCTTCTCCATGATCTTCGCGCCCGACGACGGGCTCGCCGACAAGGTGCTCGGCTCGGTCGGTCTCGACGGCCTCGGCGGGCTGTGGTTCGCGGACCAGGACCATGTGCTGCCGACCCTGTTCCTCGTCATGACATGGAAGTACTTCGGCTTCCACATGATGCTGTACCTCGCCGGACTACAGGGCATCCCCGCCGAACTGCACGAGGCGGCCCGCATCGACGGCGCGGGCCGCTGGCAGCGCTTCCGTCACATCACCCTGCCCCTGCTGGGACCGACGGTCCGCATCAGCGTCTTCCTCTCCGTGATCGGCGCCATCCAGCTCTTCGACCTGGTGTGGGTGGTCACGCAGGGCGGCCCCGACCACCACTCCGAGACCATGGCCGTGACCATGTTCCAGTTCGGCTTCAAGCGCTACCAGATCGGCTATGCCAGCGCGATCAGCATCGCCATGTTCCTCATCAGCCTCGTCTTCGCCCTCATCTACCAGCGGTCCGTGCTGCGCCGCGACACCCGAGGAGCCCTCACCGCCATGCGAGCCTCCCGATGAGCGCGGGCACGCGCCGCACGCTGCGCTCCGTGCCGCTGTACGTCATGGTGTGGCTGGTCGGTGCCGTGATGGTCACACCACTGCTGTACGCGTTCGTGTCCGGGTTCAAGTCCACCGGCCAGCTCTCCCGCAACACGTTCGGCCTGCCCTCGCCGTGGGTGACGTCCAACTACACCGACGTACTCGCCTCCGGCTCGTTCTGGCGCATGCTGGGTGCCTCCACGCTGATCGCCGTCGGGACGACTGTGCTGACGGTGGGCGCCGCGGCCCTCGCCGCCTTCGCGCTCGCCCGATTCGCCTTCCGCGGCCGGGAGTTGCTCTTCACCCTCTTCACCGTGGGGCTGATGTTCCCGTTCGCCGTGGCGATCCTGCCGCTCTTCGTCCTGCTGCGCACCTTCGGGCTGCTCGACAACCCCTGGGGCGTGATCCTGCCGCAGGCCGCCTTCGGACTGCCGATGACCATCGTCATCCTTCGCGGCTTCTTCCGGGAGATCCCCGGCGAACTGGAGGAGGCCGCCACCCTCGACGGCTGCTCGGCGTTCGGCTTCTTCTGGCGGATCCTGCTGCCCATGGCACGGCCCGCGCTCGGCACCGTCTCCATCCTCGCCGTCGTCAGCAGCTGGAACAACTTCCTGCTGCCGCTGCTGGTGTTCAGTGAGCAGACCTGGTGGACGATCCCCATCGGCGTCCAGCAGTTCCAGGGTCAGTACGGCACCGACATCGCCCGCGTCTTCGCCTATCTCGTCCTCGCGATGCTGCCCGCCCTCGCCTTCTACGCCGTCGCCGAACGGCAGTTGATCGGGGGCATCACCATGGGCGCCACCAAGGGCTGAGCACCCAGGCGCCGACGACCCCGTTCCGCACCGCACCTGAGGAGTTCCATGGTCGAGCCATGGCAGGACGCCACCCTGCCCGTCCACGTCCGGGCGGCGGACCTGCTTGCCCGGATGACCGCCGAGGAGAAGACCGCTCAGCTGTCCAGCGTATGGATCGGCGCCGAGCCCGCTGCCGACGGGGCCACCGACGTCGCCCCCGGACAGCACACCTACGCGGCCCGCAGTACCGTCCTCGACACCCTGCTGCCCCATGGCCTCGGCCATCTCACCCGGCCGTTCGGCACCGTGCCCCTCGAACCCGCCGAGGGGGTCGCCCGCCTCGCCGAACTCCAGCGCACGGTCCGCGCCGGCAATCGATTCGCCCTGCCCGCTATCGCCCACGAGGAGTGCTTGACCGGGTTCACCGCCTGGCGGGCCACCGTCTTTCCGACCCCGCTGGCCTGGGGCGCCACCTACGACCCGGTGCTGATCACCGAGATGGCGCAGGCAATCGGCAGATCGATGCGCGCCGTCGGCGTCCACCAGGGACTCGCGCCGGTCCTGGACGTCGTACGGGACCCGCGCTGGGGCCGGACCGAGGAGTCGATCGGCGAGGATCCGTACCTCGTCGGCACCATCGGCACCGCCTACGTGCGAGGCCTGGAGGCTGCCGGGATCGTCGCCACGCTCAAGCACTTCGCCGGATACTCGGCCTCACGCGCCGCCCGCAACCACGCGCCCGCCTCGCTCGGCCCGAGAGAGCTCGCGGACGTGATCCTGCCGCCGTTCGAAATGGCGGTACGCGACGGCGGTGCCCGCTCCGTGATGCCCGCTTACAACGACGTCGACGGCCTGCCAGCCCACGCCCACACGGAACTGCTCACCCAACTGCTGCGCGAACGGTGGCAGTTCACGGGGACTGTGGTGTCGGACTACTACGGCGTCTCGCTCCTCGAGGAGGCGCACCGGATCGCCGACGGGCAGGGCCGTGCCGCACGGCTCGCCCTGGCGGCCGGCGTCGACGTGGAGCTGCCGGCGGCCCGCTGTCTCCACCCCGCCGACCCACTTCCCGAGGACCTGCTCGACCGGGCCGCGCTGCGTGTCCTCACGCAGAAGTGCGAACTGGGGCTGCTCGACCCGGACTGGGAGCCCGTCACGGGCGGGGCGCCCGTCGACCTGAACCCGCCGCACATGCGGGAGCTGGCGCGGAAGGTCGCCGAGGAGTCGGTCGTCCTGCTCGCCAACGACCCCGGGACGCTGCCGCTCGGCAACGGGCTGCGCCTCGCCGTCGTCGGCCCGCTCGCCGACGAACAGGCCGCGATGCTCGGGTGCTACACGTTCCCCCGGCACGTGGGCGTGCACCATCCCGAACTGCCCACAGGGGTCGAGGTTCCGACGCTGGCCGAGGCGCTGCGCGTCGAGTTCCCGGACGCCGTGTTCGTCGACGATCCGGCAGCCGCCGACGTCTGCCTGGCCGTGGTCGGGGACCGGTCGGGCCTGTTCGGGCGCGGCTCGTCGGGCGAGGGCTGTGATGCCGAGGACCTCCAACTGCCCTATGCGCAGGGCGCGTTGCTCGACGAGGCGATGACCTACGGCCCGCCGGTCGTCATCGTCGTACTCAGCGGAAGGCCCTACGCGCTCGGCCGATGGGCAGAGAAGGCCGCCGCCGTCGTCCAGGCGTTCTTCCCCGGACAGGAGGGCGGCAGCGCCGTCGCGGGCGTGCTCTCCGGCCGCGTCGGCCCCTCAGGGCGACTGCCCGTCGGGGTGCCGCGCGGACCGGGTGGCCAGCCCGCACCGTACCTCGCGCCGCCCCTCGGCCGGCACGGCTTCCCCAGCACCGTGGACCCGACGCCCCTGTACCCGTTCGGGCACGGCCTGTCCTACACCACGTTCAGCTGGAGCCAACCGCTCTACGAGGTGGAGGAGTTCGCCACCGACGGCGAGGCCACGCTGCGGCTGACCGTCCGCAACACGGGGGAGCGTCCCGGAACCGAAGTCGTCCAGCTCTATCTGCATGACCCGGTCGGCACCGTCGCCCGTCCCGAGGTCCGGCTCGTCGGCTACGCCCGGGTGCCGCTGGAGGCAGGGGAGTCGGCCGAGGTGCACGCCACGTTCCCCGCCGACCTCGCCGCGTACACCGGCGCCGACGGCCGCCGCGTCGTCGAGCCCGGCGCCCTCGAACTGCGCGTCGCCGCCTCCAGCGACCACGTCCACCACACGGTGCCGCTCACCCTGACGGGACCGGTACGCGAGGTCGGGCACGAGCGCCGCATGTGGTGCGAGATGAGTGTCAAGTAGACCGCGGCCGCGCTCCGGTCCGCCCACGCCCTGAACCGATCCCACCGACCGCACCATCCACCGACCGCACCACCCACCCATCCACACCCAACCGCACGAGGAGAACCATGAACCCACTGAAGAGGCTCGGCCTTCGCCGAACCCCGGTGACGTCCCTGCTGGCAGCCGCGGTCCTGGTGGCCACCGGCACCGCTGCCGCCGTGCCCGACACCACGCCCCGGGCATCCACGCTGGGTGCCCAAGCCGCCCAGTCCGGACGCTACTTCGGCACCGCCGTGGCCGCCGGAAAGCTCGGGGACGGCACGTACACCGGGATCCTGGGCCGTGAGTTCAACAGCGTCACGCCCGAGAACGAGATGAAGTGGGACGCCACGGAACCGTCCCGCGGCTCGTTCAACTTCGGCCCCGCCGACCAGATCGTCAACGGCGCGACGGCCCGCGGTCAGCGTGTGCGCGGCCACACCCTGGTCTGGCACTCCCAACTGCCGGGCTGGGTCAGCTCCATCAGGGACGCGAACACCCTGCGCGGCGTGATGAACCACCACATCACCACCGTGATGAACCGCTACAAGGGCCGGATCCACTCCTGGGACGTGGTCAACGAGGCCTTCGCCGACGGGCCCAGCGGCCAGCTCCGCAGCTCGGTCTTCCGGGACGTGCTCGGCGACGGCTTCATCGAGCAGGCGTTCCGGACCGCCCGGTCCACCGACCCGGCGGCCAAGCTCTGCTACAACGACTACAACATCGAGAACTGGAACGACGCCAAGACCCAGGGCGCCTACCGTATGGTGCGCGACTTCAAGGCGCGGGGTGTGCCCATCGACTGCGTCGGCCTCCAGGCCCACTTCGGCGCCGGCGGGCCGCCCGCCAGTTTCCAGACGACGCTGTCGAACTTCGCCGCACTCGGCGTGGACGTCCAGATCACCGAACTGGACATCGCGCAGGCGTCGCCCACCGCGTACGCGAACACGGTCAGGGCCTGCATGAACGTCGCGCGCTGCACCGGCATCACCGTCTGGGGCATCCGCGACAGCGACTCCTGGCGCAGCGGCGAGAACCCGCTGCTGTTCGACCGCAACGGCAACAAGAAGCCGGCGTACAACGCGGTCCTGACGGCGCTGGGCGGCACGCCCGCCGCCACTCGCAGGGCGCCCTGAACCGCACACGCTCTGCCCAGCAACCACACGTCAGCCGCGTGATCCGCTGACCGACCGTGCCGTGGGGGAGCGCTTCCGTGGTGGGAGCGCTCCCTCGCGCTCGGCCGACCATCCGACATCCCGTGCTCGGCCGACCATCCGACGCATCCCTGCCAGAAAGCCGAGGTACCGTCATGCGCCGCAGACTGCTCACCCTGCTGGCAGCACTCTCCGCACTGTCGCTGACACTCGCCGCCGCACCCTCCGCCCACGCGGCCGACCCGACGAGCATGACCAACGGTTTCTACGTGGACCCCGACTCCAGCGCGCGGCGGTGGGTCGCCGCCAACCCCCGCGACGGCCGGGCGCCCGCGATCGACGCCGCCATCGCCAAGACTCCGATGGCCCGCTGGTTCGGCTCGTGGAGCGGCACCATCGGCACCGCCACCGGTGCGTACGTGGGGGCTGCCGATGCCCGGGACAAGCTGCCCGTCCTCGTCGCCTACAACATCTACAACCGCGACTACTGCGGCGGGCACTCCGGAGGCGGGGCCTCATCGCCGTCCGCCTACGCGAACTGGATCGCCCAGTTCGCGGGCGGGATCGCGGACCGCCCGGCCGTCGTCGTCCTCGAACCGGACTCCCTCGGGGACTACGGCTGCATGACCCAGGCCCAGATCGACGAACGCGAGGTCATGCTCACCGGCGCCCTCGCCGAGTTCAACCGCCGGGCTCCCCACACGTGGGTCTACCTCGACGCCGGCAATCCGGGCTGGGCGAGCGCGGCGACCATGGCCCGGCGCCTCCACGAAGCCGGCGTCCGACAGGCCCACGGCTTCTCGCTCAACGTCTCCAACTACCTCACCACGGCCGAGAACACCGCGTACGGCAACGCCGTCAACAGGGAACTCAGCGCCCGGTACGGCTACACCAAGCCGTTCGTCGTCGACACGAGCCGCAACGGCAACGGCTCCGACGGGCAGTGGTGCAATCCCTCGGGCCGCCGTATCGGCACCCCCACCCAGCTGGGCGGAGGCGCCGAGATGCTGCTGTGGATCAAGGTCCCGGGTGAGTCCGACGGTGACTGCGGCGTCGGAGCCGGCTCTTCGGCCGGTCAGTTCCTCCCCGAAGTCGCGTACAAGATGATCTACGGCTACTGAACCGGCCCGCGCACCGGCGAGACGGGCCGTGGAGTTCCGCGTGTGCCGGCCTCACGCCTCCACGGTCGGCCGCCGCTCCCTGCCGCTCTCACCGCGCAGCCGGCGGCGCAGCGCCGCGAGCCGCGGGTGGCGCTCGCTGACCTCCGCCGAGTGGCGGTCCAGCTCCTGCATGAGGCGCTCGGTGCGCTTGTGGAGGTCCAGCTCGTCGAGGATCCGGTCGACCTCGGCGAGCAGCGCGCCGTGCAGCTGCCACTGCCTGGGGTGCTCCTGTACGTCCTCGAGGAGCATGTCGGCGACCCGGTCGCGGGTGACCCGGCTCGCGGCCAGGGCGGCGGTCAGCCGCTCCTCGGCGTCCTCGGCGTTGGCGGCCACCTGAGTGGTGATCAGCCGGGCGAAGCTCTCGATGGCGTCGGCCAGTTGTTCGAACAGCTCCTTGATGCCGGCCGACACGTCCGGCGGGAACAGCGACTCCTCCGTACGGAACTTCGCCAGGTCCGTCAGGCTCCGGGTCAGCACCCGCAGCACCACCGCGCAGATCTCCAGGGTGTCAAGGCCCGTCCGCAGCACCACCCGGGACAGCAGCCCCTCCCGTACACGTGGGTTCATCCGCAGGCTCTCCTCCGCCTGCCGCAGCGAGGCGTCGACCTCCACGATGTCGTGGTCGAGCCGCCGCGCCTCGTGCAGCCGGGCGGCCGCGTGCGGGAAGGGGAGGTGGCCCCCGGCGATCTCCGCCCCCATGGTGCGGAACATGTTGCCCATCCCGCGCGCCAGCCCGTCGATGGACGCCCCCGCCGACTGCGTCCACACCGGGGGCGCGAACAGCAGGTTGAACAGCAGACCCACCCCGGCGCCGATCAGTGTCTCCAGTACCCGGTGCCAGGCCGCCGACGTGGCCTGGGAGACACCCAGGACCAGCATCGCGCTGATCGCCACCTCGGGCACGAACTCGTTCACCCGTACGAAACGGCCGATGATCAGTGAGGTGAAGATCGTCAGGCCGAGGCTCCACCAGGTCAGCCCGACCAGGGCGGTGAAGCCGATGGCGATGAGGACACCGACGACTACGGAGTTCACGCGCCGAATGCCGGTGGTGAGGGTCGCGTACAGGGTGACCTGGACGACCAGGAGCGCGGTCAGCGGGGCCGTCAGGGGAGCGGGTTGCGCGGGCAGGACCATCAGGGCAACGCTGAAGGAGATGACGGCGGCGGCCGTGGAACGCAGCGTCTGCGCCGCGACGGGTTCGGTGGTCCGCCGCACCAGTTTGATCACGGGTGCTGATACGTCCGGCATCCCATTCACGTGCCCGATCATGAGCCACTCAGCACACTTCAGTCCCAGGAACCCCCCGGACGCCGTTCCGCACCGCCCGTCACGGGGTACGCCGACCGGGCGCCGCGACCCGTGATCCTGCGGACATAGGATCGGGAAACAATGTCCGACCATCCGGTCCGGGGGGAAACAACCATGACAGGTCACTCACTCAGCCGCCGAAGACTGCTGGCGGGCTCGGCCGGTGCGGGCGCCGTGGTGATGGCCGGCTCGGCGGCGGGCACCGCGTCGGCCGCCGAGGCGCCGACGCCGAGCCCGTACCAGCTGAAGCTGCCGCACCAGATCGAGGCCGAAACGCTGATCGACTACCTGCGGATGCGGCCGTGGAGCGACGGAGCCAATCGCTACAAGACGGCGGGGCAGTTCCCGGACGAGAACTCCTCCCTCGTCTGGGGCGCTCCCGGCCACCCGGAGCAGTTCTCCGCACTGGCTCAGTGCTCGTCGTTCCTGACCATGGTCCTGCAGCGTGCCTACGGCACCGGCACGGCGTACGGCTGGGCGACCAGGGAGTACTTCAGCCAGTACTTCAAGACCGAGCCCGGCAAGTTCTATCCGACGGCGGAGAAGTTCCGTGAGGGCTTCACGAACGCGGCGTCCGTCCCGCACGTCACCGGAGTGACCAAGCCGGTCAACCTCCGCCCCGGGGACCTGGTCGCTTTCGACTACGACCCGGATGTCACCACCCAGCCGTACACCGGGCACATCGTCATGATCCGGGAGCGCAAGGGCACACTGGCTTCCCCGGTGGACGGCAAGGTCGGTGAGGGCGTCGTCCCGTACGTCTTCGAGGTCATCGACTGCACCAGCGACCCGCACGGCAATCCGGCCGCCTCCGAGGGCGCCGAGGCGACATACCGGGGCTTCCCCGACACCCGTATCGAGGAGACGGCCGACGGCACCGCGGGCTGGGCGGAGAGCAACGGCGTCGGCTACGGCCACATGGTGTTCTACGCGGACCCCACCACGAAGCTCTTCGCCGGCTACCGCTGGAGCGTGAACTCCTCGACACCCCGCAAGGCGGCCGACCGCCCGATCGCCGCAGCCCGCGTCCACCTGGCCGAATGAAGCCACACCCGTGTGCCGGAGCGTGCCGCGCACCGGCACACGGGCAAGGACCGGGGGTGCGGGCGATTCACCCGGCCGCGATCGGCCCGAGGTAGGTACCGCCGGAGACATCGATGGCCTGGCCGGTCACCCAGCGGCCCTGCGGGCCCGCCGGGAAGCCCACCACGTCGGCGACGTCCGCCGGCGCGCCGATCCGTCCGAGTGCGGTGATGGCCTCCAGGCGGGCGCCCCCCGGGGTCTCGGCGTGGTGGGCGGTCATGTCGGTCAGCACCACGCCGGGTTCGACGGTGTTCACGGTGATCCCACGGCGGCCCAGATCGTTGGCGAGCGACGGGCCGAGAGCCGCCGGCGCCGCCTGGTGACGGTGTACCCACGAAGACCGGCGCGCTCACGTTGACCGCCAACAGGCGGTCGGTGAGCTGCCCGATCGGAGTGGCCGAGTGGATGCCCGAGTTGTGGACGAGGATGTCCAGGCCGTCCGCGCCGTGGTCCGCCAGCCCGGCGGTGAGTTCCCCGAACAGCCGGTCCACCGCACCCTTGCCGCCGAACCGGGCCTGTACCGCGAACGCCCGGCCGCCGGCCTCGGCGATCCGTGCCACGGTCTCCGCGGCGGCCGCGCGATTGCCGCCGTAGTGGACCGCGACCAGCGCCCCATCGGCGGCGAGCGGCACGGCGACCGCGCGCCCGATCCCGCGTGAGCCTCCGGTCACCAGTGCGATCTTGTCGGCGGTCACCAGTGCGATCTTGTCGGCCAGCTCGCCCACGATCGCCCCTTCTGCGACTCCGGGCTTCAGTCATCGGCACCTTTTTGACCTGCTCTTTCGAAAATTCCGTCGCCGGATTGCCGCGCCTGCCCTTGTCAGGAACATGCGGGCCTTTTAGAGTCCCCGACCGAACCACCAGTGGGAGCGCTCCCATCATGGGGGAGACGGGAGCGCGTCCACGAGGTCGCCCCCCGCACTCTCACGAGAGGCCCCCCGATGCGACCGTTACCGCATCAAGTCAGCGCCCGGCACGGCCCGTTGGGAAGGCTCATCACGGCTCTTGCCGTCGTCACCGCGCTCGGCACCACGCTTGTCACCGCGTCGGCACCGGCGCAGGCCGACACCACGATCTGCGAACCATTCGGCTCGACCACGGTCCAGGGGCGCTACGTCGCCCAGAACAACCGCTGGGGCACCAGCGAGACGCAGTGCGTCTCCGTCTCGGACACGGGCTTCAAGGTCACCCGGGCCGACGGTTCCGTGCCGCTCGACGGCGCCCCCAAGTCATACCCGTCCCTCTTCAACGGCTGCCACTACGCCAACTGCTCGCCGGGGACCAACCTTCCGGCACGGCTCAGCACCATCTCCAGCGCGCCCACCAGCATTTCCTACGGCTATGTCAGCGACGCGGTCTACAACGCCTCGTACGACATCTGGCTCGACCCGACACCACGGAAGGACGGCGTGAACCGGACCGAGATCATGGTCTGGTTCAACAAGGCGGGTCCGATCCAGCCCATCGGCACGCAGGTGGGCACGGCCACCGTGGCCGGCCGCACGTGGCAGGTCTGGTCGGGCCACAACGGCGGCAACGACGTGCTGAGCTTCGTCGCCCCGTCGGCGATCACGAGCTGGAGCTTCGACGTCATGGACTTCGTCCGGCAGGCCGTCGCCCGCGGCATGGCCCGGAACGACTGGTACCTGACGAGTGTTCAGGCCGGGTTCGAGCCCTGGCGGAACGGCACGGGACTGTCGGTGAACTCCTTCTCGTCGACCGTCCTCACCGGCGCCGCCCGTCCCGGGGCCCGCCCGCACTCCGACGCCCTCCGGACCCTTGAGGAGACACGATGACCGACCCGAACAGCTCGGCCGGCCCACGCCCGGTGCGCTCGCGCCGACGTCGGTCGGTGGCCCTGGCCACCGCCCTGGCCACCCTGATGCTCGGCGCGGCGGGACAGCTCACGGGAGGGCCCGCGGCCGCCTCGGCAGCACACGCCGCCGCGAAAGCGCACGTCGACAACCCCTTCGCCGGCGCGAGCTTCTACGTCAACCCCGACTACGCGGCCAACGTCAAGCGTTCCATCGCCAAAACCCCGGACACCGCGCTCAAGGCCAAGATGGAGAAGGTCAAGAGATATCCCACCGCCGTCTGGCTGGACCGGATCGCGGCGATCCGCGGCGGCGACGCCAACGCCGGCCGCAAGAGCCTGGCCGACCACCTCGACCTGGCGCTGGCCCAGAAGAAGCCCGGGAAGCCGATCACGGCCACGTTCGTCGTGTACGACCTGCCGGGGCGGGACTGCGCGTCCCTGGCCTCCAACGGCGAACTGCCGCTGACCGAGGCGGGCCTTGACCGCTACAAGAACGACTACATCGACGGCATCGCGAGCGTCTTCAAGAACCCCAAGTACCGGAACGTCCGCATCACCACGGTCATCGAACCGGACGGTCTGCCGAACTTGGTGACCAACACCGCCGACCCGGAGTGCGCCCAGGCCAAGAGCAGCGGCATCTACGTAAAGGCCGCCCAGTACGCCCTGGACAAGCTGCACGCCATCCCCAACGTCTATACGTATCTGGACGTCGCGCACTCCGGTTGGCTCGGCTGGGACACCAACCTCGCGCAGACCGTGGAGTTGTACACCGAGGTGGCGAAGGGCACCGCGGCCGGGCTGAGCAGCGTCGACGGGTTGGTCACCAACGTCTCCAACTACACGCCGCTGGAGGAGCCGTTCCTGACCGACCCGGACAGGACGGTCGGCGGCAACATGGTCAAGTCCAGCGAGTTCTACGGGTGGAACCCCAACTTCGACGAGTCGGACTTCACCAGGAACCTGCACCGAACTCTGGTCGCGGCAGGCTGGCCCGCCTCCACCGGCATGGTCATCGACACCTCCCGCAACGGCTGGGGCGGCTCCGCCCGGCCGACCGCCGAGAGCAAGAGCACCACGCTCGACACCTACGTCGCCGAATCCAAGGCCGACCGGCGCGCGCATCGCGGGCTGTGGTGCAACGTCGACGGCGCGGGGCTCGGGCAGCCGCCGCGGAGTGCGCCGTCCGGCTTCCCGGAGTCGCACCTGGACGCGTTCCTGTGGGTCAAGCCGCCCGGTGAGTCCGACGGGGCCGGCGAGGACATCCCGAACGACGAGGGCAAGCGCAAGGACCCGATGTGCGACCCCACCTACACCGTGCCCGGCGCGGGCAACAGCAAGACCGGCGCCCTGCCCGGCGCGCCCTTGGCCGGTCACTGGTTCCACGACCAATTCTCGATGCTGGTGAAGAACGCCTACCCGGCGGTGCCGACCGACCCGAAGGCCACGACGAATAAGGAGACGCCATGACCCGAAGCACCCGAAGTGCTGGGGGGACCCGGAGGAGTAGGAACAAGAGACGACCGCTGTCCTTGCTGGCGGTGCTCGCCACCCTGCTCAGCGGGCTCGGCCTGACCCTGATCGGCCAGGACGACGCCCAGGCGCACGGTGTGACGATGACGCCCGGATCGCGGACCTACCTCTGCTATCGGGACGCCAAGACCAGCACCGGCGCGCTCGACCCGACGAACCCGGCGTGCAAGGCGGCGCTCGCGGAGAGCGGCGCGAACGCGCTGTACAACTGGTTCGCCGTGCTCGACTCCAACGCGGGCGGACGCGGCCCGGGTTACGTCCCTGACGGCAAGCTGTGCAGTGCCGGTGACCGCTCCCCGTACAACTTCACCGGCTACAACGCCGCCCGCGCCGACTGGCCCCGGACACACCTCACCTCCGGGGCGACGATCAGGATCAAGCACAGCAACTGGGCGGCGCACCCCGGCGACTTCAGGGTGTACATGTCCAAGCCCGGCTACTCGCCCACGAAGCCGCTGGGCTGGGGCGACCTGGAGCTCATCCAGACCGTCACCGACCCGCCGCAGTCCGGCTCGGTGGGCAGCGAATCCGGTCACTACTACTGGGACCTCAAGCTGCCCTCGGGCCGCTCCGGTGACGCGATGATGTTCATCCAGTGGGTGCGGTCGGACAGCCAGGAGAACTTCTTCTCCTGCTCCGACATCGTCTTCGACGGCGGCAACGGCGAGGTGACGGGGATCCGCGACCCGGGGAGCACCCCCACGCCGACGCCCACCCCCACGCCGACCCCGAGCGACCCGCACACCGGATGTATGGCCCTCTACAAGGTGACGAGCTCCTGGAACGGCGGCTTCCAGGGTTCCGTCGAGGTGATGAACCACAACACCACCGCCCGTGACGGATGGGCCGTGCGCTGGCAGCCGGGCGCGGGCACCAAGATCAATCAGGTCTGGAACGGCACCCTCAGTACCGGATCCGACGGCGCGGTCACGGTCAAGAACGTCGACCACAACCGCACCATCCCGCCGGACGGCACCGTGACGTTCGGCTTCACCGCCACCTCGACCGGGAGCAACCTGCCGGTCGGCTCGATCACCTGCGTCAAGCCGTAAGGGAACACGGAAAGAAGGAGATCATGGATTGTCATATACATGCCCATAGTGAGCGGGCCCCCGGCAAGCGGGCCTACGCCTACGGCAGTCAACGCCGTCTGACGCTCGTCCTGAGCACCTTCGTCGCCGTGCTGCTCGGCCTGCTCCCCTGGAGTGGCACCGCGGTGGCCCACGGATCGGTCGTCGACCCGGCATCGCGCAACTACGGCTGCTGGCAGCGCTGGGGCAGCGACTTCCAGAATCCGGCGATGGCCACGCTCGACCCCATGTGCTGGCAGGCGTGGCGGGCCGACCCCAACGCCATGTGGAACTGGAACGGCCTGTACCGCAACGGCTCCGGCGGCAACTTCCCGGCAGCCGTCCCCGACGGCCAACTGTGCAGCGGCGGCCGGACCGAGGGTGGTCGCTACAACGCGCTGGACGCCGCGGGCCCGTGGAAGACCACGGACGTCGGCGCCGACTTCGACGTCAAGCTGTACGACCAGGCCAGTCACGGCGCGGACTACTTCATGGTCTACGTCACTCGGCAGGGCTTCGACCCCACCACCCAGCCGCTGCGCTGGAGCGACCTGGAACTGGTGGCCCGCACCGGCAAGTACGCGCCCAGTCAGAACTACACGATCCCTGTGCGTACGTCCGGCTACAGCGGTCGCCATGTCGTCTACACGATCTGGCAGGCCTCGCACATGGATCAGACCTACTTCCTGTGCAGCGATGTGAACTTCCGCTGACCGCGTCGGAGCCTCGGCGCACCGTCTGAAGGGCAGGCCGCCACCGTCACCCCGGCGGCCTGTCCCGGCGGCGAATGCCGTGCCCCGTGCGGCGGCAGTCCGTATTGCCTGGGGGTGAAGGGGGCCTGATCACCCATGCGTTCGCGTTCGGCAGTAACCCCGCTGGAAGGCGGCCCAGAAGTCGTCGTCGATCCCGGTGTCGGCGAACGAGTTCCAGTTGGTGTGGGCGACGATCTGGTCGCGCCCGTCGCGGCTGTTGAGGGCGTAGGTCAGGTACCCGAGTGCGCTGCCGCCGTGGCCGTACGCACGGCCGCAGGCGGTGGCGTAGACATAGACACCGAGGCCGTAGGCGACAGCGGGCGGAGCACTGCCGGTGGTGGGGACCGTGTCGGTGAGCATCCGGCGAAGCAGGTCCGGGGGCAGCAGACGTCCTTGCAGCAGGGCCCGGTAGAAGCGTGCGATGTCGGCCGCGGTCGTGACGAGGGCGCCCGATGCCCCGGCCTCGGAGGGGCTGAAGCCGGTGACATCGGAACGGGTAGGGTCCGGCGCGTTCGGCAGCAAGGGCGAAATGTCCGCGTAGCCGTGTACATGGGCTCCCTCGATGGCGGCCTGCGCCAGCGGGTACGAGGTGTCGCGCAGCCCGAGGGGGGCGAAGACGCGGCGTTCGAGGTTGGTGCGCAGATCGCGGTCGGTGATCCGTTCGACGATCAGGTCGAGCAGCAGGTAGTTGGTGTTGGAGTACCGGAATCGGTTGCCGGGAGCCGGGAAGTACCGGGGTTCGGCAAGCCCGATGCCGATCAGCTGGTCGCGGGGCCAGTACTGGTCAAGCCTGCGGAAGTGGGGGAGCAGCCCGTCGATGTAGTCGTACAGCCCGCTCGTGTGGTTGAGCAGCTGGCGGACAGTGATGGGCGAACCGGCCAGTGCGTTGCCGGTGCGGACCTGGTCCGGCAGCAGGCTCTGCACGGTGTCGTCGAGTCGCAGCCGGTGCTCGGCGACGAGTTGCAGAACGACCGTTGCGGTGAAGGTCTTGGTGATGCTTCCGGCGCGGAACTTCAGGTCCGGCGCCATCGGCGTGCCGGCGGATCGGTCGGCGACGCCGGCCGCGCCGAAGCGGTCGTCCGAGCCGCGGCGGGCTCGCAGGAAAGCGCCCGGGTTGGGGTTCGGGTCGGCCACCACCTGGTCGACCAGGGTCTGCAGGGCCGGGTCACGACGACTGCCGGCCGTCTGTCCGTCACTGGCCTGGCCCGCGGTGGCCATACCGGGCGGCAGCAGGAGGGCAAGAGCAAGGCCGAGGCCCAACAGGCGTGTTGAGCGTCGTCGTCGGATCATCGCGGGGCCCTCTCGGGTAGCAATATGGACGTACGGTTATAGCACGCGATACCGTCCTCAGGTGCCGAGAGTCGCCGACCATGACGCCCGCCACGGGCAGATCACCGACGCCGTCCAACGCCTGATCGTGCGAGACGGCCTCACCTCCGTGACCGTCGCGCGGACCGCCGCGGAAGCGGGCGTGTCCGTCGGCCTGGTGCAGCACTACTTCACGGCGAAGGACGAGATGCTGCTGGCCACGTTCACCCGCGTCAACGGGCGCTTCACGGCACGAGTGGACGAGCTGGTGAACCGAGGGGAGGCCGAGGGCCGCACCATCGCCGAGATGCTGAGGCAGGCGCTGACCGAGCTCATCCCGCTCGACGACGACCGCCGCGGCGAATTCCTGGTCCGTCGCGCCTTCGCGGACCAGGCCGCGCACAACGCCCGCCTCGCCGACGTCCAGAAGGAGTCCCTCGTAGGCATCCGCTCACGCGTCGCCCAAGCGATCAAGAATGGCACGGTATGCGGCGAGGTCCCACAGGAGATGGACGCGGCTGACCAGGCCCTGCGCATCGTCGCGTTCGCCGAAGGGCTCGCCCTGCACAGGCACATCGACCCCGACGGCACACCAGAACCGGCGATGCTCGCCGCGCTTGACCAGCAACTCGACCGCGTATTCACCGGAACCTGCCGAGGCGCTCAGCTCCGTCAGGGGCCATGAGGGTGGCGGTGACCGGCACGGCACGGCGTGCGCGTCCGACAGCCGCCGGCTCGGCGCCTTGTCCGCGCCTGCCCGGGGGTGTGCGCCGCTTGCCAGATAGAGAAGAGGGCGTTCATGCCGCCCCGCGGCCGCCCCGTCATCCCTGTGTCCGAGCCCGCAGAGCAATGAAGGCCCAGTCGAGCACCGGTCGCAGGCTCTCCGGCTCCGGCCAGCCGTTGATCACCGCGAGCAGCGCGGAGTATCGCTCTCTGCGAGGGTCGTTCATGCGTTCCAGCCGGGCCAGGAGCTGCTCCCGCGACGTGGCATCGTCACAGCAGTCGAGGAGATGTGCACAGCGGGTCATGAGGCCCGCGACGATCGGATCGGCCTGAAGCGAGGCCGGCTCCACCCCCGCTGCCACGGCCGGTGCGATCTGGGCACGGACGATCGCAGCCAGGTCCCTGTGCGCCGCGGGTGGACCACCCTGGGCGTACCCGGCCGTCTGCTCCGCGGCCAAATGCCGCATGAGGCCGCGGAAGTCCGGGTCCTGGGACAGCTCGGCCAGTTCCACCCACGCCTGGACCTGCTCCGTATCGGGGTTGTCCGGCAGTTCCGGAGTCATCGAGCGTTTTACCCCCGCGAACATGGAGCCGGTACCCACACCACCGAAGGCGGCGTCGAGGAAGTCGCCGACCAGCTGTTGGCGTTCGACTTCAGAAAGCTTGGCCAGTTTGTGCATCAGATGTGTCTCCTCAGGGGTAGCCCCACGCTCCGCCACGGCGGTCAGCACCGCACGCCGCAGCCGCAGGATTCGGATCTGCACGTCCAACGCGTCGGCATGCGCCGCGGCGACCTCCGACAGCGCGAGTTCCCGGTCCATCACCTTCCGGATGGCCGCAAGGTCAAGTCCCAGGTCGCGCAGGGTTCGCACGAAGTCCAGGCGTGCGACGGCACTGTTGTCGTAAAGGCGGTATCCGGCCGGGCTGCGGCCAGCGGGCGGTATGAGTCCGCAGTCGGAGTAGAACCGGATGGTCTTGACCGTGGTACCAGTCCGCCGGGCCAGCTCGCCGATGGAGTGGAGCGTGTGGCCGTTCATGTCCCCACCTTCAGGTCTCCCCCTGCTGGAGACTCAAGCGCGTGAGCTCGCGGTGGTCGGATTCTCACAAACGGCCCTCTCCCGGAGCAAGATCCAAAACGGCCGGCGGAAGCGGTCCGGATCGCCTGAAGTTCGGGGTCGCTCATCTCACGGATGGACGGGCCGCCAGGGAACCTCCAGGCCATCAGCGGGATCGATCCACACCAGGCACCCCAGCGCCAGCACCGGCTGTTGTCTGTCAGCTGCTTCCAGCAGGGGCCCACCGCCGGTCTGAAGCAGCTCGCAGACCGCCTCCAGGTAGGCGGCCACGGACGGCCAAGCCGGGGGCGACAGATCTGGGCCGGTCATGGTTGACCATCTCCCCACACCCCGCAGGGTCGGATCCGTCGACCATGAGGCATACATGCCGAATTCGCCGGAGCCACTTGGATCCTCGGCATCGAGTCCTTGTTGCCCGGCACCTCGACATCCTGGACACCGCCGCCTGCCAAAGAGCTTCCAGTTCGGGCGGGAAGCCGAAGTCGAGCACATGCGTCAGACGGGCCCCGCCGTTGGGAGCAGCCCACGTTCCTGGGGTACAGTAGATCTTGAACTGGTCGCCGCAACACGCGGAAACCGGCGATGCGTTGGTGGTCCAAGGAAAGACGCCCCGCTTCCTGCGGGGAAATGCAGGTGCAAGGCCTGCCCAGCGCTCGATCAAGGGGCCCGTACGCGTCCGCGCGTACGGGCCCCTTGCATGGACCGGCCCTCTCTTGGCGCGCATGAGGTAGGTGCTCCGTTCGCGCCCGGCCCGTCCAGAGTCCCCTCACTTCACGTTGCACAAAGCGTTGTCGACGAACTGGTCGGTGCGGTCGTCGCGGTCCTCCGCCGCCATGTTGGTGGTCCGCATCACGATGACCCCCTTCTTGCCTTTGTCGACGAAGCCGTTGGCGTTGAGATGACCGAGGGTGGTCCCGCCGTGCCCCCAGTAGCTGCCGCCGCAGCTGAGCCGCGTCTTGAAGATGCCGAGCCCCATTTCCTGCCTGACCGACGTCTCGCCCTCTTCGGGGGCCGGTACCGTCGTGAGCATCTGCGCCATCTGCCGCGGCTTCAGCAGCTTGCCGCCGAGGAGCCTCTGCCAGAAGCGGGTCAGGTCGTTCCGGGTCGTGATCAGGTCGCCCGCCGCGTCGCCCCAGGTCATGCTCAACTCGGTGCTGTCGATCAGCGGGCCACCCGGCTTGAACTGGTGATAGCCCTTGGCGTGCGGCTGGGGGAGGCCGGTGCGCCTGCCCGGGGAGAAGGTGTGCTTGAGTCCGAGGGGTTCGATGATCCGGGCCCGGACCTCCTCACTCCAGTGCCGGCCGGTCGCCTCCTCGATGATCATCCCGGCCAGGACGTAACCGGTGTTGGAGTAGCCCCAGCCCTTGCCGGGCTCGAAGAGGGGCTTGTCCCGCAGGGCCAGGCCGACGAGGTCGCGCGGCGCGTAATGGTCGAAGCGGTGCTCCTGGAACTTCTTCTCGTCGAGGACGGGGAGTGCCGCGGCATAGTCGGGCAGGCCGCTGGTGTGTTGCAGCAACTGCCGTACGGTGATCCGTCTGCCGTCATGGCCGTTGCCCTCGACCACTCCGGGCAGCCACTGGTGGACGGTGTCGTCCAGGCGTATGCGGCCCTCGCCGACCAGCTGCAGTACGACGGTGGAGACGAAGGTCTTGGTGTTGCTGCCCATTCGGAAGTAGCCATGGTCCGGCACCGGCCGGTCGGTGCCGAGTTCGGCGGTTCCGCTCCGCACGGAGCTGCGGTGCCTTCCGTCCGCCAAGGTGGCCTCGGCGCCCACCACTTTGTCCTTGCGGACGATGTCGTCCAGGCCCCGCTGGAGGTCCGCCCGGCCGTAACCGGCTCTGCCACGGTCGTCGCCGGAACCGGCCCAGGCGGTGGCTACGGGCATCGCCAGCGTCGCCGCGACGGCTATCGCCGTCACCGAGCCCAGGGTGTTTCGCAGGTGCCTCATGGTGGTTGCCTCACATGGCTGGAGAGAGTGTGTGGTCAGTGCGCTCGTCCCAAGATCATTGAGTCATGGGCGAGCGGCGTGTGGCCATGGAGGAACCCCCCTGACAGGGGGTGTGGACAACCCCAGGGGGAGAAGACGCGAAGGGCCCCCCTTTCGCAAGCGAGGACCTGAACCGACCGAACGATTACAGTCACCTGCGTGGCTGACGGGATAGTGGGAGCGATCACCGGTCTCTTGCGGGGACGCAGGCGGGAGCCTGGGCTTGCCCGCGTCGATGCGGAGATCACGGCGTTCGGCGAGATGCTCGCCGGGCACTCCTTCGCGCCGGGGGACCACAAGAACGATCCCGGTCTCCTCGCTGACTGCCAACGGGCGCTGGACGCGTACGAGCAGGCCAAACGGAGTCTCGTCGGCGACCGGAACCTTCAGGACGCCACTGACGTGCTGCGCGCCCTCGATGAGGGGCGCCATGCGCTGGCCTGTGTAGAGGCCGTGCTCGAAGGGCGGCCACGGTCGCGGCGGCGTCCGCTGTGCTTCTTCGATCCCCGTCACGGACAGTCGACCGTAGAGGTCCGCTGGGCGCCCTCCGAGGGTGCCGCTCGGATGATCGCCCTGTGTGCGGCCGATGCCGTACGCCTGGCGGAGGGTGTGGCGCCGATCGAGACCGGACTGCGGGAACAGTGGTCCGCCCCGCAGCCCGACCTGACTTCGCATCCGACCGTCGCCGCCCGCACGGGCGCGAAAGGCGCACGGAGCATCGCCCGGCCTCCGCGCTTGCGCCTCCCTCATCGCTCGCGTCTCCTGACCCCTACGAGACATGGCCCGGGCACACCGGTGCGCGGCAGCACCGGGAGGGCCGCGGCAGCACGGGAGTCCAGCCGCTTCGCAACGACCCGCAAGAACCTGCCTTGTTGGTGGTCCACCTGGAGCGGCCCGCGGACTCCTGGGTCGAGCTGACCAGCCCGCCCGGCGACAAAGGGCGGCCCAGGCGGATCCTCACGCACGGCTCACCGCTGACGCGGGCGATCGTCCCGGTCGGGGCCGACGGCCGGGAGGCGATACGCCTCCAGATGCATACCAGGGGACGGTGGCGGGTCTGGCTGCATCCGACGGAGGAGATTCCGCTCGGGGAAGGAGCGTTGGGATCGACCGGCTCCTACGTCCTACGGCATCCCGGCGGTCGGACACCCCTGCGGATCACTCAACGCGAGGGGGCGGCTTTCTCGCTCCATGCGCTGCGCCCGGACTTCACTCTCGGGGCGCAGCTGTGCGTAGGGAACGGGTCGTTCACGGCACAGGCCGTCGCCCCGAGAAGAGCCGGTCTTGTGTACGTCCAATCACGCGGCTCCTGGAACATCGCTCCGTCGGGATCGGATTCCCGGTAGGGGTGCGCCGGCTGACAGAGGTCGTAGTGTGGGCCCATGCCCGAACACCCGTACACACTCCACCCCCACATCGCCGAGCGCCCGTTGTGGGACGCGGCTCGCGCGTCGCGGCGCGCATCGGATGTCCACGGTGGTTGAGGCGGAGCCGTGGCGGTAAGGGGACGCCGCAGGTTATGGCGGTGGGTCGTGGCCGTATGGCTGGCCCTCGTGGCCGCCGCGGGTGGGCTGACCCTGTGGTGGCAGGACACGGCAGAGCCGCAGCGATACGGCTGGGAGGAATCCGGCCCGACTCCGTCACGTCCCGAGCAGGGGGAGTCAGCGTGCCCGAGCGCCACGCCTGACGAGAACGGCCGAGTGCTCTGCTTCAACAGGATCCGTTAGCCGGACCATCGCTACGGAGCGCGGCGCCGCACCCAGGCGAGGCCCGGGCGTGACCCCGTACAACGCGGCCAGGGCCACACCTCGCGCACCACCCCCGCGCCCACGCTCCACCGCCGAGCTAAGGTCGGTGTCATATACAAACAGGGCGGAGGCCCGGCCAGTTGGGGAGGCGTGCAGTGACCGAGCGGGTACTCGAACGCATGGACCTGGGAGAGGTGCCGTACGGCGAGGCGACCGAGGCGATGAAGGGGTGGGTCGAGCGGCGCCGCGCGGGGGAGATCGAGGACCGGCTGGTTCTGCTGACGCATCCGCCGGTCATCACCTACGGTTCCCGGACGCCGCCGGACGAACTGCCCCGCGCCGACTCCCCGTTCCCGTTGGTCGAGGTCGACCGGGGCGGGCAGGCGACGTATCACGGTCCTGGTCAGCTGATCGGCTACCTGGTCATGCACCTGGGGGAGCGCGGCCCCGGCGATGTCGTGCGCTGGGTGGAGAACGGCCTCGTCCGTGCCCTGGCCTCGCTCGGCTTCGAGACCACGCGGCGCGACACGCCGCCGGGCGCGCAGAGCCTGGTCGGCGTGTGGACGCCGCGCCACGACAAGCTCGCGTCGATCGGCATGCGCATCCGGAACAAGGTGACGAGCCACGGCTTCGCGCTCAACATCGCACCCGACCTGGACGCGTTCACGCGGTTCACGGCGTGCGGGCTGCCCGAGGTGGCGATGACGTCCCTGACGGAGATGGCCGCGGAGCAGGACAGGCCGGCCCCGACGGAGAGTGCCGTACGGGACGCGGTGGCCCGCGCGTTCGGGGCGGTGGCGCCCGCCGGGGCCCCGAACGCGCCGGTCGGCCCCCACAGCGGTGTCAGCCGCTGACCCGGCCGGTCAGCAGCACCGCGCTGTCTCCCGGACGGTCCGCCGCGTGTGTTCGCGCCACAGGGCCCTGCGCGCGGCGGGGGACAAGGGCCCGGCCGCGTGGGCGGCGCACTGTCGCTCGAAGGCCGCCTCGCCCGAGACTTCGCGCAGATATGCGCCCACCTTGCGGAGCACCGCGCCTGCCGTGACGAACGGCCTCATGCGACGGGCTCGGATGCCGGTGCGGCAGAGGGCGCGTCGGGCGACGTGGTCCGCAGGGTCTTGGGGGTCTCCGAGGTCGGCAGGGGGTCCGGGGACCGCAGAGCCTTGCACCACACGCGTACGGCGTCCGCCACGACGATGACGACGAGGACGGCGAGGATCGCGGTGAGCGCGCCGTCGAGCGTGGAGTTCGTGACGATCTGACGCATCGAGGCCGCGTCGTGGGCGGGAGCGAGCAGCCGCCCCTCGTCCAAGGCGTCGGCGTACCGCCGGCGTTGGGCGAAGAAGCCGATCGCGGGGTCGGTGGAGAACACCTTCTGCCAGCTCGCGGTAAGTGTCACGACGACGTCCCAGGCCAGCGGGATCGCGGTGACCCAGACCCAGCGGACGCGCCCTTGCTTGATCAGGACGGTCGTGCACACGGAGAGGGCGATGGCGGCGAGCAACTGGTTGGCGATACCGAAGAGCGGGAAGAGCTGGTTGATGCCGCCCAGGGGGTCGGCGACACCGGCTCGCAGGAAGTACCCCCACGCCGCCACGACCGCCGCGCTGCACAGCCAGATGCCGGGCTTCCAGCTGATGTCGCGCATGGGGCGCCAGACGTTGCCGAGGGCGTCCTGGAGCATGAAGCGGCCCACGCGGGTCCCCGCGTCGACGGTCGTGAGGATGAACAGTGCCTCGAACATGATCGCGAAGTGATACCAGAAGGCCCGCATCGCCTCACCGCCGAACGCCTCCGAGAGGATGTGCGACAGTCCGAGCGCGAAGGTGGGAGCGCCACCGGTGCGGGCCACCACGGAGTGCTCGCCGACTGACGACGCGACCTGGTGCAGCGCCTCCGGAGTGATGGTGAACCCGAGGTGCCGCACGGCTTCCGCCGCTGACTCCGCTGTCGAACCGAGCATCGCGGCGGGCGAGTTGACCGCGTAATACAGGCCGGGGTCCAGGACGCACGCGGCGATCAACGCCATGAGCGCGACGAAGGACTCCGTGAGCATCGCCCCGTACCCGACGAGTCGTACGTCCGACTCGCGCCGCACCAGCTTGGGCGTCGTACCGGAGGAGATCAGGGCGTGGAAGCCCGACAGGGCGCCGCAGGCGATGGTGATGAACAGGAAGGGGAACAGGCTGCCGGAGAAGACCGGACCGGTGCCCTGGTGAGCGAACCGTGTGATCGGCTCCGCCTGCATACGCGGCAGCGCCAGCACCGCTCCCACGGCCATCAGCCCGATGACGCCGACCTTCATGAAGGTGGAGAGGTAGTCGCGCGGTGCCAGCAGCAGCCACACCGGCAGGACGCTCGCGATGAATCCGTACCCGATGAGGATCCACACAATGGTGGAGGGGGTGAGGGTGAACGCGTCCGCCAGGGCGGGCGTGCGGCTGACCCAGTCGCCGCCGATGATCGCGAACAGCAGGAGCACCCCGCCGATGGCGCTGGTCTCCAGTACCTTCCCGGGCCGTACGACGCGGAGCCAGAACCCCATGAACAGCGCGATCGGCAGAGTCATCGCGAGGGAGAAGGCGCCCCAGGGGGAGTCGGCGAGGGCGTTGACGACGACCAGGGCGAGCACCGCGAGCAGGATGATCATGATGGCGAAGACGGCGAGGATCGCCGCCACGCCACCGACCGGGCCTATCTCGTCACGTGCCATCTGGCCCAGGCCCCGGCCGTCACGCCGTACCGAAAGGAAGAGCGTCACCATGTCCTGGACGGCGCCGGCGAACACGGCCCCGACAACGATCCACACGGTGCTGGGCAGATAACCCATCTGCGCGGCGAGGACCGGCCCCACCAGCGGCCCCGCCCCGGCGATGGCCGCGAAGTGGTGGCCGAACAGGACGCGGCGGTCGGTGGGCACGAAGTCGACGCCGTCGTCCAGGCGCTCCGCCGGGGTCCGGCGTTCGTCGTCCGTGCGCAGCACCCTGCGGGCGATCCACCGGGCGTAGAAGCGGTGGGCGATCGCGTACGTGCACAGCGCGGCCAGCAACAGCCATGCGGCGCTGATGTGTTCACCGCGGGAGAGGGCGAGTACCGCCCACCCCGCGGTCCCGGCGACGACCACGCCGGTCCACAGCACGATGCGCGACGCGCGGCTGCCGTTCGTGCGCCGATCCTGCGAAACCATGAATGCACTCTTCCTGGGGAGCTGAAGACGGGAACTGGTGTGTTGCGTGGGAGGTGTCACGTGTTGCGCGTTGCGGTATTACGAGCGCACTCGCGCGCCGTGCGGGCCCATGAGCCGGGCCATGAGGCGGCCGATGCGCTGCCTTTCCGCACGGAGCGAGGCGTTTTCTCGTTCCAGCAGGGCCAGCCGGGTCTGGGCATTGTGTGACAGTGCGGAATCTTCGTCCTTCAGCTCTGGATTCTGCTTCAGAATTTTCACTTCCAGAGCGCGAAGGCGATGTGATGGATCCATTCCGAGTTCTTCCGCGAAGCGGCGTTTCATGTCCCGATAGGCGTTCAACGCGTCCGCCTGGCGGCCCGAATGGTAAAGGGCGGTGATGAGCTGGGACTGCAGGCGTTCACGGAAGGGGTGCTCGGCGGCGCTGGCCGTCAGTTCCGGGACGATGCGGTGGTGCCGGCCCAGCTGGAGCTCCAGGCCGAAGCAGCGCTCCAGGGCGCTCGCCCGCTCCTCGTCGAGGCGGGCCGCGGCGGCCCGGACGAGGGGGCCGGTCAGGCCTTCGGCGGCGGGCCCGCGCCACAGGGCGAGCGCCGCACGCAGCAGCCGCACGGCCTCGGCGGCGTCGCCGTCGGCCTCGGCCCGCCCGGCACGCTCCAGCGCGCTGCGGAAGCGGTGCACGTCGACGCGGCTCTCGGGCAGGTTCAGGCGGTAGCCCTGGCTCTCCGTGCTGATCACGTTCCGCAGGCCGCCGTCGGCCAGGCGGCGTCGGAGCCGGGACACGCAGATGCGCAGCTGTGCCTCCGCCGTCTCCGGAGCCCGGCCGCCCCAGATGCCCTCGATCAGCCGGCTGCCGCTGATGGTCTTGCCTACATCCAGCAGGAGCAGCGCGAGGAGTGTTTGCTGGCGCACTCCGGCGATGGGTACCTCTTGACCCTTCGTACGGAATTCCAGCGGGCCCAGGAGGTCGAAAGAGAATTCGCCAAAAATATCGTCCGGCTGCATTTTGACTCCCCCGTGGGTGGTGCATTGGGCGACGCAACGCTACATCCGTACTGGCGGGTAATGGTGTGTGGCGAGTGTCACATCGATAAATTGTTGAAGGCGGTAAACCTGGAAGGTGTCTCAGGCAACTAAGAGCTGGGCGAGTTGCAGGAATATGCCATTTTCCGGCTATCGAACGCCCCAGGGGAAAGGCGGGGCAAGGCAATGGAAAGGGGAAGGGGTGGCCGCGGCCGGCGGTCCTCAGCGCATCAATCGGGCCAGTTCCACGCGCGAGGTCACGTCGAGCTTCCGGAAGATCTGACGGAGGTGGTAGTTGACGGTGTGCGGCGAGCACGAAACCCGGTTGGCCACCTGCTTGTTGGTCAGGCCTTCGGCCACGAGGTGGGCGATACGGCGCTCGGCCGCGGTCAGTACGGCGCCGGCCGGCGCCTCGGCACGCTCCGGGCGCGACGGAGCCCCGGCGGGCTCGGGCCGGCTCTCGCGGGCCGCACGGAGCAGCGGTTCGAGGCGGGCGAGCGCGGACAGTGAGCCGATGGCGCGGTACCGCTCCGCCGCTGCCCGCAGGTGCCGCAGTGCCGCACCGCTGCCGGGCCCGTGCCGTTCGACCAACAGGAGCCCCAGGTCCTCGCTCGCCGCGGCGGCGGCCCAGGGCGCACGGTGCTCGGCGGCCGCGTACTCCAGGGCGTCGGCATCTTGGTGCAGCAGGCCCCACGCGTGTCCCGCCGCGGCGGCGAGGCCGGGGTGCCGCGGGTTCTGCTCCGCGAGCCGTTCGACGCGGCGCGTGACCGCCGCGGCCAGCGAGTTCTCACCCGCGGCGCGGCTCAGCCGCACCAGGCGGGCCGCGGCGCCTGGGTCGCGCAGGAACAGGGAAGGGCTGGTCAGCAGCGAGGGGAACCGCTCCACCAGGAGGTCCACCGAGCCACGTGCGTCCATGCCGCTCGTGGCCACCAGGAAGTCGGCCCAGCTGTGCCGCAGCGAGGGGAACGCGCCGGGCTGGGCGACGAGTTCCATGCGTGCCCGCCACACCTGGTCGGCCGCCTCACCCTGGTGACCTCGGGCCAGTGAGAGCAGCGACAGCAGGGACAGGCCCTGCGACGCGGCCAGATGGGCCTGGGCACGCTGCGCGAGCGCGACCCCGGCGCTCACCTCGGCCTCCGCGGCGTCCGTACGGCCCGTCCCGAGCAGCAGCCGGCCGCGCACGATGCCCGCCTCCGCCAGCGCGCGCCGGTGGCGCAGCCCTTCGGCCAGGTCCCGGCTCCGGGTCAGCTCGGCCTCCGCCTCGGCGAAGTGCCCCAGCTGGACCAGCTTCACGGCCAGGGCGAGCGGGGGGTACGGGCGCCAGGCGGCAGGCAGGGTTCCATGGTCGGCACGCAGCGCCTCACGCCCCCAGGCCAGCCCCTCGTCGAGCTGCCCGGCCGCCCACTCCAGGTTCGACAGGACCACCGCCGCGACGACCGACGCGGCCCCCTGCCGCTCCTTCATGACGATGGCCCGGGCACGGTCCCGCTTCCCCTGCTCGTCATGGCCGAACAGGGAGAGCACCAGGGCGGCCTCCGCCTCCGCCGGTCCGCTGTCGCGAGCCGGGGAGAGCGCCTCGACCAGCGCCTGGCGCATCGCCGCCTCGGTCCGCACGTCGAGAGGGTGGTCCGGACTGTCCTGGGACAAGAACAGGGCGGACACCAAGGAGTCCGAAGCGCCATGGGCGTTCGGGAACGGCTGCCGCGCCGGGCGGGGAGCGGTGACGTCGCGCAGCAGTGTCCGCCGTACCGGTGCCGGGATCCTGGCGTTGAGCGCCCGGCGCGTGTCGGGGGACCGGAAGGCGAGACGGTCGCCGGAGAACCGGATGAGCCCGGCGGAGATCGTCTCCTCAAGGGCGGGCAGCATCGACAGGGTCGTCACCGACTGCACCCTGGCGATCTCCTGAAGACTGAACACGTCACCGACGAGTGCGGCCGCCTGCGCGAACTGCCGGGCGGATTCCGAGAGATCGCCGACGGCCGCGCCGGGCACGGTCTTCGCGCCAGGCACGGTCTTCGTGCCCGTCGCGGTCGTCGCGTTCCTCGTGGTCGTGTCGAGTCGGGGTTCGTGCGGTGCAGCGTGGTCCAGCATGCGAGACATCCATCAGCTCTGTTCGGCCGGTTCCGGTGTGTGCCCGGTGAGTCTGCTGGTCCCCCTGGGGACCAACAAGCGCTGGAGGCCGTGATGAGCGTGATGGATGCCGTGGTGATACACGCGTGATGCGTCGCGGATACGGGTGATCGTCTGCCTACCGCTCCCGGCCGGGTTCCCGCGTGGATACCGGGGTGGACTCCCGCGCGGTGATGCGACGGAACACCCACATCATGGCCATGACGATGAGGAGCATGAACACGCACACGGAGGTGGCCGCCACCATCGCGTCCGGATAGCCGGCGCCCGGTGACCGGTCCCCGGCGGTGGTGAAGAACACCGCGCCGACGACGGCGATACCGGCCGAACTCGCGAACTGCTGCGCCGTGGTGAGCGCCCCCGACGCCATGCCCGCCTTCCGCGGCGGCACGTCAAGGAGCGCCGCGCCGATCAGGGAGGGCAGCACGACCCCGTTGCCCAGACCCACCAGGCACAGACAGCCGCAGATCCAGACGACCTCGGTGTCCGCACCGGCCGACCGCACGCGCAGCAGCAGCGCCAGCAGGCCGGCAGCGGTCACCGCCGCGCCCACGATCAGGGCGTTCATACCGAACCGGGCCGTCAGGCGCTTGCCGATCATGGACGTCACCATGTAGCTGAGCCCCATCGGTGTGAAGGCCAGACCCGCCTCCACCGGGCTGAGTGAGAGGCCGCCCTGCAACAGCAGCGTGAGCGTGAAGATGAAGCTGCCGAAGTAGATGTAGAAGGCCGCGCTCGCGATGATTCCGGCGCGGAAGGACGAGCCGTGGAACAGGGTCAGGTCGAGGACCGGTGAGCCGCCCCGTGCGGCCAGGGCCCGCTCCCACCACAGAGCCGGCGCACCCAGGGCCACGCCGCCCGCCATGGACAGCCAGGTCCACGCCGGCCAGCCCGACGAGTGCCCGAGCGCCAGCGGAACCAGGACCAGCGCGAGGGCGACGCTGATGCCGGCCGCGCCCACCGGGTCGATGCCCGTGCGCCGGCCCGTCTCGGCCTTCGGCAGCACACGCGGGGCGAGCAGCGCGACCACGGCGCACACGGGCACGTTCACCAGGAAGATGACACGCCAGCCGAGACCCGCGATATCGGCGTCCAGAAGCAGCCCGCCAAGGAGTTGCCCCGCGATCGAGCCGATGCCGGCCGTCACGCCGTACGAGGCGATGGCCCGGGGCCGCTGCGCCGGAGTGAACGTGGCCGTGATCGTCGCGAGGACCTGAGGGGCCAGCATGGCGGCGGTCAGCCCCTGGAAGAGACGAGCCGCGATGAGCTGCCCCGGACTGGCGGCGATGCCGCACAGCAGTGAGGCGAGACCGAATCCGGCCATGCCGAGCGCGAACAGCCTGCGGTGCCCGTAGAGGTCGCCGAGCCGCCCGCCCGTGATCATGCCGCTGGCGAGGGCGAACGCGTAGCCGCCCACGATGAGTTCGAGTGCCGTGGCCCCGGCGCCGAGGTCGGCCTTCAGGGAGGGGGCCGCCACGTTCACGACGAAGAAGTCGAACTGGGCGATGAACGTGCCCGCCAGCAGGACGGTCAGCACCGCGGCGGCGGACGGGCCGCGGCGGGCCGGGACGTCGGCCTGCTGGGTCTGCGCGGTGGTGGGGGGAGCCGCGTCGGTCATTTCCTACCTCGTTGCATGCGCTGAGCGGTGTTGGGGGCGACGGTGATCCGGGCGGAGCACGTGCGTCGTCCGGCCTCGTCGGTGATGACCACGTCGTACGAGGCCGACGTCGGGCCGAGTGCGAGGGCCGTGGCCACGCCGGTGACGATGCCGCTGCGCACCGGCCGGTGGTGCGTGGCGTTGACGTCGACGCCCAGGGCGATGTGGCCGCCGCCGGCGTGCAGCGCCGCGCCGATCGAACCGAGCGTCTCGGCGAGCACCACGGAGGCACCGCCGTGCAGCATCCCGTACAACTGCTTGTTGCCTGCCACCGGCATGGTGGCGACGAGCCGTTCGGGCGATGCCTCGACGAGCTCGATGCCCATGCGCGCGGCGAGCGTCTCGGGGGCGCCGGGCCGGGTGATCCACGCCGACAGGTCGGCGGACTCGCCCGTCCCGGGGTGGGGGGAGCGGGTCATCGGGCCGTGGCGTCCTTCGTGTCGGCGGCGAACCGGCCGGTGGCCGACGCGGCGTAGGCGTCGAGGTCCGCGTACCGCTCGCGCAGCACGCGCTTGAGGACCTTGCCGGTGGATCCGATGGGGATGTCGGCGGCGTCCCGGGCCAGCTCCAAGAGCGCCAAGGGCGGCTGACCGGCCTCGCGGAGCCCGGCGTTGGCGCGGGCGAGCAGCTCCGCGGGGTCCGCGTCCTTGGGCGCCCTGACCACGGCGACCGGAGCGGGGACGCCGCCCCGGTGGCCCGCGGCGACCGCGCAGTCGGTCACCTCGGGCAGGGCCAGCAGGAGGATCTCCTCCATCAGCACCGAGTAGCCGGGGCCCTCGGGCGTGTGGATCGCGTCCACCGCGCGGTCGATGTGGAAGAAGTCGTCGCCTTCCCGGTAGGCGAGGTCGCCCGACAGCCAGTAACCGGCCAGCTTGCTGCGGTAGTACGTGTCGGCGTCGTTCCAGTAGCCGGGGATGACGGAGTTGCTGCGCAGGGCGAACAGGCCGACCTCGCCGTCGGCGGCCGGGGTGCCGTCCTCGCGCAACACCGCCACCTCACCGGCGGGTACCGGGTTGCCGAGGAAGCGGGGCCGGGGCGGGGTGTCCTGGGTGACGTAGCGGCGCAGCGTGGCCCACCCCAGCTCCGAGGAGCCGAGGCCGTCGCTGAAGACGGAACCCGGCCGGCGTTCGCCGTCCACGAGGTGGTGGCCGTAGCGGATCAGCTTGCGGATGTGGGCGTCGTGCGCCGAGTCCCCGGTGTTCTGCCACTCACGGACCGACGTGAAGTCCTCGGCGTCCAGGTCCATGGCGGCGAGTTCCGAGTACGTCTGGTTGAACGCCAGGATGCGGGTCGGCCGGTGCTCGCGGGCGCCCCGCGCCACCCCCGCCCCGCTCTGGTCGGAGAAGGAGATCAGCGGCAGGCCGCACAGCAGCGAGTAGAAGGTGTACGCGATCGCCGACGAGTGCGACTGCGGCACCGCCGACAGCATCACCGTCGGGTCCTCGGGCACGGACAGACGCCAACCCGGCCCGGCCAGGCTCTGCTTGTGGGCCCAGATGACCGGCTTCGGGTTGCCCGTCGTCCCGGAGGAGTGGCAAAGGAAGACCGGGTCGTCGTCGCCGTGCCGGTACCGCGCCCCCGAGGGCAGCGTCCTGCGGCCCAGGCCGCGCGCGTCGTCGCCGGTGACCGTCCAGCGCAGGCCCGCGAGCTTGCCGTGGCGCCCGTCGAGCAGGGCGAGATGGGCGGCGTCCGTGTACAGGCCGACGGGATCGGTGCGTGCCATCAGACCGAGGGCGAGCTCGGGGTCCATGCGGCCGTTGATGAGCAGGGGGATGGCGCCGAGCCGGGCCAGCGCCGCCAACTGGAGCTGGTCGTCGAAGGAGTCCTCGATGTAGACCGCGACCCGGTCACGGGGGCGCACCCCCCGGTCCCGGTAGAACGACGCCCAGGATTCGGCGAGTTCGTCGAGCTGGCGCACATTGAATTCCGACTGCGGAATCCCGTCGAGGTTCATGACGGGCCGGTCGGCCACCAAGCACGTCAGTTCCGGATGCGGGCTGAGTTCGAGAGCCTTTCGCCACGCGTTCCCACCGCCTACGGACGCGTCTTCGTATATGCGTTGGCGGGCGTCCTGGTCGAGCATGGATTGCGTCGTGAGCGGCATGTTCACCTGGCCTTGATGGGTGGCGGAGCAATGCGCGCCGAGCGGCACGCCACGTCTGTGACGAGGCTAGACGCTGTTCCGTGGGCACCGAAACTACTCGAACGAGTAGGTGAGTCGGCGGAGCGCCTACTTGTTCGTGCGAGGTGCGCGCCCAGGCCGACGGGCTAACTTTTCGGCCACCGGCAGAAAGGGAATCCACCAGTGACCACGCGAAGAGACCTCGCAGGCGAGAAGGTGCGCGAGATCGTGGCAACGGTTCTGGAATTGGAACCGTCCGAAGTGGGCGAAAGCGACCGGTGGGTGGATGAACTCGGTATGACCTCTCTTGAGAAGGTCGAGGCCATCACGCGGGTTCAGGAGAGCTTCCACACCGCGCTGTCGCCGCAGCAGGCCGCGATGATCGGGTCCGTGGCCGACGCGCTCGCCGCACTCACCGCCGCGGGCGGCAGCGCGGCGGCGGATCGCCATACGGACCACGGCACGGTCCCCGGTCCGGAGGCGGCACACGACCTCGTCGAGCGCCTGGTGCGCCACCGGCTCGCCACCGGAAACGGCGACGCGACGGCGTACGTCGACCCGGACGTGGGGCGTCTTTCGTACGCCGAGCTGTACGCCGCTGCCCGCGACTACGCCGGAGACCTGCGCGAGGCCGGCGTCCTGCCCGCCGAGCGCGGCGTGGTGGTGGCCGAGGACTCCGTCGCGACGGTGGTGGCCGTACTCGGCCACTGGTGGCACGGGTCCGTGCCCGTCGTGGTGAGCCCTCTCCTCGACCACCGCGACATCGTCTTCACGGTGGACGACTGCGCAGCCCGCGTGGTGCACGTCGACGGCTCCGACACCCTGCGGGACGCCCTCCACGCGGCCTTGGCGTCGCGGACCCGCTTCGACGGGCAGGACCTGCGCGGCAGACTGACGGCACGTCATGACGCGGCCGAGGAGCGACCCGGTGCCGCCCCGCCCCCCTTCCGGTGGCCCGCGGACGCCGAGGCCCTCGTCCAGTACACCTCGGGAAGTACCGGAAACCCCAAGGGCGTACGGCATTCCGCGGCCGGCCTGGTCGCCATGGTCGAGGGCTTCGGCGGTGAACTGGGCCTGCGCCCCGACGACCTGCTCCTGACCACGGCCCGGCTCTCCTTCGGCTACGGTTTCGGCAACGCGGTGCTGTGCGTTCTCGCGGCCGGGGCCGGCGCGGCCCTGATCCGCGGGGCGGTGGACCCCTACGTGGCGGCCGACGCCCTCAGCACGCACCGGCCCACCGTGTTCTGCTCCGTACCCCGCCTCTACGCGGCGCTGCTGGCGCTGCCCGGCCAGGAGAAGGACGCGTACGACACCGTGCGGCTGTGCACGACCGCGGGGGAGGACTGTCCGCCGCCGCTCACCGAGCGGATCCGGTCGGCGTTCGGTGCCCCGCTCGTGAACTGCTTCGGCGCCACCGAACTCATGCACGTCGCCCTCGTCACGCCGCGGGACCGCACGGTGGAGGGCACACTCGGCCTCCCCGTCCCGGGCGTACGCGCCCGTGTCCTGGACGACGACGGGGCCGAACTGCCCGTCGGGCAGGACGGACGGCTCCACATCGCCGGGGCCACGGTCGCCCTCGGATACGTCAACCGGGCCGACGCCGACCGCACGGCCTTCGCCGACGGCGGCGCCTACACCGGCGACCTGGTGCGGCGCGCCCCGGACGGGTCCTTCACGTACCTGTGCCGGGCGGACGACATCCTCAACATCGGTGGCTACAAAGTCGTACCCGCCGAGATCGAGAACGTGCTGCGCGCCGTCGAGGGCGTCGCGGCCTGCGCGGTCGTCGCCGGCCGGGACGCGGACGGCCTGGAGCAGGCGGTGGCCTGCGTGCAGCCAGCCGACGGCACCGACCCCACGGGGCTGCGCCGCCGGGTGGTCACCGCCGCGCGACGCCACCTGCCCGCCCACAAGCGGCCTTCCCGCGTGGAGCTGTTCAGCCGGCTGCCCACCACCGGCAGCGGCAAGATCGCGGTGCACGCCCTGCGGGGACAGGTGGCCGGCACATGACCTGGGACATCACCGGCCTTGGCGCCGTCAGCAGTGTCGGCGCGGACGCCCGCGCCACGTACGACGCGCTGTGCGCGGGGCGCGACGGCCGCGGGCGGGTCCGCTGCTTCGACCCGGCGGCGTACCGGGCGGGTCACGCGTACGAGATCGACGACCGGGGTGCCGACGGCGACCGGCCGCTGCGCGCCACCGGCTGGCTCCTCACGGCGGTCGAGCAGGCCGTCGCCGACGCCGGGCTCGGCGACGACCTCGGTGACATCCCGGTATTGGTCGGTACCACCTTGCGCGAACAGCGCAGCGTCGAGCTGTGGTGGCGCGGCGGACCCCCTGTGCCGGTCGACGAACTGCACTTCGGGACGGCTCTGCGGCGCCGCTTCGGCGCGACGACGAGTTACACCTTCGCCAACGCCTGCGCCGCGTCCCTGTACGCCCTCGGCATGGCCACCGACATGATCGCCCTGTCGCAGGCCGACACGGTCGTCGTGGCGGGCACCGACTCCATCGCGGAGTCGACCTTCGCCGCCATGGACCGCGCCCAGACACTGGTGCCCGACGCCGCACGGCCCTTCGACCGCGCGCACAAGGGCATGGTCATGGGAGAAGGCGCCGTCGCCGTGGTGCTGACGCGTGCCGGAGCGGGACGGGGGAGTGCCGCGGCGCGGTTGCGGGCGGTCGGCCTCAACTGCGACGCGGGCCACCCGACGGCTCCCGACCCGGCCGGTATCGCGGCAGGTGTCCGGGACGCCCACCGGCGGGCCGGGGTGAGCCCCGACGCCATCGACCTGGTGATGCTGCACGGCACGGGCACCGCCCGCAACGACGAGACCGAGGCGGCGGTCATGTCCGAGTTCTTCGCCGACGCGGACGCGGACAGACCAGGCCCCCTCATGACGGCGATCAAGTCGGGGGTGGGCCACACGCTCGGCGGCTCCGGGCTGCTGAGCCTGGTGATGGCCGTGCTGAGCATGCGGCACGGCACCGTGCCGCCGGTCATCGGACTGAGCGACCCGATCGACGAGGCGGCGGGGCTGCGCCTGGTGCACGGCGCCGGAGCGCCCGCACGGATCGACCTCGCCCAGGTCAACGCGTTCGGATTCGGCGGCATCAACGCCGTAGCGGTGGTGGAGAAGGCGTGAACAACGAACCGACGGCACAGCCGTCCGCCGTGGTGGTGACCGGAGCGGGACTCGCCGTGCCCGGCCTCACCGGCCCGGCAGACCTCCTGTACTCGACCGACGGCGGTGAGCCGTTCGACCCGGAGACCGCCCTCAAGGGCCGCGACCTGCGGCACAAGGACCGCGCGACCCGTCTCGCCCTGCGCGCGGTCGAACCGGCGCTGCGCGACGCCGGGTTGTACGGGCCCGACGGTCCGCGGTTCGACGGCGCGCGCACCGCCGTCGTCGTCAGCTCCAACACCGGCAACCTCGACAGCGTCTGCGCCTACGTCGACACGGCCGCGCGGCACACCTCGCGCGCGCTGAGCGCGACGGGCCTGCCGCAGACCTCCACCAGCGCCATCGCGGGGTGGATCGCCGGCGCCTTCGGCCTGCGCGGCCCCGCGGTGACCCTCAGCAACGGCACGACGAGCGGCCTCGACGCGCTTCAGTGGGGCCGCAACCTGATCGCCGCCGACCGCGCCGACACCGTCGTCGTCACGGGCGTCGAACCGCACAACGACGTGGTGCACAAGCTGTTGGGCGCCCGGGCCGTGGACGGCGCGGCCACCGTCGTACTGGAATCCGCCGCGCACGCGGCCGGGCGCCGCGGCCGGGCACGTGCCGTGTGGCGGGGCCACGACCGCGGCCGCCACCCCGCCGACGTCCTGCACACGGTGCTCGACCCCGGCGCCGGACCGGTCGGCCTGTGGCTGACCGGCTCACCGGAACCCGACCGGGCGCACCTGCCGCCGGACACGCCGGTCGTCGCGCTGCGGCAGACCTTGGGGGAGTGCGGCGGAGCGCTCGGCGTCCTGCAGTGCGCCGCCGCGGTCGCCCACTTCGACGGCGGGGGCGACGGCCTGGTGCTCGCCACCGCCCACGCGGCGGACGCGTCAGCCGCGGTGGCCTTCACGCCGCCCCGTACGGCCGCCTGACTCTCCCCGGCCGTCCCCCACCCCCTTCCCGTCCTTCTCCCGTTCTTTTGAGAGACAAGGAACCACACATGTCCCACAGCACCTCCACCCCCGTCGACCTGGAAGAACTGCGCGCGCTGATGGCCGTCACCTTCGAGCTCGCGCCCGAGGAGATCACGGACGACGCCCACTTCACGCGGGACCTGGGCATGGACTCCCTCATCACCCTGGAGATCGCCACCCGCCTGGAAGACCGCTACGGCGTCGACGTCACCGACGAGGAGCTCAAGAGCATCAGCACCCTGGGCGGCGTGCACGAGCTGGTCCGGCGCAAGCTCGCGGCCGCATGAGCGCGCCGTCCGCCCCCGCCACGGCCCGGCCCGTGGCCCTGGTCACCGGCGGCTCCCGCGGCATCGGACGAGCTGTCGTGGCACGACTCGCCAGGGAAGGCCACGACGTGGCGTTCTGCTACCGCTCGAACGAAGCCGCCGCGAAGGAAGCGGCCGACACGGCGGTCGCGGCCGGAGCCCGCGTGCACCTCGGCGCCGTCGACGTCACCGACCCCGTGCGGGCACGGGAGTTCGTCGCCGAGACGGAACGCGAACTCGGCCCGGTGCACACGGTGGTCAGCGGCGCGGGTATCACCCGGGACCGGCCCCTCGCTCTCATGGAGGACACCGAGTGGCGCGACGTGCTGTCCACCAACCTCGACGGCACCTACGCGATCTGCCGGGCCGCGATCTACCGCATGATGCGCCGGAAGACCGGCAGCGTCATCACGCTGTCCTCCGTCGCCGGCGTGTACGGCAACGCCACCCAGACCAACTACTCCGCGTCGAAGGCCGGAATCATCGGCTTCACCCGGGCCCTCGCCAAGGAGTGCGGCCCCTACGGCGTACGCGCCAACGTCGTCGCCCCCGGCTTCATCGACACCGACATGACCGCGGCGCTGGGGGACACGGCACGCGACCGGCTCAGGGAACGCATACCGCTGGCCCGGTTCGGCGCCCCCGACGACGTCGCCCACCTCGTCGCCTTTCTCGCCTCCGACCGCGCCGCGTACATCACCGGCCAGGTCCTCGGCGTCGACGGCGGACTGGTCGTGTGACCGGCCCTCCCGACCGTCGTACGCCATCAGCTCGCATGGGAGAGACATCAGTGGACAACGCCCTGCTCGACCTCCGGTACAAGGAGGCCCTGCAGCAGCCGCTCTGGGAGGACCCGGCCCAAGTGGCGCGGGTGCGCAGGGAACTCGCCGCGCGCCCCGCCCTCGTACGGGCCGAGGACGTGGCGGCCTTGCGGTCGCGCCTCGCCGAGGTCGCCGCCGGCGAGGCCCATGTGGTCCAGGCCGGTGACTGCGCCGAGGACCCTGACGACTGCACGGCCCGGCACGTCGCACGCAAGTGTGCCGTCCTGGACCTGCTGGCCGGAGCGCTCAAGCTGACCACGGGCCGTCCGGTGATCCGGGTGGGACGACTGGCGGGGCAGTTCGGCAAACCGCGCTCGCAGCCGACCGAGACGGTCGCCGGGCGTGAACTGCCCGTGTACCGGGGCCACATGGTCAACGGCCCCGAGCCCGACCCGGAGAGCCGCCGCCCGGACCCACTGCGGCTGCTCACGGGCTACATGGCCGCCGACGACATCATGGGCCACCTCGGATGGACCGGGACCCGGCGCGCCGCCGGGGCCGAGCCCCGGGTGTGGACCAGCCACGAGGCCCTGCTGCTCGACTACGAACTGCCCATGCTGCGCCGCACCGAGGACGGCGGCCTGCTGCTCGCCTCGACGCACTTCCCGTGGATCGGTGAGCGCACACGCGGCCTGGACGGCGCGCACGTGGCGCTGCTCGCCGAAGTGGTCAACCCGGTGGCCTGCAAAGTAGGCCCGGGCATGACCGCCGACGAGCTGGTCCGCCTGTGCGAGCGCCTCGACCCGCTGCGGGAGCCCGGTCGGCTGACCCTGATCGCCCGCACGGGCGCGGACCGGGCGGCCGACGTCCTGCCGCGCCTGGTCGCCGCCGTCCACGCCCAGGGGCACCCGGCGATCTGGCTCACCGATCCCCTGCACGGCAACACCGTCTCGGCCCCCGACGGGCGCAAGCGGCGCTACACGGACACCGTCCGGCAGGAGATCGAGGCGTTCCAGGCAGCCGTGCGCGCGGCGGGCGGCATCGCCGGTGGACTGCATCTGGAGACCACACCGGACGACGTCCTCGAATGCCTGCCGGGCGGCCCCGCCACGGCCGGCGGGGAGCCGACCGGCGCGTACACCAGCCTCTGCGACCCCCGGCTCAACCCCGCCCAGGCGACCGCCGTCGTGGCGGCGTGGCGGCCCTGAGACACGGAAGGAACACCATGCAGGACAAGACAGCCATCGTCACGGGAGCGGCGGGCGGGATCGGCGGCGCGGTCGCCGCGGCCCTCGCCGGGAGAGGCGTCAGGGTCGCCGCGGTCGACCGCGACGCGCACCGACTCCAGCAGCGGGCCGCCGAGGCGAACGCGGCCGGGCACGCGGTGACGGCGTTCCCCGCCGACGTCACGGACGCCGATGCCGTGCGGACCCTGGTCGACACCGTCGAGCGGACCCTCGGCCCCGTCGACTTCCTCGTCAACGCGGCCGGGGTGCTGCACCTCGGCACGGTCATCGGTTTCGGCGACGAGGAGTGGGCCCGCACGTTCGCGGTGAACACGACCGGCGTCTTCCACCTGTCCCGGGCCGTGGCGGAGCGGATGGTGCCCCGCCGTACGGGAGCGATCGTGACGGTGGCCTCCAACGCGGCCCGCACCCCGCGCGCCGAGATGGCCGCTTACGCCGCGTCCAAGGCGGCGGCCGCCCAGTTCACCAAGTCCCTCGGGGTCGAGCTCGCCCCGTACGGCATCCGCTGCAACGTCGTGGGGCCGGGATCGACCGATACCCCGATGCTCAGCTCGATGTGGCAGGACGCGTCCGGCCGCGAGGCCACCGTCCGGGGCCGCCCCGAGGTGTACCGCCTGGGCATTCCGCTGGGCCGGATCGCCCGGCCCGAGAACATCGCCGACGCCGTGGTGTTCCTGCTGTCCGACGCGGCGGCGCACATCACCCTGCACGACCTGACGGTCGACGGCGGAGCCACCCTCGGCGCCTAGAGCCGACGCGTGCGTGCCCCCGCTCCCGCCCCCTCCGAAAGGACCGCCATGCCTGGCATCCCGCCCATCGCGCCCTACCCGATGCCGACCAGCGGCGACCTGCCCGCCCGCATACCCCGTTGGACGGTCGACCCCGACCGGGCCGTGTTGCTCGTGCACGACATGCAGCGCTACTTCCTGCGGCCGCTGCCCGACGCCCTGCGCGCCGACCTCGTCCGCAACACCGCGGCGCTGCGCGAGCACTGCGCCCGCACCGGCATACCCGTCGCCTACACAGCACAGCCGGGCGGTATGACGCCCGAGGAGCGCGGACTGCTCAACGACTTCTGGGGTCCCGGCATGCACGTCGATCCCGCCGACCGCGAGGTGGTCGAGCCGCTGACCCCGGCCGACGGCGACTGGGTGTTCACCAAGTGGCGCTACAGCGCCTTCTTCAAGTCCGACCTGCTTGAGCGCATGCGTCGGCACGGCCGCGATCAGCTCATCGTGTGCGGCGTGTACGCGCATGTGGGGGTGCTGGCGAGCGCCGTGGAGGCCTACACCCACGACATCGAGACGTTCCTCGTGGCCGACGCCGTCGCCGACTTCGGCGCCGACGAGCACCGCATGGCCCTGGAGTACGCGGCGCGCACCTGCGCCGTCGTCACCACCGCGAAGGAGATCCTCGAATGAGCGGCGTCCCGTCCGCCGACCTGCTCGGGCACGTGCTGTCGGCCGTGCCCGGAGCCTTCGCCCTGCTGCACCGCCCCAAGACGGCGGGGCACGGCGTCGTGGACGTCCTGACGGGCGAGGTGTCCGCACACGCCACCCTGGACGCGCTGCCCCTGCCGCCGGCCGCGCGGAGGACCGGCACCGCTCACCACGAGGTGCTGGCCGTCGTGCCCTTCCGGCAGGTCGCGGAGCGCGGCTTCGACTGCGCCGACGACGGGACGCCGCTGCTCGCGCTGACGGTGCGCGACCAGGCGACGGTGCCGCTCGCGGACGTCCTGGCCCGCGTGCCGGACCACGGGATCCGGATGAGCGGCGGGCACTTCGACGTGTCCGACGACGACTACGCCGACATCGTGAGCCGCGTGATCGCGGACGAGATCGGCACCGGGCAGGGCGCGAACTTCGTCATCAAGCGTTCCTTCGTCGCCGAGATCGCCGACTACGGCGTACCCAGCGCGCTGGCCCTGTTCCGGCGGCTCCTGGCACGGGAGTCGGCGGCGTACTGGACCTTCGTGATCCACACCGGTGAGCGGACCTTCGTCGGCGCCTCGCCGGAGCGGCACGTGAGCCTGCGCGACGGCACCGCCGTGATGAACCCGATCAGCGGCACCTACCGCTATCCGGCCGGCGGCCCGACCCTCTCCGGCGTCCTGGACTTCCTCGCCGACCGCAAGGAGGCCGACGAGCTGTACATGGTCGTGGACGAGGAGCTCAAGATGATGAGCCGGGTCTGCTCCGACCACGTGCGCGTCGTGGGGCCCTACCTGAAGGAGATGTCCCGGCTCGCCCACACCGAGTACCTCATCGAGGGCCGCACGACCCGCGCGCCGCAGGACATCCTCCGCGAGACGCTGTTCGCCCCGACCGTCACCGGCAGCCCGCTGGAGAGCGCCTGCCGCGTCATCGCCAGGTACGAGCCGGTCGGCCGCGGCTACTACAGCGGCGTCGCCGCGCTCATCGGCAGGGACGAGCACGGCGCGCGGACCCTCGACTCGGCCATCCTGATCCGTACCGCCGACATCGACCGCGCCGGGCACCTCTCGATCGGCGTCGGCGCCACCCTCGTACGCCACTCCGATCCGGTGTCCGAAGCGGCCGAGACACGTGCCAAGGCGGCCGGTCTCGTCGCCGCGCTGCGGGACGAGGCACCGACCCGCTTCCAGGACGATCCGCGGGTCCGCTCGGCGCTGCGCCGGCGCAACGACCCGCTCGGCGGGTTCTGGCTGACGGGGCGGCGGGAGCAGGCGGCGCGCGGCGACCGGCTCGCCGGGCGGCGGGTCCTGGTCGTCGACGCCGAGGACACCTTCACGTCGATGATCGAGACGCAGTTGCGGTCGCTCGGCCTGACGGTGGCGGTACGGCGCTTCGACGAGCCGTACGCCTTCGGTGACCACGACCTCGTCGTCATGGGCCCGGGCCCCGGTGATCCGCGCGCGTCGGGTGACCCGAAGATCGCCCACCTGGACGGCGCGATCCGTGAACTCCTCGACACCGGACGGCCGTTCCTCGCGGTCTGCCTCAGCCACCAGGTGCTCAGCCGCGCGCTCGGCCTCGACCTGGTCCGCAGGGACGAGCCCAACCAGGGAGTCCAGCGGGAGATCGACCTCTTCGGCCGCCGCGAGCACGTCGGCTTCTACAACACCTACGCGGCGCGCAGCACGCGCGATGTCATCGACGGGCCGTACGGGGCCCGGGTCGAGGTCAGCCGCGACCGGCACACCGGCGAGGTGCACGCCCTGCGCTCACCGCGCTTCGCGTCGATGCAGTTCCACGCGGAATCCGTGCTCACCCGGCACGGCCCGCACATCGTCGCCACCCTGCTGTCCGGCCTCACGCCGTTCGCCGCGCCGGAGCGCGCCGCCGCCCCCGTACCCGTGACCGTCGCAGCGGGCGGCGGCACCGAGCAAGGATCTGTAAGGACATGAGCGGAATACTCAGCGGAAAGAACATCCTGGTCACCGGGGTGCTCACGGAGAAGTCGATCGCCTTCCACGCCGCGCGGCTCGCCCAGCGGGAGGGCGCGCGGGTCGTGCTGACCGCGTTCGGACGGCGCCGCCTCGTCGAACTCATCGCCGCACGGCTGCCCGAGCCCGCCCCCGTCGTCGACCTGGACGTGCAGAACACCCAGCACCTGGACACGCTCGCCGACCGGGTCGCCGAGCACCTCGGCGACGACGCGGCCCTCGACGGGGTCGTGCACTCCATCGCGTTCGCGCCGCAGGACGCCCTCGGCGGCAACTTCCTGCACACCGGCTGGGGATCGGTCGCCACGTCCCTCGAAGTGTCCGCGTACTCGCTGAAAGCGCTGACCGTCGCCGTGCTGCCGCTGCTGGAACGGCGCGGGGGAGCGGTCGTCGCGATGGACTTCGACGCCCAGCAGGCCTGGCCCCACTACGACTGGATGGGCGTCAGCAAGGCGGCTCTTGAGGCCACCAACCGCTACCTGGCACGGTACCTGGGGGACCGGGGCATCCGCTGCAACCTCGTCTCGGCGGGCCCGATCCGGTCCATGGCAGCCAAGTCCATCCCGGGCTTCAGGGAGTTGGCCGACGCCAGCACCTCGCGCGCGGCGCTGGGCTGGGACCTGGAGGACCCCGAACCCGCGGCCCGCGGTGTGGTGGCCCTCCTGTCGGACTGGTTCCCCAAGACCACCGGCGAGATCGTCCACGTGGACGGCGGTACGCACATGGTGGGGGCATGAGACCCGAGGTCCGGCGCCGCACGCGCCGGACCTGCGTGGGGGAGGGAGCGGGCTCAGCCGAGCAGCGGGGCCAGCCGCTCCACCCCCTTGGCGATCACCACGGGGTCGTGGGCGGCGAAGGACATGCGCAGGGTCGCCCGGTCGCCCTCGCCCGCGAAGAACGGCGCTCCCGGTACGAACGCCACGTCGTGCTCCACCGCCCGCTGCAGCAGTTCCACCGCGTCGTACCCGTCCGGCAGCCGCACCCAGACGAACATCCCGCCGTCGGGGCGGCTGCACGAACTCCCTGCCGGCAGCACCGCGTCCAGCGCGTCGAGGAGCGCGGCGCAGCGCTCCGCGTACGCCGTCCGGCAGCGGGCGAGATGCGCGTCCAGGTCGCGGACGGCCAGGTAGCGGGCGGCGGCCGCCTGGTCGACGGCCGACGTGTGCAGGTCCAGGGACTGCTTAACCACGGCACAGGCGCGACGCACCTCGGCCGGGGCGTGCAGCCAGCCCAGGCGCATGCCGGGGGCGAGGATCTTGGAGAAGCTGCCGAGCAGCACGGTGCGGTCGGCGGCGTCCGGCAACTGCGCGATCCACGGCAGGTGTTCGCCCCGAAAGCGCAGCTCGCCGTACGGATCGTCCTCGACGATCCACAACCCGTGCCGCGCCGCGAGCCGGGCCAGAGCCGCGCGGCGGTCTGCCGGGAGCGTGTGTCCGGTGGGGTTCTGGAAGGTGGGTACCAGGTAGATCGCCTTGGGGCGGTGCTCGGCCACGAGCCGCGGCAGCGCGTCCACGTCGATGCCGTCGGCGTCCGTCGGCACCGGCACGGCCCTGACTCCCGCTCGCAGGAAGCACTGGAGGGCCGCCAGGTAGGTGGGGTCCTCCACCAGGACCGTGTCACCAGGGCCCAGAAGGACGCTCGTCAGCAGGGACAGCGCCTGCTGGGATCCTGTGGTGACGAGCAGGCGGTCCGGGGCGGTCGTGAGTCCGCCGCGGGCCAGGCGGGCGGCGACGGCCTCCCGCAACCCCGGGTCGCCCTCGGTGAGGGAGTACTGCAGTGCCCGATGGGGGCTGTGGGACAGGACGTGGTCATAGGCCGCGCGTATCCCGTCCGTATCGATGAGCTCCGAGGCCGGCAGGCCACCGGCGAACGAGATCACCTCGGGGCGGGCCGTCAGCGCCAGTGCCTCGCGGATGACCGAACTCCCGGCCGCGGCGCCGCGGAGGGCCAGGGCGGGGGGCGGGACCGTGTCGCTCATGAGAATTCTGCTCCGTAATCGATGAGTGGAATGCGCGAACCCTTGGATAATCCCTTGGATGACCCTTGGACAAGCGCGGCAGAGGTAAAAGTAGGACTTGACCTCCGAAAGAGTCAACGGGTAATTTGAAAAAGCCGGTTCGGTCGCCCTTGGCTCAGTTCGGGAATGTTGTGGACCACGGCCTTCAGCTCTGATCGCAGAGCGTTCTCACCTTTTCCAGTCGAGTACTGGTAATCCGATGGAGATTTCTGTGCAACCCAGTGAAGTGCGCCCTGACGCGCCCCGTACCGTGCGGGAGTGCCTGCTGGAGGTATGGCGAGACGTGCTCGGGTTCGACAGGATCGACGAGCGTGACAGCTTCTTCGACCTGGGTGGGGATTCACTTCTCGCGACCCGCATATGCGGGCGGATGCGGGAACTCACCGGTATTTCGGTGGCGGCGCGCGAGATATTCCTCAACCCTACGTTCGGTGAACTCGTCGAAGCGGTGGAGTCAGGAAAGCACGCCGTCGAGGCAAGCGGTGACGAACAGGTGCGGGAAAGCGGCGACGCCCATGTCCTTTCCGCAAACGAGGAACAGATGTGGTTCCTGCACCGGCTGACCCCTGAGGACCCCGTCTACAACGGCTACCGGACCATACGGGTCCAGGGCCCCCTCGACCTCGACGCGCTGGAGGCGGCGCTCACCGACGTCCACGCCCGGCACGACATCCTGCGCACCACCTACCTCGACCGGGGCGGCCGCCCGACGCCCGTCGTCCACGACGCGAACGCGGTCCGCGTCCGCCGCGTCGACCTGTCCGGCCTGCCGGCGACAGAGCGGGAACGCGCACTCGACCGCCGCGTGCGGCAGGAGGCGGCCCGCCCGTTCACGCTCGCCGAACTCCCGCTGGAGCGCTGGAGCGCCTACACGCTCGGCCCCGAGGAACACGTGCTCGCGGTCGTCGCCCACCACATCATCCACGACAGCCTGTCGTTCTCCGTGGTCGTCCGCGAGACCGAGGAGCTGTACAACGCCCGCGTGGAGAACCGGCCCGCGCGCCTGGCCCCTCCGCCGCTCCAGTACCGCGACTACGCCCGCGCCCAGCAGCGGCGAGCCCTCTCCCCGCAGGCGCGCGCCGAACTCGACTACTGGCAGCGGCAGTTGTCCGGAACACCGGGCATCCTCAACCTGCCCACCGACCGGCTCCGCCCCCCGGTGCACAGCACCCGCGGCGGCCGAGTGATCCGGGACCTGTCACCGGAACTCCTCGACCAATGCGCCCGCCTGGGACGTGACGCGTCCGTCTCCACCTTCATGGTGCTGTACGCCGCCCTCGCCGCGACCCTGCACCGCTACAGCGGCGACACCGACATCTGCGTCGGCACGCCCATGGCGAACCGCTCGGGCCGCGGCGAGGAGGGTCTGGTCGGCATGGTGATGAACACCGTGGCGCTGCGGGCGACGCTCGACGCCGACACCCCCTTCGCCACGCTGCTGCGCCAGGCCAGGGAGTGCGTCCTGGACGCCGCCGCGCACCAGGGATGCCCGCTGCCGACCGTCGTCGACGCGCTCGACGTGCCTCGTACCCCGGCCCATCCGCCGCTGTTCCAAAGCATGATCACCGTGCACGACCACGCCGAGCAGGGCGCCCGGTTCGGCACGGCGGTGGCCACCGTCGCGGAGCCCTACAACGGCACGGCGAAGACCGACCTGAGCCTGATCCTCGTACCGCCCGCCAGGGACGGGGCGCGGACCGCCACCGCATCCCTCGTCTGGGAGTACAACGCCGACCTGTTCGAGGCGAGCACCGTCGACGGCATCGCCACGTCCTTCGAGGAACTGCTCACCCACGCGCTCCAGGCCCCGGACACGCCGGTCGGCGCGCTGCGCCTGGCCGACGACGCGCACGTCGCCGAGCTGTTGCGCGCCCTCGACGGCGGCGCCTCGCGCGACGCCGCCCCGGTGCACCGGCGCGTCATGGACCAGGCCCGCCGTACGCCCGACCGGGTCGCCCTCGTGGACCGCGCCCGTCGCCTCACCTATGGCGAACTCGCGGAAGCCGCCGCCGGGTTGGCTCGGGTCCTGCGTGACCGCGGGGCCGGTCGCGGGGAGGTGGTCGCGGTCTGCCTGCCCACCGGCATCGACCTCGTCGTCGCCGAACTCGCGGTCCTGCTGGCCGGCTCCGCGTTCCTCCCCATCGACCCGGAGCACCCCGCGGTCAGGGCGAGCGCGATGGCCGAGGACGCCGGAGCCCTCGCGGTGATCACCACCGAGGAACCGCGCGGCCGCTTCGACGGGCTGCCGTGTGTGTCACCCGACGCCACCACGGCCGCTGCCGGTACGGCGGAGGGGCAGGACATCGGCGCCGACGACCTCGCGTACATCATGTACACCTCGGGCTCGACCGGCCTGCCCAAGGGCGTGCGCGTGCCGCACCGGGCGCTCGGCAACCTCGTGTCCTGGTACGTGGACACCTACGGCCTCACCCCCGACGACCGCGCGAGCTGCGTCTTCTCACCGGGCTTCGACGCCACCCAGCTGGAGATCTGGCCGACCCTCGTGGCCGGCGGCGCCCTGCACTTCCCGGACCGCGCCACACTGCTGCTCCCGGCCGACTACCAACGGTGGCTCGCCGAGCACGAGATGACGCTCACCACGCTCCCGGTCGCCCTGGCCACCCCGCTGCTCGGCCTCCCGTGGAGCGGTGACACCACGCTCCGGCTGATGGTCACCGGCGGCGAGCGCCTGACCGTACGCCCGCGGCCGGGCCTTCCCTTCCGGCTCCTCAACGTCTACGGCCCGACCGAGACCACCGTGCTCGCCACCATCGGCACGGTGGCCCCGCAGGGCACGGCCCACGGTGCCCCGACCATCGGACGCCCCGCCGCAGGAGTCCGCGTCCAGCTGCTCGACGCCGCGCTGCGCCCGGTGCCCGTCGGCTGCGTGGCGGAGCTGTACATCGGCGGCGCGGGTGTGGCCGACGGCTACCTCGGCCTGCCCGAGGCGACCGAGGAACGCTTCCTGCCCGACCCGTTCACGGACAGACCCGGTGCGCGCATGTACCGCACGGGCGACCTGGCTCGCCTCCGCCCCGACGGGGAGATCGAGTTCATCGGCCGCGTGGACGAACAGGTGAAACTGCGCGGCCACCGCATCGAGCCCGGCGAGATCGCGGCCGCCCTGCGCCGTCACGAGCAGATCCGCGACGCCCACGTCCTGGTGCGCCAGGCGGCGTCGGGACCCCAGCTCGTCGCCCGTCCACGACACCCGCGTACATGGTGCCGAGCTCCGTCGTCCCGCTGGCCGAACTGCCCCTCACCCTCAACGGCAAGGTCGACGTCCGCGGGCTGCCCGGGAACGCGCGCCCATGGCCCGCCCGACATCGCCGCCATCTGGTGCGACGTGCTCGGCCTCGCGCACGTCGACCCGCACGACACCTTCTTCGACCTGGGCGGCCACTCGCTGCTGCTCACCCAGGTGCACCACCGCCTGGCGGCCGACCTCGGCATCGACGTACCGCTGATGACGCTCTTCGAGTTCACCACGGTCTCCTCGCTCGCCGCGCACCTGGGCGCACCCCCGCCCGCGCCGCGGGAGCGGCAGCCCGACCCGGAGCGCACCCGGGCCGCGGCCGACGAACCCATCGCCGTCGTCGGCATGGCGGGCCGCTTCCCCGGCGCCCCCGACATCGCCACGTTCTGGCGGAACCTGCGCGACGGCGTCGAGTCCATCACGCAGCTCGGGCCGGTGGAGGAGGGCGGCGAAGGCCTCACCGCCTTCGGGCTGCTGGAGGGCGCCGCCGAGTTCGACGCCGCGTTCTTCGGCTACTCCCCGCGGGAGGCCCTCCTGATCGACCCGCAGCAGCGCGTCTTCCTGGAGGTGGCGCACACCGCCCTGGAGGACGCCGGGCACGTGCCGAGCCCGGACGGGCCGAGCGTCGGCGTCTTCGCGGGCGGCAGCATGACCACGTACTACTCCGTGCTGCAGTCGCAGCGGGACCGGCTCCCCTTCGCCGACGACTGGGAGTTCCGGCTGGCCGCGGGCGCCGATCACCTCACCACCCGTGCCGCCCACAAGCTGGGCCTGTCGGGGCCCGCGGTCACCGTGGCGACGGCCTGCTCCACCTCGCTGACCGCCATTCACCTGGCGGCGCAGGCCCTGAAGAACGGGGACTGCGACGTGGCCCTGGCCGGGGGAGCGGGCATCCGGCTGCCGCTGCTGCCCGTCCGGTACACCGAAGGCGGCCCGTTCGCCCGGGAGGGGCACGTGCGGTCGTTCGACGCCGACGCGTCCGGCATCGTGGGCGGCAGCGCCGCCGCCGTCGTCGTACTCAAGCGGCTCTCCGACGCCGTCGCCGCCGGCGACCACATCCACGCCGTGCTGCGCGGCTCCGCCGTCAACAACGACGCGGGCGCGAAGGTCGGCTTCACCGCACCGAGCATCGAGGGCCAGGCCAAGGTCATCCGGGCCGCCCACAAAGCCGCCGACGTCGACCCCTCGTCGATCGGCTACGTGGAGACCCACGGCACCGGCACCCCGCTCGGCGACCCCATCGAAGTCGCCGCCCTCAACCGGGCGTTCGGCACCGGCCGGACCCAGAGCCCCTGCTACATCGGCTCGGTCAAGACGAACATCGGACACACCGACGCGGCCGCGGGCGTGGTCGGCTTCATCAAGGCCGTCCTCACCGTGGAACACGGAGAGATCGCACCCAGCCTGAACTACGAACGCCCCAACCCCCAGATCGACTTCGCCGGCGGCCCCTTCGAGGTCAACACCCGGCTGCGTCCCTGGCACCGTACCGAAGGACCGCGCCGCGCCGCTGTCACCGCTCTCGGCATCGGCGGCACGAACGCGCACGCCGTCCTGGAGCAACCGCCCGCCCGCGGCACCGCGCCGAGTGCCCGTACACCGCACCTGATCCCGCTGTCCGCCAAGTCCGAGCGGGACCTCGACGAACTCACCCGAGCCACCGCCCACCGGCTCGCCGAAACCCCGGACGTGCGCCTCGACGACATCGCGCTCACTTTGCAGCAGGGCCGCAGGGAACACCCGTACCGTCGCTTCCTCGTGGCCGAGGACACCCTCGACGCGGCACGCACCCTGGCGGACACCACCGCGCGACGCCTGGTGACCTCCACCGGCACCCCCGCCGAGCGTCCGGTCGCGTTCATGTTCCCCGGCCAGGGCGGCCAGCACGTCGGCATGGCCCGCGACCTGTACCGGCAGCAGCCCGCGTTCAGGCACCACCTGGACGAGGCGTGCGACGCCGCTCTCGACGGCCTCGGGCTCGACCTGCGCGCTCTGCTCTTTCCCCGTGAGGACGACGCGCGGGCGCTCGCCGAGGCACGGCGCCGGATCAACACCATCACGGTCGCCCAGCCGGTCGTGTTCGCGGTCGAGTACGCCCTGGCACGCCTGTGGCGGCACTGGGGGATCGAACCCTCCGCCGTGGTCGGACACAGCCTCGGCGCCTACGCCGCCGCCTGCGTCGCGGGGGTCTTCCCGCTCGCCGACGGCATACGGCTGGTCGCCAGGCGCGGCCAGTTGCTCCAGACCGTGGAGGCGGGCGCGATGCTCGCCGTCAAGCGGCCCGAGGAGGAGGTGGCGCCGCTGCTGCCCGACTCGGTGACCGTCGGCGCGGTCAACGGCCCCGGCCAGGTGACCGTCTCCGGGCCGGAGGCAGACATCGACCTGCTGGCCACCCAACTGGCCGACAAGCAGATCGACTTCCGCAAGCTGCGGATCTCCGGTGCCGGGCACTCCCCGCTCGTCGAACCGATCCTGGAGGAGTTCCACCGGACCGTCGCCTCCGTCGAGCTGCGCGACCCCGAGATACCGTTCGTCTCGGACACGACCGGCACCTGGGTGCGGCCCGGAGAGCTGACCGACCCCGCCTACTGGACCGCACACATGCGCCGGGCCGTCCGCTTCGGCGACGCCCTGTCCACGCTCCTCGCCGAGCCGGACCGGATCCTGGTCGAGACCGGCCCCGGCATGACCCTCACCACGCTGACCCGCCAGCACCCCGACCTCACGCGGCGGCACCTCGTCACCCAGTCGCAGCCGCACCCCACCGACCCCACGTCGAGCCACGCCGTCGCTCTCGACGCCCTGGGCAGGCTCTGGCTGGCGGGCGCCCGCGTCGACTGGAGCGCGGTCCAGGCGCGGCGTCCCGGACGCCGCAGGGCCAAGCTCCCCGGGCACCCGCTGCACCGGCAGCACTACCTGGTCGAACCGGTGCGGGAAGCCGGCCGCGGAGCGGGACTGCCGATGCCGCCCGAGTGGATGGGGCGCGGCGGCGCCACGGAAGCCGGCCCCGCGGCCCCGAGGACGGCCGCCGCCTCGTCACCGACCGAGCAGGACATCGCGGGCGTCTTCCGGGACCTCCTGGGAGTCGACGAAGCCGACCCCACCGACAACCTGTTCGACCTCGGTGGTGACTCAATCGTCGCGGCCAGGCTCGCCGCCTGGCTCCGGGACACGTATGCCGTCCCGCTGGAGACCAAGGAGATCTTCACCAACGCGACCGTGGCCGCCCTGGCCGCGTTGGTCGACGAGCGCACGACAACAGCACCACAGGAGAACCCCCGATGAACCTCACCACCTCACCCTGGCTGGTGCGCCGCCGCAAACGGCCCGAAGCGCCACTGCGCCTGTACTGCTTCCCGCACAGCGGCGGCTCGCCCGGCGAATACGTGCGCTGGTCCGACGCGCTGGACGACGTGGAGGTCTGGGGCATCCAGGCACCCGGCCGCGGGTCCCGCGTCACCGAGCAACCGGCCACCTCCGTCCAGGAGTTCGTCGACGGGCTCTTGGACACGACCGAGTTCACGGCCCCGTTCGTCTTCTTCGGGCACAGCCTCGGCGGACTCACCGCGTTCGAGACGGCCCGCGCCCTGCGCGCCGCGGGCAGGCCGATGCCCGAGCACCTCGTCCTGTCCGCCTACCCCGCACCCCACCTCGACCACCCGCGCACCCCGCTGCACACCCTCGGGGACGACGAACTCCTCGACGCCGTCGACCGGCGCTACGGAGGACTGCCCGAGGCCCTGCGGGACGACCCCGAACTCGTACGCCTGGTACTGCCCGCCTACCGCGCAGACTTCACGATCTTCGAGACGTACCGGCACGAGACCCAGCGGCCCCTCGACGTCCCGATCACCGTGCTCGGCGGGAGCGACGACATCGCCACGCCCCTGCTGCCCGAGTGGCGAAGGCACACCACCGCACGGTTCGAGCTGCGGCTCCTGCCCGGTGGTCACTTCTACCTCCGTGACCGGCCGGAGGAGTTCATGCACGAACTACGGAGAACGATATGCCCCTGAACATCCTGCGGGACATGATCCACGGCACGCTTCCCTGGGACCGGCTGTGCGCCCTGCCCGAGGCGTCCGACGCGGACCGGCGCTCGGCCGACCAGGCGGTGGCCGCACTCCAGGAGATCCTCGACGAGCACGTGGACCCGCGCGCCGTCGACGCGGGCCGCCCCCTGGACGACGCTCTGGTGCGCGCCCTCGCCGACGCCGGATTCCTGGCCATGCTCCTGCCCCGCGAGGACGGCGGCCTCGGCCTGTCCGAGTACGGCGCGTTCCGGGTCTACGAGACGGCCGCCGCCCACAGCCCGGCGGTGAGCATGATGCTGGCGGGCCACAACTCGCTGGGCCCCAGCACCTATCTGCCCACGCTGCCCGAGGGGCCCCTGCGGGACCTGCTGGCCCGGCACCTCGCCGAGGGCTCGCTGTCCGCCATCGCCAGCACGGAGCCGGAGGGTGCCGCCAACACCGGCCGCACCGCGGTCGCCCGCCGCAGCGCGGACGGCACCGGCCATCTGCTCAGCGGCGACAAGGTGTTCATCACCAACGGCTCACGGGCCCGGCTGCTCGCCGTCACCGCCACCATCGAGGAGAACGGGCAGGTCGGCCTGTTCTTCGTCGAGGCGCCCGCGCCCGGCTTCGAGGTGGTCGCCGAGCACGAGTTCATGGGGCTGCACGGCGCGCCCACCGCCCACATTCGGATGACCGACGTCTTCGTGCCGGACGGCCACATGGTCTCGGCGCACGAACAGTGGCGCACCGCCTCGCCCTTCGCCGAACTGCACACGCTCGCCCGCGTCTACCTGATCAGCGCACCGTCCATGGCCCTCGCCCGGCGCAGCCTCGCCTGGGCCCGCGACTGGGTCGCCACGCGCCGCGTCGACGGCAAGGAACTCGGATCCTACGAAGCCGTGCAGTGCATGATCGCCGCATCGACTGCCGACGTGTACGCGATGGACAGCGCGGTGCGCTGGGCGCTCGCCCGGCAGGGCACCGAGGCCCCGCTGTGGGAACGTGACGCGCTGAAGAACATCACGTCGATGGGGGCCTGGCGGGTCACCGACCGCACGGTCTCCCTGCTCGGCGCGCAGGGCTACGAGAGCGCCCGCGGCAAGGCGGCCCGCGGCGTGCCGGACCTGCCCGCCGAACAGGCCCAGCGCGACGTGCGCGGCCTGCGCATCGGCGGCGGCGTCGACTTCAACCTCGACCGGGTCCTGGCGGCCCGGCTGCTCGCCACGTACTACCGCGGCGAGCAGCCGGGCGCGACCGGGCCCGTCACGCCCGTCACGCCCGGCGCCACGGCCCTGTCGGCCGCCAACCAGGGCCACCTCGCACAGGTCGAGCGCGACGTGCGCCGCCTCGCCGACGCCTGCCGTGCCCTCACCGCCACACTGCCGCCCGCCGAGCTCCTCGCCCGCCAAGAGACGCTGATCACCGTCAACCGGATCGTCACCGAGCTGTTCAGCCAGGCGGTCGTGCTGGCCCGCACCGCGCACACCGCGTCGGCCGACACGGCGGCACCGCTGGCCCAGGACCTCGCCGACGTCCACTGCGACGCCTCCCAGGAGCGCCTGGCAGGGCTGTGGGACCGGCTCGCACGCGACGTACCGGCCGCATATCCGCGCCTGGCGCAGGCCTGGATGGACGGCGAGAGCGCCGGCCTGCTCCACATCTGACGCCTCCCTCTCCACACACGAAGGACGACAGGAACACCATGACGACCCTCACCGAGACGGTGCAGGCCGCGGGCACGGGCGACGACCTGGAGCGGTGCCCGCTCCCCGACACCTACCGCGCCGCGCACATCCGCGCGCAGGACACCGAGATGTTCACCGGCGTGCAGGACAAGGACGTCCGCAAGTCGCTGCACGTCGGTTCGGTGCCGATGCCCGAGATCGCCCCGGACGAGGTGCTGATCGCGGTCATGGCCAGCGCCATCAACTACAACACCGTCTGGTCGGCCATGTTCGAGCCGCTGCCGACCTTCGGTTTCCTCAAGCACCTCGCCGCGCAGGGCGGATGGCACGCCCGGCACGACCAGCCGCACCACGTCCTCGGCTCCGACGCGTCCGGCGTCGTCGTACGCGTCGGCTCCGCCGTGCAGCACTGGAAGCCCGGCGACCACGTGGTCGTGGCCACCGCCCACATCAACGACCAGGAACCGGCCAGCCACGCCGACGGCATGATGGGCGAGGACCAGCGCGCCTGGGGCTTCGAGACCAACTTCGGCGGGCTCGCCGACTACGCGGTGGCCCGCGCCAGCCAACTCCTGCCCAAGCCCGCCCACTTGTCGTGGGAGGAGGCGGCCTGCAACCCGCTGTGCGCGGGCACCGCCTACCGCATGCTCGTCAGTGACCGCGGCGCCCGCATGAAGCAGGGCGACACCGTGCTGATCTGGGGCGCGAGCGGCGGCCTCGGCAGCTACGCCCTGCAGTTCGTACGCAACGGAGGCGGCACCGCCATCGGTGTCGTCAGCTCCCCGGAGAAGGCGGCGACCGTCCGCGAGCTGGGCTGCGACGTCGTCATCGACCGCACCGAGATCGAGCAGGGCGATCCGGGCAGCCTCCAGCGGCCCGACGGCTGGAAGCGCCTGGGCAAGGCCATCCGCAAGGCCGTGGGCGAGGACCCTCACATCGTCTTCGAACACGTCGGCAAGGCCACCTTCGCGGCGTCCGTGTTCCTCGCCCGGCGCGGCGGCACCGTGGTCACCTGCGGGTCGAGCACCGGCTACCAGCACCAGTTCGACAACCGCTACCTGTGGATGAAGCTCAAGCGCATCATCGGCAGCCACGGTGCCAACCTCCAGGAACAGTGGGAGACCAACCGCCTCATCTCCAACGGCCGCATCGTGCCCGCCCTGTCGGCCGTGTACAGCCTGGACGACGCCGCCGAGGCGGCACGCAGCGTCCAGACCAACCAGCACATCGGCAAGGTCGGCGTGCTCTGCCTGGCTCCCCGGCCCGGCCTCGGCATCACGGACCCGGCGGCCCGTGAACGCATCGGCGCCGACCGCATCGAGCTGTTCCGCAACGCCGCCGGAGGTGGCCGCTGATGCACGCGATCCGCGAGGCGATCCTCGCGTCCGGGGGGAGGGGCCCGCTGACCCCGCGGGAAGCGGCACGCCTTCCGCTGCCGGAGTCGTACCGCGCCGCGGTGCTGCGCCGTGAAGACACCGAGATGTTCGCGGGGATGCCCAGCGCGGAGAAGGACCCGCGCAAGTCCGTGCACATCCAGGACGTGCCGCTCCCCGAACTGGGCCCCGGCGAGGCCCTGGTGGCTGTCATGGCGTCCTCGGTGAACTACAACACCGTATGGTCGTCGATCTTCGAGCCGCTGCCGACGTTCGCGTTCCTGGAGCGCTACGGCCGGCTCAGCGAGCTGAGCAAGCGCCATGACCTGCCGTACCACATCATCGGTTCCGACCTCGCGGGCGTCGTGCTGCGCACCGGCGCCGGCGTGAACTCCTGGAAGCCCGGCGACGAGGTCGTCGCGCACTGCCTGAGCGTCGAGCTGGAGTCCTCCGACGGCCACAACGACACGATGCTCGACCCCGAGCAGCGCATCTGGGGTTTTGAGACCAACTTCGGCGGCCTGGCGGAGATCGCACTCGTCAAGTCCAACCAGCTGATGCCGAAGCCCGACCACCTGAGCTGGGAGGAGGCCGCCTCGCCGGGCCTGGTGAACTCCACCGCCTACCGCCAGCTCGTCTCGCGCAACGGCGCCGGCATGAAGCAGGGCGACAACGTCCTGATCTGGGGCGCCAGCGGCGGACTCGGCAGTTATGCCACGCAGTTCGCGCTCGCCGGCGGGGCCAACCCCATCTGCGTGGTCTCCAGCCCGCAGAAGGCGGAGATCTGCCGCGCCATGGGCGCCGAGGCGATCATCGACCGCAACGCCGAGGGCTACAAGTTCTGGAAGGACGAGCGCACCCAGGACCCCAAGGAGTGGAAGCGCTTCGGCAAGCGCATCCGCGAGCTGACCGGCGGCGAGGACATCGACATCGTCTTCGAGCACCCCGGCCGCGAGACGTTCGGCGCGAGCGTGTACGTCACCCGCAAGGGCGGCACCATCACCACCTGCGCCTCGACCTCGGGCTACATGCACGAGTACGACAACCGCTACCTGTGGATGTCGCTGAAGCGCATCATCGGTTCCCACTTCGCCAACTACCGCGAGGCCTGGGAGGCCAACCGCCTCATCGCCAAGGGCAAGATCCACCCGACGCTCTCGAAGGTGTACTCCCTGGAGGACACCGGCCAGGCCGCCTACGACGTCCACCGCAACCTCCACCAGGGCAAGGTCGGTGTCCTCGCCCTCGCCCCCCAGGAGGGCCTCGGCGTCCGCGACCCGGAGAAGCGCGCCCGGCACATCGACGCCATCAACCGCTTCCGTATCGGAGGGGACCAGTGAACTCAGCCACGCCCGCGGACACATCGGTCACGCCCGACGTCTGGTTCTCCTGGAACGACGTCGACGTCGAAGCCGACCCCGCCGATGAGGCGGCTCTCGCGCCCACGGGCCTGCTCTTCGACGAGACGCTGCGCGACGGGCTCCAGGCCCCGAACGTCACCAACCCCCAACTCGCGCAGAAACTGCGGATCGTCGACCACATGGTCCGCTGCGGGATCCGCGCCGCCGACCTGGGCTTCCCCGGATCCGACCCGGCCGCCGCCAGGGAGTGCCTGGAGATCGCCCGACACGTCGCCGGCCGGCGCCACCCGCTGGCCATCGGATACGCGGGCCGCACGCACCCCGCGGACATCCACGCCATCTGCGAGATCGCCCAGCAGGCCCAACTGCCTGTGGATGCCTATGTGTTCATCGGCGTCAGCCCCATCCGGCAGTACGTCGAGGAATGGGACGTCACCTCCATCGAGCGGACGATCCGCGCGGCGGTGCGCTCCTGCGACCGCGAGGGTGTCACCTTCGTCCTCGTCCTGGAGGACACGGTCCGGTGCACGCCCGAGGTGCTGAGCCGCGTCTACGACGTGGCGATCGACACCGGGGTGGGGCGGCTGTGCCTGTGCGACACCGTGGGCGCCGCGCTGCCCGGCGGCACCGCGGCCCTGATCCGCTGGACCCGCCGCTACTTCGCCGGGCGCGGACACGCCGTGGCCCTCGAATGGCACGGGCACAACGACCGGGGCCTGGCGCTCGCCAACTCGCTGACCGCGCTCTCCCTCGGCTGCGCCCGCGTGCACGGCACGATCCTGGGCGTCGGTGAGCGCACCGGGAACGCGTCCCTGGACCAGCTCGTCCTCAACAGCGCCCTCGACGGCGCCTCGGGGTACGACCTCATGGCGCTGCGCGAGTACGCCGAGTACGCCGAGGAGGTGCTCGGCGTGCCGATCCCGCAGAACCATCCGGCGCTGGGCGCGGACGTCTTCAAGACCAGCGCCGGCGTGCACGCCTCCGCGATCCTCAAGGCCCACGAGAAGGGCGACACGCTGCTCAAGGACGCCGTGTACTCCAGCGTGCCCGCCGCCCTGTTCGGACGCGAGCAGGACGTCCTCGTCGACGAGGCGTCCGGCGCCAACAACGTCCGGTACTGGCTGACCACCCACGGCTTTGACAGCGGCGACGACGCGGTGGTCAAAGCCGTACTCGAAAAGGCCAAGGCCGGACGCGGCCCGCTCACCGACGCACAGATAAGGCAGATCATTGCGACAGCACCTTGAGACGACGGGCGCCGGGCGCGGGCGCACCATCGCGCCGCACGGCAACGTCCTCGTCCTGACCGAGGACCCCGGTACGGTCGCCGCCCAGCTGACCGGTGCCTGCGAGCGCACCCCGGCCCAGCTCCTCGGGGAGCCGCTGCGCGCCAACATCTCGACCGACGAGATCATCCCGGGCTGGTGCTGCTACTGGTACGACGAGAAACTCGGCGACTACGCGTACCTCGGGCTCAGGGACAGGCAGTTCGGCGAGGGCGCGGTGAAGGAGTTCGCGCCGCGGATCATCGTCAGTGGTGAGGCGAAGGGCTGCGGGTCCTCCCGTGAGCACGCCGTCTACGCCGAGAAGTACGCGGGCGTCGAACTCGTCTTCGCCCGCTCCTTCGAGCGCATCTACCAGCAGAACTGCCGCAACGTAGGCATCCTCACCTGCGACGACTTCACCCTCCTTGACGCCTTGCTGGCCGGTGAGGAACTGCAGCTCGAAGCCTTCACGCGGCGTGCCACCGCCGTGGAGCGGTCGATCATCGACCTGGGCGGCCTGTTCGGCTTCAACCGCGCTTCACGGGACGGGACGGGCACCCGGGTCGAGGCCGCCTTCGACGGCGCGCGCCCCCGCAACATCGTGGAGAAGACCATCGAGAGCCGGCTCGCCCCGCGCAACGCGCTGCCCGAGGGCGCGAGCGTGCGCGTGGGGGAGTCCTACTTCCTGACCGCCGACGTGCGGTTCTCCCACGAGTACGTGACCCCCATGGCCGCGGGCATGTTCCGGCAGCAGTTCGGCCCCGAAGCGGGCCTCGACGACCCCGACAGCTGCTACTTCTTCCAGGACCACCTCTCCCTGGCCTCCCAGGTCCTCGGACAGCGGCCGAAGGGTCCCGAGCTGATCGAGCGCGTGGAGAACCTGGGCCGCCGGCAGGAGGCGTTCGCCGCGCTGAACGGCGGACACTTCATCGGCCCCGCCGACACCGGCGGCAGCCGGGCCATCTGCCACAACTACATCGTCGAGAACGTCGCTGAACCCGGTCAGGTCGTCATCGGCACCGACAGCCACACCTGCACGGCCGGTGCCGTGGGCGCTCTCGCGTTCGGCGTCGGCGCCACCGACATCGCCAACTCCTGGTACAACCGCGAGATCCTGGTGAAGGTCCCGGACGTCATCCGGGTCGACCTCCGCGGCGACCTGCGGCCCGGAGTGTGTGCCAAGGACGTCATGCTCGCCCTCCTCGCCCACCCGCGCATCGAGGGCAGCCGGACGCTGGGCAAGGTGCTGCTGTTCGACGGCCCCGGCGCGCGCTCCCTGAACATGGACGAGCGGGCGACCCTGTGCAACATGGCCGTCGAAGCGGGCGCCATGACCGCGCTGTTCGAACCGGACGAGACCACGGACGCGCATCTCGCGCGACGGGGCGGCGGCAGCGGGCCGGAGCACCCGCGGTCGGACGAGGACGCCGGCTGCGCGGCCACGCTCGCGCTCGCCCTGGACACGATCGAGCCGATGGTGGCCCTGCCCGGTGACCCGCGCAACGCCGTGCCCCTGGCCTCGGTCCGCGAACACATCAGGGTCGACAAGGTGTACGGCGGCTCGTGCACCGGAGGCAAGGCCTACGACATGGACATGTACGCCGGCGTCTTCGAGCGGGCCCGCGAGCGCGGCGTCCGCGTGCCGGAAGGCGTGCAGGCGTTCATCCAGGTCGGCAGCGAGAGCGTCATGGACTACGCCCGCGAGCGGGGCTACGTCGAGCTCTTCGAGGAGGTCGGCGTGCGGGTCCTGCCACCGTCCTGCGGCGCCTGCATCAACGCGGGCCCCGGAGTCTCCGTGCGCCCGGACGAGGTCACCGTCAGCGCGCAGAACCGCAACTTCCCCGGCCGCTCAGGACCGGGCCAGGTGTACCTGGCCTCCCCGTACGTCGTGGCGGCCACCGCCGTCGCCGGCCGTCTCACCTCGGTCGAGGACATGTTCACGGCACGGGAGAGCGCATGAGGATCGCGATCGTTCCCGGCGACGGCATCGGCAAGGAAGTCGTCCCCGCCACGCTGCCCGCCCTCACCTGGCTCAGCGACGCCTTCGGGCTCGGTCTCACCTACGACGTCCTGGACTGGGGCGCCGACCGCTGGCTGGCCGAGGGCACCGGCCTGCCCGACGGCGCCATCGACCTCCTGAGGAAGGAGTACGCGGCCGTGCTCCTGGGCGCCCTCGGCGACCCGCGGATCCCGGACATGGCGCACGGCCGGGAGATCCTCCTCGGCCTGCGCACCGGCCTCGACCTGTACGTCAACCACCGCCCGCTGGACCTCGGCCACGGCACCGTCGACCTCTACCGCGAGAACACCCAGGGCCTGTACAGCCAGGTCGGCGGTGCTGTCAGCGGCCAAGGACGGATCACGGTCGCCATGGACGAGTGCGTCTACACCCGGGACACGGTCGAGCGTTTCGTACGCAACTGCCTGCTCCACCTGCGGGCGGCGGGGCGGCGCAAGGTGACGCTCGTCCACAAGGCGAACGCCGTGCCGCACACCGGGCGACTGTGGCAGGAGGTGTTCCGTGCCGAACTCGCCCGCGTCCCGGAGCTGACCGGGTCCGAGGAGTACGTCGACGCGTTCTGCTACCACCTGGTGCGCGATGCCTCCGCCTACGAGGGTGTCCTCGCCCCGAACATGTTCGGCGACATCATCAGCGACATCGGCGCCGCCCTGATGGGCGGACTGGGCCTTGCCTGCAGCGCCAGCGTCTGCCCGGAGACGGGCTTCGCGCTGTTCGAGCCGGTGCACGGCAGCGCGCCCGACATCGCGGGCCAAGGCATCGCGAACCCGTATGCCACCGCGATGTGCCTGGCCATGCTCCTCGGCCACCTCGGCCACGCCGACGCGGCCACGCTGCTGCGCGACTGTGTCCTGGAGGCCGGGCACACCGACGCGGCGACCCCCGACCTCGGAGGCACGGGCACCACGGACGGCTTCATGTCCGCGGTGCTCGCCCTCATGGACAAGCGACAGGACTGACCCATGACCACTGACGTCGATCACGTCCGCACGGGCGACGAGGCACTGCCTCTGCCCGAACTGCTGCGGCTGCGCGCCCGGCTGCGACCCGACGACACCACCTATGTGTTCCTGCACAACGGCGAGGACCCCAAGGACCGCCTGACCTACGCGGAGCTCGACGCCGCGGCGGACGTGCGGGCCGGGCTCCTCACCGCCCGGGGGCTCGGCGGGCGGCGCGCGGTGCTCATGTACCCCTCGGGCCTGGAATTCGTCCGTACGCTCCTGGGATGCATGCGGGCCAAGGTCGCGGCGGCGCCCGTCCAGGCACCGCGCCGGCTGAAGGACGTGGAGCGCATCCGCCGCGTCGCCCGCGACGCGGGCACCACGACCGTGCTCACCGAGACGTCGGTCCTGCGCGAGCTGGAGGATCGGTTCGGGGACCTGGAGGACCTGCTCGGCCTCACCGTTCTCGACACGGACGCGCTCGCGGTGGCGGAAGCCGGGGCGGCCGCGGCCGCGGTGCCGGATTGCGCACCCGGCCTGGACGACATAGCGCTGCTCCAGTACACGTCGGGCTCCACCGGCGACCCCAAGGGCGTCATCGTCACCCACGCCAACTTTCTCGCCAACGCCGCCGAGACCGACGCCCTGTGGCCGTGCGCGCCCGAGGGCACCGTCGTGAACTGGCTCCCCCTCTTCCACGACATGGGCATGCTGTTCGGGGTGGTGATGCCGCTGTGGGCGGGCATCCCCTCGTATCTGATGACGCCCGCCGCCTTCATCCGCCGGCCCGCCCGCTGGCTGGAGGCGATCGCCCGGTTCCGCGGCACTCACGCCGCGGCGCCCAGCTTCGCGTACGAACTCTGTGCGCGGGAGGCGGTCGAGGGCAGGACCGGCCAGGTCGGCGACCTCTCTTCGTGGCGCGTCGCGGCCAACGGCGCGGAACCCGTGCGCTGGCACGTGATCCGGGAGTTCACCGAGGCGTTCGCCCCGCACGGTTTCGCGCCCCGGGCCATGTGCCCGGGCTACGGGCTCGCCGAGAACACGCTCAAGGCCACCGGCGGCGACCAGGAGCGCGAGCCGACCTCGGTGTGGCTGTCCGGGGCGGCGCTGCGCGAAGGGCGCGTGGAGACCGTCGGCGTGCGGGAGCCCGGAGCGGTCCCCATCACCAGCAGCGGCCGCACCGTGCCCGGCACCGAGGTGCGGATCGTCGACCCCGGCACGTCGCGCGCCTGCGCCCCGGACACCGTCGGCGAGATCTGGATCAGCGGGCCCTGTGTGGCCGCGGGCTACTGGGGGCGCCCCGAGGCCACCGAGGAAACCTTCCGCGCCCGGGTGAGGAACGCGGACGGGAGCCTCGAGGACGAGCGGACCTACCTGCGCACCGGGGACATCGGCTTCCTGCACGCGGGCGAACTGCACGTCGCCGGCCGGCTCAAGGACCTCATCATCCACCAGGGCCGCAACTACTACCCCCAGGACATCGAACTCACCGCCGAGGGGTCGGCGGAGGGCCTGCACCCCAACTGCGCCGCCGCGTTCGCCGTCGAGGACCTCGGCAAGGAGCGGCTCGTGATCGTCGTCGAGGCCGACGGCCGGGCCGTGCGCGCCCACGGCACACAGGGGCTGCGCGAACGTATCGCCCGTGCGATCCACGGACACCACCGGCTGAGATTCGACGCGGTCGTCCTGGTGCGCAGGGGAGCGATACCGAAGACCTCCAGCGGCAAGGTGCAGCGCCGCGCCTGCCGCACGCTCTACGAGAACGGTGACCTGCCCGACCTCGCCGCACCGTCGGCGGTCCGCCCATGAGCGGCCTCGGCACGCACACCGGTACGGCGGGCTCGCGCATCCTGGGGCTCGGTGCCTACCGTCCCGCCCGCGTCGTGGACAACGACGAGGTGTGCGCCCGCCTCGACTCCGACGACGCCTGGATCCGCCGCCGCTCCGGCATCGTCACCCGGCGGTTCGCGGGGCCGCAGGAGACGGTCATCTCCATGGGGGCGGCGGCCGCCGCCAAGGCCCTGGCGGACGCGGGGACTTCTCCCGCGGAGGTCGACCTCGTCCTCCTGGCCACCATGTCCCACCTGGAGCAGTCGCCCCCGGCCGCTCCCCGGATCGCGCACGCGGTGGACGCCGAGGGGGCGGCGGCCGTGGACATCGGCGCGGCCTGCGCCGGGTTCTGTCACGCCTTGGGCCTGGCCGACGCCGCCGTACGCTCCGGCACGGCCCGCCGGGTCGTGGTGATCGGCTCCGAGCGGATGAGCGACCTCATCGACCCGACCGACCGGTCCACGGCGTTCCTCTTCGGGGACGGGGCGGGAGCGGTCGTCGTCGGCCCGGGCGCCGAGCCGGAGATCGGGCCGACGGTCTGGGGCGCCGACGGAAGGGGGGACCGGCTCATCGCGCACGAGCACAGCTGGCTGAACGCCCGGCCGGAAGCCGGGTCGTGGCCCGTGATGCGGATGGCGGGACCCGAGGTCTTCCGCTGGGCCACGCGCGTGGTGCCGGACATCGGCCGAAAGGCCCTGGCGGCGGCGGGAGTCGGGCCGGCCGACCTCGGCGCGTTCGTCCCGCACCAGGCGAACGCCCGCATCGTGGACTCGGCGGCCAGAGCCCTGGGCGTCGGGGAACGCACCGCCGTGGCAAGGGACATCGTGGAGATGGGCAACACCTCGGCCGCCTCCGTCCCGCTCGCCATGGAAGCGCTGCGCGCCCGGGGGGAGGCGAGGCCGGGGGACACCGCGCTCCTGGTCGGTTTCGGGGCGGGCCTCTCTTATGCGGCGCAGGTGGTCAGGATTCCCTCATGAGAAGTTCAAGATTCCGTAATGTGGAAAAGTGATTCCGAAAACGCTTGCGTCTCGCGCGCGAGGAGGCATAGCGTGCGGCGTCATGTTGTCTCCCAGTGGCGGTTCGTTCCCCTTCTTCTGCCTGGTGGTGACGGGAGTTGCGGTCGCGGCCTGGGCACTGTCCAGGCTGCGGGACCCCGGCGAACTGCCGCACCCGGCCGGCTGGACCCTGGCCCGGCGCGACGTCGGCCTCGGTGGGACGGCCGTGCTGCTCGGCGGCACCGTGTACACGGCCTACACCGTCATCGCCGTACCCGGACTGACCTACGCCACCGGCGGGTTCGGGCTCTACGCCCTCACCTACACCCTGCTCCTCACACCCGCGGCACTGATCGTGCTGCCGCGCCTGCACAAGGCGGCGCGGCGGCACGGCCTCGTGACGGCCGCCGACCTCGCCCTCGCCCGACACGGCTCGCACGCCCTGTCCCTCGCCGTGGTCATCTCCGGGCTGCTGGCCACCATGCCCTACCTGGCGCTCCAAGTCCTCGGCCTCGGCGCCGCGTTGAGAGGCATGGGCATCGACCCCACCAGCCCCCGCGTGATCCCCGGCATCCTGCTCGTCTTCACCCTGCTGACCGCGGGCTTCCTGCCGCGCGGCCTGCGGGTGTGCGTACGCGTCGCCGCGTTCAAGGCGGTCCTCATGGCCACTTTGCTGACGGTCGCCCTGATCCTGCTCCTGCGCCAGGGCACCGGCGGCGGCTGGGTGTTCGACGAGGCGGGGCAGCGCCTGGCCGCGCGGGGCATGAGCCTGGCACCGCCCGCGGGCACCGGCACCGCCTACATCACCCTCGCGCTCGGCAGCGTCCTCGCCCAGCTGATGTACCCCCAGGTCCTCACCGTCGCCCTGGCCGCCCGCTGCACGGACACGCTCAGACGGGCCACCCTCGCCCTGCCGCTGTGGACGATCGCCCTGGGCGTCTTCGCCTACCTCGGCTTCGCCGCGCTCGCGTACGGCATCGAGACCCCGGCGGGCCACGCCGAACTGGCCGCCCCCGCGCTGCTGCGCCGACTGGCCGCCCCCTGGCTCGCCGGCCTGCTCCTGGGCGGCCTCGCCGTCGCCGCCCTGCTGCCCGCCGCGGTCATGGCCATCGGCATGGCCACGCTGGTGGCCCGCAACCTCTACACCGAGTACTTCAACCCGACGGCCACCCCCAAGCACGAGGTCCGCATCGCCCGCTTCGCCGCCCCCGTCATCATCTCCGGCGCCCTCGTCTTCTCCTTTCTCCTGCAGCCCCAGGACGCGGTCAACCTCCACCTCCTGGGCGGCGTATGGATCATCCAGACGGTCCCCGCGGTCGGCTGCGCGCTGTACACGCGCTGGTTCCACCACCGCGCACTGCTCGTGGGCTGGGCCATCGGCATGAGCACCGGCACGGCACTGACCGTCGCCCACGGCTTCGACTCCGTCGTCACCCTGGAGTTCGGACACACACAGCTGTCGTTCTACGTCGCCTTCGTCGCGCTCGTCCTCAACCTCATCGCGGCCGCGCTGCTCACCCCGCTGCTCGACCGCGCCGGGGTCATGCGTGGCCCCGACACGTTCGCGGCACGCGGCGGCCTGCCCCGGCGGGGCTCTCGCTTCGCCTTCCGCGTCGACTGAACGCACCGGCCCCCGTGGCCTTCCCGCCGATCCGAGCCGTACTGAACAGGAGTTGCAGGATGAAGCCCTTCAGCAGTCCGAGCCATGCCGGGCGCGGCGGGCGCGGCGGGCGCGACGGAGAAGGGGAGGGCGATGAGCGGCCCGCCGACACCACGGACGTGCCGCGGAACACGTACACACCAGGACACGGCCTCAGCCCCGTCATGGACATGCGCAACGCAGACCGGGACGCCGCGGTGGCAGCCCTCTTCGAGGCCCATCACACCGGCCTGCTGCGCCTGGCAGTCCTGCTGGGCGCCGGAGCCGACGCCGAGGACATCGTGGCGGAGGCGTTCTACCAACTCCAGCGCCGCTGGGGAAAGGTACGCGACAAAGGGGCCGCGCTCGGCTACCTCCGCGGCGTGATCCTCAACCTGGCCCGCATGCGCCTGCGCCATCTCCGCGTGGTCCGCCGCCACGCCCGGTGGAACCTGGAGGCCACCGAGGACTCGGCCGAACAGCACGCACTGCTGCGCGAGGAGCACCGGCACGTGGTGCGAGCGCTGCGCACGCTGCCCGCCCGGCAGCACCAGGTACTGGTCCTGCGATACTGGCTGGACCTCAGTGAGGCGGAGATCGCCCGGACCATGGGCATCTCCCAAGGAGCCGTGAAATCCCACGCGTCGAGGGGCATGGCGAAACTCAGCCGCATCTTGAAGGGAGCCGACGGATGAGCGGGGGCACCGAAGAACAGCTGCGATCCGCCCTCGCCGGGCTCGCCGACACGGTCCACGACGCGCCGGACGCCTACCAACGGGCCCAGCGGCAGTGGCGCCGCAGGGACATGAAGCGCCGCGCGATCACGGTAGCGATCGTCCTGGCCGTGGTTGTCATCGCCTGCGGCATCGGCATCTGGGCCCTCTCCGGAGCCTCACCCGGGCAGCACGTCATCTTCAACGGCGACGGCGACGGCGGGGGCGCGGAGGGAGATACGAGCGTCTACCCGCCGGGAGCCCCTTGAGGCACTGCCCAGGGCACTGTCTCGGCTGAGCAGCGCTGGTCGAACAACCGGCGGGTGCCACGCGACTGACTACACCAGGTCCGCATGTGGACGGCGTGGTGCGAGACGGGCGGACGGCACCTTGAGGCTTACGCTGGTGCGGGCGCCGACCGTGCCCCCGGGTGCTCCCTCGCGCGAGGAGAGGTCAGGCGATGGACGAGGACACGTACGGGGCGGCGGCCCGCCGGGTGCGGCTGCTGCTCATGTCGGATACGCATGTGCCGCTGCGGGCCAGGCGACTCCCCGACGAACTGCTGCGCGCGGCAGACGAGGCCGATGTCGTCATCCACGCCGGGGACTGGGTCGATGTCGCGACCCTGGACCTCCTGGAGGGACGCGCACGGCGCCTGGTCGGCGTGTTCGGCAACAACGACGGCGCCGAACTGCGTGCGAGGCTGCCGGAGACGGCCCGTGTCGAGCTGGGCGGCCTACGGTTCGGTGTCGTCCATGAGACGGGGGCGGCCCGCGGCCGGGAGGCGCGCTGCGCCGCGCGCTACCCGGACCTCGACGTCCTGGTCTTCGGCCACAGTCACATCCCCTGGGACACCGAGGCGCCCGGCGGACTGCGCCTGCTGAACCCGGGATCACCGACGGACCGCAGGCGACAGCCGTACCGCACGTACATGACGTGTGTGGTGACGGACGGGTCCCTCGCCGAGGTCGTGCTGCACCGCCTATCGATGCGCTGACCGCCCACATCCAGCGCCCTGCACGTGAACGACGGCCACGGCACGATAGCCGAAGCCCGAAGTCATCCTCCGCAAGGTCGTACGCCACGTGCCTCAGCAGCTCATGCGCTCGGTGGCCCCGACGACGAGCGCGGTCTCCGTCGGGTGGCGGACGTGAGTACTCCTCGGGGCGGACGTGTGAGGCCGCGCGATGCCCAAGGCTGGGGATTTCGCCGAGGAGGGGACATCCGGTGGAACGCTGGCACCGGGTCGGCCGGTGTTCGGCATACGGGGCGGCTCTGTCCCTGGCGCCCTACCTGCTGATCAGCGGGGCATGGGGATGGGACTGGGGCTTGCCCTCGCACTGCCCGCCTACCTTCGGCGACGCTGGTCGGAGGCGTTCACTGGACGGGCCCGGAACAGGGCCGGTGCCGGTGTGCCGTGGGCGGCTGTCATCGCTGTCGTCGTCGGCCTGGTCCGGCTGTACCGGGCAGGAGAACCCAGCCGCCGCCGCAGTGCTGCACCTCGCCGCCGTCGCAGCGGGGGCCGGCATGCTGAGAGCACTTGTCCAGCGTATCCGTCCGAGCTCCTGCACGGTCCAGGCTCTGGCCGGGTCCTGATGCATGCTGTGCAGTACGGCGGCGATGGCGGGGTCTGCCAGCGCGGCCGGCCAGCCGCGCTGCCTGGGGCCGCCCGCTTCGTCGGCGGCGTACGCGCGAAGGATGTAGACGAGCAGCAGGTCGAGCAGCCAGCAGAGGGTGCGTCCGTTCCTGGCCGAGGCGGTACGCGCCGCACAGCAAGTCCACCGGAGTGTCCACTGCCCCGGCGTCCGGTGCCGCCGAGCCGAACTGCGTCTCTGCGTGGGGAACGGAAACGGAACGCATAGGCAAGTGCCACGCGCCGAAGGGTTCTTGGGTGGGCAGCCGACAATCGGGCGCTTGTCCTGCCGGCTCACTTCCGCAGCACCCGAGGCCGAGCACGACCCGGTCAGCTGTCGGTTGTGCGTTCGTCGCTGCGCTGATTGGCGCGGTCCACCTCGGCCATGTGCTCCTCGGCCCATTCCCGGATCCTGGCCAGTGGTTCTTCGAGTGTCAGGCCGAGCGGGGTGAGCCGGTAGTACACACGGGGTGGCACTGACGCTTCCACCCGACGGTCGACCAGGCCGTCGCGGGTCAGACCCCGAAGGGTGACCGAGAGCATCTTCTGTGAGACGCCAGGCATCCTGCGCTGCAGTTGCGCGAAGCGCACCTCCTCGGTGGATGCCTCCGCCAACACCTTGATGACCATGGACGTCCACTTGGTGCCGATCCGGTCGAGCAGACGGCGGGTGGGGCACTGCGGATCGAACAGATCGCCGCGGTGTCCCCGCGTGGAGCGCTGTGTCGGGGAGGTCACCTGGAGCTCACCACCTGTGGCAGAAGTGCGGTCTTGGGCCTCGCAGCGTAGTTGCCTATCGTTTGGTTGTCACCTTTCGTAACCGCAAGGAGCTGCCGTGCCCGACGCCCCCCGCGTGTTCAGCCATCCCCCCTCCGGTGTCCAGCTCCGGCGGGTCTCGGTCAACGGCGTTCGCCTCAACGTCGCTGTCGCCGGCGAAGGACCGGCGGTGCTGCTGCTACACGGATTCCCGCACACGTGGCGAGTGTGGACCGACGTCCTGGACAGCCTCGCGGCGCGGCATCGGGTGATCGCTCCGGACCTGAGAGGAACGGGCGCGAGCACGCGTGCATCGGAGGGTTACGACGCGGGCACGCTCGCCACCGACGCAGAAGGGCTCCTCGACGCGCTGGGGGAGACCTCGGCGGCTGTGGTCGGCATCGACGCCGGTACCCCGGCGGCCTTCCTTCTGGCTATGCGTCGTCCCGGCCTCGTACGGCAACTCGTGCTCATGGAGTCGCTTCTGGGCAGACTGCCGGGGGCGGAGGAGTTCCTTCGCCAGGGGGCGCCATGGTGGTTCGGCTTCCACTCGGTGCCCGGCCTCGCGGAGACCGTCCTGACCGGGCATGAGGACCGCTACATCGGTTGGTTCCTCGACGCGGGCACTCTGGGAGAGGGAGTGGATCCCGGTATCAGAAACGCGTTTGTCCGCGCGTACACCGGGGCCGAGGCCCTGCGCTGCGCCTGCGCCTTCTACCGCGCACTGCCCACGAGCGCCGAACAGATCGCGCAGGCCGCCGCCAACGGGCGGTTGACCATGCCCACCATGGCCATCGGTGCCCACCCCGTCGGCAGAACCCTTGAACAACAGCTGCGCGCGATCACTGATGATCTCGTCGGCCACCTCATCGAGGACTGCGGCCACATCATCCCGCTGCACCGCCCTCGAGAGCTGCTCGGTCTGCTCAAACCGTTCCTCGCCTCGGCAGGGACAGCCATCGAGCCTCACGCGACCACCTGTGACACCTTCCAGGGGCGGTGAAGGGAGCAGCAGCCGCGGTCACGCGATGACGTGTTGTCGTCATTCGCGCCGATGCGGGGCCCGTGTCGCCTTACGCGCAGAGTCGATCACCTGAATGACCTGTCCACCGTCGTGCCGTCGATGACAGGACATCCACCCGTCGTACCTGCATCGGCCCCGCGGCCAGGACGGCCGGCCGCTCCCTGCCTCGGCCACTCCCTGCCTCGGCCACTCCCTGCCTCGGCGGCTCCGACGGGAGGCGGGAGACAGGGAGGCCGGCGGGGCCGGGCAGTGGGTTCAGGTGGTCAGCAGGTGGAGTTGGTCTGGGTGAGCAGGCCCATCCGCCAGGGCAGGCGGAGGTAATCCCCTCCGGCGGCTGGGTCCATGCCCTGGTAGACGTACTGCAATCGGCACGGATCGATGGTGAGGGTCTGGTCGTTGCCCGCGCGGATCAGCTCGCCGTGACTGATGTCCTGTGTCCACGCGCCGCCGGGGAAGGTGACGTTGGCGCGGCCGGCGAAGGGTTCGTTCTCCGTGGCGGCGAGTGGCTTCCAGCTGCCGGTGAGACCGGTGGAGGTGAAGGAGCGGAAGTAGCGCCGGCCGGTGGAACCGATGGCCTCCTGGAGGAGCAGGTACTGGTTCTGGCCCGCGACCTTGTAGACGTTGGTCGCCTCGAAGAGGTTGAACTTGGTGTCCGACAGCACGATTTGCGTGTTCCCGAAGCCGTTTGGGAAGTCGGCCAGGCTGGTCTGGGCGCGGTAGATATGGCCGTTGTCGTCGCTGAAGAACAGGTGGCAGTCGGCCGTGTCGCAGATGACCCAGAAGTCGATCCAGGTGCCGTCGCCCTTGTTCTGGGTGACGATGGGCGGCTCCTGCGAGATGAAGGTGCGCGGCGCGGACCACGAGCGCGGGTTGGCCGGGTCGGTGCTGGTGGAGTAGGTGGGCGGACCTGTCTGGTAGACCATGTACCAGAGCTTCTGCGGTGCGAAGTAGAACACCTGGGGCGCGGCCCGGTAGCCGGGTCCCATGGGCGAGCTGTCGAGGTAGGTGTGTGGCGCGGAGGCCGCCTTGGACCAGTCGTCGAAGTTGAACTGCACCAGACCCCAGCCGGCGGGGCTGGCGGTCGTCGCGTAGGTCAGCCACTGGTTGTTGTGGCGGACGACGGAGAAGTCCTTGATCGCCAGTGCCTGCGGGTGCTGGACGTCCGGCTTGGGACCGGCCAGGACACCACTGGAGGACCACCGGAACGTCGACGGCAGCGCGCCGCCCGAACCGGAACCGACCCGGACCAGTCGCCACTGCTGGTTGGTTCCGCCCCAGTCGGTGTACTGGACGACCTTGGCGCCGTCCGTGGTGGACGCGCCCTGCACCTCGACGGCCTTGCCGCTGTTGCGGTTGATCAACCGGACGTGGCCGTCCGGTGAGTCTGCCAGCCGGAACTGCTGGTTGGCGCCGTTGAGGTCACTCCACTGCACGATGCCGGCGCCGTCGGCGGTGGAGTGGTTGAGGACGTCCAGCGCCTTGCCCGAGTGCTGCGCCCGCAGCCGGTAGTGGCCGCCGCCCGAGTCCACGAACTGGAAGCGCTGGTTGGTGCTGTCGGTGCGGGTCCACTGCTGGAGCGGCGCGCCGTTTCCGGTGTCCGCGCCGGAGACGTCGAGGGCCTTGCCACTGGCCCGGTTGACCAGCGCGTACCACGCGTTGGGATCCACGGTGGCCGCCTGCGCCGGTCCCGCGGTACCGATGTCGGTCAGGAGCACCGCCAGTAAGGCGGTCACCACGGCGAGCAGTGTTGCCCGTCTGCCGCGCCTTCGCCTGCGCTTATGTGTCATGGGTGTGCCAGCCATCTGCTGTCCGTCCTCTACTGGATGTCGTCCGGGTGAGAGGGAGCGCTCCCATTGTTCGAAATATGGAACAACGGTCGGTGGGTCGGAGGTCTGAAGGGGCACGGTATTGACGCCCACGACTGCCGTCAACGGGTCCGGAGGGCATGGGTGTTCATGGAAGTCGTCGGATACTGCCCGCGCATCAACAACCGGCAGGAGTGGCCGAGTCGTGAGCGCCTCCTCCGCTGAGTGAGACACGGCTTGAGACACGGCCCGCTGGACTTACAGGCCCGTGCGCCCGTCTCGCCGGACATCGGCGCCCTGCCGGCGACCCGCACCGCCGTCGAACCGCAGGCCACCAGAGTGCGCCGGGCAGCGGCGGCACGTGCGTGCGCTCGCCCCGATGTGGTCCCCAATGCGTCCTCGTCCCGGTGTCGGACAAGGCGTACCAGTTCGACGACAGGACATACGCCGGGCCCGTGCGCCATCGGTGCCGTCGGCTTCTGGTACGACAAGGCGCTGTTCGCCGATGCGGGCATCGACGCGCCGCACACCACCTTCTGGCGCGGATCGTTGTGCCGCCGAGCGGAACGGGCACGTTCTTCTCGCTGCTGCCGTCGACCGGGCACATGGTGCCGAGCGCGTTGACCACTTCCGCCGGCCGCACCACGTCTTGAACGACTTCTCCTCTGACAAGGCCATCTGTCCAGCAGGACAGCACTGCCCTGGGGTGCAGGCGTGACGCCTTGTACTCGTTGTACTCGGCAAGGATGTCGCAGGTCACTTGGCAAGGCGGCGTCACACGGTTACGCCCACGGCCAGGTGGCCGATCCGGCGCAGGGGAGTGCTAGCGTGCCGCACGACCGCAACACGGCCTTGTTCAGGAGGTGTTGACCGCGTGCCGCTTCCTGGGACGGAAGAGGCCACGGGCGCGGAGGATGGCACGCAGCGCCCGGGACTGGGGCGCCTTCGCCGTACCTACCGCCCGCAGCGCAGCAAGTTCTCCGCGTACGTGCTGCTCCTGCTGGCCCTGACCCCCTTCTCGGCCCTGACTTACCTCCTGACGATCCTCCTCGGCGCGTCCTTCGGCTGGGACGGAGCCGTCGCGGCCGGTGTGGTCGGCGGGCTGACGCTGCTGGTGCTGTTCTCCGTGAGAGTGCTGTGGTGGTGGCGGCACACAAAAGTGGCGTTCCTTCTCTACGAGAAGGGCTTGGTCGCCGTCGCGGCCGACGGGACGGAGGCGGTTTACCCCTGGGGGGCGACTGCCGTCTTCACGGACGGGTTCGACCGCTACAAACTGTCCAACTCCGAGGGAACGGTGGTCACACTCGGGGCCGCGCCCCGTGGCCCCGCACTCGGTGGGGAGAAGATTCGGGGCCTGCGCACCCATACGGTGATCCGAGGCGCCCAGCTCCCCCAGGAGGAGGAGTGGGGAACGGCGATCCGGCAGGGTGTACTCGGTGCGCAGCTGGCCCCGGCCGCCGAAGCGGCTCTGAACGGCGGTGAAGTGGCGTTCGGGGACCTTGTGTTGAGCCAGGACGGGCTGACCGTACGGCGCCGACGCGGCCGGAATGACTTCACTGCCTGGCAGGACGTCGACTCGCTCACCGGCACGGCTGAGGGTGGCCTCTTGGTCACCTCGCGTGGCAGCGACTTCCCCACCTATTTCGCAAGATCCGGGTATCAGGTGCCCAACCTGGAGATCTTCCTCGATGTAGCCTGCCGGCTGCGCGAACGCGGGTCACGATCCACTCCAGCCACACCGCCTCCGGCCGCCGCCCCCGCCACGATCACGCCCTCCTCGCCGCCCCCGCACCGGGCTCCGGCGGAACCCGCGTCTCCGGCCTCGGCCCCAGCCCCGGCAGACCACGGGAGGGCCGTCCGCGATGACGAGGAGTCACCGACCGACGTACCGCAGCTCCTGGCCCTCTACGTCACCTTCGGAGTGGCCGCTTGGGCGGCCTGGCGTCTCGGCACCCGGCAAGAGGTCGACGGAGTGGGTTCCGTGCTGCTCGCCGCTGCCGGGGCTGCCCTCGGCGGGATCTTCGGGGCGGTGTTCGGTCTCGGCCTCGCGGCAGTCTGCATGGCCGCGCCGAAAACGGTGGGCGGGCTGCTGGTCGAACCCCTGATCCGCTGGTTCCGGCATCGCCGATACGTCGCTACGGCCGCCCTCGCCCTGTGCACGTTCGTCCCGCCGGTAGCGCTGCTCATTCTCGCATTCCGCGCGATCCCTTCTCGTCTGGTCCCCTGCGTGGTGCTGCTCTTCTTCGGCGGCTGGACGTTGCTGCTGGCGGTGAAGCGGTGCGAGGCGTCCGAGCGCCTGGTGGTGCGGCACCTCCCGGATGCCCCCGGTGTGCTGCTAATCGTCGCCGCCGTCGAGCAACTCGTCTCCGGCGACGTACTGACCCTCACACCGGCAGCCGGGCTCTTCTTCCCGCTCGCCGTCTGGCTCTCCTGGCGCGGCTGGCGAAAGCTGAAGGACTTCGGGCGGCCGATGGTGCAGGCGCTGGCCGACATCGTCCTGTCCGTGGAACTCGGCCTGGTGATGAGCGTGTTCATGGTGTGGCTGGCCAACGTACTGTCGTTCACCCCGCCCCAGGTCGCTGTGGTGCGCGGCATGGTGGAAAAGGTACAAGCACTGACCGAGGTGCACTGGTCGTACTGGCTCGCGGTCTACGCGGTGCTGGCCGCCGGCAGTTACGCCGTACTGCGCTGGCCGGAGCGCGCGGCGCGGGCCAGGGGGTGGCTGCGCCCGGCGCGGTTCAGCGAACCCCGGCTGCCGTTCGGCCTCACCGCGAACTTCGCACAGCGGTCCCTGTCAGGGATCAACATCGGCATCATGGTCGCCCTGTTGTTCCTCGTCGTCATGGCTCCGGTGTCCGAGGGTGCGTGGAAGCGGCCGGTGGCCGAGAGGTACGCGCTCGAGGTGCAGCGCCGGCAGTACGCCGAGGGTGCTGCGGCCGCGTACAAGGAGATACACCAGCAGGTCTCGGCGCATCCTCTGGACGCTGCCCGCCTGAGGGCCGTGGTTCTCGCCGTGCACCGGGCCGCCCCGTCGCCACCCGGGGAGCCCGTGAACCGGACGGCGCTGGACATCGCCCGGCAGGTCGGCCGCTTCCAAGCCGCTGCGCTCGCGCTCGACGACCCGGCGCCGCAGCCCGCCCAGACACCGGAGGCCGACGGCCTCGACGATCGGCTCGATCAGCTCGACGAGGCCCAACAGCGCACCGCCGAGCGGGAGCGGCAAACCGACCGGTTCGCTGAACTCGCCTCCCTGGCCGTCACTCGCACCTTCGATGCCCTGGACCTGGGTGAGAACCAGGCCGTACAGCTCGTCAAGGAGTATCTGGGCGGACTGGTGGAGGACGGCCCGGTGAAGAAGATCTTCCACCGGTGGGGCGAAGGAATCGGTGGACCCCCACCGGAGGGCGGCCGGCTCGTACGCATCGACGTCCGCCGTCTGACGACGGTGGCCTACGAGCGTACCCACGCGGCAGTCGAACGCGCCGACGCCGGTCTGCTCGCCTTCTACGGCCGGTTCGGCATCGGCATCCCCACCGAGAACGCGTCGGTGAGGCCCGCTATCGATCTGGCGAACCAACACCGGTATCTACGGCAGGGCACAGGACCCTGCACCGGTTGCGTCACTTCCACAACCGGCGGCTCCAGCACGGGCGGAGGCGGCGGCCGCCGCTGAACCGAGGCCGCCCGGGCCCGGGTGCCACCGATCCGGGTCGCTTTCTGCCAGCGGGGCGCGGGCAGTGAACGGCGCGCGTTCGTGGGCATCCTGGTGCACCACCGGCTGGGACCGGTGCGGCGCCAGGGCGAGCGCCGCCAGATCCGCGAGATGGCCGACCGCGACATTCCCTTGGCCACGGCCATCGACCTCGTCGACCAGTGGGTGGCGGCCGGGGTCGTCGCATAGGCCGTCCAGGCCCCGTTCGAGGAAACGCCGCCGCCAGGTGCGGACCGTGTCCGGAGCGATCCGCCTAAGTGCATGTCGGTGGCAGGGGCAGAAAGTGAAGTTGTCCGGGCGTTGGGACCAAAGACCCGGTAGCAGGACTTTGGTCCCTTTTCTTATCTAAATCCTATGTAGCCCTTTCGCGACAGCTACGGCATATGCCACAGTTCTTCAAGATCATTCTGGGGTGGGGGCTTCCGTTCAGTTTCCTGCGCCGCCGCATTTTGCATGTCCTACTGGAGGGGCTTCATGAATCACCGTCAGCGCACCGCGACCGGTCTGGTCGCCGCAGTGACCGCCACCTCACTCGTCCTTGCGATCGCCCCGTCGGCCTCTGCCGACGTACGAGACCAGCGCAGCCAGAAAGCAGCCGCGGGCATCGAACGGATCACCGGCACTCAGGACTTGGCCCCCTCGTCCGCGGCACCGGGCGCGGCCGCACAGAGCGTCACGCAGACCGAGAGCGGCACTGTGACGGTGCGAGCCCCCGAAGACGCCACCGGAAACGTGAAGGCCACGGCTCCTGACGGCACGGCATTCGGGCTCGGCCTGCCGCAGGCGAAGAGCGTCGAGGGCGTAAAGGCGGGCTCCGGGACGATCGTGTACCCCGACGCCGCGGACTCCACCGACCTCGCTGTCCAGCCCACCAAGGACGGCGGCGCCCGCACACTGGTGACCCTCAAGGACAAGGACGCTCCCACCGAGCAGCGCTTCGACCTCCAAATACCGGCCGGTGCACACCTGGCCGCGAACGACAGCGGCGGCTACGACATCTTCCAGGACACCGGAAAGGGCTTCACCACCCTCAAGGGCACCATCTCGGCGCCGTGGGCCAAGGACGCCAATGGCAAGGGCGTTGCCACCAGCTACAAGCTGGAAGGCAGCACGCTGGTGCAGAGCATCGACACCAACAGCACCACAGCCTTCCCCGTGGTGGCCGACCCTCACTACACCTGGGGCATCGTCAGCGGGACGGTCTACTTCAACAAGAGCGAAACCCGGAAGATCGCTCTTGGGGGCGGTCTCGCTGCCACCATCATCGCGTCGATACCCGCAGGCTTCACCACCGCTGCCGGCATCACTGTTGCCGCGATCACCACGATGGCGAACATTGCTCAGTCCCACAAGAAGTGCCTGAAGATCAAGAGCTATGGGAAGCCCGGTGAGTACTCGGGTAAGCAGGGCGATGGATACTGCCGCTGACATTCCTGCGGAGAAAGGTGCATTTCGATGACCATCGTCTGGCTCGCGCTCATCGTCGTTTTCGTCCTGGTCGAGATCTGGCTGACGAAGCGGTCCCACCGCCGGTCCGCGTGGCGCACGCTTGACGGAGACCGTGTCGCCTTGGCCGTCGGTGTGGCGTGGTGCGCTATCGCTGTCGCCACCGCGTGGGCCGATGACGGCGACCCCATCGGCGGCCTGCTCTTCGGCGGACTCACAGGCGTTGTCGTCGCCTGCGTCGTCGCCACAGCGCGACGCAAGATCGCGTATATGCGAGGCAAGAACAGCGCCTCCTGCTGATCACTTCGAATGCCGGGTGGGCGGGCCGGGGGTGGGAGTCTCTCCTTGGCCCGCCCCCCTGGTGCGAAGGCACCTGGTCTGCCGCTCAGTGCCTTCGTCGCCTGCGCACCCGGCCGCACGGTCTCCGGGCCTCGGCGGCACGGCACTGGTGACGGCGAGTATCCCCTCGTGTACGTCGTCCGGCAGCGCCTCCACCACGATGTTGACCTGAATCGTCAGCTCCACCTTGTACGCAAACGCCGCGTGAGGTCCGCAAGGGCGTCACAGTAGGGCGAGGTTGTGGCGATGGGCGCCAGGCTGATGTCTCGGGGCGCTCGGTGAGGGGCACCGGAAGGCTCCGGTGGCGCAGCCGTGCCCCGCTTGTCGTGGACAGTTCCTCGTGGAGAGCGGGGCGGGCGACCACCGCTCGTGCGGTGTCAGCACTGCGGCCCCGGCCGTGGAAACACCGCAGTGTCTTACTGATGGCAGGTCAGAAGGCTGTGGCGCACCGGCTGGTGATCTCTGCTCAAAGCGCGACCGTGGAGAACGGTGGTGGGCAGAACACCGCCAGACAAGAACCACGCTCGTATAGCCGGTCCGTAACCCCAGGCGGAAACAGTGCATCCCGTGCAGAGACCCGACCCGACACCGCGCCCGGCGAGCAACGCCGGGCAGTCTCGGCGGCCGGGCGCGAAAGCCGGCCGCCGTCGCCACCCATGCGCCTCCTGCAGCACTTTGAGTCGGAAGCGATCCCCCCAACTGCGCGCCGCCATAGCGAACTTGGGTTGGTCGAGCTGAGGGCGCAGCCACATCACCGGGTGCTCTAATGCTCCAGCCTGATCCAAAAGGCGTTGTAGTCGGCGGCGGCGAGCTTCGGAGGTTCTGATGGCGGCGATGGCGGTGGGCAGACCATTACGGAGGTTCCTGCGGGAGCTGACGTTCCTCACCGCATGGGTGGTGGCATCAGGTGCAATGGTGGTGTTTCCCACGGGCCAGGCGGAAGCAGCCGCCGCTTCGACGATCAACATCATCGCGGCGCACAGCGGCAAGTGTGTGGCAGTGGATGGCTCGTCCCAGCTTCCAGGCGCTCCGTTCATCCAGGCGGAATGCGCAGGACAGGCCGGTGCGGTATGGACGTTGCGGCCGTCCGCATCCGGCCGGGACACGGTGAACATCATCGACGTGCACAGCAACCAGTGCCTGGAAATCGCTGGCCCCTCCGGGACTCCACGGGCACGGCAGGCCGAATGCAGCGGACAGAAAGAGGCGGACCTTCTCTTCACCGGCCGGGAGACCTTCGCGTGGATCCAGTCATCGGCCACCGCCCCGTCGCAGTGCCTCCAAGTTGTCGACGGTTCACACACTCACGGCGCGCCGATCGGGCTCACGGACTGCCACGGGCAGACGGGCACCGCGTTCCGACAGCGTGCGCCGAAAACGGGCAACGATCCGGCAGCGCCTCCGGGGATGCCGATGGTGACGGCCGCCGACCTCGAGAACGACGGAAAGGCTGATATCGCCGTCCTGCGCGCCGAAGGCGTCATTACCGGTTACAGGAACGTGGACGGCCGCTTCGATGGCGGCATTGTCTGGAGCAAGGGCTGGGCCAACTACCTGGCTATGCCCGGACAGGGAAGCATCAGTTTCGCCAACGTTTCAGGCGATGGCAGAGCCGACCTCGTCGTCCACGGCACCGACGGCCAGATCGGCGGCTGCGTGAACCTGGGCGACCGCTTCGACGCTGCGGTCCCGATGGGCAGGATTTGATGCGAGTACTGGACTGACCCTACGCAGGTTCGCTCGGGCGACCAGAAGAAGACGCCGACGGTGCCCGGTCCCTTCGCCGCGATGACGGCGGTCGAAGTCGCCGTCCGGAACGCCTCGGGCCTGCTCGCCGACGCCGACGCCGGAGCCGGCAGCGGTGAGCAGGAAGCCGCCGCCGCGCTGTTCGCCGGTGCCATGGGTGCGTACAAGAATCCCGCCAGCCACCGCACCGTCGCGTCGACTTCGACGACCTCATCGAGGCAGGGACACTCCCCGTCGATCGGTGTGGGCACTCACGGCAATTCCAGACCCCCGCGAGCTCCGCCCACCAGGTGGCTACGCCGACCGCCTCTGCGGGGTCCGGCATGGACCACATCGAGGACGACCGGCCATCCGGTAGACAGTCACACCGGGTCCGGCAGGTCCATGAGCGCGAGTTCGACCGGGTCGACCACGGCGGTGATCTCGGTGATGCGGCCGTCCGCGACGGTGAAGACGAGCAGGGACAGCGGGGTGCCGGCCTCGTTCCAGGCGACGACGCCAAGCCGCCCGTTGACGGTCGCCGCTCGTCCGTGTGCCGCGCCGCCGGCCACCCGGGCGCGGCCGGCGACCTCGGTGGCCCCGATCGTGACGAACCGTCCGCCAGGGGTATGGACGGTGAACTCCACCTCGGGGTGGTGCACGTCCAGCAGCCGCTCGAACCGGCCCTCGCGGGCCGCGGCCAAGAACGCCCCGACGAGCTCGCGTTGCCGCTGTCGGTCGCTTGTCGACTGCCGCGCGGCCTGTACCGTCCTGCGGACGCGGGCTGATGAGCATCTTGGTCGCGCCGGTGGACCTGCCGAGGATGGTGCCGATCTCCCCGTGGGGCACGGCGAACACGTCGTGCAGCACGAACGCCAGGCGCTCGTCGGGGCGCAGCGACTCCAGGACCGTTGACAGCGCCAGGTCCACCGAGTCGCCCAGTGCCACAAGCTCGGCCGGATCCGTACCGTCGCCGAGCGTCACGGTGAGTTCGGGTAGCTGGTCGTCGAGGAGACTGTCGGGCGCGTTCGGCCCGAGCGTAGGAGATCGAGGCTGACGCGGCCGACAACGGTGGTCAGCCAGCCGCCGAGATTGTCGATGGCGTCGGCGTCCTGGCGGGACAGACGTAGCCGCGCCTCCTGGGCCGCGTCGTCCGCGTAGGCGTGCGAGCCGAGCACACGGTAGGCAACGGCTCTGAGCCGGTCTCGGTGCACCTCGAAGGCTTCGGCGATCGGATCGGCAGGATGTGCAGGGCGGTCGGACACCTGCAGAAGACGATCGCCAGCGGGGCGTCGACCAGAAGCTGCTCGCGCTGGTACATCTGCGCGCCAGCCAGATCAACAATTGCTCGGCGTGCGGCTACGCAAGTGTCGCCGGGGGCAAGAAGGCCGGAGACACCGACGAACGGCTGCACAACGTAGCGGCGTGGCGCAAGGCGCCGTTCTACACCGCGTTCTACACCGATGCGGAACGCGCGGCACTGGCGCTGACCGAGGCAGCCACCCGGCTACAGGACGGTGCGGAGGGAGTCACCGACGAGATCTGGGACGAGGTCAACGCCCATTTCAGTGAGGAGCAGATTGGCGCGATCAACCTGGAGATCGCGTTGACCGACTTTTTCAACCGGATCAACCGCACCATCAAGGAACCGGCCGGCCAGACCTGGGGCTGAGTCCGGCGTGGCTCTTACCCACTGATCGCGCAGTGGTGACTGAGCTCGTGGTCACAGGACTGTTCCTGGGCCTCAACATCAGGGGCTTGGATGGTGGGTGACCGGAATCGAACCGGCGTCCTCGCGGTTTTGGAGACCGCGCGCGTCGACCGCTGCGCTACACCCGCCGACCGCATCCTACCCATTTCGCTGGTTGCCGTTATGACGTCGCCTCAGGCCGCCTTGTACGGCTCGTTGTCCCGACGCCGGTACTCCGGCATCGATCCCACCTGCTCCGTCGCCCGTCGGGCGCCGTCCTGCCACCCGCAGAGGGTGGGAGCCAGCAGACTCGCTCCCCAGGCTGCCCGAGGAATGAACGTCAGGTCGACAGACCTGCTGGCCCGGGTGCCCCGACTCGGCGGGCATCGCCAGGCGGCACACCGCCACCGCCCGGAGCGGGGCGGCCTGCTCGGGAGGGCACGAGGAGAACGGTGAGCGACGGCAGCGCCATTGAGTGGGCCGAGGCGACCCGGACCCCGACGCCCGGCTGCGATCGCGTCTCCTCAGGCTGTGACTACTGCTAGGCCGTGTGTCGAAGGTGGATCTTGGGTTGTGAATGATCACGGTTTATGGGGCGGGGAGATCTCACGGACGAGCAGTGGGCGGTGCTGGAGCCGTTGTTGCCGAAGGGCGCGAAGGCGGGCCGGCCGCCCGTCTGGCCCCGTCGGCGGTTGATCAACGGCATACGGTTTCGGGTCCGGACTGGTGTGCCGTGGCGGGATGTGCCCGTCGAGTACGGGCCGTGGGGCCGGGTCTATGACCTGTTCCGTCGGTGGCAGCGGAACGGCACCTGGTACCGGATCCTGACCCGACTGCAGTCCCTGGCCGACAAGAAGGGGGCGATCACGTGGGATCTGAGCGTCGACTCCACGGTGTGCCGCGCCCATCAGCACGCGGCCGGGGCCCGCAAGCACGGTGACCTGCAAAAGGAACCGCCGGGCGGTGTGTTCGCCGAGCCTGATGATCACGGGCTGGGACGCTCACGCGGCGGGTTCACCACCAAGTTCCACCTGGCCGTCGAGCAAGGTCAGAAACCCATGTCGATCGTGATCCCGGCCGGGCAGCGCGGCGACTCGCCGCAGTTCGAACCGGTGCTGGAGAAGGTCCGCGTGCCCCGCATCGGGCCGGGCCGGCCACGCGTCCGCCCTAACGGCGTGCGGGCCGACAGGGCGTACGCCTCCCGCAAGAACCGCGCCTACCTGCGGCGCCGAGGAATCCGATGCACCATCCCCGACAAGGCTGACCAGGCACGCAACCGGCAGAAGCGCGGCTCCCGCGGCGGCCGGCCTCCGCGTTTCGACCCGGCCGACTACCGCGAGCGCCATGCGGTCGAGTGCGGGATCAACCGTCTCAAGCGACATCGCGCGGTCGCCACGAGATACGACAAGCTGGCCGTCCGCTATGAGGCCTCCGTGCTGGTCGCGGCCATCGGAGAGTGGCTGCGACCAGCACCCTCCCGCCCCTTGCCCACACAGGCTCACCGACTCAGGCGAGGTGCTTGCCGAAGAACTCGACCAGCTTGGCGACGGCAGGAGTCACGTGCTCGTCGCGGTCGTACAGGTCGACGTGGGTGGCGCCGTCGACAAGGAACAGCTCGGCGTTGCCGGGGCTGTCGGCGACGGCCTTCTCGGAGAACCTACGGGTCACCGCCTCGGTGCCGGCGATCATGAGCAGCGGGCGAGGCGCGATCTTGGCGACGTCTGCGAAGGAGTCGAACTGGTCGAGGAGGTCCGCGCTGCGCACGACCATGTCTCCGGTGGAGCGCGTGTGCATGCCGCGGGGCGTCTTGTAGTAGTCGACGAACTCGGCCGTCGGGGCGGGGGTGTCGGCATCTGCCGTCTCCGGCAGCACGGCGAAGGTCGCCGCGGGCTCGCCGGCGGCCTCGGCGCTGCGGAGGTTTCCGGAGTTTGCCACCATCTGCTGCCAGCCCTCGGGGTCGGCGCCGCGCAAGAAGCTGGGAACGTCCGTCCCGGACACACCGGCCACGGCCTTCATCCGGTAGTCGGTCTGGGCGGCGTAGGGCACGTAGGCTCCGGAGCCGCACACGCCCATCACACCGATGCGGTCGGGGTCGATCTCGGGGCGGGTGGTGAGGTAGGAGACCGCCGCACGGAAGTCCTCGGCACGCTGGAAGGGGTCCTCCAGACCGCGGGGCAGGCCCTCGGATTCGCCCTGGAAGGCGGCGTCGAAGGTCAGGACGGCGAATCCCTCCTTGACCAGGCGGGTCGCGTACGCCGTCGGCGCCTGCTCCTTGACGCCGGTCGTGGGGTGGCCGACGACGATCGCGGCGAGCGGGCCGTCTACGCCGTCGGGAAGGTAGAGGTGGCCGGCGAGCTGCAGGCCGTTGGTCGGGAAGCGGACGTCAGTCCTCATTTTCTGCTCCTGCGGGATCGTGGGTGGCCGGCGATCTGCGGGCCTGTATCCACTGTCCGGCCGATAGACGGGCGCAGGAAGGTCGCGTTGCTTCCTAGGAAGGATCCTTCCCAGGCAGAGGCTTCTCCCCGGTGCCATGCTGAAGGAATGACTGGTTCCGCGCATCTTCGTGAGCTCGGTGAGTTCCTCAAGCACCGCCGTGGCGAGCTCACACCCGCGCAGGTGGGGCTCCCCGAGCGCGCGCACACCCAGCGCCGAGTGCAAGGACTGCGCCGCGAGGAGGTGGCCGAGCTCGCCGCGATCAGCACCGACTACTACGTACGCATCGAACAGGGCCGACTGGCACCGTCACCGCCGGTGCTCGAATCCCTCGCGCGGGAGCTGCGGCTGGACGGCGACCAGAGGACGTACGCGGAAGGACTGGTCGCCCAGGCCGCGCGGTCCGGACACCGCAAGACGCCGCGCCGGTCCGCCCGCCCCAAAGCGCACCCGCACCTGACCCGGCTACTCGCCCAGCTCACCGGCACACCCGCCATCGTCTTCGGGCCGCGACTCGACATCCTCGCGTGGAACCCGTTGGTGGCGGAGCTGTTGTGCGACTTCGCAGCCGTGCCCGAGCCCGAGCGCAACTACGTCCGCATGGTCTTCACCGACCCGGTGATGCGCGACATCTACCCGGATTGGGAGGACGTGGCCCGCACCTGCGTCGAGGTCTTGCGCATGGAGGCCGGAACGAACCCGACCGACCCGGCCCTCACCGCCCTCGTGGGCGAACTGGCCGTCGCCGACCCGCACTTCCGGGCCTGGTGGGCCGAGCACCGCGTCGCACATCAGGACTTCGGCAGCAAACGCATCAACCATCCTACCGTCGGCGAACTCACCCTCGACTGGGACACCTTCCGCTACGCCGGTGCCCCAGAACAGCAGCTCGTGCTCTGGTCAGCCAATCCTGGCACTCCAGACGCGGAACGACTGGCCGCTCTGGCCCGCAGCACGGCCCAGAGCCCGTGACCTTCCTGTACATCACTGCAACTGAAACGTTCGAGGAGCAGTGGACCATCACCACTTACCAAACAGGCCCTAAAGGCTGTTGCGCAACGACCGAACGATCTTTCGTGACCGTTTCACGGTGTCACCCAGACCGGCGAAAACGGGAGTAGAATCGGGCAGTTGACCTTGCGATTGGTGGCCGGATCCGAACGTGATCGCCGTTGTGCAACACCCTTTAGGCCTCGACCCTGGCCAAGCGTCTGACAGCCATGGGAGCCGCGAAACACCGGGCCGCTAGGCGCCGCGCTTCTTGGCCGTCGGCCTTGGCCCCGGACTCCCAGCTCTCCCTCAGGGGAAAAGTAACCAACAGGGGGAAAGAAGCTGACGGAAGAAGACCGGCGCGGGCTGACAGCGCCGCTGTTCTGGTCCAACACCAACCCATACGGAACCTTCCGGCTGGAGATGGACATCCGCCTCGACCTCACTCCGCACAGCGGTCCATGGAGGAGGGGGTGATCGGCCGCGAGCGGCGGAAGTCGACGCACGCGAAGTGAAGTGCGGCCGGTGCGGGCACCGCCGTCGGCCCCACGATGCGCCGAGGCCAGCCACTTCCCGCCGCAGGCATGCCACGTGAGGCGGCGCTGCCTCCGCATCCTGTTCGCCCCGTGGATATGCGGCCGGGCGGCTGCCTGGACTGAGCGGCATCCGCGCCCGTACGCCGGCCCGTACCGCACGGGTTCAGCGGGCTGACCAAGTTGCGTGAGCCCATCGCGCGGCGCACCGCCGGTCATGACGGGTCTGGGTGACGACATGCCGGCCGTGCCTCGGCGAAGAGCGCCGGTCGTTTGACCTTGACGCTGCGTCAACTTCTAGCATCGGGGCCATGTCGATCACTGTTCTTGACACCTACTCCGCCATGAGGCGGATCCTGCTGTCCCCGGTCGCGGACCGCGTTGACCTGCTGCGTTCGATGCTGGAGCCCGCCAGGGGCATGTACCGCTACTACCCCGGCGAGGTCGACCTGGTGGCCATGCACCTCGAAGCGTCCGGGTTCTCCATCGACCGTGACGAGGAGCGTTGCCTCAACGCGCTCGAAACCCTGGCGTCGGCCGGAGCCTGGGAGCGGATGCAACGCGCCCTCGACGACGCTCTCACCGTACTGCTGGAGGCGACGCCGGGGCTGGGGTCCCCGGACATCACCGTGCTGTTCGTGCTCGGCGATCCGGGTGACCAGCACTTTATGGGTCCTAGCCGAGGAGTAACCGGGTTCGGCGGCATCTCGGGCCACATCGTGATCACGCTCTGGCCCTTCCCCGAGAACGTGGAACGGCTGGAGGCCACCGCTGTGCACGAACTCCACCACAACCTGCGGTTCGGCCCGGGCGGGGTCGTGTGGGAGCCGATGACCGTCACGGTCGGCGATCACATCGTCTCCGAAGGCCTGGCCGACGCCTTCGCCCGACAGCTCTACGGTGACGAGCTCGGCCCCACCCGCATCGGCGTGCCGCACCTGCACGACGACGAGATCTTCGGCAAAGTGCTCACCGGGCTCGACGTGACAGGCATGCAGAACTTCACTGCCTGGGTGCACGGCGACCCCAGCGCCGAGCGCTTCGGCCTCCCCCCGGTGGGACTGCCGATGGGCGCCGGGTACGCCGCGGGCAACAGGCTGGTCGACACCTACCTGGCAGCGACCGGGCAGACGGCGGCGCAGGCCCTGCACGCCGACAGCTCGGCGATCATCGCCGCCACGCTCCGCCGCGGGTAACACTGGGACGATGGAGTGGACGATCCAGGAACTCGCGACGAGGGCCGGCATCACCAGCCGCACCCTGCGTCACTACGACCGCGTCGGGCTCTTGGCCCCGTCTCGGGTCGGTGCGAACGGGTACCGCTACTACGACCCGGGCGCGGTAGCCCGGCTCCAGCGGATCCTGCTCATGCGCCGGCTCGGCATGGGCTTGCCGGCCATCGCCGAGGTCCTGGCCGACGAGGTGGACACGTGCGACGGGCTCCGCGCCCACATCGCCGCACTGGAAGAGGAACGGGACCGCATCGAACGGCAGCTCCGGTCCGTGCGTCACACGCTCGAGGCCCTGCAGGCGGGGGCGGAACCACGGATGGACGTCATGTTGGCGGGCTTCAACGACCGCTACAAGGACGAGGTCATCTCACGCTGGGGCGAGCGCGCGTTCCAAGTGAGCAACGACTGGTGGCACGGCAAGACCCTTGACCAACAGCAGGCCTGGAAGCAGGACACCGAAGACCTCGTCGCCGCATGGGTCACCGCGGTGAAGGCCGGGGTTTCTCCGACTTCGGAACACGCTCAGTCACTGGCTGCCCGGCACGTCCAGTGGCTGAGTCGGATCCCGGGTACCCCCACGGCCGAGGGCGACCGGGAGCGCTCGATCGAGATGGTGAAAGGCCTGGGGGACATGTACGTAGACGACCCTCGCTTCGCCGGCATGTACGAGGATGCCGCGGGGGCGACGTTCGTCCGCGACGCGCTGCAAGCGTACGCGCGGACCCGGATGTAGCTCGGGTGGTTCACAGAAATGACTAGTCCCGTGAGACGGCGGGACCCCTACCGGACCATGTCCGGTTTGCCCATGCATTTCGTTCTCGCAACCTCTCGCAAAGCAGCTTTCACACAAAGCCCCACGCGATAGGTGCTGCGGCAGTTGCGCGTCGAGAACGACGATGGGGGCCAAGGTCAGAACTGCTCGGCGTTCGCTGCGAGAGGCCAACAGCCGTGGCGCCGCTCACCTGTCGGCGTCAAGAAGCGGTGGCAGCCGCAGACCCGCGCGAAGGCGAGGAAGAAGACGGTGACCACGGACAGCCTGGCCGTCTTCACCCGCGTCCGCTTCGGATTCACCGCCGCTGTGGGGGACGGCCGATGGATGATGCCCGGATTCGCGACATCACCCAGGCGCTGCTGCCCGCCTACGCGGATCAGCTGTTCACCGCTCGGGAGCAAGGAGCCGACGAGCAGCAGCTCCAGCCGATCGCGGCCGACGCCCTCGACCAGATGTACTTCCGCGCAACAACAGCCGCGCGCACGGGCCGGGCGTGGAGTTCACCGACGCCGAACGGCTCGACAATGCGCGGTAGGGCTTGGCCGCGCGCACAGGTGCCTCGTTCCCACGAGGCGATCCCCCTGGTGGTCGACCGGATCGAGGAGGGCATGCCCATCGGGGGCCGCATCAGGCGATACCGGGGAGGGCGTCGGCAGGACGCGGTCGCCGGTCCGGTCGGTATCCCCCGCAGGCCAGGCCCGCTCACTCGTTCGGCATGGAGAGAAACGCGACAGCCATTGGCGCTATGCCATCGGATCGACGGCGGCTCTGACCTACCGGTTCAGCTGAACGTGCGCCGATAGGCCTGCGGGCTGACACCGGTGGTGCGTTTGAAGCGGTCACGGAAGGTGGTGGGTGAGCCGAAACCGACCTGGCAGCCGATGCGCTCCACGGAGTGCTGAGTGGTTTCCAGCAAGTGCTGTGCCTGACGGATGCGGGCTCGGTGGAGCCACTGGAGCGGGGTGGTGCCGGTCTGGTCGCGGAAGCGCCGGATCAGGGTTCGGGTGCTGGTCCCGGCCCGCTCGGCGATGTCGGCGAGGGTGAGGTCGCGGGCCAGGTTTTCCTGTAGCCAGGTGAGCAGCACCTCAAGCTCGGAGCCCTGCGGTGTGGGGGCGTGGTCGTAGACGATGAACTGCGCCTGCCCGCCCTCCCGTTCGAGAGGCATCACTGACAGGCGGGCGGCGTCGGCGGCGACGGCCGAGCCGTAGTCACGGCGGATCATGTGCAGACACAGGTCCATACCCGCGGCAGCGCCGGCCGAGGTGAGCAACTGGCCGTTGTCGACGTAGAGGACGTCCGCGTCGACGTCGATGTCCGGGTGGGTGGCGGCCAGAAGCCCGGCCGCGCGCCAGTGGGTCGTGACGCGCAGCCCGTCGAGGAGCCCGGTGGCAGCCAGGGGGAAGGCGCCCACGCAGATGGAAGCGATCCGGGTGCCGTCGCCAGCGGCCGACCGCAGCGCGTCGTGCACGGCGGGAGGGAGCGAGGCAGCGAGATCGGCGACGCCCGGCACGATGATCGTGTCCGCGCCCTGAAGGCCCTCCAGCCCCCAGGGGGCGCGCAGGGTGAAGGCCCCGGCGTCGACCTCGTCGCGTTCGGCGCACACCCGGACCTGGTAGCCGGGCCGCCCGTCGGGCAGGCGGGTCCGGGAGAAGACCTCGATCGGGGTGGACAGGTCGAACGGGATCACCTGATCCAACGCGAGAACGGCAACCGTATGCATGGCCAGAACTTACCTCCCCATCAGCTTCACGGATTCAGCCGACCAAGCCGGAAGCTCCTTGTCGTACCAGCTCACGCCCTTCGTGAAGGTGTTGGCATTATCCCGTTGAAACCTGTCACTAGTGCCACTAGGAGGGCATACGGAAAGCCGGTTGACTTCGGAGCGTCCCGTTGGAAAGCGACACCGAAGGAACACCCATGCACATCCAGGTCGTCCTGTTCGATGGCTTCGACCCACTCGATGCCATTGCCCCCTACGAGGTGCTGTACGCCGGCGGCGCGGTGACGAACGGCGCGGTGACCGTCGAGCTGGTCACCGCAGAGGGCCCTCGTGAGGTCGTCAGCGGCACCGGAGGACTGACGCTGCGCGCCACCGGCGCCCTCGACCTGGAGCGCGCCGACATGCTTCTGGTGCCCGGAGCCTCCGGCCGCCTGGGCGAACCCCGCGAGGCCCCGGAAGAAGAGGCGGGCGCCGACGAGTGGAAGCAGGACGAGTTCATCCCGGTGCTGCTGGGCCGCACTCTGACCACCGAACTCCCCGCGCTCCTCAAGCAGGCAATGGACGCCCCCGACATCACCGTCGCCACCGTCTGCGGCGGCTCGCTTGTCCTGGCCATGGCCGGCCTGCTGGAGGGACGTCACGCCACCACTCACCACATGTGCCTCGACATGCTGGATGCCGGCGGCGCCCACGCGGTCCGCGCCCGCATCGTGGACGACGGCGACCTGATCACCGGCGCCGGCGTGACCTCCGGTCTCGATCTGGGCCTGTACCTACTGGAGCGCGAGGTGGGCCCCCGCGTCGCGCACGCCGTCGAAGAACTCTTCTCCCACGAGCGGCGCGGCACCGTCTGGCGCGCGCAGGGCCCGACGCCCACCCCCCTCTGAACACCCGGCCCTTCGCGGATCAGTCGCTCACCGGCCCCCTGCACGGTCAGGAAGAACATCAGCATGTCCGTCGAAGGCGCCTGGGACCTGGCCATCCCCACCCGCAACGGCAAGATCAAGGCCGGGGTCGAACTCCGTGAGCGGGTCGGTACCCTGACCGGCGTCGCCCACGGATCCGGCGAGGAAGTATCACTCGCCGACGTCACCCTCGCCGGTGACCGGGACCGGCTCACCTGGAAACAGGCCATCACCAAGCCCATGCGGCTGAACATGACATTCGACGTGACAGTGCACGGCGACACCCTGCCGGGCACCTCCAAGGCCGGCCGCCCTCCGTCTTCGGAGGCCACGGGCACACACCAGACCACCCTGAAGCATCCGGCGTGACCAAGCTTCTTCTGCCCGTGCACGTCCTGGGCGCCCGCATCACCGTCGGCCCGGTCACCGCCGCCGCGAGCATGTTTTGCGCAACGCTGCGCCGCGCCCTCGGCGATGTCTGGCTGAGGGCCTCGAGTCTGCTGACCGCGACGGCCGCCGGCGTACTGGCACTCGTGATTCAGCCCGCCCAGGACCGTGCTCTGGCCAAGCCGCCGGTTCCGCTTCGCAGTTGCCGACTCGCCTGGCGCCGGGCCGCCTCGCCATGGCCACCGGCATCCTCAACCTGCTTCGGGCCACCGGCCCTTCGCCCCATCTGACGCATCGCGGCTCACACCGAGCTGATCTCCCTGACCGTGATGCTGACCAACGTGTTCACCATCCGCCTCAAGCTCAAGCCCATCTCACATCCTCGATGGGCCCCACCCACGGCTGTGCCTACCTGTTCGCCGTCATCACGACCTGGCGCCTCAGGCAGCAGGAAGAAGTCATCCCCTCATGAACCTTGTGTCTCCGGTGATCGTCGGCATCATCTACTGCCTGCTCATGTCCCTGATCAAAGAACCACACCGACGCCACTTCAACGCGATCATGGTGGGCGGAGCCGGCGCCGCCTATCTGAGCGGGGGTGGATTCGGCCCGTGGGAGCTCCCATTGGTCGCGCTCGTGGCCTACGTCGCCTATCGCGGCCTGGGCTCCTGGACCTTCATCGGCGTCGGCTGGTTGCTCCACACGGCCTGGGACATGGCCCACCACCTCAAGGGCAATCCGATCCTGCCCTTCTACCACGACTCGTCCCTGGCCTGCGCCATCTGTGATCCGGTCATCGCCTTGTGGTGCTTCCGCGGAGGACCTTCCCTGATCACGCTCGCCCGCCGCGGGTTCAGGCCCGGCCGGACAACAGAACACGCGCACGATCACGCCTCTGCCCCCTCCGGACCAGACCGCACCGGCACCTGACGGTCAGGCTGGGAGCCGGAAGATCCGATCAGGTCCGGACGCTGCTCGAAGACGCCGACGATGTGGAGGTCGAGGCGGTGGCGAGAGGTCACGCAGGCGGCGCTTCATGTCCGGACGGTGGCCGCTTCTCGGGCCGACTCCACGACCGTTGCCAACGCAGGCTGAGGGACCATCCTCCGGCCGACCGGGACTGCGGGTGTGAACGGCCTTCGTGGGCGGCCACCGGCACGGCCCTGCCGCAGGCGATGGCCGACCTAGGCGGCATCGGCGCTCCCAACGCCGGGTCGGCGGGGCGGGGTGTTCACCGATTCCTCGCTGTCCGTGCCGGGGGAGAGCGGTCGCGCTGCTGAGACGCTGGAAGAGCATCAGCTCGAGCCACAGACGGACGTTGCCCGGCCGCATGGCGAGGGCAGAGTTCATGATCACCTCACCGTGCAGCAGGGCGAGGTCACCGAGCCGGGCACCGCTGGCGGCGCCGGAGTGACAACTTGGCCCCCGGGCCCGTTATCCCGCGCGGCACCCCGGGGCTTCGGCGGGTCAGGACGGTGCCCAAGGCGGCCAGCGGCAGTTCGGCGAGCACTGCCATGGCGAGGGCCTGCGCCAACGGAGTACCGGGTGCGGAGGTGAGCAGGTCCGCCACCGCGTCGGCCAGCAGGAGCAGGGCGGCGCCCGCCGCCGGGACCCGGTGCCCACCGTGCCCGCGGGCCTGCCGTGATCAGGCAGTACGCCTCCAGGCTGTCGGGTAGCCCCCAGGCGACGGCCTGCGCCGGGGGCAGTGTCGCGGCGAGGTACCCGATCCAGGGCAGCAGGGCCAGACCGGCGCCGGTGAGCACGGGGGCGGTCCAGCGAGGGATGGCTGCCGGAGAGTTGAAAGCGGGGTGGGCCATGGTCGGTTGCCTTCCGGGGGCGGGCTGCCCGGCCGGTGCCCGGTCCGGGGAACCTTCTTGTGCGGGCTCGTGCTTCACACTCCCGGACACGTATGCGCAGGTCACTGCCATTGCTGTCCGTCTTGGGGTGGTACTGGTTGCACCCCCGGAACGGGTACGGGCTTCATGGTGGCTCCGTGGTCGCTGCGGCTAGGCTCGGAGCATGCACATGCCGTCCCGGCTGCGCCGTTCGCTGACGCGGCTGCGCCGCGACCTCGCCTTCCTCGCGTCCGGGATGCTCTTGCACCTGCTGACAGCACTGCTCGGCTTGTGGGCGGCCGCCCAACTCGTCGGCACCCTGGACGGCTCGTCCACTGCGGCCCCGATGATCCTGCCCGTGCCGGTACTGCTGCTCTTCGTCGCCGGCATCGGACTCACCGACGGACATCGCTGGCGCCACCGCGAGTTGACAGGTGTGCTCATTCCCCGGCTCCGGTTCGCCGTGCCGGGACGGCAGTTGGCCTACAACTGGCTGGTGGCCCCATGTCTTGGAGTACTCGAACTGCTGGTTCTGCCGCTCCTAGCGGGAGGCCTCGCCGCCACCACCGTCTACGCCTGGGAGTTCGCGCTGGTCCCGAACGACTGGCGCTCCGCCCACCCCGGCTACACCACCACGACCGCCTGCCTCATGGTCGCGGGCATCGCCACGCTCGCCCTCACCCCGGTGCTCGCCGCCGCCCTCGTACGTCTGGAACACCGCATCGCACCCGCCCCGTTGCGGGACGAGCGCGACGAGACGCTCAAGCGGCGGGTCGAGGACCTCACCGAGAGCCGGGCCGGCGCCCTCGACGCCGCCGCGGCCGAACGCCGCCGTATCGAACGCGACCTGCACGACGGAGCCCAGCAGCGCCTGGTCTCGCTCGCCCTCAACCTGGGCATCGCCAAAGTGGCCCTGCCCGACCTGCCGCCCGAGGCACGCCAGGTGATCGACGAGGCGCACCGGGAGGCCAAGGAGGCCATCGAGGAGCTCGACACCCTGGTGCGGGGCCTGCACCCGGCGGTCCTCGACGAACGCGGCCTGGACGCCGCCCTGTCCGGCCTGGCCGCACGGGTGGCTCTCCCGGTGAAGCTGCAGGTCGAAATGGCCGAACGGGCTTCCCCCGCGGTCGAGGGCGTCGCCTACTTCGTCGTTTCCGAGGCGCTCACCAACATCGTCAAGCACGCCCGTGCCACCCGGGCGGAAGTGACCGTCGCCCGGCTGGGGGCGATACCGCGGGTGGCCGTCACCGACGACGGCGCGGGCGGTGCCGTCCTGTCCGGCGGCACCGGCCTCAAAGGGCTCGCGCAGCGCGTGGGTTCGGTCGACGGGACCTTCCGGCTGACCAGCCCCGTCGGCGGCCCCACCGTGATGAATGTGGAGCTGCCGTGCCTCGCGCCGTGATCGCCGAGGATTCCGTCTTGCTCAGGATCGGCGTGGTGAAGGACTTGCGGATGGCGGGCTGTGAGGTGGTTGCCGAGCGCGGCGACGGCGAAGGGCTGCTGGCCGCCGTGGCACGGCACCGCCCCGCCCTCGCCGTCGTCGACGTACGGATGCCGCCGAGCTTCACCGACGAGGGAGTGCGGGCAGCGCTTCGACGCTGTTGGCACGGCGGCGGAGTGACCCCTTGGAGCGGCTCACCGAACGCGAACGCGAGGTGCTCGCCTTGATGGCGGAGGGCCGCTCCAACGCCGGAATCGCCGCCTGACTCATCGTCAGTTAAAGCGCCGTGGCCACACACATCAACAGCATCCTCGCCAAGCTGGACCTGCCGCGCGCGGAGGCGGACCACCGCAGGGTGCTGGCGGTCCTCCGGTTCCTGGAGGGCGTGGCTTAGTAGGGCCTTGATGCGTCGGGACGTGGGGTGATCTCGCCCGGGGGTCCTTCCCGTACAGGCGTCAGAGCCGACCCTGGCCCGAGGCTCTCAATCGGCACCGGAACAACCAACCCATCCGGCCCGACCCGCACACCCGCGCCGGGCAAGGGAATCAGTGCCTGGACAGAGCACCATGGGTGACGTCAGAGCTGCCGAGTTGCTCCGGAGTGGCCGCCCGAGCAGATGGCCGGCCGCGAGGGCGGTGACCGCGTTGACCACGACGGCCATCACGCCCCCGCTTGCGGCCCCAGCCGACCCTCCGCGGCGCCTTCCTGGTGCCATGCGCTTTGAGCGGCTGTCCCCGCTACTTCTCCGCCTGATAGAGCTTGATGTTCTTGTTGACGAAGAGGTGCACGTAGCCACATCGCCAGCAAATCAGGCCCGTAGCGCTCTCGTCGGCCCAGGCTAACTTCAGGAACTCCATACCGGTGCTGTTGAGCAGGACACTCCGCTCTCGGAACAGGTCTCCCTGACAGACCTGGCAGGTCAGCCAGACTTCACCTAGTGCTGCACGTACCGGCTTCGCCATTGAGCGCCCCCCGTCTTGCCATGTGAACGCAACGAGACTACGGGGCAGCACGAGCCGCTCAGGCACCCACCCCTACGCAGGCAGCGCACAGGGCTATGAGGCGCTCAGCCGTCGGCTGCCGGCCCGCTGCGGTGTGACTTCTCGATGGGGCGATGTGGTCTACGCGGGCACACTCGTCGCCAGTTGGGACAGGAGGCCACCGCATTATGTTCGGTCAGCACTTGGGGTGATGAGCTGGGACCACACGACATCGGGGCGCAGAGGAAGGGTGCTGAAGCGGCGGCCGGTGGCGTCGCGCAAGGCGTTGGCCAGCGCCGGGGCGACCGGGTTGAACGGGAGTTCACTCATCGGCTTGGGCGTCTGGTGGTGGGCGGGAACGTCGGGGCGGACGAAGTGGACCTGGGTCGGGGGCAGATCGCCGTAGTGCGGGACGGCGTAGCTCCGCAGGTCGGGCGTGATGATGTGGCCCTGGTCGTCGGTGGGCAGGCTCTCGAAGAGCGTGGTGCCGATACCTTGCGCGACGGCCCCTTCGATCTGCCCGCGGCACTGGGTCTCGTCGAGAACTCGGCCGGCGTCTGCGGCGTGCACGCTGTCCAGGACGGTCACGATTCCGGTGGTCGTATCGACGCTGACGCGGAACCACTGGGCGCTGAGGGCCAGGCTCGGGTGGCGTTCCGCGGTGGTGGCACGGCCGGATGCCGTCAGGTGCTGCCCGGCCGCCTGCGCGTACGCGTGCAGAGCGGTCAGGGGCAGGGCCGTCTCGGCGCACCGGACCTGGTCCGTGTCCAGCCGACAATGGGCGGGATGGCTGCCGCAGTGGGCTGCCGTCAGTTCGGTCATCTGCCGGGACAAGCTCTGGCAGGCACGGGTGACCGCCGTGCCGGCGAGAAGGATGCCGGTGGATGCGAAACCGCCGGAGTCGTGGGCGAGCAGGTCGGTGTCGGCCTGGTGCAGGCGGATGCGGTCCGGTCGGGTGTGCAGGGCGTCGGCGGCCAGACGGTGCAGGACGTTGCTCGTGCCGCTGCCGAACTCGGGTGCGCCGACGGCGAGGTCGTAGTGGCCGTCGGCGCGCAGAGCGACGCTCGCGGTGGCGATGTGGTCGTCCGCGGGTTCGGTGTGCCCTGCGGCGACGGCCAGGCCCTCCCCGACCAGAACATGCGGGTGGGCCGCCGGCACGGGCCGGGCAGCCCGGCGGTGGACGCGGGCGGCGGCGAGGGCGTCCAGGCATTTTGACAGGCCCGTGTCCATGATCGGGTGGTGGCCGCCCGCTCCCGCGAAGGGGCTCTTGTCGCCGGCTTGGAGGTATGCGGTGCGGCGCATGGCCAGGGTACCGAGGCCGAGGATGCGGCGAGTTCGTCGAGGGCGGACTCGACGGCGAAGGTGATTTGGCCGACGCCGTAGCCGCGGAAGGCGCCGGCGGGCACGTTGTTGGTACGTACGCTGTAGCCGTCGACCGCGATGTCCGCGCACCGGTACAGGGCGAGCGCCTCAGTGCACCCCTTGCGCAGCACGGCCGGACCGTGGTTGCCGTAGGCGCCGGTGTCGGCGACGACGTGCAGCTTCAGGCCGGTGAGGGCCCCGTCGCGCCGCGCGCCGAGAGTGACGCGCACCGTGAAGGGGTGGCGGGTGGTGGTGGCGGTGAGCTCTTCGGCACGGGTGTACTCCAGTTGCGCGGGGCGACCGGTGTGCAGGGCGGCCAAGGCGGTGATGTCCTCGGTGAGCAGGTCCTGCTTGCCACCGAAGGCGCCCCCGAGCCGGGCGGCGGTGACCCGGACCCGCTCAGGCGGCAGGCCGAAGATCGCACACAGGCGACGGCGCGCCAGGTGCGGGGCCTGGGTGGTGGTATGGACGTGCAGGCGCCCGTCGGCCGCCCTCCAGGCTCGGGTGGCGTGACACTCCAGGGCGGTGTGCTGCACACGCTGGGTGTGGAAGGTGGTTGTGTAGCGGGCGTCCGCCTGGGCCAGGCCCCGCTCCACATCCCCGGTGGCCAGGTGGACCTCCTCGACGAGATTGCCGTCGGGGTGCACGCGCGGGGCGCCGGGGTCCAGCGCCTGCTCGGCGTCGGTGACGGCTGGTAGGACCTCGTAGGTGACGCGGATGAGTGCGCAGGCCCGCTCGGCGGTGGCCGCGCTGTCAGCGACGACGGCGGCGACGCGCTGCCCGACGTGACGGACGACGTCGTCCAGGACGCGGGTGTCGGCGGGGTCGTAGTCGGTGCGTTCGTGCAGGGCCGTGGAGAAGCGCCCCGGCGGGGCGTGCTGGTGGGTGTGGACGGCATGCACGCCGGGCACGGCCCGGGCGGCGGTGGTGTCGAAGTGCCGGATGCGGGCGTGGCGGTGCGGGGAGCGCAGCAGGGCGAGGTGCAGCAGACCAGCCGGTTCGGGGTCATCAAGGGTGAAGCGTGCGGTGCCGGTGACGACACCGAGGGAGGCCGGATCCGCCGCATCCCAGGCGGGTGATGGGCCGGGCTGGGCATGTGAGGCCCTCACGGCCTCGCCGATGGGCCGGTAGCCGGTGCACCGGCACACGTTGCCTTTCAGGGCCTGCGGCAGGTCGGCGTATTGCTCCGGGGCAAGGGCGGCGGTGGTCATGACGAGGCCGGGGGTGCAGTAGCCGCACTGGAACGCCCGCGCCCGGTGAACGCCTCCTGCGCGGGATGCAGCCGATCCCCCGCGCCCAGCCCCTGCACAGTGGTGACGGCACGGCCGTCGGCGCGGTGCGTCGGATACAGACAGCTGTGAACGGCCAGGTCGTCGACGTGCACGGTGCAGGCACCGCAGTCGCCCGTGTCACACCCCTTCTTCACCTCCCTCCAGCCGTGTTCGCGCAGATAGGTGCGCAAACACTGGCCGGGGGCTGGCGGCTGTGCGGTCTCATGGCCGTTGATCCGGACCGAGAAGGGCATCCTCTACCTCCGCGACAGGGCACGCCGTACCTCGTCGGCCAGCTGAAACACCAGGTGGCGCCGCCACGCGGGCAGGCCATGGACGTCCTCGACGATGAGGCCGGGCTCCAACGCGTCCTCTAGGCGTCGTGCAGGACGGTGGCGGCCGGCGGTTGATCGAAGGTCAGCACGACGGGCCGGATGGTCGCCGCGGTGACCGCGATGCTCGTCCGGCCCGTGTCGGAGGCGCGGGTGCCCGTCACCAGGGCGGCGGAGCGGCCCAACGGGCGCAGGCTCACCCGGCGCCAAGCCACGGGCCGAGTGAGCGCCGCGGCCGGCAGGTGAAGTGAACGCAGCAGGTCACCGGGCCGGAGCACCGTGCGGCCGGGCCCGGTCACGAAGTCCGTCACCGGCACCCGGCTCCGACGCCCGTCCCGTCCCCACACCTGGCACATGCCGTCCAGGGCCACAGCCAAGGAGATCATCGGGCCGGCCGGCAACGCCAGGCACACATTGCCGCCGACGGTGGCGGTCTTCCACACCTTGAAGGACGACGAGAAGGCCCGGCAGCAGTCGGCGATGAGCGTCCGGGCCCGCGGCCACGGCTGCCCAGGCGCGCGGGCGAAGGCCAGCAGGTCGCTGACGGTGCAGGTGGCCGCCACCTCAAGGCCGTCCTCGGTCACGGTCAGGGGCGGCCATCCGCACCGGCTCAGTGCCTCGACCGCGGCGCGTACGTCCGCGGTTTCCAAATCCCTGCCGCTGGTGACCACAACCGTGCCGCTGTCGACATCCACTGTTACGGCGGTAACGCCGACGATGCGCTCCAGCTCCTCGGCGACCGACTCCGCGCAGTACCCGCAGGCCATGCCCGTGACCGTGTGCGTACTCTCGGTCACGGTGCTGCCTCTTGCCGCTCGCCGCTGCCGTCCACGGGAACAGTGCGGGTTGTCATGTGCGCCTGACGCATACGCCCTTCGGGGGTGAACTGGCCGAAGAAGTAGATCTCGATGGCGAGGTCCTTGCCGCGCTGCGAGGAGTGCAGGGTGTAACGGGCGGCGAGCCTGCCCTCGTCGGCGATGGCCTCGTGCACTTCCATACGGATGGTGGGCCGGTTCTTGCGGACCGGGCGAGTGTGCGCGATGAGCTTGTCGCGGTCCATCCGGTGTCCGTCGGCGATCTCGACGATGTCCGGGGTGTGATAGCGGTCGACGATCACCGCCGCGTCATCGTCCGTCTGCAGCAAGTCCTCGGTGAAGCAGGTGAAGAAGTCGGCGATGAACTGCTTGGGGTCGGTGTTGCCGAGTGGGCGCATGTCACTCCCGTCGGTCGGATGCTCACACGCGATCTTTTACACTCTGTAAGATATGCAGGCTCGAATAAGTTTGGCAACATGTAAGAGATGACGTCTTCCCCCGCCCGAAACCGCCGTGCTGACGCCCGCCGCAGCAGGGCCGCCATCCTTGATGCCGCAACCCGGGTCCTCAACGCCGAACCCGACGCCAGCCTGGAGACGATCGCCAGCGCCGCGGGCGTGACCCGCCCGACCGTCTACGCCCACTTCCCTTCACGGGAACAGCTGCTGCTGGCCGTGGTCGAGCGGATCACTGAGGAGGCCGTCGCGGCCATGGATGCCGCCGACCTCGGCACGGGCCCCGCCGCGGACGCCCTGATGCGCATGCTCGATGCCGCCGCACAGGTTACTGGGCGCTACCCCGTACTGCTGCAGGTGATCAGCGCGCACCCCGTCAGCTCGCAGGCCGACTACGACCGGCACACGCCCGTCGCCGACCGGATCAGACGGGTGATCCAACGCGGACGGCAGACCGGAGATTTCGACAACCGGCTCCCCGTCGACTGGCTGGTCGCGGCGACCATCAGGCTCGGCCATGCCGCGAGCGAGGAGCAGGACACCGGCCGCCTGTCCGCCCCGGCTGCACAGGACGCCCTCCGCGTCAGCCTTCTCCGCATGCTCGGTGCCACCGCACAAGCAGATTTCTCACCTCGGCTTCGGTGAGCGCATCGGGCCCCATCTCATGATTCCGGGTCGACCATGCGAGCGGCCTCGTCCGCAGCGCGGCGCGGGCCGCGGACGGTGATGGGCGCGAAGGAGCACTTGGCCGCGCTGGTCGAAGCCGGAGGCTTCTTCACCCAGCCGCGGGCGGGCTTCTTCCGGGTCAGCCGCCTGGTCATGAGGGTGATGAGCGACCAGTTCAGGTGAGCCTCGGAATGCTGCGGGAGGCGTTCGTAGTCGCGTGCGTTGCGGCGGGCGTTCATGATCCACCCCAGCGTGCGTTCGACACGCCAGCGGCGCGGGAGGGCGACGAACCCTTTGGCTCCTTTGGGGTGGGAGACGGTTTTGAGGGTGATGTGGAGGAAGTCCTCGGCCCAGGTGACGAGTCGGCCGGCGTAGGCGGAGTCGGCCCAGACCTGGGTGATCTGCGGGTGCGTGAGGCGAAGGCGCCAGAGTAGTTCGCGGGCGGCGTCCCGGTCTTGCATGTCGGCAGGCGTCACCATGATCATCACGGGGAAGCCCTTCGTGTCCACCGCGAGGTGTCTCTTCCGCCCATTGATCATTTTCGCGGGATCGAATCCGCGAGTTGCCCGGCTCACCGTGGTGGCGCCTTTGACCGACTGCGAATCGACTATCAGCGTCACCGGGTAGGGGCATCGTCCCAGGCCAGTGCGGAGACGGCGGCGGAGCTGGTCACGGATGAAGGTGACGACGCCCCGGCGGTTCCAGCGGGTGGAAAACCCGTAAACGGTCTCCCGCGGAGGATAGTCGGACGGCAGCGCGCGCCACTTCGCGCCGTTGTCGGTGATGTAGCGGATGGCGTCGACGATCTGGCGCCGGGGCCACTTCTCGGGGTGCCCGCCGGTCTTGGTCTGGCAGGCCGGGACGGGCAGGAACGGTTCGAGGAGGGCCCACTCGGCGATCGTGGTGTCGGACGGGTAGCGGCGACGGCGGTCAGGGCTCGGCATGGCGGACTCGTCGATGGCGTAGAGAGGACAGGGGTTACTTCGAGAGCTGGGCGAGTGTCGCGGACACTCCGGTCAGCTGGGCGGATACCAGCTGGGCCCATTCGTCGTCGGGGCAGCGTGCCAGGTGCGGGGCGAGCGTGCCCGTGATCATCCGGGTGAGGCGTCCGAGACCTGGGCGAGTTGCTTCTTCTCGTACTCGATCCAGTCCGCGGGGTTGTCGGAGAACATGTAGCCGTCCTTGCGCCGCCAGATGATCGGGGTGGGGTTCTCCGCGGCACCGACATCGCGAAGGTGCCGTCTCCGACCTGGAGATGACCACGGCCACCTACCTTGCCCAGGGGCGCCCGCAGCGCGAGGCCTGCAAGAAGGCGCGAGCCGACCTCCGGCAGATGGCCTCCCGTATTCGCCGCGCACGCGAAGGGGCCGGGGACCCGGATGTGCGGGTGAGCGAGTTCGGACAGTGGACCGCCAACCCCGAATACCAGCGGGCCCATGCCTACGCCCAACAAGCCCTGCACGACCCTGTCTACCGCGCCCTGTGCCGCCAGGGCACGCGAGAGGCGGTCAAGGCGAGGATGCCTGACAGCTGGGAGCCGACCGAAGCGCAGATCGACGCCGGGCTGGTCCACGGTGACAGGGCCCTGCCGTTCGTCCTCAACGCCGTCGGCATCCTGGGCGCACCGGAAGCGGTCACCGCCTACGGCAAGCCGGCCGCGCACTTCCAGTACTTCTTCACCGAAGGCGGCACCCACCGGGCTTTTCCCGGCCAGGGGATACATCGGCCTGCGCGCACGGCAGTGACAGCTACCAACTCCTCCCGGTGACACGTGAGGGACTGTGGCAAGACACCGGCCCCTCGTGCGACGGCCTCACTCGACGGCCCGGAAGCAGTCCGTGTGCCGCTGTAGCCGACTATTCCTGCAAGCAACGTCGGCCGGGAGTGGATGTGCAGGGGGGTCGTCAAGCCTGGTGGCCGAAGTGCTCGCATCGTGAATGAAGACCAGATGACGATTCTGGCGGTGGTTGCCCCGGCGGTCGTCGGATTCGGCGGCACCGGCACGGTAATCGGGGGCGACTCGGGCAAGCAATCGTCCCGATCGCTATCGGCCTTGGTGTACCCGGTCAAGTTCCGGCTGAGCAAAGAAGAGTGATCCCCGGCCGACGCCGCTCGGCTCTGACCTGGACCGCTCCCAACTCCTCCGATGCCTGAGTACGCGTACTCAGGTGCCGTCTGCCGGACTCCTCCATGCTGAGGCGCGAACGCCGGACCGCCTCAGGGGGGACACACACATGGGCCACGCGCTGCAGTTGCGCACTGCCACGCCTCAAGATCACGACTGGATCCACGAGCTGCGCCACCGGGTGTACGCGGAGGAGCTCGGCCAGCATCCGGTGGATCCGTCGGGAAGGCTGAGCGACGGACTCGACGGCGACAACGTCTATCTCGTGGCCGCGCGCGGCGAGACACGGATCGGCTTCGTCAGCCTCACCCCGCCATGGGTCGGCCGCTACTCCCTCGACAAATACCTGACGCGCGAGGAGCTGCCGGTCCTGACCGAAGAAACGACGTTCGAGATCCGCGTCCTGACCGTCGAGGAGCACTGGCGGTCCACCGCGGCGGCGGCGCTCCTCATGTACGCGGCCCTGCGCTGGGTCGCGGCGCGGGGCGGCCGCCGGGTGGTGGCGATGGGACGTACGGAGCTGCTGGAGATGTACCTCGCCGCCGAGTTGCGGCCGGTCGGGCGCACGGTCCGCGCGGGAGCGGTCTCCTTCGAGGTCCTCAGCGGCTCCGTGGCCGAGCTGACGAGGACGGTCGCGGAGCGCCACGGCCGGACCCTGGAGCGGCTGCGGACGGACCTGGACTGGCGGCTCGACGTGCCCTTCGCACCGCGTGCTGACGGCTGTGAGCACGGCGGGGCGTTCTTCTCGGCGATCGGCACCGACTTCCGGACCCTGACCCGCCGTCACGAGGTTGTCGCGGCGGATGTGCTGGACGCCTGGTTCCCACCCTCCCCAGGGGTCCGCGCGGTCCTTTCGGAGGATCTGGGGTGGGCGGCCCGGACCTCGCCGCCGACTGGCGCGGAGGGACTGCTCGCGGAGATCGCCGACGTACGCGGGCTGCCGGTGGAGTCGCTGGTCGTCGGGGCGGGTTCGTCGGATCTGATCTTCCGGGCGTTCGGCCGGTGGCTGACGCCGGGGAGCCGGGTGCTCCTGCTCGATCCGGGCTACGGGGAGTACGCCCATGTCACCGAGCGGGTGATCGGCTGCCAGGTCGACCGGCTCCAGCTGCGCCGGGAGGACGGCTGGCTGCTCGACCCGGCCCGGCTCGCCGCCGCGACCGGTGACGGACGGTACGACCTCGTGGTGGTGGTCAACCCGAACAACCCGACCGGCCGCCACGCTCCCGCCGACACGCTGCGCGCGGTGATCGAGGCCTCGCCCGGGCGGACCCGGTGGTGGATCGACGAGGCGTACCTGGGCTACGTCGATCCGACGGACTCGCTCGCCGGGCTCGCCTCGGCCGACGCCCGGGTCGTGGTCTGCACCTCGCTGTCGAAGATGTACGCGCTGTCGGGGATGCGGGCCGCGTACCTGGTGGCCGCTCCCCAGACGGCCGCGGCGCTGCGGCGCTGGACACCGCCGTGGCCCGTGAGCCTGCCGGCGCAGTTGGCTGCCGTGACGGCGCTGCGCGACCCGGCGTACTACGCGCAGCGCTGGGCCCACACCCATGTGCTGCGCGGGGAACTGGCGCAAGGCCTGGGGGAGTTGGGCCGGTTCCTCTCGGTCGACGAGGGGGTGGCGAACTTCCTCACGGTGACCTTGCCGCCGGGGGGCCCGAGCGCGGCGCGGCTGGTGCGCGAGTGTCGGCGGCACGACGTGTTCCTGCGTGACCTGTCGCCGATGTCCCCGGCGTACCAGGGACGGACCGTGCGGATTGCCGTCCGTGACACGGCGGAGAACGCCCGGATCGTGGCGGTGTGCCGGAGCGCCCTGGACGCGCTGAGCGCGCCGACCGCCGTGGTGGCGGACACGCTGGCACCGGCCTTCCGGTGACGACGGTCGCCGGTCTCGTGCCGCACCTGTGCGGGGCGCTGGCGGTCGGGGGCGTCGCGGTGGCGGCGACCGGACGCCGCGAGCTGATGGTCCGCTGGTGTGTGTGGGCGCTCGGAGTGCCTCTGGTGACTGCCGCGTTCTGGCTCGGTCCACCGGGGATCGCGGTGCTCGCGGCCGTGGTCGGTGTGGTCGCGGTGGCGGAGTTCGGTGGGCTGCTCCGGCTGGGTCCGGTGGACCGGGCGGTGCTTGCCGTCGCGATCGTCGGACTTGTCCTGGCCGCCTGGCTGGCCCCCGGAGAGGTGTTCCGGGTGGCGGCGGCCGGGGCGCTCGCGATCGCCGGGGTGCCGTTGCTCTCGGGCGACGCGGAGCACGGGCTCCGCCGCCTGGGGGTGGGACTGCTGGGCCTGGTGTGGCTGGGCGTCCTGGCCGGCCTCGTATCGTCCGGAGCCCTTGGTCTGGTGCTGTTCGTGGCCGTGTCGATCGCCGACATCGTCGCGTACGCGGCGGGTCGCCGTCTCGGCGGCCCCCGGCTCTCCCCGCTGTCGCCCGCGAAGCGGTGGAGCGGCACGCTGGCCGGGGCCGCGGCCGGTCTCCTCACGCTGGCCGTGCTCTCCTCCCTGACATGGCAGACCGCGGTGGCCGTGGCGGTAGGCGGCCCGCTCGGGGACCTGCTGGAGTCGATGGTCAAGCGGGGTGCCCGCGCCAAGGACGCCGGCCGGTGGCTGCCCGGCTCCGGCGGCCTCCTCGACCGGATCGATTCCCTTCTCGTCGCTCTGGCAGTGCTGTTGGTGCTGGGGTGAGCCACGAGGCGGGATGAGACGTGTGACGGTGTGAGACATGTGACGGTGTGAGACATGTAACGGGGTGAGACATGTGACGGGATGAGCGTGAGGCCGGGTGGGGCCGGTTGCGGGTGGGAGCCACATCCGCCGCGTAGTGAACGGCCCGGCTGACGGTGAAGCAAGACGACGGAATCAACCGAAATAGCCGACACGGGTGGCCAGCGAGGTCGAGTCGGCCAGCGCGTCCATCAGGACGTCGTCACCGAAGTCGGGGCCGAGCGCGTCGATGCTCGGGCCGAAGGCCTCGGACAGCGCCTGGTCGAACGCTGCCCACTCCGTGCCCGGCCTGAGCCGACCCACTCTGGGTCAGTCCTGCAGCCCTGGGCGGTCACCGCATCTGGATCCCCGGGACGGCCGGACCTGGTCGGCCGGCAGGGCACGGAAGGACGCGTCGATTATCCCTTCGAGCACAGCTCGGGCGGCCTGGGCGGCGTTCTCCTTGCTCAGCATGACCGCGTCCAAGTTCGTCTCAGGCTCGGGGTGGGAGCGGTAGAACCGGTAGACGGCCTGGGCCGGGGAGATGCGCCGATTGAGGACATCGACGCGCAAGGGACGGCTTGCGGGGCGCACAGCCTGCTCGGCCTGCTCGACAGCCGCCAAGACCTTCTTGGCGTGCGACAAGAAGACCTGCCCGCCCACGCCCGGCCGGGAGCCTCGGGAGGCCCGTACCAGAAGCATGACCTCGATGTGCCGCTCCAACTGGCCTGTATCGGTGTTTCACAACCATTAGTTGTGCCTGGCGTGACTCAGGGTTGTTTGATCGAGTGTTCTTCGCGGTGGTGAGATCTGCCCATGTCTACCCGCACAGAGCAGGTTATGTATGTCCAGACGCCTGAGTTCGCGCGTCATGCGGAGCGGATCGTGGAGGTGACCGATGCGACGTCTCGACTGAACGTGCTTCCGTTCAGCGACAGCCAAGGTCGCGCGGAACTACTTTCTGTTGTGTTCGGTGGTCCGCTGCCGGAATCGGTGGTGATCTATCCGCCCTTCTTCACCGAGTGCGGACTGAACACGACGTTCGGGGAGAATGTCTTCGTCAATCAGGGATGCACCTTCATGGACAAGGGAGGCATCCGTATCGGCAACGGCGTCATGATCGCCCCGAAAGTCAGCCTCATCACCGGAGGCCATCCACTGCCCCTGGCCGAGCGCCGCGAGTACCTCTCCTTCGCCCCGATCGTCATCGAGGACGACGTCTGGATCGGGACGGCTGCCGTGATCACACAGGGGGTGACCCTCGGTGCCGGTGCGGTGGTCGCTGCCGGTGCGGTGGTCACGCGTGATGTCCCTGCCGGCGCCGTGGTCGCGGGAGTGCCCGCCCGGGTGATCAAGAGGATCGACTGAGCCCGGCCGGGCTGGCGGTCCGGGTACGCAGTACCTCTGTGATCTGCTCCTGATGCCTCGTCACGCCCGGCTGCGACCGGCAGTGGGACCGCATCCGGCCTCTGCTGCCCTCCAGTACCGGTCGTCGCGGCAGGCCTTGGGCCGATCACCGCCCGATGGTGGAGGGCGATCGTCTACCGATACCGATACCGATACCGATACCGATACCGGCACCGGTATTCCTTGGCGAGACCTCCCAGCCGGGTTCGGAACCTGGCAGACCGTGTGGGCCCGCCACCGCCGCTGGGCCGCCGAAGGGACCTGGGACCGCGTGCTCAGCGTCCTGCTCACCCTCGCGGACGACGAAGAGCTGCCAGTACGCCACCAAACCAGCCGCCCCGAGAAGTACTGGCCCGCAGCCCGAGGCAGGGCCTCGACGCCCACCGAGAGCCCCCGGGCACGCTATCGGCCGTTCCCGCGGCGGGCTGACCACGAGGAGCCACCACGCCGTGGACGGTCAGGGCCGACCGCCGACCGCCGGCCGTCGTCGGGACGTCCGGGCAGGCGCACGACGGCCAGTCCCTGTCGTTGCTCCTCGGCGACCTGCGAGTCCCCAGAACCGGAGCAGGCCACCCGGTATGACCCCGGCCATGCTGCTCGGGGACAAGGCCTACTCCTCCGACCTCGCCCACCTCAAGCAGAGATCAGCCGGGACGTCACCCAGACCCTCGTTTTCCATGCCCTCCACGGCCTGGCCGGACACCTGCCGACCGTCCACGAACAGGCCGCGGCCATGCACGGATGCGCTCTCCACGCAGGTCCTGCACCACTCCGACGCCGCTGACCATGTCTCCCAGCTCGCCACCCACGGCCCCACGGCCCTCCGACAATGGCGAGAGCACCCTGTACTTTCGCCTGTCTGCTCGGTCTGGCCGGATGCGCCGACGGCGCCCAATCCTGGTGGCAGTTCTCGTGGCAGTTCACCGTCGGCGCGGGCAACGCAGCGGCCGCACGGTGCCTGAACGTCTGCCACCTCAGCTGCGGTGAGGTACACGACGCCAACTTCTGGGCCCAGGCGCATGAACGTCTTCTACGGCTCTGTCAGTTCTGCCGCTGGTCCAGCCCCCGGTCGGCCTCAGCCCAGTGCCTTCTTCACGAGGGCGCCGATGAGTGCTTCGTCGGCCGCGGTCAGCTCCTTCAGGGCGTAGGCGGTCGGCCACATCGCGCCCTCGTCGAGTGCCGCCTGGTCGCTGAAGCCGAGCGTGGCGTACCGCGACTTGAACTTCTCCGAGCTCTGGAAGTGGCAGACGACCTTGCCGTCCCTGGCGTACGCGGGCATCCCGTACCAGAGCTTGGGCGCGAGGTCGGGGGCGGCGGTCCTGACGATCTCGTGGATCCGCTCGGCCAGGACCCGGTCCGCTTCCGGCATATCGGCGATCTTCGCGAGCACGTCCTGCTCCGCTGCCGCCTCCTTCTCCGCCCGGGACGCACCGCGCCGTGCCGCCGTCTTCTTCTGCTCGTGTGCGTGCTCCTTCATCGCGGCCCGCTCCTCGGCGGTGAATCCGTCGTACTTTTCGGCGGTCGCGCCGGAGTCCTCGGCGGGCGATTTCGTGGAAGGCATAGCAGATCTCCTCTCGTACAAAGTGAGACATGGCGGTGCGGAAGGGGAAGTACACGACCGGAAGTCAGGACGGTGCGGGAGCGGGCGGCGCGGCGGCCTCCCAGGCGAAGCCGTCCGGGTCGGTGAAGGCGTCGGCGGTGCTGCCGAGGACGATGCGGTGCGAGCCGGTGCCGTCGGCGGGGACGCCGAGGTCCTTGGCCAGCGCGCGGCGCTTGTACAGCGCCAGCTTGACGGGGCTGGACTGACCGGGGGCGAACTCGGCGTACTTGCCGCCGAAGCTCTTGGCCACGGTCAGGCCCCGGCCTACGTAGAACTGCTTGGTGGCCTTCACGTCCTCGACACCGAGCAGCAAGACGACCTCGTCGATCTCGCGGGTGGCGGGGCCGGTGTCCTTCTTCGCCGAGGTCGCGATCTTCCAGATCGTCCCGTCGGGGGCCCGGACAACGCCGCCGTAACCCCACAGCGACTTCGTGGCAGGCTTCAGCACCGAGGCACCGGCGTACGTGGCGGCGGCGACGAAGCCGTCGACGGTGGCCGGCCCGGACACCGTGAGCGCGAGGGTGAAGCCGCGAAATCCAGTCGATTGCGCCTCGGACGCCCGCAGGCGTATGTACGTGTCCACGCCGAAGGCGCCGTAGAAGCTGCGGGCGGCCTCGAAGTCGGCCACCTCAACGGTGACGGACGCGAGGGTCGTGTGGGCTGCGGTGGAAGTGGTGGTTGCCATGTCCATAACGCTAGGGGCTGGGTGGTGCCCAGGGCTTCTCGATTCCTGACCGCTCTCGCCACTTGCTCGGCCAGGCACGCGGGCACCCCCTCCACCGTGATCGCCGAGCCCGCGTCACGGGTCGTATGAGTGGCACCGGCGAAGCTGACCTGTGGGCTGGCGAGTTGGAGTCGGTTTTCGCTTGTGTGGCGGGTCGGTTCTCACGGGTGGATCTTCGGTGGCGGATGCGGGACTACGTGCGTGGTCTGCTGGCTCCGGTGGAGCGGAAGAACGGCTGGCAGTTGGCCGAGTACGCAGGTCACCGTGGACCGGCTGGTTTCCAGCATCTGCTGAACGGTGCCTCCTGGGACGCTGACGCGGTCCGGGACGATCTGCAGCGGTACGTGGCCGAGCGGCTCGGCACCCCGGACGGGGTGTTGATCGTGGACGACACCGGCTTCATGAAGAAGGGCATCACCTCTGCCGGCGTGCAGCGGCAGTACTCGGGCACGGCCGGCCGCACCGAGAACTGCCAGATCGGGGTCTTCGCCGCGTATGGCCCCTCGAGGGGAAGGGCTTTGGTGGACCGGGAGCTATACCTGCCCAAGTCCTGGACCGCGGAGGCGGACCGGTGCAGGGCAGCGAAAGTTCCTGACAGTCGTGGCTTCGCGACCAAGGGAGAACTGGCCCGCGCGATGATCCTGCGGGCTCTTGCTTCGCCCCTCCCCATCGCCTGGGTGACGGGTGACTGCGCCTAACGGACAGGAATGGCTATGCGCCGAACCCTGGAGGAAGCCGGTGTCGGCTACGTCCTGGCCGTGCCGAAGTCACAGCAACTGCACGCTCCCTTCGGCCGCATCGACCAGGCCATCGCTGACGCTCCCGACGAGGCATGGGAACGACGTTCCTGCGGCGACGGTGCCAAAGGCCCGCGCACTTACGACTGGGCAGCCGCCCGTCTGCCAGTGATCGATGTCTTTGACGGTGACCGGCCCACCCAGCAACGGTGGGTGCTGGCCCGCCGCAGCCAGGCCCGACCGGACGAGACGCAGGCCGAAATCTGGCGTCAGGGGAAGGCGTCGGGCGTCGTCAGAAGGCGGCGTTCTCGTAGGCCCAGTTGTGCCACTCCCACCAGGCCGTGTGCGTCTTGGAACGGTTCATGGTGTGGTTCTTGGCGCGCGTGCCGGTCTGCTTGTCGACGGTGATCATGTAGCCGTAGACCTCGGGCTTGGCCCGCCCTGCGTAGGTGAAGGGCAGGTCGAGGAAGTAGCCGTGCCAGTGGTTCCGCTTCACGAGCAGGGTGTGCAGGGCGCGCGCGGTGTTGTAGTTCCACTTCGGTTCGTTGTCGAGCGCGGACAGGGCGTAGATGCCCTCGTTCACATCGCCCCAGAACACGACGTGGGTGTGGTTGGGGAAGCGCGACCGGTTGCCGTGCATGTAGCGCTCGAGGTCGGCCAGGCCCATGTCCTCGCGCAGGTACTGGATCTGCCGCTCGACGCTCGTCCTCGACGTGTAGCCGACGTAGTAGTCCCACCGCCTTTGGTGGCGCCCGAGCTTGCAGATGGGTTCGGGATGGCTGGGCATGTGCTTGTAGAGGAAGGCGAAGCGGCCGGTCTGGGCCTTCATCTGGCTCAGCCATGTGGTGCCGCCGTTGTGGATGCCCTTGAAGTAAGCGCCCATGCCGCCGCCGGGGACCATCAGGGTGTGCGTCCTTCTCCGAACCCCAGACGAAGAGCCGACCAGCGCAGGGCAACGGGCAGGCCGATCTTGCCACCGACGATGACGCAGCAGCACGAGCTGTTCCAGCAGTGCGGCGGCCCGCCAGTAGGCGTCGGGCTCGCCTACGTCGAGCTGCGGGGTGTTCACCCGGTGGCGGGCGACGGCGGCCACCAGGACCGAGTAGTCGCGCCATCCGGGCCTTCGGCGAGGTTGTGTCCGATGACTTCGAGCCGTGGCGGGCCCTGATAGAGGACATCCGCGCCCTGCGGCTGACGGTGTACGACATCGCCGACCGGCTGCGCTCCCTGAGAGCCCCGTGACCGTGGCCTCGGAACGAGATGTCCGCTGTTCAGGACCGGACGGCCACCCACGCTTCCTGGTCGTCGTCTCCACCCTGTTCTGGGAGGACGGACCTGGTCTTGTGGGTGCGTGCCCCTGACCTCTCTCGTCTCTATGATCGGGCTCCTCAGCCCCGGGACTGCGCGGCCCGCAAGCCGAGACAGTCGGCGATGGGGCGCTGGCGCAGCCCGCGGTAGAGGGTGAGCAGTTCCTCTTCGGTGAGCTGAAGCAACTCGTACAGCGTGATGGTTCGACGCCCGAAGTCCACGCGCCGGGTGTCCACGGTGCAGTTCTTCGGGAAGGCCAGTGTGAAGGCCGGTGACGTAGGTCGCCGCTCGATGCCGCTCGTCGGGTCACAGGCGATCCAGCCCTCCCCCCCGCCACCACCTGATCGCCGCGCGTGCGATGTACAGCTCCCGGGTGACGGCGTCGGCGCCCATCTCGTCGGCCCGCGCGGCCATCAGCTCTGCGAGCACCTCCGGCAGGGCTAGGTTGTCCAGTACACCGATGGGGAAGGCGGGCGGCTTTGCTCCCCGGCGGGCGGGACCGGTCGGCGCCGGTTCACCGGCGAACATCCACCCCCACGTCGTCAGCGAGATCCGATAGCCCTCTGCGGAGGACTTGGAGATTCCTGCGCTAGCGACGTACCGCTCGACCGCCGCGGCGTACGAGGACGGCTGGACGGACAGGGGGGCCGTCTGGGTATGGGGAAGTCGAGGCGTGCTCCCACTTCCGAGTTCGGTCACTGCTTCCATCGTCACGCTCGCCCTGCCTTTCCAGAACCGTCAGAGGCCGTCGTCGTCGTGGACGGGCCGGAGGCCCCGGTCATGCTGCCCACGCCGCGCCCCCACTCCGCAGCCTGAGTCCGCCATCGTCGTCGTGGACCAGGAGTTGGCCCTCGAGCCCACCCGGAGCAGGTCCTGGGTGGCGCAACCGCGCAGTCGCTCACCAGCTGGTGTTCGACCACATCGACCGGTACGGCGAGATGTTGGCGCAGCGCCTGTTCACCTGGGCGTTCGTCGCCCAGGTGTGCTCGGCTCGATCGATCAGGTACTCGGTCGGGGGACCACCCACGCGGGGCACGAAGCGGACTTCAGGTGCACAGGATATTTTTGATCGTGCGACTGTGAGACCACCCACGCGGGCGCGGAGCGGACTTCTTCAAGTCGCGCAGCGCCTTAGAACTCCTAACAGAATGCGTCGTCTGTAGCGTGGTTGGTTTCTTCGCGGCCCGATACCAAGGTGTCTTAGAGTCGCCGCATGCGGCGAAGGACGGGACTGGCGATAGCTGGGGTTGCAACTCTGGCCTGGGGCGAGTGGTTGAACTGGCGCTGGTCTCGAGCGCTCGTGGGAAGTAGCGGGGGCGCCTCCGCGGCTGTGGTGGTGTTGGGGTACCGGAATCCTCAAGCGACGGCGAACTTGATCAACCGATGGCGAGTCCGTGCTGGAATCCGCTCCATCGCCGTGGACGGTGCACACGGAACCTGCGTGATCTTCAGCGGCGGTGCGACCAGCAGCGGGGCCACGGAGGCCCATCTGATGGCTGACTACGCGAAGTCGGTGCTTGAGTTCGACGGCACGGTGCTCCTAGAAGACCAAAGCGTGACGACGTGGGAGAACATCACGAACGTGATCCCACTGCTTGAAGACGTGGATTACATCAAGGTCGTCTCCCAGCCAGCCCATGCGCTCAAGGCCCGTGCGTATTTGCGGCGGCAGCGCCCCGACCTTGCAGAGAGGCTGGTGCGCGCGGATGACTACCGCCCTGGCGAATGGATGGTCGTGAAACCGTTGTCGGCTCTGTACGGACTTTGGACGCTCCGTGGCCTCAAGGCCGACGAGCGGAAGGTCTCGCTGTAGACAGCGGCTGTCGCTTGGCCTCACGCATGGTGGTACTTGAGCCGACGAGTGAGGAGGGCTTCATGGATGTCGTCGCGGATCTCCCAACGGGTCCGCAGCCGGCGGAACCAGTGCAGGTGGGCGAACGCGCGCTCCACGACCCAGCGTTGGGTGCCCAGGCCGGAGCCGTGCTCGGTGCCGGTACGCCTCCAGGTCGGCAACCTGGACCAGAAGGTCGAGGCACTGAGCAACAAGATCGACCAGAACCAGGCCCAGATCATTGAGCTGCTCACCCAGCTCGTGGGCCAGCGCCCCGACGCCGACTGAACTCGCAAGGCCCCAGCGAGGGTCCTCGCTTGCACAAGACGCCTCGGCCAGAAATCTGGCCGGGGCGTCTTGTGTTCGGATCAGGGCTTGGCACGCAGGTGTCCCTGCCGGGCCTGGACCAGGTGGCGCCATGCGCAGCGGACGTCGTCTTCGCTGGTGATCCAGCGGGTGGTGGAAGGTTGTGGCAGGGGCAGGGCGGCCGAAGTGGGCGATGTCGGTGAAGTAGGCGAAGTCACCGGCGACGGTGAGCGCGCGGAGCCGTTCGATGGTGGCGGCCAGCTGCGGATGGTCGTTGCGGACGGCATGGTGAAAGGCGCGGGCGAGTTCCACGAAGCGGTGGAGGAAGGGGAGCCCCGCGGTCTCGATGTCGGTGTTCAGGCTGTGGGCGCGATCAGTGACGCCGCTGGTTCCGGCGTCCTTGATCAGGGCGACGGCCTGCGCGAGGAGGGTGTTGGGGCGCTGGTTGAGTCCGTCGCGGAGCTGAAGAACGCGGGCGGCCTGCTGTGCCGGGCGGACAACGGCGCGCTGCATCCGAGGCCCGGGCGGGCTCCGGATGCCAATGCCGCCGCTACCTCCGCTCGCGCCGTTCCAGCACACCCCACCGGCCGCCTCGTAGGCCAGCTCCGGGCATAGAAGCGATCAGGGGGAGCGGGTGCGGCTTTCCGCCCCCGTACGAGCGGCAGCGAGAACCCATTCCACAGGAATGGTCACCGCCTGAACAATTGCGAGCAATACAGGCTGATTGTCTGGATTGGATTTATTAATCCAGCCCCTACCGCATTGTCAGTGGCTGGTTCTACCTTCGAAGGGAATTCCTCCCAAGCGAAGGCGGTGCACGTTGGCGAACGTCGTCTGGCACACGAAACTGGGTATCGAGCTCGACCTCACCCGCGAAGATCTCGGCCACGAGGCGTTGCCGAGTCTGTGGGAAACGCTCTACCAGACCGACCGGCTGTACGCGGCGAAGAACGTGCCGGTATCCGAGCGGGGCCTGCAATGCGGTGGGGTGTGCCGGAAGGCGGGCGTCGAGGCGTGGATGTACCTGCGGCCTCGTTCGAGCGGGCGGCGTGAGGCGGTGCACGAGCGAGCCGAAGACGAGGAGCGGCACCGCGCGGCCGTGTCCGATGAGCACAAGGCGTACCAGGAGCGGATCGTGCGGACTGCGGAGGCTGCCGGGTTCCAGGCGGACAGTGAGGTATGCGGAGGAGCGTCGGGCCGCGGTCGTGGATTCAGACGGACACGCTCGTGCAAGGGGAAGGCGGGCTTCGGATCGGGTGGGAGGTCCAGCTGTCCACCGCCGGTGCCGAGGGCCCGCGAAGCGTGCGCGCCAGGGCGAGCCGGGCCGCGAAATACGGCATCACGCCGGCCTGGCACACCGATCGCGCGGAGTACGCTCGGCGCAACGACGCGCACTGGACGCGGAGCGACAACCTGCCCGCGCACGTGATCACGAAGTCGGGAGACCTGCGCGTGGTTTCGGGCTTCCGTGTCCTGGACTTCTGACGGTGCGATGTCCGCGCCCTGTACCGGTGCCCGGATAGCCAGAGGCGCTGCGGCAAGATGCACGCCACGCCCAAGCCGCGGGACGTGTTCTTCGACGACCTGGTGCGGCGGACCGCGGCCGGGCTGATCGTTCCGCTTGATTTCCGGGACGGATCGCGTACTCACCGGTTCTGGGTGACGAACGCGGACCGGGACCGGTACGCGGATCTCACCAGCGGTCGGCCAGTCCAGTCCTCCGCGGTGGCGGAGAGGCCGGACCACCTGTCGACGGGCGCGAGTCATCGTCCGCCAACATGCCGCCCGTCTGCCCTTGGCGCTCATATCCCGATCGCACCCGCCCCCTCCTCCTCGGTACTGACTCAGCCCACCGTCCCGCCTGCTGCAGAGTCAACTGCCTGGCTGCTAGCACAGCCGGTCAGCGAGCCCATGCCCGCTACGGACGTCGAGCGCGCTCCTCAGGACCCGGCGGACACCGGCGTGCCGGAAGGTGAATCAGATTCGAACGCGCATATCATTCCGGTAATGGCTGAGACCTCCTTCCCCGGTGACCTGCTCGCCGCCCAGACCCGCCTGCACCAGGCCACCGCGGAGCTTTCGGCGCTGCTGCGGTCCTTGCCCTGGTCGGTGGAGCCCCTGGAGGGCTGGCCCGGTACCGAACACCAGCACACCGGCGAGGTCACCGGCGGCCGGGAGTCGAGCCCGGGATGGACCGATGAGCAAAGGGCCGCGGTGGCCCGGCTGCGCCGGGAGTGCCTCGAGCTGTCCGCGACGGTCATGACCCACTCGTACTGGGAGGGCTTCCAGGGCGCCGACGTGGTCAAGGAGCGGATGCGACTCAAGGCCGCCTCCCGCGCCGAGGTATCGGTGACCACCGCGGACCTGAGTACCGCCGCCTGAGCTTGTTCTTTATCTTCTGGCCTCGAACGGTGTCCCGAACGAGGTCTCTCACCTGGGCACTCGCCGGACATGAGGGCGGCCTTCGTCTGATCCTGTGCTCCGTTACGAGGAGAACCAGCCGAAGGCCGTTGTCATGAGTGTGGTGTGCCCGGATGTCCGGCGGGAAGCGTTCGCGGAGGCGTCACGCTTCCGAGCAGAGTTCTATGAGTGCCTGGCCGCCCGGCGTGACTGGCTTCGTTCACGTTCGGCAGCAGCGTTTGTCGATGAGATTCGGTTCTGGCACAGGTTCCGTGCTTCGTCGCCGGGTGTAATGAAGGGAAGAGCCGGAGCGTGGCTGTTGATGCAGCCCAGCAGGCGAAAGGTGGCCGAAGACGTGCAAGGTACTGTCACCGGCATGCCTAACGACCTCCCTTCCTGTCGCTGTGTGATCTGTCATGACTACGGTGATCGCGAAGAGGCCGATCGCATGGACCTGCGGACTGTCGAGCAGGTTAAGGAGCATGGCTGGAGCGTGGTCATGGTGCCGGCCGACGACGAAGGGCCCGGCTTCGCGTACACGAGCGGGCTCTGGCACACGCACGCGGTGCCTGAGCTTGCCATGTTCGGACTGGGTATCCAGACGATGCACGTGCTGCTTAACTCCCTCGGCCACAAGGCTGCGGCCGGGGCTCTGCTGGAGGGTGGCAGGGAATGCCACGGCATCATCGAGGACCGGCCCGTCGTCCTGAAGCCAGCGGATCTCCGCTGGTACCGGGAGTTCTTCGGGCGCGCGATCTCCTTTTACCGGCGGCCTCCGTTCCCGGTACTCCAAGCAGTGTGGCCGGACGCCGATGGCCGCTTCCTCTGGCAGCCGGGGGCCGACGAGCAATACCAGCAGTCTCAACCGCAGTTGTGGTTGAAGCCGGCTGAGCACCCGCCGGGGGTCTGGACGGCACTCACGACTGGCTGAAGGTACGCAGGGACTCTCCGAAGGGCATGCAGGTCAAGCGAGCAGGACTCGTTTGCGTAGGAGAGCGAAGCCGGCGCGGCCGAACATCTGGCGCTTGAGCATCTTGATCCGGTTGACATGGCCTTCGACGACGCCTGAGTTCCAGGGCAGGGTGAGGCCGGCCATGACGGCGTCGCGGTCGTGGTCGATGCTTGCGGCGAGGGTGTGGAGGCTGGGCAGGTCGTCCTGTCGGACGGCGTCGAGCCAGCCCGGCAGGTGCTCGCCCTGGCGGCCGGTGAGCATGGCCGCGAAGGACCGGACGTGCCTGGTGAGCGCGTCGAGTTCAGGGCAGTGCGTCCGGACGGCCTTGAGCCGGAGTTGCTCGGATTCGGTGAGGGTGTCCGGGTGCCGAAGCACCCATCCGGCGACGGCCCGGGCCGAGGGTGGCCGGGCAGTCACCGGCCGTTGCGAGATGCGCTTGTCGTGCAGGTAGGCGCGAACCCGCTGGTAGCTGCCCTTGTAACCGAGCGGCACGATCTCTTCCCACAGCTTCCACGCATTGGTGCAGCCCTCGCTCCAGCGGTCGTCCAGGTAGGGCTTGTACTCGTCGAGGACCGAGGACCGGTTCTGCCACTGCCCGGTGAACAGTTCCTCCGGCTTCGCGGCGTCGGCGAACCGTTTGACGGTGTGCCAGCTCATCCCGAGCTGCCGCTGAACCGAGCGTAGGCTGTGTCCTGCCTCCAGCAGGGCATGGACGGCTGCGTGCCGGGCCCGAGTCCGGTCGGCAAAGCGGTGGCCCGTCGGCCATGGCGACGCGGATGGGTCCCGGGTCGGAACGGTGTCAGGTTCGGGTTGAGGTTGAGGCGTTGTGGGCGTCAGGACGCGCAGGCAACGGCGGTGCTGGGCGACGCTCCTCTCGGCGGCTTCGCTCAGGTTGTGCCAGAGGTGCCACCGGTCTGCGACCTGGACCGCCTGCGGCGCTCCAGCAGCGGCGCCTTCGGCGAAGAACGGCGCGCGGTCCCGGCAGACGACCTCGACGCCAGGTCGCTGGGCGAGCCAGGCGGCCAGGCTGGATGCCTCCCGGTCCGGGAGCAGATCGATCGGACGGCGGGTTTCGACGTCCACCAGCACGGTGCCGTAGTGGCGGCCCTTGCGGGTGGCGTACTCGTCGACGCCGACCACCCGCGGCGCGGGCACCTCCGGCTCAGGCAGCGCGTCGACCAGGCGCAACACCGTGCTCCGGCTGACGGACACGCCGAGGACGGAAGCCAGCCGGGCGCCAGCCCGTCCGGCCAGGGCAAGCCCGACCGCGGCCAGAGTGGAGCGCAGCCGCTCAGTGCGCTGGCCATACCTGCGGGTGAGGCCGGTTATCTGCTCCACGAAGGTCCGGCGGGCGCACATGGTGTTTCGACACCGAAACCGCCGAACTCGTAACTGGAGCACGACTCTGCGTCCGGCACTCGGCGCGTCAGCGGGAAACCGCAGGTAGGAGCTATGAACCCGGGTCGACCAGGCCCCGCACCCCGGGCAGGCTGCGCCGACCGTGGTGCACTGCGCGTCAACGCGCACTATCTCGATATTCACGTCTACCGACAGCACCGCGATATCCGCGATCGACGGGAACAACAGCTCCTTCAGCCGGAGCACGACCTCTTCCACGGCCCGGACTTTCAGCCCAACCACCGCGGAGACGGCTGATTTTCGGGCGACTTCCGAAGGCTTCCCGAGATGTTCAGCTGTTACTCACAGTGGCCGCTGCACGGAACCTGTGCCAGAACCGGTTCTCGTGAACAAAGCCACTCGGGCTTGGTGCGGCGATCGGCATGATGATGACCGAGCGAGGCATGGTCGCCCCGGCGGCCGGCGGCCGGCGGCAGCGTCCTCGCTCAGTTCGACGCCATCCTCGCCGCGGCCGTGCCCGAGCTCGCCGGGCGGGTCCAGGCCGTGAAGTTCGACGGCACGGCTGATGACGGACGCCGCCTCGCTTCGGAGTGTGTGGCCGGCGCAGCGCCCGGTCAGGACGTATGGGCCTGTGCGGGCGTGGGGTCCAGGGAGTCGAGGAGCTGCCGAAGGTGATCTTCTCGCCGTCGTAGCCGAAGGTCATCGCGGCGGCGAGTGCCTCCCACCGCTTGGTGCTGCGCCCGCAGTGCTCCAGCAGGATCGTCAGAGCGACGTCGGGTTCGTGGCGGGCGAGGACCTCCTCGGCGGGGATCTGGCGCAGGTGCTCCAGGGTGCGGTAGCGGGACTTCACGACGGCGCGGTAGACCTCGGAGCGGGAGAGGATCTCACCGGCGGCAGGCGAGTCGAGCCAGGACTGCAGGACGGCCGCAGGGTCGGGGTGCTTGCCGAGTTCCTCGTCGTCCACCAGCCGCACCACACCGTCGTCCTCGTCTTCGGGCACCGGGACGGCGGCCGCCGCGGCCAGGAACCAGTCGGGGCCGCCGGCCTTCTCGGCGATCCAGGCCAGTTCGGCGGGGTGCAGCCCGCCCAGGACGTCCACGACAGAGGCGTGCGGGGTGTGCGGGTTGGTGGCGAGGACGGTCAGGGCCTGGACCCGGCGGTGCTCGGAGTGGCGTTCCAGGAGCCGGGCCGGGCGGTCGTGGTCCGGGTCGACGTTGTCGAGGACGCGGATCAGGGTCCGGCTCGGCTTGGGGGAGACGACGGCCGGCGGATCCAGCCGGGCGAGCTGGGCGCAGGCCTCGGCGAGGTGGTCGCGGTTGGCGCTGAGGAGGGCCAGGTCCTGGGCGAGGCGCAGGACACGGCCGTCGAACTTGTAGTCGCTCTCCTGCTTGTCGGACCAGGTGAGCAGCTGGCCGCGGGTGACGAGAGCGTCGGCGGCCGCGTGCAGCTGGTCGGCGGCGAGGTCGGCCAGGCGCGGGTTGTTGTGGACGCGGTTGGCGATGTGGTGCAAGGTCCGGCGGGCGGCCACCTGCGGGTTGGGCAGGTCGGCCAGCTCGGGCAGGCACAGGGCCGGAAGGCAGGCGAGCAGCAGTTCCTCGCTGAGCGCGGGCGCCGGGCCGGCGGGAAGCTCCTCGCCGTCGGGGTCGGCGGCGCGGAGGCGGACGTCCTCGAGGGCCTGCGTCTCGGCCTGGTCAAGCAGCAGGTGCCGGACAGCCGCCCCGAACGTGGGGTGCGCGGTGAGCTGCGCCCACCGCTGGGGGCAGCGGGCCAGCATCGCCCAGCCGGCGCGGCCGCCCAGCTCCAGCGACCAGTCCTTCGAGAACGCGGACACGGCCTCCCAGCCCTCTTCGGGCTCGGGGTGAAGGAGGTACGCGGCGAGCGGGGTGAGGCAGGCTTCCAGGACGGCGTCGAACAGTTCCGGCGGCACGGGCGGGGCCGGCGCTGTGTCCTTGGCGCGGGTGTAGCGGTCGGGATCCCAGTCCCGGACGACCTGCTCCACCTCGTGCTCGGGCAGGCGGGGCAGGAGCGCGATGGCCGCCTCGACCTGGTCGGGGTGCCGTGCCAGTGCGGAGATCAGCCCGGCCCAGGCCCGGCGGTGCCGCAGGATGGCGGGCGCGTCGGCGGCGGTCACCGTGCCGTCGGATGCCAGCGCGGCCAGCGTCTTCTCGTCGGCGTGCACCAGGAGCCGGCCGCGCAGCCGCTTGGCAGAGGTCCGGGCCAGCAGCGCGGGCAGCGCGGCCTTGAGGGCTTCCTCCCGCCACCGGTCGGCCTGGGCGTCGAAGCCGTCCGGCGTCGTCGCCGGGGTACACAGGGCTTCGATCACCGTCTTGAGGGCTTCCTTGGGGAGGTCCTCGCTCATCGCGAGATCCCGCCACAGCGGGTACGTACGGGCGCTGACCATCCTCGGATCTCCTCCCATACCTGACCCGGCGTCACTGCCTGGTCGCGACCGTACGACGCACCCGGGCCCGAGCGGGGCGTGATCCACGAAGTCGCCTCGCCCTCATGCGCTGCGCCCGGCCCCTGCGAGGGCGCGGCGGATCAGGAGCGCGGGAGTTGGGGCATCGAGGAGGCGGCCGTCGAACCTCGCGATGAGCGCCCTCGTGACCCGTCGCATAACCCATGAATCGACACCAAGCTGGCGAGATACGTGAAACATATCAAGTACGCAGAACGGGCCCAAAGAATGGGACAGAACGCCCTCCTGAGCGCTTCATTTCGCGCAGCAAGAGCGACGTTGACCTCACTGGGACTTTCCTCAAGGAGAGCTCAAGAGGATCTCAGGAAATGAGAAACCAGAGCGGACATACCACCCTGCGGGGCCTGAAACGATCACCAAATCCGTGAAGGTCTTCTGGAGATGCCCCACTCCATGTTTTCATTCTCCTCACGGAAGGCCGAACAATGTCGGTCTTGAGACTGGGGGAACCTGAGTGTCATCCAGCGTTTCACGAAGACGGACCAGAGTCCTAACGAGCGGGGCATTTGTAGTAGCCCTGGCCGTGGGCTCGATCACGGCACCAGAAATCACAGGGGGCACCACTGCTTCTGCGGCAGAGGCGTGCGCTACCGAGGTTGCGACCTACCTCATAAACCCTGACGGGAACAAGCTGCAAAAGTACGTGGACTGGAACCCGTCGAACGCATCCGAATCGGCTCTCATCGATTCCGGAAAATCGGCGTCCTTGGATAGCGACAGCTATTACTTCACGGGCGGCCACGGCGTACTCTATGAGATCACGGCGGCCGGGGTACTGAAGTCCTACCAGGACCGAAGCGCCAGCGGAGGCAGCCTGCTCACCCCGGTCAAAACCTACACGTCCAACTGGACGGCGCGTCACAACCGCGTGTGGTCCAACGGGGAACTCATCTTCTCCATCCACGGCGGTGGCAAGCTGGAGATATGGCACCAGAGTGCGCCGCTCACCGGCGCCGGCGAGGTAACGCTGGACCCCGGCGTCCTGCCTGTTGACAACCCCGCGGTGGTCGCCTTCACCAAGGCCGACGACGTGTGGGCAGTTGGCTCCACGACGTACACCCTGACGGACGGGGTCATCCGGGCCTGGCCCTACACGGACAGCCCGCGCCCCAGCTTCCCCGCCCAGGGCACTGTCGTTGGCACCACCGACGCTACGCAGAAGCAGGGCTGGAGCGCCGGCCCGGGAACTGTGCGGACTGCTACCAGCGATGGCACCGTGCGGGCGTATGAGGCAACGTCGAATCTCGCCGTCACCAACACGGAGTACGGCCTGGGATTCTCCGGTGAAGCCCTCGTGGATACCGCTGCATGTCTTGCGGATGCGGGCGAGGCAAAGCCGACGATGGGCGCTGAACCGGACGACCCTGACGCCCCTGCCGCCGTGTCGGAGGAACCGGGCGAGCCGGCTGCCCCCGGTGCCCCGGAAGTGCTCAAGGGCAAGTTCGTTCTCGGGAGCGGCGCGCCTGCCGCCGGGCTGACTGTCAACGTCGAGGCGATCGACGCCGTCCCCGAGGACGGCACGGAGGTGGAGCTTCCCTTGCTCGGCACCACCGTGACGGCAGCCGACGGCAGCTGGTCGCTGCCCCTGCCCAAGACGCTTCCGGCAGACGTCCAGCAGGCCGCAGCCGAGAACGGCGGCATCGTCAACGCAATGGCGACCGTCACGGGCAAGACATCCACCGGTGTTCCCATGGGAGGAATCACCCACCTAGCGGCCGCACCGGCTACCGCCACCGCGTCGGCGCTGAGCCTAGCCGTCGCCGATGACGAGAGCACCACGCCTGCGGAGGTCCTCCCGTTGGGCACCACACCCGACAGCAGCGAAGTGTCCAGCCTGAGTCAGGCAGAGGACTCGACGACCAGCGCCGAAATGTCTGCCGGCTATGCCGCGAGTTGGGCCTCGAAGCAGGAAGCAAGCGCTATCGACACGCTCGGTGACAGCCCGCTTCCTAAGTGGCAGAACGCTACGGGTGACCTGCCGACCGGCTTCAACCCCTACATGGTCAACGGGCAGGACACCAAGAACTTGGCGGTGGGGCCGATGGACGGCGGTTGCGACCGCACAAAGACCAAGGTCATCAATAAGAAGATCTACTACACCACGGTGGGGGAAGGGCACGCGTACTGGGATGCCAAGGCGTCGGTGGACTACGACAGCAAACTGTCCTCGACCGTGGAGGTCGCAGCGAAGACGGGCAGCAACTGGACGATCACCGGAAGTGCCACCCTCGGCTCCTCGATGAGCGTCACCACCGGCTATACCAACAAAGGGCCTCACTACGCGAAGCAGTGGAAGGTGCCGATCAAGTACACGAAGTACAAGGAGACATGGAAGTGCGGTGGAAACAACACGTTCACCCGCTACGTCATCGTGCCCGGCAAGTACAAGATCCCCTCGGGTGGCGCCGCGGGTAAGTTCGGCAAGGACGTCCGGCACAAGGACGGGAGCGCCTACTACAACTCCAAGAAGAGCCACCGTGCTTACGTCGCTCGGGGCTCGTACTTCCAACTCAGCAAGAACCGCAGCATCAAATGGTCGGGCGCCGTCAGCGCGTACGGAGTCTCGCTGGGCGGGTCGACGGCTTACGACCGCGAACACAGGCAGCGCATCACCGCAGGCGACAAGAAGAGTTACAAGCACTACATCTGGGGAAAGAATGGCAGTCTTTCGGGGAAGCCGGGCGTCTTCTACTCCTACTAGAATGACGGCAATGCTGGCGAGCGCCCTCGTCTTCGCCGGCTGCTCAGCATCCCCCTCCCCATCCCCGTCCGACGGCAGAGCGTTGGATGCGGAGGGAGCACAGTCAAGTGGGACGGTCGGGAACGTCCATGCCAAGGTGGGCCAGACATGGTACTTCGCACTCCCCGTGCCGAAAAATGTGAGCAGCAAGAGCATTGAGATCACGGAGGCGAGCATCATTGACCCGCCCAAGGGGCTCAAGGTAGTCGGTTACGCGGCCTACAATGTCAACGACACCGACGGGCTGCCTCTGCTGGCTCTGGACGGCGAGTCGGACACGCCAGACTTCGCCCACCTCAAGGATTTCGCCGAGTCCCCGGTCAAAGTACGGCCCAAAAAGCAGAGCGAAATATTCTTCCAAGCCAAGATTCGCATAACCGCACCCCCACAGAATAATATTGAGCGCTGCCGGTTCCAGTACCGTCAAGGAGATCAGGAGTTCACTCAGACTCTTGACTGCGAGATGGAACTGAAGGTGGGCTAGACCCTTCCCCGGACCAAAACACACGTATCCCCCTCAGCCGAGCAGGCTGCAGGGGGATACGCGCGCAGCGGAATCGGCCAGGGGCACGTCACCCCACCGCCCTTGTGGCGGCGGGGGGGGGGCAGGTACACGTGGGGGCCGCCCATAGCGGGAGCGGCAACACGCGTCGCAGTGACCGGCGAGGGCCCGATTCGGCTCGTCCACGCGTCCCACCGCGGCTGGTTACTCGCAGCTCTGCACCCTCCGCTCGGATACCATCGGCGACTCGCCGACGCCCGCCCCACCTGCTCCTACGGCCTGTACTCGTCGACCGACGACCCGGTAACCGCCCTCGGCCGCTCCTACGACATCCTCATCCACCTCCACCAGCTCGAGTGGGTCTCTCTCGCTCTCTGGTGGTTATTCCGGCGAAGGCCGTGGTGGGAACCACGGTCTGCCGGACCGCGCGTGCGTGCGCGAGGACGGCGGCCCGCTCCGCGGGGAGAAACCGAAGAAGTCCCCGTCGATCAGCAGCGAGAAGCCCGGCCTCCGACCGGTGGCCGATGGCCCGGTGCGGGTCGTGGGCGGTGCGGGTCAGGGCAGGCAGCAGCGGGGGAGGGTGCCTCTGCCGCCGGCAGTCTGCGGGCCGTCCTGGCTCCGGTCGACCTGGTCTGGGCGCGGCTGGACCGTGCGGCCGCCCGCCGCCTGGTGGAGGCCGCCGCCCGCAGCGAGCTGACCCGCGTGCAGGGCTTCGCAGGCCGTACGGACGCCCCGCAGGTGCTCGCCGACCGGCTCGTCCGGCGCCTGGACGAGCAGCTGCGCACCGGTGGCCCGATCATCACCGACCCGGTGGGCTGGCTGCTGGCCCGGGGTATGCCCCAGCGCCAGCAGTGCGGCGATGCCCGGTGCGACGACCGGATACTTGCCCGCGCTGCGAGGACCGGCAGGCCGGCCGCCGCGCCCAGCGCCCCGCGGTCGCGACCGCCGTGGACACCGCGATGCCCGAGGCTTCCGAGGACGAGCGCCGCGCGGCCGCCGGCAGCTGCACGAGCGGGTGACCGCCCAGGCGTGGGCCCGCGAGCACGAGTGGGAGCAGCTCCGCGCACGGCAGGCCGCCGCCAACGCCCACCGCGCCGAAGCTGCAGCCGCGCAGCCGGCCGACGACGTCCCGGCCGTGCTGGTGCCACCGGTCGCGATGCCCGCGCCGTGCCCGGCCGCCAACGTCCTCGCTGCGGGGCCGGAGGGATCATCCCCGCGCCCGCGTCCCGTCGCGGCCATCCTGATCAGCCTCCACCTTCTGTGCTCCCCGGTTCGTGGCTGGCGAGGACCCCGTCGGCGCGGATCTGGCGCAGGTGCTCCAGGGTGCGGTAGCGGGATTCCACGACGGCGCGGTAGACCTCGGAGCGGGAGAGGATCTCACCGGTGGTGGGGGAGCCGACCAGGCAGGACGGCTGCGGGGTCGGGGTGCTTGCCGAGTTCGTCGTCGTCCACCAGCCGCACCACACCGTCGTCCTCGTCTTTGGGTACCGGGACGGCGGCCGCCGCGGCCAGAAACCAGTCGAGGCCGCTGGCCTTCTCGCGATCCAGACGAGTTCGGCGGGGCGGAGCCCGTTCAGGAGGCGCTCAGCAACTTCTGCCGGCCCGGCGGCCGCGGCGATGATCGAGCGCCCCGGGCGCTTCGCGTCGGGCCGTGCCGCAGTGACCTGCGCCAGCGGCGGAGCAGCAGATGACGCCAGCTGAGGGGTTGCTAACAATGCCCCCTCCGGGCCGGGCCCAGGAGGGCGCGGGCGTCCTTCGCGCCGGTCGGGCCGCTCGAATCGTGCAGGGGCCTGTGTCACTGTCCGGTTAGATGGCCGTTCTTGTCGTGTTGACGGCCGTGCAGGTAATCGAGGATGTCTGCGAGCATCGACATGGACTTCGGTTCAGCTCGTGCGATCTGGTCGGCGGTGCTCAGAGCCTGCACCGTGGGGGCCAGCTGGTTCAGCAGCGCCAGCGCATCGGGGAGTGTCTCGGCGTAGGCGGTTTCGAAGCGGTCTGGACCCTCGATGTCGAAGAGGTAGGAGGGCGGCGCAGGCCGCGACCACACGGTGAGCGTCATGGGGGCCATGTACAGCTCGCCCACCTGGATCCAGTTTTCGTAGCCAGCGGCCTTGATCTGCTTTTCCCAGTCAGCTCCCGGTTCGCTGTGGACGGGGTCTGCGGTCCGGGTCCACTCTCCGTTTTTGAGGACCCATACCTCACGGCGCTGACCGGGCTCTTCCATTGAACTGTCCGTCACGCTCTTTCCTTTCGCAGTTTGTGTCCTTGTTGCGGCAGCACCCTCCTGCTGACACTGGACGTTGCAGGTCAGGAGCGTTTCTCATCCGTCGGCCTTTGCCGTGGGGCTGCTGCCTCGGGCCGGGGCGAGATCGTGGATGCTGTCGAGCAGTTCCCCGAAGGTGATTTGTTCGTCGGTGGGGCCATAGTCGAGGGCCCTGAGCAGGGCTTTCCAGCGTTTGGGCTGGTTGCCGCAGTGTGCGAGCAGGTGCGGCAGAGCGAGGGCGGGTTCGTTGTGGGTGAGGATCTCGTCTGCGGGCACCTGGCGTAGGTGGTGCAGGGTGTGGTGGCGGGAGTCGAGGACTGCGCGGTACACGTCCCGGCGTGACCAGAACCCTTCGGATTCGGGAGCGTCCAGCCAGGACTGCAGTACGGCGGCCGGGTCAGGATGGCGGTCGAGTTCCTCGTCGGTGAGCAGCCGCAGCACAGCCTCGTTGCCATCGACTGGGGCGAGGGCGGCCGCAGCCGTGTGCAGCCAGTCGGCGACATCGTTCTGGTGGACGATCCAGGCGAGTTCGAGCGGGTGCAGCGTGGAGAGTGTTTCGGTGACCGCAGTGCGCGGGGTGTGCGGGTTGTCGGCGAGCGCGGTCAGCGCGGCGACGCGCCGGTGCTGGTAGTGGTGCTCCAGGAGGCGGACCGGGCTATGCAGGTCGGTGTCGGCGGTGATACGGGCCGGGAGAGGGCGGGGTGAGCTGGAGACGACGGCGGGTTGTTCCACCGTGGCCAACAGGGCGCAGGCCTTGGCCAGGTGCGTGGCGTTGGTGCTGAGCAGGGCAAGGTCCTCGGCGATGGCGAAGGCCCGGTGCTCGCGCTCGTCGTTGTGGAGTGGGGAGAGCAGTCGGCCGCGACGGACGCATTCCTCGGTGGTCTCCTGCAGCTGGGTGGCTGCGATGCTGGTGAGGCGGGGGTTATGGCGGACCCGTTTGGCGATGTGGTGGAGCCGGTGGCGGGCGCTCACGCCCGGCCTAGGCAGCTCGGCCATCTCCGGCAGGCACAGGGCAGGCAGACAGGCCCGCAGCAGGGCGAAGTCGAGCGCCGGCTCCGGCTCGGGCTTTTCGGCCGGGCTCTCGTCCGTGTCCTGAGTGAGAGGGCGCCTGCTGAACGCCATCATGCGGTTGCGGCGCGCCTCTACTTCGGCCTGATCCAGCAGGAGGTGCTGGATGGCTGTGCCCAGAGCGGGGTGTGCGACCAGGTCATGCCAGCGGTCGGGGCAGGTCGCGAGGATCCGCCAGGCGGCGCCGTCGCCGAACTCATGGGGCAGCCCTCGGTCGACACGTTGCGCGAACTTCCAGTCCTCGTGGTGCGGGTTTGCCAGGAGCCGGACGAGTGAAGTGAGGGCGTGCTCCAGGACCGCGTCGAAGAACACCGGGGGGATGGGAGGGGCAGGCTCGGCATCCGGCCGGTACAGGTAGCGGTTGGGGTCCCAGTCGCTGATGACCGCCTCGAGGTCGGTGTCGTGCATGCCGGGCAGCAGACTGATCGCGGTGTCGATCTGGTCGGGGTGGCGGGCCAGGCCGATGACCAAGCCGGGCGTCGGGCGGCGGGTGCGCAGGATCGTCGGCAGGTCCGCAGCCACCACGACGCCCTCAGCCGCAAGTTCAGCGAGCTGCTTGTCGTCGGCCTGCTGAAGGAGCTGGCGGCGCGGCCCGGGGCGGGCGACGCGACGGAGCAGGACGGGCAGGGACTCCGCGAGGGCCTTGGTGCGCCACTCCTCACCTCGCCCGTCGATGCCGTAGGGAGCGAGAGAGGGTGAGCACAGTGCCTCGGCCACCGCGGGCAGCGCCTCATCCGGCAGCGCGTCGCTTGTGGCGAGCTGCTGCCACAGCCAGTACGTCCCTGCGTTCACCATGCTTCGTCCCTCCCCGGTGCTTTGACGCTGCGTAACCGGATGGTCGCCGATTCCCCTGGGTGACCGTACTCGCGGCGACTGCCCACTGGTCTGGGTTTGCCTTAGTACTGCAACGGTGTTTGCCGGAGTAGTTCCGTCGGTCGGCCTTGCCGGTGCGGCGCCTGGTGCGAATGAGAGTGCCGTCGATCAGGACCACCTCCCCACCCTGCTTCGCGACCTTCCGTAGGGCGCGGTCCAGGCGCGGTGCCTGGGCTGCGAGCAGGCCGATCAGCTCGTCCCGCCAGCGGCGGACGGTGGACTCGGACACGTTGTTGCCGTCGGCCATGTCGGCCAGGCGCTGGTCGTGGCGTAGTACGGCCAGGACGATCACCGCGATCTTCCCGGGCGGCAGCATCCGCCACCTGGACCGGATCGCCTTCAGATGACGCCGCAGCAGGTCGGCGAGGTGGTTGACGGTGCGCGTGGACAGCGGCAGACGGCACTGGTAGACAAGCGGGCAGGTATCCTCGGCGCGTTCTTTGGTATTCGTCACACAATCCCAACGGCCGCCGGGGGCAACCGGGTCACGCCCGTTCCGAGCCGCTCCGAGTGGCGGTGTTGCTGGTCGCAGGCGGGTGGTGAACCGACCGTCGGGCAGTTTGCGCAGCCAGCCGCGATCGACGAGCCTCACCAGCTTGCTGCGGAGCGGTTCCGGCTTGGACTTCACGCTGACGTCCACCCTCACGCTCTCGCCGACCTCACGGGCCATGACCGGTCCGGCGGCCTGCCGCACGGCGGCGATGATGCGCTGGCGAGGAACTGGAATGCGCTCCCACTCCAGGCTGGGAAAGGAGCCAAGGCGGCTCGCCATCAGTGTGCCCAGGGCAGGCGCACCGCCTCGATATTTCGGGAGTAACTGTCAAATCCTGTGGATCACCGCGGAGAACCTCAAGCCAGCTGTAGCCATTGATCGAGGACTGCGAAGTCCTGGTCGGTAAGGCCGCGGGACGACGCGACGTGATGGAGGATCGCCTGGGCCGGGTGGTGGGTGGATACCCAGTCTCGGTCGGCGTCGGTGATCTCGTCGTCGACCCAGGCGAACGGGCGTCCGTCCGCCCACGCGACGAGGGTTCGGGTCTTCCAGTGGAGCCCAAACCACTGGTCTTCGCGTTCGTGGGCGGCTGAGGGCTCTGGCCAGTTCACGACCGGCAGCTGCGGCAGGCCGAGGCGCGGTGCCAGCTCGATATTGGCCTCTTCTTCCCAGGTGGTGGCCCAGACCAGGTCGCATGGCAGCGCCGCGAGCCGCGGCCCGATCTGCGGGTTGAGCCGCGCCATGTGCGAGTTGGATGCGGTGCCCGCCAGATCGCGCTGTGGGCCGTCACCGAACGGCAGGAGCGGCCCGTCGACGTCCAGGAAGAGCAGTGGACGGTTCCCGTGCCTGGTCATGCTGCGCTCACCTCGGGACGCTCGACGAGGTAGCCGTTGTGGAATGTGGCGCCGTTGCGGACGAGGGCGACGAGGTGGGGTGCGGTGATCGCGCGCCAGCGGGCCTGGGCGGACTCGGCGAGCTTGAACACCATGGCCAGGGCCGCTGCGGGGCTGCCAGCTCCGCGGGTGACCCGGGTCCTCAACTTGACCGTGCTGAAAGTGGATTCGATCGGATTCGTCGTTCTGAGATGGACCCAGTGTTCGGCGGGGAAGCCGTAGAACGCCAGAAGTTCATCGGTCTCGTCGGTGACTTTCTTCACCGCTTTGGGCCACTTCGCGCCGTAGGCGCGATCGAAGTCCTTGACGGCCTTCTCGGCGTGGTCCCGGTCTTCGGCGTTGTAGATCTCCTGCAATGCCTTCTTCGCTCCAAGCTGGGCCGACTTCGGCAGGGCGTTGACCGGGTTTTGTGAACCCAGCACCTTTGGTGCCTGGCCTGCGGAGACACCTCCGTGAGAGCCCGCCACAGGCCCATCGCGCCGTCACCGACCACGAGCTCGGGGGCCCGCATGCCGCGCCGCCGGCAGTCACGTAGCAGGTCGTCCCAGGACTCGGTAGACTCGCGCAGTCCTTCGGCGAGCGCGATGAGCTCCTTGCGGCCGTTGGTGCGCACGCCCATGAGGACCAGAATGCAGGAGCGGGCCTGGCCGAGGCGGATCTTGGGGTGGACGCCGTCGGCCCACACGTAGACGTAATCGGATTCCGACAGGTCGCGGGCTTGGAAGACGGCGTGGTCATCGCTCCATTGCTTGGTCAGCCGGGTCACGGTGGCCGGCGAAAGCCCGGCCGAGCTGCCGAGGAACTGCTCCATGGCGGGCACGAAGTCGCCGGAGGACAATCCGTGCAGGTAGAGCAGGGGAAGGACCTCGCCGATCTTCGGGGACTTCCGGCACCAGGGGGCCAGGATCTTCGACGAGAACCCCTCGCGCTAGCCCGTAGCGGCGTCGACGCGCTTGTCGTTCACGCGCGGCACCTTGACCGGGACCGGGCCTGCGGCCGTGGTCACGGTGCGCTCGCGGTGGTGGCCGTTGCGGACCACCAGCCGACGACCGGCTTCGTCACGCTGGTCGGCCAACTCGGCTATGTACAGGTTGACTTCGGCCTCCAAGGCCGCGGCGAGCATCCGCCGGGTGCCCTCGCGGACGATGTCGTCCATCAGGAAGCCGGTCTCGGTGGTTCCGTCGTTGTTGACTACGCTGAGCACGGGCGTGCCTTCCCGACCCGCGCGCCAACGCGGGCCTACTCGATGACCAGAAGTCGATCACTCGGGAAGGTACGCCCTCCGCATTCCGCGAGGCACCCTTCCCGAGGCCGATCCACAGGTCTTGAGCATTGCTCTCGACATGGCGCCGCAGACGCCAATATCAGGCACGCATCAGCCACTACAAACGACGCGGACCCAGCCCCTGAAAACTGCTCAACACTCAGAACAAACACCGTTGCAGTATTAGACCGTGTCCTACGTGGTGAGGCGTCGTTGACCTCGGTATGGGACGGGGCGCGTGGAGTTGGATTGTTCCGGATGGGCTGTGGGAGATCGCAAAGCCGCTGATCCCGCCGTCGAGGGTGCGGCCGCAAGGCGGCGGAACACAGGACACGCCTGATGAAACGCTGTTCGCGGCCATCATCTACGTACTGGTCAGCGGCTGCGCCTGGCGCCAACTACCGTCTTGCTTCGGCATATCGAAGTCGACCGCCCACCGCCGGTTCCTGATCTGGTCGAGAGCCGGAGTCTGGGGGCGGCTGCACGAAGCCGTGCTGCACCGACTCGATGACGCCGGCCTCATCGACGTCACCCGCGTCGTCCTGGACACCGCCCACGTGAGGGCTAAAAAAGGGGGCGAACGCACAGGTCCGAGCCCCGTGGACCGGGGCAAGCCGGGTTCCAAGATGCACGTCCTGTCGGACGCGAACGGACTGCCCCTCCTCGTCGGCGTCTCGGCCGGCAACACCCACGACAGCGAAGGGCTGAAGCCCATGGTCGAGGGTCACCAAACGAGACACGACCCCCACCGCGGCCGGTACTTCAAGCCCCAGCGCCTCCACGCAGACAAAACCTACGACCGCGCCGACCTGCGGAAATGGTTACGTGGCAAACGCATCGGAGTACGGATCGCGCGCAAAGGCATCGAGTCCAACAAACGATTGGGCCGCCGCCGCTGGGTCATCGAGCGGACGATGTCCTGGCTGTCCGGCTACCGACGCCTGAGCCCTCGCTACGAACGCGATCCCCGCAACTACCTGGCCTTTCTCGGACTCGCCGCCGCCATCTGCTGCTACAAACGACTCATCCGCCTCACCACGTAGGACACGGTCTTAGTCCGGCAGGCCTCGACGGGCAACAGGGGTCCGAGCAGGGCCCATTCGGCGATCGTGGTGTCGGAGGGATAGCGGCGGGGCCGGTGACGGACCGTGGTCGGCATGGCAGGACTCGTGTCAGGACCGGGACGGCTTGGAGAGCTGGGCGAGGGTGGAGCGGACCCCGGTGAGCTGGTCGGTGACCAACTGGGCCCACTCATCATCGGGGTAGCGGGCCAGGTGGGGGTCGAGCGTCCCCGTGATCATCCGGGCCAGCCGTCCCAGGATCTGCGCCATCAAGAGGCAGGGCCCGCAGGTGGCTGTCCGGAATTCCGCAGCTGGTGGCGACCCGCTTCAACACCACATCAACATGCTCGGCCGCTACTCCTTCCAGCTCCCCGACCTGCCCGGAGGCTTGCGACCACTGCGCGATCCGGATGCCGTAGACGGCGAGTGACCGCCAATCATCGGGAGATGCCGACCAGCCCCAGCTGCGGTCGGCGGGGCTGCGGTTGGGTTGCTTACTGAGTTTGTAGGCGTGGTGTCGTCAGTGTGAGGCCGGTCGCGGTGAGACACCCGTCGATGATGTCGCTGCGGTATTGGATCTGGCGGAGGCCGTGTCGGAGTCGGCTGATGAGATGGTCGGAGTTGGTGAAGGCGGTGTTGGCCTGACTGGTCCGGCGGAGGATCGACCAGATGCCTTCGACGGGGTTGAGGTCGGGTGTGTAGGGCGGTAGGTGGTAGGCGGTGATCCAGTCGTGTGTGTCGATGAAGGCCCGCATGCGGCGGTCTTTGTGGACGTTGAGGTTGTCCCAGATGAGGACGATCGGTCCGCCGAGCTGCTGGTGGGCGGCTATGAGGAGGTCGCGGTACTCGGTCCAGGCGAAGCTCTTGCGGCCGCCGCTCTTATGGTCGGTATGCCGTCTGGGCCGGTAGATCAGGCGGGAACGCTCGCCCGGTTTGTGGCAGCACAGGGCTGCGATGGAGAAGCGGCGTTGGGAACGGCCGCGGACCCGGATGACCGGTGTGGTTCCGCGCCGGCTCCAGGTGCGGGAGGTCGGCGGCGTCATCGAGAATCCGGCTTCGTCCTCGAAGACGAGCCAGGCCCCGAGCGCCGCCGCGGTGGTTCCACGTGTGGCCACACGTCCTTGACCCAGCCGGTCACGGCCTTCTCGTCACGCTCGATGACCCGACGTGCTGGAACCTGGTGGCTCCAGCCATGCCGCCGCAGCATCTGGGAGATCCCCGACAGCGTCATGGACTTGTGGAACCGCCGCCCGATCAGGGTCTTGATCCGGGCGAGTGTCCACCGCTGATCAGGCCACCCGTGAGCGACCGGACCTTTGGCCAACTCCTCCTCGAGCACGGCGAAGAGCGCATCGCTGAGCTTCGGCCGGGACACCGGACCACGCGAACGAACCCCGTCCTCGCCCGCCTCCTGCCAGGCCCGCCGCCACCGCTGGACCGACCGGACACTGACCCGTAACTCCTTGGCGATCTCCGTACTGCCCCGCCCATCGGCGAACATACCGACCGCTTCCATCCGGACCCGCTCACGGAACACTTGCCTCTCCGCGGTCAGACCCCCACCCTGCGGATACCTCATACCACCGGCATACCGCGACGATCATCAACCGTCAGCCCCTACGACAAGACGACTTCAACGTCAGTAGATGGTCACGCCTGGCCGCTGCCGGGGCAGTTCGGCGTGCCGCACCGCGTCGGAGGCCAGGGCGATGCCCACGCCCAGGCTGGCGAAGGTGCCGCAGGCGACGAACACCGGGGCGGCGCCCCAGGCTCCAATGGCGGCACCGACCAGCGGATAGCTGAGGGGGGCGAGACCGACCATGGTGAGCATGACCACGGAAGTGACCCGGCCAAGATAGGCCGGGTCCGCCGCAGTCTGTATGAGGGCGTTGTCCAGGCTGCCGAAGACGCCCGCACACAGTCCGATGACCGCAGCCAGCACCGAGGCGAGCCACAGGGTCGGCACCAAAGCGATCGTGGCCGCACCCGCGCAGCCCACGAGCAGCGTCCCGGCCATCATCAGGCCGGCACGCGGCAGCCAACCGGCGATCGCGAGCAACGCGGCGCTGGCCGCAGCCCCTCCGCTGAAGCTGCTGACGATCCAGCCGTAGCCGGAAGGACCCCAGCCGCGTTCGGCGTTGAGGAGCACCATGCCGACGTTGAGGGTGCCGGTGAGGCCCAGTTCGCAGACGGCGCCGGCGGCGACGAGCGGGCCGATGAGTCGGTGGCGGCGGATGTAGCGCAGGCCGTCGAGCAGGTCCTGCCGCGCGGTGCCGGGCTCCGGCCGCTCCGCGTCGGGCGCCCCGAGGGGCCGTATCCGTATCGTCAGCAGGAGCGGCAGGGACAGGGCTATGAGCAGTCCGGCGACGGTGAAGGCGGCTGCGGGTCCACCGAGTCCCATGGCCAGGCCGCCGATCGGCGGGCCCGCGATCTGGCTGAGGCGCGTCGACAGCGAGCGCATGCCGGTGACCCGGGCCAACTGGTCGGGGGCGGTGATCCGGGGCGGAAGAGCACCGACAGCGGGTACGAACAGTGCGTCGACGGCGCCGAAGACGAGCGCCACCGTGACCAGGATCCACAAGGCCGGAGCCGTCAGCGCGATACCGGCGGCCACCGCCAGGATGAGGAGGCAGCGCAGCGTGTCACTGCCGAGAAGCACCCGGCGGGGGTCGAACCGGTCGGCCACCACGCCCCCACCGAGCATGAGTAACGCTCGTGGTACTGCCCCGGCAGCCATGACTAGACCGACTTCGGTAGGACCGGCGGCCTTCTGGGCGGACCAGGCCAGGGCGACGAAGTACACGCTGTCGCCAATGAGGGAGACGGTGTAGGCGGTGAGCCAGCGCAACACGTTGCCGTCGCGGTGGGCCGGTGTGGCGGCGTGTTTGGGCAGGGCTGTCTCTGGGGTGGCCATGGTGGGCTCCAAGTACGTTGGGAATTCGGCTGAGTCAGGGCCGGAAGGGAAAGCCGTAGAGGTGCACAGACACGTGCTCGCGGTCCTCGGTGTCGTCGGCCGCCTTGGCGGCCTTGCCGCGCTCCCGCCAGCGCCGGGCCAGCGCCTCAAGCTCGTCGCTCATCTCGGCGAGTTCGGCCGGGGTGAGGTCGAGCAGCCACTCGGAGCTGAAGGATGCGTCGGTCCACGCCTTCCCCCAGGCGGACTTCTGGTCGAGATACGTGCGGTACTGGGCGACGCGGGTGTCGAAGATCCCTCGGGTCACCGCGCCGACGGCGGCGGCTCCCTCGGGCGTGTCCGCGAAGTCCGAGTCACGGAAGCCCCAGCCCTCTTCAGATGCCACCTGCCACCAGCGCTCGCGGCCGTCGGTGCCCTGGCCACTCGCCTGGGTCACGAAGCCGTGCTCAGCCAGCTTGCGCAAGTGGTAGCTGACCAGCGAGGGCGTTTCGTCGACATGCTCGGCGAGCTGAGAGGCGGTCGCGGTGCCCGCGGCGTACAGCAGCCGGTACAGCTGCATCCGCAGCGGGTTCATGAACGCCCTCAACCGTGACAGGTCGGTGATCTGCTCAGGCTCGTGCTTCGGTCGCATGCGCTTACCGTAGGTATGAAGTGAAAACTTCGCAATAACCGCTTCAGAGTTGGATGGCCGAGTAGCCCGGCTCTATGCGCAGGGGACTGGAGACAGCCAGCTCAGCTCGACTCGACTGGCGCTGACGAGGTCAGCGCCTGCTGTCTCCGGGCGCGAGAAGGCTGGTGACCTCGGCGATCGCCTCAGCCGAGGGGTGGAAGTAACGCCGCATGTTCTCCGGCTTCTTGTGCCGCGACTTCGCTATGAGCATCGGCAGGCTGGCCCCGGCCTCACCGAGGTGGGTGAGGCCGGAGTGCCGGTACTCGTGCAGGTCCCAGCCCGTTCCCGCCACACCCCCGACAGCCGTGTGCGCGTCCAGGAGGGCGCGGGCCTGCCCGTACGACAGCCGGACCAGCCCGGTGTCCGGGCACACGTCGCGCGGGCTGACGACCTTCCCGGGGCCCGGCTTGCGGTGGGTGACGAACACCGGCCCGCGGGTACGGCCCTTGATCAGTCGGGGCAGCAGGCGGGCGGTGCCGGCGTCCCAGTACACGGGCTCCATGACGTAGTCCTCGCGCGGGGCGCCGCAGCTTCGGGTGCGCGGCTTCGCGCCCTTGGCCTTCACCGGGGCCCTGCGGGCGGCGAGGTCCAGCTCCTCGATGTTGACGCCGAGGATCTCCTCCGCACGCGCGACGGTCTCGTAGAGCATCCGCCACAGCATCTTCTCCCGGAGGTGGACGTCGCGTCGGGCGATCAGCCGGTCGACGGCCATCTTCGAGCGGGCCGGGGTCTCCGAGTCCGGCGGGGGCATCCGCTTCACCCAGGCCGGGACAGCCGGGCCGTCGTACCCGCGCTCGGCGCACCAGCCCAGCCATGACAGCACCGACGCCCGCCGGGCGTTCCACGTGTTGACCGCGGCCTCGCCCCACAGCTGTTCGAGGGCGCCGCCGATCTCGTCGTCCGCGACGGTGGCGAGCGGGCGGGTCTCGCCGAGGTGTTCGGCGGTCTTGCCGACGCCAATTCCGTACGACCGGAGGGTGTTCGCATTGTCGAGTGAGTCGAGGAACACGTCGGCCGCCGCGCGGACGGTCAACGCCTTCCCGACGGGCAGTCGTACGACGGCGGGCACAGCTTCCCCCTTGCCACAGATAACGCCCTATTATCTGCGGGGGCTTGGTTCGTCACCTGCGGTGACGTTCTCCGGGCCGTACGTGAAGCGGCCCTGTTATCTGTGGCAAGGGGGAAGCAGTGCCCACCGTGGTGCAACTGCCGGCCGGGAAGGCGTTGACTCTCCGCGCGGCGGCGGACGCCTTCCTCGACTCGCTGCGCAATCCGAACACGGTCCGCAGCTACGGAGTCGGCGTCGACAAGACCGCCCAGCGGATCGGGGAGGCCCGCCCGCTGGGGTCGGTCGCGGACGACGAGATCGGCGAGGCCCTGGAACTGCTGTGGGGCACTGCGGCGGTCAACACCTGGAACGCCCGCCGGGCGGCGGTGCTCTCCTGGCTGGGCTGGTGCGAGTCGTACGGCTACGACGGCCCGGCGGTCCCGGCCTGGACGAAGCGGCTGGCGGTGCCGGACTCCGAGACCCCGGCCCGCTCGAAGATGGCCGTGGACCGACTCATCGCCCGCCGCGAGGTCCACCTGCGGGAGAAGACGCTGTGGCGAATGCTCTACGAGACCGCCGCCCGCGCGGAGGAGGTCCTCGGCGTGAACATCGAGGATCTGGACCTCGCCGCCCGCCGCTGCTCGGTGAAGGCCAAGGGCGCCCGCAGCAAGGCCCGCCGCCGCGGTCAGGCGCGCGAGGACTTCGTGCTGGAGACCGTCTACTGGGACGCCGGCACCGCCCGGCTCCTGCCCCGGCTGCTGCGCGGCCGTATCCGGGGGCCGGTGTTCGTCACCCATCGCCGCCCGGGCCCGGGGAAGGTGGTCAGCCCGCGCGACGTGTGCCCGGACACCGGCCTGGCCCGCCTCTCCTATGGCCAGGCCCGCGCCCTGCTCGACGAGCACACCGCCGTGCGTGGGCCGGGGACGGGCTGGGACCTGCATGAGTACCGTCATTCCGCCTTGACCCACCTGGGCGAGCAGGGCGCCTCCCTGCTGATGCTGATGGCGAAGTCGAGGCACAAGAAGCCGGAGAACGCCCGCCGCTACTTCAAGCCCTCGCACGAGGCGATCTCGGAGTTGACCAGTCTGCTCGCACCTGGCGACACCCGTCGGTGAATGTGCGGTGCTGCCGAGACCGGTGCGTATCCGCGTCCGCGTCTCCCCCGGTCCGATGCGGGCCGTGGAGAGACTGGGGCACTTGCTACAATCCACGAGTCGGCCTTCGGCGCCCCAGGTTGGGTGCGCGCGGAGGCTTTTTTCATGCCTTCTGACACATCTGCCTCCGGCACGCCTCCCACCACCTACCGTGACCTGCTCCGCAACCGTGAATTCGTCGGCCTGTACGCCAGCTTCACACTGACGGTCGCCGCGAGCACCTTGTCGGGCTTCGCGCTCGGCACGCTGGTCAACCAGCAGACCAAGTCCCCGTTCCTGACCGCTGTGAGCATGTACGGCGCCACCTTCGCGACGGTACTCGGTGCGCTGACGCTGATGTCGGTCGCGGACGGAAGCCGTCCTCGCCGGACCCTTGTCGCGCTCCAGTGCGTCTCGCTCGTAGGTGTTGCCGCACAGGCGGTTCCAGGGCTGCCGCTCGCCGCCCGGTTCGGTCTGCTCCTTGTATTGGGGTTCTTCCAGTCTCTGGGAACAGGCACACGGATGGGGCTGCTCGCCGAGGTAGTACCGAACTCCTCATATGCACTGGCACGTTCGCTGATGAACATCACCTCGGGAGGCATGGCCATCCTCGGCTACGCCATCGGCGCCGTACTGCTGCGGTACCTGAGCCCGCAGGAGGTCTTCGCCGTCGCGACCGCCCTGACCTGCGGTGGATTGATCATTGTGGCGGTGACGGTCCGGGAACGCTCGATCCGTCTGACCCGCCGCCCTGGACTGCGCCAGACCTGGACGACGAACATCGAGGTTTTCTCCCACTCCGGCCAACGCGCGCTGCTGCTGAACCTGTGGGTCCCCAATGGCCTGATCGTTGGCTGCGAGGCCCTATTCATCTCCTACGCCCCTCATCACGCCGGCGTCTTCCTGGCCGCCGGATCGGCAGGCATGCTCCTCGGTGACCTGGCGGTCGGGCGGCTGTTCACCGCCGAGCAGCGGCGCCGCTACGCATTCGCCCTGCGACTGCTGCTCGCCGCCCCCTACCTGCTGTTCGCCGTCCACCCGCCCGTGCTGGTGGCGACAGCCCGGTGTTCATCGCCAGTGTCGGCTTCGCTGCCACCCTGCCGCTCCAGGAGCAGCTTCTGGAGCTGACCCCTGATCCGGTCCGTGGCCAGGTCCAGGGAGTTGAGTCCGCCGGCCGGATGACGTGGCAAGGTATCGGAGCCGCGATCGCTGGCGGCATTGCCCAGCACTTCACTTCTGGCACGGCCATCACCTTTGTGGCCGCCGTCTCCATTGCCATCACCGTCTTCTCCCGGCCCTTCGTGGTCCGCGCCCGAGCCGTCCGCGTCCAGGCGGCCAACGCATAGAGCTCCCACGACGGTGCGAGCGGCGGGCGCGGCCAGACGCGCCCGCCGCGTCTCGCTACCCGTCGACAGCGTCCGGGGCACGGAGGGGCCGCATTCCGCCGGGCACGTCGGGGAGCTGGAAGGAGTACCGGCCCAGCACGTTGATGTGGTGGCGCACGAACGGGGAGAGCCGGGCCACGTCCTCGTCGCGGACCTCGAAGCCGTCCGCGCGCAGCTGGTTCACGGCGGCGTCCATGTAGCGGGTGTTGAACAGCACGAGCGCGTTCAGGACCAGGCCCAGGGCGCCGATCTGGTCCTCCATACCTTCCTGGTAGCGCTGGTAGCGCTGGTAGAGCTGCCCGGCCCGGCCGTGGAAGATCTTCCGGGCCAATGCGTGGCGGCCCTCCTGGAGGTTGGCCTGCACCTTGATCTGCCGCCGGTAGCCGGGCTCGTCGGCCAGACGCAGGATGTGCAGGGTCTTCGCGATCCGCCCGTAGTGCGCGATCGCGTCACCGAGCGGGGTGGGCCGCCCGTCCCGAGACAGCATCCGGATGACGTCGTAGGCGCGGACGGCTCCGGTGTGGATGGAGCCGATGATCCGCAGGATGTCCTCCCAGTGCCGCTCAATCCGGGCGAGGTCGACCCGGCCGCGGGCAGCGCCCTGGAAGGCCCCGTAGTCGGCCGTGCGGTCGATCCGCCACATCTTCTGGTCCGGCAGGTCCGCGAGCTGCGGAGCGTAGGCGAACCCGGCCAGGGTCAGCAGCCCGAACACGATGTCGCTGTCCTTCGGGTTGCCGCTCGGGCCGTTGGCGGTGTTGGTGCGGGCCGGAGAAGCCGCGCGCATAAAGTGAGATCTTCGATGGAGTGGCAGGGGTGGAGGCCGTGGAAATCACCGTCCAGTGGATACGGACGTCCTGGACGAAACAGTCCCGCGGAGGAGAGGCCGCCGCCCGTAGGAACGCGGCCCCGGTCGGCTTCACTGTCCCGCCTGTGCCGCCCTCGTTTGCGCACGTGGTCCGCATGCATGAACGAGACGGCTTCGAGCCCCATGGCGTCGAGGAAGACCTGCGCAAGGTTGACGTCCAGCTTCGCGAAGCCGACGGCCGGCTGCGCGTCCTTCCCCGAGTGCAGCCCCTGTTCGCCATCCCACCTCGGCCGCGACGGCCCCCAGCCGTGCGTCTTGCCTCCGGCCAGTGGGTCCGCTGGCAGCTCAACTACCGTTTCAGCAGCGCGGCGGGTGTGCGGGACTGGTCGTACTGGCTGGACACCTTCAACATCGCCTATGGCCCGGTGGATGCTGACGTGTTCTTGTCGGAGCCCACTGTCCACGTTGACGAGCAAGGACCGCTCCGGTAGCTCCGCCATGGGGTGATCACGCACTGGAGCCGTCCTCCTCCGCTGCCGCGTTGATCGGCTGGCTGAGGTCGGCCAGGAGTCTTTCGATACGTTCGCTGGTGCAGCGGTGACGCTCGACCTCCCGGTCCCAGCCGCGTTCGGCCGCGTCGTGGGCGAGGGCCTCCTCGACCTCCCGCCGTGCGCGCAACCTCGGCGCGTATTCGGGGGTAGTCACGAACTTCGCGCAGGTCAGGTAGAGGTCGCATTCGCAGGGGCCTTCAGCGGGGAGCGGAGGCAGCGGCCCAGTTCGAGCTCGGTCTTGAAGAAGTTGGTCTTGAGCCAGTCGATCGACGTATCGGGCAGTGTGCCGCTGCGCAGTTCCTCGGCGGCCGGGCCGGCGATGGTGGCGCCGGGGCCGAGCACGGCCTTGTAGTCGCGCAGGACCTCCTGGTCGCTGATCTGCGCGTAGACGAGTGCCATGTTCACCGAGGTGTGTCCGAGGACCTTCATGATGGTGTGGAGCTTGGCGCCGCGTTCGGCGAGCTGCGTGCCGACGGTGTGGCGGAAGCGGTGGGCCGAGACGGTGCCGCGGCCGGTGCCTCCGCGACCGCCGGGGCGGACCAGGCCGACGGCCTTGCAGGCGGCCTGGATCGGGGTCTCGAACAGGTAGTACGTCGACAGCAGCTTGCCGTGGTTCATGAACAGGTAGCGGATCTCCTCGCCGGTCCGCTCGTCGGTGAACGGCCGCTCCGGTGCGTTCCTGCGCAGGTCAATGACCTTTTGCAGGGCCTCGGCGGCGTCCTCGTGCAGGGGGACGACGCGCTCCTTGTAGGTTTTGCGGCCGGACAGCCGAAGCCGGGCGGTGCCGTAGGGATAGCGGTCCAGGCAGTCCAGCGGCAGGCGCTGGATCTCGGTGCGGCGGGCGCCGGACCAGCGGGCGACCAGCAGGGCGGCCCGCTGGAACGGGCAGGCGATCGCATTGATGGCGGGCATCAGCCGGTCGAGGTCCTGCTCGGGGATGAACCGCGGAACTTTCTCGGTGTACTTCGGTGCGTCCCCGGCGCCGATGAGGGTGTGGCCGGGCACGTCGTCGTACTGCCAGAGCGCGGTGTCCCGGAAGAACTGTGAAAGCCCGGAGATCCGCTGGATCCGCGACATGACGCCCAGCGGCTTGCCTGTGCTCTTGGCCGGCGCCTCGGCGAGGTGACCGATCCAGTCCAGGCAGTGCTGGCGGGTGACGTCGGTGAAGGTAGTGATACCGGGGTGGTGCTCGCCGAGCCACTGGCCGAAGACCCGCACCGCGAGTTCCAGCTTGTCCACCGTCGAGGGCGCGTCAGTCAGCTTGCGGGCCGCCAGCCACCTCTCCGCGACGGCCAGCATCCGCGGCGGCAGCTTCAAGGGCTCCTTCCACGAGGGCATCAACTCGCGCGGCTGGGTGGCGACCTGGCCGCGGTGGAAGAGCACCACCTCCAACTGGTGCAGGTGGGTGATCCAGCCCTTCGCCGGCCCTTCGTAGAACTGCTGGGCCGAGGGGTAGAAGGCCGTGAACTCGGGGTCCTCGGGGAAGAGCCGGATCGCCTCCAGCACCTCGGCGACGTGCTCGCCGGTGATTTCGTTGACGTCCGTCAGGCCGTTGCGGAGCACGATGCGGGCCACCGACCAGGACATCGCCTGCCGCGCGGCCGGGCCGCTGTAGCCGAATTCGAGGGCCTCCTCGACCAGCGCCGTGGTGCCCAGGTCGATCCCGGCGAGCGCGGCCTGGTCGTGGACGCGCAGTTGGTCGACGGCGAACATCCACCGGTAGTCGAACGTCGCATATCCGCGCAGGCCGAGGTAGGTCAGGTAGGGCCGGGCCCGGTGCGAGGCCGGGAACGAGGGGCGGTGGAAGGGCTCGCCGGCCCGTCGGCCCACTCGCTCGACCAGCGGCTCGGCGAACCAGGCGGACAGGTCCGGCCACCGCTCGCGAAAGGCGCGGTAATAGCGCAGTTTGGCGTTGAGGTAGTGGTGGTTGAAGCCGTCCTGAGCGCGGACGAACCGCACGTACTCGCCATCGGGGCAGTGCCGTGGACGCTGTCGGCGGATCGTTTCCGGGCTGGCCGTCATGGCCGCGGTGGAGGTGGGGCCGCCCCTCATTCGGTGATCTCCCGCGGCTTGCCCAGGGCGTCCAGGGCCCGGTGGTAGTCGGCGACGACGGCGGGGTCGGAGACCCGGGTATAGAGGCGAGTCGATTCCGGCGAGGCGTGACCGAGCCGCTTCTGCAGCGTCAGCTCCCGCATCCCGCCCTCCCACATGCGCGTCGCGTGCGTATGGCGCAGGGCATGCGGCGTCACCCAGGGCTCGCGGATGCCCGCCCGGGTGCAGGCCCGGGAGAACATCCGCACCAGCCCGTCGTAGCCGAGCGGCTCCAGGCGCCGGGTGCCGCGGCCCCCGATCAGGAACACCAGCCGGCTGTCGGCGTCCTGCGGACGCTCGTTCATCACGTAGGCACTGACCGTGGCCAGGGTCTCCGTCTCGTGCAGGTCGACCACCCGCTCCTGGCGGGACTTCGACCGAGCCCCCTTGGGATGGTCCTCGCGGTGCCGGACCACCACGCGCCGCCGACCGTAGGTTAGATCATCCAGATGCAGGCCGAGAACCTCGCCAGGCCGCAGCCCACCGTTCAGCATCAGCAACACGATCGCCCGGTCACGCAGTCCACGCAGCTGCGCGAGCAGTGACTCGACCTGCTCGTCGTCCAAGGGACGGGGCACCCGCTGGACGGTCTTGACGCGCACCGCGCGGCGGACCGGACGCTGCCGGCTCGCGCGCCCCATGAACGGGCGGTGCCGCTCGGAGACCCGCTGCAGCGCGGGGTCGGGGCGCTTCTCGATTGGATTGGCCCGCTCCAGCAGCCCGGCCAGGATCGCGTACTCATAGAACGAGGACACCGCGGCCAGGATCCGGTTCACCGTGCTCGCCGCGAGCTTGGTCGCCGGACCGTCGGCGCCCATCGTCACCACCGACAGCGTCATCCGGCGACGTGGCCGACGCGAGGGCACCGACCGCAGGTACTCCAGCAGGGCGATCGCGTCCGGAGGGCCGAAGCGGTCCCAGCTCAGACTCCGGCTCTCGAAGAACCGCCAGAGATGACGTAGGTCGTAGGCGTACGAGACCAACGTGTTCGGCGAGCAGTCCCGGGCCTTGAGGAACCGCAGGAACCCCGCAACGACCTCGACCGGGTCCTCGTTCTCGTCGAGCAGCTCGACCACGGTCGAGCCGTCCTCCTGACACCGCCGCCGTACGCGCACGGACGCCCCCAGGGCCATCGCACCTGACGACCGTGACGGCCGCCCCCGACCCTCAACGAGGGGAAAGGTGTCCAGGTAACCAAATAGGACGCGGTATCGGTGACGATCATCTCCGGACGGCGGCCGCCATCGCGGTCGTCGAGGACGTCCAGCACGTACAGGGAGTCGCGCGGGGTGCCGGCCACGACCTTCCCGCCCAGGCCCGCCGCCTGGTCGTTGATCATGTTGAGCCAAGTGGCGCCGCCGCGGCGACCGAAGTACTTCGGGTTCGGCCGTGCGTACACGCTGGGGACGGGGACGACGAACCGCATCCCGTCCACCGAGGCGACCAGGCCCCCGCCCCAGCTCTGCGCGAGCCCGATGGACACCTGGTGCTCGATGAGGGCCGCGTTCGCGGCCCGGTACGTTGCCAGCCGCAAGTACGTCTGGTCCACGTGGGACAGCCGCCCGTACTTCAGCGGGTCCGCGCCGCCCATGACCGGGGTGTAGCCGACGTTGCAGCCGTGGGCGACCAGCAGGGCCGCGATCGTGACGTGCAGGTCCTTCAGCCGGGCCTCGCCGCCGGTGACCGAGGCGAACGCCTGGTCGGCGCCGGTCCAGGAGAAGACCTCCAGCAGCACCTCGGGCAGGTCCACGCGCGGCAGCATCGCGTTCACCGCGGCCCGCAGGTCGAGGAGGGAGGCTGGTTCGGGCTCCGGCTCCAGGGCGGCAAAGTGCAGGCGGCCGTCGTCGTCGAAGACGATCTGCGCGTTGTCCGGGACCCGGGCGGCGACCTCCCGGTAGGTGCCGTCCAGCAGCGCCGCCCGTGCCTGAAGGTGGCCGCCCGCTTCCTCGGGCAGGTTCAGCGAGGCCAGCACGGTCGGGCGGGCCTGCTGCCACGCCTGCCCGGCCAGCAGCTTCGCCCGCGGATCACCCCACTTCGAGGAGTTCTTCGCGAAGACCTGCTTGCTGCGAAGCATCCGGTGCAGGTGCTCCAGCACGCAGAACGTGTACGCCTACCAGTCCACCGTCCCGGGCTCCAGGTGCGGCGCCGCCAGCACCAAGCGCCGCCACGAACCGCTTAGCAGGGCGGTGTCGATCTCGGCCGGGCCGACCTTCTTGCGGCCCATCAGCTCCGGCAGCGACAGCAGCGCGGCCAGCACCGGCTCACCCTCCGGGGTGGCGTCGAAGTCCACCACGCTGACCAGCAACTTCAAGAACGGCCGGACCGTGCCGAACCGGTTGACCAGCATGGCCCGCCATGCCTCGTCCGCATCCGAGTCCAGCGGCGGGGTCAACTCGAACAGCGTGGCGATCGCTGCGGCCAGCTCGTGCCGGGGCACCACCTGCTCGATGGCCGCCCACATCCCTTCCAGGCTCTCCACCTTCGGCGGGGCGATCTCCCCCGTGTCCGTATCGACCTGCTCGGAGGTAGTGTCGAACACGACCTGGAACGCGGTCGCCAGCTTCGCCGACGCCCGCTCCACCCGCGGCAGGGTCTTCAGCTTCTCCTTCGCACTCTCGCGCTCCGCCTTCGCCAGCAGCTTCGTCGCGATCAGCACCTCCAGCGCGTCGTCCACCGCCCGCGAGGTCAAGTACACGGTGGTGGCCAGCAGCGTCGCCAGGCGGCGCGTGTCGGAGTGCCGGCGCAGCAGCGACGCCTTCCCGTCCACCCCGTAGCGCGACAGCTCCGCCAAGCGCCGTGGCGGTATCCCCGACACGTCCACAGCGCCCATTCCGAGCGCGGCGATCTCCTCCGCCCGCTCCAACGCCCGCTTCATCTGCGGGCCCGACACCCGCACCGGGCCCCGGCGCAGCCGGTCCAGCTCCGAAACCCGCTCACCCGGCGGCACCGTCAGCAGGGAGTCCAGCACCGCCCGCTGCCCGACGCCGAGCATCCCGTACAGGGTGTCCCACAGCCGGTGGTTCGCCGCTTCCCGTACCGAGGCCACCAGCCGCGTCAGCGTCGTCACCCCCGGCAGCAGCACCCGCCGCTCGCGCAGCCACCCGGCCGCCGCGTCGAACAACGCCTTCGGACCCTCGCCCGTCGTCCACGCCCGCGCGTCCACCCACTCCCGCAGCTCGGCCTCCGCCTCGGCGAACTCCCGGTACTCCAACACCCGCCGCAGCTCGCGTACGTGCTCCAGCCGGGTGTTCTCCCGCTCGCCGTACACCTTCAGCACCGACGGGTCACCGACGCCGAGCTGCTCGGCAAGGTAGTCCACGACCTCCGGCGGTACGTCCACCGGATCGTCCAGGAACACCCCGAGATACCGCGCGGTCGTGAGCTGGGCCGCGAACCCCAGGCGGTTGTGTGCCCGCCTCTTGGACTCGATCAGCTCCCGGTCCGCGTCGTCCAGGAAGAAGAACCGCTCCAACTCCGTACGGGACGGCGCCCCGCGATACGCCGCGTACGCGGCAGCCTGCTCATCCGTCAAAAACTCGACCGGCACCCCGGACCTTCAGACAGTCGATCAATACGACTGCCGAAGGTTCATCTCTCACAGAACCCCAGGTCAAAGCCCACATCGACGCCAGGCAGGCTTAGCGCCGGTTTTCGTTCCGATGTTCCTCAGCCCCCGGGAGCTGCGGAGCGGCAGACTACCGCGATGCGCGAGCTGTCCCGTTGCGCGTTCCCCGAGCCGCCCGCTGTGCCCGATCGATGATGTCAGCAGTCACCATCGAGCACCTGCCGGGTAGCCACCAGAAACTCTCTCCGTGCCGCATCCAGGCGCGTGGACTCGCCAGCCATGAGGTCCAGCATCGCAATCCGTCCATCGGCCATGGTGTCTCGCATCAGTACCTCGACTTCCCGAGACGGCATCCCCAGGCGGCTTCGTAAACATGCATCTGCTGCCTCATAAGACCGGCCTAGTACTGCAACGGTGCTTGCTGTGACTGGTGGCCAGGTTGGTCGTTGGTGTGGTTATGGGTGGGGACCTTGCTGATGTCAGGTTGTGGGCGGGCGAACTGGAAGCTGTGCATGGGCGGTTCGTGCACCGTTTCATCAGGTCGGAGCCGCGGGAGTCCGCACTGGCTTATATGCGGGGCTTGATCGCTCCGCTGCAGCGGGAAAACGGCTGGACGCTGGCGGAAGAAGCCGGCCACGCAGGCCCGGACCGCCGCATCCACCGGATGCTGAACCGGATCGAGTGGGACGCTGACGAGGTGCTCGAGGGTGTGGTGGAGGCCGTCGCCCGCGGCCTCTGCAGATCCGATGCATGCCAGACGTGGGCGTCGGCCTTGGTCCCCGGCGCCGGATACGGGCGCTTGCGATGACCAGGCGGGTGTCCGCGTCGATGATGACCTGCACGCTCGCCGAGAACCGGTAGTTCCTTGACGAGGCGCCAACCCTGCGGTCGCGCACCGGGATCAAGGTTGCGGGTGTACGGAGTCCGTCGGAGGGTTCGGGTTCTTGCTCAGCCTACTCAGCCGCAACACCGTGTGCCCGTCTGACCACGTTCCCGTCCTGCATGACGAAGTCAGAGTGTTCCATTGCCGCGATGTCTTCGAAGGGGTTGCCGGGGATGGCCACCAGGTCCGCGAGTGCTCCGGGCGCGATGTGCCCCAGGTCTGGGCGGCGTAGGAGTGTGGCGGCTTGGGTCGTCGCGGCACCCAGGGCCTGCCGGGGGGTGAAGCCGTTGGTGACGAGGGTGGGGAACTCACGCCAGTTCTCCTCGTGCGGGAACATCCCGGCATCCGTTCCGAAAGCGATGGGCACGCCGCTGGCGGCAACATCAGGTAGGCCGGCCCGGAGTGCGTCGGCGTGCTGTGCGTAAGTCGCCCGAAGGCTGTCGGGGCGGTCCTGCCAGAAGAGCTCATCGTCGAGTCTGTCCACGTAGTACATCTGGGCGTACTGGGTGGGTACCACGACGATGCCCGCGTCGGCCGCCAGACGGAGCGTAGCGGCGCTGGCCAGGCAGGCGTGTTCAATGCTGCGCACGCCCGCGCTGATGGCTCGTCGCACGGCCTCGTCGGAGAAGGCGTGGGCCGCTGTGGGAAGATTGCGGTCTGTAGCGGCCTGGACGAGAGCGTTCAGCTCCCCTTGAGTGAAGCCGAGGTCAAGAGGGGTGTCGATAGGGGATGAGAAACCCCCGCTCACAGCGGCCTTGATCCAGTCGGCGCCAGCGCGTGCCTGGGTGCGTACCGCTTGTATGACCGCGTCGCACCCGTCGGCCAGGCTGCCGATCTCCAGGCCGTAGCGCCCCGCGAGATGGGGTGTCTTGTCCCCGTGGCCACCGCGCGCGGAGAGCATGTTGGGGGCCACCATCATGCGTGGGCCCGGGATCAGACCATCAGCGACAGCCCGCTTGAGGGAGACGTTCACCGGCTGGTCCGCGCCGCCGAGATCGCGGACCGTGGTAAATCCGTGAGAGAGAAGACTCCGCAGAACCGGCACCGCGCTGAGTACCTGGTACGACAGTGGCTGGGTGTCCAGTGCTTCGTCCACGACGTGCACGTGGCAGTCGATCAGTCCCGGCAACAGTGTGTGCCCGGGGAGGGCGATGACGTCGGTGTCCGGACCCGGTGGGAGGGACGCCCCGGTCTCGGTGATGCGGCGGCCGCGCACGCGTACGTCGATGCCGGCGATGGGCTCAGGCATGTGCCCGTCCCAGACCAGCGATGCTCGGAGGAGCTTCTCGGGGGCCTCCTGTGGTCGCATGCCTGTCTCCTCCACACTGGTGCCGGTGAGGGCGTTCCTACTCGGCCGGTCGGCGCGCTGCGTTACTCGCCGCTCGGTTATCTGCAATGGGGACGGCGAGGGCGTCGACGACGGCTGCTAGTCGTCCCCGGTTGGCGCGGACGATGCGACGCTGCCGCTCCGCACCGGTTCCCAGCCGCTCAGAGCGGTCCAGCCACGCCTGTACCGGAGCCAGGTCGGCGTACTGCTCCAGCCGTCCCGCCACGTGCTCCCAGAGGCGGTCGACGACCTGCCGGGCCGGCCGCGGGTGCAGGTCGGGCGCGCTCGTGTCCAGAAGCTGACCGGACAGTCCCCAGCGCGCCGCCTGCCAGCATGCTCCGCGCAGAACGGCATCATTCACGTCAGGCAGGGCCTGCCCGTCGTGGACAGCGTCGAGCGCCACAGTGACGAGTGCGCGTACGAGGAGGGCGAAGGCGAGGGTGTCCGCCATGTCCGGCATGACGTCGGCGACTCGCACCTCAACGGTGGGCACGTGCCGGGAGGGGCGGACCTGCCAGTAGATCATCGCCGCGTCCAGGGCTGCCCCAGTGCCGACGAGACTCGCGACCACCTGCTCGTAATGGGCGGCGGAGTGCAGGAAGGGCGGCGGTCCCGCGGTCGGCCAGCGGTCCCAAAGTACGGAGCGCCAGCTCGCGTACTCCGTATCCGTGCCCTCGCAGAAGGGTGAGTTGGCCGTCAGGGCGATCATCACCGGCGCCCAGAGCCGCAGATGATTACTCACCTGGACGGCGTCCTCAAGATTGTCGACACCAACGTGCACATGGCAGGAGTTGACACACTGATTCCACGTGAGCGGGCCAAACCGCTCCTGGATGGCGTGATAGCGCGGGCGGTCCAGGATCGGAGGCGGTCCGGGATCGCCCAGCACGGCCGTGCCACTGGGCACGAGCAGGCAGTCGTACTGTGCAGCCGCGTTCGCCGCACCTGCTCGCAACCTCTCCAGCTCCGCGGCCAGTTCCTCGCCGCCGCGGCAGACCCGACTGACGCTCTCAACCTGTACGCGGGACATTTCAGCCGTCATGTGGGTCTCCCCGAGCTGCTGTCGGGCTTTGTTCACCACGTCCCGAGCCCGGGGGGCGGCACGGCGGGTGCGGTAGTCGGCCAGCGCGAACTCCTCTTCGACCCCTACCGTCGGTGCTGCCACCCGGGCGGGGGCGAACGGCCGGCGACTCATCGGCGCTTGCTTTCTGAAGCGTCCAACGGGCGTAGGGTGGCCGTGAAGTGACGGAGGTGGCGCGGCTGATGCAGCACCTCGTACCCTGTCAGGCGCTCTGCGTGGCTTGCCACTCGTCCGACGGCCTCGGCCACGTAAGCGAGGTGGCTCTGCGTGTAGACGCGGCGGGGCAGCGTCAGCCGCAGCAGCTCGCGCTGGGCGGCAGGCTCGCCCGACGAGGCGTAGGTCCCTGCCTCGAGGCTCCCCATCTCCGCCGATCGGACTCCAGCGGCCAGGAACAGTTCGTTGGCGAAGGCCACCGCGGGGAACTCGCGTGCCGGAATGTGCCGCATCACCGCGCCGGCGTCGATGTACACGGCATGACACGCCGTGGGTCGCATGACGGGAAGCCCTTCGTCCGCCAGTGCCCGGGCGAACGCCTCCGCCGCGCTGTACCGATGGGCGAGGTACCGCGGTTCTGTGGCTTCGATGATGCCACGGGTGAGGGAAGCGAGGTCCCGGCCGGCCATCCCGCCGTACGTCGCGAACCCCTCGGTGGCGACAACGAGTTCCTGGCACCGCTCGGCCAGCGCGTCGTCGTCGATGCTGAGGAACCCGCCCATGTTGCCGAACGTGTCCTTGCGCAGACTGCACAGTGCACCGTCCGCGGTACGGAAGAACTCCCGGGCGATCTCTTCGGGTGAGGACTGTGGAGCCTCGCCCCGTAGAAGGTTCAGGTAGGCGTTTTCCGCATAGCGGGCCGCGTCCAGGAACAGGGGAACCCCGCGGGACCGGCACAGATCTGCGACTTCACGGGCGTGTGAGAGGGCCACCGGGTGCCCCCCGCCTCCGTTGTCGGTCAGCGTGAGGAGGACCAGTGTCGCCACCAGAGGCAGCCACCTCTTCGGGCCAGACCGCCAGGTCGACTTGAACGGGTAGGGACTGTGGAAGTCCCTGGCCTTCGTAGTTCGCGTGTCGACTGGTCTTCCGCCCGCCAGGACGACATTGGCCGCAGTCGTGTCGTAGTGGCCGTTGGAGAAAGAGACCTTGCCTCGTAGCTCCATCGCCTGGAACAGAACGCGCTCGCCGGCCCGCCCCTGATGCACGGGCAGGATGTGGCGGTGACCTGTGAGGTCGCGCACACGGTCTTCGAATGCACGGTACGACTTTGCGCCGGCGTACGCCTCGTCTCCCTCCATCAGAGCCGCCCACTGGCCAGCGGACATCGACCCGGTCCCGGAGTCCGTGAGCAGATCGATGGTGACGTCCTCAGCGGAGACCCGGAAAAGGTTGTAGCCCGCCTCCCGCAAGCTCCGCTCTCGATGCTCCCTGTCCGTGAAAGGCAGTGCTTCGACCGCCTTGATGCGATACGGCTCCATGGCGCTCAAGCGGTACTCCTCGCAGGGGGATCCATCGGCATGCCGGTGCGGATGGCATCATCATCAGGTGCAGCCATCGGCGGACAGGGGAGATCGCGGGCCGGGCAATGCAGCTTCTTCCAGGGGAATCACTAAATGCAGGAAAGTCAAGCCTGCATGCGTAGGAGAGATGACTGAAAACCTACGTCTGAGGTACCTGCGGCGGCTTCATCATTCCCTCTGTCCATAGAGTGCATGGCGTAGGCAGTCTGCAGTCGGGGCACCGAAGCGATCATCTTTGCCGTATAGCGCCACCGGCTGAACTGTGCACTTTACGGAACCAGGATATCCGTCTATCGGGGCCGCGTGAAAGCCCGCAAAGTCCCCGCGTATCATTCTGGCGTTGTCAAGCGTCAGCTGTCTTACTGGGAGAGAGACAGGAGCAGTAGAGAGGATTCCTCATGGATGTGCTGGCCGAAAGTCGCTCACCCCGCCGGATGTCCGGTGCGGCAGCCGCGCTATCCATGCTGGAGCGAGCCGGGGTGAAATTGTTGTTCGGGATACCGGGTGGGGCAAATCTTCCGCTCTACCAGACACTCAGTGAATTCCCCGGACTGCGGCACATACTGACCCGGCACGAGCAGGGAGCAGGGCACGCGGCATCCGGCCACGCCCAGGCGACCGGCACCCTCGGCGTGTGCCTGGCCACATCCGGGCCCGGTGCGACCAATTTGGTGACTGCACTGATGGACGCCCACATGGACTCGGTCCCCGTCCTCGCCATTACCGGCCAGGTCGACAGCTCACAACTGGGCACGGCGGCCTTCCAGGAGGCCGACATCTGCTCCATCGTGGCACCTATCACCAAGTACGCCGTCGAGGTCACCAGGGCCACCGATGTCGCTGATGCCGTCGGTGAAGCCATCCGGTGCGCCCTCACCGGCCGCCCCGGCCCGGCCCTGGTGTCCATCACCAAGGACGCGCTGGCGGGCACGGTCCAGTTCGTTCCGGCTTCGTGGCCCGATCCGTGTCCCGCCGAGCCGCCCCAGCCGACCCCGGCGCTGATCGAGCGCGCCGCCGAACTCTTGCTGGCCGCCAAACGTCCGGTTCTGTACGTCGGTGGTGGCGTGATCAAGGCCGATGCCGCAGCGCCCCTGCGCGAGCTCGCCGAGACGCTGGACGTGCCCGTCGTGACGACGTTGATGGCACGCGGCGCCTTCCCGGACACCCACCGTCAGCACCTGGGCATGCCGGGCATGCATGGAACTGTGGCGGCGGTCGCCGCCCTCCAAGCGGCCGACCTCGTCATCGCCGCAGGTGCGCGCTTCGACGACCGCGTCACCGGAAAGCTCGATTCCTTCGCCCCACGCGCGGCCGTCGTCCACATCGACATCGACAACGGCGAGCTGAACCGCAAGCGGCGCGCCGACGTGGCTTTGCACGCTGACTGTCACGCGGCCTTGACCGCCCTCACTGACCAGGTGCGTCGGTCGATGCTCGCCCGAACCACCAGCCGAGGCCTGGGGGACTGGTGGGAGCGGCTGGACAGTTGGCGCTCGCGCTATCCACAGGGATACCAGGACCAAGGTGACGGACTCATGCCTCAATACGTCATAGAGCGGCTGGGAGTCCTGACCGCGGGGCCTGGCACCGTATACACCACTGGTGTCGGCCAACACCAGATGTGGGCCTCGCAGTTCATCCAGCACAACTATCCGCGTGCCTTCGTCAACTCGGGGGGAGCCGGCACCATGGGGTACGCCTTGCCGGCGGCACTGGGTGTCCAGGCGGCTCTTCCCGACGCCGAGGTGTGGGCCATCGACGGGGACGGGTCCTTCGCGATGACCTGCCAGGAATTGGCCACCTGTGTCCACGCCGACCTGCCGGTGAAGGTCGCCGTGCTCAACAACGCCTCACTGGGCATGGTGCGCCAGTGGCAGGACCTATTCCACGAGCAGAACTTCGTGGAGACGGACCTCGATTCGCCGGCCAAGCCGCCCAGTCCGGACATCACCGCACTGGCGCGGGCCTACGGTTGCGCAGTCCACCGCTGCGACCACCCTGAAGAGGTGGACCGTGCCGTGCTGGCTGCCTCCGCGATCCGTGATCGTCCAACGGTCATCGAGTTCGTGGTATCCAAGAGCGCAATGGTGTGGCCCATGGTCCCCCCTGGCGTCTCCAACGACGAGATCGAGATCGCACGCGGCCTGCGCCCCCACTTCTGAACGCAACACTGACCACCGGTTTTCGGGGACACCGTCGCCAGAGCCCCGACCACGGCACTCATGGAATGGAACGGAACCATGGCCGAAGCAGACGACCCGCGCTCCAGCGAGGACGCGCTCCGCGCGGCCTTCCCACCCGACCAGGCCCCAGCTGCCCACCATGTACCCCTAGCCCGCGGACTGCTCCGTGAGGCACTGCCCGACCTGGCCAAGGATGTCACGTACGTCACGGTACGTAAGATCGTCCTGCCGCCCGGCGGCACCACTGAGTGGCACTACCACCCCGGACGTTTGCTCATCGTCGTCGACCAGGGAGTACTCACCCATACCTACGCCGACCTCGACGTGGAGACCATCACCGCCGGCAGCTGCTTCGTCGAGGCCCGCGGCCCTGAGCACGCTCACATCGGCACCAACCTCGGAGACACCCCGCTCGTCATGCACGCGGTGTACTTCCAGCCCGGACCAGAAAGTCCCCTCGCCGTACAGGTACCCGCACCGGTCGAGCCGCCCCGGCGTGCACCATGACCCACCGGCTTCAGCGCAAGGCTGTCGTGGGTCTTCACTGCGGACAACGCCGAGCACCGCCGGGTCAGGGCACGCCTCGAGCACGCTTTCCGCCCGTATGGAGGCCTGGAAGGTCTTCCGTGACCGCCGTCAGAGGGGCCATGGTCTCCACTACGCTGTGGTTACCATGCACAACCTCGCGCTCGCCGCCTGAACCAGCAGGTCAGCAGCCCACTTCAGGCCGAGTCAACGCTGCCTTCTGCGACGGGCTTTAGCTTGACTCTGTCGGGGATCTTGGAATTTTCCGGTGCGGCAGCATGGTCAACGGGCATGCTCGGGTAGTTCCGCCGACCGATGTAGCTGTTGAGGTGCCTGTTGTCCCTTCGCCCCCGTTCCGGTGAGCAAGTCCCGCTTCTGACTGGCACGTCGCGCGGGTAAGCGACCCGGGTGGCACGACGGCGATATGGGACGTGCAGCCCACCGCCCCGGCCTGGTCCGGCAACGGCCGCAGCCCCGCTACCGCGACAAGCCGTCCCCGGTGGCGGCGCTGGCGGTCGGCCACGGGCGGCAGGCGTTCAGCGAAGTGACCTGGCGTGCAGGCTCACGCGGGCCGATGCGCTCGCGCTTTCTGGCACTGCGGGTGCGGCCGGCCGGAATCCGGGCCCGCCGTCTGGCCCAGGCCGCCGCCACTGCCGAGCGCGGCCGCTGCGACGGTGTCCTGCCCGACGCGACGCTGCTGGCCGAATGGCCCCAGGACACCGAAGCGCCCACCGACTACTGGCTGTTCACCCTGCCCGCCGGGCCCCGCTGGCCGAACTCGTCCGCGCTCGAGGGCCCTCCTGAGCAGCACGTAGGGCTTGGCGGCGACCTGGCCGTCGCCCTGGAGGTAATAGCCCTCCCCGATGCGTACCGGGTCGATCGACTCATAGGACACGAACGCGGCGATCTCGATCGCCTTCGCGGTAGGGAGCGGCATGTCGTCCAGCTCGTGGTCGGCGATGGCGACGATCGTGTCCTTGTTGACCTCGTACCCTTTGCCGATCTCCGCGGTCGACACCTCGCGGTCCTCCAGCTCGCAGATCTTCCGCGTGCGGACCCGGCCCATGTCCTCCAGGTGGTACTGGTGGAAGCGCAGGCTGTGGTTCTCGGTCGCGGGGAGCACCTTGATCGGGATGGTAACCAGGCCGAAGCTGATGGCGCCGGACCAGACAGGGCGGGGCATGGCGGTACCTCCATGGACGGCCCCGAGGTGACCAGCCTAGGAAGGTGCGCCGTCGCTCGCATGCTCGGCCGCGCCGCCTTGGCCGTGTGCTGCCGCATCGTGACCCGCGTGGCGGGCCGTTTTCCTCAGTCCAGTACGCCGAGCTCGGTGTCGGGCCGGCAGTGGATACAGGCGGCGACGCCCTCATTGAGGGCCTGGCGCGCTTGGGCCACGTCGGCGCCGCGGCTGCGTTTGCCGGCCATGTGGCATCCGCCGACGTGCACATACACCGGGGGCTTGCCCTGGCCGATGCCCAGCTCGATCAGCCAGTCCGGAGCCGGAGGCCGGGCCTGCTGCCCGCGGAGCCGTTCCGCCTCTCGCCGTTCCTCATCCGCGATCCACCGACGGGTGCGTGCCAGGTCCCGCTCCTGGACCCGTTCCAGGAAGCGGAGCACCTCGATACGGCGGGTGTCGCTCATCGCGCGAGCCGGTAGTTCCTCCAGCTACCGCTGTCGGCGCGCACGAGGGCGCCGGCCTGCTCCAGGCGGCGCAGCTGGTAGTGGACAGAGGAGGGGCTGGACAGGCCGATGGCGGCGCCGATCTCGCGCACGGTGGGGGCCTCGCCGGTCTCCAGGACGCGGTCGCGGATGCAGGCCAGGACCGAGCGCTGGCGGTCGGTGATGTCCCAGGAGCGGCGGGTCATGACGGCTCCTGGGCGCGTCGGCGCAGGTCGGCCTGCTCGGCCCGCGGGACGTCCTGGACGAGGCGGCGGGAGAGGGTGATGAGCCGTCGTCGCAGGGTGGTGTTGTGGCGGGCGCGGGCGTGGGCGAGGGCCTGGTAGGTGCGTGTCCAGTCGCGCTGGGTCTGTACGAGGTCGGGGGAGTAGTTGTTGTGCACCATGCCGTCAGTAGAGCATGTGTTCGATTTTCTGGGCCAGTCGTCATCACCGGGACGCGACTGACGAGGCGGCGTGCTGACCGTGGCCGTGCGGGCCGATGCCGCCCGCCCCATGGCCCACTCATCCTTTAAGGGCCGGGCCACCTGCCCGTCCAGGGCGTGAAGCCCCTGGCGAGCCGGCCTTTCTGCAGCGCACCGCGTCCGGGGTGAAGAGGTGGCTGCTCTGTCCCCGTGGGGGGCGGGCCGCTTCCGCCCAGCGCGTGGGCGGCTGGACGGAAGCGGGGCGGTCCCCTTCGGTTGTTCTTGAGCACAAGGAGGCCGCCTGGCCTTCCAGACCGGAAGGTGCAACGCCCGGGGAGGCGTCGTATTCCATGGTGCGCCATCATCCCGGCACCGCAACGAGAAGTACGTTTTCGCCTCCAAAAGCGTTCATTCGGCCACCATTTGTCGCTGTTGCTGCTAGTTCAGCAAGCGGAAACCGGGTGGGGTCCGCGAGGCCATTGTTCCGTAATCTCATGATCACGTTGAGTGGCGTGCGTCTGGCGCACCATGCTGTCGTCCAGCTCCTCCGGGGCGCTTGAGCACCGCCCCGGAGGAGCCCTTTCCAGACCCCTGATCCCTTTAGGGAAGGTGCGATGACAAGCAAGCAGGTGCTGGCCGTGACCGTTTTGGCTGCGGTCCTTGTGTGGAGCACGGTGATGACCGTGCTGGGGCAACTCGCGGCAGTGGCCGCGCTGCTGCCCTCGCTGGGGCTCCTCATCCAGCAGATCGTCTCCGCGCTCAGCGGCCCGAGCGCACGGCAGAGCGCCACGCCGGCAGCCGGGGACTGCTAGGGGGACTACCGGAGTTGAGGGGGCGTCACGGTGAAACCGCCTCAGGTACCCCACCAGTCCGGAGGAGACCCTCCCAGCCGCCTCGGACGCCCGCCGGGACCGATCGCCGAGACGGCGGGCCAGGTGCACCGCACCTGGCTGGAGCCGGTCCGCGACCGGCTCGTGGCCAGCGGCCTGACCCTCGAAGGCCTCGTCAGCCGCTCGGGCTACTCCAAGACCAGGCTCTCCGAACTGCTGCGCGGCAAGGGCTACTACCCCGGCTGGGAGATCACCTACAGCGTCATACGCGCTCTGGACCTCCCCGTCAGCCCGGCGCTGCGGCTGTGGGCAGCCGCCGCCGAGGAGGCCGACAAGGACAAGGACTGGATCAAGAACCGGATCCGCGCCGTCCCGCCGCCCACCGGGGAGGACCAGCCCGTCGCCCATCTCGGTCTCACTCAGGCCATGTGGCAGCCCTACACCGCCTACGCGCGCGCCTTCCTGCAGTCCGAACAGCGCGCCCGCCAAGTCGTCGTGGAAACCTCGACATCCTATGGCTCACCTGGGACACCGCCACCCTCACCCCGGACACGACCCGCCACGCCTGGCTGCTGCTGCGCTCCCGGGTCCTGGCCTGCGCCCCCAAGCGGCCCGACGGCCGACCCGATCTGCGGGCGGCCGCCTTCTCCACGGTGGTCCAGGCCGACATCCCCGACCTCGCCGAGCGCCTGCACCGCATCGACGTCCAGGCCCAGTTCTTCGACACCATCACCCGTCTGCCACCGGACCAGATGGACGTCACCATCCTGCGCTACCTGTGCGGCATCCCCGCCGACGCCGTGCCCGGCATCGTGGGCCTGCCGCCGGCCATCACCCACACCCTGGACCACCACGCCCGAGGGGCCCTGCACGAACTGCGTCCCGATCCCGAAACCCAGGAGTGATCACCCCATCATGAGCACCGTCGACGCCCTCCTCGCCCAGTCACTGCTCCTGCCCCACCCCCACGTCCCCTCCGACGTCGTCGGCTACGACGACCTCGGCTACGCCGGACTCACCGAGGACTTCCTGCTGCGGGACGGTGAGGGTTCCCAGCCGGCTGACGACCGCGCCGCACAGAACCTCACCGCCCTATGTGAAGCGGTCGTCGCCCGCTGCACCATCGACCAGTTCGCCGACTTCCTCACCGAACAAGTCCCCCAACCGCGCGCCGCCTGGATCCTCGGCTGCACCCTGCAGCTCGCCGGCGCTGACGACGGCGCCCGCTTCTGGTGGCAGTACGCCGCAGGCGCCGGCGACGTCCCCGCCGCCTCCTACTGCCTCTACCTGCAACACCTCGCCCGCGGTGACACCTACGCCGCTGCACTGTGGCAGGACCAGGCCGTCGGCCATTGCCCGCAAGACGGTGACACCGCCGACACCGGCGAACCCGCCCCGGCCTTCCAGGTGATGACCGCCGACACCAGCCTGGCCACACTTCTGCGTGTCCTGAGCCGGCTCAGCCGCACGAGCCCGCGCACCCAGGCAGCCCAGGCCGTCATCGAATTCGTCGCCGCTTCCGTGACCGCCAGCTACGACCAACACCCCGACCTGGAGTTCCCGGTGCTGGGCCCCGAGTTCGTCGAGCAACTGGTCATCCTCGCGGCGTCCCTGAGCGACCGCCCCGACGCCGCTGAGACCGTGTCGGCCGAGGAACTGCCCAACCGGAGCGGCTGCGCCACCGGCCACCTTCCGGCACCTGGGCGCAGGCAGGGCCCCGAGAGCTTGTTGGTGGAAGTCACCGCCGACGACCACGAAAGGGCCTCAGCCCGGATGTTCTTCAAGGATGCGGTCGCTGTCTGCTGGGAGAAGGCGATCCTCGCCAGCAGTGCGAACGGTACCGCCATGGCCTACTATCTCAAACGCTTCCGCGCCCGAGCCGCCCTGGCACGCTCTCCCGCCTCGGCCTTCGCGCCCAACGCCCGCCCCATGTCGCACCTTCAGCCCTCTGTCCGATACAGTAGATCTTGAACTGGTCGCCACAACGCGCGGCAACCGGTAATGCGTTGGTGGTCCAAGGAAAGACGCCCCGCTTCCTGCGGGGAAATGCAGGTGCAAGGCCTGCCCGGCGCTCGATCAGAGGCCCGTACACGCACAGCGTGTACGGGCCTCCTCGCGTCTACGCTCACCCGCGGCGCGCTCGAGGGCATGGCGATTCGTTGCCGCCCGTGCTCACCGTGCCTCCCCAGCCGCCGCCTCCGCCGCCACGTCGTCGGTGGTCGCGGCTGACCGGCTGGCTCGGTCGTCGCAGCAGACGCCGCTGATCGGTACGGCCTGGCGTCCGATGATGATGCCGTCAATGGCTCTTCCCGTGGAAGCGCATGAGAACCCGTCCTACCTTTTGAGGCGGGACTGGTGCTCACCGAACCTACCGGGATCGAGCTGCCCGGCGTCGCCTCGCTGGCGCGAAGGCGTCGATCGTTCCCGCACCCCTACCCGGCGTGATATCCCATCTCTGGATACGGCCTGCGAGTTCCTTAAGACGAGAATCCCCAGGCCTGATGGCGATTTGGAAGTGAGACTGCTTCACGGGTTGAAGATGCCCGCCCCACGCAATGACGCCTTCGCAGTCTGCAAGTATGTCTGTAACAACGATCTGCTCAGCTCTGCTCATTCCGGTGTTCTTGACGTCAGCTCCCAGCGGGTAGTGCATGGGCCGGATCGCGATGGCCGTGCCCGACAGATAGTTCGACTCGAATGCCGAGGCGAACTTACGCTCCATCGTGTACCCCTGGAGGTCACCCGGCATGAGCATGTCGGCTTCATAGGCGAACCGGCGCGCGACGTAGAGCAGAACTGCTGCGACGTCCCCCTCCAGCAAGGAAACATCGACATTGGTGCCTTCGACCCGGAACTTCCTGGCATGGTCGAGTATGGGCCAACCGTTTTCCGATTCTCGTTTGGTCCAGGCGCGCTCGTTGGTGTTAGGAGTGGCCTGCGCTGGGCCGGCGGCCGCGACGGCTATCGCTGCGCCAGCCCCCAGGCTGAGCATCCGTCTACGCGTCAAGCTCATTGTCATGGGGGGCCCTTCTGCGCTGAGAGCGGTTGATGAGTAACAGGGCGAAGCAGACGGTGGCACAGGCCAGCCCCATATAAAGCAGGGGCGTGGTCCAGAACGACACATCGTTGGTGCTGTGTCCGCTGCTCCAATGGCAGGTAACGGAAGGGGGGAAGTGGTGGATGGTCGCTGACGTCAAGGTGTAGTCCCGCCCAACGTCCACGTAGTCGCCACTGGCGGTCTTCGTTGCACAGAGGTCGAGTGGGTGCGTATAGGCGAGACCGTAGAAGGTCCCGGCACCGTAAGCGGCGAGAGCTAATGCACTTCCGACGGCAGCCAGGCGAGCCGACCGTGTGGGCTTCCTCCTGGTCACCCACAGTGCGTATGGGAACGCTGCGATGATGAACAGCAGGAGGGTGATCGCGGGCGGGCCGAAGAGTGCGAAGAGTTCCATGCGTCCTGACGCTACTTCGGTCCAAGGAGGCGTCGCTGATTGGCCTGGTACTGAGATCGCCGGAGTGTTTCCGTGTTGGCGTGCTGCATGAGGTTGTTGCCGAACGCGTTGCACCACGCGTTGAGCTGGTCGTCAGGGAGGAGGTGGGGCATCAGGGTGGGTATTCCGCCGAACTTTTGGATCAGGGCTGCGCGGCCGCTCTGCAGGATTGTCCCGTCCGTACTAAGGGACATGTCCGTGAGGATCTTCTTCCCCTGAGCGGCTGCTTCACTTTTGGTGCCACCGAACCGTTGGTGCAGGTAGTCCCTGAACCGGGTGAGACCGCCGCTGCCCCGGTAGTGATCGCGGACCGCCTCGACGATGGTCTTACCGTCACGTAAGGCTTCGGCGATGAGGTATCCGTCGGCGTCTTCGACGAGGTCGGTGAACCCGAAGGTGGAGGCCACACCGATCTTTCCCATCTTCTCATTGACGTAGGTGGCACCGGAGGCGTAGGAGTCGTGGTCCCGCCGCCATTCGCCGTACAACGTCATCAGGTCCCCGCCCCAGCCGGCGACGTCACCGAGACTGATGTTGCCCGCCGGGTTGGGCTTGGCGAACGGCCGGATGGGTCGTCTCTGAGGATCGCACGAAGAGAATTTCTGCGGCAGAGCCATCAGGGTGCCGACCAGCCTGGTCGGGGGCGGGCCGAAGTCGCTGATGTCGCCCCTATAGACGTAGATAGGCAGCGAACGACTGCTGCCCGTAACCATAGGCAACCAGGGCGCACCCCGGCGGGCACGAGACCGCTACTAACACTATGAAACGTCGCAAAACGGACAGTGCTATTTGCGTCAAGAAGTCCAGACCAAGGGGGCTCCCGGTGCAGTGCAACTGGAACCGGCGTGATCGGAACGCTAACTCCCACTTGGAACGGAGGGTCGTGAAATGGCCTCTTGCTGCTTGGTGACCTGCGGTAACGCCATAGTTGTGCACCCAATTGTTTAAATCTGTGCGGCTGGCTCATCGAAGGTTGGAGAGACCTTCAAGGGGCAAAGCGGCAGCATCAGGCCACACCCAGATACGCCTCTCCGCGGCCACCTGCGGAGGCTTCTTGCCGTCGGCCTCGGCGTGGATGACTTCCTCCAGCACCGCGGTGTAGCGGTCGGTGGCCCAGTCTGGCCACTTCGAACGCCGGAAGCTCTTCCTCGGGACCTGCGCCCGCGCCTACGGCACAGCCGGCATCCACGAGCACGCCTGCTTCTCAGAACAACGATCGTGTTTCCGCTCCGGAGGCTGTTGCGGGGAGGGGTTTTTCACCACTGAGCCTCGGCATGCACGAACTGTTCCTGCGCCAGACGGAACTGTTCTTGAGTGTGCTCGAACTGCCGCCGGGCAAGGCGGTGACTCCGGTGGGTGTAGTACAGGCCGAGGCTGGCGATGGCGCCCGCGAGCAACGCGACCAGCATTGTGCGGAAACCCGTAACGATGACGCCGTCCGCAGGCTGGAGCCGGGTGTGCCGCAAATGGCCTCCGTCGAACCACCAAGGGCCCTGCCACAGCAGGGCTGCGAAGCCAACCACCGCGAGGAGCGCCGCTCCACAAAGAGCAATGCGTTTCAAGGGCCCCCTACAAGGGGCAGGAGCACAAGCCCCTCCTCGGCGCCGACGGCAAGCCCTACGACACCCGCCAGTCGCGCGAGACCGGCCACGGCGACGGCGTCCGCGCCAACCGCGTGTACGGCCACGTCAAGGCCTACGGGCGCGGGGTCAAGGACGGCTGGGCCGACCAGGAAGCGGTCCGCAAGAAGGACGAGCAGCGCCTGGACGCCGCGCACAACAAGCACAAGAAGTCTCAGGCCGACGACAAGGAGCAGGACATGGCCGATGCGACACCCCTCGAGGTCGCCAAGATCGACGCCTCGCAGCTGACGCTCGGGGACGGCACGAGCATGAACCGCAAGGAGGTGCGCACCTACAAAGGCTTCCAGCGGCGCCTGGAGGCCAAGTCCGAAGCCATGGCGAAGGTCGCCGAAGCCACCAAGGCGCTGCAGGCCGGCGCCGAGCAGCAGGCCCAGGAGATCGAGCAGCTCCTGGAGGACGCCAAGGGCGTCAAGGGCGGCGAGAAGCTCGTCAGCCACCTCACCAAGCTCGCCGAGAAAGCCAAGATCCAGGCGGGCAAGGCCGAGAGCTGGCCCATCGAACCCGCGCCGCTGCAGGCATCGGTTCTTCCGCGACGCCGGATACACCAGGCCGCCTAGGAGGCATCAGCCATGTCCGACCTGACGTACAAGCAGCTCCGCGCCCAGGTACTGGCGTACGAGAAGAGCCTGGGCAAGAGCGCGGAACAGATCCGCTCCCAAGCAAAGATCATCGACGATGACGCCAAGGACACCGGCCGCCTCGCCGACCAGATCGCGGGCAAGTCCGTCGACCCGGAGACCATCGGCGAGACCCGCGACCTGATGAAGATCACGGCCGGTGTGTCCGAGGGCGCCAGCGAATTCGCCTCCGCCGCCGATGACACCGCCAAGCAGGCCCGAGCCGCCGCCGACCAGGCCAAGACCTCCTACGGCGGCCTGCAGGAGGCCATGGACCGCTCGAACCTGATCGGCAAGTACGACATCCACGCCGACTGGCTCACCCAGGAGTAGCCCCACCCCGCAGCACCGCCCAGGGGCGGGCCCGGATCTACCCCCGGGCCCGCCCCTTCCCTCTCACCCCACCCCGTGTAAGGAGTCCTTGTGTCCACCACCACGACCACGGCGCGCCCCGCCTCGACCGAGCGTGCCGTCGCGATCGCCGCGTCCCTCGCCCCTGTCGCCACCGGCGTCCTGGCCCCGTGGCTGGACGGCGGGGCCGCCTTCACCGCCTCGGCCGCCTACCTCGGCGCAGCCACCCTGACCGGCGCCAACTACATGAACCGCATCCCCGCCCAGCTCGCCCAGGAGCTGCCCGGTGCCGACATCCTGGCCGCGCACCGCACGAGCCTGGGCATCTCCACCCTCACCACCGGCATGGCGCTGGGCATCGGCACACTCCTCGGCGGCCAGGGCGCGGACGCGCTGATGGCCGGGGTGCTGACGCTGCCCTCGGTGCCGGGCATCGTGTCGCTGGGCTGGTGGGCCGCGGTTGCCCTGGTCCCCTACAAGCTCCGCAAGGTCCTGGCCCGCAAGCACACCGCCCACCATCTCCCGGCGCGGCCGGCGCACGCGCCGACGCTGCCGCCGACCCAGTGGCAGCTCATCATGCAGGCCTGGGCGAAGACGATCTCCCACCCGGAGAACGGCACCAACAAGGGCCAGGTCCTCAGCGACCTCGTGGTGCGCCCCAAGCAGTGGACAGGCACCATCACCGCGCCCGCCGGCATCGCGGTCAACGTCACCAAGGAGACCGTCTCCTCCGTATACCGCGTCGACCCCGCCTGGATCCGCTTCGCCGAGGGAGCCCACGCGGGACAGCGGCGCATCACCGTCAACCTGGTCGCCCCCGCCGACCTCGACACCAGCACGCTGGAAGGCGCCTGGGCCAAGTGGGTCGCCCCCCGCGTCATGAAGGGCAGCCACCTCGAGGAAGTCCAGCCGGACCCGATGACCGGCGGCGAAGTCGCCTACGTCGTCGCCGACGACGACACCGCCCGCCTGCCCGTCCCCGACCGCGAAGACCTCGCCGGGGCCCTGCGCACCACCACACTGCTGTGCGCCTACACCCGCGTCCCCGGCGACCCGCGACGCGGCAAGATCCGCATCATGCAGCACAACCCGCTGGAGGACGGCGTCCCCTTCCCCGGCATCGACGTCCTGAAGGCCTCCAAGGGCGGCTACGTCCAGATCGGACGCCACGTCAGCGGACGCCCCGCCCGCCTGCAGTTCACCGACCCGATTCTGGGCGCCCGGCACATCTTCATCGCCGGCGTCACCGGATCCGGCAAGGGCGGCCTGTGCCAGATCATCGCGCTCGCCGACCACGCCAACGGCCACGCCATCATCTACGGCGACCCCAAGGGCTCCTCCAACCCCGACATCGTCTCGATGGCCGCCTACTCAGGCCTGGGCGAAGAAGGCTGCATGGGAGCGCTGCGCGTTGGATACGCCCTGATGAAGTGGCGCATCGCCGAGTCCGGACGGCTCGGCATGAAGAACTTCATCGCCACCCCCGACCGCCCGTGGGTGCGCATGCTCCTGGACGAGGCGCACGTGCCGCTCACCGAGCTCGGCGACGACGAGAAGCGGGAAGCCAAAATCATCCTGGAGGCCATGGGAGCCAAGTCCCGCTCCCTGGGCATCCCCCTCGGCATCGTCAACCAGGCCATCAACGCCGAGAAGCTGGGCGGCTCCACACCGCTGCGCACCAACCTCATCCAGGGCGGCTCATTGGTGCTGCTGCGCACCGACTCCGACCAGTCCAGCCTGGCCTCTACCGGCTTCGAGGGCATCGACCCCGGACAGATCCCCGCGACCTGGAACGTGGAGGAACCGCTCGTCTTCACCGAAGACACCGTGCTGCAGGACCCGCGCTCCACCTTCGGCCTGGGCTACACCCTCGGCCCCGGCGGCGTCGCGGAGATGATGCGCACCTTCATCCTCGAATCCGCCGCCCCCTACGTCGACCACGACCGGATCGCTTACCCCGCGGACTGGCCCGACTGGGAGCACCGGCACGAAATCGCCGCCACCCGATCAACACCGACGGCGAGAGCACCGCACCCAAAACGTTCTCCGGCGTCGACATCCCCAAGACCCCCAAGGCCAAGACCGCCGCAGAGAAGATCCTCGAAGCGATCCGGGACCTCGGCGGCGACTACGACTACGTCGACAAGGCCGACTTCGCGCCCCTGCTCGACATCGAAGAATCCACCCTCGCCAACACCTTGTCCGCCCTCAAGCGCAAGGGCGAGATCCACCTCGAGGTCCTCAACGGCAAGGAACAGCGTGGCCGGTACGCCCTGGGCGCCGATCCGTCCGCGCTCACCGGTGAGGAAGACGCCGCCTGAACCCAAACCTCTACCTGAGCACGTGAAGCGGCCTCTGCCGCCCGGACCCCGATACGGGCGGCAGAGGCCGCTTTTCTGTTTTTGGAGGGCAGTGAAGTGTCCCGCGCGGGACATCTGGCCGCCCCCGGAAGTGTCCCGCGCGGGACACTGGGTCCTCCCGGTAGTGTCCCGCGCGGGACACTTCCGGACGAGATCCGCTGCGGCGAGGTCAGCCGCCAGCGCTATCCGAACCCTCCAACTGCTTCAGCTCCTCCAAGATGTCGCGAGCGAGGATGCGGGCGAGCTCCGGATCCGAGCGCACCGCTGTCCGCACCGAATCACGGTCGTAGCGGCCCGCCTGGAAGCGGACCACGGGAACGCGTTCACCGCCGGCACTGGGCTCGCGGCCGTCCTCGCCCTGCTCCTCCGCGATGGCCAGGGCCAGTGAGTCCCGCGCCTTCACCAGCGTCTTGTGGTCGGTAGAGCCCATCTTCACCGCCACCTCCCACACCCGGCGGCACCGCGCAGCATCGTGCTGCCGCAGCACAGGGGCGAGCACGTCGACCTGCTTCGTGCTCAGCTGCCCCGGATTGAGCGAACGCAGGGCGTCTGCGACCGGCTCCTCATTCACCATCCGGTACGACTCGCTCTTGGAGATACCAGCCGCTCGGCACCAGGGGTTGAATCCGCGGAACGGCTTGCCCGTGGACGGGTCCACTTTGTGCTGCCAGGACTTGGTTCGGTACGTCAGACGCACGGCCGGACCGGCGTACCGGAAGAGCGTCTCGTTGCCGTAGTGCTCGATGGCCTTCTGGACCGTGAGGGCCGCGTCGATGCGCAGCTCGCACGCCTCAATGATGGCGGCCGGCTCAGCGGTGTCATCCGGCAGCTCTGCATCGAGAGTCGTGCGGATCTGCTGAGGGAGCTGGAAGAGGAGCTTGTCCGGCGCGGGGGCCGTCGACGCCTTCCCCGGCTGCTTCGAAGTCCCCTGCGCGGTGCTGCGGTTCCCGACGTCCTGGGCGCCAACCTTCAGTGCCATTACGCCGTCACCTCGTTCTTCGACGCCTTCTGCCTCGGGGTCTTCGCCGCCAGTTGAGCGCGCAGCTTCGCCAGCCCGTCCTGGAGCCGGTCCGTGCTGTGGAGCGACAGCTCATTGGCCAAAGCCATGAAGTCCGAGCGGGCCTGCAAAGCCACCTGGTTGGTCCTGTACTGCGTGCAGACCTGCCCATTGGCCGATGCGTTGGTGTGCACGCGGTAGCGCCGGATCACGGTCTTGGCGACCGGCCATCCGTTGTCCGCGCAGAAGCTACGGGTGTCATCGACATAGACCTCACCCTCCTGAGGCGGCCAGTTGTTGATGACGACCGTGTAGTCCTTGCCGTACGGCTTCAGAACGAGCTCGATCGTTCGCCAGGTGGCATTGAACGATTGCGGCTCCGTGATCATCGGCACCACGACATGCGTGGCTTGGTCCAGGATCGCCCGGAGCATGTCGCCCAGCGGTTCCTCCGACAGCGGGTCCATGCCAGCCTCCACCTGTTCCGGCTTCAGCGGGATGAAGCCGGGCGTGTCGACGTACACGTACCGGTACGGCCAGTCCTTGAGGTCATTGATCGCGTCCATGTCGTGCGCGATGTTGATGACGTCGAAAGGCTGGTCGGCCATCCGGTTTGCCCACCACAGGGCATCCGACTGCGGGTCCCAGACAGCCACCGCCACCTGAGCGTCCCCGTTCTCGTCACGGCCATACGCCTGGGCGTTTATGGCAGCGAGATTCATACCGATGAGGGTCTTGCCGACCCCGCCCTTCTGGGCGAATTGCACGCGGACTTCTGCCACGGCGGGTTTTTCCGTTTGTTTCCCCAGAGCGCTGTAGCACCCGGGTACTGCGGAGCGCCGTCCGCGCGGGTTCACCGCTCATCGGGAGCAGCTACTGCGGACGACGGTGAACACTCTGTCATGCGGCCGGATGCTTGCCGAAGAGGAACGCCCGAAGGGCGCTCAGGCCAGGACGCAGACGACTGCGTGAACTAACGAAGCCCGAACTCCCAGCTCACGGCACTTGAGCTGACCGGTTGTCAGTGGCGGCTGTCAGCATGGCTCTTGAGGCGGGGAAGCCGTAGGGGAGGGAGGGCTGCGTGCCCTGGGTGAATGAGTACAGGCGTAAGGACGGCACGAAGGTCAGCGGGCACTCGCGGTGGGCTGCTGGAGGCCGTCGTGAGATGGCGATCCTGGCAGTGGTCGCCGTGGTCGTGATCGGGGCCGGGAACACGACGGGCAAGAGTTCGGGCTCGGGCTCGCAACGGGATGGTAAGCCGCGGCCCCACTCCACGGCCGTCTACCCGGTGCACTTTCCCGGATGGAAGAAGCCGCCCAAGCCGAAACCGACGGTCTCCTACCCGATCCGCTTCTCACCCAAGGACAGTGCACGGTGACGCGGCCCGCACCGGCACGACGCCGCCGAGGGCGGCAGACCAAACGCCAGCAGCGACAGCAGACCCAGCTCCTGCTGCTCCTGGCGGCAGCGGCAGTGGTGTACATCGTGGTGACATGGCTGCTCGCGCACTGGTGGGTGCTGCTCCTGCTGGTACTGGCAGGCACCGGAACAGGCGCAGCTCTGCTGTATCACCGGCGGCAGAGGGCGATATGGGAAAACGTCCGCCGACAGGGCTTGCGCTACCAGCTCCAGCAGCTGGACGCCCTTGGTCACCGCGACTTCGAGTACGCGGTGCGCGACCTCATGCAGCGTGACGGCTGCAGGGACGCCCGCCAGATCGGCGGCGCCGGCGACAACGGCGCGGACGTCCTGGCCACCGACCCCCTGGGCCGCAAGTGGGTCATCCAATGCAAGCACCGCCAAAACGGCACCCAGGGCTCAGCCGTGGGAACACCCGATCTGCAGCGGGTCAACGGCACCGCCCGCCAGCTCTACGGCGCAGACATCGTCCTGGTCGTCACCAACGGCCGCTTCTCCACCCGCTGCGCGCCGCTGGCGCAGCAGCTGCACATGCACCTGGTCGACCGGCAGCTGCTCGCGGTGTGGGCGGCCGGGTCGCGGCCGCTGTGGGAGCTCCTGCCGAAAATCCCGCCGCCGCGCCGCGCCACACCCCTGAGCTGAGCCGGTCCGTCGTTCACGTCGTCGTGCTGAAGCCGGTCACAACTGCGGTAACCGGCTCCAGCTTGCGGTAAGTGCCGCGCCCACGATGTGCGGGAGGACACCTCACGCCGGGGCTGGTTACTGCACCACGCCGCGCCGACCCAGACGGCGTACGGTCCGCAGTCGGCGACCGCGACGGCCGGCGGCGTCACGGTCACTGCGACGGCGAAGGTGTCGCGGATTGTGTGGGACATGAAGGACCCGGGCGATCCGGGCCGGATCGTCCGCCACGGCCCCGGTACCGAGTACCGGAGTGTCCCGGCGGGTTCTGGCGGGACATCGGGACACAGGCGATCACTTCCCGGGAGTCAGAGGGTCTCTCAGGGAAGTAGTCGGCGTGCCTGCACCCCCTTGACCAGCGTTGTGAGCAGCGGCTTTCTGCCTTGACGGCTGAAGGATGAGGCGCCTCGTAGGGCGTCTCGTACGGCGCCTTGTAGGACGCCTCGTAGAGCACCTCGTACGGCGCCTCGTAGGGCGCCCCGGCGGTCCCGCCCGCTTACCACGCGAGGGGTGCGGACGGGAGCCGTACTTACCACCGCAGGCCAGAGGGCTGGCCCCCTGCTGAGAGCCGTCTTCAATCGCCGGGGGCTGCGGTGGTAAGCGCGTCACACCCCCGACAGCTGGTGGGACATCGGCTGTGACGTCACATGCTCTGACCTGCGTCAACGAAGGGCCGGGGCGGGGTTCCACGGCCCGTCACGTGTGACATCCCTGGCCGCTTCGTAACCCCTGTGATCCCCCCGGTACACCGCGTTACGGTGATCGGCACACTGGCCGTTCCATCCCTCGGGGGGATCTGTGACCACCCGCTCCACCTGCCGTACGGCGTCGCTGTGCGGCGCTCTCACGCTCTCTCTCGCCCTGGCGGCATGTGGGGGAAGCGACGGCGACAGCAAGGCCGCAGACGGCCCGTCAGCCTCTGCTGAACCCGTCCCGGACATCTCGTCCTCGTCGTCGTCCTCCGCCGATGCCGAGGACCCGCAGGCAAGGGAGAAGGCCAAGGTTCTCGATGTCTACTCCCGTATGTGAGAGGCGCAGATGGCCGCCTACGAGAAGGGCTCGCTCAAGGGCACGGACGTGCCGAAGTACGCTGCGTTGAACGCCCTGTCAACGTTCGAGCTGGACCTGCGCGCGATGAGCAAGGCCGGCACCGTCGGCGGCGGCTCGCTCGGGCACGACGCGAGGGTCGACAAGCTCGACCTGGACGCCGAGCAGCCCACCGCCACGGTGGCCGACTGTGTGGATGTCAGCCGGTGGAAGGCCAAGCGCGTCAAGAGCGGCGAGAGCATCCCGCTGCCGAAGGCCCAGCCGCGCCGTTACAAGGCCACCGCCACGGTCGAGAAGTGGGACAAGGGGTGGATGGTCACCGAGTACACCCCGCACGGGGACCAGCGATGCTGAGCCGCGCCGCGGCCCCTGCCGCGCTCGCGCTGGCCGCCGTTGTCTGCTTCCTGACCGCCCCGGCCGCCTCGGCTGACGGCGGGTCGGGCAAGGCGGGCTGCGACAACAGCGCGGTCATCGTCACCGTCTGCGCCCGCGACTTGGCCGCCGCCCCGGCCGGGCCGGGCAGCGCGGCCCGGCCTGCCCACCGTGGAGGCAAAAGCGGCGGGGGCGCTGCCTCGAAGTGCGTGTACGAGAAGGCCGTCCCCCAGCCCCCGGCCCACAACCTCGCGGTCAAGGACGGCAAACGTAAGTAGGTGTTTCTCTTCCTCCAGGAGTAGGCGGCATGCTGGACGGCGGGGCCGCCTCGGCGGGTCGCCGGTTGGATCGGTGAAGACCAGCGTGGCCAGTCGGCGGGTACAGTCCTTGGCCCGGCGAGACAGGCGGCGACTTCGGCACTGTCGCGCACCCTGGCGACGCCAGCCACCTGCCGCACAAGCGCCGCGCGGACCCCGGCCTCCCGGGGTCAACTGACCAGGCGAGACAACTCGTTCGCCATGGGGGGAAGCGAGTTGAGCTTCTCCAGTACACGGCTGCGGAGGAGCTCGTACTCCTCACGTAGCCGGCGCCACTCGGTCATGGGCGGCCGAGGGATGACCGTTCCGCCGGTGACGATCTCCTCCGGCCGGAACTGCTCTCGGGTGAGGTCAATCTCGACCCCCAGTCCTACGCGATTCCACCAGTGGTAATCCCTGCGCTGGCCGTTGACCTGGACCTCACCCCGAATCAGTTCGCCGCCGAGCAGGTCGTTGAGGACCATGGCGGTGACTCCGCACTGGCCCCGGGCTGGGTTGTCCGGGCGCCATCGTGACCGGAACTCCGGCGGGCTCGTGTCAGCATCCCAGCTGCTGTGAACAGCGCGCTCGATGTCAGTAAGAAGCAATGGCGTCACGGCGAGCATCCTCGCAACGACCACTGACAAGGGGGCTGATCCGGCCCTTTCACGGTGCCCCCTGGGAATTGCATAACCTTTTGACCCTTAATAGTTGTCTTTCAACATGGTTGAGCAGAGATAACCGGTGGATCACCTGCGTAGCTCTCCCCGGGCCTTCAGGACGGGCAGAATCGGAGCATGCCTGGTGACGAAACAGCAACGCTGCCAGCGATCTGGCAACTGCCCTTCGAGTTGGCGTGGGAGGCGTTCAGGGCGGGCAGTCGGCCCATCGGAGCCGCATTGATCAATGCCGATGGTGAGGTGGTGGCCAGCGGGCGAAACCGCAGCCAGGAGACAGTTGCCCCACCAGGGCAGCTCTCGGGGACCGCCATCGCCCACGCAGAGATCAATGTGCTGGCTCAGTTGTCGTCCCGGCGCCGGTATGAGGACCACCGTCTTTTCACCACGCTGGAGCCGTGTCTTCTCTGTAGCGGTGCTCTCATTCACGCTCATGTCGGCACCGTGGTCTATGCCGCTCCGGACCCCTTATGGCACGGAATCGAGCAGGCCCCGTCTGTGGGCGGCACCATTGCAGCCCGCTGGGTTCGCAGGGAAGGGCCTGATCCAGGCCCCCTCGCCGTGTTCGGTGCGATGCTCATGCACCTCTGGACCGTCACACACCACAGACAGGTGAACAAGCGGGTAGTGGGAGCTTGTCCGCCCTGGCGCGACAATGCCTCGCCATTCCCGGCTTCGCGGAAACCGAATCGGCTGAAACTGCCTATCAGCTCTCCTTGTTGCGATCGTCGATGCCGGGCTCTAATCGAGCTTCTTGGCCCAAGAAGCGGTAGGGCTCTTGCGGGTCAGGCGCCGTGCCATGAGGGTGATGAACGCCCAGTTGAGGTGGGCTTCGGAGTGCTGAGGAAGACGTTCGTAGTCTCGCGCGTTGCGGCGGGCGTTCATGATCCAGCCGAGGGAGCGTTCGACTTTCCAGCGGCGGGGCAGGACGACGAAGCCACGGGTGCCCTTGGGCCGCAGCACGGGCCGCAGCGACAACCACAAGTGGTCTGCGGTCCAGGCGGGCAGCAGGTCACGGGCGTAGGCGGAGTCCGCCCAGATCTGGGTGATCTGCGGGTGGGTGAGCCGCAGGCGCCAGACAAGGCGCTGACCCGGGCCACGAAGAAGCTGGATGCGGCCACCCAGCGTCGATGCGGCCACAGTCAACACTCTCGCGACCTGCGAATGGGTCAAGAAGGGCGAGCCGCTCTGCCTGATCGGCGACTCCGGCACCGGCAAATCCCACCTGTTGATCGCACTTGGCACCGAGGCCGCCATGCAGGGCTTCCGCGTCCGATACGTCCTGGCCACCAAGCTCGTCAACGAACTGGTCGAGGCCGCAGACGAGAAGCAGCTGACCAAGACCATCGCCCGCTACGGCCGCGTCGACCTCTTATGCATCGATGAGCTCGGCTACATGGAACTCGACCGGCACGGCGCCGAGCTGCTGTTCCAGGTGCTGACCGAGCGCGAAGAGAAGAACAGCGTCGCCATCGCCTCCAACGAGTCGTTCTCCGGCTGGACGAAGACCTTCACCGACCCGCGATTGTGCGCGGCCATCGTCGACCGCCTCACCTTCAACGGCGCGATCATCCAGACCGGCACTGACTCCTACCGCCTCGCCCACGCAAAGGCCCAAGCCCAGGAGGCCGCCATCAGCTGAGGCAGCAGACCGAGCACTTCACCGGCCCCGTGCCCGGGGCGACGGAAGCTCATTGCTCAACTGGGCATCGCCAGCTCCAACTGGCTGACCTCTCCTATTGGTTGTAGAATTTTCCAACCAATAGAGATCAGTGCAATGAGGATAGGCAGGTCGATGAGTTCACAGGTTCCCGACACATCACCCCGGCGGTGGCACGGTGTGCACAAGGCGCTCGCCGATCCCCTGCGCATCCGGCTCTTGGAAGCACTGTGGGAGATGCCGCAATCCGCACGTGAGCTTGCCGACCGTGCCGACCTTCCGCCGGACCGGCTCTACTACCACCTAGGTCAGCTCGAACGGGCCGGGCTGATCGAGATCGCCGAATACCGGCCGCTGGCCCGCGGCAAGGTCGAGCGGGTCTATGCCCCCGCGGTCACGGAACCGCCCAGCGATGCCGCGAGCCCGGAAGAGATGGTCGAGTTCCTCGGCTCGATGCTGGACGCCACCCGGGCCGACATCAGCGCCGCCTACCGGTCCAAGCAGGCTGGCGGCCGCCGGGAGGTCGACCTCCACCGCGGTGCACTGCGGCTGACTGATAAGGCGCTGGCCGAACTACGCGGCCACATAGAACAGCTCACGACCCGGTTCGGGGACCACGACGCCCCAGGAGTCTGGACGCGGGTGGCTATCGCGGTCGTCGACCTGCAAGACCGCCCGCCCTCGGACACCGCTGCCTCTGAGTCTGAGAGGCCGTCATGAATGACAGCGAAGAGTCTCCTGCCAGCCCCGTCTTACGAGCCTCGGACGCCGAGCGCGACCGGGTCGAGGCTCAACTGCAACACCACTACGCGGTTGGCCGGCTGACGCTGCCCGAGCTCGAAGAACGTGTGGCCATGGCCTGCGAAGCACGTACTCGCGATCAACTCGATGCCCTCGTGAGGGACCTGCCGAGCGAGGTGGACGAACCCGCGTCACCCACTCCCGGGATCGACTCCCGCCTGCTGATCATCTTGCTGTGCACTGCGCCACCTGCGGCGCTCGTCTACTGGCTCATCTGCCAGCGCGCGGCACGTCGAAGGCACCCACGGCCGCGGGCCCTGGAAGACGGTCCTGAACACGGAGATCCGTAGCGAGCACCAGGATCGGTCTTGCTGATATCCGCTGTCACTGACATTCCCCAAGGCCGAGTGGCATCAATTCTCATCGACATTGATCGTGCTGGCTTTGTTCACGAGCCGCGTCAGCGGATGTACATGGGTTTGGGAGGCGCCCAGATCCACGGTCGGGTGATGTTCACGAGTTTTGTCAGCGCCGGGGTACTTGCCAGGACAGCATCGGGGTGTTGCCGGTGAAAGGTCCTGGTCATGCCGCAGATGTCGAAGGTCGAGCTGTACGCGGCGATCCGGCGCGACCACCGGGCCGGCATGACGATGCGGGAGCTGGAGCGCAAGTACAACGTCGCCTGGCGGACGGTGCGCAAGGCCCTGAACTCCGCGTGGCCGGAGCCGCGCAAGCCGCTGCCGCCGCGGCCGTCGGCGCTGGATCCGTACAAGGCGGTGATCGACGGGATTCTGAGGGCGGACCTGGATGCGCCGCGCAAGCAGCGGCACACGGTGACCCGGATCTTCCACCGGCTGGTCGAGGAACATGGCGCCGACGTGTCGTATCCGATGGTCAGGCGCTATGTCGCCGACCGCAAGCCGCAGATCGCGGTGGCGGCGGGCAAGGCTCCCATCGAAGCGTTCGTCCCGCAGACCCACCCGCCCGGCATGGAGGCGGAAGTCGACTTCGGTGACGTGGCCGTGCGGCTCGCCGGCGAACTGGTGACCTGCTACCTGTTCTCCTTCCGCCTGTCGTATTCCGGCAAGGCTGTCCACCGCGTGTTCGCCTCGGCCGGCCAGGAAGCCTTCTTCGAGGGCCACGTGCACGCGCTGCGGGTGCTGGGCGGTGTCCCGCGGGGTCGGGTCCGCTACGACAACCTCAAGGCCGCCGTCGCCCAGGTGCTGGGCCTGAGCCGAGCACGGGTGGAAACAGACCGGTGGATCGCCTTCCGCTCCCACTTCGGCATCGAGAGCTTCTACTGCCGCCCGGGCATCGACGGCGCCCACGAGAAGGGTGGGGTCGAGGGGCAGATCGGCTACTTCCGCCGCAACCACTTCACGCCGGTGCCGGAGGTTTCCTCGCTGGCTGAGCTGAACGAGATGGTCGAGCAGTGGGACCTGCACGACGGCCGGCGCCGGATCGGCTCGAGGCCGCGGACCATCGACGAGTACTTCGCCGTCGAACAGCCGCTGCTGATGCCGCTGCCGGATGAGCCGTTCGAGACCGGTCGGGTGTTCACCCCCAGGGTCGACCGCTACAGCCAGATCACGGTCCGCACCAACCGCTACTCGGTGCCCGTCCGTCTGATCGGCAGACGGGTCCGGGTCGTGCTGCACGCCTCCCACCTGGTGGTTTACGACCAGAACGTGGAAGTCGCTCGCCCGGCATGAGCGGCTGATCGCCAAGGCCAGTTGCCGTCTGGAGCTGGACCACTATCTCGAGGCCCTGATCCGCAAGCCTGGTGCCTTTCCCGGCGCCACGGCACTCGAACAGGCCCGCTCGGCGGGCAAGTTCACTCCGGTCCATGATGCCTGGTGGGCTCAGGCCCGCAGGGTCCACGGCGAGCGGGACGGCACCCGGGCCCTGATCGAGGTGCTGCTGCTGGCCCGGCACATCCCGCACGAGCACCTGGTCGCCGGGCTGGCCACCGCCTTGCGGGCCGGGGCCCTGACCGCGGACGCGGTCGCGCTGGAGGCCCGCAAGGCCGCCCAGGCCGAAGACGAACCACCGGCCGCTCTGCCGGCCGGAGCCTCGGGGTCGGCGACCGTGACGTTTCTGCACGAGTGGCGCCTTGCCCACCTTCCGCCGGACACCAGGCCGCTGCCCTCGGTGACCCCCTATGACCAGTTGCTCCGACGCCGTCGCGCCAGCGGCGGCGCCCACCCAGAGGGAGAAGCCCAGTGACCCTGCCCCGCCAGCGAGGCTTGACCGAGCAGGCCGCCGACGCCGCCATCGACACCGCCTGCCGCATGCTGCGGCTGCCGTCGATCCGCAACGAGTTCCCCGACATCGCCGACCGGGCGGTCAAGGACCAGATGACCTACCGCTTCCTCGCCGAGCTGCTGATGACCGAGTGTGACGATCGGGCGCGTCGCCGCTCGGAACGCAGGATCAAGGCGGCCGGCTTCCCGAGGGAGAAGTCGCTTCGGACCTTCGACTTCGACTCCAACCCGAACATCGACCCGGCCACCATCCACACCCTCGCCTCCTGCGAGTGGATCAAGAAGGGACAGCCGCTCTGCCTGATCGGCGACTCCGGCACCGGCAAGTCGCACATGCTCATCGCTCTGGGCACCGAGGCAGCGATGAAGGGCTACCGGGTCCGCTACACGCTGGCCACGAAACTGGTCAACGAGCTGGTCGAGGCCGCGGACGAGAAGCAGCTGAACAAGACGATCGCCCGCTACGGTCGCGTCGACCTGCTCTGCATCGACGAACTCGGCTACATGGAACTCGACCGCCACGGCGCCGAACTGCTCTTCCAGGTCCTGACGGAACGTGAGGAGAAGAACAGCGTCGCCATCGCCTCCAACGAGTCCTTCGGCGGCTGGACGAAGACCTTCACCGACCCGCGGCTCTGCGCGGCCATCGTCGACCGCCTGACCTTCAACGGCACCATCATCGAGACCGGCACCGACTCCTACCGCCTCGCCAGCACCCGGGCACGAGCCGAGCAACCCGCCAAAGCTGGCTGACACCTACCGGTTCTGGCTCGACCGCTGCCCTCACGGCCGACGGTCAAGAAAATCGCTTAATCGCCGACGCGGGCCATAAGCAGCGGCTGGAAGAAGCCTGTCTCTTGCGGCATCCGCCACCGGACGTCGACAAAGCCGGCCTCAGCTGCGAGGCCAGCCAACCGGTCCTGGCTGAGGGCCCAGTAGGTGGTCCGGCGGACCTGGACGTGCCATTCTCCGCCTGCCGGAAGAAGTTGGAAGTGCTCCAGGTCGTAGTGCTCTCCGTCGTCGTGCCAGTGCCAGAGCTGGAAGGTGACCGTTCGTTCTCCGTCGTCGGCGCAGGCGGCGGTCCGGTGGACTTGTGGGGGCGTCGAAACGGGGTGGTCACGCAACAGGTCGTCGTAGTGGCGTGTGCTGACCAGCAGCAGACCGTCAGGGCGCAGCACGCGACGCATCGCGGCCAGGGCGGCGCGCACATCCTGCTCGGTCAGCAGGTGGGGCAGCGAGTTGTCAGCGCAGACGACGACATCGAACCGACCGTCGGGAAACGGGAGGCGTCGCATGTCGGCAGCCGCCGTGCACAGACTGAGGCTCCGGCGGGCGGCCTCACGGCTGGCGCGGGCGATGGCGCGCGGGCTGAGATCGGTGCCGGTGACGCGGTGCCCGCGGAGCGCAAGGCCGATGGCCTGCGTGCCGATTCCGCAGGAACAATCGAGCACCTCGACGCCATCCTGACCGATAAGGGCGTCGAGAGCGTCCCCTTGCCGGCGAATGCTGGCGTCCCAGTCTGAGTAGATCAAGTGGTAGTCGTCGGCCAGTTCGTCGTAAAAGTGCGCCACCGATGTCTCAGGCATGGCCAGAGGCTACCGGGCCTGATCGTCTGGAGGCGCTGGTCGCCTCAGCGGCCCGCACGAACGCCCTCGCCGACGACCGTGCCGTCATTCCCCGTGAACATCTCCGAGCGCGTTGATCGTCGCCTGCTGTCGAAACCCATCGACAAACGCTGCTGCTGAACGTGAACGAAGCCAGACGGCCTGCCGGCCAGCGCGTCGACGTCGTCGGCGACCGCGCGGGCGGGTGCGGAGAGCAGCAACCCGGGTGTTCATAGGTGTCGGGCTGCAGTGCGCCGGGTTCGGACCACGCCAGCACGGCGCGGGCGAGGCGCTCGTGCGTGGTGTGATCGAGCGGCAGCTCCGCGACAAGGTGTCCTTCGGGGCCGAACAGCACGCACGGTGTAACCGTTCAGTAACCGGTCGCGTCGGTGGTTGGGGTCTGCGGCAGGTCGGGCAGGGGCAGCAGGATGCGGAAGGCGCAGCCGTGACCGGGAGCCGTGTCAAGGGTGATGTGGCCGGTGTGTGCGGTGACCAGGGCGTGGGCGATGGGCCGGTCCAGAGACGGGCTGACCAGCAAGATTCACCTGGCCTGTGACAGCCGGGGCCGGCCTCTCGCCTTCGTCGTCACGGGCGGCAACGCCAACGACTGCACCCGGTTCACCGCCGTGATGGAAGCGATCCGAGTGCCCAGGATCGGACCGGGAAGACCCCGCACCGGCCCGATCACGTCCTGGCAGACAAGGGCTACAGCTCCAAGGCGATCCGCGCCTGGCTCCGCCGACGGGGCATACCGCACACGATTCCCGAGCGGGCCGACCAGATCCGCAACCGGGCCCGGCGAGGCAGCCGCGGCGGCCGCCCGCCGGCCTTCGACCGCGAGATCTACACGCACCGCAGCGTCGTGGAACGGTCCTTCAACGCTTGAAGCAGTGGCGGGGCACGCCACCCGCTACGACAAGACCACCCACTCCCGCGAAGATGCCGTCACCCTCGCCTCAGTCCTGATGTGGCGTGCCATTCGAAGAGATCCTGTTGTTCACAGTTGCCTGAGCGGGACGGCTTGGGCCATGCGCTGGTAGCCGGCGTCGTTGGGGTGGACGTGGTCGCTGCTGTCGTAGGCGGGGCGCAGGGTGTAGGGCCGGTTGGGGTTGGCCAGGGCGCGGTCGAAGTCGGCCAGGGCGTCGTAGCCGCTGCTGGTGCCGGCGGTGCGGCGGATCCACTGGTTGAGCTGCGTGCGGATGGTCTCGTTGGTGCCGATGCAGCTGCAGGGCGGAAGGGTGGCGCCGACGGCTTTCAGGCCCCGTTCGTGAGCCCACTTGATCAGGTAGCGGTGACCGTCGATCAGTCGCTGGGCGGTGATCCTGGGCGCGCCCTGGGCGCACCGAGTGGTTCCTGCTTGCTGGCGGATGTCGTTGGTGCCTACGAGCACGATCACCGTCCGTGTTCCGGGCTGGAGGACGACGTCCCGCCGGAAGCGTGCCATGGCCGATTCCCCACCGCAGGGAGACTTGGTCAGCAGCCGGTTGGAGCTGATGCCGGCGTTGAGGACAGGGCGGGGGGTCCTGTTGTTGATCAGGCGTTCGGCGAGCTGGTCGGGGTAGCGGTTGTTCGCGTTGCGGGTGGAGCGAACTCCGTCGGTGAGGGAGTCGCCCAGGGCGACGATGCCGCTGCGTGGTTGTGCCTGGACGCCGCGGACGTCGAGCCGGGTGAGGTAGTACCAGTTCTGTGCGGTTCGTGTGTACGCTCCGCCGCCGGGGTCGACACGGTGGTCGCCCTCAGCCCGGTAGCCGTTGGCGATGGCCTGGCTGTGGTAGGTCGCGGGGCCGGTGCGTTGGGCGAAGTACAGGGTGACGGTGAGCTTCTCCTTCGCCGTGGTGCTCATGCGCAGCGGGTCGCTGTTCAGTTCCCTGCCCGCGGGGATCTGGGCCCACTGCCGGCTGGCGAAGGTGAGGTTGCGCTGGGAGCCGCGTTTGACGGCCGCGCCGGAGGCGGTGCGGGCGATGGTGGCGCCGGTCAGCCGCAGGGGCGTGGTGCCGTACAGGTTGGACAGCCGTACCCGCACCATCGTGCCGCCCATGGTGAGCCGGACGACTTGGCGCACCGACTGGTTGGCGAAGCCCTGGCGCGCCCAGCCGGGAACGTTCGGGTTAAGGGGCTGCTGCGCGGCGGCCCAGCTGCCCCGCCAGAACACCGCAGGAGCAGCGCTGGGACGTTCCGCGGCGCTGTCGGGCATCGGTGTTGCTGCCGCTGGTGAAAGCGGTCCGGCGGCCACGGTGCTTACTGCCGCTGCGCCCGCCAGGAACAGCGCCAGGATTCTCGTCGCTCTCAGTTTCATGGGTCACGTTCCATCGGTCGAGGTGTGCGGGCTGGGGTGGTGCGAGGCAACTTGATGGACCCCTGCGGTGAGTTGCCGCGTCTCACAGCTACGTCAGGGCATCCGGAGGCCGCTGGCGGCATCGGCCGGCAGGAGGCCGAGACGAGAGGGGTGTGCTCCAGGCTGGCGGATGTCGCTGTGAGGTGTCAGAAGGCGGCGTTCTCGCGTGACCACGCGTGCCACTCGTTCCACACGGAGTGGGTCTTCGCGCGGTTCCACTGGTGGTTCTTGGCGCGGGCGTAGCCGTTTCGGCGGTCGACGGTGATGAGGTAGCCCCACAGGTCGGTGCGGGTGGCTCCCTTGTAGGTGAAGGGGAAGTTGAAGAAGTGCCCGTGCCAGTGGTTCTGCTTGACGAGCAGCTTGTGCAGGGCGCGGACGGTGTTGTAGTTCCACCTCGGCTGGTTGTCGAGAGCCGACATGCTGAAGATGCCGTCGCCGATGTCGCCCCAGAACACCACGTGGGTGTGGTTGGGGAACTGAGCGCGGTGTCCGTGCAGGTAGCGTTCGAGATCGGCCACGCCCATCGTGGTGCGCAGGAATCGGATCTGCTCGTCGACCGTCTTCTTCGCCTCGTAGCCGACGTTGGCCAGCCACTGGTTGTTCAGTCGGCCGAGCCGGCACACGTTCTCGGGGTGGCTGATCATGTGCTTGTAGAGGAAGGCGAAGCGGCCGGTCTGCGCGCGCATCTGCTGCAGCCACGTGGTGCCGCCGTTGTGGATGCCCTTGAAGTACGGCCCCATACCGGCGCCGGGGACCATCAGGGTGTGGGTCCTGAGCCAGTTGCCGGTGTGGGCGTTGATGCCCCGGGCGATGTACAGAGCGCGGTTGCGGACCTCGGCGCAGTTGTTCAGGTTGGTCTCCACCGGCATCACGCCCTGCAGCGATCCGGCGACCCCCTCACGCTTCGCGCGCTGGATCAGGGCGCTCATGTCGGCGATGAACTCGTCCGCCCCCGGGTGCCGGTTGTAGGCACCCCAGGAACGGTCGCTGCGCTGCAGCCACTGCCGCTTCCACAGGTAGACCTTCATGCCGCGGCGGTTGAGCTCGCCCAGCACCTTGATGATCTCGTCGTTGCGCTGCTTCTTCGTGGTGCCGCGGGGCAGGTCGCCCATGTTCGCGACACGCAGCACCACCGTCTTGAAGTCGTTGTTGAACAGCGACGCGACCGCCGTGCGGTAGGACAGGCCCTGGGTGTCGAACCGGACACCGAAGGTGTCGAAGTTGTCACCCGGCTGCGCCGGGCGGCGCACCGTGCGCCACTTGATACCGCGGATGCTGTCGGGGCTCTGCGACACCGGAGCGGCCAGGGACGCGGCCCCGGCGACCTCGACGCCCAGCGTGCCGCCAGCTACCGCCGCACCGGCCACGGAGATTCCGATTCCCAGAAAACGGCGCCTTGACGTTGCCATAACAGCCCCCTTGAACAGTTCGGTCCGTGTGACCGGTGTACCGGCGGCTCCACAACGCCGGTGTGCCTTTGCCCGCCGAATCACCCGTATGGCGGTACCGCTTCGCCACCGCAACCCCGCACTGCGCAGACGTCACACAGCAGCGCACAGCCACTGCCAAGGCGCGCACCACACGCTCCGAAACGCAACAATTCGCTGCCCTTCGTTCGGGGGACGGCCCGCTCCTGAACGGCGCATCAGCCCTTACGGTCCCGGCAGGCGCCAGAACGCAGCACCAGACGATCACGAGGAGTCATCACATGCGCAGGATCCTCACCTCGGTCGGTACGCTGGCCGCCGCCGGCCTACTCACCGTCGGGCTGACCACGTCGGCTGGCGCGGCCACCGGACAGGTGTACGTCGCACAGGGCGGCCAGACGACGGTCTACAACAACCCGCCCACTCGGACCTGCATCAAGAGCGACCCCACCAAGGGCGATGTCACCTTCACCAACAGGCTCGACGACTACGCCTATCTGACCGACGCCTCGTGCACGAGCCTCTTCGAGGAGTGGGGAGATCCCTACCTGCGCAGGGGCCAGACCCGCACCAAGCCTGCCGGAGTCTCGGTGATGATCCGCGCCTGACGGCGTATCACGACACCGTGAGCCACCAGCAGTGACCTTTTGAAGACACTGTCTAAGCTTGCTTTTTATCTTCCGGCCTCGAACGGTGCCTCGACCTGAGTCGCTCACGTGTGGATTCGCCGGACGCAGAGGCGGTCTTCGTCTGATCCTGTGCTCCGACCAAAGTGCACGTGACCACGACGAAGGCCGTGAAGGCGAGTCTGCTGCCTGCTGCTGTCCGGAGGGAAGCGTTCGCGGAAGCATCACGCTTCCGGGGCGAGTTCTACGAGTGTCTGACCGCTCGGCGGGATGCGTTGTTCGAGCTGGCGGACGCGGTGTTGCGTGCGGACGGTGCGGTGAAGTCTCCGGTGGACTTGACGTTGTTGCCCGAGCATCGTCGTGGGTACGGAGCGATGTACGGCGGTCTGAATCACGGCCGGATCGACGTGGGTCGGCTACGGATAGTGCTGGCCGGGCTGTCGCTGCCGCGGTTCGACGGCGGGCGCCTGGTCCTGGCGGTCGATGTGTCGCCGTGGCTTCGTTCGGACGCGCCGTGCTCGGCCGAGCGGTTGTTTTGCCATGTCTATGGCCGGGCGAAGACGGCGTCGCAGTTCATTCCGGGCTGGCCCTACTCCTTCGTCGCCGCCCTGGAGCCGGGTGCCACGTCCTGGACTGCGATCCTGGACGCGGTCCGGCTGGGACCGGTGGACGACGCGACGGCGGTCACTGCCGCCCAGCTGCGGGGAGTCGTTGAACGGCTCATCGCCGTCGGCCAGTGGCAGGCCGGGGACCCGCATATCGTGATTGTCAGCGATGCTGGCTATGACGTCACCCGCCTGGCCTGGGTCCTGCGCGATCTGCCGGTCGAGCTGGTCGGCCGGGTCCGCTCCGACCGCGTCATGCGACTGCCGAAGCCGCCTCGCGTCTACGACCCGAAGGGCGGCCGGCCGCCCAAGCACGGCCCGGAGTTCCGCTTCGCCAAGCCGGAGACGTGGCCCGAGCCCGCGATCACCACGGTCACCGCCACCACCAACTACGGCAAGGCCGAGACGCAGGCATGGGACCGGGTCCACCCCCGGCTCACCCACCGCTCCTCATGGCTCGACCACGACGGTGAACTGCCCTTGGTCGAGGGTACGTTGATCCGGCTGAAGGTCGAGCATCTGTCGAAGGAACGTGATGCCCCGCCGGTGTGGTTATGGTCCTCCAGGACCGGCGCCACCGCGGACGATGTGGACCGTTTCTGGCAGGCATTTCTCCGCCGATTCGATCTGGAGCACACCTTTCGCTTCGCCAAGCAGACCCTCGGCTGGACCACTCCGAAGCTGCGTACTCCCGAGGCGGCGGACCGCTGGACCTGGATTCTGATCGTCTCCCACACCCAGCTCCGGCTCGTCCGACCGCTGGCCGCAGACTTCCGCCGGCCCGGGGAGAAACCCACCACCTCCGACCGGCTCACCCCGGCCCGGGTCCGCCGGGGGTTCAGGAACATCCGCGCCCACCTCGCCTGCCCGGCCCGTGTTCCCAAACCCCGGGGCGCTGGCCCTGGACGGCCACCCGGCGCCCGGAACAAGCACCGGGCGCCCCGCTACGACGTCGGCAAGACCGTCAAACGCCCGGAGACCCTCAAAGCCATCGGCAAGCCTGGAAGACCTTGGTAGACAAAGAGCAAGCTGAGAAACAGGCCCGCACCGAGCCGCGGCCGCTCGATCGTGCCGGTTACCTCCGCCCGCCCTGGGCTGTTGGAGGGTCTGGCTGTGCGCCGCCCCGCCCGGCGGCCGACGCTCAGGCCACGGAGGCTCAGGGCGGGTTTCGGCTTGCTGTGGCGTTCGGTGCCCGCCCAGCGGTCTCCGTCAGGCCCTGGGCTGAGGGCGGAGTGGGCCGATAGCGTGACACCAAGCATCAGCCGAAGGGAGTCAGCCTGTGCGGACCGTGGACGTCGACGAGCAGTGCATGGTGAAAGCCGATGAGGTGAAGGCAGGGAAGCACAGGTACCTGATCCTCAAGCTCAATGACCGCAGCACCGAGATCGTCGTGGAGAAGGTCGGCGACAGCGGTGACTACGACGCGTTCGTCGCGGATCTCCCGGCCTCCGAGTGCCGCTGGGGCGTCTACGGCTTCGACTTCCAGGGACGCCGACTGTGCTTAATCACGTGGTCACCTGAGGAGGCCTACTTCAAGGAGAGGATGGTCCAGGCCACTTGCCGCAACGACCTCAGGAGGGCCCTGTGGAGCATCACAGACGAGGTGCAGGCCATCGACTACGACGAGGTGTCCTACGAGGTTGTGTCACAGAAGGTGAGGCGGGGCCGCTGACACCGGTGTCCGTGCCGATGCGGGCACCGCGCGGTGCCCGGCTGCCCACCGGTTGACCATCAGGCCACAAGGCGTGCGATCCGGCGCGAGACACTCCTCCGGGTCGCATGCCGGCAGACGGCGCCAAGGGTTCAACCGCTCAAGGCAGCGAAGAGGCCCCGCCGCAAGTACGGTCCCAAGGACCATGAAGCAGTCCCGCCCAGACTGGTACGGACCACCGCGCGGGCGCAGGAGATGTTGCCGCGCGGCAGACCGCAACATCCTCCAACGCAAGGCGCGGTGCAGCGCTGACGTGGCCACGGCACCGGGCCCGACGCATCCGGGCCCGGCACCGCGTCAGCGACCGGCCGACCTCACTGTTCGCGGCGTCCGGCGGCCGCGGTTAACCCGTCAGTCTGTTGTAGGCGTTGGCCCACGCCTGCGAGTAACCCGTGACCTCGCCGTCGTAGCTGAAGCCGTTCTCCCAGTTGAGCACCAGGCACTGGCTGTCTTTGATCAGCAGGCTCTGCTGGTTGCCGTCGTCGTCGTTCGCCATCCGCACAACCGCGTCGAGGCTCTTGCTGAACGGCTTCGGCAGGTCGCGCCAGGGACCTTCGTACGCGGTGATCTTGTCGTGGAACTGGATGCCGTGGTTCCAGCTGAGCACCACGCACTGGTCCTTCTTGAACAGCATGGTGCACGGGCCGCCCTGGTCCTCTATCTGCATGACCGCGTCGAGGTCACGGTCGAACCCCTTCGGCAGGTCCGCCCAGTGCTTCTTGTACCCCGTGATCTTCCCGTGGTAGTCGATGCCTTCGTCCCATTTGAGGACCACGCACTGGTCCCCCTTGAACAGCATCGTGCACGGGCTGCCGACAACGTCCGTCAGATCTGCGGCCGCATCGATGTCCTTGTCGAACCCCCACTGCTGTAATTCATTCCAGGTGACGCCTTTGTTGTACTGCCTGATCGCCCCCCAGAAGGCGATGCCGTCGCTCCAGTTCAGCTCCAGACAACTCGACCCGAGGAACAGCAGGCTCCGCTGCTTCCCGTCCTTGTCTTGGAGGTGCGTGGCGGTGTCCAGAAACGTCACTCGATCTTCCTTTCGGTCGAATGCATGGCCTCATTCGCATCCGAGGCCGGGGCGGCGACGGATTCTGCTGCCCCTTCGTCAGCCACATACTCGGGGCCGTCGGTACGCAGTTCAAGTGCGCCATCACCGGCGACACCGCCGTCACCACCTTTTTGGAGCGGTGGCGTGGCCAGATTTGGGGTGCCGTTAACGAGCGGCGAACCAGCTGACTGGTAGCTGAGCGTGATGCTCATGCGGCACGCATAAAGTCGTCGACGACGGCATGCTCCGTACGCCCGCGCCCTGGGTGCCCAGCGCGAAGCTGTCACCAAGAGTGGGCTCGTCACCCTGTCCGACAGGAACGGCGAGCGCCACCTCGCCACCGTCTACCGCACCCTTCCCGAGGGCGACACCCCGAATCCACCACTTGAACATCACACTCAGCTACATGTCGGATGCTGCGCTGTTCATTAGCAGCACCCCAACAACTCCCACAGCTCATCCGACACCACCCGCGCAACACCCCCACCACCAGCAGACTGTCAAACCGGCCAAATTAGCCTCAGGCTTTCACGAGCGTGGGTGCCCGAAGCTTGATCAAATAAGCGAGGGAGTCAACTTCTTTGCCTTTCCTGCTTCCTGAGCCCGTTCCTGCTGAGCACAACGGGCCGTGCGCGCACACCCCGGCGAGCGCCACGCAGTCCTCGCCGCCGGCCTCCATAGCTTGTTCTTTATCTTCCGGCCACTCCTACGGCATGGGGCCGGAAGATAAAGAACAAGCTAAAGGGTGTTGCACAACGGCGATCACGTTCGGATCTGGCCACCAATCGCAAGGTCAACTGCCCGATTCTGCTCCCGTTTTCGCCGGTCTGGGTGACACCGTGAAACGGTCACGAAAGATCGTTCGGTCGTTGTGCAACAGCCTTTAAGAGCTGTCCCGCAAGTAATCTCAGGCTGTGTTTGAGGTCTGCCGTAACCGCACGATCTGGGTCTCGCCCTCACAAGCGGACTACAGGCGGTCCGGGCCGGCCACTGTTTCGATCGCCAGAGGTGGGCAGACCTCTTCTTCCCTGGTGAGGTCCGCCAGTTCGTGTGGCGGCTCGGCTCCGTTTCGGACGGCCATGACGTAGGTCCTCGCCTCCTGCAGGCTCAAGCGCGGAGCCTGCTTGCGGAGGTGATGCATCGCGGCCACCGTCCCGGCGGAGTTCATCAGCGCGAGCACGGAAGCAGCCAGGGGGTCGTGCGCCCGCACCTCCTTGATCTGCCGGAGGTAGAGCTCCTCCCAGTCCTCGCCCACCCACGTGGTGACAGGGATGTGGTGGACGCTCCCGTCGTACCGGTCCACCAGGTAGGGGCCGCCGCCGACGAGGAGATCGCGCAGATCGCGGGTGCGGGCGTACTCCGCCGAGTTCCAGAAGACGAGCCAGCCCAGCGCGTGCTCCTTCACCTCGTGGACGACCAGCTCGTGTGCCAGCTGCATGGTGGCCAGCAACGACTCCACCCGTTCGACGGCACGCTCTTTTGAGATCACGCTTTCATCATCCACATTGGGGCAACCAGATTTCCCACCACGCCAGCATGCGCACTGAGACCTCAAACGCGGTCGCAGACGCGGTCCGGTAGGCATAGATCCGCTATCCGGTCAGGGCAAGGTTGTGAAGGCAGGCGATGCCGAGCATGGCGTGGTGGACGCCGTCGCCTTTCAGACGACAGTCGCGGAGGACCTTCCAGGTCTTCATGCGGGCGAAGGTGTGCTCGACTCGGGCACGGGCTTTGCGGTGGGAGGTGTTGTGGGCTTCCTTCCAGGCTGGTAGCTCGGTCTGGCCGGGTTCTCGGCGGTGCGGATGATCAGGCCGGTGCCGCGGTAGCCGCCGTCGGCGATCACGGTGGTGTTGCCGACCGAGTCCTTGGCGCCGGACAATTCCCCTGCCTCGCAGTCGTTGCGGTTGCCCGGGCACGGGCTGGCCGACGGCGACAACAAGGCGTGAGTCGGCGTCGATGACGACCTGGTCGTTGGTCGAGTAGCGGTAATTCTTGGACTGCTCCGCCAAGCTGTGGTCCCGTGTCGGCACCAGGGTGCTATCCACGATCAGCACTGTGTCTCTGCGGAAGCGGCTGCGTGGGCGCAGTGCGAGCAAGGGGCCGAGCTGGCTCACGATCCGGCCTGCGGCCGACTTCGAGATCCCGAACAAGGGGGCCAGCTGCCGCAAGGTCAGATTGGTCCGCCAGTACGCGGCAACCAGAACCACCCGGTCTTCCAGCGGCAGACTCCATGGACGGCCCCTGCAAGCAAGGGGCGGGCCTCCGCGCCGCAGCATGGTGATCAGTTTCCCGAACTGCTCCGGGCTCAGACCGGAGTACGGCGCAATCCATGACGGCTCTGACGCCGTGATCACAGCCCCCACATGAAGATCATGCCAGTCGCTGGCATGGCATCCCTGCACGGTTCAGGCCTACGGGCCCTGGATCTGTCGACCGAGGTCAGTAGAGCCAGCGGTCCAGGAGACCTGGCCAGAGAACCCCTCGCAGCCGTTGAAGGCCGCCGGATCGATCTCCTTCAGCTCCTCGGCCAGCAGGTTCAGCTCGGCGAAGGCCCGCTCTTCCTCCTCTGCAGAGAGGTACTCCTCGGGGCCGTCCGGCTCGCTGAGAAGCTCTGAGGCTGCGACGCGACTGCGTAGCGTTGAAGGACGTCGAGCCACACGTCGACACCCGAGTTGGCGAACCATGCCTCCCCGTTCGGCATGACGAAGTAGACCGCCCCGGTCTCCGGCTCGACGCCGAACGATGGCCGCTCGGCCTGATCATCGGGGTCCGCCTGATCGGTGAGACGATAGAGCGGACCCCGGGACGTGAGCAGGGCTGGCTCAGCCTCGCTCTGCATCACGACTCGTTCAATGAGGCGCGGAGCTACCGGGATGCCCACCTCGACGAGCTGTGCCTTCATGGAGCCAGGGATCCGCCAGCCGGCCACAACGTCCTGTCCGGCTCGTGCAACATGCCCCAGGCCGACCCACTCGGTCAGGTGGTCGTACGTCGGCATCGAACGATCCTCTTCCATCGGCTAAGCCCTGACCCTATCGATCCGGTCTCGTGTCACGGCTCGGCCGCACTTGCGGGACAGCTCTTAGCACGGTCCGCCGTCGGTACGACCTTTGCGCTCGCTTGGGTGACGCTCCACCCGAACCGTCCCCGGCGGCGGGCGAGCGCCGGTATGACCAGGTTGTGGTCACCACTTGTATGCGTGCGGCTCTGGCCGCAGCTTTCCTTGCCCTGCCCCTCACCACGGTGTCCCCGGTTTCGGCCGCCGACGCTGACCTGGTCGCGTTTCCGATGACGCTGGAGCAGGCGGTCGCCGCTCTGCCTATGGCCGCGGAGGTACGGGAGGGATACCAGCGCTCCCGCTTCCAGCACTGGACCGACGAGGACCGTGATGGGTGCAACACCCGCGAGGAGGTCCTCATCGCCGAGTCCCGCACCGCCCCGACCATCGCAGCGGGCTGCAAGGTCACCGCAGGGGAGTGGCACTCGTACTACGACGGTGAGACCCTCACCCAGCCCCGCGGCCTGGACATCGCCCACATGGTGCCGCTCGCCGAAGCCTGGGACTCCGGCGCCAGCACGTGGAGTGCGGAGCGCCGCACCGCCTACGCCAACGACCTCGGTGACGAGCGGTCGCTCGTAGCTGTGACCGCGCGGAGCAACCGGTCGAAGTCCGACCAGGACCCGGCCGAATGGCAGCCGCCGCTCGCCGATGCCCGCTGTACCTACACCACGCACTGGGTGGCGACCAAGCTCCGCTGGGGCCTGACCGTGGACCAAACGGAACGGGAGGCGCTGCGGGAGCTGGCTGCCGGGTGCGGGCAGGAGACGGTGGAGCACGAGCCCGCCGGCTGAGCGTGGCCCCCGCTCCGGCGTCTGCCGGGCGGGGGCTGCCGGCGTGATCGCAGGCCGGTTCCAGATCCGGCTCGGGTGCCACGGCGAGGGCGATTGAGACGTCGATTGCCGCTGGGGCAGGGCGGACCTGAAGGTTCCCGGTCACCTTGTCGCCAGTGCAGGGTGCGCAGGGTGCAACTGCCGTGGTGGGACGGGTGGTTGCCGCACGTTTCAGGCCGCCTCGCCCTGAGCATGGAGAGAGGCCGATTCCCTCTCGTGTAGTACATGCGTTCGAGGGAATCGCGGCGTGTCCCAAGGTGGCTGTGTGTCAGGTTGTGGGCCTCTCGTGACCACTGGGGTCTGCGAGATGTGTCTTCCTGTGGGGGGAAGCCTTGACGCAACGCACCGTCGGTGCGCGAGTTTCGCGCGCCCGGAAAAGAACCAGTTACGCCACCGCCACCGCTCTGGCGGCCGGCGCTCTGACGCTGTCCCTGCTGCCGGCTGCGGGCACCGCCGCGGCCGACGAGCCGGGGTCGGCGTGGGGCAAGGACGCCCCGTCGTTCACGATGCCCGACGTGAAGGTCGGACCGAACAAGCCCGCGTCATCGCAGGCCGAACGCAAGCCCTCGAGCGAGGTCGCGGCCTGGCGCGCGCAGCAGAAGAAGCGCACTGAGGGCGGCTCGGCCCGCTCTGTCCGGGAGATCCCCGCTCACGTGCCCGAGGGGCAGGGCGATGTTCCGTGGCACAAGATCAGCAATTTCGCCATCACCGACGCGCTGACGGCCCGGATCAACTTCTCCACGGGCAACCTGATGCTGACCGCCATCGACTTCTCCATCGCGGGCGTCGGCCAGCAGCTCACCCTCGCGCGCACCTACAACTCCCTCGAGGCGCCGTGGGGCAAGGTGTCCCAGCGCTGGTGGCAGCAGTACGAGCGCTACCTACAGGTCCTCAACGACGAGGTGGTGCTGTACGACACCTCCGGCGACACCCTGCGCTTCAAGAAGGCCGCGGACGGCACCTTCACCACGCCCAAGGGTTATTCGAAGGAGCTGAAGAAGAACACCGACGGCACCTACACCGTCACCAACTGGAAGTCGCACTCGAAGGACACCTACAACGAGCACGGCACCCTGACCAAGGTCACGGACAAGAACAAGGGCACCGTCACCGTCACCCAGCACGACGAGGGCGGCGAGCACAAGGGCTTCAAGCTGACCGAGACCCGCTCGGGCCGCTGGATCGACCTGGTCAAGACCGACGCCTCGCAGTGGCAGGCCAAGGACAACTCCGGCCGCACCGCCGTCCTTGACCTCGACCCCGACGGCAACCTGCACAAGACCACCGATGCCGAAGGCAAGACCACCACCTTCGGCTACGACACCTCCAACCGCCTCACTAAAATCACCACGGCAGAGGGCCGGGTCACCGTCTTCACCTACGACGAAGCCAACCGCGTCACCTCCATGCTGCGCGCCACCGAGCTCAACGGCACCGGCCATACCGGGCCGACATGGACGTACGCGTACGACACCACTTCGCCCACGGCCGCGGGCACGACGACGGTGACCGATCCGGAGAAGCACGCGACGAAGTACAAGCACGACGGGGACGGTCAGGTCACCGATGTCACCGACGCGCTCGACCGGAACCGGAAGACGAAGTTCGACGCGAACCACAACGTCGACACGGCCACCGACGCGATGGGCACCGGTACCACCGGCGGCAACGTCACCGACTACGGGTTCAACACCCGCAACAACCTGGAGTCCATCAAGTCGCCGACCGGCGGGAAGTCGGTCACGAGCTGGCAGACGATCGCCGGTGGCGACGTACCGAAGGACTCGACGAACGCCGACGGCGAGAAGACCGCCTTCACCTACGACACGGCCGGCAACACGAAGTCGGTTGCTCAGACCGGCACAGGGGGCGGGAGCGTCTCGTACACCTACAACCCGGCCACCCCCGACTGCGGCGGGTTCGAGGGCCAGCGGTGTGCGGCCGAGACGAAGATGTCGTCGACGAAGACGGTCAAGACGTCCTTCACCTACGACGGCAAGGGCAATCTGACCAAGGCCGTCCCGCCGAAGCCGCTGGGCGAGACCACCTTCACGTACGACAGCCTGGGCCGCACCGAGACCCTCACCGACGGCCGGGGCATCAAGAAGGTCTTCACCTACGACAACCTCGACCGGATCAAAACCGTCTCCACGCCCAACGGAACGGTCCGCTACTGGTACGACGGTGACGGCAACCTGCGCCAGCGCGACGACTCCACCGGCACCGTCACCTACAAGTTCGATCCGCTCCAGCGCGAAACGATCCGCACGCTCCAGGACGGCTCTCAGACGCTGCTCGCCTACACCCCCGCGGGCAACGTCGACTACTACCAGGACCCGGCCGGGAAGACCGACTACACCTGGAATGAGGTCAACAAGCTCAAGGAACTGAGGGACCCGGCGGGCAAGGTCACCACGTACAAGTACAACAACAACGACGTCCGCACCGAGACCGCCTACCCCGGTGGCACCGTGCAGACCGTCGACGTCGACAACTCCAGCCGCCCGAAGAAGATCACGGCCAAGTCCGGCAAGGGCACCCTGGTCGACCTCGCCTACACCTACGGATACGGCACCGACGCCGCGACCGACGGCAACAAGATCCGCACCCTGACCGATGCAGTGGCGGGTACGAAGACCAGCTACACCTACGACGGCGCGGGACGCTTCTCCTACGCGGCGGAGAACAAGGGCTCGGCCCTCAACTCCTCCTGGCAGTACTGCTACGACCTGGCCGGAAACCTCACCAGCCAGGGCACCGAGAAGGGCTGCCCGCGCGGCACCACCTACAGCATCAACGACGCGCAGCAGATCACCGCCAAGGACGGCTCGTCCACGAACTGGTCCTACGACGCCGAGGGAAACGAGACCGCGGGAGCCTCCACACCGGACGGCACTCGCACGGGCGAGAAGTGGTCGGATCACAGCCAGTTGTCCTCACTGACGGTGGGTGGCACAACCTATGCCGGCCAGTACGGTTCCACCGACCAGAGCGAGCGGATCAAGCTCGGCGACACCTGGTTCCATAACGGGCCGCTGGGCCTGTCGGCCACCTCAACTGCCGGGAGAGACACCGGCTTCAACCGTGAACCCGGGGGCACACTCAACTCCATGACCGGGGACGGGAAGACGTACTTCTACCTCACCGACGCGATCGGCTCCGTCGTCGCGGTCACGGACGAGTCTGGCACCAAGGTCAACAACTACTCCTACAGCCCCCGCGGCGTCACCCGCGCGTCCAGCAGCGAGAAGATCACCCAGCCCTACCGGTTCGCCGGCGGCTACCAGGACCCGACCGGCCTGTACCACTTCGCGGCCCGCTACTACGACCCCAACGTCGGCCGGTTCAACAGCCCCGACCCTTCCGGCCAGGAACAGAACCCCTACCTCTACGCCGAAGGCGACCCGGTCAACCGCATCGACCCGGGCGGAACGCTCAGCCTCGACGGAGTGATGGACACAGTGGGGAAAGCCGGTGACGCTATCGCCGCCGGGGAATTCCTCGGGCAGTTGGCGACCGGTGACTATAGAGCAGTCGCTGGAACGGCAATCAGCTTCGCGGCGGACAAAGCCTTCACCGCAGGCTGTACATACCTGACCGGCGGAGCAGGAGCCATCCCCTGTGCTGTTGGTGGCATGGCCGTCGGCGAGGCCGCAGACTCAGCGTACGAAGACGCCACCGACTGACCCGCGAGACATCCGACCAAGGAGAAATTATGCTGTCCTTCGCTGATTCGTCCGAGCTGGCGTACAAGGGGCTGGACGGTATTCCTCTCTGGCTGTTGGTAGGGATTGCCGTAGCGGCCTTCATCATCTTCGGGATCACGCAGGCTCGCAAGAGAAAGTAAACCCTGACACCAGGGCGAGCGGCCCGACAACGGGCTCCCGGTGCGCCAACGTACCCCAGCGCCCAACGACACCGGTACAACACTCGCCCGTCAGCAGGCCCTGCGCCGCATCCCCGACCGGCACCGAACGGATGCGGCACAGGGCTTGCGCCGCACCCTCAGTCACAATCACCGCCTCGGGGAGCGCGGGGATCTGGTCGAGGTTGATCCGCGCCTGCTCCCCGCGCCCGCGGGGCCTGACGTTGTCCCGTAACTGGTGGTGCTGCTGGTGCGTTGGTCGGGTATGGGTGGGGTGATCTCAGCAGATGATCCGAAGTGGACCGAGCCGTTTGCGGGTCTGACCGAGGTGCAGTTCGCGAGGCACCTCGGACGCGGGCCGGGTACGGGACATCACGGTCGCCGTCAGCCCCTCTCGCACGGCGGCCATCATCACCGCTCAAGTGGAAGGCGCGACGGAGAGCGATCTGCACGACGCGGTCGCTGGGCCATCGCGGACGCCTACTTTCCGTCAAGGCGGTGGCGGCCGCGCGGGCCTGCGGGCCTGGAGGTGAAATGCGCGGACGTGGAATGGTTGCACAGACCTGTGTGATGAGCCGAAGCACGATAGTTGTCACCTAGGCCGGCTTGCTGTCACCAGGGGGACTGCTGTCGGCATCGCCCGCCGGCCGGTCGTCACGGCAGGGCGAGGACGTCGTCGATCGCGGACCGGATCTCTTCGTCCTGCAGGAAAGCTTGGTAGTCCCGGTACGTCGACAGCCGCCGGTCGGATCCCTGCACCGTACGCAGGGCTGCCCGTGCCGCCGGAGAGACCGTGCCGATCCTGGCGAGGGCGCGCAGCGCCTCGAAGAAGTAGCCGTAGGCGTCGCCGCCATCGGCGATGGGAAGGAGGTACTCCTCCGCGACGGATCCACTCGGTTCCGGCTCACCAGTGATCGACCACAGCGCGACCGCCGCCCGCAGTCGCAGCCAGCTGTCACCGTGCTCCATGACATGCCGCACCCGGTCGGCGTGGCTCGCGGCCGCCGGTCCGAAATCGCCGAGAAGGCCGACCGGACCGTAGAGCGGCCCCTTTTCGGTCAGCACCGCCTCACCGAGGAGCTCCAGCGCCGCGTCGCGGTCGCCGCCCAGGCGCCAGGCTGCCCACGCCACCTTGTAACGGTTGCCGGAAAGTCGAGGATCGTGCAGCGGCGCACGGCGGGCTCGGCTGACTCCGCAGCCGGTCCCATCGCCGCCAGCGCACCGACCGCGTGCAGCGAGTACCGGGTGTCGTCCAGCAGGGCCACCACTTCTGGCAGCGCGGGCGACGCGGTGGGCCCCACGCTTCGAGGACTTCCAGGAAGCAGCAGGTCAGCGAGCCGCCCACGGCGTCGTCCCGGAGCAGTTTCCGCACCGCGGGCAGCAGGGCTCCGCATGCGCCCGCAGCGGGCCAGGACGTCCTGATTTCGGCAGGCGCGGCTCGTCCGAGCCGTACCGCGTGAGTATTGGCCCCGGTACGGCGCGTACAGCCGCTCGACCAGCCCTGGCAGGGCACGCTCGTCGCCGATGCGGGTCAGCGCCCAGCGAGCGTGGTCGCCGACGGTGCCTCGAAAACCCGTCCTCGCCCGGGTCGTCGAGGAGCGCGGCCAACGCATCGGCGTACGGAGTCGCCTGTGAACCCAGCACGGCCAGCAGGTGGGCTGCCCGGTACCGTACGCCGTCGTCCGGCTCCGCGAGCAGCGCACCCGCGAGCGGCAACAGCGCGGATGCCGCGGCTTACCAGACCACCAGCAGCCGCCACCCTCGTCCAACGCGGCGCGGCACAGCAGGGCGTCCCGTTCCGGCGCGCCGCACCGATGAGCCGCACGACGAAGGCGAGTGCCGTCCGCGGAGCGCTTCGAGCAGGTGGGCCGTCCAGGAGACGACATCCTCACGGGTGAACGCACTGTCGATGTCCGGCACGTACCAGATTGCCTCGAACTGCGGACGCACGGCTGGGTCGGACAGGACATCCACCAGCAGGTCCAGCTCACGGACCGATGCTGGGGTCGAACGCGGCCCAGGCGTGCACGGCCGCCACCCGCATGACGGGACCGTCCGTCCGCAGCGCCTGGTCACCACCGCCCGCACCGGCCCACCAGCCCGGCTTGGGCAGAGCTTACTGCGGCGGTGCCCAGCGCGAGCAGGACGGGCAGCCGCACCGTCGGGTCCGTTTCGGCCTGCCACTGCTCCAGCAGAGCACCCTCCCCTCCGCGAGGGGGAGGGCTTCCTCCGCACCCGGGCAGCGGGTCCGCGAACAGCCCTGATCCGCGGACGCTGGAGCCGCCACGCCCGTGCCACCCCGCGTCCACCAGCCCCGGGTCGGCTTCGGCCGCCATCTCGGACAAGCCCGCCAGTAGCTGGACGAGCGTGGCCCGGGCACCCATGCCCGGATCGCCGGCGAGTGCAACGACGAACGGCAGCGCGGCGGTTGCGACGGAAGCCACGCGTCCGGTGCCCAGCCCGAAGCAGTCGAACAGGGGGTAGCAGTCTTCCTCCGTCGCCGCCCCACCCTTGAGTGCCAGGCGACGCAGCGCTCGCCGCATCTCCCTGGGCGGGTGGAGCCCGAGCGCCGACTCCAGCCGCTCCCACGGCATGTCGTCCAGCGCCTCAAGCTCTATTCCTGCCACTCATACCCCCGTGACTCGCAGATCGGCTCCCGACGAACATCCTGTCATCGAGAAATGCGCCTGTGCAGGACCGCAGGACTGGGTGGTGACAACTTCCCTGCTTCGCGCGGGCTGGTGACAAGCGGCTTGCTTCACCAATGACAACTACGGGGCCTCGTTCACGGGAACTTGCAGGTTGGTGTAGCCCGAGGTGACAACAGTCGTGCTTTGGCTCATGTGACCGGCCCCCAAGCGCATTCCCGGACAGGCCCTCATTTCCTATCCGAGCTGAAAGCGAGCCCTGATGAACACGTCCGACGGGTGGCGGCCGCCGTGCCCCTGAGGCCCCGCGCGCCGGCTGCCCCGCGCACCCGAAGGTCGGCTTACTCGGTGCGGCGCCGCGTGACAGTGGCTGCGGACGGGGCTCTGCGGCACGTGGCCCTCGTCCCCGTCGGCCGGGCCCGCCGTGACGACGAGCACCCGTCGGCTACGCACCGGAGGTCACCTCGAACAGCCTGCTGCACAGGCAGTCCGGAAGAACGCGGTGTCGTCCACCACGGCGGGATCGACATTGAGCAGCACGTGGCAGGTGTCCCGGTAGGACACGGTGGTGGCTGTGACGGCGGCGCCCAGGGTCGGGGCGATGCCGTAGACCTGGTCGACGTCTGTTCCCGCCACTTGGAGGGTGGTCCGGGGGCCGGGCATGTTGCTGATGACGAAGTCGTGCGACGCGGCGAAGAGCCGGAAGGACCACTGAAGCCATCTGGACGGCAGCAACGGTGCCACCCGGGCGACACCTCCCATCCAGTCCAGTGCGTCCCGGTTGTACACGCCGTTGACCGCGGCGCGGCCCGCCGCGATCCGGCTGGCTGTGTCGGACAGGTCGGAGGGAACCTCGAAGCGGATGACGAACCAGTGGTTGCCCATGGGGCTGGCGTCGTGGCGTCGGAGCGGTGCCCGGCCGTAGGGGGACAGCACCCTTATGCGGAGCGTTCGACGTCCTGGCGTGCGTTGTAGCGCCGACAGCCCTCGACCAGCCCGGCGACGAGTGCGTCCTGCACGGTCCTGCCCGCAGTGCGTGAGAGTTCCGCAGCAGGGTCATCGGCAGGTCCACCGCGAAGTAGCGGCGCTCGACACCGTCACCGGAGCCCTTCGGAGCTCTGGGCAGGTCGCGCACGTCGTGCCAGAGGCGGTTGCCGAAGCGCATCGCCTGTGCCACGCGGCGGGCGGTGGCGGGCAGACCGCGGGGACCGGTACCTGTTCCGTGGCCCGTGTCCTCCCGGGGCCGGACGCGTACATCATGGAGCGGCGGCGGCCTGGCGCAGGAACAGTTCCCCAGCCGCAGCCCGTCGGCAATGGCGTGAGATCTTGAGGATGTAGGCGGACCGGCCGTGGTCGAGCCTGTCGACCACCAGGCACTCCCAGGGCGGACGAGCCGAAACGAAAGGAGTCTCGCCGAAGCGTTCGGCGAGGTGTAGTACCTCCGCCCGAGCGGCTTTTCCGGGCGCCCGCACCCGCCGGAGGTGACGGGCCGGGTCGAAGGAGGGTACGGCTCCAGCGGGCGCGCCCGGGCCGCCGCGGGCTCGTGACCCGCGCGGCCATCCTCGGCAGATGTTCGGCCGCCTGACGGTGCCACCCACAGGGCCCGTCGTCGACCTCCCTGTCGAGAATGAGCAGCAGGAGGACGACGGGCCAGACGTCGTGTGCGTCTCCAGCCGCCACATGAGACTGTCCTGGCGCTCAGGCGGCCCAGGGGACGGCACGGCTGCCGTCGGCGGTCACGTGGCACTCCTGCTGCTCGCCGCTGCTGCCGCCATCGCCTGCGGTGCCGCGACATCGGCCAGCCTGCCGTGCGACACTGTCAGACCGCCGTCGATCACCAGGTGTGCCTGGTGATGAAGCGATGCCGCTGGCGACGTCAGGAACACGGGGCAGCCACCTCCTCGGGATCGGCCCAGCGTGCGAGAGGCGCATGACGCATCAGCAGGTCGGACGGTGCCGCGTTGGCGTGCACGCCCTGCAGGAGTGACTCGACGGATCCCGCGGGATCCGTCGAGTCGGTAGGGCTGTGATCCGTTCATCAGACCTCCAGTGAGGTGTCGGGCCCGCGGAGCGGTTACAGGTCCTGCCGAGCCGGGCGGGCCACGCCTGTTGCGTGAAAGCCGCCGTCGACGTGCACCACCGTGCCGGTGACTTCGCGGCCAGTGGGAGAGGAGGAAGGTCACCGCGCCGATGACCGGTGAGGCGTCGGCGACATCCCAGCCCAGCGGTACTCGTCGGCGACGATGAAGGGGCTGGTCATCGAGCTGCGGCTGCCCTGCCGCCCGGTGCAGCATTGCAGCGACCTGCGTCCGGCTGCCATGACCAGGTCTCTCACCGGTGAGCCGGGTCGCGGTAGCGAGGAAGGCGGGTGCGCCGATGCGCCTGGTCCGTTCCGGCGCGGGAGTGGTGACTTTGGCCGTATCCGGCGTCGGCAACCACCACCAGCGGGTCAGGCCCCACTCGGCTTACCGTCCAGGACATCCAGCGCCAGCCGCCGCTTCCCCGATGCCGCGCGTAATCTGAACCCGCAGGCTGCTGCCGCTGACTCTCTGCCTCCCACGGCAGGAACAACCGCCACCTCAAGAGGACGGAGGCGGTGTCGCTGACCGCGGCCTGGGAGTTCGCCTGCTTACCCAAAGCACCGCAGTACTGGCGGGTGACAGCGACCGACATCCGGCCGTCCTTGGGAAGGACACATCGTCGACCCCTGAAGGCGTCCGGGCTGATCAGCGGCATCATCCGCTCGGCGATCCGCCGCTGTACCGGCTCCGGATCCCACGGTGAGTGGTTGACGCACTGCTGCAGGTTCTGCTGGTTGCCGTCCGGCAGCCGCTCGGCCATCGGCTGGATCGACTTGCGCCGCCCGTGCAGCATCAACTCGCAGGTAGCAGTCGCCCTTCGCGCGTTGGTCCTTCCGGGAACGGCGCGAACACATCCGCCACGAACTCGGCTAAACCCGCAGAACCTCCACTTGCCGCATGTCCATACCCCCACCGTGCCTCCCGGCCGGACACCGCCGCCAAACACACCTAACGAATTCTACTGGAGGAACTAGGTATGATATCTGCGGGAATTAGGATCCCCGAGGTGGGCCTGCGGTCTTACTTTCGCTGGTCCACCCGCTGATGTTGCCTTCAACGCGGCCTACCCTCAACTGCGGGCAAGCGGTCTATACCTTATCGGCGCTGATCACCAGGTAGCGCAGTGCACCTGGCGTAGGCGTCGGGCGAAAGCTGTTCGGCCCCGTTGCGGTGCTTGGAGTGGATGCGGAGCTGCCAGTACGGGATTGCCTGGGCGGTGATGTCCGAGACCTGGTTGATGGCGAGGTTTGCTGTCGGACAGCGCGGTGAAGTACCGCTGCGGGAGTGGATGAGGCACCGGTAGAAGTTGTTGATGGCCGTCACCGACGCGTCCTGGGCGTTACTGCTCGCGCACCACGTCATCGCCGTATACCACCCGGACGCAGTAGACGGGCGAACTCGGCAAATCCTTCGTTCGTCGTCGATCAGCATGGTGGTCTCGCTGTAGACCCGGTCGAAGTGACCGTCCGGGAAGTCGGTGACCACCATGTTCTGATAGTGGAACGCACCGATCCGCGCATCCACGCATGCGCGGCGGCTTGTCTCGCGAACCTGAGCTGGTACGTGGAGATGTTGACCCGTCGACCGCGCAGCCGAACCGGTCGTGAGTCATGAAGGCGCTGCCGCGGCCTGATCCGGCGTCCATCACCCGGTCGGTGGGCCTGACGGGCCGAGTCGCCCAGGCAGCACCCCGTCGTTCTCCAGCCGGTGCATCTCGGCCAGAATGGCCTCCTCCCGCTTCTCAGGAGGGGTGTCTAAACAGTGGATCGAACTGGCCTATTCCGTAGGTGGTGGTGGATGTCATTGTCGCGACCAGTGCTCAGGTTGAGTACGTCTCCGTCGGCCTTGGCGTTGTAGACTCCCAGAAGCACGTTCCAGGTCGGTTCGGATCACTGGCGTGCTGTCGGCCGGGTTCGGGGTAAGGCCACCGGGAGTCAGACTGCTCGTCATACTCAGATCCTTTTTTGAGAAGGAACAACCCATTGCGCTACCCATCCTCCCCACGCAGTTCGCTGCCCATGTAGACACAGGACCTGTGAATAGTGACCCTCACCGGATAGCGATGGAAGAAAGCAGGCCAGCGGGCATGTCGTAGTTAATTTACGGAAAACGCTAAGGTGGTCCCTCAACCTGGAGTGAGGAATTGCGCCCCAACGTATAGACTTACTGATCGTTTCAAAATGAGGGACCAGCCCAGGGCTCCCTCGCAGATCGTGCAACACTCGACGCGTGACGCCGCCCGGAGAACCGCCCAGAGCCAGTGCGCCCGGTCCGTTGTCAGGGGCACCAGGGGAGGCCCCTCTCCTCTACGCCCACTCCATGCCCAGCTCGCGCAGCGCGTTTATCCAGGAGCGGTGCTTGTGATCATAGGTGTGTGGTCTGGCCTGGGCTGATCAGTTTGGTGCGCGGCCTTGGTTGGCTCGTGGTCAGGCCGAGCGGGTGCCTCGGTGGCAGTGCGTTCATGGGGTGTCAGGTCGTTCGTGGTCTTCTGACGCAGTTTTGTCACAGCGGGCGGTGCTGATCAGGTTGTGTCTTCTGCGCTGGCGCATGGCTCAGGTTCAGTGATCGTTGAAATGTGGTGCACTCTGGACGACCCGCGCCATGATCCTGGCGCGGGTCGCCGCCGACACTTGGCCACCAGCTCACCTCGATGGCTTACCTGCCCTGAGGGCCACTTGTGCCGCCGAACCTCACTGACCGGTCTCCGGACACAGCAGGGGCCCTGGGGATCGGGCGCTGTCCAGCGATGGCGCAACACCGGTTACGTGGTGGCCGGTTGCGGCTCTTCCAGCACCCATGGCTGTGTCCGTGGCCGCCCGCTCACGTCGCAGTCGCGACGGCTGTCCGCTCGCCTCGCCGTCCTCGATCAGGCAGGCGCTGATGTCGGTGGTATGCGGCAGCATCAGGCATGACGCAGATGAACAGGAGTGGGCGATCGGGAAGTTGAAAAGCTTCCTCGTCACCGCAGCAACCTTACGTCCCAAGCCCGCCGAACTCGGTCGGCTTACTACAAGTTCAACAACCCCAAGCCCGAGGTGCAGGCGGCGGCTCAGATCGTGGAGCGGATCCTGACCGGGTGATACCAGACTGGCGAACGGCTGACTGGGAAGAGGCGAAGAAGCAGCCCATGTGGCGCCACCGTGAGGCAGCCAATCGTGCGGTTGCACTTTGGGCTGAGCAGGAGCTGCAGGAGAACCTGGGCAGCGGAGCACTCAGCCGACGCCGCGACGCTTCACCTGTGGGTCTGGGGCAGCGTCGCTGGTCTGTGGAGCAGCGGCCACTTCCGTGAGGCGGTCAGCCGCCGCCCGGGCCATCAACGCTCAGGCACAGGCAAAGCTCGCACGGAGGGATCCTCCGAGGCGAAGCTCTTCTGACGCCTTTTCCACCAATGCTCCCACCACCGGGCATCCGCGTCTGCGCCTGAGCGTTGACGACGGGGTGACACTTCAAGAACCGTCACGACGGTGCTGGCAACTTCGCACGCGGCGTCTACTCGGCCATCCGCAATCCCATCGCCCATGAAGAAGGCGATGAGCTGGAAGAACACGAGGCTCTGAACAGCTCGCGCGTTCAGCATCTTGGCCAGGTGGGTGGATGCTGCCACGGTGGATACCGCGACCTGAGCTGACCCATGACGGCGGCAAGGAGTGCTCACCGGCAAGAGAGGGTCGAACCCGAGGCCGCAGCGGATCCCGGCCCGGGCTGCCTCAGCGCTGGAAGCGTGCTCGGCGCGTATACCGGGCTGGTGCTTCGCGGGCTTCCTCCCGCCTGACGTTGCGGCCCAACACCACGCGGCAGGGCCCGGAGCAGATCTGCTTGGGCCCTGCCGCGTGAGGCGGCGTTGCCCTCGCCCAGCTCAGCGGGCGCCGGCACTCGATCGGAGCCGCAGCACCGAGGGAAGGTGGTCTGCCCGCAACCTCGTCTATGCGGACGCCGGTGACCGGCTGCCGCTGTCGGGATTCGCGGGGGTAGTGCCCTGGTGGCGGGTCGGGTGGTGGCTGGGGTGGCGGGGGGGGCTGTGGCTTGCCGGTAGCTGATGATGGCTGTGATTTTTTCGGGGTCTGTTATCTGGTCGAGTGTGGCTGCGAATTTCTCATCGACCAGTGTTCCTTTTCGTTGTCGTGAGTGTTCGAGGATCAGGCTGGTGAGGGGGACGGCGAGGTATGCCGCGATGACGATGGCTCCGACGGCCCACCAGGGTGCGCCGCCCAGGGCGCCGGCGAGGACGGCGGGGAGTCCGGCCAGAAGGCCGGCGATGGGGCCGAGGGAGGACGAGTTCATCGCGTGGATTCCTTCCAGCACGTGACGGCTGGGCCGCCTCATGTTTGAACGAGCCGTGTGGGCACGGCTGGACGGGGAGAGGCGGCACAGGTGCCGTGATGTGAGGGCATACAGGCCGGCCGCCGTAGGGCGGGCCGGTGTTGTTCTACGGCAGGCTGTTAGCCCCTTGGGGCGCGGTTCGCCGTTCCCGTGGGGTCGTTTAGAGGGGTTTTCGGCGGGTCTTGCGGGGAGGCTTTTTTTTGGCAGGGTGGGCTATATCGCGTTCGTAACAAAAAGAATGCTGATAAAGCCCTTGCCGGTTCATTAACCTTTTCCGCGCCGCCTTCTCTTACTCGTCGGCCGGTGCGTTTCTTCAGGCACGCCGGACGTGCCACCAGTATCGGGCATCGCAGCGCCTTGGGACCTGTTCGGCCAGATCAGTCCCGGAAGTTCTCGCCGATCGCTGCTGGTTGAGGGGGCGGCCGCCCAGGGCGGATGGCGCCGCTGCTTACGGGATTCAGATGCTGATGAGGCCCGTTGTGGGAGGAGGTGTTGTTGGTCGGGGTGGAGGAGTGGCCAGGTCGCGTGTTGTTGGTCAGCCAGCGGCGGTTGGCAGGTGTGGGGTTGGGTGCGGGCCCGTTGGTAGCCGTGTTGCCAGACCATGCCCCAGGGCGGGTTCCACCCAGGGTCGATGGCGGTCAGAGCGGGCTGGGTGGGGGCCTGTTTTTTGTGCGGTAGCGCTGCTTGTTCAGCCATCGGCCGAGTGGGAAGCCGTCCTGGTGGTGTCGCGGGGACGGCGAGGTGGCCGGGTGTCGGCGAAGGTTTGCGCGTGTTCGACCGCGGTGCGCCAGGGGTGCGCGCGGCGGTGCGTGGGCGACTCAGGCGTGATGCCGATCAGCGTCAGGAGTGTGCCGCTGGCCGGGGAGCTGGGGTATTGCAGGCAGGCCTGGTGACCCAGCTTCCCAGAACGGTGCTGGGGAGGGGTCAGCGCGGCGGGTTAGGGCGGCCCGCATTGATGTGGTCGCGGGCGCGGTAGTAGTTGCGTTGCCAGTGCAGGTCCCAGGGCGGGTTCCACCAGGGTCGATCGCTGTGAGCTCGGTCAGGGGTGAGGGCGGCACCCGCTCGGGCGCGTTGTTTGGCGCGGTTGCGCTGGCTGAACAGCCACATGCCCAGCGGGTAGCCGTCGCAGGGGTGTCACGGGAGCTGCGAGGTGGCCGTGCTCAGCGTGCCAGGCCCGGAGTGCCAGCGCCGTCTCGAAGCCCGGCTTCAGATCGGGTCGGTGCCCGAGGCGGCTGCGGGCTTGGGGACGCCCGCTCGGTGGCACGCCGAGTGCGGCGTCGACCCGGAAGAGCCGCAGGGGCTGCAGCTGTTGTGGCGTGGCTTACTTGTCTTCCACGTCCGTGGCCGGGGTCGCGCCCGGCCTCGGGGTCGTACGCAAAGGTCGGGCTGCGCGGGCCACTTGGGGGGTGATGCTGATGAGTTGCCGCTGCTCGCTGAGCTCGTCGTACGTGGCGCACTGGCGCCACAGCCAGTCGGCGGCACCGGAGTCGTCGAGGGCATTGAAGCCGTTCTCGGCCTGGAGGCGGCGGCTCACTGCGGCGCCTTGGGCCCGGTGGTAGTGACGCGCCACGTCAGGTGCCAGGGCGGCACCACCAGGGATCGATGGCGAGGGCCTGGGCGCGGCTTACGGGCAGGGGCCGGTGGCCGGTGCGCCAGCGGTTGCGCTGGCTGGCGAGCCACTGTCCCAGGCAGAAACCGTCGTGGACGGTTGCCGAGGTCACGGACGCCAGCCCGCCGTGTTCGGCGGCGTAGGAGCGGGCGTGGCGAGGGCTTCGGCGCTGACTTTGAGGTTGCGCCGTCTGCTGCGGCGGCGCCGCTGCGGCGTCGATGCCGATGGGTGGAGGAGGCGTTGTTGTTCGGGGTGGAGGGTGGGGTAGCGGTGCACTGCAGAGCCATTCGCCGAGGCTGTAGCTGGTGGTGGAAAACCCGCGGGCTTACTTTGAGCGGGCCGTGGGTCTGGTGGTGGGTTCGGCCTGGTGCCAGGTGCGCTGCCAGAGCGTGCTCCAGGGTGCGTTCCACCACGGGTACAGCGCGGTGAGGGCGGCGGCTTGCGGGGCATGGCGGTGGCGTGCGTTGGCGAGCCATTGGCCCAGCGGATAGCCGCATGGGGTGTCTCCTGGGTACGGCGAGGTGTCCGTGTTCTGGTGGTAGGCGCGGGCGTGCGCGAGTCCTGGGCGAAGGCGCGCTCGGCTTGCAGGCTGTACGCGCAGCCGTCTGGCGGGTTTTGCTGCGGGCGGGTGCCGTCGGCGGCCGGGGCGGGGAGGAGGTCGCTGAGGGGGCGGGGCTGGTGTGCCGAGTGCACCGTCCACAGTGCCTTCCGGGCGGCAGGGGTTGAGGTGGTCTGGGCGCGTACGCAGGAGGCCCAGGTGAACAGTGGCCCGTGGGTGATGGTGGCGAGGTGGTGGCGAGCCACGGCCGCCCGAGCTGGGCAGCGAGCTCGGCCAGCAGCCCGGGTAGTTCTCCCAGCCGGTGGGGAGATGGCGGCGCGATTCGGTGACGGTGCGCTCGCACGGTGCGGTCGGCCAGCAGGCGTGCGAGGACGACGGTCTGGATAGGTGATCAGGTCGCGGGCGGCGACCTTCCACCAGCCAGGATCGGCGCTTAAGGGCCGGTGGCCTGAGACGGGCTTACCATGATGCTCCTCGTTCGGCCAGGGCTGGCCCCACCAGGATCCGGTGACAGCGCGGCGATTTCGAAGGCCTGCGCACCGGCGGGCAGCGGCGCAGCAGTCGGACATGCCGTCGCTGGGCGTCGACCACCCGGGCACGGGCCAACAGGCACGGGCAGGCCGCTGGTTCCGGCAGGAACAGCAGCCAGTACCGGTGGCGTGCGCAGACCCGCTCTGGGGCCAGGTACCGGCGGGCGGGCACACGGCGGCCGGTGCGGACGGCACAGCAGGCGGGGCAGGTGGGCCC